>NZ_CP149129.1:585000-3692500 GCF_037818705.1 Aeromonas popoffii | reverse complement strand
AGCAGGTTAATATTCCTGCACGACTTGTAATTGCGATGGGGGGACGGAGAAGGCTAGGTGGGCCAGGCGACGGTTGTCCTGGTGAAAGTGCGTAGGTGGTGTTTCTAGGCAAATCCGGAGACACAACACTGAGACACGAGACGAAGCCACTACGGTGGTGAAGCCATTGATGCCCTGCTTCCAGGAAAAGCCTCTAAGCTTCAGATTACAAGTCATCGTACCCCAAACCGACACAGGTGGTCGGGTAGAGAATACCAAGGCGCTTGAGAGAACTCGGGTGAAGGAACTAGGCAAAATAGAACCGTAACTTCGGGAGAAGGTTCGCTCCTGACAGTGAAGTCCCTTGCGGATGGAGCAGTTGGGAGTCGCAGTGACCAGATGGCTGGGACTGTTTATCAAAAACACAGCACTCTGCAAACACGAAAGTGGACGTATAGGGTGTGACACCTGCCCGGTGCCGGAAGGTTAATTGATGGGGTTAGCGCAAGCGAAGCTCTTGATCGAAGCCCCGGTAAACGGCGGCCGTAACTATAACGGTCCTAAGGTAGCGAAATTCCTTGTCGGGTAAGTTCCGACCTGCACGAATGGTGTAACCATGGCCATGCTGTCTCCACCCGAGACTCAGTGAAATCGAATTCGCCGTGAAGATGCGGTGTACCCGCGGCTAGACGGAAAGACCCCGTGAACCTTTACTACAGCTTGGCACTGAACATTGAACCTACATGTGTAGGATAGGTGGGAGGCTTTGAAGGCGTGACGCCAGTTGCGCTGGAGCCGTCCTTGAAATACCACCCTTGTATGTTTGATGTTCTAACGCAGGGCCCTGAATCGGGCTCGCGGACAGTGCCTGGTGGGTAGTTTGACTGGGGCGGTCTCCTCCCAAAGAGTAACGGAGGAGCACGAAGGTTGGCTAATCCTGGTCGGACATCAGGAGGTTAGTGCAATGGCATAAGCCAGCTTAACTGCGAGACGGACAGGTCGAGCAGGTACGAAAGTAGGTCATAGTGATCCGGTGGTTCTGAATGGAAGGGCCATCGCTCAACGGATAAAAGGTACTCCGGGGATAACAGGCTGATACCGCCCAAGAGTTCATATCGACGGCGGTGTTTGGCACCTCGATGTCGGCTCATCACATCCTGGGGCTGAAGTCGGTCCCAAGGGTATGGCTGTTCGCCATTTAAAGTGGTACGCGAGCTGGGTTCAGAACGTCGTGAGACAGTTCGGTCCCTATCTGCCGTGGGCGTTGGATGATTGAAGGGAGTTGCTCCTAGTACGAGAGGACCGGAGTGAACGAACCTCTGGTGTTCGGGTTGTCACGCCAGTGGCACTGCCCGGTAGCTAAGTTCGGAATCGATAACCGCTGAAAGCATCTAAGCGGGAAGCGAGCCCTGAGATGAGTCATCCCTGACCCCTTGAGGGTCCTAAAGGGCCGTTGGAGACCACAACGTTGATAGGTGGGGTGTGTAAGCGCAGTGATGTGTTGAGCTAACCCATACTAATTACCCGTGAGGCTTAACCATACAACACCCAAGAAGTGTTCTGGGCCTTGTAGCGAATGAACGAACTACTTACTAATTCAGTGGTAATGACAAAGCAAACTAGCGAAGTCATTATACACGTCAGCTTTCTGGATTATTCGGTTCGTCCTGAACCTCACCCTTCGGGCCCGCCTACGGCGGTTTCGATTTGTTCCGGACAAATCGATGAAGAATTTGCCTGGCGGCCATAGCGCCGTGGAACCACCTGATCCCATGCCGAACTCAGAAGTGAAACGCGGTAGCGCCGATGGTAGTGTGGCATTCGCCATGCGAGAGTAGGACACTGCCAGGCACCCAACATCGAAAGCCCGCTCAGATGAGCGGGCTTTTTTATTGGCTGAAATTCAAGTGCTTGGCTGTAATGGCTAGGTGATGCTTCCCTTCTGGCCCTTTCATTCGTTTATTTTTTCCCCGCTCTGATTCGGATTACTGCGCCATCCAGCGTTATATATACCCGTCCATTTCGTTTGCTGGAGCTCCCTAAAACCAAGATTTGGGTTCTGCTCAATACCACCTCAGCCTTGGGTTCCAATCCATGCTAATGCGCACCAGGCTTTTCTCCTATTCCCTTCCTTGATAATCACTATTGCTGGGATGGGGGATGACAAGAGGCACGGGATCCATAGACTGTCTCTTTCACGAGCAAGGAGCTATGTATGTTGGGGATCCACGATCTGGTGTTGTTTATTGTATCTGGTTTGCTGCTGAACATGATGCCCGGGCCGGACTCCCTGCTTATCATGCTGCGCAGCGGCTCTCAGGGCTGGCGGGCGGGTTCTGTGGCTGCGCTGGGGATTGGGACGGGCACCATGGTGCATGTGTTGGCGGCGGCGCTGGGGTTGTCGGCTTTGTTGAGTACCTCCGCTGAGCTGTTCGTCGTCATCAAGTTGATGGGGGCGTGCTATCTGGTCTACCTGGGGCTTTCCATGTTTTGGCAAGGTGCCAAGGCTCCTTCTGCCACCAAGGCTGCTGTGGCGTTGCCGGTGCTCTCTTATGGCCGGATCTATCGGCAGGGGCTGTTGACCAATGTGCTGAATCCCAAGGTTGCGCTTTTCTTCCTCGCCTTCGTGCCCCAATTTATCGCCCCCGATGCGCCGCAGAAGGCGCTGGCCTTCATCGTGCTGGGCTGCATCTTCAATTTCAATGGCATGATCTGGTGTCATCTGTTGGCATTCTCAACGGCCTATGCAAGTCGCAAGGTAAGGTTGCCAGCCCGGCTGGGAGCTTGGCTCAACCGTCTGATGGGGGGCCTCTTTGTGGGGATCGGTATCAAGCTGGCTACGGAGTGAGATTCTGCCATGAGAGACAACCGGGCATAGAAAAAGGCGTATCCCATCGCTGGAATACGCCTTCGTCTGCACTGTAGCAGGTCTGATCGAGATCAGTTCATGCCGTAGCGCTTGAGTTTCTTGCGCAGGGTGCCACGGTTGATGCCCATCATCACAGCGGCGCGGGTTTGGTTACCGCGGGTGTATTGCATGATCACGTCCAGCATGGGAGCTTCGACTTCGGAGAGGACCATATCGTACAGATCAATCACTTCCTGACCGTTCAACTGGGCCAGATAGTTACGCAAGGCCTGTTGCACAGAGTCACGCAGGGGGCGCTGGGTCGGCTCGGCAGCGTGATTGTGAGTAGTTGTTACCAATGCATCAGAAGTCAGGGTTTGTTCGAACATATTCGGTCGGCTCTTTAGTTATGCGTTAACCTAATCCATCGAAATACGCTTCGAGTGCCTCTAGTTGTGCGTTTGCACAATCCAGGGCATTGAAGTGCTTACGGAATTCTCGGCCCGCCTCTTCTTCATCCAAGTACCAGCCCACGTGTTTACGGGCAATGCGCGCTCCCAGATATGCACCATAAAACTGGTGCAGGTTGGTTACATGCTCGTTCATCAGGGTGCGAACCTCTTCCCTTTCGGGAGGTGGCAGCTTGGTACCCGTTTCAAGAAAATGACGGATTTCCCGGAAAATCCAGGGTCGTCCTTGCGCTGCACGGCCGATCATCACGGCATCAACGCCGGTATAGTCGAGGACATACCGGGCCTTCTCCGGGCTGTCTATGTCGCCATTGGCGACAACAGGAATCGATACGGCCTGCTTAATCGCCTTAATCGTGTCGTACTCAGCGTGACCCCGGTAGAGGCAGGCACGGGTACGACCATGCACGGCGAGGGCCGCGATACCGCAATCTTCGGCGATTCGGGCGATCTCCTCGCCATTGCGGTTATCCGGATCCCATCCTGTGCGGATCTTCAAGGTAACAGGCACATCCACTGCATCCACTACGGCCCGGCAGATGGTTCTGACCAGATCGGGATGGCGCAGCAGGGCGGAACCTGCCAACTTCTTGTTCACTTTTTTTGCTGGACAACCCATGTTGATGTCGACGATCTGAGCGCCCTGCTCCACGTTGTAGCGGGCGGCAAACGCCATCATCTCGGGGTCGGCTCCGGCAATCTGGACCGATCGCAAGCCACCTTCTGCAGAGTGATCCATTCTCATCCTGGTTTTCTGGGTATCCCAGACATCCGGGTTGGCCAGCAGCATCTCGGAAACGGCCATGCCAGCGCCCAATCGCAAACAAAGTTCACGAAATGGTCGGTCTGTTACACCGGCCATGGGAGCCACAATCAAGGGAGTTTCAAGCGTGTGGGGACCTATCTGCATTCCACGGTTACCATCGGCTTAGGGCGGCGTATATTACGCATTTTTTAGTCAGGAGAAAAGGTTAGTATTTGAGCGTCAGCCATTTTTTTCTGAAAAAAACGTCGCGCCAAGGCTTGCAAATTCAGGAGTGCTTGAAAATCAGGCATATTGTCGGGGTGAGTTTACGGGGTCAAATGAGAAAGTTACTCGACGATTTGCCTGTCCCCATCCGCTTGGGGTTTGCGCTATGATAGCGAGCTTGAATCGAGCAAAGGCTCCAAACAATTTTATTACAAACAGACTGGGGATGTATGACGTCAAGGTTCATCAAATCTCTCTACCCGTGTCTGCTGGGGGTCGTGCTGGGTTCTGCTCAGGCACAGCCGGTCAGTTTCGGCGAAGCCTGGAGTCGGGTCATCCAGCAGGATGACGGACTGGCGGCGGAACAGGCCGGTGTGGATCGGGCGAAACAGTTGCGTGAGGCTGCCAAGGCCATGTATCTGCCCAAGGTGGACGTGGGGGCCAGCTATACCCACCTCGATCAGCCGATGGAACTGGACATGACGGATCTCAACCCCATTGCCAGCCATCCGGAGCTGGGCGCAGGTCTGAGCAACATACTTGGGAGCATGGGGGTACACCTCAGTCCGGATGATTTTGTCACTCCGCTGACCAAGCAGAATGTGGTGACCAGCTCGGTCAAGATGCTCTGGCCGCTGTTTACCGGCGGTCGTATTGATGCCGCGCAGGATATCCGGCAGGCGCAGGTGAGCGAGGCGCAGCAGTTGCTGGTGCTCAAACAGCAAGCCACCTTTGAGAGCCTCTCCCAGACCTATTTCGGGTTGGTACTGGCGGCGCAGGTGGTGCAGACCAAGCAGCAGATCGAGGATGGGCTGGCTCATCATCTGGATCATGCCAGAAAGCTGGAGGCTCAGGGGCAGATTGCCAAGGTCGAGCGGCTGTCGGCCCAGTCGGCCTATGACAGGGCACGCATCGATACTCAGAAGTCCCGCCGCAGCCTGGAGATTGCCCAGTTGGCACTTGGCCACATGCTCAAGCTCAAGCAGGCTGAACCCAATACCCGGCTCTTCATTAACGACAGCATGCCACAACTCGATGCCTTCGTTGAGGAAACCCTGGCGGTGCATCCCGGCCTCAAGCTGTTGGCTGCCAAGAAGGAGCAGGCTCAGGGCATGATCACGCTGGAGAAAGGCAAATATGCCCCCGAGCTGTTCCTGTTTGGTAACTACAACCTCTATGAGGATGATTCGCTGGTCTCCAAGACCACGCCGGACTGGCTGGTCGGGGTGGGCGTCAGCATGCCGCTGGTGAGCCGCGACGGCCGCTCCGAGACGGTACAAGCGGCCAAGAGCGCCGAGCTGCAGGTCAATCTGCTGCAAGCCAAGACCCGCCAGGATCTGGAGCTGCTGGTCGAGAAGACCTGGCGGGAGGCAGCGCAGGGGCTGGAAGAGTACCAGTCTCTCTCCTCCACTCAGGCGCTGGCCGAGGAGAACGTGTTGCTGCGGGATAAGGCCTTCGGTCAGGGGCTCTCCACCTCGCTGGATGTGGTCGATGCCCAGCACCAGCTGGCCGGGGTTAAGACTCAGCGCGCGGCGGCGGCCTATCAATATGTTATCTCGCTGGCGCGCTTGTTGGCGCTCTCGGGCCAGATGAACAGTTTCAGCCAATACCAGCATGGTCAGGCGATAGAGGTGAATTCATGATCGCGGCCCTGTCTGTCCCGTTTTCCATGTCTGTTTCGACCGCCAAGGGTCGCCCGTTTGTCGAGGTGAATTCATGAGTCATCCCCCCATCAAGAAGACGATGAGCCAGGGAAAGCCGCTGCTGTTACTGCTGGCGCTGGTCCTGCTGGTGATCTGGCTGGGCTGGCGTTTCTGGCTCGCCTATCAGCCCGAGCCGGTGCGCTTGCAGGGGCAGGTTGAGGCACAGCAGTATTCGGTCTCCTCCAAGGTGGCGGGTCGCATCGACGAGGTGCTGGTGAAGAAGGGTGACCAGCTGGCCCGGGATCAGCTGGTCTTTACTCTGGCCAGTCCCGAGATCGAGGCCAAGCTGAGCCAGGCCAAGGCGGGACAGGCTGCAGCCGGGGCCATGGCCGAGGAGGCGGAGAAGGGGGCGCGCGCCCAGCAGATCGATGGCGCCAAGGATCAGTGGCAAAAGGCGAGGGCGGCAGCCCTGCTGCGCGCCAAGACCTATGAACGCATTGCCAGTCTGCACCGGGATGGCGTGATGCCGTTGCAGAAACGGGATGAAGCCTGGACCGCCTGGCAGGCTGCCAAGTACAGCGAAGGCATGGCCTGGCAGCAGTACCAGATGACTCTGGAAGGGGCGCGGGAAGAGACCAAGGTGGCGGCGCGCGAGCAGGCCAACATGGCGGCGGGCTCGGTGGCGGAAGTGGAGGCCTATCTGGCCGATACCCGCATCGCCAGCCCGCATGCAGGGGAGGTATCCCAGGTGCTGCTGCGCAGTGGCGAACTGGCGCCGCAGGGCTTCCCGGTGGTGACCCTGCTCGACATGCAGGATGCTTGGGCCCAGTTCCATGTGCGCGAAGATCTGCTGCCCCGCTTCTCGCTGGGCACAGAGTTCGATGCCACCATCCCGGGACTGGGTGAACAGACGGTGCGCTTCAAGGTGACTCACGTGGCTGTGATGGGGGATTTTGCCACCTGGCGCGCCACAGATACCCGTCAGGGTTTCGACATGAAAAGCTTCCTGGTGGAGGCGCGTCCCTTGCAACCGGTTGACGGTCTGCGAGTTGGCATGAGTGTGCTGGTCGAACTCTGATGAGACGTGAATGGCGGCGATTGTGGCAGGATCCGTTCGGTCTGGCCTTGATGAGCTGGGTTCCCTTGCTGTTGATGGGGATGCTCTGCTGGATCTTCTCGGCCGGGCTCGCCCGGGATCTCAACGTTGGTCTGGTGGATCTGGATCAGAGCGTCCTTTCCCGTCAGCTGGCGTTCTCGCTGGACGGTTCCGCCGGGCTGCGCCTTGCCAGTCAGTTCGATTCCATCGACGAGGGGGCGCGCGCGCTACGCGGCGGTGATATCTATGCGCTGGTGGTGATCACCAACCATCTTGAGCGGGATGCCCGTCAGGGTACCCAGCCGCAGGTGACAGTGTTCAACAACGGCCAGTTCATTCTGATCGCCAAGCTGGTCAACTCGGCACTGGCGCAGGTGGTGGGTACACTCAACGGTCAGGTGGGCGTGTTGGCCGCCATGGCCGATGGCCAGATCATGCCTGGCGCCGTGGGGCAATCCGTGCCCATCAGCAACCAGGTGACTGCGCTTTACAACATCAACTCCAGCTATGCCCAGTTCCTGTTGAGCGCCCTGTTGCCGGCGGTGTGGCAGATCCTGCTGGTGCTCTATGGGATCAACGCCCTGGCCCGCACCGATCGATTGGGGCTGGACTGGACCGGCCAAGGGGTCTGGTTCGGCCTCTGGCGCATTTTGCTGCCTCATGTGCTGATCGGGTGGGCCTGGGGTCTGGCGTGGAGCCTGCTGCTGTTCAACGCGTTTGGCTATCCGATGCAAGGCAGTTGGCTGGTGCTGACACTGGGACTGGGGCTGGCTTCGGCCGCCTGCGTCAGCATGGGGGCCTTCTTCTACGGCGTCATCCGGGATCCGGCCCGTGCCCTGTCGCTGGCGGGCGCCTATACGGCACCCGGTTTTGCCTTTATGGGCGTGACTTTTCCAGTCAGCGCCATGGGGGATTTCGCTCGCCTCTGGCGCAGCCTCCTGCCCATCTCCCACTATGTGGAGTTGCAGATAGGGCAGGCCAACTACGGCCAGCCGCTCAGTGCTGCCCTGCCCCAGTTTGGGGCCTTGCTGCTGTTCCTGCTGCCCCTGTTGCTGGTTGTTCGTCGTTACCAGCAGCAGGCCGATCGGGCGCGCCACACTGCCGATAAGGGGCCGACCTCATGCTAGGTTTTTGGGGGGTGATACGGTTTGAACCGTGCGGCTCTGCCACGCCGGGGAAGGAGTGGATGTCATGCTAGGTTTTTGGGATCTGGTAAGGCTCGAGTGGCGTACTCTGCTGGCCGATCGGGCCATCATGCTGACCCTGTTTGGTGGCGTCTTCTTCTACTCCTTCCTCTACCCGCAGCCCTACCTGCAGCAACTGCCCAGAGAAGAGCCTGTGGTGGTGGTCAATGAGGATGGCAGCCAGCTCTCCCGTCAGCTGGAGTTCATGGCTGATGCTACCCCGCAGGTGAAACTGGTGGCACGGGCCAGCAGCCTGGAAGAGGCGCGCCAGCTGCTGATAGCAGGGAAGGGGAGCGGCATACTGCACATTCCCCGCTACTTCTATCGGGATCTGATGCAGGGCAGGAGCGTCACCCTGAGCTATGCCGGTGATGCCTCCTACTTCCTGGTCTACGGCACCATTGCCGAGGGGCTGGCGCAGGCGGGTGGTACCCTGGCAGCGCAGGTGAAGGTGGCGCGGTTGCTGAGTCATGGCGAGGCACTGCCGCAGGCGGCCATGGGCTGGAATGCGGTCGGGCTCAATGTGCTGCCCGTGTTCAACCCCACCATGGGTTATGTGAACTACGTGGTGCCAGCGGTGTTTGTGCTGATCCTGCATCAGGTGCTGCTGATGGGGACCGGGATCCTGGGGGCAACCCAGAATCAGCGCAGCGGTCGCGGGGAGCCTGGCTATTGGCAGAGCGCCCCCGTGCTTGCCCTGCTGCTGGCCAGAACCCTGGTGGTGGGCGGGCTGTTCGTGCTGCCGGTGACCTACTTCTTCGGCTTCTGCTTCGATCACTACAACATAGTGCGCACCGCAGAGCCGGCCGAGTTGTGGCTGTTCACCCTGCCATTCCTGCTGGCGACCACCTGGCTTGGCATAGTGCTGGGGGCCCTGTTTACCCGGCGGGATCTGCCGACCCAGGTGGTATTGCTCTCTTCCATGCCGCTGGTCTTCCTGGCGGGCTTTATCTGGCCGCTGGAGCTGATCCCGCCTCCCCTCAACTGGCTGGCCCAGTGGGTGCCGAGCACGCCGGCCATTGAGGGCTTCTTGCGCCTCAACCAGATGGGGGCCGAGTTTGCCCAGGTTTCCCACTACTGGTGGCAGTTGTGGGGGCTGGCGCTGCTTTACGGTGGGCTGGCTTGTATGTTGCTGCGCTGGCGTCAGCGGTCGCTTGTGGGTGAGGTGGTCGCGTCGAGCGGGGTGGCTGCGGAGACGAAAACCGAGCGTGGCCCCTCTGCCAGCTAGACGACATCAGACAGTAAAACGGTCAGCCTGGGGGCTGACCGTTTTGTTATCCGGCTTGCTCACCCCCGGCTGAGGGTGGGATCGCCGATGGCGTAAATTTGTCCCACTGCCTGCTCATCGCTCAGCAGTTGCAATCCATGGGCTGCCACATCGGCACGGCGTACCAGACCGTGCACTTCGCTCCCCTGACTCAACACGGCCTGCCCGGTGGCCTCGCCATCCTGCAAGCCGGCCGGGCGAACTATGGTCCAGGTCAGCGCACTGGTCTGCAACCAGCTCTCCGCCAGACTCTTCAAACGTACCTCGTGACCGAAGGCGGCTCTGGCTCGTTCGGGCAAATATTGCCAGCTGTCACCACACCCGAGCGAGGTGACCAGCAGCAGGCGTTTGAGCCCGGCCAGCTCCATCTGATCGATTACCTGGCGGTTGCCTTGATAATCGACGGGGGCCGGTTGGCGGAAGCTACCGAGGGTCGAGATGACCCCGGCCTCGTTGCCTGCGAGTGAGCAAGCCTGCGCGACGGCCTGATGGTCGAGGGCATCTCCCTCAATGACCTCGACCCCCAATACGCGCAGCTCGGCGGCCAGCGCTGGGTTACGGACCAGGGCCACGACCCTGTGGCCCTGGCGCAGGGCGTGCTCGGTGAAGGCGCGGCCCAGCCCGCGGCTGGCTCCGAAGATAAGTGTGGTTGGCATTGTGCTGCTCCCTGTGGCGAAAGGGTTAGCCTAGAGGGTTGGTGCAGCGCTGTAAATGAGAGTTGTTTTTATTTGATGGGCAAGCAGGGGAAATGCGGCGAGCCGCGGGCCGCTGGCCCGGGCTCGCACAGGATCAGCCGTTGTAGTGGCCTATGTTGGGGCGACGGCTGGGGCCGCTCAGGTGGATGTCCACCGGATTGAACGCCTTGATCGCCTCGAAGCTGAAGTCGCCGATGGCTTGATGCAGGCTCTGCGGGCTGTGGTTGGTGATGATGATGACGCTTTTGGACAGGTTGCGCCGGCGGCGCAGCAGGTGGCCGAGGAAGCTGGACTGGCTCTCTGCCATCTTGGCGCGGTTGGCCGATACCTCGTCGATGATCAGCAGGTCGACCTCTTCCAGCGCGCGGCGGTACTGGTTGCGCTCCTCCTGATCCTGGATCACGTTGAAGAAGAGGCGATCCACGATAGAGGCCCACTGCTGGAAGATCACCGATTTTTGGTGGCGCTCGATAAGCTCATGGGCCACGGCGCCCGCCAGGGTCGACTTGCCGGTGCCGTAGTCGCCATAGATCAGCATGCAGCCGCCGCCACTCTTCTCCCAGTGCTCGAAGCCGCTGATGAAGTAGCGGGCCGTCTCCATGGGGTATTGCAGTGCCGGATCGCTGGCATCCATCTTCTCGAATACCCAGTCCGGGTTGAGGTCGGCCTGGGCGATCAGTTTCTGGATCCGCTCCTGGCGAGCGGCTTTTTGCAGCTCGCGCACCTCGGCGTTGGCCTTGGCGTCGTACTCCTTGCGCAGGGTTTCGTAGTCGTACTGGCTGCCACCAGTCTGGGCCTGCAGGCGACGAATGCGCTCCAGCAAGCCGCCCACGTGCTGACTCAGTTCGGTGTCGTGCACCCGGTGGTCCTGTTTAGCCTTGGCGATTCTTTTGCGCTTGGCTTCGATCTCTTCCAGCTCCTGGCGCAGGGGATCTTGCGGGTCAGTCATGGAATGCTCCTTCTGCTGGGTCAGGGATGGGGTGACAAGGCACTGATTTTGCCTGCTGGCAGGGGCCGCTATCAATCATTATCCGGCGCCTGTTCCTCGGTCTGCACTTGGGCCAGCCGTTTAGCCTCTTCTATCATCTGCTGTGCCCGCTTGCTCGGGCCTGAATCTGCCGGGGCTGGCGTGACCTGCTGATAACCTTTCGCCTCCATCGGCTGGCGACGGACGTAGCGGCGGGTCTTGAGGGCACGAATGAACTTGAGCATCCACTGATGCTGGGAGTCGAACACCTCGGGTCGGCCCAGCCAGTAGGCGATGAACTCCCCCAGATCCTCTTCGTTGTAGCTGGCATCGATCACCCCGCACAGGCGCGCGAGGGCGGGCAGCTCCTCATCCGGACGCCACTGCAGGTGCATCTGAAAGGGGCGCTCCGGCAGCGGGCTGCGCACCTTCTGGGTCAGCAGCGGCAGCAGGAACGGGCACTGATGGTAGTGCTCACTGTCAGCCTGCGCCTCGACCTGCAGCAATCCGGCCTCCATCAGCTCGTCGAACAGCTCGGTCAGCTGGCGGGCGGTGACCTGGAAACAGAAGCCGCTGGGATCGCCGGGATCGACCACCGCCAATGACCGCCCAAGTTCGGGATAGTTGAGCCGGGCCAGCTGATTTTCCTGTACCAGTCTGCGCAGCTGCAGGGTATAGAGGCTGCGAGCCGGATGGGATAATCTGGGATGGGCAAGGGCGCTGTATTCGGCTGGAGTCATGGTGCTCTTCACGATCTGGAGTGGGGGGCATTATCCCCTATGGCGGGGTCTCATACAATTCGTGCTGCTCGGGCAGGGGCCCCTCAGGCCTCTGTTTTTCGGTCGGGAATGAGGTCTGGTTCCGCTCAGGTGTAAATAGCGGGCGTGAGATGAGCCTGGCATTCGTACCTGCATGACGCCTTTTTTGGGGGGCAGGTTGGCCACAAGGCTAGTATTTTCACCAAGGCCATTGTGCTGTGCGGGAGGTATTACCTGCTCTTTTTCAAATAGTTGGCTGCCAGGATAGTCATATTGCATGCCAGCCACGTCGATTATGCAATCATCTGATTGGTCAAGCCCACTCCTTATGGTCTAGGCTTATTAATCAAATAACTGATTGACTAATAAGAGCTTTATCAAGATGTCAAAAGCCGGACTACGGATCTTGGTGGTGGAAGATGAAGCGGTTTTTCGCCACTCGCTGGTAACTTATCTCGAGCATGACGGGGCGTGTGTGTTTCAGGCCGAGGACGGGATTGAAGGCCTCTCTGCCGCCGCGCTCTACCACCCCGATATAGTATTGTGCGACCTGAACATGCCCAACATGGATGGCCATGAGGTCATCGCCTGCCTGTCTGCCCGCTATCCCCATATCCCAGTCATCATCATTTCCGGGCAAAGCAAGATGGAGGCGGTAGAGCGTGCGCTGCGCGCCGGTGCCCGCGATTTTCTGCTCAAGCCGATCTCGGACTTCGACCAGGTAGGTCGCAGCATAGATCAGTGTCTGGCGGCCAACTATGGTCACGGGCAGCAACTGGAGTTGATGGATCACATCGACTTTTTTCGCGATCACGACAAGGCGGCCACCCGTCTGCTCGCCTGGTTGAGGCCGCCCGGCTTGCAGGAGTGGGGCCCCTGGCAGGTGACGTTCGAGGGGATGGGCAACCTGTTCATTCCGGATACCTTCAAGCTGGATGACAAGCTGCTGGTGCTGGTGATGGAGCTGCCGGTCTTCGGGGTGGATGCCGCCTTCTGTGGCGCTCTGGTGCGTTCCCTGATGAATGCCCCCTATCGCCAGTTTCAGCACAAGGAGAGTCTGCTGCTGACCCAGCCGCACCGGCTGCTCGACTACTTGAACCTGCAGCTCATCGAATCCGGCTTGCGCCACTCTTTCGCCATGGCCGCCCTGCTGTTTGATCAGGAGGATGGCCTGGTGTTTGCCAATGCCGGGCTCACCTCACCGCACTGGTTGATGCGCTCCGGCGGCTTGCCGCTCGGCTTGCTGCGCAGCAGCCATTACGCGCTGCACAAACGCAGTTGGCACGAGCCGTTTGATCTGCAGTTTCGCAGCGACAGCGGCAGCGCCCTCCATGTGCAGGTTCGCCACCACTGAGGCCGATTTCGTCGCAGACAAAAACAAACAGGGCGCCCACTGGGCGCCCTGTTTGTTCATCACAATCCGAGCCGGTTAGACGGTAGCAGACTGCAGTTTCTTGTCGTGCTCTTCTGGCTCTTTGGCCGGACCTTCGGCACCGTGCATCCAGTAGACCAGGCGGTTGGCCATGGCCAGCAGGATCAGGGCGCTGATCACGGCGGCGATGGCGATGCCGCCGAAAATGGCAATGGCGCCGGACTCACCGACGAAGGAGCCGACGAAGCCGGCGATGTAGTTGGCCAAGGCATTGAAGCCGAACCAGACTCCCATCATCAGAGAAGCCAGACGCAGCGGTGCCAGCTTGGTCACCATGGAGAGGCCGATCGGGGAGAGGCAGAGTTCACCCAGGGTGTGGAACAGGTAGGCTCCGACCAGCCAGAACATGGAGGTCTTGACGGCCTGATCGCCGCCTTGCTGCAGCACGGCACCGATCATGAACAGGAAGCCCACGGCCAGGAACAACAGGCCCATGGCGAACTTCACCGGGGAGTTCGGCTCTTTGCTGCCGAGTTTGATCCAGATGGCCGCGACTATGGGGGCGAGCGTGATGATGAAGAAGGGGTTCAGGGACTGGAACCAGGCGGTCGGTACTTCGAAGCTGCCGATCATGCGGTCGGTATACTGCTGCGCATACAGGTTCATCAAACCACCGGCCTGTTCGAAGCCTGCCCAGAAGATGATGGTGAACAGACTCAGTACCAGGATGACCTTGATGCGATCCACTTCCTGCCTTGTCAGCGGCGCCTTCTGCTCCTTGGAGCGTTGCTCGGCGGCGCGCTGGGCGGCCGGCACACGACCTATATCACCCAGGAAACGCTGCGCCATGGTGGCCTGGACTACCAGGGAGAGCAGCATGCCGATACCGGCGCTGACGAAGGCGGCCTGCCAGCCGTAGGCGGTGGCGGCGGCGCCACAGATCACACCGGCCAGCAGGGAGCCCAGGTTGATGCCCATGTAGAAGATGGTGAAGGCGCCGTCACGACGGTGGTCGCCTTCCTTATACAGGTCACCCACCATGGTGGAGATGTTCGGTTTGAACAGACCGTTACCCAGGATCAACAGAGCCAGGCCCGCGTAGAAGAGGTTGTTGACCATCTCCGGGAACATGGCGTGTGGCAGGGCCAGGGTGAATTGTCCCGCGGCCATGAAGATGGCACCGATCAGGATTGCTCGGCGTTGGCCGAGGAAGGTATCCGCCAGCCAGCCACCTATGATGGGGGTGATATAGACCAGACCGGTATAGATACCGTACAGCTTGAGGGCGTCGGCTTGGGTCCAGCCCATGCCGCCGTTGGTAGTCATGTCAGTCAGATAGAGGACGAGCACGGCACGCATGCCGTAATAGGAGAATCTTTCCCACAGTTCGGTACTAAAGAGCAAAAAAAGCCCTTTGGGGTGACCTAAAAAGGTCCCTTTGGACGGATTATTCATTGGAACTTCCACCTGTGTTTTATATTTTTTTAGGAATCTTATGCAAGGGCTAGGAACAAGCCTTAATCCTTATAAAACAAGCGGAATTAAATTACAATATTATGATTTAACGATATTTAATCTATCAATGGTTGAATTTTTGTTTATAAAATGAAAAGGAAGGGCATCGAACGATGCCCAGCATATAATGCTATTAACAGGTCAAATATCCATCCATTACAACTGTTTGACGAACTGTTTCAGCCACGCAATGAATTCACCGTTCAGTTCCGGGTGGCGCACGGCATATTCCACGTTGGCTTTCATATAGCCCATCTTGCTGCCGCAGTCATGACTGCGACCCTTCATGAAGTAGGCGTTGACTTGCTCCTGTTCCATCAGCATGGCGATGGCATCGGTCAACTGGATCTCGTCACCGGCACCGGCCGGGGTACGTTCCAGCAGCGGCCAGATGTTGGAGGAGAGCACGTAGCGGCCGACCACGGCCAGATTGGAAGGTGCTTCGTCACGAGGCGGCTTCTCGACGATGGCCTGCATCGGCAGGGACATGCCTTCGCTCAGGGCCTCGCCCTTGATGTCGGCGATGCCGTATTTGTCCACTTCACTGTCGGGGACAGCTTCCACCATGATCTGGCTGATCTGATCCTCCTCGAACATGCGCACCATCTCGGCCAAGTTGTCCTGCTTGAGATTGCTGGCCACTTCATCGATCAGCACGTCAGGCAGCAGGACCACAAACGGGTTGTCGCCGATCAGCGGGTGGGCACATAGCACGGCATGACCCAAGCCTTTGGCTTCGCCCTGGCGGACGTGCATGATGGTGACGTCTTTGGGGCAGATGTGTTGTACTTCTTCCAGCAGCTGCCGCTTGACCCGTTTTTCCAGAGTCGCCTCCAGTTCGAAGCTCTTGTCAAAGTGGTTCTCGATGGAGTTCTTGCTCGAGTGCGTGACCAGGATGATCTCCTTGATGCCAGCGGCGATGGCTTCGCGCACCACATACTGGATCAGCGGCTTGTCGACCACCGGCAGCATCTCTTTCGGGATGGCCTTGGTGGCAGGCAGCATGCGGGTGCCCAAACCGGCGACAGGAAGAACGGCCTTGCGTACAACGAGCGGTGTCTTTTTCATGGAGAGAGTCCAGAGATACAAAGTGGACTCATGATACCCGAAGAAAAATAGGGCAGCCACAGGCTGCCCTCATGATGGGGGAGGTCCCAAGCGGTTACTTGACGATGATCATGTCCCGATTTGCTTCCAGGGTTGCCGGCCCTATGCCACTGACATCGGCCAGTTGGTCGACCGTGGTGAACTTGCCCTGCTTCTCGCGAAAATCGACGATAGCTTGGGCCTTCTTCTCGCCGATCCCCTTGAGGGCAGTTAACTCATTGATGTTCGCCGTATTCAGGTTCACCTTGCCGCTCTCCTTTGCGGTGGTGACTGTGGTGGCTGGCTTGGCAACCGGCTTGTCAGCAGCCAGCAGAGGCTGGCTCAGCAGGGGCAGGCAGCTCAGCAGCAGGGTGGCGGTCAGGGTCTTGTAGTTCATGGCTTCACGTCCTTGTGTTGTGTGGGGTTGCTATTGAGAATTAGCCGAGTTACGCCATTTTTTGTCTGTCAGATGTGACAGGGTTATAACTCAGCTAAATCGGCTATAACCCATGCCATTCCAAAATGGGTACACTGTGCTAACCATTTGACCAGGATGTCTTTTCGATGTTTTTCCCTGCAATTTCCGAGCTAGAGCCCATAGCCCGCGCCGCCGGTGACGCCATCATGGCCATCTATAGTCAGCCTTTTACGGTGGAGTACAAAAGCGACGAGAGCCCGCTCACGGCTGCCGACAAGGGGGCTCACGAGGTGATCGTGCAAGCGTTGGCACGGCTCACCCCCGATATCCCTGTGCTGTCGGAAGAGTCTGGTCCCGAGGTGATGGGGTTGCGCCGTGGCTGGTCACGCTACTGGCTTGTGGACCCGCTCGACGGTACCAGGGAGTTTGTCTCCCGCAACGGCGAGTTCACCGTCAATATCGCGCTGATCGAGGATGGCAAGCCGCTGTGGGGCCTGGTCTATGCCCCCGTGCTGGACAGGCTCTGGTATGGCGGAAAAGGGGGCGGGGCCTGGCGGGTGGCCGATGGCAAGCGTGAGTCCATCCAGACTCAGCCTCATCGGGAAGGAACGGCGTGGCGGGTGGTGGGCAGCCGCAACCACCTGTCGCAGGAGACTCTCGACTATCTGGCTCGCTTCGGGGATATAGGGCGGGGCGAGATTGAGCTGGTCTCCATGGGCAGCTCCCTCAAGTTCTGCATCATCGCCGAGGGGGGCGCGGAGCTCTATCCGCGCCTTGCTCCGACTTGCGAGTGGGATACCGGCGCGGCTCAGGCTGTGCTGGAAGGGGCCGGAGGCAGCGTGACTCAACTCGATGGTTTACCCCTTGCGTACAACAAGCCTGACATCCTCAACCCCTGGTTTGTTGCCCGGGCGTAAGCCCGCTTGTGATACCATAGAATAGAAAGAGGCCGGACTTGGTTGAACACCAGCGTCCGGCCTCTTTGCATCTTGGGAATGGCGTTCTGTTAGAACACCTTTTTGAACGGTTTGATGGTCACCTTGGCGTAGACACCGGCCGCCACATAGGGGTCGGCATCGGCCCAGGCTTTGGCGTCAGCCTGCGAGGCAAACTCGGCGATGACGGTACTGCCGGTAAAGCCCGCATCGGCCGGATCGTCGGCATCGATAGCCGGGTTGGGGCCGGCGGTCAGCAGGCGCCCTTCATCCTGCAGCGCTTGCAGCCGGGCCAAGTGGGCAGGGCGAACCTGCTTGCGCAGTGGCAGGCTATTAGGGACATCTTCGGAGTAGATGAGATACCACATGAGAGGATCCTTTTCTGATGATGGTTATTTTTTCAGCTCGTTCTTTTGTTCGGCAGGGATGTGGCGGTAGAGATAGACGCCGCTCAGCAGGGTAAAGACCAGCGTCATCCCCAGCAGGCCGAACACCTTGAAGTTGACCCACATCTCTTGCGGCATGTTGAAAGCCACGTAGAGGTTGAGCAGGCCACAGACGGTAAAGAAGCCAACCCAGCCGAGGTTGACCTTGTCCCAGACGGCATCGGGGGCTTGCAGCTCCTTGGCCAGCATCTGTTTGATCAGGTTCTTGCCAAAGCCGTAGCGGCTGATGAGCAGACCAAGCGCGAACAGCACATTGATGATGGTCACTTTCCACTTGATGAAGGTGTCATCGTGGAAGAAGACGGTGAGGCCGCCGAAGAAGCCGACCAAGATGAAGGTGAAGAGCTGCATTTTCTCGACCTTGCGATAACGCACCCAGCTGTAGATGAGTTGCAGACCGGTCACCACGACCAGGGCGCCGGTGGCCGTGTAGATGTCGTAGAACTTGTAGACCGCGAAGAAAACGATAAGTGGAATAAATTCAATAAATTGCTTCATGTCTGGCGCGTAGCCCTCAAGAGTAGACCTCAAAATTTTGTCCAGTTTACCTGCCCGATGGGCAACGGCAAATGAATAAGACCGCCCATTTTACGTCCCGTTCCCTGATGCGGCGCTAGCCAAATAGCTGGCGGGCAAGGGGCTCGCCCAACCGTTTTTGATCCGCCAGTAGCTCGCGGATGTGGCGCTCTTCGATAAGCGGGTTGAGCAGTACGGCGCGCAGCAGGGTGAGCGGCTGGGCGCCGTAGCGCCCCACCGCCCGCTGGGTGCGGGAGACAAAGCTGTGCCCCTCGGCCCGCTGGGCTTTTTGCAGGGCGACGTTGAAGTCGTTGATCTGCGCATTGGCTGCTTCGTTCAGCGCCTTGCCCTGCAGATGAGGGGGAATGCAGCGGTAGGAGAGCAGGTTCATCACCGGTGCCGACATCAGCTCGAAGGCAGGATCGCTTTCGATGAGCGCTGCCATCAGCCGGGCACGGTCGTAGTTGGCCTCGATGAGATGGGCGTAACCCTGCTGGCCAAACAGCTGGAAGGCGGCATCCAGATAGAGCGCATTGGCGGGGCGGGTGCCCTCCAGGGTAAAGCGGCCTTGATCAAACGAGGTGGCACGGATGGCGTAGGGTGCCTCCCGCTTGACCGCCATCATCAGATCGGGCTGGCGGCAGAGCAGCATGCCGGTGCCGATCGGAACCATCAGTTGCTTGTGACCATCCAGCGTGACGGTGTCGGCCCGCTCAATGCCGGTCAGCAGGTTCTGATAACGGGGCGAAAACAGGGTCGGGCCACCCCAGGCGGCATCCACATGAAAATGGATCTGCTCGCGCTCGGCGATGGCCGCCAGCTCCGGCAGCGGATCGATGGAGCCAAAGTCGGTGCTACCCGCCACGCCAATCAGTGCCAGCACTTTGAGTTTCTGTTCCTTGCACTGGATCAGCGCTTGCTCCAGCGCAGCCAGACTGAGCCGGTTCTGCTCGTCGGTTTCAAGACGCCATACACTGTGCGCCCCCAGTCCCAGCAGGTCCATCCCCTTGTCGAAGGAGTAGTGCATCAGCCGGGAACCCAGAATGACAGCGCCGCGATAACCCTGCTCATAGAGGGCGAACAGGTTGTCGCCGCAGGCGCGGTTGCGGGCCAGCCACAGCGCCGTGACGTTGGCGATGGTGCCGCCGCTGGTCATGACGCCGAGGGCGGCATCCTTGGCATGCATCTGCTCGCCGTAGAAAGCATCGTTCATGCCATAGATGAGGCGGTGCAGCTTGGCCAGCACCTCCCGCTCCAGAAAGCTGAGCAGGCGGGAGGATTCCATCTTCATCGGATTCTGGTTCAGCATCACCAGCAGACGCGACAGCTCGGCGGTATAGGCCGGTAGTGGCGCCGTCATGTGGCCCATGTAGCGTGGCGAGGTGAGGTGAGAGGCGCCGGGCACCAGGGTGGCCAGCCGCGCCAGATAGTGTTCGATGGAGAGGCCGACCGCAGGCATGCGGGATTGATCAAGCTGGTGGGTGAACTGGTCGCGCTGGTAGGGGGCCTGACTGTCATCCGAGTGGTGAAATTGTGCCAGCATGGCGCTCATTGCGTCGCCAAAGGCTGCATCCGGTTGTGTAAACAGCTCAGTCAACTTCATCAGGTTCTCCAGACCGGGTTGCCAGGTAGCCACTGTGTGGTGAGCCGCCGTGGCGGCAACAGCTACGTGGGCATCGGCCGCAGAGCATACACCAAAGGCAAACGGGTGACAGCCATGAGCGCTGGCCAAATCAGATCCCATCCTATTTAAGCTAACACTTGTACTCTGAAATGGCGGCGGCTAGAGTGAGCCCAGTTTGGGCAGGAGTATGCAATGAGCAGTGTGACGGATTATTCTTCCCGCGAGGAGTTGGCCAATCGCCTCAGCCACGGCTTGGGGCTGGTGTTCGGGATCCTGGGATTGATCTTGTTGTTGAACAAGGGCTGGGAGCAGGGCACCCAGGCGCTCATCAGCTATAGCCTCTATGGCGGCAGTCTGGTGCTGCTCTATCTCGCCTCGACCCTGTATCACAGCATGGCTGAAGGGGCCGCGAGGCGCTGGTGCAAGGTGTTTGATCACTGCGCCATCTATCTGCTGATCGCCGGGACCTATACCCCTTTCCTGCTGGTGGCGCTCGGTACCCCGCTGGCCCAGGGACTGATGGTGGTGATCTGGGCGCTGGCACTGGCGGGGGTGGTGTTCAAGTTGCTCTTCATCAATCGCTTCAAGAAGTTGTCGCTGTTTACCTACTTGATGCTGGGCTGGTTGTCGCTGGTGGTCATTTATCAGCTTTACCTCCATCTGGAGGGTGAAGGCTTGCTGCTGCTCGGGCTCGGTGGTCTCATCTACAGCCTTGGGGTCATCTTCTATGTGGCCAGGCAGATCCCTTATAACCACGCCATCTGGCATCTGTTTGTGTTGGGTGGCAGTGTTTGTCACTTTATGGCCATTTATGGTTATGTCGCTTAACTAGCCCTTAATTGGTATATATTGCCGCTCAAAAGGATAAATTCGTGCGGTATCACACAGTTGGCGTCGGCGTTTGCTGACAAGCTAAGGACAGTTCAATTCGCAAAGGATGCACGAAATGAGTGATATCGCGCTTTCCATCAGCATGTTGTCGCTGGTGGCAGTGCTGGGGCTCTGGCTGGGCAACTGGCGAGTCTATGGCGTTGGCTTGGGGATCGGAGGTGTGCTATTTGGTGGCATCATCGTGGGCCACTTCGCCGGCCTCTCCGGTCTCGCACTGGATGAACAAACTCTGCACTTCATTCAGGAGTTCGGCCTTATCCTGTTTGTCTACACCATAGGTATCCAGGTCGGTCCCGGCTTCTTCTCCTCCCTGCGCAGTTCTGGCCTCAAGCTGAACGGCTTCGCCGCCCTGCTGGTGCTGCTTGGCTGCTTGGTCGCGGCTGCGCTGCATCAACTGTTTGACGTGCCGCTGCCAGTGATCCTGGGGGTATTCTCCGGCGCCGTGACCAACACGCCTTCCCTTGGTGCGGGTCAGCAGATCCTGGCCGAGCTTGGCGCCGCGCCCGGTTCGACCGGCTTGATGGGCATGGGGTATGCCGTCGCCTATCCGTTCGGCATCTGCGGCATTCTGCTCACCATGTGGCTCATTCGCATGTTTTTTCGCATCAAGATCGACGAAGAAGCAGCCCAGTTCGAGCAACAAGCCGGCAAGACCAAGGAGAGCCTGCAGACCATCAACATCGCGGTGCGCAACCCCAACATGCACGGGCTGATGCTGGGGGAGATCCCGAGCCTGGACGAAGCCGATGTCATCTGTTCCCGCCTCAAGCGCGGCGATGAGCTGATGGTGCCGCGGCCGGACTCGCGCATCGAACTCGGCGACCTGTTGCACCTGGTGGGTGAACGGCATGCGTTGCACAAGGTGCTGCTGGTGCTGGGGGAGGAGGTGGATACCTCGCTCTCGACCCGAGGCACCGATCTGCGGGTGGAGCGGGTGGTGGTGACCAACGAGCAGGTGCTCGGCAAGAAGATCCGCGATCTCGACATCAAGCAGAAGTACGATGTGGTCATCTCGCGCCTCAATCGGGCCGGTATCGAGCTGGTGCCGACCAGTCAGACCAGTCTGCAGTTTGGTGACATCCTCAATCTGGTGGGGCGACTCGACGCCATCGAAGCGGTGACCAATGTGGTGGGCAATGTGCAGCAAAAACTGCAGCAGGTGCAGATGCTGCCTGTGTTCATCGGCATTGGTCTTGGCGTGCTGCTCGGTTCTATCCCCTTCTATCTACCCGGGTTCCCGGCGGCACTCAAGCTGGGTCTGGCGGGCGGCCCGCTGGTGGTGGCACTGATCCTGTCGCGGATCGGCAGCATCGGCAAGCTCTACTGGTTCATGCCACCGAGCGCCAACCTGGCGCTGCGGGAGATCGGCATAGTACTATTTCTGGCCGTGGTGGGCTTCAAGTCAGGCGCCGGTTTCATCGACACCCTGATCAACGGCGATGGTCCGGCCTGGATGATGTACGGCATGGCAATCACCCTGATCCCGTTGCTGGTGGTCGGTGTGCTGGCCCGCCTGTATGGCAAGATGAACTATCTCACCCTGTGCGGATTGCTGGCCGGTTCCATGACGGATCCTCCCGCCCTGGCGTTTGCCAACGGTATGCATCCCACCAGTGGCGCCAGCGCCTTGTCGTATGCCACTGTTTACCCTTTGGTGATGTTCCTGCGGATTATCTCCCCCCAGTTGCTCGCCATTTTATTGTGGGCGGGCGCCTGATCATGACCTGGACGGGAACACAGCCATGCGCTCCCGTCATCTAAATGCAAGATATTGATAATATTTATTTTATTGATTTATTCCCCCCGTCATTAACTCTCCTGTTTAACCGGCCGTTCCAGCTTCAAATCAGGCTATCCATTCGAATTTTCTAACTGGTTTCTGGCGTCGTTCACAGGCACATTAGACAGTGGAATATTGCATGCCAATAGAGATTCAGGAGAGAACATGAGCAGCCACAATATCGCATTGGATCAGGACGTCGTCGTTACCCAGTTGACAGGCAAGGTTTACCTGGTCGCCGCAGATGGCAGCCAGAGGCCGCTCGCCGAAGGCGATATCCTGCCCAAGGATGCGGTGCTGATCACTCCTGAAGGCGCCAGCTTTAAGGGCGGCAATCAGACTTTCACCCTGAGCCCGACCAACGAGCAGCAGGCTGAGGATGACACGTCTAAAGAGCTGCAGCTTGCCCAGAATGTGCCGATCGGCAATCCCGATGACATAGCGGCCCTGCAACAAGCCATTCTGGCTGGAGCCGATCCGACCAAGGCATTTGAAGCGGCGGCGGCCGGCGGTGCTGCCGCAGGCGGCGGCAATATTGGCGGTGTGGCGGGCGCTAGCGGTAACGGTGGTTTCGTCACCATAGAGCGTACCGGCGATGCCACCATAGCGGAAGCGGGATTTGATACCGCCACCCAGGCTGACACGGGTGTGATTGGCGATGCGTTCGCGGGTGAGGAAAATCAGCTGTTCGACTTGGTGCCACCGGTGATCACAGTCTTTGCTCCGGACAATACCAATGACACGACCCCGACCCTGACTGGTACCACTGATGCCCCCGCAGGCAGCACTGTGACCCTGCTGGTTACGGATGCTAATGGCAATCAACAGACTCTGACCACGACCGTCAATCCGGATGGTACCTTCAGCGTTGATGTCACCACACCGCTGGCGGATGGCTCCTACACTGTCACCGCCAATGTCACAGATCCTGCCGGCAACACCGGCACAGACACCGATGATGGCAGCGTGGACAGCACGGCTCCATCTGCTCCTCTGGTGGATATCCAGGATGGTGCGGACAACGTCATCACCGCCAATGAGCGCGAGAACGGCGTGGATGTCATCATACGTTTGCCAGCCGATGCCAAAGTCGGTGATCGCCTTGATGTGGACTGGAATGGGGATGGGGTGCCTGACTCCAGCTCCATCCTGACCGCCGATGATATCGGCAAGACGCAGGTTACTTTGACCATTCCCACCACGGATCTGCCGGTGAATGGCCCCATCACAGTGGATGCCACCCTGACCGATCCCGCTGGCAACACCTCTCCCAAGGGCACTGACAACAGCGTGGTGAATGCCGCGCCTGTGCCAGGGGACGACCAGTTCACAGTGGAAGAGGATGGGACAGTCACCATCAACGTACTCGGCAACGACACCGACCTGGATGGAGATAGCCTCAGCATCACCGCTATCAATGGCCAGGCCATTGCCGAAGGTGGCTCGGTGGTGATTGACAATGGGTCCGTTACCCTGACCAACGGCCAGTTGGTCTTTACACCCTCTCCTGATTTCAATGGCAATATTTCGTTCGAATACACAGTTACAGATGGTTTGCATAGCGCCACTGGCGGCGTTAACGGGACTGTCAACCCGGTCAATGATGCTGCCATCATTGCCGGCACCGATAGCGGGGCCGTGACCGAAGATGCCAGCTCGGATGTGCTGACTGACCGTGGCGTGCTGAGCGTGACCGACGTGGACGGCGCTGACGAAGCCAAGTTCATTGCCGGCAACGGTACCCCGAGTGCCAATGCACTGGGCAGCCTGACCATCACCGAAGGCGGTGAGTGGACTTACAACGTGGCCAACGGCGACGTGCAGTACCTGGGCGAGGGCGAAACCAAGGTCGAGACCTTTGTGGTCAAGAGCCTGGATGGCACCGAGCATACCGTCACCATCACCATTACCGGCGTCAACGACAGCGCGGTGATCAGCGGCAACGATAAAGGCGGTGTCACTGAAGACGAAAGTACCCCGACGCTGACCGAGACCGGCAGCCTGAGCGTGACCGACGTGGACGGCGCTGACGAAGCCAAGTTCATTGCCGGCAACGGTACCCCGAGTGCCAATGCACTGGGCAGCCTGACCATCACCGAAGGCGGTGAGTGGACTTACAACGTGGCCAACGGCGACGTGCAGTACCTGGGCGAGGGTGAAACTAAGGTCGAGACCTTTGTGGTCAAGAGCCTGGATGGCACCGAGCATACCGTCACCATCACCATTACCGGCGTCAACGACAGCGCGGTGATCAGCGGCAACGATAAAGGCGGTGTCACTGAAGACGAAAGTACCCCGACGCTGACCGAGACCGGCAGCCTGAGCGTGACCGACGTGGACGGCGCTGACGAAGCCAAGTTCATTGCCGGCAACGGTACCCCGAGTGCCAATGCACTGGGCAGCCTGACCATCACCGAAGGCGGTGAGTGGACTTACAACGTGGCCAACGGCGACGTGCAGTACCTGGGCGAGGGCGAAACCAAGGTCGAGACCTTTGTGGTCAAGAGCCTGGATGGCACCGAGCATACCGTCACCATCACCATTACCGGCGTCAACGACAGCGCGGTGATCAGCGGCAACGATAAAGGCGGTGTCACTGAAGACGAAAGTACCCCGACGCTGACCGAGACCGGCAGCCTGAGCGTGACCGACGTGGACGGCGCTGACGAAGCCAAGTTCATTGCCGGCAACGGTACCCCGAGTGCCAATGCACTGGGCAGCCTGACCATCACCGAAGGCGGTGAGTGGACTTACAACGTGGCCAACGGCGACGTGCAGTACCTGGGCGAGGGTGAAACCAAGGTCGAGACCTTTGTGGTCAAGAGCCTGGATGGCACCGAGCATACCGTCACCATCACCATTACCGGCGTCAACGACAGCGCGGTGATCAGCGGCAACGATAAAGGCGGTGTCACTGAAGACGACGCTACCCCGACGCTGACCGAGACCGGCAGCCTGAGCGTGACCGATGTGGATGGTGCCGACGAGGCCAAGTTCATTGCCGGCAACGGTACCCCGAGTGCCAATGCACTGGGCAGCCTGACCATCACCGAAGGCGGTGAGTGGACTTACAACGTGGCCAACGGCGACGTGCAGTACCTGGGCGAGGGTGAAACTAAGGTCGAGACCTTTGTGGTCAAGAGCCTGGATGGCACCGAGCATACCGTCACCATCACCATTACCGGCGTCAACGACAGCGCGGTGATCAGCGGCAACGATAAAGGTGGCGTCACTGAAGACGACGCTACCCCGACGCTGACCGAGACCGGCAGCCTGAGCGTGACCGACGTGGATGGCGCCGATGAGGCCAAATTTGTGGCCGGCAACGGCGTGGCCAGCAATGGCGCGCTGGGCAGCCTGACCATCACCGAAGGCGGTGCCTGGACTTACAACGTGGCCAACGGCGACGTGCAGTACCTGGGCGAGGGTGAAACCAAGGTCGAGACCTTTGTGGTCAAGAGCCTGGATGGCACCGAGCATACCGTCACCATCACCATTACCGGCGTCAACGACAGCGCGGTGATCAGCGGCAACGATAAAGGTGGCGTCACTGAAGACGACGCTACCCCGACGCTGACCGAGACCGGCAGCCTGAGCGTGACCGATGTGGACGGCGCTGACGAAGCCAAGTTCATTGCCGGCAACGGTACCCCGAGTGCCAATGCACTGGGCAGCCTGACCATCACCGAAGGCGGTGCCTGGACTTACAACGTCGACAACAGCAAGGTGCAGTACCTGGGCGAGGGTGAAACCAAGGTCGAGACCTTTGTGGTCAAGAGCCTGGATGGCACCGAGCATACCGTCACCATCACCATTACCGGCGTCAACGACAGCGCGGTGATCAGCGGCAACGATAAAGGCGGTGTCACTGAAGACGAAAGTACCCCGACGCTGACCGAGACCGGCAGCCTGAGCGTGACCGACGTGGACGGCGCTGACGAAGCCAAGTTCATTGCCGGCAACGGTACCCCGAGTGCCAATGCACTGGGCAGCCTGACCATCACCGAAGGCGGTGAGTGGACTTACAACGTGGCCAACGGCGACGTGCAGTACCTGGGCGAGGGTGAAACTAAGGTCGAGACCTTTGTGGTCAAGAGCCTGGATGGCACCGAGCATACCGTCACCATCACCATTACCGGCGTCAACGACAGCGCGGTGATCAGCGGCAACGATAAAGGTGGCGTCACTGAAGACGACGCTACCCCGACTCTGACCGAGACCGGCAGCCTGAGCGTGACCGACGTGGATGGCGCCGATGAGGCCAAATTTGTGGCCGGCAACGGCGTGGCCAGCAATGGCGCGCTGGGCAGCCTGACCATCACCGAAGGCGGTGAGTGGACTTACAACGTCGACAACAGCAAGGTGCAGTACCTGGGCGAGGGCGAAACCAAGGTCGAGACCTTTGTGGTCAAGAGCCTGGACGGCACCGAGCATACCGTCACCATCACCATTACCGGCGTCAACGACAGCGCGGTGATCAGCGGCAACGATAAAGGCGGTGTCACTGAAGACGACGCTACCCCGACGCTGACCGAGACCGGCAGCCTGAGCGTGACCGATGTGGACGGCGCTGACGAAGCCAAGTTCATTGCCGGCAACGGTACCCCGAGTGCCAATGCGCTGGGCAGCCTGACCATCACCGAAGGCGGTGAGTGGACTTACAACGTGGCCAACGGCGACGTGCAGTACCTGGGCGAGGGTGAAACCAAGGTCGAGACCTTTGTGGTCAAGAGCCTGGATGGCACCGAGCATACCGTCACCATCACCATCACCGGCGTCAATGACGGTGCCGTGGTGGCGGGGGATGACCGGGGTGCGGTGACCGAAGATCTGAATGTGGTGAGTGGCAAGCTGACCGACACAGGCGTGCTGACCGTGAGCGATGCGGACCAGGGGCAGGCCAAGTTTGTGGCGGGCAACGGCGTGGCCAGCAATGGTGCGCTGGGCAGCCTGTCCATCGCCGAGAACGGCACCTGGAGCTACAACGTCGACAACAGCAAGGTGCAGTACCTGGGCCTGGGTGAAACCCGTGTCGAGAGCTTCACCGTGCAGTCAGTGGATGGCACCACGCACACCGTGACCATCACCATCACCGGCGTCAATGACGGTGCCGTGGTGGCGGGGGATGACCGGGGTGCGGTGACCGAAGATCTGAATGTGGTGAGTGGCAAGCTGACCGACACGGGCGTGCTGACCGTGAGCGATGCGGACCAGGGGCAGGCCAAGTTTGTGGCGGGCAACGGCGTGGCCAGCAATGGTGCGCTGGGCAGCCTGTCCATCACCGAAGGCGGTACCTGGAGCTACAACGTCGACAACAGCAAGGTGCAGTACCTGGGCCTGGGTGAAACCCGTGTCGAGAGCTTCACCGTGCAGTCAGTGGATGGCACCACGCACACCGTGACCATCACCATCACCGGCGTCAATGATGGTGCCGTGGTGGCGGGGGATGACCGGGGTGCGGTGACCGAAGATCTGAATGTGGTGAGTGGCAAGCTGACCGACACGGGCGTGCTGACCGTGAGCGATGCGGACCAGGGTCAGGCCAAGTTTGTGGTGGGCAACGGCGTGGCCAGCAATGGCGCACTGGGCAGCCTGTCCATCGCCGAGAACGGCACTTGGAGCTACAACGTCGACAACAGCAAGGTGCAGTACCTGGGCCTGGGTGAAACCCGTGTCGAGAGCTTCACCGTGCAGTCGGTGGATGGCACCACGCACACCGTGACCATCACCATCACCGGCGTCAATGACGGTGCCGTGGTGGCGGGGGATGACCGGGGTGCGGTGACCGAAGATCTGAATGTGGTGAGTGGCAAGCTGACCGACACGGGCGTGCTGACCGTGAGCGATGCGGACCAGGGGCAGGCCAAGTTTGTGGTGGGCAACGGCGTGGCCAGCAATGGCGCGCTGGGCAGCCTGTCCATCGCCGAGAACGGCACCTGGAGCTACAACGTCGACAACAGCAAGGTGCAGTACCTGGGCCTGGGTGAAACCCGTGTCGAGAGCTTCACCGTGCTGTCAGTGGATGGCACCACGCACACCGTGACCATCACCATCACCGGCGTCAATGACGGTGCCGTGGTGGCGGGGGATGACCGGGGTGCGGTGATCGAAGATCTGAATGTGGTGAGTGGCAAGCTGACCGACACGGGCGTGCTGACCGTGAGCGATGCAGATCAGGGTCAGGCCAAGTTTGTGGTCGGGGCGGGCGTGGCCAGCAATGGCGCACTGGGCAACCTGTCCATCGCCGAGAACGGCACCTGGAGCTACAACGTCGACAACAGCAAGGTGCAGTACCTGGGCGAGGGTGAAACCAAGGTCGAGACCTTTGTGGTCAAGAGCTTGGATGGCACCAGTCACACAGTGACAGTGGTGATCAACGGCACCAATGATTTGCCAACCCTGTCTATCTCCAATGGCGCAACTGTTTCCGAAGAAGGCTTGCCCAACGGCATCGCCGATAACAGTGGCAACCCGGATACCACGGATGCCAAGAGCATGTCCGGCACTATCTCCGTCGGTGACGTGGACAGCAGCAGCGTGGCAGTTTCACTGGGCGGACCGACAGGGCTGACCTCTGGTGGCGCCGAGGTGAAGTGGAGTTGGGACGCTGGTAGCAAGACGCTGGTTGGCTATACCGGTACCCTGGGTAGCGATGGCTACAAGGCGGTGGTCGAGGTCAAGCTGACCGCACCGAACGCCAGTGGCAAGGGTGATTGGGCCTATGATCTGACCCTCAAGGCGCCGCTTGACCACCCGGTCAAGGGCCAGGAGGATTCCCTGTCGTTCCAGCTGGACGTCAAGGTCTCCGATGGCAAGGGCACGACCACAGGTAAGCTGAATGTCACCGTCGAGGATGATGCGCCGATCGCTGGCGATGCCGCAGCAGTCTCTGTTGCCAAGACAAATATTCCAGATGTGCTGATCGGGGTATTTGATCTGACCAAGTTCAGTGGCAACAGGGCCCTGGTCGATTTGGCTGGCTTTACCATCACAGCTAAGGGGTTCACCTCTGCAACAAACTCAACTCTGATTGATGCCAGCGTCAATGGTTCCAATGCAGGGTTGGGGGTATCCAGCGTGGCCGGGCCGTACCACAACATTGCCAACGAGATAGACTTCCGTCACTTCGCGAACGGAACCTCTGCCTCCGAGCAGTTAATTGTGAAGCTGGATCCGGGCACGGTTGCCTATGGTGCCAACATCAAGTTCAACCAGATGTTCGGTGGTGAGCTGGAGAGTGGCGTGGTCGAGTTCTACCGGGCTGGTGTGCTGATTGGTACTCAGACCTTCAGCTCTAATGCGGCCAGTGGCGATTACGCCGAGAACTTCCAGGTGCAGCAAGGCGGCTTTGACACCATGGTGATCAAGGCTACCAATAACGGCAACACCAATACCTCGGACAACAGCGACCTGACGGTGAAGAGCATAGAGTTCCTCGGTGCCACCACGGCACCGGCCATCGCTTACGGTTCGGGCACTGTCACTCCGCAGTGGGGGGCTGATGGCAAGGGCTATATGCAGCTGCTCGGCTCCAACGAGACTGGATTGACCACGGCCACCGGCAAGCTGATCACCACTACCATGGAGTCAGCCAATACCCTGATAGGCAAGGCCAGCGATGGCACCCTGGTGTTCCGTCTGGAATTTACCCCGGCCACCGGCAAGTGGGAGTTCTTCCAGTACCAGAACATGTCCAGGCCACTGGGTGACGGTGATATCGACTTCCAGATCAAGGTGGTGGATGCGGATGGCGATTCCAGCCTGGGCTCTTTCGCGACCAAGCCGCTGTTTACTCCGATAGTGCAGTCGGTTTCCAGCGAGAGCGCAGAGGAAGGCGGCAATCTGCTGCATACGGTGGTGCTGTCTGACGCGACCCAGGAGGCGACCCAGTTTGACTTCGCCATCAGGGGCAGCGGTACCAACCCGGCTTCCAACCTTGATTGGGGCACAGCCCAATTTAGCAATGGGGTTATCTACAACAGCGCCACCGGCAAGATCACTGTACCGGCCGGGGTATCCGGCTTTACCGTGACCATACCGACAGTGAACGATCGCCTGGTCGAGGCGAACGAGACCCTGACGGTGACCGTGGGTGGCCAGAACGGCACAGGTACCATCATCGACAACGACCGTGCCCCTGTGACCACGGGTGGACACGGTGTCGGGACGGAAGACACTCCGCTGGTACTGAAATGGTCCCAGTTTGGTGCCAGTGATGATCAGGCTGCGTCTGATCTGAGCGTGCAGATCAATACCTTGCCGCAAAATGGCAAGCTGGAGTATCTCAATGCGGCCGGTCAGTGGATTGCCGTGAAGGCAGGAGATCTCATCTCCTACGCCGATATCGACAGTGGCCATCTGCGCTTTGTGCCCGGTCTCAATGAATCCAGCACCAGTACCGTCAATGGCAACGGTGCGACGACGGGCAACCAGCAAGGGGACTACGCCAGCCTGGGTTACCAGATCAGCGACGGTGCCAACCTGAGCAACTCAGGCAAGCTGGTGATTGACATCGCTGCCGTGGCTGACAAGCCGGTGGTGGATATCAGCCTGACCGGCAATGGCGTGCCGCTCTATACCCAATATCCGTCGTCCGGTATCTCGACCGGTGCGTTCCAGAGTGGCAACTTCAACAAAGGCAGCTTCGGGATCAACAATAGCCTGACCGACAGCACCGCCAGCCAGGATCAAGTGGTTGGCGGCAATGGCAACGACTACATCGTCAGTGTGAAGGGCGGTGGCGACTACTTCGTCGGTGGTCTGGGCAATGACGTTCTGGTCGGTGGCAATTCTGTCTCGGGCGATACACTCGATGGCGGCGTGGGTAACGATATTCTGGTCGCCGGACTGGGTGGTGACACCCTGTATGGCGGTGCCGGTACCGACCTCGCCGTGCTGATGGGCTCGCGTGCCAACTATGTCATCGAGCGCAGAAGTGATGGTGGCTTCAACTTCCTGGTGAAGGAGAATGGCACCACCATCAGCAAGTCGCTCTACGATATCGAGCTGGTTCAGTTTGATGACGGTATCTACCAGTTCAATCAGACCGATGGCACCCTGACGGCAGTTCAGCCCAGCGTGGTGGATTATCCCCTCGAGATCAGTGCTTCCCTTACCGATCGGGATGGCAGTGAACAGCTCGACAGCCTGGTGCTGAGCGGCATGCCCAGTGGTGCGACCCTGTATCAGGGCGGCACTGTGTTGGGCACCGTTGGTGCGGATGGCAAGCTGACGCTCACCGGCCTCTGGAACCAGAGCGCACTGGACGTCAAGCTGACCGGTCTGACCCTGCGGGTGCCGGGCAGCAATGCGGGTCAGTTTGACCTCAAGGTGGAGGCCATCGCCAAGGAGGTGGTGACCGACCAGGCCAGCAGCGCATCGGATCAGGATTCGATCCGCATGAGCTACTTCCTCTCCACCGAAGGGGAGCCGGGCGATCAAAACCGTGTTTACGGCAGCGAGCACAATATCGTGGTCGGCGACCTGGACGGCAGCGTGGTGTTGTCAGGCCAGAACTACAACATCGCCTTTATGGTCGACAGCTCGGGCAGTATCGGTGCTACCGCCATGAATACCATCAAGGCCCAGTTGGCACAGGTCTTCTCGAGCCTCAAGGCGAGTGCCGGTACCGATGGCGCCGGGACGGTCAATATCTTCCTGGTGGACTTCGATACCCTGGCCAACAAGTCGGTCAGTGTGAACCTGAAAGACAGCAATGCCCTGAGCCAGCTGCAAGCCATTCTCGACAGCATGGATGGTAGCTCCAGCAATGGCGGCGGCACCAACTATGAGGACGTGTTCAAGACCACGGCCAACTGGTTCAACGGTTCGACCGCTCAGGGCAACAGCAATGCCAAGAACCTGACTTACTTCATTACCGATGGTAAGCCGACTTACTATTTGGGCAGTGAAGGCTCCAATCCGCTGGTTGATGACTACACGAACAACAGCAAGGATGTGTATCTCAATCAGCTGCTGCAAAGTGGCTATGTACCCGGTCAGGTATACAAGAGCGGTAACTTCACTGTGATTGATGCACAGGGCATCGTGTACAAGAGCGATACTTCAGGCAAGGTATCCGCGATTGGTTACATACGCCCTGATGGTCTGGGTGGTTATACCTACTCGACTCTGGACGGTGATGGCCGAAATACCTCCAGTACTACGATTACCAACTCCGTCGCCGGTTTTGCCCTGCTGACGGGGATGGGGGTCACGGTGGAGGCGATCGGCCTGGGAGCCAATATCTCCTACAACGACCTCAAGTCCTATGACTCCGATGGCGTGATTCAGACTGGGGTCAACGCCTCTGATCTGGCCAACGCCATCCTGGGTACTTCCGTCAACAACCTGCCGGGCAGTGACAGGATCGATGGTGGTGCCGGTGACGATATCCTGTTCGGTGATGCGGTTCACTTCGCGGGCATCAACGGAGAAGGCTACGCGGCCATCAAGCAGTACGTGGCCGGCAAGCTGAGTGCCGGTTCGGTGACCGATGCCCAGGTTCATGACTACATCACGGATCACGCCAGCGAGTTCGATCAGTCCTCCACCAATGACAAGGCGGATGTGCTGATTGGCGGAGAAGGCAACGATATCCTGTTTGGTCAGGGTGGTGACGACTTCCTGTTCGGTGGTGCCGGCAACGACATTCTGTTCGGCGGTAGTGGCAACGATACCCTGTATGGTGAGAGCGGCAACGATACCCTGTACGGCGGTAGCGGCAACGATACCCTGTATGGTGGCGCCGGCAACGACACCCTGAGTGGCGGTCTGGGCAACGACATCCTGGTCGGAGGTCTGGGCAACGACATCCTCAAGGGGGATGCGGGAGCCGATATCTTCACCTGGCAGCAAGGGGATACTACGGCAGGCTCCATCGCCAAGGATTACGTGGTTGACTTCTCCAAGGCTGAGGGTGACAAGCTGGATCTGAGCGATCTGCTGGATCACGATGGTTCCCGCAACCAGAACGATCTGAAGAGCCTGCTCTCTGTGTTCCAGGACAGCGAGGGTGTGCATCTGCAGGTCAAGGAGACCAGCACGGCTTCGGTGACTCAGGAGATAGTGCTGATGAACCACACGTTCGACAGTCTCACCGGCAGCACGGCGTCTACCTCTTCTCAGGTGATCGACTACATGCTGAGCAACAATCTGCTGGATATCGACAAGTAATCCCGTCAGGGCAGGGCAACAAGCGGCAGAGCAATCTGCCGCTTTTTTTATGTCTGGCCATGGTGGGACTGATGGCTGGGGTTTGCCATGGATATCAAGGATGTGTCTCACACAGGCAAGCCGGGGTGCGATCGAGTGGCCAGTTTTCTATTGATAAGTGTGCAGATAGCCCGGCCTTGAGCCGAATCTCGCTTTTTTTCATCAAGTTCCGTCATCATCTTGCCGACATAGGATAAGAATACGGGTCGTGTTGGGATTCTGACCCTTCTATACTATGGCGAGACTCGGAAAACGGACGTAAGGGCTTTATATGGCGAGCATATTGGATTCAGTGGATCAACGTACCCAGCTGGTAGGGGAGAACCGTCTGGAGTTGTTGATGTTCCGTTTGGGATCCCGACAGCTGTTTGCTATCAACGTCTTCAAGGTGCGGGAAGTGGTCAAGCTGCCCCATCTCAACAAGATGCCGGGGGCGCACCATAACATCAGCGGGGTGGCCAACATCCGTGGTACCTCGATTCCGGTGATCGACCTGCGCAGCGCCATCGGCATGCGCGCCATGCCTATCGACAGCGAGTCCAACCTTATCATCACGGAGTACAACCGCACCATTCAGGGTTTCCTGGTGGGGCAGGTGGCCCATATCGTCAACATGACCTGGAAGGACATACTGCCGCCGCCGCGCTCCGCCGGGCGGGCCAACTACCTGACTGCCATCACCCGCATTCCCGAAGATGGTATCGACCAGATCGTCGAGATCATCGACGTGGAGAAGGTGCTGGCCGAGATCATCACCTACGACATCCGTATCTCTGAAGAGGTGTTGGATAGGGAGATACTGCCCGAAATGCATGGCCGCAAGGTGCTCATCGTCGATGACTCCAGCACGGCCCGCAATCTGGTGCGGGAAACCCTGGCCCAGCTGGGTCTTGAGGTAATCGAGTGCCAGGATGGCCTGCAGGCGCTCAATCTGCTCAAGGGGTGGTGCGATGCGGGCAAGAAGGTGACCGACGAGATCCTGTTGATGATCACGGATGCGGAGATGCCGGAGATGGATGGCTACCGCCTGACCCACGAGATCCGCAGTGATGCCCGCATGTCCGATCTCTTCATCACGCTCAATACTTCTCTGAGTGGCAACTTCAACGAGGCCATGGTCAAGAAAGTGGGGTGTGACCGCTTCATCTCCAAATTCCAGCCAGACCTGCTGGTCGGGGTGGCTCAGGAGCGGTTGCGCCAGATACTGGAACGCTGATGGTCATGGAAACAAAGATCCCGCCTCGGCGGGATCTTTGTTTTGGGCCGGCAGGGCCCTCTTCTGCGTATGGCTATTGGGGCGTTATTGGGTCAGCAGGGGCTCGATAAAGCTGGCGACCCGGTCGCGGATCAGCGGCTGGGCCGCGGCCGTGGGGTGGATTCCATCGTTCATCATGAGTTCAGGGCGCAGCGCAATATCATCCATGAAGAAGGGCATCAGCGGCAGCTGGTTGGCAGCCGCCAGCTCAGGGAAGATCTGCTCGAACTGGTGCAGGTAGCGGGCTCCGTAATTGCGGGGCAGCTGGATCTGGGTCAGCACGGTTTTCACCTGCTGCGCCTTGGTCAAGGCCACCATGCTGGCCAGGTTGTCACGGGTGATGGCGGGTGCGAACCCGCGCAGCCCGTCGTTACCCCCCAACTCGATCAGCACCCAGTCCGGTTGATGCTCCTTGAGCAGGGCGGGCAGGCGGGCCAGGGCCCCCTGCGTGGTCTCACCGCTGATGCTGGCGTTGATCAGCTGATGCTTGCCGCCCTGCTGCTGCCATTTCTGATTGAGCAGGGCTGGCCAGCTCTGCTCCGCCGGCATCTGATAGCCTGCGCTCAGGCTGTCACCCAGCACCAGCAGGGTCTGGGCCTGTACCGATGAAACCAGGCAACACAAGGCGAACAGGAAACGTGTCATGTATTCAACTCCCATCATTCATTGTCATCAAGGGTCCGGGCAAACGGGATATGTGTGATGATGCCAACACCCAGCATGCATTGTCATTCAATGCCCGGGTGAGCAGGATATACATCATGGGTTCAATCCCCACTTTTTGGCTCGGGCAAACAGGAAACGCATCATGAGTTCAACTCCCATCATTGTCGTCAAGGGTCTGGGCAAAACCGTTCGCCTGGGCCAGGAAAGCCTCACCATCCTTGAAGGGATCGACCTGCAAGTCAATACCGGCGAGACCCTGGCGCTGGTCGGCGCCTCCGGCTCCGGCAAATCCACCCTGCTGGGGCTGCTGGCTGGGCTGGATCTGCCGAGCCAGGGGGATATAGAGATCCTCGGCCAGTCGCTGGTGCAGCTGGACGAGGAGGGCCGTGCCCGCCTGCGTGCCGAGCAGGTGGGCTTCATCTTCCAGTCCTTCCTGCTGCTGCCCACCCTGAGCGCGCTGGAGAACGTCATGTTGCCTGCCGAGCTGCGTGGCGAGACCCGCTGCGAGCCGAGGGCGCGCGAGTTGCTGGCGGCGGTGGGGCTCAGCGAGCGCCTGCACCATCTGCCGCCGCGCCTCTCCGGCGGTGAACAGCAGCGGGTCGCCATCGCCCGCGCCTTCATGACAAGGCCCAGCCTGCTGTTGGCCGATGAGCCGACCGGGAATCTGGACAGCAAGACGGGGGAGACGGTGATCGAACTCTTGTTCCAGCTCAATCGCGAGCACGGCACCACGCTCGTGGTGGTGACCCATGACCACGAGCTGGCCCAGCGTTGTCAGCGGCAACTGGTGATGGCGGCGGGACGACTGGAGACGGATACGGCGACATCCGGTGCCGTCGCGCCCTCCCGAGTCAGGGAGCCGCTATGAGTCGGTGGCGATTGGGAGTGAAGCTGTTGCGGCGGGAAGGCTTCAATGGCGAGCTGCGCTGGTTTGTGCTGGCACTGGCATTGAGTGTGGCCTGTGTGCTCAGCGTGGCCCTGGTGGCGGATCGGCTGGATGCGGGGCTCAAGGCCTCGGGGCGTGACTTTATCGGCGCCGATCGGGCGCTGCGCTCAGCCACACCGGCACCGGCCGCCTGGCTCGAGCAGGCGGAAAAAGCGGGCCTGTCAGTGCAGACCACGGTCAGTTTCAACAGCATGCTGTTTCATGGCGATGCATTGCAGCTGGCCTCTATCCGGGCCGTACCGAGCGATTTCCCCTTCTACGGCAAGTTGGCCCTCAGCCCCCAGCGCGCGCCAGCGCCTGGCGAGATTTGGCTCTCGGCCCGGGTGATGCAGCTACTGGAGGCGAAAATTGGTGATGAACTGGAGGTGGGCAACACCCGGCTCAGTGTGGCGGGCGAACTGGGTCAGGAGCCGGATCAGGGCTTCAGTCCCTTCCTGCTGGCACCCAGAGCCCTGATCCACAGCGCTGACATAGAGGCGACCGGTGCCCTGCTGCCGGGCAGTCGCCAGCAGTGGCGCTACCTGTTCAAGGGGACACGTGAGGACGTTGCCAGCTATGAGCGCTGGCTCAGGCCCCAGCTCAAAGCGGGGCAGAAGCTGATCAAGCCGGACGATCAGGGCTCCCAGGTGGGGCGTTCGCTGGCCAATGCCGAGCGTTTCTTCCGGCTCGCCTCTCTGGCAGGGGTGCTGCTGGGGGCGCTGGCCATGGGCATAGCGGTGCGCCACTTCGCCGAGCGCCAGACCAACATGGTGGCGCTGCTCAAGACGCTGGGGGCTTCCCGTCGCACGCTCTGGCAACTGATGGGCACCCTGCTGTTCTCCCTGACGTTGGTGGGGGCGCTAATCGGTCTGGTGGCGGGCAGCGCCATGCAGTGGCTGACTCTGCATCTGCTGGGCAACTTGCTGCCTGCCGATCTGCCACTGCCATCGTGGCGACCCTTTGCCCTCGGTCTGGCAGTCGCCTTCTTCATCACCCTGCTGCTGGCCTTCGTGCCCTTCCTGCGCCTGCTCAAGGTGCCACCGCTGCGGGTGCTGCGCCGTGAGCTGGAAGCGGGGATCCCGCCCTGGCTGGCACTGCCGGTCGCGCTGCTCGGCCTGTTTGGCCTGGTGTGGGGTTTTACCGCCGATGCGACACTGGCGTTGGGGCTGATCGGCGGCATGGGCCTGCTGATGGGGCTGCTGGCGCTGCTCGCTTCCCTGCTGCTGCGGTGTGGTCGCCGGGTCAAGGGCCCCCATGCGCTGCGCCTGGCCATCAGCCACCTCTCCCGCGAGCGCGGCAGCGGCTTGTTCCAGCTGGCCGGCTTTGCGCTGGCGCTCATGCTGTTCGGTCTGCTGTGGGCGGCGCGGGTCGACCTGCTCGACGAGTTTTCCGCTCGCCTGCCGGCGGATGCCCCCAACCGCTTCCTGGTCAACATAGCCGACCACGAGCGGGAGGGGATCCTGGCCGATTTGCGCAGTGCCGGCGCCCAGACGTCAGATTTCTATCCTATGGTGCGGGGCCGGCTGGTCAGCATCGCCAGCGAGGCGGTGCGAGACAACGACGAGGATGGCCGTGAAGGGGTGAACCGCGAGCTCAACTTCACCACCACAACCAGCTTGCCGCCGGACAATACACTGACCGAGGGGCGCTGGTTGGATGGCCCCGGGCAGGTGTCGGTGGACAAAGAGCTGGCCAAGCGGCTCGACATAGCGCTCGGCGACACCCTGGGCTTCACCATAGAGGGGCGTAGCTTCAAGGCGCAGGTGACCAGCTTGCGGGCCATCAAGTGGGACAACATGCGGCCCAACTTCTACATGATCTTCTCGCCGGATGTGCTGGCCTCCTTCTCCCAGACCTGGCTCGGCAGCTATCGGCTGCCGGAGCAGGGGCGGGTGGCGGAGGTGGAGTTGATCCGCAGACACCCCACAGTGAGCCTCATCGATGTGGACGATCTGATCGTGCGGCTGACGGCTGTGTCTGAGCAGGTGAGCCGGGCGCTGGGGCTGATGTTGGGGCTGGTGACAGTCGCGGCCTTGCTGGTGCTGCTGACCCAGACTCAGGCCAGCATGGCCCACCGCCGCCGTGAGCTGTTGCTGATGCGTACGCTGGGGGCCAGCAGCGAGCTGCTCAAGAAGATGCTGCGCTGGGAGCTGGTCGCCAGCGGCTTGCTGGCGGGGCTGTGCGCCGCCATTGTGGTCGAGCTCTGCTCCTTGGGTCTGCAATGGTGGTGGTTTGAAGGACAGTGGCAGTTCCACTGGGCCATCTGGGGTGGTTTGCCCTTGCTGGGAGCCCTGCTGGTGACGCTGGCGGGGCAGGGCATGCAGCGCCAGTTGCTGGCGGGCACTCTGAGCGATCGGCTGCGTGGTCTGGGTCAGGGCCTGCTGTAATCACACCATGCTGCGCTGATGCAGCAAGGTGCAACAACGGATCAGCCCGGCCAATGGCCGGGCTGATTGCTATCCGGTTGTCTGACTAGCGGGGAGCGCTCAACAGATTGGCGAGGGCCTGGGGCAGGTCCGGGTAGGTGAAGTGAAAGCCGGCCTGTTGCAGGCGGGCGGGTAGAACCTTCTGGCCGGTGAGCAGCAGGTCCGCCGCCTCACCCATCAGCAGTTGCAACAGGGGGGCCGGCACGAAGAAGAGGTGTGGTCGATGCAGGGCGCTGGCCAGGCTCTGGCTGAACTCGCGATTGCTGACCGGTTGTGGCGCCGTGCCATTGAAGATGCCGTCACACTCGTCGTGTTCCAGCAGGAACAACATGGCGCGCACCAGATCCTGAATGTGGATCCAGCTCATGATCTGCTGGCCCGTCCCCATGGGGCCGCCGAGACCGAGTCGATAGGGGGGCAGCATCTTGGGCAGTGCGCCGCCATCGGTGCCGAGCACCAGCCCGATGCGCACTATGCAGACCCGGGTGCGGTTGCTACGGGCCTCGCGGGCCAGGGTTTCCCACTGCTGGCAGAGTTGGTGAGTGAACTCGTCGTGGGGTGTCTGGCACTGCTCGTCCAGCGTCACATCCCCCTGCCTGCCATACCAGCCGATGGCGGAGGCATTGATCAGCACCTTGGGCGGCGTACTGGAGAGCTTGATGAGATCGACCAGCTGTTCGGTCAGCAGCCAGCGGCTGTCACACAACAGCTGCTTGCGCTGCTCGCTCCAGCGTCCGGCGGCGATGGGCTCTCCCGCCAGGTTGATGACGGCATCCACGTCGTTGAGGTCGTCAAGCCCATCCAGATTGTCGAGCAGTGTGATGTCGTGGCCGAGCAGCTCATAGGCGCGGCTCCCCTGACGGGTCAGCACCACCACCTCGTGATTCACCTTGAGATGGGCCACCAGACGGCGGCCGATAAAACCGGTTCCTCCCGTGATCAGTATTTTCATGTCCAGACTCCCTGACGCTGTTGGCTCTACTCTAGTGGGCTAGAGCAAGATGAACAAGCAACTGTTTTTGCAAAGATTATAATCTTCACAGTACAGGGGGAAGTGAGGCTTGGACCGCGCCGGGGAGTGAGGGTGGCGAGGTAAAGATGTCAGGCTCCAGCGCCGTTGATGATGCGGCTGCAAGCCCTGTTTCGACGAGGTTCGGTGCTAATCAGGCCAAGCCTTCTTGCTGTTGTTTGTGTCAGAATGACTTGTCAGGGGGCGGAGAGTCGTCGGGTTGCCCGCTTTTTCGCCGTTGCCGTGAGGATGACCATGCCGTTTCGTCGTTTAAGGTTACGCCAGTTCTACACCCGGCTGGGGGCATCCCTGCTGGCGAGTCTGCTCCCCATGTTGCTGGGGGTCTTGATCATCTCATGGCAGACCTTCTCTGGTATGAAGCAGGATGCTGAGGAGCGGCTGCTGCATGCCAAGCGCATGTTTGACCGTACCCTGGACAATGCCCACTATGCTGCGTCCAGGGTGCAGGGCTATGTGGGGCGACCTTGCGCTGAGGTGGTACAGGGACTGCGGGACCAGGTGGCGACTGTGCCGGATGTGCGCACCGTCAACCTGGCCAGGGGAGAGACCCTTTATTGCTCCTCCCTCTACGGCGACTATAGCGGTGCCTTCACCCTGGCCGACTATTCCGGTGGTCAGCTCAACCTGATGCGGGGCAACCCTGTGACGCCGGATAGGCCGCTGGTTGTCTATCGGAAGGTGGTGGGGGATTACAGCGTGCTGGTCGGTGTGGATGGCTATTATCTGCACAATATTCTCGACATGCTGAGCCGCAATTCGCCGCTGGCGCTAGTGGTGGGATCACAGGTCATGCTGGCCAGCGGCATGGTCAGCGAGGAGATCCCGCCCAAAACGCGAGGCTATCTGGAACAGGTATCGGAGAAGTATCAATACCGGGTGGTCACTGACCTGTCTCACGATGAGTACGGCAGCCACCTCTGGCACTACTCCAAGGCCAGCATCATCATCTATCCCCTGCTGGGCATACTGGTAGGGATTGGCGTGTTCTGGCTGACCGGCCGCTCGACATCCCCCTCACAAGAGCTGCAGCGCGCACTGGAACAGGGGGAGTTCATCCCCTATCTGCAACCTGTGGTGACGGGGGATGACGCGCACTGGTGTGGCTGCGAGGTGCTGATGCGCTGGCAGCACCCCCGTCAGGGGCAGATCTCGCCAGATCGCTTCATTCCGCTGGCGGAAGACAGTGGCCTGATCGTGCCCATGACCCGGTTGCTGATGGAGCAGGTGCGCGATCAGTTCGCCGGCGCTGTGCATACCCTGCCCAGGGGATTCCACTTCGGCTTCAACATCAGTGCCAACCACTGCAAGGATCTGAGCCTGGTGGCAGATTGCCGCGACTTCATCAACGCCTTCAGGGAGAACCCCATCAAGCTGGTGCTGGAGCTGACCGAGCGCGAGCTCATAGTGGCGGACGAGGTGACAGACCGGCTCTTCGCCGAGCTGCATCAGCTGGGGGTCTTCATCGCCATCGATGACTTTGGTACCGGCCACTCCAGCCTCAGCTATCTGCAGCAGTTTCAGGTCGACTTTCTCAAGATCGATAAAAGCTTCGTCGGCATGATCGGCTCGGATGCGCTCTCCAGCCACATAGTGGAGAACGTCATCGACCTGGCGACCCGGCTCGGTCTGTTGCTGGTCGCCGAGGGCGTGGAGAACGAGGTGCAGGCGGCTTACCTGCGGGCGCGTCAGGTGACCTTCCTGCAGGGCTATCTCTATGGCCGCCCCATGCCGATGAAGGAGTTCGCCAGAGCACTGAGCGCCTGAGAAGTCCGGTTTTCCCGCAGTGGGACATAAAAAAACCAGCGACAGATGTCGCTGGTTTTTTTCATGCGGTGGCTCGTCAGAGCATGCGGGTGAGGGCGCGAGTCAGTCGCTTGACCCCCTCCTCTATGGTGGCCTCGTCCACGCAAGAGAAGCTCAGCCGCAAGGTGTTCTGGATCTCGGGGCGGACATAGAAGGGGGCGCCGGGCACGAAGGCCACCTTCTCCTTGATCGCCTCGTCAAACAGCGCCATGGCGCTGACGCTGGCGGGCAGGGTCAGCCAGAGGAACATGCCCCCTTCCGGTCGCGTATAGCTGACGCCGGGCGGGCAGTGGCGGGCCAGAGCAGCCTCCATGGCGGCACGCTGGCGGCCATAGACCTCCTTGATCTTCTCCAGATGGGCATCCAGCGAGTTGTCGATCAGGAAGCGGTGCAGCACCTGCTGGCTGAAGGCGTTGCTGTGCAGGTCGGTGGCTTGCTTGGCGATGGTCACCTTCTTGCGCAGCCAGTCCGGCACCAGCATCCAGCCCAGCCGGAAGGCAGGTACCACCGTCTTGGAGAAGGAACCGAGCAGTACTGTATTGTTCGGCGCCAGCTTGGCGATAGGGGGCAGGTGTTCGCCCTCGAAACGCAGCTCGCCATAGGGATCGTCTTCGACCATCAGCAGCTCGTGGCGGACCAGTCGCTCGGCCAGCGCCTCGCGGTTGGCACGGCTGTAGGAGACGCCGCTCGGGTTCTGGAAGTTGGGCACGCCGTAGAGCAGCTTGGCGTTGGAGCCGCTGGCCAGCAGCGCATCCAGCGCCGCCAGATCCAGCCCCTCTTCTCCCAGCGTGATGGGCTTGAAGGCGGGCTGATAGACGGAGAAGGCCTGGATGGCGCCGAGGTAACCCGGCTCTTCGATGATGAGATCCTGACCCTCGTCGATCAGCACCTTGCCCAGCAGATCCAGCGCCTGCTGGGAGCCGCTGGTGATGAGGATGTTGTCCGGGTTGACGCGCATGCCGTGGCGGGCCAGATAGCGGTCGGCTATGTACTGGCGCAGGGGGGCGAAGCCCTCGGTGGCGGCATATTGCAGTGCGGCGGCACCCTGTTCGCGCAACACGTCCTGGCAGGCCTGGTCGATGGCCTTGACCGGGAACAGGTGCGGGTTGGGCAGGCCACCGGCAAAGGAGATGATCTCCGGATTGGCGGCGACTTTGAGGATCTCGCGAATAAAGGAAGGCTCTACCTTCTCGAAGCGCTGGGCAAAAAACGGCTGCATAGGATTCTCTCTGGCATGGTGAGCGGTCGCTCCATTCGACCGCCAAGTTATCCGTTTGTATCAGATTTAAAAAAGGAGGCAATGGCTGTAACAAAAATCAATAAAAAAGGGCAAGTTTGGCACCTGCCCGAATTTTATCGGCTGGGGGGGGCCGTGGAGCGCCAAAAGCCCTGAATTGGTCCGGGATCAGCGCGCGTCATTGACGGCTTGCCGGCGTTACAGGCCCGGCTCCTTGAGGAAGCGGATCATCAGATCCGTGTTGGCGCTGAGCTGCTGCTCCACCCGGCCCGGGAACAGCTCGGCCATCGTGTCGAGGCGGTCATACTGGGTATGCCAGATTTTGCCCCACTGGGTCTCGCTGCCCCGGTCGCAGGCACTCTTGCTGGCGTCGTCGTAGCAGTCCCACAGCGCCGGATTGGTGGTCTGGGAGTAGCCGTCATAGCCATCCGCCCCGTTGATGGTAAAGTTGGTGGCCTCCACGTAGGCGATGGGCACCCCCAGGCAGGCAAACGGAGCATGATCCGACCAGCTGCCGGTTTCCCCTGCCGGATAGCCGGCGTAGCTGGGGTGGATGGCCAACGGGGTGGCGGTCAGCTTGGAGATGGCCAGCAGGCGATCCCGCACCTTGGGATCGAAGCTATAACGGCCCGGTTCGGCGCAGTTGTACTCGGTCACGTCGGAGTGGGCGGAGTGGACGTAGACGACATCGCCACCGGCTATGGTGTCGTAGTTCACCATGGCCAGCAGGCGGGCAATGGCGGTACTGTCCAGGCTGGTCGCATAGGCCCTGGAGCCGTTGAGGCCGTTCTCTTCCGCACCGAAGAAGGCGAAGCGTACCGTGTAGGGCAAGGTCTGCCCCTTGAGCGCCTCGGCGACCGCCAGCAGGGCCGCAACGCCGGCGCCGTTGTCGGTAGCCCCTTCAGAACCTTTTTTGTCGCCCGTGCTGTCGTAGTGGGCGCCGATCAGAATCACCTTGTCACTCTGCCCCTTGAGCTCGGCGATGAGATTCTGGGAGCGTTTGCTGGCACCGCTCTTGGTGTAGGTGAACGGCTGGTTTTGCACCTCGTAACCCCAGCCGGCAAGATGATCCTGGATCCAGGCGGCGGCACGGGTCTCGGCCTCGGAGCCCGTGGGTCTGGCCCCAATCCCTTCGGCGGTCGAGCTCAACTGCACCAGATACTCATAGGCCTGCTCGGCGGCAGTGGGGGCCTGTGAATCATTGGTGGAGGTGTTACACCCTACCAGCAGGGCTGTGATGGCAAACGCCAATGCTGTGTGTTTCATACTGCAATCCTTTGTTGTATATGGTTTTATTTGTGCAGGCCAGCATGCGCCCGGCGCCTGGCAGATTCTGTGAACGGGGTGGCATTTGTCAATCGTGGTGGCTGAATTGGTCAGGGTCGGGGGATTTGTTTCGCGAAACACTTGCGCCTTGGGCCTATCTTGGGATAATTCGCTACCCAGTTTCGCGGATGGATGACATAACGCGCCATTCATCCACGAGATCCGTGATCCGGGGTGATGAGGTAACGAGTCATTCATGCATGTCGTCAGTGACCCTGGGTGATGAAGTAGCAAGCAATCCATTCATGTCGTCTGTGATCCAGACCGATGCAATAACGAGCAATTTGATTATGCCTGTGACCCAAGATGTATTTAACGAAGACGGCAAGTTCATGCGCAAGATCCGCAGCTTTGTCCGTCGCGAAGGCCGCCTGACCAAAGGGCAGGAGAAGGCTCTGGAAGAGCTCTGGCCGGTCATGGGTATCGATTTCGCGCCAGCGCCCCTCGATCTGGTCGCCCTGTTTGGCCGTGAGGCCCCGGTGGTGCTGGAAATAGGCTTCGGCATGGGCGCCTCCCTGGTGGAGATGGCCAAGAATGCCCCCGAGAAAAATTTCATCGGTATCGAGGTACACTCGCCGGGCGTGGGTGCCTGTCTCGGCACAGCCGAGGAAGCGGGCGTCACCAATCTCAAGGTCATCTGCCATGACGCGGTCGAAGTGCTGGAGCACATGATCCCGAACGGCTCGCTTGCCTGCCTGCAGCTGTTCTTCCCGGATCCCTGGCACAAGAGTCGCCACCACAAGCGCCGCATCGTGCAGAGTGCGTTTGCCCAGGATATCCGCCAGAAGCTGGCCATCGGTGGCGTGTTCCACATGGCCACCGACTGGGAAAACTATGCCGAACACATGCTGGAAGTGATGAGCGTCGCCGAGGGTTACGAGAACACCTCGGCCACCGGCAACTGGGTGCCTCGTCCCGACTGGCGTCCGCTGACCAAATTCGAACAACGGGGCCATCGTCTGGGCCACGGGGTTTGGGATCTGATTTTCAAACGCGTTAACTAATTTAACGAGTCAACTAACCTAAGGAGCTATCATGGCCAATCGTAGCCGCCGTCTGCGTAAGAAACTGCGAGTCGATGAATTCCAGGAAATGGGATTCGACATCAGTTTCAACTTCCCGGTCGGCACTGCCGAAGCGACCATCGATACAGTAGTCGATGCGATGATCGATGAGGTTGTTGAACCCCGTAGACTGGCTTTCGCCGGTTCAGGCCACCTGGCCTGGGAAGGGATGATCTGCACTCAGCAACTGGGCAAATGTACCGAAGAAGACCGCGCCGTCGTCAAATCCTGGCTGGAAAGCAAGGGGATGGAAGCCGTGGTGGTCACCGAGCTGTTCGACCTCTGGTACGGTGAACCGGCCTGATACTCGGCCGCCTGTTGCAGGCGCCTTGTTGTGGGTAGATAGACAAGTCCCGCCGCTGGCGGGATTTTTGTCAGTGGGGATGGGATCTCCACACCCGTTTTAGTCATGGAATCCTTTATGGTGTTGTCATCCGAATTACTGGCCAGCATTCTGGCAGAGGTGCGCCCGCTGCTCGGACAGGGCAAGGTGGCCGACTACATTCCCGCCCTGGCCCTGGTGCCTGCCGACCGACTCGGCATTGCCGTCTGTACTGTGGAGGGGGAGCTGTTCACCGCAGGTGATGCCTTCGAGCCCTTCTCCATCCAAAGTATCTCCAAGACCCTTAGCCTGACGCTGGCCCTCACCCTCTATCAGGAGGAGGAGATCTGGGCCCGGGTGGGCAAGGAGCCCTCCGGCCAGCCGTTCAACTCGCTGGTGCAACTGGAGTTCGAGCACGGTATTCCCCGCAATCCCTTCATCAATGCCGGTGCCCTGGTGGTGAGCGATCTGCTGGAGACCCGGCTCACGGCTCCGCGTCAACGTACCCTGGAGCTGGTGCGTCGCCTCTCTGGCAATCCGGCCATCATGGCGGATCAGGTGGTGGCACGTTCCGAATACCAGCACTCGGCCCGCAATGCGGCCATCGCCTATCTGATGAAGGCCTATGGCAACTTCGAGAATAAAGTGGACAAGGTGTTGCAGAGCTATTTCAATGCCTGTGCCATTCGTATGAGTTGCGTCGATCTGGCGCGAACCTTCCTCTATCTTGCCAATCGCGGGGTGCCGCTTGGCGAGAGCACGCCGCTCTTGCCGGCCCGCACCACCAAGCAGGTCAATGCGCTGCTCGCCACCTGCGGCCTCTATGACGAGGCCGGTGATTTTGCCTATCGGGTCGGTATGCCGGGCAAATCCGGGGTCGGAGGGGGTATCATGGCACTCATCCCCGGTGAGCTCTGCATCTGTGTCTGGTCGCCCGAGCTCAACAAGGCGGGTAACTCGCTGGCGGGCACGGCGGCGCTGGAGCTGCTGGCCGAGCGACTGGGCCGTTCCATTTTTTAACCTTGTTCACTATGAATCGAGAAATCACCATGAAACGACATCTTCGCTTCCTGCAGGCCGTGCTGGCGACCTTACTGCTCTGGTGCGCGCTGCCCGCCTTTGCCGCCGAATTGCCGCCGCTCTCGCTGGCCGATGCCAAGAGCAAGCAGGCGGTCATGCTGGATACCCGTGCCAGCCACTTCTACCAAGGCTGGCCGATGGAAGGGGAGTCGCAGGGGGGGCATGTGGCCGGTGCCGAGAGCCTCTCCGCCGACTGGAAATACAGCAATGACGAGTGGCCCAAGGCGCTCGAGAGCAAGGGCCTGACAGCCGATCGTCCGGTCGCCCTCTATGGCGCCCCGCGGGAAGTGGCCGAAGTGGCCCGTCTGCTGCGCAAGCAGGGCATCAAGCAGCTGTTCGAGCTGCAAGGCTGGCAAGCCGCGCCGCGCGAGCATCTGGTGCGCTGGCAGCAGCTGGTCTATCCGGGCTGGCTGGCGGATCTGCAGGAAGGCAAGCCGGTTGCCGCAGCGCCGAAAGGGGACTGGAAGCTGTTCGAAGTGGATTGGGGTTCACCCAAGGCCTACCTGCTGAGCCACATCCCGGGGGCTGGCTACATAGATACCAACCGTCTGGAAGAGGAGCCTTTGTGGAACAAGGTCTCTGACGAGGCGCTCAAGACGCTGCTGCTGGAGAACGGCATCCGTCACGACACCACCGTTATCCTCTATGGTCGCAATACCATGGCCGCCGCCCGCGCGGCGCATCTGATGATGTATGCCGGTGTACAGGACGTACGCCTGCTGGACGGTGGTCTGGATGCCTGGTTCGTGCAGCACCTGCGCACCGAGACGGGCCTGCCCAACAAGTTCGAGCCGGTGAAAGAGTTTGGCGTGGCCATTCCGGCCCACCCCGAGTACTACACCACACTCGATCAGGCCAAGGCGCTGCTCAAGCAGCCCGACAGTGCCCTGGTCAGCGTACGCACCTGGGACGAGTTCATCGGCAACACCTCAGGCTACAGCTACATCAAGCCGAAGGGCGATATCCCGGGGGCCAAGTGGGGTCGCGGCGGTGTGGATGCCAACAGCATGAGCGATTTCCACAACCCGGATGGCACCATGAAGCCAGCCGGGGAGATCCTCACCATGTGGGACCAGTGGAATATCGAGCCGACCCAGCAGGCTGCATTTTATTGCGGTACCGGCTGGCGCGCCTCCGAGGCTTTTTTCTACGCCTGGCTGATGGACTGGAAACGGATCAGCGTCTACGACGGCGGCTGGTATGAGTGGAGTTCGGATCCCAAAAATCCGACCGTGACCGGCGAGCGTCAACCCGCCAAGTAGCAGGCAGTCACCAGAGCAAAGGCCGGACAGATGTCCGGCCTTTTTGTATCCGCGTTGGGCTTTCTGCCCTACGGTTTTTTTATATGGATCCCGCTCCGGCAATCCGTTTTTCTCGGGCAATGGGGTTGAGCCAGGCGATGGGGCAACTGATGATCCCGGTGTGTGAAGTGGGGCTCGTGGCGTGCCGCACTCAATACATCATGAGTACCGGGGATGGGAAGATGATCACCCCCGACAGCAGCCCAAGCGGGATGAGGGCACCGGCATGTACCGCTATGACGATACCGAAGGGGGGGAGGTGGGGATCAAGAAGGATGACGTCACCCAAATCATGGGTCGTTGAGGCCCCACCAAAGCACAAGGGCTGCCCGCGAGCAGCCCTTGTTATTGTCGACCTCAGGTTATCTGGGCCACCTGACGATTGACCTGGCCCACGAACAGCTGATGGAAGCGGGAGTGGGAGTTGGCCAACAGGCTGACCGGCGAGCCCTGTTCCACCACGGTTCCCGCCTCCATTACCACGACCTTGTCCACCGACAGCAGCGGCTCCAGATGGTGGGCGATCACCAGATAGCTGGCCTCGGGCCGGTAGCGATAGAGCAGTTCCGCCATCTTGCGCATGCCGCCGTGATCGAGATCCGAGGTCGCTTCGTCCAGCACGATGAGCGGACGGCGCGACAGCAGGATGCGGGCGATCACCAGCAGCTGGGTCTCGCCGGCCGACAGTTGCAGCTTGTCGAGATCCTCGTCCAGCCTGCCGGCGCAGCGCTCGGCCAGACCGACCCGGGCCAGCGCCTGCTCCAGCGCCCCGTCATCCTGCTTGGTCAGCGGCGCCAGGTTGGCGCGAAGGGTGCCGAAGAAGGTGAGGGGCGTCTGGGAGACGGTATCGTAGAGATCGCGCACCGCCTCCGGCGCCAGCGCAGAGAGCGGCTGATCGCCGTAATGGATCCCTCCCTGGGAGGCCGGGTACATGGCCTGCAGCACCCCGAGCAACGAGCTCTTGCCCGCGCCGGTACGCCCGCACACACCGACCTTCTCGCCGGGAGCCAGTTCGAAGTTCACCTTGTGCAGCGCCCACTGGCTGGCTTCCGGGTAGCGTAGCCCCAGGTTGTCGAAGCGCACGCTGGGGTGTGGCGTGGCCAGGGCTTCCCCATGCTGGCGTTCGCTCTCGATTTCGCTGTACTCGCGCACCCGCTCCACTGCGTTCATCACCTGCTCCACCTCTGCGAAGGTGCGAATGAGGGAGTTGAGCATGGCCGAGGCGGTAAAGGCGTAGGTGATGGCCACGGCCCCCAGCAGTGAGCTGTTGCCAAAGGCCACCATCAGCGCTACCGCGCCCACCAGGGCGGCGGAGAGCAGGGTCTGGTGCATGCCGAGCCAGCGATTGATAGAGGTGGTGGTGTACCAGCTGCGCAGGTTGTTGTCATAGTGCAGCAGCACCTGATCCAGAGCGAAGCGCTCGGCCCCGGCGAGGCGCAGGGCGGGGGCGCCGCGAATGGTCTCGCTGATGCTGATGTAGAGTGGCGAGCGCAGCACGGATGCCTGGCGCCGCAGCTTGAGCTGCACCGCACGGTAGCGCCGCTGCAGCACGTAGAGCGCCCAGCCCACCAGGGGGGCGATGAGCAGCAGCAGTGGCATGTTGACGCCGATCACCACTACTTGCAGCAGCACCGAGATGAGCATGCCGAACAGCCCCATCAGCATGGACAGCAGTATCTCCTGTGCTTCCCCGAGATCCCGATCGAAGCGGTTGAGGATGCGCCCCTGTGGCACCTTGTCAAAGAAGGCCATGGGGGCGCGGCTGATGCGGCTCAGCATGCCGTCGAACAGGGTCCAGGCCAGCTTGAGCCCCAGCTTGTAGTTGATGACCCGCACCACCATGATGCAGGTGAGCGATCCCGCCCCCAGCAGCACATAGATGCCGAGCAGCTCGCTTACTTCGGTGAGGCCGGCCTTGCCGCCGAGCCAGAGATCCGAGGCGATGCGCAGCCCCTCCTGACCCAGGGTGAGCAGCAGGGCGATCAGGATGGCGCCGGGGGCGGCGAGACGCTGCCACATGAAGCCGAACAGGCCCCAGTCCACCTTGCCTTCCACCACCTTCTCTTCATGGAACTGTTCCGCCTCCTGCGGTGCCACCATGGGAGCGGGGAGCGGATGCTGGATGAGATCGGCCAGCTGGTGGGCATCGAGCTCCACCAATTGGCCCTGCTCGATGCGGATCACCCGATCGCAGTGGGCCAGCACGTCCGGATCATGGCTCACCAGCAGCCGGGTCGGTCCCGGCTTGAAGGTGAGCCCCTGCTCCAGCACCTGGGCCGAGACGATGGGATCCAGCGCCGAGAGGGGGTTGTCCAGCAGCAGGATATCGGCCTGGGCATAGAGGGCGCGGGCCAGGGCGACCCGCTGCTGCTGGCCGCCGGAGAGACGGGTACCCAGCTCGCCTACCAGCGTCTGATCGCCATGGCTGAGCAGGGTGAGGTCGGCGCTGAGGGCGCAGGCCCCCAGCACCCAGCGATAGCGTTCGCCGTGCCAGGGCTGGCCGAACAAGATGTTGTTGCGGATGGTGTCGTTCATCAGCCAGGGCTTGTGGCCCAGGTGGGCGACCCGACCGTGACGGCGGATCTCCCCCTCGAAACTGTCGTCAAAGCCGGCGATGAGGTGCAACAGGCAGCTCTTGCCGGCCCCGGTGGTGCCCGTGATCCCCACCAGTTCCCCCGGTTGTATGATGAGGTTTGCTCCCTGCAGTACCGGCTTCTGCTGGTGCAGGGCGGTGACGGCCTGGATCTGCAGGCTGCCGACGGGCAGGCTGGCATCGGTGAGGTCCCTGTGCTGCTCCGGGCTGTTGAGGAACTCGCATAGCCGGTTGAAGCCGGTGTTGAAGTTTATCAGGGTACGGATAAGGTAAGGCAGCCGCATCATGGGGATCCGCAGCACGGCGAACAGGGCTATGGTGGTGAACACCTGGGGCAGGGTCAGGCTCTGGCCGGACACCAGATAGGTGGTGAAGGTGGCCAGGGTCACCAGCAGCGGCGTGCTCAGCATCAGGCTGTCGTTGATGGCATCGAGCTTGAGCACCCGACCGAGCACCCCCAACTCCTGCTGGCGCTTGTTGTTGGCCGCGCGGGTGAAGAAAGCGCCGAGTCCGTTCTGGCGTACCAGCCGCAGTTTTTTGATGTATTCCGCCAGTATGCCGTTGCGCTCGTCCTGCTGGCGCTTGAGCTGCTGCTCCTGCTGGTTCATTCGCCGCACCACCCGGGTGGAGATGAGCAGCAGCAGGGTGAGCACCGCAAAACCGACCAGGCCCGCGCTGCCCACTTGCCACACCAGCAGGGCTATGGTGCCGAGCAGTTGCAGTGCCATGGTGAACGGCATGGCCGGATCGGCCAGGATCCAGGTGATGTCCCACACATCCCGGTTGATAAGGTTCTGTACCCGGCCACCGGCCCTGTCATCGAAGCTCTTGCCCCCCAACTTCATCACCTTGGCGAGCAGGGCTTCGGCCAGCAGGCGGCGAATGGGAACGTGCATCTTGAGTGCCAGTTGCAGCGAGTGTTCCGCCAGCATGCCGGCGGCCAGCACAGAGGCAAACAGGGCGAACGCCAGCAGCAATTTTTGCTCCGTGGGGGCACCCGCGTCGAGCTGGGTCATGCTGTGGTTGAGCAACCAGGGGCTGGTCAGGGTCGCCAGCATGCCGAGCAGTTGCAACAGGGTGAGCAGGCCAATCCGCCCCTTGTAATGGCGCCAGATAAAGGCGGTGATGGGCCAGGGACGTACAGGTGCGCGGGCGGTGAGTCGAAGGAAGGCATCGGCCCTGCCATCGCGTCTGTCTTCCGGCAGCAGGGGATAGAGGTCGTCGAGGCCGACCAGGGGCTCTTTCAGCCCCTTGCGTTGCAGCGGGCCCGTCCAGTGATAGAAGAGGCGGCTCAGCCAGCCGGCCGAGATTTCCGGGTGATCCAATGGGTGTCCTTATTATTGTGCTGCTTCCTGGGGGCGGGGCGACTCATGGGTCGCCCTCGATGTTAGGGTGTTAAGGCAACGGATCCGCCGCCCGGCCGGGATCAGCGATCCCGGTTCAAGCGGATGAGCCGGTCCAGGATCTGCTCGCCATCGACCCGCAGGCCGTTGTGCTCGTATTCGTTGGTGATCCAGGCACGGCTGTTGCCGAGGCCCTTGAGGGTCTCGCGGCTGTAGTCGAACTCCACATACATGTCTTCGGCATAGACGGCGCAGGCCACCGGCACTGTGTTGCGGGCCAGCTGCGCCGGGTCATAGAGCGGCCCCCAATCGGCCTTCTTGGCCAGCAGATGGGCGGCTTCCTTCAAGGGGATCAGCTCGCGGAACTGCTCGAACATCCAGGGGAAGATCATCTCGCCGGTGAAGGCGAAATCCTTGCCGGGCGCCCAGGCCAGGGCCGGGTACTCGGCTCTGACCCGCTCGGCCGCCCAGTTGCTGGCGACCCCTTCGGCGTAGATGGATTCATGCAGTATGGCGAACACCGGATTGGTGTTGAACGGCTGCATGGCTTGTACCTGATAGAGGAAGGCCGGGTTGAGCCGCTCGCCGATGAAGGCGCCTTCCAGCAGGTAGTAGAGCTCCTCGAAGGCACCGCTGGCGCCGAGATCCAGCCCCTGCTGCTGCAACTGCTCCACTGTCAGGCGCTGGCCGTTGGGCAGGCGTACCTCGTGGCGGTGCAGGTGATTAGCCAGCCGGTTGGCGATGGCCTGGGCATGGGGGAAGCGGGCGAAGAAGGCGCGGTTCTTGTCCGCAACCCGTTGATAGGTGGCGCGGTAGACTTCGTCCGCGCTGCGGCCTATGGGGGCCACGCCGCCGGTGAGGTAGACCTCGTGCAGGCTGTCCGGGAACAGGGAGAGATAGGTGAGGCTGCAAAAGCCGCCGAAGCTTTGGCCAAGCAGGCTCCAGGGGCGAGCAGGACTCAGGATAGCGCGAACATATTCCGCATCCCGCACTATGCTGTCGGCGCGAAAGTGGCTGAGATAATCCGTCTGCTGCCGGGCCGTGAGCTGGGCCAACGCATCGGCGCTGATGGGGGCCGAGTGACCCGTGCCGCGTTGATCGAGCAGCAATACCCGAAACTCCTGCAGGGCCCGCTTGAGCCAGCCGCTGTCGGCGGTCGGGCGCGGGGCACCAAAGCCCGGGCCTCCCTGCAGGAACAGCAACCAGGGCAGCTCATCGTGCAGCCTGTCTTGGCGGCAGAGGGTGCGGCCAAACAGGGTGAGTGTCTCCTCGTCGTCCGGCTGCTGGTGGTCGAGGGGCACGGTGAAGAAGTGAGGTTCGCAATGGATGCCGTCCAGCACGTAACGCAAGGGGCTACTCATCTTGGGTCTCCCGGAGGGTAGGAAAATCGTCGGCCTCATCATAGCCCTGGCGTAGGAATGGGTCACGCCGGTTTTCCAAATTGTTAACATTGTCATGAGTCGGGGTGAGACTGGATTGCTGATGACGTGATTGTCGAAAGGGAGTTGATGCTGGCTGATGGTGACACAAAGATAGCTCGCCTGGCTAAGCTAGGCAGGGGATACGCGCCGCAACAGGGTGAGGTGGGTTTGATGAAGCCTAAGTGGATACGATTCAGGAAACGAGAAAAAGAGGTGGATCCGGAAGGGGTGCTGCAAACGGGGCTGTGGTTGTTTAGCGCCACCTGCGGGGCAACCCTGCTATTGGCGGCCTGCAACGGCAGTTGACCAGCATGAAAAAAGCCCGCTCGATGAGCGGGCTTTTCAAATTTGGCTCCTCCTGCTGGACTTGAACCAGCGACATACGGATTAACAGTCCGCCGTTCTACCGACTGAACTAAGGAGGAATTATTGGTGCCCAGAGACGGAATCGAACCGCCGACACGGGGATTTTCAATCCCCTGCTCTACCGACTGAGCTATCTGGGCAACGGCGCGCATTAAACCCTTTCTGCATTCAGGTGTCAACCACAGGGCGCAGATTGCTGCACCGTTCGCTCGATAACCGAACAATTTTCCCGCTTGTCATCCGTTTTCGCCCTCATTCGTGCTCAGTTGTGCTGTCTTGCCTTGTTACTGCCATGAAAAAGGGGGCCTGAGGCCCCCTGAATGCCAGTGTCATGATTTAATGGCGGCTGACGATGATCCGCCCCGTGCTCATGTCACGGGCCTGGCCGGTGACGCTGATCTTGAGACCATACTCGGGCAGCAGACGACCGGCATCCGGGATCTCCTTGCTCTGGTAGCTGCGAGAATCCTTGAACACCCGGTTCGGGGTGATCCAGAAGTCCTGCAGCAGTGAGCCGCTTGAGTGCTGGAGGTCGAGCGGCTTCTGGAAGCCAAGGCTAAAGGTGGCATCGTGGATTTGATAACGGGTACCGGCTACGGCGCCGTCACTCCACTTCAGGGTGCGCTGGTCTGCATCCACTACCCCGAGGAAACCCTCACCCGGATGGAGACCCACCCAGTTGTTGGCCTGGCTGTTGTCCACGTACCAGAGCAGCATGCCCGGCTCGTAGCGCATCAGCTGATCGCCCACATTGATATGGGCCAGCCCGGTATCGACTCCCGCATGGTTGCGCCACTCGGCCAGATAGTAGTGATCCTTGGCCTCACTGCCGTTGCTTTTCACAAAACCGGCCAGGGTGAAGGCGGAACTGCCCTCTGCCCCGTCGCTTATCACAGTCTCACCGTCAGCCAGGATCTGGATCTCGTCCACGAACAGGCCGTCCTCGGCCGTGCCGCCATCGCTTTGGTATTGCAGGGTGAGGGTGATCTGCTGACCGGCCCAGGGGGTCAGGTCGAACTCGGCATCGGTCCAGCCATTGGAGTTGCCCGTGATGCCGACCCCGAAACCGATCCCGTTAGGATCGTCGCTGGTGGTCAGGTTGCCCGCGATGGGCTGGCCGTTGACCAGCACCCTGGCGTAGTCATATCCCTCTTCAATCTGATACCAGGCCTTGAACGTCAGGCTGGCACTCTGCCTGCCGCTCAGATCCAGTTTGAGGTTCATGCGGTTGTCCAGGTTGTTGGCCTTGCCACCGTGGTATTCGTATTGGCCGGCGTAGGGCGGGTTGAGCGGGACCTGCTTGGCGGGCAGGTTGATGCGCACCACGTCGTCGTTTCGCCCCTTGTCGTTGGCCTGATCCAGCATGTAGACGTTGCCACTGGGGCTGAGGTCGGCGAGTTGCACATTGCTGCCATGCAGCCAGTTGCCGCCGAGGGAGGCCTGCAGGAACTCCTTGGCCCAAGCGGAGAAACCGGTCGGCTCGGTGCCGCCAATCACCCCGGCCCAGGAGCCGGAGGACATGATGGACCAGCTGGCGACTGGCTCACCCTTGCCGGTGTATTTGGTGTCGTACTCGTCCGGTAGTCCCAAATCGTGGCCATATTCGTGGGCACAGACCCCGGCTGCCGCATCGATGGGCTGAATGGTGTAGTCGTAGGCGGCATACTGGCCGCCGAAGTTCCCGCTCGGGCTGCTGGTGCCCGGGATGGGGTAGGGGGTGCCCAGGTTCCAGCGATGTGCCCAGATGGCATCTTCGCCAAGATCGCCACCCCCCGCCTCTTCCCCCACGCTGGAGTGGAAAATCATCAGGTGATCGATGAGACCATCCGGCTCGTTCCGGTTGCCATTGCCATTGAGGTCGTAGCGATCCTCCTGGTCAAACTCGGACAGATCGATGGAAGGGTCGTTGGCGACCTGGATCAGCGCTTCTTTCACCAATTCCCGAATGGTGGTCGGAGTGGCATTGGATCCGTAGTAGGCGGCATTCTTGTCGGCGGTATACCAGCCCGCCACTTTGCCGCGCACACTGTAGCTCTTGCCGGATTGCTGCTCGTAGAACTGGCGCATCGAGATAAAGTACTCGCCATTCGGGCCTTTATAGCCCTTGTTGGAAAAGAGCAAGTCGTTGTAGTGCTCCGGGGTGTAGTCCGGGTAGTACATCTTGGTGAGGTCAGGGGTGATGCTGTTTTTCGGGTAGTCGGGGAAGTCCACCAAGATGGCGAGGATCTTGTCCTTGCGCATCTTGCCCTGGTAGTGCTCCCTCTCGATGGATTTGAGCAGCAGAGTGGGAACCCGATCACCGGGACCGGCCATGCCGTTGAAGCGGATTTTCTTGAGGATGGTCTCCCGCACCTTGCCTTCTTTCACCGCCAGGGTGCCACTGCTGCCATTGTAGGCCCGTGACTTTTCGCGGTAGAAGCTGGCCAGGGCGGCCCGTTCCATCTCGGGAGAGGCCAGGGTCTGGATGCGGCCACTCTTTTTGAGCATCTCCAGTACCTTCACCTCATCGGCCAGGGCGGCATCGAACGGACCATGCACCGGGGCAGCCATGGCGTGGTTTCCAATCATCAGGGTTGAGCCTATGACCAGGCTCATTATTGTTTTTTTAGGCATTCTCTATGTGCTCCTTCACATGATAAAAAGGGAGCCCTGCTGGCTCCTCTTTCCGTACGGACAGTGTTTCGTCCGCGTCCCTTAATACACCCCCTTAGGATCCTTTGTCACTGTGCACAAGTTGGTTGAACGTGCTGATTTTTAAGTGACTTTCGATGGTGTTATGCCGCTGGCGATCTCTCGCGTGAAGTTCCGTATGGGTCATTTTGTGGCCGGCGGCAGATTACACTTTATTCACCTTTTGTGGTGGCACCCCATTTGGGGTGGCCGTGGTGGACCCGCTAACTTGGTTTGCCGCATTGAGCCGGATGCGCTCTGCGGGTATGCTTTGCCGCAACTATGCCGCCCGGGGTGCAGCGAGTCTGAACAGGCACCCTGTGGCCGACGGCATTTGACACCAACCAAGTATCATCTGGGGTTAATATGAGTCTTGATATGCAAGAGTGGCGTGCAGAGACCACCGCCATTGTCAACGAGTTGCTGGCCGATGGCAGCAACCCGGATCTGGAATATGACATTGAGCACCACTTCGCCTGCCAGGATTTCGATCAGCTGGAGAAGGCCGCCGTTGACCTGTTCAAGGCTGGTTTTGAAGTGACAGATGCCGAAGAGATGGAGCTGGATGATGGCGCCCCTATCTTCTGCTTCGATGCCACTGTCGAGTGCAAGCTTGAGATCGAGACCATAGTCGCCGACATCGAAAAAATGCTGCCGATCCTTGAGAAATATGGTGTGGATTATGACGGCTGGGGCACCTACTTCCAGGAGTAAGCGGGCTTGACGCACTGCTGATCTGTGTGCCTGACAAGCAAGCGGTCACCCTCTGGGGTTAATGCAAGTCAGTGACGAGCATGTGACTCTTAGCCCGTGAGGTATAAAGGCCAAAGAGTGAGGGAGGCATCATGCCTCCTTCTTTTTATTGGATGCTAGTCAGGGCAAAGGCGTAAGCCAGATTGACGCGTCCACCATGGCACAGTTCCTGTAATTGAACATGTCGACTATTCAGCCACAAAAATGGTTAGCTGACTGGCATTACCCTCTGGGCTGGCCTGTTGGTTGGCTGTCAGGCACAGGCAGCTGGTAGCTGCGGGCAAACTCGTCGGGAGGCAGAGGGCGGCTGAACAGGTAGCCCTGCAGCCGATCGCAACCGGCCTGCACCAGCCAGGCCTGCTGCTCGGGGGTTTCGACCCCTTCGGCTGTGATCCTGATCCCCAGCTCGTGACCGAGACCGATGACGGAACGCACTATGGCGGTGGTGGCCTGATTGGTGGTCAGCCCCTGGGTGAAGCTGCGGTCCAGCTTGAGGGTCGCTACCTGCAGCCTCGGCAGGTAGGCGAGCGAGCAGTAACCTGTGCCGAAGTCATCGATGGCGAGCTGGAATCCCGCTTCGATCAGGTTGGTCAGGTTGCTCTCAATTTCGTCGGCATTCTCCATCAGCACGCCTTCGGTGATCTCCAGCTCCAGTTGCCAGGGGGCCAGGCCGTGGCGTTCGATGCAGGCGAAGATCTGCGGGCAGAGCTCGGGGTCGCGAAATTGCAGCGGGGAGAGGTTGATGGAGAGCACCAGATCCGGCGCCGCCTCCTGCCAGCGGGCCAGCTGGGCACAGCCTTGTTCCAGCATGCGCTGGCCGAGCTTGCCGATGAGCCCCAGCTCCTCCGCCAGCGGGATGAACTCATCTGGCGAGATCATGCCGAGCTCGGGGTGAGGCCAGCGGCAGAGCAGCTCGGCCCCGTGCAGCTGATTGGTGCGGGTGCTGATGATGGGCTGATAGACGGCGGTGAGCTGGCCCGACTTGATAGCCAGCTGCAGCTGGGCCGCGATCAGCTGACGGCGCTTGAGTTTGGCGTTGAGTTCGGGATCGAACAGGGTGCAGTGCTGTTGCTGACGCTTGCCTTGTGCCAGCGCGGCTTCGGCATGGCTCAGCAGCCGTTCGGCATCGTTGGCCTTGCCGTGGGCTATGCCGAGGAACACGGGGATTTGGATCCTGTGATCTTCGACCAGATAGGGGACCATCAGCTCCCCTTGCAGGCGGCGGCTCCAGTCGGCCAGCGGCTCGGCCAGCTCGGGCAGCAGCATGGCGAAGTCGTCGGCGGCGACCCGGCACACCAGCGACTGGGGCGGGGCCAACTGCTGCAGGCGGCGGGCCACCTGACTCAGCAGGCGATCCGCCACCCGGATGCCGAAGCGGTCATTGATCTCGCGAAAGTGCTGCAGATCGACCAGCAGCAGGCTGGCCTTGCGGGTTCCGAGATGGCGGCTGGTCTGCAGAAAATGGGAGAGCTTGAGCAGGCCGGTCAGGCTGTCGTAGTGCTGTTCCTGCTGCAGCTGGGCCTGGGTGGTGCGCAGCCCCGTGATGTCGCGGCTTAATGTCAGGGTGCCGAGGGAGTTGCCATCGTCATCCGGCACATCGACCCGGGTGACCTCCAGGTGGCGGCCCTGGCCGCTGGCATCCACCAGACAATACTCTCCCCGACCCATCGGCAGCTCGGTGGAGAGGCGGTGGGCAACCCGCTGGCCCAGTGCCTCGCTCGCCACCATACCCATGAAGTCGAGAAAAGCCTGATTGCAGTCGATGAGCAGGCCCTGATGGTCTTCCAGCCGGATGGGATCCGGGATGGCGTCCAGCAGGCGGCGCTGCAGCAGCTGTTGCTGGCGGAAGGTCTGCTCCAGCTCCTTGCGCTGATCAATCTCGTTGACCATGCCAAACAGGGCTACCGGCTTGCCCTGCTCGTCATAGAGCGGGATCTTGTGGATCTCCATCCAGCTGGTGGTATCGCCGCTGTGGCAGTACAACTGCTGATAGAGCAGGGGTTTGCCCTCCGCCAGCAGCTGCTGATCCTCTTCCCGAAAGACGTCGCCCCACGGCATGTCCGTATCCGTCTTGCCGATGAGGTCTGCCGGTTGCAACAGGCCCGCTTGCTCCGTAAAGGCCTGGTTGGCAAACAGGTAGCGTCCGGCCGTATCCCGGCAGAAGATATTCATGGGTAACTGATCGATGATCTGCTGCAGCAGAGTCAGGGTGAGCAAGGAATTCACGCAGACACTCACGGGGGAAATTTCGAGCGAATCTATGATAGCAGGCTGGTTTTGTAAAGCTTGGGTTAATGTTGACGCATTTCTGCTGATCTCTGCTGACAGTCTGTGCCGTCAACGCCATAATAGCCGCCGGTTGGCCTATGGCCGGATAATATGGATGAGAGAAGCTGCATGAAAAAGATAATGGGGGTAGCCCTGGCCCTGTTGATAGGCGGTTGTGCCAGCGATAACAATGGTGGCGAGCAATACCGCTATAATCCGCCGGTTGCCAAGGCGACCAACAATACCCAGGAGATGCCGATCCCGGTGGATCTGGTGTGGGCCCGCGCTGAGAAGTGGTTTGGCGATCACGGCCTTAACATCGAAAACAGCCAGCGTGGCTCAGGCCTGATGACGGCCAACGTCGAGAACGCGGCCGATGGCCTGGAGTGGCTGGATTGCGGCACCATGGGTTCCAAAGTAGCGCTGGGCAACCCCAATCTGCAGATCAATCTGATCATCACCCAGAGTGGCAACAACAGCGTTGCGACCGTCAACGTCAAGGGCAACACCCAGCTCTACTTCGTCGAATCCTCCGGCGAGCGCGTGCTGGCACCCTCCATCACCCCGGTCTGCGTCTCTCGCGGTAGCCTGGAACAGAGCCTGTTCTCTACCTTGAGCAACTGATCTGCCGCTGTCAGCCGCTCGCTTGCCTGGCGGCTTGCACGAAACACCCCGTTGCCTGCAACGGGGTGTTTGTTTTTGGGGATCCGCGAGCATAAAGACGGGGAATGCACGATCCGCTCACCCAGACGGCCACTCCCGAGCGCCAGCATTGCGGCCAGCCATAAAAAACGCCCCGGCAGGAACCGGGGCGTTGTGATGACATGGGCATAGGCTGGCAATCAGAGGGCGCTGTCGCCGTGAAACAGTGCCTGCTCGCCGGATTTGAGCAGATAACCCTTCCAGAGGAAAAGTTGATAGGCACCGCCCTGCCAGGACCCGTTGCCTCATCCCCTTGCCGGGTCAGCAAGGTCTGCTCACCGTTTGGCAGAGTCAGTTCGGCCTGGCTCTGGTCGGCATTGAACAGCAGGAAGGCGCTGCCAGTCTCATTCGCCTCGAGGGATTGCAGCCGCACCGCCTGTTCGAACAGTCGCACGCACTGGTTGGTCAGGGCGGACCACTGGTAGCCTGCGCTGCCGATGCAGTCATGGCTGTCACGATCACCACCAACCAGATGTTGCTCAGGTGTGCTGCAGGCCGCCAGCAGCAGGGAGGCGGTCATCAGAGTCAGAGTGCGCATGCTTACCCCTGCTTGTCTTCGAGATTGTCCCGCTCGATGACGATGTTGGAGAAACCCAGCTCCTTGAAGTAGTTCTCCTGATAATCTTTCACGCTCTTCTTGTCACGGCGGCAGACCTGCGCCAGCTGGGCCTCCATGGCGTGGAAGCTGGAAAGATCCAGCCCTTCGGCGGCGGCAATGGCGTCGTAGATGCTGCGGAACTTGTCGTTCGCGTAGCCGAGCTCTTTGGCCTGTTTTTTGTAGGTGTAGGTAATCTTAAACGCCATCTGGCCCTTCCTTCTTCGATTTGGCTTGCTTGCGCTGGACATAGAGATAGAGGCTCTCGACCTTCTCCCGGGCCCAGGGGGTTTTGCGCAAGAACTTCAAGCTGGACTTGATGCTGGGGTCGTCGGTGAAGCAGCGGATGTTTATCTGCTGTCCGAGCTCTTCCCAGCCATAGTGGTCGACCAGGGCGGTGACGATCGCCTCCAGGGTTAGCCCGTGCAGCGGGTTCTTTGGTTGCGAGGCGCCTGGCTGGTCACTCATGCCTTGGCCGCCAATGTGGCAAAGGGTTGACCCATACGGGTAGTGACACCATTGGCCAGATGCGGCTCGAAGCCGGCCAACATGCCAGGTCCAAACAGGCAGACCACGGTACTGCCCAGTTTGAACAGGCCCATCTCGGCCCCTTTTTGCAGGGTGATGGCTTCATCGCCGCTGTAATCCCAGCGCACCACTTCCTTCTGCTTGGTCGGTGCAATATTACCGGCCCAGATGGTCTCGATACTCGCGACGATCGTAGCGCCGACTAGCACCAGCGCCATGGGGCCGTGCGGGGTGCGGAAGGTGGCAACCACCCGCTCGTTGCGGGCAAACAGATTGGGCACGTTCTCGGCGGTGAGCGGGTTGACGGAGAAAAGATCCCCCGGCACGAACACCATGCTCTCCAGCACGCCGTCCAGCGGCATATGGATGCGGTGGTAATCCTTGGGCGCCAGATAGATGGTGGCAAAGTCGCCATCCTTGAACGGCGCCACCAGATCTTCATAGCCACCCAGCAGTTCACGGGCGCTGTAGTCGTGGCCCTTGGCCTGGATGATGCGCCCCTGATGGATGGGGCCGAGCTGGCTGACAGTGCCATCCACCGGCAGCGCCAGGGTCATGGCATTGTCTACCAACGGGCGTATCCCCGGTTTGAGCTCACGGGTGAAGAACTGGTTGAAGCTCTTGTAGTGGGCCGGGCTCTCGTGCAGCGCTTCGCTCATGTCGACGCCGTACTGCTTGATAAACGCCTCTATCACTTTGGTGGTGACGTTGCCGGCTTCGGCAGCCGCAAGCTTGCCCACCAGACGGGAGAGGGCGTGTTTGGGCAGGCAGTATTGACCGGCAATTTTCAGGTTGTCAGTGATGCTCATGATCTTCATCGAAATAATAAGTTGAATGGGTCACAGTCGGGCCTGTTGGCGACCGTGGCGGGCTTCCTGCATGGTTTCCAGGATGCGGTGATAGTTGTGGAAGCGATCGGCGCTGATGTCGCCACGGTCGACCGCCGCACGCAGGGCACAGCCGGGATCGTCCTTGTGGGTGCAGTCGCGGAATCGGCAACCCCCCAGGTAGTCACGAAACTCGATGAAGCACCAGGTGATGCGATCGGCTTCCAGATGCCAGAGAGCGAACTCGCGGATCCCGGGGGAGTCGATGAGATCGCCGCCGCTTGGGAAGTGGTAGAGCCGCGCCGTGGTAGTAGTATGCGTACCTAGCCCCGAGTTTTCTGAGATCTCGCCGGTGAGCACATCCAGCCCCGGCATCAGGGCGTTGGTGAGCGACGATTTGCCCACCCCGGACTGGCCGACGAAGATGCTGATCTTGCCTTCGAACTGGGCCTTGAGTTCATCCAGCCCTTCGCCGCTCTCGCAGCTGACCAGGATCACCTGGTAGCCCAGCTTGCGATAGGGGTCGAGCTGACTCTCGATGCGGGCGCGGGCCGCGGCATCGAGCATATCGACCTTGTTCAGCACGATGAGCGGCTGGATCTCCACATCCTCTGCGGCCACCAGATAGCGGTCGACGATATTGGTGGAGAACTCGGGCATCACCGCCGAGACGATGATGATCTGGTCTATGTTGGCGGCGATGGGTTTGACCCCGTCGTAGAAGTCCGGCCGGGTCAGCACAGAGTGACGCGGATGCACCGCCTCTATGACCCCGGCGGTCGCGGCATTGAGGCCGGGACGCCAGACCACCTTGTCACCGCACACCAGGCTGCTGATGCTGCTGCGACGCAGGTTGCTACGGTGGATGGTGCCATCGACCGCTTCCACGTCCGCATGCTGACCGAAGCGGCTGATCACCACCCCTTCGATGGCCGGGCCAAACAGGGTGTCATCCACAACCGTTGTGTGATCTTTTTGCAGCCGCCGCTCGCGGTTGGCCTGGACGCGCCTTTGTTGACCCAGATTGAGTTTTGCTTTCTTTGCCACTCGATTCGCCAGTTTATGAACAGATCCAAAGCCAGTATGATACATGCAAATTGGCAAAATTCCGCCATTCCTCCCAATAGAGAGAGCAATCATGACAGTCAGCGCGCAGAACCTGGTATGGATCGACATGGAGATGACGGGTCTGGACCCCGAAGATAACGTGGTACTGGAGATCGCCACCATCGTCACCGACAAGGATCTGAACGTGTTGGCACAAGGGCCGGTTATTGCCATCCACCAGAACGATGAAGAGCTGGCCAAGATGGATGACTGGAACGTCAATACCCACACCAAGAGCGGGTTGGTGGCACGGGTCAAGGCGAGTCAGCACGATGAAGCCAAGGCCGTGGCCGAGACGCTCGCGTTTATCCGCCAGTGGGTACCGGAGCGCACCAGTCCGCTGTGCGGCAACAGCATAGGCCAGGATCGCCGCTTCATGGTCAAACACATGGGCGAGCTGGAAGCCTTCTTCCATTACCGCAACGTCGACGTCAGCACCATCAAGGAGCTGGTACGTCGCTGGCAGCCAGAACTGTTGGATCAGTTCACCAAGAGTGGTTCCCATCAGGCGCTGGATGACATCCGCGAATCCATTGCGGAACTGCGCTTCTATCGCAGCCATGTCTTCAAGATCTGAGTGCCAGGCAAGGGGTTGCCATCGATTGGTTGCTAAAATCGACAGTTCGGCCAGCTTTTGAGCGAACGCGCGCAACCAGACGAAAAAGCCCTTGCAATTGGAAAGAGTGCTCTTATAATTCGGCTCCCGTGCAGTAGCGCAAGCAACCAAATGCTGCACGATTTGTTTTGATGCCATTTTATGGTGTGTGCGGGAATAGCTCAGTTGGTAGAGCACGACCTTGCCAAGGTCGGGGTCGCGAGTTCGAGTCTCGTTTCCCGCTCCAAATTGTGATGATGAAACTGGTTCAATCCAGCCCGATGCGGGAATAGCTCAGTTGGTAGAGCACGACCTTGCCAAGGTCGGGGTCGCGAGTTCGAGTCTCGTTTCCCGCTCCAATCATCCTCACTGACCACAAAATGACAACGCTGTTGCGGGAATAGCTCAGTTGGTAGAGCACGACCTTGCCAAGGTCGGGGTCGCGAGTTCGAGTCTCGTTTCCCGCTCCAAAGTGTGATGATGAAACTGGTTCAATCCAGCCCGATGCGGGAATAGCTCAGTTGGTAGAGCACGACCTTGCCAAGGTCGGGGTCGCGAGTTCGAGTCTCGTTTCCCGCTCCAATCATCTTCACCAGCGTAAAACGACCATTTATGTTGCGGGAATAGCTCAGTTGGTAGAGCACGACCTTGCCAAGGTCGGGGTCGCGAGTTCGAGTCTCGTTTCCCGCTCCAAATATTTGCAATGTGACATCCTGTTGCGGGAATAGCTCAGTTGGTAGAGCACGACCTTGCCAAGGTCGGGGTCGCGAGTTCGAGTCTCGTTTCCCGCTCCAACACATTTGCAAGTGACATTCTGTTGCGGGAATAGCTCAGTTGGTAGAGCACGACCTTGCCAAGGTCGGGGTCGCGAGTTCGAGTCTCGTTTCCCGCTCCAATTTCTCTCCTTGAAGTACACCAATCCAATATTTCAACACATCCATTGCCACATCCAGTTGGTAGAGCGTGATCCGCGCTTGCCAAGGTCGGGGTCGCGAGTTCGAGTCTCGTTTCCCGCTCCAATTTCTCTCCTTGAAGTACACCAATCCAATATTTCAACTGAATCACCCCGGTTTTTCTAGACACTCAGCTGTTGAACGTTTAATTGCTCATTACATCGCGCTGCGATGCGTTGTCGTATATGGCGTTTATTCAGCGCTTCTCCCCCTCCTCCTGCAAGCAGGAACGGAGTGCTGGCTCACACGGCGAGTGAAATAGGGAAAGCGGTTGTGACAAGAGATGGCAAATGGCGGGCAAAAAAAAAGGAGGAGCAAGTCTCCTCCTACAGGCTCACTGGCGTGGCTTAGAGCAGAGTGACGTTCTCAGCCTGAGGGCCTTTGTTGCCCTGGGTCACAGTGAACTGGACTTTTTGACCTTCAGCCAAGGTTTTGAAACCTGTGCTCTGGATGGAGGAGAAGTGAACGAAAACGTCCGGTCCCTGGGATTGCTCGATAAAGCCAAAACCCTTGGTCTCATTGAACCATTTTACTTGGCCGGTGCGAATGTCAGACATGTGTTAAGTCCTATCTATAACAAAATGAAACTAAGCCTTGTTGGGCAGCATTTGCCTAGAAATCAGGGGTTGAAACATCACTGACCACGTCAATTTGTCCCAGTAGCATGTAGAACAATCCCTGTCTAAAGCACAAACGATTGTACGTGAGCGCGATCCCTTGTCAATTTGGCACTTTTCATTTTTTGAGCAAGCTAAACATATTGTGACGTCAGCGGCTTATTTCATGGCGTCAGGTCAAAAAAAACGGGAGGCCAGCGCCTCCCGTTTTGTTATTCCTTGAGGGCGAACCCTTCGCCCTGCCGGTCATAACGGTAGACCGCCTGACCGTAGGAGCGGATCTCCACTCGCTGGATGCGACGGGTGTCGTCCACCAGGATGAAGATGGCGCGGCCCGATTGCAGGCGGGTCAGCGGGCGGTCCTGTCCTTCGATGGCGATCAGGCGACTGAGCTCGGCCCCCGGCAGCTCGAACTTGCGCCAGATGGAGTAGAGGGTCTCGCCGGCTTGCACCTCGTGTTGCAGCCAGGTGCCGTTGACCTTCTCTTCGACCGGTTTGGCTGCAGCGGGTGCACTGCCAGCCACGCCATTGCCGACGGTAAGAGCCTGAGCAGGCACGGCCAGCGGCACTTCCAGCGAACCGGACGGGGCCGCTTTCGGGGCGGCAGGCGCAGGTTCCCAGGCCAGCAACAGCAGCCAGATGGGCACCAGTACCAGCAGGCCAATGGTGTGTTTGCGGGGCAGCGGGCTGGTCAGCTTGAATTTGCCTGCTTTGGCATCCTGGCGGCGTTGGCCGAGGTTGCTCATCCCTTGGCCAAATCGTTGGCGCAGGGACAGGGTCGCGGCATTGATGCGATGAAGCAGGGATCCTTGTGATTCGTCTTGGCGACGCTGCTGGGCTCGTCTGTTATGGCCTCGTGGGCGACGGTCCGGGGTGGGCACGGCATTTACCTCTCACTACATTGCCTGCCATCAGGCAAATTCGTCGCCTATGGTAAACGGACTCGCCCCCGAGGGGGAGAGTCCTGATGCGGAAAATTATCAGCTGAGACGAAATTGACCCAATAATTGCTGCAATTTGTCGGCCGCCTGACGCAATGCCTGACTGGCTTTGGCCGTTTCGGTCGCATCCTGAGCAATGTCGTTGGCCAGTGCGTTGGTTTTTGACAGGTTGCCGGAGACGGTTTCGGAGACTGAGCTCTGCTCTTCGGCGGCGGAGGCTATCTGGTAGGTCATGTCGTTGATGGTGGAGATCGCCTTGTAGATGCTGCCGAGCGCCTCTTCTGCCAGATCCGCTTCGCTCACCGCCTGATGGGTCAGCTGCTGGCTCTGGGTGATGGCGTTGACCGCATTGGTGGAGCTCTGGCGGATCTTCTCGATCAGCTCCTGGGTGTTCTGTACCGCTTGCTGGGTGTTGCCCGCCAGTTTGCGTACCTCATCGGCCACCACCGCAAAGCCGCGCCCCTGTTCGCCTGCCCGGGCTGCCTCGATGGCGGCGTTGAGGGCGAGCAGGTTGGTCTGATCGGCAATCCCCTGAATCACGGTGAGGATGCTGGTGATCTGGGCGCTGTCGTTGGCCAGCCCTTCGACCACGTCAGCCCCTTTACCGGCCTCTGCCGCGACCTTGTGCATCGACTGGATCACCTGCTGGAAGCGCTCCTTGCCCTGATCCGCCGCGCTTTGCGCCTGCTTGGCGGAGTCAGCGGTGTTGTTGGCGTGGGTGGCCACTTCCTGGCTGACATAGGACATCTCTTGCACCGCGGTCAGCATCTGCTCCATCTCCGCCTGGTGATGCTGCAGGTTGGTGTCGGTCTGACGGGCGATACGGTCGGTATCGCCGGCATGGCGGTTCACCTCGCTGGCGGTCTTGAGCACATCCCCCAGCAGCCCTTGCAGCTTGTCGATAAAGCGGTTGATGCCTTTGGCCAGATCCCCCAGCTCGTCCACCGAGCGGGTCGCGAGGCGTTTGGTGAGATCCCCCTCGCCATCGGCGATGTCATTCACCAGGCTGACCATCTGACGGATGGGCCCCGTGATGCTGCGGGCTATCACCAGCATGGTGGCCAGCGCCAGCACCAGCACTATGAGTGCACCCACCAGTTGTTGGGTCATGGCGGCCCGGTTCATGTCGCCCAGCTGGCTCTCCAGCTGGTCGGCTTCCGCCAGTACCACCTTGTAGGGCAGGGTGACGATGATGGCCCAGTTGCGGCTCATCCCCGGTACCATGATAGGCACAGAGATTCGGAATGATTCATCCAGCTCCTGGCGCTGCACTTCCGGTTTCAGGTATTGCTGCCACTGGTTGCCGAGCAGCTTGTCGGCCCGGCTGCCCAGCAGGCTGGTGTCGCCGCTGGTGCCCGTGATGACGCCAGCGGCGCTGACGATCAGGGTCTCGCCCTGGCCGTCATAGATGTTGCTGTTGAGGGACTGGGCCTGACGGCTGATGGAGTCCACCGCCAGATCCAGTGCGACGACGCCCTTGAATTGACCCGCCACCATGATGGGGGTGGTGATGGTGCTGACCAGCACCTGCTGGCCGTTGATGTCCACCTTGAAGGGATCGATGAGGCAGGAGCGGCCCTCCCGTTTCGGGCAGGCGTAGTAGTCGTTGGCCGGATTGCCAAACTCGTCGGCATCGCTCTTCTCGATGGAGAGCAGCAGGTCTGTGCCTATCTGCTCCTTGTCACGGTAGAAGTAGGGGACGAAACGGCCCTGGCTGTCACTGCCCAGTGCCGTTTGACCGGCGAAGGCGGCGTCCTGGTCGTCGAAGCCGTTGGGCTCGAAGCCGGCGAAGGCGCCATACAGTTGTGGTTCCAGGTTGAGCTGTGCCTTGAGCAGGTCGGTCGCCTGCTGGCGATCCAGTGGCAGCTTGCCCTGCTGCTGCAGGGCGAGGGCACTGGCCATCTGCTGGGTATAGGAGAGCCCCTTTTGCAGCAACTGGTTGATGGTGGCGGCCTCGGCGCGGGCGTTGGCACTGACCTTCTGCCAGGCCTCCTGCTGCAGGGCGGCGCGGCTGGAACTGATGGTCAGTTGCTGGGTCTGTTGACCGGAATACTGGTTGAGCAGGATCAATATGACCAGGGCTGTGGTCATGGCGATCCCGGTCATCACCAGAATGCGATTCTGGATAGAACGGAACTGCATCGTCTCTTCCTTGTGTCGTGAGAAGTAGTGTGAGAGTTATTTGACTGTCGGCCGGAGGAGGCTGCTCTCCAACATGCCCCATAGCAAATCGGAAATGCCGCTTCTGTTTTGCGATCCCCCTCAAATATCAGGTGCTAAGCGGTCACCAGACACATTTAACCCCCTACTTTGGCGTGCCACAACCTCATGGTTTTCCCATCCGGGATTCTGAGTGCTAAAATGCGACGGTTTTTTCTAACGAATTGGCCCAAGGCCCTCTACACAAGGCTTAAAGATGAAAGTCAAAACCCGTTTTGCTCCCAGCCCGACCGGCTTTTTGCATGTCGGCGGTGCCCGTACCGCACTCTATTCCTGGTTGTTTGCAAAGAGCCAGGGCGGTGAGTTCGTGCTGCGTATTGAGGATACCGACCTGGAACGTTCCACTCAGGAGGCGATCGACGCCATCATTGAGGGCATGGAATGGCTGGAGCTGAACTGGGATGAGGGTCCCTACTACCAGACCAAGCGTTTCGATCGCTACAACGGCATCATCGACGAGATGCTGGCCGATGGTCGCGCCTACAAGTGCTATTGCTCCCGTGAGCGGCTGGATGCGCTGCGCGAAGGCCAGATGGCCAGCGGCGAGAAGCCCCGTTATGACGGCACGTGCCGGGATGGCGCCCACGATCACCCGGCCGATGCGCCGCACGTTATTCGCTTCCGCAACCCGACCGAAGGCTCTGTGGTGTTCGACGACCACGTGCGTGGCCGCATCGAGTTCGCCAACACCGAGCTTGACGATCTCATCATCCGCCGTACCGATGGCGCGCCGACCTACAACTTCTGCGTCGTGGTCGATGACTGGGATATGGAGATCACCCATGTGGTGCGTGGTGAAGACCACATCAACAATACCCCGCGCCAGATCAACATCTACAAGGCGCTGAACGCCCCAGTGCCGGAGTTTGCTCACGTCTCCATGATCCTGGGTGACGACGGCGCCAAGCTCTCCAAGCGTCACGGTGCTGTCTCTGTGATGCAGTACCGCGATGACGGCTACCTGCCGGAAGCGCTGCTGAACTACCTGGTGCGTCTGGGTTGGTCCCACGGCGATCAGGAGATCTTCACCCTTGACGAGATGATCAAGCTGTTCAGCCTGGATGCCATCTCCAAGTCCGCCTCCGCCTTCAACACCGACAAGCTCTTGTGGCTGAACAACCACTACATGCGCAGCCTGGATCCGGCTTATGTTGCCAAGCATCTGGCCTGGCACATGGCAAACCAGCAGATCGACACCAGCAAGGGCCCGGCGTTGCCTGCGGTGGTCACCCTGCTGGCCGAGCGCTGCAACACCCTGGTGGAGATGGCCGCCCAGAGCCGCTATCTGTTCGAAGAGTACGAAGCCATCGACGAAGCGGCCGCCAAGAAGCACCTGCGCGGTGTGGCTGCCGAGCCGTTGACCCTGGCCAAGGCCAAGCTGGCCGCACTGGATAGCTGGACCACCGAAGCGCTGCACGAGCTGATTGAAGCCACTGCCGCCGAGCTGGGTCAGGGCATGGGCAAGGTTGGTATGCCGCTGCGTGTTGCCGTCACCGGTCTGGGTCAGTCCCCGGGTATCGACGCCGTGATGGCACTGGTGGGCAAGGAGCGGGTGCTGGCCCGCATCGACCGCGCTTTGGCCTATATAGAAGCGCGCATGGCCGCGGAATAAGTGCCTGTGATGGCATGCGAAAGGGCTCCCGCGAGGAGCCCTTTGTTTTTGTCAGCTAACCAGATTTGTGACATAAAACAGCGAGATAGCGGCAGTGCTGTCGGTAAAAACAGCTAACTGATTGAATTTTGACTAAACGCGCCAGTCGGCGTTATTTTTGGGTTGACAGCAAAGCGGGTGATGCCTATCATGCGCCTCCGTTGCCGGAGATAACTTCGTCAGCGCCGAGGTGAGTTGGGGTTATAGCTCAGCTGGGAGAGCGCTTGCATGGCATGCAAGAGGTCCGCGGTTCGATCCCGCGTAGCTCCACCAAATTCTCCTCGAACAATCTGGAATCAAAGGGGTTATAGCTCAGCTGGGAGAGCGCTTGCATGGCATGCAAGAGGTCCGCGGTTCGATCCCGCGTAGCTCCACCAGATTCCAAATTGGCAATTGCAGTACCCAGGGCAGTGCGGTGTGTATCACCCAGGCCGACCTTTGTGGGGTTATAGCTCAGCTGGGAGAGCGCTTGCATGGCATGCAAGAGGTCCGCGGTTCGATCCCGCGTAGCTCCACCAGATTCCAAATTGGCAATTGCAGTACCCAGGGCAGTGCGGTGTGTATCACCCAGGCCGACCTTTGTGGGGTTATAGCTCAGCTGGGAGAGCGCTTGCATGGCATGCAAGAGGTCCGCGGTTCGATCCCGCGTAGCTCCACCACTATTTACGGTAAATGGCCGCCAGAACCATTTGTTGAGTACGAAATTTGGGGTTATAGCTCAGCTGGGAGAGCGCTTGCATGGCATGCAAGAGGTCCGCGGTTCGATCCCGCGTAGCTCCACCAATTTCTTGTAACAAGAAGCCAAAAGGCCACCGTTATCGCGGTGGCCTTTTTGTTTTGGCTCATTTTTCGTCCAGCCCGTCTCTTGCCCGTAAAAAAGCCCGCATCGCAGCGGGCTTTTGGCGTGATGGCAATGCCGCATCAGCCGCGGCGACGACGCCAGGCCAGCGGCAGCAGGGCCAGCAGCAGGGCGCCCATGGCACCGCCGCCGCCATTGCTCTCTTCTTTCAGCTTGAGATCGACGATGATGGGATCATGGTCGGAGGCGCTGAACGGGTTGCCGGACTTGATCATGTCGCCGCTGAAATCACGGCCGTACTCGAACAGGTTGCTTTCGAACGAGTTGATGTGCCAGTCGGCAACCGCGACTACCTTGCTGGCCAGTGCCGGGTTGGCGAGGGCATAGTCCAGGGTGCCGAGTTCGGCCTCGTAGCTGTAGGAGATAGCCTTCTCCTTGTTGAACCTGACATTCATGTCGATCAGGCCATAGCTCTTGCTCACTTCGCTGCCGGTCTGCTCATAGACTTGCTCGCCGAGGAAGGTCCGGGAGGCCGAGACTATCTTGCGCTGACCTTCGGTCGGAACATAGTCGGTCAGCACCCGGATCGCATCTTCCCTGGCGTAGGAGTTGAGGTCACCCACCAACATGACCATGCCCGGCAGCGTGTTCACCGCGTCGCCCAGCACCTTGGCGGCACTGACCCGGAACTCGGTACACTTGCCCTGCAGATCGGCCGGCTCCTTGCCATCCAGGTTCTCCAGGCAGCCGGATCCCTTGGATTTGAGGTGGTTGACCACCAGGGTCAGCGGCTCCTTGCTGCCCTCGACGGTGAAGCTCTGCACCAGGGAGTCACGCTGGGAGGCCTGTTTCTCGACTCCTTTCGCGTCCTGGTATTTCTGTACCGGCAGCGTGATGACGCTGGCACCCCCCTGCGGCGTCAGCTTGGCGGGCCGGTAGATCATGGCCACCATGATGGCGTCGCCGCCGAAGAAGCGCTCGTCGCCAAGCAGCGCCTTGGGCAGGGCCACGAAGGCGTACTGTTTGTCAGCTTCCTTCTGTTGGGCGTTGAGGCTTTGCACCAGATCACTGATGGCGGAGTGACTGTCAAAGCCGTTGTTCTCCATCTCCATCAGGCCGAGCAGATCGGCATCCATCTCCGTGATGGCGTTGACTATCTTGGCACGCTGTTTCTGGAAGTCCTCCAGGTTTTTGGCGCCGCGGTTGCAGCCCTTGGCGCTGTCCGCATCCGCCTGATCCTTGCACAGCACATTGAGGGCTCCCCCCACGCTGGAGTGGCTGGTAAAGTAGTTGAGCACGTTGAAGCTGCCGATACGCAAGTCGGTGCCATCGGCACGGGCCGGTGCGCTCTGGCGATCGTTATCGCTGGTGCGCAGCAGATCGCCGGCGGTGATCACCTGATCCTGCGGCACTATCAACCGGTATTCGTTGTAGCTGTAGCCCACCAGCGCATCCAGATTGACCGGGGCATCGCCGATGCGCAGATAACCCTGCTCCGGATCCCAGCCCGGCAGCCAGGGCAGTTTGCCATCGGCGGCCTTGAAGTCAGACTCGAGGAATACCCGGTTGCGGGCATTGGCCCTGGCCAGCGCCTTGGCTTCCTTGCTGTCGGCGGCATGCAGCTGGGTCGGCTTCATCAGCGGTGCCTGGTGTGACAGCACCAGATTGTTGCGTTTGGCGGCGTAGTCATAGCTGAAGTTGCGGCTTACCTTGAGCGCGCTGTCAGCATCAAGGCGTACCCGCATCCCTTCGTGACGCTCCAGCGCCCGGGCCAGGGTCTCGTTTTCCAGTACCCGCAGCGGCGCGGCGGCAGGCACAGAGCCCTGAGCGAGAACCTGCAGACGCGGGGCGCCGCTGTCAACGACCGGCTTGAGCTGGGTGTGGTTGTAGTACTCCTCGACCTTGGCCTCCAGACAGACTTCGGCACCCGGCTTGATGTCCGGGTACTTGCTGGCGAAGTTTTTGTCGTTGAGGTAGACGAAGATGCCATCCGACGTCTGGGGGTTGTCATCCCCTTGCAGATCCTGCAGGTAGAAACCCTTGTTGATACTCTCACCAAGTGCCGTGACCACCGCCTTGACCGTGACGCTCTGGGCGCTTTCGAACTTGCCATCGGGGATAAGGGGACTCTTGCCACCAATGCCCTGGATGACGGGGATGGGAGTGAGGGCACTGTCAGCCGGGCAGCTGAAGCTGGCGGCATGGAGGGATGGGGAGGCGATCGCAAGCCCCACGGCCAGCGACAGCAGGGTACGTGTTCCTTTCATAACGGTTCCTTTTTTATTTTTTGCCAGTGTTTCCATAGCCTTGGCACCTTGACCAAGGGCGCGCATTGTCACATTTCTGGCACGTCATACCAGTGAGCCAACGCACATTACCGGGATGCAAATGAGGGCAGTGCTGGTTTTTTTGACCTGACTAACGTTATGAAATTAATGACAAAATCATTAATTCACTGTTCTCGGGAAAGTGTGATCTGGCTTGCATCCACATATTTTTCTTCGAGAATGAAGATTGAGACTCTGCTGGTTGATTCCTATACTCGGCTTGTTCCTCACGGAACCCAGGTAAAGGGCAAACCGGTCGAAATGCCGGGACGCAATGCCTCCGGTCTCCAGATCAGTCGATCCAGATAGCGGGGCTTCCCAGGGTGAAGGTGGTGTTTGTGGCACGTCCATTGCCAGTTGTCTGCTCCCATCACGCCGGTTGCGCTTGTTCTTTGCCCTGGTGACCAATGCCAAGACAAAACAAGGAAGATAACAATATGCAACAGACCTTAAGGCCCAGCAGGCTTGCCATGCTGGTGGCCCTGGCTGCCATGCCCGCTTGGGCACAAGCCGCTTATCCCGCCTATCAGGCCGGCACCGCTTACAAGGCTGGCGATGTGGTCAGCAACGCAGGCGCTCTCTACGAATGCAAAGAATTTCCCTATTCCGGCTGGTGCGGGGCATCCCCCTATCACTATGCCCCCGGTGTGGGTGCAGTCTGGGCCGATGCCTGGAAGCTGTTCAACGACGGCGGCACGAATCCGGGCCTTGGGCTGGCAATCAGTTCGCCCGCCCTTGGTAGCGTTTTCAACGAAGGTGTACCCGTGGCCCTTGCGGTCACCCTGAGCGGCAACAGCAGCGCCCTGGTCAAGGTCGAGTATCTGATCGATGGTCAGCAGGTGGCGGTCAGCAGCGGGGCCCCCTGGTCGGCCAGCTGGGTCGCTACCGGTGTCGGCCCCCATCAACTCAAATCTCGTGGGCTGGACAAGGATGGCGCCGTGCTGAGCGAGGCGGATGCCAGCTTCAGCGTCAATGCCGTGGTCGCGCCAGAGGCGCCCGGGGTGAGTATCAGCAGCCCGGCCAGCGGTGCCAAGGTGACCCTGGGGCGCAGCGTGGCGGTCAGTGGCAATGTCACCGATGCCAACAATGACGTGGCCAGGGTCGAGCTCTACGTGGATGGCAAGAAAGTCGGTGAAGACGTCAGCGCCCCCTGGCAGGTGAGCTGGACGCCCCAGAGCAAGGGGGCTGCCGCCCTCAAGCTGGTGGCGACCGACAAGGAAAATCTGGTGGGCGAGTCTGCCCAGGTCGATGTGCAGGTGGAAGAGGCGGCGCTGCCGCCCACCGGTGGCAACCTCTCTTGTGACATTCGCCAGATCTATCGCCCGGACGGTTACGAGTGCATGGGGGATGACCACGCCCGCCGGGTGATCGGTTACTTCACCTCTTGGCGCACTGGCAAGAATGGCCTGCCCGCCTACCTGGTGAACGACATCCCCTGGGACAAGCTCACCCACATCAACTACGCCTTCGCGGCGGTGGACGAGCAGAGTCACCAGATCAAGGTGGATGATGCAGCCACCAAGCTGACTTGGGATGGTGTGCCGGGCGCCGAGATGGATCCCGAATTCGCCTATCAGGGCCACTTCAACCTGATCTCCAAGTACAAGAAGCAGTATCCGGACGTGAAGACCCTTATCTCGGTAGGGGGCTGGGCCGATACCCGCGGCTTCTACACCGCCACCACCAAGGGCGACTGCTCGGTCAATACAGCCGGCATCAACGCCTTTGCCGATTCGGCGGTGAGTTTCATCCGCCAGTACGGTTTCGATGGGGTGGATGTGGACTACGAGTACCCCACCTCCATGAAGGATGCAGGCAACCCCAACGACTTCCCGCTCTCCAACCAGTGCCGTGCCAAGCTGTTTGCCAACTACGAGGTGCTGATGAAGACACTGCGGGCGCGGCTCGACAATGCCGGTATCGAGGATGGTCGCAAGTACATGCTGACCATAGCTTCACCGGCGTCAGCCTACCTGCTGCGCGGCATGGAGAACTTCCAGGTCACCCAGTATCTGGATTACGTCAACCTGATGACCTATGACTTCCACGGTGCCTGGAACCATTTTGTCGGTCACAATGCGGCGCTGTTCGACAACAATGCCGACCCCGAGCTCTCCCACTGGGGCGTATACAATCAGGCCCAGTTTGGCGGTATCGGTTACCTCAACGCCGCCTGGTCTGCCCACTACTTCCGCGGTGCGCTGGCGGCCGGCAAGATCAACGTGGGTGTGCCCTATTACACCCGCGGCTGGCAGGGGGTGAGCGGTGGCACTCACGGTCTGGGTGGCAAGGCGGCCCTGCCGAGCCAGAACGAGTGCCAGCCGGGCACGGGTGGCAGTACGATTCCGTGCGGCAATGGTGCGGTCGGCATTGACAATATCTGGCATGATCTGGACAAGAACGGCAAGGAGATCGGCGGTGGCGCCGTGCCCATGTGGCATGCCAAGAACCTGGAGCACGCGGCCAGCCTGGGCATCACAACGTTGCCAAGTTACGGCACTGCCTGGGGTCTGGATCCCAACAACCCGGCCCACGTGATGCAGGGCAAGTACGTCCGTTACTACGATGACAAGGCGCAGGCGCCCTGGCTCTGGAACGATGAGAAGAAGGTGTTCCTCTCCACTGAAGATGAAGAGTCCATGGGTCACAAGCTGGACTACATCATCAAGCGCGGGTTGGGTGGCGTCATGTTCTGGGAGATGGCGGGCGACTACGCCTTCGATCCGGCCAAGAACGAGTACGGCATGGGCAGCACTCTGACTACGCTTGCCTACGAGAAGTTTGCCAAGGCAACTCCGTACAACAACAAGCAGAATGATCTGGCCGCGCCGAGTGCCCAGCTCGACATCCAGGTCAGCCTCTCCGGCTTCAAGGAAGGGGACTCCAACTACCCGATCAACCCGAAACTCAAGCTGGTCAACAAGTCGACCCAGACCATTCCGGGCGGCGCTCGCATCGAGTTTCTGATGCCGACGTCCACCTCTGACACCATCACGGATCAGAGTGGCATGGGGCTGAAAGTGGCGGAGAGCGGTGGCAACGACAACTCGGAGGGCATTGCCAACGAGAAGGACTTCCACAAGGTCGCCATGAACCTGCCGAGCTGGCAGACCCTGGCGCCGGGCGCTGAAGTTGAAGTCGCCATGACCTACTACCTGCCCGCAGCCGGCGTGCCGAGCGGCATGCGTATCATCAGCGGCAGCCAGACCATAGGGCTCAAGGCCGAGTTCCCGACCCTGCCGGAGGCCGTGCTGGGCTCGGGTGGCGGCGAGAATCCGGGCACCAGCTGCAGCAGCCAGAACGTCAATCCGGCGGCCTACAAGGCCTATCCGAGCTGGCCGCAGGGGGATCACGCCAATGGCGGCGATCGCATGACCCACAACAAGGTGGTGTGGCAGGCGAACTGGTGGACCAGCAGCGAACCCAAGGCCACCGATGGCAGCTGGAAGCTGGTATGTAGTTACTGATCTGATAACTCCTGTGTTGACGCCATGCGTGGCAAGGCAGTACCAGCAGGATCAATCCGGAGCCCAGGCTCCGGATTTTTTATGGCGGAATATATAAAAAGAGGGGGATAAAAAAGACCGCTCCGAAGAGCGGCCAATTGCCACCAAGGCAACCTGCGGGGCGGTCCCTTGTTATGTGCCGCGGGCGGGGCCAAACCGTGACCTTGTTTATTGGGTGACGGCGCCGCCCTGTTGCTCCTTGAGGAAGTTTATCCAGGGAGAGGCACGGCCACTGACGTTGCCATTCTGGGCTGCCTGGGTGAAGGCGGAGAGGGCCTCCTTCGGTTTTTGCTGCTCAAAATAGGCGACCCCGGTCAGGAATTTCAGATCGGCGCGTTGTTCACCATTGGCATTGGCCGCAGGCTTGGCGGCCAGGGCCACCAGATCCTGATAGCGTTTGCTCTGGATCATCATGCGCGCCATCTTCAATTGCAGTTCGGCATCCGGAGCCAGCTTGTAGGATCTCGCCAGGGTATCGATGGCGGGATCCAGCTCCTTGGCCTGATGCCAGTAGTTGGCCAGTGCCTTGAAGTTGGTTGCGCTGCTCTCTATGGTCCCCTCCTTCATCGCCTTCTCCATCACGCGTGCCGCCCGGTGAGGAATACCGGCGAAGGCCAGGTAGTTGGCCAGCCGCTGCAATTCGGCCGGCTCGGTCAGCATGCCGAGGTGGTAGGCCGATTCGAGCGCCGCCAGCGCCTTGCCATCGTTGCCCGCCTGCATGTGCATGGCCGAGAGCTGGGTCCAGTATTTTTTCTTGGCCGGGTACATGCCGACCAGGGTCGTCAGCACTTCGGTGGCCGGTTTGTACTGTTTCAGCTCGTAATGCGCCCCCATCTTCAGCAGATACCAGGACTCCGGCGCTTTACCTGCCGAGAGCTTGATCGCCTGATCCACCGCAGGGATAGCTTCCCGGTACTGCTTGAGCTGTACGTGGGCGTTGGCCAGCGTGATGTAGGCGTGCGGGGTCGGTTTCTCATCCTTGCCGAGACTCGCAAACCACTGGTTCATGGTACTGATGGAGGCCTTGAAGTTGCCCTCCGCCATGTAGAGCTGGGCCAGGTTGTAGCGCACCTGCTGGGCCACGGGTTGCGGCAGGCCGCCAGTGGCGATGGCATCGGCAAAGTATTTGGTCGCCTGACCGTACTTCTCCTGCTGCGCTGCCACGAAGCCGAGGGTCTGCAGTATCACCCCTTTGTCGTAGACCCGCTCACCGGCGCCGGACAGCGCCTCCTGCAGCTTGGCATTGGCCTCGCCGTATTTCTTCTCGGTGATCAACGCCTGTGCCTTGTTGACCGCGCGATAGGCGCGGTCAGAGAGGGCAGGCTGCTCGGCGGCCCAGCTGGCTGTGCTGAGTAGCACCGCCATGGCAACCGGGGCGAGGATCAGGGTGTGTAACTTTTTCATCGCCACCTTCCTTAGTTGACCGCAAACTCGATTTCTTGCTGCATGCGGGTGGCCTGCGCCTTGCCATCGACCATGGCCGGTTTAAACGTCCATTTGGCGATGGTTTTGCGCGCCTCCTTGCCGAGGTCATAGCTGCGGGGCTCTTCTTTCACGATCCGCACGTTGCTGACGGTGCCACGTTCGGTCACGGTGAACTCTACCAGCACCTTGCCGGAGGCGAGTCCCGCCAGCGCCGCCTTGCGGGGCATCATGGGTTCGAAGGTCGCCATCGGAATGGCGCCGTTGTTGCCACCCATGCCGCCACCCCCCCCGCCTGTGCTGTAGGCGCCGAGGGCGTTGCCACCACCTATGTTGACCGGGAGGTCGAGCTTGGGCATGTCCATCGGCGAGCTTTCCATCTGCGGCCGATCCGTGCTGGCCACTTCCATCTCGGGAGGGGGAGGTGGCCGGTTCGGCGGCGGCGGTTTGGGCAGCTCGCGTTGTCTCTCTTGCAGGGTTTCCTGAGGGCGAACCCGAATGAAGTCGGTCATGCTGACGTCTTCGGATTCCACCAACTCCCGGTGATCCGGTGTGATGAGCTTGTTCATTCCCAGAAACAGGAAGAACACCACCACACAGGAGACAGCCAACGATATCAGGTATCTCATAGGTCTATCTCCGGCATCAGCTGCTCTTGTCTGCCGCGATGGAGATGTTCTGGACACCGGCCATGCGGATCTGATCCATGACCTGGACCACCAGACCTGAACGGGATTCGTTATCGGCCTGGATCACCACGGCGCTCTCCGGATTCTCGGCCCGCAGCCGCTCTATGTTGGCCCGTACGGCCCCCACTTCGACGATACGCTTGTCGACCCAAACCTGACCGTTCTCGCGCACCGCGACCATGATGTTCCCCTTCTTCACTGTCTCGGCCGTGCTGGCGCTCGGGCGGTTGATCTCCACGCCGGACTCCTTGACGAACGAAGTGGTGACGATGAAGAAGATCAGCATGATGAACACTATGTCCAGCATGGGGGTCAAATCGATGGCCGCCTCATCAGCACTGCTGTCGCTGTGACGTTTTCTCATGGCAAAAACTCCTTGCTTGTTCTGTGCCCCCGCCAGGCTCGCGTCCGGCGGGGGAGTGCATCCTGCATCAACCGTGTTTCAGGTTGTCTTCCAGCTTCTCGACCGCCAGCTTGGCCTTGTGATCGAGCTGGTTGACAAAAAACAGGCCGGAAAGGGCGGCAATCATGCCCGCCATGGTCGGTACCGTCGCCTTGGAAATGCCCGAGGCCATCGCCCTGGGGGAGCCGGTGCCGGTGATGGCCAGGGTGTCAAACACCTGCACCATACCCACCACGGTTCCCAGCAGCCCCATCAGTGGACAGAGGGCGATCAGCACCTTGATGACCGGCATTCCCTTGTCTACCGCCATGGCAACCCGAGAGACCAGCTCGCGCCGGATCTGCTTGGCAGACCACGAAAGATGGTCACTGCGGGCCTGCCAGGTTGCCTTGGTCTGTTTCACCTGCTTGGGGTAGACCGCTATGAAGTAGAACCAGCGCTCCAGTAGCAGGGCCCACATCATCAGGGTCAGGAAGAACAGGGCGACCAGTACGTCGCCCCCCAATCCCAGAAACCGGCGGACCGACTCGACTTCTTCAATCAACCAGAACCACATGGGTGACTCCTTACGCTGCGGCTTTGGAGGCGTGCAGACGTTCCTGATAACGGGCGACGAAACCGGCGCTCTGCTCTTCCAGCACCTGGATGAGACGACGGCTTTGGGTCTGCACTATGGTGTAGAGGAACAGCATGGGCACGGCCACGACCAGACCCTGCATGGTGGTGACCAGGGCCTCCGAGATACCGCCCGCCATCAGCTTGGGATCACCGGTACCGAACAGGGTAATGGCCTGGAAGGTGGCGATCATCCCCACCACGGTACCGAGCAGACCCAGCAGCGGTGCGACTGAGGCGATCAGCTTGATGATGCTGATGCCCTTCTCGAATTTGGGCACATTGCGCAGAATGATCTCGTCCAGTTTGGATTCCAGATCCTCTATGTTGTCACCGCTATGGCTCTGGTAAGCCCCCAACATCTCGCCGATGGGGTTGCCCTTGATGATCTGATCGGATTTCAGCTGCTTGCGCATGGCGCCGCCGATGAGGGAGAGGCGGGCGCCGCAGAACAGGGCCAGCAGGGTGCCGATGACCCCCAATGCCAGGATCACATAACCCACGGAACCACCCTGATCGATACGCTCCTTGAGGGTCGGTGACTGCACCAGCAGGGAGAGGATCACGCCGCGGGACGGGTCGACGAAGATGGGCTTGACGCCACCACCACCCTGTTCAAACTCGGCGATAGGTGCCAGTACGCTCTTCTCCGGCTGACGGGAGAGTTGTTCGAACTTGCCGGTCTCCGGCACGAAGGTGAGGTACTTGCCCTCGGAGACGGTGTTGAATTCACCGATCTGGGTCACTGTCTTCTCGGCCTGGTTGCCCTCGCCGTACACCACGGTCGCCGGCATCTGACTCACCTTGCCACCGTCAACCATGCGGCTGAGGGTGGTGGTCCAGAAGGCAGTCAGATCATCGCTGGAGGGGAGCTCCTTGCTCTCTGCCAGACGGGTCAGCAGCGCCGCCTGCTCAGGGTGCTCGACCCGGCGGGCGGAGGCATTGAAGATCCCCTTGAACTCACCGGCAAACTGACGCAGCACCCCGAACATCTCGCCCATGTTGCCGGAACGCTGGCGCAGGGTGTCAGTCAGCTCGGTCAGCTGCTTGTCGTTGGCATCGAAGGTCACCTTGAGCTGTTCGCCCTTGGCGGTTTCGGCAGCCAGCTCGGCCTTGGCCTTGGCCAGCAATGCCCCTTGCTCGTTTTTGTCAGCCAGGAAACGGGCTTCCCGCTCCTTGTTGAGCTGGGATTCGCTCAGGCTGGAGGCCTTGACCTGATTGAGCAGCGCGTTCAGATCTACCGGTTTCTCGGCGGCGGTCACCGGCAGGATGATCAGGGTGGCTCCCGCCATCAGGGAGGCAATAGCAAGTTTGATTCCTTTCATGATGCTTTCTCCGCAGTTTGAACCGGCAGCTTGATGAGCGCGGGGGGCGCCTGCTTCTTGGCGATACGCAAGCCCTGTTCGACTGCACTGCGATACTCCTGGGGCAGCTCTTCCCATTGACGGGTCTTCTTGTTCCACATGCCGGTCTCATTGCCATCCGGGGATTGGTAGAGCAGGGCGATGCGGCCGACGCGCAGGAACTCGTAGGTCTTCTCGGTGCCAGCCTTGTCCAGACTGGCCTTGTAGGACTCGATGGTGCGGCTGAAGCCCTCCTCGATCTGGTAGGCTTCCAGGATCTTGCGGTACTTCTCGGAGATGGTGACATCGGCCCGGTTCATCAGGTCCGTCAGGGCCGCCACGCGGTCCTCCCGCTCGACTTTCTGGAACGGCAGATCCAGAGAGACGAACTGCTCGAGGGAGTCGATCATCTTGAGCATCAGGGGGACGACTTCGGTGCTGGTCTGATCGATCTGGGCGATCTGGCGCTGCATCGAGGCCAGCTCTGTGGTCTGGGAGTCGACCATCTTGCCCACCTGCTCGTTGTAGGTGCGCAGACTGTCGACCTGGCGCAGGGCGGCCTTGTACTGCGCCAGGGCAGACTCGGCAGACTCGGCGTAGTTGTCGATCTTCTGCTGGGACACTTTGGATGCATTGTTGGTGGCGGCTTGAGCGTCCACTGCCTGACCGGCAGAGGCGGCACTCAGAGTGAAGCTGGTCAGCAAGGCAGCAGAAACCAGGCTGCCGAGGAGCGCTTTCTTCATTGTAATTGTCCTTGTCTTCATAGGTTTACCCTATCTCCGTAACTTCCTTGGACGTTGGGCAAAGCCGGCCCGACCGGGCCGGCTTGGGTTGTATATCAACGAGGTTGATTAGAACTTCTGGGTGTAGTCGAGGTAGACGACGCGCCCGTCGATGCTGTAGAGGTCTTCGTCATAGGTGAAGCCGTCGCTGGAGAGCGAGGGGTCTACGTTGAACATGTTCCTCACACCGGCTTGCAGCTTGCCATTCCAGGGGGTGTCAACCGCGACGTTCAGGTTCCAGGTGGTCTGGGACGCGATATGCCCCTCTTTCTGACCATCTACGTAATCCTGGCTCTGGGAGTCGATGTAGTTGGCACTCAGGTAGGTATCCATGTTCCACCACTGCGGCACATTGACCCCGACGCCGGAGTTGAAGCGCAGTTCCGGCTTGGCGTTCCAGCCCTTCTTGTCGACCATGGGACCACCGGCGAACAGACCCTCTTCGTATTTCAGAATGTAGGTGCTGCCGAAGTCGTAGCGTACTGTCACGACGTCGAAGTCGTACTTGTAATCCGCCTTGAAATCCAGACCGCTGGTCTTGAGCTGACCCAGGTTGACCATGCCAGCATAGACCTGCTGCACATCGCCATTGGCATCGCGGATGACGTTCGGGTTGCTGCCGGTATTCAGCTCCTGGTAGAACTGGGTCTGGGTGGTCGCCAGCTGGATCACGTCATCTATCTTGATGTAGTAGTAATCCAGCGAGAGGTTGAGATCGTCGATCGGGCTATACGCAGTGCCTATGCCGAAGGTGTCAGCCGTCTCTTCCTTCAGCTTCTTGTTGGATTGGCGAACCGTGGTGAACTGCTCTTCCGGGCAGTTGGCCACCCCGTTTGCCCGGCAGGAGACATAGTCCTTGGCAAAGTCGGCGGAGTCGGCATCGGCGGCATAGAGATCATCCAGACCCGGAGCACGGAAGGATTGTGACCAGGAGGTACGGAACAACAGATTGTCCAGCGGCTGATAACGCAGGCTCGCCTTGGGCGAGAAGGCGCTGCCAAAGTCGCTGTACTTGTCGTAACGACCGGCCAGGTTCAACTCGATCTGCTCGGTGATGGGGATCAAGCTCTCGATGTAGGTGGCGAAGACGTCGCGTACACCGCCACCCGAGTTGCCGGCAGAGCCGATGACGTTGCCAGCTTCGGACTGGCTGTCGTAGGTGTCAGAGTAGGTCCAATCGTTGTATTCTGCGCCCAGAAACCAGCCGATGGGGCCGGCCGGCAGCTCGCCCATGCTCCAGCCCAGGCCGCCGTACCACTGGAAGAAATCCATCTTGGAAGTACGGCTGATGTCGTAGGAGAGGCTGTTGGTCGCCGCGTTGGAGAACTCGCCGTTCTTGAAGTTGCCCGCATCGACCTGTTGCTGGACCGCCGGGTTCAGCACATAACCTGTTCCACGGTTCTTGTTGTCAGTCTTGGAATACATGTAGCCTGCACTCCACTCCACATCGCCCACCGCTTCGGTCGGCAGCGCGCCTTCAAAGCCCAGGTTGATGCTGCCGGTCATGTCGGTGACGTCGTTGTCACGGGGGCCGACGTTGTTGAAGCGGTAGTAGACGGTGGCCTTCTCGCCGATGAAGCCGTTGTCGGCCAACAGCTGGGCACCGCCCGAGGTGGTGCCGTCGATGCTGAAGGGGCCAGGAGCCGGGGCGGAGCGGCCAAAGCTGGTGATACGCGAGCCGATCAGCTGGGGCACGAAGTCGACGCTGTCATTGATGTGATAGCGCCCGTTGACGTAGACGGTGTCGCGGTTGCGAGAGGCTGTCTTGGCGGCAACCTGGGCGAAGTCGAAGCGGCAAGTCGAGCCGACAGGCACGAACCCGGTGCCAGTATTGGCACAGTCGACGCCTTTCAGTGTGCGGGTGACTGTCTTGCCGGTGGCGGCATCGACCCCCTTGATGTTGCGGCCATACAGGCTGGGAGCGGAGGCGCCCTGTAATGCCAGATAATCGCGATCCTTGTAGTAGATCTCGTCTTTGACATCGTGTTCATAGACCATCATCAGGGCGCCCTTCTCCCCTGTGATACCGCTGACAATAGAGCCATTCTTCTCGTCGCCACCCTCTTTGGTGGGCGAGCCAATACGCCCCTGGAAGGCCAGCCCTTCGTAGTCTTGCTTCAAGATGACGTTGATGACACCGCCGATGGCATCAGAGCCATACAGTGCTGAACCGCCATCCAGGTTCACTTCCACCCGTTCAACGGCCGCCATGGGAATGGTGTTCAGGTTGATGGCGCTGCCACCTATGGAAGGGGAGCCCGCGACCCGCTTGCCATTGAGCAGCACCAGAGTGCGCTCTGAGCCCAGACCACGCAGACCAACGGTCGACTGGGATTGAGCGGAGTTACCAGATGCGGGGGATAAACCACCAAAGGAGTTGAAGGAGGCTTGTTTCAGGTAGTCAGCCACTGTCTGCTGACCGGATTGCTCGATCCTGGCTCTGCTGATGGCGATAACCGGGGTGGCGCCTTCCACATCGACACGGGAGATGCGGGAGCCGGTCACCTTGATTTTCTGCAGTTTTTCAACGTTTTGGCCTTCTTCGGCCATAGCGGGGGGGGCTACCACTGCCGCGCTCGCCAAGGCAAACGCAACGGCAGCAGAGAGTCTGCTTTTCCTAAGCATCGCTTATATCCTTCCTGGTTGTTTTTTTGTTTGCTTCCATACCGCCCTCGTTGGAGCGATGCGTAAGGCTTATCAAGCTTTCGATGTGGACGTCAATTGAGGTGGTGCGGATGGGGTGGGGGCGGGGAATAAGATGACTATGTTTTATTAGTTCGCTATTACCAGTTTTTATTCTGACTTGGCATCCACTTGCGATGTGAAATCGGTGTTAAATCGAAGTGTTTCCATTTTATTGATTAAATTTAAACTTATCGATAAGTGATCTTCTTCCTTGATGTTTGTCTTGTAAAAAGCAACTTAAATAGCATTTTTAGCTGTTTTTATGGTGTGTTGTGTTTCTGTTCAGGCCGGGTGTTTGGCGGAGTTCAAGCGTTTGTCTATAGAGAGAGTAAATGAGCGGATTTTTTGTTAATGGCATGTTTTATATCGGTTTTTGTTTTTAGCTCTCTTTTTTTATTATTTTAATTTAAAATTTAAACGATGGTTTAGTTGTGCGGTGAGTAGTGTTTTATCTTGAAGTTGAGTTTTTCATAAAAAATTCACAATAAATTCTGCTATATGCCAAAAGCAGATGTCACCCCCTTCGTTCTACTTGATTTTTGTTGCAGAGCTTTTACAGTGACCCAGCGGATTGTCTGTTAATAACAGCCTATCCAGTGAGTAATGCCAGGAAGGACAGGCCGGTCATCGGAATTGACTAGCCATACAAGAACAACAAGGACGAGGTTTCACCATGCTGTCGTATTTCTTACGTCGGATGCTTTTGATCATCCCGACGTTTCTCGGTATCACCCTGCTCGTCTTCACCATCACCCGTTTTGTGCCCGGCGGCCCGGTTGAACGCATGTTGTTGCAGGCGCAGGTGTCCCAGAACGAATCTGGCCGATCCAGCGGCAGCAAGGGTGCGCAGGCCCTCTCCGATGAACAGATCGAGGAGCTCAAGGCCTTCTATGGCCTCGACAAGCCGATGCTGATCGCCTATTGGGAGTGGCTGCAGAAGCTGGCCGTACTGGATCTCGGGGAGTCGACCCGCTATTACGAGCCGGTGTGGGGCCTCATCAAAGACAGGCTACCGGTCACCGCCTTCTTCGGGTTGGCCACCTTTCTGCTGAGCTACGCGGTATCCATACCTCTCGGAGTGGCCAAGGCCCTCAGGCATAATAGTCGCTTCGATTCGCTCAGCTCCATGTTCATCTACATGGCCTATGCCCTGCCCGCCTACGTGGTGGGTATCTTTCTCATCACCGTCTTCGCCTTCCATCTGGAATGGCTGCCCATGGGCGGTTTTCCGGGGGACGATTTCGACGCCATGGAGAGCCGCTGGGCCCAGATCCGTACCGTCTTTGCCCACGCCCTGTTGCCGCTCATCGCCTACGCCATCGGGGATTTTGCCATCCTCACCATGACCATGAAGAACAGCCTGATGGAGAACCTGTCGGCGGATTACGTGCGTACCGCCGTGGCCAAGGGGCTACCGTTTCGCAAGGCGGTCACCGACCACGCCATGCGCAACAGCCTGATCCCCATTGCCAGTCACTTAGGGTCTGTGCTCACCGTCTTCTTCGGTGGCTCCTTTCTCATCGAGACCATTTTCAACATCGACGGCATAGGGCTGCTCGGTTATGAGGCGATCGTCGAGCGGGATTACCCCACCGTCATGGGCATTTTGGCCATCACCTCCATGTTGATGCTGGTTGGCAATATCGTCTCCGATATCTGTGTCGCCTTTGTTGACCCCCGCGTGCGGTTTGGAGAGTGAACATGAACCTGCTCCTTCTTGTCATGTCGATGCTGATATCACGCCATATTGTCTCCGATATCTGTGTTGCCTTTGTTGACCCCCGCGTGCGGTTTGGAGAATAACCATGAAGCTCAACCCGGTTACCTTAAAAAAACTCAAGCGTTTCAAGTCGATAAAGCGTGGTTATTACTCGTTTGTCATCTTTACCACCCTGGTGGTGCTCTCCCTGCTGGCGGAGCTGCTGGTCAACAGCCGGGCACTGATTGTGAGCTATCAGGGTCAGCTCCACTTCCCCACTTATGGTGACGTAATCCCCGGTACTCACTTCGGACTCGATTACGAGTACGAGACCAACTATCGCCAGCTCAAGACCAAATTTGCAGAGGAGGGCAAGGGCAACTGGGTGCTGCTGCCGCCTGTACCCTGGAACCCTTATGAGCAGGATTTCAAGCAAGATACCTATCCGCCCTTCGCCCCCAGCCTGGCTGAACGCCACTTCCTCGGCACCGACACCAGCGGCCGCGATGTGCTGGCGCGGCTGGTCTATGGCTTTCGCATCGCCATCGGCTTTGCCTTTATCGCGCTAGCGGCAAGTTACGCCATCGGGGTCACCATCGGCTGTCTGATGGGCTTTCTCGGCGGCCGCTTTGACCTCATCTTGCAACGCTTCATCGAGATCTGGTCCCAGGTGCCGTTTCTCTACGTCATCATGATCCTGGTGTCGCTGGCCAAGCCCAACTTCGGTCTGTTTGTCGGCATCAACGTGCTGTTCGGCTGGATGGGGATCACCTGGTATATGCGCACCCTCACCTACAAGGAGCGGGCACGGGACTATGTGATGGCGGCGCGGGCGCAAGGGGCCACCACCGGGCGGATCATCTTCAACCACATTCTGCCCAATACCCTGATGATGATCGTTACCCTGGCGCCGTTCGCCGTGGTGGGCAACATATCCATCCTGACGGCGCTGGACTATCTGGGCTTCGGGTTGGCACCACCGACCCCGAGCTGGGGCGAGCTGCTCTCGCAGGGGATCAACAATCTGGATGCCATCTGGATCGTCAGTTCGGTGGTGGCGGCGGTGAGTCTGGTGCTGATCATGGTCTCCTTTATCGGCGAGGCGATCCGCGAGGCGTTCGACCCGCGTAAATTTACCCGTTATCAGTGACCCACGGCGCCCTCATGGCCCCGGGTGACTCACCCTTAAATCGACAAGACCCCAGTGCAGGGGCTAGACCAGGAAGTCAAACATGAATAATAAAATCAAATGGATAGGTGCACTTTTTCTGCTGGTGAACGGATCATGGGTATTGGCCGCCAGCCTGCCTGCTGATCTCAAGTGGGAGACCAACGACACGGACCCCGTGTTCGCCTCTTCCAAGGCGCTGCCGGGCGGCAGCCTCAACCTCTTCATCGACAGCTTTCCGCTGACGTTTCGCACTGTAGGGCCGGATTCCAACGGTTCGTTCCGCTCCTTCATCCAGGATAACCAGCTGCGGCTGATCAGCTTTCACCCCAACACCGGCAACCCCATCCCATCGCTGGCGACCCACTGGGCCATCGCGCCAGACAGCCAGACCGTCTACTTCAAGCTGGATCCGCGGGCCAAATGGTCCGACGGCAAGCCGGTCACCGCCGACGACTACACCTTCGGCTACGAGATGATGCGATCCAAGGACATCAAGGGGCCCTGGTTCAACAACTACTACACCACCGAAGTGGTGGCGGTAGAGAAGATTGATGACCATACCATTCTGGTCAAGGCGGGCAGCCGCAAAGCCAAGCTGGACCTGCTCAACACCACTGAGCTGTGGCCCCAGCCCAAGCATTACTACAAGCTGACCCCCAACTGGGTGAAGCAGTACAACTGGGCCGTGGTACCTACGACAGGTCCCTATGTGATGACTGACGTGAAGAAGGGCAAGTCTGTCACCTTCGGCAAGCAGCAGGACTGGTGGGCCAAAGACGATCGCTACAACCAGCACAGATTCAATATCGACGCCATCAAGGTGCAGGTGATCCGGGACCACAACATCGCATTTCGTCACTTCCTCAAAGGAGAACTCGATACCTTCGAGATGATCCTGCCCAACTGGTGGCATGAAAAAGCCGTGACCCCGGAATACAAGAAGGGGTACGTGCAGAAGGTGATGGCCATGACCGACACCAAACAGGGCGGTCAGGGGGTTCATCTCAATGTGGCTAACCCCAAGCTGGCGGACGTGAATGTGCGCCTCGGCATCCAACACGCCTTCAACATCGACAAGATGATCGAAACCGTGCTGCGTGGCGACTACGACAGAGCCACCACCTTTGACTCGGGCTTTGGCGAGTTCACCGACATCACACTGCCGGAGCGGGCTTACGACATCGGCAAGGCGCGTGAATACTTTGCCAAGGGCGGCTACAACAAGCCGGGGCCGGATGGCATCCTGCAAAATGACAAGGGCGAGCGGTTGACGCTGGCGCTCACCTACACCAGTCAGGAGCACTCCAAGCGACTGACCGTGCTCAGGGAAGAGGCCAAGAAGGCGGGTCTGGATCTGGAGCTTAACCTAGTGGATGGTGCCACCGGCTTCAAAGTGATGCTGGAGAAGAAACACGAGGCGGCCTGGCTTGGTTGGGGCGGCGGCGGTCTCTATCCGCAATATTGGGAGTTTTTCCACTCGGACAACGCCAACAAGCCGCAGACCAACAACCTGTTCAACGTGGCTGACAAAGAGCTCGATGGGCTGATCGATGTCTACAACGTCGAATTCGACATGGCCAAACGGGCCAAGCTCTCACAACGGATCCAGCAGCGTATCTATGACCTCGCCATCTTCGTCCCTGGGGTGCAGCTCAACTATGTGCGGGCCAGCAGCTGGCGTCATGTGATGCTGCCCGAGGTGCCCGCCACCCAGAACACGCCGGATCTGCTCTACTGGCCCATGGATGGCTATCCCCACAGCAGTGGTGGCCTGCTCTGGCTGGATCCCAAGGTGAAGGAAGAGACCTTGAAAGCCAAGGAGGCAGGGGAGGCGCTGGCGCCTATCAACCTGCTCGACCAGACCCATGCACGTCATTGATGCCATTGAGAAGGGAGCAGCCGTTATGCCCAACACCCAGGCCCCCATTCTTGAGGTACCGGATAACGGGGGGGAGTTTGCCGTTGATCACGGCCAGAACCAGGCCTCGATTCTTGAGGTAAGCGATCTCGAGGTGGAGTTTGCCGTCGATGACGGCAAGATCAAGGTGCTCGACGGGGTCAGCTTCAAGGTGGCACCGGGCCAGACGCTGGGGATCGTCGGCGAGTCCGGCTGTGGCAAGAGCGTCACCTCACTGGCCATCATGGGGCTCTTGCCCAAACCCCACGGTCAGGTGGTGGCCGGTTCTATCCGCTTTCAGGGGGAGGATCTGCTCACGCTGGCGCCGGATCAGATGTACAAGGTGCGCGGCAACCGCATCTCGATGATCTTTCAGGAGCCGATGACGGCCCTCAACCCGGTGCAGACGGTCGGTGAGCAACTGATGGAGGTATTTCGCCTCCATCGCCCCGAGTATGACAAGGCCCAGCGCAAAGCCGCGGCCATCGCCATGCTGCAGAAGGTGGGGATCCCTGAGCCTGCCCAGCGCTTTGCCGTTTACCCTCACAACCTCTCCGGCGGCATGCGCCAGCGGGTGATGATCGCCATGGCGCTCTCCTGCGAGCCGGACCTGCTTATCTGCGACGAACCGACCACGGCGCTGGATGTCACCATTCAGGCCCAGATCCTCGAATTGATGAAAGAGCTGCAAGCCCAGACCGGGATGGCCATCATCTTTATCACCCACGATCTGGGGGTGGTGGCGGAGCTGTGCGACGAAGTGGTGGTGATGTACGCCGGCCGCGCGGTGGAGCAGGCCGATGTGTTTGAACTGTTTGACCATCCCCGTCATCCCTATACCCACGGTTTGATGAGCTCGATCCCGCGCCTGGAGGATGAGCCCAAGAGCCTGCTCAAGACCATCAAGGGACAGGTACCGGCCCTGCACGAAATGCCCGCTGGCTGCCGTTTCTCCAACCGTTGCCCTCACGCAACCGACCTCTGTGTCAGTGCCATTCCGGCAGTGGAACAACTAAACTCGCGTCACCATGTCGCCTGTCACTACTGGAAGGAGTTGACCGTATGAGTACCCTGTTATCGGTCAGGGACCTGAAACAGCACTTCCGGCTGGGCGGCGGGTTTCTGCGCAAGAAATATACGGTTCACGCAGTGGATGGCGTCAGCTTCGACCTGAAACAGGGGGAGACGCTGGGGCTGGTGGGCGAATCGGGTTGCGGCAAATCCACCCTCGGGCGCAGCCTGCTCAAGCTGTTCGAGCCGACCGCGGGCACCATCACCTTCGAGGGGCGTGATATCACAGCGCTCAGCCCGAAGGAGATGCGCTCCCTGCGTCAGGAGATGCAGATGGTGTTTCAGGATCCTGCAGAATCCCTCAACAGCCGCCACACCGTGGGCCAGATTTTGGAGGAGCCCTTTATCATCCACGGCAAGGGCAATGGTGAGCAGCGCCGCGTCTGGGTGCAGGAGTTGCTGGAAAAAGTGGGCCTGCCAGGCAGCGCGGTGGATCGCTATCCTCACGAGTTTTCCGGTGGTCAGCGCCAGCGCATCGGCATCGCCCGTGCCATCGCCCTCAAGCCCAAGCTGCTGGTGTGCGACGAGGCGGTGTCGGCGCTCGATGTCTCGGTGCAGTCCCAGATCGTCAACCTGCTGCTCAGCCTGCAGCGGGAGATGAACCTCTCCATCATCTTCATCGCTCACGATCTGTCGGTGGTCAAACACATCTCGGATCGGATTGCGGTGATGTATTTAGGAAGGATCGTCGAACTGGCGGAGGCTCAAGCGCTCTATCTGGCACCATGTCACCCCTACACCCAGGCGCTGATTTCGGCCATTCCGGTGCCGGATCCACGGCGGCGCAGCCAGCGCATCCTGCTGACCGGCGATGTGCCGTCCCCTATCTCGCCGCCGAGCGGCTGCCATTTTCACCAGCGTTGCCCCTATGCCACCGAGCTGTGCTGTCATACGGCGCCAAGTCTGCAGATCTGTGACGGGACTGCTCATCAGGTAGCCTGCCACTTCCCCTTGGTTGCAGCGGAGGTTGTGCCCCTGGGAAAGGCGATATGATGCCGGTGCCCGCATCGCAACAGAGTGGCACAGGAGACAAGCAATAAAAAATGGGGCCTGTGGGCCCCATCTTCATGATTGGAGTTCAGGTTTGGCCGTGGAAAGTCTGGCCAGGGCAGGACAGCGGCCCCGAGAGGGGATGGCTGTGGCAATCATTATGATGTGTGTAATTTTACTACTTAATATCTGTTTTTCCCGATGTATCAGGCACCGTAACGGAAGTAATACTCACGGGTTGACGGGGCGTAGGCGTCTTTCTCTACGGCGCCTTTCTTGCTGGTTGCACCCTTAAGGTGGAACAGTACTGCCAGGTTCTCAAACATATCTTCACCTCATCGCTCTGTTATCTAGTTGTAGTGTGTGACTTGAGTCACAATTTGATCCTATGGCCTTATGTGAGCTGGATCAACTTTTTGTGTGGTAAATTTACATAAATCATGGAAAGGGTTTTCAAACCCAGTTTTGTTCATGGAGACGGTTTCAGAGTCATTCTGGGCAACATGGCGGGCCGAAAGTGAGCCCCTGCTGGGCAAGTGAAGGGGCTGGGCATTACAAAGGAAGGCGGCCGGCAGGGGCACTGGTGTGCATGGATCCTGGCGATGGCGGACACCAGTGTGCAAAAAAATACCCCGCACCGGGCGGGGTATGAATCATGTCGGCAGCGGGCTTAGCCTCTTTCGCTGAAGGTCAGAGGTCGGCTCCTGCTGATGAGCCGGCAGGCTTACTTGGCCGGGATCTGTTCCAGTACATGGACCAGCAACTGCCAGAAGCGCTCGACGGCCGGGATGTGCACCTTCTCATCCGGCGAGTGTGCACCGCGTATGGTCGGGCCGAAGGAGACCATGTCCCAGTCCGGATAGGCGCTCTTGAACAGGCCGCACTCGAGGCCTGCATGGATCACCATGACGTTGGGCATCTCGCCGAACAGGGTCTGGTAGCTGTTGCGCACCAATGCCATCACCGGGGAGTCCACGTCCGGCGCCCAGCCAGGATAAGCACCGGTAAATTCGCAGCTGGCACCGGCCAGATTGAACAGGGAGCGGGTCATCTGCTCGATGCTCTCGCGACCGGAGTCGATGAGGGAGCGGATCAGGCACTGTACATACACCTCGCCATCGAGCGTCTTGATGACGCCGAGGTTGGTGGAGGTCTCGGTGACGCCCGGGATGGCATCGCTCATGCGAATGACACCGTTCGGGCAGGCCATGAGGGCGTCCAGCAGGCGTGCCTGCAGGTTGTCGCTCATCAGCTTGGTCGGTTTCTCATGAGCGGTGAGCAGCACGGTCAGGTTGGCTTCGGTGGCCGCCAGCTCGCTCTGGTAGATGCCGGCATAGCGGTCGACCAGGGCCTTGAATTCATTGACGTGGGCGGCGGGCACCAGCAGCTTGGCACGGGCTTCGCGCGGGATGGCGTTGCGCAGGGTGCCACCGTGGATCTCGGCCAGACGCAGGCCCAGCGGTTCGGCCGCCTTGAGCAGACGCACCAGCAGCTTGTTGGCGTTGCCACGACCGCGATGGATGTCGACGCCGGAGTGACCGCCACGCAGCCCCTTCACCTGCAGTTCAAACCCTTCACCTTCGGTAGGGGCTACCAGCTCCAGCGGGAAGCGAATATTGGCATCCACGCCACCGGCGCAACCCATGTAGACCTCACCATCCTCTTCCGAGTCGGTGTTGAGCAGGATCTCGCCTTCCAGCCAGCCCGCTTCCAGCCCGAACGCGCCCGTCATACCGGTCTCTTCGTCCGTGGTCAGCAGCACTTCCAGCGGGCCATGCTTGAGGTGCTTGTCTGCCAGCACGGCCAGGCAACCGGCCATGCCCATGCCGTTGTCGGCACCGAGGGTGGTACCGCGGGCCGTCACCCAGTCACCGTCTATATAGGCATCGATAGGATCTTTGGTGAAGTCGTGGCGGGTATCGGCATTGGCCTGGGGCACCATATCGATATGGGCCTGCAGCACCACACCCTTGCGGTTTTCCATCCCGGGGGTGGCCGGTTTCTTGATGATGATGTTGCCTACTGTGTCTTGCTTGACGGCCAGGCCTTCCCCCTGGGCCCACTCGACTATCCAGGCGCTTAAGCGGGCTTCGTGCTTGGAAGGGTGGGGAATGGAGCAGATCTGTTCGAAGAAATGCCAAATCAGTTTGGGAGAGAGAGAACTAAGCTGTGCCACGTCGGAACTCCTTACCAGCACGGAAAATGACCGGGCCCAGAGGGCCGAGGAAGAGGATAACGATAATACAGTCAATCACACAAAAATGTGATCGATCTGCGCAAATTGCGTGCGGCTTGTGCTGGTCATCGGTGTGTTCACAGGGTACAGCCGAGGTTGAGGTGACCAAGCCTGGCACACAATAAAATATGTGACTCACGTCACAAAAATATTGTATTTATGGCGCCGGCTGGTAAATTGGTGGCCGTGGTTCGCCACCCGTCAGGATGACGATGTATGCCTCTAGGGAACCGAAGCAAAGCAAGTGCGCCTCCATGGAACCGAGTGTCTGTTCAAGGATCTGAGCCCGCATAAAGGTACGTAACTTGTTAAGCAATCAGGAGTTTTACTATGTCAGGCAGCAATTCAACCTATTGGTTTGCCCAATCGCTCTACACCCAGGGTTATAGCTACCCGAATCCCTTCGCTTACCGTTAAGCCAGGGGCGCCCCGCCGGGGGGCAAGCAGCAAGATGCAGCAGCAGGTGAGTGAGGATGACATCCTCCCCCTGCTATTTTTTTATCTGCAACCTGCGAAAACGGATGCAGTGAAAGGCGTACGTATGCCTGGCGCCGGGCTGGATTGCAGGGGGGCTGCTCCGTTTTTTCCTGCATTTCGCATACGTTTGCCAGTCAATTTATCTGTAAACGATGCTATCATGCCGGCCCAACAGCCTGTCCGCGGTCTTTGCTCCAAACGACATGGCCGCCAGCTATGCCCATCCTGCTTTCATAGAATCTGTTTTTGCTGCCGAGGTACCAGCCCTGAGGCAGCCAAAGTGCAAGCCGAATTCGGGAAGCAGGGGCGCCGGAATTGACCGAATCGCGTGTGTCAGCACGGATTTTATGTCTTAAGTGATTGTTTTTATAACTCGTTGAGATCGATAGTATGCCAAAAAAGTTTTATGTGTCGTGGGATAACCTGCAACGTGAAGCGCGCCGTCTGGCCCGTCGTCAACTGCCTGTCAGCCAGTGGAAAGGGATCATAGCTGTCAGCCGTGGTGGTCTGGTCCCGGCCGCGCTGATGGCTCGCGAACTTGGCATCCGTAATGTCGAAACCCTGTGTATCTCCAGCTACGACCACAACAACCAGCGTGATCTGATGGTGGTCAAGGCTGCCACCACGGCGGGTGATGGTGAAGGCTGGTTGGTGGTGGACGATCTGGTGGACACTGGTGGCACCGCCAAGGCGATCCGCGAACTCTATCCCAAGGCCAAGTTCATCACCATCTTCGCCAAGCCCATGGGCGAGCCGCTGGTGGATGACTTCGAGGTCGCCATTCCGCAAGATACCTGGATTGAGCAGCCATGGGACATGGCGCTGGAATTTGCCCAGCCGATCTGCGACGAAGAATAACAGCTTCACAGGGCTCCTATTTGGAGCCCTGTTTTTTTGCGCTGCAACTGGCTGCCAGAGGGGAAACGTGGTTAAGATGGAGCCATTGCATGACAGTATGAGTAATCACCTTGGACTTGAACGACGACCTTAACCTGACCGAGAAGCTTTTTACCCGGGTCAAGAAGGTGCTGGAGACCTCCGAGATCTCCAACAGCAGCCCGGTGGAAGAGCAAGATGCCAATCTGGACGAGACCTTTATCGATGGCGCTATGTCATCGCGCTGGTATCGTCTGCTGCGCCGGCCAACCTGGGTCTGGCAGGGGGCGGATCCGGTCGAGATGGAACAGACGCTGGCTTGCATCGCCATGGGAAAAGGGGAACGCACCCACGAACGTTACCTGGATACCATCAAGGGTTATGTGTCCGGTAACTGGGTCTATGAGTGGAGCCAGCTGGCCGGTCGTTACTTCAAACAGGGCCGTGCGCTGGTGGAGCAGGGTGACTCGGCGGCCGCCCTGAAAGATCTGCTCAGGGCAGTGCGTTACTACTCCATCGCCAGTTATCCCCATCTGAAGAATGACGAGCTGGCGGATCAGGCCCAGCTGCTCGGCAACATGGCCTACCGCGAGGCGGGCCGCCTGTTCAAGGTACCCCTCAAAGAGATACAGGTGCCATTTCGCGGCAAGAGCATTCAAGGCTACCTTCATCTGCCGACCACGGACAAACCCGTACCCCTGGTCATCGTCAGCGGCGGCATCGACTCGCTGCAGGTCGATTTCCTCAACCTCTATCTCAAATGCCTGGAGCCCAACGGCATCGGCATGCTATCGCTGGATATGCCGGGCATCGGCTATGCCGAGCACTGGCCGCTAGTGCAAGACACCAGTCGGCTGCATCAGGCTGTATTGAATCACTTGTCAGAGGTGGCCTGGGTCGATCATGAGCGTATCGCCATGGTGGGCTTTCGTCTGGCAGGCAATGTGGCGGCGCGGCTGGCCTTCATCGAGCCGTTCAAGCTCAGGACAGTGGTCTGCATAGGGGCGGGTGTCAATCAGGTGTTCACCAATGAGGAGATGTTCGCCCGCTGCCCACGCATGATGCGCGACGAGCTGGCGAATCGCCTTGGGGCCGACGCGGCCCAGTGGGAGTCGTTGCGTACCAAGTGCCAGGTCTTTTCCCTCAAGACGCAAGGATTGTTGGGGACTCACACTTCCGTGCCGATATTAAGCATCGGACACAAGAAAGATTTCATTTGTCCCGAGCAGGATGTACGGGCATTGGCGTCCGCTAGCCGCAATGGCAAGGCGGTGGTGTTTGATAAGCAACCTTTGCAGGAGGTATACGACGAGGCGTTGAAAGAGATGGCCAAGTGGCTTAAAAAATATCTATGTACATGATGTAGCGTTAAAAATAACGTCATCCCAGGATGATATGGCTTGTTCACAGGGAGGTTAACATGTCAGAAAAAGTGACTTACAAGCGATTGCTGAGGCAGTTTGCTGCGATTGGCCCCTATTTACGTGAAGATCTGTGTGAAGAGGGGCGCTACCGTTTCGACTGTCTCTCCGTCTGCGTCAGCGCCAAACCGGCGCCGGACAAGCGGGAGTTCTGGGGGTGGTGGTTGGTGCTGGAGCAGCAGGATCACAGCTTCAGTTATCACTATCAGGTCGGTTTCTACAATGCGGAAGGGGCCTGGATCAACAAGCCAATCCCGAAGAAGCATCAGGTTGAGGTCGAGCGCACCCTCAACCGCTTCTACAAGCTCATCAGTGACAAGCTCACCTTGCTGGAGTGTCGGCTGGTCCCTGCCGAGCAGGTGACCAATGAGCTGGCTGTCACCGCCGCCTGATGTGCTGATGCCCTGCGAGGGTTGTATTCACTCGCAGGGTCATCTGGTCCCACCGTCCGCGGTTACCCATTTATCTCTTCAAGCCTGCCGCTTCTCGCCACAGGGCAAGCTTCCTTCGTCCACGCAGTGCTTGCGGGCTTAATTGCCTTGCAGGGCAACAGGGCCGTGGGTATAAAGGGATTCCTTACTTTTCAGCCTTCTTGCTCCCATGGAAAACAGAACCATAGTCGTCAAACTGGGCACCAGCGTGCTCACCGGGGGATCTTCCCAGCTTAACCGTGCCCACATGGTGGAGCTGGTCAGGCAGTGTGCGGCCCTGCACCGTCACGGCCACAGAGTCGTGGTGGTCACCTCGGGTGCCATCGCCGCCGGGCGTGAACATCTGGGCCACCCTCCGCTGGCGCCGACCCTGCCCAACAAGCAGATGCTGGCGGCGGTTGGCCAGACCCAGCTCATTCGGGTGTGGCAGGATCTGTTCAACCTCTATGGGCTGCATATTGGTCAGATGTTGCTGACCCGCGCCGATCTGGAAGACCGCGAGCGTTACCTCAATGCCCGGGATACCCTGCGCACCCTGCTCGATCACCGCATCATTCCCGTCATCAACGAGAACGATGCCGTGGCGACGGCCGAGATCAAGGTGGGTGACAACGACAACCTCTCCGCCCGCGCCGCCATTCTGGCCGATGCCGATCTCTTGATCCTGCTGACCGATCAAACCGGCTTGTTCACCGCTGATCCGCGCAGCAACCCGGATGCCCAGCTGATCGAGGAGGTGCAGACCATAGATGACACCCTGCGCAAGTTGGCGGGGGGTAGTGTCGGTGGTCTTGGCACGGGTGGCATGGCGACCAAGCTGCAGGCGGCCGACGTGGCGCGCCGGGCCGGGGTCAAGGTGGTGATCGCCACCGGCCAGATGCCGGAGGTGATAGGTCGTCTCGCCAGGGGTGAGCGTATTGGCACCTTGTTCCCGGCGCTGGCCTCACCGCTGGAAGGGCGCAAGAGCTGGATTTTGGCCGGCCCGCCCCCCCATGGTGAGGTTCGGGTGGATCAGGGCGCCGTGGCTGCCATGCAGGAGAAGGGCTCCAGCCTGCTGCCCAAGGGCATAGTCTCAGTGAAGGGAGATTTCGTGCGCGGCGACGTGGTGCGTATTCTCGATCCCAAGGGCGTCGAGCTGGCCCGTGGCATCTGCCGGTACGACCATCTGGAGCTGGAGAAGCTGCGGGGTGTTCACTCGGATCAGATAGAACAGATATTGGGCTACGGCTATGGTGCCGTGGCCATTCACCGGGATGACATGGTGTTGCTCTGATTGGGCGGCATCGGCATGAATAAAAGGGAACTGAGATGAGTCTGGAGAAAATGGGGCAGGCGGCCCGCGAAGCCGCCTATCAGCTGGCGACCATCAGCACGGCGCAGAAAAACCGGGCGCTGGCCGCCATTGCCGACGAGCTGGAGGGGCGAAGTCGCCAGATCCTGGCTGCCAACGACAAGGACATAGCGGCCGGCCGAGAGGCCGGATTGTCGGATGCCATGCTGGATCGTTTGCTGCTCAACCCGGACCGGCTGGCGGGGATAGTGGCGGATGTGCGCAAGGTGATCACCCTGGATGATCCGGTCGGTGCCGACATCGACAGCCGGGTGCTGGAGAACGGCCTGCGCCTCTCGCGTCGTCGGGTGCCGATTGGTGTCATTGGCGTCATCTACGAGGCCCGCCCCAACGTCACCATCGACATCGCCAGCCTCTGCCTCAAGACAGGCAACGCCAGCATACTGCGCGGCGGGCGCGAGACCTTCCACTCCAATCTGGAGCTGGTGCGGGTGATCCAGCGTGCGCTAGCCGCCTCCGGCCTGCCTGCCGAGGCGGTACAGTACATCGACAACCCGGATCGGGCACTGGTTGGCGAGTTGCTGCGTCTCGATCGCTACGTGGACATGATCATCCCCCGCGGCGGTGCCGGGCTGCACAAGATGTGCAAGGAGAACAGCTCCATTCCCGTCATCATTGGCGGCTTTGGCATCAGCCATGTCTTCGTGGACGAGAGCGCCGATCTGGTGCGATCTCTGGCGGTCATCGACAATGCCAAGGTGCAGCGCCCCTCCGCCTGCAATGCGCTCGATACCCTGTTGGTACATGAAAACGTGGCCGCAGCCTTGCTGCCGCAGCTGGTCAGCCTGATGAACGAGCGCAAGGTGGCCCTGGTAGCCGCCCCCAACGCTATGGCACTGGTGGCTGGCGCCGACAACCTGCGCGAGGCAGGTCTGGACGATTTTGACACCGAATGGCTGGGGCTGACCCTGGGGATCCGGCTGGTGGCGGACGTGAACGAGGCGCTGGCCCACATGCGCGAGCATAACGCCGGTCACTCGGATGCCATCCTCACTAACGACCTGAGCAATGCCGAGCGGTTCGTCAATGGCGCCGGTTCGGCCGCTGTTTACGTCAATGCCTCCACCCGCTTCACCGATGGTGGCCAGTTCGGCCTGGGTGCCGAGGTGGCGGTCTCGACCCAGATGTTGCACGCCCGTGGCCCCATGGGGTTGACCGAACTGACCAGCTACAAGTGGGTGGGATTGGCTGACTATCTGATCCGTGCCTGAGTACGTTGCCAACACCCGCTGGAATCATGCCGACTCAGGTCGGCATTTTTATGCTCTTTTCTTGCGACTCATCAGAGGCTTGCATATAACTATCCAGCAGGGTGTGGCGATACGTTACACGCTGCACTACCAACAAAAACGGGAGCAGATTCAAGGATGAAGCAAACAGATAGAATTGTGCGGCTAGGATGGCTCTGGTTGAGCTTGCCGCTGCTGCTGGGGACGCTCTGTTTCAGCACCAGCAGCCACGCCAGCTGGGATCAGGATCTCTATCGCCAGCTGGGGTTGGCAGGCAAGCTCGACCATCAGGTGTTTCGCAAGGCCATCAACAGTTATCAGAGCGTGCGCCACAAGCGCAAACCCATACTCACCATCATCGACTACAGCAAACCCTCGACCCAGCGTCGGCTGTTCGTGATCGACCTGAAGCGTCACAAACTGCTCTACCACACCTGGGTCAGCCACGGTCGCAACTCGGGCGAGCTGGCGGCCCGCCAGTTTTCCAACCAGCTCAATTCCATGCAGAGTTCCCTCGGCGTCTATCGTACCGCCGAGACCTATCAGGGCAAGCATGGCTATTCGCTGCGCCTCGATGGCTTGAGCCCGGGCAAGAACAGCAATGCCCGCAAACGTGCCATCGTGGTGCACGGAGCCGACTATGCCAGTCCGCGGCATCTGCGCAAATATGACAAGCTGGGTCGCAGCTGGGGTTGTCCCGCGCTGCCCAAGGAGCTGTCCAGGGCCATCATAGACATCATTAAGGGGGGAAGCGTCATCTATGCCCACGGCTGAGGTGCGCCTCCCACATGAGTAAGGCCAGCACGAGTGCTGGCCTTACTGTGATTTGTTGCGCGGTGACGGGCCGAGCGTTAACGCACGACCAGCACGGGGCAGGGGGCGTGACGCACCACGGACTCGGCGACGCTGCCCACCAGCAGGTGGCTGAGGCCCGAACGGCCGTGGCTGCCCATGACCACAAGATCGACCTTTTCCTCTTTCGCCTGAATGACGATCTCGTCTGCGGCGCGGCCGAAGCGCACTTCGAAGGTGGCGGGAATGGGCAGGCTGGCGACCAGCTCTTTCAGCTGGGTCTTGGCCTGGCGTTCCATCTCGTGGGTGATCTCGATGGCGGTCATGTGCAGGATCTTGTAGCTGTCGAAACCATGCAGTTGATCCACCACATGGACCAACTTGAGTTCGGCTTGATGGCTTTGGGCCATGAACACCGCATAGTCGAGCACTGACTGCGACATCTGGGAAAAATCGACGGGGCAGAGCAGGGTTTTGATGGATGACATATGAAGACTCCCCTATGGTTGGGTTACTAATGAATCTTATTTTCAATGATACCCATTAAGAGGGTTATAACCCTCGACTGGCTCTCAAAACTGGGAAAAAGAGGTGATTCAGCGCCAGATCTTCTTATGATGTGGTATGGCTTGGGTACATTCATCGCGCGGGTTGATCCGTTGGATGAAAACATCGGCACCGAGGAAATGGTTAAACATGGTTCGTCTGCTGTTTGCATTGCTGTTTCTTCTGTTTTCCCTGCCCGGTCGGGCCGATCCCCTGCATGTCTATTGCGATGACTGGCCCGGTTTCTGCCTACCGGATGGACGGGGCGTCTATCTGGATATCGTCAGGGCTATCTATCAGCCCCATGGCTATGAGGTGATCCCGCACATAGTGCCCTACAAACGGGCGCTGGCGGTGGTAGCGCAGAAGGGGGGGGATATGGCGATGGGGGTTTATCGGGATGAAGTCAGCGGCGTACGCCAGCCGGATTATCCCGCCTCGGCTGACGATCTGACCGTGCTGATGCTCAAGAAGTGGCAGCCCCAATGGCTCGGCGAGACCAGTCTGGAAGGTGAGGGGGTGCTGTGGCTGCGAGGCTGGGCCTTTGACAAGTACATCCCGGTCAACATGCGCTGGCACGAGATCGACAGCCACGACATGGCGCTGCAACTGCTGGCCAAGGAGCGCTACCGCTACTACCTGACCGCCGGTGTGCTCTACTCGGCCGACGCCATCCCTGCCAACATGCATCGTACCTTCCTGCGCTGGATCCCGACCTACCCCATCTTTGCTGATACCGAACGGGGGGGGCACCTGCAACAGGTCTGGGATCATGGCATGGTGCGGCTGATCCGGAATGGTACCCTGGCCGAGATATACCGCCGTTACCAGCTCCATGATTACTATCGAGGTTTTATCAAGGAGCTGGAACAAAGGGTTGAGCCAGACGATAACTGATGCTCTGTAGAAGGAAGAGAAGCAACGCGTTCTTTGGTCGATTGAAAGATAGAACCATCGAACACCCAGAGAGATAAGATGCAAGTGCCCCTACCATCAGCCGCTAACGGCCGCAGCGATATAGCTTCTACTGGCAGTAGTACATCTGGTGACCCCCACAGCAAAATCGGCAAAAATGAGGGAACATATAAACACGTTTACTCTGCTCGCCCGGTCCGCATGCGTTTGGCCAAGCGGTCATACAGGATCACGTTGACCGAAGCGGCCAGGTTGATGCTGCCTTGCTGTGTGGCCACATAGACCACCAGTTTACTCTGCTCGCCCGGCCCCGGCCCGCATGCGTTTGGCCAAGCGGTCATACAGGATCACGTTGACCGAAGCTGCCAGGTTCATGCAGCCTTGCGTCGGCACATAGACCACGTCCTTCACCGAGCCATATCGGGCCGGATCCAGGGTGCCATCCTCGGGGCCGAAGATATAGAAGGCCTGCTCGGGGTGCACATAATCCGGCAGCGGTGTGGCCCCCTCGATCAGATCCACCACCACGGGGACGCACCCGGCCGGGACTATCTCCATGAGATCATCGACCCCGAGCAGGGGTATCTTGTCCACCATCTGCTTGGTATCCGTGGCAAAACGGCGCGCCAGCTCGAAGCGATTGCCCGTGTAGTAGACCTCGTCAGCCCCATAGCAACCGGCTGCGCGCATCACAGCCCCCACGTTTTCCGGTGACTTGGGATTGACCAGTCCGATGCAGCAATAGCCCGGTGCCTCCTGCGTTGGTGACCGTGTATCGGCCTGCTCTGCGCAGCTATAACCTGACTCTTTCATCTTGTTCTCCTCTGTGGCGGCCGCATTATAAGCGGCAGTCGCCCGCCCGCACATGAAAAGTGGCGTGCAGATATGAGAAATCCGTTGCAGCCTGCTGCTGATTTTTTGTGCGCAAACCGACAGTTTTTGCACGCAGTGATGGTGGGAAAACGTTTTTCATAAATAATGAACAAACGTTTGCAACTGGATGTTTGTCTATGACTGAGCGTGAACAAGAGATCCTCGCCCTGCTGCGCCAGGATCCCATGATTGCCCAGCAGGAGCTGGCGGATCGCCTCGGCATCAGCCGCTCGGCGCTGGCGAGTCACATCTCCAGCCTGATGCGCCAGGGCTATGTGCAGGGGCGTGGCTATGTGCTGCGGGAAGGCCCCTACGCCGTGGTGATCGGCGGCGTCAACATGGATATCTGCGGCTGTAGTCATGACAACTTGCGTATCGGCGACTCTAACCCCGGCAAGGTGCGTACCTCCGCCGGCGGGGTGGGGCGCAACATCGCCGAGAACCTGGCGCGGCTTGGTACCGACACCCGGCTGCTGAGCGCAGTGGGCAACGATCAGTATGGTCATCACCTGCTGGAGGTGAGCCAGCGTGCCGGCGTCGACGTGCGTCAGGTGCTGGTGCTGGAGGGGCAGGCAACGTCCTGTTACCTCAGCCTGCACGATGGCAGCGGCGAGATGAGCTGCGCCGTCAACGACATGGCGATCATCGATCAACTGACACCAGCCCGGCTCACCCCGCTCACCGGTTTCCTCGGGGCGGCCCGGCTATGGGTGCTCGACACCAATCTCGCCACCCATACCCTCGATTGGCTGTTCGAGCGTCAGGGGGAGCACATCATCTTCGTCGACACCGTCTCGGTGGCCAAGGTGGAGAAGATCCGCCCCTGGCTGCACCGGATCCACACCCTCAAACCCAACCGCAGCGAGGCCGAGCAGCTGTGCGGTTTCACCATCGCCGGGCCAGATACCTGGCCCATGGCAGCGGCCTGGTTCCACCGCGCCGGGGTGCAGAGGTTATTCCTGAGCCTCGGCGATCAGGGGATTTTCTATAGCGACGGGGAGTGCCAGGGCCATCTACCTGTGCTCGGCAGCCCGGTCGTCAACGTGACCGGCGGTGGCGATGCCTTTATGGCGGGGCTGGCCTATGCCTGGTTACAGGAGAGCGACATGACCGATACCACCCGTTTCGCCCTCGGTTGCGCCGCCCTCACCGTCAATTGTTCCGATACCGTCTTTTCCGGCCTCTCCAAGGCCGCTGTTGAACGCATGCTGGAGGAGTACCCATGTTGAACGCTTACCTCGATATCCAACCTGACGTCGCTGCGGCCCTGGCCGCCGGCAAACCTGTCGTTGCCCTAGAGTCCACCATCATCTCCCACGGCATGCCTTATCCCCAGAACATGGAGACGGCGCGCCAGGTAGAGCAGGTGGTGCGCGACAACGGCGCCGTGCCGGCCACCATTGCCATCCTGGATGGCCGCCTCAAAGTGGGGCTGGATGCGGGGGCGCTGGAGGCGCTGGGTCGGGCCGGTCATGCCGCCACCAAGTGCAGCCGTCGTGACATCCCCTTCGTGCTGGCGAACAAGGGGCTGGGCGCGACCACGGTCGCTTCCACCATGATCATCGCCGCCATGGCCGGCATTCGGGTGTTTGCCACCGGCGGCATCGGCGGCGTGCATCGCGGTGCCCAGGAGACCTTCGACATCTCGGCTGATCTGCAGGAGTTTGCCCAGACGCCGGTGGCCGTGGTCTGCGCCGGCGCCAAGTCGATCCTCGACATCGGTCTGACGCTGGAGTATCTGGAGACCCAGGGTGTGCCCGTTATCGGCTATCAGACTGATGAGCTGCCCGCCTTCTACACCCGCGAGAGCGGCTTCAAGGTGGATTACCGGTTGGAGAGTCCGGCAGCGATCGCCGAGGCGCTGCGCCTCAAGTGGGAGCTGGGACTGGCCGGTGGCGCCGTGGTCACCAACCCGATCCCGACCCAGTTTGCCATGCCCAAGGCCGACATAGACGCCGCGATCAAACAGGCGCTGCGCGAAGCGGACGAGCAGGGGGTCAAGGGCAAGGCGTCCACCCCCTTCCTGCTGGCCCGGGTGTGCGAGCTGACCGGCGGTAATTCGCTGGCAGCCAACATCCAGCTGGTGCTGAACAACGCCGCGCTGGGGGCGCGCATCGCCGCCAGTCTGTAAATAAAGTCCATGAACGAAAATGGGTTCAATCGACCCTCTTTTCGTTGCAACTCAGCCATGGCATCCGCCGATCACTGCAACACCAGCCGACCATGCAGCGGCTGTACGGGTCTGTTGTTGGGGTGGTGCATCACCGCCTTGAAGGCATCGATCTGGGCCTGGCTCACCTGCACCGGTTGCTTCATCACCAGCCAGCGCACCCCTTCCGAGCAGGGCGGGGTGGTCAGCGAACCGCTGAAGCGGTAGTAATCACGCTTGGTGGGCAGCAGCTGATCCGCCGATAGCGGCGTTGCCAGCGATCGGCTGTCGCCCGCCTTCGCCGGCAACGGCTGCCAGGCCTGGTTCAGCGCCGGGTTGGCGTGGCCCGGCACGAACATCACGGCCACCACCGCCAGCTCCCCCTTGGCATTGGCGTGCACCAGGTGCCCCTCCAGCGGGTAGGATTTGCCTTTGATGAGGTTTTCACTGGGGGCGTGGAAGTGGAACTGCTTGAGCTCGAAGGCCATGCCGTCGAGCTGCAGTGTGCTGCCCGGGGCATAGCTGACCTGTATTGTGTGGCCGGTGTTGGTGACGCTCTGGCCGCCCGCCCGGTAGTGAAACTGCAGCGGGGCCAGCTTGGCCTCTACCAGATCATCGAGGTTGATTGGCGACTGGTTGCTGCCCGCACACTGGCCAAATTCGGGAGTCAGCTTGGCCCATTGTGCCGGGCCGGCCTCGCCACTGTATTCCCAGTGCACGGTGGCGGCAAAGGCGGTGGGACACAGCAACAGGGCACCGGCCAATAGGGACTTTCTCATCATACATCCTTATTTTGCTTGAAAAGCACAGCCATCCGTTTCTTTGGTAAGTGAAGAAACAACAGATGGCATTATCTGAAATGCGAGAGACGGAGTGTCAGACCAGATTGTTTGTTATTAACAGCCGTATTTCTGATCATATTTATGATGTATTTAATATGAATCTATTCAGCAGTCAGCCACGCCTGCATATTGAACAATCGCTTTATTCAATAACAGCAATCTAATTAATTGGCTGTCATCGCAGATGAATTAGCTCATAATTTACTCATCAAAAATCAGCTCTTTTTTGCCTCGCAAGTCCCCGTTACTGGTTCGCCTAAAATATATTAATCGATTGTTTTTAATGTGGTTTTTTGGGTCTCATTTGATCTTGAACAAATAATAATCAGGCTTTCCCGGTCAGGCTGATGCTGCAGTTATGCACAGTCACAAGGGAGAGAGAAAATGAATAAATATTGTCTTTTGCTGGCGCTGGGTCTGCCCGGGATGGGGTGGGCGACCGAACCGGTACAACCGGTAGAGGTACCCAAGGTGGCATCGCCGGAAAAAGTCGAGCTGGGCAAGATGCTGTTCTTCGAGCCGCGGCTCTCCAAATCCAATGCCATCTCCTGCAACTCCTGCCATAACCTGGCGACCGGCGGGGTGGACAACCAGGTCAGCTCCCTTGGCCACAAGTGGAAGGAGGGGCCGATCAACTCGCCCACCGTGCTCAACGCCAGCCTCAACTTCGTGCAGTTTTGGGACGGTCGCGCCAAGGATCTGCAGACGCAGGCGGCGGGCCCCATCGAGAATCCGCTGGAGATGGCCTTCAGCCACAAGCTGGCGGTCGAGACATTGCACACCCTGCCCGAATATCGCACCCGTTTCGGCGCCGTTTACGGCAAGGCGGACTTCGGCATTGATGAGGTCACAGACGCCATCGCCGCCTTCGAAGAGACCCTGGTTACCCCCAACGCGCCGTTCGATCGCTGGTTGAAGGGAGACGGCAAGGCGCTGACGGCACAGCAGTTGAAGGGCTATCAGCTGTTCAAGGAGAAGGGCTGTACCGCCTGCCACAACGGCGTGGCCATCGGTGGCAACTCCTATCAGAAGATGGGGCTGGTCAAGCCGTTCAAGACCGACAATCCGGCCCAGGGGCGCGGTGGCGTGACGGGCGAGAAGCAGTTCATCGGCTGGTTCAAGGTGCCGACCCTGCGCAACATAGAGCTGACCTACCCTTACTTCCACGACGGGTCTGTGTGGGATTTGAAGGAGGCGGTGCGGATAATGGCCGATATCCAGCTGGGCCAGGCGCTGAGCGAGCAGGAGGCCGACGACATGACAGCCTACCTCAAGAGCCTGACCGGTGAGCAGCCGCAGATAGTGCTGCCGCTCCTGCCGCCCTCTCAACCTGATACTCCCAGGCCTCAGGTCAAGAGCTGAACGGGTCGTGGGTCTGAATTCAAGCGGGGCTGAGGTCCCGCTTTTTCATGGCTCTATCTATCTGATAACAAAGCCAAAGTGTGGTAATCAGCATAATGGCAAGGGGATGACAATCCCCCAGCTGGCGACGGGGATTTCACCGATTTGCAGCCCTCTTCACAATTTCAACACGCTCATAATCTGTTCGATTGCCTAACTCATCCGACCTGGTGTCAAATCACTCCGCCTAATACAAGGAGTGGCATAATAATGAATAATATCAATAAATTAGTTCTGGCTATCGGATTCACTCTCACCACCTTCCCGACCCTGGCGGCGGGCTTCCAGTGCAAGGACCACGTCAAGCTCGGGGTCCCCAGCCAATCCAGTCAGCTGTTGTGTCGGGACGGTTACGCCGCAGGTTACAACTATGACACCAAGGTCTCTGACTGGGTCTCCTATCGGATGACGGCGACCAGCGCCCAGGGGCCGGTACCGCGCAAGGACGCCTTCGCCGAAGACAGGGAGGTGCCGGTGCAGTACCGCGCCACCCTGGCGGACTACAAGGGCTCGGGTTATGACCGCGGCCATCAGGCCCCCGCGGCGGACATGCGCTCCACCGCCACCACCATGAAGCAGAGCTTCCTGCTGACCAACATGACTCCGCAGTTGCCGGCGCTCAATCAGGGGGCCTGGCGCATTCTGGAGGAGAAGACCCGCCAGTGGGCCATTGCCTATCAGGATGTTCAGGTGATCACAGGCCCCATCTTCACCAACTCCGATGGCGCTATCGGCAACGGTGTGACTGTGCCCCACGCCTACTATCGGGTGGTGATGGACGTGGCCAACCAGAAGGCGATCGCCTTTGTCCTGCCGCAGCAGAACGTGTCGGCCAGCCGGCTTGCGGATTACATAGTGACTGTGGATGCGGTAGAGGAGCTGACAGGGCTCGATTTCTTCGCCGAGCTGCCGGATGAGCAGGAAGAGGCCATGGAATCCCGGCTGATGGCCATGTGGAGCAATTGATCCACCCCTATGACAACAGGGGCCTGGACCCCTGCTGTCAGTCGTTCAGATCGTCACCGATTTTCTTGACGGTATCCCGGGTACCGTGACCGATTTCGCGGGTCACGTTGCGGGTGATATCCCCTACGGTTTTGCCCGCGTCTTTGATGACGGACATCGCCGGCTATGTCACGTGCCAGGTCATCTCCATCAACAGGGGCATGGCATGACGCTGATGTGGTCGGATCCAGATGCGGTGGCTAATGCAGCCCAACAAGGAATGGCGGTATGGTATGAAGCGGTAAGAGTAACCGGCATGACCGCGCTGGTGGTGGACTATCTGATGTCCAACAACTTCGCCTTTGGCGGCATCAACACCTCCCTCATCTTCAAGCGCTGGTCCTGAAGCCGCGCACCTTGCCTGCTGGCAGGGCGCCGGTACAGCCTGGGTTTAGCCTTGATGAATTAATATGCCTCCCATTTTTCGGGAGGCATAATGTCTGTTCCATCTGCTGTTTTCTCTGCTCAACTCCGCCTGCGCCCAGGTTTCAATGCGCTCTTGCTGTCCACCCTTTTATTGGCGCTGCCTGCACCGGCCATGGCCGATGATGAATTTCGGCTGGGCAACACCATGCTGCTCGGTGTCGGTGACCACCCGGCCATTATTCCCATCATCGTTTGCCGACCGGCCAAGTCCATCATGGTCAAGGCAGGACGGGAATTGACCCTGGACAGGGTCAAGGTGTTTTACGGCAATGATCGCAGCAAGACTCTTAATTTCGACAAGGATCTGAAAGAGGATCAGGAATCGGGGTGGAAATCTCTCGGTAGCCGGCTCTGCATCAAGCGGATCGAGGTCTATGGCAATTCGGAGGGGAGTAAGGCCGGGGTCAAGGTATATGGTCGCAAGTAAATATGGACGGGGGTTCACATCCCCCGCCCACTCAGGGCTTATTTCTTGGGTCTAAACGGCTTGATGACGGCTTCATCGCATTCGAGATAGGGCCCCTCCATCAGATCGATACAGTAGGGGATGGCGGGGAAGACCGCATCCAGGCACTCGCGGATGGATTTGGGCTTGCCCGGCAGGTTGACGATGAGGGAGCCGCCGCGCAGGCCTGCAGTCTGGCGCGACAAAATGGCAGTCGGCACGAACTTGAGGGATTCGGCCCGCATCAGCTCGCCAAAGCCTGGCATCATGCGATCGCACACCGCTTCTGTGGCCTCAGGGGTTACATCCCGTTTGGCCGGACCTGTGCCGCCCGTGGTGACGATGAGGCAGCACTGTTCCTGGTCTGCCAGCCGGATCAGGGTCGTTTCGATCTGATCCTGTTCATCCGGGATCACCTGATAGAGGGGTTCCCACGCCGAGGTCAAATATGCGTTCAGCGTGTCTATGATGGCCTTGCCGGAGAGGTCTTCGTAGATGCCTGCACTGGCGCGATCGCTGACGGTGACGATGCCGATTCTTGCCTTGCTCATGGTCTGCCCTTGGTTACCTAGAATAAGTAGCAAATAAAATAACATAATCAGTGAGATATGTTAAACGAGGTCAGGTGTTGGCGAGGGTGGGGCATAGCATCGAGTGCCGAATGAAAAGCTTTCTTGCCGATGCCCTTTCAATAAGACATAAGACTTGGGTATCGCCAGCCTAAAATGTATAAACGAAAAAAATAGCCGTATTGATGAATAATTGGTTGATCCATAACGAATAAGAAAATAACTCCCCGATTGTTGATCCTGCTTTGGCGCAGTCAGCCTCGAAAGGTTGTGGTATGGATTGAACCAGGAGGGCAATCGTCTTATATAACTCATTATACGGTTGGTTGAATATTGTACTGATCGTTGTTGTTTGAGTATCACCATACAGCGGCTGACCGCAGGAGGGCATATGGAATTGCCTGATTTTGATACCTTGAGGAGACTGGCTGTGACGGAGCCGGAACGACTCGATGAGTTGCTGCACCAGCAAATAGAGGGGTTGATCGACCGGGTCAGTCCGGAGCAGCAGCAGCGATTGCGCGGCCTGCAGTTTCGTATCGACTGTCAGCGTCAATTGGCCAAGAACAATCTGGATAGCTGCATTCGTATTGCGAGCATGATGCACTCCTCCTTTTATTCCATGCGCAGTCAGATGATCCAGCTCAATGCCAATCTCTATGCTGACCAGCCCCCCGTCTACAGAGAAAATAATGTGGTTTCTTTCTTCGATTATTATCGCAAGAAGAAATAAACATCCCCTTGATAGCATTCTTATTATTATTCTGCGTTATATATCTGTCATCGGGTGAGGTTAGTTTACTGACGTTAATTTATCTGAGGTGATTTGTAATCTATTTGATGTGTTTTCGTGGCATTCGCTGTTTTATTAAAAATTGATTATTGCCGTGATCGGTGTGGATGTATGGCGCCGACAGTTAGGCTAATATGGCGATCTTTTAATTTTGCCACGACTCGCAGGGATTATGAGCAGTATCACTCCAAGACGGGTGCTGTCGCAGGAGCAGCAGACAGAGATCACCCGTATCATCGTCAAGGTGGGCCAGATGCTGGCCCAGTTCGGGGCCGAGAGTCGCATCATAGAGCAGACCACGGTCCGGCTTGGCATGGCGCTGGGGCTGGAGAGCGTCGAGATGGCTATCTCCTCCAGTGCCATCGTGCTCACCAGCCTCTATCAGGGCAGTTGCGTCACCACCACCCGCCGGGTACGGGAGCACGGCATCAACATGCAGGTGGTGTGCGAGATCCAGCGCATCTGCATCATGGCGGAGAAGGAGCTGATCGGTGCGCGCGAGGTGCGTCAGCGGCTCGACGGCATAGTGCCGTTTCATTACCACCCCTGGCTGGTGGTGCCCATGGTGGGGCTCTCCTGCGGCGCCTTCAGCCTGCTGTTTGGCGGCGACTGGCCCATCTTCCTGGTGACCTGCCTCTCCTCCGCCGTGGCGATGCGAGTGCGCCAGCTGATCGCCCGTCATCACCACAGCCCGCTTATCAACTTTGCCGCGACCGGCTTCATCGCCACCCTGCTCTCCTCCAGTGCCAACTTCTTCAACTGGGGGGCCCAGCCCTATCTCGCCATGGCCGCCAGCGTGCTCTTGCTGGTGCCGGGCTTCCCGCTCATCAATGCGGTTTCCGACATGGTGAAGGGTTACTTCAACATGGGGCTGGCACGCTGGGGCACGGCGACCCTGCTCACCATCAGCGCCGCCATTGGTATCATCCTGGCTATGTCGGTCACCGGGATCTGGGGGTGGAAGGTATGATGGATCTTGTCTGGTTGCTGGCCAAGGATGCCTTCTGGTCCTCCATTCCGGCGGTAGGGTTTGCCATGCTGTTCAACGTGCCGCCACGCATGTTGAAGTACTGCGCCATGGGCGGTGCCCTGGCCCACAGCCTGCGGACCCTGCTCATTCATTACGGTATGCCCATCGAGTGGGCGACACTGACGGCGGCGACCACGGTCGGTTTTGTCTGTGTCTATTGGTCCCGTCGGCTGCTGGCGCCGCGCCCCGTGTTTAGCGTTGCCTCCATCATCCCAATGATCCCGGGCAGCTATGCGTTCAAGGCGATGATCGCCGTGGTCGAGCTCAACATCTCCGGGGTGACCATGGACCTTATCCAGAGCGCGGTGGAGAACGGCCTCAAGGCGTTGTTTATCGTGGGTGCCCTCAGTTTCGGTTTGGCGATCCCCTCCCTGGTCGTGTACCGTAACCGGCCCATTATTTGACAGACGGTGTGAGAGGCTGACCCCATGAAGATTTCCATGATTGCCGCCATGGCCCACGACAGGGTGATTGGCCTGGATAACCAGATGCCCTGGCACCTGCCGGCAGATCTGGCCCACTTCAAGCGGGTGACTCTGGGCAAACCGGTGTTGATGGGGCGCAAGACCTTCGAATCCATAGGTCGGCCGCTGCCCGGACGGCGCAATCTGGTGATCAGCCACAACCCCGATTACCAGGCCGACGGGGTCGAAGTGGTCGATTCGGTGGAGGCCGCGCTGGCGCTGCTGGCCGATGGTCAGACGGTAGACGAGCTGATGGTGATAGGTGGCGGTCATCTCTATGGTCAGCTGCTGCCACGGGCCGACAGCCTCTATCTGACCCGCATCGATCTGGCGGTGACAGGGGATACCCGTTTCCCCGCCTTCGAGGAGGACGAGTGGCATTGCGTTGAGCGAGAACCCCATGAGCCCGACGAGAAGAACCCCCATCACTACAGTTTCGAAACCTGGCAACGGCGCTGAACCGTATTGAATAACTGTTGAAGCCGAAAAGCCCCTTGTGCTGCACTGGGGGCTTTTTTCTTGCCACAAAGGGCGGGTCCGGCAGGCAAGGCCTTCGCCATGGCTGCGCTCAACCGCTCCCCTGTATCCCCTCGTTTTTCGCCTGCATATCATTAGGGTTGTAATGATTTTTTCCAGCCCTGCTGCCTGTTCAGGATCCTGCCTGGCGGCATCCCCCTGATCTGCCTGGTTTCCTCCTCCTATTAGCCTGTCAAAACACCACAATAATTAGTTATCTAATCAAATTAACCATGCTGGTATGGCCCATGCTTGTCGATTTATGGCTTTTTATTGTCAAAAATAAATCATTAAAATCAATTGTTTATGTTTTCATTGTTTTGTGTGGACTCCTATGGTTCTTTTGTTTTTCATGTAAATTGCTTAGTGTAGAAAGTAATTGGTTCGCGTTCGGCAGGTTAATTACCAAGATGTCGACCATGAAAAAAGGACAGTATGACAGTCAAACTCGAAGTGAAATCACTCTATAAAATCTTCGGAGAACAGCCGGAAAAGGCGTTCAAATTGCTGGCGAAAGGGCACGACCGCGCCAGCATTCTGCAGAAGACCGGGCAGACACTGGGTGTGCATGGGGTCGATCTGGCCATCCACGAGGGGGAGATCTTCGTGGTGATGGGCTTGTCCGGTTCGGGAAAATCCACCCTGGTACGCCTCTTCAACCGGTTGATTGAACCGACCCGTGGTCAGGTGCTGATCGACGGTGAGGACATCGCCGCCATTTCAGATAGTGAGCTGCGCCAGGTGCGGCGCAAGAAGATCAGCATGGTGTTCCAATCCTTCGCCCTCATGCCCCATCTGACCGTGCTGGAAAATGCCGCCTTCGGTTTGGAGCTTGCTGGCGTGCCGCTTCTCGAACGCCAGGAAAGTGCCCGCCAGGCACTCAATCAGGTGGGTCTGGGTCAGTGGGTGGACGCCTTTCCCGATGCCCTCTCAGGTGGCATGAAGCAAAGGGTCGGTCTGGCCCGTGCGCTGGCCAATAACCCCGATATCCTGCTGATGGATGAGGCCTTCTCTGCGCTGGATCCGCTGATCCGCACCGAGATGCAGGATGAGCTGCTCAAGCTGCAGGCCAGCCATCAACGCACCATCGTCTTCATCTCGCACGATCTGGACGAGGCGATGCGTATCGGCGATCGCATCGCCATCATGCAGGATGGTCAGGTGATCCAGGTCGGCACCCCCGACGAGATCCTGAGTCAGCCCGCCAACGACTATGTTCGCGCCTTCTTTCGCGGTGTGGATCTGGCCAATGTGTTCAGTGCCCGCGATATCGTCAGTCGCAAGCAGATGCCGCTTATCAAGAAGCACACCACGGACGGGCCGGGCAATGCCCTGCGTCAACTTAAGGATCAGGAGCGGGAGTTCGGTTATGTGGTGGATCGCAGCCGCCGCTTCCTCGGGGTCGTCTCGGTCGAGTCGCTCGGTCAGGCGGTGAAAAACAAAGGAAGCCTGGAGCAAGCCTTGCTGGCCGATATTCAGCCCATCCAGGCCGATACCTCTCTCAATGAACTCATCAGTCAGGTGGCCTCAGCGCCCTGTCAGGTGCCTGTGGTTGAGGAAGATGGCACCTATCTGGGGCTCATCTCCAAGGCCAACTTGCTGAACACCCTGGACAGGAGTACCCCGGTATGAATATCAAACCCTTTCATCATCTGCTGACCGGCTTGCTGGCGCTGTTGTTCTTGGCGAGTGCCCCCATCCGGGCCAATGAGGCGCAGGCCGATCCCTGGGGCAATACCGAAACCCAGGCCGCCGACTGGCAGAGCCAGATTGAAGCGGCGGATACAGCCACGGCTGTCGACTGGCTTGATCCCTTCCAGCAGGCGCTGGTACCGCTGGATATTTGGGTGGAGAGCGGCATTGGTTGGCTGGTCCATAACTTGCGCCCCCTGTTCCAGCTGATCCGGGCACCGGTAGAGGTCACCCTCAACGCCATGACCCATCTGCTGCAGACGGTGCCATCCACCCTGATGATAGGGATGCTGACCCTGATCGCCTGGCAGCTGGTTAATGGTCGCATGGCGCTGGGTACCCTGCTTTCTCTCGTCGGGATAGGCCTCATCGGTGCCTGGTCCGATGCCATGGTGACCCTGTCGCTGGTGTTGACCTCGCTCTTCTTCTGCATCCTGATTGGCTTGCCGGTCGGCATTTTGCTGGCCCGTAGCGAGCGCTTGTCTGCCTGGACCCGGCCGCTGCTGGATGCCATGCAGACAACCCCGGCCTTCGTCTATCTCATCCCCATCGTCATGCTGTTCGGCATCGGCAACGTACCCGGCGTCGTGGTGACCGTCATCTTCGCCCTGCCGCCGATGATCCGGCTGACCATGCTGGGGATCCGACAGGTGCCGGCAGATCTGGTAGAGGCGGCCCACTCCTTTGGCGCCAGCCCCTCCCAGCTGTTGTTCAAGGTGCAGTTGCCGCTTGCCATGCCCACCATCATGGCCGGGGTCAACCAGACCCTGATGCTGGCGCTCTCCATGGTGGTGATCGCCTCCATGATCGCGGTCGGTGGTCTGGGCCAGATGGTACTGCGCGGCATAGGCCGACTCGACATGGGGCTCGCTTCCATCGGTGGCCTCGGCATAGTGCTGCTGGCCATCGTGCTCGACCGTCTGACCCAGGCAATGGGACAGCGGGATCGCAGCCACACAGGCCGCTGGTATCAACATGGCCCCGTGGCCCTGCTGATGCGCCTGCGTGGCAGCAGTAAAGCAATTGATTACAAAGGAGTAAATGCATGAGGTTCATCACGAAAACCCTGAGCACTCTGGTGCTGAACGCCCTGTTGCTGAGTTCTGTCGCCATGGCCAGCACCGAACTGCCGGGGGAGGGGATCCGCGTTCAACCCTTGCAGAGCTCCCTGCCGGAAGAGACTTTTCAGACCCTGCTGGTCAGCAAGCTGATGGGTCGCCTCGGCTATGACGTACAGACGGTGCAGGAGGTAGATTACAACGTGGCCTACGCCTCGGTGGCACAGGGCGATGGTACCTTCCTGGCCTTTAACTGGATCCCGTTGCACAACCACAAGTACGAACAGGCTGGCGGCGACAAGGTGTTCTTCCGCCAGGGGACCTATGCATCGGGCGCCGCTCAGGGCTATCTCATCGACAAGCAGACGGCCACCCGGCATGGCATCACCAACCTGGGTCAGCTCAAGGAGCCCAAGCTGGCGGCGCTGTTTGACGGCGATGGTGACGGCAAGGCTGATCTGGTGGGCTGCAACCCGGGCTGGGGCTGTGAAGAGGCCATCAACCATCATCTGGACGAGTTCGGCCTGACGCCGACCGTCACCCACAAGCAGGGCAACTACGCGGCCCTGATCGCCGATACACGGGCCCGTTACCAGAGTGGCAAGCCGGTGCTCTACTACACCTGGATCCCCTACTGGCTGAGCAGTGAGCTGGTGCCGGGGCGGGACGTGGTGTGGCTGGAAGTGCCTGCCGATGCCAAGGATGCAGCGCAGACTCGCCTGCCCAACGGCAAAAACTACGGCTTTACCGTGAATTCCATGCACATAGTGGCCAACAAGGCGTTCACCGAGGCCAACCCGGCGGCGGCCAAGTTGTTCAGTATCATCAAGCTGCCGCTGAACGACATCAACATCCAGAACGGGCTGATGAACAAAGGTCAGAACAAACCGGCGGATGTAGAGCGTCACGCCGAGGCCTGGCTCAAGGGGCATGAGGCGCTGGTCAACGACTGGTTGACCCAGGCGCGCGCCGCCGTGCAATAAGCGGATGGCGTGGCTGCACGCAGGGCGCTATGCCCTGCGCACGTTAGCCGCTGCACCTCAGCAATAAAAACGCCCAGAACTTGCCGGGCGTTTTTTTATTGTCAGGATCTGGCCTTGCCAGCGGGCTCAGATGCCGGAGCCACCCTGCTCGCCATGCTCTTTGCCACCCTCCTCGTGCAGGCCGCACTCGCGCTTGAGGCCGAAGAAGCGGGTCTGCTCCTCGCTCATGCCGGGCTCCCACTTGGTGGTGGTGTGGACATCGCCGACCGACAGATAACCCTGCTCCCACAGCGGGTGATAGGGGAGGTCGAACTCCTTGAAGTAGTAGAAGACATCCTTGTTGCTCCAGTCGATCACCGGCAGGAACTTGAAGCGGCCACGCTGGATGGCCAGCACTGGCAACGTGCCCCGGCTGCCGGACTGCTCCCGGCGCAAGCCGGAGAACCAGGTCTGGGCCCCCAGCTCGTTCAGGGCGCGGTCCATCGGCTCCACCTTGTTGAGCTGGTTGTAGCGGGTGATCCCCTCCACGCCCTGCTCCCACAAGAGACCAAATCGCGCCTCCTGCCAGGCCGGTGACAACGCGGCCTTGTATATCTTCAGGTTGAGCGCGAGGCGCTCGGTCAGCTCATCGATAAAGCGGTAGGTCTCCGGGAAGAGATAACCGGTATCGGTCAGCACCACCGGCACGTCGGCCCGCTCGCGGCTCACCAGATGCAGCATGAGCGCTGCCTGAATGCCGAAACTGGAAGAGAGCAGATGCTCACCCGGCAGATTGGCCAGTGCCCAGCGCACCCGCTCGGGGGCACTCATGGCATCCAGCGCCCGGTTGAGGGGCGCCAGCGCCTCGGTCTGCTCGTCCCGGTTCAGGGTGAGCAGGGCGGAGAGGTCGAGCCTGCCATCAGCGGTCAGTGTCAGCCGCCCGCCATCAGTCAGTTCAGGCTGCATAGAAGTCCCTCGCGGAATCGATAACGGGCGCCACCACCCCGACCCGGATCACGAAGTCGCCGAAGCACTCGCCCTGATTGCGCTCGTTGGCCCAGCGGCCGATCAGCACGTCGAGCTCGGCCAGGATCTGCGGCTCTGTGATGTTCTCCTGATAGAGGCGCGGAATGCGGGTGCCCTCCAGGTTGCCGCCCAGATGGAGGTTGTAGCGGCCGGGCGCCTTGCCCACCAGACCCACTTCCGCCAGCATGGCGCGGCCGCAGCCGTTGGGGCAGCCAGTGACACGGAAGATGATGGCGTCATTCGACAGTTCGTGCTTGGCCAGCAGCCCTTCGATGTCGGTGACAAAGGCGGGCAGCATGCGCTCCGCTTCTGCCATCGCCAGCGGGCAGGTGGGCAGGGCCACACAGGCCATGGACTGCTTGCGCTGCTCGCTGACGCCGTCATCCAGCAGGCCATACTGGCGCGCCAGCCCTTCGATGCGGGCCTTCTCGCTGGCGGGCACCCCGGCAATGATCAGGTTCTGGTTGGCGGTCAGGCGAAAATCGCCCTGATGCACTTTGGCGATTTCCAGCATGCCGGTCTTGAGCGGCTTGCCGGGGAAGTCCAGCAGGCGTCCATTCTCGATAAACAGGGTCAGGTGGTGCTTGCCATCTATCCCTTCAACCCAGCCGAAGCGATCGCCACGGCTGGTGAACTCATAGGGGCGACTCTCGGCGAAGGGGATACCTGCGCGGCTCTCCACCTCGGCCTTGAAGGCTTCGACGCCGACGCGCTCGAGGGTGTACTTGGTTTTGGCGTTCTTGCGGTTGACCCGGTTACCCCAGTCGCGCTGGGTGCTGACCACGGCGGCCGCTACCTCCAATACGTGGGAGAGGGGAATAAAGCCAAAGTCACTCGCCTTGCGCGGGTAGGTGCTGGTGTCGCCGTGGGTCATGGCCAGCCCACCTCCCACCAGCACGTTAAAGCCCACCAGCTTGCCACCTTCGGCAATCGCCACGAAGTTAAGATCGTTGGCGTGGATATCCACGTCGTTGTGAGGCGGGATCACCACTGTGGTCTTGAATTTGCGCGGCAGGTAGTTGGAGCCCAGGATAGGCTCCTCGTCCTGCCCCAGTTTTTCACCGTCCAGCCAGATCTCCACGTAGGCGCGGGTCTTGGGCAGCAGGTGCTCGGAGATCTTCTTGGCCCACTCGTAGGCCTCCTGATGCAGCTCGGACTCCACCGGATTGCTGGTGCAGAGTACGTTGCGGTTCACGTCGCCGGCTGTGGCTATGCTGTCGATGCCGGTGCTGTTGAGGGTCTGGTGCATCAGCTTGATGTCGCGCTTGAGCACCCCGTGAAACTGGAAGGTCTGACGGGTGGTCAGGCGAATGCTGCCGTACAGGCTGTGCTCTTCGGCGAACTTGTCGATGATCTGCCACTGGGCCGGGGTGATGATCCCCCCCGGCAGGCGGGCACGCAGCATGACGTTGTGCAGCGGCTCCAGCTTCTGGGCGGCACGCTCGGGGCGAATGTCTCTGTCATCTTGCTGGTACATGCCGTGGAAGCGGATCAGCTGGAAGTTGTCGCCGTTGAAGCCACCGGTGAGCGGGTCTTGCAGATCCTGCTCTATGGTACCGCGCAGAAAGTTGCTCTCGCGCTTGAGACGTTCGTTGTCAGCCAGCGGTCCCTCCACTGGCCCCGCTTTCTGTTCCGAGATTGTTTGCTTGCTCATCAATAGACATCCCTTTGATAACGTTTGGCACGACGCAATTCGCTCAAATACTCTTCTGCTTCCTCACGGCTCTTGTGACCGTGTTCGGCAATCACATCCAGCAGGGCCTCCTGCACATCCTTGGCCATCTTGTTGGCGTCACCACACACATAGAAGTGAGCGCCTGCTTCCAGCCACTGATAGAGCTCCTGGCCCGCTTCGCGCAGGCGGTCCTGCACATAAATTTTGTTGGCCTGATCCCGGCTGAAGGCCAGCGAGATCTTCGACAGCAGGCCCGATTTCACATAACGCTGCCACTCCACCTGATAGAGGAAATCCTGGGTAAAGTGGGGGTTGCCGAAGAAGAGCCAGTTCTTGCCTTCCGCTCCCTGGGCTTCCCGCTCCTGCATAAAGGCGCGGAACGGGGCTATTCCGGTGCCCGGGCCCACCATGATGACAGGGGTGTCGGGATTGGCGGGCAGGCGGAAGTTGTCGTTGTGCTCCACAAACACCCGCACCTCGCCATCCTCAATCAGCCGATCCGCCAGATAGGAAGAAGCGGCGCCAGAGCGCACGGTGCCATCTTCTTGCGGGTAACGCACCACCCCGACGGTCAGGTGCACCTCCTCTTCCACCTCGCTCTGGGCGGAGGCGATGGAGTAGAGGCGCGGGGTGAGGGGGCGCAGCAGGCCAACCAGCTGCTCGGCAGTGAGGGCGGTCGGGAAGCGTTTCAGCACATCCACCACTTGGGCAGAGGCAACCAGTGCATTGACCTGGGCCTTGTCGCCCGCCAGATCTTTCAGCGCCGCGTTGTCCGATATGTCAGCGAGCCCTGTGATAAAGCCGCCGTGCAGCCGGGTTAGTTCGAAGTGACCTAACAGTGCGGCGCGCAAGGTGCCATGGGCAGTGTCTTCATCGCCAGAAAGGCCAGCCAGGGCCAGCACTTCGCCCACCAGATCGGCGTCGTTGTCGAACCAGATGCCGAGGGCATCCCCCGGCTGATAGACGAGTCCGGAGGACTCGAGGCTGATCTCGATATGGCGGATATCCTTGGTGGAATCCCGGCCTGTGATCTTCTGATTGACCGACAGGCGGGCAGGGAAGGGGTTCTCCTTGCTGTGCTGGCTCAGGCCTACCGCCTGCTGCACCGCGCTTGCCACCTTGCTGCTGGCTGCGCCGGTGGTGAGCGTCGCGGCAATGGCGTTGAGTGCCTGCTCGCCCCAACTCTTGGCCGCATCCTGATAATCCACATCGAGGCTCGCGAGCTCATGAATCCGCTCGGCCCCAGCGGTGGCGAGGAAGTTGTCGAAATCGTTGCCGGTCTGGCAGAAAAATTCGTAGGAGCTGTCACCCAGCCCCAGCACGGCGAACTTGAGCCCGTCCAGTTTGCCAATCTTGCCTTTTTTAAGCTGCTCGAACAGATCGACGGCGCTCTCCGGCGGTTCACCCTCCCCGTAAGTGCTCACTACTACCAGCAGGTGGCTCTCTTTCTTGAGCTGCTTGGGTTTGTAGTCGGCCATCGACGCGAGGGTGACGGGTAGGCCACGGGCTTCGGCCTGCGCCTTGATGGCAGTGGCGACACCCTTGGCGTTGCCTGTCTGGGATCCATAGAGAATGGTCAGACTGCCGCCGGGCGCCGCCAGCGTACCGCTGGCCGCCACAGGCTGGCTGCCGGATTGGGAGAGACCGTAGAGATAGCCGCTCACCCAGACCAGTTGCTGGGTATTGAGGGTCGAGAGCGCCTGGTTCAACTGACGTTGTTGTTCATCAGAGAGGGGGGCTAGGTTGGTCAGAGAATCCTTCAATTGCATCACACACGTCTTCCATGGTCTGATTTTTGGTCAGATTAAAGGGCGTGTTCAATAACAACAAAGAATAAAAATGTCTTCTTTATTCTATTAATGCATTAAAAGGGGTTGGGGCACGCTTGCGCCCGCAGCAAAAGAGGATCGTGGTATAAAGGGCGTTAAATGAGTGCTACTTGATAACACAGGAAGTGCAATGTCGAATATTAGATTGTTTCATGTCAATGCCTTCAGCCAGCAGCCCTTTGGTGGCAATCCTGCGGTGGTCGTACTGGGACCCGCCCTGCCGGATGCCAGCCAGCTGGCGATGGCGGCCGAGTTCAACCTCTCCGAGACTGCCTTTCTGGTGCAACTTGGCCGGGCCCATTACCAGTTGCGCTGGTTCACGCCGACAGTCGAGGTTGATCTCTGCGGTCATGGCACCTTGGCAGCTGCCCATGTGTTGTGGCAGACAGGGGCAGTAGCCGCACACGAGACGATCCGCTTCGAGACCCGCAGTGGTGAGCTGCTGGCCCGGCGCGAAGGGGAGTGGATTTGGCTCGATTTTCCGCGTATCGCGTTGACGCCACTGACGCTGGATCCCGCCTATGCTGCCGCGATCGGTTGCCAACCACGACAGACCCTGGCGGCCGGGGCCAAGTTCTTGCTAGAGCTGGCAAGTGAAGAGGAGATCCGCACTCTTTCGCCTGATTTCCATGCCCTGCGTGCCCTGCCGGGACGGGGGCTGATCGTCACCGCCCCGTCGAGCCGGGCGGATGATGATTTTGTCTCCCGCTATTTTGCCCCTTGGGTGGGCGTCGATGAGGATCCGGTTACTGGTTCCAACCACTGCGCTCTCATGCCCTTCTGGGCTGAACGGCTCGGCAGGCAGCAGTTGCGGGCCCGTCAGGTCTCGTCCAGAGGCGGTGATCTCAGGCTGGAGCTCCGGGGCGAGCGGGTATTGATGGCGGGTCAGGGGTTGACCCTGTGGCAGGGGGAGTGGTTGCTGCCACCTACTCCATGAGGTGCCAGCGTGTGCCACTCTCGTGGGCTCGCTACCTTCGCCATAAAAAACGCCCCGCAGTTGCGGGGCGTTTCATTGCCATCGAGGCGCAGGTCATGCCTGCGTACCGGGCTTATTTTTGCTGCGGGCGCAAGGCCGGGAACAGGATGACGTCGCGAATGGTGTGGCTGTTGGTGAACAGCATGACCAGACGGTCGATACCGATACCCTGACCGGCAGTCGGCGGCAGGCCGTGTTCCAGTGCAGTCACGAAGTCGGCGTCATAGAACATGGCTTCGTCGTCGCCCGCTTCTTTCTGATCAACCTGATCCTGGAAGCGTTTGGCTTGGTCTTCCGCATCGTTCAGCTCGGAGAAGCCGTTGGCCAGCTCGCGGCCACCGATGAAGAACTCGAAGCGGTCGGTGACGTCCGGGTTCACGTCGTTGCGGCGGGCCAGCGGAGAGACAGCTGCCGGGTACTCGGTGATGAAGGTCGGCTGCAGCAGCATGTGCTCCACTGTCTCTTCGAAGATCGCGGTGATCACGTGACCCAGCTCCCAACCTTTCATCAGCTCGATGTGCAGACGCTTGGCAACGGCCTTGGCGCTCTCCAGGGTAGTGAGGTCTTCCCGAGTCACGCCCTCGGCGTACTTCAGGATGGAGTCCACCATGGTGAGGCGCTGGAACGGCTGACCGAAATCGATGGTCAGACCCTCTTCGCCCTCTTTGGCGTAACGGATCTGGGTGTCGCCCAGAATGTCCTGCGCCAGGGTGCGCAGCAACTCTTCGGTCAGGTCCATCAGATCGATGTAGTCGGCATAGGCCATGTAGAACTCGATCATGGTGAACTCGGGGTTGTGACGCACCGAGATACCTTCGTTACGGAAGTTGCGGTTGATCTCGTAAACACGCTCGAAGCCACCGACCACCAGACGCTTCAGGTAGAGCTCGGGTGCAATACGCAGGTACATGTCGATGTTCAGCGCATTGTGGTGAGTGACGAACGGACGCGCGGAGGCGCCACCCGGGATGACCTGCATCATGGGGGTTTCCACTTCCATGAACTGCTTGTCGTTGAAGAACTTGCGGATGCCGGCAACCACCTTGGTGCGGATCATGAAGGTCTTGCGGGACTCTTCATTGGCGATCAGATCCAGGTAACGCTGGCGGCAGCGCGCTTCCTGGTCGGTCAGGCCCTTGTGCTTCTCGGGCAACGGACGCAGTGCCTTGGTCAGCAGACGTATGGTGGAGACGTGTACCGAGAGCTCACCGGTCTGGGTCTTGAACAGGGTGCCTTCGACACCGACGATGTCACCCAGATCCCACTTCTTGAACTGCTCGTTGTAGAAACCTTCCGGCAGGTCGTCACGGGTGACGTAGACCTGGATTTTGCCGGCCATGTCCAGCAGGGTAGCGAAGGACGCCTTGCCCATGATCCGGCGGGTCATGATGCGACCGGCAATCTTCACCTGTTTACCCAAGGCCACCAGCTCTTCGGCGCTCTTGTCGCCAAACTCGGCGTGCAGATCGCCGGAGAGGCTGTCACGACGGAAGTCGTTGGGGAAGGGGTTGCCCTGGGCGCGCAAGGCGGCCAGCTTGGAACGACGCTCCGTCATCTCGTTGTTCAGTTCGAGAGAGTGGTCTACTTCCGGAGTTGTAGTTTGTTCAGACATGGTGATTCCTGCTGCTCTGTTTTTACAGGCCTGACTTCAGGCTGGCTTCGATAAACTTGTCCAGGTCGCCGTCGAGGACCGCTTGGGTATTGCGGGTTTCGACGCCGGTACGTAGATCCTTGATGCGTGCATCATCCAGTACATAGGAACGGATCTGGCTGCCCCAGCCGATATCGGACTTGGTCTCTTCGAGGGCTTGTTTTTCAGCGTTTTGCTTCTGAATTTCCAGCTCGTAGAGCTTGGCTTTCAGCTGCTTCATACATTGATCTTTGTTTTTGTGCTGGGAACGATCATTTTGGCACTGTACCACGACGCCGGTCGGAACGTGGGTAATACGCACCGCGGATTCGGTCCGGTTGACGTGCTGACCACCGGCGCCGGAGGCACGGTAGACGTCGATACGCAGGTCTGCCGGGTTGATCTCGATGTCGATGTCGTCATCGATCTCGGGATAGACGAAAATGGAGCAGAACGAGGTGTGGCGGCGGCCACCGGAATCGAACGGGGATTTGCGAACCAGACGGTGGACGCCGGTCTCGGTGCGCAGCCAGCCGAAGGCGTATTCGCCGGTGAACTTGATGGTCGCGGACTTGATGCCGGCCACGTCGCCGTCAGAGAGCTCGATCAGCTCCGGCTTGTAACCGTGGGCATCGCCCCAGCGCAGGTACATGCGCAGCACCATGTTGGCCCAATCCTGAGCTTCGGTACCACCGGAGCCGGACTGGATGTCGATGTAGCAGTCGGAGGCGTCGTGCTGACCGGAGAACATGCGGCGGAATTCCAGATCCACCAGCTTGCTTTCCAGCACATCGGCTTCGGCCACGGCTTCGTTGAAGGTCTCTTCGTCTTCCCCTTCCACCGCCAGGCTCACCAACATCTCGACGTCTTCGGCGCCCTGGGTCAGGGCATCGATGGTGCCCACCACGTTTTCCAGCGTGACGCGCTCCTTGCCCAGCGCCTGTGCGCGCTCCGGCTCATTCCATACGTCCGGCTGTTCCAGCTCGGCGTTGACCTCTTCTAGACGCTCTTTCTTCGCGTCATAGTCAAAGGTACCCCCTAAGAAGCTCGGTCCTCTCAGACAGCTCCTTAAGCTTGTTTAATACAGGATTGACTTCAAACATCGTGAAAACTCTCGGGGTCGATGTGATTTAAAAACGGGATATTCTAGCCAATTGTGGAAGGAATAAACAGGGTCGCCTGTCCTTGTGGGCGTCCTGTAGTCAATTTCTGGTGCAGTTTTCCCTAACTCGGTGGAAAATATCGCCCGCAGACTCATTTTCAGGTTCAGTTTCGGCCTGACGGGTCGCTAATAACGACGCAGTGCTGTGCTGTGCACTTTTGGGAAATCCGGTTCCTGACCTCATAAGAAGAAATCATGATGAAAAACCTATCACTCAAGCAGAAGATACTGTTGTCAGTGGTGATCGCCCTGTCATTGGTGATCCTGCTGCTCTCCTGGCAGAGCTATACCAGCCAGAAGTCCCTGTTGCTGCAAGGCAGTCAGGAACAGGTACAACGACTGGGCCGCCAGCAGGCCGCCAGCGTCAGTGATTGGCTCTCTGCACGTCGCGACGTGATCCAGGCGCTTGGCAACAAGGCCGGTGCCGAGCCCCTCAATGCCCTGCAACAGGCGCAAGTCTCGGGTCGCTTTCAGCTCACCTATTTTGGTGAGAGCAACGGCAAGATGCATGACTCAGACCCTTCCATTAATCGTGACGGCTATGACCCGCGCTCTCGTGGCTGGTATCAGGAAGCCATGAGCAAGGGGGGTCTTATCGTGACCAAACCTTATCTGGATGTGGCCTACAACATCATGGTGGTAACATTGGCCCAGCCGGCGCAAGGCGGCGTGGTCGGTGGTGATCTCTCCATCGCTTCCCTGGTGGAAGACATCACCAAGATGAAGCTGCCCGCCGACGGCATCGCCATTATGATGCACAAGGACGGCACCGTCATCGCCTACAAGGACGCGGCCAAGGCGATGAAGCCGGCCACCGAGATCGACAACGATCTGACCAACGCCCTGATCGAGCAGAGCAAGGCCAGCAACAGCCTGCTCCCGGCCTACTTCGACAACGAAGGCCGCGACAAGCTGTTGTGGTCCGTGGATATCCCGGATACCGACTGGGCGCTGGTTCTGGTACTGGACAAGGAAACGCTGGAAGCCCCGCTATCCTCCCTGCTGATGACCCAGCTTGGCCTGGCCCTGCTGGTGCTGGTGGGCAGCATCATTGCCATCTCCTGGCTGGTCAGCCTGCTGCTCGGCCCGCTCAGCAAGGTCTCCCAGGCTCTGGCCCGCATCGCCGACGGTAACGGCGATTTGACCCAGCGCATCAAGATCGACGCCAACGACGAAGTGGGCCAGCTGGCCAACAGCTTCAACCGTTTCGTCGGCAGCCAGCACCAGCTGATCGGCAACATCCGCAAGCTGGCCAACGAGCTGAATGCCGATGCCGAGCGCAGTCTGGTGACCAACCAGGTCTCCGTGGACGAGTTGCAGCGTCAGCAGCAGGAAGTGACCATGGTTGCCACCGCTGTCACCGAGATGGCGAGCGCCACCATGGAGATTGCCGGCAACGCCGAAAACACGGCTGCTGCCGCCCAGCAATCCGCCCAGAGCAGTGAGCAGGGCAAGCTGCTGGTGAACCAGACTCGCCAGTCCATCAACGGCCTGGCCGAAGAGGTGGGGCAGGCGACCGAGGTGATCGGCGAGCTGAGCCGTCACGCCCAAGCCATCTCCGGCATCCTCTCCACCATCCAGGGCATCGCCGAGCAGACCAACCTGCTGGCACTGAACGCGGCCATCGAAGCGGCGCGTGCCGGTGAACAGGGTCGTGGTTTCGCTGTGGTAGCGGACGAGGTGCGGGTGCTGTCTCGTCGTACCCAGGACTCCACTCAGGAGATCCAGTCCACCATAGAGACGCTGCAGCAGACCACGGCACGCGCGGTGAGCCTGATGCAGACCAGCCAGGGGTTGGCCGACAACAGCGTGAAAGACGCCGATGCCGCCGCCGCCGCGCTGGAAGAGATCACCCATGCCGTGTCGCTCATCTCCGACATGGCGGGTCAGATTGCCACCGCCGCGGAGGAGCAGACCCAGGTGACTGGCGAGATCACTCAGAACACCACCGCCATCAAGGATGTGAGTGACGAGATCACCGCCGCTGCCATGCGCGATCTGGATCAGGCCCATAGCCTCAAGGGTCGCGCCACCGATCTGAACCAGCAGGTCTCGACCTTTATCCTGTAAGGGATGATGCGACGGGACGCCTGCGTCCCATCCTGAACAAAGCCCCGCACCTTGGTGCGGGGCTTTTTGTTATCTGCGGTCTGGCTGCTTCATGACAGGGGACGCTAGCTGGTGCCCATGATTGCCGTTGTCACCGGGGGGTTGCCATTGGACGATGGCGCGGAACCGCCAGGATGGCCGTTAGCAAAGAGCCCACCATGAGGTGGGCTCTTGTTCATATCATGTCTGGGTGAGCGGTTTACAGGAAGGGGAGCGCCATAAACAGCTTGATCACCATGGCGTTGATGATGTCGATGAAGAAGGCCCCCACCATGGGCACCACCAGGAACGCCAGATGGGACGGGCCGAAGCGCTGGGTGACGGCCTGCATGTTGGCAATGGCCGTCGGGGTGGCCCCCAGGCCGAAGCCGCAATGGCCCGCCGCCAGCACGGCCGCGTCATAGTTGCTGCCCATGACCCGGAAGGTGACGAAGATGGCGTAGAGCGCCATCGCTACCGTCTGGGTGGCCAGCAGGATGAAGATGGGCAGGGCCAGGCTGGAGAGCTCCCACAACTTCAGGCTCATCAGCGCCATGGCCAGGAACAGCGACAGGCTGACGTTGCCGAGCAGGGAAACCTCGCGATCACTCACCTCATGCCAGTTGAGCAGGGTCAACAGGTTGCGTAGCAGCACACCGACAAACAGCACGCAGACAAAGCTCGGCAGCTCGAGGGCGCCGCCCTTGAGGGCGGCGGATAACAGCTCGCCCCCTTTCAGGCTGATGGCGATCAGCGCCAGCGTCTCGATCAGGCTGAATGTGGTGAGCGGGCGCTCCATGTCGGGCATTTCGAAGCCCTTGGGCGCCTCATCTCTGTTGTGTTCTGCACCGGGCACCTGCACCTTCTTGACCAGATAGCGGGCAACCGGGCCCCCGATCAGGCCGCCCAACACCAGGCCGAAGGTCGCACAGGCGATGGCAAGTTCGGCGGCGGATTGCACCCCGTACTTCTCGGCGAAGGTGGCGCTCCAGGCCGCACCTGTGCCGTGGCCGCCGGAGAGGGTGATGGAGCCGGCCAGCAGCCCCATATGGGGATCCAGACCGAGCAGGGTCGCCAGACCCACCCCCAGGCTGTTTTGCATCAGCAGCAGGCCGGTCACCGCCATCAGGAAGGTGATCACCGCCTTGCCGCCGCGTTTGAGGTTGGCGAGATCGGCGGAGAGGCCGATAGAGGCGAAAAAGGCCAGCATCAGCGGGGTCTGCAAACTGGTGTCAAATTGCAACTCCAGCTGCAGGGTCGAGCGCAGCAGCAGCAGCACCAGGGCGACCACCAAGCCGCCGGCAACCGGTTTGGGGATGTTGAAGGTTCGCAGTAGCCCGACTCGGGTCACCAGCAAACGACCGAGCAGCAACACCAGGGTGGCTGCGACCAGGGTGGCGTAGGAATCAAGTTGTAGCATTCAGTACTCCCATGTTGATTGGCTGTGTCTTTCGTTGATGAAGACTCACAGATTCAGCCGGGATAAAAACAGTGTGGCTCATGTGCCAACAAAGAAGGGGTGATATTCCCCCCGTCCCACGCAAAAATGGGATCTATGTGGGCCTGAATGAATCAGGCATCCAGATGAGATTTATGAAAAATCTGGCAGATAGTAGCAAAAAACACCAAATACATCCATATTTGTTAGTTTAATGGTCTGTTTTGTACTTTGTTATGATATTTAACACTATTGGGTTGGTTGTCTGTTTATGCCTGGTAACTGCGATTCAACGGCTGTCATTTGGGGCGCCAGTCTCTATAATTCGCCAGTTTTCAGCCCATCAGGCGGCAACGGACGGGATGTGAAGACCCAGGTTCGTTTCCCATGGGGATTCATGGTTTGCGGGTATTGAGCCCATTAACGCGGGTGTTGTGCCCATCAAAGAGGAGAGGGTGTGAAGAAGTCTATCTACATTGCCTATACAGGCGGCACCATAGGGATGCAGCGCTCCGACCACGGCTATGTGCCGATGGCGGGCTTTATGGAAGACTGTCTGGCGCGGATGCCCGAGTTTCATCGCCCCGAGATGCCGGATTACCATATTCACGAATACGATCCCCTCATCGATTCCTCCGACATGACCCCGGCGGACTGGCAGCGTATCGCCGAGGACATTCGAGACAACTACGAGAAATACGATGGCTTCGTGATCCTGCACGGCACCGACACCATGTCGTTCACCGCCTCGGCACTCTCCTTCATGCTCGAAGATCTGCACAAGCCGGTGATCATCACTGGCTCCCAGATCCCGCTTGCCGAGCTGCGCTCCGATGGTCAGCAGAACCTGCTCAATGCCCTCTACATCGCGGCCAACTACCCGATCCACGAGGTGACGCTGTTCTTCAACAACCAGCTCTATCGTGGCAACCGCAGCAAGAAGGTGCACGCCGACGGCTTCCACGCCTTCGACTCGCCCAACTACCCGCCGCTGCTCAACGCCGGCATCGCCATCTCGCTGGAAGCGGGCGAGCTGGGTGCCCCGTCCGAGCGGCCGCTGGTGCTGCATGACATCACCCCCCAGCCTATCGGCGTGGTGACCCTCTATCCGGGCATCTCCAGCGAGGTGATCGCCAACATCTTGCAGCAACCGGTGAAGGCGCTGATCCTGCTGTCGTTCGGGGTGGGCAATGCGCCGCAGAACCCGGCCATGCTGGCGCTGCTCTCCGAGGCCTCGGCCCGCGGCGTCATCATAGTCAACCTGAGCCAGTGCCTGCACGGCAAGGTCAATATGGGGGGGTATGCTACCGGCAATGCCCTGTCCCGCGCCGGGGTCATCTCGGGCTTTGACATGACAGCCGAGGCGGCGCTGACCAAGCTGCACTTCCTGTTGAGCCAGGGCTTGCCAGCGCCGCGAATCCGCGAGCTGATGCAGCAATCCCTGCGCGGCGAGCTGACGCCCTGAGTGTTGGGCCCTAGCTCGGAGGGAGAGGGGATAGATCGAGGTGCTGTTGGAGGTTCGCCATGGGGAGCATCGACAGGTGATCCACGAACGATCCGCAGACTGCCGATCCGTCCTCTTCTCCTCTGGTGGGAGAAAGGTTGGGGATGAGGGGGTATCCGCACCCTGCAGAGAGAGGAAAAAGAGAGGGGAGCCATAGTGGCTCCCCTCTCTGTTGTGGCCGCCGCGAGCGGCCTGCCGGGTCAGGCTCAGTGGTTGAGGTCGATCCTGACTATCTCTTCCTCGTCCCGATACTGACGCTTGAGCTCGCTCTTGCTCTTCATCACTATCTCGCCGTCACGACCTATGTTCATGTGCTCGGGATTGTCGATGTGCATCGCCTGCCAGGCCATCACCGCCTGCAGCGAGGTGGCCTTCTGGTCGTCGGTGAGGGGCTTGCCATCGGGCCATTTGCCCAGCTCAACCGCGGTCTTGAGCCGCTCATACACTTCTTTGGGCATCTGTCTGATGGCCTGTTGAAACTCACCCAGTTGAAACGACATCCGGCCTCTCCTTGAACTATTGCGCCATGAACCGCGGGATCAGACGGGCAGATCCTGGCGAACCGCGCCAGCCATCTGCTCCATCACCCGCACTACCTGACAACTGTAACCGAACTCGTTGTCATACCATACGTAGAGCACGCAGTGATCCCCTTCGGCTATGGTCGCCTGGGAGTCGACGATGCCTGCGAAGCGCGATCCCACCATGTCGGAGGAGACCAGCTCTGTGCTGGCGCTGAAGTCGATCTGGCGATGCAGGGCGGAGCTTTGCGCCATCTGCTGCAGATAGGCGTTGAGGCTTTCCCGATCTGTGGCCTGCTCCAGCGACAGATTGATGATGGCCAGCGACACGTTGGGAGTCGGTACCCGGATGGCATTACCGGTCAGCTTGCCCTTGAGCTCAGGCAGTGCCTTGGCCACCGCCTTGGCCGCGCCCGTGCTGGTCATCACCATATTGAGGGCGGCGCTGCGACCGCGTCGTTCCCCCTTGTGATAGTTGTCGATCAGGTTCTGATCGTTGGTGTAGGAGTGCACCGTCTCCACGTGGCCGTGGCGGATACCATATTTGTCCTGCATCACCTTGAGCACAGGGGTGATGGCATTGGTGGTGCAGGAAGCGGCCGAGATGATCTTGTCATCCGGTCCGATCACCTCGTGATTAACCCCGAACACCACGTTCTTCATCTCGCCCTTGCCGGGTGCGGTCAGCAGCACACGGGCGGCACCGCGTGACTTGAGATGCTCGGAAAGACCCGCTTCGTCACGCCAGACGCCGGTGTTGTCGACGATCAGCGCATCGTGAATGCCGTAAGCTGTGTAGTCGATGTCGGCCGGGCTGTTTGCATAGATCACCTGGATGAAGGTGCCGTTGGCGATGATGGCGCTGCGCTCCACATCCACCTCGATGGAGCCGTTGAAGGGGCCGTGTACCGAGTCGCGGCGCAGCAGGCTGGCGCGTTTCTCCAGATCCCCCTCGAGACCACCGCGCACCACTATGGCCCGCAGACGCAACGAGTTGGCGGCGCCGGTGCGCTCGATCAGCAGTCGGGCCAGCAGGCGGCCGATGCGGCCAAAGCCGTACAGTACTACGTCGGTGGCCGGTGGCACGTCGCGCCCCAGGGCCGGTGCCAGCTTGGCGCGCAGGTAGTCGTCTATGCCTGCCTCGTCCTGGTGATCCTGCCAGTAGTCGACCGCCAGCTTGCCCAGATCGATCTCGGCAGCGGTCGGGTTCAGGGCCAGGATGGCCTGCAGCAGGGGGAAGCTCTGTTGGATCGGTAGCGGGGCGCCCTGATGACGGCGAACGACTCTGTGGGCTTTGAGAATGTCGATAGTGGAGGCATTTTGCAGGGGACGTCCGTAGACGGTGATCTCGATCCCTTGCTGTCGGTAGAGGCGACCTATCAAGGGTTGCATGGCTTCGGCGAGCTCCTGGCTCTCCTGCCACGCTTGCAAGTAGTGCTCGTGGGTCATTAACCAGATCCTTTATTTCACGTTGTTGGGGCAAATAGAAATTCGTCGAATGCAGATCAGTGTAGGGATGTAGATTTCGTTATATTATTCTGCAGTCGCGGCCTTATACGGCGCGCACATTGTAATGGATATGTAATCTGTTTGCTAGCCAAGGGTGGCCGTGACAGGCTGCAATTGTTACCAACAAGATGTGAGCCATGACCCATTTTTCAGCGCGTTCCCTGCTCTTCGGCCTCAGTTGCGGTCTGACCCTCACCGCCTGCAACGACGACAGGATCCACAACATCTGTGCCAATCATCCGACTCTTTGTCAGGACTTGGTGGACGACGGTTGGTGTCGCTATGAGCGGACCGACATCATTCGGGCTCGCTACCATCTGCAGGAAGAGGGGACGGACAGGCGCAAATATGATTTGATGCGCAGCTTGGAGCGTTACCTCAAGTGCGCCGAGCGCTCTACCAATATCGAATACAAGACAGCCCGGGAGCAGAAGAGTCCTCGGGTGGAGGGAATGCTGGCGGCGGGCGAGCAGCTTGCCCAGCTCGATGCCGCTACCCGCAATTCGCAGGATCCCTACCTGTTGCTTTGGCACTGGACCAACAACACCAACGAGCTGGCACGCCAGCACTTCTTGGCGCTGGAGGGGCAGCCCGTGCTGGAAGAGCCCGAGTTGCAGCTGGCGCTGGGAGGTATCCATGCCAAGAGCGAGCCGCAGAAGGCCATCGCGTTCATGCATCATGCACTCTCCCTCTATCGGGAAGGGGATGCGGTCAACGGTAGGATCCTCACCTCTCTCAGCACCCTCTATATGGGCCAGAAGGAGTACGGCCTGGCCTATCTGTGGGGCAAGGTGAGCGAGTCGTTCCAGAATACGCCCGAGGTCTCGGCCAAGCGCTTCGGCCTCTATCACTCCCTGAGCAAAGCCGATCAGGAGGCCTGGGACAGCCAGGCCGCCACCATAGTCGAGCAGCTAAAAAGCGGGACTTACCGTCCTTGAATCCTGATGAATCACATTGAACAACTGGCCAGTGACTGGCCTCACCCCTTCGACATCCAGTTCCTGCACGGCCAGGTGACCACCGGTGGTCGCCAGCTGGAGCGCGTCACCGTCAGGGCCATCGTCCTGCGCGGTGACCGGCTGCTGCTGGTTCACTCCCGGGTCAACGGCGATCTCATGTTTCCCGGTGGCGGCATCGAGCAGGGGGAGTGCCACAGTGCCGCCCTGGCACGCGAGCTGCGGGAGGAGTGTGGCGCCGAGCTGGTGGCGATCGGTGCCCTGCTCGGGCAGACGCGGGAGTATCGCGCCGCCCGCGAGGCCGACTATGATGCCTACTGCATCCGCTCCTTTTACTACCTCTGTCAAGTGGGGGAGGACTGGAACGAGCCCCAGCCACAGCCCTACGAGGTGCGGCTCGGCTTCACTCCCGGCTGGTTCGAGCTGGACGATGCCCTGCAGACCAACAAGACCCAGCTGGCGGGCCCTTGCCCCCAGTGGACGGCGCGGGAGACCCGGGTGCTGGCCGAGTTGCACCACTGGCACGAATCCGGCCTGCTGGCATGACTCAGGCCCCTTGAGGCAGATATAAAAACCGCCCAGGGTCATGCCAGTCAGTTAAGTATTTTTTGTGACTGAATATTCGAAAGTTTGAATGGCAGGAACGGTGCCATGGTCAAAGCATCAATGTGGCTGACCCCTTTGCCCTGACTGGCATCCAATAAAAAGAGGGAGGCATGATGCCTCCCTCACTCTTTGGCCCTTATACCTCGGGGGCTGAGACTCACATTCTTACCGCCCAGGGGCGGTTTTTTTGCGAGTCGACGATTACTGCACGCAGACCGGGCAGAAGGCGTAGGTGCCCTGCGGGTCGTTGAAGCGGGTCAGCGGATCCAGGCTGCGGTTCACCTCCAGCAGTGTCTTGCCAACGCCTGCGGGCAACCAGTTTTGCAGGTGTGGGGCCAGCGCCTGGGCGCTGCTGTCGAACAGCTGGCGCAGGAACTTGTCTTTGGCTGACTCTTCCTGCTCGATGGGGGTGACCTGCCACTCCTTGAGGTTGGCCAGTTCGGCCGCTGCCTTGATGGCGTCATCCAGATTACCGAACTCGTCCACCAGACCAAGGGCCTTGGCATCTTCGCCAGTCCAGACCCGACCTTCGGCCGCTTTCTCTGCGTCTTGCTGGCTCAGGCCGCGGCCCTTGCTCACCAGACCGACGAAACGCTGGTAAGTATCCTCCACGCTCAGCTGGATTGCCTGACCCACGTGATCCGGCAGGGCGCGGGTCGGGCCGACCCCGACGAAATCGGTGGTACCGACGCCGTCGGTATGCACACCGAAATGAGCCAGCGCCTTGTCGAAGGTGGCGAACATGCCGAACACCCCGATGGAGCCGGTGAGGGTGGTGGGGGAGGCGAAAATCTTGTCTGCATCGGCAGAGATCCAGTAGCCACCGGAAGCCGCATAGCTGCCCATGGAGACCACCACCGGTTTGCCAGCTTGTTTCAGGGCCAGCAGTTCGGCACGGATCTGCTCGGCGGCAAAGGCGCTACCGCCCGGGCTGTCTACCCGCAGCACCACAGCTTTGATCTTGTCGTCGCGACGGGCATCAGCCAGCAGTTCGGAGAGGGTGTCGCCGCCGATGGTACCGGCAGGCTGCACGCCATCCATGATGGCACCGCTGGCGACCACCAGACCCACCTCATCCTTGCCGCTTTGTGGATACTGCTCGGGCGCAGCGGCCAGGTACTCTTTCAGGCCGACCCCTTTCCAACCGTGATCGTCGGTTTCCCCGACTTCTTTAATGACCGCCTGGGTCATCTCGTCGCGGGTTGCCAGCTGATCCACCAGCCCGTTGTCGAGGGCATAGTTGGCAGCATTGCCACCAGCCTTGCGCAGTAGCTCGAGGAAGCGATCCTTGGCCGGCGCGACTGCCTCGGGTTCTATCTCCCGCTGCCCGGCTACGTCCGTCACATAGGATTGCCACAGCTGATCCAGCCAGCGCTGGTTGGCCTCCTTGCTCTCGGGGGACATGTCGTCGCGGATATAGGGTTCAACGAAGGATTTGTAGGTACCGACCTTGAACACATGCGGCGTGATGTTGAACTTTTCCAGCGCCGACTTGAAGTAGGTCTGGTGGACGCCGAGCCCCTCGATCACTACGGCGCCGCTCTGGTTGAGCAGCACGTGATCGGCGTAGGCGGCCAGCAGGTACTGGCCCTGGTTGTAGTAGTCGGCCATGGCGATGACCGGCTTGCCGCTCTCCTTGAACTCATCGATGGCACTCGTCACCTCCTGCAGTTTGGAGATGCTGGCACCCTGTAGCCCTTGCGGTTTGATCACCAGCGCCTTGATGCGATCGTCATCCTTGGCACTTTTGATGGCCCACAGCAGATCGGAGAGGACGATTTCGCCCGGCTGCTCTTCGCTGCTGTTCAGCTGGCGCAGCAACTGCATTGTGGGATCAGTCTGCGAGCGTTGCTCCACCAGTATCCCATTGAGATTGAGGGTCAGCGCCCCTTCGATGGGAGCCTGAGGGGCTTTTTTCTGGCCCACGCTGTAGACGATGACCAGCACTACGATGAGAAACAGCAGATTGACCAGCATCAGCCGAGTGAAATTGAGCAGGCGCCACAGGCTGCGGAACAACCAACCCAGACCTTTGAAAATAGACATAGTCGCGTTATCGCCCTGTTAATGGGTAGAGAAGGATCATTATTAACCAGTTGGCCCACCAATTGCCATTTCCGCTTGGGGCGATCGACAGCGTCATCGTCCTTTCTTGCTTCGGAACACGTCTGTTCGCCGAAAAAATGTCCAAACATTTGTTTGAAAAAGCATTTTCGATTCTTTACTCTAGCTTCAATTTGATAACAAAAAGTTAACCGGAGGCCTTGTGAGCCGCTACCCTACGCTTCTGACTCCTCTCGACCTTGGCTTCACCCAGCTCAAGAACCGGGTATTGCGTATGGATTCCTGCGCACCGGCCTCGAAAAGGAGTTCATGATGAGCCGTTATCCGACTTTGCTGACCCCCCTCGATCTCGGTTTTACCCAGTTGCGCAACCGGGTATTGATGGGCTCCATGCACACCGGCCTCGAAGAGGAGAAGGGCGGCTTTGACAAGCTGGCCGCCTTCTATGCCGAGCGCGCCCGCGGCGGCGTCGGTCTCATCGTCACCGGCGGTATCGCCCCCAACCTGCGTGGGCGGCTGGTGCCCCACGGTTCGCAACTGAGCTTCCCCTGGCAGGTCGCCAAGCACAAGAAGGTGACCCAGGCCGTGCATCAGGAGGGGGGCAAGATAGCGCTGCAGATCCTCCATGCCGGTCGTTATGCCTACCATCCGTTCAGTCTGGCGCCGAGCGCCCTCAAGGCTCCGATCTCCCCGTTCAAGCCGCGCGCCATGAGTGAGCGGCAGATCCGTGGCACCATTCGCGACTTTGCTTCAACCGCTGCGCTGGCCAAGGCGGCCGGTTACGACGGGGTCGAGGTGATGGGCTCGGAAGGTTATCTCATCAACCAGTTCATCTGCGAGCGCACCAACAAGCGCACCGATGGCTGGGGTGGCAGCAATGAGAACCGGATGCGCTTCCCGGTGGAGATTGTCCGCGCCATCCGCGAGCGGGTCGGCACCGACTTCATCATTATCTTCCGCCTCTCCATGCTGGATCTGGTGGAGCAGGGCTCGACCCTGGAAGAGGTGATCGCCCTTGGCAAGGCGCTGGAGCAGGTCGGCGTAACCCTCATCAACACCGGCATCGGCTGGCATGAGGCGCGTATTCCCACCATCGCCACCAGCGTGCCGCGCGGCGCCTTCAGCTGGGTCACTGCCGAGCTGAAAAAGCACCTCACAGTGCCACTTATCACCACCAACCGGATCAACACCCCCGAGGTGGCCGAGCGCATTCTGGCGGGTAGTGAGGCAGATATGGTCTCCATGGCGCGCCCCTTCCTGGCTGATCCTGAATTTGTCATCAAGGCGGCCGAAAACCGGGCGGACGAGATCAACACCTGCATCGCCTGCAATCAGGCTTGCCTTGACCATGTGTTCAAGCAGCAGCGGGCCTCCTGCCTGGTCAATCCCCGCGCCTGTTTCGAGACCGAGCTGATGTTTGGCCGCGTGCCCCAGCCCAAGAAACTGGCGGTGGTGGGGGCGGGCCCGGCCGGGCTGGCGTTTGCCTGCTACGCTGCCGAGCGCGGCCATCAGGTGAGCCTGTTCGATCAGGCGAGCGAGATTGGCGGTCAGTTCAACTTTGCCAAGCAGATCCCCGGTAAAGAGGAGTTTCACGAGACCCTGCGCTATTTCGCCAAGCGACTGGAGAAGTGTGGCGTCGAGCTTTACCTCGGCCAGCGCCAGAGTGCCGAGAGCCTGCTCGGCGGCGGTTTTGACGAGGTGATCCTCGCCACCGGCATCCGTCCGCGCTCACCAAATATTCCGGGTATTGAGCATCCCAAGGTGATGAACTACCTCGATGTATTGCGGGATCACAAGCCGGTCGGCCAGAAGGTGGCGGTGATCGGCGCAGGCGGCATCGGCTTCGATGTGGCTGAATACCTAGTTGAGAAAAAGGTGGAGATGGATGCCGACGGCCATCGTGATCACTGGCTCAAGGAGTGGGGCATCGACAAGCAACTCGACCAGCGTGGCGGCTTGATCGCCCCCGAGATCGACGCCCCCGAGCGCCAAGTCTGGCTGCTTCAGCGCAAGGAGAGCAAGGTGGGTGACGGTCTTGGCAAGACCACCGGTTGGATCCACAGAACCGTGCTCAAGAACCGCAAGGTGCAGATGCTCTCCGGGGTGCAATATCTGGGGATCGATGACGAGGGCTTGCACATTCAGGTGGGCGAGACCAAACAGTGTCTGCCGGTGGATCAGGTGATCATCTGTGCCGGGCAAGAGCCCCTCAAAGAGCTGCAGGCCGGGTTGCAGGCGGCAGGCAAGCCGGTGCATATCATAGGTGGTGCCGACGTGGCGGCCGAGCTGGATGCCAAGCGCGCCATCCGGCAAGGGGCCGAGCTGGCTGCCGTTATCTAGCCAGCTGTGCTCTCTTGTCCTCGCCCCTCTTGCCCTCGTATAGTGCGATAAACCCCTGAGCCTCAGGGGTTTTCTTCATTCGGTGCTGTGCTAAGGTAGCGCCATCATTGCCCCAGAGAAGGAATTGCCCATGGATGCCCTCACCCTGTTGCTCAACCGCCACTCCTGTGGCCGTCTCGCCGATCCCGCCCCGAGCGGTGAGGTGCTCGACAATATCCTCAAGGCGGGCCTGCGCGCGCCGGATCACGGCACCCTGACTCCCTGGCAGTTCATTCTGTTTGAAGGGGAGGGTCGTGAGCGGTTGGGTAACCTGCTGGCCGAGGCCGCCCGCGCCCGTGGCGAGGATGACGATAGCGTCAAGAAGTGCAGCGAAGCGCCGCTGCGCGCGCCCTTGCTGGTGGCCGTCGCCACCCGCTATCAGGCCCACCCCAAGGTGCCGAAACTGGAGCAGGAGCTCTCTGCCGGTTGCGCCCTGATGGCGATGCAGATGGCAGCGCAGGCGCAGGGCTTCAACGGTATCTGGCGCTCCGGCTGGTTCATCTTCGATGAGCGGGTCAACGAGGGGTTGGGGTTGGCACCGGAGGATCAACTGGTGGGTTTCCTCTACCTCGGTACCCCCATGCTGGAGGCGCGCAAGTTGCGCGAACTGCCGCCAGATGAGTTTGTCCGTCGTTTCTAATCGGCATCTTTTAGCCAAAGCCCTGACTTGTCAGGGCTTTTTTGAGCCTGCCCGATTATGTTCCTGAGGCTGTACTGATAAATAAATACTTGCCAAGAGGGGGATGGGGCTTGGCAGGGAATTTTTTAAATAGTGAGAGGCTGTTCTCAATCTTGGTTGATTACGCTATGTAAAACGTTTGCGCCTTATTAATATCTCTATGCCAGTTTAGAAGGTGACCCCTTCTGATTTTCTGCGATGAGAGTCGCAATTCCGTAGCACCTTTTTACAGCCCAACGTCTTCGTGACATTGGGCTTCATTTTTATGGACTCCTGTTAACTGCCGCATGCCTGCCCGTACTTCACTGCGCGGCCCGCTCGTAGGTTGCTGCGACCGCCTGGCAACGGGAAAGGATCAGCGCCCCGTGTTGGCAGGCAGGATCCGGGCCGGGTTGCCCACCACCCGCGCACCGGCTGGCACGTCTTTGGTCACCACAGCGCCCGCGCCGACGATGGCCTCCCGCCCTATGGTGACGCCGGGCAGCAGGATGGCGCCGCCGCCTATCCAGACCCTGTCTTCTATGGTCACCGGCAATGCCGTCTCCATCCCCTGAATGCGCTCATCGGCTGCCAGCGCGTGGGCGGCGGTGTAGATCTGCACGTTCGGTCCTATCATGACGTTGGCGCCGATGCGGATCGGTGCGTTGTCCAGCAGAGTGGCCCCCATGTTGATATAGGAATTTTTTCCCAGGCTGATATGGCGGCCATAGGTACAGTAGAGGGGCGGACAAATAAAGGCCCCCTGTGCCAGCTCGCCGACTATCTCCTGCAGCAGCGTCAGCAGTTCCTCCTCCTCCTCGCTGCGATTGAAACGGCGATAGCGGCGCGCCGTCTCGCGGCGCAGGACATCCAGCTCCGGCGCCATGCAGTTATAGACTTGGCTACTGATCATCTTTTGATATTCGGTCATGGGGCATTCTGCTCTCTGATTGGCATGAGGTGAGTGGGGCTGCTGGCTGCCGCACACGCGTACGGACAGAGGCATATATGACTGCCTTGTCAGCAGAATAAGCGTGAGCTTCAGCCCTGCGCCGGTATCACCAGGTTTTGTGGCCTGCCATCGGCAAAGGCCAGCACATTTTCAAATGCCTTGCGAAAGTAGAGCTCATAGCTGTTTTGCTCCACATAACCCAGATGCGGTGTGGCCAGCACGTTGGGCAGACGCAGCAGGGGCTCGCTGTCGAGTGTGGCTGGTTCGAGATCGAACACATCCAGCGCAGCTTGCTTGAGCGGATTGGCGGTGAGCTCGGCATAAAGGGCTCCCGGCTCGATGAGCTCGGCCCGGCTGGTATTGACCAGCAAAGAGTCTGCTTTCATGCGAGCCAGATCGGCACGGGTAACGCAGGCTCGAGTGATCTCGTTGAGCCGCAGATGGAGGGACAAGACATCGGCCCGCCGGAAAAATGCGTCCTTGCCGGCAGCGGCTTCCAGCCCATCCTGCTCTGCCCGCTGACGGGATGAGTCACTGCCCCATATCAGTACCGACATGCCAAATGCTTTGCCATAGCGGGCTATGTGCTGGCCTATCTTGCCATAGCCCCAGATGCCGAGTGTCAGACCGTGCAGGGTTCGACCCAGACCGAGACTGCCGGATTGCTGCCATTGGCCTTGGCCCAACGCTTTGCTGTAAGCGGGAATATGGCGCGAGGCCGCCATGATGAGTGCCCAGCAGAGCTCGGCAGGCGCAATGGGGCTGCCGACCCCTTCAGCGATGGCAACACCGTATTGTTGGCACTGTACCGGGTCTATATGCTGGCTGATCTTGCCGGTCTGGCTGATGAGCTTGAGTGAGGGAAGCCCCATCAGCAGGTGTTCGTCGATGCGAGTACGCTCGCGGATCAGTACCAGAGCCTCAATGCCTTCCAGCATGGCGGCAAGACGTGCTGCATCTGGCTCACTCTGGTTGAGTACCATGACATCATGCCCCGCCAGCATGGCAAAGCAGGGTAGATGACGAACCTGATCCTGATAATCATCCAGAATGGCAATGCGCATAAAGAGTCTCCGTTCCCATCATTCCTCGTTTGATGGTCATCCTACCGGAATCGAATCGGAATTTGTTCTCGAGTGGATATTTTTCACGGCGGGTTAGCACTATGGGCAAGCCAACGAGCCTCGTATTGGCTGGTCAGGTTTCATGGGGACTGAAACGAGCAGGGCCCCCGTACGGGAGCCCTGCTTGTATAGGAAGTGGCGGATTTTATCAGCCGTGCTTGCGGCCGGAGAGGCGGCACCACTCCTCTTTCACTGCGGTCGGGTCCATGTCGAACCACTGGCCGTAGATGGTTTCCAGCTCCGGGGCCTGGCTTTCCAGCACGCCGGAGAGGGCCATCAGGCTGCCCGCCTTGCCGTGGCCGGCGATAAGCGGTGCCAGTTCGCGCAGCGGGCCGGCCAGGATGTTGGCTACGACGACATCCGCTTCGACGTCTTGCGGCTGGTCCGCAGGCAGGTAGAGTTCAATCTGGCCCGCCACGCCGTTACGCTCGGCGTTGTCGTGGCTGGCCTGGATGGCCTGCGGGTCTATGTCGATGCCGATGACGCGGGCGGCACCCAGTTTCAGGGCGGCGATGCCGAGAATGCCGGAGCCACAACCAAAGTCGACCACGGTTTTACCGGTCAGATCCAGCCCGTCCAGCCACTGCAGGCAGAGCGCTGTGGTGGGGTGGGTACCGGTACCGAAGGCCAGCCCAGGATCCAGCATGACGTTGACCGCATCGGGGTTCGGCACATCGCGCCAGCTCGGGCAGATCCAGAGTCGCTCGCCAAACTGCATGGGGTGGAAGTGATCCATCCACTCGCGTACCCAGTCCTTGTCTTCCAGTTGCTCGACTTTGTAGCCCATGTCTTCGCCGAAGATCTGCTGGAAGAAGGCGATGGTGGGGGCCGGATCGGTTTCGGCATCGAACAGGCCCATCACTTCGGTCTCGCCCCAGAGCGGGGTTTCACCCGGCAGCGGCTCGTACACGGGCACATCCTGGGCATCCATAAAGGTCACGGCCTGGGCTCCACGCCCCAGCAGCATGTTGCTCACCTTGTCTGCTGTCTTGGCAGTGGCGTTGATTCGAATTTGTATCCAGGGCATGGCGTCGACTCTTCATAAATGTGAAACCGCGAGATTCTATCATCATGGGCCTGTGCTGTCGTGGTTTGCCCATGTCGGCATGACGCAGGAAGAGAACGCCGCCGAGTCGGCTCGGTGAATGTCTTTCTCATTGGGTGACGGGAAGCGACCTGTGCTGCTCGATCATGTCAGGGGTCTGGAACAGGGCGCGGGTGAACATAAACTCCTGGCTGAAGGTGACGCTCTTGCTCTTGAGCAGGGAGAGATCCCTGGGCTCGCTCGATTCGGCGATGGTACAGATATGGCCAAACAGTCGGATTAGCCCCGCCATAGTGGCCCAGTGCTCGGCAGTGGCGTTGGTACAGCAATGGCGTTGCACGAAGGGGGATTGCCCTGTTGCCACACCACGTTTGCCAGCAGGATCTGGCGACGGGGCGGTTGCACAAGGTGCTGCCGGATCACCCCATACCGCCCAATCCCTTCTACCTCATCTCCCCGAATGCGCTCGCTGATGGAGGTCGTCGCCGAGCGGCTGCCGTTTGCCTGAGGTTACCAGTTGCTCTGGTTGGCGGACTCCTGGTTGGGCTTGAGGCCGAGCGGTACCGACTGGCGTTCCGCCAGCATGCGGATCTGCCCTTCGATCAGGCTGGCATTGGGGCCCAGCACCAGTACCAGCTGGTGATCGTTGAGCTGGATCCAGGAGAGGCAACCCAGCCCCAGCAGACGAGACTGATCCACCCGCGCTATGTCGCGGACCCGCAGGCTGAGGCGGGTCAGGCAGACGCTCATGGCCTGCAGGTTGTCCATCCCGCCCAGCACCTTGAGGTACTGGATCGCCAGCATCTGGGGGTCGGAGGGGGCGACGCTCGCCAGCCGTGGATACTCGTTGGCGATGGGCTTGCTCGGCAGTCTGAGGGGGGCGCGCTCCAGCAGCTGATAGAACAGCAGGGTATAGGCGACGAAGAACAGGATACCGACCGGAATGAGCCAGAAGCTGTGCACGCCGGACTGATAGCTCAGCATCAGATCCAGCAGGCCGGCGGAGAAGTAACTGCCCACCTGGATGCCCAGAGCATTGCAGATGGCGAGCGACAGCCCGGTCAGCAGGGCATGGGCCAGAAACAACCAGGGGGCGGTGAAGGCGAACAGAAACTCGATGGGCTCCGTGATCCCGACCAGTGCCGAGGTGAGCGCCAGGGTGAGCAGCAGGCCCCCTTGCGGCAGTCGCTGCATGCGCTGGCGGTGCAGCCAGATGGCAAAACAGGCACCCGGCAGGCCGAACATGATGATGGGGTAGAGCCCGGCCACATACCCTTCGTGCAGCGGCTGGGCGGCGGCCAGCGCCTGCAGGTTGCTCTCGCCCAGCCCCATGAGGCTGCCCAATACCTGATGCAGGCCAAGGGGGATCAGCAAGCGGTTCAGCACGCCATAGCAGAAAGCCCCCAGCGGGGTGGTGAGCAGCTCTGAGGCCAGCAGCGTGATGCCCTGCTCCAGCAGGGGCCAGAACAGGGAGAGAGGGAACGCCAGCAACAGGCAGCTGAGCGCCGAGGCGAACAGGCAGAGAAAGTCCCGATTCACTCTATGCAACCAGCCCGACAGTGTATGCCGCTTCACCCAGGGGTAGACGATGGCCGTGGTCATGCCCGCCAGCAGGCCGCAGATCATGTCCGCATGCAGGCCGGGGGACAGGGTGCCCAGTGCCGAACTCAGCAACAGAAAGTTGACGGCCCCGGCCAGCGCCTGGGTACCCTCTCCCTGCCGGCTCAGGCCGAAGGCGATGGCCACCGCGTAGATGAGCGGCATCTGGCTGAACAGGGCACGTCCCGTGAGGGAGAGCACCGCCAGATCCAGCACATCCGGTTGACCGAGCCGATAGAACATGGCCGCCAGCGGCATTATGGAGACCGGCAACAGCAGGGCATAACCGAGTCGTTGCAGGGCATGAGTCAGGATCTGTCTGGCGTTCTGTATTGGCATAAGGGAACGTGGTTTTGTGACTTGGCGCACATTTTACCTGCAAAACACCCATTTGAGGATGGTTTTGGAGCCCTTCATTAATCTATTTGTTACTGCTGCTCAAACAATCGCCGCACGCCCTGATCGGGTGGTGGTGTCAGCAGGCTGACCACCACGAAGGCAGCCAGTCCCAGCCCCAGGCTCGGCACTATGGCGTGCAGTCCGGCCAGCTTGATCCCCCACTGACTCAACACGCCATAGCAGACGATGCCGGACACCATGCTGGCCAGCGCGCCCGGGCCGTTGGCCCGTGACCAGTAGAGGCCGAGCACCAGCGGCCAGAGGAATACCGCCTGCAAGCCGCCAAAGGCGAGCAGGTTGAGCCAGATGATCATCTCGGGGGGTTGTAGCGCCGCGAGCAGCACCAAAGTGCCCAGGATCAGGGTGCAGAGCAGGGAGAGGCGGGGAATGCGCACCTCCAGCTTCTCCTGCTTCGGATTGAGGTAGTTGAGGTAGAGATCCTTCACCAGGGTCGCAGAGGACTGGATCAGCTGGGAGTCGATGGTGGACATGATGGCTGCCATGGGCGCCGCCAGGAAGACCCCGGCCAGCCAGGGGGGCAGCACCTCCATCATCAGCGAGGGCATGATCTTGTCCGGGCTGTCCATGCCGGGCAGGATGGCGCGACCGAGCGCCCCGGCCAGGTGCATGCCGAACATCAGCAGGGCGCTGACCACGGTGCCGATGAGAATGCCTCTGTGCAGCGCCTTGCTGTCGCGGTAGCCAAAGCAGCGCAGGGCCGAGTGTGGCAGCCCCACTACCCCGACACAGACCAGGATCCAGAAGCTCAGCATGAAGGGCTGGGTCAGCATGTCGCCGGCCCCCTGCGGGCTCACCAGCTTGGGATCGATCTCCCTGAGCTGGTGGATGAGATTGGGCAGGCCGTCACCGGCAATCAAAATCCCCGCCAGCAAGGCGCCGGTGCCGATCAGCATGATGATCCCCTGCAGGGCATCGGTCATCACCACGGCGCGAAAGCCGCCGATCACCGTGTAGAGCAGCACGCAGCTGGCAAACAGGAAGAGCCCCTGCTGATAGCTCAGGCCGGTCGCCGTCTCCAGCAGGCGAGCGCCGCCGATAAACTGCACCACCATGGTCGCGATAAAGGCGAGGATGATGGTGACCGAGCCCAGCACGACGACGGCCTTGCTCTGATAGCGGGCCCACAGCATGTCGTTGATGGTCACCGCATTGACCCGGCGGGCTATGATAGCGAACTTCTTGCCGAGCACCCCCAGCGTGAGCCAGACGGTGGGCAGCTGGATCATCGCCAGCAACACCCAGCCAAGGCCTATTTTGTAGGCCGCCCCCGGGCCGCCGATGAAAGAGGACGCCGAGGTATAGGTGGCTACCAGCGTCATGGCCAGTACCAGGCCGCCCATGCTGCGGTTGCCGATGAAGTACTCCTGCACAAAGTCGCCGCCGGCGCGGTGGCGGCTGGCCCAGAAGCCGATCCCGAGCACCAGCACCAGATAGAGGATGAGCGGCAGCATCAGCTCAAGATTCATGGGGGGGCTCCTTGGCATGGGGGGGGGGCGTATCGAGGGGAATATCCACAAACAGGCGATCCACCATCAGGCCGCACAGCACGATGAACAACAGTGGCATTACCATGCAGCTGAGCAGGAACCAGAGCGGCATGTCCCAGTATTCGATCTCTTCGGGGATGAAGTACGCAGTGCCATACCAGGCAAGGAAGTAGAGCAGGGTCAGCAGCAGGCAGAGGGCTGCTTCCCGGCGAGCGAGCGCGAAACGATTCACCTTGGCCTCCGACAATTTTGAGGGGCGCAAGGATAACAAAAAAGGGCCATGTCGCCATGGCCCTTTTTCAACACAGGCTCCTTACGGAGCTGACTTCTATCGGAAGTCATTGTTCTGCCTTAGATCCTTACAGACCCAACTTCTTGTGCAGGTAGTGGATATTGGTGCCACCGTGCTGGAAGTTTTCGTCTTTCATGATCTCTTTTTGCAGGGAGACGTTGGTCTTGATCCCTTCCACCACCAGTTCGTCCAGCGCCTGGCGCATGCGGGCGATGGCGACGTCACGGTTCTCGCCGTAACAGATCAGCTTGCCGATCATGGAGTCGTAGTAAGGCGGAACCTTGTAACCGGCGTAGATGTGGGAATCCCAACGTACGCCCAGACCACCCGGCGCATGGAAGCGCTGGATCAGGCCCGGAGACGGCATGAAAGTAGCCGGGTCTTCGGCGTTGATCCGGCATTCGATGGCATGGCCACGGATGCGGATGTCCTGCTGGGTGATCGACAGGGGCTGACCGGCGGCGATGCGCAGTTGCTCCTTGATCAGATCCACGCTGGTGACCATCTCGGTGACCGGATGCTCAACCTGGATACGGGTGTTCATTTCGATGAAATAGAACTCGCCGTTTTCGTACAGGAACTCGAAGGTCCCCGCACCGCGGTAGCCGATCTCGATACAGGCGCGCACGCAGCGCTCGCCGATGAACTTGCGCATCTCTTCGGTGATGCCGGGTGCCGGTGCCTCTTCGACCACTTTCTGGTGGCGACGCTGCATGGAGCAGTCACGCTCGCCCAGATAGAGGGCGTTGCCCTGGCCGTCTGCCAATATCTGAATTTCGATATGGCGCGGGTTTTCCAGGTACTTCTCCATGTAGACCATGTCGTTCTTGAAGAACTGGCCTGCTTCGGATTTGGTCAGGGCGATGGCGGCAGCCAGCTCGGCTTCACTGCGTACCACGCGCATGCCGCGACCACCACCGCCACCGGCGGCCTTGATGATCACCGGATAACCGATGCGCTTGGCAATGGCGGCGTTGTGCTTGGCATCGCTGTCGACGGGGCCGTCGGAGCCTGGTACGCAAGGAACGCCAGCCTTCTTCATCGCCTCGATGGCGGAGACCTTGTCACCCATCAGGCGAATGGTCTCAGGCCTAGGGCCGATGAAGATGAAGCCGGATTTTTCGACCACTTCGGCGAAATCGGCGTTCTCGGAGAGGAAGCCATAACCCGGGTGGATGGCAACGGCTCCCGTGACCTCGGCGGCGGCGATGATCGCCGGCACATTGAGGTAGGATTCACCGCTGGCAGGCTTGCCGATGCAGATGGTTTCGTCGGCGAGGAGCACATGCTTGAGCTCCCGATCGGCGGTGGAGTGAACGGCCACTGTCTTGATCCCGAGCTCTTTGCAAGCGCGCAGGATCCGCAGGGCAATTTCACCGCGGTTGGCGATGACTACTTTGTCCAACATGGGTGGCAATTTCCCTTATTCGATGATGAACAGCGGCTCGTCAAATTCGACGGCCTGACCATTTTCAACCAGGATCGCTTTGATCACGCCGGCCTTGTCAGACTCGATTTGGTTCATCATTTTCATGGCTTCGACGATGCACAGGGTATCGCCAACATTGACGTGCTGACCCACTTCCGCGAACGGTTTGGCTTCCGGGCTGGAGGAGCGATAGAAGGAGCCCACCATGGGGGAGCGCATCAGATGGCCGCTCGGCGCGGCCGCATCGGCGGTCGGTGCTGTGGCGGCTGCGGCCGGTGCGGCGGCAGGGGCCATGGCTGGCTGCATCATCATCTGCGGCATGGCGGTGGTCACCTGACCGGAGAAGTTGCGGCTGATGCGAACGGACTCTTCACCCTCGGAGATCTCCAGTTCGGCGATGCCGGACTCTTCAACCAGTTCAATCAGCTTCTTGATTTTGCGGATATCCATTAGCATTCTCTTTCTTCTTTATCTGATCAGTGATTATCAAGCCGCGCGCAACTGATGCACGGCCGCGGTTAAAGCGAATTGGTAGCCATCGGCACCCAGCCCGCAGATCACCCCCCTGGCGACATCAGACAGATAGGAGTGATGACGGAAGGGCTCCCTGGCATGGACGTTTGACAGGTGAACCTCGATAAAGGGGATGGCCACACCCAGCAGTGCATCGCGGATGGCGACACTGGTATGGGTGAAGGCTGCCGGATTGATGATGATAAAATCCACCTGGCCCATGGCCTGGTGAATGCGGCTGACCAACTCATGTTCGGCGTTGGATTGCAGGTGTTCCAGTGTGACCCCGAGTTCGCTGGCGTTGTGCGTCAGATCGGCAACGATCTCGTCGAGCGTCTTGCTGCCGTAGATGCCCGGTTCCCGTTTGCCCAGCAGGTTCAGGTTCGGCCCGTTGAGCAGGAGAATACGGTGATTTTGCGACATATTGAGTACATCCTCGATGATAATGCTGCTATCTATCCGCTATCTTGTGGACTACCAGAAATCTAGCCATTTTCTGCGCAATTCGGTGTGCACTGGTACACAGATTTCGCAATTATATTGATTTCGTGAAAATTAGCAGCATTTTACTGGTCTAATCTCTACATCTGTCTGTTTTTTGAACTATTCAGCTCGCTATTCAATGGCTCGGTAGCAGAGACGACAAAGCCGGCACTGGGCCGGCTTTGGGGGCTGAGAAGGGGCGGGATCAGGCCGCTTAGGATTGCTCGCGGATGAGTTTGTCCGCCACATCAGAAACCGCCAGGGTGGAGATATCCCCCAGGCTATCGGTTTCGCCGGCGGCAATCTTGCGCTGCATTATGGTGCGCATGATCATGCGGCTTCCGACTTCTCGCGAATGAGCTTGTCCACTACACCCGGATCCGCCAGGGTGGAGATATCCCCCAGGCTATCGGTTTCGCCGGTGGCAATCTTGCGCAGAATTCGGCGCATGATCTTGCCGGAACGGGTCTTGGGCAGTCCCTCGGCCCAGTGGATCACATCCGGGGTGGCGATGGCGCCAATCTCCTTGCGGACCCACTCCTTCACCTCTTTGTGCAGCTCGCGGCTCGGCTCTTCCCCGGCGATCAGGGTGACATAGGCGTAGATGCCCTGACCCTTGATCTCGTGAGGCACCCCCACCACAGCCGCTTCGGCAATTTTGGGATGGGAGACCAGCGCCGATTCAATTTCGGCTGTGCCCATGCGGTGTCCCGAGACGTTCAGTACATCATCCACTCGCCCCGTGATCCAGTAGTAACCATCCTCATCGCGACGGGCGCCGTCGCCGGTAAAGTAACGACCTGGGAAGGTCGAGAAGTAGGTCTGCTCGAAGCGCTCGTGATCGCCGAACACGGTGCGCATCTGACCCGGCCAGGAGTCGGAGATCACCAGATTGCCCTCGGTGGCCCCCTCCAGCGGCTCGCCCATGTTGTCTACCAGCGCTGGCTGCACACCGAAGAAGGGACGAGTGGCTGAGCCTGGCTTGAGATCGGTGACGCCGGGCAGCGGGCTGATGAGGATGCCACCGGTTTCGGTCTGCCACCAGGTATCGACGATGGGGCAGCGCTCCTCGCCTATGGTGCGGTAGTACCACTCCCAGGCTTCCGGGTTAATGGGTTCACCCACGGAGCCCATGATGCGCAGGCTCTGGCGAGAGGTGCCCTCGACCGCATCCCGGCCCTTGGCCATGAGCGCGCGGATCGCCGTCGGTGCCGTGTAGAGGATGGAGACCTGGTGCTTGTCCACCACCTGGCTCATACGGTTGGTGGCCGGGTAGTTGGGCACCCCTTCGAACATGATGGTGGTGGCGCCGTTGGCGAGCGGCCCGTAGACCAGATAGGAGTGGCCCGTGACCCAGCCCACGTCGGCGGTACACCAGTAGATGTCCTCCTCGTGGTAGTCAAAGATGTACTTGAAGGTGAGGGTGGCATAGACCAGATAGCCGCCTGTGGTGTGCAACACGCCCTTGGGCTTGCCGGTCGAGCCTGAAGTGTAGAGGACGAACAGGGGATCTTCGGCACCCATGGCTTCGGGCGGGCAGTCGGCGCTGACGGTCGCGATGGCTTCGTGCCACCAGATGTCCCTGTGGCCATGCCAGGCGACCTTGCCGCCGGTGCGCTTGAGCACTATCACCTTGCTGACCTGGGTATCCGGGTTGGTGAGCGCTTCATCCACATTCTTCTTGAGCGGGACCGGGCGGCCGCCGCGCAGCCCCTCGTCGGCCGTGATGACGATGGAGGAGCCGGAGTCGATGATGCGACCGGCCAGGGCCTCCGGCGAGAAGCCGCCGAAGACGATGCTGTGCACGGCGCCGATACGGGTACAGGCCAGCATGGCGATGGCGGCTTCCGGCACCATGGGCATATAGAGGCAGACCACGTCACCACGATGTACACCCTGTGCTTTCAAGACGTTGGCAAACTTGCACACTTCGCTGTGCAGTTCGCGGTAGGTCAGCTTGCGATCTTCGGCGGGGTTGTCCCCTTCCCAGATGATGGCGACCTTGTCACCGCGCTGTGCCAAATGGCGATCCAGGCAGTTGGCCGAGACGTTGAGCAGGCCATCTTCATACCACTTGATGGAGACGTGGCCCGGGTCGTAGGAGGTGTTCTTGACCTTGGTATAGGGCTTGATCCAGTCGAGGATCTTTCCCTGCTCACCCCAGAAGGCATCCGGATCCTGCACCGAGGCCTGGTACATGGCCTCGTAGCCTGCCTTGTCCAACAGGGCGTCCTTGCTGATGTGGGCCTTGATCGGGTAGACCTTGCTCTCGCTCATGTGTCACTCCTTTTAATACATTCTTGTAATGATTAAGTAACAACTTATACCTTTGGCGAGGGAGGGCAATTAGACTTTTGGATAGATGGAAACAGTTACTTACAGTGCCATTCGTGACAACTCATCGGTGATAGCGTAAAAACATCGGTTTTATCGATGGAGATAGCTATGTTGTCCCTGCTCCTTTGCACCGCCCTCTGGCAGTCCGATGCCTCTACGCTGGTTGATGAAACCGCGCTTGCTGCTCCCCAGCCCAAAGAGTTCCCCGTGACTCGCGAGCAGGGCGGCTCGCCAGCAGTGCGGGAGCGTATTGCCGATCAGATGGGCAATGCATTTCTGGCGCGCAAGCCCCCGGTGACAGTGACGCTTCGACAGCCCGACTTACGTTACCCTCAGGATGCCTTGCTGGCTGATTCGCATCAGGCTCGTAGTGAGGTTTGGGATACAGAGTTAGGGTTGACGTTCAACGAATAAGTGATGTGCCCGGTTCTATCCCAGGTCAACACCAAACCCCCTTGCTGGGGGCCAGTTGAGCGGCCAGATGGGGCTCGGTCAAGGGATGGCTGAACAGATAGCCCTGTCCCTCCTGGCAGTGCAGGGATTGCAGAAACTGGCGCTGAGCCTGGGTTTCGATCCCCTCGGCGGTGACCGCCATGTTCAGGCTGTCTGCCAGGTTGATGATGGTACGGCACAACTCCCGGCTGTGTTTGTCATCCGGTAGGGCCTGCACGAAGGTGCGGTCTATCTTGATGCGATCGATGGGCAGGCTTTTCAGCAGGCTCAGGGATGAGAAGCCGGTCCCGAAGTCGTCGATGGCGATCTGCACCCCCCAGCGCCTTCAGGCGGGTGAACAGCTGCATGCTCTGATCAACCCGCTGTATGATGCTCTCTGTGACCTCTATCTCCAGCCGATCCGGCGGGAAACCTGTTTCCGCCAGAATGGCGGCGACCCGTTCCACATAGCCAGGAGTACGCATCTCCCGCACCGAGACATTGACCGAGAGCCGTGGTACCGCCAGGCCAGCCGCCAGCCACGTCTGCCCCTGCTGACAGGCGGTGCGCATCACCCACTCCCCAATCTGCTCTATCAGACCGCACTCCTCGGCCACCGGGATGAAGCGAGCGGGGGCTATCATGCCCTCGTTGGGATGTTGCCAGCGCAGTAGAGCCTCCAGCCCGCTCAGGCGGTTGCTGTTCAGGTCCGTCAGTGGCTGGTACATGATGCAGAGCTGATGCTGTTCTATGGCCTTGATCAGTCCCTGCTCCATGCTCATTCGCTCACGGAGCTGCTCGGCCATGTCGGGGGTGTAGAACAGATAGCCGTTGCGGCCCCGGCTCTTGGCCTCATACATGGCGTTGTCGGCGGCGCTGACCAGGGCATCCGGGTTCTGGGCGTGTTCAGGGTAGAGGGCTATGCCGATGCTGGCGGAGACGGCGACCTGCTCGTGTGCCAGCTCGACCGGCTCGCGCAGGCGGGCCAGCAGCTGATCGGCAAGCCGTTCCAGCTCTTCCTGCTGCTCGAAATAGGGGATCAGCACCAGGAATTCATCTCCACCGAGCCGGGTGGCAACGTCGTTGTGGTGCAGGCAGAGGCGGATGCGTTCGGCCAGCAGCTTGAGCAGCTGATCCCCCGCCCTGTGGCCCAGGTTGTCATTGATTAGCTTAAAGCCGTCCAGGTCGATGAACAGCAGGGCGAGTCGCTGCCGGTTGAGCTGGGCTGTCTTGATCTCCAGTTCGAGCCGCTCCTGCAACAGGTTGCGGTTGCCGAGCTCGGTCAGGGGATCGTGATAGGCGAGGTGATTGAGCTGTGCCTCGGCCTTGCGGATGGCGCTGATGTCGGAGAAGGCGATCACGTAGTGGGTGATGTTGTGGCGATTGTCGTAGAGCGCGCTGACGTGCTGCCAGGAGGTGAAGTAGCCGCCATCCTTGCGCAGGCATATCATCTCCCCGTGCCAGGCATGGCTGCCGGGCTGCAGGGTATGCCAGGGGTAGTCGATACCGGTATGGCTGCGCGGATGCATGATGGATTCCGGCGACTTGCCCACGACCTCGTTCGCTTCATATTGGGTCATGTTGCAGAAGGCCGGGTTGACCGAGATGATCTGGCGCTGGCCATCCATGATGATGATGCCCTCGGCCGTGGTTTCGAATACCACATTGGCCTGGCGCAGCTGGTCTTCCTGAATGCAACGATCGGTCGCGTTGTGGATCACCCCCATGATGCGGTGCCCCAAACTGTCGGGGGTCGCCACGTGAAGGGTGTGAAGATCGATCCAGCCCCGCACCTGATCGGGCCCCAGATAGCTCAAGGTCAGATGAAGGGGGGCCGTGCCTTTGAGCGCCGATCTGAGTTGCTCCCCCGAGACCGGGTCGAAGCGCTTGATGAACTGATCCATTCCCCCTTCAAACTGATGGGCCTGCGTCCCGAGCAGACGTTCAACCTGGCCATCAAATTGCAGCCGATCCTCTGCCACATACCACTCCCAGACCCCGACTTGGCCGGCGCTCATGGCCAGTTGCAGCCGTTGCTGCGCCTCGACCAGCTCGGTCACATCCCGCACTATGGTCAGGATGCCGTCAGGTGTGCCCTGCTCATCCCGCATGGGGCTGTAAATGGCCTGCCAGTGCCGTTGCTGGCCCTGATGCGCCTTTGTCTGACCACTCAGGCTCAGCGTCACCTGGGGGACGCTGCTGCTGATGATCTGCTGGAACAGGGGTTCCAGTACTGGCGCCAGAGTCGGCAATATCTCACGCAAGTATTTGCCGTAGTGATCCTCACGGGAGAGGCCGTTGATATCGGCGAGTGTCTGATTGACGCTGCGGCAGCGAAAATGGCGGTCGAACACACCTATGCCAAACGGTGCCAGCTCGAACAGTTGCTGCAGTTCATTTGGATTCATATGACCTGTTTTTGGTGAGGCAGGCATGAATTCGGATGTCTCTTCGCACATGATGGTTCCTGAATTGACTTTATTGTCATTTAAGGTGTTATCAGTATGGCATGAAGCGCTTTGGAGGGAAGAGAGAGGGGCTGTATTTGCCCCCTCTCTGGTGCCTGACGTGTTCAGGGGTTGGTTTATCAAAGGTGGAGTGGTGGGGGCGCTACCAGTGGAAGCGATAGCTCAGGGTCAGGCTCACCACCGGCTGCCAGTCATGCTCCTTGATCAGCCACTGCTTGGCCCCTAGCTCAGTGCCCAGTCGCCACTGCTGCCAGGCCCAGCTGCGCTCGAGCGTGAGCCCCCAGTCCCGCCAACCCGAGTTGGCATCATAAGCTGCCATGTGAGCCTGACTGCCCCGCGTTAGCCAGAGGTTGAGGGAGAGGGCGGCCGGCAGCGGCAGGCTGTGCTCCATATACCAGATCTGGCCATAGCGACCGGTGACATCGTAGAGCTGGCCCAGGGTCAGCTGATGATCCTCATCCAACTGCCAGCCGAGGCGCCAGAGCGCGCTGAAACGAGTGCGATCGACCACCTGCATGGTGCTGACCCCCACGGCGAGGAAGCTCTTTTGGTAGAGCGGCAAGGCCAGTCCCGCACTCTGTCCATCGGCAAAGATCAGGCCAACCAGGGTCTCCCGTTCATGGGTGAGCCAGAGCTGCATGCTGGCGTCGGCACTGCCCCCGGCCTGATTGCTGCCGAGCTGCCACTGGCTGCCCACTTGCCACAGGTTGTCCGGCTCCTTGGCTGACAGGGGCAATGCGAGGGCCGGGGCCAGTAGTAGCCAGCGACGGCTACTTGCCATAGAGCCGCAGCCAGTCTCTGTCTTGATGCATGCCCATCAGGTGGCAGATGATACCGGAGCGCTGGAAGGCGTAGATAAGAAACACGCTGGTGGCACTGAGTGCCATGATGAGGCCGAAGCTGTTGGGCAATATGGTGCCCTGGCGAGCGGTCCACCACAGCAGCAAGGGGCCCCACAGGTGCACGAAGATGCTCTTGTGGAAGATGAAAACGGTCAGCGAATACATGCCTATCCAGTTGAGCGGGCGCCAGCACAGGCGGATGTTGCGCTGATGCAACCAGAGCACGACACCGATCACCAGAAACTCCATACCCCAGATCCCGGCGCGGCCGGTCATGTCCATCGCCAGCTCATGCTCGTTGGCATAGATGTCGTTGAGTTCGACGGAGCTGCGTTCGCCAAACACAAGGTAAACAGCGAGGGCGATGAGAGAGAGGGTGAGCACCAGGCCGTTGAGGCGATCCCGCCACTGGGGACGCTGATGCCAGCACCAGCCATACAGGAAGCCGAAGCAACCGCTGGCCATGAAGAGATCGAGGCGGGCATCGAGCTCATAGTCAGGGTGCACATGCAGCTTCATCCAGCTGTCGATGTGGCCGAGCAGGGTCTGCACGCCGAGTTGATCCAGCAGCAGGCTGAGCAGGGTCAGCAGCAGCATGCCGCGCATACCGAACCAGGCGTAGACCAGCGAGAAGAGCGCCAGCAGGCACATCCACAGCATGACCGGATAGAAAGAGATGGCCTCGCCGAAGTTGGGGGCTATGACCAGTCCCTCGACATAGAGCACCAGAATGATGCTGGCAAACAGCACCAGCTTGCCGGCCAGCTGCGGTTTGAAGCTGGCTTGATCGCGACGGCTCAGGTTGAAGGCCGCCAGGGCCAGATAGATCTGGCTCACCCAGGGAATGAGCCAGGCCGAGACCTGTGCCGTGGTGTGATCCATGGGCAGCAGATGGCCAGCCATGGCCTTGTGCGACAGATAGAAGCTGTCCCACAGGGCCTGTTCCCGGTTGAAGAAGTCGATATACCAGTAGTTGAGGTAGCCGGTGTAGTGTTCGAAGACGGCCATGAAGATGACGAGCCCTCGCAACAGGTCGAGACCCGTGATGCGTGAGTCCTGTGGAGGCATGGGGTTGCTCCTGTATCGGTGGAAAAGGAGCGGCACTATAACGGTTGCAACAAAACTGAATGGGAGCTGAATGTAAGCGGATGTTACCGTCGTTCGTCACACCCGCCTTGCGATAGCGGGGGATCTTCGGATCCGGCTGTCATGATTTGTAATACTTTTGGCGGTTCTTCAGCCCTTCTGGCGGCCGAATGCCTGAATGCCGCGCACCAGCACCAGCAGGCCTAGCACTTGGAAGGGCAGGGAGAGGGCGAGTAACAGCAGCCAGTGGGCCTCGCTGCCGCTGGCGTTGATGAAGTCTATCCAGGCGACCAGCAGGGTGAGCATGCCCGCTATCTGAAAACGACGGCGCAGCACCACTTCCACCCCCAGATTGGCGAGATAGAGGGTCAGCAGTATGCCGCCAAAGCCGGTGAGCTGTGCCGTGCCGTAGATCTCTCTATCCGGATTGAACAGCAGGCTGATCAAGGGGGTCAGACCCTGCTCCTGCGGGATCAGGGCCAGCAGCCAGCAGGCGATCAGTAACAGGGCTGTTTTCATCGGCTCAGTCGGCGGAACGGGCCGGTTTGACCAGGCTGAGGTAGTTGGCATCCATGGTGAGGAATACCCCCAGCAGGCGGGCGCTGGCGCCATAGAAGCCGAATGGATCGGCGGCGCGGCAGGTGGCCTCAAAAAGGGGGAACCAGGCCAGCAGATGAGTGTGCAACAACGCTTCTTGCTCGCCGAGCCACCGTTCACGCTGATCGGCACTGGCGGCTTCGGCGGCGCGTATGATGAGATTGCCCATCAGATCAAGTTCGACGCCCAGATGATCGACCGGCTGCGGGTACTTGGCACCGACGTCGATGGCGAGCCGTGCCAGTCGTTCTTGCATGCGCACCAGGGATGCCACCGTCAGATGGGCGGATTCATAAGGCTGAACGGCCGGGTCGGCCAGAAACAGCGCCTTGAAATCGGCGGTCAGGGCTCGGGCCCGATCCGGGCGCACCAGCAGGCGGGCGATGGCCTCGTTGAGTTCGGTGACGGCCGGGCGCATGGGATCCAGCGTGGAGAGGCTCTTCAGGAAGCTTCGCACATCGTAGCTGTCGTATTCGGCGATCTGTTCATCACTGAGCTCGGCGCTAAACAGGGTGGCAAACCACCAGTACAGTTCGGCCCGACGTTCGCTAGTGGCCAGAAATTCCTGCATTTTTCCTCCGTGGATGGCAAGCGGGAAACAGAGTGAAACCGATTCTAACGGCTTTGGCAGAAAAGTTAACCCATAGGTGACAATTCGCCGAACAGGCCAGCAAAAACGCCGCCGGAGGCGACGTTTTCAGGGCATGTTGGTAACGACGTCAGACGGTGGGGCGGGCCTCGAACTGCGGCAGCGCATCACAGATCTCGTGCCAGGGCGCCCTGGATCCGACGAAGATGTGGAAACCGGGTCGTTGGGTCGGCGCCTCGTTGAGAATGCCGAGGCGCAGGTTCAGCTTGCCGCTGCTTTGCTTCTGGCTGAACAGACTGGAGCCGCAGTGGCGGCAGAAAGCGAGGGTGGTCTCGGGGGATTTCTGAAAGCGGCTGATGGCCTCTTCGCCACGGGTGACCGTGACCTTGTCACCGTCCAGCCCGCCGACCGGGGCGTAATCGGCACCGGAGAACTTGCGGCACTCGGAGCAGTGGCAGTTGCCCAGGTAGTCGAACTGGTCGGGCAGGCTCAGGGCCACGGCGCCACACAGGCAGCTGGCGGTCAATAGTGTCATCTTGCGGTTCCTTGATTGATGGATCAGCGCTCTTCGCGGTAGAGCGCCTGCTTGCAACGGACGCAGATATGCTGGCGCCGAAAATCGGTCTGATGCAGCAGGCCGACGTCCAGTTGTTCATGATGGCCGCAATGAATGCAGAAGATGATATCGCCATCGACGGCCTCCGGATGGGCGGCCAGATACTGCTCCCAGGTGGGCAAGGCCTCCCACTGATAGGTAAAGGGGCTCTTGCGACTGCCGGTATAGTAGACCCAATAGAAAACAGCGAATACCGATATGATCAGAAAAAGCATCAGGTTATCCATCATGGCGTACTCCCGTGTTGAGCCGGTGCAGAGAAGAAAGAGCGAGGCGGAAGCGGGTCGGGAACATGGTGTTGCAATGGGGTGGCCAGCGATGGCTGGGCGGTTCAGCCAAACGGTCGTCCCTACCCACCCTTGGTCGGCAGGTGTGCTGGCGAAGGGTGAACGCCTTGCGCGGCATTTTTTGCCTCCATCTTGGCTGGGCAACCACTGCGTCACGCAAAGATGTTATCTATTAATAATCGCTATATCTATGATCCGGTTCTGGTTTTTTCTATTTTTTGTCTGCGTTTGTGGCTGTTGTCTGGGGTGTGGGGTAGTGAACAGCAAGGAAGAAGGCATGGGAACGAGCGCCTTGGCAGGCACGCTGGCGGAGGATTGGGGGGCGACGCGGGCCTCGATATTTGCGACACATTTTACATTGTTTAAACAAATTTTTGGGTGGTTGGACTGTCTCTTTGATCTCGCTCACGTTACAATGCCGCTGCCCACTTCACCTAACGCGCAAACGATTTTCAGGAGATAAACGGATGTTGAAACGTGACATGACCATCGCAGGCTATGATCCCCAGCTGTGGCAGGCCATCACAGACGAGACCCGTCGTCAGGAAGAGCATATCGAGCTGATCGCGTCTGAGAACTACACCAGCCCCCGCGTCATGGAAGCCCAGGGCTCCCAGCTGACCAACAAGTATGCCGAAGGCTATCCGGCCAAGCGCTACTACGGTGGTTGCGAGTATGTCGATGTGGTCGAAACCCTGGCCATCGAGCGCGCCAAGGAACTGTTTGGTGCCACTTACGCCAACGTGCAGCCGCACTCCGGCTCCCAGGCCAACAGCGCCGTCTATATGGCGCTGCTGCAGCCGGGCGATACCGTGCTGGGCATGAACCTGGCCCACGGTGGTCACCTGACCCACGGCTCCCCGGTGAACTTCTCCGGCAAGCTGTACAACATCATCCCTTACGGTATCGATGAGTCCGGCAAGATTGACTATGACGAAATGGAACGTCTGGCCGTTGAGCACAAGCCGAAGATGATGATCGGTGGCTTCTCCGCCTACTCCGGTATCGTTGACTGGGCCCGCATGCGTGAAATCGCTGACAAAATCGGTGCTTGGCTGTTCGTCGACATGGCGCACGTGGCCGGTCTGATTGCCGCTGGCGTCTACCCGAACCCGGTGCCCCACGCTCACGTGGTCACCTCCACCACCCACAAGACCCTGGCCGGTCCCCGTGGTGGTCTGATCCTCTCCGCCGCTGACGATGAAGATCTCTACAAGAAGCTGAACTCCGCTGTCTTCCCGGGCGGCCAGGGTGGCCCGCTGATGCACGTCATCGCCGGTAAAGCCGTGGCCTTCAAAGAGGCGCTGGAGCCCGAGTTCAAGACCTATCAGGCTCAGGTGGTCAAAAACGCCAAGGCCATGGCCGCGACCTTTATCGAGCGTGGTTACAAGATTGTCTCCGGCGGTACCGACAACCACCTGATGCTGGTGGACTTGATTGGTCGCGAGCTGACCGGTAAAGAGGCCGATGCCGCCCTTGGTAAGGCCAACATCACGGTCAACAAGAACTCCGTTCCTAACGACCCGCGCTCCCCGTTCGTCACCTCGGGTGTGCGTATCGGTACTCCGGCCATCACCCGCCGTGGTTTCAAGGAAGCCGAGTCCATCCAGCTGACCAACTGGATCTGCGACGTGCTGGACAACCACGACAACGATGCCGTGCTGGCCACCGTACGTGAGCAGGTGCTGGACATCTGCCGTCGTTTCCCGGTTTATGCCTGATAACGGCGTTAATCCGGTTTGAGGCCAATGCCACCTTCGGGTGGCATTGTTTTTTCTGTTTCGGCCCCGCTACGGGCGCCGAGTTCGTTCAGCAGACAGAGGAGGCAGCATGTCAGGCGAGCGCGCGAGTACAGATGAGGATCTGATCTTGTCCATCCGTGCCCAGTACCATTTTCGCGATAGTCCCGAGGGGTTACTGGCATGGGATGTGCGCCGTCTGGTACGGCGGAGCCGCGGGCTGCCGGTGCAAGCTGTGCCGCTGGCACAGATTGCCGAACTGGATTTTGAGCACTGGTATGGATACGGCGAGGCCAGACCCACGGTGCGCAGCATCATAGAGCACTGTCAGCTGATGCTGGCCGCCGATCTCGCCTATCCCATCATTCTGGACAGTGCGGGACGGGTCATGGATGGCATGCACAGGGTGAGCAAGGCCTTGATGCAGGGCCACACCCATATCGATGCCGTGCAGTTTGTGCAGGATCCGGCGCCCGATCACACTGGGTGTGATCCCGACACCTTGCCTTATGACGATTGAGCCTCTGGCCGATCGAATGGTGCTGTATGGGCCTTTTTACACCATTTTTAGCAGGAGAAAGCGTGATGAAGCGAGTGCTGGAGATCCGGAGCTATCGGCTCAAGGCCGGGAGCCGTGCGGCTTTTCATCGGCTGGTCACCGAGCAGAGTCAGCCCTTGCACCTTGCCTGGGGGATGGATGTGGTGAGCCATGGCCCCTCCTTGCATGATCCGGACGCCTATTTTCTGATGCGTGCCTACGATGACCTTGAGCATCTGAACCGCTCTCAGGCGGCATTCTATGGGACTGAGGCATGGCAAGCAGGCCCGAGAGAGGCCATTGTTGCGCTGATCGAGGGTGATGCAAATACAGTGCTCTGGTTGCCAGTGGCGGCCATAGAAGCGCTGCGCACGTGCTGATACGGTTAAAGTGCATCTGCGGTGACATATTGTTTTTCTGGGCTTTTACCGGCTTTCAATGGCCGTGCTACACTGGCCGACCAAGATCCTGACCCTGCGGGGCAGGTGCCTTTTCAGTTAACGCCGGAGGTCAGATGCATTGCCCTTTCTGTAGTGCCGTTGATACCAAGGTGATCGATTCCCGTCTGGTGGCAGAAGGCCATCAGGTGCGCCGCCGTCGTGAGTGTCTGCTCTGCCACGAGCGTTTCACCACCTTCGAGATGGCCGAGCTGGTGATGCCCCGTGTCATCAAGTCCAACGGCTCCCGTGAACCCTTCAATGAAGACAAGCTGCGTGCCGGTATACTGCGTGCACTGGAGAAGCGGCCGGTGAGCATGGAGGCCATCGAGAAGGGGGTCAATCACATCAAGTCCTGCCTGCGGGCCACCGGTGAGCGCGAAGTCGCCTCCCAGCTGGTGGGTAATCTGGTGATGGACGAGCTCAAGAGTCTGGACAAGGTTGCCTACATCCGCTTCGCTTCCGTCTATCGCAGCTTCGAAGACATTCGTGAATTTGGTGAAGAGATCGCCAAGCTGGAGAAGTAGAACAGCTCGCCAAGTTGGAGAAACAAGCTTCCCCAACGTCCGATTACGATGCGCTAATCGAACCTGCAACGCCCATTTTATCGCTTTGAACGGGAGCCCAGATGTTTAGTCAAGATGATTACCAATGGATGAGTCGGGCCCTCGAACTGGCCCGCCGTGGCCGCTATACCACGGCGCCCAACCCTTGTGTCGGTGCCGTGTTGGTGAAAGCTGGCGTGGTGGTCGGTGAGGGGTGGCACAAGCGTGCCGGCGAGCCCCATGCCGAGGTCTATGCCCTGCATGCCGCCGGTGAACAGGCCCGTGGCGCCACCGCCTATGTGACCCTGGAGCCTTGTTCCCACCATGGCCGTACCCCGCCCTGCGCTGAGGCGCTGATCAAGGCCGGGGTGACCCGGGTGGTTGCCGCCATGGTCGATCCCAATCCCGAGGTGGGCGGACGCGGGCTGCGCATGTTGTCTGAGGCCGGTATCAAGACCGACTTCGGCCTGCTCAGTGCCGAGGCCGAGGCACTCAATCCGGGCTTTTTCAAACGGATGCGCACCGCCTTCCCACAGGTGACGGTCAAGCTCGGCGCCAGCCTGGATGGTCGCACCGCCATGGCAAGCGGCGAGAGTCAGTGGATAACGGGTCCCCTGGCCCGTGCCGATGTACAGCGGCTGCGGGCCCGTCACGATGCGGTGCTCTCCAGCGCCGAGACGGTGCTGGCCGATGGCGCCTCGCTGACCGTGCGTTGGGACGAGCTGCCCCCCTCGGTCAAGGCCAGCTATCCCAAAGAGACCCTGCGCCAGCCGCTGCGCGTCATCGTCGACTCGCAAAACCGGCTCACCCCGGACTTGCCCCTGTTCCAGAGCACAGGCCCGGTCTTGCTGGCCCGCCACAAGGCTACCGGCGACTGGCCGGCCTGGGTGCAGCAACTGGAGCTGCCGCTGCTGGACGGCAAGTTGGATCTGGTCAGCCTCTTTATGCTGCTGGCCAAGCAGCACATCAACTCCGTGCTGGTGGAGGCAGGGCCGCGGCTGTGTGGCGCCCTGCTGAACAAGGGGCTGGTGGATGAGCTGGTGCTCTACCAGGCGCCAAGACTGATGGGGGATGAAGGGCGTGGCCTGTTCCATCTGCCCGAACTCACCCGGCTGTTCCAGGCGCCCAAGCTCAACATCAAGGATGTGCGGCTGGTGGGGCAGGACATTCGCATCACGGCGAAAATAGCCTGATTTCTCAATGTTTATCGGGGGCCAGTGTGGCCCCGTCATCAGCAAGGTGATCTGCATGTTTACCGGAATTATCGAAGCGGTGGGCACCCTGACCGAGCTGCGTCGCCAAGGCGAGGATATGGCCCTCACTGTGCACGCACCTAGCCTCGATTTCAGCGATGTCAAACTGGGTGACTCCATCGCCACCAACGGCGTCTGCCTCACCGTGGTTGCGCTGGGTGACCAGCGCTATACCGCCGACGTGTCGCTGGAGACCCTGTCGCGCACCGGCTTTGCCAAGGCCAAGGTGGGCGATCCCGTCAATCTGGAGAAGGCGCTGATGCCGACCTCCCGCTTGGGCGGTCATCTGGTCTCCGGTCATGTGGACGGGGTGGGGGAGGTGAAGAGCAAGTCCAGCAGTGGCCGCGCCATCGAATACTGGATCAAGGCGCCGGGCGAGCTCTCCCGCTACATCGCCGAGAAAGGCTCGATTGCGGTGGATGGCATCAGCCTGACGGTCAATGCCGTGCAGGGGGACGTGTTCCGCCTGACGATAGTGCCCCACACGGCGCAAGAGACCACCATCGCCCGCTGGAAACCGGGTCATCGCGTGAATCTCGAGGTGGATCAGATAGCTCGCTATCTGGAGCGCCTGATGCAAGGCAAGGCCCATGACAGTGCATCATCGTCCCTGACGTTGGAAAAGCTGGCCCAGTCCGGCTTCCTGTAACGGCCTATGCCGCGGGAAAACCGCTTTCTGTGATCCCGCTCCGATTGAAATGGGGCCTTGTGCCCCCATCTAGAGCAACATAATCCCGTATCAAGCCGAGCCGGCAGGCTCAATCCCAGAAGCATGTTGATGGAGTAGCCTATGGCGCTGAGCACAACCCAGGAAATCATTGCCGATATCAAGGCTGGCAAGATGGTGATCCTGATGGATGACGAAGACAGGGAGAACGAAGGGGACCTCATCATGGCCGCCTCCTGTGTCCGCCCGGAGGATATCAACTTCATGGCCCGTTACGGCCGTGGTCTCATTTGCCTGACCCTGACCCGGGATCGCTGCAAGCAGTTGGCGCTGCCGCTGATGGTAGATCGCAACAATGCCCAGTTCTCCACCGCCTTCACCGTCACTATAGAAGCGGCCGAAGGGGTGACTACCGGCATCTCCGCCGCTGATCGCGCCGTCACAGTACAGGCAGCGGTTGCCCCCAATGCCAAGGCAGCCGATCTGGTGCAGCCGGGCCACATCTTCCCGCTGATGGCGCAGGATGGCGGTGTGCTGACCCGTGCCGGTCACACCGAGGCGGGCTGCGATCTGGCCCGGCTGGCCGGTTACGAGGCGGCTTCCGTCATCGTCGAGATCCTCAACGAGGATGGCTCCATGGCGCGCCGTCCTGACTTGGAGATCTTCGCCGAGCAGCACGGCATCAAGCTTGGCACCATTGCCGACCTTATCGAATACCGCAACCAGCACGAGACCACGGTCGAGAAAGTGGCCGAGTGCAAGCTGCCTACCGAATACGGCGAGTTCGATCTCATCACCTTCCGCGATACTATCGACAATCAGGTGCACTTTGCCCTGAAAAAGGGTGAGATTCAGGCCGACCAGCCGACGCTGGTGCGGGTGCATCTGCACGATGTGCTGAGCGATCTGCTGCTGACCGACCGTCACGCAGCCCGTAGCTGGCCGCTGCCCAAATCCATGGCCCGCATCGCCAGTGAGGGCGGGGTGCTGGTGATTCTGGGGGCGGAATCCCATGGCGAGGAGCTGCTGGCCCGGGTCAAGGGCTTTGAAGCCGCTGACAAGGGGCTGGCACCGGAAGGGGCCAAGTGGCAAGGCACATCGCGTCGGGTCGGCGTGGGTTCCCAGATCCTCAAGACGCTGGGGGTTGGCAAGATGCGGCTGTTGAGCTCGCCGAAGAAATACCATGCCCTCGGCGGTTTCGGCCTGGAAGTGGTGGAGTATGTCGGGGAATAAGCGGGTTCGGTAGCTGGCTCAGCGCCTGCGGCTGAACTTGTCCAAGAAATACCCTCGTCTCTTCAGGCGGTTTCCGCCTGGAGGTCGTTGAATGCGTCGCTGAATAAGCGCGTCGTCCGAATGAGATTGCGATCATGGCCGCCCATCGCGGCTGTGGTTTTTGTCGTGGGTCTGTTGTGCTAGAATGTGCGCACTTTTGACTCCGGCCCCTTTTGATTGCACAGATACAGGATTTCCAATGAAGGTTATCGAAGGAAATATCGCCGCTCCTGAGGCGCGCGTTGCTATTGTCGTTGCCCGTTTCAACAGCTTCATCAACGAAAGCTTGGTGGACGGTGCTGTGGACGTACTGAAGCGTCAAGGTCAAGTCCAGGACAGCAATCTTACCCTGGTACGAGTGCCGGGCGCCGTCGAAATTCCCTTGGCTATCAAGAAGCTGGCCAAGAGTGGTCAATACGACGCCATAGTCGCGCTGGGCACTGTCATCCGTGGCGGCACCTATCACTTCGAGCTGGTGGCAAGCGAGAGCAGCAAGGGCATGGCCCAGGTAATGATGGAATATGAAATTCCGGTTGCCTTCGGCGTGTTGACCACAGAAAACATTGAACAAGCCATCGAGCGCGCCGGTACCAAGGCGGGTAACAAGGGTGCAGAGGCTGCACTGAGCGCGCTCGAAATGATCAACGTCCTGAAACAGTTGGACGTGTAACGAGGAGAAGTACATTGAAACCGTCCGAGCGCCGTAAAGCCCGCCATTGCGCCACCCAGGCCATCTACCAGTGGCAGATGACCAGGGCCAACGTGGGCGACATCGAAGAGCAGTTCAAGATAGATCAGGACACCAAGGGTGTGGACCTGAACTATTTTCGCGATCTGCTGTTCGGGGTAGCCCTCCACTGCAACGAGCTGGACAAGGTGTTTTCTCCTTTCCTCTCTCGTCCGCTGGAAGAAGTGGACATGGTGGACAAGGCGATCCTGCGTCTGGCGACCTATGAGCTGACCCGTCGTGATGATGTGCCGCCGCGCGTGGTGATCAACGAAGCGATCGAGTTGGCCAAGGCCTTTGCTGCCGATGACAGCCACAAGTTTGTCAACGGTGTACTGGACAAGGTGATCAAGACGCTGGCCAAGCGTTGATCCTGCTGTCCGTCAGCATTAAGAGAGGAGCCAGCCTAACCGCTGGCTTTTTACTGTATGGGTGAATTTGAGCTGATTGATAAGTACTTCAAGGTCCCCCACGCCCGCAAGGACGTGGTGATGGGCCCCGGAGATGACTGCGCCCTGCTGACCCTGCCGGCCGATACTCAGCTGGCGGTGAGCACGGATACGCTAGTGAGCGGCGTTCACTTCTTCCCCGACATGGATCCGGTGGATCTTGGCTACAAGGCGTTGGCGGTCAATTTGTCCGACCTCGCCGCCATGGGCGCCGAGCCGCGCTGGGTGTCGCTGGCACTGACGCTGCCCGCCATCAACGAACCCTGGGTCGCCGGGTTTGCCGAGGGTTTTCTCGAGCTGGCCGAATACTACAACGTGGCGCTGGTGGGCGGGGACATGACCCGTGGCCCGCTCTCCATCACCGTCTCGGTGAAGGGATCCGTCCCCGCCGGTCGCGCCCTGATGCGCCGCGGTGCCAAGGTCGGTGACGGCATCTATGTCACCGGCACCCTGGGAGATGCCGCCCTGGCGCTTTCCCATCTGCTGGGTAAGCGCAGTCTCAACGAGAACCAGCTGGCTGCCGTGCTGCCACGGCTTGACCACCCCCATCCCCGCATTCTGGCAGGGCAAGCCCTGCGCGGGCTGGCGAGCAGTGCGCTGGATCTTTCAGATGGACTTTCCTCGGATCTCGGCCATATCCTCAAGGCATCCGGCGTGCGGGCCCAGATCGATCTCGATCTGCTGCCCCTGTCGCCCGTGCTGCAGGATGCGGTGCCCGAGCAGGATGCCTGGCAACTGGCGCTGGCCGGTGGCGATGACTACGAGCTCTGCTTTACCGTGCCGCAGGAGTATCGTGGGGCGCTGGATACGGCGCTGGCCAACTGTGGCGTCAAGTTCACCCGCATCGGTCGCATCGTGGCAGGCGAGCCGGGTATCGACTACCTGAGAGGCGAGCAAGGGCTCGAACTGCAACTGAAAGGGTGGGATCACTTCGCATGACCTTTTTTATGATAAGACCCGAGCTGAAAAGGCTGAACCTGAAGAATCCGCTGCACTTGCTGGCGGTGGGGTTTGGCTCGGGCCTCTCTCCCAAGGCGCCGGGCACCATGGGGACGCTGGCGGCTATCCCGCTCTATCTGCTGGTGAGTGGTCTGGCAACGCCCTGGTTCATCGCCCTGCTGGCAGTGGGATTCGTGGTGGGCATTCGCATCTGCCAGAGCGCTACCGATGCCATCGGCATGCCGGATCACGGTGCCATCGTCTGGGACGAGGTGATAGGTTTTGGCGTCACCATGATTGCCGCTCCGGCTGGCTGGGAGTGGGTGTTGGCCGGCTTCGTGCTGTTCCGCCTGTTCGATGTGTGCAAACCCTGGCCCATCTCCTGGTTTGATCGGCGCATTCACGGTGGACTCGGCATCATGCTGGACGATCTCATCGCCGGTTTGTTCGCCCTGTTTTGTATGCAATTACTGGCATACTGGCTGGGGTAACTCTCCTCGTAAGGGGGATCGCCAGTCTGGCATTCCCCCTATATAGCTCTGTTTATTTTTCATTCATCGGCATATGCTGCCGTTAAAAAATCATTTCACATAAATATTCACTACTCATTCGAAGCTTAATGCTATTGTTCTAATAGTGATTATTTCCGTCTGTTGCGTCTTTGTTGAAATTAAAAGCAGTAAAAAGTACTGATAATAGTCACATAGTCTTGTTATGAGACTAAAATCGTTATTTTTGACTGCTATGATGGCCGTTGGCTGAGCAACGTATTGCGAAATTGTATAAACCGATCATTTACAGTCGCGGTCAAACCGTCTAACTTACTCGCGGGTTATTCCAAAAAAATGCAAAAAACCCGCCCGGATCGCTGGTTTCGCTGCCTCATGGATTGAGCGTTTATTACTCATAAAAGCACTCAATATCAGTACTCCAGGCACAGCCAGCATCTGCGGCCGATTTACGGACGAATTCTTTGGGACGGATGTCCCCCGCAGAGGTAAACATGTCCTTGCTCGAAGTGAAAAACTTGCGGATCGAGTACCCCTCCCGCTATGGAGTGCTGGCCGCAGTCAAAGATCTCTCCTTGTGTGTCGAAAAAGGGGAGATCGTCGGCGTGGTGGGCGAATCTGGCGCCGGTAAATCCACCATAGGCAATGCCGTCATCGATCTGCTGAGCCCGCCGGGGCGTATCGCCCGTGGTGACATCTATCTCAACGGCGAACTCATCTCTGGCAAGAGCCAGAACGAGATGCGGGCCATCCGTGGTTCCCGTATCGGCTTCATCTTCCAGGATCCCATGACCTCCCTCAATCCGCTGTTCACGGTTGAACAGCAGCTGGTGGAGACCATTCTTGCCAATACCGAGCTCTCTCGCGACGCGGCCTTTGCCAAGGCGCTCGAGCTGATGGGGGCGGTCGGGATCCCGCAGCCCGAGCTGCGAATCAAGCAGTATCCACACCAGTTCTCCGGCGGCATGCGTCAGCGGGTGGTCATTGCCATTGCGCTGTCGTGCGATCCGGAGCTTATCATCGCCGACGAACCGACCACGGCCCTCGACGTCTCCATTCAGGATCAGATCCTCCAGCTCATCCGCAACCTCTGCAAAGAGCGTCAGGTGGGCTGCATGCTGGTGACCCACGACATGGGGGTGGTTTCCAACGTCACTGACAAGGTGGCTGTGATGTACCGTGGCGATCTGGTGGAGTTCGGTACCACCGAACAGGTGCTGGGTCACCCCAATCACCCTTATACCCGCAGCCTCATCTCGGCAGTGCCCCGCTCCGACGTCAAGCTGGTACGTTTCCCGCTGGTCTCCTATATCGAGGATGCCAGTGCGCCGGATACCAATATCGATCTCAAGACCCACTGGCTTGGCCAGAGTCAGGACGAGCGCACCTATGAGGGGGCTCTGCTGCGGGTGGAGAACGTGGATCTGAAGTTCGTCACCAAGGACTCCATCTTCCCGAGTCGTCGCCAGTACGTGCGTGCCTGCAACAACATCAGTTTCGAGATCTTCGAAGGGGAGACCTTCGGCCTGGTTGGGGAGTCGGGCTCCGGCAAATCCACCATAGCCCGCGCCATTACAGGCCTCTATCCGCCCGATACCGGCAAGATTTTCTTCGAGGGGATCGATCTCACCGCTCTCAAGAGTGAGCGTGAGCGCCGCCCCCTGCGTCGCCAGATGCAGATGGTATTCCAGAACCCTTACTCCTCGATGAATCCGCGCATGAAGGTGCGTGACATCATCGCCGAGCCCATCCGCTTCCATAAGCTGGCGGGCAGTGAGAGCCAGATCGAGGGCATAGTCAACGACCTGCTCGATCATGTGGGGCTCGGTCGTGGTGCCGGGGTCAAATATCCCCACGAGTTCTCCGGTGGTCAGCGTCAGCGCATCTCCATCGCCCGTGCCCTGGCGACCCGGCCTCGCTTCCTCATCTGCGACGAGCCGACCTCGGCGCTGGATGTGTCGGTACAGGCACAGATCCTTAACCTGCTCAAGGATCTGCAGCAGGAGCTTGGGCTCACCATGCTGTTCATCAGCCACGATCTGCCGGTGATCCGCCAGATGTGCGATCGCATCGGCGTGATGCAGCATGGCCATCTGGTGGAAGTGGCCGAGACCGAAAAACTGTTTACCAATGCCGAGCATGAGTACAGCCGCAAGCTGATCTCCCTCATGCCGGAGTTCAAGGGAATGTCCCGCGAGGGGCTGGAAATCGCAAGCTAGGAAATCACCAGCTCGCCGGTTTGTCTGTCAATAAAAAAGCCAAAAGCATGGAGAACAAGATGAATAAAGGATTGTCCAAAATTGCCCTGGCGCTGGTTGCCGCCGGTTTCGCCTTCGGTGTCTCAGCTGCTGATATCAAAGTCGGTGTAGCGTCAGATGCAACGTCCATGGATCCGCAGGAGCAGCTCTCCGGTCAGACCCTGGAGATGTCGCATCTGGTGTTTGATCCCTTGGTGCGTTACACCCAGGACATGCAGTTCGAGCCGCGTCTTGCCGAGAAATATGAGCGCATCGATGACAAGACGATACGTTTCTTTTTGCGTAAAGGGGTCAAGTTCCACTCCGGTAATGAGTTCACCGCCGATGATGTGGTGTGGACCATGGACCGCTTGAAGTCTTCTGTCGACTACAAAGCGATCTTTGAGCCCATTACTGAGGTGAAGAAGATCGATGATCACACCGTTGACTTCATTACTGCCAAGCCATTCCCACTGGTGCTACAGACAGCAACCTATTTTTTCCCGATGGACGCCAAGTTCTACACCGGGAAAACCAACGATGGTAAGGACAAGGCTGAGATTGTCAAAAACGGCAGTTCCTTCGCCTCGACCAATGTGTCTGGCACCGGTCCCTTTGCCGTCAAGTTTCGCGAGCAAGGTGTGAAACTTGATTACGTCCGTAATGCTAACTACTGGGACAAGAGTTCCAAAGGTAACGTCCAAAATCTGACCGTTGTGCCGATCAAGGAAGATGCAACCCGTGTTGCAGCCCTGCTGGGCGGCGATGTGGATATTATCTATCCGGTTGCCCCCAACGATCTGGAGCGAGTCAAAAATGGTAAGGATACCCAGCTGGTAAGCCTGCCAGGTACCCGCATCATCATCATCGAGCTCAACCAGAACACCAACCCGGCCCTGAAAGACAAGCGTGTGCGTCAGGCAATCAACTACGCCATCAACCAGGAAGGTATCGTTGAGAAGATCAACAAGGGTTTTGGTACAGCTGCTGGTCAACTGAGCCCGAAAGGCTATGTTGGTCACAATGAAGCCCTGACCCCTCAATATGACTTGGCTAAAGCGAAAGCACTGATGAAGGAAGCCGGTTACGAGAATGGCTTCAAGGTGAGCTTTATCTCCCCGGCTGCTCGCTACGTCAACGACGTCAAGATTGCCCAGGCGGTCTCTGCCATGCTGGCCAAGATCAACATCAAGGTGGATCTGAAGACCATGCCGGTGGCTCAGTACTGGCCCGAGTTTGACAAGTGCGCCGCTGACATGCAGCTGATCGGCTGGCATTCGGATACCGAAGATAGCGCCAACCTGTTTGAGTTCCTGACCTTTACCAAAGATGCCAAGACCGGTATGGGCCAGTACAACTGCGCAGGCAACGCGAACACCGATGTTGACAAACTGGTGATGGATGCCAACACCGAGACCGATCCGGCCAAGCGTGCCGAGATGCTGAAAAAGGCTGAAGCATTGCTGGTTGAAGATGCCACTTATGTGCCGCTTCACTGGGAAAACGTAGCTTATGGCGCCAAGAAGAATGTGGATATCGCACCGGTAGCCAACGTCATGGTATTCCCCTACTTGGGCGACCTGGTGGTCGGCAAGTAAGAGAACGTTGCAAGGAAGGACGGGGCGGGGGGGCCAGCTGGCCACTCCGCCCACTAACAGAAGCCTGTGCCACGACACAGGCCACGTAGAAGGACAAGCATGTTTACATTCCTGCTGAAACGGTTCTATCAGGCGGTGATAGTGATGTTCGTCATCAGCCTGGTCGCCTTCTCCATCCAGGACAACCTGGGTGACCCGTTGCGCGAGATGGTGGGACAATCGGTCTCCGAAGCCCAGCGTCACGAGTTGCGTGAGAAGATGGGCCTCAATGATCCCTTCCTCATCAAATACAGCCGCTTTTTGAAAAATGCGGTGCATGGGGATTTGGGCACTTCCTATTTCTTCAAGCGACCGGCTCTTGAGGTGATACTCGACAAGCTGGTGGCTACCCTTGAGCTGGTGTTTGCCGCTGCGCTGATCATTGTGGTGGTATCCATTCCACTCGGTGTTTATTCGGCGATCCGCCCGCGCAGCATCCCCACCAAGCTCATCATGGCGGGAAGCAGTATCGGCATCTCGATCCCGGTCTTTCTGACCGCCATCATGCTGATGTATCTCTTCTCTATTCAGCTGGGCTGGCTGCCGGCTTACGGCCGTGGCGAAACCTACAACCTGCTGGGCTGGGAGTCGGGCTTCTTCACTTGGGATGGTATCAAGCACCTTATCCTGCCAGCGGTGTCGCTCTCCTCCATCATGCTGCCGCTGTTTATCCGGCTGGTGCGCTCCGAGATGCTGGAGCAGCTATCTTCCGAGTACGTCAAGTTCGCCCGCGCCAAGGGGCTGGATAACAACAAGGTCTACTACCAGCATGCCCTGAAGAACACCATGCTGCCGGTCATTACCGTCGGTGGTGTGCAGATCGGTACCATGGTGGCTTACACCATCCTGACCGAGAGCGTGTTTCAGTGGCCGGGTACCGGTTTCCTGTTCCTCGAGGCGATCCACCGGGTCGATACCCCGTTGATCACCGCCTACGTTATCTTCGTGGGACTGATCTTCGTGGTGACCAATACCCTGGTCGACCTGCTCTACGGGTTTATCAACCCGACCGTCAACCTGACCGCCAAGGGGTGATACATGTCTAACACTGTGACTGCGAGCCCAAGCCGTTGGACTCGATTCAAGAACGCTGACATCGTCTACTACTTCCTGCGGGACAAGGTAGCCATGTTCAGCTTCGCCGTGTTTGTGGTGTTCGTACTGGCGGCGCTGCTGGCGCCCTGGCTGGCGCCGCACAACGTCTATGACCAGACCAGTTTCGATCTGATGGATGCCGAACTGCCGCCCTCCTGGCTGGAAGGGGGTGAGGAGCGCTTCTGGCTCGGCACCGACAACCAGGGCCGCGATATCTGGAGCACCATCCTCTATGGTGCCCGCATCTCGCTGACCATAGGGTTGTTTGCTGTGGGGCTGCAACTGGTGCTCGGCATCGTTGTCGGTTTGATCGCCGGTTACTTCGGTGGCCGTATCGACAGCCTGCTGATGCGCTTTGCCGACGTGCAGCTGTCGTTCTCCACCATGATGGTGGCTATCATCATCTCCGCTATCTTTCAGGCAACCTTTGGCTCCGAGTTCTACTCGAAATTCGCCATCATGATGCTGGTGGTGATCATCGGTATCGCCGAGTGGCCGCAGTACGCCAGGACGGTACGTGCCTCTGTGCTTGCCGAAAAGAAAAAGGAGTATGTGGAAGCTGCCAAGGTGATGGGGTTCCGCGCCCCGCGCATCATGTTTCGCCACATTCTGCCCAACTGCCTGTCGCCCATTCTGGTGATCTCCACCGTGCAGGTGGCCAACGCCATCATGAGCGAGGCGGCACTCTCCTTCCTCGGCCTGGGGATGCCGGTGGATCAGCCGTCGCTCGGTTCGCTTATCAGTGTCGGCTTCAACTACATCTTCTCAGGCTCCTGGTGGATCACCGCCTTCCCGGGCATCTGTCTGGTGGTGCTGGTACTGGTCATCAACCTGTTGGGTGACTGGCTAAGGGATGTGTTCAACCCGAAGATTTACAAGGGTTAACTCGGGTCAGAAGTGAAGATACAAGAAGGGCGCCATCAGGCGCCCTTCTCTTGTTTTCTCTTTAACTCGCAGCAGGTCAGGCTTGCAGCCAGGTTTCGATGCTGCGCTGGATGCCTGTCTCGTCCAGACCGAGCAGGGCATAGATCTCCTGCTGGGTGCCCTGTTCCACAAAGCGATCCGGCAGGCCCAGATTGAGCACCGGTTTGCATTGCTTATTGCGCATCAGCAGCTCGTTCACCGCAGAGCCGGCACCGCCCATGATGGCGTTGTCCTCTATGGTCACGAACTGGTCATGGCTGGTGGCAAGCGACAGTACCAGCGCCTCATCCATCGGCTTGACGAAGCGCATGTCCACCAGGGTGGCATCGAGCGTCTCGGCGGCGGCCCTGGCCTGCTGCAGCAGGGTGCCGAACGCCAGTATGGCGGTGCCCTTGCCCTCGCGAATGACACGGCCCTTGCCGAGCACCAGCGCCTGCATCTCGGTCTGCACCTCGATACCTGTGCCGCTGCCACGGGGGTAACGCACCGCCGCGGGCTGGTTGCACTGATAGCCGGTGTAGAGCATCTGGCGACACTCGTTCTCGTCGGACGGCGTCATCACCACCATGTTGGGCACGGTGCGCAGGAAGCTGATGTCGAACGCCCCCTGATGGGTTGGGCCATCGGCGCCCACCAGACCGGCCCGGTCGATGGCAAACAGTACCGGCAGCTCTTGCAGCGCCACGTCGTGGATCAGCTGGTCATAGGCGCGCTGCAGGAAGCTCGAATAGATGGCGACCACCGGCTTCTTGTCGGCGATGGCGAGGCCAGCGGCGAAGGTGACCGCATGCTGCTCGGCGATGGCGACGTCGAAGTAGCGATCCGGATACTGCTGGCTGAACTTGACCAGCCCCGAGCCCTCGCGCATGGCGGGGGTGATGCCGACCAGCTTCTCGTCTTTTGCTGCCATGTCGCACAGCCACTGGCCGAAGATGGCGGAGAAGCTCGGCTTGCCGCCGCTCGCCTTGGGCAGGGTGCACTCGTCCGGATTGAACTTGGGCACGCCGTGATAACCGATGGGATCTTTCTCGGCGGGCTCGTAACCCTTGCCCTTCTTGGTCTTGACGTGCAGCAGCTGTGGTCCCTTGAGGTTGCGCATGTTGCGCAGGGTCTCGACCAGGGCATTGATGTCATGGCCGTCGATGGGGCCTATGTAGTTGAAGCCAAACTCTTCGAACAGGGTGCCAGGCACCACCATGCCCTTGAGATGCTCCTCGGCCCGCTTGGCGAGCTCCTTGACCGGAGGCAGGCCCGCCAGCACCTTCTTGCCACCCTCGCGTATGTTGGTGTAGAGCTTGCCTGACATGATGCGGGCCAGGTGGTTGTTCAGCGCCCCGACATTCTCGGAAATGGACATCTCGTTATCGTTGAGCACCACCAGCATGTCCTTGTGGACATCGCCGGCGTGATTGAGGGCCTCGAATGCCATCCCGGCTGTGATGGCACCATCACCTATCACGGCCACTACCTTGCGACCCAGGCCCTCGCTCTCGGCAGCGACGGCCATGCCGAGCGCCGCACCTATGGAGGTGCTGGAGTGACCGACCGAGAGCACGTCATACTCGCTTTCGCCGCGCCAGGGGAAGGGATGCAGGCCGTCTTTCTGACGGATGCTCTGCATCCGGTCCCGACGACCGGTCAGGATTTTGTGGGGATAGGCTTGATGACCCACATCCCACACCAGTCGATCGAACGGTGTGTTGTAGACGTAGTGCAGCGCTACCGTCAGTTCGACTGTGCCGAGCCCGGAGGCGAGATGACCACTGGAGCGGCTCACCGAACGCAGCAGATATTCACGCAGTTCGTTGCACAGCACGGGCAGCCGATCGAACGGCAGGGATCGCAACTCGACCGGCGTATCCGCGAGGGCCAGGTTGGGGAAATTGCTTATATCAACGCTCATATTGTTACTGTTATCCAGCGTTTAGTGGGTTCGCTCGATGATGTAATCGGCAAACGCTTCCAGAATGTCGGTATTGTAGGGCAAAGATTGCAAGGCTGTTAAGGCTTTACCGTGCAGTTCGCGAGCCAGCTCACGGGCATTGTCGAGTCCGAGCAGGGCCGGATAGGTACTCTTTTCCTGCGCCAGATCCGAGCCTTGCGGCTTGCCCAGGGTGGCGGTATCGCCCGTGATGTCGAGGATGTCGTCCTGCACCTGGAAGGCCAGTCCGATGGCGGCTGCGTACGTTTGCAGCGCGGCCAGAGTGGCGTCGTCCACGTCGGGCTTGCACAGGGCTCCCAGTGCCACGGCGCACTCGATCAGGGCGCCCGTCTTGTGGCGATGCACCTGCTCCAGCTCGGACAGGCTGATCTGGCGGCCTTCGGCCTGCAAATCCAGTGCTTGACCACCACACATGCCGAGGTAGCCGGAGGCGCGGGCGAGGCGACTCAGCATCCGCACCCGGTTGGCCAGAAGCCGGTCGGGCAGGGGATGGTCGGCCAGAATGGCGAAGGCCAGGGTCTGCAGGGCATCGCCGGCCAGGATGGCTGTGCCTTCGTCAAATGCCTTGTGCACGGTCGGCTGGCCACGGCGCAAGTCGTCGTTGTCCATGGCGGGCAGGTCGTCGTGCAGCAGGGAGTAGGCGTGGATGCACTCCACTGCGGCGGCTGGGCCATCCAGCAGCTCGCTCTTGACACCCAGCATCTCGCCCACGGCATAGACCAGGAAGGGCCGTACTCGCTTTCCGCCCAGCAGCAGGCCGTAGTGCATGGCATCGCGCAAACGCGGGGCCATGGCGGGCAAAGATTCAAGTTGTGCAGACAGGCAGTCGTCAATACGTTGACGATGCAGACGGGAAAAATCGTCCAGCGTCACTCATTCCTCTCCTTGCTCTGGCTGGAAGGGGACTGCTTGCTCTGTGCCATCGGCCTGAGTCAGCAGGATCTGGATCTTCTGTTCGGCCTGTTCCAGCTTCTGCTGGCAAGCCCGCACCAGATGAACGCCCTGTTCGAACTGTTTGAGCGCCTCTTCCAGTGGTAAGGAACCTTGTTCCAGTTGATGAACTATGGTTTCCAGCTCTTCCAGAGTGGCATCAAAACTCAGGCGGTCGATTTTTTTACTGGCCATGTTCATCCTCGGGGATTGAAAAAAACGGCTTATCTTAACATCGACGACGGGCAGGGGGGAGGCTGAAAAGTGCGGTCGGCTTAAACTCTCGGAAAAGTGGCCGATAATAAACCATCTCGTGAACAAGGAAAAACGTGGTGGCCCTTGCCGCTGATGAGCCAATAGCAGAAAATTCAAAAAACTACAGATAAAAAAATTTCAGCTGACAGGAGTAGGGATGTGGATCTAGGTAGTCTGATTGGCATAGTACTGGGATTTGGGGTCGTGGTGTACGGCATGCTACTGGGGGGGCCCATGAGCATGTACATCGATATCCCTTCTGTCTGCATCACCATTCTGGGCTCCCTCTTCATCTGTATGATGAAGTTCAACATCGGTCAGTTCCTGATGGCGTTCAAGGTGGCCGGCAAGGCGTTCATCTACAAGGGTGACAAGCTCGACGACCTCATCATCAAGGCGGTTGAACTGGCAGATTCGGCCCGTAAAGGGGGGTTCTTGGCGCTGGAAGCCGCCGAAGTGCCAAACGATTTCATGAAAAAAGGTATCGACATGCTGGTGGACGGGCACGACGCCGATGTTATCCGTGGTGTGATGGAAAAGGACATCGAGCTCACCGCTGATCGGCACATCCTGGCCATCAAGGTCTTTCGTGCGCTAGGTGATCTGGGGCCCGCCATGGGGATGATAGGCACGCTGGTGGGACTGGTGGCGATGTTGGCCAACATGAGCGATCCCAAATCCATAGGCCCAGCCATGGCCGTGGCCTTGCTCACCACATTGTATGGCGCCATTCAGGCCAACATGATTGCTATCCCCATCGCCGACAAGCTGGAGCTGCGCAGCGGTGAAGAGCAGTTGAGCCGCTGCCTGGTGCTGGACGCCATCATGGGCATTCAGGATGGTCAGAACCCGCGGGTGATCCAGTCCATGCTGCAAAATTACCTGAACCAGTCCAAACGCAACAATGGCAGCGAGTAATCCCCATGGCTAAGTGCAAGTGTCCGCCACCTGGTCTACCCGGTTACATGGGGACCTTCGCCGATCTGATGTCGCTGTTGATGTGCTTCTTCGTGCTGCTGCTCTCCTTTGCCGAGATGGATGTGCAGAAGTTCAAGCAGATCGCCGGTTCCATGGAGAAGGCGTTCGGCGTGCAGAACATTCTGGAGGTCAAAGACATTCCCAAGGGAACTTCTGTCATCGCCCTCGAGTTCAGGCCGGGTCGCCCCGAACCGACCCCCATCGATACCATCATGCAGCAGACTATAGACATGACCCAGACTGAGCTGGACTTTCAGCCCGGTGACGCCGATCAGGCCGGAGGTCATGACAAGAGCGAAGAAAAACTGGTGGGGGGCGACACCCAACAGGAGGCGCAGAAACAGCAGGAGCAGTCCAATGCCCTGGCCAAGGAGTTGGCGGAGCAGATGAAGGCCCAGATCCAGGATGGCGCTATCGAGGTGGAGGCGCTGGGTCAGCAGATTATCATACGGATCCGCGAAAGGGCGGCTTTCCCGGCCGGTTCAGCCTTCCTGCAGCCCCAGTTCTGGCCGGTTATTCGCAAAGTCGCCAGCTTGTTGAAAGATGTGCCAGGTGAGATAACCGTGTCGGGCCATACCGACAACATAGCGACCGAAAATGAGCTGTTTCGATCGAATTGGGATCTCTCATCCCAGCGTGCGGTGGCGGTTGCCCATCAGATGATCAAGGTGCCCGGCTTCGATGGCGGGCGACTGGTGGTGCAGGGCATGGCCGATTCCCAGCCACTGGCACTGAACACCACCCCGGAAAACCGGCGCATGAACCGGCGCGTGGAGATCGCCATCATGCAGGGCAAGCCGACAGTATCAGCCCCGATTGGGGTCTCTGAGCAGAAGTAGTGTCGATGGCAAAGCGCGATCCTGCTCGCAGGGACTGACATGGATTTTGTGCTGGCTTCATATTAAGATGGCTCATCCGAACCGATAGCTGCGGCTCTTTTTGATAGCCGCAGCTTCTCTTTTCAAGCAACCCAGGTTTCGACTATGAATCATACTCCGATGACTGTTCGCGGCGCTGAAAAGCTGCGTCAAGAGCTCGACTATCTGAAGAGCGAGCTTCGTCCGCAGATTATCGAAGCGATTGCAGATGCCCGTGAACATGGTGATCTGAAAGAAAACGCCGAGTACCATGCCGCCCGTGAGCAGCAAGGCTTCTGTGAAGGCCGCATTCAGGAGATTGAGAGCAAGCTCTCCAATGCCCAGGTAATCGATGTCACCAAGATTACCAACAATGGTCGCATTATCTTCGGGGCGACCGTTACCCTGCTGAAAAGCGAGACGGAAGAGGAAGTTGTCTACCGTATCGTGGGTGACGACGAATCTGACATCAAACAGAACATGATTTCGGTGAACTCGCCCATCGCCCGTGCCCTGATCGGCAAGGAAGTGGATGATGTTGCCATCGTCAAGACGCCGGCCGGCGACGTGGAATACGAGGTTCTGGCCGTCGCTTACCTCTGATATGAGGTGATGTCTGAAACAGGGGAGCCCGGCTCCCCTGTTGCTATTTAGCGGGGTTGGTAGGCTTGGGTGAAGGCATCCTGATGGCGCTGGAACATCCAGCTGCTCAGTTGCTCAAGATCCGGCTTGGCCATCTGGAAGTGCAGTGCCCAGCCTTGTACACCATTGCGTAGATGCATGTGCCTGACCAGCTCAGCGCAGAGGGGGAGCGGGGCCAGTTCATTAATGAGCAGGGTGCCACTGAGGGTGGCGCCGATCGTCAGGTCGGTGGGCAAGCCCTCCACCACTAATCCGTCCAGCGACAAGCTGTGCACCAGACACTCGGTATCGGCCACCTTCAGGCGCGCCTCCTGGTCGAGGCGCCAGGCGCGCAAATGGGGATAACCCAGCTCCGTGATGATGGGGGCAGCGATGCGCGGTTCGACAAAGCCATCGTCTCCCTCGGTGAAGCGCAGCGGAAAGCGGAGTTGATGCCCGGCGAAACGGGCTTCGAGCACCAGTTGATCGGCACGTTGCAGCAGTTCGAGCAAGGGGGTGGCGAGATAACCGCTCAGGGATTGCCCGGCGGCCGTCTCCTGACTGCTCCCCAAGTCCCGTAACATGGCCAGTTCATCTTCGGTGAGAATCGGATGGTGATCCATAGTGGAGTGTCCACGAGTATTCATCGCAGGTTAAGGGCCTGGATAGTACTTTGGCAAGCGACTTGGGAAGAAGAGAAATGAAGGAAAGAGCGAGGCTCTTTCCTGTTACTTGCGGGGCAGTTGGATTTTCGGCTCGTTGGCCTGACGGTAGATGGTCAGCACGTGGCCGATACTCTGTACCTTGACCGCGCCGGTTTCACGGACGATTGCATCCATAACCAGTTGTTTCATCTCACGATCTTCAGACGCAACCTTAACCTTGATCAGCTCGTGGTAGTTCAGGGCCAGATCGATCTCGGCCAGTACGCCTTCGGTCAGACCATGTTGACCCAGCAGGACCACGGGCTTCAGACTGTGGGCAAGGCCCTTGAGGTACTGTTTCTGTTTATTGTTGAGAATCATGGCAATTTCTTCATAAGTCAGGGTTGAAAGGGGCGTATTCTACCCCCACTTAGCCCTTAATACTAATAACCCTTGTGGTTTTTTAAAGTCGACAATCATGACCCAGAAAAAACGTTCCCCCAGCTCAACCCGCTGGTTAAAAGAACATTTCGACGATCAATACGTCAAAAAAGCCCAGAAGTTGGGGCTGCGTTCCCGCGCTGTTTTCAAGATTGATGAGATCCAGGGCAAGGACAAATTGCTCCGTACCGGCATGACAGTGGTGGATCTGGGGGCGGCCCCGGGTGGCTGGTCCCAGTTTGCCGTTGAGCAGGTGGGTGACGATGGACGGGTCATCGCGTGTGACATTTTGCCGATGGATCCCATTGCAGGTGTCGATTTCCTGCAAGGGGACTTTCGGGAGGAAACTGTACTCGGCGCTTTGCTGGCCCGTGTTGGTCCGGACAAGGTAGACTTAGTCATGTCTGATATGGCGCCCAACATGAGTGGCACCCAGCAGGTAGATCAGGCTCGCGCCATGTACCTGGTCGAGCTGGCGCTCGACATGTGTAACCAAGTATTGCGCAGTAATGGCAGCTTCGTGGTGAAGGTATTCCAGGGAGAGGGGTTTGATGCCTATCTCAATGAAATTCGTAAGCTTTTCTCTGCTGTCAAGATTCGTAAACCAGACTCGTCTCGTGCCCGTTCACGAGAAGTCTACATTGTGGCTACCGGTTTTAAACTGTAGTACCCTAACCTTCATCGTTAACTGTCAGTCTGCGAGGTCATTGATTTGAGTGACATGGCGAAAAACCTAATCCTGTGGCTGGTCATCGCCGTCGTGTTGATGTCGGTGTTCAATAGCTTCAGCCCCAGCGATACCACCAGTCGCCAGCTGGACTATTCCAGCTTCGTTAGAGAAGTGACCCAAGAGCAGATCCGTGAAGTGCGGATGGATGGCAAGGTCATTAATGGCGTCAAGCGCACCGGTGAACGCTTCACCACCATCATACCGGCGCCGGATCCCCAGCTGCTCAACGACATGCTCAATCACAATGTCAAAGTGATTGGTGAGAAGCCGGAAGAGCCGTCTTTGCTGACCTCTATCTTTATCTCCTGGTTCCCGATGCTACTGCTGATCGGTGTCTGGGTCTTCTTCATGCGTCAGATGCAGGGCGGCGGCGGCAAGGGTGCCATGTCGTTCGGCAAGAGCAAGGCTCGTCTGATGAGCGAAGAGCAGATAAAGACCACCTTTGCCGACGTCGCAGGCTGCGATGAGGCCAAGGAAGAGGTGAAAGAGCTGGTCGATTATCTGCGCGATCCGAGCAAGTTCCAGAAACTGGGTGGCAAGATCCCCACCGGTGTACTGCTGGTTGGCCCTCCGGGTACCGGTAAGACCCTGCTGGCCAAGGCCATTGCGGGTGAGGCCAAGGTGCCTTTCTTCACCATCTCGGGTTCCGACTTCGTCGAAATGTTCGTGGGTGTCGGTGCCTCCCGGGTGCGTGACATGTTCGAGCAGGCTAAGAAGTCTTCCCCTTGCATCATCTTCATCGATGAAATCGATGCGGTCGGTCGCCAGCGTGGCGCCGGTCTCGGCGGTGGCCACGATGAGCGTGAGCAGACCCTTAACCAGATGCTGGTCGAGATGGATGGTTTTGAAGGCCATGAAGGCATCATCGTCATCGCCGCCACCAACCGTCCCGATGTACTGGACCCTGCCTTGCTGCGTCCGGGCCGTTTCGACCGTCAGGTCGTGGTCGGTCTGCCGGATGTGCGTGGTCGCGAGCAGATCCTGAAGGTGCACATGCGCAAGGTGCCGTTGGCAGATGATGTCAATGCGGCCCTGATTGCACGTGGTACCCCAGGTTTCTCCGGTGCTGATCTCGCCAATCTGGTCAACGAAGCCGCCCTCTTCTCCGCCCGTGAGAGTCGTCGTGTGGTTTCCATGGCTGAATTCGAGAAGGCCAAGGACAAGATCATGATGGGTGCGGAACGTCGCTCTATGGTGATGAGAGACTCCGAGAAGGAGATGACGGCTTACCATGAGGCGGGTCACGCCATTATTGGTCGTCTGGTACCGGATCATGACCCTGTCTACAAGGTGTCCATCATACCGCGCGGTCGTGCGTTGGGTGTGACCATGTACCTGCCCGAGCAGGATCGCTGGAGCCACTCCAAGCAGCACCTGGAGTCCATGATCTCCAGCCTGTACGGTGGTCGTCTGGCGGAAGAGCTGATCTACGGTGCCGAGAAGGTATCGACTGGTGCGTCCAACGATATCGAGCGTGCGACTGACATCGCCCGCAAGATGGTCACCCAGTGGGGCATGTCCGAGCGTCTCGGTCCCATGCTTTATGCGGAAGAAGATGGTGAAGTGTTCCTCGGTCGCAGCATGGCCAAGGTCAAGCACATGTCCGACGACACGGCGCGCGTCATTGACGCTGAGGTCAAGCAGGTCATTGATCGCAACTACGCCCGCTCCAAGCAGATCCTGCTGGACAACATGGATGTGTTGCACACCATGAAAGATGCGCTGATGAAGTACGAAACCATCGACGCCAAACAGATAGACGATCTGATGGCCCGTCGTGAGGTGCGTGCTCCTAGCAACTGGCATGACGAGCACAGCGGCGATACTCCGCAAGGTGGTGCCACTGTCGCGGCGGATGCCAAACCGGCAGTGACCGAGGTGGAGCCGGTGGCGGATGTCGACATCGACAAGGCCAACGATCTGCCGACCAAATAAATCGTGATGATGCAAACCCCGGGCTGGTCCCGGGGTTTTTCTTTATGTAAATGGAAGCGAAGATGCAGCTAACCAGCAAGGGGCTCAGCCTCTCCCTCGATCGTCCCCATGTGATGGGGATCCTCAATGTGACACCTGACTCCTTCTCCGATGGTGGCAATTTCAATCAGATTGACCGGGCCATGGACCATGCTCGCCAGATGATCTCCGACGGCGCAACGCTTATCGACATAGGGGGGGAGTCGACGCGTCCGGGGGCCCCCGACGTGAGCGAGCAAGATGAGCTGGACAGGGTGATCCCCGTGGTCGAGCGGATGGTCGCCGAGCTGGATGTGATGATCTCTCTCGATACCTCCAAGGCTGCCGTGATACGGGAAGGCTGCAAGGCTGGGGCCCATCTCATCAACGACGTGCGGGCCTTGCTCGAACCCGGTGCCCTGGCCGCCGCCGCAGAAGCTGACGTACCCGTGTGCCTGATGCACATGCAAGGCCAGCCGAGAACCATGCAGGCCGAACCCCACTATGACGACCTGCTGGGGGAGGTGAGGGCCTTCTTCGATGAACGTATCGCCGCCTGTCTGGCCGCTGGTATAGGGCGTCAGCAGCTGTTGCTGGATCCGGGCTACGGCTTTGGCAAGACGCTGGCACACAACTATCAACTGCTGGCCTGGCAGGAGAAGTTGCTCGATTACCAGCTTCCGCTCTTGGTCGGTATGTCACGAAAGTCTATGATAGGCAACCTGCTTGGCCGCTCGGTTGATGAACGGCTGGCCGGCAGTCTGGCCTGCGCGCTCATCGGGATGCAGCATGGTGCCCGGATCATCCGGGTGCACGATGTGCGAGAGACCATGGATGCCCTGCGCGCCGCCTGGGTGGTAATGACGGGACAAGATTTCATATCCAAATAAAAAATGAGAACAGACAATGGCAAGAAAGTACTTTGGTACCGATGGTGTCCGCGGCAAGGTTGGCGAATTCCCGATCACCCCTGATTTCGTGATGAAGCTGGGTTGGGCCGCAGGCAAGGTGCTCTCCAAGAAGGGCACCCGTAAGGTGCTGATCGGCAAGGATACCCGGATCTCCGGTTACATGCTGGAGTCGGCATTGGAAGCGGGTCTATCCGCTGCAGGTCTCAAGGCCATACTGATGGGCCCCATGCCTACCCCGGCCGTTGCCTATCTGACCCGCACCTTCCGTGCAGAGGCGGGTATCGTGATCAGTGCCTCTCACAATCCCTTCTATGATAACGGCATCAAGTTCTTCTCCGCCGATGGCACCAAGTTGCCGGATGATGTGGAAATGGCCATTGAGGCTGAGCTGGATCACGAGATCCAGTGTGTTGAGTCTGCCGAGCTGGGCAAAGCAGTGCGCATTGAGGATGCTGCTGGCCGCTATATCGAGTTCTGCAAGAGCACCTTCCCCTCCAATCTGAGTCTGGAAGGGTTGAAAATGGTGGTTGACTGCGGCCATGGCGCTACTTATCACATCGCTCCTTCCGTTTTCCGCGAGTTGGGAGCCGAGGTGATCGCTATCGGCTGCAGCCCTGATGGCCTTAACATCAACGACGGTGTAGGTTCTACCGCTCCCGAGGCGCTGGCAGCCAAGGTGCTGGAGTGCAAAGCGGATCTAGGCGTGGCCTTCGACGGTGACGGCGATCGCCTGGTGATGGTGGACCACACGGGTTACATCATCGACGGTGACGAGATCCTCTACATCATCGCCCGCGATGCGCTGCGCAACGGTCGCCTCAAGGGGGGGGTCGTCGGTACCCTGATGGCCAACATGGGCCTGGAGCTGGCGCTGCAGACCCTGGGGATCCCGTTCGCCCGTGCCAAAGTGGGTGACCGCTACGTACTGGAGATGATGAACGAGAAAGGCTGGCGTATCGGAGGTGAAAACTCCGGTCATATCATCTGCCTGGATCAGACCACCACCGGTGATGGTATCGTCGCCGCCCTGCAGGTGCTGATGGCCATCTGCACCGCCGAGATGCCGCTGGCCAAGTTGCGTTCCGGCATGAGCAAGTTCCCTCAGGTACTGGTGAACGTCCGTTTTGCCGAGGGCAAGGATCCGCTGGCGGCTGATGCCGTCAACCAGGAAGTGGCCAAGGTGGAACAAGAGCTGGCTGGCCGTGGCCGCGTCCTGCTGCGTAAATCCGGCACCGAACCCCTGATCCGGGTCATGGTGGAAGGTGAGCATGAGCAGCAGGTGCGTGACATGGCACAACGCATCGCTCAACAGGTCGAATCGGCGTTTTAATGAACAAAGTGGGCGGCTTTTTAGCCGCCCTGGTTGTATCTTGTTCAAACGATTCGAAAATTCAAAAATAGCGCTTGTCAGCTGACAATCCTCTGGATATTATCAGCCCCGCTTTCGCAAGGGAGTTGCCGATGGGACATCGCAAGCCGTTTGTAGCAGCCAACTGGAAGTTACACGGTAGTAGGTCGCAGTTAGAGCAGTTTACTCGCCAATGCCTTAAAGGCATGGATGAGCAAGTAGATGTGGTCTTGTGTCCATCCCATGTGCATCTCGACTTCACGGCCGTACTGCTCAACGAGCAAAAGGTAATGAAGTTGGGGGCTCAGAATGTGAGTCAGCACCGACAAGGCGCTTATACGGGTGAAGTCTCGTGTGAGATGCTGGTTGAGGCAGGGTGTCGTTACGTACTGGTAGGGCACTCCGAGCGCAGGCGTCTCTTTGGTGAGACCAGCTTTATCGTCGCAGAGAAGTTTGCGGCAGCCAGAGCGGCAGGCTTGATCCCCATCCTCTGTTTGGGTGAGTCGGGTGCAGCGAGGCAGGCGAGAAGAACCTTTGAGGTGATCGCGGAAGAGCTGGATATTGTCATAGAGAAAAATGGCGCGATGGCTTTCGATAATGCTATCATCGCCTACGAGCCAATTTGGGCTGTAGGTACAGGTAAATGCGCCACACCCGAGCAGGCACAAGAGGTTCATTCCTTTATACGTGGTCGCTTGGCGGAGGATACTCCGGTTATAGGTGAGAAAGTTAGAATCATCTATGGTGGGAGCGTGACACCGACCAATGCGAGAGATTTGTTTGCCCAGCCCGACATTGATGGCGGCCTGATAGGTGGAGCGAGTCTCGATGACAAGACGTTTTTAGGAATTGTTGAAGCGGCAAAGGGTGCAAGTTAAATGTACGAAATTCTTTTAGTCGTTTATCTGCTGGTTTCACTGGCTCTGATTGGTCTGGTGATGATTCAGCAAGGTAAAGGGGCTGACATGGGCGCCTCCTTCGGCGCAGGGGCATCGAATACCGTATTCGGCTCCGGTGGTTCAGGCAGTTTCCTGACCCGTACAACAGCTGTTTTGGCTACTCTGTTCTTTTTGATTAGCCTGGTGCTCGGATCTATGTCCAGCAACAAGGTCAAACAGGGTAGTGAATGGGAAAATCTGCAACAAACCCAGCAGGTTGAGCAGACAAAAGCGCCAGTAAAGAAAGACACTGACGTTCCCGAATAAGTGAGTTTTTGCCGTGGTGGTGGAATTGGTAGACACGCTATCTTGAGGGGGTAGTGCTCTAGGGTGTGCGGGTTCGAGTCCCGCCCACGGCACCAATTAAGTAGTGAGCTCGGGTAACCGGGTGTATTATAGCCAGTCAGTCTTGTGTGAAGAGAATGAACTGGCTATAATCTCGCACGATTTCGGACGCGGGGTGGAGCAGCATGGTAGCTCGTCGGGCTCATAACCCGAAGGTCGTCGGTTCAAATCCGGCCCCCGCAACCAAATTTCACGCATTTCCTACGCTCAGGAAGGCGGTCGCTGCGAGGCGACAATCAGGGTAAAGCGCCAAGCCCCGATTTGACATCGGGGCTTTTTGTTATGTGCGATTTACTCTGAATCGATCTCTATCTGGGCTTTATGCCCTTTTTTTGTTTTTCGGAGGGTGACTTTGGCTACGTTGGAACAACGTTTGACCGATCTGCTCGAGGCTCCGGTCGTTGCCTTGGGTTTTGAACTTTGGGGTATTGAGTTTATCCGCGCGGGTAACCACTCCACTTTGCGTGTCTTTATCGACAGCGAGAATGGTGTGACTGTCGAGAACTGTGCTGAAGTCAGCCATCAGGTTGGCGCCATCATGGATGTCGAGGATCCCATCACAGAAGAATACTTCCTGGAAGTATCCTCCCCTGGTCTGGATCGTCCGCTGTTCAAGGTTGCCCAGTTCGAAAAATACGTTGGCCAAGAGGCGGCGGTGCAGCTGCGGATGGCAACAAATAACCGCCGCAAGTTCAAAGGCGTAATCAAAGCTGTGCAAGGCGACATGATCACCCTGACAGTAGATGGTAAGGACGACGTGTTGGCTTTCACCAATATCCAAAAAGCGAACATAGTGCCGAACTTTGGTTAACGAGGCTATCGGATATGAATAAAGAGATTTTGCTGGTCGTTGACGCAGTATCCAACGAGAAAGCTGTGCCCCGCGAGAAAATTTTCCAGGCTCTGGAGACCGCGCTGGCGACTGCGACCAAGAAGAAATATGAAGGCGAGATTGAAGTTCGGGTCGAAATCGATCGCAAGACCGGTGACTACGATACCTATCGTCGCTGGGTTGTTGTGGCCGATCAGGCTGCAATGGAAAACCCGTACGGTGAAATCACCCTCGAAGCCGCTCAGATCGAGCAGCCCGAGATCCAGCTTGGTGACTATGTAGAAGACCAGATCGACTCTGTGACCTTCGACCGTATCACCACCCAGACCGCTAAACAGGTTATCGTGCAGAAAGTGCGCGAAGCCGAGCGTTCCCAAGTCGTTGACCAGTTCAAGGACAAGGAAGGCACCATCATCAGCGGTGTGGTCAAGAAGAGTAACCGTGACAACGTGATCCTGGATCTGGGCAGCAATGCCGAGGCCGTGATCTTCCGTGACGATATGCTGCCGCGCGAGACGTTCCGTCCGGGCGATCGCATCCGTGGCCTGCTCTACGCCGTGCGTCCCGAAGCCCGTGGTTCCCAGCTGTTCGTCAGCCGTTCCAGCCCGGACTTCCTGAAAGAGCTGTTCCGCATCGAAGTACCGGAGATCGGTGAAGAGATGATCGAAATCATGGGCGCCGCCCGTGACCCGGGCTCCCGCGCCAAGATCGCGGTGAAGACCAACGATCGTCGTATCGACCCGATCGGTGCCTGTATCGGCATGCGCGGTGCCCGTGTGCAAGCTGTCTCCGCCGAGCTGAGTGGTGAGCGTGCCGACATCGTTTTGTACGATGACAACCCCGCCCAGTACGTGATCAATGCCATGGCGCCCGCCGATGTGGCCTCCATCATAGTGGATGAAGACAACCACACCATGGATATCGCCGTGGAAGCCGCCAACCTGGCCCAGGCCATCGGCCGCAACGGTCAGAACGTGCGTCTTGCTTCCCAGCTGACCGGTTGGGAGCTGAACGTCATGACCGTCGAGGACATGCGTTCCAAGCACCAGGCCGAGAACGATCGTATCCTGACCCTGTTCACCAGCGCCCTGGACATCGACGACGATTTCGCCGGTCTGCTGATGGAAGAAGGCTTCTCGACTCTGGAAGAGATTGCCTTCGTACCCGTCAATGAGCTGCTGGCCATCGACGGTCTGGACGAGGACATGGTGGAAGAGCTGCGCAAGCGTGCCAAGGATGTCCTGACCACCAAGGCCCTGGCCAAAGAAGAATCCTTCGACGGCGTAGAACCTTCCGAAGACCTGCTCAATCTGGCTGGCCTCGGTCGCGACATGGCATATGCCCTGGCCGCGCGTGGTGTCGGCACCCTGGAAGATTTGGCAGAGCAAGGTATCGACGACCTTGCCGACATTGAAGAGCTGACCGCTGAGAAAGCCGGTGAGCTGATTATGGCTGCTCGCAATATCTGTTGGTTCGGAGAAGAGCAGTCTGAATAAGATCAAACGGAGGAAAATGAATGGCAGAAGTATCAGTCAAACAACTTGCCACTGACATCGACACACCGGTTGATCGTCTTCTCCAGCAGTTTGTCGATGCCGGTATCAGCAAGAGCAAGGCCGACGACCTCGTCAGCGAGTCTGAAAAACAGACTCTGCTGGCTCACTTGAAAAAACAGCATGGAGGTGACGAGATTACCGCACCAGCCCGCATGACTTTGCAGCGCAAGACCAAGAGCACCATCAGTGTTCAGGGGACTGGCGGCAAGAACAAGGAAGTGCAGGTTGAAGTGCGCAAGACTCGCACCTATGTAAAACGCTCGGCGCTGGAAGATGAACAGCGCCAGGCGGAAGCCGAGGAAACAGCGCGTTTGGAAGCAGAAGAAAAAGCTCGTAGCGAGGCCGAGAACAAGGTTCGTCTCGATGCTGAAGAGAAGGCTCGCCGTGAGGCTGAGCAGGCTCGTCGTGAAGCTGAGGAAAAGGCGCGGATCGAGGCACAATCAAAGGCTCGACAGGCTCCACAGCCCGCCAAAGCAGCCAGTAGCACAGCTCAGCAAGAGGCAGAAAAGATGGCCAAGCGCGAAGCAGAAGAACTGAAGCGCCAACAGGAACAAACAGCTTTGCAAAAAGCAGAAGAACTCGCCGCCAAGAAAGCCGAAGAGGCTCGTGTCATGGCGGAACAGAACGGCCCTCGCTGGGCTGAAGAAGAAGCTGCTCGCGCCAAAGAGAGCAGTGACTATCATCTGACCACCAACAAGCATGCGCAAGCCGCAGAAGACGAGTTGGACCGGAAGGAAGAGACCAGCCGTCGCACCGCCGCCGCCGCCGTTAAGGCGCCGAAAAAGGCCGGTCGTCGTGAAGATGATCGCGATTCCCGCAACCCGCGTGCCCGTAAAGGCAAGCGCGGCAAGGTGGCCATGCCCAATGCCATGAAGCACGGCTTCAACAAGCCGGCTGCCGTGGTTAACCGTGACGTCGTCATCGGCGAAACCATCACTGTGGCCGAACTGGCCAACAAGATGGCCGTCAAAGGCGTGGAAGTCATCAAGGCGATGATGAAGATGGGCGCCATGGCGACCATCAACCAGGTGATCGATCAGGAGACCGCTCAGCTGGTCGCCGAAGAGATGGGTCACAAGGTTGTGCTGCGTCGTGAGAACGAGCTGGAAGAGGCGGTACTGTCCGATCGTGACGAGACCTCCGAAGCCAAGCCGCGTGCCCCTGTCGTGACCATCATGGGTCACGTTGACCACGGCAAGACCTCGCTGCTCGACTACATCCGTAAAGCCAAGGTAGCTGCTGGCGAAGCCGGTGGTATTACCCAGCATATTGGTGCTTACCACGTCGAAACTGACAGTGGCATGATCACCTTCCTGGATACTCCGGGTCACGCTGCGTTTACCTCCATGCGTGCTCGTGGTGCCAAGTCGACCGATATCGTCGTTCTGGTTGTTGCTGCCGATGACGGCGTCATGCCGCAGACCATCGAAGCCATCCAGCACGCCAAGGCGGCTGAAGTGCCCATCGTGGTTGCGGTCAACAAGATCGACAAGCCTGAAGCGGATCCGGATCGCGTCAAGACCGAGCTGGCCCGTTACAACGTCATGTCCGAAGACTGGGGTGGCGAGAGCCAGTTCGTTCACGTCTCCGCCAAGTCTGGCGAAGGCATCGACGACCTGCTGGAAGCCATCCTGATCCAGTCCGAAGTGCTGGAATTGAAAGCGGTTGTCGATGGCATGGCCAGCGGCGTCGTGATCGAATCCTTCCTGGACAAGGGTCGTGGTCCGGTTGCCACCGTGCTGGTACAAGAAGGTACTCTGCGCCAGGGCGACATCGTACTGTGTGGTCTGGAATACGGTCGTATCCGTGCCATGCGCGACGAACTGGGTCGTGAAATCAAGGAAGCGGGTCCATCCCTGCCGGTGGAAATCCTGGGTCTGTCCGGGGTGCCGTCTGCCGGTGATGAGGCCACCGTTGTACGTGACGAGAAGAAGGCCCGTGAAGTGGCGCTCTATCGTCAGGGCAAATTCCGCGACGTCAAGCTGGCTCGCCAGCAGAAGTCCAAGCTGGAAAACATGTTCGCCAACATGACCGAGGGCGAAGTGTCCGAAGTGAACGTGGTGATCAAGGCCGACGTACAGGGTTCGGTGCAAGCGATTTGCGATGCGCTGGTTCAGCTCTCTACCGACGAAGTCAAGGTCAAGATCGTGGGCTCGGGTGTTGGTGGTATCACTGAAACCGACGCTACTCTGGCCGCTGCTTCCAGCGCCATCCTGGTAGGCTTCAACGTCCGTGCCGACGCATCTGCGCGCAAGGTCATCGAGTCCGAGAGCCTGGATCTGCGTTACTACTCCGTCATCTATGATTTGATCGACGAAGTGAAGCAGGCCATGAGCGGCAAGCTGGCTCCTGAGTATCGTCAGGAGATCATCGGTCTGGCTGAAGTGCGTAGCGTCTTCAAGTCACCCAAGTTCGGCGCGGTTGCCGGCTGTATGGTTACCGAAGGTGTGGTCAAGCGTTCTAACCGTATCCGTGTTCTGCGCGACAACGTGGTTATCTATGAAGGCGAGCTGGAATCCCTGCGTCGCTTCAAGGATGACGTCAACGAGGTCCGTAACGGTTACGAGTGTGGTATCGCAGTCAAGAACTACAATGACGTACGCGAAGGCGACCAGATCGAAGTTTACGAGACCATTGAAATTCAACGGACTCTGTAAGCCGAGAGTTAGACAAAATAGGGGGCCGCGGCCCCCTTTTATCGCAGGATAGAATATGGCCAGAGAATTTAGCCGGACCAACAGGGTCGGCCAGCAGATCCAGCGCGAAATCGCGTTGATCTTGCAGCGTGAGGTCAAGGACCCGCGTATCGGCATGGTAACCGTCTCGGACGTGGAAGTGTCCAAGGACCTCAACTATGCCAAGGTTTATGTCACCTTCTTGCAGCTGGAGAACGACGCCGACCGCATCAAGGAAGGGCTCAAGGGCCTGACCGAAGCGGCTGGCTACATCCGCAGCCTGCTTGGCAGTGCCATGCGCTTGCGCGTGGTGCCCGAGTTGCGCTTCTACTACGACCAGACCCTGGTCGAGGGGATGCGTCTCTCTAACCTGGTGACCAACACTGTGCGTGAAGACAAACGTCGTATGGCCGAAGCTGGCCGTGAAGAAGACGAAGCCGCACCGGATGATACTACTGAGGATAAAGCCTGAGATGTCTCGAAGACGTCGTTTCAAGGGCCGTGACGTACACGGTATCTTGCTGCTGGACAAGCCGACCGGTCTGACCTCCAACGATGTGTTGCAGAAGGTCAAGCGGATCTACAATGCCGCCAAGGCCGGCCACACCGGCGCCCTGGATCCACTGGCGACCGGCATGCTGCCGATTTGCCTCGGTGAAGCCACCAAGTTCTCCCAGTATCTGCTGGAAGCGGACAAGCGCTATGAGGTGACCGCCAAGCTGGGTGAGCGCACCAACACCAGCGATTCCGACGGCGAGGTGGTTTCCACCCGTCCGGTGAACGTGGCCGTGGGTACCCTGATCGAGTCGCTGGACCAGTTCCGTGGTCCCATCATGCAAGTGCCGTCCATGTACTCAGCCCTCAAGCACAACGGTCGCCCGCTCTACGAATATGCCCGTGAAGGCATAGAGATCGAGCGGGAAGCCCGCCCCATCACGGTATTTGAGCTCAAGCTCATCAGCTTTGAAGGGGATGAGGTCAAGCTGGAGGTGCACTGCAGCAAGGGCACCTATATTCGCTCCCTGGTGGACGATCTGGGGGAAGTGCTGGGCTGTGGCGCTCACGTCACCCAGCTGCGCCGCACCCAGGTGGCCAGCTATCCCTATGAGCGGATGCTGACCCTGGAACAGCTCGAGTGCATCTTCGAACAGGCCAAGGCTGAGAGTATCCCGCCACGGGAGCAGCTCGATCCCTTGTTGCTGCCGATGGATACCGCCGTGGCCGCGCTGCCCGAAGTGAACATGCTGGCGGCGGTGGCCGCTTATGTGAACCAGGGGCAGGCAGTGCAGGTTGCCGGGGCGCCGCAAGGTGGCCAGGTGCGCATGACGGTCGGTCCTGAGCGTGAGTTCATCGGTGTGGGCGAGATAGACGACGAAGGGCGGGTAGCCCCCAAGCGTCTGGTGCGCTACCACGACGACCGCGACGAGGAGTGATCCTCGGGCGGTATCAGGGCGTCTTTCCCGTTGCGAAATGTGGCGGGGACGATTATGATACCGCCCTCATTTCACGGCTGAATTAGAGATTGGCTGTGAACCTTTAAACACTCTACTGGAGTAAACTCATGTCTCTAAATGCTGAGATCAAAGCTTCCATCGTTGCTGACAACGCTCGTTGCGCCAACGACACTGGCTCCCCCGAAGTGCAGGTTGCCCTGCTGACTGCCCAGATCAACCATCTGCAAGGTCACTTCAAAGAGCACGCTAAAGATCACCACGGTCGTCGTGGTCTGCTGCGCATGGTTTCCCAGCGTCGCAAGCTGCTGGACTACCTGAAGCGTAAAGATGTTCAGCGTTATGCTGCTCTGATCGCCAAGCTGGGTCTGCGTCGTTAATCGACCATCAGATTTCGCGAAAAAGGGGAACCTCCGGGTTCCCCTTTTTTATTGCGCGTCGGGTTGTCGCCGGCGTCACAGAATTTGTGTGATTGCTTACCTTTTGATTCGAATCAAGTATACTTGCACGCGAATTTAAAGAGCCAAATTGTAAAAAGGAAATTCATGTGAATCCTATTGTAAAGTCATTCCAGTACGGTCAACACACCGTCACTCTGGAAACCGGTGTGATGGCCCGTCAAGCCACTGCGGCCGTTATGGTCAGCATGGACGATACCTGTGTATTTGTGACCGTAGTCGGTAAGAAAGAGGCCGATCACGGCCGTGATTTCTTCCCGTTGACCGTCAACTACCAGGAGCGTACCTATGCTGCTGGTCGTATCCCGGGTGGTTTCTTCCGTCGTGAAGGCCGTCCGAGCGAAGGCGAGACCCTTACCTCCCGCCTGATCGACCGTCCTATTCGTCCGCTGTTCCCGGAAGGCTTCCTCAATGAGGTTCAGGTGGTTGCCACCGTCATGTCCGTGAACCCGCTGGTTTCCCCGGACATCGTTGCCATGATCGGTGCCTCTGCTGCACTGGCCATCTCCGGCATCCCGTTCGGCGGCCCGATTGCGGCTGCTCGCGTGGGTTACATGAACGGTCAGTATGTGCTGAACCCGACCACCGCCGAACTGCCGCAGAGCGATCTGGACCTGGTGGTTGCCGGTACCGCCAACGCGGTACTGATGGTGGAATCCGAAGCGGCCATCCTGTCTGAAGAGACCATGCTGGGCGCCGTCGTTTATGGCCACGAGCAGATGCAAGTCGTGATCAACGCCATCAACGAATTCGCCGCCGACGTGGGTACCCAGCCGTGGGATTGGACCCCGCCTGCGACCAACGAAGCGCTCAAGGCCAAGATTGCCGAGCTGGCTACAGCTGAACTGGGTGAAGCCTACCGCATCACCGAGAAGGCTGTGCGTTACGCTGCCATCGGTGCCATCAAGCAGCGCGTGGTTGAGCAAGTGATTGCCGCCGGCGTGGAAGACGATGCCAAGAAGATTGGCGAAGAGTTCCACAGCCTGGAAAGCCGCATCGTTCGTGGTCGCGTAGTACGTGGCGAGCCGCGCATCGACGGTCGTGATCCGGAAATGATCCGTGCCCTGTCTGTTGGCACCGGTATTCTGCCCCGCGCTCACGGCTCCGCCCTGTTCACCCGTGGTGAGACTCAGGCCATCGTGGTTGCGACCCTGGGTACCGAGCGTGACGCCCAGAACATCGACGAGCTGGCTGGCCACCGTGCCGACCGCTTCATGCTGCACTACAACTTCCCGCCGTACTGCGTCGGTGAAACCGGCATGATGGGTAGCCCCAAGCGTCGTGAAATCGGTCACGGTCGTCTGGCCAAGCGCGGCGTTGCTGCCGTGATGCCGAGCGCCGCCGAGTTCCCGTACGTGGTGCGTGTGGTGTCTGAAATCACCGAATCCAACGGCTCCTCCTCCATGGCCTCCGTCTGTGGTTCCTCCCTGGCGCTGATGGACGCGGGTGTGCCGATCAAGGCCTCCGTTGCCGGTATCGCCATGGGTCTGGTGAAGGAAGAAGAAGGTTTCGTCGTGCTGTCCGACATCCTGGGTGACGAAGATCACCTGGGCGACATGGACTTCAAGGTGGCCGGTACTACCCAGGGTATCACTGCGCTGCAGATGGACATCAAGATCGAAGGCATCACCAAAGAGATCATGGAGATTGCCCTCAAGCAAGCCCGTGGTGCTCGCCTGCACATCCTGAAAGTGATGGACGAAGCCATCCAGGCGCCGCGCAGCGAAATCTCTGACTTTGCCCCGCGTATCCACACCATCAAGATCAATCCTGAGAAGATCAAGGACGTGATCGGCAAGGGTGGTTCCGTGATCCGTGCGCTGACCGAAGAGACTGGCACCAACATCGAGCTGGATGATGACGGTACCGTCCGTATCTCCGCTGTTGCCAACGAAGCCGCCATGGAAGCCATTCGTCGCATCGAGGCCATCACAGCCGAGATTGAAGTGAACCGCATCTATGAAGGCAAGGTTGTGCGTCTGGCCGACTTCGGTGCCTTCGTCAACATCCTGCCGGGTAAAGACGGTCTGGTACACATCTCCCAAATCACCGATGCCCGTGTGCAAAACGTGGCCGACTTCCTGAAGATCGGTGATGTGGTGAAGGTGAAGGTACTGGAAGTGGACCGTCAAGGCCGTGTGCGTCTCTCCATCAAGGAAGCGAATGCACCGACTGAAGCCGCCGCACCGGTTGCTGACGTGGCTGTTGCCGAAGAGCCAACTGCCGAATAAGGGCTGCCGTGCTGTTCAAGAGCCGACCTCAGGGTCGGCTTTTTTGTGCCTGCTCGGCAGAAAAGTTGTTTCTTATGAAGCCCTCTGTTACAACAATGGGCTCCCCGCACGACGGGTAACAAGGATCAGTATGATGTCGTGGGCCCTCCTCAGGCAGTTTCCCCCACTGGTCTGGACCGTGATCCTGGGCACCTTCATGGTGCGCACCAGCTATTACATGGTCTGGCCCTTTCTCTCGATCTTGCTCTATCGGGAGTATGCCCTCTCGGCCACCAGCATAGGGGCCATGCTGGGAGCGAGTGCGGCGATCTCCACCCTGATCAGCTTCTACGGCGGCTGGCTGTCGGACCGGCTGGGGCGGCGCAATATATTGCTGGCCGGCTGCCTGGTCGCGCTGCTTTGCTATGGTCTGCTCGGCGTCTCCCACTCAGTGCTCTGGCTCGGAGTCGGGGTGATAGGCAGCGGTCTCTCCTCCGGTCTCATAGATGCTCCGGGCAAGGCGCTGATGGCCGATAGCCTCGCCTCGGCCAAGGCGCGCGAGCTGGCGCTGCATATGCGTTACTTCCTGCTCAATCTGGGGGCGGCGATAGGGCCTCTGCTTGGGGTGACTCTGGGCATCAGCGCCCAGCAGCAGACCTTCCTGCTGCTCTCCGGCAGCTACCTGCTGCTGGGGGCTGCTTTCGTCTGGGGCTTTCGCGCGCTGAACGAGGAAGCGCGGCGCGCAGGCGGCCTGGGCCTGCGGGCCGCCATCAAGGTGCTGTGGCTGGATCGGGGATTTTTGCTGCTGGTGATGGCGAACCTGCTGATGGTGCTGGTCTACTCCCAGTTTCACTCTCCCCTGGTGCAGTACCTGACTCGGGCCGAGACCCCAGAGGTGGCACGGCTGGTCGCTATTCTGGTGACGATCAATGCGCTGACTGTGGTCGTGCTGCAATTCCCGCTGCTGCATCTGCTCGCCCGCTGGCCGGGCAAGGTGCGACTGCAGCTTGGCATCATGTTGTTTCTGGGGGCTCAGGTGCTGTTTGCGCTGGGGGATCCCGCGCAGTGGTCGCACTGGATCGGGGCCGTGCTGCTGCTGAGCGTGGGGGAGACGATTCTGTTCCCGCTGCTCAACGTGCTGATCGATCAGATGTCGCCCCCTCATCTGAAGGGGAGCTATTTCGGCGCCGGTGCGCTGGCCGGGTTGGGCGGGGCCATCGGGGCCATGCTGGGAGGCTGGATCCTGGAACGATGGAGCGGGCAGTCACTCTACATACTGATGGCGCTGTTCTGCATGCTGACCTTTCTGTTGTACGAGTGGGGCGCGAGGCTCCCGCGCCCCGAGGTGGCGAAAGCCTGTTCCCGCGAGGGTTAATGGGTCTCCTTCTGGTTGACTTGCTTCATCGCCCTCTTGGCGGCATACATGCGCTCGTCGGCCAGCCGGATCAGGCTGTGGCCCTCGTCGAACTGCATGGGGCCGGTCTGCACCATGCCGATACTGAGGGTCACATCGTCGACCTGTTCCTTCAGGGCATTGGTCAGGCGCTGGAGGTAGACGTTTCTGGCTTGGTCTTCATTGCAGTTGGGCAGGATCAGGCAGAACTCATCCCCGCCGTAGCGAAAACAGTAATCCTCCGCCCGTGACACCTTGCGAATGCAGTCGCCGACGATGCGCAGTATCTCATCGCCCCGCTGGTGTCCCTGGGTGTCGTTGATCTGTTTGAAGTCGTTGATGTCGAGGTAGGCGATGACCACGGGCTCGGCGCGGCGCTGGCAGGAACGCAGGGTGCGGGTCAGGTTCTCCTGCAGGTGGCGCACGCTGAGCAGGCCGGTGAGGGAGTCGGTCCGGCTCATCTCCTCCAGCTGCTGGGTACGCTCCCGCACCTTCTCCTCCAGCGTCCTGGCGTAGATCTCCGACTTCTCCTTGGATGACTCTATCTCCGAGACCAGGCTGCGGATATAGGTCTCGAACACCAGAGTAATGTCGAACAGGAACAGCTTGTCGAGGGCGGTCAACATGGCGATGCGATCCTGCTCATGCTCAATCTGGGTGAAAATATCCTCGATAAGTAGCCCCTTGAGGGTGTTGATGGCGGCCAGATAGAGTTTGGGCTCAACCCCGATCCGTTTGTGCACCAATCCGATCCGCAGCCGGTTGTTGACGTACTCCAGGTCATACAGGCCACTAAACAGATCAAGGATATAGCGACGCTGAGCCGTTCTAAGTCTGGTGAGTGTATCGGCATCACCGATCAGTAGCGCGATTTCGGTGATCCCGGTCTGCATTTCATAGAACTTGTCGACCAGTGCATCTATGTGAGGCTCTATATTGGGGCGATAACTGGCGAGCCGGGAGAAGTCATCCTCATTCAGCAGCAACAGCTCCTTGCGGTGAGCAATGTCGAACTCTGTGATCCGCATCTGTTCCAGCAGAGTTTGTTCGGTTGGATTCATGGCAGTTCCCTGAACGAAAATGAAGGCGCGCACGTTTATCTAATTGACAGTGTAGACATTAACAGCAGGGGGCAGGTTTTCAAATGGCGCAGGTTTGTTGCAGATCAACGGCTGCGCCCATTTATTTATGCACTAGAAGGTCAGTACCTTGTCGGCTGCCAGGGTCCACTGGGCCAGCAGCGGCAGGGTGCCGATCTCGATCCCCTCAATGAGCGGCAGGGCTGTGATGCCGCGGGCATCGGTACAGGTCTTGCAAAGGCGGATGATGGCACCCTGTGCCAGCAGGATCTCTAGCATCTGGCGCAGGTTGTACCCCTCGGCTGGTACTTGTCCTGCCAGTGCGGCGCCGACCGCATCGGACATCAGAAACAGTTGCAGGCTCACACCTCCCTGCTCATTGAGGGCGATGGCCAGCCGCAGGGCGTTAAACAGGGATTCGCTGCCGTAGGGGGCGCCGTTGGCAATGATGACAATACGTTGATTCATGAAAGACTCCATCCTGAAAGCCGCTATTGTAGACTCGCCGAAGCCGCGCTGGCGTGATGTTGCACAAATTCTGTCGTAACCGGTTGGCACACGGCTTGGCCCGCCTGGATGCTGGCTGCAAGGCACAGCAACAGGCCGTGGCGGATCAGCGGGTCTTCGCCAAGGCGCACAACAACGGGGATCAGGTTGCCGAGCTCAAACGGGCGGTGCGCAACATCGAGGCTCACTGCACCGAGGCGGACCTGTTCAAGGAGCAGTAGCAACGGGTGGCCGAGCGGAAAGAGGGGGTGAACGAGCGGCTGCTCGAGCTGGAAACGGTGCGGGTGTGGGCAAACCTGACAAGATCGCCAACAAGCAGACCAAGCGGGAAGAAGCCCGGATCCGTTTGCTGGCAGCCCAGAACGAGCGAGAGGCATTGAGCAAGCTGCTCACTCCCTGACTGCCGTCTTGCAGAATGAAAAAGTCGGGCATGCCCGACTTTTTGCTGTTCAGTTGTCCCTCATTTCATGTTCTCCGTCGACCGACCATGTTGGCCGGCACCACCCAGGCATCGAACTCCTGCGCCGTGAGATGGCCGGAGGCGATGGCGGCCTCCCGCAGGCTGATTCCCTCGTGGTGGGCACGCTTGGCTATCTCGGCCGCGTTGTCGTAGCCGATGTGGGGGTTGAGCGCCGTGACCAGCATCAGGGAGCGGGCCAGCAGCTCATCAATGCGTGCCCGGTTCGGCGTGATACCGATGGCGCAGTGATCACAGAAGCTCTGCATGCCATCGGCAAGCAGGCGTACGCTCTGCAAAAAGTTGTGGGCAATCAGGGGGCGAAACACGTTCAGCTCGAAGTTGCCGCTGGCACCGCCTATGGTGATGGCCACGTCGTTGCCCATCACCTGGGCACACAGCATGGTCAGCGCCTCGCACTGGGTCGGGTTGACCTTGCCGGGCATGATGGAGGAGCCGGGCTCATTTTCCGGGATCAGCAGCTCCCCCAGTCCGCTGCGGGGGCCGCTGGCCAGCCAGCGCACGTCATTGGCGATCTTCATGAGCGACGCGGCCAGTGCCTTGAGGGCCCCGTGGGCATGCACCATGGCATCGCTTGCCGCCAGCGCCTCGAACTTGTTGGGGGCGCTCACCAGGGGCAGGCCCGTCTGCTGTGCCAGGGTGGCCGCCACTTCGTCGGCAAAGCCGGGTGGCGTGTTCAGGCCGGTGCCGACGGCCGTGCCTCCCAGCGCAAGTTCGCACAGATGGGGCAGGGCGGCCCGAATGTGGCGCTCCGCCTGTTCCAGTTGGGCGACCCAGCCGGAGAACTCCTGTCCCAGGGTGAGCGGGGTGGCGTCTTGCAAGTGGGTGCGGCCAATTTTGACTATGCCATCGAAGGTGTGAGCCTTGCGGGCCAGGGTGGCGCTCAGGGTGAGCAGGGCGGGCAGCAGTTGCAGCGTGATAGCACTGACGGCTGCCAGGTTCATGGCGCTCGGGAAGACATCGTTGCTTGACTGGCTCTTGTTCACCTCGTCGTTGGGGTGCACCAGACGCCCTTCGCCGCGCGGGCCACCGAGCAGTTCGCTGGCCCGGTTGGCCAGCACCTCGTTGACGTTCATGTTGGTCTGGGTGCCCGAGCCTGTCTGCCAGACCCTGAGCGGAAACTCTTCCTCGTGCTGGCCGCAGAGGACCTCATCGGCGGCGCTCATGATGGCTTGGGCCGTGCGAGCGGGCAGCAGCCCTTTGGCGTGGTTGACCCTGGCACAGGCAGATTTGATGCGCGCCAGAGCGTGAATAAGCTCCATGGGCTGACGCTCCCCCGAGATATCGAAGTGGTGGAGGGAACGCTGGGTCTGGGCCCCCCATAGCCGCTCGGCCGGAACGGCTATCTCCCCGAAACTGTCGTGTTCTATCCGTGTCGTCATTGCATCCTCCCGCCGAAAAGAAAAGGGGCGAGGGAATATCCCTTGCCCCTCACAGCATGGCAAACCACAGGCTCGGCCGCTCAGAATGGCGCCTCACGCAGGCGTGCCCTCTTGCATCATGGTTCAGCCGTGGGGGCGAAACGCCGTCAACGCCGCCAGCGGGCTGGCATCCCTGCACTCCTGAGTCGCCTCGCCGTGCTTGAAGATCTTGAAGCCTTCGCCGCGGGCGCTCCAGTATTCGAGGGTGTCGCCGCTGCTCTCGCCACTTATTTGGAGCAGGCTGGCTTCGCGCAGGGCCACCACATGTTCGCTCGGGTTGATGGCGCAGAACTCCGCCAGACGTTCATCGCGGGTCTCCCCCATGTGGCCGCTGATGCTGGCATCCAGATAGTGGGGGTTGATCTGCAGCGGGAACAGGCCCAGCGCAGGCAACACGGCGGCGTTGCACACCGGCATGTCGTTGGTGGTGCGAATGCTCGGGGTTGCCACGTTGCAACCTGCGCTCCAGCCCACATAGGGCACGCCCCGCTCGCGCACGGCGCGCTGGATTGGCACAACCAGGCCATTTTCGTGCAGCAACTGGTTGAGGCGCCAGGTGTTGCCACCGCTGATAAAGATGGCCTCCGCCTGCTGGATTGCGTCCACAGGGTCGTCGAACTGATGGATGCTGATAGCTTCCCCCCCCAGGCTCTCGCCAAGTTCATTGGCCCTGGCATCCCAATCGCTGCGGATCACCGCGTAGGGTATGAGCAGGATGCGCTTGACCTGTTTGCGGGCGAGCAGGGTCTGCACCCGCTCCCGGGCCCAGCCGAGCAGACCCTGGCATTCGGTGGCTTTACCGTTGCTAAGAAGAAGCAGTTCCATGAACAGTGTCCTCATGAGTGAAAGCGGAGGAGGCGTCACCAGGGCGTGGCATGGCGACAGGAGCCCCGATTCTAACCCGATTGGCGGCCGGGTTCTGTGATCGGTTCATCCATCCCGATGAGCCTGCCTCTGGTCCGCCCATTCACGAAAGATGGAAACAATCAGGTTAGTCGAGCTTGAAGTCGACCCACACCAGCCGGTGATCCGAGCTCACGCCCTTGGCGATGCCCAGCTTGGCGTCGTACACCAGGTGGTAGCCGGGCTCGAAGCTGGCGGGCCAGAACACGCCGGAGGCGACCGCGTTCAGGTTGGCGGAGGGCAGCAGGTGATCGAGCTGCAGGCCGCTGCTGCTGGTGATGCGCTCCGGGGTGGGGCGGTTGTTGTTGCGCTTGCACTGATCCGGCTGGCTGGCGAGGCACTCGGGGCCGCCCTGGCTGACCGGTATGATGGCGCCGTTGGTGACCGCCTGATTGACCAGCACATGGTTGTGCAGATCCTGAATGGCGGTGAGATCCCCATCGCCAATCTGGGGATCGGCGTTGAGATCCCCGGCGATGACGAATTTGGCACCTTGGGGCAGGCCGCCGGCCTTGCCTGCGTCATCCACCATGTAGCTGGCCGTTTCCACGTAGTCCTGCCAGAAGGCGACTTCGGCGCGGTTGTGTTTGACGTTGTGGCGCGCCGCATTGCCGAAGATGGGCGGAGTCGGGTGGGAGACGAGGAAGTGGATCACCTCCTCCTGGTTGCCGCGTTTGATGCGCACTGGCACATCGGCGTGATTCTTGGACGAGAGCGGGAACGCCTGCCAGGCGGCGTCGTCATACCAGGCATCGCCACACTGGCGGCCCGACGGGATCTTGGCATTGGGGTTGTTGCAGTCGTCGATGACGGGGTTCTGCTCGCCAGGCATGTCCTTCCACTTGAAGTGCTGGAAGGTGCGGATCTGCTTGGTGTCGATAGGGTACTGGGACATGACGGCGAATGCGTACTGGCCGTGGTAGTTGCCAAAGCCCCAGCCATCGTCCGGGCCGCTGCCCACCTTGCCATCCAGGTTGAGGTCATGGCCGCTCATCAGGCCGGTGTTGGTGGCGAAGTTTTGCAGCACAGGGTAGCGGATGGCGGTCACCTCGTTGTGCTGGGCGTGGGCCAGGTAGTTGTCGTTGAACGCCGTCAGATCGGCGGTGCCGGCGCCCTTGCCGTCGTTGTCGAACTCGTTGAGCAGGAAGACATCCGGCCGGGTGCGCTGGATAATCTCGGCGATATTGCGGATCTGCTGCACATCCTTGGCGCGGGTGATCTCCTCCTTGCCTAGGCTGCCGTCCCCTTGCTGGTAGCGGGTCAGCAGGGCGTCCTGCTCGGCGCGGGTCAGTGCCAGTTCCCCGCTCAGCATGCCTGGAGCGGTGCGATCAAAGGAGAGGTTGAAAGTTGCGAAGCGAACCATGGTGGTCGGGGTCTGGCTGTTACAGCCTGCCATCAATCCGAGGGAAATGGCAGCGGCGAGTAGGGATTTGCTGATATTTTTCATTGTAATATTCCGTAGCATCAATAAGTTATATCTGGTTTTTACGAGCGTTGAGGCGCGCCCATTATAGGGAGCCCGCCCCCGGGCCGGGCGCCGGATGAGCCAAAGTGTGAGTCCATTCACAGAGCAATGAGGGGAGGCGAGATGAGTCGGCGACAAACGGCCCTGGTGGTCGAGGGGGGCGCCATGCGCGGCATTTTTGCCGCCGGTGTGCTGGATGCCTTTTTGGCACAGGGACGAACGGCGTTCGATCACTGCATCGGGGTCTCGGCGGGGGCGGTCAATCTGGCGGCCTTTCTGGCGGGCCAGCGGGGGCGCAACCACAGCGTCATCACGGACTACTCCTGCCGCCCCGAGTTCATCAGTCTGGCCAGGTTTGTGCGCGGTGGTCACTGGCTCGATCTCGACTGGCTGTGGGAGATCACCATCCGTGAGTGCCGACTCGATCTGGCTCGTTTTGCGGCCAATCCGGTGCCGCTGACTGTGGTGGCCACCCGGGTCTCGGATGGTCAAGCGGTGTACCTCAAGGGGAATGCGGCCGAACTGGAGCAGCAGATCAAGGCCTCCTGCTCTGTGCCACTGGTCTATCGCGACTTCGTGCGCATCGGCGGGGCAGCCATGACGGATGGCGGGGTGGCCGACTCCATTCCGGTGCGTTACGCCTACGAGCAGGGGGCGCGGGAGATAACCGTGGTGCTCTCCCGTCCCCTCGGCTATCGCAAGCGGGCACCGCGCCTGCCCGCGCTGCACCGTTATCTGCTGCGCCAGACGCCGGCCCTGGCGCGCGCCAGTCTGGCGCGTCATCACAGTTACAACGACGCCATCGATTTCATCCGCCAGCCACCGGCGGATTGCCGCATCCGGCTCATCTATCCACCGGCGGGCTTTCGGGTCGGCCGCATGACCACAGACAAGGGGCGGCTGGAACTGGGTTACCGTATGGGCTGGCAGGCGGCTCTGGATTATCTGGCGGCTGGCCCGGCTCAGCCTTGAGCCCTCTTGGCGGTGCCGCCACCATGAAAAACCATCGCGATACCGCTGCGCATCAACGACGAATTATCTCGCCTGCCACTCCCCCTATTGATGGCCAGCATCCTGCTCGTTTTCGTAATATGGGGTGGGATAATTTTTTGCAATATTTAAAGCGAGATGGTCAGTATTTATGGCATGAAAAACATCACTGTTACGTTGAGCTAAATAATCCTCTATTATAATTTTTACTGAATAATAAAGCCGGTGGGTAATTTTCCTTTTTGGTGTTTTAAAACACGTTCCAATTTTAATTAAATCTCTTTTTATTCATGTGCATAAGGTGAATTATCTTATGTTGAATAGATTGTTAGCGCTTGGTTGAATCACTTTACATTAATGGCGAATTGATAGCCTGACTTCATCTCGGCTATTGTCCCCTCTCGATTCGTTTGGGTAGCAAACGGATATGCCAATAATAACGACAGAGATTGGACGTATTGATAAAGAGTCATCTTTATTGATGTTATCTTGCCTAAAGGAGCCGGAATAATGAGTGGTTTATCTTCCCATCAAATTGCCCATGAGATATTTGCCGAGTTGTTGCCTTATCGTCGCCGCTTTCCCGATCCCATCCTGGAGCGGCACAGCGAAGAGCAGGAGGTGGCGGCCATCCAGATCCCCCGTCTGCAAGCGTTCATCGCGCGGGGTGAGACCATCACCTGCGTCTTGCCCGCCTTTCCCACCAAGTCACCCAACCCGAACAAGGTGCTGGGCACCCTGCCGGACATGGCGGAGCGCCTCTCCCTCAGTTTTCTCAATCACCTCTGCCAGCGCATCCAGCTGCACTACCGGCCCGGCATGCGGATCCTAATCTGCTCGGATGGCCACGTGTTCGGCGATCTGATCCGGGTGCCGGATCCGGCCATCGATGCCTATCAGGCCCACATAGAGCAGCTGATCCTGGAGCTGGGGGCGACCCACCTCGGGGTCTTCCACTTGGGGATGGTGGCGGGCATGGCCGAATTTTGCGCCAGCCGCGACTTCGATACCCTGCGTGAACAGCTGGTAGCCCGCTATGCCGAGCCGTTGGCGCAGATCAGTGAAGAGGTGAAAACCACCGAGGAGGGAGTTCGTCTCTATCGTGCCATGACCCGTTTCCTCTATGAAGACAGCCAGCTGCCGGACACGCCACTCTCCAACACGGCGCTGCAGCGGGATGCCAAGTCGCGCACCCATGCCGTGATCCAGCGCAGCCGCGCTTGGGGCAACCTGCTGGCGGAGCGCTTCCCCGAGGCCATTCGTCTCTCCATCCATCCCCAGGCCAGCCACAGCCTTAAGATGGGCATTCACATGTTGCCGACCCGGGATGACTGGCTCACCCCCTGGCACGGGGTGGCGGCCAATCTGGATGGCCAGTTCGTGCTGATGAAGCGGTGCGATGTACTGGCTCTGGAGCACGAACTGGTCCATATCCATGGCCGTCCCAGTCACTACCTGATCCACAGCAAGCAGGCCGCCGCCTGAGGAGTTCACGATGACAGCATCCCTTATTCCCCTCGGCAGCGAGCCCTGTCGCATTCACCCCCATACCCCCTTCGGCCTGCTGATCGAACCGGTCCGGGAGGGGCAAGCGGTGCAGGACTTGCCGGTCGAGTCGCTGCGTGAACGGGCCCGTCGCCACGGCGTGTTGATCCTGCGCGGGTTTGTGTCTGGCTTCACCGATCCCGATCGGCTGACCCGCTATGCCGAGCGCTGGGGCGAGATCATGATGTGGTCCTTTGGCGCCGTGCTGGACGTGAAAGCGGACCAGAACGCCACCGACCATATCTTCGATTCCAGCTATGTGCCGCTGCACTGGGATGGCATGTACAAGCCGACCGTGCCGGAGTTCCAGCTGTTTCACTGCGTGCATGCTCCGGCTGCTGACGAGGGGGGGCGCACCACCTTCATCAATACCCGCCAGCTGTTGGTGGATCTCGATGGCGAGCGGCTGGCCCGCTGGGAGCGGGTGCGGATCACCTATCGCATCAAGCAAGTGGTGCACTACGGTGGCGAGGTGAGCTCACCCCTGCTGGTGCCTCATCCGGTGAGCGGTGAAACCGTCATGCGCTACAACGAGCCGCCGCGAGAGGGGGTTCGCTTCCTCAACCCGCATGCACTGCAGATCGAGGGGATCCCGCCCGAGGAGCAAGCCGCCTTCCTGCAGGATTTGCATGAACGGCTCTACGATCCCCGCTACTTCTATGCCCACCAGTGGCAGCTGGGGGACGTGGTGATCGCCGACAACTTTGGCCTGCTGCATGGGCGGGAAGGTTTCACCGCTCGCTCGGCCCGCCACATCCAGCGGGTCCATATCCAGGTCAGTCCGTGCTGCCTCAACCCGGCGCTGGCGCCGCAAGGGGCGGCGTGATGGCGACCATTTTACTGGCGGCCACCGCCACTCCGGGCCACGTCAATCCTATGCTGGCGGTGGCCCGCCTGCTGGTGGGGGAGGGGCACAGGGTGCTGATGCTGTGTGGGGCCCTGTTCGAAAAAGGGATCCGGCAGAGCGGCGCTGAATTTGTGCCCTTCGCTCCCGAGGTGGATTTTGACTACCGGGCGCTGGAGCAGCACTTCCCCGAGCGAGCCGAGTTGAGCGGTACTGCCCAGATGGCGCTGGCGCTAAAGCGCTTCTTCGCCGCGCCTATCCCGCAGCACGACAGCCGGTTGCGGGCGCTGATCGCTGAAGAGGAGGTGGATCTGCTACTGGTGGAGAACGGCTTCTACGGCGTTTTGCCGCTGTTGCAGCAGGCGCGCAGCCAGCGCCTTCCCATCCTGATGCTGGGGGTGAACCCCGTCTCTTTCTCGAGCCCGGATGCCATTTTCTACGGCCCGCGCATCGCCCCCGAGCTGCGCCGCTCCCTTGGCGAGCTGCCGTGGCTGGATGAACAGACCCGGCGACTGCAGGCCGACGTGCAGCAGAGCTTCGATACCGCCTTGGCCGAGGCGGGGGCACCGGCGCTGGGGGCTCCCTTCACCGATGTGATGGTGACGGCGCCGGATGCGTTCCTGCAGCTCTCCTGCGCTGGCTTTGAATATGATCGGCCGGAGCTTGAGGGGGTGATCCGTTATATCGGTCCCCTGCTACCCCCTCGGCTTGAGTCGGTCCCGCCGCCCTGGTGGGGGCAACTGGATGAACGGCCGCTGGTCATCGTCAGCCAGGGCACGCTGGCCAATGTGGATCTGGGGCAACTGCTGCTGCCGGCCATGCAGGGGCTGGCCGGTGATGCGTTGCAACTGCTGCTGACCACGGGCGGCAGGGATCCGGCGTTGCTGGGTCGATCCATCCCCGCCAATGCCATCGTCACCGAGCATGTGCCGTTCGAGCTGGCGCTGCCCCGGGCCGCCGTGCTGGTGACCAACGGCGGCTACGGCTCGGTGCAGGCTGCGCTGGCCCACGGGGTGCCGCTGGTGGTGGCGGGTACAGGTGAGGACAAGGCAGAGGTGGCTACCCGGGTGGCGTGGAGTGGCGTGGGCATCAATCTGCACTGCAACGAGCCGACGGCAGAGGCCGTGGCCACAGCGGTGCGCAAGGTGGTACACGAACCGCGCTATCGGTCACGGGCGTGCCTGCTGGCCGACGAGATGGGGAGGCTGGATGCCAGGGCCGCCATCGCCGAGGCAGTGACTATCCTGCTCGCCAGCACTCGATAGTAGAGGGGGGGAGCGGGTCTCCCTTTTTGTTCTGCTTCTGCTAAGTTTGCGGTTGTTAGCCGGCTTGTCATGCAAAGAGCAGGTGCCAGCGGCGATGGATACACTTTTTCATGTAAAAAGAGCCATCCCGACGTTGAATTCTTGGCCGACTCAGGAAAGAATGCGCGTTCGGTTATCGACCTCGGGCGCAGAGTGACTCGTCACAGGCCGGACCGAGGATGACACGGCCCCCGGCCAACTTGGTACAGGAAACCACACAGGAATTTTATGACTCCCCTTCGCACTGCCGCTTTGGCCCTTTTATGTACTCTGACGCTGGTCAGCCATCAGGCCGCCGCTGTTGAATACACACTGCCCGCGGCCAACAGCCGCCTGATCGGTGAGAACCTGGAATATGTGGTGCCTGCGGACAACCGTCCGCTGGAGCAGATCGCCGCCGACTTCCAGTTGGGCCTGACCAACATCATGGAAGCCAACCCGGGCGTAGACCCCTATCTGCCGACACCGGGCAGCAAGCTGATCATCCCCCATCAGCTGATCCTGCCGAATGCGCCCCGTGAAGGGATCGTCATCAACGTGGCCGAGATGCGCCTCTACTACTACCCCAAGGGCAAGAACGTGGTGGAAGTGCTGCCCATCGGCATCGGCCAGCTGGGTGTGAATACGCCGGAAAACTGGATCACCAAGGTTGAGCGCAAGCGTGCCAACCCGACCTGGACCCCGACCGAGAACATCCGTCGCCGCTATGCCGCCCAGGGCAAAACACTGCCTGCGGTCTGGCCGGCTGGCCCGGACAACCCCATGGGTCTGCACGCCCTCTATATCGGCAACCTGTATGCCATCCACGGTACCAATGCTACTTTCGGCATAGGTCTGCGAGTGAGCAGCGGCTGTGTGCGTCTGCGCGCCGACGACATCAAGTACCTGTTCGACCATGTGCCGGTCGGTACCCGTGTCCAGTTCGTCAACCAGCCAGTCAAGTTCACGGTCGAGCCGGATGGCGGTCGCTACATAGAAGTCCATGAGCCGCTGTCGCGCAATGAGGAGGAGTTCAATTCCACCGCCTCCGTACCGTTGCCCATGACTCCGGCTATTACCCGCTTCATCGCCCACATGGAAAGCGACTCCAATGTGGTCAAGCAGGTGCTGGAGCAGCGTTCCGGTATGCCGACGCGTCTCAATCCCTGAGCCTGATGGCTGGAGTCCGAGACTCGATAATAACAACGGCGACCTGATGGTCGCCGTTGTTATTTCTGGCATTGATGAGGATTAATCCTGGTTGATGGTGATCACCGCCTTGGTATGGCGCTGGTCAATCCATCGATAGGAAACCTGGCTGGTGGCGAGACGCTGTGGCGACTGCGTCGCCAACTGCTGCAGATTGAGAGCCTCTGTGGCTTGCTTGGCGCCCGAGAGGCAGGTGACCTGCATCTGTTTATCCTGCTGGTTGATACGACAGGCATCCTCCACGATGGCGCCGCTAAAGGTGATGCGTCCAGTGCTGCTTGCCTGGGTGGCTTGTGTCATCGATATGCCCAGTGTGGCGAGGGTGAGCGCCACTGCGATTGTCTTCATGCAGACCTCCAGATTGTCTTGCACTTTGGTAGGAAACCGTGTTTTCACTGATCAGTATCGGCGGTGCCAGGCGGTGCATGAGCATTATTTGGCTATGAGTCGTCAAGTTCGGTGCCAAAGGTCAGAATAAAAAAGAGGGCAACCCCAGGGGTTGCCCTCTTGCTATTCATCACGAGGAAAGCGCGGTTTTCTCTTTATATGCGGGGGTTACCTACCCGCAATGTTCAAACCGCCGAAACGAATGAGCGGGGCATAGAAGCCCTTGCCATCGTCGTGGTGCAGCAGGTCGCCGACCGCTTCGAGCTCGCCGAGCAGGCGGTAGAAGTTGCCTGCGACCGTGATGCCGCGCACAGGCTGGATGCGAACGCCATCCCGACACAGGAACCCTGACGCCCCGAACGAGAAGTCGCCACTCACCGCATCGGCGCCCGAATGCAGGCCATCCAGCTTGACCAGTTCCAGATACTCGCCGGTTTTGACCTCGGCTTCGCTGTGGGGGCCTGTGCCAAATATCAGATGGCGCGCCGTCACATCCAGCGCGCCGCGGGCACTGCGTGCGGCCGAGCCGTTGCTGGTCAGGCCGAAGTGGTGAGCGGTAGCGCTGTTGTGGAGCAGCGTCTTGAGCTCCCCCTCGCCAATGAGCAACAGATCCGAGGTGGGGGCCCCTTCACCGTCAAATGCCTTGATGTTCATGCCGCCTGGCATATAGGCCCGGCTCTCCAGAGTGAGCCAGCGGGAGGCCACGCTTTGGCCCAGCTTGCTGCGCCAGGGGTTGATCCCCTGCTGGGCCCACTTGCCCGACAGCGCCGCCTGGAAGCAGCCAAACAGGCTGGCGAAGCAGTTGGTGCTGAAGAGGGCGCTGTAGTGACCGCTCGGCACGGCTTCCCCCAGCAGCAGGCCGTCGGCCACGGCATGGATCTGCGCTATGAGGGCCTGGCTGTCGAGCTCGTCAAAGCGGCGGCCATATTGCCCCTGTGAGTGCATGGACTGGCGGCCAGAGCGCTCGATCAGCGCCGAGGTGTAGCAGCCGACGCTGAATTCACTGTGCTGGCAGAGACTGCCCAGACTGTTGGCGAGCCAGAGCTGACTCTCCCCCTCGAAGACGCTGTTATAAGGCGCGCCTGTGACATCCGGCAGGGCCAGCATGTCCGCCTCGAGGCGCAGGGCCAGGGCGATCTTCTCTTCCGCTGCCGTGGTATCGGGCTGGTTGATCTCGGCGCACTGCGTGCTGAGCTGGCTGCCGCTGACCCGGATGGCCTGATCCGCATCCACCTTGGCGAAGCGGCTGGCATCCAGCGCATCCTGCAACATGGCATCCAGTGCCGGCTCATCCAGGGATTCCGAGTAGGCGATGCCGACCCGGCCATCCTTGATGAGGCGGATGCCGAGCTGCTGGCTGCTGGTGACCTTGTATTCACCCAACTCGCCCTTGTCGGCTTTCAGGGAGAAAGCCTTGTCCCGATTGGCGATGATGTCCGCCTCGGCATTGAGATTGGCGACCTTGTCCAGCAGGCGGGTGAGCAGTAGGTTCATGTCGAGTTGGCTCATCAGGCGTTCCCTCCGACCAGGATATTGTCGACCTTGAGTGGTGGCTGGCCGACGGACGCCGGGATCGAGCCGGAGACCGAGCCGCACATGCCGGCAGAGAGGGCGAGATCGCGGCCCACCATGGAGATCTCTTTGAGCACTTGTGGGCCCGTACCGATCAGGGTCGCCGACTTGAGCGGGCGAGTTACCTTGCCGCGCTCTATGAGGTAGGCCTCCTGCACGTTGAAGTTGAACTCGCCTGTGCCCGGCTGCACCGAGCCGCCGCCCATCCGCTTGGCATAGATGCCGTAATCCACCGTGGCCAGCATCTCCTCCAGGCTGTGGTTGCCCGCTTCGATATAGGTGTTGCGCATACGCGAGGCCGGGGCGAAGCGATAGGATTCGCGCCGTCCCGAGCCGGTGCGGGCATAGCCAGTCTTGAGTGCCCCCATGCGGTCGACCAGAAAGCCGGTCAGCACGCCATCCTTGATGAGCTGGGTGTGCTGGGCCGCCATCCCCTCGTCATCGACGTTGATGGAGCCCCAGGCATTGCCCTGCAAGCCTTCGTCCACCGCGTTGACCACGGGGTTGGCGATAAGCTGGCCCATCTTGTCGTGGAACACCGAGGCCTTTTTGGCGACCGAGGTGGTCTCCAGCAGGTGGCCGCACGCCTCGTGGAAGATGACGCCGCCAAAGCCGCTCTCCATGATGACCGGCAGGGTGCCGCTCGGGCAGGGGGCTGCGCCGAGTTTTACCAGCGCCTGACGGGTGGCGGTGAGGGCCAGTTCGCGCGGGTCTATGAGGGCGGCATGTTCCCAGCCCATCATGGCACCGGGGGCCTCATAGCCCACGCTCTGCTCGCTCCCTTCCATGGCGATGGTCTGGGCCATGATGCGGTTGTAGTGGCGACGATCGGCCACTTGCAGCCCTTCGCTGTTGAAGATCTCCACCTCCTGCTCCCAGCCCAGGGTATTGCCCGAAAACTGGCTTACCTTGGCGCTCTCGGCGCGGGCGGCAGCATCCATGGCATGCAGATAGGCAATCTTCTGCTCCAGTAGTTTGTCAGCACCGAGTGGCAGGGTAACCGGATTGCGGTCGGTGAAACGGGTGAAGTCGAAGGCGGTGGCGGTCACCACTGGGTCGCGTCTGTCTTTGGCCGCCAGCAGGGTGACGATGCGCAGCAGCTCGTTGCGTTCGGCCAGGTTGGTGTAGCCGTAGAGCACTTTGTGGCCGTAGCACAGGCGCACACCTATGCCGAAATCGAGGCCGCCGCTGATATTTTCTATCTGGCTGGAGAGCAGGCTGAGCTGGCTGCGGCGTTTGCGCTCCACAAACAGCTCGGCGAAGTCGGCACCCAGCGCCAGCGCGTGATCGAGCACGTCGCGGGCGATGGCGGGGGCCAACAGGGAAAATGAGGTCATAGAATATCCTTTTCTGGTCTGTTTCCTGTTTGCTTCCGACACCCGTCTGATGGTGTTATGGGGTGTCGATTTCATTGTTGCAGACCAGCACAAAAAAGTCGCTACAGCGTCATGCGATGATACCGATTGAAAAAATCGGTGCGATAACTGCGCCCGGCAGCCCAGATCCTGGCCGCCGGCAGGGAAGATGAACGCAGCAGTGGACCTTGTTTAATCGCTGGTCGCCCCAGGGTGCCAGGTGCAGCTTGCTCCGATCGCATCGGTTGGCGTCACATCCGGGCGAGATCAGAGCAGCTCGTGGATCTCGCCGAGGATCTGGTCGACCCACTGTTCGATGCGGGATTCGGTCTGGTCGTACTGGTTGGCGTCGTCAAGGGCCAGCCCGACGAAGTGACGGCCATCGTCGATCAGCGCTTTGGAGGCGTCGAACTCGTACCCTTCGCTAGGCCAGTAACCCACCAGCTTGACCCCCTTGGGCACCAGCTGATCGTGCAGGAGGCCCAGGGCATCCTGATACCATTCGCCATAGCCCAGCTGATCACCCAGGCCGAACAGGGCTATGATGCGCCCCTCCAGATGGACATCCTTGATGTCCTCCCAGCGGGATTCCCAATCTTCCTGCAGTTCGCCAAAGTCCCAGGTGGAGATGCCGAGGATCAGGATGTCGTACTCCTGCATGCGGACAAGGGGCACATCCTTGATGTTGTGGAGATCGACCAGCTCCGGGCCTATGAGGGCGCGGATCTTCTCGGCGGCCATCTCGGTGTAACAGGTGGTGGAACCGTAAAACAAACCTATCTTCATCGCACTGTCCTTACCGTAAAACAGATAGCTCTTTATCCTGGCGGCGCGTGGGGCTGGCGCGCGCAGAGGCTGCAGGGAGGGGGGCCAGTTTAACAGATTGCCCGGCACCCTTCACGGGGCAAGCGCGGTGCAGGCCTCATCAGATCCCGCTGTCACCCGGCGCCGGGCGCGCTACAATGGGCCACCGTTTGCCCAAGACCCAGTACCATGACCAAGCCTGCGCCTGCCGTGCACAATCATCCCCTGATCGAACCCTTCCTCGACGCTCTCTGGCTGGAGCGGGGGCTGTCTGACAACACTGTCAGCTCCTATCGCAGCGATCTGGAAAAATTTGCCCTCTGGCTCGATGAGCAGGGCAGCTCCCTTCTGCTGGCCGGGATGGATGAGATCCAGCACTACCTCGCCTGGCGGGTGGATCACCAGTTTGCCGCCAGCAGCACGGCCCGCTTTCTGTCTGCCCTGCGTCGTTTTTACCAGTATCTGAACCGCGAAAAGCTGCGCAGTGATGACCCGACCGTGCTGCTGGAGGGCCCCAAGCAGCCCAAGAAGCTTCCCTCCGATCTCAGTGAAGGGGAGGTGGAGGCGCTGCTGCAAGCGCCGCAGGTGGAGGATCCGCTGGAGCTGCGTGACAAGGCGATGCTGGAGCTGCTCTACGCCACCGGATTACGGGTCTCCGAGCTGGTGGGGCTCACCGCCGAGCATGTCAGCCTGCGTCAGGGGCTGGTGCGGGTGGTGGGCAAGGGCAACAAGGAGCGGCTGGTGCCCATGGGGGAGGAGGCGATCCACTGGCTCGAGCGTTACTACCGTGAGGCCCGCACCCTGCTGCTGGGGGGCACCAGCTCGGATGTGGTGTTTCCCTCCAGGCTGGCCCGCATGATGACCCGGCAGACCTTCTGGCATCGCATCAAGCTCTATGCCCTGCGCGCCGGGATCCATGGCGAGCTCTCCCCCCATACCTTGCGCCACGCCTTTGCCACCCATCTGCTCAACCATGGCGCCGATCTGCGGGTGGTACAGATGCTGCTGGGCCATGCGGATCTCTCCACCACCCAGATCTACACCCATGTGGCGAATGAACGACTCAAGGCGCTGCACGGGGAGCACCACCCCCGCGCCTGATGCGCAACAAAAAACCGCCACAGGGGCGGTTTTTTTAAACACACGACAGGAGTTGGCGCTTATTTTCCCTGCTGGGATTTGAGCAGATCGCGGATTTCGCTCAGCAGCTCCTGATCCTTGGTGGGGCCAGCGGGAGTAGCGGTATCTTCCTGCTTCTTCTTGAGGGTGTTGATGGCTTTGAGCCCCATGAAGATGGCGAAGGCGATGATCAGGAAATCGATGATGGTCTGGATGAACCTGCCGTAGGCGATGACCACGGCCGGGGTGGCACCTTCGGCGTCCTTCAGGGTCACGACGAGATCGCTGAAGTCCACTCCCCCCAGGACCAGACCAATTGGCGGCATGATCACGTCACCCACGAAGGAGGAGACGATCTTGCCGAAGGCGGCACCAATGATGATGCCCACCGCCATGTCGATGACGTTGCCTCTTGCTGCAAAGGCCTTGAACTCTTGGATCAGACTCATGTTTCCCTCCCCAATTGGGCAGAGTGCGACCGCTGTCGCACCCACGTTTGAATAATAAAATATCAGGAAAACAGAGGGATGACCGTCTTGTTTCCTGTCGTCACGGCTAGCTTGCTGGGCCTCTGCCCAATTGGCAACCTGTCAGAGAAGGATTTTTTGTGACCTCCACTATTAATCAGTAAGTAATTAACAGGTTGAGACCTGGATATAGCCTGAGTTACCTTGTGAGTCCATTCGTTCATGCCAAGTGAGTAAAAGAGTGAAGCATTTACTACTGGGAATGATGCTGCTGTGCACGTTTGCTGCCAGCGCGGGGATGGATCCCCAATTATTGAAACAGCGTATAGAGCAGCGGCTCGGGGTACAGGTGTATCTGGTGGATGAAACCCCCATGCCTGGCCTCTTTATGCTGGGCACGGCTCAGGGGCCGCTCTATACCGATGCCAAGGGAGACTATGTGCTCCAGGGCATCATGCTGGATCTGGGCCACGACATGAAAAACCTCACCATGCAGGGCCAGCGTCAGCAACGGCAGCGGGCCCTGACCCAGATCGGCGAACGGCGTATGCAGCTCAAGGCAGTGCCCGAGCGTCACAGTGTCACCTTGTTTACCGACCTGACCTGCAGCCGCTGCCGTGCCGCGCTCGATGAGCTGCCCATACTGCAGGCGCTGGGGGTGAGCGTGCAGCTGTTGCCAGCGCTGGGAACCTTCGCCGATCTGGCCGAGGCGCAGGCGCGCTGGTGCGATCCCGGTCTGTTCAGTGAACTCAGTCTCAGTGATCGTTTGCCTGCGGCCGGTTGTAATGAGATCCTTGCCCATCATATCGGCCTGAGCCAGTGGCTCGGGATCAAGGCGCTGCCGAGCTGGGTCCTGCCAAACGGGGATCTGGTGCGGGGTTATCAGAGCCCTGAACAACTGCTCAAGATACTGGATCACATCAATGCCCCTGCAAATCCGTCGTCGTCCGCGAGTTGATGATTCCCATCTGCCCGCCACCCTGCATCCACTGCTTCGCCAAGTCTTCGCCAGCCGTGGCGTAGAGGATCCCGTCCTGCTGGAGCGCAGTGCCAGCTCGCTGCTGCCGCCCCAGCGTCTGTTTGGCATGGAGCAGGCGGTGCCGCTGCTGGCGGCGGCGCTCACTGCTCAGCAGCGTATCCTGATCGTCGGTGACTTCGACTGCGACGGCGCCACCAGCTCGGCCCTGTGCGTGCTGGCGCTGCGGGCCATGGGCGGTCACCACATCGATTTTCTGGTGCCCAATCGCTTCGAGTTCGGCTACGGCCTCACGCCGGAGATAGTCGAGCTGGCGGTGGCGCGTGGCGCCGAGTTTCTCATCACGGTAGACAACGGTATCTCCAGCATCGCCGGGGTGGCGGCGGCCAAGATGGCCGGCATGCAGGTGCTGGTCACCGATCATCACCTGCCGGGCCAGGAGTTGCCTGCTGCCGACGCGATAGTGAACCCTAACCAGCGTGGCTGCGACTTTCCCTCCAAGTCACTGGCCGGGGTGGGGGTGGCCTTCTATCTGATGGCGGCCCTCAACACCCACCTGCGCCAGCTGGGCTGGTACGAGCGGCAGGGTATTCGTGCCCCCAATGTGGCGGATTATCTGGATCTGGTGGCGCTCGGCACGGTCGCCGACGTGGTAGCACTGGATGGTAACAACCGCATCCTGGTGCATCAGGGGCTGCAGCGGATCCGGGCTGGTCGTTGCCGTCCCGGCATCCAGGCGCTGGTGGACGTATCGGGCCGCGATGGCCGCCGTCTCACCGCCGCCGATCTTGGCTTTGCGCTGGGGCCGCGCCTCAACGCAGTGGGCCGCCTCGATGACATGTCCCTCGGGGTCGCCTGTCTGCTCAGCGATGACCTCAATCTGGCGCGCCAGCTCGCCTCCGAGATGGACAGCCTCAACCAGGAGCGCAAGGAGATAGAGCAGGGGATGCAACAGGAGGCGCTCGCGACCCTGGAGCAGATCCGTTTTCGCGATGGCGAAGTCCCATCCGGCATAGTGCTGCACAGAGACGAGTGGCATCAGGGGGTGGTGGGGCTGGTGGCCTCCAAGGTGAAGGAGCAGTACTACAGGCCGGTCATCGCCTTTGCCGAGAGCAGCGACACCGAGCTCAAGGGCTCAGGTCGTTCCATTCCCGGGGTGCATCTGCGCGATGCCCTCGAATTGCTCGATACCCGCCATCCGGGCCTGATGGGCAAGTTTGGCGGCCACGCCATGGCGGCGGGGCTGACCCTGCCCAAGGCCAACATCGAGGCCTTCGGCCGCGCCTTCGAGGGGGTCATCCGCGAGCTGGTGACGCCGGAGCTCTTGACCGGGGTGCTGCTCACCGATGGCGAATTACTGCCGGATGAGCTCAGCCTTGAGCTGGCGGAGCTCATTCGCGCCTCCGGCCCCTGGGGTCAGGCCTTCCCTGAGCCGCTGTTTGACGGCGAATTCGTGCTGGTACAGCAGCGGCTGGTGGGGGAGAAACACCTCAAGATGATGCTGACCACGGATTCGGGCCATGCGGTGGATGCCATCGCTTTTGGCGTCGATCTCAAGCGTTGGCCCGATGCCTCGGTGAAGCGGGTGCGGCTGGTCTATCGGCTCGATGTCAACGAGTGGCGCGGCAACCGCAGTGTGCAGCTGCTGGTGGAGCATCTGGAAGCGACCGGTCTCTGAACCGGTAGCATCGCTAATTTATCGTTGACATCGCTGACGACGGCCGCCCTCGGGTGGCCGTTTTTGTTAACTGATGTCTGGAAAATAGTGTTGACCCGTCTACAGCTTCACAGTTTAAGCTCGTCTCTATCGGGTCACCTGAGGGCCCGCACCGTGAGTGATTGCCATGAAAATATCCGAACTGGCCCGCCGCTGCGGCCTCGCCCGCTCCACCCTGCTCTATTACGAGAAGCTGGGGGTGATTTCCGGTACCCGGGCCGCCAACGGCTATCGCCACTATGACGAGGGGGATCTGCAGCGACTGCAGATGGTGCAGGCCCTGCAGGCGGGTGGTCTCAGCCTCCGGCTGTGCCTCGCCTGCCTGGCTGGCGAGATAGAGCAGGTGGCGCTGCAGGCCCGGGTCAAGGAGCTGGATGAGGAGCTGGTGCGGATGCAGCGTGCCCGGGATCTGCTGGCAGATCTGGCGGGGCTGCGCCCGCGCTCCGGTGACGAATTCAAGGTCTGGCAGCTGCAACTGCAGCGCGAGGCGCCGGAGGCCTACTTCGCGTGGGTGATGAAACAGGGTTTTAGCGAGAAAGATCGCTACCACTTGCAATGGTTGAGCAAAGACATGAATGAACACGAGCGTTACATCAAGGACTTTATCCAGCTGCTGGAGGGCATGAGTTACTGGGGGCCGGGGGATCGCGCCTTCACCCAGCAGCAGTTTGCCGCCTTGCCCATCCGGCCGCGCCGGATCCTCGACATGGGCTGCGGGCGCGGGGCCTCGACCATGGCGCTGGCTCAGGTGACCGATGCCGCCATTGTGGCCATCGATCTGGAAGAGGAGGCACTGGCCGCCGTGGAGCACTCCGCCCGTGCGGCGGGCTTTGAGCATGTATCCACCCTCTGCGCCAACATGGCGGCACTGCCGGACGATCTTGCTCCGCCCGATCTAATCTGGGCGGAGGGGAGCGCCTACGTGATGGGGGTTGCCAATGCGCTGAAGGCGTGGCGTCCGCTGCTCGCGAGCCCGCAGGCTTGCATCGTGCTGAGTGATGCGGTCTGGCTGACCGATAACCCGCCCGAGGAGGCATTGGCATTCTGGCAGCAGGATTACCCCGCCATGCAGACGCTGGCGGGCCTGCTTGATACGGTACAAGCGGCAGGCTACCGCTGCCTGTCACACACCCCATTGCCGATGAGCGCCTGGAACAACTATCTGGATCCCATCGAGGTCAATCTGGTGCGCTATCGTGACGAGCTGGGGGAGAGCCCCGCCTGGCAGGACTTGACCCGGGAAGTGGCCATCCACCGCCAATATCTGGGTAGTTACGGCTATGTGATCTGCTGTTTGCAGGCGGTGTGAAGAGGGTGGTTGCCGCCCTTTGGGAGGAAGCCAGTCACCAGACGGGGGAGCAGAGGCTTCCCCGCTTGTTGTTTGGGTTTTTGAATGCCGAGATCAGTGATAAACGAGTGTTTTGCACTTATTTTTTTAAAATATAAAAATCCAATAAGTTTACGGTTTGTGATGTTTTTATCCGCACATTCCTGTCATATCTGAAGGAGCCCGATCTTTGCCTGTTTCTGGTCGCTTCCCCCCAAACCTCATACAGCACGGTGCGATGACCTTGGTCATTACCTGCATCCTGTGGCTCGCTGCCTTTGCTGTGGTGGGGCTGATGCCCTTTGGTTTCATGTCCTTCTCCGGCATGTCACTCTAGGTGCGCCACCTGTGAAAACGGCCACTTGCGTGGCCGTTTTGCTATTAGGCGGGGGCTATCATCCCCAGCAGCCGGTCATGGACCAGCGGCAGTGTCAGGAAGCCGTCCCGATCGAGGAAGTGGCCACCATGCTCCAGGCTGTAGAGCGGCGCAGCCAGCTGCTCGCTCAGATGCTGGCAGTAGCGATAGGGCACTATGGCATCGTCGCGGGAGGCGACCACGACGCGCTGGGGGGCCAGGGTCATGATGTGCGCCGGGTCGTAGCCCGGCAGCATGAAAGGATCCAGCTCCGGCAGGGTGTGCAGCGGCTGGTCGAAACCGGACACCAGCAGGATCCCGCCCACCCGGCGGGAGACGGGCAGGCGGCTGAGCTGACGCAGTATGGCGATGCAGCCGAGGCTGTGGCCCAGCAGGAAGGTGCGCTCATCGTGATCCCGGACCAGGTTGTCCATGGCGGCATCCCAGGCAGCCGGTGTCGGCTGGTGCGGGTCTGGCATGGCCAGCACCTCGACATGAATATCGCGGTTTTCGAGCTGCTGCTTGAGCCAGGGGAACCAGTGGGACTGGGGGGAGGCAGTGTAGCCGTGCACGATGAAAACGCGGGTGTGTGACATGAGCATGATCCTGAAACGGGACAACAGGGAATGAAAAACCGTGCCGCTGCGGCAACTGGCCGGGCGGCTACATCATAGCAGCGCTTGCCGGGTGGGGACACGCCCCTGTCTGGGTGGTACAGGGGCGGGTCAAACCGCTCAGCCCAGCCGTTTGGCCATGTTGTAGCCGGTGATGGCGAAGCCCGCCTCCTGGTAGAGCGCCAGGGCGCGCGGGTTGTCGTACGCGACCCGCAGCTTGATCTGGCTGATGCCATTGGCCCTGAGCGCGGTTTCCAGCACCGCCATGGCGGCCTTGCCAATGCCCTGGCTGCGGTGAGCCGGCGCGACATAGAAGTCATAGATAAAGGTGGCGCTGGCATCGGGGTCGATGGCGTGCCAGAGATAGCCCAGTGGCAGCATTTCTGCGGCTGTCGCTGGGCCAGCCCCCTCCGTTTCACCGGCGGGCAGGATGCAGAGCAAACAGTGGCCAGCGGTGTCGACCCCTTGCGGCAGAGAGTGCAGCAGGGAGGCCTCGGCCTTGCGACGGGCGGTGGCGAGATCATGGCCATGATTGCTGGCGAGATCCTGCGCATAGTCCTCGATGAAGCAGGCGCAGTAGGCGGGGTAGTGGGCCTGGCTCATGGGGATCAGGCGAACGAGGGGGGTTGGCATACTGCACATCACTCAACGGACGAATGGGTGCCCACGTTAACCCGGCGGTGAAGTGAGCGCAAACGGCGCTGACGCATCGCTTGCGGTTGCCCGGTACAGATGGCGCGCGGCTGGCCCATAAAAAAGAGCGCCCTTGGGCGCTCTTTTTTGACCAGGGGTGGAGGCGGTTATTTCACCTCTTCACCCTTGGCTTGCAGGTCTGCATGGTAGGAGGAGCGGACGAAGGGGCCGCAGGCCGCGTGGGAGAAGCCCAGCGCCATGGCGATATCCTTCAGTTCGTCAAACTCTGCGGGCGGCACGTAGCGCTTTACCGGCAGGTGGTGGCGGCTCGGTTGCAGATACTGGCCCAGGGTCAGCATGTTGACACCGTGCTCGCGCAGATCGGTGAGCACCTGCACTATCTCTTCGTTGGTCTCGCCAAGGCCCATCATGACACCGGACTTGGTCGGCACATGGGGGTGCATCTCCTTGATGCGGCGCAGCAGCTCAAGGGACCACTTGTAGTCGGCCCCGGGGCGGGCGACACGGTACATGCGCGGGGCGGTTTCCAGGTTGTGGTTGAACACATCCGGCGGCGTCTCGCGGAACACCTCCAGCGCCTGCTCCATCCGGCCACGGAAGTCCGGGGTGAGGATCTCGATGCGGGTCTGCGGGCTGTGCTCGCGGATCTGCTTGATGCAGTCGGCGAAGTGCTGGGCACCGCCGTCACGCAGATCGTCGCGGTCCACCGAGGTGATGACCACGTATTTCAGCCCCATCTCCTTGATGGTGAGTGCCAGCTTCTTCGGCTCGTCGGGATCCAGCGCCAGCGGGCGGCCGTGGGCCACGTCGCAGAAGGGGCAGCGACGGGTGCAGATGGCGCCCATTATCATGAAGGTGGCGGTGCCATGGTTGAAGCACTCTGCCAGGTTGGGGCAGGAGGCCTCTTCACACACTGAGTGCAGCTTGTTCTTGCGCAGCGTGCTCTTGATGTGCTCGATCTTCTGGCTGGACGGCGGCAGCTTGATCCGCATCCAGTCCGGTTTGCGCAGCACTTCCTCGTTGGGATCCGGCATGAATTTCACCGGGATCAGGGCCATCTTATCGCCATCGCGCAGCTTGACGCCCGGCTCCATACGAACGGGTTTGCTCATGATTCACTCTCGGTGTTTGTTATTGTTTGGTTGATAGCCGTCAGGGTCATCTCTGTGCCCTCGCGGCCGTACGGCAGGGCTTGCTCAGGCCGCATCGTCGATATTCGTGATCGTGTGATAGCCAATCAGGCTGGCCAGTTCGGCCACCAGCAGGGCCTGTGCTTCGGCCACGCTCTGCGGGCCGCCCAGGTCGCTGGTCTGGGTCATGGCCATGCCCGCATAACCGCACGGATTGATGCGCAGGAAGGGGGTCATGTCCATATTGATATTGAGCGCCAGCCCGTGGAACGAGCAGCCCTTGCGGATGCGCAGGCCCAGCGAGGCCAGCTTGGCTTCTGTCTGCATCGAGGTGCCCAGCTCGTTCTTCACATAGACGCCGGGGGCATCGGGTTTGGCATAAGCCTCAATCCCACTCTTTGCCAGGGTCTTGATGATGGCGGTTTCCAGACAGGTCACCAGCTCGCGCACCGACAGCTTGCTGCGGCGCACATCCACCAGGACATAGAGCACCAGCTGGCCAGGGCCGTGATAGGTCACCTGACCGCCGCGATCGCTCTGCACCACGGGGATATCGCCCGGTGCTAGCAGGTGCTCGGCCTTGCCGGCCTGGCCCTGGGTATAGACGGCATCGTGCTCCACCACCCAGAACTCGTCCGGGGTGTCGCTGGTGCGGCTATCGGTGAAGGCCTTCATGGCGTCCCATACCGGCTGGTAGGGGCGGCGACCCAGGTGTCTGACGAGCAGCTGTGGCTGGGCGGGGATCTGGGGTGACATCTTTTCCTCACAGGCTGGCGCTTGAGTCGGCACCATGGGTCAGCACTCGGGGTGGCACAAAATCAATCGCCCCTGGCGGGGCGAGAGAGGCAGCTTACAGGACGTAACGAACCAGCTCTATGTTACCGAGGGCGGTATACATTGCTTCGATATGTTCCTTGCTCTGGGCCGTTACTGTGACCCGCACCGAGTGGTAGTTACCCTTGGTGCTGGGTTGAACGGTCGGGCTGTAAGTACCAGGGGCGTGTTGTTGCAGCACTTCCACCACCTGATCCGGCAGGGCCGGGTCGGCAACGCCGAGCACCTTGAACGGGAACTTGCAGGGAAACTCCAGCAGTTCATCAAACTTGGTATTCATCTACTCACCTTTTGGCGTCATCACGGGATGACTTCATCTTTAATCTTGCGTGGCTGATGGCCTATGGCTCATCAGGCCGTCATGTACAAGCCTATATGGGCATTGCCCGGGCAGAGATCAAGGCCCGGACAGCTCGACAAGACATGGAGATGCTGCTTTTTACCACAAATCGACAGTCGGCGGAACCTGCAGAATGCAGGGTTATTCGCTGGTATGACCGGGTAAAGACAGCAGCGGCGCCTGTTAGCGCCGCTGTTTGGTCAGGATTGTGCGTCTTTCTTACTTGAACCAGCTGGAGACCAGCATCACCAGGTAATCCCACAGACGGCTCATCAGCCCGCCCTCCTGCACTTCTTCCAGCGCGACCAGCGGAACCTGCTTGATCTCTTTGTCGCCTTGCTTCAGGAACACGGTACCGACCCGTTGGCCCTTGGCCAGCGGGGCTTTCAGTTCGCTCTCGAGCTGGAAGTCCGCTTTCAGGTTGTTGCCCTGACCACGGGTGACCAGCACGGACACATCCTTGTCGACGCCCAGTTTCACTTCAGACTTGTCGCCCATCCAGATCTTCTGGGTGACCAGCTCGGTGCCGGCCTTGTACGGGGTCAGGCTCTGGAAGAAGCGAAAACCGTAGGTGAGCAGCTTCTTGCTCTCGGCGGCGCGGGAACCTTCGCTGTTGGCGCCCAGCACCACGGCGATCAGGCGCATACCTTCGTTGTTGGTGGCGGAGGAGACCAGGTTGTAGCCGACCTGGCTGACGTGGCCAGTCTTGATGCCATCCACTTGCAGGGACTGATCCCACAGCAGGCGGTTACGGTTGTGCTGGGTGATGCCGTTGAACACGAAGGATTTCTGGGCGTAGATCTTGTACTCCTCCGGCTGATCGTGGATCAGGGCCTGACCCAGGCGAGCCATGTCGCGAGCCGTACTGTAGTGACCTTCTTCATCCAGTCCGTGGGGGTTTTTGAATTGGGTATCTTTCATCCCCAGCTTGGCGGACCAGGCATTCATCAGGCTGGCAAAGGAGTCCGTGCTGCCCGCCAGGAATTCGGCCATGGCGACACAGGCGTCATTGCCGGACTGGATGATGATGCCCTTGTTCAGATCATCGACTGAGACCTGTTTGCCCACCTCGATAAACATCTTGGAGGAGTCGCTGTAGTTTTTGGACCAGGCGTTTTTGCTGATGGTCACCATGTCGGTGTTCTTGATGTTTCCTTCCAGCAACTCGTGGCCAATGATGTAGGAGGTCATCATCTTGGTCAGGCTGGCAGGCGGCAGGCGTTCATCGGCATTGGCTTCTGCCAGTACCTGACCCGAGTAGTAGTCGATCAGAATATGGGCCTTGGCGGAGATCTCCGGCGCGGCGGGAACGACCATGGGGGCGGCGTTCGGAGTGGGGACTGGCGTATTGGCCTGGGCGGTGGCGCTGATCAGGGAGGCCAGAATAACTGAACGGGCAAATTTGGACATCTTGAAATTCCTGGAGCCTGGAAGGGGGGTAACCCAAGTTAAAATGCGGGCTTAACTATACCAGAAGCGCCCGTCGGTCATAGTCCGGCGTACTATCTGGTCTGGTTTTTTCTCCATCGGGAGCCGTCGTCACGCCGGGAAACGACGTGACGACGGGCACCAGACGCTGGCTCACCCGGGATGAGCCGCATGGTTTCAGGGGACGATAAAGGCTTGCTCCACCCCTCCTTGACGGATCTGCTCGAGCAGGCTTGCCTGCTGATCGGCGGCGACCGGTCCCAGCAGGACCCGGAAAAGGGCGCCGTGGACCACCACCTGATACGGCACGCCGTAGCGCTGAGTCATCACCTTGCCCATGGCTTCCGCTCTGGGCTGGGAGCCGCTGGCCAGCACCTGGATCATCTTGCCGTCGCTGCTGCTGGCGGGGGCGGCCGCCTTGGCCGGCGCTGGTTTGGCGGCGGCTGGTGTGGCCATGGCGAGCGAGGTCGGTTCACCCATAAAACCCTCCTGCGCCGCAGCCTTCGGCGCGGCCGGGATCGCTGGGCTCTGCGCCGGTTGCATGGGTTGCATCGGCATCATGGGCACCATTTCGATCATCTGATCCGGTTTGTCGTTGATCAGCTCCAGCCGTACCCGCGCTTCACCGCTATCGATCATCTCCAGCTGCTTGGCGGCAGCGTAGGAGAGATCGATGAGGCGAGTGCTGTCGGACGGGCCGCGATCGTTGACTCGTACGATAGTCTCCAGCCCGTTGGCCAGGTTGGTGACCCGCACATAGCTTGGCAGCGGCAGGTTGCGGTGGGCTGCGCTGAACAGCGTGCTGTCCAGCACATCGCCGTTGGCGGTTTTCTGGCCATCCAAGTCCGGCGACAGCCAGCTGGCGGTGCCCTCTTCGCTGTAGTGTTTGATGTCGCGCCACACCTCGTTCTTCTGCTTGCCGATCCAGTAGTCACGGTTGCCGCTGGCACTCAGGGGCTCGGGACGTGGTATGGCGCCTGTGGCTTGCGGGATCTCGATGACCTGGGGTTTTTCCTGCTGGACGGGTTCCTGCGGCAGGGGGGCCTGCTCCGGCTGGCTGCTACAGGCGGCCAGCAACAAGCTCAGGCTGAGCGGGAGAAATTTGTGGCTGTAATGCATACGCTTCCTGGATTGCTTGACTGAGTTGATGTGCCGCCATCGCATAGAGAGGGCTGCGGTTATAGCGGGTGATCACATAAAAATTGTGGCGCGCGACCCAGTATTCCGGTCCATCGGCCTGTTCCAATACCAGCAATTTTACCGGCGTCTGTGGTGCCAACTGTGTGGCGAGTTCAATGCCGGCGGCGGCCAGCTCTGCCCACTGTTGCTTGAGCTCGGGCTCGGGTCTGAGCAGAGCACTGACGGGGGCCAGGCCGATCAAGGCGGGCTCGACGGCAGACTCGCCCCAGCGCCATTGATGCTCGGCGAAATAGTTGGCGACGCTGCCGATGGCATCCACCGGGTTGGCAAACAGATCCCGCTTGCCATCCCCGTCAAAATCGACAGCGTAGTGGCGGTAACTGGAAGGCATGAACTGCCCCATGCCCATGGCGCCCGCATAGGAGCCCTTGAGGCGGGTGAGTGGCCACTTCTCCTCTTTGGCCAGCAGCACCAGCTGGGCAAATTCCTTGGCGAAGTACTCCTCGCGCGCGGGGTAGTGAAATCCCAGGGTGTAGAGGCTGTCGAGCACCGAGTGGCGGCCCATCTGGCGGCCGTAGAAGGTCTCTATGCCGATGATGGCGACGATGAGGGAGGCGGGCACCCGATAGGTCTGCTCTGCGCGGGCCAGCGTCGCCGCATGCTGCTGCCAGAACTGCTGCCCGTCACGGATGCGATCCGGAGTGACGAACAGCGGGCGGTAGCGATGCCAGGGCTTGGCCTCCCACGGTCGGCTGATGGTGTCGAGTACCTCCTGGCGCAACCGGGCCTGTGCCGTGGCCGCCTGCAATTCGGCCAGCGGCACCTGCTGCTGTTCGGCGAGCAGGGCCAGCCGCGCGGGCTCCGGGGCGGCACTCGCCGTCAGCGAGCACAGGGCGAGCGCCAACCAGCCCCCTCTCATCAGGCCAGCAGCCTTCTGTGGGTCTGGATCGACATCAGGATGCCGAAACCCGCCATCAGGGTCACCATGGAGGTACCGCCGTAGCTCACCAGTGGCAGGGGCACCCCTACCACCGGCAGTATGCCACTCACCATGCCCATGTTGACGAACACATAGACGAAGAAAGTGAGGGTCAGGGCCCCCCCGAGCAGACGCTCGAAGCTGTTCTGGGCCTGCATGGAGATGAACAGGCAGCGGCTGATGATGTAGAGGTAGATGACCAGCAGCAGGGCGACCCCCACCAGTCCGAACTCCTCGCTGAAGACCGCAAAGATAAAGTCGGTGTGGCGCTCGGGCAGAAATTCAAGCTGGGACTGGGTGCCTTGCAGCCAGCCCTTGCCAAAGACGCCGCCGGAGCCGATCGCTATCTTGGACTGTATGATGTGATAGCCGCGCCCAAGCGGGTCTTTTTCCGGGTCGAGCAGCATCAGTACCCGCTGGCGCTGGTAGTCGTGCATCAAGAAGAACCAGAGCACCGGCATGAAGGCGCAGATGAGCAGCACCGCCAGGCCGATCAGCCACCAGCTGATCCCCGCCAGGAAGATGACGAAGAAGCCGGAGGCAGCCACCAGGATGGAGGTGCCGAGATCGGGCTGGGCGGCGATCAGCAGGGTGGGCAGCAGCACCATCACCAGGGCGATGACCACATGGCTGAATTTGGGGGGCAGCGAATGGCGGCTGAGCCAGGCTGCCACCATGATGGGCATGGAGACCTTCATCACCTCGGAGGGCTGGAACTTCATGAAGCCGAGATCCAGCCAGCGCTGGGCCCCCTTGCCGATGTGGCCGAATACGTCCACCGCAATGAGCAGCAGCACCACCACCACGAACAGCGGCACAGACCAGCGGGCGTAGAGGGAAGGAGGCAGCTGGGCCATGCCGATCATCAGGCCGAAGGCCAGTCCGCCGCGCACCAGCTGGCGCACGATGGAGTCCACGCTCTGACCGGAGGCAGAGTAGAGCACCACCATGGAGAGGGACATCAGGGCCAGCAGGCCGAGAAACAGCGGCAGGTCGATATGCAGCCGGTACCAGATGCTCTGTCGCTGCGCGGAATTACTCATGGGAAACGGCCTCGGGTGATGGGGGCAGCTGCTTGGGAGCCGGTGGCAACTGGGGCTCTGGTGGCACCAGATAGGCATCCAGCATCTGGCGTGCCACTGGCGCGGCCATGCTACTGCCGCCGCCGGCGTTTTCCAGCACCAAGGCGACTACGGCCTTTGGGGCGTCAAACGGAGCAAAGGCGACGAACAGGGCGTTGTCACGGTGTTCCACCTTCATGGTGCTGGCGTCGTAGACCTGGTTCTCTTTCATGCCCACCACCTGGGCGGTGCCTGACTTGCCTGCCGCTTTGTAGGGGGTGTTGGCAAAGGCGCGGCGCCCGGTGCCTTCAGTGCCGTTGATGACGCGCCACATGCCGTCCTTGGCCACCTGCCAATAGGCATCATTCTTGGCCTTGAGCGCCATGTTCGGGTTGACGGGGGCGTTGACAACCCCATCCTGCGAGGCCGTGCTCTTGAGCAGGTGTGGCGTCACATCGTGGCCGTTCTGGGTCAGTATGCTGGTGGCCTTGGCCAGCTGGATCGGGGTGGCGCTCCAGTAGCCCTGACCGATACCGACAGAGATGGTGTCACCCTGATACCAGGGCTGGCGCCAGCGAGCCATCTTCCAGTTTCTTGATGGCATGACCCCCTTGGTCTCCTCATAGATATCGACCCCACTGTACTGACCAAAGCCAAATTTGGTCATGTAGTTATGCATTTTGTCGATGCCGACCCGATAGGCGAGATCGTAGAAATAGGTATCTGCTGACACCTCGATGGCGCGGTAGACATCAAGCCAGCCATGGCCCCAGCGGCGCCAGTCGCGAAACTTCTTGGTGGTGCCCGGGATGGAGAAGCTGGGGCCGCCGAAGTAGCGGTAGTTGGGGGTGATGGCCCCCTCGTTCAGCCCCATCACTGCCAGCATGGGCTTGACGGTGGAGGCGGGGGCATAGATGCCCTGAGTGGTGCGATTCACCAGCGGGCGGGCCGGATCGTTGAGCAGCGCCGAATAGTTGGTGTTAGAGATGCCGGTCACGAACAGGTTGGGGTCGTAGCTCGGGCTCGACTCCATGGCCAGGATAGCGCCGGTATTGGGATCCATCATGACGATGGCGCCCCGGCGACCGGCCAGCAACTCTTGTGCTTTAAGCTGCAGGCGAATGTCGATGTTGAGGTAGATGTCCTTGCCGGGCTCGGGCGGCTGGAACTTGAGGGTGCGCACCACGCGGCCGCGGTTGTTGACCTCGACCTCCTGATACCCGGCCACCCCGTGCAGCTGATCCTCGTAGAACTTCTCCACCCCCTGCTTGCCGATATCCTTGGTGGCGGCATAGTTGGCGAGCTTGTCCTCCTTGTCGAGGCGCTCCACGTCGCGGGTGTTGATCTTGGCCACGTAGCCCAGCGCATGGGTGAGAGTGTCACCAAACGGATAGTAGCGCTTGAGGTAGGCCTCTATGCTGGCGCCCGGATAGTTGTGCTGGTTGACCGAGAAGAGCGCGACCTGATACTCGGTCAGCTTCTCGAACAGAGCCACCGGCTTGAAACGGCGCTGGCGTTTGACCTCGGCCAGAAATTTCTCCTTGGTGCCTTCCGGCAGCGCCAGCAGGGTGATCAGTTCGTCGGCGGTCTTTTCCAGGTCTTTGGTCTCTTCCGGCACGATTTCCAGGCTGTAGACGGGGCGGTTCTCCGCCAGCAGCACACCGTTGGCGTCATAGATGAGGCCCCGTGGCGGCGCCACGGGCACGACCCGGATCCGGTTGTCATTGGAGCGGGTCTGATAGGTCTCGAAGGATTCGACCTGCAGGTAATAGAGATTGCCCAGCAGCACCAGCATCAGCACTATCATGCCAATGTAGGCGACCAGGGTGCGTCGGAAGAAGAGGCGACCCTCGGCGCTGTGGTCGCGCATTTCGATGCGATTCTTCAGCATGCCGCTACCTTATGACAGACGAAGGGAGAAGACAAAAACCCCATGGGTTATTCCCTGTGGTACGGATGATTGGTAGTGATGCTCCAGGCGCGATAGAGGCTCTCGGCCACCAGCACCCGCACCAGCGGGTGGGGCAGGGTCAGCGGCGACAGCGACCAGCTCTGCTCGGCGGCGGCCTTGCACTCGGGCGACAAGCCCTCCGGGCCCCCGACCAGCAGTGCCACGTCGCGACCATCCAGCTTCCAGGCTTCCAGTTGCACGGCGAGCTGCTCCGTGGTCCAGGGTTTGCCGGGAATATCCAGGGTCACGATACGCGAGCGGCCAGCGGCGGCCAGCATGGCTTCCCCTTCCTTTTGCAGGATACGGGGAATATCGGCATTTTTGCCGCGCTTTCCGGCGCCGATCTCGACCAGCTCGAACGGCATGTCTTTGGGGAAACGGCGACGGTACTCTTCGAAGCCACGCTCTACCCAGGCAGGCATCTTGGTGCCCACTGCAATCAACTGGATCTTCATCGTTTGTTACACTTGTGCTCTGTTATTGCGCATTCACTTGAGCGGTAGCGCCCCAGAGTTTTTCCAGTTGGTAGAAGTCGCGATATTCGTCCTGCATCACGTGCACTATGGCTTGTCCCAGGTCCACCAGTACCCATTCCCCCGTGAGCTGCCCCTCCACGCTCAGCAGATCGAGCCCGGCATGGCGAGCTTCGCTGGCCAGATGATGGGCGATGGCGCTGACGTGGCGACTGGAGTTGCCGGAACAGACGATCATGGTGTCTGTGATGCTGGATTTACCGCGCACATCAAGGGTGATGATGTCGCGGCCTTTCATGTCATCGATCTTGTCGACGATAAAGGCATGCAGTTCTTGGCCTTGCAATGATCTTCTCCTGTGTTCCGACGCCTGAGGGCGGCGGATTATATCATGGTCACTCCCGTTTCCCAGTCTGGCGAAGGGGAGTGGAACGGGGGCCGTGCCCGCTTGGCAAACCAGGCCCCTGTTGATCAATATAGTGCGCAACCGGCAGAGACAATAGTCGGCGCCGGTTGTGGTCAGCTTGCCGGGTAGAGGCCTTGCTGCCGAATGTAATCGGCCACCGACGGCGGCAGCAGGTAGCGGGGATCCTCCCCGGCCGCCAGCAGGGCTCTGAGCCGGGTGGCCGACAGCTCGATGGGTTGGTTGTCCGCCAGCCAGATATGGCCGGCCAGGCGCTGGTGCAGCGCGGTGGCATCCGTGGTGTGATGGCGAGCCAGCAGCTCGGCAACTTCCCCTGGGTAATCAGGTTGCCAGCCCGGTCGCACACTCACCACCAGGTGGGCATGATCGAGCAGCTCTTGCCAGCGGTGCCAGCCAGGCAGGCCGAGCAAGGAGTCCATCCCCATCAGAAAGCAGAGCGGGGTGTCGGGCAGTTCATGACGCAGCTCAATCAGGGTGTCTATGGTCCAGGAGGGCTTGTCCCGCTTGAGCTCCCGCTCATCCACCACGAATCCCGCATTCTCTGCGGCCGCCAGTTTGACCATGGCGAGGCGCTGCTCGCTCGAACAGAAGGGGTTGGCGCGATGGGGGGGAATATGGTTCGGGATCAGCCGGATTTCGGCCAGCCCGATAGCGTCCCGCGCCTCGATAGCCGGTCGCAGGTGGCCGATATGGATAGGGTCGAAGGTGCCGCCAAGCAGGCCGATAGGAGCCCTCAGCAGGCTGATCGCAGCCTTCAGCACGGGCTGCTCTCCATGACCAGCGGCAACGGGGTGCCATCGCGAAAACCCAGGGCTATGGTCTGCAACATCAGCCAGGCTTGCTCGGTGTCGAAGCGACGCTGGGCGTCGTCAAGCTGGGCCATCAGCTGCCACAGCTGCTGCAATTTGGTGAAGGGCAGCCGGGTCAGGGCCTGCTGGATCAACTGCTGGCGGCTCTGCCAGATACGCAGGCGGGAGAAGTGTTCCACCAGCGGTTGACCGGCTCTGGCGGCCAGGGCCAGCTCGGTGAGCTGCTCCAGCTCGCGGCACAGGGCCCAGGCCAGCATGCCTGGCTCTGTGCCCTCGGCACGCAGGGCCAGCAGGATGCGTTGGGCCCGGTTCACCTTGCCCTCCAGCAGGGTATCGATGAGCTGGAATGGCGTGAAATGGGCGTGGCGTACTATGGTCTCTTGCAGATAGGCGACGCTGATGGGCTGGGGCGGCGCCAGCAGGGTCAGCTTTTCTATCTCCTGGCTGGCGGCCAGCAGGTTGCCCTCGTAGGAGTGGCACATGAAGTTGATGGCATCGGGCAGCGCCTTGAGGCCGAAACGTTGGAAGCGGGTGCTCATCCAGCGCGGAAAGAAGCGTGGCTCGGGGTGATTGACCGGCACATAGGTGCCGCTCTGGCTGAGCTTGTCGAACCAGGCCGCCTTCATCTGGGTTTGGTTGAGGCGACCACCGCTGAGCACCAGCAGCAGATCCGGATGCAGTTGCTTGCCAATCTCGCTGATGCGGGCGGCCAGATCTTTGTCGACCTTGGCCGGCAGCTCCAGCTCGATGATTTGGCGGGCGGAGAAGAGGCTCATGGCCTGACAGGCATCATAAACCTGATTCCAGTCCAGCCCCTGCTCCACCACGAAGGTATGGCGCTCATCGAACCCTTGCTTGCGGGCGGCCTGACGGATGGCGTCGATGGCCTCCAGCTTGAGCAGGGGCTCGTCACCAAAGATGAGGTAGCAGGGTTTGAGCCCTGCCTTGAGATGATCCGCAAACTGCTCGGGGTAGATCCGCATCAGAACTTGGCCTGGTTGAGTAGGTGGGTCGCAAGGTCGATGGCCTGCTCTTGCAGCTTGAGCAGGAGCTCGTCACCAAAGATGAGGTAGCAGGGCTTGAGCCCTGCCTTGAGGTGATCCGCAAACTGCTCGGGGTAGACTCTCATCAAGATACTCGCATCAGAACTTGAGCTGGCTCAGCTGGCGGATAACCAAGTTTGCGGCTTGCTCCTGCATCTCCTTGCCAAGCTGCTCCTGCTCGCGGGAAGAGGCCAGCGCCGCATCCGGCTTGTTCAGGAAGCTGCGGTTGAAGGTGATGGGGAAGACCTGGGTCGGCTTGCCCGGCATGGAGACGGTGAACTGGGTGTTGTAGCCCAGCAAGTATTCACGGGCCTGGCCGATGGCGTCGACCGAGGCAACCTGGCTGGTGCTGCTGACGCCGGACAGGGTTAGCACAGGTATGCCCTCCTTGTCGGCGAGTTTGACGCCCGCCGCCTTGAGGCGGGTGGTGACCAGTCGGTATAAGTCGCTCTTGTTGTCACCGACCACCTTCATGGTCATCAACTCGGGCGGGATTGCCGTGCCTCGCATTTGAAAACCGCAAGCCTGCAACAGCAGGCCCATCAGCACGATAGCCATCCAGCGAATGAGGGGGGTGCCCATATGAAATCCTCTTTGCATAAAGTGAAGCACGGCGGGCGCAGGGCCCGCCGTCATCCTCGTTGGCAACGATCAGCGGACCTCTTCCCTGCCTCCCCTTTGCACGGGGAGACGCAACATGCGCCCTCCCTGGCAAGGGGTGGACGAGGTCCTCGCTACCATCAGTTAGCGACAATATTGAGCAGCTTGCCCGGCACATAGACGACCTTGCGAACCGTCAGACCGTCGGTGAATTTCTGCACCGAGGCATCGGCCATGGCCAGCTTCTCGACGTCAGCCTGGCTGATCTCGGCCGGTACGGTCAGCTTGCCGCGCATCTTGCCGTTGATCTGCACCACCACCAGCTTCTCGGTCTCGACCATGGCCGCGTCATCGGCCACCGGCCATGCAGCGTGATCCACGTCGTCACCCTTGCCCAGCATCTTCCACAGCTCGAAGCCGATGTGCGGGGTGATGGGGGAGAGCATGACTACCACGGCTTCCAGCGCTTCCTGCATCAGGGCGCGGTCCTGCTCGTCACAGCCCAGCTTGGAGAGGTTGTTCATCAGCTCCATGATGGCGGCGATGGCGGTGTTGAAGGTCTGACGGCGACCCACGTCGTCGCTCACCTTGGCGATGGTCTTGTGCAGTTCACGGCGTACCGCTTTCTGCTCGTTGGTGAGAGCCGCCACATCCAGTGCGGCAACAGCGCCACCAGAGACGTGTTCGAAGGTGGTGCGCCACAGGCGACGCAGGAAGCGCTGGGCACCCTCGACGCCGGAATCGGACCACTCCAGGGTCATCTCGGCCGGGGAGGCGAACATCATGAACAGACGGACGGTATCGGCGCCGTAACGCTCCACCATCAGCTGCGGGTCTATGCCGTTGTTCTTGGACTTGGACATCTTGGTCATGCCGGAGTGGATCACTTCACGGCCCTCAAGGTCGATGGCCTTGGTGATGCGACCTTTCTCGTCACGCTCGACCTTGACGTCGGTCGGGCTGACCCAGACGTTGCCGCCTTTTTCGTCTTTGTAGTAGAAGGCGTCGGCCAGCACCATGCCCTGGCAGAGCAGACGCTTGAACGGCTCGTCGCTGTTCACCAGCCCTGCGTCACGCAGCAGCTTGTGGAAGAAGCGGGCGTAGAGCAGGTGCATACAGGCGTGCTCGATGCCGCCGATGTACTGATCCACCGGCAGCCAGTGGTTGGCAGCAGCCGGGTCCAGCATGCCCTTGTCGTAGTCGGGGGAGCAGTAGCGGGCGTAGTACCAGGAGGACTCCATGAAGGTGTCGAAGGTATCGGTCTCGCGGAACGCTTCCTGACCGTTGTAGGTGGTCTTGGCCCACTCGGCGTCGGCTTTGATCGGGCTCTGGATGCCATCCATCACCACATCTTCCGGCAACAGTACCGGCAGTTGATCTTCCGGCGTCGGGACCACGGTGCCGTCCGCCAGGGTCAGCATGGGGATGGGGGCACCCCAGTAACGCTGACGGGAGACGCCCCAGTCACGCAGACGGAAGTTGACGGTGCGCTTGCCCTTGCCGAGCGCTTCCAGCTTGCTGGCGATGGCATCAAAAGCCGCCTGGAACTCGAGACCGTCGAACTCGCCGGAGGCGAACAGCACGCCCTTCTCGGTGTAAGCGGCTTCGCTCACGTCCACCTCGCCATCGGCTGGCTTGATCACTGCCTTGATGTCGAGGCCATATTTGGTGGCGAACTCGAAGTCGCGCTGGTCGTGACCCGGAACCGCCATCACGGCACCGGTGCCGTAGTTCATCAGCACGAAGTTGGCGACCCAGACCGGCACCTTGCGGCCATCCAGCGGGTGAATGGCATAGAGGCCGGTGGCCATGCCCTTCTTCTCCATGGTGGCCAGCTCCGCTTCGGCTACCTTGGTGTTCTTGCACTCGTCGATAAAGGCGGCCAGTTCCGGATTGGTCGCAGCTGCCTGCAGCGCCAGCGGGTGACCGGCGGCGATACCGACATAGGTGACGCCCATGAAGGTGTCCGGACGCGTGGTGTAGACTTCCAGCTGCTCAGCCTGACCGTCGATGGCGAAGCTGATGTTGACCCCTTCGGAGCGGCCAATCCAGTTGCGCTGCATGGTCTTGACCATCTCCGGCCAGCCGTCCAGATTGTCGATATCGCTGAGCAGCTCTTCGGCGTAGTCGGTGATCTTGATGAACCACTGGGGGATCTCTTTCTGCTCCACCGGGGTGTCGCAGCGCCAGCAGCAGTTGTCGATCACCTGCTCGTTGGCCAGTACCGTCATGTCGTTCGGGCACCAGTTGACGGAGGAGGTCTTCTTGTAGACCAGCCCCTTTTCGTAGAGCTTGGTGAAGAACCACTGCTCCCAGCGGTAGTAATCCGGCTTGCAGGTCGCCAGCTCGCGATCCCAGTCATAGCCCAGCCCCAGCATCTTCAGCTGGTTCTTCATGTATTCGATGTTTTCGTAGGTCCAGGGGGCCGGTGCCGTGTTGTTTTTGACTGCGGCGTTCTCCGCCGGCAGACCGAATGCGTCCCAACCTATGGGTTGCAGCACGTTCTTGCCATTGAGGCGTTGATAACGGGAGATCACATCACCTATGGTGTAGTTGCGAACGTGCCCCATGTGTAGACGACCAGACGGATAGGGGAACATGGAGAGACAGTAGAACTTTTCCTTGTCTACTTTCTCCACCGCCTTGAAGGTTTTCTTGGCATCCCAGTGCTTTTGCACTGCTGGTTCTATGGATTGGGGAACGTATTGCTCTTGCATTGGTGACATCCGGATCTGTGAAATGAATAGATAAATCAGCTGGGAAATCGCAATAGAATACCCATATCCAGCGGCGGCAACAACCGCCAGCATCCGTCAGCCCTTATGCCGGGCATGATCAGGGTTCAGTAGAGGAGTAACGACCATGGACAAGCGTCAAAAAGGGTACGAAGCCTTCATTGCCGAACTGCAAAAACAGTGGCAAGAGACTGAAGAGTTTCAGGGGGAGCGCCTCAACCGGATGATCGCCAAGGTGCAGGCCTATCTGGAGGCGGCCGGTGACCTGACTCAGGATGAGCTGGCGCTGATTGCCGAGTACGTGAAACGGGATCTGGGCAACTATGACGAGGGGCGCGCCGAGGTGGAGGAGTCTGCCTTTATGCTGGCTCTCAAAGACACCGCCTGGTCCTGGCTGGCGGACGTGACCGACCGCGCCCAGGTGGAGTGGCGCGAGCTGGCCGACGAGCTGGAGCACAAGGGGGTGTACGAGGCGGGTGACTGGGTGGGCCTCGGCGTCATGGTGTGCGAGCAGTGTGGCTGGCGCCATACTGTGCTGCATCCACAGCCGCTGGATACCTGCCCCGAGTGCGGCGGTTACGAGTATCACCGCGAGCCGCTCTCGCCCTGATCCCGTCAGATAACCAGATGGAAAGAGGCGCCCAGGGGGCGCCTCTTGTGTTCAGCGATGAGCCGGACTGCCGGTTCAGAGCTCACGGGCCCAGGGATGAGCACGAGGGCGCAATGCCAGTGCCAGACCGAGCAGCAGGGCCGTCAGCCCGTACAGCGGCCAGCTGCCAAAGCGCAGGTAGGGGGTCGAACCGTGGGCGGGACGTACCTCGGCTCTCAGCACCCCGGCCTCGAACTGCGGGAGCTGGGCTATGATGCTGCCGTCGATTTCGGTGACTATGGTGATGCCGGTGTTGGTGTTGCGCAGCAGCGGGCGAGCCAGCTCCAGCGCGCGCATGCGGGCTATTTCCATGTGCTGCCAGGGACCGATACTGGTGCCGAACCAGGCATCGTTGGAGATGGTCAGCAGGAAGTCGGTATCCGGCTGCACGTTGCGGCGCACTTCGTCCGGGAAGATGATCTCGTAGCAGATGGCGACGGCGAACTTGAACCCCTTGGCGATCAGGTTCGGTTGCTGCGCATTCCCGCGACTGAAGGAGGACATGGGCAGGTTGAAGAGGGGCGCGATGGGACGCAGCAGATCTTCAAACGGCACGAACTCGCCGATGGGCAGCAGGTGGTGCTTGTAGTAGCGGTTCTGGTGCCCATAGTGATACGACTCCTTGCCATCCGCATCCTGCACCCCCATGCCCAGCACGGTATTGAAGAAACGCTGCTGCTCGAAATCATAATGAATGATGCCCACCAGCAGGCCGGTGTCGTTCACCTTCATCGCCTTGTCCAGGCTATCCAGGTAGTTGCCCATCTCCTTCTCGATGGCCGGGATCGCCGATTCCGGCCAGATGATGATGTCGGCATCCTGGTGCTCGCGGCTGAGATCCTGATACTTGCGCACCGTCGGTACCAGCGCCTCGGGATCCCATTTGAGAGACTGCGCTATGTTGCCCTGCACCAGGGCGACCTTGACCGGCTCGCCCCGGGTCACCCAGTTGATCTGCATCAGCCCCTGAGCGGCACCGATCAGCGCGACGGGCAGCAGTAGCCAGACCGGCTTGCGGCTCTGCCACACCAGCCAGAGAGCGGAGGCCGACAGTAGCAGAGCCAGCGTGATGCCCTGCACCCCCAGGATGGGGGCTAGGCCCTTGAGCGGCCCGTCGATCTGGCTGTAACCAAACCAGAGCCAGGGGAAGCCTGTCATCACCCAGCCGCGCAACCAGTCGGCCACCAGCCAGAGCGCCGGGAAGGCGAGCAGCCAGCGGCTCCAGTGACGACCACTGAAGAAACGGGCGAAGGCCCAGCAGGCCAGGGTCGGGTAGAGCGCCAGATAGGCCGACAGCCCTACCAGCAGCACGAAGGCGACCGGCAGTGGTATGCCACCAAACATGGTCATGCTGACGTGGATCCACCAGAGCCCGGGCAGAAACAGACCCATGGCATAGCCAAAGCCACGCCAGGCCGCCTGCCTGGGGTTGGCCTTGTCCAGCAGGGCATAGAGGCCGAGCAGGGACAGGATCACCAGCGGCCAGTAGTTAAAAGGGGAGAAGGCCAGCACGGCGAGCGCGCCGGATGCCATGGCACAGAGGCTTGTCAGGAGTTTCGATTTCACGGGCAATAGAGGCTCGGATTGGACTGCAACAGGTTGATTGGCCGGTATCTTAACCTGTAAATACGGTCAACGGCGAGCCTCCCGGCTGTGGTGGGCGCCAGCGGGCGGGAAACGGGAAATAAAGGGCGGCGTGCCGGGCAAGGGATGACGTGCGGGGTCAGAGGGTAGGGTGGCCTTGTCCTGTGGCCAAATGGCAAGCGCCCCGACGATCGGGGCGCTGATGCTTCACGGCTGGCTGGGGCCGCGCTGAATTTACTGGGCTTCAGACTGGGCCGCGACATGGTTGTCGGGGATCTTCACCTGCAGCTGCTGCAGGCGGCGCCTGTCGGCGTGCATCACCTTGAACAGGTAGCCGTCCAGCTCTATCTCCTCGCCCTTTTTCGGCAGGTGGCTGAAGGCGTGCATCACCAGACCGCCCACCGTATCCACCTCTTCATCGCTGAACTGGGTGCCGAAGAAGTCGTTGAAATCCTCGATCTCGGTGAGGGCGCTGACCGAGAAGACCCGCTTGCTGATGCGGCGGATCTCGTCCGGCTCATCTTCGATGTCATCAAACTCGTCGTCGATCTCGCCGACGATGAGCTCCAGTATGTCTTCAATGGTCACCAGACCCGAGACGCCACCAAACTCGTCCACGACGATGGCCATGTGGTAGCGCTCTTCACGAAACTCCTTGAGCAGACGGTCGACCCGCTTGCTCTCGGGCACGATCACGGTAGGGCGCAAGATTTTCTCGAGCTGCAGCGGCTCGCTGGCGTGATGGCCGCCAAACCCGAACGGCAGCAGATCCTTGGCGAGCAAGATGCCCTCCACATGATCCTTGTCTTCGTTGATCACCGGGAAGCGGGAGTGACCGGATTCGATGATCACCGGCAAGATGTCGTCCACCGGCTGGGACTTCTCTATGGTGACCATCTGGGAGCGGGGGATCATGATGTCGCGAACGCGCAGCTCGGCAATTTCGAGCACGCCTTCAATCATGTCTTTGGTGTCCTGATCGATAAGATCGCGCTCCTCGGCATCGGCTATCACATCCACCAAATCGTTGCGGTCTTTTGGCTCGCCCTGGAAGAGTTGGCTGAGTTTGTCGAGCCAGGTTTTCTTCGGCGAGCCGGTACTAGGGTGATCGTCGGTCATTTTTTCTCTTGGTTACTCGCTTGAACACATTTGGAATTGTCTTGGTGATATAAGGATGGCCATCGGCTGTTTCAAGGCGATGACTGTCCCGTCCTTTACGCGTTTACTCTTCGTCGTTCAGATAAGGGTCGGCAAAACCGAGTTCCTGCATGATGTCGCGCTCAAGCGCTTCCATCTCTTCGGCTTCCTCATCCTCGATATGGTCATAACCTAGCAGATGCAGACTGCCGTGCACAACCATGTGGGCCCAGTGGGCCTCCAGCGGTTTGTTCTGCTCGACAGCTTCCTGTTCCACCACCTGGCGGCAGATGACGAGATCGCCGAGCAGCGGCAGTTCCATGCCGGGTGGCGCCTCGAACGGGAAGGAGAGCACATTGGTGGGCTTGTCCTTGCCGCGATAGGTGAGGTTGAGCTCGCGGCTCTCCGCCTCGTCAACGATGCGCACCGTCACCTCTGCCTCTTGCTGAAAGCCGAGTATGGTGCCATCAAGCCAGCCTTGCAGCCTGGCTTCGCTCGGCAGATCTTCCGCCTGAGCGCAGGCCAGTTGCAGATCCAGGGTCACACTCATTGGGCACTCTCTTTATGGGCTTTGGCAGGGATGGATTCGGCCTGTTTGGCGTCGAACGCCTCGTAGGCCTGCACGATACGGGCGACCACCGGATGGCGTACCACGTCTTTGGATTCAAAGAAGTTGAACGACAGGCCGTCGACCCCTTGCAGCACTTCCAGGGCGTGGCGCAGGCCGGACTTGGTGCTGCGCGGCAGATCCACCTGGGTGATGTCGCCGGTGACCACCGCCTTGGAGTTGAAGCCGATGCGGGTTAGGAACATCTTCATCTGCTCCGTGGTGGTGTTCTGGGCCTCATCCAGGATGATAAAGGCATCGTTGAGGGTGCGACCGCGCATATAGGCGAGCGGCGCCACTTCGATGATGTTGCGCTCCATCAGCTTCTCGACCCGCTCGAACCCCAGCATTTCGAACAGGGCGTCGTAGAGCGGGCGCAGGTAAGGGTCAACCTTCTGGGAGAGATCGCCGGGCAGAAAACCGAGCTTCTCGCCCGCTTCCACCGCCGGGCGGGTCAGCAGGATGCGGCGTATCTCCTGACGCTCCAGCGCGTCCACGGCGGCGGCCACCGCCAGATAGGTCTTGCCGGTACCGGCCGGGCCTATGCCGAAGCTGATGTCGTGCTGGACTATGTTGGCGATGTACTGCGCCTGATTGGGGCTGCGTGGTTTGATGAGGCCGCGCTTGGTCTTGACCGTCACCTCCTTGCCATGTGGGACGCTGGCGGCCGGTTCGTCATCTTGCTCCAGCACCCGCGACTCCTGAATGGCCAGGTGCACCATCTCTGGCACTATGTCGGTCACCTTGCCGCCCTTGAGGGGCTGGGTTTCCACATAGAGGTGCTTGAGGATGACGGCTGCGGCATCCAGCTGGGCCGGTTTGCCCACCAACTGGAAGTGGCTGTCACGGTAGCTGATCTCGACGCCGAGGCGGCGTTCCAGCTGCTTGATGTTGTCATCGAAGGGACCGCACAGGCTGGCGAGGCGCTGATTGTCGGCGGGCTCCAGATGCAGGTTCAGGGTCGAGATATGTCGGCTCAAAATATCCTCGTCTTGATGCAGTGCCCATCAGGCCAGGCCAGATGGGCACGAAGAAATTAGTGGGGAGTGAAGGCGGCTACGCCCAGCTCGTCCGGCACGTTGTCTGGACGGCGTGCCAGGATCTCGCGTGGCGCCGTGGCAATGCGCAGGTTCATCTCATCCTCGCCGCGGATAAAACGACCGCGCAGGGAGTTGGGGCGTACCTCGGTGATCTCCACGTCGGCAAAGCCGCCGATCAGGGTGTGCAGGCCTTCGAAGTTGACCACCCGGTTGTTCTCGGTGCGGCCACACAGCTGCATGGGGTCGAGCCGGGAGGGGCCTTCCACCAGGATGCGCTGGGTGGAGCCCAGCATGGCACGGCCAATCTGCATCGACTGGTTGTTGATGACATGCTGCAGCCGGGCCAACCGGGCCTTTTTCACTTCCATGTCGACGTCGTCGGGCATGTCGGCGGCCGGCGTGCCGGGGCGCGGGCTATAGATGAAGCTGAAGCTCATGTCGAAGTTGATCTCTTCGATAAGCTTCATGGTGGCCTCGAAATCCTCGTCCGTCTCGTTCGGGAAGCCGACGATGAAGTCGGAACTGATGGTGATGTCGGGACGGGCGGCGCGCAGGCGACGGATCTTGGACTTGTACTCCAGCACGGTATGCGGGCGCTTCATCATGGTCAGGATGCGATCCGAACCGCTTTGCACCGGCAGGTGCAGGAAGCTGACCAATTCCGGCGTGTCCTTGTAGACCTCGATGATGTCGTCGGTGAACTCGATCGGGTGACTGGTGGTGTAGCGAATACGGTCTATGCCATCGATGGCAGCGACCAGTCGCAGCAGCTCGGCGAAGGAACAGATGCTGCCATCAAAGGTCGGGCCCCGGTAGGCGTTGACGTTCTGGCCCAGCAGGTTCACCTCGCGCACGCCCTGTTCGGCGAGCTGGGCGATTTCGTAGAGCACGTCGTCCATCGGCCGGCTCACCTCCTCGCCACGGGTGTAGGGCACCACGCAGAAGGAGCAGTATTTGGAGCAGCCTTCCATGATGGAGACGAACGCGGTGGCCCCTTCGGCACGGGGTTCCGGCATGTTGTCGAATTTTTCGATCTCGGGGAAGGCGATGTCCACCTGGGCACCCCGGCCTTCCTGCACCTGCTTGATCATGGCGGGCAGACGATGCAGGGTCTGGGGACCGAAGACGATATCCACATAGGGGGCGCGAGTGCGAATGTTGTCACCCTCCTGAGAGGCGACACAGCCACCCACACCGATCACCAGACCGGGCTTGTTGGCCTTGAGTTTTTTCCAGCGCCCCAGCTGATGGAACACCTTCTCCTGTGCTTTTTCGCGGATGGAGCAGGTATTCAGCAGCAAGACATCTGCCTCTTCGGGCTCCTCGGTCAGTTCATAGCCATTGCTGGCATCCAACAGGTCGGCCATCTTGGACGAGTCGTACTCGTTCATCTGGCAACCCCAGGTTTTAATGTGAAGTTTCTTGCTCATTGCTTCTCTTGACTTGTGTTGAAATCGGCATGGTCAAAGGACCGGGCATTTTACTCCGCAATCTGGATACTGCCTAGCTAATATCCAGCCCGTCATGGGGCTCTCTCCCTCTTGGCCTGCCGCTATTTGCTCGGGCTTTCTCCTTGATTTTGCGTGGCAATTCGCAAATTGTCTCACTGTTTCTGCCGGTCCCTTGCGGTATCATGTCTCCATTCGGTTTGGCCCCGTCTACCCTTGTCCGGGGCGTCCCCTTTCAGGAATCAAGTTATGGAACAGTGTGATATCGCTATTGTCGGCGCTGGGATGGTCGGTGCCGCTACCGCCTGTCTGCTGGCGGCGCAGGGCCTCTCCATTCGGGTGATAGAGACCCAATTGCCCGAGCAATACGCCTGCTCGCAGCCGCTGGATCTGCGGGTTTCCGCTATCAGCCAGGCCTCGGTGGCGTTGCTGGCTCAGGCTGGCGCCTGGTCGCACCTGCAGCAGATGCGACTCTGTCCCTACCGCCGGCTGGAGACCTGGGAGCTGGATGGTTTTGCCACCCGTTTCAATGCGGCCGATCTGGGCCTGCCCCTGCTTGGCTACATCATCGAAAACCGGCTGGTGCAGCTGGCCCTGCTCAAGCGGATGGAGGATTTTCCCAACATCCAGACCCACACACCGGCGGCGGTCACTCGCCTGCAGCAGGGGGGGAACGAGGCGGTGCTGACCCTGGACGATGGCACTGAACTCGCCGCCCACTGGGTGTTGGCCTGCGATGGCGCCGAATCCCAGATGCGCCGGCTGGCGGGCATAGGCGTGTCGCGCTTCGAGTATCGCCAGCACTGTATGCTGATCAATATCGACACAGCGTTTGCACAGGAAGACATCACCTGGCAGCAATTTACCCCGAGCGGCCCGCGTGCCTTCCTGCCGCTGCCCGGCCAGCATGGCTCCCTGGTGTGGTATGACAGCCCGGCCCGCATTCGCGCCCTGTCGGCCATGAGCAACGAAAGGCTGGGGGAGGAGGTGCGCCGCCACTTTCCGGCCCGGCTCGGCGGGTTCACCGTTACGGCCAAGGGGAGTTTCCCGCTGGTACGACGCCACGCCAACGACTATCACGCCGGTCGGGTAGTGCTGCTCGGCGATGCCGCCCACACCATCAACCCGCTGGCGGGGCAGGGGGTCAACCTCGGCTTCAAGGACGTGGCCTGCTGGGCCGGGTTACTGGAAAAGGCCGGTGCCGACTGGCATCAGCTGGCCCTGGCGGAGCGTTACGAGCGTCGCCGTCGCCCCGATAACCTGCTGATGCAATCGGGGATGGATCTCTTCTACGGGGTGTTCAGCAACGAGATAGGTCCCCTCAAGTTGGCCCGCAATCTGGCCCTCAATCTGGCGGACAAGGCCGGCCCGGTCAAGGAGATGGCGCTGCGCTATGCGCTGGGGCTGGTATAAGACGCCGGGCGCCATCACGAGGGATCTGAGTTAATAAACAAGGCACGGCTGGCGATCGATTTTATCCAGGATATAGCTCACCCGGACGGGCGCATTGCCACCTCGGCAGCCCATGTACAGGAGCAGGGTGCCATCACCCATGCGAATCAGGCGCTGGCCCATGCCCGTGCCCACGGCTGGCTGGTGATCCTGATCAAGGTCGGCTTTGACGGCGGCTATCTGCTGCAACCCAAGGGTTCCCCCATGTTTGGTCGGGCCAATCAGTTTGGTGCGCTTTCGTTGGCCGACAGTGGCACCGACTTTCACCCCGAGCTGGAGCCAGCGCTGCGGGCTAATCGCATCGATCACCTCTATCTGTGCGGGGTCAGCACCAGCTGGGCCATTCAGGCTGCGGATCGGGACTACGCCATCACCATACTGGAGGATGCCTGCGCCGCTGCCGACGCCAGTGAGCATCACGGTTCATTGCGGATGCTCGGCCGCATCGCCGAGATCATCACGGTGGCCCAGCTGGCATGATCCCGCCGGTTAAGGTTGTTTTCGCTCACTATTTTGACATTTTGTCCCCATGCCCCTGTTGAGCCTGCGTCGTTTTAGGGCAACATGGTGTCAGCATTGATGGCCACAAGGATGAGGGCATGCGTTATCAGGGACGGATCGCGAGCTGGAACGAGGCGCGAGGCTTCGGTTTTATCACGCCGGGGCAGGAGGAGGGAGAGCAGCAAGGGGGCGAGCTGTTCGTGCACATCTCGGCGCTGCAATCCGATGGCCGGCTGCCCGAGGTGGGGGAGCGGGTCACCTACCAGATAGGCAGGGGCAAGGATGACAAGCTCAGGGCCGTGCAGGTGTTTTTTCCCGACCGGCCCTGGTCGCTGGCTGACGCTGTTGTGCCACCCCCCTTGTCCGGCAACGACGTGGTCCGCCGACCGGCAGCCATGGGGACACCGCAATCCGTTTCATCTCGGTCCCGCCCTGGCCACTCCTATCGCCGCAAGAGCAGCTGGTGCGGCAAACTCATCCCCCTGCTGGTGCTCGCAGGCCTATTTTCCATCTATTCCCGCTTCTCTGGCGAGTCGATGGCCCCCTTGCCGGTTTCCTCCGTCGGGGGCGAAAGCCGTGCCTCCAGCGCCTCGCAGATGCCGGCTCGTCGCTATGAGTGTGATGGTCGTGAGTATTGTTCCCAGATGACCTCCTGCGACGAGGCAACCTGGTTTCTGCAACACTGCCCGAATATGAAGATGGACGGGGAGGGGGATGGCATTCCCTGTGAGGATCAATTGTGTGGCCACTGAGGCCGGACTGTTCAATCGCCACTACGACTCATTGATTGATAATCAACGGCTCTTTAATCCTGAATGGTCATCACGGTCAGGGATAAGGGGTTATGCCTCTTGTTCCCCAGTAGTCAGTGACGGCATTTGGCGAAGTGAACAAGGGTCGCTTTACTTCGGATAATGACTCATCGGTCTCTCATCTTTGCTTGGTGTTTTCATGTCAGGATGACGGTCATGGTGGGCTTACACAGCTAACGGGCCGGGGGTCAACTACCTGAAGATGTTCGACAGCCTGGTCGAGCCACAGGTACTGATGGCGGCAGAGGGGATCCGCCAAGCTTGCAACGATCTCGGCAGCCTGGTAGCGGGTAATATTCAAGTCAGCGCCCGTGAGCGTAGGTATCAGCGCTCGGGAGTGGCCGATACCGGCGTGGGGTGGCTGGCGATCACCTGCCTGACGAAGTGATCCCGGATGGGGTCGGCAACATCAGGGTTCCATACCATGCTGACTTCCCACTCGGAGCCGGGGCCAAAGAGGGGGTAGAGAGTGACATCGGGGCCTGCGATAAAGCTGACGCTGCGCGGCAGTATGGCGTTGCCGATGCCAGCGGCCACCAGTGCCACCAGGGTCTGGATATCTTCGGCTTCCTGGATCATGCCCGTCAGCCGGTTGGCGCCGAGAAAACCGGCGATCTGCTGGCTGAGACCGGGACAGCGGCGGCCCACCATCTGCAGCAGTGGCTGGCTGGCCAAGGCGTGCTGGACATCGAATGCGGCCGGATCGGGCGCTGTCATCCGGGTCGGTACTGCCAGCACCAGCCGATCGATCAGCAGCCTGTGTTCCCGCAGCTGTGGTATCTGGGGCCTGCGCATAAAGCCAAGCTGCAACTGGCCGGAGAGCAGCTGCTCCTGCTGGATGGCGGAGGGCATATCCTGCAGATGGACCATCACGTCCGTGACCTGCTGTTTGAAGCGGGCCACCAGCGCAGGGGCCAGTGCAAAGCTCGACAGGCCGAAACCAATCTTGAGCCGCCCGGCTACGCCACTCGCCACCGCCAGCGCGTGGCTTTCAAACTCCCTGCTGTGTTCGACCAGTGCGCTCGCCTGGGTGAGCAGCTGGGCGCCGATGGCCGTTAATCCGGCGCCGTGGCGACCGCGATTGAACAGGGTGCTGCCAAGGGCCTGCTCCAGCCCCTGGATCTGCTTGGTCAGGGCCGGTTGGGTGATGAACAGCCGGCTGGCGGCCTCCCGGTAGTTGGCGGTCTCGGCCAGCATCACGAATGCCTGCAATTGCCTCAGGTCGAATTTCATTCCATATGGTTATCTAAAGTGGTGATTTATTGATTATAAATTATCTAATCGACTTGTTCTAATGGTCCGGTAAAGGGAGTCGCGGCTCCCTCCGACCTGAAACAAGGAGCCATATCATGTCGACTCAACGTTATCTTTTTTTGATCAAGGGCACGCTGGTGCTGGCCCAGCCATTGGCAGCACCTGAGACGGGGGAGCTGCTCGCCAGCCTGTTGCAACAGGGGTTTGTGGTCGGCCCCTTGCCGGTGTGGGCTGGTAGTGCCGAGCAGGCGCTGGCCTGTTATGAGCGTGCCGCCCAGCAGCAGGCCTTTGCCGATGCGATCTCTGGCGCTGCGCCCGAGCTGACAGAGGTGCCAGCATGAGCGCCGACATGAGTAACATCACCATGTCGGTATCCGCCCTGCTGCTCGATATGGATGGCACCCTGGTCTGCTCGACCGGTGATGTGGAGAAGGTGTGGCGGCTCTGGTGCCAGCATCATCAGCTTGCCCCCGAGCCGGTGCTGGCGATGTGCCACGGCATGCGCTCGTGGGAGGTGATCCGGGCGCTGGCCCCGCAACTGGATGTGGAGCGGGAGGCCGCGCGGCTCGACGAGCTGGAGATGGAACATACCGGCGGTGATACCATCGCAGGGGCTGGCGAGTTGCTGCGCTGCTTGCCGCCCCGGCGCTGGGCCATCGTGACCTCCGCCAGTGAGCGGGTTGCCCACCATCGCCTGAATTGTGCCGGTTTGCCGCTGCCCGACGTGCTGGTGGGGGCCGAAGCTGTGAGCAATGGCAAACCCGATCCGGAACCCTATCTGCTGGGCGCCGCGCGACTTGGCGTACCGCCCGCTCGCTGTCTGGTGTTCGAGGATGCGCCAGCCGGTATCGAGAGTGCCCTGCGGGCCGGCAGCACAGTGGTGCAGGTCGGTGGCAACCGGCGGCTCGATCCTGCCGTGGTGGCCGTGATCCGCGATTGGCGCGAGGTAAAGGTGACGCTTGGGGAAAGCGAGTCCCTGCTGGTGACGCTGCCCACCTTAGCGCCGGAGAGCGCGTTACGGCCGCATATTGCGGTATGAGCTATCGCCATCAGCACTGCCTGCCACAATAAAAACGCCCCCGAACTACGGGGGCGCTTTGCTATCTAAAGAGTTACTTGAAGACGCGAAAACGCGCGGCGTCATCCATGAAGGTCTTGTCACCGGCCGGTTGCTTGATGCTGCCAAAGGGCATCTGGGCGCGCAACAGCCAGCTGGCGGGCAGGTTCCACTCCTTGCGCACCGCTTCATCGATCAGCGGATTGTAGTGCTGCAGGGAGGCGCCGATCTTCTCCTGAGCCAGGGTCGTCCAGACCGCAAACTGGGCGATGCCGGTGGCATGTTCGGACCAGATGGGGAAGTTGTCGGCATACAGCGCGAATTTCTGTTGCAGATCTTTGATGACGTCGGTGTCTTCGAAGAAGAGCACGGTACCGAAGCCGGCCCGGAAGCTGCCATCCACCTTGGCTTCACTTTGGGCATAGGCCTGCGGCGGTACTATCTTCTTCAGCTCCGCCTTGACGATGTCCCACAGCGTGTGGTGCTGGGCGCCAAACAGAATGACGGCGCGGGAGCTCTGGGAGTTGAAAGAGGAGGGGCTGTGCTTGATGGCATCCTGGATGAGGGCCGTCAGCTGCTCCGGCGTGTGAGAGACCTGGTCGCCCAGGGCATAGATGGTACGACGTGCTTTGATCTGTTCGATAAACGGACTGCTCATAACATCTCCTTGGTTTGACAGATAATCGCATTCGGTGGCCAGAGAGAAGACCATCCGGCTCCGATTGTGCAAGCTATAGACTATAACACCGCCTTCCCGCTTAACCGTCAACGCACAGTGGTCACTGTTTTTACTTTTTGTGGATATACATATGCGCAGCCTGAATGAGTGCGCTCATATTGTTATCTTTTTTATCAATCAGCCCGCGTTCAGCGTATTTAAATCAATGAGTAATCCGGTATTTTCACCATCAGATACTGTCACTCCGGCTGCTCGCCCTCTTTTCTGTTCGAGCGTGCGACGACTGTCTCTATCAGCGCAAGTGGCTGGCGCGGGATCGCTGGCATCCCTCTTCGTCACCGGAGAGTGGCGGTGAGTCTGGCTCCCCTTCGCTGACAATATCTGTCTTATCCCGGCGTGAGCGTAGCGGGCTGCGACAGTTCGGGCCGGGGTGATATACCGCTCACCTTGTGCTGCTTTGCATATTTTTATCTTTATTTTCAAATGATTAGTCTTTCATCTTGAGCGCTTTTTTCTGGCTCGGATTCTTTTGTATGAGGTGTCAGGCCGCGGGGGCCACTGGCGGAGTGAGCGGCGATTTGTATAGTGCAGGGGAAATTAATCAGGTTTGACAGGAGTACCCCATGGAGATGAAAAAGCACGGCATGAGCGCCCTGGCCCTGTTGGGCTCCCTGTTGCTGGTGAGCGGCGCAGTGCAGGCCTCGGAAACCCTCAACACCATACTCGGCGGCGGTGCCGGTGGCGTGGCGGGCACCATGATCGGCAAAGAGCTGGGAGGCGATACCGGCGCCCTGGTGGGAGCGGCCGTCGGTGGCGCGGCCGGTGGCGCCGCCACTGCCAACAAGGGCAACAAGAATGAAGCGGCCCTGGGGGGCGCCGTCGGTGCGCTGGGCGGGGCAGCCATCGGCAAGAGCGTGGGAGGCAGCACGGGCCAGCTGATCGGTGCCGGCATCGGCGGTGCCAGTGGGTCGGCCATAGGTGCCAAGACGGGAGATGGTCACAAGAGCAACAACGACCGCTACTACGACGATAGGCACAGGCATCACAAGAAACACAAGAAGCACAAGAAACACAGATGGCACCACGATGACTGATGTCAGCCGTGCTGGCTGGCGCACCATAGTGATGAGCCATAAGCAAAAGGGGCCAACCGGCCCCTTTTCGCATGCTGTGGTTCAGACCAGCCGGTGCTGGCGCCGTCCCTCGGCGAAGGCGTTGATGTTGTCGATCAGCTGATCCGCGAGACGCTGCATCGACTCCTCGCTGGCCCAGGCCACGTGTGGGGTCAGGATAAAGTTGGGGTATTGCAGGGCCTGCATCAGCGGATGATCGGGGGGCGGCGGCTCGACGCTCGCCACGTCGAAGCCGGCACCACCGAGCCGGCCGTTGGCCAGCGCCCGCAGCAAGGCCTCTTCATCCACCAGACCGCCCCGGCCCACGTTGATCAGCAGCGCGCCCGGTTTCATCAGCGCCAGCTCCCGCTCGCCAATCAGGTGACGGGTGTAGGGGGTGAGCGGGCAGTGCAGGCTGATCACATCCGAGCTTTGCAGCAGCGCGTCCAGTGGCAGCCGATCTTCATCGTGACTGGCACCCACCTGACTCTGGGCGTAGCGCACCTCCATGCCGATCCCCTTGGCCCGCTCGCCGAGCGCCTGGCCCAGGGTGCCCTTGCCGATGATGCCGAGCCGCTTGCCGTGCAGATCCATGATGGGGTGATCGAAGAAGCAAAACTGGCCGCTCTGCTGCCAGCGCCCCTCCTGCAGAGATTGGCGCCAGGCGAACACATTGCGCGACAGGGCCAGCATCAGCGCCATGGCGTGCTCCGGCACCGAGGGGCCCGAGTAGTTGCGGATGTTGCACACCCCGACGCCAGCGGCGCGGCATGCCTCCAGATCCACGTTGTCGCTGCCGGTGGCGGCCAGGGCGATGAGTTTCAGGTCCGGCAACTGGGCCAGTTCGGCGGCACCGATGCGCACCTTGTTGATGATGGCGATGCTGGCGCATCGGAGCCGCTCCACCACCTGTTCGGGAGCCGTGCTCGCATGGCTTTGCCAGTGGTGGGGGAAGCCGGGATGGTGCAGGGTGACACCCGCATCCAGGGTATCGCTATCGAGAAAAACTATCTGCTGCATGACGCCTCCTGCCATTGGAGCCGTCATGATGCCAAATATGGGCGTCCGGGAGCCAGTCCGAACGGGCTCAGCGGCGATCTGATCGCGACGGATGTGAGGCAGGCAGCATTTTGGCGCGGCGGCAGGGCTCAGAGCCAACCGAGGTGGGTGAGCCAGCCCTGAATGCGGGTTGACGTCTCATCCAGATCCATCAGGGCGTAGGGACGGTAGTTGAGCTTGTGGCTGCGGCGGCTCTCGCTCTGGCGGGCCTCGGCGGCCAGCAGGGGCCAGCGGCCGCCCTCTTCCTGATAGAGATCCAGGGTCGGCATGGTGGCCTGGGCTATCTGCTTGGCCAGGGTCTGATTGCTCTGCTGATTGGGGAAGAAGCCGTCCAGCAGCACCAGGGCATCGGGGGCGGGCAGTTGCTCGCTGGCGATGAGGTTGACGGCCCAGGCGGCGCTGGTGCCCTGCGCCAGTATCAGCTTGAAGCCCCCCTCCTGCAGCTTGGCGTCCCCCAGCGTGCTGATGCGGGTGGCAAACTGCTTGCGAAAGTCATCAATGGCCTGCTGTTTCTTCTCGGCAGCGGGATCCAGCTCAATCTGTTGGGGGGAGGGGAGCAGCAGCAGGGTATCGAAGCCAAGCTGGCCGAGGGCGCGGGTCAGCTGCCACAGCTGGCCGCTGCGCTGCCAGTCCGGCAGCAGGATCGCCAGCCCGACATAGCTGTCGCTGTCGTGCTTGGCAAACAGCACCGTCTGCTTGTCTATCTGGATACTGTTGGGCAGCCCCTGCCAGTCGCTATTTTGCCAGTAGTCGATGGGTTGTGGCTTGGCGATGGGGGGCGCGACGTCGCTGGCCTGCGAAGCGTGACTTGCCAGCAGGGTCAGTAACAGCAGTGATAAGGATAATCTGGCCATAGTGCGCTCCCCGGTTAACTGGGTTAGCGGCACTGGGCCGGTTTTCTGAAGCGCGGCTATGGCATCAATAAAAAAGCGAGCCATTGGCTCGCTTTTTTGCATTCAACTCAAGGTGTCGATCAGGAGATGCGACGCTTGAATTCGCCGGTGCGGCTGTCGATTTCGATCTTGTCACCGATCTCTACGAAGGCGGCAACAGCCAGCTCGTAGGCAGTGCCCTTCAGGCGGGCAGGCTTGGTCACTTTACCGGAGGTGTCGCCACGGGCGGCCGGCTCGGTGTACTCAACTTCGCGCACTATGGTGGTCGGCAGTTCTACGGAGATGGCTTTCTCGTTGTAGAAAGTCACTTCGCAGATGTCTTCCATGCCGTCTACCAGGTAGTTCAGCACGTCACCCAGGTTGTCTTTCTCGACGTCGTACTGGTTGTACTCGGTGTCCATGAAGACATACAGCGGGTCGGAGAAGTAAGAGTAGGTGCACTCTTTACGCTCCAGCTGAACCACGTCCAGCTTGTCGTCGGCCTTGAATACGGTCTCGGTCGCGCTACCGTTGAGCAGACCCTTCAGTTTCATCTTGACCACGGCGGAGTTACGGCCGGATTTGTTGAACTCAGCCTTCTGGACCACCATCGGCTCGGTGCCGATCATGACTACGTTACCAGCGCGGATTTCCTGTGCGGTTTTCATGTAAAAAATTCCTGTTCGTGAAACGGACGGATAAAAACTGCCAGATTATATACGGCTTTCTAAAAATTTCACCAATCGCGTGACGAGATCCCCGTCCGTGAGTAGCTTCTGTGACCAGCTTCGCCCATGTTGCTGCCAACTGGCGTTATATCGGGGCCATTGGGCCCAAAGTTCGCAGGTCTGCTCCCCCTGATTGAGGGCGTGGCTGAAGGCGCGCAGCCACTGGGCTGTGTCCGGGGGCAAGTCTGCCAGGTAGTGATCGAGAAAACCGTCCAGCTTGACCATGTGGGCCTGCTCTTCCTGCGGGTAGATGTGCCACAGGAAGGGACGGCTGGCCCACTGGGCCCGCACGAAGGAGTCCTCGCCGCGCACCAGATTGAGATCGCAGCTCCACAGCAGCCGGTCGTAGCCAGCCTGATCCGTCATGGGCAGCAGCTTGATGGTGAGGTTGCCCGAGTGCAGCAGGTCACCCGCCTTGGCGGTGGCGATAGCTTGTTCAAGGCCAGCGCCGCGCAGCACATCCTGTAGCGAGCGACCGAGCGGCAGCAGCAAGGTGACAGGGGTTGGGCTTTGGCACCAGCTTGCAACCAGGCTCACCAGCGCGTCGCTCTCGTAGGTAAAGAGGCTGACCCGCAGCTCGTGCTCTTGTTGCGTTGGCAAACCGAGGCTGGCCCAGTAAGCGGCAAGGCCCGCCTTATCCTGTTGCCACTGCTCGCGTTCGGCGATGAGCCCCCGCTCGCAGAGCAGACCACCGGTTTTAGCCGTGAAGCCCGGGAAGAAGAAGTATTTGTTGAGGCTCAGGTTGCCGACCCGCTGGGGCGAGGCGAGGCCGTGGCAATCCTCGACCCAGGATTCGGCCGAGAGGTACTCCAGATTGACCCAGCAGGGGGATGGTGTGAGCCTGGCCATGCGATCGATAAAGGGGGCGGGCAGTTCGCAGGCGAACGCTTCTATGACCACCTTTGCCGGGAGAACATCCGCCGGCAGGGCGTCGTGCCAGAGCTGGATATAGATGCCGGCTACCCACTGGCCATCCTGCGCGGGATCGAGTCCCGGGCAGATGCGGGCGAAGCTGGCCAGATCGTCCACCCAGAGCCGCACCTTACCATGCCCCTCCTGCTCCAGCTGGCGGGCGAGCCGCCAGGTGACGCCTATGTCACCGAAGTTGTCCACGACGCAGCAGAAGATATCCCAGTCGAATGGCGGCAGATTGCGTGGCGAAGAGGTCGTCATGTCAGGGGTCCGATGGAAATGAGAGATACAAAAAAACCGGTGTGCAGGGTAGCACACCGGTGGATTGGCTTCTAAGGGGGCATTGACCCTCTCCCTGCTCCCCCTGGCAGGGGGGGGGCGTCGTCACTCTGCTTGCCTCAGCTTTTTGCGCTCGTGGCTAGCAGGGGCCGGTTTACTCCTTGCCGTAGACGTTGTTCTCTTGTTCACGCACCCGGATGAAGGTGGTGCGTTTGGTCAGCTCTTTGAGTTGGCTGGCGCCGACGTAGGTGCAGGTGGATCGCACGCCACCCAGGATGTCGCGCACCGTGTTCTCGACCGGGCCGCGATAGGGCAGCAGCACGGTTTTGCCCTCGGATGCGCGATAGTCGGCGACGCCGCCAGCGTGCTTGTCCATGGCACTCGATGAGCTCATGCCGTAGAACTTCATAAAAGGGGCGCCATCCACGTCAACCACTTCACCACCGCACTCCTCGTGGGCTGCCAGCATGCCGCCCAGCATCACGAAGTCGGCGCCGCCGCCGAACGCCTTGGCCACGTCCCCCGGGCAGGTACAGCCGCCGTCACCGACGATCTGGCCACCGAGGCCGTGGGCCGCATCGGCGCACTCTATGATGGCAGAGAGCTGGGGGTAGCCGACACCTGTCTTGACCCTGGTGGTGCAGACCGAGCCCGGGCCTATGCCGACCTTGACGATGTCGGCGCCGGAGAGGATCAGCTCTTCCACCATCTCGCCGGTGACCACGTTGCCGGCCAGGATGACGTGGTTCGGGCAGGCTTCACGTATTTTGCGCAGGAACTCGACGAAATGCTGGGAGTAGCCGTTGGCCACGTCCACGCAGATGAAGCGCAGGGCTGTTGACATGGCCAGGATCTGGCGGGTCTTGATGAAGTCCTCTTCGGAGGTGCCGGTCGATACCATCACATGACCGAGCAGGGTCGGGTCTGTCTCGCTCACGAACGTTTGCCACTGCGCAAGGCTGTAGTGCTTGTGTACCGCCGTCATCATCTCGAAACCGGCCAGGGTTCTGGCCATGGCGAAGCTGCCGACGGTATCCATGTTGGCGGCGATGACGGGGACGCCCTGCCATTGAGTCTGGGTGTGCTTGAAGGTGAACTGACGGGTCAGACTAACTTGGGAACGGCTCTTGAGAGTAGAGCGCTTGGGGCGAAACAGAACATCCTTGAAACCGAGCTTCAAGTCTTCTTCGATACGCATGACGAATTCCTTATTGAGCCTTGTTGAAAGTCACGTTTGCAGTGGTCAATTTTCGGCAGGCGCAAAAAAACCGGTGGTTTTCAGGGCCTCCGGTTTACAACAGTGTAGGCACAAATCCCGCCAGAACAAGACTGATAATTCGCTCATCATTGTGTTAGCCTTTGGCGTCACAACCTGAGTGCGGCGCTGGGTGTCATCCAACACCACCTTTCGGCTTGAACCTCCCTGCGAACATAGCCCTCAATCACGTCTTTTTACCCACCCATGTGGCGCCTCCGACCCTGGCAGAACAAGCCCGCCAGCCGCCGGGTTTCGCCAGTTGACAGCCGCCGTTTGCATCCTCATTCTTGGCCTCTCGGGCCAGCCTGGGCCCAGTCTGGACGAGGAACTGACATGTTTGGATCGCGAATGATGCCGCTGTTGCTGCTGGCCTGCCTCTCCCTGCCGGGGGCGGCCCGTGCCGTCTCTGCTCCCGCCGTGTATGGCTGGATCGAGAAGGGGCTCCTAATGCCAAGCGGCGTGGCGGTGAAGATGAAGCTGGATACCGGGGCACTCACCTCCTCGATGGATGCACGGGATCTGCACCACTTCAAGCGCGATGGCAAACCCTGGGTGCGCTTTACCTTGCAGCTGACGGATGCCAACACCGCCCAGCAGGTGCGCCAGACCCTGGAGCTGCCGGTGGAGCACATGGTGACGGTGCGCGGCGCTGGCGGCATGGAGCAGAGACCCACTGTCACCATGGCTATCTGCCTGGGTGACAAGGTGTATGAGGAGTGGTTCACCCTGCGGGATCGCAGCAAGATGATCTATCCGGTGCTGCTCGGTCGTCGTCTGCTGGCGGATCTGGGGGCCGTGGATGCGAGCCGTACCTTCACGGTGCAGCCCGGCTGCCGCTGAGTGGTGTCGCACCGATGCGCTGTAAACAACAGAAACGGGGGCTCAGGCCCCCGTGTGCTATGTGCGCCGACTCGGTTTTATGAGGAAGGCCGCGGCGGAATGGGCAGCAGCACGCTCACCTCCAGCCCTCCCTCTGGCCGGTTGTGGATATCCAGATCCGCGCCGTGCAGCTGGGCGATGCGCGAGACGATGGCCATGCCGAGGCCGACGCCGTCTCCCTGCTGGGGATTGACCCGAAAGAAGCGTTCGCACAGGCGTGGCAGGGCGGCGGTGGGGATACCGGGGCCAGTGTCGCGGATATCGACCCTGACCCTGTTACCTTCGTGCCGCACCTCGACCGCAATCTCGCCCCGGGCAGGGGTGTAGCGCAGCGCATTGTCGATAAGGTTGCTGAACATCAGATCCAGCAGGGTGGCCTGGCCCATCACGGTCAGCTGCTCCGCCCCCTCCAGCGACAGCTGCTGATCCTTTTTCAGGGCGATGGGGGCCAGGGTCGCCAGCGTGCCTTGCAGCAGCTGGTTCAGGTTGAGCTCGGTCAGCGTCACTCCCTGCTGGCTGTCGATGCGGGCCTGAGTCAGCAGCTGGCGCAGCAGGCGATCGCTGCGATCGAGCGCCAGCAGCATCTTTTGCAATGCCTGCTCGCGGCTGGCGTTATCTTCGGCGGCAAGCGCATTTTCACTGTGTATGCGCAGCACCGCCAGCGGGGTGCGCAGCTCGTGCGCCGCCTCGTTAGTGAACTGTTTCTCCCGCTCTATGGTGTCGGCCAGAGCGTGCATCAGGCGGTTGATCTCGTTGGTGAGCGGGGTCAGCTCCTGGGCGCGGATCTTCAGGTTGAGCGGGCTCAGATTGGCGGGGTGGCGTTCGCCTATGGCCTGGGCCAGCAGCCGCAGCGGCGCCAGACCACGGGAGATGAGCCACCACAGCAGGCCGAGCAGGAAGGGCAAGGTGATGAGCAGCGGCAACATGGCCAGGGTGGCCATCTTGCTGGCCAGTTCGCTGCGCTCGTCGTCCCGCTCTGCCACCACCAGCCAGGTATGTTCGTCCTGGTTGTAGAGGGTGAAGGTGCGCCACTGATGCTGGTCTTTTTCGACCGTGTTGAAACCGGGTGCCAGTTCGACCAGCGGCTGGCTTGGGGCGCTGGGGGAGCGCAGCAGTATGCTGCCCTGCTCGTTCAGCAGTTGGAAGTAGAGGTTGCGCTCGAACTCGTGGCCGAAGGGGGTCAGCTCCCTGTCTTCGCCGCGCAGATTGAGGCTGGTGTCCTTCTGCCACTGATCCGGGTTGTGCTGCTCCCAATCTTCGTAGACGGTGCCGTTGGCGGGCAGATCGCCATTTTGCTCCAGATAGCGGCTGAGCAACTGGTTGGTGATGCGGGCAGATTGGGCGAGGCGGGCATCGAACAGCTCCTCCATCTCATGGCTGGCCTCGAGATAGCCGATGAGGGCGCTGATAGCCAGGCTGGCACTGACCAGCGCCAGTATGCCTGAGAGCAGAAAATGGCGGATGGAGCGGGGACGATTCATGCCCGGTTGTCTCTGTGCTGTGGTAGTTCAAGCTGCGGAATGATGTAGCCGACCCCGCGAATATTGCGAATGAGGTCGCTGTAGAACTTCTTGCGCAGGTGGTGGATATGGACCTCCACCGCGTTGCTTTCGGCGCCTTCGTCCCAGCCGTAGAGGCTCTGTTGCAGCTGATCCTTGCTCAGCACCCGGCCGCTCTGGGTGATGAGCTCCTGCAGCAGCTTGTATTCATGAGGGGTCAGTTTGACCGGTTCGCCCCGATAGGTGACCTGCTGTGACTCGGGATTGAGCAGCAGTTCGCCATATTCCAGTATTGCCTGAGCCTGCCCCTTGCTGCGCCGCACCAGAGCGCGCAGACGGGCGTTGAGCTCCTGCAGGGCGAAGGGTTTGACCATGTAGTCATCGGAGCCAGCATCGAGCCCCAGTACCCTGTCGTCCAGGGCGTCGCGGGCGGTGAGGATCAGCACGGGCAGTGTCTGGCCTTCCCGTCGCAACTTGCGCAGCAGGCTGATGCCGTCGATATCCGGCAGGTTGAGATCCAGAATGAGGGCCGTAAACTCTTCGCTCTTGAGCACCGGCAGGGCGGGCAGCCCCTGCTGCAACCAGTCCACCGTATAGCCACTACTGCGCAGGGCATCCACCATGCCATCGCCCAGCATCACATCATCTTCGACCAACAGGATCCGCATAGTCACTCCCCCTTAAACGACGCTGCCCACCAGTATGCAAGCGGGCGGGCAGAGTTTAAATAGCTGTTTGATCCAGCTTGATTTTATAGCCTGGCAAGGCGGTCCCGGATCTCGATGCGACGACCCTGATCCGCCACCTCGCGGCCGGGGCGGTCCGGCGCCGCCAGTGCCTTGTCCAGATAGGTTTTGGCTTCGTCCTTGCGGCCCTGATCGAGCAGGAAGTCGCCGTAGAAGAAGTTGGGATCTATGCCGGTCGGGTTGATGGCCAGCGCCTGCTTGAGCAGCTGTTCGGCCTTCTCGTTATCGCCAAATCCCACCGGCCAACCCGGCACCTGATAATAGAGCGAACCCAGGCTGGTGTAGGCGGAGCCGTCCAGCATCTTGGGATCCTGCTTGAGGGCTATCTCCAGCTTGGCCTTGGCCTCCTTGACCAGACCCAGCGCCCCCAGCCCGCCTTTGGCGCCGGCCCAGCTGCTCTTGACGATGGCCGACCAGATCAACAGGTCGGTACGAAAGGCTTCCTTGGCGCTGGCCTCATCGGCCTGGCTGCTCAATTGCTCCAGGCAGCTCTCCTTGGCCTTGCCGGTCTGCTGATACTGGCAGACGGCCCACTGTTGCTGGATGACGTGCAGGGCGTCGGCGGCCTGAGCCAGGCCAGAGCCCAGCGCGAGGAGCAGGATAGCGCTATGACCCAAACGGGGGCGGAGAGTGGCGTGCTTCATGTTAACGTTCCTTCTCTGTCATGACGGCGGTGGGGTTGCCTTTGCCCACAGCGGGTGGGGGCGGCGAGTGGCGAGCGTAGCGCTCTATGATGGGTTTTTGTTTGGCCAGTGCCCGGTCAACGAGGCCGGGTAGCAGGGCGTTGAGTCGCACGAACAGCTTCTCCGGCCAGCCGAGCCAACTGCGGCGACTCTCGTTGCACAGGGCGATGACGGCAGCTTCGGCCACGTCCTGCGGGCTGTCAGTCTGGGTGCCAAGCTCGGCGTTCATCTCGTAGGCCGCCTCCGAATTGAGGCGGGTACGGGTGGCGCGGGGGGCGAAGTGCAGCACCTTGATGCCGGTGCCTTCCAGCTCGCGGCCCAGCGCCTCGCTAAAGCCGCGCAGGGCGAACTTGCTGGCGCAGTAGACGCTGTAACCCGCATAGCCGATGGCGCCGAAGCTGGAGCCTATGTTCATCACCACGGCGGGTTTGCGCAGCCTGGGCAGCAGGGCGCGGGTCAGCTGGATCGGCGCCTCGATATTAAGCAGCAGTTGGCGTTCTACCTGCTCCACACTCTGATCTTCCAGCCAGGCAAACTGGTTGCAGCCAGCGTTGTTGATCAGCACGTCCAGCCCCTCCTCCAGCGCGGGATGTTGCAACAGCCGGGCCCGCTCCTGAGGAGATCCCAGATCGGCGATCACTATCTGATGGCGCTCCGGGTACGGCAGCTCTTTGCAGAGGCGCTCCAGCACGCTGGCTCTGCGTCCATGCAGCAGCAGGTGCGCCCCCTGGGCCGCCAGCGCTTGGGCCAGCGCTTCACCGATCCCGCCGCTCGCGCCCGTGAGCAACACCTTTTTCCCTTCAAGCTTCATGATGCTTGTGTTTCCGTGAGTTGATAGAGCATGTCGGCGTAGAGGCGGTAAACCACCTTGGCCGAGTGAATGATGGCGGCTTGATCCGCCGGGTTTTCGACCCGATCCATCAGGGATTCGAAGAACTTGAGGTGCTCCTGATCCAGTGCGCCGTGGGAACTCAGGTAGCTCATCGCCTGAGGGGGCAGACCTAGGCCCTTTTTCAGCTGGTCTGCCACGGTGAGGGCGATGGCGACGCTGGTGCCTTCCAGCACCTGCACCATGCCAAAGAAGCCCATGGGGTTGCCGCGCTGTATCTGGTCATAGAGAAAGGCCACCATCAGCTCGATGGGCAGCCCGGGCTGGCCGTGCCGCACTGCCTCGGCATCGCCGCCACAGGCGCGGATATCGTTTAAGATCCATTCTTGGTGGCCATACTCCTCATCGATATATTCGGCAATGGCACCGCGTACCCACTCATACTCCTGACCCAGCTTGCCGCCGGTGGCCATCAACAGCGGCACAGTGTGGCGCACGTGATAGAAGGCCTGGGAGAGGAAGCGCAGATAGGTGTCACGGGAGATCTCGCCCTTGCGACACGCCTCTATGATGGGGGCTTTGAACAGATGCTCCCGATCCGGGGCTGTGGCTTGTTGCAGCAGGTGATAGAAGCTCATGAGGTTTCTCCTGTAAGGCATTGGCTGATTTGCCGGGAAAAGTGGTGATAGATCCGCTCGCGGCGGGGGCGACCGTTGGCGGTCAGCAGGTCGGGATGCTGATCCAGTGCCACCGGTAGCCAGTGATGGATACGGGCGTAATCGGGCAGGCGGTGGTTGAGCTGCGCTATCTGTTGGGCCAGTTGGGCGTCGGCACCGGGCAGCGGCTGGATAAGGGCCACGTTGGCGGGCTGGCCGTCGCCGAAGATCACGATGCGGGCGATGGCCGGGCAGAGCTGGGCTTCCGCCTCGATCCACTCGGGGGAGAAGTTGCGACCGAAGGCGGTGATCTGCACGTTCTTCTTGCGGCCCGTGATGTGCAGATAGCCCTCATCATCCAGGTGGCCCAGATCGCCGGTGGCAATCTGCTGGGGGACGGCAAGCTGGAGCCGTTGTGGCTCCTCAGCCCCCAGATAGCCGAGCATAGCGGCGCCTTCCACCAGAATTTCACCGTCGGCGGCGATCGATACCCGGCAGTGGGGCAGCGGTTGGCCGACGCTGCCAAGGCTGTGTCCATCCGGGCCATTGAGTGCCACGACTGAGCCGCACTCCGACAAGCCATAACCTTCATAGACCGGCAGCCCCAGCTTGCGAGCGCGACTGATGAGCTCGGGCGAGACCTTGCCCCCGCCCACGGCGACGAAACGCAGCGCCGCCAGCTGTTTGGCCAGCGCCGGATTGGCGCTGCACAGGGCCAGCAGCAGGCGCAGCAATTCGGGCACCAGCACCAGACTGTGGGTGGGCCAGCGCAGCAGGGCCTGGGCCAGGGTGGCGGGGGCCAGTTTGCTGGAGCCGGAAAAACCCAGCTCCCCCAGCGAGGGAATATGGCTGTTGGCGCCGGTGAGCAGCGGCACGTAGAGGCCGGTCAGGTTCTCCAGCAGTGTGGTCAATGGCAGCAGAGTCAGGTGCTTTTCGACCCCGGCCGGGGCGACCCGCTGCGCCAGCGACTCGCAGACCGCCATCATATGTGCAAGGGAGAGGCAGACCCCCTTGGGTTGCCCCGTGCTGCCGGAGGTGTAGGTGATCTTGGCCGTGCCAGCAGGTAGGGGAGTTATGTGGGGCGGCTCTTTGCGCCACAGCGGCAGCTCACCGATCGAGAGGTGCAGCGGTTCGCTTGCTTGCCAGCCCGGGTGATGGGGGCCGATCAGGGCGTCGGCCCCGCTGCTCTCCAGCAGCCACTCCTGTTGCTCCTTGCTGAAAAAGTGGGGGACCGGGATCACCACTATGCCAGCCTTGGCACAGGCCAAATCGATCAGTGCCCAGGGCAGGCCGTTGTCCAGTTGCAGCGCCAGCCGGGCAATACCAGCCTGTTGCAGGCGTTCGGCCAGGGCGGAGATCTGCAACCACAACTGTGCGTAGCTGATGCGATGCTCGCTGCCGCTCAGGGCCGGGCTGTGGGGCGCATGGCGGGCGAAGTGGGCTATCTGGTCAAACAGCATCATAAGGCGCTCCGGTGCGGGCAGTTGAACAGGAATGGCATGGGCGCCAGCAGGGAAAGCAACAGGCTGCCCTGGGTCAGCGCCTGACGTCCCTGGCCGAGATCCCCGACCATCACCTTGGGCTGGCAGTGGTAATAGGCGCCCCAGGCGCTGGCATCGTCACCCACCTTGTCGGCTTGGGCGGGAGCCAGCTCGACCGGGGTGAGGTGCAGGCGATGGAAGCTGTTGCGCAGCTTGGCGGTGCCGGTGAACACAACGTAATCGAGGTCGTTGTCACACAGCAGGCGGCACAGCGCGGCAAACATCAGGCGGGCGTTGCCTGGTTCGCTGCAGGCCAGATTGCCCACCTCGACGATGCGATCCCGCCGTGCGCGTACCCCCAATCGGGTTTCGATGGCGGCCTCTATGGGGTGGTCCAGATACTGTTCCAGATAGAGATGCTCGGTGCTGGCCAACTTGAGGCCACAGGCTCCCACCAGGATGCCATCTGCCCGATAGAGACCGAGCAGGCAGGGCAGAAAATGGGGAATGCGGGCGTCGAACTCGTGGCTGTAGGCCGCCTGTATGTAGGCCTGCAACGCCATGACCTGCTCTTGGGTATCGGCCAGCACCAAACGGTAGGGTGCTTGAATGTCTGTGGTCATGGATGGCTCCTTCTGGTCTGTTGCTGTCAGACTAAATGGGCAAACTTAAGAAACCCTTAAGAGGGGAAAATAAGTGTCGATTTGTACCGGTAGGTGATGAAAAACGGGGTTGTCAGCCAAATGGCAGGCCATGATCCCCGGGGACAAACCCCTTGTCAGCGGCGGTCAGGGCAGGCAAGCTGGCGCCCATTTCGAGCCCATCCCGGATTGGGCCAGCCACTCTCGTGAGGAAACCCCATGTGCCCGTCCCCTTGCCCGCTGTGCGGTGCAGTCGACTCCTATGTGCTGCCGGTGGCCAGCAAGCAGTACCATCGCTGCCAGGCCTGTGAGCTGGTCTGGCTGGATGCCAGCGGTCATCTGGCGCCAGCGGCGGAGAAAGCGGTTTATGACGGTCACGATAATCAGGTGGATGATCCCCGTTATCGCGCTTTTTTGATGCGGGCCTTTGGCGAGGTGTTGAGTCGGGTGCCGCGGCCTGCCAGCGGTCTCGATTTCGGTTGCGGCCCGGGGCCGGCGCTGGTGGCCATGGGCACAGAGGCGGGCTACGAGATGGCGGGTTACGACAAGTTCTATGCCGACTTCCCTGAGTTGCTGACGCGGCAGTATGACTTCATCACCAGCACCGAGGTGATCGAACATATCGCCGAGCCGCGCGCCGTGCTGGACGGGCTCTGGGGCTGCCTCAAGCCAGGCGGCATCCTGGTGTTGCAGACCCAGCGGGTACTCAGCGACGAGCGTTTCAGGAGCTGGCGCTACCGCCACGACCCGACCCACATTGTCTTCTTTGCCGAAGCCTCGTTTCGCGCCCTGGCGGCCCGCTGGCAGGCCGATGTTCTCTTTCCCCATGCCGATGTGGCCGTCATCACCAAACCCTGAGCGGGGCGTTTTCATTTACCGCCGAGTTGGGCATGCTGATGACCTGACCGCAGGACGTTGCTTCCCCGTTTATCATCGCACTGGCGCGGCGAGCGCGGCTCCCTGAAACCAAGGAGTGGTTTTTCATGTCGATCCCCCATCTCTCGCTGATGGACGCCCGTCATCTGCAACTGGCGGCCCAGGGGCTGCTGACCCCGCGCCTGCAATACGGCGCCATTCCCGCCCCCTGCTGGCCCTGTGGCGCGATCTCGACGGCACCTGATGGATGTGATCGATACTGCCCTCGGAACTAAGCGGCAAAGGGTTGTCAAGGAGGACAAGATGAACCGAGCCATGCGGCTGTTGATAGGATTGGGGGCGTCGTTGCGACGGTTTGCCAAGTGACATCGAGCTGCTGATGAGCGAGAGCGGTCTGCTCACCCTCACCCAGCCCAGTCGTAAGGGCTGGCCACGTGTCTATGAGCTGGTGATCCGTCTCAATCAGGTGCTCATCGACATTCAGGACAGTGATGACAGCGACGAGGTGATGCGCAGATTCTTGCCGCCGGTGAAGTGAACGTCATAAAAAAACCGGGCACTTGGCCCGGTTGGTCATTCAGTCAGGATGCGCTTACTGGAATACCAGCACCATCAGCAGACCGACGGTAATGGCAGACACCAGGAAAGCGAAGCCATAGAACACATAGTGGTGAAGCTTGGTGGTGTGGATCCCGAGATCGTGCAGGCCGTGGTAGATACGGTGCATGCCGTGCCAGATGGGCAGGGCTATGATCACCAGCAGGATGCAGGCACCCCACCAAGAGCTGGCGAACTCGAGTACACGTTCGTAGCTCATGGTCTCCACGTCCATGATGCCCATGGGCACCAGCAGACCTGTGATGAGGACAATCACCGGCAGCAGCATGGCAACCACCATGCCACCGGCACCAAACAGACCCCAGTAAATGGGTTCGTCAGAACGTCTCATTATTTTCTCCTCAAGCCACGATGATCAGGATCAGCAGGGATACCACTGCCAGCGCCACATACTGGGCGATAACGATAGGCTTCTCCGGCACCAGGTCTTCACCACGGAAGATGCGCATGGCCTTGGGCGCCAGGGCGAACCAGGTCTTGGCGTGGAACAGGCAGGCTGCCAGTGCGATCACGTGGAACAGGATGGCCACCGGGCTTTGCAGGGATTCCAGCCAGCCGTTAAATGCTTCCTGACCCTGGACCAGACGCAGCAGACCCCACATCAGCACGACGGCATAGATGGAGACGAAGATGCTGGTGCCTTCGCGGATCATGTAACCGGTGTAGAAGGCATTCTTCAGCCACCAGTCTTTCTTCATTTCGCGGACGTAAGGCTTACGTTTGCTATTGGTGTTGTTCATGGTCTCATTCCTGATCTCAATCTGGCTTGAACATGGCGATCATGTAGTCCTTGGCGCTCTCGACCTTGCCAAGCTGGATGGCTGCGGCCGGATCCACACCTTTCGGGCAGACTACCGAGCAGTAGCCAACGAAGGTACAACCCCAGACGCCTTCATCCTGGCTGATGATCTTCATCCGCTCTTTGGACGCGCTGTCGCGGTTGTCGGCGTTGTAGCGATAGGCCAACGCCAGTGCCGCCGGACCGGTGAACTTCTTGTTGATGCCATATTGCGGGCAGGCGGCGTAGCACAGACCACAGTTGATGCACTGGGAGAACTGGTGATACTGGGCCATTTCAGCAGGAGTCTGCTTGTATTCGCCATCACACAGGCTGCGCGGTTCGCTCGGGATGATGTAGGGCTTGATGCTCTCCAGCTTCTCGATGAAATCGGACATGTCGACCACCAGATCGCGCTCAATCGGGAAGTTGTTGAGCGGCTCGATAGTCATCTTGCCTGGCAGATAGTCGCGCAGGAACGCTTTGCAACCCAGCTTGGGTACACCGTTGACCATCATGCCGCAGGAGCCGCAGATCGCCATCCGGCAGGACCAGCGGAAGCTCAGGGTCGAGTCCAGGTGATCCTTGATGTATTGCAGGGCATCCAGCAGAGACATCTCTCTGAGGTACGGTACCTGGAAGGTTTGCATCCAGGGTTCATTGTCCTGCTCTGGGCGGTAGCGCAGGATTTCAATTTCAATCATCTCAGCCATTCTTCTTAGCCTCGTCTTGTTTCTCACCCTCGGAACCGTACACGCGCTTGGCCGGTTGGGATTTAGTGATCTTCACATCGGAATAATCGATGGTCGGGGCGCCTTCCGGTGCGTAGAAGGAGAGAGAGTGCTTGAGGAAATTCACGTCATCGCGCTCCTCATAACCGTCCAGACGCTGGTGGGAACCACGAGACTCTTTACGGTTGATGGCGGAGTGAGCCATGGCTTCGGCCACGTCCAGCATGTAGCCCAGTTCGATGGCGTACAGCAGATCCGTGTTGAAGACAGAGGACTTGTCGTTGATCTTGACCTTCTTGTAACGGGCTTTCAGCTCGTTGATCTTGTCGATGGTGCCCTGCATCAGCTCTTCGGTACGGTAGATACCGACACCGGCTTCCATGGACAGGCCCAATTCGTTGCGGATATCCGCCGGATTTTCGGTGCCGTCGATGTCCATCAGCGAGAGGTGCTGTTTGATCAGCGCTTCGGCTTTGGCGAGCAGTGCTTCGGTATTGCCGTGCTGCTGAGTCGCTGCGAACTCGGCAGCCTGTTCACCCGCCAGCTTGCCGAATACCACGATCTCGGACAGGGAGTTGGAACCCAGACGGTTGGCACCGTGCAGACCCACAGAAGCACACTCGCCTGCGGCGTAGAGGCCTGGCATGCGGGTTGCGCACTTGTTGTCAGTCTCGATACCACCCATGGTGTAGTGGGCAGTCGGACGTACCGGGATCGGCTCTTTGGCCGGATCCACACCCACGTAGGCTTTGGCCAGTTCGCAGATGAAAGGCAGACGCTCTTTCAGGTACTTCTCACCCAGGTGGCGCAGGTCAAGGTGAACCACATCGCCCATCGGGCCCTGGATCACGCGGCCTTTTTGCTGCTCTTGCCAGAATGCCTGAGAGAGACGGTCACGCGGACCCAGCTCCATGTGTTTGTTTTTTGACTGGCCAATCGGCGTTTCCGGGCCCAAGCCGTAGTCTTGCAGGTAACGGTAGCCATCTTTGTTCAGCAGAACACCACCCTCACCACGGCAACCTTCGGTCATCAGGATACCGGTACCAGGCAGGCCGGTCGGGTGATACTGGACGAACTCCATATCACGCAGCGGTACGCCGTGACGATAAGCCAGTGCCATGCCGTCACCGGTGACGATGCCACCGTTGGTGTTGTAGCGGTAAACACGACCCGCACCACCGGTAGCCATAATCACGGATTTGGCCTGGATGAAACGGGTAATGCCGTTCTGGATGTCAAAGGTCAGAACACCTTGTACACGGCCATCATCCACGATCAAATCGAGACAGAAATGCTCATCGAAGCGCTTGATGGTCGGGTATTTGATAGAGGTCTGGAACAGGGTATGCAGAATGTGGAAACCGGACTTGTCTGCTGCAAACCAGGTGCGGGGGATCTTCATTCCACCAAAAGGACGCACGTTGGCTTTGCCATCCGGCTTACGGCTCCAGGGGCAACCCCAGTGCTCAAGTTGGACCATCTCTTTGGTGGCGTTGTTGACGAAGTAGTCGACCACGTCTTGCTCGCACAACCAGTCACCACCGGAAACGGTGTCATTGAAATGGTTTTCGAGGGAGTCGTCATCGCGTACTACGCCTGCCGCACCGCCTTCCGCAGCCACTGTGTGGCTACGCATCGGATAGACTTTGGAAATCAGGGCGATTTCGAGTTCCGGATGGGCTTCTGCAATGGCGATAGCGGCACGCAGGCCAGTACCACCGGCACCGATGATAGCAACATCGGTCTTGATAATATCCACATCTGCCTCCTTAAGGGATAGATTTGCTGGGCACGATTTTGCGCTATAAAAAAAATTCAGGCTTGATGCAAGTCAAACTGGTTTGTTTTAGTGCTTGGCAATGGTGACTTTTATCAAAATCACCCCATTCCCTGGATGAAAACGCCGTAATTATCGCCATCCTTCAGTTATCGGTATCAGCCGCTGTTATTGCTATGGTTATTTTAAGCTCAGGATTATATGTAGTTTTCTTTCAAAAAAATGAGAAATGCCTCTCTTTTTAGGTATTACCCATAAAGTTTTTAAGTTTTTTATCAAAAATATTTAATAAGAATTATTCACTGATTGGCTAATGGCGCGAAATGGTTAGAAAAACTAATCATAAAGTTGGTGGTGATGCGTTGCTTTATGACGAGTTTCCGCATCGTATGGGAATTTCCATTTCCATAACCCTGATCGTTGATGTGGTAATAACTATTGAAATAAAAGCATTTTTTCATAAAAAAGGGGCCTGTGTGGCCCCTTTGCTTTGCGCTGATCAGATGCGGAACATGCCGACCTGATTGCTCAGTTCACCTGAAATATTTTTCAGTTGCTCAGACAGATGGCGAGAGCTGTCGGCGTCTACCGCCAGTTCGTCCGAGACATCCTTGACTGCCTGGATGTTGCGGCTGACCTCGTCGGTCACGGCGCGTTGCTCCTCGGCGGCACTGGAGATCTGGGTGGCCATGTCGGAGATCTGGTTGATGGAGGCGGTGATCTGCTCCAGCGCCTGAGTCGCATCGTTCGCATCTTCTACGCTGTTTTGGGCCAGCAGCTGGCCTTCGTGCATGGTGCTGACCGCGCCCTGGGTGTTGCGTTGCAGTGTCTCTATCATGCTGCGGATCTCGACGGTGGAGCTGTGGGTACGCTGTGACAGCACCCGCACCTCGTCGGCCACCACGGCAAAGCCACGGCCCTGTTCACCGGCCCGCGCCGCCTCGATGGCGGCGTTCAGCGCCAGCAGGTTGGTCTGCTCGGCTATGCCTTGAATGGTGGAGAGTATGGTGTTGATCTCCTGCGCGTTCTTCTCCAGTTCCTGAATGATGCCGGAAGCCTGTTTGACCTGGGTGGCGAGATCCGTGATGGAACGCTGGTTGCGGGCGATGACCTGCTTGCCATGATCACAGCTGCCGGCGGAGCTGCGGGCCGCATCTGCGGTCTGCTCTGCGTTGCTGGCCACTTCCACTGCGGTGGCGGACATCTCGTGCACTGCGGTGGCGATCTGGGAGATCTCGTTCTGTTGACGTGCCAGACCCTGGCTGGATTTCTCCGCCATGTTGTGGGAGGAGTTGGCCTGCTGGTTCAGCTGGCTGGAAGAGTTGGAGATATCTTGCACCATCACGTGGATGCGATCGATGAAGGTGTTGAGGTGCTTGGCTACAATCCCCACCTCATCTTCACGCTCGATCTTGACACGACGAGTCAGGTCACCGTTGCCGCGAGAGAGGTCGGCGATGGCCTCCCCCAGGGTTTTCAGCGGGGCCAGGGAGCTGTTGATGGCCACATAGGAGAAGCCGGCCACGATGAGAATGGTCAGCAGGCCTTGCAGCAGGGCGGAGGTGACCATGCGTGACACGGACTGATAAGCAACCGCCTCATCCACCACTATGCCGAAATACCAGTTGGTATTAGGGATCTCGGTCAGGTCGAACACGCTTGGCTTACCGCTGATCTCCATCTCGGAGATGGTGTTGTCATGGGCCAGCTCGTTGACCTTGGCGGCAGTCAGAAGAGGGGAGAGGGAGGTGGCCTGTTTGAGGGTCAGCCCCTTGTCCGGGTGAGCAATGATGGTGCCATTACTGTCCATCAGGAGGGCGTAGGTGCCCTCCGAGCTGATGGCCAGTACATCGCGTATCAGCGCATCGATGGAGACGTCACCGGCGATCACCCCCTGGGTATTGCCGCGGGTGAAGGGCTCGGCGATGGTGATGATGAGTTGACCCGTGGTGATGTCAGCATAGGGGGTTGTCACCACCATCTTGCCTGCCGCGATGGCATCCCTGTACCAGGGACGTTGACGGGGGTCATAGCCGGCCGGCAAATTGGTCGGCCTGCTCTGGATCATCTTGCCATCTTTCGTGCCCACATAGATGAGATTGAAATTGCCGGCGTTCATAGCCTGGGCCAGATGGCTGACAGGTTCATCTTCCTTGGTGAAGGCATCCTTGGTGGCGGTGACTATGCTCATCCGGGCGTCCAGCCAGCGGGAGATGCCTTTCACATTGGCAGCCGAGCTGTCGTTGATAAAACTCCAGATCAGTCGTTGGGTTTCGTTTCTCAGTTGGGTGGTGTTGTACCAGACCTGCAGGCCTGTGATGACCAGGATAATGACCCCGATGGCGAGGACAAGCTTGTTCTTGATGGATAAGTTCATATTTACATCCTTGTGAGCGTCAGTCTGCGATGTGTGGTTTTATTGTTATGAGCCAACTGTTATCGGCCAAAGTAGAACTTTTTGTATCCCGGTACGTGCGATAAATGTATAGCCTAAGTCAGCCTTTATCGGTCACCTGCTGAAATAAGGCGTCCGATCAGGCTGGCGGAAGGAAGCGATCTGGCCGGTTGGTAAATATCCCGTCCACCCCCATGGCGACCAGTGCAGCAAGATCGGCAGTATGATCGACCGTATAGACCAGTACCTTTAATCCCCGTCGATGGGCATCCATGACCAGTGCTGCGTCGACAAAGTCCACGTCGCAGTTGATCGACCAGGCTCCGAGCTCGGCAGCAAACTCGGCCAGGGTGAACGGAATCGTGGCGGTCAGTGCCCCAAGCCGGATCTCGGGTCGCAAGGCGGCAAAACGAGCCAGTTCCGGGTGGTGGAAGGAGGAGACGACCCAGTGCGCTGGCGTGAAGCCCAGCTGTGCCTCGGCGCGGCGGGTCAGCACGGCCACCTCGTCGGCTGTTTGCACCCCTTTCAGCTCGATATGCAGCTCGGCGCGACCGGCAATGGCTTCCATCACCTGCCACAGAGTAGGGATAGGCTCTCCTTCCCCTGCATCAAGGCCTGCCAGATAGGCACGGGATTGTGCCGTCAGCACGCCGCCGCCGTTCGTGCAACGCTCCAGTCGCCGGTCGTGAAATACCCACAGCTCGCCGTCAGCCTGCTGTACGTCTATCTCTATGGCCTGGGCTCCCAGAGCCAGTGCCAGCCGAATGGCCTTGAGGGTATTTTCCGGCGCCAGCCCGCTGGCTCCGCGATGGGCGATGATCTGCATGATATGGCTCCTGTTGCACCCTGCTCAGGCGCGGCTCAGTCGAATGTCGATCTGCTGGTGCGGCAGCCCCAGCCCCTGTTGTTGCAGCTTCTCCAGCACCAGCGAGTGCACCTCGTGAGTGATGGGCATGCGGTGATCCATGCTGTTCACATAGATCCGGATCTCGTAGATCAGCGCCGAGTCGGTAAATTCGATCAGAAATACCTCGGGGGAGGGGGTCTCCAGCACCAGGGTGGAGGCCCGGATCGACTCTTCCAGAATGGTCTGTATTCGCCTTGGCTCCTGGGTCAGGCCGATGCGGATGCGCAGCCGTACCCGGGTGATGGCATCGGACAGGGACCAGTTGATGAACTGCTCCGTGATGAACGCCTTGTTGGGGACGATGATCTCCTTGCGATCCCAATCCACTATGGTGGTGGCGCGGGTCTTGATCTTGGTCACTGTGCCGGTCAGCTCGCGGATGGTGACGGTATCGCCGAGCCGGATCGGTTTCTCGAACAGAATGATGAGACCAGAGACGAAGTTGGCGAAGATCTCCTGCAGGCCGAAACCGAGGCCAAGAGAGAGTGCCGCTACCATCCACTGCGCCTTGGACCAGTCGATGCCGAGGATGGAGAAGCCGCTCAGCGCCCCCACCACCAACACTATGTATTTGGTGACAGTGGTGATGGCAAAGCCGGTGCCGGGGGAGAGGCTCAGGTGCTGGAGCAGGGTCAGCTCCATCAGGCCCGGCAGATTGCGGGCCGTGACCACGGTCAGGATGAAGGTAAATGCGGTCAGCATCAGATCCTGCAAGGTGATGGCGGAAAGTTGTTCTATGCCGCCAATCTTGTTGGTGACCTGCCACACCTCGATGCTGCGCAGGAAGCTGAACGCCGAGTTGAGTTCGGACCACTGCACCACCACCAGCATGGTGAAGCCCAGCATCAGCAGGGTGCGCACCAGCCCCAGCGACTGGGCACTGATGGTCTCGAGATCCAGCTCGGTATCTTCCACCACGTCAGGGATCTCCGAGCTGAGATCGTCGTGGCCCTCTTCCCGGCCACGCTGGGCCACTATCTCTGCGCGCTTGATCTTGGCCCGTTCGAAAGCGAGACGGCGGCGCTGGATCAACATCCAGCGGTGCGCCAGATAGTAGATGAGCAGGCAGCCCAGCCCCATCAGCAGGCTCAGCTCCAGCTGGCGCAGCAGGATGCGCGAGGTGTAGAAATAGCCGAGCAGGGAGCCTATCACCGCCAGCAGCGGGGCCATCATCAGGCTGTTCCAGATGAAATGGTGCAGCAGGTGGGGCTTGCTCATGTCGGCTTGGCCCCAGGTTAGCGGTAGCCGCTCCCGGTTGAGACGGGCGAAGAACAGCAGCAGCCAGAGTGCGCCGAGGATGAAGGCCATCCGGCCGAGGGAGTCGTAGAAGGCGTGATCCTGATAGCTGTTGGCCATCCCCTGCACGAAGAAGCTTGGGATGATCACCAGCAGCAGGGTGCGAAACTGGCCCCACACCTTCTGTACTCGCTCTTTTTGCCAGCGAAAATGCAGGATCAGGATCCCCTTCTCAAGCGTCAGGTGACGTGCCATCAAGAGTGCCAGCAGCAGGAACCAGATCTCGCCGAGGCCGCGGGCCACCGCCACTGCGAACGGATATTGCCAGGCGTCGTCGAGCAGGCCGCGCACCATCAGCACCATAGCGGGCAGGGGCAGGGAGGCAAGCAGGGAGCGCATCAGCAGCCGGCTGGTCAGGCTGAACTTGTCCTGGGTCACCTTGCCGATGCGTGGCGCTATGTGCTGGCTGAATTGGGTCAGATGGCGGGCCAGCTTGAACCAGCACCATGCCAGCACCAGGATACCGATACCGGCGAAGGTGAGGGTGATGGGGTGGTTATCGGCAATGGCCTGGGGCAGTTGCAACCAGTTGACCGGGTTGAGGGCGAGGCCGAGGGCCGCCGGTACCCCGAGCAGCACGGCCGGGGTGAGCGGGCGCACATCCGGCATCCAGAACAGGTGGCTGGCGCTGAGATCGCGGATCTCGTCGATCTTGCTGTTCTGGCGGCTGTAGAGCAGCTTGAGTCGGGTCAGCTCCTGGATCAGGCTGTCGGAGGCGTCGTTGAGGCGGGTCAGTAACTGCCGCCTGGCCTTGAGCAGGTTGTCGAGCACGGCCTGCTGGGATCGGTCGAGGGCCATGTCACCGGTGGCCATCAGTTGCTCGCGCATCTGGCGCGGATCCTTGAGTGCGTCCTGCTCTGTCTCGTACTGGTACTTGGCCATGCGCGCGTTGACGATGGCGGATTCCAGCTTGTCGAGCGGGAAGTAGGCCGGCAGATCGGAGAGCTTGCTGCGCAGGTTCTCGCCGTAGGCATTGCTGATCTGCAGCCACTCCATCTGCTCGCGCACCGAGTTGGCCAGATCGTTCAGGGCCGAGAGGTTCTTGTCGATGGCCCTTTGATCGTCCTGTACCCGCTCTATCTGATCTTCCAGCGCGCCGAGCTGGATGGAGAGCGCCTGGTTCTGCTGTTGCTGTTCCAGCAGCAGCGGCATGTCGGAGGTGAGCTGCTTGCGCATCCGCTCGCTCTCCGCCAGCGCCTGCTCCGTTTTCTCGCGCCGCAGCTGGTTTTGCTGGTTGAGCAGGCTGGTCTGCCACTCGTCCTCGTCCGTGATGGCGAGGTTGAGATCCTGCAACTTCAGCTTGCCGAGATCGTTGCGTTGCTGGGCAGAGAGCTGCTCCAGCTCCAGCATCTGGATCCGGTCTGACAGGCTCTGCTCCTTGAGGTGGGTGACCAGCTGCTTGGCCTCCTGCTGGCGGTCCGATTCACTGCTGAAGCTGAGCCGATCGAGCAGGGTGCGAGTCTGCTGCAACTGTTTGCGCAGCTCGTCGACCCGCAGGTGATACTCCTGGCCCGTGCTCTCCAGCTGGTTGAGGCTGTCCATCACAGCCTGGCGCTCCTTGCGCAGGTTGAGCTGGCGGTTGCTGCTCAGGCCGATGGCCTGGCGCAGCGCCTCCTCCTTCAGGGAGGAGAGCTGCGGGCGGGGCAGGGGCTGATAGTTGTGCAGGCGCTCCTTGAGGCGGGCCGACTCCTTGGGGTAGTCGATGAGGATCTGCTGATAGGCCTTGCCCTGCTCGCGATAGCGCTGGGCTTCCCGGGCAAATTGCAGCGCCTGCTGATAACTTTCCCGCAGCTTCTGGTTTTCCGGGGTGTCTGTTTTGGGCACGCTCTGCAGCAGCTCCTCCACCTCGGTGATAGCGTCATTGGCCTGAGCGAATACGGGGAAGAGGCAGAGGGAGATCAGCAGCAGGGAGAGCAGGCGTTGCAACATGGCGCACGTTTCCGTTCATGAGAGGTCGCCCTAGCCTAAAGCAGGGGCTGAGGCGGGTAAAGTTTTCCATATTAATGATTTGTAACATAAATAACGGGCGATCCGGACCATGTTTGGCTATTATTTCGGCCGTTTTTCCCTCCTTCGAGTATCTCATGTCTGCAGTCGATCTGGGCACAGCCCCCCTTTCCCGCCTGCTTTGGCGCTACGTCACACCGACCGTGGCCGCCATGCTGGTCACCGGCATCTATGTCACCATAGATGGCATCTTTGTCGGCCATATTCTGGGCCAGAACGGGCTGGCTGGCATGATGCTGGCGTATCCCATCTGCGCCGTGCTCTATGCGGTGGGGGCGCTCATCGGTATGGGCTCCTCGTCCCTCGCCTCCTTCTACCTCGGCAAGGGGGAGCAGGCGAAGGCGCGTCACATAGTCGGCAATGCGCTGGTGATGGTGCTGATCGCTTCGGCCGTGCTCGCCTTCATCGGCATCCGTTATGGCGAGTCCATGCTGGCCTGGATGGGGGCCGAGGGGGAAATTTTCGATGCCGGCCTCGCTTATCTGCAGTGGTACGCCTGGCTCGGGGTGTTTGCCGTACTCTCCATGGCGTTCACTGCCCTGCTGCGCAATGACGGACGACCCGGTCTCGCCACCTGGATCCTGGTCGGCGGCGGCGTGCTCAACGTGCTGCTCGACTATCTGCTGATGGCTGTCCTCCCCTGGGGCCTCGCAGGAGCGGCCATCGCCACCATGCTCTCCCAGGCGGTGACCGGCGGCCTCTGTCTGTGGCACTTCTTCACTCCGCGCAGCCAGTTGCGTATTGGCTGGGATACGCTCATGCCGGATTGGCGACTTATGCGGGAGACACTGCGGCTCGGGGTATCGAGCTTTCTGATGTACCTCTACCTGTCGGTGGTGCTGGCGCTGCACAACAAGGCGCTGCTGGTGGTGGGCACCTCGCTGCACGTGGCCGCCTATGGCGTCATCAGCTACAGCGAGGCCTTCTTTTATCTCATCTTCGAGGGGATCGCCATGGGCATACAGCCCATCGCCAGCTTCAACGCCGGTGCGGGCAACTGGCAACGGGTACTGCGGGTGCGCAACCTGGCGCTGGGAGTCACCCTGCTGGTGGCGCTGTGCGGTATCATCCCGCTCTATCTCTGGCCGGAAGGGGTTGTCTATCTGTTTGTCGGCGACAACGCGGCCCTCTTGCCGGTGGCGAGCCTCGGCATCTGGCTCTACTTCTGGGGCCTGCCGATGGAAGGGCTATTGCTGGTAGGGGCCACCTACTTCCAGGCCATCAACCGGCCCCGCATCGCCTCCCTGCTCACCGGCGGCAAGCTGGTACTGATTGGCGGCTTCCTGTGGGGCTTCTCTTCCCTGTGGGGTGTGGCCGGGGTCTGGCTGGCGTTGCCGACTTGCAGCACTGTGCTGGTGCTGGTGATGTGGCGGGCCATGCGCAAGGAGGCCCGCCTGCACGCCGCCGCCACCTGATACACCGCCATCCCTCCATGAAAAAGGCAGCCCAGGCTGCCTTTTTCGTTTTATCCGGCCTGCTCATCACTGCAGATGGCCTGGATTGGCTATGTCGCGTCAGGGTTTGAAGGCCCCGATAAAGATGGCGGGATCGACGCGGGCATCGTTGAGACTGACGTTCCAGTGCATGTGGGGGCCAGTGGCGCGACCTGTGGCGCCAACCCGGCCGACGATGCCGCCACGGGGCAGGCTCTGTCCCAGGGTCACATCGATCTTCGACATGTGGCAGAACATGCTGATCAGCCCCTGGCCGTGGTCGACAAAGACGGTGTTGCCATTGAAAAAGTAGTTGCCGATCAGGATCACCTTGCCGGCGGCCGGGGCCTTGATCGGGGTACCGGAACCGACCGCGAAGTCGAGGCCTGAGTGGGGGTTGCGCTCTTCACCGTTGAAGAAACGGCGCAGGCCGAACGGGCTGGAGAGCGGGCCCTGTACCGGCTTGTCGAACAGCAAGTTGCTGGGCTGGGTAGGGCTGAAGGTTTGGTAGGCACGGGTTTGCTCCGCCAGTTCGCGGTTGATGCGCACCATATCCTCAGCCAGCGGATTGACCTGGCGGCCGTTCTTCAGCTTGATGTGCTGCTCGCGGTAGTGCTTGCTGCCGACTGTGAAACTGAGGGTGCGGCCATCATTCACCATCAGCGTATGAGCCCCCGGCTGGCTGTTGAGGGGAATGCCGACGATGGCGATCCAGCGGCGATCCTCTTCCCGCACCACCAGCACGGGCTTGTCCTGATAACGGGCGGCTGGGGCCTGCTCTGCATTGCCAAGCGGCACCACGGCAACGCCGCCCGGCACTGGATGGTTGAGCAGACGGTTGATAAATCCCTCGGCGAGGGCAGATTGGCTGGCCAGCAGCAACAAAATACAACAAACAACTCTCATGACGGTTCCACGCTATGGGCTGGGTCAAACAAACAAGGGTAAGGGCATCAGGAGGCTGGCTGGAAGCGCTGATAGATGGCCTCCATCTGGACCGATACCTCCTGGCGAACCAGCTCCAGCTCCAGCATCTCTTGCACGACTTTCAGTTGGCTCGGGTTGAGGAAGGCGCGGCTGCTCTCCAGCACACGCTGGGTATAGGCCTTCTGGTTCTCCAGATAGGTGCCGGCATCGCCACTCTCCTGCTGGGCCAGTTGCTGGTTGGCATCGCTCAGCAGACGCGTCAGGGATTGGCGCTGGGTCGGGGCCAGCAGCTCGCCGCGCTCCGCCAGTCGGCCCTGGATCTCCAGCAGGCGGTTGATGTCACCCGAGTAGAGCTCCTGTTCCAACCGGGTACGCGTGTCGTCACCCAGCAGGTTGCTGATGTTGCTCCAGATGCGTTGGCTCTCCTGCTCGTAGGCATCGGGGTGATCGAAGCCAAGGCGATAGAGTTCGCGCAACTGCTCCTGCACCTGACCGCGCACGTCCTCCACCACGTCCAGCCGATCGAAAACGGTAGTGAGCTGGCTGCCCTGCTCGGCATCGTAGAGCCGCTCTATCAGCACAGAGCCATCGCTGGACTGGCTCCACTGGCTGATGGCGGCCTCCAGCTCCGGATTGGGGGCCATGGCCTCCTGCGCGGGGGCGGATTCCCCCTGCGTGCCTTTGCCGGGTAGCTTGGCCATCAGGTTCTGACTGGCGCTCTGGCTGGCCGCTGTGTCGCACTGGGCCACTGCGGCGTTTTCAGCGGAGTCGGGTTGCGGGTGAGACGCTCTGGTGGCGGGTTGAGCCTGCCATTGCCAGAGGTTGAGCAGCAGGGAAGCAAGCAGGATCGGTGCCAGATGAAGTGTACGCATCTTGGATTCTCTTGAATAAGTAAATGCCCCTTGTGCGGGGGTCTCTTATGATAACCGTAACGCCTGATACAAGCAGCCTTGATGTGCGAAGCGCCAACCCATGATCGTCCGCCATTGAGTCAGCCGTCCCATGGCTCTAGAATCAGCAGCCAGCCCGTCATCATCTGAGGAAACGTTATGAATGGATTGTCCCCCCTGCGCGCCGAGCCGGCCCGTCACCCCATCGGGCGTGGCTGGGTCTGGGTGCGATCTGGCTTCGATGTCTTCAACAAGGGCATGGGCGTCAGTGTCGCCATGGTCCTGATCTGGTTCGCGGTCGGTCTGTTGCTGGAACGCCTGCCGGCGGGTGGCCTCATCTCTCAGTTGCTCTACATGGTGTGGGGCGCGGGCTGGATGGTGGTAGCCCAGCGCGGCTACGAGGGTAATCAGCTCAAGTTTGCCGACTTCTTCGCCGGGTTTCGCAACAAGCTGACTCCGCTGATGCTGGGTGGCCTGCTGGTGCTGGTTCTGTTTACCCTGATCGGACTCATCTGCCTGGCCTTGCTCTCCATGTGGGGGTTGACCCCCCTGCTGACCCAGGATCCCGCATCCATGGTGGCGAGCGTGGCGCAGGTGCAGGGGCTGCTGCTCTGCCTGTTGCTGGGGTTGGCACTGCTGATCCCCGTACTGATGGCCATCACCTTCGCACCGGCCCTCATCTATTTCCATGATGTCGGCATATTGCAGGCCGCCAGGCTCAGCTTCAAAGGCTGTCTGATCAACATGTGGCCCTTCTTCTGGTGGGGGCTGATCGGCGCCGGGCTGATGCTGTTGGGTGCCGCCCTGATGTTGATCGGCCTGCTGGTGGTGATACCGGCACTCAACTACTCCATCTATGTGGCGTATCGGGATATCTATCTGGATGTGTCGCAGGAGGTACACACCGAGGTGCCGCTCACCGGCTTCGAAGCCTGATCCGGATGCAAGTGACCGGGATGTCATGATTAAAAAGGGGCCTGCGGGCCCCTTGTGCATGGTGATGTTACTCCTGCCACATGGGATCGGCCGCCATGCGCACTACCAGGAAATCGAGAAAGCTGCGCAAGAGGGGGGACATCTGCTTGCGGGTGCCATAGACCCCGTAGACCCCGAGTCGCTTGGGTTGCCACGCGTCGAGCAGCGGTACCAGGGCGCCACTCTCCAGGTGGGATTGCACCGAGTAGCGGGGCTGCATACTTATGCCGGCACCACCCAGGGTCGCCTCCAGCAGCAGGTTGGAAATGTTGGCACTGAGATTGCCGCTGACCGGCACGGATTCAGGCCCGGCGGGCCCCTGAAACTCCCACAGGCTCTTGCCGAAATAGGTGTAGGTGAGGCAGTTGTGCAGGGCGAGATCCTGCACCTTGTGCGGGGTCGGGTGTCTGGCCAGATAGGCCGGGCTGGCACAGACCACGGAGTGGCAGGTGCCGAGCCGGCGGGCCACCAGGTTTGGATCCAGATCATTGGTGATGCGAATGGCCAGATCGATCCGCTCCTCCACCAGGTTGACGGTGCGGTCCAGCAGCAGGATATCGATAGCGGTACCGGCATACTGGGCCAGATAGTCGTTGGCGGCCCCCACCAGCAGGGCCTCGGAGAGAGAGTAACTGCTGGTGATGCGCAGTTGCCCCTTGGGCGCCTCATCGCCGCGAATGGCGATCTGCTCCATCTCTTCCCCCAATGCCAGCATGGCCCTGGCGCGGTTCAATGCCTCTTCCCCCGGGCCGGTCAGACTCAGGCGTCGCGTGGTGCGATGCAGCAGACGGGCTCCCATCCACTGCTCCAGTTCTGCGAGGTAGCGCGTCACCATGGCGCGTGACATCTCCAGCTTCTCCCCGGCGCCGCTCAGGCTACCTTGCTCGACTACGCTGACAAAGACCCGTAATGCGGTCAGTCGATCCATATGCAGGCCCTCTATATGCTCGATTAATGCAACAGTGATGCGCTTATTATGCTGTATTTGTACCGTTAATGATCCAATAAACTGTGTCCATCTGATGAACCCCTGATGACTTGATGAGGAATACCCGATGAACAACACCCTGATCCGCAACCTGACCCTGGCCACTACCCTGCTGAGTGGTGCCGCCATGGCCGCCCCCCTGAGCGTGACTGTCTACAACCCGGGCGAGAAGGCCATCTTCCCCGTCTCCTCTTCCCTGGTGGCCGGTGACAAAGAGGCCATTCTGATCGATGCCCAGTTTGATGTGAAAAATGGCCAGGCGTTGGTCGATATGATCAAGCAAAGTGGCAAGCAGCTGACCACCGTCTATATCAGCGCGGGTGATCCTGACTTCTACTTCGGTCTGGAGCCCATCATGGCGGCGTTTCCGCATGTCAAAGTGCTGGCTGACCAGCATGTGGTCGACCACATCAACAAGACCAAGGATGACAAGCTGACCTATTGGGGACCTATCCTGGGCGCAGGCTCACCCAAGACCCTGATAGTACCGGAAGTGATGACTGCCTCTTATCTGACCCTCGAAGGCGAGAAGATCGAGATCAAGGAGATGAACACGCCGACTGCTTACCTGTGGGCGCCGTCCATCAAGACAGCATTGGGCGGTGTGCCGGTTTATCACGGCGTCCACGTCTGGATGGCTGATAGCCAGACCAAGGAAGCCCGCGCTCATTGGGTGAAGACCCTCAACGAATTGCTGGCCATGAAACCCGATCGTGTCGTACCTGGCCACTTCCTGGGTGCTGAGCCCAAGGGCACTGAAGCCGTGACCTTTACCCGTGACTATGTCCAGCGCTTCGAGCAGGAGCTGGCCAAGTCCAAAAACTCTGGTGAGCTGATTGAAGGCTTGAAGAAAGCCTTCCCGTCCTTGCCGGTCGACGATGGTCTGGCCATCGGAGCCAAGGTCAACACCGGCGAAATGAAGTGGTAATTGCCTGACGCCTGCTTCCCTGTGTTTTTTACCGGGCCCTTGGGCCCGGTTTTTTTAGCCAAACAATCGAGAATGAATCACATGAACGAGACAAGCCTGCATTACGTCTATGACCCCCTCTGTGGCTGGTGCTATGGCGCAGCCCCCTTGCTGCAAGCGGCGGCCGGGATTTCTGGTCTTCACATCGAATTGCATGCTGGCGGCCTCTGGCTAGGCGAGCGTCGTCAGCCCATGGGTCAGGCCCTGCGTGACTATGTCCGCCCTCATGATGAGCGGATCCAGGCTCTGACTGGCCAGCCCTTCGGCGAGCACTATTTCAACGAGTTGCTGCTGCGCGATGGCTTGCTGCTCGACTCGGAGCAACCCATCCGCGCCATCCTGGCTATGCCGGCGTTGGGCGGCAAGGGCTTGACCCTGCTGCATCGTATCCAGCAGTCCCACTATCGTGATGGCATCTGGATCGGTTCCCTCGAACACCTGAGCAGCCTGGCGGCAGAGCAGGGTATTGATGCCGCGGTATTTGCAGATGCTTATCAGAACGTGGATCTGGCTGGTCATCTGGCAGACAGCCAGCGCTGGATGCGTCGCCTCGGTGGGCAGGGCTACCCCACGCTGGGTCTGGTACAAGGGGACAAGGTGACGCCGCTGTCCGCCTCTTCCTTCCTGGGGGAGCCGGCGGCCTTTGCCCGTCAGATCCAGGCCGTGATGGGAGGCTGAATCCGTGTCCCGTCTAGTGGCGAACGGGATGAAAGGTGAACCCTGGCTGAGGGGCGACGTTTCCTCCCCTCTTGCTCCTCATGTTATCTGCTGGCGTGACGATATATTGACTAGCGGAGAGTTTATAAATCATCCGCTTGCGATCATAACGCTACGTTCTACGGGGATAGCTCGGGAGTTCGGCTCCACGGGTTTGCGTCTAGCCGACAAGGATATCAATCATGTTCAAAAATATGTCTATAGCTCAGAAGTTGAGTGCCGGCTTTGCCGTATTGGCACTGCTAGTGGTCGGGCTTGCCTGGTTTTCCATCACTCAGTTGTCCCGCCTCTACGCAGATACTGCCACCATCTCAGAGAATTTGTTGCCATCGACCCGTTATGCCAGCCAGATGCATGTGGCCATTCTTGATGCCCGTCGCTCTGAGTTGGCAATAGTGATTGGTGGTTTGAATAATGACATGCAGGAAGTGAGTGAGCGCACGGCCACCTTTAACCAGGCGAAGCAAGAGTTTGACTCGGCTGCACAACATTATGGCGCGCTGCCGTTTGCATCAGATGAAGATAAACAAAACTATGAACAGCTGATTGCTGCCGGTGCCAAGTATTTTTCTATGCATAAGGAGCTGATGGCGGCCTTTGCCAGTGGGGACCTCGAGCGGGTCAAGGGGTTGCGTAAAAACGAGACCCGTGTTGCCCTGGAGGAGGTGGGCTCCAAATCCTATCGTATGCGCGAGATCAACAACGAGGTTGCCAGTGGCATGGTCAAATCGGTCGCCGAGCTTTACAGCAACTCGCGCAACATGAGCATCCTGGTAGGGGTGGTGACGCTGGCGTTTGTCATCATCGTGGCCTGGTTGCTGACCGGCCAGATCCGCAATCCCGTCATGGCCCTGCTGGAGCAGACTCGCAAGGTATCGGCGGGTGATCTGGCGGCTCACCTCGACTTGAAACAGTTCAACAACGACGAGCTGGGCCAGCTGGCCAAGGGCTTTGGCGAGATGCAGGGCAGTCTGCGCAACCTGGTCAGCGAGGTGTCCGGTTCCGTGGTGCAGCTCAGTTCGGCGGCCGAACAGATCAGCGCCGTGGCCCGTCAATCCGCCACCAACATGAACAATCAGCAGCATGAGCTGAATCAGCTGGCCACCGCCATGAACGAGATGCAGGCCACCGTGCAGGAGGTGTCTCGCAATACCAGTGATGCCGCCGGTGCCGCGACCCAGGCCAGCAGCACGGCCGAGCTGGGAGCTCGCACCGTCAATGACTCCATCAAGCGCATTGAGCAGGTAGCCGGCGCTATTGAGAGCACGGCTGTGGTTATCCGTCAGCTCGGTGATGACAGCCGCAACATCGGTATGGTACTGGAGGTCATCCGCGGTATCGCCGAACAGACCAACCTGCTGGCATTGAACGCCGCCATCGAGGCTGCCCGGGCTGGTGAACAGGGCCGTGGTTTCGCCGTGGTGGCCGATGAGGTACGTACCCTGGCGAAGCGGACTCAGGATTCCACTTCCCAGATCAACACCATCATTGCCGAGCTGCAGCAGCGGGCCGAGCAGGCTGGCACCACAATGCAGCAGAGCCAGGAGATGATGAACTCCACCGTGAGCACGGCGCGGGAGGCGGGAGCGTCCATTTCCGAGATCAGCGGCTCTGTGGAGAGCATCTCCCACATGAATATCCAGATCGCGACCGCGACCGAAGAGCAGGGTGCGGTGAGCGAAGAGCTCAACCGCAACGTGGTCAACATCAGCCATGCCTCGGAAGAGGTGGCGGCGGGGGCAACCCAGATGGCACAGGCCTGCAACGAGCTCAACCATCTGGCGACTCAGTTGCAGGAGATGGTACGTCGCTTCCGGGTGTAATGATGGTTTGATACTCGCCGCTTGAGCGGGCCCGGATCCTGGATCCGGGCCCGCTTTGTTTTTCCATCCAGCCCTCTTTTTCCATTCAGTCGCCATATCTTGTCCCTGCTCTCTTTCTTGGGCATGCTAATGGCCCAATTGGTTGGCAGGATTCTGGATGTATGAACCTTCGCGATCTCGAGTATTTGGTTGCCTTGGAAGAGGAGAAGCATTTTCGCAAGGCAGCGGAGCGTTGCTTCGTCAGCCAACCCACCCTGAGCGGCCAGCTGCGCAAGCTGGAAGATGAACTGGGGGTGATCCTGATTGAGCGCACCTCGCGCAAGGTGCTGTTTACCCCGGCCGGTGACGCCATGGCCCATCAGGCCCGCAAGGTGCTAAAAGAGGTGCGGGAGCTCAAGAGCATAGGCCAGCACTTTGCCGAGCCCATGTCAGGTGAGATCCATATCGGTTTCATTCCCACAGTCGGTCCCTATCTGCTGCCCCACATCATCCAGGATCTGCGCGAGCATTTTCCCAAGCTGGAGTTCTATCTCTATGAGGAGCAGACCCAGGTGCTGCTTAAGCGGTTGGAAGAAGGGGCGCTGGATTGCCTCATCCTCGCCGAACTTGAGGGCATGGAAGGGTTTAGCGCTATTCCTCTCTATCAGGAGCCCATGTGGCTGGCGGTACCGCAACATCACCCGGAAGCCAGGGCCAAGTCGGTGCCGCTCAGTAACCTCAAGGGCAAGAAGCTGCTGATGCTGGCCGATGGCCACTGTCTGAGGGATCAGGCGATGGGGTTCTGCTTTGCCGCCGGTATCGGTGAGGATCAGCGTTTCAAGGGCACCAGCCTGGAGACGCTGCGCAACATGGTCGCCGCGGGCAGCGGCATGACGCTGGTGCCCAAATTGGCTGTGCCTGCCAATGTGGAGGAAGGCGGCGTCAGCTATCGCCCCGTGATCAACCCCGTGCCGGGTCGTGCCATCTCGTTGCTTTATCGCCACTATTCGGTACGCAGGCCCTGCTTCAACGAGCTGGCTGCCCGCATCTCCAGCCTGATGAAGAGCCAGCTCGGCTAGCGGCAACGCAGCCGTGGCCATAAAAAAACCGGCGCCTGGCGCCGGTTTTTTTATCTTGAGCTTTCGCTTAGAAGATATCGTCGGTAGAGACGGGCCCGTCAGTGGGCGAGCCGTCGCCGCCATAGACTTGATTGCCGTCCGAGCTGTGGGTCGCATAGCGGGTCGGCTCAGTTCCTTCCTTGAAGAACTCCTCCTTGCTGCTGTCATCGGTGCGGTTGGTCAACAGACCTGTTTCGCGATCGATCCGTACCCTGATGATCCCCTCGGGAACCGGCATCTTGCGTTCGGGCACCTGTTTGAGCGCCGTCTTCATGAAGTCGATCCAGATAGGTTGGGCTGCGCCACCGCCGAATTCGCCCCGGCCAAGACCACGCTGGTGGTTGTCAAAACCGATCCAGGAAGTGGCGACCAAGTTCGGTGTGTAACCGGAGAACCAGGCGTCGCGGGATTCGTTGGTTGTCCCCGTCTTGCCGGAGATGTCGTGACGCTTGAGGTCACGAGCCGCCCGCCAACCAGTTCCGCGCCAGCCGTTGCCACCCCAGATGGCGCTGGTCAGGGTATCCGTGATCAGGAAAGTGCTCTGGGCACTGACGGTCTGTGGTGCCAGGTTATTGGGCACAACAGGATCGATCGGGCACTGGGCCTTCCAGTCGCCGCTGGTATTGGCATAGGCATCGGCACTGTCGAGACCGGCCGCGGCCAGCACGCCGCAATCACGACAGGCGGCGGCAGGGTTGGCCTGGAACAGGGGTTGTCCGAGGCTGTCGATCACGTCTGTGATGAAATAGGGGGTGACCTGGAAGCCACCGTTGGCCATGACGGAATAACCGCGCACCACTTCCAGCGGGGTGAATTCGGCGGCACCCAGCGCCAGGGATTCATTGCGGGAGATGGTATCGCGCGCGAACCCGAAGCGGGTCAGGCCGTCGATATAGGTGTCCAGACCGATGGCGCGCATCAGCCGCACTGACATCACGTTCTTGGACTTGGCAAGACCGAGGCGCAGCGAGGTGGGGCCTTCGTAGATAGCCGGGGAGTTCTTGGGCTGCCACATGGGGCCCTTGGAGGGATCCCACTGGTTGATCGGCGCATCATTGATGAGGGAGGCCAGGGTATAGCCCTGTTCCAGCGCGGTGGCATAGAGGAAGGGCTTGATGTTGGAACCTATCTGACGGCGTGCCTGATCGACCCGGTTGAACTTGGAGAGCTCAAAGCTGAAGCCGCCAACCAGCCCCTCGATGGCGCCATCCTGCGGGTCCATGGCCACCAAGGCGGCGTTGACTTCGGGGATCTGGGAGAGCAGCAGCTCTTCACCCTTTTCCCGTACCCAGATTTGGGCGCCGACTTTCAGCATATCGTGGGCGGAGCGGGGGGCGAAGCCCTGGCGATCATCGGTGATGAAGGCGCGAGCCCATTTGATGCCGTTCCAGCCGAGTTCTGCCTGTTTGCCATTTTTCAGCACCAGAGTTGCACTCTTGTCACCCACTTGGGTGACCACAGCGGCCATCAGGGGCTGGTAAGTGGGCTGCTTGGCCAGGTGCGCCATGATCTGGTCGTAATCCCAGTCGGCTTCTCCCGCTTTCCAGAGCTGGGCTGTCGTGCCACGGTAGCCATGACGGGTATCGTAGTCGAACACCCCATCCAGCAGGGCCTGGCGGGCGGCCCGCTGACGCTTGGCAGTGACAGTGGTGTAGACGTGAAGGCCCATGGTGTAGGCATCTTCACCGAACTGCTCCACCATCTTTTGGCGCACCATCTCCCCCAGATAAGGGGCATTGAGGGTTATCTCGGCGCCGTGAAAACGGGCCTTGATCGGCATCTTGGAGGCCTCGTCATATTGGGCCCTGGTGATCTTGCCGGTTTCCAGCATGCGACCCAGCACCACGTTGCGACGGGCGAAGGCGCGCTCCGGTGAGCGGATCGGGTTCAACATAGACGGTGCCTTTGGCAGGCCGGCTATGATGGCGATCTCGTCCAGAGTCAGGTCTTTGACCTCTTTGCCGAAGTAGACCTGAGCGGCTGCGCCTACCCCAAACGCGCGATAACCGAGCGGTATCTTGTTGAGGTAGAGCTGCAGTATCTCGTCCTTGGAAAGATTCTGCTCGATACGCCAGGCCAGGAATACCTCCTTGATCTTGCGTACTATGGTCTTCTCATTGCTCAGGAAGAAGTTACGGGCGACCTGCTGGGTGATGGTACTGGCGCCCTGACGGGCATGGCCGGAGACGGCCCAGACAGTAGCCGCTCGAATGATACCGATCGGATCTATGCCCGGGTGCTCATAGAAGCGGGCATCCTCGGTCGCGAGCACTGCGTCTATCATGGACTGGGGTATTTCATCCAAATGCAGCGGGATACGACGAATTTCGCCAAATTGGGAGATCAATTCCCCGTCCCGGCTGTACACCTTCATCGGGGTGGCCAGCTTGACGTCGCGCAGCGCGGTCACATCGGGCAACTGGGGCTTGATGTAGAAGTAGATACCGATGAGGCTGGCAACACCCAGCACAGCACCCAGCATCATGACAATAAACAGGCGTACGAGCCATTTCAGCATGGAAGAACTACCAATCGTCTTAAAATTAGCCAACGGGCGCAGAGTATAGCCCTTTTGCCTCAGGGAATTCGAGGTTTTCCTGTCAGCAGTCAGGCTCCCCGAGAAGAGGCGGGAGGTTAGCATTCTGTGGCTCAATAACCAAGAGGAGGCCGGCGCGACAAGAAAGCGAAGTGCATCACTTTTTGGCGTAAACTTTATGATATTGATAGATATAGTATTTAGGATGAGTTAAGACATCATCAGCTGATTGGCTGTCTTGCAATCACTTCTAAAACCCAATAACGCATGGACGTGTATATGTTTGGGCTATTCAGTAAAGGTTACATGTTGCCCTTGGCGGGCATTGATTTTGGGAGCCAGACCATCAAGGCCGTCACTATCACCGGGCGCCTTGGCAAGCTGCAGTTCGAATCTGTGGCCGAAGTGGCGACCCCCAAGGGGACGCTGGTCGATTATCAGTTGCAGGACATAGAACGGGTCAGCCAGTCTCTCAAAACCCTCAAGCGTCTTATCAGTGGCAACAGCCAATATGCGGCAACGGCCGTCACGGGTTCCAATGTGATCACCAAGGTCATTCAGGTTGATACGCGCCTCAGCGAAAACGAGTTGGAAAATCAGGTCCAACAGGAAGCAGAGCAGATAATTCCCTTTCCCCTCGACGAAGTGAGCCTGGACTTTGAAATCATCGGCATGGTCAATGATCAGGATCGTCAGGAGGTACTGCTGAGTGCGGCACGTACCGAGAGCGTGAGTGGTCGAGTCACCGCCTTGGCGGAAGCCGGGATGATCACCAAGGTGGTGGACGTTGGAGCGCATGCTTTGGGCCGTGCCGTACTCGCCTGTCTGCCTGATTTGCTTACCTGGGAAAAACCGGTCGGTGTTATCGATATTGGCGCCAGCGCAATGACGTTTGTTGCGTTAATCAAAGGTCAGACAACGTATTCAAGAATTCAGAACTTTGGCGGTGATCAATATAGCCAGGCATTGTCCTCTTTCTATCAAATGAGTCTGGAGGAGGCTGAGCTTGCCAAGATGAAGGACACTCTGCCTGCCGACTATGAACTGGACGTGTTATTACCCTATATCAATGCCTTGTTGCAACAAATCAGGCGTAACGTTCAGCTGTTTTGCAGCTCCTCCGGACACAGGGAGCTATCCAAGCTGGTGCTGACTGGCGGTGGCAGTCTGATACCCGGGCTTGTCGCTCAGGTCCGCAATGAGCTCAACTGTGAAGTATTGCATCCCGATCCTTTCGCTTTGTTTGGTAAACCCAAAGGGGAGGGGGGACTCGCTCATGGTGCCAAATACATGACGGCGCTGGGTCTGGCAATGAGGAGCTTCACTCCATGTCAAATATAAACCTCCTCCCCTGGCGTGAAGCCAGAGCCCTGCGGCAGAAGAAGCAGTTCGGTGTCATGCTCGGAATTTTCCTGGCGATCACCGCCGCCCTCGGCTTTGCCGCCGACTGGCTGGTGGAGCAGCAGATCAGTTATCAACAGCAGCGAAATCAACGTTTGCTGCAAGAGATGACCATACTCGATGCGCAACTTGGCGAGATCCGCTTGCTCAAGGAGCGACGCAAGGAGCTGATCGATCGCATGCAGTTGATTGAACAGCTGCAGATGCGTCGTAATCTTCCGGTACGGCTGTTCAACCAGTTGCCCTCGCTGGTACCCAACGGGGTGTATTTGAACACGCTTGCCTTGCAAGACAACCGGATCGACGTCAACGGCAAGACCGAAGCCTATGGTCGCGTTGCCAGCATGATGCGGCGCATTGATGGCTCCGGCTGGCTGGAGCAGTCACAGCTCAGCACGATTTTTGCGACCGACGTTGCGCCAGTTTCACTGAGTCAGTTTTCCATGTCCTTCCAGGTTGCCGCTGCGGAAGGTACCGCCGTCGATGTGGTTAAGGGGCAAGAATGAACCTACAACAGCTCAATGAACTGGATCTCAACAACATTGCCAGCTGGCCCAAGTTGGCCAAGGGCATTTTTATCCTGTTTTTCTGTGCGCTGCTGGGCGGCGCGATCTATTACTACGTGATTGCGAATTCATTGGCCTTGCTGGCCCAGGAAACCAACAAGGAGGCTGAACTGAAGGCGCAGTTCGAGAGCAAGGCGATGCTTGCTGCCAATCTGGGGGCATACAAGATACAGATGGTACAACTTGAGCAGTTGGTCGATACCCAGCTCAAACAGTTACCCAATACTCACGAGGTGGCGGGTTTGCTGGACGATATCAGCTTCATTGCGACCGACAATGGCCTCACATTAAATCGCATCAACTGGGAGTCCGAGATAAAACACGAGTTTTCCACTGAACTGCCCATGCGGATCGAGGTAGTGGGTACCTACCATGAGATTGGCAAGTTCACGGCTGATATGGCGGCGCTGCCGCGGATCGTCATCCTGGAGTCGTTCACCCTGGGGCAGAGCAAGGAGCCAGACGAGATGATCAGCATGTCGATGCTGGCCAAGACCTACAAGTACAACGGCAAGACAGTGGAGCAGAAAAAATGAGGATGATCTGCGTACTCTTGCCCGTGTGTCTGTTGACCGCCTGCGGTGGGCAGGATGAGATGGATAACTATGTGGCTCAGACCAAGGCCAGGCAGCCTGTGCCTATCGAGCCGCTACCTGAAATCAAACCGTTTTCGCCCATGGCTTATCATCTCAGCGATCAGCGCAGCCCTTTCATTGCCCCCCAGCCCGAGGCCAGCAGCGCCAAGGTCGATGCCAAGATGAAACCGGATTGTGCCCAGATGGTCGTCAACAGAGAGAAAGAAGTCTTGGAGAGCTACTCGCTGGCCAGCCTGAGTATGCAGGGATCGCTCGGCAAGCAGGGTCAGTTGTGGGCCTTGATCCGGACGCCGGATGGTCAGTCTGTGCGGGTGGGCCTCAACCAACATATGGGACTTGATCAGGGCCGAGTGATCAGGATCACTGATACCTACGTGGATTTGATTGAGACTATGCCGGATGGCAAAGGATGCTGGGTCACCAGAGAAACCCAGTTGGGCATGGCCAATCTTGAAGCAAAACGATAATCAGGGATGACTGCGATGAGAATAACAATCGGTACTGTAACCAGAGTTGCCCTGCTATTTTGCGCCGGGGCATGGAGCCAGGCCTGGGCAGTGGCCACTTTGCAAGAGGTGAAAGTGAATGCGCTGATGGCCGATCAGCTGTTGCTGGAGTTGAGCTTCAGTGAACCGGTCAGCGGCTTTACCGACCGGCTCTCCTATGAGCCCAATCAGCTGTTGCTGCATGTGCCAGGAGCCGTGGGGGCGCTCAATGTCAATCCGCTGCCCATCAAGCAACAGGGGGTCGATAATCTCAAGGTCGAGGGCAAGGGAGCCGGGCTCGACATCAAGATAGCGCTCGATCAATTGACCCCTTATCAGGTGCATCAGCAGGGCAACAAGCTGCTGGTCGCTCTGGGAGAAAAGGCAACCATGCCTCTTCCGGCGTCGACCCGGTCAGCTGGCATGGTCTCAGCACCGACGACCTCCCCTGCCTTTGTCAATCCTTCGCCTGTGACTCAATCTGCCCCGGTGGCCGTACCGGTAGCCAGTAAACCCGTCTTGCCCGCGGCGCAGACCGGGGCAAGCGACGCCTATTTCAACTCCGTCAAGGGGGTGGATTTCAGGCGTGGCAAGGATGGGCATGGGGAGTTTCTGGTCACGCTGGACAACAGCTCGGCGGTTGTGGATGTCAGCAGCCGTGGCCAGACCGTGCTGGCCAAGTTCCATGGTACTCGCGTACCGGACGACCTGCTCAATCGGATCAATGTGCAGGACTTTGCCACCCCTGTCTCTCAGGTAGAGGTGTTCCGCCAGGGCAATGACACCCTGTTCGAGCTCTCCGTCAATGGCCAGTTTGATTACCGCTACGATCAGGCGGACAAGATGTTCATCGTCGAGGTGAAAAAGCGCACCGCGGTGACCGCAGGGAAACAGTATCAGGGCAAACCGATTTCGCTGAACTTCCAGGATATTCCTGTGCGTACCGTGCTGCAGCTCATTGCTGATTTCAACAACCTCAACCTGGTCACCACGGACTCAGTGTCAGGCAATATCACACTGCGGCTCGATGGTGTGCCCTGGGAGCAGGCGCTGGACATTATCCTCAAGGTGAAAGGGCTGGATAAACGACTGGATAACAACATTCTATTGGTGGCACCGGCAGAAGAGATCGCCGCTCGGGAGAAGCAGCAGCTGGAGAGTCGCAATCAGGTGGCCGATTTGGCGCCGCTCTATACCGAGTACCTGCAGATCAACTATGCCAAGGCATCCGAGGTGGCGAATTTACTTTCATCCAAGAGTACCAAATTGCTCTCTTCCAAGGGGGCCGTGAGTGTCGATGAGCGGACCAACGTGCTGGTGGTCAAGGATACGGCAGAGGTCATCAGCAACATCAAGCGCATGCTGGATATTCTGGATATTCCGGTCAAACAGGTGGTGATCGAAGCGCGCATGGTGACCATAGATGATGGATTCGACGAGGCGCTCGGGGTGCGTTGGGGCGTGACCAAAAACGATGGTCATGGCAACAGCACATCGGGTTCCATCGAAGGTAATGATGGCTCCGGCAATAACAATGGCGGTTCGACCATCACCCGTCCCGGGGTGGATGACAGATTGAACGTCAATTTACCGGTCACCAATGCCGCTGGCACCCTGGCATTTCAGGTGGCCCGTCTGGCGAATGGTACCCTGCTGGACCTCGAACTGTCAGCGCTGGAAAAAGAGAGCAAGGCTGAAATCATCGCCAGCCCCCGTGTCACCACTGCCAACCAGAAACCGGCGCTGATCGAGCAGGGGACCGAGATCCCCTATGTGGAGTCCTCCTCCAGTGGCGCCACCTCCGTCACCTTCAAGAAGGCAGTATTGAGCCTCAAGGTCACACCGCAAATCACGCCGGACAACCGGGTTATTCTGGATCTGACCGTGACCCAGGACACCAAGGGTGAGACGGTACCAACCGGTACCGGTGATGCGGTCTCCATCAATGCCCAGTCCATCACCACTCAGGTGCTGGTCAACAATGGCGAGACCTTGGTGCTTGGCGGCATCTATCAACAGACCATCAAGAGCGATGTCAGCAAAGTGCCTCTACTCGGTGATATCCCGGGTCTTGGCCTGTTGTTTCGCAAGACAACCAGCGAGAATAAAAAGCGGGAATTGCTAATTTTCGTGACGCCGAAGATAGTCACTGACGCCTTCTGAATGCTTTACATGTGAGGGTAAAACACATATAACCTTACGCCCCAATGAGGCTGGGGCGTAAGGGCTGCGGTTGCCAGTCCCGATTTCTATTGAGATAATCCCCCTCCTGATCCATCGCAAGACAAGGTTCATAGGTACCCCGATCGAGTGTTTGTCGGGGTCGTACAGTTTGTAATTACTAATGAAAAGACATGGCTGAGAAACGCAATATTTTCCTGATAGGTCCCATGGGTGCGGGCAAGAGCACCATAGGTAGACATCTGGCAGAACAACTGCATATGGAGTTTTTCGACTCAGATCATGAGATTGAGCGCCGCAGTGGTGCCGATATCGGCTGGGTGTTCGATGTTGAAGGCGAAGAGGGTTTCCGGATCCGCGAAGAGAAGGTCATAGGCGACCTTTCAGAACAGCAGGGTATCGTGCTGGCGACGGGTGGCGGTGCCATCAAGAGCCGTGAAACACGGAACAAGCTCTCTGCTCGCGGTATCGTGGTGTACCTCGAAACAACCATTGAGAAGCAGCTGGCACGCACACAAAGAGACAAGCGTCGCCCACTGCTGCAAACCGAAGAGCCGCCGCGCGAAGTACTCGAGCGTCTGGCACAAGAGCGCAATGCGCTGTATGAAGAAGTGGCTGACTTTGTCATCCAGACTGATGATCAGAGCGCTAAAATTGTTGCTAATCAAATTGTTAAGTTGATTGGCATGTAATCTAGAGGACGTCCATGGAAAGGTTGAAGGTCGAACTGGGTGAACGCAGTTATCCCATCGAGATAGCGGCGGGTCTGTTGCAGCATGCAGAGGTGCTGATACAAACCATCAAGGGTAAACGGGTCATGATAGTGACCAATACCGTTGTTGCGCCCTTGTATCTTGAGCGGATTATCCAGTTGCTGTCCGGTTTTCAGGTTGAACACCTGATCCTGCCGGACGGTGAGGCCTATAAGACCCTGGCAACCTTCGAGCGGATCATGTCTGCTCTGCTGGAAACCAACCATGGTCGGGACACTACACTGATCGCCCTGGGGGGCGGTGTGATTGGGGATGTTGTCGGCTTTGCTGCGGCAAGCTACCAACGTGGCATTCCTTTTATTCAAGTGCCTACCACACTGCTCTCCCAGGTTGATTCCTCCGTCGGCGGCAAGACCGCCGTCAATCATCCCCTCGGCAAGAACATGATTGGGGCCTTTTATCAGCCCAAACATGTGGTTATCGACACCGAATGCCTCAAGACCCTGCCTGCCCGTGAATTTGCCGCCGGCATGGCCGAAGTCATCAAGTACGGCATCATCTGGGACGCCGAATTCTTCTCCTGGCTCGAAACCAACATGTCCCGTCTGCAGGCGCTGGAGCCGGCTGCCCTGGCGTATGCCATTCGCCGCTGCTGCGAGATCAAGGCCGATGTGGTAGCGCAGGACGAGACAGAGCACGGTGTGCGTGCCCTGCTGAACCTGGGCCACACCTTTGGTCACGCCATCGAGGCCGAAAAAGGCTATGGGAACTGGCTGCACGGCGAAGCCGTTGCCGCAGGCATGATGCTGGCTGCATTCACGGCCGAGGTGCGTGGCGAGCTGGATAACCGGCAGGTAGCCCGTATCCGCGATCTGCTGCTGGCGGCCAATCTACCCATCCAGGCGCCGGCCGAGATGGATTTCGATGCCTTCATTCGCCATATGCGGCGTGACAAGAAGGTACTGGAAGGCAAGCTGCGACTGATATTGCCAGTCGGTATCGGCCATGCACAGGTGGTGGCCGATGTCTCCGATGCTGAATTGTTGGCGGTGATCGAGTCTGGTCGTGAGTAATAATAAACTGCTTAAACTTCCTTCCCAGCGGCAGCTGGTTGACCGGCTGCTGCACCTGATTGAATTCAATCACCCCTTTATTTTTCTCTCTGGCAAGCAAGGCAGTGGTCGCGGCACCCTGTGTGAATCCCTGCTCGGTGCCCTGCCCGAAAAAGTGCGAGTCGTGAGCCTGATTGGCAGTCCTGCCATGAAAATGGCGGACGTGCGTCAGTTGCTGTTGCCGCAGGTGGTGGCAAGGCCGCTGTTCAATCCACAGGATGCGCTGGCCGACAGCTTCTTTCGCATGCTGGAAGGCAAGTCTGCCACCTTGCTACTGCTGATCGAACGTGCCGACGAGTTGCCCGCCGAGCTGGTTGGTGAGCTGTGGAGCCTCTGTCGTCACAACGATACCCTCTCCGTGCCGCATCAACTGGCCATCGTACTCTCCGGCAGTGACGTCTGGTGTCGCAACCAGAAAGTCCTGCTGAAAGGGCGGGCAATGCCGGCATTGGAGCTGGAAGTGGCGCCACTGAGCGCGCCAGAGCAACGTATCTTCTTGTATGAGAAAGCCAAAGAGCTCAAGATCCCGGCAGCCCTCTTGCCCAAGTTGAAAGTGGAAGAGATCCTGAACGCGGCAAATGGACATCCGTCCATCATCATGCAGTTACTGGAGGATATCATGACCGACAGAAGGCCCAAGAAGCGTCAGGCAGAGTTGCCCGTCAAGAAGATTGCGACCGTGCTGGCAGTGGTTGCCGCCGGCTTGCTGGCCCTGAGCTATCTGCTGCCAGCTCTGTTTAACGGTGAGAGCAAGCGTTCTGCGCTGGAACCTGCGCAAACCACGGCTTTGCCCATTCCGGTGTCTGGTGGTGATCCCCTGACCATAGGCGGCACCGATACCGGTAGCGATGGCCGGAGCGGTGGTCAGGGCAGTGCGAATGCCAGTGGTGATAACCCGAGCGGTGTGGTGCGCGATTGGCAGCCGGATGCCAAGGTATTGCCCAAGGTGGTCGAGAGCGAGCCAATGACCACCGAATCGACCAATTACGAGGGGCGCCGGGTGGTGATCTCCGATGAAGTGGTCGAGAAACTGATGAACCAACCCAACGTCAGCGGTGCCTTGCCCATGGTCGTGGTGGATGAGCTGACCGGTGCCGATTCCCAAGCCGTTTCGACTCAGGTTGCCCAGGCTCAGAATACATCGACCCAGGGCCTGCTTGCCAAGCCGGCCACTGCGCCTAAGGCCGAGAGCACCCCAGTTGCAACCAAACCGGTCGCCAAGCAAGCCGTGGTTGAACCCGTGGTGGCACCGTCACCCAAGGTGGCGTTGACACCAGCTGCGACCCTGAACAAGAAGCCCAAGCGTCATTACAGCATCCAGCTGATGGGCGCGAGCAACACCAAGGCCGTCGACAAGTTCGTGGCCGAGCACGCTCTGGCAGGCAATGTCTGGGTTTACAAAACCCAGTTCCGTGGCAGCCCCTGGTACGTGGTATTGCAAGGGGATTATGCCAACTCCGCCCAAGCCAAGGCTGCCATTCGCAAGCTCTCACCCGCCCTGCTCAAGGGGCAGCCCTGGCCCAAGTCGTTTGCTCAGGTACAAAAAGAGTTGAAGCAATAGCCATTGCGCCCGGTAAGGGGGTAGAATCGTCCCCCTTTTTTGGTCGATGCCTTCTTAACACCGGATTTCCATGAAAAAAACACGCGCTTTTTTAAAATGGGCCGGGGGAAAATACTCCCTGGTTGAAGATATTGCCGAGCGCTTGCCGGCCGGGCGTGTGTTGCTGGAGCCCTTCGTCGGGGCCGGGTCCGTGTTTCTCAACACCGACTACGATGCCTATGTGCTCAACGACATCAATCCGGATCTGATCTGCCTTTACAACCATCTCAAGCTGACGCCTGACCGATTCATCGCCGAAGCGCGCAAGTTGTTTGTGGCCGAGCACAATCACAAGGCGGCCTACTATCGGCTGCGTACCCAGTTCAATCAGACCGAAACCACCTTTGAGCGGGCACTGCTGTTCCTGTTTCTCAACCGCCACGGTTTCAATGGTTTGTGTCGCTATAACAAGAAGGGCGGCTTTAACGTGCCGTTTGGTTCCTATAAGAAGCCCTACTTCCCGGAGAAAGAGCTATGGGCTTTTGCCGAGAAGGCGCAGAAGGCGACCTTCATCTGCGAAAGCTATGCCGATGCCATCAAGCGCGCCGAGCCGGACTGGGTGATCTACTGCGATCCCCCCTATGCGCCGCTCTCCACCACGGCGAGCTTCACCACCTATTCCGCAGGCGGTTTCACGCTGGATGATCAGGCCATACTGGCGCGGCTGGCCCGTCACACGGCTGCCCACAAGGGGGTGCCGGTGCTTATCAGCAACCACGACATAGAGCTGACTCGCGAGCTATACCGTGGCGCTCGACTAGACGAGATCCTGGTCAAGCGCACCATCAGCCGCAACGGCGGTAGCCGCAACAAGGTGGCCGAGCTGCTGGCGCTCTACCCGCCCGGTATCGAGCCGGAGCAGGGTCACTACCCCAGCGATGCCGAGCTTGTCTCACTCGGCTGATCTTCTGGCGGCACCCTCGGGTGCCGCTGCTGTTTCCAGGTTTCGCTGCTCTTCTCCCCGCATTCGGGTCGTTTTCATCGGACATGTGCGGCAACGTTGGCGGCTCATTTTTACCTTCCTGCGTTCGGGTCGTTTTCATCGGATATTTGCGGTAAAATTACGCCGCTTTTTCTGCCCGCTAGCCAATGGATGACGCTGATGAAAGACTTTCTGATTGCCCCCTCGATCCTGTCCGCCGATTTCGCCCGTCTGGGCGATGATGTTGCCAGAGTGCTGACCGCCGGTGCCGACGTGGTGCATTTCGACGTGATGGACAACCACTATGTCCCCAACCTGACCATAGGCCCCATGGTCTGTCAGGCCCTGCGCGACTATGGCATCGAGGCGCTCATCGATGTGCACCTGATGGTCAAGCCGGTGGATCGCATCGTCCCGGACTTCGCCAAGGCGGGCGCCAATCTGATCACCTTCCACCCGGAAGCGTCCGATCACGTGGATCGCACCCTGGGCCTCATCAAGGAGCAGGGCTGCCAGGCGGGTCTGGTGCTGAACCCGGCGACGCCGCTCACCTGCCTTGAGTACGTGATGGACAAGCTGGATGTGATCCTGCTGATGTCGGTCAACCCGGGCTTCGGGGGGCAGAGCTTCATTCCCGGCACCCTCGACAAGCTGCGCCAAGTGCGTCGCCTGATCGACGAGAGTGGCCGTGACATTCGCCTCGAGATCGATGGCGGCGTCAAGGTCGACAACATTCGCGAGATCGCACAAGCCGGTGCCGACATGTTTGTAGCCGGCTCTGCCATCTTCAGCCAGCCGGACTACAAGGCGGTGATCGACCGGATGCGCGCGGAGCTTGCCCATGTCGAACGCTGAGCGTGATTTTGATCTGGTGCTATTCGATCTGGACGGCACCCTGATAGACAGCGCCCCTCAGCTGGCGCTGGCGGTTAACCGTACCCTCACCGAACTGGGACTGGCCGAGGCCGACGAGGCCGTGGTGCGTACCTGGGTCGGCAACGGGGCCGACAAGCTGATCCAGCGCGCGCTGGATTACCGTGAGGCCCCAGTGCTGTTTGCCACGGCGCGCCCCCTGTTCGATAGGCATTATCAGGCCTGTCTGCTGGAAGGGCTGGCCATGTATGACGGGGTTGAGCAGAGCCTGCGCCGCCTGCAGAAGCTCGGTTACCTGCAGGCCGTCGTGACCAACAAGCCGAGTCACTTCGTGCAGCCCATCCTGGATGCCCTCGGCATCAGCGACTGTTTCGCGCTCTGGCTGGGTGGCAACTGTGTTCCCGTTAAAAAACCCAGCCCGGATCCGCTGCTGCATGCCTGCCACGAGCTGGGCGTCAGCCCGTCGCGGACCCTGATGGTGGGTGACTCCGAGAATGACGTGCTGGCCGCGCAGGCCGCCGGCATCAAGGTGGTGGGATTGACCTATGGCTATAACTATGGCCGCCCCATTGCAGATTCCCGCCCGGACTGGGTATGCGAGCAGTTTGCCCAACTCGATGCACTCTTGGCCGAATAAGGCTGCCGAGCTGGCCGAATAACAAGGATTAACACTCTCATGACTAAACCTATCGTACTGAGCGGGGCCCAACCCTCGGGTCAGCTGACCATCGGCAACTACCTGGGGGCCCTGCGTCAGTGGGTCAATATGCAGGATGACTTCGATTGCCTTTACTGCATCGTCGACCTGCATGCCATCACCACCCGCCAGGAGCCAGCCGCCCTGCGCAAGGCGTGTCTCGATGCCGCCGCCCTCTATCTGGCGGTGGGGATCGATCCCAAGAAGAGCACTGTCTTCATCCAGTCTCACGTACCACAGCACGCCGAACTTGGCTGGATCCTGAATTGCTACACCCAGATGGGCGAGCTGTCCCGCATGACCCAGTTCAAGGACAAGTCCGCCCGTTTCGAGAACAACGTCAACGTCGGTCTGTTTGGTTATCCGGTGCTGATGGCTGCCGATATCCTGCTCTATCAGGCCAATCAGGTACCGGTCGGCAACGATCAGAAGCAGCATCTGGAGCTGACTCGCGACATCTGCACCCGGTTCAACAATCTGCACGGCGAGGCGTTCACTCTGCCAGAGCCCTTCATCCCTACCGACGGGGCACGGGTGATGAGCCTGCAGGATCCGACCAAGAAGATGTCCAAGTCCGATGACAACGAGGCCAACTTCATCGGTCTGCTGGAAGATCCCAAGCAGATCGTCAAGAAGATAAAGCGTGCCGTGACCGACTCCGACGAGCCGGCGGTGGTGCGGTTCGATCCCCAGAACAAGCCGGGGGTCTCCAACCTGCTGACCCTGATGTCTGGGGTAACCGGTCGCTCCATCCCCGAGTTGGAGCAGCACTTTGAAGGCAAGATGTACGGTCACCTCAAGACCGAGACTGCCGAGGCTGTCGTTGCCTTGCTGGAACCTATTCAGGCGCGCTTTCGCGAGCTGCGTCAGGATGAAGCTCATCTGCAAACAATTTTGGCGGCAGGTGCACAAAAGGCACGGGAAAGGGCTGAAAAAACCCTGACCAGGGTATATGATGTCATCGGCTTTGTTCCTCGAGCCTGACATACTGGGAAGGTGTAGTAGAAGAGAGCTGGGTATTTGCCTAGCTTTCTTTGTTTTTACCCGACCTGCTATTTGTTAATTCATCTTCCAATTTCCAACGCGGGCTTTTGCCCCAAGAGTAAGCATGTCTGTCGAATCCAATATCATGATTGAAGAGCTGGGTGACAAAGGTCACTGGCTGCGTAAATTTCGCAAGGCCAAGAACCTCAATACTCTGCAGCTGATGGTCTCCAACGCCATCGACAAATACCACAAGACCCCTGCCATCGCCGCCGCCATCTATCTGGCCGAATGCCAGCGCGAGCGCGAAATGGAACAGGGTCGTTATCTGGATCGTTAATTCTCTGTCTCTGGTTACCCCATGCTGTTGCTGATCGATAACTACGACTCCTTTACCTGGAACCTGGTGCAGTATTTTGGCGCTCTGGGGCAAGAGGTGGTGGTGAAGCGCAATGATGAGTTGACGCTGGATTCTATCGCGCAGCTCTCCCCCCGTTATCTGGTGATCTCCCCCGGCCCCTGCACGCCCAATGAGGCGGGCATTTCCCTTGCGGCTATCAGCCGCTTTGCCGGTCAGCTCCCTATCTTGGGTGTCTGTCTCGGCCATCAATCCCTGGCGCAGGTCTTCGGGGCCCGAGTGGTGCGTGCCCGTCAGGTGATGCATGGCAAGACGTCGCTCATCCGCCATCAGGGGCAGGGTGTATTTCGCGGTCTGAACGATCCGCTGCGGGTCACCCGTTATCATTCGTTAATCGTGGATCAGGGCACTCTGCCCGACTGTTTCGAGATCACCGCCTGGAGCGAGCACGCCGATGGCTCTTTTGACGAGATCATGGGCTTGCGCCATAAGCAGTTGAATATAGAGGGGGTTCAGTTCCATCCGGAGAGCATCCTGAGCGAGCAGGGCCACCAATTGCTGGCCAATTTTTTAGCAACTTCCTGAATCGTTGTGATCGGCTTCCCAGAATCGACATGAAGCCAAAAATATTTTCCCTGACACTTTATTCACCCCCCTCCCTGTCCAAATTATCTCTTGCCAATACCCCCTGAGCCGTTATGCAATGCGGTTGCCTAAAATCTCACAGGCAATCGAACATTGTTCCCTGTAACTCGTGTTGTTGCAGACTTTTAGCTTTTTTTCTGTGACAATGCCGATGTGTTTACATGGATTTAACTTTTGGGCGGTGGATTATTCTGTCGCCAGATCGAAGGAGAGCAATATGTCAGAGTTGTTGGCAGTGACACGTGAAGTGTTTGATGAAGTGATGGTTCCCAACTATGCGCCCGCCAAGATCATCCCGGTGCGTGGTGAAGGGTCACGTGTCTGGGATCAGGAAGGCCGTGAGTATGTCGATTTTGCCGGCGGGATAGCCGTCAATGGTCTCGGCCATTGCCATCCCAAGCTGGTCGAAGCGCTGAAAACCCAGGGCGAGAAGCTGTGGCACCTCTCCAACGTGATGACCAACGAGCCGGCCCTGCGCCTGGCCAAGAAGCTGGTTGCCGCCACCTTTGCCGACAAGGTCTATTTCTGCAACTCGGGCGCCGAAGCCAACGAGGCGGCCCTCAAGTTGGCCCGTCGTTATGCCATCGAGAAATTCGGTGAGCACAAGACCCAGATCATTGCTTTCCATCAGGGTTTCCACGGTCGTACCTTCTTTACCGTCAGTGTCGGTGGCCAGGCTGCTTACTCAGATGGTTTCGGTCCCAAGCCGGCGGATATCACCCATGTGACTTACAACGATCTGGCGGAGCTGGCTGCTGTCATCTCCGACAATACCTGCGCTGTGGTGATGGAGCCGCTGCAAGGGGAGGGGGGCATCATTCGTCCGACCGACGCGTTCGCCAAGGGCGTGCGTGAGCTGTGCGACAAACACAATGCCCTGCTGGTCTATGACGAAGTGCAGTCCGGGGTCGGCCGTACCGGTGATCTCTACGCCTATATGGGTCTGGGTGTCACGCCTGACATCCTCACCAGCGCCAAGGCGCTCGGCGGCGGCTTCCCCATCGGCGCCATGCTGACCACCAACGAGATCGCGGCTCATTTGAAAGTGGGTACTCACGGTTCCACCTACGGCGGCAACCCGCTGGCCTGTGCGGTGGCCGAGGCGGTGATCGATGTGGTCAACACCCCGGAAGTGCTCAGCGGCATCAAGCAGCGCGAACAGCTGTTCCGTGCCGGGCTCGATGCCATCAATGCCAAGTACCACTGCTTTAGCGAAGTGCGTGGCAAGGGTCTGTTGCTCGGCGCCGTGCTGAACGATGACTACAAGGGCCGTTCCCGTGACTTCCTGCTGGCCTCTATCGATCAGGGGTTGATGGCACTGGTCGCGGGTACCAACGTGGTGCGTTTCGCCCCCTCGCTGGTTATCCCGGAAGCGGACATCAAGGAAGGGCTGGCCCGGTTCGAGAAAGCGGTTGCCCAGGTGGTTAACGCCTAATCCAAATTGAGGTGGGGAGCCCTCCCGGCAGGAGCCGGGACCCCACCTGTCGTCAATGAAAGGGAGTTGTCATTTATGTTGGTTATCCGTCCCATCGAGCAAAAAGATTTTGCCGGTCTCAAGACCTGTGCCATTGAATCCGGCACCGGCATGACTTCGTTGCCTGTCAACGATGAACTGCTGCAGCGCAAGATAGATGCCTCGACCCAGACCTTCTCGGACAAACCGGCAGGTAAGGGTGATTGCCTCTACTTCTTCGTCGCTGAGGATCTGGAGACCGGCGAAATGGTCGGTACCTGTGCCATCGATGCGGCCGTGGGCCTGTCCCAGCCGTTTTACAACTATCACATCGGCAAGGTGGTGCACTCTTCCCCCAAGCTTGGCATCTACAACGTGGTCGAGACGCTCACGCTGTCCAATGACTACACCGGCAATTCCGAACTCTGCACCCTGTTTCTGCGTGAATGCGCCCGCGAGGGGCTCAACGGCCGCCTGCTCTCCAAGCACCGCTTCCTGTTCATGGCCGAGCATCCCGAGTTGTTCGACGATACCGTCTTTGCCGAGATGCGTGGCGTCTCCGATGGCAATGGTCACAGCCCCTTCTACGAGTGGCTGCAAAAGCATTTCTTCTCGATGGATTTTCCCACCGTCGACTATCTCACCGGCATTGGCAAGAAGCGCTTCATCGCCGAGTTGATGCCCAAGTACCCCATCTACGTCAACCTGCTGAGCAACGAGGCGCGCGCCGTCATCGGCCAGACCCACGACAAGACCCGCCCGGCCATCAAGATGCTGCAGGATGAAGGCTTCGTGAACCGGGGCTATGTCGATATCTTCGATGCAGGCCCCACCGTCGAGTGTGACGTGAAGAATATCCGCAGCGTGCGCCGCAGCCAGAAGCTGCGGGTGCTGATCGGCGAACCCATAGGTGGCAAGATCCATCTGGTCTGCAATACCCGCTACGAGCACTACCGTGCCTGCTACGGCAATATCCGGGTCGATCTCGACAAGCATGAAGCCATCATTCCGCCCAAGATGGCGACGGCACTCAAGGTGCAGGATGGTGACATGGTACGCGCCGTCGATCTCGATTGAGCCGTATTGGCAGTAAAACCGCATATGAAACAGGCAGCCAACGTTGCTTGCGAACCACAGGGAGTGAATGGATGAGCCAGTTAGTACAACTGATAGACGGTCAATGGCTTGCCGGTGAAGGCAAGCCATTCGAGTCAAGGGATCCGGCGAAGAACGAGGTTATCTGGCAAGGGGGGGCTGCCAGTGCCGCCCAGGTGGATGCCGCCGTCAAGGCTGCCCGCGCTGCCTTCTACCATTGGTCCGATATGAGCCTGGAGGCGCGTCTTGCCATCGTGCGTCGTTACGCCGATCTGCTCGGCGAGCACAAGGAGGCGCTGGCGCTCACCATCGCCCGCGAAACCGGCAAGCCGCTGTGGGAAACCCGCACCGAAGTGGCCGCCATGCAGGGCAAGATCGCCATCTCCATCCGTGCCCATGACGAGCGCACCGGCACGGTCGAAAACCCCATGCCGGGTGCCAAGGCATTCGTGCGCCACAAGCCTCATGGCGTGGTCGCCGTGTTCGGCCCCTACAACTTCCCGGGCCATCTGCCGAACGGTCACATAGTGCCTGCGCTGATCGCCGGTAATGCCGTGGTGTTCAAGCCTTCCGAACTGACCCCCATGGTGGCCGAAGCCATGCTGAAGATCTGGCAGGAGGCGGGACTGCCCAAGGGCGTCCTCAACCTGGTGCAGGGCGAGGTGGAGACCGGCAAGGCGCTGGCAGGTAATCCGGATATCGACGGCCTCTTCTTCACTGGCTCGTCCCGCACCGGCCATTTCCTCCATCAGCAGTTTGCCGGTCAGCCTGGCAAGATCCTGGCGCTGGAGATGGGTGGCAACAACCCGCTGATCGTCAAGGATGTGAGTGATATCGATGGCGCCGTCCATGCCATTGTCCAGTCCGCCTTCATCACTTCCGGCCAGCGCTGCACCTGCTCCCGCCGTCTGTTTGTCGAGCGCGGTTCCCGGGGTGATGCCCTGGTCAAGCGATTGGTCGAGGTGGTCGGCCAGATCAAGGTTGGCCTCTATGATGCCGTCGAGCAGCCCTTCATGGGGGCCATGATCAGCGAAAGAGCGGCGCTGGGCATGGTTGAGGCGCAAGCCAACCTGCAACGACTGGGTGGCGAGAGTCTGCTGACCCTCAAGCACCTGGAAGCGGGCACAGGCTTTGTTTCGCCTGGCATCATCGATGTCACTGCTGTGAGCGCACTGCCGGACGAAGAGTATTTTGGCCCGCTGCTGCAGCTCATTCGTTACGACGATTTTGATGCCGCCATCGATCAAGGCAACGCCACCAGCTTCGGTCTTTCGGCGGGCCTGCTCGGTGACCGCGAGGCGGACTGGCACCACTTCTTCAAGCGGATCCGCGCCGGTATCGTCAACTGGAACAAGCCCATCACGGGTGCTTCCAGCGCCGCGCCGTTCGGCGGTATCGGTGCCTCCGGCAACCACAGGGCGAGCGCCTACTACGCTGCCGATTACTGCGCCTATCCGGTCGCCTCCGTCGAGGACAGCAAGGCTGCCATGCCGGATCAGCTGTCACCGGGTTTGACCTTTTAACAAGGAAGAGGCTGACACTGTCCTCCTCTGCGTTGAGCGCAGATCACAAACAATAAAAGGGGCACTGAACAGGTGCCCTTGTCTGTACCCGCAATCAAAGGAAAGAGAGATGCAAAAGGATATCGACACCCTGTTCGGTCACTTGTGGGATAACTACATTCACGTCACCCCGAGTGCCCTCAAGGTCCACACCCTGCTGGGTGGTGGCGAGCCCATCGTCAATGATCACGTGGCGTTTCGCACCTACAACCTGCCCAAGCTGGGGCTGGAGAAGCTGGCCGCCCACTTCCTGGCGCTCGGTTACGAGCAGAAGGGCGAATATGTGTTCAAGGCCAAGAAGCTCTATGCCAAGCACTTTGAGCATAAAGATCCGGATGCCCCCAAGGTGTTCATCAGCGAGCTGAAGGTGGAAGAACTCTCCCCAGCGGCGCAGGCCATCATCCACAAGCTGGCGGATCAGGTGCCTGCGCACCTGACCGATACCCCGGCCTTCCTCTATGCCGGTGCCCCCTGGCAGGTCTCCTGGGCCGATTACCAGACCCTGCTGGCGGAGAGTGAGTACGCGGCCTGGATGGCGGCCTGGGGCTATCGTGCCAACCACTTCACGGTCAACATCAATCGCCTCAAGCAGTTCGATACCATCTTGCAGGTCAACGCCGCCCTCAAGGCGGCCGGCTTCGTGCTCAACGGCGTGGGTGGCGAGGTGAAAGGGGACCCGCAGGTGATGCTGGAGCAATCCTCCACCATGGCCGACAAGGCGGATGTGGCCTTCACCGATGGCGTGCGCACCATTCCGAGCTGCTTCTACGAGTTTGCCCTGCGTTACCCGCAGGCCGATGGTGTGCTCTACCCGGGCTTTGTGGAAGCTTCCGCCGACAAGATCTTCGAATCCACCAACGCCATGTAAGGGCGACAGTTGGCCAAAACGCCCCGAAAGGGGCGTTTTTTTATTTGTTATGTGCCTGTTTGCGGCGGTGGTTAATAAACAGCCTGATAAATCTAATGGGCCATCATCATAATGGCAGTGCACAAGGTAAATAATAACAGTCAAACCATACTGGTGGTGTTTTATTTTTGAACTCAAACTGTTGATCTTGTTATTATTTGCCGTCCACCCAGATGGGTGATGGAGCCTTATCATTATATTAGATAACATCGCCACAAAAATATCCCTTCTTAATATGGCTGTTTGCACAAGTCGTGCGGTAGCCTTCCCCGCCCATAGCAGTTGTTTTATTTGTCAATAAAATAGTGATCCAGCAATGGGTCCATCTCGATAGGGCGTATAGCTCTTATCCGTCGCTCAATAGCCGGTAAGAATCCAAATTGGTTTTATTCAGGTATCTCATGTGAAAAAGTTCTTGCTATGGTTCTCTACATTGCTCTGGGGAATGCAGGCTATTGCAAACGATCTGGAGTTTGAGCTCCTAGAGGCGCAGCCGCGTGAGGCTTACTATTTCTCTACACCCGGAAAGTTGATCCTGCTGCATGGCGAGGTGATGACTCCGATCATTGATAACTCGAAGCGTAAATATTTCTCCATCGTGCGGCAAAACGGGCAATGGCGCCTCACCCAGCTTAACGAGCCAAGCTACCGGATTGGGATGGCCTGGGCCCCGGGTGTTAAGGCTACCAGTTCGCTTAATGGTGACACGCTCAACTTTTCCTTCGAGGGTAACGAGTTCCAGGTATCGGGTTTGTTCAACCAACCTAGTTTGACGACACTCAAGGATGCTTACGTCTACACAGGCGTTCTCCGTTTAACTCCTGGTGTCAAGGCATCATCCCCCACCCCCTTGCAAGACAGGCTCTACGAAGTTGTGCCAGGTCTGAAATATTACGTGGAAACTGCTGGCTCACTGATCTTACTGCATGGGGATATAGTGACTCCTATTATGGATGGCAGTAAGAAACGCTTTTTCATGCTGGAGTTTAAGGATGGTCTTTGGTTTTTGACTTCAGTGACTGAAGCCTTCTTTAAGGCTGGGGTGGCTGGTGTCGATAATATATCGACCATTCCACCTTCAGGAGGGAAAGATATGTCTCTCTCCTTCATTGGTAATAGGTTGGTAATTAAAGACTATCTGGGCAATTTCAGCTTAACAACACTGCAGACCTCTGTTATGGAGGGGATGCCACTGACTCGTCCTACAATAAGCTTTCAAGGTACTCCCTCTACAGATTTGATTGCCGGGAAATTAATCGGTGAGTTCAATGTGGGACAGGCAGGTGAGGCAAGCTATAAAATAAAACTCGACATCCCCCTTGGTGTTAACAGCTTAACTCCCAGCCTTAATCTTAAATATAATAGTAATGGGGCCTACGGAATCTTGGGATGGGGAGGTTCTCTTGAGTATGAAAACCGAGTGTCCCGGTGTAGCAAGAATATTTATGAGAATGGTGAGGGTGGGCAAGGGCTAGTCCGCCTTGACCAACGTGATCGCCTGTGCTGGGGTGGGAAGCCGCTACGATTGGTAGGAACCCTACGTGGCCAAGTTGTTACTGATAAAGAGTATTGGGGGAAAAGTAAAGAGTACTATCAGGAGAATACTCCAGGTTTTTTAGTAAGGGCTATGGGTTGGCGTGACGATGCACCTGATTACTTTACCTCAATCGATAAGGGAAGGGTTACCACTTATTACGGCCGGGGAAGTGCTAAAGAAATTAGGCTGCGTGGACAGAGTTTGGTCACCATATCTTGGGCTGTTGATAGTAAGCAGGATGCATATCAGAACCTGATTAGTTACGATTACCAGACAGATATTCAACGTGGTAACCAGTACCTTTCAGAAATTTCATATGGCGGAAAGAGTGGTGCTGAACATATTTACAAAGTAAGTCTAGACTATATTAAGAATAGTCGAATTAATTCAGGCTATCTTGCCGGAACCCGATTTACTTATGATAAATTGCTCAAGGGAGTGAGTATTTCCGTCAATGGAATAACCCAAGCTATTTATCATTTAGGTTATGAGACACAGGAGTCACTGAGCCCACAGAGTTATCTTCGTTTTGTCCAGAAATGCTTCCGTAATGGCGATTGTTACCCAGCAACGCTCTTTAATTGGAAGCGAGATGATGAGCCTCTCTCAATTTCTAGGGAAGATACGCTGGAATTAAATTATGAAAGTTTCTCTATCGCAGACATAAAAGGGGGGGGGAGGGCTCAAATTATATATAAAAGTGGCGGTGATTTTAGGTACTATGATTATGAAAGCAAGTCAAATAAGGCTATTGCAGCTTATGGAGAGATTGATAAATTTGTAACGTTCCCATCAATTAACAAAGAGAATCGTGGTCAGTTTGATATACCCAGTACCTATATATCAAATTTCTCTGATGTTAATGGAGATGGTGTGGATGATCTTATTACTGCCAGTAACAATGGCGGCATCAATACCTTCTCGGAATTTGGGAAAATTTGGTCTGGTAAGTATAGCAATGCTAATAATATCTACGTTTTCGATACAGATGGTGATGGTAGAGATGAATTAATTGTTAGTGGTGTACCTTTAAAAATTGATTCTTTTGATAATCATCATATTAATGGACGTGGCCACGCATTACCCTTTGCTGATCTTGACGGCGATGGTGTTATGGATTGGCTATATAGAACTTTAAGTTATGATGTCGTGATTGGTGGTGGTAAAAACGATCATGTCATCCATCATTCTGGCACTGAGCAGCTTCATTCAAGTTTCCCTCCTTTGGTTCGTAGGGATAAATTAGTGACGAATTCTATTTATTCATTTGACAATGAGTGGAGAAGCTTTATTGACCTAAATGGTGATGGTTATCCAGAGGTTTTCAAGGGTAGTAAAGCGCAGTTGACAAAGAAGTTTGATGGAGCGAATCGCAAGACTAGTAATTACATAAAAACGTTGAGTATTTTCGACAACACAGGGATAGACATAAAGGATGTGAGTAATACTGTATCTGTTGATGCACTCTCTTATCTTGTTATTGACCTCAATCACGATGGAGTTAAAGATGTACTGCTGCAGACTGGTAAACGGCGGTGGACCGTATTTATCAGCAGAAATGTATCTGGTAGTAATACCGTTTCCCTACACAAGTGGGGCAGCTTCTCTGCTACCGAAGACTTGCGTGCAGCCGATCTTGATGGTGATGGGCAGGTGGAACTTATTGGAGGTGATGAGGGAAAGAGGATTATTATTTATCGCATCACTGCACCTTATAGTCAACTAAATCGTCTTGGTAGTATTACAGAAGGATTGGGAAAAAAAATTAGTATCGATTATACCCCTCTCACAGATACACAAGTGCTTGATTATGTGACCTCGGGTCAATACGCTGATCTATTTCCTAATGTTAGTAGACTACCGAATGGTCGGTATCCAAACGCTTTCCCCTATATCATTCCGATGGGGGGAACTTATGTGGTAAAAATTACAGTGAAACAGGTAAAGATGGAACTCTGGTTCAATACCGCTTGAAATATGGTGGTCCTCTTGCTCATCAACAAGGTATTGGCTGGTTGGGATTTGAGAGAGTCACCGTTGAAGGCATTCTTGATAAAAGCCGTCGGGTCTTTGAGTATCATCAGCTGCCACCTATGACGGGTCTTCTCAAACGTTCAGATTACAGTATTGATGGTAAGTTGATCTCTCGTTTGGATAATAAATGGAGAACGCATGTTTATAGTCTTGGTAATAATGGTTATGAGCCAATAGTTGTATTGGCAGGAAGTGAAGAATCTCGGTTCGATCTTTCAAATGGTGAGTTGCTATCGTTAACAACCAAGACTATGCAATATGACAATGCTGGGAATTTATTAAAACAGCAAGAAACTACGGGAACAAGATCGATATATCGTACTTTCACATATAATGAGCCTAGGTATGGTACTCGTTCAAGTGAACAAATATCGTATAAAACTAGTGGCAATCCCAGTTGGCTAAATGAGCGAATAGATTATTTGACATTCGACACTCAAGGTAGTCCCACACAATCAAAGCAAGTTGCTTATGTTGGTGTAACAATGCCAACATCTTCTACTGGTTTGCGCCACGAGTATGAGTATGATCGTTATGGACATCTGATCCGGCTTACCCAATCTGACGCTGCCAGCACTCGAACTACACGCTGGCGTTTTAGTAAAAATGGCCGCTTATTGGTAAATATGACCAATGCTTTAGGCCAAATACAGAGCTATCGATATAACGGAGGCGAACCAGATGCAGTCCAAGGGCAAGTTGTACGTATCACCGAAATTGATCCCAATGGGATCGCCAGTGAGCAACGTTTTGATTTAGATGGCCGTCTCATCGGGGAGCGAAAGCCTGGCCAGTCTGAGCGACGCATGACGTATACCCTTTGTGGTGATTGCCCTCCCTCGGCTAGTTTCTCCGTGATTACAGAAATGTCTGGTGTCCCAACTAAAATCGGTTATTTCAACCAAGATAATTTATTGGTTGAAACCAGAATTGATGGATTTGATGGTTTGCCTGTTATTGCAACAAATATCTATGACTGGCAAGGGAATCTGACTATCCAGACTAAACCCGAATTTGGCGGTAGTGCATACGCTATTCGTTATCGCTATGACGCCTTGAGCCGGATGACCAAGCGGGAGGATGAAACGTCACTGGGCACAGTAATGACGAGCTGGGAATATGATGGTCTTAAACAGACCATTACCAATTCCAAAGGTCAGACTCTGCTCGAGGAGTATGATCCTAACGGATGGCTGGTTGCCACTACAGATGCCTTGGGAGGACGAACCCAGTTTACTTACGATGCAAAGGGGCAACTCCTTAGGGCGATACCAAATGGAGTTGTCAATGCGGGTACTGTGCAAGAGTTCGATGCTTGGGGGCGGCGAACCGCCCTCAAGGATACCAGTAAGGGGATTTGGCGTTACAGCTACAACGCATTCGGAGAGTTGATTAGCCAGCAAGATGGCAAAGGTAAACAGACCCGTTTCCAATACGATGCATTGGGTCGCTTGATCTCCCGACAGCATCCTGATGCGCTCGATTGCTTCAACTATGATGCAGCTACTTACGGGATTGGTCAGCTGGTACGCCAAACCCGTTTCACTGGTGGTACCTGCGACCAGAGTCTGGTCAGCAGCCGCTACACTCGCAGTTATCGTTACGACGACAAGGGGCGCAAGGTTGCTGAAGAAGCTGTCTTCAAGGGGCAGACCCTGGCCATGGGTTACACCTACGATGGTTATGGCCGACTCAGTCAAACACGCTACCCCAGTGCGGATAATCGTCCACTGACGGTAAGGCAGCGCTATAACCCGGCGGGGTACCCGAGTGAACTGGTTGATGAAACAACTCAGCAGTTGATTCAGCGCACAGATCGCATGGATGCCACAGGCAAGGTTGTGCAGGAAACCCTGGGAAACCAGGTGGTGATCAATAATGCCTATGTTGCCGGTACCGATTTGTTGAGTGAGTCAAGCAGCACCTTGGGGGGGCGTGATCTTTTAGCACAGCGCTACGAGTATGATATGGGCTTCAATCTGGTTGAGCGCAGCCATCAGATCTCATTCAGTCCCTTGAGTCGCACCCGGATTGAAGAACGTTTCGAATATGATGATCTGAACCGTCTGACCAGAGTGGCGCAAAGCCATCAGGGCAAGTGGCAACAAAGTGAGCGCTATACCTATGATCCTTTGGGCAATTTGCTTAACAGTCTAAAACTAGGCGGCTACAGTTATGATCCTGCCCATCCCTATCGCCTGGTTCAGGTTGGTAGCAAGCGTCTTGGCTATGACACAAACGGTAATGTCATCAACGATGGTGATCGTACTCTGACTTATGAAGGGGACGATCGACCGACCAGTATCAGCAAGGGACAGGAGAGCACACACTTCGCCTATGGCTCTGATGATGCACGTTATTGGCGCCAGGATGTGCGGGTCGCTGATGGCAAGCGAACGACTCTAGACACCTTCTATCTTGACAAGGTCTATGAGAAGCAGGTGCGTACCGGCGATAAGGGGGGACTGACCGAGCACAGATATTATGTGGGCAACCTGATCCTGGTGCGTCGCAGCAACCAGACGGAGGATCGTCTCTACCAGCATCTGGATCACCAAGGGTCGGTTATTCTGGTAAGTGATCAAAAAGGCGATGTAGCTCAAGCCTTTGCCTATTCGGGGTTCGGTGAACAGCGGCGCCTGTTGCTTGCCAGCCGTTTCGCTGCCCTGCTGACGCCAACTCGGCGTGGCTATACAGGGCACGAGATGATCGAAGGTCTCGGCATCATTCATATGAATGGTCGTCTCTACGATCCCGCGCTGGGTCGCTTCCTGCAGGCCGATCCCTATGTGCCGGAACCAAGCGATGGCCAGAGCTTCAACCGTTATGCCTATGTGCGTAACAACCCGTTGAACGCGGTCGACCCGAGCGGCTTCTGGGATATTGGAACCTGTGCGGCGGATATCAGGAACGATAACTCGGGTCGAGACTACTCGGGGAAAAACTCCCCTGAGAGTATCTGTGGGGGGAATAGCCCAAGCTACGCAGCACGGCAGCAAGACGGCACTTGGAAGGCGGAACCCAAGGATGGAGCAAACAAGCCGAAAGAGGTAGTGCAGCGTGGATTCTGGTCCACAACTGCCCACGCTATCTTAGCCGGTTTGGGTGCAGTGCCTGTACTGGGGGCGGGGCCTGATCTGCTTGATGCCGGCCTCTATGCCATTGAAAGGGACGTAACAGGCACTGCATTGGCAATGGCATCGGCGGGAGCCTCCCTCACCCTTGGGCTGGATCAAATGGCCGCAGGAGCCAAGATGGCTCATCTTGGTTTAATAGGTGCTAAAGCTACCGAAACGACGGCGAGTGCTGCTAAAGTTGCCACCAAGGCAGAGGAGGCGGCGGGGGTTGCGAAGACGGGGCCTCTTTGGACTTCAACAAAGAAAACATCGTCCGTTGAAAATGCTTTTGGGCATTATAAAAAACACAAGGGTGAATTCCCCGAGTACCAAAATGCTAAACAGTATGTTGAAGGTGCTCAAGATTTTTTAAACGGTTCACCGAAAAATAAATTAACGAAGACTCGGCCTAATGGGGACACTATGATGTATGATAAGAAGTCGAATACCTTTGGTGTAAAAGACGCTAACGGTACACCTAAAACAATGTTCCGTCCACAAGATGGAATTAACTATTGGAATAAACAGTAGTAAGGAGAAAAATAATGAGTTTTCCTTGTCCATGCTGCGGCTATTTAACATTCGATGAGGAGCCTTGTGGAGGGTTTGAAATTTGTCCCGTTTGTTATTGGGAGGATGATTATGTCCAGAATAATGATCCAATATACAAAGGTGGAGCAAATGGCATTAGCTTAAATGACGCAAAATTAAATTATTATAAATATGGGGCGATAAAGAAGGAGTTTTCAAAAAAAGTTAGAAAACCGCTTCCTGATGAGTTGCCATAATTAAATGTTCATACGAATACAGGCTGTTTCCTGTATTACTGTCTTTAGCTTTAGGCCTAACTAGATTCTGATAAACTCACCTTAGACGGAGGCGTAACTCACAGCGAGGATGATGATTCTTGTTTGTATCAGATACGTGTGCAGGATGCTCTTTGTTATTACTTGGTCAGCCGCTTTGTGCTGCTAACCTTTCTGTGCGGAGAGGGTGCTCGCTTTGGTCAGAGCGAGAGAAATTACCAGTGGTGGGTTGACAACCTAAGCCGCCAGTTGCGGCTGTGCCTATGCGTGATGAGCAACTGCTATCACTCGGCGAGCAAGGTTGATATTTGAAGTGGCTCGCGGCTGGGGTTAGTGGGAAATAGCGGACTGTTTTATTGAGTGGCTAACTCTAGTGAGACGCTAGTATTTTAGGTATTTAATGATTAAGTCTGAGCTGACTTGCTGGGATGCCCACCATGTGTTCACCTGGCTAAAGTTGAACGAATTTTTATAAATGTGGTTGTGTCCACAGACAGGAACAACAGGATATGGCCGTTTAGCAGTCATACTGCAGGCATAGTTTTTGGGGCCTCCTATGGGTCATAGGAGATATTTTAATTGTGATTATCTATACGTTTTTGGCCCAATTTTTTGGGCTAAAAATTTTTATGTTATCAATCATGTTATTTAGTCAGGGAGAAATTAAGTGAGAGTTAATAGTATCGCTTTGCTCTGTTTTATCAGTGTTGGTGTGCTTGCAGGAGAGCAAACAGGAAAAGTAGCAACCCTTTATGCGCGAGCAAATGATGGCCTGCATTTAGTTGAGCTATCGGGTGGCACAGAGAAGTCAAATTCACCTGCTTGTGCTACTCGTAAGTACTGGTTGATAAAAGATGAAAATTCAACCACGGGTAAATCACAGTTCAGTCAGTTGCTGGCGGCAAAAATGGCGGGAAGAACAGTGAGAATTTCTGGTCTTAACACTTGTACAAGATGGGGGGATGGTGAAAATATAAATTTTATAATCATTCTTGATTAATATGGTTCTTAATGATATTAAAGTGCCAGTGACTACAAAAGTGCATTTCCTCATTATAATTTATACTGCTGTTTTTTAGGGGGGTGATGATTGTTACATTATTCATATATTTCGAGAGAGTTAGTAAAATGAAGTTTTATATCTTGTTATTTATGTCTTTGGTTTTTTCTCAGGGTACTAGAGCTAATACTTAGTTTACTCCAACTACGATTAAACGTGTTGTGGTCCATGATTTTGGAAAAAGTATATTGGTGATTACTAAAGGTAATGTGAGTAGTAGTGAAGGTTGTACTAATAATACCACAGTATCTTTATTAAAGACCCATCCATTATTTAATGAAATGTATTCTGCCATACTATCAGCATTTCACGCTGAGACTATTATAGGTGGATGGGTTAATGGTTGTGATCCTGTTTTTAAAACTCCAATTTTAACACGGCTGGATTTAATAAAATAAGATTATGTCGAGCAGTGTAAACCCTGCCATCGGCGGCTATATCGGGGTTGTGGCAATACCAAATTTTAATAGTTTTCCCATCCATCAGGAGGGTTAGCAAACCGTAGTGCATTAGGGCCTGGTGTACTGTTGCCAGTTGCCGATCCTGTGCTTTAACTTTTTATCATGACAATGCATATTAGGGGAGTTTTTTCCTTAATTGAAAATATATTGGGACACCCACCCTTTTGATAGAGACGTAACTCACCCTTGCCTTAAGGGGGGGGTGATGACTTTGGCTGGTTTTTGTCTGATATGTGTGCAGGATGCGCTTTGTTATCACTTGGTCAGCCGCTATGTGCAACTGACCTTTCTGGGCAGAGAGGATTCGCTTTGGCTAGAGCGAGAGAAATTACCCGTGGTGGGTTGACAACCTAAGCCGCTAGTTGCGGCTGTGCCTATGTGTGATGAGCAACTGCTATCACTCGGCGAGCAAGGTTGATATTTGAAGTGTCTCGCGGCTGGGGTCTGTGGGAAATAGCGGGCTATTTTAGTGGCTTGATGCAACGCTGGTACACCCCCCAGCGTGGAGCAAATAATAGTCCAGATATTCCTTGTCGGCTTCCTTGAACAAGTCTACGGAAAATTTTTCTATCTCCACCAGTCCACCAGTCCACCAGTCCACCAGTCCACCAGTCCACCGGTGTCAGTTGTCTGAATGTTGAAGAAAGAGATGACTTACCATGGCTCTTTACATTCATATTTTTAATATCATTAAAGTTTTTTAAATAAAGGTGTTTAAATGAAAATAAGGTCTGCAATATTTTCTACACTGTTCATGATTCATGGTGTTGTGATGGCTGATGAGTGTACTACTTGGGGGTGTTTTTCGACGATTGAGACCTTGTATGTTAATGCGTCTGGAAATATTTTTGTCGGCACTCCATTGGATGAGACTAAGGCGAATTGTACCGCATCTTCCGGAGTGTTTTTTACGTTGAACACTAAGTCATCTAATGCTAAGGAAATGTACTCCTCATTATTGGCTGCATATATGGCAAATAGCAAGGTGCAGTTAAGAATTATCGAGGGGAGCGGAAGTTGTGAATTATCTTATATCCGGCTTGGTAAATATTAATCACTTCAGCCTTTAGTGATTATACTATTCCGAATAGTAGAGTGCTGTACTTACGTAGCTTCTACAGGTGACTCTTTACACCAATAAAGAGACTAAGTTTGGTAATGGAATGGTTACTGCCACATTGGCTACATTTCCATGAATTTAAATGCAGCCAATACCATCACTTTTAAAAAAAAGATATTGGGACACCCACCCTTTTGATAGAGACGTAACTCACCCTTGCCTTAAGGGGGGGGTGATGACTTTGGCTGGTTTTTGTCCGATATGTGTGCAGGATGCGCTTTGTTATCACCTGGTCAGCCGCTATGTGCAACTGACCTTTCTGGGCGGAGAGGGTACTCGCTTTGGTCAGAGCGAGGGAAATGGCTACCAGTGGTGGGTTGACAATCTAAGCCGCCAGTTTCGGCTATGTCTATGCGTGGCAAGCAACTGCGATCACTCGGTGATAAGGTTGATAGTTGAAGTGGCTCGCGGCTGGGGTCAGTGGGAAATGGCGGGCTATTTTAGTGAAATATTGGAATTTCCACTTTTTTACATATGCATAGCGGGTTGCCTGGTTTAAGGCATCAGATTCTGAGAAACACGCAATTTTGATAAATGGGGGGGCGATAACTAGAGTCGAGGTTTATTAGGTTAACTAAAAATAACTTTTTACAAGTGTTTTTATTGGTGCATTAGTCATTTTTTGTCAGCGGATAGATTTCAATGGTGACTATATAGTGATTAAAGGTGGTGGTGTTAAATCCCCTTAAAATAACTTTTTTTAGTATTTTTGATAAGGTTTAAGACAGTTTGGTATAATTTAAAATATTCATTGTGTATGGTTGAGGTATGTATGAAAAATTGGTTTTTTATTGTCGGTTTGTTGAGCTTTTCAAGTCAGGCTTGGGATGGTCATGTCAGTGGGAAAATTGGAAGTATTGATGTAACATCAGGTAATAACTATGACCTCAGAGTTACCTTGGTTAATGGGCCAAAACTGTGTGGGAATGGCAACACATGGGCCTACTTGAATAACTCAGACTCCAATTATCAAACATATGTCAGTGTACTATTGGCAGCAAAAATGGCTGAGAAAAACGTGACCATTTACACCAGTAAAGAGACTAAGTCTGGTAATGGTTACTGCCACATTGGTTACATTTCCATGAATTGAAATGCAGTCAATGCCATCACTTTTAATAAAGTATGGATAATCGCTGAAGTCAGGGAAGGTGCGAATAAGTACCTCATGAACAAAAATTAACATTTTATCCATTTAAAATCAATTGGTTAGGAGGTGGCGCTTTTGTGCAATATGACTTGTGCGCACCTTCCCTAGAAAGCGGATTGCTTCGTTCTTGCCGAGCTGTGTGCGTCAAGCTCCTGCCGGTGAACGGTTACCTTTTACCCGGCCTTGGCTCTGTGCTCCCGGGTCCTTCGCTCTCGCTTAAACGGGTCATTGCAGCCCTTGGCGGTGACAAGGTGGGAGTATGAGGTGACGGTAAACCAAGACTTAATTTGATTGCCATACGGGTCTATTTTGTTCGCAATCTTCGGTGTATATTGTGGCCCCAACGCTTCGGAGCCCACTATGTCTCGTTATCACTTTTTCAAGCAAGGTCAGTCATTTACCTCTCTCGCAACCTGGGTAGCCGGGGATGACGATGAGCGTCACCAACGGGTCGAACAAGGGGTGATGGCTGTCGCTGCCCCCTCTTTTGCCGATATCCCGGCCGAGGTGCTGACACTGTTGCAAGAGCATGGGGTGCGTGAAGAGAAGCACAGGGCGCACAATCCGTGGTATAGCGTCGCTGGCAATTTCAGCCTGCGGGGGATGCACTGATGGCCCGGTCTGGCAAGGGGGGCGGTATTGTCACACTGCTGCGCTGGTCTTTCTTGAAAAGACCGCTCTGTGGCGGCCTGTTCAGTGCCCTGTTTATCTATCTGGCATCCCTGCCAGCGGACCTCTATTTCACTTTCCATTGGCAGATGGCTCTGGGCCTCTTCCTGTTGGTCTTCCTTGGCGGACTCTGGCGGCAGTGGCGGGCGCTTAGCTAACCCTTTCTCACACCCGTTGCAGTGCGCCTTCGGTGGCCAGCAAGGTGGCCATGCCGCCGGCTTTGCCTGCCTGAATGCCGATTTGGGTATCTTCAAACACCAGGCAGTTGGCGGGATTGGCGCCGAGCAACTCGGCAACCTTCAGGAAGGTGTCCGGGTGGGGTTTGTGGTTGTGGATGTCGTCGGCACTGACCAGCACTGAGATATAGGTATCCAGGCCGGTATTTTTCAAAATGCGCCGGGCATGCTCCCGCGATGACCCCGTGCCTATGCCCATCGGCACCTTGCCGTGCCAGCGCTTGACCAGCTCCCACATGGGAGGGAAGACGAGGGCCTTGTCGATATTTTCCAAATAGAGGGCTGTCTTGCGGTGGGTGAAGGCATCCACATCGATATCCAGCCCGTGCTGCGCAGCCAGCATGCTTACTGTTTTGCGGGTAGGGATGCCGCCGTATTCATTGAGCTGTGCCCGATCAAACGGCAGACCGAACTCTGAGCTGGTTACCTCCCAGGCATCCAGATGCAGGGGCATGGAGTCCACCAGGGTGCCGTCCATATCGAAAATCAGGGCGTCGTATTGATCAAACCGGAACTGCTCGGACATGGGTCTGCTTCCTCTTGAACCAAACACCCACACTACCAGATCCAGCGGGCGTATGCCGCGACCTCCGTCATGGTTGCGCGCTGGCGGCGCCATGGCAGTGGTTTTGGCCATCGGCTGGTGATTTATGAGACAATGATGAGCTTTGTGCCGCAGATCCTGGCATTTCAAATTAGCGAGCCCGCATATGTCTCCAAAAACCATCTTCTCAAGCGTGGCCCTGGTGATTGCCCTGGGTTCACTGGAAAAGAGCATAGTCACCACCCCACTGCCCATCATAGGGGCCGAGTTGAACGCTGGCGCCGCCCTCACCTGGGTGGCCACCGCCTACCTGCTGGCGGCCACCGCCGCCCTGCCCATTTACGGCAAACTGAGCGATCTGTTCGGCCGGGTACGCATGCTCAACATCGGCATAGGCCTGTTTATGGCGGGCTCTGTGGCCTGCGCCCTCTCTCAGGATCTGCCGACCCTGCTGGCGGCCCGGGTGCTGCAAGGACTGGGCGGCGGCGGACTTATTGCACTCGCCTTCACCGTCATCGCCGACAGCATACCGCCACGGGAAGTGGGCAAGTATCAGGGCTACATCTCGGCCGTCTATGCGGTCTCCAGCATCGCCGGGCCCCTGCTCGGTGGCTACTTTACCGAGCAACTGAGCTGGCGCTGGATCTTCTGGATCAACCTGCCGCTCGGGGCGCTGGCGCTCTGGCTGGTGAACCGCAATCTGGGCCACCTCAATGTGCGTCGCCACAGTCGCTTCGACTGGAAGGGAGCTGCACTGCTCATTACCGTCACCACGCTGGGCTTGTTGCTGCTCTCGCCCGAGACGGCGCTCCCCGCCATCTGGCTGGCGGCGGGACTGGCGATTGCCCTGCTGCTGCTCATCCTGGTGGAGCGGCGAGCCCAGGATCCCATACTGCCCGCCCATCTGGCTCGGCTGCCCGGTTATCTGGTGAGCGTGCTGCTGGCGCTGGCCTCGCAACTGCTGATGTTCGCCGTGCTGGTCTATCTGCCGCTGCAGATGCAGTTGCAGTTGCAGAAGGGGATGGGAGCCAGCGAGAGCGGTTTTTACATGGTGATCTTCATGGTCTGCATCACGGCAGGGGCCTTCGTCGGCGGCAAGCTGATCGGCCGCACCGGTTATTACAAGCGCTTCGTGGTGATGGGCTTTGCCCTGGCGGCGCTGGCGTTGTGGCAGATCCATTTCGATGTCTGGGTCAAGCTGGCCCTCGGGTTTGCCGGTCTTGGTCTTGGTCTGGTGCTGCCGGCGCTCTCGGTGGTGGTGCAAAATGCCCTGCCACGGGAAGATCGCGGTATCGGCATGTCCCTGTTCAACTTCGGCCGTGAGCTGGGGGGCGCAGTCGGGGTTGCCATCTGTGCCGTGCTGTTTCATGCCGCCCTGCCGGCCGGCACCAGCCACAATCTGGCTAGCCTGAGCCCGGCCGAGTTGGCCCCGGGGTTCAGTGCCACCTATATCGGCATGGCGCTGATCGCCACCGCCGCCTTTCTCATCACACTGCTGGCGTTGAAACGGCATGAGCTGACCAGCATCCACACCTGAGTCACCCCCAGCAGCAATAGCAAGAGGGCTCCCCGCGGGGAGCCCTCTTTGTTATCCGGTTTCACTGGTCGGCGGCAGGCTGTCGGCGCGCCAGCATGGCGGCCGTGACGCACTGGACGAAGTCGGGGGGCCTGGGCCGATACCACAGGGGGATCGCCTCGAGCATCACCTTCATTCTGCCCAAGCGATCCGGGCGGGTGCCCAGCAAGGTGCTTTAACCCGCCACGTTTTTGCCTGTGACGCCGATCTGCTCACCGGCGATGAAGCATCTCGCCGGCCTGAGTCTCCTGTTTCAGCAGATGCAGGGCCGCCTCCCTGTGAGCGGGCATGCACGCAGCGGATGACTATTCAGAAGAGGGATGGCACCGGGCAACACTTCATCGTGTTAGTGCACGGAGCACCGCCTCCTGACAGCGCCTTTGAACAGGATGTCCAACATGGAAAAGCGGTCCAGCAAACATGCTGGTCGCAAAGTACACAGAGCCCGCTTTCGAGCCCAATGACGGTCAGTTGAACGTCCGGCTCACGTTCTCGCTACTCATGGTGCAAGGTGATGCAATCCAGGCCACCGCTGCCCCTGAGCAGGGCTTCCGCCTGGTTAAATCCCGCCCACGTGCTGCTTGCTGTCTGACCCACGAAGTAGGTGGTCAGCTCGGGCACCTCGCGTTTCAACCAGGCGCCGAAGGCCTGATTCAGGGGGGCTATGCTGGCGGCGTTGGTGATGTAGAAGGGGTGCTGCGCCGTGCCCATGATGCCGTTCATCCAGTTCACCGCCCGCTTGTTCACGCTGAAGGCGCCCGGGGTGGCGATGGGGGTCAGACCGGCGTCGGTCAGCTGCTGCCGGATGAGGGCATGGATCTTGTGCCAGCGCTCGGCCTGTTGTTTCAGGCTGGTGAGGGTCTCGGTGAGACCCTGGCGTTCGCTGTCGCTGAGGCTGCCGTCGCTGGTCAGCACCTGCTGGATCAGCGCCTCGCTGGCCGCCGGGTCGTTGAACAGGATGCGGCCATCGGCCAGCGGGCGCATGGCCATGTCGAGGTGAAAGCCGGGTTGGGCCAGGATCACCAGATCACGCTCGGCCACCTTGAGCTCCTGCGCCATCAGGCGCTGGCTGATGGCCATCATGGCGAGGAAACGGCGGGTCTGCTCATCCAGCTCAGTACCAGTCAGCCCCTGGCGCTGGTAACCGCCGGCCTGCAGCATGCCTCCGAGCCGGGTCAGGGTGGCAGCATCGGCCTGAAGCGTTTGCAGCTCGTTCTCTATCTGGTCATCAGCAAAGCCAGAGTGGAGATCGGCGGTGACCACCAGGCTGGCGTAGTCCCGCTTCAGCCGGGCCAGCAGATCGAAGGAGGCCGGCAGCGCCTTGCCATGGAGCGCGCGATAGCGCTCGGCAATTCGCTCCCCTTGCTGCGGGCTCAGAAACATCCGCCCCTGTGCGGCCTGCCGGCTGTCCCAGTCCACTTGGTACTGCGCCAGCTCGGCCTTGGCTCGCGCGGTTCTGGCAAAGGCGTGGCGCTGCTGCTCATCCAGCCCCTGCGGCAGCAGGTTGGCCGCCTCCAGCAGTATGAGGTCAATCTCGGGATCGTGGCCGTTCTGCACTGTATGGGGGCGGCCCAGCCACTCTTGCTCATCCAGTTGCAGGTGGAAGCTACCGTCGCGCTCCATGCTCTCCAGCAGCGTGGCGATGCGCTCCCTATCCAGCCGGCTGTGGTGCAGGGTGGTCTGCAGCAGGGCGTCTCGGCCGATCAGGGCATAGGGGGTGCCGTCGGCGCGCTGACCGGTCAGCATGTTGCCGCCATCGATAATGGAGAAGGTGGGGATGAGTTCGTGCCCCTGCGCCTCGGCAAAGGCGTTGGCCTGGGAGAGCATGCTCTCGTTGAGCCCCTGGGAGTCCTGGCTGCCCAGACTGTGGTGGCCCTCCTGCTCGGCCCCTGGGCTCTGCGCCGTCAGGGCGGTGATGAAGGCGTGGTAGCTATCCTTGTTGTCCAGCGGCGCCCGGGGGCGGAAGATGAGGGCGCCATCCCGTGACAGCCACATGTTGTCTTCGGTCCAGGTGTACATGTTGTCATGGATGCTGACCGAAAATCCCTGCTCTTTGCCGATTTGTTCCAGCTCAGCCACCAGTTCAGGCTCGGTCTGGATGGGCAGGTGGAGCTGGTGGATCCGGTTGCCCAGATCATCTTGCGCCAGCTGGAAGCTGCGGGTAAGGGCGGGGATTTCCCGTTCAGAAGTGAGCTGTGGGTCGTCCGGGAAGATAAGGGGAACAGAGATGGCTGAATTGAGCCAGAAGAGGGTCGAGATGGCGAGGGCCACGCCGGTTTTGCGCATGATGGTTTCCTGTTGTTATGGCGGAATGAATATCCCGCGAGCCTGAACTGCACCTTGCTGTAGAGAGAAGGTCTCTTCGCTTGGGATGGAAACCATAAGGCCGGGGCAAGGAACCACAAGCCCGTAAATTTGAATTGATTTTTAAGCCTGACTTAATAGCTCGAAATATCCCCTGTAAATAACAAGGCAGTCTTGTTTTATTTTTAGTTATTACGATTAAAAACAATATCTTGAGGTGAATTTTTGTTGATAGGAATATTTTTAATGTCTTTGTTGTTTCGGTTTATTTTCGCCTGAAAATACGAAGTTTTTAAGTGACTAAAGAGCAAATCGCAGGCACGCCATGCAGGGGGAAATATCAGGCAATGGCGTGCCATGTTTTCTGTCGTGATTGGCAGGGGATGTGTCAGGTGAATCGCCGTGCAAGCACGGAGGCCATGAGGTCGCCCCTGGGCGTGGTCTGTTATGTTGTCATCAACCAGCCGGTGGCTTGATAGGGGGCGAAGGTGGCGGCGGGTTCCCCCGGGTAGTTGCTTATCAGCAAGGTGGCGCCTTTTTCCACTTGGTCAAAGTGGGGCATCGACAAGGGGCCAGCGGTGAGATTGGCGAGCAGCAGCAGGGTGTGCCGTGCCCCGGTTATCGGGTCTTGCCAGCGGCGGCGGTAGCTGATGCGATCAGGGTCTTCTTCATCCAGCAGCGCGACGTCGCCGTGGCGAATGACGGGGTGAGCCTTGCGCAGGGCGATCAGCTGGCGATAGCAGTGAAACGGTGAATCGGGGCGGTCCAGCTGTTCGGCGGCGTTGATCGCGACGTGGTTGTCGTTGAGCACAATCCAGGGGGCTGCCGGGCTAAATCCTGCATGCAGGCCTGCATCCCACTGCATCGGGGTTCGGGCATTGTCGCGGCCAATGGCATCGAGTCGCCGGCTCAGCTCGGCGGGATCCAGCGCCGACTGGCTGGCGCGATAATTGATCGCTTCCACATCGCGCAGCTCATCGGCTTGCCAGTGGCGGTTGGTCATGCCCAGCTCTTCCCCTTGATAGATGAAGGGGGTGCCTTGCATCAGATGGATCACCATAGCCCACAGCTTGGCGCTGACTTCGCGCCACTCGGGCCTGTCATCACCAAAGCGGGAGACGGCGCGTGGCAGGTCGTGGTTACCCAGAAACAGGCTGTTCCAACCCTGACCGTGCAGCCCGGTCTGGTGGCGGGCCATGGCTCGTTTGAAGGCGAGGGGGTCAAAGTGTGACGACCATTTGTCGCGGCCCAGCCCCAGATGTTCGAAGTTGAACACCATGCTGAATTCGCTGCCATTCGGGTTCGAATAGTGCTGCATATGGGCGAGATCGGCGCCCCAGGTTTCCCCCACAGTGATGATCCCCTTGCCGCCAAAGCTGGCTTGGTTGAGTTCGCGAATATAGTCGTGCAGGCGGGGGCCGTTGCTCATGGCAAGACGCGACCACTCCTTGCTCACCATGTCGATCACATCGAAACGGAACCCTTTGATCCCCTTGGCCAGCCAGAAGTTGATGACTTCGGCCATCTCGGCCCGCACTGCCGGGTTGTCCCAGTCCAGATCGGCCTGACTCGCATCGAAGTTGTGCAGGTAGTAGCGATCAAGCTGGGGCACATACTGCCAGCCGTTGCCGCCGAAGATGGAGGTGATGGGGTGGGCATCGACAAAGGCCTTATCCCGAAACACGTAATAAGCCTGATAACGGGGATCGCCCGCCAGCGCGCGCACAAACCACTCATGCTCGATGGAGGTGTGGTTGGCAACGATATCCATCATGATGCCGATGCCACGGTCGGCCGCCTCTGCTATCAGCAGCTCCATCTCGGCCAGGGTGCCAAAGGCGGGGTCTATGGTGTGGTAGTCGGCCACATCGTAACCGTTGTCCCGCTTGGGGGAGCGATAGATGGGGGTGAGCCAGAGCAGGTCGACCCCAAGCTGCGTCAGATAACCCAGGCGCTGGCGGATGCCATTGATGTCGCCCATGCCGTCGCCATTGCTGTCCTGGAAGCTCATGGGGTAGATCTGGTAGATGACACAGCTATCGAGGTCGATGGCGGGAGTATGGAGAATGTGCGGGTTCATCAGCGTGGCCGGTTGGGGGAGCGGTGTTGCTATCTTACGCAGATGAGCAAGGCATCAACAGGTTCAGACCATCGTTGAAAAGGGTTCCATTATTGGCTGATTGTCAAAAGTGAGGGAAGGGTCACAACTTGGCCATCCCGTGCCACGGGGATGGCCGGGATGGCGATCTCTGCATATGCCCTTTGGCATACGGCGTTATCGGGTTGCCTTGGCTTGCTCGGCCCCTGGCGCCTGCTGACGCTCTGCCTTCTCCTGCTGGCGTTCCGCTTGTGCCTCCAGCTCCTTGCCGAGGAAGTAGTTCAGGAAGGTGCGGATCACCGCGATGATGGCAAGGCGAATAAGCTCCTCCTTGCTCGGCGCTACCGTGGTGGCAAGTATGTCGGCGGCGAGCTGGAACTCCAGCGCCAGAATGAGCCAGCTGCCAAAACAGAGGCGGATGCGGGGGAAACCGGGGGCGTGATCCCGGATCCGTGCCGCCAGCCAGAGGGTCTTGCCAAGGCCAATGACCACGCAGGCGATGGAGATGATCTCCAGCAGCAGCTGGAACAGCTCGACCCCGTGCATCATGCCCTCTTTCAGGCTCGCTATGTCAAACACTCGGATCACCTCCCTGATTCAAAAGGGACACTATTAGCATATTGATCGGCAAAGGCCAAATCCGGCTCAGGCAATCAGTTTGAATTCAATCACATAGAGCGGCGGCAGGGCGGGGTAGATATCGCAGATAACATCTTTCAGCTCGGGGAGGGTCATGTTCTCCTGACGGGCGTGCTCGTCGCTGAGTTCATCAAAGGCGACCGCATTGACCGAGAGCACTTCGATGGTGCCAAAGGGCTGGTGTTCCGGGTTGGTGAAAAGCGAAAGACGCTGGCCGGGCTGCCAGTTGGCCTCGCTCTCGTCGCGGATGGTGATGGTCTTGCGGCCCGCCTGAATGTCGGCCACGAAGCGGCTGAAGAAGGTGAACTCGGGATAGGGATGGGCAGGCATGGTGACTCCTGAAAGGGTGCAACGGGATTAAAGGTCGAGATAGGTGCGCAGCCTGGCGAGATCGGCGATGGTGGGACCGTCGGCGCCATCGCACACTATCCCCTGGTCGACCAACTCCTTGAGGGCGCGGCGGTAGACGCGCTCCGTGGTGCCAAAGCGCGCCGCCTCGTGGGCCCGCTTGCGCGAGCCCAGCATGGGGGTGCGCTGGCGCTCGCGCCACAGTTCATAGGCGATGTTGTAGGCGATGGGGTGGAGCAGGCGGCTGGTGGTGATGTCCAGGGTATCGAGGTAGTCGCTGGCGAGGGCTGAGGCGAAGAACAGGGTCAGCTCGGGTTCAGCCAGCAGCCGCTGGGCCAGCTTGTGAGCGCAGATGACGCTGGCATCCAGCTCGGTCTCGGCCATCACGCTCCACTGCACCGGGGTAGCGCTGAAAAACTCCATCTCGCCGAAGATTTGGCGCTGGCACGCTATCTCCCCGAGCTGAAACAGGCGCCCCGAGTGCACGGCACTGTTGAGGGAGACCCGCCCAGTCTCCACCAGATAGAGGCATTCGCTCTGCTCCCCCTGCCGCATGATGTATTCGCCGGGCAGGTAGCGGCGCAGAAACAGGGTGCACGCCTCCAGCGCCGCGGCAAAGCGGGGTTCAAGCTGCTCAAGTTCGGCGTGAAAACGGCCGAGGGGGTAGGGTTGTTGCTGCATGACTTGCCTGTCGCACCGGATGACGAGGGCCATGAGGCTAGCAAGAGAGCGGGCTGGATACCAGCCCGCACGGTAGCGGATGTGCCGCAGTTAACGGTTTGCGGCTTATTGCGCCAGGGCGTGGAGGGCGGCTGCGATGGCTTGCTGCTCACCGGCCATCATCGCCTGCTCGGCGCTGGCGTAGTCCGCCACCCCTTGCTGCACATCCTGCTCGAACAGCACCACGTTGCAGAGCACGGCAGCGACCCGCACCTTGCGCAGGCGACCCACGGTCAGCAGGGAGGCGGTCTCCATATCGGCACCGAGCACGCCACGGGCATGCCAGTAGCGGCATACTTCCTGCTCGTCATCCCGATAGAAGCTGTCGTGGGAGCGCACCAGCCCGTGCCAGTAGGGCTGGCTGCCGGTGGCCACATGGTTGAGCAGGGCAGCTTGCAGCCAGATATCGGCGCAGGCGGGGTATTCGGCGGGCAGATAGGCCAGTGAGGCCCCGTCACTGCGCACCGCCCCTTCCACCACGATGAGATCCCCGAGCCCGATGTCGTGCTGCAGGGCACCGGCGGAGCCGACCCGGATAAGCGAGTTGGCACCGGCTTGCACCAGCTCCTCCAGCGCTATGATGGCCGATGCGCCACCGATGCCGGTACTGCAGACCGTGATGGGCAGCCCCTGATAGGATCCGTTGATCAGGCGAAATTCCCGGTTTTGTCCCAGCACCTCACACTGCTCGAGTTGGCTGGCGATGCGGTCGACCCGGGCCGGGTCGCCGCACAGCACCACCCGCTCGGCAATCTGCTCCGGGTGGCATTGCAGATGGGGCAGCAGGCTCATGCGATCACTTCCTGCTGCGGGCGTTTGGCGGCCAGCATCCAGAGGCGGGTGCCGTTGGCGGCGATAAACAGCAGGATCAGGTACTCCAGCGACATGGCGTAGACGCCCTGGGCGGCATAGACACCGATGCTGATGATGTTGATGACGACCCAGAGGATCCAGTTCTCCACGTATTTGCGGGTCATCAGGATCTGGGCCACTACCGAAAGCACCGTCATGGTGGCATCCCAGAACGGGAAGGCATCCGGGGAGGGCTCAGGGGTGGCGAGATTGGCGCCAAACAGGTTGAGCAGGGCGACCGAGGTGCGCGCCAGGGTAGCGAAGACCGGATCGATATAGCGGGTCAGCAGGGCGATGGCCAGCACGCTCACCAAGGCGGTCATCATCAGCTTGGATTTGCTGAGCCAGCGGATCTGCAGGGTATCCCCCTGCTCGTTGGCGGGGCGGGTCCAGGCGTACCAGCCATAAACGTTGGCGCAGAAGAAGAACAGCTGCAGCATCAGCAGGCCGTAGAGCTGGATCTGGAAGAAGATGATGGCAAACAGGCTGACGTTGATCAGACCAAACAGGTAGTTGATGGTCTTCTCCTGACTGGCGAACCAGATGCAGGCCAGGCCGAATAAAGTGCCGATGGCTTCAATCCACGACATGGCGTAACCGCCGCCCAGCGGTATGGTCACCAGGGTGTGATTGATGCTGAACCACTCGAATATGCTCATTTTCGTTTCCTTTGAAAATTTGGAAGAAAGGGGGGGATCGGGACGGGCCTATTCTAGTGGCTGCGCGGCGGCGATCGCAGGACTTTTGTCCGGGTCAGCCTGAGCCACATCAAAAAATGGATACAGGGTGGCGGCAAAGGCTCGCCATTTTTGCCGACCGCAGGGGGCCCGATATGCGATGATGGCCCTTGCCCTTTATGGATATGTAAGAAACCGGGGCAGAACAAATTGTGGTCTGATGGAGTCCGCCATTTCACCCCTTGTGTCATGGCGGACATGAACGAAAGGAGCAAGTGTGAATTCCGAACTGATCTGGGTCCTCTGCATGCTGGTGGGCGCCATCTATCTGTTTATTACCAACAAGGTACGCATGGACGTAGTCGCCTTGTTGATCATCATATTGTTTGTGTTGAGCGGCACCCTGACCCTGCCGGAGGCGCTGGCGGGATTCAGCGATCCCAACGTCATTCTGATCGCTGCCCTGTTCGTGGTGGGGGAGGGGCTGGTCCGTACCGGCATCGCCTACCAGGTGGGGGATATGCTGGTGAAGGTGGCGGGCAGCAGCGAGATCCGCATGCTGGTACTGCTGATGGTGGCTGTCTCCCTGCTGGGGGCCGTGATGAGCAGCACAGGGGTGGTGGCCATCTTCATCCCGGTGGTGCTGAGCGTGGCGAACCGCATGGGGATCCCGGCCGGCCGTTTGATGATGCCGCTCGGCTTTGCCGGCCTCATCAGTGGCATGATGACGCTGGTGGCGACCCCGCCCAACATGGTGGTCAACAGTGAGCTGATGCGCCACGGTATTCAGGGTTTCAGCTTCTTCGGCTTCACCCCCATGGGGCTGATCATCCTGGTGATGGGCATAGTCTACATGCTGCTGATGCGGGGCTCCCTGGTCCGTGAAGGGGAGGAGGGCAAAGGCAAACAGGCAGGGCGCAGCACCATGCGCGATCTCATCCGCGATTACCGGCTGGCCGGGCGTGCCCGCCGGTTGGCGATCCGGCCCGACTCCCCCCTGATAGGCCAGACCCTGGATGAGCTGCAGTTGCGGGCCAGTTATGGCGCCAACGTCATCGGGGTGGAGCGCTGGCGCAAGTTCCGGCGGGTGATGGTGACCGTCTCCGGCGTCACCGAGTTCCAGGCCAAGGATGTGCTGCTGATCGACATGTCCGACCCCGAGGTAGACATTCGCGAGTTCTGCCGCGAGGCGCGGCTCGAGCCCATGATCCTGCGCGGGGAGTACTTCTCCGATCAGGCGCGGGAGGTGGGCATGGCCGAGGTGTCGCTCATTCCGGGATCCCGCATGCTGGGCAAAAGCATTCGCGAGGTGGCCTTTCGTTCTCACTACGGTCTGAGCGTGGTGGGGATCCGCCGTGATGGCGAGGCGCTGACCGGCAAGCTGGTGGATGATCCCTTGCAGATGGGCGACTCTCTGCTGGTGGTGGGCAACTGGAGCCTGATCCGCTTGTTGCAGACCCACAGCCGAGACTTCCTGCTGCTCGGCCTGCCCGCCGAGGTAGACGAGATGGCGCCGGCTCGCAGCCAGGCCATCCACGCCCTGATCTGTCTCGGAATCATGGTGGTGCTGATGGTGACTGATCCCGTGCCCAACGTCATCGCGGCACTGGTGGCCTGTCTGCTGATGGGCAAGTTCCGCTGCATCGACATGGAGAGCGCCTACAAGTCCATCCACTGGCCCACCCTGATCCTGATCGTCGGCATGCTGCCCTTTGCGCTGGCGCTGCAGAAGACGGGGGGGGTGGACATGATTGTCGGCGGTCTGATCGCGGCCGTCGGTGAGATGGGCCCTCGTGCTATGTTGGCCAGCCTGTTCGCCCTGTGCGCTCTGATCGGGCTCTTCATCTCCAATACTGCGACGGCGGTATTGATGGCACCGATTGCGCTGGGAACGGCCCAGCAGATGGGGATCTCCCCCTATCCCTTTGCCATGACCATCGCCATCGCGGCCTCGGCGGCCTTCATGACGCCGGTCTCGTCGCCGGTCAATACCCTGGTGCTTGGGCCTGGCAACTACAAGTTTGTGGATTTCGTGCGCATTGGCGTGCCCTTCACCCTGCTGGTGATGGTGGTGAGCGTCATCGCTATCCCCTGGTTCTTCCCGTTCTGACCGGTTTGATCAGGGGAAAGAGAGACAAGCGGCTTGAGGGCCGCTTTTTTGTCGCTCCGCATCGGCCCGGATGGCAGCAGAGCGAGGGGGGAGTGAGGCAGAGAAAGGGTGGCAAGAGGGGATACGGCGAAAAACGGGCACAAAAAAACCAGCCTGAGCTGGTTTGTTTGGTACTGCTATTAATGGTGCGGAAGGAGAGACTCGAACTCTCACACCTTACGGCGCCAGAACCTAAATCTGGTGCGTCTACCAATTTCGCCACTTCCGCAATATTAATGGTGGCTATGACGGGATTCGAACCTGTGACCCTCGCATTATGAGTGCGATGCTCTAACCAACTGAGCTACATAGCCGTCTTGTCACCAATGTCATCGCTGACAAGTCAAAAATGGCCGGGTACTAGGGTTTGGACCTAGCCACGTTGACGAGATCGAAATCTCTCACGCTTACCACAGCAAATCATCGACAGGTCGATGACGGGTAAAAATGGCTGGGGTACTAGGATTCGAACCTAGGGATGGCGAGATCAAAACCCGCTGCCTTACCGCTTGGCGATACCCCAACTGAACAATTTATGGTGGCTATGACGGGATTCGAACCTGTGACCCTCGCATTATGAGTGCGATGCTCTAACCAACTGAGCTACATAGCCGTCTTGTCATCAATATCATCGCTGACAAGTCAAAAATGGCTGGGGTACTAGGATTCGAACCTAGGGATGGCGAGATCAAAACCCGCTGCCTTACCGCTTGGCGATACCCCAACAGTGCTCCTCGACAGTCATGAGACTGGCAAAGAACCTTTAAACATTGCGGTGGTACCAGGAAACTTGACGAGATCGAAACCTCTTACGTTTACCACCGCTATCACCGACGAGGTCGATGAAAGGCAATAATGGCTGGGGTACTAGGATTCGAACCTAGGGATGGCGAGATCAAAACCCGCTGCCTTACCGCTTGGCGATACCCCAACAGCGCTCCTCAACAGTCTCGAGACTGGCAAAGAACTTTTAAAAATGGCTGGGGTACTAGGATTCGAACCTAGGGATGGCGAGATCAAAACCCGCTGCCTTACCGCTTGGCGATACCCCAACTGAACAATTTATGGTGGCTATGACGGGATTCGAACCTGTGACCCTCGCATTATGAGTGCGATGCTCTAACCAACTGAGCTACATAGCCAACCGTGCTTCCAGTGAGTCGTTGCCTCATCACTGTGCGGGCCGAATTATGCGTATCTGGCTCTGGGGCGTCAACCCTTTTTTTGCCAGAAAAACCGAATTTGGGTGCGTTTGGCGAGTTATTGGTCGCTGTCGTGCAAAAGCCCAACAATCTGGTTTTTTTTACGACATTTGCCGGAAGATAGGGTGTTCTGCCAGATAAAAGAGAGGCCAGCAATGCTGGCCTCTCTTGGGATTAGACGTTGAACAGGAAGTTCATGATATCGCCATCTTTGACGATGTACTCTTTCCCTTCGGCGCGCATCTTGCCTGCTTCCTTGGCACCTTGCTCACCCTTGTAGGTGATAAAGTCTTCGAAAGCGATGGTTTGGGCGCGAATAAAGCCTTTTTCAAAGTCGGTGTGGATCTTGCCCGCCGCTTGCGGCGCTGTGGCACCGACCGGAATGGTCCAGGCACGCACTTCCTTCACGCCGGCAGTGAAATAGGTCTGCAGCTTGAGCAGCTCGTAACCTGAGCGGATCACCCGGTTCAGGCCCGGCTCTTCGATGCCAAGGTCTGCCATGAACTCGGCGCGATCGTCGTCATCCAGCTCGGCGATGTCAGATTCGATGGCGCAGCAGACCACCACCACAACCGCGTTCTCGGCGGCGGCGATTTCACGCACCTTGTCGAGGAAGGGGTTGTTCTCGAAACCGTCTTCCGCCACGTTGGCGATGTACATGGTGGGCTTGAGGGTCAGGAAGTTGAGGTGGCTCACGGCGGCCAGCTCATCCTTGTCCAGCTTCATGCCACGGATCATCTGGCCGTTTTCCAGGGAGACCCGGATCTTCTCCAGGGTTTCCACTTCCAGCTTGGCATCCTTGTCGCCGCCCTTGGCGCGCTTGGACTGGCGGTGAATGGCGCGTTCGCAGGCGTCCAGATCCGACAGGGCCAGTTCGGTGTTGATCACCTCGATGTCGTCGGCCGGAGAGACCTTGCCGGCAACGTGAATGATGTTCTCGTCCTCGAAGCAGCGCACCACGTGGCCGATGGCTTCGGTTTCACGGATGTTGGCCAGGAACTGGTTGCCCAGACCTTCGCCCTTGGAGGCACCGGCAACCAGACCGGCGATGTCCACGAATTCCATGGTGGTCGGCACGACACGCTGGGGATTGATGATGGCCGCCAGCTGGTCGAGACGCGGATCCGGCATGGGAACCACACCCGTGTTCGGCTCAATGGTGCAGAACGGGAAGTTGGCGGCTTCGATGCCAGCCTTGGTCAGCGCATTGAACAGGGTGGATTTACCTACATTGGGCAGGCCCACGATACCGCATTTAAAACCCATGGATTGTTACCTTACTTGATAGATGCTGTGAGGGGCGCAGGCGTCCCGTGTCATATTTTTTTGGCCTCGAGACGGTATGAAACCGCTCATGGCCCTGATCATGTCTGGCTTGGGCGCGTCGTTGAACGCGCCCCCGAGTGAAGCCGGCGCATGATCGAACATCCCTATACTTTTTCGGCCTTGAAGCTGTGCAAGCGATTCATGGCCTTGGTCATGTCTTGCTTGAACAGGATATCGGTGGCGCGCAGGGACTCATCCAATGCGGCCTCGATCAGGCTCTGTTCACTGCTTGGGGCCTTGGTCAGGACGAATCCGGCCACCAGCTCCTTGGCACCGGGATGGCCGATGCCAAGGCGCAGCCGGAAGAAGTTATTGTTATTGCCCATCTTGGCAATGATGTCTTTCAGGCCATTGTGACCACCGTGGCCACCACCTTGCTTGAACTTGGCGATGCCGGGGGGCAGGTCCAGTTCATCGTGGGCCACCAGCATGGCTTCCGGTTCTATCTGGTAGAAACGGGCCAGCGCCGCCACTGCCTTGCCGGAGAGATTCATGTAGGTGTTCGGGATGAGCAGACGCACATCCTGACCTTCCACCTGAATGCGGGCTGTGTGGCCGAAGAACTTGGGCTCTTCGCGCAGGCTGACATTGTGCCAGCCTGCCAGCTGCTCCACATACCAGGCGCCCGCATTGTGGCGGGTCTTGGCGTATTCGGGGCCGGGATTGCCCAGTCCCACGATCAGTTTGATTTGGCTTGTCACGCTTGATGTCTTCACTCGCTACTTGCAATGGGCAGACTGCCCAAGGCAATGGGACGCAATATTCTAGCCGCCGACTGGCGATCACTCAACCAAAGCTCGGCAACCGTGAGGGAATAACCGCTGATGGGGTTGCCAATGGCAGCAAAACGGACCCCTTGTCGGGGCCCGTGTTGGTCAATGTTCGCTGGGGTGGCGCCTTACTCGGCCCGCAGCAGCGTGACCGTCTCTTCCGTCAGGGCGGTCAGGGTCGGCCGCTGCTCTCGCACGTATTGCACGAAGGAGGCCGCGTCCGTGCCGCAGTTAACGCTGCTGGCCTTGCAGTCGAGCTGCTGACCCGGTGCATAACGGGCGCTTAGCTGATCGCCGCTTTGCTCCACCTTCTCGATGGGGAAGCCGGTCAGTTTGCCATCCACCCAGGCGAGATCCAGTCGCTCGGCCTGCTGGCTCTGGGCGCGGGCGAGTGCCTGCCAGCCGTCGTTGCCATCGGCACTGTAGGCATTCATCACCACCCGATAGCGTTGGTTGTCGACCAGATCCTGCCATTGCCCTGCAGCCGTCTGCCATTGCAGTTGGGTCAGCTCGCCGCGCTTGCCCGGCACCGTTTCGGTGAAGGTGTAGCGCAGATGACCGCCGTAGGGGAACTTGCCGGCGTGGGCACTGGCAGGCAAGGTGGCCGTGATGGTCTCTGTCAGCAGGGCGCGTACCTCGGCGCCGGTCAGGGTCAGCACGGATAGCTGATTTTTGAATGGCAGCAGGGTGAGCGCCGCGTCCCCCTCGCGCAACTCGCCAGCGGGCAGATCGGCGCGCACGCCCCCCACCGCCAGCAGGGCGAAGTGAACCGGTCCGCCGGTCAGGGCTTGCACCGCCGGGGTGTTGGCCCAGTAGTATTGGCCTTCGGCCACCAGGGGGGCGACGTCGGATCCGTGGCTGTCGCTACCGTTGTCGCCGGGGCGACGGGCATTTTGCAGCGGCGCCGGCAGGGTGGCGATGACGGGTCCGAAGGCCTGCTCCAGCGCCGGCTTGTAGTGGCTGTCGATGATGCCGCGCAGGCGCGGGTCTTCATCCACTGTCACCAGGTTGGGCCGGGCATCAATGAACTTGCTAGCCTGTTTGCCACGCGTCTTATCCAGCACCTGTTTGCGGGCCGGATCGGCGAAGAAGTCACGGCTGGCCAGCAGCTGGTTCTGGCCCTTGCAGGCGATGACCCGGCCCTGGCCGTCGAAGCTGATCCGGGCCAGGCCGATGGCCTGGGCGTAGGAGCCCGCTTGTACTACGCAGGTCAGGCCGACGCCGTCCGGATTGGTGACCAGCTGGGCGTATTCGCCGGTCTTGCCCCAGCCGATGTTGCTGAAGTCACCGAGCAGGCTGTGGGAGTGGCCGCCGACGATGGCATCTATGCCATTCACCTCGGCCGCCAGCGCCAGATCCCGCTCGTTGCCGATATGGGTCAGGGCGACGATCTGGTGGATCCCCTTGGCTTGCAGCATGTCAACGGTGGCCTGAGCCGAAGCGACCTCCTTGCCAAAGCGCAGCTTGCCGACGTTGGGGGAGATATTGGCCATGTCCTCCAGCACCAGTCCCATCACGGCCACCAGATGCTGGCCCTGGGGCAGGTTGTTGAGATCGGTGACCGGGCTCTTTCGGTTGCCTTTGAAGGCATAGACCACGAAGGGTTTGAGGTTGGTGGCGTTGTGCAGATCAGGGTCGGCCTTGGTGTCGAGGTTGGCCGCCAGTACCGGGAAGTTGACCCTCTTGATAAAGCGGGCGAGCTTCTGGTTGTCGAGATCGAATTCGTGATTGCCCAGGGCCATGGCATCGAGGCCGAACTGGTTCAGTAGCTCGGCATTGGCCATTCCCTCGTTGAGCTTGAAGTAGCCGCTGCCCTGCCAGGCATCGCCACCGTGCAACAGCAACAGTGGCTGGTTTTTGGCAAGCGCCTCGGCCTGAAAGGATTTTGCCATGGTGAGCAGGCGCGGATAGCCGCCGAAGCGGGTGTAGAGAGTGTCGCGTTCCTCCTGCTTGCCAAAGATGGGCCCCTTCAGCTCGGCGTTGACCGGGTCAAACTGGGAGTGGGTATCGTTCATGTGTGCCAGGGTCAGCACGAAGGGCTGATTTTCTTTGCCGGGCTGACAGGCGAACAGGAAGCTGCAGAAGGCAAGAAGCAGCAGCGGGCGCAAGTGATTCATGGATCAATCCTTAACCTGCGGTGGGGCAGGGCAATACCGGGTGTGACAGGACTAGAAAGACAAAAACCGCCAGCTGGCGGTTTTTGTCACAACGGTGTCTATCAATGCTCAAACATGGCAGAGATGGACTCTTCGTTGCTGATACGACGAATGGCTTCCGCCAATACGGTTGACAGGGTCAGCTGTTTGACCTTGTCGACCGCCTTCATCTCTGCGGTGAGCGGGATGGAGTCGGTGATGATCAGCTCGTCGATGACCGAGTTTTTGATGTTCTCCACGGCGGAACCGGAGAAGACCGGGTGAGTGGCGTAGGCGAATACACGCTTGGCGCCGCGCTCTTTCAGGGCTTCTGCGGCCTTGCACAGGGTGCCGCCGGTGTCGATCATGTCGTCGACTATGATGCAGTCGCGGCCAGCCACGTCACCGATCAGGTGCATGACCTGGGAGACGTTCGGGCGGGGACGACGCTTGTCGATGATGGCGATGTCGGTATCGTCCAGCAGCTTGGCGATGGCACGGGCACGCACCACGCCGCCGATGTCCGGCGATACAACGACAGGGGATTCGAGGTTCTTGGACTTCATGTCTTCCAGCAGCACAGGGCTGCCGAACACGTTGTCGACCGGGACGTCGAAGAAGCCCTGGATCTGCTCGGCATGCAGGTCAACGGTCAGCACACGGTCCACACCCACGCTGGAGAGGAAGTCAGCGACAACCTTGGCGGTGATGGGCACACGGGCGGAGCGGACGCGGCGGTCCTGACGGGCATAACCAAAGTAGGGGATAACGGCAGTAATACGGCCAGCTGAAGCACGACGCAGAGCATCCACCATGACGATCAATTCCATCAAATTGTCGTTGGTCGGGGCACAGGTGGATTGAATGATGAAGATATCGCCACCGCGTACATTCTCATTGATCTGTACGCTGATCTCGCCGTCGCTAAAGCGACCTACGGCAGCATTGCCGAGTTTGATAAACAGGCGATCTGCGATCTTCTGGGCTAGTTCCGGCGTTGCGTTACCAGCAAACAGCTTCATGTCAGGCACGGTTTGAAACCTCGGGGTTGCATCCAGTATGTGGGGGAGTCTGATTCAGACCCGTATCGTTTTGGGGCAAACGATTTATCAAGTTGACGGGTCAGGCCAATATAGGCCGCTTTCAGGCTAGGTGCATCTCGTTGCATGTTTCAAACCGGATGGCTGCCGCGTTTGCGGGAAGCCGTCATCCAGGAGATCGATGACCTCTTTGCGAGTGACAAGGGGGACGATAATGGTTGCAGACTGGCTTGACGAGATTGCGCTCTGTCAAGATCATCTGCGGCCTGCTTACCGAGACACCCGTGTCAATCACCAGGATAATGGCTGGGGTACTAGGATTCGAACCTAGGAATGGCGAGATCAAAACCCGCTGCCTTACCGCTTGGCGATACCCCAATCACTGATTTGTTGCAAAGTCACGAACAGTGGTGATATGTTCTCGCCCTTGGCGACAAACCCATCCCATCCCTTCGGCACTTTTGCCAACACTTCCCGAGCAGCCTCTTCGTCTTCAAATTGAGCAAAGACGCAGGCTCCTGTGCCCGTCATTCTTGACGGCGCGTATTCTAGCAACCAGCCGAGCGCATTGGCAACCTCGGGGTGGCGCTTTTTCACCAGCAATTCGCAATCGTTTTTCCACGCCCCTTCCAGCAGGTTGTGAAATGCCATTTTCGGCGTCGCTCTGGGCAGGTCCGGATCCTGAAAAACGGCGGCAGTGGCCACGTGGCAATCGGGCTTGAGCACCAGATACCAGACGCTTGGCAATTCGACCGGTTGCAGTCGCTCGCCCACCCCTTCTGCAAAGGCGGCGCGGCCACGAACAAACACGGGCACGTCGGCACCCAGCTGGACCCCGAGCTCGGCCAGCTCATCTTCACTCAAGCCGGCCTGCCAGAGGTGATTGAGCGCAACCAGGGTCGTGGCCGCGTCCGAGGAGCCGCCGCCTATGCCGCCGCCCATGGGCAATACCTTCTCCAGCCGGATATGGGCCCCCTGCGGGCTCGGCAACCGCGCCTGCAGCAGGCGGGCGGCGCGTATGATGAGGTTCTGCTCATCGGGCACGCCGGGAATGGCCGGGCTCAAGGTGAGCTGCACTGTGTCTGGCAGTGGCTCGAATTCGAGCCAGTCGCCGTGACTGAGAAAGATGAACAGGGTCTGCAGCTCGTGATAACCGTCCGGACGACGGCCATTGACGTGCAGGAAGAGGTTGAGTTTGGCCGGTGCTGGCCAGCGAGTGGCTGTCATGTTCGCCTCCTTGTCGGTTGCAGCCATCAGTGAACGAGCGTCCATTGGTTGATCTGCAATTTGAGGCGGCTGCCCTGGCCCTCCATGGTCAGCAGGTGCGGCAGGCGGTAGCCGTCCTGATCCCGGTAGTCGCTGTAGACGATCTGCCACTGGCCGTCACGCACGCTGGCCAGGCTGCTGTCGGGATTGAGTTCGAACTCGGCCTTGCCCGGCAGTCCCTTGATCCACTCCGGCAGCCCCTGCACCGGTATGTTCCAGCCGGTGAGTTGATAGACGAGTGCCTCGGCATCCTGGCTCTGGTGCCGCTTGCCCTCGTTGTCTATCAGGGTGATCTCGCCCTTGCTGCGGGAGAGCTCCAGTATGTGGGTGCCAACTATGCTGCTCAGGTTGAGGCGATAGTCGTCCCCATCCTGCCGCCAGTTGACCCGGGCGCTGCCTTTCTGCTGGGCCGTGATGATGGCCATCTTGCCCGACAGTTGCCAGTGGGTGAGCTGCTCGAGACGGGCCCGCTCTTGCTGCCAGTTGACCTGATCCCGCTGGGGTTGGATGGTGGCACAACCGGCCAGCGACAGCAGGCAGGCGAAGGTGAAAATACGCAATAACAAGGTCATGCTCCAGATATGGGGATTTGCCACAGTATACGGGGCGGCCGTATTGCTTTTAAAGCCTTACCCTTTCTCGTACAATTGACGACCTTTACTCCCAGCGCACAGATACGATCACCACCCACTCATGAGTTTGCTTGCCCTCGGAATTAACCACAACACCGCCAGTGTCGCCTTGCGGGAGCGGGTCGCGTTCGGCCCGGACTGCATCGATCGCGCCTTGCGTGAGCTGGTCACCCAACCCGGCGTAAGCGAGGCGGTGATCGTCTCGACCTGCAACCGCACCGAGCTTTACTGCAGCCTGGCGCAGGGGCAGGGGGAGCAGGTACTGCACTGGCTGCAACGTTTCCATGGTCTGGACGCTGCCGACGTGGTGTCAGCCATCTACCTGCACTGGGACGAAGAGGCCGTGCGTCACCTGATGCGGGTAGCCTGCGGCCTGGATTCGCTGGTGCTGGGCGAGCCGCAGATCCTGGGGCAGATCAAGCAATCCTATGCCCATGCCCAGCAGTCCGAGGCGGTGAAGGGGTCGCTGGAACGCCTGTTTCAGAAATCCTTCTCCGTGGCCAAGCGCGTGCGCACGGACACCGAGATAGGCGCCAGCGCCGTGTCGGTGGCCTTTGCCGCCGTCAGCCTGGGTCGGCGCATCTTCTCTGATCTCTCCCAAACCAAGGTGCTGCTGGTCGGTGCTGGCGAAACCATAGAACTGGTCGCCCGTCATCTGCGCGAGCAAAACGTCACCCAGATGATGGTGGCGAACCGCACCCTGCAGCGTGCCCAGCTGCTGGCCGAAGAGTTCGGTGCCAGGGTGATGACCCTGGAAGAGATCCCGGATTATCTGCACGAGGCGGACATCGTCATCAGCTCGACTGCCAGCCCGCTGCCCATCATCGGCAAGGGCATGGTGGAACGCGCCCTCAAGGCCCGTCGCTTCAAACCCATGTTCCTGGTGGATATCGCCGTGCCACGGGATATCGAGGCCGAGGTGGACGAGCTCTCCGATGCCTACCTCTACACGGTTGATGACCTGCAGGGCATCATCGAGCAGAACCTGGAAACCCGCAAACGGGCCGCCGCCGAGGCGGAGCTCATCGTGCAGGAAGAGCGCGATGAGTTCATGGGCTGGTATCGCAGTCAGCATTCGGTGGATCTCATCCGCGATTATCGTCATCAGGCCCAGCAGGTGGCTGATGAGGAGTTGCAGCGCGCCTTGCTGGCCCTGCAACAGGGTGAGAATGCCGAACAGGCCCTCAAGGCCATGGCGCATCGCCTCACCAACAAGTTGATCCACGCACCGACCCAGGCCTTGCGCCAGGCGGCGGCCCAGGGGGATCACCATCAGCTCTCCCGCCTGCGTCAGGTGCTGGGATTGTCACCAGAGTAATTGTTCGGGGTGGCCGACTGGCGGCCCCTTCCTCCATCGAGAAAACAAGATTTATGAATCCGTCACTGATCAGAAAGCTGGAAGGCCTCATCGAGCGCCACGAAGAAGTACAGGCCATGCTCGGCGAGCCAGGGGTGGCCTCGGATCAGGATCGCTACCGCGCCCTGACCCGGGAATATGCCCAGCTGGAAGATATCGTTCACGCCTTCCAGCACTTTCGCCAGGCCGAAGAGAACCTGGAGGCCACCAAGCTGATGCTGGAAGAGGATGATGCCGACCTGCGCGAGATGGCGCAGGAGGAGTTGCCGCTGGCCAAGAGCACGCTGGAGGAGCAGGAGCAGGCGCTGCAGGTGATGCTGCTGCCCCGGGATCCCAAGGATGACAACAACTGCTACCTCGAAATCCGGGCCGGTGCCGGCGGTGACGAGGCGGCCATCTTTGCCGGAGACCTGTTTCGCATGTATTCGCGCTACGCCGAGCGTCAGGGCTGGCGCATCTCCATCGTCAGCTGCAACGACGGCGAGCACGGTGGCTACAAGGAGGTGATCGCCAAGGTAGACGGCGAGCACGTCTATGGCCGTCTCAAGTTTGAATCCGGCGGCCACAGGGTGCAGCGGGTGCCCGAGACCGAATCCCAGGGCCGGGTACACACCTCCGCCTGTACCGTCGCCGTGCTGCCGGAAGTGCCGGAAGCCGAGCAGATCGAGATCAATGCGAACGACCTGAAGATAGATACCTTCCGCGCCTCCGGGGCGGGTGGCCAGCACGTCAACAAGACGGATTCCGCCATCCGCATCACCCACCTGCCGACGGGTCTGGTGGTGGAGTGCCAGGATGAGCGCTCCCAGCACAAGAACCGCGCCAAGGCGATGTCTGTGCTCTCCGCCCGCCTGCAGGCGGCCGAGGATGAGCGCCACCGCGCCGCCGAGCAGAGCACCCGTCGCAACCTGGTGGGTTCCGGCGATCGCTCCGAGCGTATCCGCACCTACAACTACCCGCAGGGTCGCCTCTCTGAACACCGCATCAATCTCACCCTCTATCGCCTCGGCGAGATCATGGAGGGGGATCTGGACTGCATCATCAGCCCCATGATCCAGGAGTATCAGGCCGATCAGCTCGCCTCCCTGGCCGAGAACAGCTGATGCAGCCCGTGTGTGCAGATATCGCCGTCACGGCGCTGGCGCGCCGCTGATGCAGATCCAGCAGGCCCGCGCCCACATAATGGCAACTCTGGCCGGGGGCGACTCTCCCCGCGCCGACGCCGATGTGCTGCTCTGCCATCTGCTTGGTTGCCGACGCAGCTATCTGATGACCTGGCCGGAGCGCACCCTCGATGCCGCCCAGCAGGCGACCCTGCAGGGTTGGCTGAGCCGTCGTCTCAATGGCGAGCCCATTGCTCACCTGGTGGGGGAGCGGGAGTTCTGGTCACTGCCGCTCAAGGTGAGCCCGGCCACCCTGATCCCGCGCCCCGACACCGAGGTGCTGGTGGAACAGGCGCTGGCGCGGTTGCCTCCAAGGCCCGCTTTGCCGCATCAGGCGCCTTGTGCCTTGCTGGATCTGGGTACAGGCACAGGTGCCATTGCATTGGCGCTCAAGTCAGAGCGGCCGGATGCCGATGTATGGGCGGTGGATCGCATGCCGGAGGCGGCCGCCTTGGCACGCGCCAACAGCGCCGCGCTGGGGTTACCCATCGAGGTGCGGGGCGGCAGCTGGTTTGAGCCACTCTCGGGCGCGCCGCGCTTCGAGATGATAGTCTCCAACCCGCCCTACATCGACGGTGCCGATCCCCATCTGGCTGAGGGGGATGTGCGTTTCGAACCCCGCTCTGCTCTGGTGGCGGACGAGCAGGGGCTGGCAGATATCCGCCTGATAGTGGCCGGTGCGCCGGCCCATCTTTGCCCGGGCGGCTGGCTCTTGCTGGAGCATGGCTGGCAACAGGGTGAGGCAGTGCGTCAACTCCTGCTGCAGTGCGGCTACAGCCAGGTGGAAACCGTGCGCGATTACGGTGATAACGAGCGGGTGACCCTGGGGCGCCTGGCTCGGTGATGATGACGGGCGGGCCCGCGGCCTGCCCCTGTTCAAGGATATGTTATGTATGTTGTTCTCAAACATCTGCATCTGGTGCTGATCGCCTCGGCCGTGCTGATGTTTATGCTGCGTTTTTACTGGGTTCAGAAGGGGACGGGTGGTGCCTATAGCAGCCGGGTCCTGCAACTGAGCGGCTGGTTGAATGGGCTGGTGGTGCTCTCCGGCGTGCTGCTGTGCATGGTGCTGGATCTCAATCCGCTCAACAACGGCACCCCCTGGCTCAGCGAGAAGCTGACGGCCATCCTGGTGGTGGCATTTTTGGCCATGATGGCGCTGCGACTGGCCCGCAATAACGGTATCCGCTGGTTTGCCTTCCTCGGCGCCATCGGTTGGCTCTTCTTTATCGCCAAACTGGCCGTATACAAGCAGGCCAGTCTGTTCGGTTAAGGGTGATGACGATGATACGCGTAGACGAATGGACCGATTTCGAAGCCCACGATATTGCCGAGCTGGCGCTGTCGGTGAGCGACGAGATCCATGGTATCAGCGGTCGTGGCGAGGCCGAGCTGGCCCGCCTCGATGCCTGGCTGGACGAGACGATCGCTGAGGGCAATTGCGACGAGGTGCGCCGTCAGCTGCTGCAGGGCTTCTACCAGAGCATGGGTTTTCACGGTGACTGGCAGGATTACTTCTCCGCTGCCAATTGCGATCTGGCTCAGGTGCTCGCCCGCAAGCAGGGCATTCCGGTCAGCCTCGGCATCCTCATCATACAGCTGGGCCGCAAGCTCGGGCTGGATGTGGAGGGGATCTGCTTCCCCGGTCACTTCCTGGTGAGCTTCGCTGGCAGCGAAGGCGAGGTCTATGTAGACCCCTTCACCGGCGACGAGCTGAGCCTGCACCGCATCGAACTGCTGCTGCGCGGCGCCCTCGGCAATCTGGCTACCCTGACCGCCGAACACCTGCAGCCCTCGGGCCAGTGGGAGATCATCGAGCGGCTGCTCAACGTCAGCAAGGGTGCCCTGCTGCGGGAAGATCGCATGACAGAAGCGCTGCGCTGCAGCGAACTGCTGCTGCGCATGAAGCCTGGCGATCCGCTGGAAACGCGGGATCGGGGCTTCATCTACGAGCAGCTCGACTGTCCACGCTTCGCCGCCGACGATTTTGAATACTTTATTGAACAATGTCCGGACGATCCGGTGGCCGATGTGCTCAAGGTACAACTGGCCGCGCTGGATCTTAGCCCCAAGCCGCTCCATTAAGGATGCCCGGGAGCTGCAACAGAAGAGTATCAAGGCCGGTGTGCCCAAGGCGCAACGGACTCACTGGGATTCAAGCCCCGGGCCCCTTCACTCAAGGATGCCCGGGAGCTGCAACAGAAGAGTATCAAGGTCGGTGTACCCAAGGTGCAACGGACTAATTTGGATTCAAGCCCTTTCACTTAAGGATGCCGGAGATGGAACAGAAGAATATCAAGATCAATGACATCGATGTAGCCAACGACAAACCGTTCGTGCTGTTCGGTGGCATGAACGTGCTGGAATCCCGCGACATGGCGATGGCGGTGTGCGAGAAGTACGTGGAAGTGACCAGCAAGTTGGGTATCCCGTTCGTGTTCAAGGCGAGCTGGGACAAGGCCAATCGCTCCTCCATCCACTCCTACCGCGGCCCGGGTCTGGAAGAGGGGATGAAGATCTTCCAGGAGCTCAAGGCAACCTTCGGTATGCCGGTCATCTCGGATCTGCATGAGGTTCATCAGGCCAAGCCGGTGGCCGAAGTGGTTGACGTCATCCAGCTGCCCGCCTTCCTGGCGCGCCAGACCGATCTGGTGGAGGCCATGGCCCGCACCGGCAACGTCATCAACATCAAGAAACCGCAGTTCCTGAGCCCAAGTCAGATGAAGAACATCACCGACAAGTTTGAGGAGTGCGGCAACGACCAGCTTATTCTCTGTGAGCGCGGCGCCAACTTCGGTTATGACAACCTGGTGGTGGACATGCTGGGCCTGGGGGTGATGAAGAAGAGCACAGGCGGCTATCCGGTGATCTTCGATGTGACCCACTCGTTACAGTGCCGCGATCCGCTGGGGGCTGCCTCGGGGGGTCGTCGGGATCAGGTGACCGAGTTGGCCCGTGCTGGCATGGCGGTCGGCCTGGCCGGTCTGTTCATCGAGTCACACCCGGATCCGAAAGTGGCCCGTTGTGATGGCCCGAGTGCCCTGCCACTGGAGAAGCTGGAAGGTTTCCTCAAGCAGATGAAAGCCATTGACGATCTGATCAAGGGCTTTGAGCCCCTCGATACCTCAGCCTGATTGGCCAGAGAGCAGGTATGAAAAAACCTCCCATCGGGAGGTTTTTTCATTAGTCGATACCGGGAGCGAATCACAGGCTCTGGGTAAAGGTACGGGTGACCACGTCACGCTGCTGCTCCGGGGTCAGTGCGTTGAAGCGCACGGCATAGCCAGAAACACGTATGGTCAGCTGCGGGTACTTCTCCGGATTGGCGATGGCGTCTTCCAGGGTTTCGCGGCGCAGCACGTTGACGTTCAGGTGCTGACCACCTTCCACGGCAGGTTCGGCTTGAACCGGCAGTTCACGGTATTCGAACTGACCCAGGTCAGAGACACTGACTTCCTGATCGGCGGCGAAGGTGTCGCCTTTGGCGCAGATGCAACGAGCCTGTTGCTTCTCTTCGTCCAGCAGCCAGAAAGAGTTCAGCAGCGCGGTGTTGGTGGACTGGGTGATTTGGATGCCCTTGATCATGGTATGACTCCTCATAGGAAAGCGGATTCAACTGTAAGGAGATTACCCTGATGTATTTAAACCACCGGGATGATTTAAAGGGCCCTTGCCTTACACCTTTACTTTGTTGGGTCATATATATCACGATGGTAATAATACGAAAATTGATCCAAATCAAAAAATGCGCAACTTGCACCTGTGTGTTGGGTTTAAATTATTGAGATTAATCAAAAATAGGTCATTTTTACGATTATATAAGATATCCAAATTATGCATCTTTTATTAATTAAATCTAGTAATTTAACTACATCTTATGGCTATTTCAGCCTGTGACAGTGCTGGCCCAGCCCGTTTCACCGGCAGAGTGTCGTGGCTCTGTGCCAGATGTCCGTCGTCCGGCAACCCCGGTGCTCGTCTCTTCCATAAAGGCAGCGACTCCGCCAGGAGGGGCTCAGAGGAAGGCGCGGTCCCCGCCCGGGCACGCGTGGTGAATAGAGAGCCGGTTCGGCGTCCCGCATTTTCTGCCGCTCTCGATGAGGAGGCATCATGTCCGTCACGACCCGCGGTATGGGGCTCAGCTGATGGCGCTGCGGTTGCGTCTTGCGGTCTGCCCCCCTATCCTGAGCCCCTTGCCGCATTAATTGAGGATACTGGGGTGCAGACTTGGACAGATGTACTGGATTCGGAGAAAGAGGAGAAAGGGAAAGGACCGCAGGGGTCTGATCCTGCCGCATTGATGGAGGGGGCTGGGGTGCCGAGCTGGACAGATGTGATTGGCTCTGAAAAAGAGCAGGACTATTTCAAGGCGACCCTGGCGACCGTCAGGAGTGAGCGGGAAGCGGGCAAGCTGATCTACCCGCCTGCGACCGAGGTGTTCAACGCCTTCAAGCTGACCGAGCTGGATCGGGTCAAGGTAGTGATCCTGGGTCAGGATCCTTATCACGGCCCGAACCAGGCCCATGGCCTCTGTTTCTCCGTGCTGCCCGGCGTGCGCACGCCTCCCTCGCTGGTCAACATCTACAAGGAGATGCAGCGGGATCTGCCAGGTTTTGTCACACCCAATCACGGTTTTCTGGAGTCCTGGGCCCGGCAGGGCGTGCTGTTGCTCAATACGGTGCTGACGGTGCAGGCGGGCATGGCCCACTCTCATGCCCATCTGGGCTGGGAAACCTTCACCGACAGGGTCATAGAGCAGATCAATGCCAGCTGTCAGGGGGTTGTCTTCCTGCTGTGGGGAGCGCATGCCCAGAAGAAAGGCCGTTTCATCGACCGGCAGTGCCATCACGTGCTGAGTGCCCCTCATCCCAGCCCGCTCTCCGCCCATCGCGGCTTCATCGGTTGCGGCCATTTCTCCGAAACCAACCGTCTGCTGACCGAGCAGGGGATGAGCCCCATCAACTGGCATTCGGTCTGCGAATAGAGGACACAGAGGGGCCATGACTGTCGCCGGGTATCGAACCAGGATGGCAGGAGCAGGGGGCTAGCATTGTGCGTCACTTGGCACTTTGTCTGCAGATGACTTGATTGAGTGCAAAGTTAGCGTGATAAATGACCGTATACTGGAGGCAGGATCGTCTCATTTCAGCGCAAGGAGTGCCCATGCTAGCCAGTCTGCACAAGGATCATCTCAACATCTCCAGGTTGCTGGCGCTGCTCAAACACAAGCTCGCCGTCATTCGCAATGAACAGCCGGTCAGCTACTTCCTGCTTCGGGATGTGGTGGATTATTTACGGGAGGTCTCGGACAAGTACCACCACCCGAAAGAGGAGATGATCTACGACTATTACCTGAAATACCGGGTGGTGGAAGGCGAGGTTGCCAACCGGTTGCAGGAAGAGCACGCCAGATTGCTGGAGGCCGGTGCCGAGCTCAAGGAGATGGTGGAGATGATACTGATGGATGCCGTCATCCCGCTGGATCAGTTCACGGCAAGGCTGGAGCAGTTTGTGGCGCTGCAAGAGGCGCACATAAACTATGAAGAGGGAGTCATCTTCCCCCATCTGCGTGATTCGCTGACCGAGGATGATTGGCGTCACCTGGAGCAGATCTGGCATAACCGGGCCATAGGGGATCCCCTGTTTGGCGCCGAGATCAGTCAGCACTTCCAGGCGCTGGCCAAACGCCTGTCGTTGCCACTCTCCTTCTGACCGTCACAAGCCACTAAAAACAGCGCCCCGGGTAACCGGGGCGCTGTTTTTACAGTTCGATCTCTTCCGAGAGACCTTCGTAGGCGATGTCGATGGATTGCAGCTCCTTCTGCAGGCGATGCTTGTCTTTCAACGCCTCAATCTCACGCCATTTACGTTTCTTTCCCGTTGTTCCGCGGCTACGTGAACCGAGCTCAACCACATCGTCATAATCGAAGTTGAACATATCCATGGCTCCCTCCTTGGTTATTCTCGTTCTCATCACCCGTATAACATAACGCCATTAAAATTAAAACGTTTTCGTGGCGAACTCATGACAGGGGATCTGGCGACCATAAAAAAGGCTCTGTCCCAATTACGTGTTGCATGGGGCGCCCCAGCGCCTCATGCAAACATGCTTTGATATTTACGCCTTTTCCATAACGCTCCAGCATCCTGCGCCAACCCAGGTAGTTCTTCAGGTAGTGCGTTGCCACGCCATGGAACCGCTCCATCCACTCTTTCAACCGATGGTGATACCCGTTTACGTGCTGGATGTGATACGCACCGACCACCCGTTCGCCTTGACGATTGCGCACCACCTGATGGGTTACACCCTGTTCTTTGCTGAAACAGGCATACACACCTGCTCCATCGCTACACAGCACCGCATCCGGTGACACCAACGGCTTCAACACCGCGATGACGTGCCGGACGCGGCAGTCCCCGCTGCCCCTTGAACGATTCAAGGAAGAAGGTCTCATCAACCTCAACGATGCCCTCTTCCCGGGTGGCCTGATGGGTTGCCATCGCGCGCAAGAAGCGGTGACGCCAGAGGAACGCGGTGTTTTTGCTGACCCCACAGCGCCGCGTGGCTTGGCGGACAGTCAGTCCCTCGATGAGGGCTTGCGCGTAGTCTTCCCAGCACTGGGCTTTGCGCAACCGTGCCAGAGGAGTTTTAGTCAAAACGGTGCTGGTGCGCAGACACAGTTTGCAACGGTAGCGGCGCAGTCCCCGACTCCATCCCCAGGGTGCCAGCTGGGTGACATCAGCCTGACAATGTGGGCAGCCACTGCATGCCGGTAACTGAGTATTGAGCGAGGTAATGGTGTGGGGTGCAGTGAGCTCCTGCTGAGCAACACGGCGCTGGCGCAGGGTTAACTGGGGAAAAAGGGACAACAGGTGTTGAAAGGCTGGGGTATCCATGATGGTAGACCTCAAGGTGATGGCCTACTTCAAGATTAGCCTTTCAACACGTAATTGGGACAGAGCCATAAAAAAACCGGACTCCCTCGCGGGAGCCCGGTTTTTGTCTGCTCTTGCTGCCCGGATTAGAGGCGGCTGGCCAGCATGGTTTCCAGCTTGCCCTGATCGACGGCGAACATGCGGATCCCTTCGCCCAGCTTCTCGACGGCCATGGCGTCCTGGTTCAGTTCCCAGCGGAATTCGGCTTCGGTCATCGGAGTTGGCTTCGGCAGACGCTCGCCTGTGTAGTTCAGCTTGCGCACCACGGCGCCTTCGGTCTTGCTCAGCTCTTCCAGCAGGGCCGGGCCTATGGTCAGGCGGTCACAGCCAGCCAGTTCCAGGATCTCGCCGGTGTTGCGGAAGCTGGCACCCATGACCACAGTCTGGTAGTCGTGCTGCTTGTAGTAGTCGTAAATGGCGGTGACGGAGACCACGCCCGGATCTTCGCTCGGGGTGTAGTCACGGTTGTGCTTGGCCTTGTACCAGTCGAGGATGCGACCCACGAACGGGGAGATCAGGAAGGCGCCGGCTTCGGCACAGGCACGGGCCTGAGCGAAGGAGAACAGCAGGGTCAGGTTGCACTGGATACCCTCTTTCTCCAGCACCTCGGCGGCACGGATCCCTTCCCAGGTAGAGGCCAGCTTGATCAGGATGCGATCGTTGCTGATGCCGGCTTCGTTGTAGAGGCGGATCAGTTTGCGGGCCTTGGCGATGCTGGCGTCGGTATCAAAGGAGAGACGGGCGTCCACTTCGGTGGAGATGCGGCCCGGAACTATCTTCAGCACTTCCAGCCCTATGTTGACTGCCAGCTTGTCGCCCGCGTCGATGATTTGCTGTGCCTTGTCCTGGCTCTGGGATTTGGCCCAGTTGATGGCGTCTTCGATCAGTGCCGCGTATTCGGGGATCTCGGATGCCTTCAACACCAGGGAGGGATTGGTGGTGGCATCGATGGGCTGGTAGCGCTTGATGGCTTCGATATCACCGGTATCGGCAACAACTGTGGTCAGGGCTTTCAGCTGGGTTAATTTATCGGCCATAGCAAATATCATCTCTTAATGAGGGAGGGATCCCTGGGTTGCGGGCGTGAGACGACAGTTCTGAAATAAAATTACAAAATCCCGGCGGCTCAGGCTCAGAAAAGCACGATGGGGGAGGCCCATCGCCATTGCCTGCCTAATTAATACGGATGTGGCGCATCCTGCAATAGGGGGGCTTGTATGCTTATCATCCAGTCGCCGGCAATGCGGAGAAGAAGGGGGTAAAAGTGATTGATAAAAAACGACTTTTATCCATTTTCTGCAAATGGATTTATCTCCCGATAAAAACAACTTTTTTGGTTGATTATCGGTTTTGTGTCCTCGGTCACATAAATTGTGTGGTTAGCTACTTGAAATTTTATTACGTGTAAAACGTTTGGCAAAACGGGGCCATTTTGAAATCCATTTCAGGTAAACGCTTGCGATCGTGGTTTGTTTCCCTGTGAACACATCTACCTCGATGTAGATAACTGTCAGGAGGTGCTCTTTTGGGGCTAATTTGTCAGCTGATTGATTGGATTCCAAGTTTTGTTGAAAATTTGCGTGTTAAATGAAGCGTTATTGTGGCGGACAGCTCGTTTTTGGTTTCTCAGTGATCGCGATCACTATTCTGAACTCCCTCGCTATGCTAGATTCCGCCCCTTTAGTGAACCGCTAATTCAGACACCGACAGCAAGGGGCCAGCGCAGACTGGCCATGGACGTGATAACAACGAGAGAAATATGGACACTTTGATCGCAATGCTAAACGACCTGATGTGGGGAGCCGTGCTTATCTACCTGCTCATCGGGGTCGGCATCTTCTTTACCTTTCGCCTGGGTTTTATCCAGGTCCGCCATTTCGGCCACATGTTCTCCGTGTTGCGCAATAGCCGCAAATCGGACAAAGCCGGTATCTCCTCCTTTCAAGCCCTCTGTACCAGCCTTGCCGCCCGCGTCGGTACCGGCAATCTGGCCGGTGTGGCCGTGGCCATTTACCTCGGTGGCCCGGGTGCCATCTTCTGGATGTGGCTGATTGCCTTCATCGGCATGGCGACCTCCTTCGTGGAGAGCACCCTGGCCCAGCTCTACAAGGTGAAAGACGAGGACGGCAACTACCGTGGTGGCCCCGCCTACTACATGGAGCGCGGCCTCGGCATGCGCTGGATGGGGGTGGTATTCTCCCTCTGTCTGCTGCTGGCATTCGGCCTGGTGTTCAATGCGGTGCAGGCCAACTCCATCAGCCTGGCGATGAATGTGGCGTTTGGTATTCCTGATTGGGCGACCGGCCTGACGCTGGTGGTGCTCTCCGGCCTTATCATCTTCGGCGGCATTCGTGGTATCGCCCGTTTCGCCGAGCTGGTGGTGCCCTTCATGGCGCTGGCCTACATCCTGATGGCGCTGTTCGTGGTGGCGACGAACATCACCGAACTGCCAGGGGTGTTTACGCTGATCATCAAGTCTGCCTTCGGCATCGAGCAGGCGGGTTCCGGAGCCATGGGTTATGCCATCTCCCAAGCGATGATCAACGGCATCAAGCGCGGTCTCTTCTCAAACGAAGCCGGTATGGGTTCAGCCCCCAACGCCGCCGCGACCGCGACCCCCTATCCGCCGCACCCGGCCTCGCAAGGCTATGTGCAGATGCTGGGGGTGTTCCTCGACACCATCGTCATCTGTACCTGTACCGCGGCCATCATACTGATGTCCGGCCAGTTTGAACCTGGCTCCGGCATCACGGGAGTCGAGCTGACCCAGCGGGCACTCTCTTCCCAGATAGGTGGTGGTGGCAGCATCTTCATCGCGACGGCCATCTTCTTCTTCGCCTTTACCTCCATAGTGGCGAACTACTCCTACGCCGAGACTAACCTGGTGTTCCTGGAGCACAACCACAAGGGCGGTCTGGTGCTGTTCCGGATATTCGTGCTGGGCATGGTGATGTTTGGTTCAGTGGGTGAGTTGCCGACCGTGTGGGCCATGGCGGATGTCTCCATGGGGTTGATGGCTATCGTCAATCTGGTGGCCATAGTGCTGCTCTCCGGCGTGGCCATCAAGCTGGCCAAGGACTACAACGACCAGCTCAAGCTGGGCAAATTGCCCACCTTCGATGCTAACAAGTACCCCGAGATCCGCAGCCAGCTGGAAGAGGGGATCTGGGACAACCCCCCCCAGAGCAACAAGCAGGCCTGAGCCAGGTGTTAGCTGTTGTCTGATGAACAAGGGGAGCCACTGGCTCCCCTTTTGCTTGCGCGGGATCTTGATTGGCGGTCGGCGCTATCGCTGTCCATCCCATGCGCGGCAGGTTTGGCGCAACCATCGCTGCAGTTGCTGCCAGATCCGCTGCCGTTGTCTCGGGGATAGGGGGGGCTGGCGCGATTGATCTCGTCCGCCAGCAGTACCTGGGTAAAGACGGGGCCGGAGTGAAAGCGAAATTGCTGCTGGTGGGAGTCAAAGATCTGCAACCCCAGCAGGTCGGCCGCCAGCAGTCGTGCTATGTGCTCTTGTCCCTTCACTCGCGCCTCTCTTGTCTCCTTTCGCCCCTACAGCTTATACGTCAGCGGTGGAGGAGTATCGAATGGGCAAGCCATTGAGCAAGGTCATTTTTGGGGCAACTTCACACAGACTTCACTCTGGCTCACAGTGGGCACATGGAGCTCATCTAGGCTTGCGCACGGATTGACTGTGCCAGCCATGGGGTTGGCGTTACCTACATTCATCATGAGACTCATCAAATGGAAAAAGCTACAACCCGGTCGCTGCTGGTACTGAGTGCCCTGCTGCTCTCCCCCTTATCCCATGCAAAAGAAGCCGAGCCCCTGGCGGCCGTGGTGGATGGCGCCATCCGGCCTTTGCTCAAGGAGCACAGGGTTCCGGGCATGGCGGTCGCCGTGCTCAAAGAAGGCAAGGCGCATTACTTCAACTACGGGGTAGCGGATCGGGAGAGCGGTACTCGCGTCAGCGAGCAGACCCTGTTCGAGATTGGTTCGGTCAGCAAGACACTGACCGCGACCCTTGGCGCCTATGCTGCGGTCAAGGGGGGGGTTCAGCTGGAGGACAAAGTGAGCCAGCATGCGCCCTGGCTGAAAGGCTCCGCCTTCGACGGCATCACCATGGCCGAACTCGCCACTTACAGTGCGGGCGGCCTGCCGTTGCAGTTTCCCGACGAGGTAGATTCCACCGACAAGATGCATGCCTACTATCGCCAGTGGACGCCAGCCTACCCGGCGGGTACCCATCGCCAGTACTCCAATCCCAGCATAGGCCTGTTTGGTCACCTGGCCGCGAATAGCCTGGGCCAGCCATTTGAGCAACTGATGAGCCAGACCTTGTTGCCCAAGCTGGGCTTGCATCACACCTATATCCATGTGCCGGAGTCGGCCATGGCGAATTATGCCTACGGTTACTCGAAGGAAGAGAAGCCCATCAGGGTCAATCCGGGCGTGCTGGCGGCCGAGGCTTATGGGATCAAGACCGGTTCTGCGGATCTGCTGAAGTTTGTCGAGGCGAACATGGGGTATCAGGGAGATGCCGTGGTAACAAGCGCGATCGCGCTGACCCACACTGGCTTCCATTCGGTGGGGGACATGACTCAGGGGCTGGGCTGGGAGAGCTACGCCTATCCGGTGACCGAGCAGACATTGCTGGCGGGCAACTCACCGGCGGTGAGCCTCAAGGCCAATCCGGTCACGCGCTTTGCGGTGCCCAAAGCGATGGGCGAGCAGCGGCTCTATAACAAGACGGGCTCGACCGGCGGCTTTGGGGCCTATGTGGCGTTCGTACCCGCCAGGGGGATAGGCATCGTCATGCTGGCCAATCGCAACTATCCCATCGAGGCCAGGGTCAAGGCGGCTCACGCCATCCTGAGCCAGCTGGCGTTGTGATGATCATGTCTGCCTGACGGGATGACTTCCTCTGGGGTAAATAATGAACGTTTGTCAATACGCCGGGTCACCCCGGCGTATTTTGTCATTGTAGTCACCGGCTATCATAGCGGCTGGTCGCGGCAAGGAGAGTGTTGCTAACCTTGTCGCGGGTGGCTAGCCGTACTGCTCTTCCATCCAGGCTTCCAGAATGAGCTGGGCGGAGACCCCATCCACGCTGCCTTTGTCGAGCGCCTTGTAGCCACCCCGTTCAAACAGGCGGGCGCGGGCATCCGTGGTGGTGAGCCGCTCGTCCTTGAACTCCACCTGTTTGCCAAAACGGCCGTGCAGACGGTTGCCGAATTTGCGGGCCCGTACCGTGATCTCCTGCTCAGTGCCATCCATGTTCAGTGGCAGGCCGACCACCAGCAGATCCGGTTGCCACTCCTTGAGCAGCTTCTCGACGTCGTCCCAGTTGGGAACTCCGTCGTTGGCCTTGATGGCGCGCAGGGGCTGGGCTGTGCCGGTGAGCTCCTGGCCGATGGCGACCCCTATGCTCTTGGTGCCGTAGTCAAAGCCCATGATACTGCGTGATGACATTGAATGTTTTCCTCAAAGCGCCTCGTAAAATACGTGGCAAACGGCATCAGCTGTGACCGATGTCGCTGGATAGATGAATGGGATTAACCCCTATGCTGGCAGCGGCTTGCTGCCAGCGCTGATGGATCGGGGTCTTGAAGACGAGATCCGGATTGGGCGGGATCACCAGCCAGGCGCCGTCCACCAGCTCCTGTTCCAGTTGACCTGCACTCCAGCCGGCGTAGCCGAGCGCCACCAGCCAGTGATCCGGGGCCTGCTCTGTGCCCAGGGTTTCCAGTATGTCCTTGGAAGTGGTGACCATGAGCTCATCCCCCACCTGCAGGGTGGAGTTGAACCCCGGGCGGAAGCTATGCAGCACGAAACCGCGATCGGCGTGTACCGGTCCTCCTTGTAGCACGGGCTGTTTGAGATCCGGGCTGGCCGGGGGGGCGAGCTTGAGCTGGGTCAGCATGGCGTCCAGTGACATGTCCACCGGGATGTTGACCACCAGCCCCATTGCACCCTCTTCGTTGTGTTCGCACAGGTAGACCAGCGAACGCTCGAAATAGGGATCGGAGAGGCTTGGCATGGCGAGCAGGAAATGATTTTGCAGTGTTTGCATATGGGCCAAATATTGCAAAGGTATTTGGGGCAATTATGGCAGCTCACTGTATCGGGCAAAACTGCTTTTTATCGCTTGCGCTCCTTTCCATCGACATTGTCAGGATGGAGAGAACGTCATGGAGGCTGTTTCGATCAGACAGACGCTGATCCTGGGGCCCCTGCTGGCACCTGTGCTGCGCAAGGACGAGCTGGGCGGGCTCACTCCCTCAGCGAGGTGAGCTGTCATTTTCGTGATCGTATCACCCAGATCAACGGCATGGCACAGGAGCAGAGCAAGGTGACGGTGGAACCGTTCTGCAGCTGAGGTAGCGTGCCCGTACGCTGGCGGGAAACAACAGAGGCGGCCTCGGGGCCGCCTCTGTTGTTATTGCCGTTTAGCTTCGGGTTATTCAGGCGTTCGCCAGCCGACGCTCGATGGCATCCATCAGCATGCCGGTGATGGAGACGTCAAAGGCGGCCTCGATCTCGCGGATGCAGGTCGGGCTGGTGACGTTAATCTCGGTCAACCGATCGCCGATGATGTCGAGCCCGACGAAGATGAGGCCCTTCTCTTTCAGGGTCGGGCCCACCGCGCGGGCGATGGCCCAGTCGGCTTCGCTCAAGGGACGAGCCTCACCACGGCCACCGGCTGCCAGGTTGCCACGGGTCTCCCCCTGCGCCGGAATGCGGGCCAGGCAGTAGGGAACCGGTTCGCCGTCCACCACCAGCACCCGCTTGTCGCCATCCTTGATGGCGGGCAGATAGGTCTGGGCCATGCAGTACTGGCTGCCATGTTCTGTCAGCGTCTCGATGATAACGCCGACGTTGGCGTCATCTTCCTTCATGCGGAAGATGGAGGCGCCACCCATGCCGTCCAGCGGTTTCAGGATCACATCCTTATGCTGGGCGTGGAAGGCGCGCAGCTTGTCGGCTCGGCGGGTCACCAGCGTGGTCGGAGTGTGCTCGGCAAACCAGGCAGTGTAGAGCTTCTCGTTGGCATCGCGCAGGCTCTGTGGCTTGTTGACGATGAGGCAGCCCTCATCCTCTGCCCGCTCCAGCATGTAGGTGGCGTAGATAAATTCGGTGTCAAACGGCGGATCCTTGCGCATCAGGATCACATCGAGGTTGGAGAGGGGCTGATCGACCACCTCGCCCAGCGTGTACCAGTCGGCATAGTCATATTTGACGGTGAGCGGGCGCATGGTACCAAAGGCGCGACCGGCTTCCATGTAGAGATCCTTCATCTCCAGATAGAAGAGCTCATAGCCGCGCTTTTGCGCCTCTTCGAGCATGGCGAAGCTGGAATCTTTCTTGATGTTGATGGCCGAAATCGGGTCCATCACTATGCCGAGTTTAATGGTCATCCGAATATCCTTCTTAATGGCTCGATTGGGTTGTAGGGTCGATTAGCGCAGCGTAATCGGCCGTTTGAGGCTGCCATCATTCGATGCCGCCATGCAGCTTATCGACACTGCCCTATGGTATTAAGCCAGATCGCCAAAGCGGCACTGCAGCGCCGTGATGGCGGTCAGAGCGGCCGTTTCGGTGCGTAGCACCCGCGGTCCCAGCAGCATCTCCTTGAAACCTTCCTGCACGGTACGGGCGATCTCGTCGCTCGACAAGCCCCCTTCCGGGCCAATCAGCAGGCGCACCCCGTGCGTCGGCGCTGGCAGTGTGCTGATGCTGTACTCGGCGCGCGGGTGCAGGTTGAGTTTGAGCTCTTGAGTCTCTTCTGCCAGCCAGGCTTCCAGCTCCATCGGCATGCGAACTTCGGGCACCAGGTTGCGACCGCACTGCTCGCAGGCGCTGATCACCACTTTCTGCCACTGCTCACGCTTCTTCTCCAGCCTGTCCGCCGGCAGCTTGACGCCGCAGCGCTCGGAGAAGAGCGGCGTGATGCAGGTGACGCCCAGCTCGACCGATTTCTGGATGGTGAAGTCCATCTTGTCGCCCCGGCTGATCACCTGGCCCAGATGGATGGCGAAGGGGGATTCCACCGATTGGGCGTCGCAGTGGTCGATGGTCACCTCCACCGACTTCTTGCCGACCAGGGCTATGGTGGCGGCATATTGATTGCCGTCGCCATTAAACAGCTCCAACTGCTGTCCCGGCTGCATGCGCAGTACCCGGCCGATATGGTTGGCGCCATCTTCTGACAGGGCGAGGGTCTGGCCAACCTGCAGGGTGGCCGCTTCATAGATACGTGGAATGCGCATGGCTGATTGTCAGTCTCTTGCTTGGAAACGCTTCAATATCTTGGCGTGAGGCCCTGTTCAAGGTCCACTCGGCTATTGAAGCGCCTCATGATGGGAGGGGGCGCTCCCCCTCCTTCGTCAAATGGGGTTATTGGCACTGCTTTTCAATGAAGGGATTGGTATTGCCCTGCAACTTGCCGATGCGGCGATTGCGTTCGCACTCCCAGCCATCGGCCGGGTACTGTCTGTCCCAAGCGTCGAACAGTTTACGCTGTTGCGCCGCGAGACGCAGCCCATACTGCTGGCTCATGTAGAGGTAGGCGCGGGCAATCTGGCCCCGTACCGGCCCCTTGGGCGGCTGCACCCGGCGCTCCTTGAAATCCACCAGCATCTGGCACTGGCCGTACTGATCCGGCTTGCCGTTCCAGTCGGAGAAGCGGTAGTTGGCGCGATCGCCGTTCACCTCGCCGATGGCGGGGAAGAGGTTGTGCATGTCCCCCTCCATCTTGTTGAACTCGGGGCTCGCTTTTTCGCAGTTCTTGCGACCGCCATCCTGCCAGCACAGCAGCTGGTGGCCGAACTCCCAGGCGGGGACAACGTGCTCCCACTCGATGCGGGCGGCGCGCTTGGGTTGTTTGCGCGGTTCATAACCGCAGCTGGCGAGATCCGGGCTCATCTTCTTGCCCTGATAGTTGATGTCACAGCCGCAGTAGAAGGTGGTGGCATTGGGTTGGCTACGATAGAGCTTCACCAGATCCTGCTTGGCTTCGCGAAAGGTCTGGGCGTGCAGGGGCGCGCTGAGCAGCGGCAAACCGGCCAGCAGGGTCAGGGCGAGGGAAGAGATGAAACGCATGGGATTCCTTGCAAACGGGATGATAGACGAACGATGGCGGGCACCCTACCACAGGGGCGCGACACAGGCTGGCTTACTGTTCGGGCTCCGGCCGTTCCCGCTCCAGCGGCTGCTTGCAGCGACGGCAGTGATAGCGGGCCTCGCCGCGTACCACCTTGTTGTGGCGGCGTATCGACAGTTGATGCTGCTGGCAGAGGCAGCGATAGGGAATGGTGCGCTGCGCTAAGACCGCCAGATCGAAGCTGTGGGTAGTTCTGGGCTCAAGGCCGAACACCTCCCGCATCACCGACTGCCACTGCCTGCCGTGAGGCAACACCCGGTTTTTGCCACGGCCGTCACCCCACAGTGCGTAAACCAGCAGATGGGCTACCTCGTGGGGCACTACCTCATCCAGAAACGCCTGCTGGTTGGCCTGATAGAGGGCTGGATTGAAGCGCAGCTCCCAGGTTTGCAGCCGCGCCGAACCCGCCGCCCGGCCCCGCATATTGCAGTAGATCCGCGGGCGGGGGAAGGTGCGGCCAAGGTGCGCTTCGGCCTGCACAAAACAGGCTTCTACGCGTTGTTGCAGCAGGGAGACAAGCTGGGCAGGGGTGGCAGACATCAACATCTCGTCAGGTAGCAGATAAGCAAAAGGGGAGCCAGGCTCCCCTTTTATCACCACAGCGAGCCTTACAGGCCAGCGGCGGAACGCAGCAGTTCGGCCTTGTCGGTCTGCTCCCACGGGAACTCGTTGCGACCGAAGTGACCGTAGGCAGCGGTAGCCTGGTAGATCGGGCGCTTCAGATCCAGCATCTGGATCAGGCCGTACGGGCGCAGTTCGAAGTGCTCGCGTACCAGCTTGACCAGCAGATCTTCGGCGACTTTGGCGGTACCGAAAGTTTCCACGCTGATGGAGGTCGGCTCGGCCACACCGATGGCGTAGGAGATCTGGATTTCACAGCGATCGGCCAGACCGGCGGCAACGATGTTTTTGGCAACGTAGCGGGCGGCGTAAGCAGCGGAGCGGTCAACCTTTGACGGATCCTTACCGGAGAAGGCGCCACCACCGTGACGGGCCATGCCGCCGTAGGTGTCGACGATGATCTTGCGACCGGTCAGACCGCAATCACCCATCGGGCCGCCGATAACGAAACGGCCGGTCGGGTTGATGAAGTATTTGGTGTCCTTGTTGACCCACTCGGCCGGCAGCACCGGCTTGATGATCTCTTCGCGTACCGCTTCAACCAGATCCTTGTGGCTGATGGATTCGGCGTGCTGGGTAGAGAGCACCACGGCATCCACACCGATGATCTTGCCTGCGTCGTCGTAGGCGAAGGTCAGCTGGCTCTTGGCATCCGGACGCAGCCACGGCAGGGTGCCGTTCTTGCGCACTTCAGCCTGACGCTTCACCAGCAGGTGAGAGTAGGTGATGGGGGCCGGCATCAGCACGTCGGTTTCGTTGGTGGCGTAGCCGAACATCAGGCCCTGGTCGCCAGCGCCCTGCTCCAGCGGATCGCTGCGGTCAACACCCTGGTTGATATCCGGGGACTGCTTGCCGATAGCGTTCAGCACGGCGCAGGAGTCAGCGTCGAAGCCCATGTCGGAGTGGGTGTAGCCGATTTCACGTACGGTATCACGCACGATCTCTTCGATATCAACCCAGGCAGAGGTGGTTACTTCGCCGGCCACCATGACCATACCGGTCTTGACCAGGGTCTCGCAGGCGACACGGGCCTTGGTATCTTGCTTGAGGATGGCGTCCAGTACCGCATCGGAGATCTGGTCCGCAATCTTGTCGGGATGGCCTTCGGAGACCGACTCGGAAGTAAACAGCTTTGCCATGATAAGAGTCTCAGCTTGTCTGGGGTTATCGCCACGGCAATAACCGGATGAATGGGATGGTGTAGAGGTATCTACATCTGGACGTCTATTTTAATTAGCGCCCCCCCCGATTGCCAGCACTATTTTGTCGCGCAGTGTCCAATGGGTCACAAGCGGTGCTCTCCTATCCCGAAAGGGATGGAAATCAAACGTTTTTCTCTGGTTGCTTTGGCCAACAGAGGGCAAGAAAAGCGATTGTCCTCCCAAAGCCACTTTATTCATCCAGATAATATTTGCACGCCGCGCGCCCTGCTGGGACAATAACGCGCCTTAATCTTGGCCATCAAATGAAGCAATCGCAGGAGATTCAGATGCCTTCTCGTAAAGAGCTTGCCAATGCCATTCGTGCATTGAGTATGGATGCCGTTCAAAAAGCCAACTCCGGTCACCCGGGCGCCCCCATGGGAATGGCGGATATCGCCGAAGTGCTGTGGCGTAGCCACCTCAGACATAACCCGAACAACCCCAAGTGGGCCGACCGCGACCGTTTCATTCTCTCCAACGGCCACGGCTCCATGCTGCTGTACTCCCTGCTGCACCTCTCCGGTTATGACCTCTCCATCGACGATCTGAAAAACTTCCGCCAACTGCACTCTCGCACCCCGGGTCACCCGGAGTACGGCTATGCACCGGGCGTTGAAACCACCACTGGCCCGCTGGGTCAGGGCATCACCAACGCCGTTGGTATGGCGATCGCCGAAAAAGCCATGGCTGAGCAGTTCAACCAGCCGGGCCACGACATCGTTGACCACTACACCTATGCCTTTATGGGCGACGGCTGCCTGATGGAAGGTATCTCCCACGAAGCGTGTTCCCTGGCAGGTACCCTGCAACTGGGCAAACTGATCGCGTTCTGGGATGACAACGGTATCTCCATCGACGGTCACGTAGAAGGCTGGTTCACCGACGACACCGTCAAGCGTTTTGAAGCCTACGGCTGGCACGTTATCCCGGCTGTTGACGGTCACAGCCCGGAAGCCATCAATGCCGCCATCGAAGCCGCCAAGGCCGAGACCGGCAAGCCGACTCTGATCTGCTGCCGCACCATCATCGGTTACGGCTCCCCGAACAAATCCGGTTCTCACGACTGCCACGGCTCACCGCTGGGCAACGACGAGATCGCCGCTGCTCGCGCATTCCTGAAGTGGGACCACGCTCCGTTCGTTATCCCGGCCGATATCGCTGCCGAGTGGAACGCTCAGGAGAAGGGTGCTGCACTGGAAGCCGACTGGGCTGCCAAGTTCGCTGCCTATGAAGCCGCTCACCCGACGCTGGCTGCCGAGTTCAAGCGCCGTACCGCTGGCGAACTGCCGGCCAACTGGGCTGCTGAATCCGCCAAGATCATCGAAACTCTGCAAGCCAACCCGGCCAAGATCGCGACCCGTAAAGCGTCCCAGAACTCTCTGGAAGCGTTCGGTAAGCTGCTGCCGGAGTTCATGGGCGGTTCTGCTGACCTGGCTCCGTCCAACCTGACCATGTGGTCCGGCTCCAAGTCCCTGACCAACGACGATGCCTCCGGCAACTACATCCACTACGGTGTACGCGAGTTCGGCATGTCCGCCATCATGAACGGTATCGCCCTGCACGGTGGTTTCATCCCCTACGGCGCCACCTTCCTGATGTTCATGGAGTACGCCCGTAACGCCCTGCGCATGGCCGCGCTGATGAAGCAGCGTGCCATCTTCGTTTACACCCACGACTCTATCGGTCTGGGTGAAGATGGCCCGACTCACCAACCGGTTGAGCAGATCGCGTCCCTGCGTCTGACCCCGAACATGAGCACCTGGCGCCCGTGTGACCAGGTTGAATCCGCCATCGCCTGGAAGCACGCCATCGAGCGTACCGACGGCCCGACTGCGCTGATCTTCTCTCGTCAGAACCTGGCCCAGATGGACCGCAGCGCCCAGCAGTTGGCCGATACCGCCAAGGGTGGTTATGTGCTGAAGGATTGCGCTGGCAAGCCGGAACTCATCCTGATCGCCACCGGTTCTGAAGTGGAGCTGGCCGTTGCCGCCTATGAGCAGCTGACTGCCAAGGGCCGTGCCGTGCGCGTGGTCTCCCTGCCGGCGACCGACGTGTTCGATGCCCAGTCTGCCGAATACAAAGAGTCCGTGCTGCCGTCTTCTGTCACCAAGCGCGTGGCCATCGAAGCGGGCATTGCTGACTACTGGTACAAGTACGTCGGTTTCGGCGGCAAGATCATCGGTATGACCACCTTCGGTGAGTCCGCACCGGCCGAGCTGCTGTTCAAGGAATTTGGCTTTACCGTGGAAAACGTGGTTGCGACCGCAGAGTCCCTGTAATAGCCCTTGTAGTTCCTGAACCTTGGGTCAGCGTGGCCCAATAGCCGGAACGATAAAACGCCCTCCATCGCAAGATGGGGGGCGTTTTTTATGGCCTTTGATGCTGCCAGAGTGATGTGTTTATCGACCTCGCTTTTTCTTTTTCATTTGCTGTTATTTGTAGCGCCATATGATACCCTCCTTGCTGCTGCCGCCCCCAGCTCTCGATTGACGGCCCGCTGTTTCAGCGGGTCGTCATGGTATAAACCAAGCCAGCAATCACATTCTTGCCGCATCGTCTCTGGGTGATGGCATCAGCTCACAAGGATATTCGGAGGGAGCAGGATCCGTTCCCGGGTGAATGATCTTTAATTATAAAAATGTCATTTGATGTGTAATCAAGATGGAGTTTTCCTATGTCTTGTTCTATTTCTATCGATCCATCAGCAAAAAAACTGCGGGTCAACAAAGACAGTTATGACTTTGATAAAATATCTGATGTGCAAGTCAGGACGCTCTCGTGGAAAGATAAACTGCTCAATATGTTCATCATCGGTTTCATTGCCTCAAGCGTATTGTTTATCATTGTCCCGACGGATGAACATGGTCAGGTAATAACGTCAGTTCTCCCTGTGGTTGCATTTTTGATCGGTGCATGTATTGCTTTGTTTGTCAGTAGTAAATATGAATTTAGATTGGAGTTTAGATATTCAGATGAAGTCGGTGTACAGTGGTTCACCGCAGCCAAGGGACGCACAGTCGTTGATTATCAGATGTTCAAGACACGGGAAGTGGAACTTAAGCACTACCTTTAGCGAACACTGATGGCTCGTAGGTTCGATTGGCGCAGCGTCATTGGATGTTCGCAAAACTAAATGGATGCATTGCCAGGTTGGATTGTGTATTCATTAATATGATGATATTAAAAGCATGCCCCTGAAAATTAGATAAAAAGACACCGGCCTAAGCCGGTGTCTTTTTATCATACACAGTAAACCTTACACCTGCGGCGGGGTACTTTCCGCATTGGAGAGCACGGCATCCATTTGCACCAGCGCTCCGGCGGGCAGTTCGCCCACCCCAAATACAGTGCGGGCGGGCAGGTAGCCCGGGAAGTATTGGGTGTAGACGGCGTTGACCGCATCCAGATCCGCGATGTTGCCGAGCTGTATATTCACTTTGACGATATCGTCCATCACATGGCCGATGCTCTCGACGATGGCCTTGATATTGCTCAGGCACTGGGCGGTCTGCTCTTTGATGCAGCCAGCCAGGATCTTGCCGGTGGCGGGGTCAATCGGCAGTTGTGCAGACAGATGGTTGTAGTGGGAGAAGGCGACGGTCTGGCAATGGAGCGGGCTCTGCGGTGCCTTGTCGGTATTGCGGGCAGAGATCACTAGCTTGTGACGGTCTTCCACCCGTTGCGGCGGAGTGCCGTCACCGTGGGAGATGACCGCATCCATCTGCACCCGCGCCCCCATTGGCAGGGCGGCTGCACTGACCACCGAGCGGGCGGGCAGATAGGCAACGGCGCGGGCAATGGCGGAGTCGGGGAAGAAGGTGGTGTAGACCTGGTTGACGGCCTCCAGATCGGCGAGGCTGGTCAGGTAGATATTCACTTTGACGATATCGTCAAACGGCACGTCTATGCTCTCCAGCACCGCCTTGATATTGCGCAGGCACTGACCCGCCTGCTCCTTGATGCCACCGGCGACCAGCTGGCCCGAGGCGGCATCGACCGGCAGTTGTGCGCCGATATTGTTGTAGTGGGAGAAGGCGACGGTATGGGTTGAGAGTGGATTGTGCGGTGCTTTGTCGCTGTTGCGGGCCAGTTTGACCAGCGGGCAAGGATCTTGCGGGAAGGTGCCTTCGCCGTTGGAGATGATGGCATCGATCTGCACCAGCGCACCCAGCGGCAAGGCGGCGACGGCGAGGGTGGTGCGGGTCGGCAGATAACCCGGGAAGAATTCGCGATAGACGGCGTTGACCGCCTCCAGATCCGCCATCTCTTTCAGGAAGATGGTGGTTTTGACCATATCGTTCATCACGTGGCCAATGCTCTCTATGATGGCCTTGAGGTTATTCAGGCACTGTCTGGCCTGTACCTTGACATCGTCACTTACCATTTTGCCCGTCTTGGGAGCGACCGGTAACTGGGCGGAAATATTGTTGTAATGAGAGAATGCCACCGTCTGGGTGTAGGGCCCCAGCGCCTGCGGAGCATTGGTGGTATTTCTTGCCGACTTGATGATGCCACTCATAGATATGCCTCTTTTTAATATTTTTTGTTAATTCAGATACAGGTTTACCCCATCTTGTTGTGCGCCATGGCTACTGTACCAGCGGCGGCATCCCCGGTTATTATTTGTGATCCACTCAATAGCTGAATGGGATAAGAGAGGGCGAGACAGGGTAGATATGTCAGACATGGCGATTCTATGAGTGGCTATCAGGGGATGCAAACCGGGATTTCGTTTCTATGAGATAGGTCAACGCTCGAAAATATAGCTTTTTTGCTATTCAATTCAGGGTGAATACCATTCCGAGGTGGTTCAAACAGGGTTGGCATCGCGGGCGAGCCCGTGTGGACTGGGTTTATCCCTCTGTGGGGATGGGGCAGCGCTGTGAATGATGCGTTAAAAATATGCGTCATCTTGCGGATAACCGTTTTTATTTTGCATGGATATGTAATTTCAATCGTTTTGGGGATCTATCCAGTTCGCTAAAAATATGCTAACCCAAGGTCATGCAAAGACTAATAAAGATGTGGCTGGAATATAATTCAATACATTGCATAGGCGATATTTGGTTATTGCACTTGAATCGCCGCTTGTGTGCTTATTTTGATGATGTTGGCCGCCCAAAATAGCGAGATAAATATGCCATAAGGGGGCAGTCGTCCTGTGAGCGGTTGTGATGGTGGAGCAAGATGCTGGCTTGCCCGCCAGCGTGACGCGGGTCAGTGGTCGGCAGGCGCACAAGGGACCGGGTCTGGATCAGCGCTCGGGATGGGGGCACCCGGTGTCAGTTATCCGGCGAGGTAGAGGGCACCCAGCACGGCCGGGCGACTGGCGCCGGTGACCGCGGGCAGGTTGCCCGGCTTGCGATGGATAAAGCGCTGTGCCAGCCAGGCAAATGCCGCCCCCTCCGCCCAGTCGGGGTCTATCCCCAGATCAAAGGTACTGGCGATGTGCCAGCAGGGCAGCAGGCTGGCGAGTTCCGCCAGCAGCGGGGTGTTATGGGCGCCGCCGCCGCAGACAAACAGCTCGGCTTTGGGTTGGCTGGTACCGACTGCCTCGGGCTGGGCGGGCAGCTGACGGGCGATGCTGTGGCAGGTGAGTGCCTGCAGGGTGCGCTGAACATCCACGGGGGCGTATGCAGTGCCTGCCAGCTCGCCATCGAGCCAATCGAGGGTGAACATCTCCCGCCCGGTGCTCTTGGGGGAGGCGGCGGCGAAGTAGGGGTGAGCCAGCAGCTTTCCAAGCAGGTCAGGAATAAGCTGGCCGCTGGCGGCCCATTTACCACCGGCGTCGTAGTTGCCGCCGTCTGGCTGATGACGGCGATACCAGCCATCGAGCAGGGTGTTGGCAGGGCCGGTATCAAAGCCATACACCCCACCGGGATTGCCCGGCAGCACCGAGATATTGGCGATGCCGCCGAGGTTCAGCACCACCCGCAGGGCGCCGGGTTTGGCAAACAGTGCCTGATGGAAAGCGGGCACCAGCGGCGCCCCCTGACCGCCGAGGGCCATGTCCATGGTGCGAAAATCGGCCACCACATCAATGCCGGTCAGCGCGGCCAACAGGGCGGCATTGCCGATCTGCAGGGTAAAGCCGAGCTGAGGGCGGTGGCGGATGGTCTGGCCATGGCTGCCGATGGCGCGAATATCTTCAGGGGTCAGCCCCGCCTTGGCGAGCAGCGCGTGGGTGGCGGCAGCAAACTCGCGGGCCACCAGATTGTCGGCCACGCCCATCCTGTCTATTTCGTTGTCGCCCGGAGTGCTGAGGGCGTGCAGCTCACGGGCCGTGGGCCAGGGGTGGCAGAGTGCCGCTTCGACCCGCAGTTCATCGCCGTCGATCATCACCAGCACGGCGTCGATCCCATCCATGCTGGTGCCTGACATCAGTCCGATATAGCGCTCTTTCATTCCCCACTCCTTGGCGGCCACTTAGCCACCGCGATTGTCCCGTTTGTTCTGAGCCAGCTGCAGCTCAGGCTTGTCAAGTTGGTCGAGTTTGGCCAGTTGCGGCATCGCCAGCTTCCTGAAATTGGCCAGCTCCCGTCCGGTCAGGGTTTCAGCCTGTGGCAGGGTGAGGGTGCGCGGGTTCTTGTGAATGCCGCCCACCACGAACTCATAGTGCAGGTGCGGGCCTGTCACCCGGCCTGTGCCCCCCAGGGTGCCAATGGTCTGTCCCTGTTTCACTCGCTGCCCTTTATCGACGGTGCGTTTGGATAGGTGCAGGTATTTGGTCACGAAGTTGCCCGCGTGCTTGATGAAGACGTAGTTGCCGTTGAACTGGTTGTGGCCGGCGGCCACCACTTGGCCGGAGCCCGCCGCCATGATGGGGGTGCCTACAGGAGCCACATAGTCGATGCCGTTGTGGGGGCGGATCTTGCCGGTGACCGGGTGGAGGCGGCGCGGGTTGAAGTTGGAGCTGATGTATTTGAAGTTGACCGGGGCGCGCAGGAAGCTTTTGCGCATCGCCTTGCCTTCCGGCGTGTAGTAGTTGCCATCTTCATTGAGCACGGCGCGGTAAGCGGTGCCCTGGTTGACGAATTCGGCGGCCAGGATATCGCCGGAGGCGACCCGCTCGTCATCCTGATACTTCTCCTGATAGACCACCCGAAAGCTGTCCCCGGGTTGCAGGTCCTGAGCGAAGTCGATGTCCCAGCCGAAGATGGCTGCCAGGTTCATGATCTGAACTTCTGTCATGCCCGCCTCGGCGGCAGCACCCCAGAAGCTGGAGCGGATCTCGCCTTTGGCCACCTGCTCGCGGGTATCGAGTTCCAGCTTGACCGGTTTGGCGATGAAGCGATCCGCCTTGCGGTTCACTTTCAGCGCCTGCTCCAGGCTGTGGGGGTAATAGAGGCTGTGCAGCATGCCATGTTTGGTGAGCTTGAAGGTGAGCTCCTGACCGGGTTTGAGCCGGCGCAGGGGATCCGTGCCATCGAGCTGATCGATGAGGTGCAGATCCGTGGTGCTGAGGCCAAGGCGCTGGAAGATGACTCCCATGTTGTCGCCCCGGTGCACCTTCACCTGTTTGGTGACATAGCTGGGCTTGGGCGGGGTGACGGGCAGCTCGGTCTGGGCCAGCAGCTCGCCCTCGTCGGCTTGCGGCTCGGCGGCAAAATCGTTGCCGTTGTCATCGACCCGGGTTGCGACCGCCTGTTCGCTTGGCCAGGCAGCCAGCATCATCACCATGATGCTCAGGATCAGCACCATCTTGCGGTGCCAGTGGGGAAGTGCGTTGAAGGCGTGCCAAATAACCATGAGAAGCAGATGAAGTCGGGCAGAATGGATGGATTTTACAGCCTTTCCAATTAGCTCGCCATTCCAGTAATATGTTTGGCCCTGTGGAATCGTGATTGGAGAGTCAAAAAATGTCCCAGCTCGAGGTGGCGCTAGCCGAGATCAAGCGCGGAGCGGAAGAAATTCTGGTTGAAGAAGAACTTGTCGCCAAGTTGAAGGAAGGGCGCCCGCTGCGCATCAAGCTGGGGATGGATCCGACGGCTCCCGACATTCACCTGGGTCATACCGTGATCCTCAACAAACTGAAGACCTTCCAGGATCTGGGCCATGAGATCATCCTGTTGATCGGTGATTTCACTGCCATGGTGGGTGACCCCTCCGGCAAGAACAGCACCCGTCCGCCGCTCTCCGAAGAGGCGATCAAGCACAACGCCCTCACTTATGCCGAGCAGGCGTTCAAGATCCTCGATCCTGCCAAGACCCGTATCGAGTACAACTCCAGCTGGCTGGGCGAGCTGGGCGCGACCGGCATGATCAAGCTGGCGGCCAAGCAGACCGTGGCTCGCATGATGGAACGCGACGACTTCAAAAAGCGCTACACCGGCGGCCAATCCATCGCGATTCACGAATTCCTCTATCCGCTGCTGCAAGGCTATGACTCGGTCGCGCTGAAGGCGGACGTCGAGCTGGGCGGTACCGATCAGAAGTTCAACCTGCTGATGGGCCGCGAGCTGCAAAAAGATGCCGGCATGGCCGCACAGTGCGTGCTGATGATGCCGCTGCTGGTGGGTCTGGATGGCGTCAAGAAGATGTCCAAGTCTGCCGCCAACTACATAGGCGTGCACGATGCCCCGGGCGAGATGTTCGGCAAGATCATGTCCATCACCGACACCCTGATGTGGAACTACTACGAGCTGCTCTCCTCTCGCCCCTTGGCCGAGATTGAAGAGTTCAAGGCCGGTATCGCCGCGAACACCCTGAATCCTCGTGACGTGAAGATCTGGCTGGCCAAAGAGATCATCTCCCGCTATCACGACGAAGCGGCAGCCGAAGCGGCCCACGAAGATTTCACCCAGCGCTTCTCCAAGAACGCCATGCCGGACGAGATGCCGGAGGTCGAACTGGCGCTGGAAGGCGAAGGGCTGGCCATCGCCAACCTGCTCAAGGATGCCGATCTGGTGGCCACCACCTCCGAAGCACTGCGGATGATCAAGCAGGGCGCGGTCAAGGTTGACGGCGAAAAGCTGGAAGATGGCAAGGCACTGGTAGGTGCCGGTACCGCCGTCTATCAGGTTGGCAAGCGCAAGTTTGCCCGGGTGACCGTCAAGTAAGCCGTGACTGCCATCTCAGCCCGGCACTGCCATAAGAAAGGCCTCCCTTGCGGAGGCCTTTTTGTTGCGTTATTCCCTGCGCTAGTGGGGAGCCGCCTTCCTGTTTCAGAAGGTTGCGATAGAGCATACAGAGGTGGGAGCTCTCCAGATGAAGCCCCTGTATGGCGCCTGTCGCCGGGTGTCGTTCTCGCGGATGGGGCCCGTTCCCGCCCGTCCCTCGGCGGTCAGCTTATGGTGAGGTGGCCATAAAAAAACCGGCCTCTGTGAGGCCGGTTTTGACATCTTGCTGGCAGCTGCGCAGGGAGCTTAGCGCAGTATCATCTGCTCGCGGCCCGGGCCGACGGAGACCATGGGAACCGGCACACCCAGCAGGGCTTCGATGCGCAGCACATAGTGCTGGGCAGCCTTGGGCAAGTCTTCGAACTTGCGGATGTGAGAGATGTCTTCGCTCCAGGCTTCCATGGACTCGTACACCGGCTTCAGACCGGCGGTCTGCGGCCAGATGGGGTTCTCGGTGTTGGCGCCTTCGTAGGCCACGCAGATCTTCAGGTCCGGCATGCCGGAGAGGCAGTCCAGCTTGGTCAGGGCGATCTCGTTGGCGGCCTGGATCTCCAGACCCTGCTTGGTGGCAACGGCGTCGAAGTAGCCGATGTCACGGGGACGGCCGGTGGTGGCACCGAACTCGTTGGCGAACTTGCGGAACTCTTCCTGATTCTCCATGGCGGTGATCAGGGTGCCGGTACCGACAGAGGTACTGAACGCCTTGGCCACGGCAATCACGCGCTCGGGGCGCAGAGCCGGCAGGCCGCCACCGATACCGGCGTAGGCGCCGGAAACGTGGGAAGAGGTCACCCAGGGGTACTCACCGTAGATGAGGTCACGGCCGGCGCCCAGCTGGGCTTCGAACAGCAGGGTGCCGTTCTGGGCCTGGATGGCCTTGAGCGGCTCGCTGACGTTGCAGACGGCGTCGATCCAGGGGGCGGAGACTTCCAGCAGCCAATCGGCCATTTCCTGGGCGGTCTGGCTGAACTCGAAGCTCGGGTAGAGGGCTTTGAGCTGCGGCAGTTTCCAGTCGAGGAAGAACTGGATGCGCTCAACCAGCACCTCTGGCTGCTTCAGCCAGCCGACCAGGATCGCTTTTTTCATGACCCGATCACCGTAAGCCGGGGCTATGCCCTGACGGGTGGAGCCATAGGCGCCATCACCCAGACGGACTTCTTCCAGGGTATCTTCCAGCGCATGGATCGGCAGACAGAAGGTGGCGCGATCAGAGATGGCCAGTTTCGGGGTCACGCCGGCGGCGTTCACTTCAGCCAGCTCGCGGGTCAGCGGCTCGGGGCTGATGACCATGCCAGGGCCGAGGACAACCAGGCACTCCGGGTTGAATACGCCGCTCGGCAACTGGTGCAGCTTGAAGGTGCCCAAGTCGTTGACGACGGTGTGGCCGGCGTTGTTGCCGCCCTGAAAACGGATGCTGGCGGCGGATTGACCTGCCAGATAATCGACGATGCGGCCTTTGCCTTCATCACCCCAGTTAGCACCTACGACTACGATAGACGACATGACTCTTTCTCCTAAGACGTTAGGCGTCCATCCTAGGAGGCTGCGGCGGATTAGAAAAATTAATTATCTTTATAATTCCAATAAGAAAACCATATAATTGTGGCGAATTTACCGGCAAGACGCCCCGTATTGCCGCGCTGGCCCGCGTCATGGGCGCAGATGTGGAAAAACAAGAGGATCCCCATGCTGGATATTCACTGGCTGCACACCTTCGTTACCCTGGCCCGCCTGCAGCACTTTGGCCAGACCGCCACCGAATTGCACATGACCCAGCCCAACGTCAGCCTGCATCTCAAGAACCTGGAGCAGGCCACCCGGGTCAAGCTGATTGAACGCAGCCCGTTTCGGCTGACCCAGGCCGGTGAGCGACTGCTGCAAAGCGCCGAGCGGGCCATCAACGAGCTGCTGCTGTGCCAGTCCGATCTCAATGCCCTCAACCAGCTGAGCCAGGGCACGCTCGCCATCGCCGCCAGCGACATCATCTCCCGTCTGCTGCTGATCCAGCCGTTCCAGCGCTTCAAGCAGGCCTTTCCCGGCATCGATCTCACCCTGTTCAATACCACCTCGGATCAGGCGGCCGAGCTGGTCAGGGCCGGCAAGGCGGATCTTGGCTTCGTGATGGCGCAAAAGCGCAGCGAACCGCTGTTCTATACCGAGTTGCAGCAGGTGACCTGGTGTGCGCTGGGACACGGGCTGGCCCGCTGGCAGGCGCGGGCGAAGGCGGGAGAGAGCGACCCCCTTGATGAGCCGACCCTGATCCTGCTCGGCCACGATACCCGCACCCGGGCGCTGATAGACCCTTCTTTGCCCCTGCTCGGTTTGCCTACCTGCCGCATCATGGAGGTCGGCAGCGTGGATGCCCAGCTCGACTGGGCCGAGGCGGGTTTCGGGGTGGCCATAGTGCCGGACTTCTCGCTCCACCCGCGCCTCAAGCTCACTGCCCCCGTGGCCCGTCTGACCGATTTTCCCGGCACCAGCTTGGGCTATGTGGTGCGTCAGAATCAGGTGTTGTCGCGGGCTATCAAACAGCTGCTGCACTGGGTGGAGGAGGAGATATTGCAGCCCGACGCCCGCCATCAAGCGGCGCCCAAGGCCGCAGGCTGACAAGATCCGGCAGGATAGGCAGACCGTTCATGGCGGGCACCTGACCCGGTTGGACTGGGCCGGAAGGGGAGATACCGCTCGGCAGCTGTGTGGCGACCCGTGTCGTGTATGAGTCGCCACAGAGCAAGGCCGCAGGAGCAATGCAAAAGAAGAGGCCACCCTGACAGGTGGCCTCTTTCGTAAGTGGTGCGTGAGATTACTGGACGGGCACGCTTGCCGAAGGGGTGGCAGGCAGGGGCTGGTGCACGCCGTCGCTGCCATTGGTGGCACTGGGCGCCCCCCCTTGCGTATCGGCTGGCGCCGAGCCAAGTGCGGACGAGGCGGGTTGCGTGGCCACTGCGGCCGAGGGTGGATCCGTCGTCACGGTTTGCGTGGCCACTGCATCCGAGGGGGCGTCCACAGTCACAGCCTGAGTGGCCTGGGCGGTCGAGACGGACTCTACCGCAGTGGGCTGGGTTGCCAATGCCTCTGAGGTTGTGGTTTGTGCTGCTGCGCCATCCCCGGTGGTCTGCGTCGCCGACTGGGCTGCCTGGGTTGCCGTCGCCGCCGAGCCTGCTGACTCCTCAGGGGTCAGGGATTCGGGGATGAGTGATGGCGGCGGCAGGACGGTATCCTCCATGCCCGGGTGGTGCGGTACCTCAGCCTTTGCCTGCATGGAGTCCAGAGTGAGGGGGGTCAGCGCCGGATGCAGACGGGTGAACTGCTTGAGCCGTGCGGTCAGCACGTCGCGCACAGTGCGCACCTCTGTGTCTGGCAGGCTGTCCAGTGCAATCAGTTCGGCGGTGACGGCGAAGGTGTTGACGTCGCTGGGCTGTCCCGGGTAGAGATTGGCGCTGATGTGGCTGCGCTGATAATAGGGGAGCGTCTTGAGCAGACGATCGATCTGCTCCCCCTCGATGGGGATGATGCGTGCCTGACAGCGACCGGTCAGATCCCCTATGCGCTGATTGGGATGGCCCGCCACCATGAAGGCGGCGTCCAGGGTACCATCGCAGAGTCCTTCCAGCCGGTTGTTGATGGAGGAGGGAATGACGGGGGCGAAGCTGCTCTCCTGCCAGCCCATGGCATCGAGCAGGGCCTGGCTGGTCACGCGCTCTCCCGAACCCGGATTGCCCAGATCGACCCGTTTGCCTTCGATGTCGGTCAGAGTGCTGATGTTGCTGTTGGCACTGGCGATCAGGGTCAGCGACTCCTGATGGAGTCGAAACAGGCTGCGAAGCCGGTCGTTGGGTGGCTGGCCCACGAAGGGGCCTGTGCCCTTGGCGGCATGATGCACCACATCCGATTGCACCAGCACCAGCTGGATTTTCCCTTGGTTCAGCTCCTTCAGGTTGGTGAGGGAGCCCGAGGTGCTCTGCACGGCGCAGTGCAGTCCGTGGTTGGCGCTATCTGCGTTCAGCAGGCGGCAGATGGCCCCTCCTGCGGGATAGTAGACGCCGTTGAGCGCCCCTGTGCCTATGGTGAGATAGGATGGTGTAGTGGCGTGCAGGGGCAACACCAGGGCGGCTGCCAGCAAGGGCAGGGCGAAACGAGACAGGGTCGACAGGTGGTGCAGGGCGCTTGGCAACATAATTAACCGGATTAATGGCTGATAAAAAGGATGGGTCAAGCCCATCCCGTCTGACATCACGGCCTGCCGCTGTTCAGCACAGAGCCGGGTTTGCATGGCATGTGCCATTCAGACCCGCCCTCATCGCTTATGGCGGCGGTCGGTGCAGCTGAGATTCAGCCGCAAAAATATACCCTATTGCTATCAGATGCGAGTCTGGATCGCTTTCTCCATCCGGGCCAGCGCCTCGGTCAGCCTTGCCCGGGTGCAGCCGAAGTTGAACCGTACGAACTGGCCATCGCCGAACTGGGCGCCCGGGGAGAGCCCAACCCCCGCCTGTTCGAAGAAGGTGATGGGATCCTCGAGCCCGAGCGCACTGACGTCAATCCAGGCAAGGTAGGTGGCCTGATGGCGAGCCAGCTTGACGCCGGGCCAGCGGGCGACAGCCTGTTCGATAAGCATGAGGTTGGCGGCCAGGTAGTCGAGTTGTTCGCAGAGCCAGGGTTCGCCTCCCTCATAGGCTGCCTCGGCCGCCACGAAGCCCAGCAGATTGACGTCGGCGCTGATGCCGCGCATCGCCTGTTGCAGCTTGAGGCGCAGGCGGGCGTTGGGCACCACGGCGAAGGCACAGCACAGGCCCGCGATATTGAAGGTCTTGCTCGGTGCCATCATCACGGCCGAGCGCTCGGCGGCTGCCGGGCTGATGGCGCCGTAGGGAATGTGACGGGCCTGCTTGTCGAGCAGCAGATCGCAATGGATCTCGTCCGAGCAGACGACCAGATTGTGTCGTTCGGCGATGGCATCGATGGCCTTGAGCTCTTCGCGGGTAAACACGGTACCGCCCGGGTTGTGCGGGTTGCACAGCAGCAGCAGATCCGCCGCCGGGGCCTGACGCTCCAGCTCCTCCAGATCCAGCACCCAGCGACCGGCCTCTTCCACCATGGGGACGGTGAGCAGGGGGCGATCGTTGAACCCGGGTGCCTGCAGAAAGGGGTAGTAGACCGGTTTGGGGGTGATGATACCGCGACCGTGCTGGCTCCATGCCTTGCACGCCAGGTTGAGGCCGGGTACCACACCGGGCAGGAAGATGAGCCACTCCGGCTGGATGGTCCAGCCGTAGCGGCTGGCCAGACGCGCTATGATCAGTTCGATCAGCCGGGCAGAGGGGCGCGAGTAACCGAAGATGCCGTGGGCGACCCGCTGGGTGAGGGCCTCGACGACGGCAGGCGGCGAGACAAAGTCGGTGTCGGCTACCCACATGGGCAGCACGTCCTGTCCTTTGTACTTGTCCCATTTCAGACTCATGGTGTCGCGACGATCTATTTCCCGGTCAAAATCAAACATGTGGAATCCTTATGCTGGGCAGTGGGCTTTCAATGTACGGGGTCGGGCGCGGGGTCGCAAGCCTTGAGGTGACTCTTGTTCATGACATAAAATAAGCAACGCTATTTCATGTACTTGCCGAATTTTGGCCCGTTTTCTTGCCCCCAATCAGTGGTAATCCTATGAGCTTGTTGACCGCCGCGCTGAGGAGATCGGATCCCGTTTCCCTCTCTTTTTTGGCCGTGACCTTTATAACTGGTGTGGCAGTCGCGCTCCAGGTGCCAACCTTGAGCCTGTTTCTGGCCGAAGAGGTGCAGGTTCGCCCCTTGCTGGTCGGACTGTTTTACACGGTCAACGCCGTGGTCGGGATCCTCATCAGCCAGTGGCTCGGCCACCGCTCCGACAGCAAGGGGGATCGCAAGCGGCTGATCCTGCGCTGCTGCTTCGCGGGGGTGGTGCTCTCCCTGTTGTTCGCCTGGAATCGCAACTACTGGCTGCTGGTGAGCCTGGGGGTCTTGCTGGCGAGTCTGGCGGCCACCGCCAGTCCCCAGCTGTTTGCCCTGGCACGGGAATATGCCGACAGCCGCAACAAGCGGGCAGACATGTTCAGCTCTGTGTTGCGGGCCCAGTTTTCCCTGGCCTGGGTCATCGGCCCCCCCATCGCCTTTGCGCTGGCCATCGGCTATGGCTTCGAGGTGATGTATCTCGCCTCCGCCCTGGCCTACCTGATCTGTGCCTTCGTGGTGTGGCGCTGGCTGCCCTCCCTGCCGCTGCCCACGCCAAACAGCGAGGTGGAGCGGGTCAGCAGCTGGCGAGACCCTTCTGTGCGGGCGCTGTTCATTGCCTCCACCCTGATGTGGACCTGCAACAGCATGTACCTCATCAACATGCCGCTTTACATCACCCGCGAGCTGGGGCTGGAGGAGAAGCTGGCCGGTGTGCTGATGGGCACGGCGGCGGCCCTCGAGATCCCCTTCATGCTGCTGGCCGGCTACTACACCCAGCGCTTCGGCAAGCGTCCCATGATGCTGGTGGCGGTGCTGGCCGGGGTGGGTTTCTATGCGGGGCTGGTCACCCTGTCGAGTCAGTCTGCGCTCATCGCGTTGCAACTGCTCAACGCCATCTTCATCGGCATAGTCGCCGGGATCGGCATGTCCTACTTCCAGGATCTGATGCCGGGGCGCGCCGGGGTGGCGACCACCCTGTTTGCCAATAGCATACGTACCGGCTCCATCATGGCGGGGGCCATTGCGGGGACTGTGGCCGAGATCTGGAGTTTTCACGGGGTCTTCATGGTGGCCACGGCGCTGGCGCTGGCGGCACTGGGCGCCTGCTGGCGGGTGCCCAATGTGTGAGGCGGGTCTGTGACCAATTGGCGATGGGTGGCGCTGGCCGCCTGACGGCTTGGGCTTATTTGTTGTTACCGGTCTGATATTCGTTGCGCAGGCAACGTAGCAGCAGCTCGGTGGCCGGACCCAGCGAATCCGCTGACGGGGTCAGCAGATAGGTATAGAGATGGCGCTCGTTGCCACTGGCCAGATCCAGTGGCACCAAGACGCCGCTGACCAGCTCCTGCTGCACCAGATGGCGGGGCAGCCAGGCATAGCCGAGGCCGAGTTTTAGCATGGCTATCACTTCGTGATAGTGGGTCGCTTTCCAGCCGGTGTCATCCGCATCATTCCAGTCCACCGAGCGGTGAATGGGGGGATGCAGGCTGATCTGGTTGTGACTGGCAAGCTCGTCAGTCGAGACGGGTCCTACCAGGGCGGCGAGGGGATGCTTGGCCGAGCAGAGCGGCAGCAGGCACACCTCGTCCAGCGGCAGGCCGGTACGATCCTGGGGAAGGTGCTCGGAGAGCATGAGATCCCCCACTTGCAGGGCGTTGAAGTGGCAGTGAATGCGTTCGTGCAGATTGACGCGGCAGCCCCGGCTGCGGGGATAGAAATGGGCCAGCGCCCGATAGAGTCGCTCCCGTGGTTGCAGCACGGAAACATAGAGGTTGACCTGCGGCTCCCACTGCCGCTCCAGGTTGTTGGCCAGGTTCTCCAGCTCTTCCACCTGCTGGCTGAGCTGACGCGCCCGCTTGAGGAATATCTCCCCCGCGGGGGTTAATACTGCCTTGCGCCCCCTCACTGCCAGCAGAGGCACCCCCAGACTCTGCTGCAGCTTGGCCACCGCATGATTGAGAGAGGATTGGCTCTTGTTCAGTGCTTCAGCGGCCTGGGCATAACCGCCATGGTCCACCACGGCCTGAAAGATCCGCCATTGCTCAAACGTGCTCTTGGGACGAAACATATTTCAACCTGATCAGGGATCGTATGTGGTAAGGGCCTTCAATAGGGTGCCGGCGGCACCCTATTGAATTTAACCCCATGTGGCGCAGGGTTCCGGTTATTTTGTTGATTTATTTGGGCTGGGCCACAAAGGTCTGGCCGGTTTTGCCACGGCTGTCGGCCCCCATCAGATAGAGATAGAGCGGCATGAGATCGGCCGGCGTCTTGAGCTGCTGGGGATCCTCTGCCGGGAAGGCGCTGGCACGCATCTTGGTGCGGGTACCGCCCGGGTTGAGGGTGTTGACCCGCACCGCCGTGTTTTCCAGCTCGTCGGCCAGCACTTCCATCATGCCTTCGATGGCGAACTTGGAGATGGCGTAGGTGCCCCAGTAGGCGCGGCCCTTGCGGCCCACGCTGGAGGAGGTGTACACGATGGAGGCCTCACCGTGCGTCTGGGCGGTCTGGCGGATCAGCGGCAGCAGCGCCTGGGTCAGCAGGAACTCGGATTTGACGTTGACTTGCATCACCTCGTCCCACTCCTTCTCCTGGATGTGTTCGAAGGGGGAGAGGGTGCCAAGCAGGCCGGCGTTGAACAATACACCGTCGAGGCGGCCAAACTGCTGCTCGAAGGTCTCGGCCATGCCACGGTAGTGGGCGGCGGTAGCGCCTTTCAAGTCCACCGGCACTATGGCGGGCAGCGGATAACCGGCGGCCTCAATCTGGTCATAAACAGCCTCAAGTTTGGCGCTGGTGCGGCCGAGCAGGATCACGGTGGCGCCGTGGGCGGCATAGGTGATAGCGGCTTCGCGGCCTATGCCGTCACCGGCACCTGTGACCAGAATGACCTTGTGCTTGAGCAGATCCCGGGGGGCCTGATAATCGAGCATGACAACTCCTGTTAACACGTTCGTGGCAGATGCGCGCGGTATCGCGGTATATAGAAGAGCCAGTGTACTGACCCCGCACGGCATTTGACCAGTATGAGACGGCAAAAATGTGAAGAAAATAGAGGGGTTGTGATTAAAGAGTGTGTTTTTTGAGCCACTGTCGCAGAGTTTTTGCGCGAGCCCGGCAAACTCCCTAGAATGTGAAAAATTCGAACACTGAGCGGAGCATCAAGTGGCATTTTTGACTGAATATGGGCTGTTTCTGGCCAAGACCCTCACCTTACTGCTGGCTATCGCGGCCGTCATTTTGATGGTGATCAGCAGCCGTCAGCCGAAATCCCGCAAGGGGGAGCTGGTGGTGACCGATCTCTCCAGCGAGCTGGAGCAGGGGCGCTACCAGTTGCAGGCGGCGCTGGCCGGCAAGGCCGGACGCAAGTTGCTGGAGAAGGATCGCAAGACCGAACACAAGGCCCGTGCCAGGACCGAAGACGAGCGCAGCCGGCTGTTTGTACTCGATTTTAACGGCAGCATGGACGCCAAAGAGGTGGCTTCCCTGCGGGAAGAGGTGAGTGCCGTGATAGGGGTCGCCCAGTCCGGTGACGAGGTGCTGCTGCGCCTTGAATCCGGTGGCGGTGTGGTGCATGGCTATGGCTTGGCCGCATCCCAGCTGCAGCGACTGCGCGACAAGGGGATCAAACTCACCGTTGCCATCGACAAGGTGGCGGCGAGCGGCGGTTACATGATGGCCTGCGTGGCAGATCAGATCCTGGCGGCGCCCTTTGCCATCGTCGGCTCCATCGGGGTGATAGCCCAGCTGCCGAACTTCAACAAGCTCTTGAAAAAGCACGACATTGAATTCGAGATGCACACCGCTGGCCAGTACAAGCGCACCATCACCATGTTCGGTGAGAACGACGATCTGGGGCGGGAGAAGTTTCGTGAGGAGCTGGGCGCCATCCACGAGCGGTTCAAGGCGTTCGTGGCCGAGCACAGACCCAACCTCGACATAGACAGTGTCACCACGGGAGAGCACTGGCTGGCGAGCCAGGCCAAGGGGCTGGGGCTGGTGGATACTCTCTGCACCAGTGACGACTACCTGCTGGCCCAGGCCAGCCATCACAAGGTGGTCGGCATCAGCTATCGCAAGCCAAAGAGCCTGACCCAGAAACTGGGCCAGCAGGCGGCCCTGGCGCTGGAGTCGAGCCTCGGCCGGCTGTGGCAGCAGAGCCCCTGGCGCTGAGGCCTCGCTTGCACCACTGACATGAAAAAGCCGGGCATTTGCCCGGCTTTTGCTATCCAGCGACTCAGCGCTGGAAGGGGTAGACGGAGCCGAGTTTGAGGATCTGGGTCAGTTCGTCCAGGGCGGTGCGGGACTCCTGCACCAGCGCCGGGTCGCGCAGATCGTCCAGCGCCAGGCTGTCGCGGTAGTGGCGATCCACCCACAGATCCAGCCGGGTGAACTGGCTGTCGTTGATGAGGCAGGCCGGGTTGACCGCCGCCAGTTCGAGATCGTTCATGGCGACCCGCAGCCGCAGGCAGGCAGGGCCGCCACCGTTGCGCATGCTCTGTTTCACGTCCATGTAGTGCACCTGTTTGATGGGGGTGCCCTGGGCGAGGAGTTGGCCGAGGTAGGCCGATACGGCCGGATTGTCACGACACTCGGTGGGGGCGATGATGGCCATCTCGCCGGACGGCAGGGTGAGGATCTGGGTGTTGAACAGATAGGATTTCACCGCATCCTGCAGCGATACCTCATTGGTCGGCACCTCGATGAAGTGCAATTCGCCCTCGCCGAACTTGGTGCGCACCTCGGCCAGCGCTGACGCCGTGTTGAGAAAGGCCTGCTGGTGGAAGAAGAGCACGTTCTGGTTGCCCACCGCGATCACGTCGTTGTGGAACACCCCCTGATCGATCACATCCGGATTTTGCTGGATGAAGACGGCGCTCTCTTCACTCAAACCGTGCAGACGGGCGATGGCCTGGCTGGCCTCCAGGGTCTGGCGGGCCGGGTAGCGTTTGGGGGCGGGCTGGGAGACGTCGAAGGCACTGCGGCCATAGACGAACAGTTCGACCCCGGACTCGCCGTAGGCACGACACAAGCGGGTGTGGTTGGCGGCGCCCTCGTCACCGAAGTGGTCGTTCTCCGGCAGATGCTGGTGGTGATAGAAGTGACGATCGTTGTTGAACACGGCGCGCAGTATGCGACCTGTCACCTCGGGTTCGAGGGAACGGTGGAACTTGTTGGTCAGGTTGGCGGGGGTGAAGTGAATGCGGCCATCCTGGGTATCGGCACTCGGGGAGACGGTGGCGGCGTTGGCGGTCCACATGCTGGAGGCTGAATAACAGGCAGCCAGCACGGCGGGAGCCTGTTTGGCGGCCTGGGCCAGCACGCTGGCATCGCTGCCGGTGAAGCCGAGGCGGCGCAGGGTGGCCAGATCCGGCCGCTCCTGCGGTGCCAGCACCCCCTGGGTCATGCCAAGCTCGGTCAGCGCTTTCATCTTGCGTAACCCCTGCTTGGCCGCTTCCTTCGGATTGGACGCCTCCTTGGCGTTGCTCTGGGAGGCGACGTTGCCATAGGACAAGCCGGCATAATTGTGGGTCGGGCCGACCAGTCCGTCGAAGTTGACCTCGAAGTGCTTCATTGAGTACATCCTTTCGATTTTTATATGGGTAGCGGTTCCTTCCGCGCACAAAGCTGCGGGATTCAGCCATTATAATGAGATTTTGTCTTTTGTAACAAGCTGATAACCAAAGTGGTTTGTTATGTTACAAGAGCGGTTGGTTATGTCATTTCAAATATAAAAAGGGGGTGGATATAGCATAAAAATAAAAAAGCGGTTGCTTCCCGCGGCTCGGCTTCGCATTAATAAATAAAGAGGTCAGGTGGTTCGAGAGGGTGAGCTAATTTGCTCACAAGATTGCTTTTTCGCGTCAAATCTCTTATACAGCCCCACAAAACCGCACACCAACCCCGTCGGGTGCAATGAGGATAATAGTTACAGCATGGGCAAATCACTGGTCATAGTGGAGTCTCCGGCCAAGGCCAAGACCATCAACAAATATTTGGGCAAGGACTACGTGGTGAAATCCAGCGTCGGTCATGTTCGCGATCTGCCCACCAGTGGCAGCGCCAGCAACGAGCCCAAAAAACCTGTCATTCGCGGCATCAAGCTGAGCGAATCAGAGAAGGCTGCCAAGGATCGCAATGCCCTGTTCTCACGGATGGGGATCAATCCGGCCGCAGGCTGGCAGGCCAACTACCAGATTTTGCCCGGCAAAGAGAAAGTGGTCAGTGAATTGCAAAGTCTGGCCGCCAAGGCCGACACCATCTATCTCGCAACCGACTTGGATAGAGAGGGAGAGGCGATCGCCTGGCACTTGCGCGAGATCATCGGTGGTGACGACAGCCGCTACAAGCGGGTGGTGTTCAACGAGATCACCAAGACTGCGATTCAGGAGGCGTTTGCCCAGCCATCCGAGCTGAACATCCACCGTGTCAACGCCCAGCAGGCCCGCCGTTTCCTCGATCGGGTGGTGGGCTACATGGTTTCCCCGCTGCTGTGGAAGAAACTGGCTCGCGGCCTCTCCGCCGGTCGGGTGCAGTCTGTTGCGGTGCGCCTCATCGTCGATAAAGAGCGCGAGATCAAGGCGTTCGTGCCGGTGGAGTTCTGGGATCTCAACGCCGACCTGCTGACCGGTGAACATGCCTCCCTGCGCATGGAAGTGGTCAGCCGTAACGGCGCCGACTTCAAGCCGGTCACCCAGGCCGAGACCTTTGCCGCCGTGGCTGCCCTGGAAGGGGTCGACTACAAGGTAGTGAATCGGGAAGACAAGCCGACCGGTTCCAAGCCCTCCGCGCCCTTCATCACCTCCACCCTGCAGCAGGCGGCCTCTACCCGTCTGAGCTTCGGGGTGAAGAAGACCATGATGATGGCCCAGCGTCTCTATGAAGCGGGTTACATCACCTATATGCGTACCGACTCCACCAACCTCAGCAAAGAGGCGGTTGAAGCGGTGCGTGAATATATCGGCGAGCAGTATGGTGCCACCTATCTGCCGAGCGAGCCGAATCTCTATGGCTCCAAGGCTGGCGCCCAGGAGGCCCACGAGGCGATCCGTCCCTCCAGCGTGCTGGTCACGGCCGAGCTGCTGGAAGGGATGGAGCCGGATGCCATGCGTCTGTATGATCTCATCTGGCGCCAGTTTGTGGCCTGCCAGATGACCCCGGCCCAGTACGACTCCTCCACCCTGACCGTCAAGGCGGGCGAGTTCGAACTCAAGGCCCGTGGCCGTACTCTGCGCTTCGCCGGTTGGACCAAGGCGCTGCCGCCCATGGGTCGCAAGGGCGAAGACAGCCAGCTGCCGGCGGTGACCGTGGGCGAGTTGCTCAAACTGATCAAGCTGGATCCGCGCCAGCACTTCACCAAGCCGCCCGCGCGCTTCACCGAAGCCGCCCTGGTACGCGAGTTGGAAAAACGCGGCATCGGCCGTCCGTCTACCTACGCCTCCATCATCTCCACCATCGTTGATCGTGGTTATGTGCGGGTCGAGAGCCGCCGTTTCTTCGCCGAGAAGATGGGCGAGATCGTCACCGACCGTCTGGTGGAAAACTTCGTCGAGCTGATGAATTACGAGTTCACCGCCAAGATGGAAGACAAGCTCGATGGCATCGCCGAAGGCAGCCTGGAGTGGAAGAAGGTGCTGGACGCCTTCTACGAAGAGTTTACCCAGGAGCTGGCAAAAGCGGATCGGGGCGCGGAAGAGGGGGGCATGCGTGCCAACCAGATGGTTCTGACCGACATCGACTGTCCGGATTGCGGTCGCAAGATGGGGATTCGTACTGCCACCACCGGCGTGTTCCTCGGCTGTTCCGGCTATGCCCTGCCGCCGAAAGAGCGCTGCAAGAAAACCATCAATCTGGTTTCCGCCGACGAATTTGTCTCCGCCACCGACGGTGACGAAGCCGAAACCGAAGCGCTGCGCGCCAAGCACCGCTGCGGTGTCTGCGGCACCGCCATGGACGCCTACATCATCGACGACAGCCGCAAGCTGCACGTCTGTGGCCGCAACCCGGATTGCGATGGTTACGAGATCGAGAAGGGCCAGTTCAAGCTCAAGGGCTACGAAGGGCCGAGCATAGAGTGCGATCGCTGCGGATCCGAGATGCAGCTCAAGAACGGCCGCTTCGGCAAGTACATGGGCTGCACCAGTGAGACCTGCAAGAACACCCGCAAGATCCTGAAAAATGGCGATATAGCGCCACCGAAGGAAGATCCGGTGCCGCTGCCCGAGCTCAAGTGCACCCAGTCCGATGCACACTTTGTGCTGCGTGACGGGGCGGCCGGCCTGTTCCTCGCCGCCAGCAACTTCCCGAAATCCCGCGAGACCCGTGCGCCCCTGGTGGAAGAGCTCAAGCGCTTCAAAGATCGCCTCTCGCCCAAGCACCAGTACCTGGCTGACGCCCCGGCGTCAGATCCTGACGGTAATGCCTCCATCGTTCGCTTTAGTCGCAAGACCAAGGAGCAGTACGTGATGACAGAGGTCAACGGCAAGGCAACGGGCTGGACGGCGCACTACGACAACGGCAAGTGGCAGGAGAGCCTGGCCAAATCGAAGAAGGCCTGATGGCGCGTAGTTCACACTATGATGAAAGAGGCCCCCTTGCTGGGGCCTTTTTGTTGGGAGATGACGGTATACTGAAACGGCTGCAAGGATGGCAGCGCTGTACATGGAGGTTGTGATGGAGATTAACGAGATCCGGCCGGGAATGACCTGTCTGACCCGGGAAGGGACTGCCTATGTGCTGGAGGTGGACAGGCAGAGTCTGCTGGTGTTGCTGCAACGGGAGTATGAAACCATACCTGTGCAGGTGCGCAGCGACGAGATCCTGGCTCCTCTCTCGCTGTGATGTACCTGGAGGCAAGCAGTCATGGCCGCTTTTTGGCTCAGCAGAGGGTCATGAGAGGCCGTGACGCCCCGGCTTAAAAGGGAATGAGGAATAGCAGCTCGGCCAGGTCGGGCTGCCATTGCCACTCCCGCATCTTTACCCGCCCGCCGATCACGGGCACCCCCTCTTGCAGCAATCGCCCCGTCTGCAGCGCAAAGCCTGTCGACCCTTTTGGCAGTGAAATGGTGCCGCTTGCACCTAGCACGCGATGCCAGGGCAGCACCTTGTCCGTTTCCCGCAGCACCTTGCCTACCAGCCGGGCCCGACCGGGTAGTCCCGCCAGATCTGCCACCTGACCATAGCTGACCACCTTGCCGGCCGGGATCAGGGCGAGGATCGCCTCGATGCGGGCAACTTTGCTCAGTGGGGCAGGGGCTGGCTCCATTCTCATCGGTCATGACTCATCAGAAACAACAGAAGCGCCATTGTGGCGCTTCTGTTGTTGCGGTGACAACCGCTTCAACCAAAGGTCTGGCTGAGCCCCTTGAGCTGTCTGGCTCGCTCCAGTAGCTCCTGACTCGAGTTGTCGACCTCCTGCATCTTCTGGCTGTTGGCGTGGGAGTATTGGGAGATCTGGTTGATGTTGCGGCTGATCTCCTCTACCACCGCCTGCTGCTGCTCGGCGGCGGCGGCTATCTGGGTGGAGTGTTCCGTGACCAGCTCTATCTCTTCCAGCACTGAGAGCAGGCTGCTGGCGCCCTGGCGGGTCATCTCGGCGCACTCCCGGGTCTGTTGCAGGTTCTCCTGCATCATCCCCTTCCAGCGTCCCAGGGTGTGCAGGATCTGATGTATGCTGCCCTGGATCTGCTCGGTTGCCTTGTGGGTGCGAGTCGACAGGGTGCGCACCTCGTCGGCCACCACAGCAAAGCCGCGGCCTTGCTCACCGGCCCGCGCTGCCTCGATGGCTGCGTTGAGGGCCAGCAGGTTGGTCTGGTCGGCTATGCCCTGGATCTCGCCCATCACGCTGCCGATCCGCTCCGATTCGCTGGCCAGCTCCACCGCCGAGTTGAACGCCAGCTCCGCCTGTTTGGCGAGCTGCTCGATGCGTTGTTCTGTCTGGCTCAGCTGTTGGTTGGTGTGTTCGCAGCGGCTGCGAGCCTCGTTGACCTGACCGTTGGAGTCCTGAATGTTGTGGGCGATCTCGTGGGCCGTGCTGGCCATCTGGGTCATGGCGGCAGCCATCTGCTGGGTCTGGGCATTCTGCTCGTTGATGTCGAGGCAGGCCTGATGGGACGCCTGTTTCAGGTTGGTGGCCAGGGTCTGCAGGGGGTGGGTTGCATCGTTGACCCGGCCCAGCACGGTACGGATGCGGGCCTGCAGCATCTTGATGTGAAAGTCGGCGATGGCGCCGGGGCCGTCGCCCGAGTAAACCAGCCGGGTCAGGCTGTCGTATTCGCGGCCGAGCTGCTGCAGATAGAGCGGCAGCGTAAAGAGCTCGCGCCAGTAAGCGCCACCTATGAGCAGCAGGGGCAGCAGCATCAGCAGGGCTGCCATGGCGCCTTTGCTGACAAAGGCCCAGCCGAGCAAGCCGAGCAACAGCAGGCCCAGCACCGGCAGGCGTACGTGGCTGAATGAGGGAAGGCTGCTGGTCGAGCCGCGCTCCGCCTTGAGCAGAGCCTGATAGGTCTGGTTAGCGACTCGCTTGAGCTGGGGTTCCGGTTTGCAGCGTACCGACTGGTAACCGCTGACTATGCCCCCCTCGTAGATGGGGGTCACATAGGCGTCGACCCAGTAGTAACGGCCATCCTTGCAGCGGTTCTTCACCATGCCGCGCCAGGGCTTGCCCTCCTTGAGGCGAGCCCACAGATCGGCAAAAGCGGCCTTGGGCATGTCGGGGTGTCGCACCAGGTTGTGGTTGTGGCCGACCAGTTCTTCAACGGGGTAGCCAGCGATGCGGCAGAAGGCGGGGTTGGCATAGGTGATCACCCCGCGCAGATCCGTGGTGGAAACCAGTTGTTCGTCGGCAGGAAACTCCACTTCGCTGTCCAGGGTATGGGCGTCTCTGCGGGCCATAGGAATACGCTCCGATGTTCTTGTTGATAGTTTTGTCGTTGTTATTGTGGCAGATCTGGGTGTGGTTGCAGGTGCTTGCCAGTGTGTGCCAGATTGGCTTCATTAGGGGCTGAATTTTGCCAACAATGGTGGATGAATGGTAGGGGTAAGTTGGTTTTTTGTTGGTGGATGGTAAAAAAGGCGACCGAAAGGTCGCCAGATAGGAAGGTAATGCTACTTCTGTGGCACTCGGTAACCCACCTGTAGCTGGTCGAGGATCTGCAGCTGACCCGGCAGGCGGGCGGCGAAGTGATCCCACGCCTTGCTGGCGGGGTCGCTCCAGGCCACCTCGGCGGTGGCCAGCATGCGCGGGAACAACATGTAGTCGAGGCGGTCACGAGAGGTCACCAGTTCCGACCACAAGGGGCTCAGCACCCCGAGTATGTTATTGCTGGCATGGAAATCGGCTGGGGCAGGGTCACACGAGTAGACCTGCTCCAGATTGAGGGTGCCCGCCCAGTAGAGGCCGGGTTCGCCGGGATCCTGGTTCCAGGCCAGATCCAGATAGAGGTGCTGGGCAGGCGCCATCACCACGGGATACCCCGCCGCAGCGGCATCCAGCCCTGCCTGGAAGCTGGTCCAGGCAAAGATGGTGGCATCCCGGCTCACCTTGTCGCCGTGCAATATCTCCTCCCAGCCCAGCATCCGCTTGCCCTTGCCCGCCAGATATTGCTGGCAGTGGCGCAGCAGGTGGCCCTGCAGCTCACGGCAATCCTGATACCCCTCTTGTTGCATCAGCTGCTGGCAGGCCGGGCTGCCGGTCCAGACCCCGGTCGGCACTTCGTCACCCCCCATGTGGATCTGCGGATCGGGGAATAGCTCGCACACCTCGTCCAGCACCGCTTCCAGAAAACGGTAGGTGCCGGGTAGGGCCGGATTGAGCACGTTGTCATCGAAATATTGCACCGAGCGGTAGCGGGAGCGATCAGCCTCTTCCACTAGCAGCTCCGGCAGCGCCTTGATGGCGGCGTGGCAGTGGCCCGGAATGTCGATCTCGGGAATGACGGTGATGCCGAGCTCACTGGCATAGCTCACCAGCTCCTTCACCTCGCTCTGGGTGTAGTAGCCGCCATAGGGTTCGGCGCCGCCGCTGAGCTGGGGCCCCACAGGCAGATCGTGGCCGCGCCAGGCGGCTAGCTCGGTCAACTGCGGGAAGGCCTTGATCTCGAGCCGCCACCCCTCGTCATCGGTCAGGTGCCAGTGGAAGCGGTTGAACTTGTAGAGGCTCATCAGCTTGAGCAGGCGCTTGAGGGTGGCCAGGGTGTGAAAGTGGCGGGCACAGTCGAGGAAGATGCCGCGAAAGCCAAAGCGGGGGGCATCGACCAGCTCGATGCAGGGCAGGCTCTCCCCATGTTGCAGATACCACTGTGCCAGGCTCACCAGACCGTGGCGCCAGCCAGCCTCGCCAGCTGCGGCTATGGTCACCCCTTCCGGCGTGATGGTGAGGCGATAGGCCTCGCTAGCCAGGGGCTCCTCGAGCAGCCGGATCTCCCCATCATGATCCTGTTCCAGCGCGAGCCCGGTCAGCTCGTTGAAATGGTCCAGCAGGGTGGTAAGCGACCCGGGCCCGCTGACATGGGCCCGCTCTGCCAGCCGGAAGTTGCCCTCCAGCAGCACCCGCTGATCCGGCTGGGGCACTATGCCAGCGAGGGGCTCGACCTTGGGCAGATCCGGGGCGTTGGGCCCGCTTGGCGGCAGGCCAAGATCCTCATCGGCCAGCACCACAGGCATCAGCTGGGGGCCTGTGCTGGCCTCGGGCAGGCTCAGGAAGAAACCGCGTGGCATGTCGGAGATCTTTTTGATGGGGGTGTTGCGACAGCAAAAACGCAGCTCCCGTTGCCCTTCCGCCGGGATCAGCACCTTGTAGCTGCCGCTCTGGCGTTCCAGTATGGCGCCCTCGAGGGAGGCGGGATCTATGTGACGCGCCAGGCAGAAGTGGAGCTTCCAGTGGGCTGCCGGCAGCTGGCTCAGGCTAAAGCGGAACCAGACGTCCTCGCCATCGTGCCGCTCAACCTGGGTGTGGATCAGGGGTGCAGACATGCAAATTCCTCTGAGGGAGTTAAGGGAACAAACAGGGCGATTATCTCCTTGTGGTACTGGTCAACGTGGGGAGGGATCCTGAGTGCGGAGATGGGCGCCCCCTGAAGCGGGCAGAGGGGGATCCTGTCCCCGCCTGCGGGCAGATCGAATTGGACAAGGCTCAGCAGTGCAGACATGGGAACGCCTCCGACTGGGCAAACAGGATGGCCCCCTCCAGTGCATCGGCTTGCGGGTGAACGAGGTTAACGTGCGCCAGCCGGGGGGCGAGGCGCATGCCGATGCCGCCGAGCAGGGCAATCTGGCTGGCTCCCAGCTGCTGCATCCCCTCCAGCAGGGTATGCAGCTGGGTGCAGGTTTCGTCCAGCAGCTGGTTGGCGAGATCGTCGCCATCGCTGGCGGCATCGAACACCCAGGGGGCAAAGTGACCATAGTCTGCCGGAATGGCGCGGGCGGCCCAGCGCACCACTTCCGCCTGATCCCGCTTGAAGTGATCGAGCAAGCGGATGGCGAGCGTGCTGGGGGGCAGGATGCCGTCATGGCAGAGCAGGGATTGCTGGATGGCACGCAGCCCCAGCCAGGCGCCGCTGCCCAGATCCGAGATGGGGAAGCCGCGACCGGAGCAGGTGTGAAGCTGGCCGTGGCGATAGATGAGCCCGGCCGAGCCGGTACCGGCGATGAGAATGGCCCCATCCTCGCCGCCAAAGGCGCCCAGACAGGCACCGAAGGCATCGGAGGTGAGCCGCACGCTCGCAAAAGGGAACGGCATGGCGAGCATGGCGTGGTAGCAGTCGGCCAGCTCGGCGGAGGCGAGTGCCAGCCCGACCCCCATCAGCTGTTCGCTCTCGATGCCGAGCCCGGCAGTGATCCGGGCGCTGGCGATGGCAGCCAGCACATTGGCGTGAGCGACCTCTATGCCCAGCTCCAGATTGGATCCGGCGGCGCGCCCCTCGCCGAGCAGCTTGCCCGTCCGATCCCGAATGCGGGCGCGGGTGTGGGTGCCCCCGCCATCGACCCCGACCCAGTACTCAATCATGGTGACCTCCCTGCTCATTTCGATCACCCAGGGCACTCTGCCAGCTGATGGCCAGGGCAAACCGGACTGCATGGAGGATCCGCTGTTCTTCCCTGTGCCAGTTATGATCGAGCCGATTCCTGTACATCTCAATCATGGCGACCTCCCTGCTCATTTCGATCACCCAGGGCACTCTGCCAGCTGATGGCCAGGGCAAACCAGGCGGCGTGGGGGATCCACTGCTCGCCCCAGCGCCAGTTCTGATCCAGCCGATCCTTGTACTCCTGCGGGATAAAGGCCACCTCATGTTCGTCATCGAACCCGGCGGTGATGCCGTTGCAGATGCCCCCCTGCGCATTGGGATACCCGGCGGTATAGGCGGGGTTGTTGATGCCGTGGCCCGCCAGCATGCAGGCGTTGAAGGGGTTCTGCCCGAGGATCCAGTCGAGCTGGCGCTGGCCGTAAGTGTTCAGCGGCTGGCTCTGGCGGGGGAAGTGGTGAGCGGCGGCAAAGGCCATGGTCGCCAGCGACGCGAGGCGGGCGTTCTCCCCCTGCCACCAGTAACCGGATTCGTTGTGGTGGGGGATAAAAAAGCTGACGCGCGGCGCTTCATCCACCCCTTTCACATATTGGCGGGCGAGGGAGAAGGGATTGCCCGCCCGGGCGCACAGCGCCAGCTCGGCGGCCAGCGCCTGCTCCACCACCGTTTGCACCCGGGCCTTGCGCCCCTGATCTGGCTCTATGCCTAAATATTCCAGCAGCGCCAGCACCGGCAGGCCCGCTTCGGCGGCGTGATAGTAGGGGCGCGAGCCATCCTCGTTGGCCGACCAGTAGTGACCCAGCTCCGGATGGATGCGCTGGCGGGCGCAGAGCTTGCTGGCGTGTGCTCTCGCCTCGGCCAGCCACTCGGAGCCGAAGGTGCGGGTCAGCTCCACCGCCGCCAGCAGGGCGCAGTAGTCGTCGATGATGTTCTCGACCCCGTCATCGAGATAGGCGAGGTTGTACTCACGCAGGTGCAGGTAGCCGCGGCTGGCCGCCTCGGCGTAGCGGCTGGCATCGACGTCGCCGCTGACGCTCTCGCGCGCGGCGCGGGCCAGCGCGGCGATGGCTATGCCACCCCCTTGGCGAAAACCCGCCTGCCAGTTGGCGGACTTGATCCCCTGCTGGGTGGCATAGGCGCACAGCTCGCGCTGGGCGGGATCCTTGCTCCACTTGTCGAACAGGGTCATGAAGAAGAAGCCCGACTCATCCTGCATCCGGCAGAGGAAATCGGCGCCGTGCAGCGCTTCGTCATTGAGTCGCTTGCAGAGGTTCACCCCGTCGATATCGCGGCGCGGGGCCAGCAGTTCCCGGCACTTGAGCAGGGCCCACACCACCATGGGGGTCTGCTGGGGGTTGAGGTAGTTGGCGTAGGAGAGGTGGCTCAGGTACTTGCTCATGTCGCCACTGGCATCGAACCAGCCGCCGTGCACATCTTTGTGCTGGTCGGTGCCAAACAGGCGGGCGCTGCGGTCGGCCCGATCGAAGGTGCCGCTGGCGCGCTGCCCCTTGAAGTAGTGAATGACGTCGGAGAGGCAACGGCTGGCCAGCAGATCCTGGCCGATGGCAAAGCGGGTCGAGCGGACAATGCCTTGGGCAGTTATTGCCTCCAGCCGGTAATGACCGGGCTCCTTGAATGCGGAGAAGTCGGCACGCCAGTAAGCGCGGCCCTGCCAGCCGGGGACGCTGCCAGCTGCTTGCAGCGGGGTTTCAAACAGGAGCTGGCCATCATAGAGGCGTTGCAGCCTGACATAGCCGCCGAGATCATGGGCGTGGGAGGTTTGCAAGAGGGCGACCTTGTGCCCGTCGCACTCGTAGCCCACCTGATTGATCAAGAGTTCCATCAAGGTATTACTCCTGTGGTTCACCGACGGACGGTGAGGCACATCACGGGGCTGTGGTCACCCCCTATCGAGGCCATGGCCGGACAGTGCTGTCCGGCCGGTCTAAGGCTCACCCTCACTCGTAGAGGTAGCAGCGCACGAAGTGGTTGTCGGCAAGCTTGGTGATGGCAGGCAGGTTCTCCTTGCAGCGGGGCATCGCCTGATGGCAGCGCCCGGCAAAGGGGCAACCGCAGGACTCCGGCGTCCAGAGCGGGATCTCCCCCTTGCGGCCACCCTCCAGCTCGGCATGGATGCTCTTCTCGGGGTCGGGTACCGCCGAGATGAGCAGCTGGGTGTAGGGGTGCTGCGGGTGGTGCAGGATCTCGTCCACCTCGCCCCACTCCACCATGTGACCCACGTACATCACTGCCAGATCTTCCGCCACATAGCGGGCGGTGGCGATGTCGTGGGTGATGTAGAGCATGGAGACGCCGAGCTCGTTCTTCATCTGCTCCATCAGGTTGAGGATGCCGATGCGAATGGAGACGTCGAGCATGGAGGTGGGCTCGTCCGCCAGCACCACTTGCGCCTCTACCGCCAGATTGCGGGCGATGTTGACCCGCTGGCGCTGACCGCCGGAGAGCTGGTGGGGGTACTTGGCCGCCGTCGCCTTGGCGGGAGTGAGGCCGACTTTCTCCAGCAGGGTGTAGACCATGTCGGGCAGATCTTTTTTGTCGATCACCTTGCTGTGCAGCAGCAGGGGGCGGGCGATGTGGTGATAGATGGTGTGGGTCGGGTTGAGCGAACCGAACGGATCTTGCCACACCATCTGCACGCTCTGGCGATAGTCCAGCAGGGCAGTGCCCTTGTTGAACTCCTCCAGATCCCGGCCGCGATAGAGAATGCGCCCGGCACTGAGCTTGTACATCTTGGCGATGATTTTGGCGATGGTGCTCTTGCCGGAGCCCGACTCCCCGACCACTGCCAGGGCGCGGCCCCGGTGCAGATTGAAGGTGATGTCGGAGAGCGCCCGCATCTTGCCACTCTTGATGGCATTGGAGTTGATGGGGAAGTCCTTGTAGAGGTGCTGGACTTCGATGATGGGTGCATCGGTGTTGGCGATTTGCATGACAGACATCCTTAACAGCCAGCGGCCTTGTCCAGATAGATCACGGAATCTTGTTGCAGCCCCTGCTCTTCATAGAGGTGGCAGGCGGTCTGTTGCCCGGGGCGGATCTCGGTGAGGACTGTGTACTCCTGACGGCAGCGCGCGTGCACCTTGCCGCAACGGGCCTGAAAGCGGCAGCCGACCGGCACCTCCAGCAGGTTGAGCGGGGTGCCCGGGATCCCCTCCAGCACGGTTTTCGGTCCGTGCAGGGGCGGGAAGGAGTTGCCTAACCCCTTGGTATAGGGGTGCAGCGGCGCAGTCAAAATAGCTTTGGAGGGGGCGACCTCTATCAGTTCACCCGCATACATGATGCCGATGCGATCGCAGAACTCCACCATCAGGGAGAGGTCGTGGGTGATGAACAGAATGGAGAAGTTGAACTGCTCTTTCAGGGCGTAGACCTTCTGCAAAATCTCCCGTTGCACCACCACGTCGAGCGCCGTGGTGGGCTCATCCATGATCAGCAGCTCGGGGTTGAGCGCCATGGCGATGGCGATCACCAGCCGCTGGCGCATGCCGCCGGAGAACTGGTGCGGGTAATCCTTGAGCCGACTCGGGTGTATGTCGACTATCTCCAGCAGCACCTGGGCGCGCTTGATCGCATCAACGCGGGTCATGCCGGGGTTGTGGGCCAGCAGCACGTCGCAGAACTGCTCCTCCATCCGCAGCACCGGGTTCAAGGCGTTCATGGCGGATTGGAACACCACCGACACCTGTTGCCAGCGGTAGGAGCGCAGCCGCTCCTCGTTGTAGTGGAGGATGTTCTCCCCCTTGAACAGGATCTCGCCGCCGCTGATGTAGGCGGGCGGCTTGTGCAGCCGGGCCACCGAGAAGGCGACGGTGGACTTGCCGCAGCCCGACTCACCGGCGAGACCGAAGATCTCGCCCTGTCTGATATCGAAGCTCACCGAGTTGACGGCGCGCACGTCGCCATTTTCGGTGATGTAGTCGACGCAAAGATTGCGTACTGACAGCAGGGGATGTTTGTTCATGCTGTCTTCTCCTGAGCGGCACAGAGCGGTGTTGCGGCCGGAGCGGCCAGTTTATTCCAGCGATTGAGCCCTTTGTGGGAGCGCAGCTGCGGGTTGGCTATCTCGTCGATGGCGAAGTTGAGCAGGGCCAGGCCCGCACCCAGGGTGGCGATGGCGAAGCAGGGGGCCAGGATCTCCCACCAGGCCCCCACCATGATGGCGCTGGAGGTCTGGGCGTTGTAGAGCATGATGCCCCAGCTCACCACGGTCGGGTCGCCGAGCCCGAGGAACTCCAGGGTCGCTTCGGTGACGATGGCGTAGATGATGGAGCCGATGAAACTCACCCCTATGATGGAGATGAGGTTGGGCAGTATCTCCACCAAAATGATGCGCCAGGCCGGTTCACCCAGCACTTCGGCGGCGATGACGAACTCTTTTTCCCGTAGCGCCAGGGTCTGGGCACGGATGACCCGCGCGCCATAGGCCCAGGAGGTCAAGCCTATTATCACGGCAATCACCGTCGGCGACGCCTCCCCGATAAAGCTCGCCAATACCAGTAGCAAGGGGAGGTTGGGGATCACCAGCACCACGTTCATCAGGAAGGTGAGGCACTCATCCACCAGACCGCCGAAGTAACCGGCGGTGATGCCGATGGCGACCGCCAGGGTACAGACCAGCAGACCCGCGCTGAAGCCGACCAACAGCGAGATACGGGCGCCATTGGTGAATTGGGCCCAGATATCGTGGCCCATGCGGGTGGACCCCATCACGAACTCGGCACTGGGCGGCTGGTGGGGGCGAGCCACCCGTTTGGTCGGCTCGTTGCTGGCCAGGATCGGGGCAAAGATGGCCATCAGCACGAAGGCAACCACGATGGCGAGGCCGCAGGCGGCTTTGCGGTTGCCCAACAAGATCTTGAGGATGGTAGGCATACGCATCTTGTTGTCCGGTAACAGCATGTTGAGCATGGTTGGCATATGCATCTTATTTGCCTCCTGTACGCAGACGGGGATCCAGGAAGACGTAGAGCATGTCGGCCAGGAAGTTGAAGCTGAGCATGGTGATGGTCATGATGAGCAGCTGCCCCTGAATGAGCGGGTAGTCGCGGGCCAGTATGCCCTGATAGAGGGTCAGACCCAGGCCGGGATAGTTGAAGATCACCTCTGTGATGAGGGAGCCGCCGATGACGAACCCGAGCGCCATGGAGAGGGCGGTGACGCTCGGCAGTATGGCGTTGCGGGCGCCGTAGTTGAAGATCACCCGGTTGCTGGAGAGTCCCTTGGCCTTGGCCATGGTGATGTAATCCTCCCCCAGCAGGTTGATCATGTTGTTGCGCATGGTGATGAGAAAGCCCCCCACCTGCACCATGGACAGCGTCAGCACCGGCATGATGGCGTGGGTCAGGATGCTCTTGATGTGCTCCCAGCCCCAGTCAGCCGGAATTTCCGGGCTGTAGGCGTAGCCGATGGGCAGCCACTCCAGGCTGACCCCGAACAGGAACAGGGCGAGCAGGGAGACCACCACCGGCGGGATGGCCTGCATCACTAGCGTGAGCGGTGAGAGAATGCTGTCCATCCGGCCGCCGCGATGCCAGGCGGCGAAGATGCCGACGATGGAACCGATGGAGAAGCTCAGTATGGTGGAGGTGCCCACCAGAAACAGGGTCCAGCCGATGGCGCGGCCCAGCACGTCAGAGACCTGCTGCGGGTAGAAACGCACCGAGGTGCCGAGATCCCAGGTGAAGACACTCTTCACATAGGTGAGAAATTGGGTGCCGATGGGGCCGTCGACAAAACCGAAGGTGGCCTTGAGGGCCTCCAGGGCGGCGGGTTCCATCATGGCGCCAGCGCGGGCAAACATGACGGAGACAGGATCCCCAGGCATGGCTCGGGGTAGCAGGAAGTTAATGGTGGCGGCGACCAGGAAGGCGACCAGATAGAAGGAGAAACGTCTCAGTATAAATCCCATGGTAAACCCTTTTACTGCAAGCCTGCCCCGCGTCGGGCAAAGCTCCCCCAACCCCGTACGATCCGGGGGGATGGAAGAGATGGCGGGGAAAATGGCCCCCCGCAGGGGGCCGGGATTGTTTAGCTGTTGGGCTTGAGAGACAACACGTGCAGCAGACGCTCAGGGGTGTCCGGGTGGAGCTGAGGTTTGGCTACCGGGTTATCAGCGCTGAACCAGCCGTGGAAACGCTTGGTACTGTATTCGTACCAGGTCGGGTTGTTGAAGACCGGAATGATGGTCTGGTTGGCGCCAACACGATCCTGGATGGCGAACATGATCTCCTTCTGCCTGGCCGCATCGGCGGTCTGGGTGAAGTCGTCGATCAGCTTGTCGAGCTCGGGATCCTTGTAGCGGGGCGCTGCAAAGCGGTTGCCACGCTCGCCCATGTTGCGGGAGTGGAACGCGGTCTCGAAGTACTTGTGCGGGTTGGCTCCGGCAAAGTAGCCCTGCAGCGCCACATCAAAGTCGCCAGTGATGAGGTTCTCGGTCCAGACGGTCGCTTCCGGGGTGGCGGTCTTGGCGTTCAGACCGAGGGCCTGCAAGCCTTCGACCCCGATTTGGGCGGTGTTGACCCAGTCGGTCCAGCCGTTCGGTACCAGCACCTTGAACGTGATTTTCTGGCAGGTCGGAGTGTCGAGGAACTTGTCGCCGTCACAGTCCTTGTAGCCGGCCTGTTTCAGCAGGGCCTTGGCACCTTCCAGATCAAACTTGTTGAACTGGCCGTATTTCTTCTCGACTTCCGGGTTGTCCCAGGAGGCGAACGCCTTGCCGAGGCCTGATGGATATTCGTTGACGGTCGGGTAGCCGTAGCCGGCGATGTCCACCATGGACTGTCTGTCCATCGCCATGGAGAAGGCGCGGCGGAAGTTGATGTCGTTGAACGCTTCGTGGTTGCCGGGATGCTTGGTCTGGAAGTTGACGTTGAATGCCACGGTACCGGAGGCCGGGAACCAGTACTTGTTGTTCTTCGGATCGTTGCCGACGTAGAGGCGCTCGATGTCAGGCACGAAGGAGCCGAACCAATCCACGTCACCCTTCATCACGGCGGCCAGCACCTGATCGTTGGTGGCCATCTGCGGCATGCGCAGGCAGTCGATGGCGAGGTTGGCGGTATCCCAGTAGTGCGGGTTGCGGCACTGGGTGTAGAGCTGGGCTGAGAAGTTGTCCACCTCGGTGAAAGGACCGGTACCGACCGGCTTGTCGTTGGTGAAGGCCACCGGATCTTTCACCGATTTCCACTGGTGCTCGGGAACGATAGGCACCAGTACCAGGTCATTCACCACGTTGGTGTTGACCTCGGTCAGCACGAACTTGACCTTGTTGGGGGCCAGCTTCTCGATGCTCTTGATCTGGGTCCAGATAGAGCGCTCATCCAGCGCCTTGTTGGCCTTGACCAGATTGAAGGAGAAGAGGATGTCATCGGCGGTAAAGGGCTGACCGTCAGACCACTTGACCCCGTCACGCAGATCGAAGGTGACGGATTTCAGGTCATCGCTGAACGCAAAGTGGGTGGCCAGACGATAGACGGGTTTACCCCCCTGCATATCGTTGAATATCACCAAGGGTTCATAGATGAAGTGACGGGTAGTGTGCAACAGGCCAGCTTGCAGGAAGGGGTTGAAGTTCTTGACCCAGGCGGTTTCCTGCTGTGCGACCATGGTCAGCACGGTTTTGTTGTCTGCGGCCATGGCGTTGCTGGCAGCCCCTGCAAGCATCATGGTTCCCAACAGGACAGCAGTAGAGATTTTGGATACTTTGGCAAGCATATTTTTTCCTTTCTTATTTTTTGGCATTCCTGATGGATTCGCCTTGTTTTGTGTGAGCACCGACGTCGCATGCTGAGGAGATCGGCCCTCGGTGTTGGCCAGGTGTCTAACCTTTGTCGTTCTGTTTTCCAACGCCCTTAGCAAACCAGATTTAACAGGAAAACAACAACTATTGATTTCGTTGTTTTCGTAAAAATCAACGGCGTTACGTCAAACTCGTCAAAACACCTTTTTATCTGTTTTAAATCATTGCCTTGCATTATTTTCTTTCGCGTAAGAAGTGGCTGCAAGAATGGTGTATATGACAATTTTGTGAATTAGATCTGCTCTCTGTTTTAAGGCTGTGCGGGGCTTTTTTTTGCGCCAAAAGAAACCAGATTGCCAATTGTGATCTGGCGCCCATTTGGCACTATTAATCACGCTTTGCGGTTGGCGAGTTGACGCAGGGTCTGGGCGCTGTGTTGCAACTGCTGACGCTGCTTGTCATGGAGCGGGCAGTGGCCAAGCACATACTCGGTGGTGGCCACTACCGTCTTCCAGCGCGGTGATTTGGGCAGGGTATCCAGGCTCAGGTACTTGTCGAGGGTGCGGGTCTGCGGACTGGATCTGTCCATATAGACCCGCCACAACTTGCTCTTCTCCGCCAACACGATTTTGCCCTTGCCCGTACTCTGCTGCCAGGCATTCAGGGTGAGCTGCATGGTCTCTACCAGTGCCCGGCGCAGCGGTTCGTCATCTTGCTGGCGAATGAGGTCATCGGCCAGCGAGCGGAACTCGCCGCCAAGGCGGCTCAGCTCGCCCAGCAGCTGACCGTCCTCTATGATGGCTTGGCGTGACAAGCTCTTGAGGGCGTTCTCCAGCGCCATCACCCGGTTCTCATCTTGACGTGACTCAGTGCTGAGGGTGAGGGCGAAGGCGGCCCGGCTCCCCAGATTGATGGGCAGGGCGCGGGCATTGAGCTCCTCCTTCAACCCGGCCACCAGAAACGCCAGGCGCAGCTCCTGGCCAGCCTTCAGATCGGGCCACTGGGTTGCCAGCGGGCTTGCCAGCCACTCGTCCAGCGGCCGACCCTTCATGGTTTCCGGCTCCTGGCCCAGCAAGCGGGCCAGCACCCGGGAGGCAAACAGCACAGTGCCCTGATCGTCGATGAAGACCATGGGATCGCCCCCTTCGCCGAGCAGGGCCAGCAGCCGCTGCTGATCCTGATGCAACTGCTCCTGCAGGGTCAGGCGGTGCTCGATCTCCTGTTTCAGCAGCCGGTTTTCCACCAGCGAGGCGCGGCCCGCTTTGGCTTCCAGCAGTGCCTTGACCCGGGCAAACAGTTCTTCCTTGCAGAAGGGCTTGACCAGATAGTCGTTGGCGCCGGCCCCGAAGCCTTCCTCAATATCCTTGGGCTGGTTGAGGGCGGTGAGCAGCAGTACCGGCAGCATATCCTTGGGGTGCTGCTCGCGCAGGCGGCGGCAGACGTCAAACCCCGACAGGGTCGGCATCATCACATCGAGCAGAATGAGGTCCACCGGCTCCTCGGCCAGCTTGGCCAGCGCATCGTGACCGTCACTGCTGGGCAGGATGCGGTAGCCACAGGGTTGCAGCAGGTGGCGCAGGATGTGGAGGTTGATGGGCTCGTCATCCACCACCAGAATGAGCGGCGCACCCTCGGGGGGAGGGGGCAGATCGTCACTCTCCCAGTCCGGCAGGATCAGCTGTTGCTGGCGCACCAGCTGATGCTCGATCTGACGGTTGCCCTGGGTCAGATTGGCGGCTTTGCCGCTGGCAAGGGGCAGGGTAAAGGCAAAGGTGGAACCGACGCTTGGTTCGCTCTCGACGAACAGCTCACCCCCCATCAGGTGCACCAGCTGGCGGGTGATGGAGAGGCCGAGGCCGGCCCCCTGCTTGCTTACCTCGGGGCTGATCTGCACCAGCGGTTCGAAGATATGCTCCAGATGCTCTTTGGCGATGCCGATGCCGGTGTCGATCACCTTGATGCGCAGAAAGTTGTTCTCGACGATGGCACTGAGCACCACCTTGCCCTGCGGCGTGTACTTGATGGCGTTGCCCACCAGGTTGTAGAGCACCTGTTCGAGCCGCTGCTCGTCGGCCAGTACGGGAGGCAGTTCGGCCGGGCTGATATCTACCAGGGTAAGGGGTTTGGCCTGCACCAGATGCTGGCAGAGATCCAGCACCAGCCGGATGACCCCTTTGGAGGAGACCGGCTGGGGTTGGATCTCCAGCTGGCCGTAGCGCATCTGGTGGTAGTCGAGCAGATCGTCCACCAGCCGGGCCAGACCGTCGGCACTCTTGATGATGAGGCCGAGCTGCTTTTGTTGTCCTTCGGTCAAATCCTGCTGGCTGGCGAGCATGGACTCGGCCATCCCCTTGATGCCGTGAATGGGAGTGCGCAGCTCGTGGGAGGTATTGGCCAGCAGTTCATCTTTGAGCTTGTCCGCCTGTTGCAGGCTGAGGTTCTGCTTGTGGGTCAGCTTGACCTGTTGCTGCAGCTTCTGGGTCTGCTGTTCAATCAGCTCAATCTTCTCTTTCACCGAGCGTTGCATGTGACGAAACGCCTGGGCCAGCCGGTCTATGTCGTCGTCTGTGCGGGGGATAGTGATGGGGTGATCCAGGGCGCCATCGGCCACCTGCTCGGCGGCGGCGGTGAGAGCGCGTAGCGGGGCTGTGATGGAGTGGGAGAGCCAGCGTGAGAACAGGATCAGTAGCAGCAGGGAGCCCGCCCCCAGCAGGATCACCAGCGTCTCCAGCTGACGGATGGGGCGGTAGGCCTCGCTGGTGGAGATCTCGGCGATGAAGGCCCACTCTGTGTCGAACACCTTCACCTGGGTGTAGGCGGCCAGCACCTCGTCATCCTGATAAGAGCGAAACAGCCCGACGCCCTGCTCACCGGAGAGGGTCTTGACCACCAGCGGGGTCTGCAGAGGTCTGAAATCGGGGCTGAAGCTGTTCTCCACGCTGAACTGGGGCGCCAGCCAGGCATTGGCACGCATCCGCTTGTCGGGGCCGACCAGGATGGTCTCGCCGGTCTCGCCGAGGCCTTCCCGTTCCGCCATGATCTGGTTGAGCTTGTCTGGCAGCAACTCGAAGATCACCACGCCGCGCACATAGTCGTATTGCATCACGGGGGCGGCCATGTAGGCGACCACCTGGCCGGTCAACTCGTTGCGGCCAAAGTCGGTGAATTCGAAGATCTGCTGCGGCTTCTGGCCGCCATCGAGGCGACGCTTGATCTTTGCGAAGGTGCTGCCAAGGCCGCTTGCCTGATAGGGGCCCGAGAGCAGATTGGTGGCAAAGTTAGAGCGCTTGGTGACCGAATAGACCACGTCACCGTTGAGATCAACCAGAAAGATGTCGCTGTAGTTGGATTTGCGCACCATGTCGGCATAGCCGCGATGAAAGCGCTGGTGCACCCGGCCATACATCTCGTCCGCCAGGATCAGCGCGCTGATGGAGGGCTCTATGTCGGCCTGGTCGTCGGGTTTTTGCAACTGATCCCAGGAGCCGGGAACATAGCGAGCCTGGGCGCGAGCGCGGGCCTCCTGTGGCGTGATGCCGAGTTTTTCGAAGGCGCCGGTGAAGCCATAAAAGCGGCCGATACTGTTGCCGGCAAAATCCTGCTGGGAGAAGTTGATGATCTGTTCTTTGAGGTTGCCGAAGTAATCCTCCAGCTGGCTCTTCTTGATGTTACGCACCGACACCAGATGGTTGGAGGTCTGGGTGGTGAGATCTTTGCCGTGGCTGTAGAGGAAGAAGAGGGTGACGACCAGGAAGGGCACCAGACCCAACATGAAGAAAGCCAGCATTAGCTGCGGCCTGAGCCCACGTGGCTTGAAGATCCATTTCATCGTGTGATTTTCAATTGAGAATCCAGTTACTAAGCGGCTCAAGTCTCTGACTAAAGACTAATCATTTCAATGGCTTTATCTTAAATTCGCCTGTGGGGTCACAGCCTGATGTGGTTTTTTTGGCCAAGCCGTTTAAACCCTGAGCAAACAGCACAGGCAAGGGCTAAAAGTGCGAAAAAAGGGTTGTGCCTGCGCTGGGGGTACGTATAATGCGCCTCGTTGTCAGGTAACTGGCACGCGGCAGTAAAGCGGGAATAGCTCAGTTGGTAGAGCACGACCTTGCCAAGGTCGGGGTCGCGAGTTCGAGTCTCGTTTCCCGCTCCAATCTCTCATAGCACCAACTATGAGTATCACTTTCAAGGCGATCAGCCTTGTCAGCATGGCGCGTTAGCAAAGCGGTTATGCAGCGGATTGCAAATCCGTTTAGTCCGGTTCGACTCCGGAACGTGCCTCCATCACCTTTCTGATAAGCATCATCCCAAAGCCAACAGTCCACACATTCATGTGTGCATTTCTGTTTCCCGCTATTCGGGCTTTCTCAATATCCCTGCTGTGTCAGCAAGGGTTCGCAACCCTGTTGTTTCCACTCCCGTTCCAGATAGCGATTGACCTCTACCAGGTCCTGTCCCCGGAACTGAAACTGTACCTCGGCCGAATGCTCGGTCAGCTCCATCATCTTTTGTTTCAACTGGCCGCATTGCCACAGGCTGATGGTTGGAGCCCCCTTGTAGGCCAACTCTATGCTGTCGTTTTGATTAAGTCGCCAATCCTGCCACTCCGACCAAAGCAACAGGCCCAACACCCCTATGATTGCCACTTCTGCAGGTTTCATCGCACAGACTCCATGTTGACTACCAACGCATTAAATCTGGTCAAACGGCACCGCTTTGCCAGATTTTGTTGCTTGTAAGTTAATTGATGTAACTTAGTTTCATTTAGTGGCTTTTTGCGAACTTTTTTGCGAAAAAACGCGGTTTTTGGGTGTAGTAATTCTACAGGTTGTGGGGTAGTCTTTGTTCGGTGGTCTTACCAGTAAGGAGTGCTATCATGTTTCATCCCTATTCCCTGACTCAGATAATTCTTCGTCGCGTCTATGCGCTGCTGGTGGGTATTCTGGCTTTCCCCGTGATGCTGTTTCGCAGTGATCGCGCCCGTTTCTACAGCTATCTGCACCGCATCTGGAGCAAGACCAGCACCAAGCCGGTGTGGCTCAAGATGAGCGAGCGTGGCGAGCGGATCTTCTACTAAGCTCGGCTTCAAACAAAAAAGGCAGCTCGGCTGCCTTTTTTCATTTATAAAAAATTGAAATAAAAGGTTTTATTGTATGTGTCGTCCCCTTTGAGGAGTGCCGATAGGCCACCTTCAGCGGGTGTGCCCAACTATAGTCGGGGGCACGCAATGGCACAGTCATCAACCCGAGCAGGGGGGCGGGTGGGTCCTTGGTGGTGCGCAGAGTGAGGCTGCACATCCCCTTGAGCATCAGGAAGGTACAGATAGTCTGGTCGGTATAGAGCGGACTGCGGCCATAATGCCAGTCAGTTAAGCACTTTTATGACTTAATATTCGAAATTTTGAATGGCAGGGACGGTGCTATGGCTACAGCGTCAATGTGGCTGAAACCTTTCCCCTGATTGGCCTCCAATAAAAAGAGGGAGGCATCATGCCTCCTCAGCCTGTAAAAAATCTGTGTAAGTGGCATCCTGACCAACCTGTTGAAAGGAACAACAGAATGCCAATACCAGACAATCTCATCGACCAGTTGCTCGAGGGCTGCTTCAACCCCGAAGATATTCTCGGCGAAAGTGGTTTTGACCAAGCGTATCGCCGAGCGCGTCCTCGATGCGGAAATGGACACCCATCTCGGCTATGCCAAGCATGCACCCCAAGGCAAGAACACCGGCAACTATCGCAATGGCAAGAGTGCCAAGACCGTTCGCTCGGTGCACGGTGACATCGAACTTGAGGTGCCCCGTGATCGCAATAGCACCTTCGAGCCACAACGGGCCAAAAAGGGCGGGCGGCAGTTGCAGGGTTTTGATGACCGCATTGTCTCCCTCTATGCTCGCGGCATGTCCACCCGCGATATCCAGGCTCACTTTGCCGAAGTCTATGGTGTAGAGGTTTCAGCCACCTTCATCTCGCAGGTCACCAATGCTGTCATGGAGGAAGTGACCGCCTGGCAGAGTCCATGGTTTATCTGGATGCGCTGGTCGTGCGTAGCCGTGCCTCTGAGGCGGTGCAGCACAAGACCGTTTATCTGGCGCTGGGCGTCAATATGGATGGCGAGAAAGAGCGCTGGGGGTTGTGGATGGCACAAACTGAAGGGGCCAAGTTCTGGCTATCGGTGATGACAGAGTTGAAAAACAGAGGTGTACAGGACATCCTGATTTCCTGCGTTGATGGGCTGAAGGGTTCCCGGAAGCCATTGAAGCTGTCTATCAGCAGACACAAGTACAGCTCTGTATCATACATCAGGTGCGCCACTCGCTGCGTTATGTCAGCTGGAAGCAGCGTAAGGAATTGGCTGGCGACTTACGTCTGATTTACAGTGCTGCCATCCTGTTGCAGGCTGAGCAGGAGCTGGTTGCCTTTGGTGCAAAATGGGATGAGGAACATCCCGGCATCAGTCGCTCCTGGGTGAATAACTGGGAACGACTGAGCGTATTTTTTGACTATCCACCGCAAATTCGTAAGGTGATATACACCACCAACGCGATAGAGTCGCTCAATGCCTCACTGCGCAAGTTAACCAAGATCCGGCGGTCATTTCCGACCGACGAGTCAGTCCGAAGGTGCTGTATTTGGCGTTGCATCAGATAGGTAAAAAATGGACCATGCCGATACGGGACAAAAAGCAGGCGATGAGCCAAAGTATGATCCTGTTCGACGAGCGGCTAGAGCAGTCACTAACAGCCACTTACACAGAAAATTTACAATATCTCACTTGACTAGCAAGTTGTACGAAGATACCAGCCAGACCCTGAACACCAACCTGACTTTCGACAAGAAGTTTACGGATAAGAAGAAGGCCGCAGCGATGCGACACAGATACCATCGCTGCAAGCTAATCAATATTGGGGTCCACTCATATCCGTTCAAACAGAGGATTAAATCCACCGGTTAATCCGAATCAATGTTAAAAGCACCCCCTTGGCACTTTAGAGACATCTTGTAAGTTGCAACTCAGAAATATGAAACCGGACGACGATGAAAGACGACATCAATCAGGACATCACCTTCCGCAAACTTAGCGTGTTTATGATGTTTATGAGTAAAGGCAATATCGCCCGCACGGCGGATGCGCTGGAGCTCAGCAACGTCAGCGTGCATCGCGCACTGCACACGCTAGAAGAGGGGGTCGGCTGCCCACTGTTTATCCATAAAGGGCGTAATTTAGTGCCGCTGCCTGCTGCTTGGACACTGCTAGAGTACAGCCAGGATGTCATGAGCTTGATGAGTCGTGGACTGGAAGAGACGCGTAAGGTGGCTGGGGTCGGGCGTGGACGATTGCGCATTGGCACATTGTATTCATTGACTCTGGAAACCGTGCCGAAAATCATCATGGGCATGAAGCTGCGCCGCCCTTCTCTGGAACTGGATCTGACCATGGGGTCAAACCAAATACTGCTGGATATGCTGGAAGACGACGCGCTGGATGCGATCCTGATCTCCACTAGAGAGGGGGAATTTGCTGGTGCGAAATTTGATGTGATCCCGCTGTTCCACGACGACATTTTCCTGGCAGCACCTGCCAGTGAAAAACTGAACAGTGCGCAAAATGCCGATCTGCGTGATTATGCTGACCGTAAGTTTGTATCACTGGCAGAAGGGTTTGCGACCTATGCCGGTTTTCAGGAGGCGTTTAGTGTCGCCGGGTTTGAGCCGGAAATCGTTACTCGCGTGAACGACATCTTTTCGATGATAAGTCTGGTACAGGCGGGTGTCGGGTTTTCGCTGGTCCCTGGAAGGATGAAGAAGGTATACGAGAACGATGTGCAGCTGTTGAAGCTAGCGGAGCCGTACCAGATGCGCCAGCTGATTTCGATTGTCTACTCACACCACCGTGAGCGCGATCAGGACCTGCTGGCGCTGGCTGCAGAAGGGCGCATGTACGCCCTCCTAGGCCTCAACAAGTAAGGTGTTTCAGCAGATGTCGAGCCATTCCAATGTTGCTGCGTTCGCGGCAAATTGCTTCGCCTTGCCAGCCCGCTAGATGCGTTAAGCCTGTCAGCACACTGCCCGGTGGCATTTCGATGGCGAGGCGGGCATCTCGCTGATTGGCGGATACAATCGTATCCTGCCATTGCACAGTGCGGGCCATATTAAACGCCAGATCGTCAGCGATTTTCAGGGGGTCCCACAGCACACGCCCAGTCGAGCCGCTTAGGTAAGCGCGCTGTGGGCGAGACAACGTCACATATTTAAATGCCTCAGCTAACTTTGCCGCCGGTTCATCCAGCAGGGTACAGTGAGACGGTACGCTCACAGCAAGGCGAGTGGCTTTGCTAGCACCAGTCTCCAGTGCTTTCTGCGCAACAGCGGCCATATCTTCGTCGCGGCCGGCGATCACAATTTGCGTTTCGGCGTTCAGGTTAGCGATATAGGTATTACTGCCTGCTATCAATTTTTCGACCTGATTCAACCTTAGCCCGACAATTGCCGTTAGGCCGTAACCGTGCGGATAAGCCTGCTCCATCAAATCACCGCGCAGCGCCACTAGGCGCAGGGAATCGCGAAAATCCAGCGCTCCGGCAATTACTGCCGCAGGGTAAGCGCCAATCGACAAGCCGCTGAGGATATCGGGTTTGACTTCATGTTCTATCAGCTCACGTGCCCAAGCGACGCCTGCTATCAGCAGACAAAGTTGTACAGCACGAGTGTGTCGCAGTGCATCGGGGCTATCAAGCTGGTCTGTTTCATCGCCCAGAACCGCACGAACTTCGGTGAATATAGCTTCGCGGTGAGGGATACTTTGCAGCATCCCGGCATGCTGGGTCCCCTGACCGGGGAAGGTGAAAATAGTTTTCATCATGACTCCCTGTGCCACGGCGTGTTGGTAAGACGCGGGCCGGTGGTTGTTTTCAGCAGAACGCGTCCTTCACGCAGCCATTCATTGAGGGCGAAAGCGCCAAATGGCGTTTCAACTTGAGTATCGGCGCGGCACGGCAGCGTTTCGACCTGTGCCTGCCATTGACGCAATTCATCGTGCGTTAACGGCTGTGGTGCACGAATAAGCAAATCTAGATCGCTGTCGGCGTGTAGAACCGGAATGTCAGTAGCAATGGCATAACCGGTGCTACCGGTAATACCCCAGTGCCAGGGCCAGGCAACGGTGGTGAGTAAAATAGCAGCCTGAACAGGCTGCTCGGAAACAAATCGGGAGTGCAGCAGACGCTCGCGATCGGCGACCATTTCAGGCGTCACCACGCGTGACACGACCTTTGCTTTCACCCATCCGGCGGCGCGTTGTTCGCGCGTCATGCCGCGCACGCCAACCGGAATATCTCTCTCATCATTCACATCGCGCCGCACTACCACAGGCAAGCCCGTGTTCCACTGGCTTGCCACCCATGCATCCTGAATGTTCAGCAGGGCATCGCTGCTTTTCAACCACAGTAAGTCGTGAGGGCGCGATGTGAATGTCATATCAACTGCCTGCAGTTAAGGTAATAAACAACGGTAACGACAGGATGCACAGGACCGAGCTCAACAGCAGAACCGCTTCTGCATCTGGCGACTGAACGCCAAAACGGTTACCGAACACCACACCGAAGAAGCCAGCAGACAGGGCAATCATCAGGATTGCGGTAATAGCTACAGAACCGTGTAGACCGAGCGCTAGAACGATGCCCCAAGCAATAAACGGTTGGATCAACAGTTTGGTGATGGTGGCAATACCTACTATCGCATTCAGTTTCAGTTTGCGAGCTGACAGGATCACACCGGTCAGGAACAGTGCAGTAGCTGTAGCGGACAGGCCCAGTGGTTTGATGGCTACCAGCAGCAGCTCTGGCATTCTGATACCGATAGCCGACAGAATCACACCCAGCAGTGGACCCATAACGATAGGTTTTTTCAGGGAGCGCCACATTAGAACTGGCAGCATGGACAAAGTAGAACCGCTGTTCTCTCCGGCTGCACGCGCTTTTTCACGCTCAAGGATCAGCAAGCAAAATGGTGTCATCAGTACTGAGCCACAAGCGATGGATACTGCCACAGACAGCGAAGTGGCTGAGCCTTCACCTAGCACGCTACCAAGAATTGGCAGGCCAAGTGCCGCATAGTTCGGTAGCGCAACGGTTAGTGTTAGCACAGCAGCATCCTGCGGGGATTTTTTAAAGGCGCTAGTCGCCAAGAAATAGATCGCTGCATAGGTGAGCCACATTGCGCCAGTCAGTACCACAATAAGTGGCGACTGCGCGACGATACCCGCCCATGGCGTTTGAACCGTTGCGCTGAATAGCGCAGCAGGCAGAGCAAAATCCATCACAAAGATATTGAGCAGCGATACATTTTTATTGTCGACCATTCCAGCTTTGCCGGCAAAAAAGCCCAGCAGCATGATCACAAAAATCGGAGCTAGAGCATGAATGATTACATAAGTCATAGATCACCTGTAGAAGATAAAAAATACACTGACGCGATGGTGATAGTTTTTAAAAAGAGGCTGAACCGTGGGCGCTATAGCTGCGCCCGACGGTGACCGCTTTCGGCTAATTTTTTACGAACTACGGATTGCTCGTTACCAAGCGACACGCATCCGTTCGCGAACGAGGGCAGAGCTACGGCGATTCTCCGCGCCGAGACGGTTTTTCAGACTTGGATCTTTACGCGCATCCGAAATAGCCTTCTGAACAGTTATTTCGACCAGAGCCAAGTCCGCATCTGACGGCGCATCAGGATTGTTGATGGTTAGCAGATCCGAAAGCAGACCGAGAGTGGCATAGTTGCTGATGTCGTAAGCCATCGGCGGAATAGTGGCTGCCATTTTTTCCAGCGCATCTACGGTTCGCAGTGTGATACGAGCGGCGGATTCTTTCCCCATCGCATGTACCAGCACGCCTTTGTCGTTGATGGCAATCAGACGGTTGGCTTGGTAGCCGTGTGCCAGAAACGCCCCAGACATCGCCTTGCCGACGATTAGACCAATCACCGGATGACCTGCCAGACGCGCCTTGGCGTAAGCGCCTACTGCACCTGCCAGCGCCTGATAAATGCCGAATGCTTCTTCACGACGACCATAGGCTTGGCTTGGGACGTCAATCACTGCCACAATCGGACGTTTGACGTTGCTGTTGGCGTCAGAGTCGATGGTTTCATTGACCACTTTCGCCAGTGTCCAACCTTCCAGTAACCCAACCTCACCTTGGGTGGCACGCGGATAGTGATTGTTGGCATCCGGCACGACGGAGATGAAACGCACGGTTTCACCGTTAAGGTCTGCATCCGCCACCTGAACTGATGGGCAGAGGCTGTTTATCCGTGAGGCATTCGGCGCCAGTTTTTCCAGCCAAATTGCGCCACGGCTGTTGCTTCGAGTCATCATTTTACCTCCCGGGCGAAAAGCTGTTTGATCTGTGCCGTATCAACCTGTGCGCGGGTATCGAAGTGCGTCAGGCAAGTCAGGAAATCAGCGTATTTATCGCTGCGATGCTGGGTCGGAACGCCTTTGGCGATGGCTTCGTTCATCGCGGTTTTCACCGCATTTACGCCGTCGCCGACCAGTGCATCAACCAGACCGCTTTCATACCGGATCTCGCCGCCAGTCATGCTCCAGATAAACGGACGGTCGCGGGAGTCGTACTCTTCAATCCCGGCTTCTTGCTCGATAACTTGCGGACCGTTCAGACCAAGACGAGCTTCGCGGGTCACGATTAGATAGCTGCAAAGTGCGGCAGCAATGGACATCCCACCGAAGCAACCTACGGTGCCGGTTATGATGCCGATGACCGGGGTGTAGCGACGTAAATCAACTATTGCCGCATGAATATCCGCAATTGCAGCAAGACCGAGATTGGCTTCCTGCAAACGCACGCCACCGGTTTCAAGGCTCAGCACAGCTTGGGTTGGAATACTGTTACGGTTGTCTTCAGCAGCCAGCTCAAGTGCCGCGGCCATTTTTGCGCCCGACACTTCTCCCATGCTGCCCCCCTGGAAGGTGCCCTCGATGGCGATAACCACCGCTGGTTGGCCATTGATGGTGCCGCGAGCAACCACCATGCCATCGTCAGACTGTGGGACCACGCCTTGTGGCGCGAGCCACGGTGACATGATGCCTTCAAACGGATCGAGCAGTTCGCGATAGCTGCCTTCGTCCAGCAGGGCATGAGCTCGGTCGCGGGCCCGTAATTCAATAAAACTGCGATCGTTACGCATGGCTCACCTCTTCAAAAACCTGTTCGATGCGAATGCGGGCAACGCCCGGGGTAGCGCCGAAGTCGTGGATAACCAGCTTGCCTGCAGGCAAGCCATTGGTCAGGTTCAGGCGGTCAAATAGCGCATTCCAGCGGCTGGTACTGTTATCTACCGATGTGGTGATATCAATACAGAGAGTTTCTCCGGTGGCTGCGGTGAACAGCACTTCCATATCTCCGGAGCCAACGACACCTGCCAGGGCCTTGCCGCTGACGGTGCGGTTGGCAGGAAATGACAATGTAATTTGTTCCATAACATCCTCTTTAAAATGAACAAGACAGAGGCTGGCTGACCCTGTCGAGAAACAGGGTGGCGGCGAGCAAATCCGCAGCCCCGCCGGGCGAGGCGTTGAGCGCTAACATCTGCACATCAAGAGCGGCAAGCTCGTCGCGTCCTGCCGCAGTGGCACAACCTCCGGCGTTAAGCACAGCGCGAGCGCCGTTCTGCATCGCTTCCAGACCAGGCATTCCAGCTCGTGAGAGCACGCAGGTGTCACTAAGCGAGGTCATGATTGCCATCAAGGCGTCGATACGGGCTTCACTCTCGTTGGCCCCGTTCGCCCTGCTGTGTCGAAGCTGAGGCAGCGCCAGATTCATCACGTGCGGAAACGCCTGCTGCGCTTCTTCACGTGCGCCCGGCACCCGATACTGATGTGTGGCTTTCAGGCCTTTGCTGAAGATTTTCGGTGCGGCGCTGTCTGGCAAACGTGCAAGCATGGCGGCGGTATCCGCAATCTGCTGCGCACTGGCCTGTGAGCCATTCATCGCCACGGCGCTAACCAAAAGACCAAGCGCCCAGATAGCGCCGCGATGCGTATTCACACCAGCCGTAGCGGCCATCATCTGTTGCTCGCCTTCGCGTCCTAATCGACCGATCATTTCACGCAAGGCAATGTCGGCAGGACGTAGCCAGCTTTGTTGAGCCAGTTGCAGAAACATAGGCGTCAGGCTATACGCTGAGTACTCCATCAGCGCCAACGAAAGGTCGTGATGGGCACCGTTTCCCCGGCTGTCCACCAGACCTGGCTTCGGGCTTAATCGTGCTTCGTCGATCAGGCTGTCGCGGGCGATCCTTGCCAGCCGCTCGGCCTGCACCTCTGCATGAGTCTGTGACAGGAGTTTCATTACCAGCTCCGGAATTTCGCTGGTGGGTTATAAAGACCGCCGGACCATTCCACCAAATCGGCAACGCTACTTGCTGCCAGCAAAGAGCGGGTGGCTTCCGTGCGACGAATCCCCATGTCCTCTGGATAAACCACTTTGCCGCTCTTGCGCAGGTCGGCAACACGTTTTGCATCCACGCCAAGGCCGATATCGGTGATCCCGGCAACGGCGGCCACCATAGCCCGGCGCTCTTCAATGTCTTTTGCGCGATAAAGGTAGGCAATACCTTCTTCTGTCAGCACGTGGGTCACGTCGTCGCCGTAAATCATCACCGGCGCCAGTGGCATTCCTGAGGATTTCGCCACTTCAATCGCATCGAGTTGCTCAACGAACGTGGGTTTCACGCCAGCCTGAAAGGTTTCGACCATCTGTACGACGAGTTTTTTACCACGCTGCATTGGGTCTGGTTCAGTGATCATGTTCAGCCATGCCGGTGTGGCGTGGCGACGACCATGCGGATCGTGCCCCATATTTGGTGCACCACCGAAACCGGAAAGACGGCCACGAGTCACCGTGGAGGAGTTAGCAAGGCCATCAACTTGCAGGGTCGAACCGATAAACATATCGACCGCGTACTGGCCTGCCAGCTGGCAGAAGGCGCGGTTCGAGCGCATGGAGCCGTCGGAACCAGTGAAGAAGATATCCGGACGGGCGCGGATATACTCTTCCATCCCCAGTTCACCGCCAAAGCAGTGCACACTTTCAACCCAACCACTTTCAATCGCCGGGATCAGTGTCGGATGCGGGTTCAGGGTCCAGTGTTTACAGATTTTGCCTTTCAGACCTAGCTGTTCGCCGTAGGTCGGTAGCAACAGTTCGATAGCTGCGGTGTTAAAGCCGATACCGTGGTTGAGCGACTGCACCTGATGTTCGGCGTAGATGCCTTTAATCGCCATCATCGCCATCAGGATGTGTTCCTGTTTGATGAGGCGTGGGTCGCGGGTAAACAGAGGTTCAATAAAGAACGGCCTGTCGGCAACAACCACGTAATCAATCCACGAACCAGGGATATCCACGCGCGGCAGGTCGTACTCGTCATCAACGATTTCGTTAACCTGAGCAATAACGATGCCATCACGGAACGCAGCAGCTTCCACCAGAGCCGGAGTATCTTCGGTACTTGGCCCTGTGTAGAGGTTACCTTTGCGGTCGGCTTTGTAACCGGCAATCAGCGCGACGTTTGGGCAGAGATCAACATAAAGGCGAGAATAGAGTTCTATGTAGGTGTGGATAGCACCGATCTCGAGCTGGCCATCCTGCAAAAGCTGCGAAATACGCAGGCTCTGTGGGCCAGAGAAAGAGAAATCAAGCTTGCGGGCAATTCCTTTCTCGAAGATATCAAGGTGTTCGCTACGGCCCACGCTTGGCATGATCATATGTAGGTTGTGGACTTTCGCTGGGTTCACTTCTGCCAGCATGCGGGAGAGAAAATCAGCCTGCTTTTGGTTGTTACCTTCAAGGACCACGCGATCGCCGGGAGCAATCAATTTTTCCAGCGCATCCACCAGACCATCGGTGGGAATTACCTTGCCCTGTACGGGAAGGGAGGCAACGCGTCGAGCTTTTTCGCTGCGACGAGTGTTCCAGTCCCGGGCCGGAGTTTGGCCAGCGTTCATTATTAACCTCCTGATTCAACAAATCATGTTTGCCTAGATTTCGGCTGGAGTAAGCTTCCTCCGTAAGGCGCTGTGCATCAATTAAGCTGGATTGTGAATCATTAGCCCAAGAGTAATAATTGCTTGGGTAATTCTGTGATGACGATCGAAGATGGACTTGGGCACTTGCTGCCCACTTATTTTGGGCTATGTCCCAATTATCTGTTGAAAGGCTAATCTTGAAGTAGGCCATCCCATTAACGCCACCTGACGCTCAGAACGCGCATCAAGCGACTGGCCCATAAAACCATCTGTTTTTTTCGCTCTTTTGACATGCACGAGAACGTCATCGACGCCTTTATTAAAAAGAAGCACCACTTAAACTGATTGGGGGTATCGCCAAAAGGTGTTTGGGGCGATTCTAGCCTTTGGCTTGGATCCCACAGCCCAAATAATTCAAGCCCACTGCTGACGAATGGGCTTTTTGTTGTGGAAGCAAAGCAAGTAGAAAATCTCAAAGGAGGGGGATGGATAGTGTGATGTTGGGCCCAGTGTTGGACCAATTGCAAAAAAGCAAAAAGGGTTAGCTTCACTGCGAAGCTAACCCTTTGTTGTATCTGGTGCCGATAAGGGGAATCGAACTCCTGACCTTCGCATTACGAAGTCAATGAACTCACGTTTAATCCTGTCTTGATAAATCCAACAAAAAATAATGTTTTGTTTAAATTCAATGGTTTAATTGCAAGCTGAATTCACTCTTGTCCAACGACATACAACCCTATACGATGCCAAATGTGGTACCCCAGGTGGTACCCCAATACGAGGTTTTAGGATGATTTCTCAAGATCGACAAGTCGCGGCGGCAGAGCTTAAAGAAGGTGCGACCGCAACCCGATTTGCTATCAGCTCTAAACATGGTAACGGGTTATCACTCGAAGTTCGGGCCGGTAAGCAAAAGCGCTTCGTGTATAGATTTAGACTACTGGGCAAGCAACAAACCATGGTCCTAGGACTATACCCCGCGATGGGGCTTGCTCAAGCTCGTGAGCGACATTGTATTGCTGTGGGGCAAGTCAAACAGGGCATCGATCCCCGTCAGGTTGTTGTAGAAGCTAAGCAAAAGAACGAACAGATGCTCGTGCTTGATGAACTGTTTGAGCAATGGCTTAGCCACAAAGCCAGCGTAAAACGCCGGGATGGTGTTCGATCAGAGATTAGCCTTCGAACTGTCTCTGATTATCGTCGAATTTACCAAACACACTTACAAAAGGCCCTTGGTAAATATCGTATTTGCGATATCACCATGGCTGTCCTCCACCAACACTATCAGAAGCTACAGAAGGTCTCTCTGGAAGGACTTCGCAAAGCAATGGGGATAATGAACCAAGTGATGGAAGAGGCTATGCGACGGCAGCTTATCGAGATGAGTCCCACGTTGGCGCTCAAACCCAAAGTTTACAATGCGACCCCCAATCCACCTCGAGAGCGATGGCTACCAGTCTCTGAATTACGAGCCTTGTGGCATGCATTGGGGGAGGGCGTTGGCGGTGGTGGAGCTTTAGCAGCTGGTGGTCGTGGCATTGCTGCGACTTCTGTGCTTTCTGGAAGCGTTGCCAATGCAATTAAAATCGTCATATTAAGCGCGGTTCGTCGAGGTGAAGTGATATCGATGCAGTGGGCACACTTGGATGGTGATCGCTGGACGATTCCGGAAACCAAAAATGGGCGTCCGCACGTGGTGACCTTGTCGCCTTTGGCTCAGGAAATCATTGCTGAGCAGCGAATGATAACCTCCTCTACCAGTCCATATGTGTTCGAATCGACGACGAAGCTGGGTCACGCCATCACTGGTGATGCACTTATGCGCGCCCTTGACCGGCTACAGAAGCGTAAGCTGGCAGAGCTCGAGCCCTTTAGTGTTCACGATCTGCGGCGCAGTGTTGCAAACTGCTGTGGTATTGAACTCGGTGCGGGGCCTCTAGAGATTGAGCACATGTTGAACCACCAGATCAGTGACAAACTCCTGCGAACTTATCAGGCGGGTGCTTTACGTAACCCTGAAAAACTGAGGAGTTTATTTCTTCGATGGGGGGAAATTGTGGAACATCAAATAGCCCAACATGAAGTGGAAAAATCACCTGATGTTATGGGGAACGTAATCCAAGGGACATTCGGTAAACGCTGAGTTTTCGGCTTAATCAGACCCAAGAAGGAAGCGGCCGATGGCCGCTTCCTTCTATGATTCCATTTCGTCTGATATGCTTCGCGACCACCTGATGGGCACAAAGCTGATGCGGCGCCATCCCTGGCCATTAGCCTTGCCTGCCAGAAAGCACAGATGCTCTCGGCCAATTCTGCGGCCATGGCATGGTCGTTATCACGACGAAAAAATCAGATACTGGGCCAACCAGTTTTGGTACTGCTTCATTGATACCTCTTAAACCGCTATCCAAATCAGTTGACCGGATTGGTATCCGTCTTAGGCTGTGCGGCACGGTAAGCGTCCATGATAGGAGCCCAATCCATCCCGCTAGGAACTGGGTATTGCTTGAATAGCTCACCATATTTCTTGTCGAAATCATCCATACCATATTGGCGCGCTATCGGTACTCTCTGATCATACCAATCATCGGTCACCTCTTCGGCGATACCACGGGTAAGTAGAATATCTGGCTTAACAAGTAGCCCATCCCCTTTGAGCAACACCTCAAAATAGCCGCCGGGCGCTAGACCAAAAAAGAGCCAACTACGGCGGTCATAACGTCCCTCGACTGAGTAGACTTGGCGCATCTGCTGCTCCAGATTGGCAGGCAAGTCCACCTTGATGCTGTAGCGCTTGCCATCATGGAACGAAACCATTTCAATCACGGCTTTATCGGGGACGGGAACGCCATCGGTGGGCAGGCCACCGCCGCCAGCCCAGTAGTAACGCTGTCCCTTGATACGGTCGGCAAGCAGACCTCCAGCCCCCCCTCCAGCTAGACGGTCCGCATAAACCTGTTTCCCTCCAAGATAGAACTCGGTCTTGGTGTTCTTAGTAAGATCTATATTGCTGCCTGTACCATAATCCCAAGCAAATTTAGACAGAGATTGTGGAACCGCGCAGGCCATCAATGACAAGCTGACTCCCAACAATGCGACGATATATTTCATCTTTATGCTTCCTTGTTCCCTATCATCTCACGTCTCTCCTTGCTGATGCTGGGCTCATATTTATTGGTATGGGCCGGATTTGCAATACCCTGGTTGCTGGCACTGTGGTGCAGATAGTCACGACGTAAGGCGCGGTAAACATCGGGTGATAATTGATGGGCCAAGTTCTTGGCAACCTTCTGTTCGATGGCGGATAGGGCCCAAAGTGTATCCAGCGCCTTCAAGTCAGCCTCTGGCCGTTTAATAGAGAGAGGTTCAAGCTGCAATGCCCTATCTTCCGGCATCCATGCTTTAAACGGCACCCCCACGGCTCGGCCCGCCTCAACCATCATATGCAGCGGAATACGGGAGTATTCCCCCTCCACCACCCGGCTCATCAGCACCTCCACATAGACTGACTTTTTGCCGGGGCCTGTGCCATTTTTCCCCTCGGGACGTCGGAAGGAGTATGGCTTCAGGCTGATCGCCCCCAGCGGCGGCACGGCGCCACGGGGCAGGTTGGGATTGATGCGAGTGACCCAGCCCAAAGTACGTTTCTCCTCGGCATACGCCTTGGCTTTTTGATAGGCAAGGCTCTCGGCATCTGCTGTTGTAACAGTTTCCACACTCATAAAACGCTCCAGCTCGATACTCTCGATCAGGGCCGGATCGCTGTTGGGATTGCTCAAGCTCCAGCGGCTATAGTAACCGCCACCTATGTCAGAGTGAGCCCCCGGTAGCGCCAGCTCAGTAAAGTGAGCAGGAATACGGGCGCCAGCAGCATCTTCTGTAATGCGTGATAGCGGGAAGTATTTACGCACTTCATCCAACGCGGTGAGATGTACCACCCGCTCTGCACAATCCGCTTTGAGTTGAACATTGACACTGCGGTTGTAAGAGGAAACCACGGTATCGAACAGGCCAACGAAGGTAAAGCGTACATCGTCGCGGCTAGCCCAATCAAAACCTGCCTTGAGGCGAATATTCGGGCTATTGGCCATAGCGTGTACCAAATGGTGATCGGTTTTTTGGTCTATCACATTAACAAAGTGGCGGGCGGCGGCGGCGCCTCTGCTAAACCCGAACACATCAAACTCGATACGATGGATACGCTCTACATCAACTAAAATCTCGCCCAAATCCCGATTGATCGAGCGAACTATGCTCTGTTCACATGCTGCATCTACTTTTCCGATAATAGAGGTATTATCTCCACCAAAATCGAGGTCAAATCCTTGGGTCAGGGTGTCATCCGAACGATATTCAGGGCCATTGTCTCCTGCGATTGGGTCGCGAGTGCCAATACCACTGATATAGCTGTGAGTCACCAAAGGGCCTGCTGTGATGTCATATTGTTCAAACAGCTTGCCTACATTGGTCACATCATTGGCCGAGCTCCCTTTAACCGGGCTTTGCCCCATCTGACAGCCTCGCAATTCCTTCTCCCGCTGGGCTGGATCGGAACAGGTCTCTAGCAACCATTGCTCCACCTTTTGTAGTCCCACTTGAGCATTGCGCGTGTTGTTGCCGGTACCATCGAAGAAAACGCCAATCCGCAAAATATTGAGCTGGTAACCTTTCACCTCGATCACGTAGGACTCGTCAGTGAGCAGACGAGCTGGTTGAGCTTGACCACGCTTGTGACCTTCCGGCAACGGCTGTTCTGGATCGGTTTGGCACAGGTCCCCAGTAGTCAGCTTGACGTGTTTACGTTTCACACCCTTATGGCCAAAAAACTTATCGGTGTAGGCTGGAACCTTGCTTGCTTCCCCCTCTTTTAATTTTTCCCGGTTTTGAGCCGCTTTAAGCCAAGGTTGGTTCTCAATGGTCAGAGTAACCTCACCAACGGCAAAGCCTTTCACCAAGGTGGGGCCATCCTTGAGGGTGACGGTTTTCACCTGGCCGGTTTCATCTTTCAGCGTGGCCTTGAGGCCCTTAAATGATTGGTTCTGTTCATCACGAACATCGATCTCAATCCACCGATCATATTTTTCGCAGAGTAAACAATGTGCACTTACAGCCATCAGTGAGTTCCTATCAAATCAGGGTGTTTGCCGAGCCAGTTGGCGACTTGCATGAATTCATCGTCGGTGAGCATCAAGGGGGCACGTATGCTGTCCAGCGTAAAATCGGCTTGCAGCGCCAGGGCTCCAGCGATGACGCCCTCGCGCGCATCCTCAACCAACCCATCTCGATTCGCTTGCTGCAACGTGTTCAGGATCACCGGTTTGGGGTTGGTGTGGGCTCTCATCACCTTCTCTATTCGTTGCCAGAGATGGCGATGCAGTATGTCAGCATGGCGGGACTCGTTATAAAGACCCGCTAGTTGATGCTCCCGAATATGGAACCAAGGTGTTTCACTCGCTGGTACCCAGATGAAATCTTGGCTTTGTGTGACACACTGCCCTTCGATCATTAACTGTTCACACGGGCCAAGCAGCGCATCTCGCTCTCCTGGCGTCATTGCGGTGAGCATTGGTAGCAAGATGCGATGATCGGCGTAGCGAAACCACACGGCCTCGCCGTCATGAATGGCGCTGTTCAGGCTCTGCCAGTGACTCTGCATTACTTCTTTCGAGGCGCGACTACGGCAGTAAAAGCCGCTGAGTGTGGGGTGTGCCTCAACAAAAGCCTGCGAGGGGGTAGGTAGCAGCCAAGGACCGTGTTCGGCCTGCGCCGAAAAGTCTGTTCCAGCAAACAGTGGGTAGGCATCATTTCCGCCCAGCTCATAGAAATGCGCAACCAAGGAGGGGTCTGCTGCCGCATCAATGACTGCATATAGAACCCCTTCTTCGCGCCATTGTTGCAATACCATCAGTTACCCCCTTGGTCTGCTAGCGGGCAAGGTTTGGCCATCGGCATCATGGACTCCATGGTTTTCTGAATACCAAGCGCAGTTATCATGGCCGGTGGCGCCACAGGCACTTCCACACCACCCGGCAAGCCGGGCATCTGACCCGCCCACCCAGAGCCTGAACCTGGGCTCCCTCCGGAGTTCATCTTGATAGTCGGGCCGACCATAGTGACGCCACCGCCATCGACCTTGATAAAGCAGCCGCCGACCTTGACGGTAATTTCAGATCCCGCCTCCAGCACCACCTTGGCACCGGCCTTGACGTGTACTTCCTGCCCGGCCTGGGTCAGCCAGCTTTGCCCCAGCTTCTGGTGCATGGAAGCATCTACCGTGAGGGAGTAGTCAGCCTTGATGTGGTCGCGCTTCTCGCCTTCCACCGTCAGGTGGTCGTTGGCCTTGATGCGGGTGACGCGCTCATTGTCGATGTCGGTGTGCTGGTCATGCTTGATATGCCACGCCGCATCATTTTCGATAAGCACATTCAGGTCTTTCTGACCGTGGATGTAAATCTCTTCCTGCCCCGCCTGGTCTTCAAAGCGCAGTTCGTTGAAGCCCTCGCCCTGGTGGGTCTCGGTGCGCAGCACGGTGCGGGTCTTGTTGGCGGGCAGCTCGTAAGGCGGTCGGTTGGTGGCGTGGAAGGTGCGGCCAGTGACGATGGGCTGGTCGGGGTCGCCTTCAAGGAATGAGACGATAACTTCATGGCCGATGCGCGGGATGGCCATCATGCCATATTGACCGCCTGCCCAGCCCTGACTCACCCGCACCCAGCAGGAGCTCTGGTCGTTGGAGCTGCCGTAGCGGTCCCACGGGAATTGCAGTTTTACCCGGCCATGCTCGTCGCAGTAAATCTCTTCGCCCTCGGGGCCTACCACTATCGCAATTTGCGGGCCGTCGACCATTGGCTTGTGGGGTGCCTCGGGGCTGCCAATACGGGCGCGCCAGGTGGTGCTCGCTTTGACCACGCCAAATTCGTTGTGGTACACGGTCGGGCCACTGCCGCCCTCCTCTTCCAGCGCCTGCGGCTGTTCACCGGTGTGGCGGATACGGACGATTTGCCAGTCGGTGTTGAGGCTGCCGTTCGGGTGTTCGGTGAGTGAAAATGTCTGGCCCGGCAAGAGGGCTGCGCTGTTGGACTTGCCACTGCCGCTGACCGCGTCATTGCGCAGGGCATCCAGCCGGTGCTGGGCAAACGCCTTGCCACTGCCGTCCTGCTTGTAGCGGCCCGGATAGTCAAAATGCTGGTAAGTGTCGCGTTGATGCTCGAGCTCTGCGCCCTGCTTTTTGTGAGATAGGCCATAAGCCGGGGTCTTGAAGCTGTAGTCCTTGAGCTCTACATCCGAGGGGCGCACCGATTCGCGGTAGTGGAACTGACGGACATAAGCACCTTGTTCCAGAGAACGGTTGCCGAGGTTAAAGAAGAGCTCGGGGCCAGCTGTTAATGCCGCAGCATCGTCGGCAAACACGATACGGTGCTTGCCTGCTTCAAACTCGTGGAAGTAGAACAGCCCCTCTTCGGCAGCGAGGCGGTTAACGAAATCGAGGTCGGTCTCGCGATACTGGACGCAGTATTCGCGCTGGGCATGCTCGTTTTTCAGGGCAAAGGCGTAATCGGTGATGCCGTGCTCTTGCAGCAAGATAGAGAGGATTTCGTCAGGCTTTTGCGCCTGGAAGATACGGGAGTTCTGGCGCAATCCCAATCGCCACAGGGCAGGTTTGACTTGCAGCTGATAGCGGGTGCGGCGAAAGCCGCTGTCCCCTTGCGCAAAGTCGCTCACTACCCCGCATACCCGGCGTTGCAACTCGCCGCTGTACCACACCATCAGCTCGCAGGGCTGGTCCAGCACGGCGCCAAAGTCGATGTCCGGTTGCTGGCTGGCCACCTCCAGTTTGAGGCTAAACGGGCTGTTCAAGCCCTCATCCAGCTTGAAGCTCGCGACCGCAAAGGTGTTGTCAGCCAGTGCGCCAACCTTGACGGTGAATTGTAATCCTGTGCTCTGTGCCATGACCTTGTTCCTTATCCTGCTTGCCCGCTGCCCGAACCAATTACCACGCCACCACAATCCACCGCAGTGCCGGTGATAGCGATAGGCTTGCCGTTCACCAATACCGAGCCCACACCACCGGCAATGCTGCGCGGGTGGGGAGGGTTATTCGGCTTGTCGTGCGGCGCCAGCGGGTCACCCTGACGAGCCACCGGCTTGCCATCGAGAAAGACATCAGGGCTGGCGGCTATCACCGGGGTCGGTGGAAAGCCATCGTGGTCGGTGCCAAGGTCACCAAGCAGTGCAATGGAGGGACACATAATTCAAACCTCTTGTGTGCTTTGCCATCACTCCGCTATCACTACCACGACATCAATCTCTGGGCAGGGGGATGGCAAAACATAAAAGGCTCCGGCAGCCAAAGACTGACCGGAGAAACACGGGATAAAGGCCGGTGCACACCGGCCACAAGATACGAAACCTAATACAGGAAATAACGAAATCAGAACGTCAGGCTTATGCCTCGACAGGGGCGCGCCAGTCGTCAGCACCAGAGGTACCGGCAACGGTGTGCTCCCAGTCAATCTTGCGGTAAGCAAGAGAAACCTGGATAAGCTGGGTGAAGTCGGATTTCGCCGGGTCTTGGCAATGCGGCATCTGGCAGTCGATGTCAACGATGGTGGCATCGGTCAGCACGGTAGAGAAGAAATGCTCCTGCTTGCCTTCCACTGAGGTGCGGTACCACTTCAGGGTCACTTTCGGCAGCATTTCGCCGGAAGCCAGGGAGTTGTACATCAGCGGCACAGCTTTGTTCAGCGCAACGGTGAACTTGAACGGCTTGTGGACACGCTGACCAGCAGGCTGACCGGATTGCGGGTCAGTCGGCACGGTGACAACGTGTTGGAACTCTTGTACCAGCATCTCATCTTCGTGACCTTGTACGAAGATGTTGCCGACGGAGTCGGAGGTGAAGGCACCAGCGGTGATGTTGCCCTGGGTTTTACCTTCGATGCTGATATAACATGGAGTTGGCATGGGTATGCTCCTAAATAGGTGGGTTAAATGAGCTAGCACTCGACCAAACCCCTAGCAGTGACCATGCCAACTTTTCTCCCCATTATTTATCAATCACTTACCTCCAACCCATAGCCTCAACCGCACAACCCTGAGCAAGTTTTCGCTCAAACAGCGCACATATCTCAGCAAATATTGCCAAGACAGTGATTTAGCCTAATAGGTGGGCAATAAATTGCGCCAGTCAGAACTATTGACCACCCTTATCCACATTCCCCACTAACGCAGCATCGATATTGAGCCGCACCAGCCCCTGCTTGAGCGCCCAGGATATCGCCTGGCTTTTATTGCTGGCTCCCAGCTTCTCGGCAATACGCTCCAGGTGAAAGGTCACCGTTCTAGGGGTGATGCCCAATATCTGGGCAATATCGCTCACCTGCTTCCCTTCTGCCGCCCACTGGCACACTTCCAGCTCCCGCAGACTCAGCGCATCCCGAGGGGGTATATCGGACAAGCAGACCCGCACGACCGCCTCAAAGATGTGCACCGATAGCCAGCTCAAAAAGGGCGTGGCCGTCAGCCATTGGTGTTCAGTACGGGGTGTTCGGGTAATGAAAGACAGCAACCCCACATGACCATTGGCCCCATGCCAGGGGAAGGTGATGCCATCGCGCAATCCCGCTTCATGAGCCTGCAGCATCACCTCCACACCAGCTGTATCCTGTTGCTCGCAGCACTCGGTGATGAGATTAGCCCACAGGATGGGCGTGCTCTGCGTCATCCCCTTGCGAACCACTGGGTCTACCGCAAAGAAGCGCTGCGCGTCATAGGCCTGCACCCACTGGGCAGGACAGCCATTGAAGATCCGCACATCAGGACGCTGTATCGAGCTGGGTGAAATGAACCCCAAACGAAAATGGTCAAACCCCATCTGTTGGCACAGTGAGCGAAGTAGGCTCACGATGGTTTGTTCGTCTGTTGCGATATCGAACTGGGTGATGAGCGTCAGTGCGTCGGTGGTATTGAGGAAGTAGAGTGGAGTAATGGTCAATCGTTCGGCTTACAAGCGATGAAATGTACTGAATATTACCAATTATCAATCAGATAGCACAATATCCCATCAGTTGTTGATAAGGCCTCGCATGAATTGCATATCGAACCAGCAGCCTTCCCCAAGAACTTGGCACACGTCGATAGGCATGTGGTCGATAGAAGTAGGATCAATCGTTGATATTACGTTGATGTCGGGCGACTAATTGACACCAAGGGCGGCAGAGCAGGTCTCGCCACGTTAGGGGGCGTTGAGGTCCCAGGAACTGGCGAGCTGCTGGTGAGGTTGCTGGTGTTCGTCAAGCCAGTAAGGGAAAATCTGCAGCACCCGCAGTAGATACTGCGGCCCACCTTTGCTGGGTACTCGTTGCTCATCGAACACCACGATCCCGGACAACGCTCGCACCCTGGCAAAATCTCGTTCTATGGACCAAGACGAGACGCCAAATACGTCCGCAGCTTCGCGGGCACTGATGGCTCGCTGCTGATCGTGCAGCCAATGTGCGACTTGCAAGTAACGCGGTAAAGGTGGCTTCGGATTGATAGACATGTAATTTCGTCATTACGCTGGGTGATGGGTAGGCACATTGGACTACCCATTGAGCGATTTGTTCAGAGAATCACAATAAACATCCTGGCTAACTGCTTGTCAGCAAGGCTTGGGCTTCATCGCGTATCGCACAATATCGCTGCGTGAGGAGGGAGCGCTTTTCAACTCGCCAACCGCCATATTTAGCTAGCCAGCGTCTGGGGCGACGTGGGTCCCAACTATCAATGGCTTCACGTAATCGTGCATCCAAATCGGTACGTTCTGCGTCTAAGTCTTTTATGGCTGGCATCGGGATCGGCTATGAAACATTCGGTGGTGATGGTGGTGCTGGCTACCGGAATCGAACTGGTGACCTACTGATTACAAGTCAGTTGCTCTACCTACTGAGCTAAGCCAGCATCAAGCGCATGCTAAAGGATGTTTTTAATAATGTCATTAGAGCTGACCGCGATCATGCGACAGATTGTTGCTGAGTGTTCCTAGTTCGTAGCGACGAGAGCTGTCATTAATTGGGCCACTGAGCCTGTAAACAGAAAGGCCACACCGTGGGGGTATGGCCTTGTCTATTTAGATGAGGAAGTCATCCAACTGACGACCTTGCTCTAGTTGCTCAGCCAGGAACTTGGGTGTACGGCCCTGACCGGTCCAAGTATGCTCTTGCCCATTATCAACATAGCGGTATTTCGGAGGGCGAGGCGCTCGTTTAGCTTTGGCCGTAGTCGCTGCTGCTGGAGTACTGCCAACCAACTCAGTCGGGTCGATACCAGCCTGAGCCAACATCGCTTGGAACTCAGCCAGCTTTTGCTGGTGCTCGGCTTGGGCAGCTTGTTCTTTCTCCGCCAGCTCCAAACGTTCCAGATAAATCGCTTCAATCTTCTCGTGGGCCTCTTTGACTTGCTCCAGTGATAACTCGCGCATTGCTGCCCGCAGGCTACGGATGTTAAACAGCACTTTCAAAAATTCACTCATAGATATCCTTTAATTAAATACTAATAACCATGCAGCCAGTCATCTCTATAGTTCACAACATGGATCATTGTGCAGAGATATAAAACTGTACGAGGAGTCTAGGATAGTATCATTGTGATAGCGATACAAGCTATCCAATATATACAAGCAGTCGTGACACCGAATGACCATCAGGTCCTACTCTCACAATGCCAACATGAACTTACTTACCCCATGCCCTCACGGGCATCATAGATAAAAACACATGGAGGAAACAAATGACTTCGTTTTTTAAATGGATGCCACCGAGCATGGACAAATATATTTATAGAATATGCCAAGTTCTGATGTACAGCTTGTCAATAAATTTAACCATAGGTATTTGGCAATCATATTCATCCGTATGGCTTCATCTCTAGCCATGACTTTACATTCATGTTCGCAAATAGTTACGTACAGAGCCGGTAATAAAATATGCAAACCAATGAAGGGTTTTTCTTGAGTCCTTTGTGTGATATTTTTGATATTCGTATCAAAAAATATCTATGAATATCACGTTTTGAACACTGGTGGTTAACAATCAGAACCGACTTGGATAAGGCTGATGGGGTTTGTCATTATAGCCCCAAGTCACAGAAGATTCATTATTTTACCTCAACGTGAAACGATCCTCCGGCATGGCCGGAGGATCGTCTGTTGCGAACATCTAAATTATTTTTGGCCTGGAGCCCATCACGGTTATTTTGGCTTCTTGTCTAGCGTTTTATGGTGTTGATACGCCAGAAACAATAACTCTACCACTCTGGTATTTTTACCTAATTCAACAATGCTTTTGACATTGTCACCAGGGACAGAGAATAACAATATAATGGTTAAGTGATCTAAGAGGCAGAGACCAAGGGAGGAATCATTAATTCCACGAATAAGCGACTCCGTTAGCTCTGTTTCAGTTATTATATTTTTGGTAAATAAATCCATAGCAAAAGCTTCTGGTGCCACATTGACACTTACTTTATCAAGTCCATTCAGGATTTTCTCTGAAATCTCATTAAGTTTGTCAAGGAGGTTGTGGATAATCAATGGTGATGAATAATTGAGTTTTAACAAATTAACTCTAGTGATATTTGCATCTTTACTGTCAGCGAAAACTCCCTTTGTCACAGTATGTCGAGCCACCGTGAAATTATAGCAATATATTGCTTGAGATAATATGTAATTATAGGTATTGGCACCAAAAATAATTGAGGCTTTCAAATATTCTTCCTCTGGCATCCAGGCCTCTCTACACTTCATATTATCAGGCTGTATTACATAGGATGGTAAAACGCTAGGAATGGTGACAAGACCTTGATGATTTATAATGTCATTTATTTTTGGCATTAAATGTTTATTGCCAATCTTTTTATTAAGATTGTACATCAGGCCAATATGAAGAACAGCAAGTGCATATTTTACAAACCCGAACAATTGAAAGTTCACTTCAGAAGCAGTGTTTATTTCACGTAAAGCTGATGTTGCATCCCCATGCTTGATATAATCAAGCGCCTCAATCAATGGTATATATTGGCCAAAGTACTCTGCATCATTAGTTGTGAGTTTATCGTCATTAGCATGACATCTTGTCATGTCATAAATACAAGAAAAGTTTGACTTATTGAACACGTAAAGATTGTATTTCTTTGCTTTATCAAAATACTTGGCGTAAGTCTGTGCATCACTACAAATCATTGGTGTCTCAATTTCAGGAGGCAGAGAGACCATCTTTGATAAATGATTTTCTTCGCTCAACGATGACATCGTTAAGTTAGTTATAGCACAAGGCTGAAAATGCTCTAACATTAAGCTATAAATATATCCACATATGTTCTCAACATAATTACGCCTCTTTATATCTAAAAAAAACTCTGGACTGACATTATTAATAACACACGTCTTAAATTCAGATTCAAAAAGTTCATGGTAATTGGTGGTAAGTGCGCTGTGCATGTATGAAAATAAACCCAAAAGATTGCCATCTTCCCTTTGATAAGGGCTATAGAAGCTATTATATAGCCTTAACATAAGGCCCAGATTATTCATTTTATTGTCAATATCTTGCAATATTATAATGGCAGTGTAAGCCGCCTCAACTTTGTCTATTATAGTGTTTATAATTTCTCTCGAATCTGCACTATCATTTTTTAAATCACGGTCCATTTTTATGCGTTGATGTAAAGTCACACAGGTCTGATTCGATCTTTTCGAGAACTCATCTAAGTAACTAAGAATACCCGGTATTATAGCTTGAGGAGTATCATACGAAGAAGCTTGATTATGTATAGCCAGAAATAACTGATTAATGTATTTTTTAACATATCTTTTAGCAGTGGCTTTATCTAAAACCTCAACGCCATCTTTTTTCTTAATTATTTCTTCAATTCCAAGAATTCGATCGAGATGAAAGTATATGGAATTTTCATTAGCACCGCCATGAAATATGGCAATATCGACACACATTATAGGTGATAATATCCAATCGATATAAAACTGGGTGGAATTACTTGTACGACTGGCTAAATAAAAGCATTGTCTAGATATGAAATTATAAATACTCTCCAATATGTTAAGATGATTATCTTTCATCGCTTGTGGTACATTAGACCCTATATGCAAGCGATTAAAAATTGCTTTCATTCTTGAGGTGTTATTATCTATATCAGACCTTGATAGACCAACCTCATGATAGTGTTGACGGTGCCCATCATATTCAGACTTTTGGATTTGTTCATTTTTTCTGGCATTAGACCAAAGGCCAAGAGTATCTTCTATTGCGTATAGAATTGTAGCAAACTTATGTGCTGTCATTATATTACCTATTGGATTCTTATCGTTAAATATAAAGTGAGTTCCCAATGTCACTTGACTTATCCATCTAAATTGAACGACAGCCGAGCCACATGATTGTCATTTTGGAATCTGACGAGCATTTATCCGCTCAGTTGCGTATACATTTCGAACAAGTTGATCACCCTCTTACATCATTCTTCGTACCATATCCATTTCTACCGTTACTGATCGGTTTGTACCAGCGTTCTCATCGACTCACCTTTTAGACTGTGATGCAGTAGCCTATTCGCTATCATCGGGTGGCTTACCATCAGGTACCTCTCACTAGGGGGTGTCGTCATAAGATTGAGGCCCACATGTATGCGCAGCGGATCTGCACTGTGGCTACAAACGAGCTCGTGTTTTTGGCGTATCTTGTGGCAATGCCTCGCCATTGCTTCAGATGAAGGAAGGCGTTTTCCACCAAATGCCTTGCCCGATAAAGCTCCCTGTCGTGGTCTCGTTGTTCCTTACGATTCCGTTTGGAAGGTATGACGGGCTCCATCCCCTGGACGTGGGCGGTATCAATCAATGAATTGGTATCATATCCCCTGTCCGCCAAGAGATACGCGGCCTCCAAGCCGTCAATCAAGGTCGCGGCTTGCGTACAATCTGCGGTCGAACCCGATGTAATGATGCATTTTATTGGCATTCCATGTCCGTCGACGGCCAAATGGATCTTGCTGTTCAGCCCCCCTTAGTGACCCCCATATCCTGATTACCACCTCGAGCACCACTGGCATGGGGATGAACCTTGATATGGCTGGCGTCAATCATCAGCCACTCGCAATCAGGTTCATTTATCAGACGTTCTTGAAGACGAGCCTAAATGCCCTTGTCGCGCCAACGACAAAAGCGGCGATGGGTGTTTTTCCAGTCCCCGTATTCAGAGGGCAAGTCACGCCAAGGAGCCCCTGTGCGCAAAACCCAGAAAACAGAGTTGATAAACAATCGGTTATCACGAGCAACACGACCCCATTGACCTTTTCGCCCCAATAGATGAGGTTCGATTAAGGCCCATGCACGGTCTGAAATATCGTGGCGGCGACAAGCTGGTGTTGACATGAACTGATGATTTTTACGTTAAGGGGGCGGGTATTGTACCGAAATCAATCAGTTCAAGACGACAGCCCCTAACTGGTAATTGGCTGCCTATGGCCGAATTCCCTTGCTGATACCAACCCTCTACCACTTCCAGCAGACACGCCGCTTGTCGCGTGCTCAAATCTAGTAGCCACAACACCTGCTTTGCCAGCGTCAGGATACAAGCGTTGATACCCGCTATCTGCACGAGCCACGCTCAGCTCTTCCAGTAACCTGCCCAACCGGTAGTTACGAACCCGCACATATGCTGCCGGCTGTTCGTTCGTCCAGGGAGCGGGCAACGTAGTTTTTATCGCAACCCGTCGCCCCAGTGATCAACACGTTATTACCAACGCAGATAATTCTCTGTGAGCAACATCAACTCCGGCATGAGCCCCAACTGCTCGACTGGCACGTGCGGGGTCAATTGGGGGATGCCAGCGCGTGTGCACTCTGGCCCTGCCGCAATGCCCTTTGTTGTTCAAGTGATTGTGATGACAAGTCCCCTACGCCACGTAGCTTTACGTGAGAGTCCTTGAGACTGGCCTGGCCCTACGACAGCGGCACCATCACGATGATATTTGAGGAGGTCTATAGATGAATTGCCGATGGGGCGGGCACAGCGTCAGAGGGTGCTGGCTGGCGGCCTCCAGCCTGGTATCTGTGTGTGGTGTAATAACTCGAGTTTTGCCCACGTAATTTCACCCCAGGAATTTTAGTTCCGAACACTTCATCATGGGGACTCCTGAATCAGAGATAGGAAGGAGAGCAAGCAATGCCACACACCACAGATCGCATCATTAGGCTGCCAGAACTCACAGAGATGATTGGTCTGGCCAGATCAACCATTTATGACAAGCTAGACATCAAGTCGAACCGTTACGACAGCGATTTTCCGCAAGCAATAAAGCTGGGGTTGTCAGCTGTTGGCTGGCGTCAAAGCGACGTCAACCAATGGATTGAAAATCGTTCAAAGATATCAGTCAAGGGAGGTGGAAAATGAATATTCGTCGAGAAATAAGAAAGGCCATAGAGAACTTGGATGAAAACATCCAGGCCCCTTTGGATGACGTATGTCGTGCAACAAAAGCACCTGATTTTATGATATTAACTCAGATGCTTTCTGTGATGAGTATAGCGGCACAATCTTTAGTAGACATTAGCCCCCCTGTGGGTATGCAACGCCCCGTTTCACTGTATGTTTTCATTCTTGCCAAATCCGGTGAACGGAAAAGCACAGTGGACAATTTGCTGATGAAACCTTTTCGTCATTATGAGAGATCTTTGGCGACAAAGACAGACGTTGAGCATGCGAATTATTTAAATGAACTTGAATTGTGGGAGGTGAAGCAAAAATTGCTGAAAAAAAGTTTAGAAAAAACTCATCAAGATAAAGCAGTTTTTAATGAAATTGCCGAAGATTGGCGTTTTCATCAATTATGCAAGCCTATTCAACCAATTACTAGAAGGGTGCTGATAGATGATATTTCAGGTGCGAAGCTGAAAATGATGCTATCAGAAAAGAACTCCTCATTGGCTCTGACCTCAGATGAGGGAGGAACCCTACTATCTAGCGAATTAATAAAAGACCATTCCCTTTTTTGTTCGCTATGGTCTGGACAAACTATAAGAATTGACAGGGCCAACAACACAGAGATCCTGATTGATGGCGCTCGCCTAACCATAAGCATCCAGGTTCAACCTGACATATACAAGTCATTTAGAGAAAAAAATGGGGCTTCATTCAGAAGCTCCGGACTCGATGCTCGCTTTTTGTTTTGTGAACCTGCATCTGAAATTGGCTATAGATTTGAGGATGAATCTGTAGACGGTAACCAGCCATTTCAGGACTTAGATGCATTACGTGATTTTAATGCAAGAATCGATGCATTGCTGAGAGAAGGGGCTGATTGCACAACACGTCACTGCTTAAAGATGACAGATGAAGCCAAGAGGTTGTGGCTTCAAAAACACAATCAAATTGAAGAACACATGAAACGTGGTGAATACCTGAGAGATTACACAGATCTTGGTTCAAAGTTTATGGAGCAGGCTTCACGTATAGCAGCCGTTCTTCATGTTTTCACTCACACAGACTATCAGGCACACCATGTTAATTACAAAACGATGGATATGGCGATTCGCTTGACAGAAATATACTTACATCAAGCCTTGAAGATCTTTGTAAAACCAGAGGTAAAGGACATGTCAGATCAAAAAAATGCTGACACGCTACTGGCCTGGATTAAGCAAAACTGGCGGAATGAATGGTTTTTAAGAAGTGAGATAAGAAGAAGTGGTCCCTACTGTATGCGGAACTTAGGTGACTTAGAAAATGCGATTGAGATGCTTATTGCCACTGGAGATATTTATTGTTTCCATAAAAAACAGTCCCTATTTATTTCCTTGTCTTGGGATAAGTATCCAGACTATATCCGTTACGAATCGAGACTAGAGAAAGATGGTCGGCGCATTAAAGGCTTAGTCCCATACTATGGAAAATATAAATCAAAAAAATCGTTACGTGTTCATCTCACACGTAATTTATCAGATGCTTTTACATGAGAATTGCTAATTTACTCTCTTAATATAGCTAATAAAACACCACGCCGCCTATTTTATATTTTTCACATGGAGGATACGATTAAATGGCTAAGGCTATTATGACCGTTCATTTAGTAATTAATGACTCCGTAAGACAGCTAAGATAACACTCGTGCATTATTTACCATTAAAATCACAATGAATTCGCATATTTACATACATATGGACTAAAAAGTGTATTTCCATACTATTAACGAAACCTATTTAGTTAAGGGGTATATTATATAATTAATAAATCAATTAAACATTAATCATCAATAAATTACCATTAGTTGAGTTATTAAATTTTCATTAGTCAATATTAATAACCTAACAACTCAACACCAAATCACTAGCATATTCATTACTCTTCACTGAGGGACTACCTATGTCTACAGACATCCTGAACTTCACTAATAAACTGGAATTAAGATATCCATCATTCAGCATCCATGCTTTCCAAAAAGCAATGGATGCAGTAACCAAACACTACTATCAATACCAAGAGGCTAAATCAGGTCATCCATCTGTCGAATTGTTCCTTCAACACCTATACCCCTATCGCGACTTTAATATATTGGATGAGTGTTTATCTACTCGAGCACGAGATGTGCTTTTAACAGGCGTAGATGAAATCCTAAGCGATTTTGTCGTGGAGCTAAGGTCACCGCATCATCAGAAACGGCTACGCAATCTGAGGCGTTCTGAGAAGCGTAATAGCTCAAGTATAAAATCGTATGTAGATGAACTATTTGCCAAACATGCAAAACTACTGGTTGTACGAGTAGATTTCCACTTTAGAGACTCAGTGACTATCGAAGAAGCTCAAGAGGAACGAGAGTGGTATTTGCGTTCGGTTAAGCGAGAGTACAAATCACTGGTCGGTTACGTATGGAAATTAGAATACGGCAAGCACCGGGAATATCATTATCACATCGCCTTTTTCTTCAATGGCAATATTGTGCAGAACGATATCCGGTTAGGCCGTTTATTAGGTGAAGCTTGGAGGGCAGGTAGTTATCACAACTGTAATGCTGATAAGCAGAAGTACGAAGAATGGGGTACGTGTGGAATTGGAGAGGTGCATTGGAATGATTCGAACAAACGGCAGAGGCTATTAGATTATGCCCTGAACTATTTGTTCAAAATGGATGAAAGGTTACTGGCTACGATGTTTGAGCGTTCCCGTAGCGTGGGCAAGATGGAGGTGCCTCACAGAAGCAGGAAAGGGGGAAGACCGAGGGTTCTCAGGGGCTCTCGAGAGTAGTATCTTATTGGCTCCCCTATTCCGGATCCACGAATGACCATCGAGCAACTTGCCAGATCCACACGCAGCGTCTTTGAGCAGCACTACGAGAGCCTAACTGGTCTGCCCTTCTTCACCAGTTTCCCCCTGAACTGCTGTCAGGGGGCCACTGTGGTGTTTGGAATGCTGGTAAAGCTTCTCCCCACACAGCACACCGTGACTGTTGTCAAAGGCGATACTAGGGATGGCCGTGAGTCGCACTACTGGGTAGAGATCGATGGCCTAGTCTATGACCTGACCCTGGATCAGTTTCAAGAAACGTTAGGTAGAAGATTTGAGGGGATAAATGCCCCACTATATGGGGCAGCAAAACATCCGCTACGAATGCATTTCTTGCCTTCAGAGCGACAATCAGCAGTCCTGGCATTCAGTTTTTTTTGCCAAAAGCATGCCAACTTAGAGGGGGTCGATGCTGCTTTGCAGTTCGTTCGCTATGAGGTCCAAGTTTAATGGAAAAAGTACACTCCCCGCCTCTATCCGCATACACCTTCAACTCCGCCCACCATCATTGATGTCTTTAACAAAAATCAATATATGGTAGTTGACCACATAAACAGGCACGCCATATAGTGTCACAGTGTCCTCAAGTGGATAGCTATACATTCTTTAGCCGGCATAACTGAAGTAGTGGGTAGCTATTGACTAGCCCACCAGCATAGCTGGCTCTCATTGGTTCAATTCTGGGAGATTTATGATGGCGGGAAAAAATCAGCATGTTGTTCCTCACGAAAATGGTTGGGCTGTTAAAGGTGAAGGCAATCAGAAGGCAACCTCTGTACACAACACTCAGCAGCAAGCCATTGATGCCGCGAGAGATATTGCACGAAACCAACAGTCTGAACTTGTCATTCACCGCCCGGATGGTCGTATTCGTGACAAGGATAGCCACGGCAAAGATCCTTTCCCGCCAAAAGGCTAACAGACCATGACAAGTCCCCCAACGTATCACGTTCTGGCATTATCAGGTGGTGGTTATCGCGGCCTATATACAGCCACTGTTCTGGCCGAACTCGAAGCCGTACTGGGTCGCCCTATAGCTTCACACTTCGATCTCATCTGCGGTACATCCGCAGGGGGAATGCTGGCATTAGGGCTAGCTGCAGATATTCCCGCTTATGAGCTCAAAGCCCTTTTTGAAGAACAAGGCAATCGCATCTTTGGTTGTCGCAACTTATGGCGGCGAATGCTCGGGTTCTGGTGGACAGCAAAACATGACTCCGACGGATTACGGCAGGTATTAATCGAACGCTTCCAGGAGCTCACTATGGGTGATTTGAAGCATCGTGTTCTTGTGCCGGCAGTCAACTATTCGACAGGGCGCGGGCAATTCTTTAAGACGCCTCATCACCCATCTTTTGAACTGGATCATCGCATGAAGCTCGTCGATGTTGCGCTTGCAACAGCAGCAGCTCCTGTCTACTTTCCATTAGCACGAAATGACCGGGGAGTTTTTGCGGATGGGGGGCTGGTTGGCAACGCTCCAGGTTTATTTGGGTTACATGAAGTAACCACATTCCTCGCACCAAACCAGAATGCCCAGATTAGAGTTCTGTCCATAGGAACAATGAGTATTGGCGCTACAGTTCGAGGGGCCGCAAGTCTTGACCGTGGATTTGGGAAATGGCGTGGGGGGCTCTTCGACTTAGTGATCTCGGCTCAGGAATCGTCAGTAGACTATATGCTGCGGCAATTGCTAGGGAACAACTACTTCCAGATCGACGACAAGGCAACGCCTGATCAGAGTAAGGATGTAAAGGCGCTAGATCGGGTTTCTATAGGTGCAACTAACACGCTCAAAAATCGAGGAATTCACGCCGCGCAACGTGCACTTGGCGATCCACTTTTTAAACCGTTCCGAGCGCACCAAGCCGGTGCCCCCACCTTCTATCACGGCCCCAACAAGAATGCTTCGGAGGTCACATGCTAAACCTGAGTCCGCTTTTCTTTACTACTTCTGATGACGAATCCTGCATGCATGACGAACTGGATCTGACCCCCGAACAACGTGTCAGTATCGCCAATGCGCGCACAGATGTCAGGGACTGTCTGCGAAATGGCATCCCACGAGTGCTGAAAGCGCATGGATATTCTGAAGATGTGCCACAGCCGCGCTTCTTCACGCAAGGATCGTGGGCATACAAGACGCTAAATTCCCCGGCAAAGCCCCCTCAACAAGCGGATATTGATGATGGCTGTTATTTGCCATTGAGCTTCGTTTCGCAGACGAAGCGTCCCAGTGTAGCGGCAATGGTGTTCTTTACCGCTGCGGAAGAAGCCTTAACGCCACTGGTTAAAGAAAAGCAGTGGAAGCTTGTTACCGATAAACCAACATGTATCCGCATAATCATTTCCAAGTATGCTCACATTGACATTCCGTTGTATGCCATACCAGACAAGGAATTCGTCATGCTAGCCAAAGCATCGATGGAGAGCTACGGCTATGATTCGCTGACCGAAGCAGTGAAAAAAGCAGAGCGAGATGCTTGGACAGCCCTACCTGCTGACGAGGTTCTCCTCGCACATCGCGAATACAACTGGATGCGCTCTGATCCCAGACCAGTAAAGGAGTGGTTTTTGGGCGAAGTTGAGGCCAAGGGAGAGCAGTTTCGCCGCGTGATTCGCTACTTAAAGGCATACCGCGATTGGAGATGGTCCAGCGGCGGACCAGCTTCGATCCTACTGATGGCCTCTGCGGCGCCCCTCTTTGAGAAACGAGATCGACGCGATGACCTTGCACTACTGGATGTTGTTACAAAACTGCCGGGTAAACTACGTGCAGGGGTCAATAACCCCGTGGATGAGTCAGAATCGCTCACAGAACGGCTTGGCAAGGCAGGTGTCGAAGAGGCTGCAAAAGCATTTGAAGAATTCGAAAAGATGCTTCGTGGGGCCACTAACGCTAGCAGTCCTTCACAGGCTTGCATTTGGATGCAGGGCGAATTCGGTCCTCGCTTTCCGAATGAGCCAGATCGAGTCAAGGCTGTATCGGTCGCCGCCACCATCGCAGCAGCACCTGCCACGGCAGGTCCAAGCGAATTCGTCGGGCGTACGAAGGCTGGATGAACAACGTCGTTACTGTCACTGATGTGATCGATGCCTTCAAGCAACAAGGTTTCTATTTTGTCTGCAAAACGGATGATGGCTGGTTCAAGTTGCAGGGACAACTGCTCCCACCCAACGCGGACAAAGGATACCTGTGTGAGATTCAGATGGACCCCGAGTTCTTCGACCTGCCTCGCATTCGGCTGCTCGACATTCCTCCTGAGCTGCCCAAGACGCTCCCTCATCTTGGCGCAAACGGTGATCTTTGCTATCTCGCCAAGGGAACTATTGTTCTGGATATCTTCGATCCTTTAGGACAGTCTTTGGCGTGCCTGCAACGTGCGGCAGAGGTATTCGGGCAGATTTTGCAGGGTGAGATGATAGAAGATCTCGCTGAAGAATTCTTCGCCTACTGGAACGGCTGGCTTTGCTTCTCAGATATGCAAAACGACGAGCTGGGACGACAAAATTGTATTGTCGCGGAAGCCGCCAATGGAAAACCATTTTTGTTCATCACCGATAACGAAGATCGAACAACAATAAAGTTGAGTTCACTCGGTTTCCAAATAACCGATAAGACTTTGCTAACTTACCGAGTCAAAACCGCCGCTCAACCTCGGCCGCTAGCCAACCAATGGCCGCCTGTGACGGTCGCAGATATGTTGGCTTGGCAAAGCACCCTTGACCCTCGGTGCCGGCACAATATTCACGAACGCATAAAAGAAGGGGAGAGAACGAATGCTAAGGGCGTACTGATCATTATTGAATCACCGCTGATGACCTATGGCTTTGTCGTTTTCTATGATCGCCAAGAACCAGTCAAAAAGGACAGACTTAAAGAGCGCAGAGATCCTAGCTACAGGTTAAAGGTAACGCCCATCTCTGTAGTCAGAATCGATGATAGATATCTTGCTCAGCGGAACATGCCCAAGTCAAAGACGCTTGCAGGTAAGCACCTAGCCATTGTTGGATGTGGCACAATCGGTGGGTATCTGTCGGACATGCTGGTCAAAGCTGGGGCGGGAACATGTGGTGGAAAACTCACATTGGTGGATTTCGATATCCTGCTTCCCCAGAACATCGGACGCCATCGCCTAGGATTCTCTGATCTGATATCCAACAAAGCCGAAGCCATGGCGAAAGAGCTCAAACGCTTGGCACCTGGCGCTGAGATTCGAGCTCTCCCTGTGGATGTGAGGTTGGCCCAACTAGGAAAGCTGGATCTGCTCATAGATGCTACTGGGGAAGAAGCATTAGGACATTGGCTGTGCGGTTACTATCAGCTTCCCCTACCCATGCTCTCAGTCTGGATCGAAGGACCGGGAACAGGCGTCCGTGCACTCTTGAGAGCGAACGAATCAGGAGCATGTTTCCGATGTCTTTGGCATAGCAATAGAAAAGGTGAACTCCGTTCTACCCTTTCTCCTCTTCCTACTATCTTGGCGGGACATGGATGCGAGGGCTTGTACGTGCCATTTCCCGCTTCGGTGTCCGTACAAGCTGCCAGCCTAGGAGCTGAGATGACAATTGACTGGGTCAATGGCATCAATTCCCCTGCACTGCGTACGAGACTGATCGACCGAACCCAACAGCCAGCTACACCAGATTGTGATCCGCAGCAGGATCGGGAATGTCCTATATGCTGCCAATGAACTCCTGGGCCACCGAGGATAGCAGAACGCTGCTACATTTTTCAGGGTCTGCGCTGAGAACTTTCTGCCAGCATATTCAAGTAAGTGAATTCGATTGCGAAGCTGGGGGCATTTTGCTTGGCTCGGTACACGGCACTCATTTACTCATCGAGCAGGCAACAGTTCCCACAACATTGGATAAACGGTTTCGATATCAGTTTGAACGGATGCCGACAGGTCACGAAGCCATCGCTCAGTCTAGATGGATGGCAAGCCAGGGTACTGTCCGCTATCTAGGTGAATGGCACACACATCCAGAGGACCATCCTCGTCCTTCTAGTCTCGATATATCCGAATGGAGTCAATTAGCAGCACAGCGTCGAGACAACCGACCAATACTTGCAGTCATAGTTGGTCGGTATTCCCTACATGTTGAGTTAGCTCATAGTTCAGGCGATGCCCAAGTACTCTTTCCTATCTCGTAGCATTCTATCGTCAATGCTCTCGCGTTTATTGACTAAACCAAGAACCCTTAGCAACCTGAACTCTGACTATAAATGAACCAAATCTCAGACATATGTTATCTCCATGAACCTACCTCAGGGACTGCTTCGGCAGTCCCTTTTTCATTGGAGACCTCTATGGCTCATTTGATTGATTCCATGGCCTACACCGGCCAAGCCCCTTGGCATGGCCTCGGCAATGTTTTACCCCCACAACAGTCCCTTGATGTCTGGCTGCAAGCCGCCGGGATGGACTGGACCATCGAGCACAGCGATGTGCTGTATCAGGGCTCGTCTGGCCTGCACACCTACCCCGACAGCAAAGTGCTCTACCGCTCCGATACCCTGGCACCGCTATCGGTGGTCTCACAGCGCTACAACGTGGTACAGCCCCATGAGGTGCTGCACTTCTATCAAGATTTGGTGGAAGCCGGAGGTTTCGAGCTGGAGACTGCAGGCTCACTCAAAGGTGGTCGCAAACTCTGGGCTTTGGCCAAAACTGGCCAGGGCTTGATGCTCAAAGGTGGTGACCTGGTGAAGTCCTATCTGCTGCTCGCAACTAGCTGTGATGGCACCCTCTGTACTACGGCGCAGTTCACCTCAGTGCGGGTGGTGTGCAACAACACTTTGCAGGTTGCAGTAGGAGACCAGACCGGCGCCATCAAGGTGCCCCACTCAACCCAGTTTGACGCAGCTACCGTGAAACAGGCTCTGGGGCTGGGGATAAGCCAGTGGGACCATTTTGGCCAGCATGCTAAAGCGCTCAGCCAGCGCCCTGTGGCACCTCGAGAGGCACTGCGTTTTTTCAGTGAGTTGCTGGCACAGCCTGTGGATGAAGAGAGCATTGTGCTCACTCGACCTGTGCAGCGTTTGCATGAGCTCTACCAAGGGGCTGGGATGGGGGCAGAACTGGCCAGCTCTCATAACACCGCGTGGGGGTTGGTCAATGCGGTGACCGAGTATGTCGATCACCATCGCCGCACCCGCAGCCAGGATCATCGGCTGGATTCAGCCTGGTTTGGCCAAGGCGCTCAACTCAAATCCCGTGCCCTGGCACAAGCCATCACCTTGCTGCAGTAGGAGAGAGCATCATGTCCGCATTGAACTATGGCGACCACCTTATCTCTCCGCGTATCGGTTATGAGCACCATGGGGTCTACGTTGGTAACAATATGGTGATCCACTACCAAGGCCCCTTCTCGGGACACGATGCTTGCCAGATTGTCCGCTCCAGGCTCAGCCAGTTTTCCCAGGGACATGACGTCCGGGTCCAGCAACACCCCTATCGTCACTTCAGCAGGGAAGAGGCGGTCAATCGTGCCCGACGTCGTCTGGGAGAGCGCAGCTACAACCTGCTGTTCAACAATTGCGAGCACTTTGTGCAGTGGTGTATTGAAGACCGCCATCACTCACCTCAGGTCACCCGTGCCGCCCAAACGGTGATCGCCTCCCAAGTGGTGAAGACCTCGGTCGGCAAGCTCGCCTCCACGACAGGAGCCGGGCTGACTAGCGCCTATGTCAGTAGTACCGCAGCGACGACCACGGCGGCCTCCCTGGTTGCGCTAGGGAGCGCTCCAGCATGGGCACCAGTAGCGGTGGGTATTGCCGCGGCTTACGGTGTTCACAAACTGTGGGATTGGTTAACGGACTAACCGGCCAATCAGCGTCGTCATCATCTCCATCACCAGTTGCCGGTCATCATTACTCAGCGTTGCCAACTGCTGGCTGAGGATGATGGCCTGCTCCTGAGGACGGGGGCTGGTTTCACGCAGCAAATCCACCAGCTCACAGTCAAATATGTGAGCCAGTTCAGCCAATCGCACAATGGTGGGAACCACAACCCCGCGCTCCATACGCGATACCGCTTCCATCCCTATCTCTAACCGTTCGGCCACCGCCTCCTGGGTCAATCCACGCTGTTGGCGTTGGTGAGCAATCGCCTTACCCACCAGCCGGGCTAACTCATCTTGATCGATCTTTGTCATACGTCCTCCGAATCAACTTGAAAGGTTGATAGCTAGACCCATTGACATGAAGGACTCAAAAAGATGAGGATCGCCTTTTGTGGTTGATTTGGGTCGAGTGTAGACGTTTTAAGTCGAACGAGACGGAACAAATAACAAGGAAATAAATATGAAAAAGTCACTGTTACTGCTTGCCATGCTGGCAGCCATTCAGGCCCAAGCCGAGCCAACCCAAGAGGGTGTGTGGCAAGTCAGCAAGGGCAAACCCTTTCCAGGGTACAACTACTGGGTGGAGGACAGCTCAGGGAAAGAGGAGGTGAGCCTGACTCTTACCTGCGACCCCAACGCGACCGCCGAACTGATTGCGCAGGTGGGTTATACCCAGTACGGCCACTATGGCGACAAGGCATTCGGGTTGATTATTGATGGCAAGCGATACGATGGTATTCGTCGTCTCGGTGAGGACTTCCCGGCCTTTTGGGAAGCACTTCGCGCTGCCAAGCAACTGGCGATTTTTACTGAAGACGAGGAAGAGCAAGGCATCGTCCCAGTGCCCACCACGGGACTCGCTGCTGCGTTGCCTGCCGTCGGTTCATCGGGCTATTTCTGCCGAGCCAAAGAGAAACCCGAGTCAGAGAAGCCGCAACCTGCCAAAGGCATATGGCGCAGCTCTGGGGATGCGAGCAAGGGATATACCTATTTTGTCTACAACAGGGGAGACAGTTTCAGCATCGCGTGCCAACCGAACAAGCCTGCGGCGATCACCGCAAATGTTGGTGGCTACAGCAATCTCGGCAGCGCTCCTTACCTCAGCGACTTTGTATTCACAGTCGATGGCAAAGTGTTCATTGCGCACCAGGCCTTGAAGGAGCAAAAAGGTCTCGACACGCTTTGGAATGCGCTAAAAAAGGCAAAAGAACTTGATGTGTATCCAAATGGGAAGGGGGGACGTAAGTATTCATTCCCAACTGACCAGATCGCTGATGTCTTACCGGCACCTGGCTCTGCAGGGTTCATCTGTCTGTCGGAAGCAGAACACAATGCCGCCGTACTTAATGATGACCTGGTCAACATCGAGCCGCTGAAGGATGGGGATGTACACCTTCGTAAGCGCATCAACCCCTACTACCGCAAAACAACCTGGAACAAATACCTGCTCGACATTACCAGCCGCAGTAACCGGATGGTGATCACCGACCTCAAGATCAACCGTGGTAGTTGCACTATCGATCCGAAAGCCAAGCTGCCATTTCGAATGGGCTTTGGCGGCAAAGTGACGCTCTCTCTGCTGCCGGAGGACTGTAACCCCCTTGAGATCACCGTGACCACATTAGGCGGTGAGCAAACCCTCTCGTTTGAGCAATAAAATAAGGACGCATCATGTCAACTATTACTGAAATGCAAAATAAAATGAACATCAAAACCTTGAACTTTGCCCTGTTAGGGCTTGTCACGGGGAGTATATACAACGTGCTTTGGCTGAACAAAGCTAACCGTGTTATTGGTGATACAACAAAAATTAAATTAGTCGATAGTGCCTATATCATTTGGTTGTGTATTTGCCTGGGTCTAAGCTATATGCTATCTGGCACGGGCGATGAGATATTGGATGTGCTGTCTGGCGCACTCACCATTGCCAATCTAGTTTTGCATATTGTCTGGGCATTTAAAGCTCGGGCGGTGCTCATGGCATATGCATTGAATGAGCATCGTGTAGACTTAAAAATGAATGCGTTCTACACCGTCATATTTCATGTTTTCTACATTAACTATTGCATCAACGACCTATCTGAAGCGGAAAGAAAGCAGAGGGTGTTAAGTGGGCAAGAGGCATCGTAGAAAAAACGATAATCAATTGTTGGCGGCCATCCAGGCCGCCTCTCATCGCACACTTGAATTAAGAGTTTACACGCTGATGAAAGAAACATTTAAATGGTTGTTGATGGCAGTCATGCTGCAGGGATGCTCTGACGTGAAAGAGCAGGAATTTATTTCAGGATGCCAATCAACAGGCATGCTAACCCAGGTTTGTACATGCATAGCGGATGAGCTGGATGGCAATCTAGAGCATCCTTCCGACAGAGAATTATTCAATGCATCAATGGCTTGCCGCAATAGTATATTGGGCAAGTAAGCATTATCGCGAAATATCTTTTCAGGCTTCACAAGGATAAACATCCATCATGGATATACAAGTAGGGAATGAGTGATGAATAGAAAAACACTTTCATTAATGTTCGTGCTGTTTAGCAGTACATCGCTAACAGCTCAAGAAATGGGGGGTTGGCATAGTTCATGGGGACCAGGGACACAAGTAAACTATAGCGTTGAAACAGCTGATGGCACTCAGTTGATTATTACCTGTAAAGATGCTGAGCCAGTTTCAATGTATGCTGCGGTAAAAGGTCGTGATTACGGTACGGACCTGGCTGATTTTAAACTGATGGTTGACGGGAACGAGTATGTGAAACCGCCCTATCACCTGGCTGAGTTTGATAAGTTTTGGGATGCGTTACGTCAAGCCCAGGTCCTTTACATTGCCACCGCAAAGGGATTGCGTGAAATCCCGACTGAAGGGATTGCTGATGCACTTCCTGGATCAAACACTCCAGATTATAACTGTTACACTCAACCCAAGCACGATGCGATTAAAGCTGCCCAGGCCAATAATATGAATGCCGCTGATGTAGGGAAGTCCGTAGCTATTGATTTAGACCAGTTTGCCGTTGAGGCTACCACTGCGGATATGTCGCAAACACAAATGGGGGCTGGTCAAATTGGGGCTGATGAGGGTTTATCCTGGTATGAGCGAGCATGGTTCGGGATTGTCGAGCGAGTAGAAAAAGTTCAACAAAAAATACAACTAACACTCAGAAAAATAACCAACCTGTTTCGTTAAAAATAAACACACCGCTTATCACATCATATTGAGGGGGAGGCTAACGCCTCCCTCTCGCATTTTATCAAGGAGCTGTCTCATGAGTATTGATTTTCACCAGAAGGGCATCTGCCTGCCCGTTGCACCCGCGCTACTGGCGCTACTCAATCAGGAGGTCGCCAATATCGACCTCAACCTCGAGCGCCTGACCCAACTCACCTTCAACTTTCGCTGTCACACCTATAGCCCAGAACAAGGAGGTGCTCACCCGGTCGAGATTCGTCTGATACGCGGTCTTGATGGCTGGCTGTTCGATTACGTCACCGATTTCAGTTACCAGGGACTGGGTCAGGATGCCGAGCTCTGCAAGGAACTCTATTTCAACTTCCTGGATGACGAGCACTATTTGCAAGGATGGGGCCCGATGCAACGCGCCGAGGCCCATGAGTTATTCACCCTGTGGCAGACCAACTTTGTTGCCTACTGCCGGATGGCGTACTTCACCGTCACGGTCAGCGGGGATTAGGAGGTGTGTGATGACTAACGAACTGCCGCTTTCCCACTACTCACGTCAGTGGCTGGGGCTGGTCGCTGCCAAGGCCAAGCTGCAGCCAACCCGCCAGGGCGAGCGCTGGTTGCTGCACCTGACTCCGGGTAGCCCACATGCCCGCACCGTCACGCTGCATCTGCGCTGGTCTGGGGGGCAGTGGCAACTGCTCTCCCTCACCAATGCCGAGGACTGGCGGAGCATGAGCCAACCGAGGGATGAGATCTGCGTGGACCCCACTCGTCGCTGTTTCTGGCGCTGCCAAGCAGGACCGGTTTCTCTCACCGAGCAGCCTCGTGTACTGGGCAGCTTTCTGGCCGACCTGCAGCGTACCTGCATTCATCACGGCTATCGCGTGGAGAGTGATCCCTTACCCCCAGAGGAGACACACGATGCCCAACCAACCGATCGCCGTTGAGCTTGAAGCGATTAATCGAGATGGCGAGACGCAGGTGGTGCGCGACAGTGGCCTGACCGTGCAGGGCTACAGCGTCTACCTGCGGGCGGTAGAGACCAATGGCCTTGCCCTAGCTACCTGGGTAGCTGACTACGACACTATCGGCCCTGCTTACGAACTGGCAGAGCGATTAAGTCTGGCACTGGCCATCCCGCTAGACGTGTTGGTGCCCGAACCGCTGATACCGGTACAGAGTGGTCCCGCAGCCACGACAGGAGCCATCACGATGGCCAACTGAACTACTCTCACAGTGAACCAACAACCTCTCTGCATTTAGCCCCGGTATGCCTCGCGCTGTCGGGGTTTTTCTTTTTCAGGAGACCCACCATGCGTTACCACAAACTCAAAGCCGGGGAATGCCCCGGCACTTATGTCGTCACCGAGCCGGTGACAGAGCAAGACCTGCTGCGTATCGCCAACCAGATTGCCCGCAAGCGCCTGGCTAAAGGCTCCGCCATCACCAGTACCACAGAGGCCGCCGAGCGACTGCAAACCTTGCTGCAAGACCGGGAGCACGAAGTGTTTGGCGCACTGTTCCTCGACTCCCAACATCGTGTCTTGGCCTTTGAGGAGCTGTTTCGAGGCACCCTCGACAGCGCCAGCATCTACCCACGGGAAGTGGTCAAGCGGGCCCTGATACTCAATTGCGGGGCCATCATCGCCGTCCACAATCACCCCAGTGGTGACCCGGAACCCAGCCACTCTGACCGGGTCTTCACTCAGGCCCTCAAAGAGGCCTTGGCACTGGTCGATGTGCGGTTGCTTGACCATCTGGTAGTCGGCGCCGAAGGCGTAGTCTCGCTGGCCGAGCGAGGCCTGCTATGAACCTTACCCCAGGCAAAGCACACCTCACCGTCCTCGATATCCTCATTGAGCTGCGTTGCTGGCTTGCAGACAACGTCGAGATGCAGGCAGCGCCCGCTATCGTCGCTCACCTACCCAACGGTTACCAACTCACCCAGGCCGACTGTGTCGAGGCCATTGATGCGCTGCTGCATCAGCTACGCCATTAGCCAAGCCAAACCAAGCCAAGCCAAGAAGGGACAAACACAGTGCGATTACCTAACCCCTATTCCCCTGAGGAAACGCTGGGCAAGCTGCGCGATGGCTTGGCTGTTACCTGCAATGAGGGGGCGCTGGCGTTGTTGGAGCAAGCAGTCACCAAGGCTCGTGATGACAGGGTATATGCCAAGCAGTTTGAAGAGGCTTTGCTGCTGGGCTCCACCATCGAGATACGCGAGTGTCTCAGCTGCTTGGTGACTACTTTGAGCGCTCCAGAGACGCGCCGCCCTATTACCCACACCACGATGCCGTCAACGGCATTGATTCCACGCTCTACGCCATCCTGTTCGATGCCGCTCACCCCGACACTGAGCAGGCGTATGAATAACGCCAACATCCCCAAACCCGGATCATCAGCGCCAGCTCCATGATCCGGATATCACGACATCACCCACAGGGCCACCTCACTGCAGGTGGCCCTGTTCATTTCAAGGAACCATCCCTATGTCTGCCTTCATGATTGACCGCCAGGATTACCTGGCCTTTGCCGTGCAGTTACACCGATTTTGCAATGCCCCGATGCCACCTCATTACACCCTTGAGCTGCTGCGCTCCCTCTGGTGGAACTCACCAATGGATGTCACCAGTACCTGGACGTGGCGAGTTGATCGGTTGGTACGGTTGATGATGATCGCCAATCGGCGGGCTGTCTGGCATCGCTATCAGCTAGGGCGTCAGCAGGACCAGAAGGAACCACGCCAGCACCGCTCGAACAAGCTGGGACCGCTTAAACCTGCCCACAGTTACCACCAAGCACCACTCACCGATGCCGAACTGGTAGTCCTATACAAATTCACCTGCTGCGCCCTGTACCAGTCGAGCGAATGGAGCGGGAGCCCAGAGCAGGCACCACGGCTGGTTAAGGTGATACAGCAGTTGCAACAGGCTCTCGCACAAGACGTGCTGACCCGGCAGTCACTGTGGGAGCAAGCACCTTGGGGGGAGATGTGATGGATCTATCCATCATCCTGACGGTGACAAGCTCGCCACCGAGCTCAACCGCCCATATAGCCCAACGTATCGCCAATGACATGGCACACCTCCATCACCGTCTGGGTGATGGGGTCAGTGATGAACTGGGCATCAGCATCAGTTACCTGGTCGAGCAGTTTGCGCTGCTGGCAGCGGCTTACCGTGCACCTACAGAAATGGAGAAACACCCATGATTGAGTTCAACGACAGCTTTAGCCAGGCCGCTGTAGCGGAGGCCATGTGTGCACATCCGGGGCTTGCCAAGCTCATCAACCAGCAGTTGATGTTGCCGAGTTTTGCCTATGCCCACGATGTGGAGGGGAGACGTATTGGCGGCCCGCTGGTCGCGCCCAACCCAGTACTGCACAAGACAACGCTCTTTGTCAGCCCACGGGATATGCGTGAACACCTGCCGTGTGAGATTAACTTCGCCCGATTTCGCTGCGCCTGTAATGCAGCGGGGCAACCGGTCAGTGAGTGGCAACGGGTGATTGTCGGGGCCTACGTCAACCACGGTAGTAATGACGAGCCGGATTGGAGTAGTCACACCTGAGCCACGGCCACCAGCACAAACAAGACCTCTAACAGCCCCTCACACCGAGGGGCTGTTTGCATTTTAAGGAACCCACCCATGCACGACCTGCGTGATTACAAGACCCTGACCGCTCGGCAGCTCACCACTGCCATCGGTCAGCTCAACCACAACACTGCGCCGAAGATAATGACCCACCTGGCATTGCGGGCCAGACAGCTGCATCCGCTCGGTAATCAACGCAGCAGAGCCAAGGCACTCAAGCTGCTGCGTCGGGTCAAGAAGACTCACAAGGCGGGCCGTATCCCGCTTGAGCTCACGGTGACCGGCTGCCGCATCGACCGGGGTAGCCATCAGGCTGACCGTTACTACTACGACCGAACGCTGCTGGCCCAAGGCTGGCAGCAGTACGACACCGAAGAAGATGCGTGGTACTTCGGTATCTGGATTAACACTGAGAAGCTGGAGACCTTTACCTACGCAGAGGGGGATACCAGTCATGTGATTGCGCCAAACGTTGAGGTGTTTCGCTCTGAATTGGCTCGGCTCTATCAGTACCACCCGCAAGCCCCAGCATTTATCAGTATCGACCCGGAGGCGGGCGTTGTGACTCATCATTTTGAAGCCAAGCCGGAGATGTGACATGGCCAAACACATCACCATAAGAGTTCCCGGCAAACATCCGCAAACTGGCGAGCTCACCACCTTCGAGCTCAAGGGGCAGCGTATGAATATCGACATCGGTGGGCAGGCCGTGCCCTTTCTTATTCACGGGAGGGGCATCGGCACCTCGCTCACCCACATCCCGAGTGGCTACCGCATAGCCCTGCTCGGTGGCTGGATCACCGCTCGTTACGCAATACCTGAAAATAAGCCCAGCAGAACGGATTGTGCCCAGATGGCCATAGACCGGCTGGTAGCCCAGTACGGCTCGCGGCACCTGCTGGACCGACTCAATTGCAAGCCAGTTATCAATGATACAGCTGACTGCGCTCGTTGAGGTCCCACCGTCTCGCTCATCCACAAACAGCATAAAGGGCCAGCCCTCACAGGCTGGCCCTTGGCATCATTGGAGTCACCGAACATGACCCGTCTTATCACAGGGCTCGAGGTGCATCGTTATGCCCCCGAACTCAACAAACTGCATCTGCGCAACCGACAAACGTTACCAGCCCCCGGCATCACCACCATCAAAGAGGCTAAAGCCCGCCTGTTTGGCCGCTGGCAGCCAGGGCATCAGGTGACCATCACCGTGAGTCATCCTGACTACGTCAATCTCTCCCGGCTCTACCGAGGGCGACTGGCCAGCTTGACAGAACTCCCGGAGCATCTGACCAGACTACGCAAGCGTCACAACGTGCCCGGCACCATCATCGATATAACATTGAGGTATTGCTAATCATGCCTAGTACATTTTCAGTACTCCATTGAGTGATGGAACTGAGCTGTACGGGGTCAATTTCCAAAAGAAGCCTGTCTCAGTTGTCCAACCATCTTCAAGACAGTATATTGCAGTACATTTGCAGGCATTTCTGGGAGAATGGAATGGCTACCACCAAGACGGCAACGCTTACCATCCGAGTCGATCCTGGCTTGAAAGACGCATTGCGAGCCGCAGCGCAGGCTGAGCATCGCTCTATCGCAAACATGGTAGAGGTATTGATCCGCGAGCATTGTGAAAAAAGTGGTATTGCCATCGAGCAACCCGGAAAAATGGAACAACTTGGGGAACACGAAGCATGATCAAGACAGTTAAGCAGGCCTGTCGTTTTAATCCTGTCATTCAGGATTATCGAATGAGTCAAGGGATTGAGAACCTTGCGGATCTCATTAATGACGCTGGCGACGGCCAAGAGTTTTTTGCTCGCAATTTTGTTACTCACGGCATGGAGCAACTCTTCCGCGAAGGTATGCTTCGCCTGTCTGGTAAGTCTGATCAAGCTGTTTTTGAACTCACGCAAGCGATGGGTGGCGGTAAAACCCACATGATGATTGCGCTAGGTCTGCTAGCAAAACATGCCCATCTGCGCCCCGAAGTTCTGCCTGCTGACCTGAATGTACGACTGGACTTTGGTAATGCCAGAATTGCCGCATTTAATGGCCGTAACAGCCCTGATAACTACCTCTGGGGGGATATTGCGACCCAACTCGGTGAGCCCGAAAAAATCAAGTCACACTGGGTCGGTGGCCCTAAGGCTGTTGATCAGCAAAAATGGAAAGAGATAATCGGCGACACTCCAACGCTGATTATGCTTGACGAACTCCCCCCTTATCTCCAAAACGCCTGCACACAAGCCTATGGTTCTGGCACTCTTGCGGACATGGTTGTCTACAGTCTTAGCTCTTTGATGAGTGCTGCGTTGGAACTGCCCAACTGCTGTATTGTCATTGCCAACCTATCGGGGAGTTATGAAGGTCAAACCAAAGCGCTCAAAGAGGCCATTTCGAATCTGCAGCAAGAAACCCGCCGCCAGTCGATGACCATTACCCCCGTTCAACTATCGGGTAATGAGATCTATGAAATCCTAAAAAAACGCCTGATTGATGAACTGCCGGATGAACAGACCATTGGCGATGTTGCGGAGGAGTATGCCCAACAAATCAAAAAGGCAGAAGATGGTGGGTATATCATCTCATCAAGCATCGAGCAAATCGCCGATCAGATAAGAGAGACCTACCCATTCCACCCCTCTTTCAAGCACTTGGTTGCTTTGTTTAAAGAAAACGAAGGCTTCCGGCAAACACGCGGTTTGATGCAGTTCACGGCTCGCCTACTGAAAAGTGTGGCACAGCGTCAGACCGATGATGTGTTCCTCATCGGCACCCAGCATTTAGATCTCAATGACGAACAAGTAAAAGATGAGATCGAACGCATTTCACCTAAGTTGATTCCGGCTGTGACCAGAGACATCGCTGACAAGGGGAATGCCATTGCTGAACACATCGACAGTGAACTTAGCAACGATGCTGCTAGTCAACTAATGACCCTGCTCTTAGCGTCATCTCTCTCGCGTGCTGTTGGTGGGCGTATCGGTCTGTCAGAAAGTGAAGTGATTGAATTCTTGGCTGCACCTAACCGTAAGGCTGATGAGTTCCTCGACACACTGCAAAAGTTACGTGAGCAAGCTTGGTACTTGCATCGGGAAGATCAACGTTTTTACATCAAAGAAACCGAAAACCTGTCGCGTCAGATCGAGCGAAACGCAAAGGAAATTCCACAGCCTAAAATTGACCAAGCGTTGATTAATCGGCTTAAAGGTATCCTGCAACCTAACCGCCGTAACGTCTATCAAGAAGTACAGATCCTTCCGCGCATGGACGAACTTAAATTGAGCGGTCCACGAGTCCTGATCGTGATCAAGCCTGATGGCAAAGTGCATCCCAGCGAGCTGAACAACTTCTTTGAGTTTCAGCAGGAGAAGAACAACCTGCTAGTACTGACCGGGCAGGACAGCATCATGGCTGATGCAGTAGAAGAGCGCCTGCGGGAGTTGTACGCAATCGAGCAAATAGATAAACGCTTGAAAGCTGGTGATACCTTGTTCGAGGAAGCACGAGACAGGTTGGAAGAGGCTGAGGGGCGTTTTATAAAAGCCTTGTCTGCGTCATATAACACTATTCTTTTCCCCGGTCTCGAGGAGATAGATGGTTCTGAGCGCTTGCTCAAAGTGACTATCGATCAGGGATTAAGGACGGGGGACGGTGACCAATCCGCTGAAGCCCAGATTGAAAAACTCATGGCAGACCCAAGAGCTAACTATAAGCTGGCAGCTGACCTGAAGGACGACTTCCCCCAGTATTTTGCGATGGCCGAATCTGAATTGTGGCCCTCAGGTGCAAGCAACCGCCGAACGCCATGGAAGGATGTGGTTAACCGAGCAAAATGCAATGCAGGTTGGCCTTGGATGCCTGGTGTCAGCGGTATGGATACACTAAAAAACGAAGCCTTGAAACAAGGGCGTTGGCGATTAGGAGAAGATGGCTACGTTGAGAAGGGGCCATTTCCGAAAGAGAAAACCAGCGTTAACGTCTCGCTTCTAGGCACAACACCAGATACGAGCGAATCACTGCTTAGCTTGACACCGAGAAACGCAGGTGAAAGTCCTGTCATCCATTACTCATCCTCTGCCGCTGTGTCGAGTTCAGACCCGAAGGTGGATGATTTGGAGAACTTTGCCACGACCGAAGGTACACTCTACTTCCTGGTCGTTGACCCAACAGGTAAATACGAAAATGGCGAGCCAACGCGCTGGGTAGCCGAACTAAAGATTAGACACCAAGTTGAGCCTTTTGCCGATAGGCGCAAAGTCACACTGCAGAGTACCCCTAAGGCTGAGTTGTGCTACACCCTGGACGGCAGCAATCCAAAAGACGGTCAACCCTATACCAATTCGTTCGAAATAGGTTCAGAGGCAACCCGTTTGCTGGTCTATGCAAAATCCGGTGAAGCAACGCAAACCGCCGATTTCAAGATCCCACATAGCGGTGACAAAACGGTTCAAATTGATGACACCAAGCCCGCACGCTTAAACAGTAGCAAGCGGGTTCCGCTGGATACGACAGAAAAGGTCTTCACTGTCATTAACCGGTTCAAAGATCAGGCAAACACCCGTTTTAAAGGTGTGCGCATTGAAATAGGTGAAGGTGAAAAGACCGTTAGTATTCGCTTTGGAGAACGCCAAATCACTACCGCGATGATCGAGGCAACAATAAACAACCTGCGCGATGTCCTGAACGAAGCTGATGCCAATGTCTCAATTGCGGTGAGGGACGGTATCGATTTTGAAAATGGCTTTGAAGCAAAAGAGTTCGCCAAGTTGGTCGGCATTGAGCTGAAGCCAGGCGACATTACCCAAGACGACTAAGCACGCCAACACAGAGGTTATCAATATGGCAAAGACACCAATAAGCAGAACGACAACAGCGGCTAAGCATCCGACGCTGGGCTTTGGTGTTCCTGCCACCAGCGACCCCCACCACTTTAAAGTTGTCATCCCCAAGAGCAATAACGGTGAAGTGAAAATCAGCGAGCACCTTGGCTTACAGGCACAAAGCGAAAAATTTTCTGTGATTGATCGCGTCCTACTGGACAGGTCACGCTGGGCCGCAATTCGAGCCGAAGTACAGCGAGCATTTAATGCTCGCTTGAAAAGCTATGGCTTGAATACAAGCAGCTGGGAAGTAGGAGAAAATGTTGTTGACCGTCTGCTGGGTAAAGAGCTTTGTGTGCTGGCTTGGGCAGTAGAAGGGATGGAAATTGATAATATCCCTGTTGCAGTACGTAACTGGTTAGCGCTTCGTCCAGAGGAACGTTGGTGGTTATTTGGCATGACTGCGAAAAGTAGTGGTGGTATTGAGGATCGTGATGTGGGTTGGCGTATCGCTTTGCGTCATGCTCTGGGTGATATTGTTCAAGCCGAGCAAACTGAGTTCACTCAAGACAGCAACGTATCCTACAACAGTGACCGTGTATCAAAGTCACATGAAGTAGAATCGCCATCCGTCGGTTATGACGCGTTGATACTCGTCGGCGATGATAATACACCTCCCCAATATGCTGATGGTCATAACTCGATACCGCTCGATAGCGCCAGTACACCCAAGCCTAATCTAACTGAACAAGACACCTCTTCTGCGGAAGAGGTCTTATTCTTGTACGAGGCCAAGCAAGCTAAGGCTGTAGGGTACCCTGTAGGTGAGATCAGTAGCCCCGAGTTCTTGGTCAAAAAAGGCTCAACAGCAAACATCGCTCTCGCCAAATCTGTTCGTCCAGCAATTCGAGAACTGCGTCAAAAGCTGTTAGATGAGGGCATACTCGTGAAAAAAGGGAATGTCTATTCTTTTACCCACGAGTACCGCTTTCAAAGCCCCAGTACAGCCGCGTGTGTGATTGCAGGAAATCCACGCAGTGGTATGGATGCATGGCGTGATCTACAAGGCCACAGCTTGAAAGAGCTAGGATACGGAAAGAAAAATTAACATATGACGCTAGCATTTTGAGAGCTAATTGCTACGGCATAATAAAAACCAAATAAATCACAGACCGAAACATAAGTGTAAATAAAAATTTTATGTCTCGGTCTGATTGGAGATAGAAGTAAATGGCAGAATTGACTCCATTCGCGCTTAAGGATACGCCCGCACTTATTGAGGCAGTATACCCAGCACAAAAAATATCTATTGAAGCTCAAGCTGAGAGGAAAGCGGTACAAAGCCAAACTCTTACTGGTCTCGGTTCGTATTGGAAAGGGCGAAAGCCTTTAATTCTAGTGCGGTCAATCGTTCTTGGTAGCTTACTACCTCAAACAGACGATGCAGAAAAGGATCTCGAAATATTCGAAATGCTAATGGGGTTTGATATCGAAAGCCTAGCAAAGCGAGCTTACATTCAAAACAGTATTAAACCAACCGATATCGCTTCAAGTATTTCACTGGACAATCCTTGGGATTACTTTTCTCATAATATAAAAATAACCGATCCAGATTTTAGCGATGTTTCATCGATTCAGTTTCCAATCGACAGCAATGCCATGGGATTTAAGCTTCGCTGGAGTAGAGATATCGATGAGCAAGATAAAATAAATTTGCTTACTCAATACCTTAAAACAATTGATGGTTATGAAGAGAAAGCAAATCTTGGAAAAAGATGCGAGCAAATAGATCCAAAATGGCTTTACTCACATATATGGAAACATGTAAATCGCCATTACAAAAAATTGGGCGTTAGTGTAGATAGTCACCAAGAGCTAGTGAGTCAGTTTGGTATCTTAAGGTTCGGCAAAACTCCTACAGTTGGCGACTCTTTTTCTGGTGGTGGATCGATCCCATTCGAGGCTGCTCGAGTGGGGTTTGATGTCATCGCATCTGATCTAAATCCAGTGGCTTTAATGCTTTCTTGGGGCGCCCTAAATGTATTAGGCGTTGACACAAAGCAGCAAGAGAAGTTACTTGCCGAGCAAGAGAGAGTAAAACATCTCGTCGAGTCAGAATTAAATGAACTTGGAGTTGAAGTTGATTCACAAGGAAATCGGGCCAAGGCATATTTGTATTGTTCTGAAACAATTTGCCCGCAAACTGGCTGGCGAGTGCCGATGTCACCGACTTGGGTAATCTCGGCAAGTCGCAACGTGATAGCCGACCTGGTTCCAAATTATGAATTTAAAAGGTTTGATATTGATGTTATATCTGGAGTCAGTAACGACGAGTTAAAAAAAGCTAGCAATGGAACAATCCAGAAAGGCAACCTTGTTTACGAACTGGACGGAAAAATATACTCAACGCCAATTAAAACACTGCGTGGAGATTACAAAGAACGAGATGGAAAATCAAAGAATGCATTGCGTCATTGGGAAAAAAGTGATTTCCATGCACAAGAGGGCGATGTTTTCCAAGAAAGACTTTATGCTATACAGTGGATAAGAAAAGAGACTATAAATTCTGGCAGGCAAGAGACATACTTTTCTAGCGTTACGAGCGAAGATCTAGCTCGTGAGAAGATCGTTCATCAGTTTGTAAAATATAACTTACATGAATGGCAGACAAAAGGATATGTCGCAGATATGGAAATCGAGCCGGGTGCGGAAACTACACGCCTAACTCGGGAGCGTGGTTGGACGCACTGGCATCACTTATTTGATGCCAGAAGCATCCTTACTCTGGCACTTACTAAAAAAGCCATGTCATCCAGTGCAATGTACCCATATTTGCTGATAGGTTTCGCAAAACAGTTAGACTGGCTGAACAAAGGTTGTTACTTCGGAACAGGTGCTGCTCGTGAATCTATCAGTCATATGTTTTCAAATCAGGCATTAAATGTTCTTGTCAATTATGGAACGAGAAGCTCGTTTTCTTGCTATCCAATATGGGAGCTTAATTTCCTTGACAGGAAGCTTTCCAGTAATAGCATTAGTATAGCTTCGTGCAGTGCTGAAAACATAAACCAAGAAGCAGAATATTGGATTACGGATCCACCCTATGCAGATGCAGTTAATTATCACGAAATAACTGAATTTTTTATATCCTGGCTTAGGAAAGACCCACCAGTTCCATTCAACCAGTGGAACTGGGATTCCCGCCGCGCCTTAGCCATCAAGGGTTCTGGCGATGACTTCCGTAAAGGTATGGTCAACGCCTATAAAGCCATGGCCGACCATATGCCCGACAATGGCATGCAGTGCGTAATGTTTACCCACCAGGATACCAGTATTTGGTCCGATATGATCGGTATTTTCTGGGCGTCAGGATTACAGGTTGTCGGAGCTTGGTATATTGCCACAGAAACAACGTCTGAACTGAAAAAAGGCGGTTACGTGCAAGGCACGGTTATCTTGATGCTGCGCAAGCGTCCTGCTGGTGAAAACACGGGCTTTAAGCAGCGATTGCTGCCAGCTGTTCGAGCGGAAGTAAAACGCCAAATCGAAACCATGATGCATCTAAACGATGAAGTGAAAGACAAGTTGGGCGAACCTGTCTTTAACGATTCCGATCTGCAAATGGCTGGTTATGCAGCCGCACTAAAAGTGCTGACCTCTTACACCCATATTGGCGGTGAAGACGTCACCAGCTTTGCTTTGCGTCCCCGCACCAAGGGTGAAGTAACCGTCGTAGATGAAATTGTGCAACAAGCCGCTGAAGCAGCAAACAGTTTACTGGTGCCAGAAGGTTTAAGCTCAGATACCTGGCAAAAAATAAACGGTATTCAGCGTTTCTATTTGCGCATGATGGATATTGAAACCACTGGTGCCACCAAACTCGACAACTACCAGAACTTTGCTAAGGCCTTCCGAGTCGAAGACTACAGCCGGGTTATGGGCAACATGGGCGCCAACAAGGCTCATTTGAAGCAGATCCCCGAGTTTGCATCACGAGATCTCACGGACAGTACCGAAATCGGTTCAACCTGGCTTGGCTATTTAGTTATTGGGTTACAACAGATTCTCAATGAGAAAGAGCCACAAACCGTTGTCAACCAGTTGCAGGCAGACTTACCAGACTTTATGGAAGCGCGGCCAATATTGATCGACATCCTAGCGTTTATTGAAAAGAAAGCCCCCGAACAAGCCACTCGCGATGCAGCAGATGTGTTGGGTGCTCGGTTGAAAAATATGCGCGCGCTAGGTCAATAAAGTAGATACAACAACTAAGCAACAAGGTGAGTAACCACCGCGGATGGAGATTCCACAGTAATGAGCATTCGTCGATTTTCATCACGTACACATAGACTTGACAGTAGCTTCTTGCTGGAGCACCTAAAAGGTGCTCGCAGCTATAAGCGAATTGCTGGTTACTTTACCAGCTCGTTATTTGAAGTCGCCAACGAACTGATTGAGTCTATTCCCGATGTAAAAATCGTCTGCAACGTGGATATCCATCCCGACGACCTGAAGGTAGCCCAGCTACGCGAATCCAAGATGATTGGTCGATGGAATGAGCAGGATATTGAAGCCGAAAGTCTGCTCAATCGTGACCGCTATCGCCGGTTGGACAGTTTTCTCGCTAAGCATGGCCAAGTTATTCGCGTCGCCCCTGATAGCGTTTGTGGTTTTCTACACGGTAAGGCTGGCGTGATAGAGCTAGCCGATGGCCGAAAAATCGGCTTCATCGGCTCCATGAACGAGACCAGTAGTGGCTGGCAACGCCATTACGAAATTCTCTGGGAAGACGAGTCACCAGAGGGGGTGCTGTGGATTGAGCAAGAGTTTGAATACTTGTGGAATGCGGCTCGACCTCTACCTGAAGCTATTATCCGTGAGGTAAAACGCCGAGGTTATCGCCGTGAGGTGCTATTTGAAGATATTGCTGAAGATGACGATATTGCCCCAGCTGCACTTATTGAGTCACCACTTTATCGCCAAGGGTTCTCCTTGCAACCTTGGCAACAAGGGTTTGTGAGTGAGTGCATTCGTCATTACCACAACCATGGTATTGTGCGCTTGTTGATTGCCGATGAAGTCGGGCTGGGTAAAACCTTGTCGATGGCGACGGCGGCTCTCGCACTATGCTTGCTCAGCGATCGCGAGAATAAGAAGCGCAAACCTGTCATTATTTTTGCTCCTGCCACACTGTGTGAACAATGGCAGGTGGAAATGATCGATAAACTGGGTATCCCTTGTGCTCGGTGGCAAACCCAAAAGAAAGCTTGGCTGGATCCTGAAGGGAGAATTATTTCACCAGCAGGGCAAGAGCATATTGCCAAGTGCCCTCTGCGTGTTGGGATCGTATCCACTGGCCTGATGATGCGCGACTCGTTGGAAAAGCAATATTTGCTGGGATTACGCTTTGGTGTAGCTATATTGGATGAAGCGCATAAAGCTCGAAGCCGTCAAGGCTTCGGCAAAGATGCGGGCACCCACAATGAGCTGCTTGCGTTTATGCGAGAGATTGCTGCGCGCTCCGATCACGTTATTTTAGGCACCGCGACCCCTATTCAGACTCGCGCCGAAGATTTATGGGATTTGGTTGGGATCCTGCATCAGGGGGACGGTAATTTCGTACTCGGTAACGACTTCTCTAAATGGCACCGACCTCAAGAGGTACTACCGATTTTGTCTGGTGAACAACGTGTCACCAAACCGAGTTTTGCCTGGGAGCTGCTGCGCTCCCCTTTACCTGTCGTAGATTCGACTAATGAACCGTTTGCACGCCGCTTATTTAGCTCTGTGCGTCAGGATCTTGAATTAATTAATCGGAATGACCGGTGGAATATTAATAGTTCGTTATCTGACCTACATAGGGACTCCTTGGAGTATCTTGAGGATGAGTTAGATAGAGACATTGCTAGTGCCAGTTTTTTTCAACGGGAAAATCCATTCATCCGTCACATTGTTTTGCGCAAGCGAGTAGCCCTAGAAGATGCTGGTCTTTTGCCGCGTATTGGTGTGGATGTTCATCCAGAGAAAGCCTTGGCGAAAGAAGTCCACTTGTTTAATAGTCTGTTCGAGGGTAAGGCACTTAGAACAAGTGAGGACTTCCGGCAAGCCTATTCGGAGGCCAGACTCTTTGGCAAAGCCCTGGCGCAGAGTGGAAAGGGCAGCGGTTTCATGAAAAATCTGATGGAGCAGCGGATTTGCTCAAGTATTGCAGCCGGATTGAATACAGCGCGCATGCTGCTTGAAGGGAGAACTGTTCGTGAAGAAAGTGACGAACAGGTTATAGAGCTCACCGCCGAAAGCCCCGAAGAGATTGCCGTTTTGCAACGAATGATCTCTCGGCTAGAACGTATTGACGAAGATCCCAAGCTCAACGCTGTCATTCATTACCTCGAGAATGAAAAATGGCTGAAATATGGTGTCATTATTTTTAGCCAGTATTACGACACAGCGAAGTGGGTCGCCGATTCACTTGCAGAACGCTACCCCGACCAAGCGGTCGGCCTTTATGCTGGCGCTGGTCGCAGCCGCCTGTATCAAAAAGGTGAAAGCGTAAATATTGAGCGCGAAACGCTAAAACGGATGGTGGCAGAACATCAGCTGGAAATAATGGTCGCCACAGATGCTGCCTGTGAAGGCCTTAATCTTCAGACCTTGGGTACACTGATCAATATAGACCTACCTTGGAATCCTACTCGCCTGGAGCAGAGGATCGGTCGTATCAAGCGCTTTGGACAGGTTCGCGAAAAAGTCGATATGCTGAATCTTGTCAACGAACAAACCGTCGACGAAAAAGTGTACGAAAAGCTTTCCGAACGGATGCAGGATCGCTACAACCTTTTTGGTTCTCTACCAGATACAATCCGTGATGAATGGATCGAAGACATTGAAACTATGGGTGAAAAAATGGATGAGTACATCAATGCTCAGAAGCAAGCCAATGGCTTTGACCTACGCTACACCGAAACCATGGCTCCATCTGATAAGGATTGGCGTGACTGCTCGAACGTTCTTTCACGTCGTGATTTCGCTGAGCTGATGACGTCTGGGTGGAATGAGAGTAGATAATCGTGTGGCTTACCTTCGCTGTCGCGGGAGCTATCTCGAATAGCGCCAAGGCTACGTTGCCTTGGTTGATATAATCTCTAAGAGAGGGAAACATCATTAATACGTGGACACCTGACTGGATCGATGTCCAATGTAATCCATCCGGGTAATATGTCAGCTAACACCTAATGGCATACCAGGAAAAGGAAATAAACGAAAAATCCCAACCTAATCAACAGGTTGGAATTAGTATGTGGCGGAGAGATAGCCCCATCCATGGCTAGTAGCCGCTCAGGCGGTCACCAAGTTTACTCAAAAACACCTATCCCTTTTCTCCTCCCATCGAGAAGCTAAAAAAGAGTTGGATGGACAGTGGTACAAGTCTATCACTTGCTAAATGTGGTACCCCACGTGGTACCCCAATCCAAAATGCACAAATAGTTAGCTTCACTTAGAAGCTAACCCTTTGTTTTATATGGTGCCGATAAGGGGAATCGAACTCCTGACCTTCGCATTACGAATGCGTTGCTCTACCAGCTGAGCTATACCGGCTTGGCTCTAGATTCCCGAAAAAAGTGGGTCAAGTCAATGAGTCCCTCTTCTTTTTATGAATAGGCTCATGGAGTTAGCGTCGGGATCAGAGATCGGCAAACTCCGGGATATGGGCTCTGCCGCGGCTCTCGAGAAAATCGAGCAGGGCGCGTGGGGATCGTGCCAGGATCCTGTCCTGCGGGAAGTTTGCCTCGGTCACTAGCCGATGACAGTGCTCGAAATCCCCCAGGCTGAAAGCCACGTGGGAGTCGGAGCCGAAGGTGAGATAGGCGCCCAGATCCCGCGCTGATTCTACGATGGCGCGGCAGTTTCCTTCGCTACCCGGGCGGGAGTGACTGAAGGAGGAGTTGTTGAGTTCCAGTGCCACTCGGTATTCCGCGGCGGCTTTGACCACGGCCTGGATATCGATGGGGAAGGCGGGGTTGCCCGGGTGGCTTATCATGTCGACCCGACCGCTCTTGATGGCGTTGATCATGGCCTGGGTATGAGTTGCCTGATCGCAGGGGGGAAATACAGGTTCGTGGAAGCCGGCCATGATCATGTCGAGCCGTGATTCGTAACGTTCGGGGAAGTCGATCTCGCCATCAATGTTTTTGATGTTGGCTTCGATGCCACGCAGTATGCCGACCCCGTCGACTATCCGCGGCAGCACATGCAGATTGACGAAGTGCCAGAAGTGGGGAGCATCGGCCATGTCCGGGCCGTGATCCGTGGTGGCAAACAGCTTGATCCCCTTCGCCCTGGCGATGGGCAGATAGTCGTGAATGGTGCTGTAAGCGTGGGTGCTGGCGACGGTATGGGTGTGGGTATCGACCGTATACTTCATCTTCTCTCCCCTTCTGGCGTGAGGCGCCAGCATAGCAAAGGCGGCGGGTCGAGACCACGTTGTGGCTTGTCATACTTTGTCACAAATTGCGTGGGCGTTGACAAAGTTTGAACACGCTTGGCCGCCATGATGGATGAATCGATGCAAGCCTGAACTCGCATCGATGGGTTGGATCCGGATGGTGCAACCTTTTTTTCCCCGCCGTCGCTCCCTGCGACGGTTTTTTTATCCGCGTATCGGCACCAGTGCCAGCAGGGCAAAAAAATGCCCAACTAGCATGGAGCAGGTCGGGCGAGACTTAATACTTAATTACAGTGGCATAGATATAGAGTGTTGTTTGCCCGATAAGTTCCCGCCTTGTTCTCCATTTTTTAGCAAAAACATTCCACTAACACTTGTTCACATTCTCTTGACATAAAAGGTTGTGAAACGTACTTTTTAAACATTCGTTTAAGAGAGGTGTTCTGTGAGTAAAATCGATACCAAAAACCGTATTCTCGATGCCGCCGAGGTGTTGTTTGCCGAACGGGGGTTCGCCGATACCTCTTTGCGTCTGATCACCAGCGAGGCCGATGTCAACCTGGCCTCGGTCAACTACCACTTCGGCTCCAAGAAGGAGCTGATCCAGGCCGTGCTCGACCGTTATCTGAGCCTGTTCATGCCTGAGCTGGATGCGCGCCTGAACACCTTGATGGAGCAGGAGCAGCTGACACTGCTGCAACTCTTTGAGAGCTTTGTCGAGCCGCTGATGAAACTCTCGGCAGTGCGGGCCAACGGTCCGGCCATCTTCATGCAGCTGCTGGGGCGCGGCTATATCGACAGCCAGGGTCACCTACGCCGCTTTATCACCGCCCACTATGGCCCGATCTTGATGCGGATAACCCAGGCGATCTCCAAGGCCAATCCGGCCCTGTCGCCGGCGGATCTCTTCTGGCGCCTGCACTTTACCCTGGGCACGGTCGTGTTCACCATGGCCTCCGCCGATGCGCTACGCGACATCGCCCTGGCCGATTTTGGCCAACAGCTCGATGTGGAAGGGCTGGTGCGCAACGTTATTCCTTATCTGGCGTCCGGAGTCGGGGCGCCCGTGGAGTCGACCAGGCTCTCCCTGGCCGTGTAACAACCAACAATAAATCAACGGAAACAGTGAAATAGAAGGAACTTGAGTATGATCACATTGCTTGTCCTGCTGGTGCTGGCGATTGCCGTTGTGCTCGGCGTACCCTCCATCCGTAAAAAGGTGGTAACCCGTCCGGTGTTCGGCATCTTCAAAAAGATATTGCCGCCCTTGTCAGCTACCGAGCGGGAGGCCATGGAAGCCGGCTCCGTCTGGTGGGATGGCGAGTTGTTTCGCGGTAACCCCGACTGGAAAAAACTGCACGGTTACGGCAAGGCCGAACTGAGCGCCGAAGAGCAGGCCTTCATCGATAATCAGGTCGAAACCCTGCTCGCCATGGTTGATGACTTCAAGATCGTCAACGAAACCAAAGACCTGCCGGAGCCGGTGTGGGACTACCTGAAGAAGGAAGGCTTCTTCTCCCTGATCATTCCGAAATCCTACGGCGGCCGTGAATTCTCGGCGATTGCCAACTCCACCATTGTCACCCGCATCGCCACCAAGAGCCTGAGCGTGGCGGTCACCGTCATGGTGCCCAACTCCCTCGGCCCGGGCGAGCTGCTGATGCACTACGGCACCCAGGCCCAGAAAGATTTCTGGCTGCCTGGGCTGGCCAATGGCAAAGAGGTGCCCTGCTTCGCCCTGACTGGGCCGGAAGCGGGCTCGGATGCGGGCGCCATTCCTGACAAGGGGATCGTCTGCAAAGGGATGCACAAGGGTGAAGAGGTGCTGGGTATTCGCCTCAACTGGAACAAGCGCTACATCACCCTGGCGCCGCGCGCCACCGTGCTGGGACTTGCGTTCAAACTCTATGACCCGGAAAAATTGCTGGGTGACAAGGAAGAGCTCGGCATCACCTGCGCGCTCATCCCCACCAGCCACCCGGGCGTGCGGGTTGGCGATCGCCACTACCCCATGGGTCTGGCGTTCCTGAACGGCCCGACCTTCGGCAAGGATGTGTTCATTCCGCTCGACTGGATCATCGGTGGCCCGGATTACGCCGGTCGCGGCTGGCGCATGCTGGTGGAGTGCCTCTCCGCCGGTCGCGGCATCTCGCTGCCTGCCCTTGGCACCGCCTGTGGTCATATGGCGAGCCGCACCGTGGGCGCTTACTCCTACGTGCGCAAACAGTTCGGCATGTCCATCGGCAAGTTTGAAGGGGTGCAAGAGGCGCTGGCCCGTATCGGCGGCCTCACCTATCAGCTGGAAGGGGCACGTCGCATGACGGCAGGTTCCTTGGACCTCGGTCAGGCTCCTGCGATTGTCACCGCCATCTCCAAGTACCACATGACAGAAATGGCCCGCCAGATCATGGATGACTCCATGGATATCCATGCCGGTCGTGCCATCCAGCTGGGCCCGAAAAACTACACCGGCTACGCCTACATGGGCATTCCGGTCGCCATCACGGTGGAAGGGGCCAACATCCTGACCCGTAACCTGATGATCTTCGGGCAAGGGGCGACCCGCTGCCATCCTTACGTGTTTGCCGAGCTGGAAGCGGCCGCCGACACCGACGTGGAGCGCGGGCTCGAGAAGTTCGACGCCCTGCTGATGAAGCACATCGCCTTCGGCACCGGCAACTTCTTCGGCGCCCTGTTCCAGGGGCTGACCCTGGGTCAGTTCAATAGTGCACCTGTGGCTGGTGAAACCGCCCGCTACTACAAGCAGCTGTCTCGCATGAGTAAAGGGTTGGCGCTCTGTGCCGATGTCTCCATGCTGATGCTAGGTGGGGAGCTCAAGCGCAAGGAGATGATATCCGCCCGTCTTGGCGATGTGCTGAGCCACCTCTATCTGGCTTCCGCCACCCTCAAGCATTACGAGGATCAGGGTCGTATGGTCTCCGATCTGCCGTTCGTGCAGTACGCGGTGGAACGTAACCTCTACCTGATTGGCAAGGCGTTCGAAGGTTTCTTCCAGAACTTCCCGAACAAGGTGGTGGGTGCCGTGCTCAAGCGGGTCGTCTTCCCGCTCGGCGTTGGCTACAAAATGCCGGCAGACGATCGCTGCCACGCCATCTGTCTGGCCATGATGAAGCCGGGCGAGTTCCGCGACCGTCTGACCGCCCTCTGTTATGTCGGCAAGGACGACGCGGATCCGGTCGGTCTGATGGATCGTGCCTTCCTGGCCATGGTGGCGGTACAGCCCTACGAGAAGAAGCTGGTGCAGGCCCAGAAAGAGGGCAAACTGCCCCGCAAGATGGCACTGCCCGAGCTGGTTGCCGCCGCGCTTGCCGGTTCCATCCTGAGCAAGGATGAAGCGGACAAACTGCTGGCCGCCGATGCCTTGCGCTACGAAGCGATTCAGGTAGACAACTTCGCCCCGGGCGAGCTGGAAGGTCTGTCTCAACCGAACCCAGTGGTGCATGCCGCCTGAGTTTATCGCAGTCACGGAACCTCATGAGAAACCGGCCTATTTGGCCGGTTTTTTTGTTTGTTCACCATGCATTTACAACCGCGATGACTTCCACCTCCCAGCCTGGAGGCTGGAAGCAAGGCCAGCGGAATGGCCGATAACAACAACTCAGGGAGAGTGAATGAATCTCGCCAAAACGGCGATAGAGCGACCTGTCTTGGTGGCGGTTTTGATCGTGCTGATTTGTCTGCCGGGCCAGCTCAGCATCCGGGGACTGCCCATTCAGAATGGCAATCCCGCCATCGCGGTCAGAGGGGCAGGTGGGGCAGCCTGCCCCTCTGACAAGGTCGCGCTGTTTCGCGGCTGAAGCGGCCGCTGCACAATGAAAAACGGCTCCCGCGGGAGCCGTTTTGGTTGCAGTCAGATGGGCTAATTACTCGACCATCATCACCTTGCAGGTGTTGGTACTGCCGACGGTTTCCATCTTGTCACCGTGGGTCAGCAACACCATGTCGCCACTTTGCACCAGCCCCTTGTCCTTGAGCACATCCAGCGCCTCGCGGCACACTTCGTAGACCGGCTTGGTCTCGTCGCCGTCGAACAGCACAGGGGTGACGCCGCGGTAGAGGTTGGTCCAGGCCAGGGTCTTGTTGTGCGGTGACATGGCGAAGATCGGCAGGCCGGAGCTGATGCGGGACATCAGCAGCGGTGTGGTGCCGGATTCGGTCAGTGCCACGATTGCCTTGACTCCTTCCAGGTGGTTGGCCGCATACATGGTCGACATGGCGACCGCCTCTTCCACCGAGGTGAAGGTGTAGCTCATGCGGTGGTTGGAGACGTTCAGGCTCGGGTGTTTCTCGGCGCCCACGCAGACACTGGCCATGGAGGTCACTGTCTCGATGGGGAACTGGCCGGCGGCGGTCTCGGCGGAGAGCATCACTGCGTCTGTGCCATCCAGCACGGCGTTGGCCACGTCCATCACTTCCGCACGGGTCGGCAGCGGGGCGTTGATCATGGACTCCATCATCTGGGTCGCTGTGATGACGACGCGGTTCAGACGGCGGGAGTGACGGATCAGCTTCTTCTGTACGCCGACCAGCTCGGGATCGCCGATCTCGACGCCCAGATCGCCACGGGCCACCATGACGGCATCGGAGCCGAGGATAATGTCTTCCATTGCTTCATCGGTGGCGACGGTCTCGGCGCGTTCGACCTTGGCCACTATCTTGGCGTTGGAACCGGCTTCACGAGCCAGTTCGCGGGCGTAGCGCAGGTCATCGCCACAACGGGGGAAGGAGACGGCCAGGTAGTCCACGTTCATCAGGGCGGCTGTCTTGATGTCTTCCTTGTCTTTCTCGGTCAGGGCCGGGGCGGAGAGACCGCCGCCTTTCTTGTTGATGCCCTTGTTGTTGGAGAGGGGGCCCGCCACCGTCACAGTGGTGTGAATGCGGGTGCCTTCGACCAACTCCACCTTCAGCTGCACGCGACCGTCGTCCAGCAGCAGGATATCGCCGGCTATCACGTCATCGGGCAGGCTCTTGTAGTCGATGCCGACCTGTTCCTGACAGCCTTCGCCCTTGCCGAGCGCGGCATCGAGAATGAACTTGTCGCCGATGGCCAGATAGACCTTGCCATCCTTGAAGGTGGAGACGCGGATTTTGGGGCCTTGCAGGTCACCCATGATGGCGACGTGACGACCGAGTCTGGCGGCGATGTCGCGTACCTGCTTGGCGCGCAGTATGTGGTCTTCAGCAGTGCCGTGGGAGAAGTTCATCCGCACCATGTCGGCGCCGGCACGGATGATCCCCTCGAGGATCCCCTCGCGATCGGTCGCCGGACCGAGTGTGGTTACAATCTTTGTACGTCTTGGCATGAAAGACTCCAGTTTGAAGTTGATATGACTTGGGATACTGCCCCGTCAAGCGCATGGCCCATTGCACCCGCTTGCAAGCCATCTGGGTGGCTTTTGTTACTAAATTACAATACTACACCAAGGAAGGTGGCATAGACAGCCGGGGGCCAAGGCCCCCGCCCGTCAGGAAGCGTGGGGGGTATCAAAGCGGGATTCGCGCAAACCTTCTTTGACTTTCTTCAGGTTTTCGCGAAATTTCATGCCACGGCGCAGGGTAAAACCGGTCGCCAGCACGTCTACCAGAGCCAGCTGGGCAATACGCGATGCCATTGGCATGTAGACATCAGTGTCTTCCGGCACGTCCATGGAGAGCACCAGATTGCACTCGCGGGCCAGCGGGGAATCCTTGGCGGTCATGCCGATGACAGTGGCGTCGTTCTCGCGGGCCAGCGCAGCAATTTCCACCAGCGCCTTGGTGCGCCCGGTGTGGGAGATAAGTACCACCACGTCCCCTTCGCTGCTGTTGATGCAGCTCATGCGCATCATGACGATGTCCTCGAAGCTGACCACAGGGATGTTGAAGCGGAAGAATTTGTTCTGGGCATCGCGGGCGACGGCGGAGGAGGCGCCCAGCCCAAAGAAGCTGATCTTCTTGGACTGGGTCAGGATATCGACGCAACGATTGATGGCGGAGATATCCAGGCTGTTCTTGGCGGCATCCAGACAGGCCATGGTGGATTCGAAGATCTTGGCGGTATAGGTCTCTGGCCCGTCTTCTGCCTCCACGTGGCGGTTCACATAAGGGGTGCCGTTGGCCAGGCTCTGGGCCAGATGCAGTTTGAAGTCGGGAAAGCCCTTGGTATCGAGACGGCGGCAGAAACGGTTAACGGTCGGTTCACTGACGTCGGCCATCTTGGCGAGGGTAGCGATACTGGAATGAATGGCCGTCTGCGGGGAGGCCAGAATGACCTCGGCAACTTTACGCTCTGATTTACTGAAACTTTCCAAATTATTAGTAATTTTATCAAGGGTATTCATCATCACCACCAGGCATTTTTGTAATTTAGCTTCAGTGTCTTTGCACTAAACTCACGGCTAAGCAGGTTTCCAATCAACTTGATGACTATACAAGACAAGCTCTTATCGAAACTAATCTTGGCCCTGCAAAGTATGACTCATGTCTAATTATTTCGTCTTTTTGGTTACAAACTTCCACCCTTCCCGTGAAAACGCTTACAAATGTTGCAAAGCAACAACACTGTGAGCGGGCGCACACTTGCATCCATCAATTGCGCCGCGGGGGGAGGGGCTCGGGTAGAATTGTTGCCAAATAATAATTGCGGGACGGTAAGGGCCGCCCCGACCCAAGTAACGAAGGAGTTGTTTTATGCAGCATACCCATGCACTGGTCGGCGACGTAGGCGGCACCAATGCGCGGCTGGCCCTGTGCGAGCTGGCGACTGGTACCATTTCCCGGGCCAAGACCTATTCCGGACTGGCTCACCCCAGTCTCGAGGCCGTAATGCGCCTCTATCTGGATGAGCATCAGGTGCAGGTGAGTCAGGCCTGTATCGCCATCGCCTGTCCCATCAAGGGCGACTGGGTCGCCATGACCAACCACTGCTGGGAATTCTCCATCAGCGAGATGCAGGCAAATCTGGGCCTGACCCGCTTGCAGGTGATCAACGACTTCACCGCCGTCTCCATGGCGGTGCCCGTGCTGGCTGATACCGATCGCCTTCAGCTGGGCGGCGCTGCGCCCGTGGCCGGCAAACCCATCGCCATCTATGGTGCGGGCACTGGCCTGGGGGTTGCCCACCTGGTGCAGGCGGGTGAGCAATGGCTGAGCCTGCCGGGCGAGGGGGGTCACGTGGATTTTGCCACCAACAGCGAAGAAGAGGATGCCGTGCTGCAGGTGATGCGCGCCGAACTGGGTCATGTCTCGGCCGAGCGACTGCTCTCCGGGCCCGGTCTGGTCAACATCTATCGCGGTCTGGTGAAGTCCGATGGCCGCGAGCCAGCAGACTTTGCACCCAAAGACATCACAGAGCGGGCGCTGGCGGGCGAATGCCTGGATTGCCGGCGTACCCTCAGCTTGTTCTGCGTGCTGATGGGCCGTTTCGCCGGCAACCTGGCGCTTAACCTGGGCACCTTTGGCGGTGTCTACATCGCCGGTGGCATAGTGCCGCGTTTCCAGGAGTTCTTTATTGGTTCGGGCTTTCGGGTGGCGTTCGAAGACAAGGGACGTTTCAAGTCCTATCTGAAGGATATTCCCGTTTTCCTCATCACCCACGAGGGGCCGGGTCTGCTCGGTGCCGGTGCCTACCTGCGCCAATCGCTGGGCATCAAGTTGTAAGCCGAAACAGGTGCGGCAGCCAATTGTCCCATGGTACAGCTTTGATTCAGTGACCATGGGATAGAGTAACCACACGTACTCAAGAGGCCAGGGCACCATAAGGAATTGGGACTTGTCTTCATCCACTGGGTGCGTTTGTCACCTGACAAGCCTGAACTGTTTCACCGGCCCTTGCGGCCGGTTTTTTTATCTTTTGATCTCCTCCCTGCTCCCGGATTATCGCTTCCCCTGCGTGATGTGATCTTGCGGATGCCGGGCTGTGCCGGCTGGGGAAAAGGGCGGGATAAAGCACAACGCCTGCGGGCAGGCGTCGTTATTCGTGTCGGCCCTGTCGGGGTTGAGGCAAACTCAGGGTAGATCCAGGGTGAAGCGGGCGCCCCCCAGCGGCGATTCATCCACCATGATCTGACCGCCATAGCTGTGCACTATCTCGGTGACCACGGCCAGACCTATGCCCTGGCCGGGAGAGCTGTCGGCGCGCACGCCGCGCTGGAAGATCTGTTGCGACTTGCTCGGGTCTATGCCCGGGCCATCGTCCTCAATCGCGATCCGCAAGCGGTCGTGGCGGCGGCTCACCGTCACCCGGATTTCGCTGATGGCGAACTTGAAGGCGTTGTCGAGCAGGTTGCCCATCAGCTCCATCAGGTCCCCCTGTTCGCCGGCGAAGAAGACGTCGTCATCGAACGTGAAGCGGGTCTGCAACTTCTTGTGGCGATAGACCTTGGCGAGGCTGGCCAGCAGCTTCTCGATGAGGGGCACAGGTTCCGTGCCCTTGCTGGCGAGGCGCTTGCGGCCGGTGACAGCGCGGCGCAGCTGGTACTGGATGATCTGATCCATGGTCAGGATCTGCTCACTGATGTTGTCATGGATGTCGTGCCCCAACTTGATCTCCTGCGCCGTCATCTGGATCAGCGCCAGCCGGGTTTTCAGGCTGTGGGCCAGATCGTTCAGTGCGTGCTGATAGCGCTGGGTCTGTTGGCGTTCGTTCTCCAGCAGCTGGTTGACTGATTCGGTCAGCGGCGTCAGCTCTCGCTCGTAGTCGTCGGAGAGCGCCTCCCGCTTGCCCGCCCGGATCTCGTCGATCTGGCGCGCCATGGTGCGCAATGAGGTCAGGCTCCAGAAGCTGGTGAGCAGCAGCAGGGCGCCGAGCAGCGAGTAGGCCAGCAGGGCCTGGCGGATGCACTGATAGAGGTAGCTGCGGGTCTGGGTCAGGTAACGCTTGGCCGAGTCGACCATCACCACGTAATAGGTGGTGGGGCCCTCACCGTGATTGCGCAGAAAACGCAGGCTGTAGATGAAGTAGCTCTCGCCATTCTGGATGGTGTGACGCTTGAAGAAGTAGTCCTGATCCAGGCCGCCGAGGTACTTCATCAGATCCTGACAGATGGTGCCCTTGGCGCTGATCACCTCCGGCATGTGCAGGCTGGACCAGCTCAGCTGGCCATCGGCCCGGCAGATCAGGGTATCCAGATTGGGGTCGATGGCATCCGGCGTGATCTTGCCGAGATCCTTGGTGGTATGGAGATCCGGCAGCTTGGATGAGAACAGCTTGGAGAGGTTCTCCTGCATGCGGATGCTGGCCTTCTGGGCCTGCTCCTCGGTGTGGCCCAGATAGAGGATGTAGACGGAGAAGGCCATGATGAGCGCTATGACCAGCATGGCGCTCAGCATCAGCTTGATATGCAGCGAGCGATGGATCAGTCTCATGGGCCGTGGCAGGCGAAGGCGCATCAGCTGCAGGAGAGGTTGAAGATGTAACCCTGGCGCCGGATGGTGGAGATGGGCTGGGTGGTCCCCTCCGGGTCCAGCTTCTTGCGCAGTCGGCTCACCATCACCTCTATGGTGTTGGGGTCCCCTTCACCATCGCCGTAGAGCTGGTCCAGCAGTTGCTGCTTGGAGACCACCTGGCGAGCGTTGCGCATCAGGTATTCGAGGATCAGGTATTCGAAGCTGGTGAGCACGGCCGGCTCACCCGCTATGGTCAGCTCCTTGCGGGAGAGATCCAGCTCATAGTCGCCTGCTTTGACTTTGGGCGAGATGAAGCCAGCGCTGCGCCGCACCAGGGCATTGAGCCGTGCCAGCAGCTCGTCTTTCTGGAACGGCTTGACCAGATAGTCGTCCGCCCCAGCTTCCAGCCCCTCCACCTTGTCCTGCCAGTTGCCACGGGCGGTCAGGATGATGATGGGGAAGGGGATCTGCCGCTCGCGCAGCTGTCTGATGAGTTGCAAGCCGTCCATGTCCGGTAGCCCCAAATCAATGATGGCTACGTCTATGGGGTAATCAGCGGCGTAATGCAGGGCCACCTGGGCACTGTCCGTGCTGTGGACCTGATTCTGGGCCTCGGTCAGCAGGGTGGAGAGGTGGTGATTGAGCAGCTTGTCGTCTTCGACCAACAATATTTTCATAAGGTGCGCGATCATGGGGATCCAGGCTGTCAATTAGAGGGTTTATGCCGGGGAGAGTCAATCCGGATCCTATCAGGAGTGCCTGTATCGGGACTGAATCAGGGCATTTTTATTCGCTGGTTAATCATCAAGGGGTGAGGACCTTTGGGTGCTCCGCCTCTTCCCCGGTCTGCTGGTGCCACAGCCGGGCATAGAGTCCCGGTCGTGCCAGCAGCGCCTCGTGGCTGCCTGACTCCACTATCTGCCCCTTGTCCATCACCAGGATGCGATCGGCATTGCGCAGGGTGTTGAGGCGGTGGGCGATGCTGATCAGGGTGCGGCCCTGGCGAATGGCCGCCATGTTGGCCATGATGGCCGCCTCGGATTCGTAGTCGAGGGCCGAGGTGGCCTCGTCGAGCAGAAGTATCCTGGGGTTGGCCAGCAGGGCGCGGGCCAGGGCGATGCGCTGGCGTTGTCCGCCAGAGAGGCGGGCGCCCTTCTCGCCCACCTGCTGCCCAAAGCCCTCGGGCAGCTCGCGAATAAAGCCGAGCGCGCCGGCCAGCTGCGCCGCCTGCTCCACCTCGGCCTGGCTGGCATCGGGGCGACAGATGCGGATGTTGTCGCCGATCGAGCCACAAAACAGAATGCTCTCCTGCAGCACCACGCTCATGTTGCGGCGCAATGAGACGGGGTCGGCGATGGCGAGATCCATGTTGTCGACCAGCACCTGGCCGTGCTGGGGCACGTAGAGCCGTTGCAGCAGGCGGGTGAGGGTGCTCTTGCCACAGCCGGAAGGGCCCGTGATGCCGATGAACTGCCCGGGCTCGATGGAGAGGGAGAGATTGGCCAGCACCTCGGGGGCATCCGGCTGGTAGCGAAAGCGGATATGGCGAAATTCGATGGCCCCCTCAAGGGCGGGGACAGAGGCAAGACCGCCATTGCCGTGTTCGGGCGTCTCGTCGAGTATGTCCCCCACCCGGCGCAGGGCGATCAGGGTGTGTTGAAAGTCCTGCCACACCTGAGCCAGCCGCAATACCGGCTGGGTGACGTGGCCTGCCAGCATGTTGAAGGCCACCAGCTCACCCGGGCTCAGCCGACCGTTCAGTACCTCGCCAACCCCGAGCCAGAGCAGCAGGGCGGCGGTGATCTTTTGCACCAGATCGATGCCCTGACCCGCGGCAAGCCCCACCTTTCTGGCCTGAAAACCGCGCCGCAGCTGACGTGCCAGCAGACGCTGCCACTCCTGATAAAAACGTGGCTCCGTGGCCGTGGTCTTGATGGTTTCGATGCCGGTGACGGCCTCCGTCAGGAAGCTGGTGGCATCGGCATCTGCCTGATACTCGGCCTCTACCCGCTTGCGCACCAGAGGGCCAATCAGCAGCCACAGCAGAAAATAGACGAGCAAGGAACCGAGCACGCAGCCGGTCAAGACGGGGGCGTAATGGAACATGACGCCGACAAACAACAGGATGAACACCAGATCCAGCACCAGCATCAGGGTGGAGCCGGTGAGGAACTGGCGGATCTGGGCCATCTCCTTGACCCGGGCGATGATCTGGCCGGTCTGGCGCGCCTTGAAATAGTCGATGGGCAGGCCGACCAGATGGCGATAGAGCTTGCCGGACAGCTCGGCGTTGACCTGATTGGCCAGATGGCCGAACACCTGGCCGCGCAGAAAGCTGTAGAGCGGCTCGGCGCAGGCCAGTGCCAGCATGGCCAGGGCCAGCACTTGCAGGCTGCCGAGGCTGCGTCCCACCAGCACCTTGTCGATGATGTTCTCAAACAGCAGCGGGCTGGCGAGGGCAATGAGCTGCAGCACGATGGCGAAGCAGAAGACGTCCCGTACCTGCTTCTGCTGGCGCAGTACCGCCGGGCTGAACCAGCCCAGCCCGAATTTGACCTCGGCCGGGGTGAGATCCTGCTGGGCCAGCAACAGATAGTGCCACTGCGCCGCCTGCGTCGGGCTCGGTAGCGGTTGCAGGCTGCTGGCGCCAGTCGCAGGATCAAACAGCTGCCAGCCGTCCTGTGCTATTGCGGTGATCGTGAACCAGCGCCCCTCCCGCTTGAGCAGAGCCGGCAGTGGCAGTGCCGCCAGCGGGCAACCCGGCCCCTGTGACAGGGCGCTGCGCAGGCCGAGCCGGGCAGCGGCCTCGCGCACCGTCAGGTCTTCTGGCGTCAGATCGCAACCCATGGCGTGGGCCAGTTGCCCGGCATCCGCCGCCATCATCAGCTGATGGGCCGCATGGGCGAGGGCGTCCAGGGCGCCATTGGCGATGGGCGCAGGGTCGTTCACGGGGGCCTCGCAGGCCGGTAAAGCGTGCGTCATGGTCATCGCTCCCGCAGTGCCTCGGCCTGGTATTCACGGATCGGGCTTAGCAGGTAGTCGATCACCCGGCGCCTATCCGTCTTGACCTCTGCCACCACCGACATGCCCGGGGTGAGCCGTACCGGCTGATTGTCTATCTGCATCTCGCCCCGGCTCAGCTTGACCCTGGCGGGAAAGACCAGCCCCAGCTGCTCATCCGTGGTGGCATCGCGCGACACGCTGACCAGCTCGCCATCTATGGTGCCGTAACGGGTATAGGGGAAGGCATCCACCTTGATGCTGACTGTCTGCCCTTGGTGCACGAAGCCGATGTCCTTGTTGAGGATCTTCACCTCGGCGTACTGGACTCCCTCATTGGGGACTATGACCAGCAACTGCTGGGCCGGTTGTACCACGGCGCCCTGGGTGTGAATGGCCAGCTGCTGCACTGTGCCCGCCACCGGGGCGCGAATGACCTCCAGATGCTCCCGCTCGCTCAGCTTGGCGAGCTCCTGCTCGATGGCGGTCAGTTGCAGCTGGGCCTGCTGGCGTTTCTCGATCCACTCCCGCTGTTTCTGCGCCTTGAAACCGGCCAGCCGCTCCTGCAAGCTCTGCTGCTGGGATTGCAGTACTTCGAGCTCGGCCTGTTGCTGGGCGAGCTGGCGCTGGGTTTCCAACAGCTCTTTCTCCTGCTCCAGATATTCCACCCGTGAGATGGCCTGGGACTGGCTCAGGGTCCGGCGCGCTTGCAGGCGGGGCCGGATGTTGGCCAGCAGGGTCGTGAGGGAGGCCATGTCCCCCCGTCGGGCGGCCTGATTGGCCTGATTGACCCCAAGCTCGGCCCGCAGGTTGTTGAGGGTGCTCCGGTACTCGTGCAGCTCGCTCTGGTGGTTCTCCGCCAGCGCTTGCTGCTGCGCCAGGGTGAGTTTGGTGTAGTCGGGGTGCTGGGTGACGGCTTGGTTGCCATAGAGCGCCTGATAACGGATCAGGGTCTGATACTGGAACGCTTGTTGCTCACGCAACCGGCTCAGGTCCTGGCTCACCCCCAGGGTGTTGAGGGTCAGCAGCGGCGCGTTGGCAGCGACCGCCTGGCCGTCTTCCACGTGAATGGTGAGCACCCTGGCCTGTTCGTAGGACTGGATAATCTGGCTGCGGCCAAAGACCAGCAGACGCCCGCTGGCGGTGGCCTGGATATCGAGCTGGCCCCAGCAGGCCCAGAGCAGGGTGAGCAGCACACCGGAGCTCAGGGTGAGCGCCGTGATGCGGGCAAAGGGGGAGGGCGGCGTCTCGGCCAGCGCCAGATGGGCGGGCAGGAAGCCGTAGTGGGCCCCCTGCTGCCGGGCCGGACCGGGTTGGCGCAAGCGGCTCAGCCAGGTGCGCAGATTCATGGGGTCTCCTCGTGCAAGTCCTGTTGTAGCTGCCACAGCCTGGCGTAGTGCTGCCCCAGTGCCAGCAGGCTGGCGTGGTCGCCCTGCTCCACTATCTTGCCGCGCTGCAATACCAGGATGTGGTCGCAATGGCGCACGGTGGAGAGGCGGTGGGCAATGGTGATGACGGTGCGGCCGCTGGCGATGTGGCGCATGTTGTGCTGGATCCGCGCCTGGGACTCGTCATCCAGGGCGCTGGTGGCCTCGTCGAAGATGAGGATCCTGGGGTCTGCCAGCAGGGTACGGGCAATGGCCAGCCGTTGGCGTTGACCGCCCGACAGCGAACTGCCCCCTTCCGCCAGCACGGTGTCGTAGCCAAGGGGCAGTCGCAAAATAAACTCATGGGCGCCTGCCAGGGTTGCGGCCCGTATGATGTCGTCCAGGCTGGCGTGGGGCACCGACTGGGCTATGTTGTCGCGCACCGACTTGTTGAACAGGTGGTTTTCCTGCAACACCACCCCCATCTGCTGGCGCAGGTGGGCAAGGGGGATCTGCTGGATGGGCTGGCCATCGATGAGGATTTGCCCCTGCTCCGGCTGATAGAGCCGTAGCAGCAGACGGGCCAGGGTGCTCTTGCCCGAACCCGAGCCGCCGACAATGCCCAGCGTCTCGCCAGGGGCGATGGCGAGGGAGAGATCGTCGATGGTGAGGGGGGTATCCGGTTGATAGCGAAAATGCACCCGCTCCAGCACTATGGCGCCTGCGTGGATGCGGCCATCCCCATCGCGCTGATGTTCCGGGGGGAGGTTGAGCATGTCACCGAGTTTGTCTACCGCGATCCGGGTCTGGATGAACTGACCCCACAGCTCGACCAGACGCGATAGCGGCTGTGCCACGTGGCTGGCCATCATGTTGAAGGCGATGAGCTGGCCTATGGTGAGTTGCAGCCCGATCACCTCGCTGGCACCGAGCCAGAGCACGCCGACTGTCACCAATTTTTGCAGCCACATGACCCCGTGCTGGGAGGCATTGTTGAGTTGCTGTACCCGGTAGCCAGCCTCCACCATCTGGCGGGTCTGCTCATCCCAGCGCCGCACGAAACGCGGTTCCAGTGCCAGGCTTTTCAGGGTCTCGGCCCCGGCGACCGTCTCGTTCAAGAAGGCGGTGTTGGTGGCCGCATGGCCAAACTGCTGCTCGACCGCCTGCTGCATGCGCGGCGTGATCCACCAGGCGATCAGCACATAGGCAGGTACCGAGAGCAGGATCACCAGGGTCAGCATGCCGGAGAGACTGGCCATGACGGCCAGGAAGACAAACATGAACAGCACGTCCACCGTCAGGGTGAACAGGGTGCCGGTCAGGAATTCGCGGATGGTGTTGAGCTCCTGCACCCGGGTCACAATGGCGCCCACCTGGCGACGCTTGAAATAGAGCAGCGGCAGGGCAAACAGGTGTTGCACCATGCGCAGACCGAGTTGGATATCGATCCGGTTGGCGGTGTGGGCATACTGATATTCCCGCAATCCGCGCAGGCAGACCTCCACCAGGGCCGTGATCAGCAGCCCGAACACCAGCACATCCAGGGTTGCCCAGGCCTGGTGCACCAGCACCTTGTCCATCACCACCTGAAAGAAGAGCGGGGAGATGAGCGCCAGGATCTGCAACACCAGCGAGAACAGCAATATCTCGCCGAGCAGGCGTTTTTGCTGCAAGAAGGCGGGGATGAACCAGCGGATGTCGAAGCGTCCCTGCCGTTTGCCGACCTCGAGCAGGCGGCCACCCCAGCGTGCCAGCAGGGCGTCTTGTGCTATGACTTGCGGCTTGCCGACTGCCGGATCCAGGATCAGCGCCTGTCCACCCTGGCGCTGGGCCAGCACAAACGCCTCGCCAGAGGGGCTCAGCAGTACCACCGGCAGGGTCAGTTTATCGAGTTTGCGAGGGGGGATATGACGCTGACGAATGCGGACCCCTGTCTGTTGTTGCAGCGTATCGACAATATTGTCAAAGGTATCGTCTGGCGTGGGTGCTATATCTTTAGAGGGACAACCCTGTATCCCGATAATAATATTGAGACACGCTAAAACAGACTCTTCGCTCGCCGTCATAATATATCCGTATGCCGCTGTGACACCCCTCCTGTTTATATGGGGTAAGGTGGCCTGTTGCAGGCAGGTCGCGCATACTAACGAGTCATTTTTTCACTGTCAAATATTATCTTGACTGATAGCCTGCATGATAAAAATGGCCACACCCACTCAGCTAATAACTCATTACATAATACCAAGACATTAACCTTAATGATTGAGTTGATATTTGTGTTGACATTTTAATTCTGTTTTCAGGTCATTGTTTAATTGAACCTGAGAATGATTTCAAATATGGTAAATATAGTGAAAAGCAAAATGTTAACCTCGTGTTATTTTACATGGGGACATTCTTTTCTTTTTTTTGTCGTTATGTTTATTGATAATGGAATTTATATGACAGAGCAGTTTGTACAGACAGTATCCAGCGTCAACTATAACAAGGGGATCTTCTCGCTCTATTTCGTCGGACAAGATCCGCTGAAGATGGCGCAAGGTGTCATGGCTGAAAGCGACAACGAGCTGATGCTGAAACAGACGGTCCATATGCCTGCAGCTGGCTTTATGTATATGGTTTCAATGATAAAAAATATGCTTGAAGATCCGCGCATGGCCGCCGAGTTTGACAATTTGATCGCCGCAGGCCTGATCCCGTCAGCCCCCGCTGACGAGCCGCAAGCCGCACCGGCTGCCACAGCACAGGCCGCGCCGCGCAAGAAAAAATAATGTTCCGGTTGGGGATCCAATGAGCTTGGTATTGCAATCAACGGAACCGAACTGGCAACAAAATCAACATATGTTGGGGGGAGTTATGCTGCTGAGTCAGCACTCCTCCCTGCACCGGCGTTATTCCGTCGCCGAGTGGCAGCAGCGAATATTGCCTGCCTTTGAATTGAACCAGTTCAGCTATTATGAAGACGCACAAGGACGCCCGGTTGCATTTTGCAACTGGGCGTTTGTCTCTTTATCCATTCGTGACACCTTGCTGGCCGCCGAGCGGGAGCTGATCCGTGAGGATTGGCAATCCGGCAACCATATTTTTATTCCAGAGATGATAGCGCCTTACGGACATGCCCGTGCCGTGGTGAGCGATCTGCGTCGCCGGATATTTTTGCCATGGAAAGGGCAGCGGGTCTGTACCGTGCGTGGTCATGTTCATGCCGAACGTGGTCATTGTGTGCGCAGGGTGCAGTGGTTTTCCATTTAATCATAATGAGTTAATACATGGGACAGAGTGTATGGAGAAGTATTGAGTACTTCTTTACCGGTAATTACACGGCAGATGATGGCAATAATGACATCGATGCCGTTGGCTTTGGCGGCGTCATCCGTGCCTATGGCGGTGACGATACGATCAAAATCGGCTCTATTGGCGCCACCGTCTATACCGGCACGGGGAATGACAGCGTGTACGGCGGCGCCGCCTACCTCAAGGTGGTCGACGAATCCGGCAATCTGACCGTCAAGGGGGCAGCGGGCTATGCGGACATCAGCAAGTCCGAGTCGGGCAATATCCATTTTGCCGGTGCCAGCGGTGGCACCAACATTGATCACCAGGGGCGCGAGGGCGACATCCGCTATCAGGGGGCGGCCTTTGCCAACTTCCTGACCCGCAAGGGGATCAGTGGCAACGTGAGTTTTGAGGGGGCCGGCGGTTACAACAAGCTCTGGCACCAGACAGACAGGGGCGATTTGACCTTCAGCGGTGCCGGGGCGGCCAACCAGATAGATCGTACCTGGTACAGCCAGTATCAGGGATCGCGCGGCAACATCAGCTTCCATGGCGCCGGCGCGGCCAATATCATCAGCTCCCAGGTGGAATCCGGCAACCTATCCCTGAACGGGGCCGGGGCCTACAACAAGGTGTTTCGCAAGGGACGCGAGGGAGATGTCACCTTCAACGGCGCCGGCGGCTGGAACGAGATCTCCCGTCTGCGCCATGAGCATGATGCCTATCTGCAGACCCGTGGCGACATCCGTTTCATCGGCGGTGGGGGTTACAACCGGCTGTTGTCCGATGTCGCCGAGGGTAACATTCACTTCAAGGGGGCCGGGGGATACAACCACCTCTCCCGCCAGGGGGCGGGCAGCGACAGCTCTCCTTTTGCCGGCGCCCGCGCTGACGAGATTGTGCTGACCACGGCCACCATGGGCGGCAGCTGGATCAACCAGTCCCACGCCGTCACGGCCATCAAGTCCAGCCTGCAACCCAATACCTACCTGTTTGCCTTCTTCGACGGCATGTATACCAAGGTCAACCGGATCACGCTCTCCAACGAGGGCGAGCACGGTGCCCTGCGCTATCTCTCCACCTCCTGGTACAAGGAGGGTAACCAGCTCGAAGGGCTTGCCAGCCAGCAGATTGACGATCACCACGGCTTCATCTCGACCCAAACCGATGGCGCCTACCGGCTGAGCGATCTGGTGTTTGAGCGGCGCCAGCGCATCAAGCTGGATGCGGTGGAAGCGGATCTGACCGAAAACAGCTGGATCAACTACGGCGGTGGCGTGAACGTGGCGGCCGCCGACGTGACACTCTCCAGCGCCAAGATGAGTGGCTACGCCATTTTTGAAGATGGCACCAAGGTCGATGTGAGCGCGATCACATCCCGGGTGCAGGCCAACACCTATGTGTTTGCCAAGCAGCTTGGCCCCTACACCAAGATAGTGGTGGTGGAGCTTGCCAATGACCAGGAGACAGGGGCGCTCAAGTATCTGTCCAAGGCCTGGTACAAGGAGGGAAACCATCTGGCAGGGTTGGCCAATCAGGTCATCTCTGAGCGTACCGGCTTTACCTCCATGGGCAAGGGGAGCTACTCCCTGAGCGAGGTGCACTATCAACTCGATACTGTGACTGCGGTATCGGATCGCCTGCCTGCCACCCGGGAGTTCTCCAGCCAGCTGTTGCTGCCCCGTCAGCAAGACGGCGGCAACAGCAAGGGGGACATCTTCTTCGACGGTGCCGGTGCCGGCAACGTCATCGAGTCCGACGTGACCGAGGGCAACATTCACTTCAATGGCACCGGGGCGGCCAACGTGCTGATCAAACGCGGTCAGCGTGGCGATCTGGTGTTCCGTGGTGCCGGCCTTGCCAACGTACTGGTGCATCAGGGGGCGCAGGGGAAGATGGATGTCTATGCCGCCGGTGCGGCCAACGTGCTGGTACGCAGCGGGGATGGGGAGTACCTGGCCCGCCTGCTGGCCTATGGCAACATCTCGGTGCAGCAGGGACGTGGCGACAGCCAGGTCGTGATGCTGGGCGGCTACAACACCCACACCCAGATCGGCGATGGCAATGGTCTCTGGCTGGCCGGCGGTGGGGCAAACGTGCTGACCCAGGCCGGTGAGGGGCAGCTTGATGCCATGCTGGTCGGCGGCGCCAACGTGCTGACCAAGCTGGGTGCCGGCCAGCTGACCGCCGGACTGTTGGGGGGCGCCAATGTGCTGACCCACATCAGCCAGGGGGACGAGGCAGCCGATACCCGCGCCGTGTTGCTGGGGGGCGCCAACGTGCTCACCAAGCAGGGCAACGGCAAGGTGCAGGCCATTCTGGGGGGCGGTGTGAATGTGCTGACCCAGATTGGCCGGGGTGATACCCAGGCGCTGCTGCTGGGGGCTGCCAACGTGCTGACCCGGGTCGGTGACGGCGATCTCTCTGCCGTGATGCTGGGGGCGGGCAACGTGCTGACCCATGTCGGCGATGGCGCAACCCTGGGGGTCATGGGGGCCGCTGGCAACCTGTTCACCAAGGTGGGCGATGGCACGGCCATTGCCGCCATGATAGGCGCAGGCAACCTGTTTACCCAGATAGGCAAAGGCGACGCCTGGGCCCTGATGGGCGGGGTGGCCAACGTCTTCACCAAGGTGGGGGATGGCAATGCCCTGGCGCTGATGGTGGCCAAGGCCAACGTCTTCACCCATGTCGGTGACGGCCTGACCGTCGCCCTGATGCTGGCCCAGGGCAACCTGGCGACCAAGGTGGGCAACGGCATGACGCTGGCCGCTATGGTGGGCAATGCCAATGTCTTCACCCATGTCGGCCGGGGCGAGACCTTTGCTGCCATGTTGGGGCAGGCGAACCTGATGACCAAGGTGGGGGATGGCCTGACCGCCGCGCTGATGATTGGCAAGGCCAACGTCTACAGCCACATCGGCAACGGCACCAGCCTGGGGCTGTTCGCCGGTGAGCTGAACGTGATGACCAAGGTGGGCGATGGCACTACCCTGGCGGCCCTGTTTGGCAAGGCCAACATAGTGACCCATGTGGGCAGCGGTCTGACCGGGGTACTGGCGCTGGGCAAGGCGAACATCATCACCAAGGTCGGGGATGACTTCCTCGGCGTCCTCGCCAAGGCCGATGCCAACGTGTTGACCCACGTGGGCAATGGCACCACGGCCGCCGTGTTGTGGGGCAAGGGCAATCTGCTGACCAAGGTAGGTGACGGCACCACTGTGGGCCTGCTCATCTCCGAGGTGGGCAATGTCATGACCCATGTCGGCGCTGGCAGCACCATAGGCCTGGCCAAGGGCCGGGCAAACCTGATCACCAAGGTGGGTGACGGACTGGTGGTGCAGGGGGCCTGGGGGGAGGCGAACCTGCTGACCCAGGTCGGTGACGGCGACCGTTACAGCTTTGCCAAGGGCCGTGCCAACGTGCTGACCCAGGTCGGCGATGGCCGCGAGCTGGCGGTGCTGCAAGGGGAAGCCAACCTGGTCACCCAGGTCGGCGACGGTGAAAGTTACACCGGTGCCTGGGGTCGCGCCAACATCATCACCAAGGTGGGGGATGGCCGTCAGGTCGTGCTGGCCAAGGGGGATGCGAACATAGTCACCCAGGTGGGGGATGGCGAGAGCTACCAGGCGCTGCTCGGCAAGGCCAACGTCGTCACCCGGGTGGGCGACGGCATCCAGGTTACCCTCGCCAAGGGGGAGCTCAACCAGACCACCACAGTGGGGGATGGCCTGAGCGTCACCGCCGCCTACGGCAAGTTCAACAACAACATCAAGGTCGGCGATGGCAGCTCCATCAACCTGGCCTGGGGTGATTACAACCTCAACACCAAGGTGGGGGATGGGCTCAACGTCGCTGTCATGAAGGGTAAGGGCAATGCCAATATCCAGATTGGCGACGGGCTCGACGTTACGGCGGCCTATGCCCGCCACAACGTGGCCATCAAGATAGGCAATGGCGACTTCTACAGCCTGGCCCTCGCCAGCAGCAACACCAGCAGCAACAAGCTCGGCACCCTGTTTGACAACATCAAGCAGAGCCTGCTCGGTGCGGCAGGCAACCAGGCTATCAACTATCTGGTACAGGGCGATGAAGAGGGCCCGCTCAAGGCGCCATCAGCGGCCAGTTTGGGGGATGTACAGGCCCTGAGCGGCTTTGGTCTGGACGTGATTGGCGAGGTGAAATCCTCGCTGGCGAGCGGCCTGACCGGCCAGGTGAGCCAGACTGGCGAGCGGGATGAGCAAGCCATGGACAAGGGGTTGCAGCTCGATGAGCAAGGCCTTGCCAGAGGCGGCGAAAACCTCATCGTCAACGGCGATTTCGAACAGGGCGCCCACGGCTGGCAGCATGCCGGTGAGGGGATCGAAGCAGAGCATTCCGCCACCGCCTACGGGTTGGCTACCGAGGGGCACGGCGCTCGCGTCAGCGAACTCTCTACCGACCGAAACACCCAAATTTCCCAGGATCTTGTCGGCCTCAAGGCGGGCGAGACTGTCACTCTGAACTTCGATTTTGCCCGTCGGGCCAACATCTCGCTGCAGCACGGCATCGAGGTGCTGTGGAACGGCGAGCGGGTGTTTGCCAGCACGGGCGACGCCGACAGCTGGCAGACCAAACAGTTGACCCTGACTGCTCGCGCGGGCAGCAATACCCTGGCGTTTAGCGGCACGGGGGAGAACAACGGCTTTGGCTACCTGCTCGACAACGTGGTCGCCACGGCGGCTGGCAAGGCCGAGATCGGCCAGGTTAGCGCGCAGCTGGTGGAAGATGGCAACGCTGCCCGGGCCCAAGCCGATCGGGCGAGTGCCGATGCCGACAAACAGCGACTGGAGCAGGAGAAGGCGCAGCAGCTCGCCGCCATCTCGGGCGCTCAGGCCCAGTTGGACGCCACCGACGAGGGCAAGCTGGCAACGAATGGTCAGGCGCAGCGTACCGCCATCGAGGCAGAAGCGCGCGACATCACGGCCCAGCTCGACACCCTGGCCCGCCAGTTTGAACCGCTCAAGCAGCCCGAAGCGGCCACCATCCCGTCCGGCCAGCACTGGCGCCATGGTTTTGCCGACCGCTTGCTAACCGATCTACAAGGCGACCTGGAAAAGGCCAGTGGCACGGCAGGTGAGGCGATCGCGGATGCCAGATCCCGCCGTGAGCAGCAGAGCCAGCAGGTCGATGCCGCCCTGGCCCAGTCCAAATCTGGCCAGCAGCGCAGCGAGCAGTTGCAGGGCGAGGCCCGGGCGCAGGGGCAAAGCCGGACCGAGCAGGCCGAGCAGCGTCGTCTCGATGCCCTGACCCGCGATGCCGATGCCCGGCAGCGGCAGCAAGAGGGCGAGTCGAGCGCCAGCAAGGCGCAGGCCGCAGGCGAGCAGGCGAGCAGCCAGGCCAGTCAGCAGGCAACACAAGCCAGGCAGAATGCGGCAAGCCTGAAACAAAGCGGCGACAAGCCGAGCCATCAGGGAGTGAACAACGGCCAGAGCCCGATTGCGGCACCCCGGCTGCCGCAGGCCGGTGAGCTTGATGTGCCGAATGCCACCGGCTTGTCGACCGATGCTGCGGCCAGCGCCCAGCCATCTGCCATCGATGCCGCCAATGGCGTGAGTGAACAGGAGCAATCCGCGCTCGATGGCGCCTTGGCTGCGGTCAATCGTCTCCAGATCAATGCCGGGCTTCGGGCTCATGGCACGCCCGCCATTACCCTGCCCGGCATGGTTGGTGAGCGCGAGGCGGACACCACTACTGTGGCGGCGAGCCATGCGTCTTCGCGCCGCAGCGCCGAGCAGGGCCTGTCCGGGGTCTCCCTGGCCGGGCTGGGGAGCCCTGTGCGAGGCCCGGCCGTAGCCGTCCCCGAGACCGCCGGTTTTGCCTTCGAGCTGCTCAAGCGCGAAGATAACGACTTCATCGACTCCACCCGTCGCCAGCTGGGTAAGCTCTCGACCGACTTGCCAAGCGAGCGACTCAAGGCGGTACGAGAGGCCGTGGTACGGGTGCAGCAACAGCCATCGGAGGCGAATCTGGGGCTGTTGGAGCAAAGCCTGTCCCAGTGGCAGGCACGTGACCCCAAAGAGTTTGCCCAGCGCGGTGAGCTGGTGACGGCGCTGCGCTTCGAGGTCGCCTCCTTGCAGAGCCACACCTTCGCCTTCAGGGCCAAGGCTGCCGGTGTGTATGGTCTGGCACTGCCGCCGGAACAGACAGCCCGCTTTGAACATCAGCTGCTGTTCGACGGCATAGGCCGGATCACCGGCGCTGTGGGGGAGTTGAGTGCCGCCGACATCGCCCGGGTGACCGAGCTCAGCATTCGTCCGCTCACCGACACCAACTCTAACGCCGAGCGGCAGGCACCCCGTACCGAACATGACAGTCTGATCGCGTTTGCCCATCAGCTGGGTCAGTTCGACACGCCGCAAACCCGCTTGCTGGCCGACGAGGTCAAGGCGATCTGGTTCTCTGGCGAGGTGAATGGTCCTCGCACCATTACCTTGTTTGAGACCGCCAGCAAGACGCTGGGCGATCAGCCGCAGCTGCAGGTACTGGCACAAGCCTTGCTGGCCGATGCGAACAAGAGCAAGGCGACCGGCCAGTACATAGACAACCTGTTTGGCCGTCGTTTCGACTCTGAGATTGCCCATGCGCTGGTGACCTCACCGTCGCAGGCGGCGATCGATACCTCTGCGCAACTGGGCGCCAGGCTGGTGAAGGAGTTTGGCGACTGGATCCAGACACTGCAGCTGGATGAGGCCACCCAGAGCCAGCGCATCGACAAGAAGATGGCGGCATTCGCCGAGGCCATCAAGAAGGACACCCGTCCCTGGTTCAGCCGGGTGCCCAGCCTGACCGATTTTCTGGCCGAGCCGAATCTGGCCACCTTCAAGCAGATGATGACCCGGGTCGACAACGGCTTCGATGTCATCAAGGTGCCCTTCCTGGCTGTGAAGATGGCCACCCATCCCGAGCTCGGCATGGACACGGCCGACTGGAAGAGAGAGGGGGATCGCTTCTATGGCAGCGTCATTACCAAGGCGCGCTCGACCAGCACCGAGATCGCCTCTGCCAAGGACGGTTTGCTGCAAGTCGACTTGCCGGGTCGCACCACCAGTGACTACGGCACAGGTCTGCACTACCAGCCTGCCGGGGAAAAGTACGACGACTTCCTGAGCGGGCGCAGCGTGGCCGATGGCCGCATACTGACGCCGGGCAAGGAGACCACCTTCGAGCGCAACGCGCTGGACAAAGGCTTGCCCGTGGTGACCGGGGCCTCCGGTTCCACCAACATCATGGTGCACCTGAACAACTACCTGGCGGCGAAAGAGCCGGGCTACTCCCCGAGTCAGGCCTACCTCAACACCCTTACCTTCCTGGTATTCGATGGCGGCCACTCGGTGAACGAGAGTCTGGCGGTCTATCAGGCGTTGCAGGCGAGCGGGGATGCGCGCAAGCAGGTGCTGGAGAGTTACACCGCCAACTACCGGGATCTGGTGATGCTGGCGGGGGATGCCGGCAAGGCGGCGGTGCAGGATGCCCTCGATCGTGCCTTTGGCCGCACCCTCGATTTTTATCAGCAACACGCCCACTCGGCGCAGCTGGCTGAGCTGGCCGCACTCGGGTCGCCGCGCAAGGTCACTGCCCCGGTCGATGTGGTTGAACCCGTATCATCCGGCAAGCCCGTCTCCATGGAGAGCGACGGCTCGGCACCGGTAGACAGGCAGTCGCTCAACCCCCTGACCCGGTTCCTTAACGACAACCTGTATGGCACCCGGGATGAGCGTCGCCAGGTGGATGAGATGACCCGGCAGTTGCTCGACCATGCGGTGAGCAAGGGGGAGGCTGCACAGGTGACCCTGCAAGGGGAGGCTGGCCGTCTGTCGGGTTATCTGCACAAGGGTGCCTCTCGTGACGGTCAGGGGCAGAAAAACCAGCCTGGCGCCAGTCCCGAGGTGGTGCTGTTCCTGCACGGCTCGGGCTCTTCTGCCGAGGAGCAGGCCGATGCCGTTCGCAGTCATTACCAGAAGCAGGGCATCGACATGCTGGCAGTCAACCTGCGCGGCTACGGGGCCAGCGATGGCGGCCCCAGCGAACAGGGGGTCTATCAGGATGCCCGCACCATGTTCCGCTATCTGGTGGAAGAGCGGGGCGTGGCACCGGACAAGATCCTGATCCACGGCTACTCCATGGGCGGCCCCATCGCCGCCGATCTGGCCCGTTATGCCGCCGAGCAGGGCAAGCCGGTGGGTGGTCTCTTGCTCGATCGTCCCATGCCCAGCATGAGCAAGGCGATCACTGCCCATGAGCTGCCCAATCCGGGCGGTCTGGTCGGGGCGATCGCCAAGGCGGTCAACGGGCGCTTCTCGGTTGAGAAAAACCTCGACGGCCTGCCCAAGAGCACGCCCATCATGCTGCTGACCGATAACGAAGGGCTTGGCAGCGAGGGTGAAAAACTGCGGGCCAAGCTGGCCGTGGCCGGGTATCAGGTCAGCGGTGAGCAGACCTTCTATGGCCATCTGGCCAGCAACCGGCTGATGGGCCAGTACGCCGGGCAGATAGTCGGCGATCTGTTCAACCGCAAGAGTGGCATCGATTTTTCAACCATCTCTCGCCCGGATGAACTGAAAAAAGCCGCCCAGGTGTTTGCCAAGCCGATTGGCGAATCTTATCAGGGGATCCTGGATCAGCTCACCGTGCTGCACAGTGCGACCGGGCAGGCGCAGGTGGAGGCCGCATTGCGGTTGAACAACCTGATCGACGGCTATCTGGCCAGGCACGAGAGCTCCGGCAGAAACCCGGCGCTGAGCCAGTTGCAGAGCCAGCTCAATGGCAGTCTCTATCGCGGTGAGCTGGCGTCATTGCAAGCCGATGTCGCGGCACTGGCAACGCGTCGCCCCGATCTGGCGGCCCTCGTCATCGGCAAGGCTGCCGAGGAGGCGAATGGCAAGCATCCGGGTCTCACCCAGATGCTGCTGCGCTGGGCGGCAGAAGATCCCTATCTGGCGGTCAAGGGGGGATACCAGGGGCAGGCGCCTGCGGATCTGCCGTTTGATGCCAGCTTTCATGTCGTGCTCGGCGAGCAGTATGACGAGCTGAAAAGGTGGCTGGCAGACGCCCAGTCGAAGGGGCTGCTGAGCAAGGCCGTGCTGGACGAGACCGGCAAGGTGCTGCACCTGGGCTACTCCTATCAGGAGTTGCAGGACATGACGGGGGATCAGTCTGCCCAGATGACTGTCTACTTCATCAAGGAGGCAGCCAAGCAGGCTGCGCCCGGCTCCGAGCTCTCTGCCGAGATGATCATGCTGGACCAGTTTGCCGACCGCCGCTATCTCGGCGAGCTGGAGTCACGCCGCCTCGAGCAGGTTGAGAATATCTATCACAGCAGCAAGCAGACAGACGTGGCGGCCTGGGATGCCCGCTATGCCGGGAATGCCCTGCGGGATCTGAACGATCAGGTGGCACAGGAGAGCACGCTGGCGGGGCAGCTGTCACGCCTGCTGGAGAACCGTAACGGCCTGTTGATCGGGGAAACCCATGGCAGCGACGTCAATGGTCTGCGCTTCGTCAACGAGCAGATGGATGCCCTCAAGGCGCAGGGGGTGACCGTCATCGGTCTGGAGCACTTGCGCGGTGAGCTGGCACAGCCGCTGATCGACCGCTATCTGGCGGGGGGAGAGATGTCCCCCGAGCTGGCAACCATGCTGAAAACCAAGCATCTGGATCTCTCCCTGTTCGAGCGAGCGCGAGAGAAAGGGCTGCGGATTGTGGCGCTGGATGATGGCAGCACGGCAAGGCCCGCGATTGCCGGGACTGAGCACGGCCTCATGTATCGCGCCGGGGCGGCCAACAACGTCGCCGTCGACGTGTTGGGCAAGTTGCCGGCTGGCGAGAAGTTCGTCGCCATCTACGGCAGCGCGCACCTGGCTTCCCACAAGGGGATCGAAGGCTTTGTGCCCGGTATTACCCACCGTCTGGGGCTGCCCGCCCTGAAGGTGGATGCAGACAACCGCTTGCACCTGCAGGAGGATGACACCCGCCAGCGGGTCGAGTACGGCGATGTCGCCAGGAAATGGACGCCGGTGGCGGGCCTAGACGGTGCGGATCAGCCGGTACGCAACCAGCAGGTTACCCAGTGGCAGCCGCTTGAGGTGACACCGGGCCGCCAGGGGGGGGAGACCCGCTTCGATGGCCAGATCATCATCCAGACCGAAGATGATCCGGTTGCCGCCAAAGCGGCGGCCAGTCTGGCGGGCAAGCACCCCGACCACAGCGTGGTGATGCAGTTGGATGCGGATGGCAACTATCGGCTGGTGTATGGCGATCCTGCGCAGCTGGCTGGCAATATTCGCTGGCAGGTGGTGGGTCACGGTCGCGACGGTGACGAGCAGAACAACAGCCGACTCAGTGGCTACAGTGCCGATGAGCTGGCCGGGCGTCTGCGCCGGTTTGGCGATCGCCTGCAAGAGGCGGGGGTGGCGAGCAAGCCGAGCTACGTCAGTCTGGTGGGTTGCTCCCTGATGAGCGACGATCAGCAGACCGGTTTTGCGAGTCGCTTCATCAAGGCATTGAAAAATGAGGGGATAAGCGCCCAGGTATCGGCCCGCAGCAGTGAGGTGGCGGTCGATCTGGCTGGTCGCAAGCACACCCGTGGTGAAGATGATGTCTGGGCCCGCAAGGTGGCTGGCAACAAGGTGGTGCTGACCCTCAACGAAGCCGGCGAGCCTGTGGCGCACACCGAGCTGGTGCGCGGCGGCGTGGCCGAAGGGGATATCGATCTGGCCAAGGTGGGCCGGGGTGATGGCGAGCGCCGCGCCCGCGGTGCCATCGCCGACAACGACGAAACCTTCGTCGCCCCCGAAAAACAGCGTCAGCCTGAGCCTGCTGCGGAAAGGACCGACAATGCCGTCAGCTACTCCGGCAATATTCAGGTCAACGTGGGGGATGGCGAGTTCACCGCTATCAACTGGGGTACCAGCAACCTGGGTGTCAAAGTGGGTACGGGGGGCATGAAGTCGCTGGCCTTCGGCGACAACAACGTCATGGTGCACATCGGGGATGGCGACAGCAAACACAGCCTGGACATTGCCGGTTACCGGGCGTTGGAGGGGGCCCAGCTGTTCGTGGGTCAACGCAACGTCAGCTTCAACCTGGGGCGCAGCAACGATCTCATCGTGATGCTGGAGAAATCCATCCCCACGCCGCCCATGGTCAACCCCTTTGGCGGGGCGGCCCGCATCGCCGGTGCCCTGCAGCAGATTGCCGGTGATGGCTCCCAGCCGGACTGGGTTGTCAGCCAGTGGGAGCAGTGGACCCTGGCCGGGGCCGACAAGTTCGTGGCGGACATGGCCGGGCTGGATCAGACCAGCAGCGTCAAGTACGGCTCGCTCACGGCGCTCGATAGCGACCATGAGCGCAGCAGTCGCGGCCTCAAGAGCGATCTGGAAGCAACCCTCAACAAGGCGTTCAACAAGCGCATTTCTGGCGGTGGTCAGGGCGAACAGGGACCTCTGAGCCGGGCGGACAAGCTGCGCCAGGCCAACGAGAAGCTGGCGTTCAACTTCGCAGTTGCCGGGCAGGGGGCCGATATCCAGGTCACCACGGGCAACTGGAACTTTGTGTTTGGTGACAATATCCAGGCGATTCTGGACACCAACCTGGGCTCCCTGTTCGGGATCCTGACCCAGGAGTTCACGTCGACCGGGCAGGCCAAGACCACCTTTACCTTCACTCCGACCGATCTGCCGCGCCAGTTGCAAAACCGGCTGCTGGGCCGACTGGCCGGGGTCGGTGCCGACACCACGCTGGCGGATATTTTCGGGGTGGATTACAACGCCCGGGGCCAGCTGATGGCGCGCGATGGCGCGGCCATCGATGCGCCTGCGCTGTTGCAGGAGATGCTGGGGGTCATCGCCGAATTTGGTGGTGATCAGCTCAAGAGCCTGACCGATCCTGCCAAGTGGCTCGACAGCCTCAAGGCCGGGCTGGATCTCGGCACAGATGCCCTCGGCGATTTTGCCCGCACCCACGGCTTGCAGGCGGCGGCGCCCGAGGAGGCCAAACCCGGTGAGGTGACGGTGCAGCAAGGGGAGGGCCAAGCCAAGGCCGCTACCCAGCCGGCCGCCACACAGGAGAAGGCGTTCGGTTTCAATGCCCTCAACATGCCGAACCTGTTTGCAACCCTGTTCAACGGCGACAAGCAGGCGGAGATCAAGGCGCTGGCCAGCAACCTCAAGCAGAACCTGACGGCGGACTTGCTCAACATGGAGGAGCAGACCTTCGACTTCTTGCGCAGCAGTGGTCACCTGCAGGGGGATGGCGACATGCACGTCTCCCTTGGCAACTACAACTTCAACTGGGGGGGAGACGGCAAGGATCTGGGGGCTTACCTCGGTGACAACAACAACTTCTGGGGTGGGCGCGGGGACGATGTCTTCTATGCCACCGGTACCTCCAATATCTTCACCGGCGGTGCCGGTCAGGACACTGGCATCATGATGGGACGGGAGAACATGATGTTTGGCGGGCAGGGTGACGATGTCGCCGTGCTGGCTGGCCGTGTCAACCGCGCCTTCATGGGCGAGGGCAACGATCAGGTCTTCATCTTCGGGGAAGAGGGGATAGTGGAAGGGGGTGCAGGCCAGGACTATCTGGTCACCTCCGGTAACTACAACCAGATCGATGCCGGTGCGGATCAGGACTTTGTGGTGACCATAGGCCATCACAACCAGATCCGGCTGGGTGAGGGGGATGACGTTGCCATTGTGTTTGGCAACCACAACCGCCTGCTGGCGGAGCATGGCAACAATCAGGTCAAGCTGATGGGTTATCACGCCACCATCCGGGGCGGTGACGGCCGGGATCGACTGATCGCCGACCGGGTCGCCAAGTTCAGTCAGCTCGATGGTGGCGACGGCGATGATCTGCTGGTGCTGGGCGGTTATCAGAACCGCTTCAGTGGCGGCACCGGCGTTGACAGTTTCGTGTTCAGTGGCGAGGTGATAGAGAACCTGGTGCAGGACATCGGCAAGGAGGATTTCATCGTCTTTAACGACGTCAGCTGGCGGGATCTCTGGTTCAAGCGCAGCGGCTACGACTTGCAACTGCTGGTCAACCGTCACACCGACGGGGCGAGCGAGCAGGGCAAGTTCGAGCAACTGGGCTGCGCCACCTTCAGCAACTACTTCGCTGACAACCGGGCCCAGCTGGTCATAGGCCTTGGCGAACAGCAGGCAGAGGGCGAGCGCGCCTACACTGCGCTCTCGCACCATGCGGTCGACAGCCTGATCCAGGCCATGAGCAGCTTCGCGCCCGAAGCGGGCGACATGGGACTGATCAATCGCCTCGACAGCCAGGCCAACAGCCTGGTGCAGTCTGCCTGGGGGGATGTGATACAGGGCCGGGCGCGCGTCGCCTGAGCGACCTGAAGCTAATCCAATGACATGCAAAACCTGCTCTTCGGAGCAGGTTTTTTTATGGGAAAACAGTGGGAGTGAGCCGCCTTGCCGGTGAATGGGTGGAGGCTGCCGAGCTCAAGGTCCGTGAAATGGCGATATTTCCCGAGTACGAAAATTGGTTAGGTGGGGTATATGTCGTTGAAAAAGTGCGCAGTCCTGGTGACGCCAGGCGCGCAGTTTGCGCCCCGCTTCAGCGCGCATAACCATTTTGTGCGATCAATAAAAAAGCCAGTCAGGGTCACTGACTGGCTTTTTATCGGCGCCTGCCGGGCAGGCGCCGTCACCGACAACAGGCTTAGCCTACCAGGCTGGCCCACAGGTCGTATTCGTCCGCCTCATCGATGCGAACCTTGACCAGATCGCCGGGTTTGAGGCCGGTTTCACCGTTGAGGTAGACCAGACCGTCGATCTCCGGTGCATCGGCGGCGGAGCGACCGGTGGCACCCTCTTCGTCCACCTCGTCGATCAACACCAGCATCTCCTTGCCAACCTTGCGGGCCAGCTTGCGGATGGAGACCTGCTGTTGCAGCTCCATGAAACGCTGGAAGCGCTCTTCCTGAACCTCTTCCGGTACCGGATCCGGCAGCTCGTTGGCTTTGGCGCCTTCGACCGGGCTGTATTTGAAGCAGCCGACCCTGTCCAGCTCCGCCTTGTCGATGAAGTCCAGCAGCATCTGGAACTCTTCTTCGGTCTCGCCGGGGAAGCCGACGATGAAGGTGGAGCGCAGGGTGATCTCGGGGCAGATCTCGCGCCACTTCTGGATCCGCTCCAGGGTGCGCTCGACAGTACCGGGGCGCTTCATCAGTTTCAGGATGCGCGGACTGGCGTGTTGCAGCGGGATGTCGAGGTAGGGCAGCACCTTGCCATCGCGCATCAGCGGGATGACGTCATCCACGTGCGGGTAGGGGTAGACGTAGTGCAGGCGTACCCAGATGTCGAGCTTGGCCAGCTCTTCGCACAGGGCCACCATGCTGGTCTTGACCGGCATGCCGTCGTAGAAACCGGTGCGGTGCTTCACATCGACGCCATAGGCGGAGGTATCCTGGGAGATCACCAGTATCTCTTTGACGCCCGCCTCTTTCAGGCGCTTGGCTTCGGCCAGCACGTCGCCGATGGGGCGGCTCACCAGATCCCCGCGCATGGAGGGGATGATGCAGAAGGTGCAGCGGTGGTTGCAGCCTTCGGAAATCTTCAGATAGGCGTAGTGACGCGGGGTCAGCTTGACGCCGTGGGCCGGCACCAGACTGGTGAAGGGGTTGTGAGTGGGCTTCTCCACATATTTGTGGACGTGACCCAACACCTCTTCGTAGGCGTGGGGGCCGGTGATCTCGAGCACCTTGGGGTGGATCTCGCGGATCTGGTTCTCTTTGGCGCCGAGGCAACCGGTGACGATTACCTTGCCGTTCTCGGCCAGCGCTTCGCCGATCGCTTCCAGCGACTCTTGCACCGCGCTGTCGATAAAGCCGCAGGTGTTGACGACGACCAGCTCGGCATCGTCATAGCTGGGCACCACGTCGTACCCTTCGGTACGCAACTGGGTCAGGATGCGTTCTGAATCGACCAGGTTTTTGGGGCAACCCAAGGAGACGAATCCTACTTTGGGGGCCTGTTTTGTGTTGGACATCGCTCAATCACTCTTAGGTGGCTCTTCTTTTAGGGCGCGGATTTTACCGGAATGGTTAACCAAAAACTATACAGCCAGCACGGCAGAACCGAACAATATCTCTGGCGGGGCAAGATTGCCTGGGGGTGACCTCAGTCACGACGCCACTTTGGGGGTATCTCTTTGGGGCAGAGCGAACTGTCTACCCGATCACATTTTGTTGAGTTTTCAGTTAACAAGATGGGAGCTGGTTGGTGGGCTTCATTATACTCCCATTAGGCAGGCTCACCAGCAGGGAGAACGGGATGGATAGCTCATTTGGCGAGAGAATGCAGAATGTGCACGCCACGCTCAGGCAACGTTTTGACAAGGTGAGCCGGGTGGCCATCGCTATCTATGACCAGCACACGGATCGGCTCAAGACCTTTGCCCACAGCACCGAGGGGAGATCCCCCCTGATGCAGTACGAGGTCAAGTTGAGCGAGGTGCCCTCTCTGCGCTATCTGGCCGAACATCAGCAACCCAGGGTACTCGACAGCCTTGACTCTCTGCTGGGCTCGAGCTCGGAGCACAGCCGCAAACTGCTGGAAGCGGGGTATGCCTCCAGCTATACCGAGCCGCTGCTGTTTAACAGCAGGCTGTTTGGCTTTCTGTTTTGCGATGCGATGGAGCCGGGTTACTTCAACGAGCCCATTCGCAGCGAGCTGTCAGCCTATGCCCAGGTGCTGTCGGCCATCATGGCGGTGGAATTTTTCTCCATTCAGACCCTTGGCGGTGCGCTGATTACGGCGCGGGAGTTCAGCCGCTATCGGGATGAGGAGACCGCCAACCATCTGCACCGGATGTCTGCCTACTCCCGGCTGATCGCCAAGACGTTGGCCCCCACCTGCGGCCTGAGCGACGAGGAGGTGGAGTTTATCTATCTCTTCTCCGGGCTGCATGACATCGGCAAGATTGCGGTGCCGGACGCCATCCTGCTCAAGCCGGGCCAGCTGACGCCGGAAGAGTTCGAGATCATGAAGACTCACCCCGGCAAGGGGCGGGAGATGATCAGCCTGATGATCAACGAGTTTGGCCTCGATGGCATTCACCACACCGATATGCTGACCAATATCATCGCCAGCCATCACGAGCGCTTTGATGGCACGGGCTATCCGCAAGGGCTGGCGGGGGAGGCCATCCCGCTGGAGGCGCGCATCGTGACGGTGGCCGATGTGTTCGATGCGCTGACCAGCGAGCGCCCCTACAAGCAGCCCTGGCCGTTCGAGACGGCGTTTGCCTATCTTGAGGCGCATGCCGGCAGCCAGTTCGATCCCGCCTGTGTCGAGGCGGCGCTTCGCAACAAGGAGGCGTTTCGCGTCATCCATCAGCAGTATCAGGATCTCGCCACCCAATAGGATGTGGCCATTGCGCCCCCCTCGCTCAAGCCTGTTATCCGCCCTATCCGCAAGCCGCCGGTCACGGCACTCCTCACCTGCCTGGGCAGGGGATCAGTAGCAGCTGTGACGCGGGCTTTCCTCCTTGCTCTGGCTCAGACAGTCCACACAGTAGCGAGCTTTTTTCAGTATGTTGGCCAGGGTCTGACGGGAGATGTTCATTACCCCGGCGGCCAGCTGCTGCATGGGGGCTCCTGATTGGCATATGCAAGCTAAGGGAAGATGTGACTCGGGTACATGATCGGTGGATCTGAACGAGAAGCGCAAACAGCGCCAGCGTATCCCCTGATGCCAGGAAGCATGGCGAAAGGGGGAGTTCATCCGTCGATCCAGGCTTGTAACTTGATCATTTCAATGTTTCTTGTATAGTTGAAATTATGAATCTGAGAGCGAAGGTGAACAGCATGAACAAAGAGACGGCCACCAAGGTGTTTGAATCGCTCGCCTCCGGCATTCGGCTGGATGTGTGGCGGCTGCTGGTCAAGGCTGGGCTGGATGGGCGGGTCGCAGGCGAACTGGCCAGCGAGCTCAATATCGCCCCCAATACCCTCTCGTTTCACCTCAAGGCCATGCTCAATGCCGGCCTGTTGTCGGTGGCGCAAGAGGGGCGTTTTCTGCGCTACCGCGCCAACATTCCCCTGATGCTGGATTTGATCGGTTATCTCACCGAGGAGTGCTGCGCCGGTCACCCCGAGGCGTGCGGCGTGATGCGCGCCGAGTCCACCTGTTCCCCCCATGTTCTGCCTGCGCAGTCCTGCTGCAACAAGGAGTAATGCCATGTCAGCCATTCAGGTTTTTGATCCCGCTCTCTGCTGCTCCAGCGGTGTCTGCGGCACCGAGGTCGATCAGGCATTGGTCACCTTTGCCGCCGACGTGGCTTGGGCCAAGGAGCAGGGGGTTGCCATCGAGCGCTTCAATCTGGCCCAGCAACCCATGCAGTTTGCCGAGACCCCGGCCGTTAGCGCCTTTCTGACTCATGCCGGGGAGGAGGGATTGCCGCTGGTGCTGGTGGAGGGGCAGGTGGTGTTGACCGGCCGCTACCCGAGCCGCAGCGAGCTGGCCCGCTATGGGGGTCTGCCCGTGCCGCAGGCGGCGATCAAGGGGATCGTCAAGGGCGGCTGCTGCTCCGGCAGCGGTTGCTGTTGATCCCCTGAGTCAAACCAGATCGCCCAGCCGGGCTAGCCACTCTGTCGACAGGAGTTCGTCATGTTTCAGTTTCTGACCGATCCGCCCCCCTTTCTCTTTTTCACCGGCAAGGGCGGGGTGGGCAAGACCTCGCTGGCCTGCGCCAGTGCGGTGGCCCTCTGTGATGCCGGCAAGCGGGTGCTGCTGGTGAGTACCGATCCCGCCTCCAACGTGGGGCAGGTGTTTGCCACCGAGATTGGCAATCGCGTCACCGCCATCGCCGCTGTGCCCGGCTTGTCGGCGCTGGAGATAGATCCCCCTGCGGCGGCCAAGGCTTATCGGGAGCGGATCGTCGGGCCGGTGCGGGGCAAGTTGCTCGAGAGCGTGGTGCACAGCATAGAAGAGCAGCTCTCCGGCGCTTGCACCACTGAAATTGCCGCCTTTGACGAGTTCACCGCCCTGCTCACTGACCAGGGGCTGCGCTCGGAATATGATCACATCGTGTTCGATACCGCCCCCACCGGCCACACCATCCGGTTGCTGCAACTGCCGGGGGCCTGGAGCGAATTTCTCGAGCAGGGCAAGGGGGATGCCTCCTGCCTTGGTCCGCTGGCGGGGCTGGCTAAGCAGCGCAGCCAGTATGCCGAGGCGGTTGCCGCATTGGCAGACGGGAAACAGACCCGACTGGTCTTGGTGGCCCGCGCCCAACACTCAACCCTGCGCGAAGTGGCCCGCACTCACGAGGAGCTGGCCGCCATCGGTTTGTTAAACCAGCAGTTGGTGATCAATGGCCTCTTTCCCGAGGACGCCATTGCCGGTGACTCGCTCGCCTTGGCCCTCTGGCAGCGTGAGCAACAGGCCCTTGCCCAGATGCCGCAGGGGATCAAGGGGCTGGCGCAGGATCATATCCCGTTGCTGGCTACCAATCTGGTGGGGGTCGAGAGCCTGCGCCAACTGCTGCAACCAGCGGCGATGGCCGAGCTATCCCCTGTTGCACCATCCTGTATCCAGCATGAGCAGCCTGCGCTGGGGTCGCTGGTGGACGAGCTGGCCGCCGATGGCCACGGCCTTATCATGCTGATGGGCAAGGGCGGGGTGGGCAAGACCACGCTGGCGGCCGCCGTGGCGGTGGAGCTGGCCAGCCGCGGCCTGCCGGTGCACCTCACCACCTCGGATCCTGCCGCGCACCTGAGCGAGACGCTGGCAGGCGCCTTGCCTCATCTTGAGGTGAGCCGCATCGACCCCCACGCCGAGACCGGGCGTTACCGCGCCCAGGTGCTGGCCACCAAGGGGGCCGCGCTGGACGAGCAGGGGCGGGCACTGCTGGAGGAGGACTTGCGCTCCCCCTGCACCGAGGAGATCGCCGTGTTTCAGGCCTTCTCGCGCATCATCCGCGAGGCGGGCAAGCGCTTCGTGGTGATGGATACCGCCCCCACCGGCCACACCCTGCTGCTGCTCGACGCCACCGGCGCCTACCACAGGGAGATAGCTCGCCAGATGGGCGGCAAGGGGATGCACTTCACCACGCCCATGATGCAGTTGCAGGACCCCAAGCAGACCAAGGTGCTGATCGTTACCCTGCCCGAGCCCACGCCAGTGCAGGAGGCGGCAACTCTGCAAGCCGATCTGCGCCGCGCCGGCATCGAGCCCTGGGGCTGGCTTATCAACCACAGCTTGCAGCAAGCTGCGGTCAGCTCGCCGCTGCTGCAACTGCGGGCCGAGCGTCAGTTACCCCATATCGAGGCGGTCGAGCAGCAGCATGCCAGCCGCTACGCCGTGGTGCCGCTGCTCGCCGAGGAGCCGGTGGGGCCCGATGCCCTGCGCCGCCTCTGCCAGCACCACTGAATTGCCGCCCCGGCCCGCTGTCGGGGCGGCTTGGCTATGCCGTTAACTTGTTATGAACCCGTGTTTTTAACCTTTTTTGAACCTTGTTTTGAACAAATGTGAGATGCGGGATTGCGCCGTATCGGGAGCTGTGATGTCTGCAATATGTGATGCCAAGGCAGTGCCTGCCATCGGCTTTTTTGAACGTTATCTGACCGCCTGGGTCGCCCTCTGCATTGTGGTGGGGATTGGCCTCGGGCAGGGGTTGCCGGATCTGTTCAAGGCGATCGGTGCCATGGAGGTGGCCAAGGTCAACCTGCCGGTGGGGCTGCTTATCTGGGTGATGATCATCCCCATGCTGCTCAAGATCGACTTTGGCGCCCTGCATCAGGTGAAGGGCCATATGAAGGGAATTGGCGTCACCCTCTTTATCAACTGGCTGGTCAAGCCCTTCTCCATGGCCTTCCTCGGCTGGCTCTTTATCCGCGTGCTGTTTGCCGACTGGCTGCCGGCGGATCAGCTTGACAGCTACGTGGCGGGGCTGATCCTGCTGGCGGCGGCCCCCTGCACCGCCATGGTGTTTGTCTGGAGTCGCCTCACCAGCGGCGATCCCTACTTCACCCTGTCGCAGGTGGCGGTGAACGACCTCATCATGGTGTTTGCTTTCGCGCCGCTGGTGGCGCTGCTGCTCGGGGTCTCCAGCATCATAGTGCCGTGGGATACCCTGCTCACCTCTGTGGTGCTCTATATCGTCATTCCGGTCATCATTGCCCAGCTGCTGCGCAAGGCGTTGCTGCGAAAGGGGCAGGCCAGTTTCGATGGTGTCATGACCCGTATCCAACCCTGGTCGGTGGCGGCCCTTTTGCTCACCCTGGTGCTGCTGTTCGCCTTTCAGGGCAACGCCATCATAGAGCAGCCGCTGGTTATCGCCCTGTTGGCGGTACCGATCCTGATCCAGGTGCTGTTCAACTCGGGATTGGCTTACTGGCTCAACCGCAAGGTGGGGGAGAAGCACTCGGTTGCCGGCCCCTCTGCCCTGATCGGTGCCTCCAACTTCTTCGAGCTGGCGGTGGCCGCCGCCATCAGCCTGTTCGGCTTTCACTCTGGCGCCGCGCTCGCCACCGTAGTCGGCGTGCTGATCGAGGTGCCTGTCATGCTGCTGGTGGTGCGCGTCGTCAACGCCAGCAAACCCTGGTACGAAGCGGGGCTGAGCCGTTAACTGATGGCCGTTAACAGATGGCCGCTAACTGATGCTATCCATTTTCTATTCACTTGATTAATGAGAGACACGTAAATGAGTGCAATCACCATCTATCACAACCCGGAATGTGGTACCTCCCGCAACACCCTGGAGCTCATTCGCAACAGCGGCGTGGAGCCCACGGTTATCCACTATCTGGAGACGCCCCCCTCCCGCGAGCAGTTGGTGGCACTGATCGCCGCCATGGGCATGCCGGTGCGCGAGCTGCTGCGCAAGAACGTGCCCCCCTACGAGGCGCTCGGGCTGGCGGAAGATCGCTTCAGCGATGAATCGCTTATCGATGCCATGTTGGCCCATCCGATCCTTATCAACCGTCCCATCGTCGTGACGCCCCTTGGCACCAAATTGTGCCGTCCGTCGGAACTGGTGCTCGATATTCTGCCCTCCCGGCAACAAGGGGCCTTCGCCAAGGAGGATGGCGAGCAGGTGGTGGATGAAAGTGGCAAGCGCCTCAAGTAGTACCCGCGCTCAGGTGTAGCGCAGACATGATAATGACCACGAGGGCGCCTGGCGCCCTCGTGCACAGCTGCAGCAGCCAGGGCCGCGTCACTCGTTGACCGCGCCGTGAGCACCGCCTTATCCGGCGTCATCCAAATCTGCTACTGTGACTATCGACTCATCACAGAGGGTAGATAACAGCATGAAAATTCGATTCCTGGTGATTGCAACGACGCTGGCACTGGCGTCGACCCCCGGTCTGGCCGATTGGGCGAAGCTGAAGGCTGCCGCCTCCGATCTTGGTACCGCGGTGAGCGAAACAGGCAAGGAGGTGTGGCAGGATGTCAGTGACTTCTCCAAGAAGAGCTGGGCCTCCATCTCGGCCTGGGGGGAGGAGGCGTTCAATACTGCCGGAGTCTGGACCGACAAGAGCATAGCGACCGGCAAGGAGTGGCTGAAGGTCGCTGACAAGAAGCTTGACGAGATGTTGAATCCCAAGACGGCGCAAGAGGCAAGGGTGGCGCTCAATACTATGGCCGATACTGCGCTGGTGCGACTGTTCAACGAGCAGCCTTCCGCCAAGTTGTTGTTTGACAAGGCCTATGGCTATGCGGTGTTCGATTCGCGCAAATTCTCCCTGATGCTCCATACCAACCAGGGGGCTGGCGTCGCGGTCAATCGTAACAGTGGCGAATACACCTATATGAAGATGTTTGGCGCGGGGCTTGCGGCCGGGATCGGGGGCAAGTTCTATCAGCAGGTGATCCTGTTTGAAGATAAGGCCAGATTCGATGCCTTTGTGACCCAGGGCTGGGAAGCCACCTCGGAAGTGGGCGTGGTGGCAGGCAAAGAGAGCGCCGAGCTGACCGCCAAATACAACGGCGGCATGGCCATCTACCAGATCGGCGAGAAGGGCTTGCTGCTCGATGCCAACATCTCGGGATCCAAATACTGGATAGATGAGGATCTGACGGAAAAGAGCCGGTAACGGTGTCGTTATCGGCTGATCACAGCAGGTAATGGCGTTGCCATCATCTGTCTATCAAGGCCCGCATGGCGGCAATGCCAGTTATTTAATCATTTTATGTGACTAAATATTCTTAATTAACGGGAGCGGTGCCAGGGTGAACGCCTCAATAGGGCTGACACCTTTGCCCTGACTGGTACCCAATAAAAAAAGAGGGAGGCATCATGCCTCCCTCACTCTTTAGCCCTTATACCTCGCGGGTTGGGACTCAAACTATCTTAACTGACTTGCATTAGGCACCTGCGCCGGATTTAATCAGAGCCACTGGCACTTGTCGAACCCGCCTATCCTGGTCTGGCCACTCATTCTCACCACACTCTAAGTGTATTGGCACTCTAATTGCTTACTGGATGCCAGCGTCAATGATTTGTCTGGGGATGAGATATGGAAATTAGTGCAAGCAGCCTGATGCAAGAGATGCAGGCGCTCAAGATCGAAGCGGGTGCCACGCCACTGGCACAGCCCGGCCGTGAGGTCACTTCTGACTTTGGTCAGTTGCTGCAGCAGGCGCTCGGCAACGTCAACGAGCTGCAAGGCGCGGCCAATGATCTGCGTACCCGTTTCGATATGGGCGACAAGTCAGTCGATCTGTCCGATGTGATGATCGCCGGCCAAAAATCCTCTATTGCTTTCGAAGCAACGGTACAGGTGCGCAACAAGATGGTCGATGCCTACAAGACCATCATGAACATGCCGGTATAAGTGATTACTGAACATCATGAAGATGTCAGCAATAAGGACATAAATCGTGGCTAATGACCAAAACGGCGACCTGCTGATGAACGATGAGGGCACTGCCGCCCTCGATGAGAATGAGCAGAAGAGTTCCGCACTCGGCTTCCTGTCCAACACCGATGTGCTGCGGCAAATCACCCTGATCCTGGGACTTGCCATCTGTCTGGCCATTGCGGTGTTTATCCTGCTGTGGGGCAAGGAGCCGGACATGCGTCCCCTCGGCACCTTTACCACCCAGGAGTTGGTCAAGACCCTCGATTTCCTCGATCAGCAGCGGATCCCCTATGAGGTGGATGGCAAGAGCGTGCTGGTCAGAGCCGAAAGATATGCGGATATCCGCCTGCGCCTGACTCGTGCCGGCCTTGCCAGCAATACCGATGCCAGCAACGATGGCGAGTCCATTCTGCTCAAGGACTCCAGCTTTGGCGTCAGCCAGCGCATGGAGACGGAGCGCCTCAAACTGAGCCGCGAGCGTCAGCTGGCGAGCGCCATCGAGCAGTTCCAGAACGTGGCCAAGGCCCAGGTGCTGTTGGCAATTCCCAAGGACAACGTGTTCGCTCGCAACGAGCGCAGGCCCAGTGCAACTGTGGTGCTGAGCCTCAAGGGCAACGCCCTCGGCCAGGGGGAAGTGGACTCCATCGTCGACATGGTCGCCTCTGCCGTGCATGGCCTCGAGCCGACTCGTGTCACCGTGACCGATCAGAACGGCCGCTTGCTCAACTCGGGTTCCCAGGATCCCATCTCTGCCCAGACTCGCAAGGAGTTTGCGATGCAGCAGAGGCAGGAGGTGGAGTACAAACAAAAAATTGACGCCATTCTGATCCCCGTGCTTGGCGCCGACAATTATACGGCGGAGGTCGACCTCTCCCTCGATTTCTCCCAGCAGGAACAGACCCGCAGGACCTTCAACCCGGACCTGCCGGCCGTGCGCTCCGAGATGACCCTGGAAGAGAACAGCGCCAATGGCGGCGGTGGCATACCAGGTGCTCTCTCCAACCAGCCGCCTGCCGCCTCCAACATTCCCGAGCAGACCGCCGCAGCTGATGGTGCCAGCGCCGCGGCTTCCGGCCGCTCCCGCAAGGAGGCGACCCGCAACTTTGAACTGGATACCACAGTGAGCCATATCCGGCGCCAGATGGGGGGCATTCGCCGCATGACGGTCTCGGTCGCGGTGGATTACAAACCCGCTACCGCCGCCGATGGCAAGGTGACCCGCGAGGCGCGCAGCCAGGCAGAGCTCGATACCCTGCGCCGTTTGCTGAGCGGCGGGCTTGGCTTTGATGTGACCCGAGGTGATACGCTGGAAGTGGTCGCCATCCCGTTCAACCGGCCAGAGTTTGAGAGCGTGGCCGCCGCACCCATCTACGAGCAGCCCTGGTTCTGGCGCGCGGTGCGCATCGCCGCCTCCGTGCTGGTCATCATAGTGTTGATCGTGACAGTCGTGCGCCCCATGCTCAAACGCCTGCTCTACCCGGATGCACGTCCGGAAGGGGATCTGGACCTGGACAACAGCATAGTGCTGGGTGGGGATGACGAGCTCAGTCTGCTGGCCGCTCAGGCCGAGTCAGAGCCGGTGTTCGGGGTACGTGACGGCCATCTGAAACTGCCGGATCTGCACCGTGACGAGGACTTGCTCAAGGCGGTACGTGCGCTGGTGGCGAACGAACCTGATTTGGCCGCACAGGTCATTAAAGAATGGGTAACGAACAAAGATGCCTGAAGATAATAAGACCCAAGTCACTGGCAATGACATTACCGACAGCCAGCGCCAAATCCTGGATCAGATGAGCGGGATGGAGATGGCGGCTGTGCTGATGCTGAGCCTCAACGAAGAGGATGCCGCCCAGATTTTCCGTCATCTCGAGCCCAAGCAGGTGCAACGGCTCGGTATGTCGATGGCCTCAATGTCTGACTTCAGTCACGATCGGGTGGCGGCGGTGCACCGTCAATTCATCGACGATATCCAGAAGTACACCAACATAGGTATCGGCAGTGAAGACTTCGTGCGCAAGGCGCTGGTGGCAGCCCTTGGCGAAGACAAAGCCAGCAACCTGGTGGATCAGATCATCCTGGGTTCCGGTGCCCGTGGTCTTGATTCCCTCAAGTGGATGGATGCCCGCCAAGTAGCCAGCATCATCCAGAACGAACACCCGCAGATCCAGACCATAGTGCTCTCCTATCTGGAGCCGGAGCAGTCTGCCGAGATCCTGAGTCAGTTCCCGGAGCAGGTGCGTCTGGATTTGGTGATGCGGATCGCCAACCTCGAAGAGGTACAACCGGCAGCGTTGCAAGAGTTGAACGACATCATGGAGAAACAGTTCGCCGGCGCGGCTGGCGCCCAGGCAGCCAAGATGGGCGGCCTGAAGGCGGCGGCCAACATCATGAACTACCTGGATACCAATATCGAAGGCCAGCTGATGGACTCCATCCGCGACTCGGACGAAGAGATGAGCCAGCAGATCCAGGACTTGATGTTTGTGTTCGAAAACCTCATCGATGTGGACGACCGCGGCATTCAGACCATGCTGCGGGAAGTGCCGGGGGATCTGCTGCAGCGCGCCCTCAAGGGTTCCGACGATCAGATGCGCGAGAAGATCTTCAAGAACATGTCCAAACGGGCGGCCGAAATGCTGGCAGACGATCTGGAGGCCATGGGGCCGATCCGGGTCTCCGAAGTGGAAGCGGCCCAGAAAGAGATCCTCTCCATCGCCCGCCGTCTGGCGGATGCTGGCGAGATCATGCTGAGTGCCGGTGGCGGCGAGGAGTTCCTCTAAACCATGGACTATCAACTCTACAGTTTCGCCGTGCCACATCCGGTGCTGGCGAGGAGCGCCTCTAAAGCATGAACAACAAGCTGCGTGGCTATGTACGTCCCGATGGGGAGGATGCTCGGGTCGAGGCCTGGGGCTGGCCCGAGATGGAGGTCGAGTCCGAGGTCGAGACCAATGCCCTCGGGTTGACGCCGGACTGGTATCGGCAGGAGGCAGAGGCGCCGGTTGAGGAGCCAGCAGAGGAGCCGGCCCCCAGTATCACGGCAGAAGAGCTGGAAGCGATCCGTCAGGCCGCTTGGGACGAGGGCATGGCCGAAGGCCAGGCCGCCGGCTTTGCCAAGGGGCTGGAAGAGGGCAAGCTGGAAGGCTTGCAACAGGGCCATGCCGCCGGGCTGGAGCAGGGCAAGGAGGAGGGACTGGCCATGGGCCGCGAGTTGGTGGATCAGCAACTGGCTCACTGGCAGTCACTGGTCGATCGTCTCGCTACCCCTCTCAGCGAGCTGGATCAGGCTGTGGAACAGCAGCTCATCGCCCTGATGCTGCAGCTGACCCGCACCCTCATCCGGCACGAGGCAGAGACGTCTCCCCGCATACTGCTAGAGGCCCTCAAACAGGGGTTGGCTTTGCTGCCTGCCGCCGAGCAGGGGGTTACTCTGATGCTGCATCCTGATGACATAACCCGGGTCGAGCAGGCGTTTGGAGTGGAAGAGTGCGCCAAGCGTCACTGGCGGCTGCAAAGTGATCCCACCCTCTCTCCTGGCGACTTGCAGCTGGCGACCGAACTCTCCAGCATTGATCTGACGCTGTCGGGACGCATCGATCAGCTGCTGCGCAACTTTTTGCGGGACAACCACGCATAACCGGCGGCGGACAGGTGTAATCACCCGCCGCCAGCATGACCCATCTCAATATCGCATTTCAGGAGGCCAGATGAGCGGCTCGTTACTCACTCGGTTGCAAGGGTATCGGGTGCGCGATATCGCGCCCAAGCCACCTGTCGCTGGCAAGTTGACCCGGGTGGTGGGCCTCACGCTGGAAGCCATCGGTTGCCGCGCCGCCATCGGTGCCCTCTGTCGCATCGATACCCAGGATGGGATGCTGGAGGCCGAAGTGGTGGGCTTCTCCGGCGATCGTCTGTTCCTGATGCCGAGCGAGCAGCTCAAGGGGGTGATCCCCGGTGCCAGGGTGGTGCCCATCACCGAAGAGCACGGCATCCCGGTTGGTATGAACCTGCTTGGCCGGGTCATCGACGGTATCGGCCAGCCACTCGATGGCCTCGGCCCCATTCTCTCCTCCCAGACGGTGCAGTTTGCCCAGCACCGCATCAATCCGCTCTCCCGTCGCCCTATCCATCAGCCGATGGACGTAGGGGTGCGCGCCATCAACGCCGTGCTGACGGTGGGTCAGGGCCAGCGGATGGGACTGTTCGCCGGTTCAGGCGTCGGCAAGTCGGTGCTGCTCGGGATGATGACCCGTGGCTCGGTGGCGGACGTGGTGGTGGTGGGTCTTATTGGTGAGCGGGGCCGGGAAGTCAAAGAGTTTATTGAAGATATTCTGGGGGAGGAGGGGCGTGCCCGCTCCGTGGTGGTGGCGGCCCCGGCCGACGCCTCGCCCCTGATGCGCCTTAAGGGGTGCGAAACTGCGCTCGCCATTGCCGAGTATTTTCGCGATCAGGGGCTTAACGTGCTGCTCTTGATGGACTCCCTCACCCGTTACGCCCAGGCCCAGCGTGAAATCGCGTTGGCAGTGGGCGAGCCGCCAGCGACCAAGGGGTATCCGCCCTCGGTATTTGCCAAATTACCGGCGCTGGTGGAGCGGGCGGGTAACGGCAGTGACGGCCAGGGTTCCATCACCGCTTTTTTCACCGTGCTGACCGAGGGGGATGACCTGCAAGACCCTATCGCCGATGCGGCGCGGGCCATCTTGGATGGTCATATCGTGCTGTCGCGCGAGCTGGCCGATGCGGGCCACTACCCGGCCATTGACATCGAAAAATCCATCAGCCGGGTCATGCCCATGGTGACCTCGCCGGAACATATGGACTTGGCGCGTACCCTCAAGCAGTTCTACTCCCTCTATCAGCAGAACCGGGATCTCATCACCATAGGCGCTTACAGCCAGGGATCGGATCCCCGCATCGATCGCGCCATCATTCAAAAACCCTATCTGGATCAGTTCTTGCAGCAGGGGATGCGCGAGGTCATTCACTACGATGAGGGCCTGCAATCCCTGCAGCTGGTGGCCATGCCCCTGATGCGTTGACGATAGGATGAAGAGGGAAGGTTGTCATGAGTAAAGGCTTGGTGATGTTGTCCGAGCGGCTGGTGGAGGCCGAACAGCAGGCGGCGCTGGCGTTGGCGAAGGCCCAGCAGGATCTGAAAATCTTCATGGAGCAGCAGGAGGCGCTCAACCAGTATCGCCAAATCTACCATCAGCAGTGGACAGATCGCGGTCTGCAGGGCATAGCTGCCCAGCAGAATGCCCAGTACCACGCCTTTATCAACAAGCTTGAGCAAGCGGCCACCCAACAGTACGAAGGTGTGCTGCAGGTGCGCCAGGCACTGGCGTTGCGGCGGGAAGAGTGGCTGGCCGCCCAGCAGAGGCGCAAGGCGTTGGAGTTGCTGCTGGCCAAGCAGGCCGGGCGTGAGCAGCAGAAGGCCCAGCGTCAGGAGCAGAAGATGTTGGATGAGTACACCATGCTGCGCCGCTTCCATCATTCTGGCCTGTAACTTGCTTTATTCTGCCCATCCAGTGTGCGCCTCACTGCCATCGCGTTCGTGAGGACAGCGCCAGAACCCGATTGTCGTCAGGGATTTTCATCATGATGCAGACACTGCTAACCCCACCCCCTCCCGTTCAGGCGGCTGCGCCTGCCGACAAGAGTGCTCCGCTCCCCCCTGCCTCCGATAGCGGCGAACGGACGCCACAGGGGGAGCCGAAAAGCGGTTTCTCCGATGTGATGGCCAAGGCTCGGACAGCGGGAGCGCCGGTGACCAAGGGCTCTCAGACGGCTGCGATGGAGCCGAAGGCCGGTGGTCAGGTCGTTACTGACCAGGTAGCCGGTGACAAACGCGCCAGTGACAAGCACGCCGATGCCAAATCTTTGGCGAATGATGCCGAAGGCACGGCGGCCATCGACGATAACAAGAAAAAAACGGAGGAGGCCGAGAGCAGTGCCTCTCCCAATGATTTCTTACAGCGCCTGCAAGATGCCCTCAAGCAGGACACCAGCCTTGTCTCCCCGACGTCCCTTAGCCTGGTTGTGACCGCGCCAGCCGTGGACACGGACGGCAATATGTTGCCGCAAGAGGGGGAGGGCGCCGAAGCTGCCGACGTTCTCGTTGGCGCGGGTGACAAGCCACTTACCCTGGATGACAGGAAAGCAGCCACCGGCGCCGCCTTGCTGGCACAACAGGCAGCAAGCCTGCTCAAGGGGGAAGGGGTCGAGGTGCCGGCAGCAGAGGGTGAGGCGCAGGCCATGGAGAGCGATGCTGCCGCCATGGCCGCCAAAGGTGAGGTGAGCAAGTCTGCCGAGGCCGATGCCAGCGCCAAACCCGTCATTCCTCCCATGAGCAGCAAGGAGGGGGGCGAGAAGGCACATCCCCAACAGGCCGTGCCCACCCAGGCGACCGTCGTGTTGGAAACGGGTCAGGAACGGGCCGACACAGAGACGACCGGCTCGGCGGACAGCGCTCAGGCCCGAGGCGCTGCCGAGGGGGGCGAGCAGGCCAAGGTGGCCACCGCCGCCAAGTCAGAGAGTCCGCTGGCCGCCGCTACCAGCAGCGCCACAGCGCCGGCTGCCCAGCCGCCAGCCGACCCCGAGTTGACGGCACAGCAACAGGTGCTGGCCAGCAGTGAATCCCAGGGGCCACAGGCCTCACTGAGTGCCTTGTCGGCCGGGATCAAGCAGATGGAGGCCAGTGAAGACCGCGAGTCTCCCAAGGTCAGGACCGAGGTCAAGGTAGACGTGAAGCAGAAGGTAGCCGAGTTTGGCAAAGGCAGTACCCCCGGGACCGAGTCCAGCCCCCATGACAGTAACCAAAGTCAGCAGGTGCAGCAGAACAGCCAACCCCAGGCGCCCAACAACGACAGCAAGCCCACGGTCGACATAGCGGCGCGGCGCGATCCCCAGAATCTGCCACACCTCAAGCTGGCCAATCCGGAGGCGCCAGCCCAGCTGCACCAGAAGGTGAATCTGATGCTGGCGGACAAGTTGCAACAGGCGGAGATCCAGCTCGACCCCCTTGGCCTTGGCAAGATGAAGATCCAGATCCAGATTGGCGCCGACAGCCAAGCCAACGTGCACTTCGTGGTACAACATGGTCAGACCCGCGAAATGCTGGAGCAGGCCATGCCACGGCTGCGTGATATGCTGGCCGGGCAGGGCATCCAGCTCGGCCAGACCATAGTGCAACAGCAGTCGCAGCAACAGTCACAGGGCCAGTCGGCATTTGCCGGACAGGGCCAGCAAGGTCAAAAAGAGAGCGGTTCTTTTGCCGAAACAGGCCAAACTGAGGCTGAGGTCACGGCTGCAGGCCGTCGTTTGCTGATGGAATCGACAAACGACAGCGGAATTGATTTCTATGCTTGATGCCAGCCTGAGTAAGTTTATGATATCGAACAAGTTTGAGACTAGGGTGGACAAGGGATGGCAGATGATAACGAACTGACGCTGAAAGACCCGGCGGCAGGCAAGAAAAAGAAGCTGATCATGGTAGTCGCCCTGGCCGTGATTGTGCTGGGTGGCGGTGGTGCCGGTGCCTGGCTGATGCTGTCCGGTGGCGACAAGGCGGCGGAAGCTTCGGCGGAAGGGAAGGATGCCCAGCCCAAGGAGACGGCGCCCCAGCCCTCGCTCTACGTAGGCATGCCGCGCCCCTTTGTGTTCAACGTCTCGGGTGGCCAGCGGGATAGACTGGTGCAGATCAAGATCCAGTTGATGGTGCGTGGCGCCGCCGATGAGACCCTGGCCAAGCAGAATATCCCCCTGATCGAAGGCACCCTGCTGCGGGTCTTCAGCGCAGCGACCAGCGAGCAGCTGACGACCTTTGAAGGCAAGGAGAAGCTGCGTAAAGATTCACTGGAAGAGAGCCGTCGGGTGCTCAATGACCTGGTTTCTTCCCCCGTTATCGAACAAGTGCTGTTTACCGGCTTTGTAATGCAATAAGGGTGATGCGTGAGCGATCTGTTAAGTCAGGACGAAATTGATGCCCTCTTGCACGGTGTCGATGATGTCGAAGAGGAAGAGATAGGCGCGGCGGGAGATCCCGGCGTCGCCCAGTTTGACTTCTCCTCTCAGGACCGCATCGTCCGTGGTCGCATGCCGACCCTGGAGTTGGTGAACGAGCGTTTTGCCCGCCATATGCGGATCAGCCTGTTCAACATGATGCGCCGCACCGCCGAGGTCTCCATCAACGGTGTGCAGATGCTCAAGTTTGGCGAATACGTGCACACCCTGTTTGTGCCGACCAGCCTGAACATGGTGCGCTTCCGTCCGCTCAAGGGCACGGCCCTCATCACTATGGAAGCCCGCCTGGTGTTTATCCTGGTGGAGAACTTCTTCGGCGGCGATGGCCGTTATCACGCCAAGATCGAAGGGCGCGAATTCACCCCCACCGAGCGGCGCATCATCCAGATGCTGCTCAAGCTGGTGTTCGAGGATTACAAGGATGCCTGGGCGCCCGTGATGGACGTCGGCTTCGAATACCTCGACTCCGAGGTGAACCCGGCCATGGCCAACATCGTCAGCCCCACCGAGGTGATAGTGGTGAGTTCGTTCCACATCGAGCTCGATGGCGGTGGCGGAGATTTCCACGTGGCCATGCCCTACGCCATGCTGGAGCCTATCCGCGAGCTGCTGGATGCCGGTGTGCAGAGCGACAAGGGTGACACAGATGTGCGCTGGAGCAAGGCGCTGCGTGACGAAATCATGGACGTCAAGGTCGAGCTCAGAGCCAAGCTGCTGGAAACGGATCTGACCCTGCGCGAGCTGATGGAGCTGCGACCCGGCGACATCATCCCGGTGGAAATGCCGGAGAGCCTGCTGGTCTATGTGGAAGATTTGCCCACCTTTCACGCCAAGATGGGGCGGACCAAGGAGAATGTGGCGCTCAAGATTACCGACAAACTCAAACGCCCGGAAGGGGTCAAGACAGAGATGCATCTGGTGACCCGGGGCGGCATACGCATCGATGGTGAGGCCGAGCTGGAAGAGCTCGAGCGCAGCATCGAAGATCAACAGCGATAAACAGGGACTGCCTGTCACGACAGACGGTCATGAAGCAGCATAAGGAAGCAAGATGAGCGGAACTGATGAAGAGGATCTGATGGCGGACGCCTGGGCAGCCGCACTGGAAGAGCAGGTGGTTGCCGAAGCCAAGCCTGCTCCCCTCGAGGAGTTGACCGATGACGCCCCTATCAGTGCCGAGGAGCGGCGCAAGCTCGACACCATACTCGACATTCCGGTCACCATTGCCATGGAGGTGGGCCGCAGCCAGATCAGCATCCGCAACCTGTTGCAGCTGAACCAGGGCTCAGTAGTGGAACTGGATCGGGTGGCTGGCGAGCCGCTGGACGTGCTGGTCAACGGTACCCTGATCGCCCACGGTGAGGTGGTGGTGGTGAACGACAAGTTCGGTATCCGTCTGACGGACGTTATCAGTCAGATTGAAAGGATCAAGAAACTCAAATGACCAGAACCATTGCGCTGACCGGTGTCATCATCAATCAGGCCGAAAGGATCACAACACTCAAATGATCCGCGCGTTTCCGTTACTGCTGTTGTCCCTCCCTGCACTGGCCAATCCCGGTGCGGGGGTCAATCCCCCCAGCCTCACCTCTTGGCTGCTCTCCAGTCTGATGGTCATAGGCCTCATTCTGGTGCTGGGCTTTCTGCTCAAGAAGAGCAAGATAGCCACCGCCATGGGGGGCGGCCATATGCGGGTCATCGCCAGCTTGCCGGTGGGCTACAAGGAGAAGCTGCTGGTGGTCAAGGTGGGCGAACAGCAGCTGCTGATCGGGGTGACGCCGCAGCAGGTCAACTTCCTCTATCGCCTGGAGGCGCCGCTGGACGAGAGCCAGCCCCAGGCGTTTTCCCAGCAGCTTGGCAAATTGATGGGCAAGCATGAAAAAAACTAACCGCTTATGGTCACAGCTTGGACTGCTGGTCGGCCTGTTGGTACCCTTGGTTCTCTTTTCGCCGCTGGCGCTGGCCCAGGGTGGCATGTCGGCTGTGACCATCAAGACCATGGCGGATGGCAGTCAGGAATACAGCCTGACCCTGCAAGTGCTGGCGCTGATGACGGCGCTCTCCTTCTTGCCGGCCATGGTCATCATGATGACCTCGTTTACCCGCATCATCGTAGTGTTGGGCATACTGCGCCAGGCAATCGGTCTGCAGCAGAGTCCCTCCAACCAGGTGTTGATCGGTATCGCCCTCTTCATGTCGTTCTTCATCATGTCGCCCGTGCTGGATCGCATCAACAACGAGGCGCTGCAGCCCTATCTGGCCGAGACGATCCAGGCCAAGGAGGCGCTGGAGAAGGCCGAACTGCCCATCCATCAATTCATGCTGGCTCAGACCCGGATCAAGGATCTCAACACTTTCATGGAGATAGCCAACGTGCAGGTAGATAAGCCTGCCGATGTGCCGCTGCGGGTGCTGATCCCGGCGTTCGTCACCAGCGAGCTGAAGACAGCCTTCCAGATAGGCTTCATGCTGTTTTTGCCCTTCCTGGTGATCGATCTGGTGGTGGCCAGTATCCTGATGGCCATGGGGATGATGATGCTCTCTCCTATGCTGGTCTCCCTGCCATTCAAATTGATGCTGTTTGTCATGGTGGATGGCTGGAACCTGATCCTGGGCTCCCTGGCCAACAGCTTCGGGCTGGGGGCGGGATGATGCTCTCTTTCAATCAGGTGCTGGTCTCCCTGCCATTCAAATTGATGCTGTTCGTCATGGTGGATGGCTGGAACCTGCTCCCGGGCTCCCTGGCCAACAGCGTCGGGCTGGGTGCCGGTGGTTAACTCGGGCAAACGCAAGGAGCAGGCAGCATGAGTCCGGAAACCTTTATTGATGTCTTTCGCGAGGCGCTCTGGCTGGTGACCATCATGGTGTGCGCCGTGATCCTGCCCAGCCTGTTTGTCGGCCTGTTGGTGGCCATCTTTCAGGCCGCGACGTCCATCAACGAACAGACCCTGAGCTTCCTTCCCCGTCTCATCGTTACCCTGTTTGCCCTGGGGGCGGGCGCACACTGGGGCTTGCAGAGTCTGATGGACTTCTTTCTGCTGATGGTGAGCCAAATTCCCGAGGTGGTGGGATGATCCATGCCCGGCAAGCGCCTGGGACCTCTTCTGGCGGCTCGCTGATGGCGACCTGCCACGCCATTCCCGGGGTAGTGAGATGACCTACACGACTGCTCTCATCATGGAGTGGTTGTCTTCCATTCTCTGGCCGTTGGCACGGGTGAGCGGTCTGTTGATGGTGATGGCGGTGTTTGGCAGTCGCCTAACACCGGCCCGTATCCGTATCGGGTTGGCGCTGGCGCTTACCTTCATGATCGCCCCCCTGCTGCCCCCGATGCCCAAGATAGAGCTGTTCTCCGTCGGCAGTTTTTTGGTGCTGACCCAGCAGTTGCTCATCGGCATTGCGCTTGGCCTTATGACCCAGTTTCTGATGGAGAGCTTCGTCATGGCCGGTCAGATCATCGCCATGCAGACCAGTTTGGGCTTTGCCACCCTGGTGGATCCCATGAATGGCCAGTCGGCCCCCGTGGTGGGCCAGTTCTACCTGATGCTGGCGACCCTGGTGTTTCTGGCGGTGGATGGTCACCTCATCATGCTGCGCATGGTGGTGCTGAGCTTTGATACCTTGCCGGTCTCAGATGTCGGGCTCACCCTGCCCGCCATCCGCAGTCTGGCCGGATTCCTGGGGGTTATGTACCAGGCCTCGCTGGTGATGGCGCTGTCGGCCATCATCGCACTGCTGCTCATCAACTTTGCGTTCGGCGTCATGACACGGGCAGCGCCACAGCTCAACATCTTCAGCATAGGTTTTGCGGTCAGCATGATGTCCGGACTGCTTATCCTGTGGCTCACCATCGGCGGCTTCCTCGGCCATTTTGACTCCATGTGGGAGCGGGTGCAGGAGACCAGTTGCGAGCTCATCAACGTCCAGTGCTTCGGTGGCCAGAGTGGCTGATTGCGTACAGCTGGGTAGAGAACAACTCGATTCCCTCCGGGGGCGAGCACAACTGAGCAAGCGCCAGCGTGTCGGAGGTCAGCAGCATGGCTGATACCGATCAGGAACGTACCGAACAACCCACGGGCAAACGACTGCAACAGGCCCGGGAAAAAGGGCAGATTGCACGCTCCAAGGAGTTGGGTACCGCCAGCGTGCTGTTGGCGGCTGTCTTTGGTCTCTTGATGATCAAGGAGAGTCTGGCCGGCGCCATGGTCAAGATCCTCACCATAGGTTTCACCCTCGATCGGGATCAGGCCTTCGATCCCAACGCCATGGGGGTCATGCTTCCCACCCTGTTGAGGGAGCTGATGTATCCGCTCGGCCTGCTGTTCATGCTGGTGGCCATCGCGGCTTTCGTCGGCAACACCCTGATGGGGGGCATGAATTTCTCCTCCGAAGCCATGCTGCCCAAGTGGAGCAAGCTGAGCCCGCTCAACGGCCTCAAGCGGATGTTCGGGGTGCAGTCTCTGGTTGAGCTTATCAAGTCCATCGCCAAGGTGGTGTTCATCACCCTGTTTGCCTGGTGGATGCTGTCGAGCCAGTTCAACCACCTGCTCAACCTCTCCCTGGAGGGGTATCCGGGCGGCATCATAGATGCGCTGGATCTGCTGCTGTGGATGCTGATCATCCTCTGTTGCGCCCTCATCCCCATCGTGGCCATAGACGTGCCGTTCCAGCAGTGGAATCACATGCGCCAGCTCAAGATGACCAAGCAGGAGATCAAGGACGAGTTCAAGGACAGCGAGGGCAAGCCCGAGGTGAAGGGGCGGATCCGCCGCTTGCAGATGGAGATGGCGATGCGCCGCATGATGGGAGATGTGCCCAAGGCGGATGTGGTCATCACCAACCCGACCCACTACTCGGTGGCACTCAAATATGACACCGACAAGCCGGGCGCCGCCCCCAAGGTAGTGGCCAAGGGTACTGACGAAATCGCGATGAAGATCAGGGAGATAGCAAGGGAATACGAGATCCCCACCATGCCCTCTCCCGGGCTCACCCGTGCCATCTTTCACTCCACCGAGATAGGTCACGAGATACCGGAAGGGTTGTTTGCCGCGGTGGCTCAGGTGCTGGCCTATGTGTATCAGCTCAAGAAGTTCCGCCGTGGTCGTGGCCGGCGCCCCAATCCGCTCGCCAACGAGCTGCCCATTCCGCCTGAATTCCGCAAATGACAAACTTCTGACACAGTCAAAATAAAATCATTTAAAATCAATGTATTGAATTGTTGGCTTGATGTTTGCTTTAATCTTGTACCAGCGGTTTGAGATTGAGAAAAACGATGAAATTCCAGGCTTCATTGGGCCGATTGAAAGAGCACAGGGGATTGCTGACCAAGGGGATGGGGACACCGCTGTTGGTGCTGGCGTCTCTGGGTATGGTTGTTCTGCCCATACCGCCGCTGATGCTGGATGTACTCTTTTCCTTCAATATTGCGCTTTCTATTGTGGTGCTGCTGGTCGCCGTTTATACCCGACGCCCCCTCGAATTTGCCGCCTTTCCAACCGTCTTGCTGCTTGCCACCTTGCTGCGTCTGGCGCTCAACGTGGCGTCAACCCGGGTGGTCTTGCTGGAAGGCCACAACGGGAGTGCGGCGGCCGGTCATGTGATCGAGGCATTTGGCAACGTGGTGATCGGCGGCAACTATGCCGTCGGCATCATCGTCTTTACGATCCTGATGATCATCAACTTCGTGGTGATTACCAAGGGGGCCGGGCGGATTGCCGAGGTGAGCGCCCGCTTTACCCTGGATGCCATGCCAGGCAAACAGATGGCCATAGATGCCGATTTGAACGCCGGCCTCATCAACCAGGAAGAGGCGAAGAAGCGTCGCCAGGACGTGACTCAGGAAGCTGACTTCTACGGCTCCATGGACGGTGCTTCCAAGTTTGTCAAAGGGGATGCCATCGCGGCCATCATGATCCTCTTTATCAACATCATCGGGGGCTTCATTATCGGCATGATGCAGCACCAGCTCACCTTCAGTGAATCGGCCGAAATCTATACCCTGCTGGCTATCGGTGACGGTCTGGTCGCGCAGATCCCCTCCCTGCTGCTCTCCATCGCGGCAGCCATTATAGTGACTCGGCAGAACACGGATCAGGATATGGGCACAGCGGTGTTGGGTCAGCTGTTTGACAATCCCAAGGCGCTGATCATCTCGGCTGGCATCCTGCTGATGATGGGGCTGGTACCCGGCATGCCGCACTTTGCCTTCCTGAGCTTGGGGGCCCTCTCGGCTGCCGGTGCCTGGTGGCTGCTGCGCCGCGAGAAGCGGGCCGCCGCCAAGGCTGCCAAGGGCCAACTGATGCCCGCCACGGCCGATCAACCCCATGAGCAGAAAGAGTTGAGCTGGGACGACGTGCTGCCGGTGGACATCATAGGGCTGGAGGTGGGCTATCAGCTTATCCCGCTGGTGGATCGCAATCAGGGCGGGGAACTGCTCAACCGGATCAAAGGGGTGCGCAAGAAACTCTCCCAGGAGCTCGGCTTTCTGGTGCCTGCCGTGCACATTCGCGACAATCTGGATCTCGCGCCCAACCAATATCGCATCACCTTGATGGGGGTCAGTACCGGCGAGGCCAATGTTTACCATGATAAGGAGATGGCCATCAATCCGGGTCAGGTGTTCGGCCAGATCCAGGGCATCGCCACCCATGATCCCGCCTTCGGGCTGGAGGCTGTGTGGGTCGCCAAGGAGCAAGTCTCCCAGGCCCAGACTCTCGGTTATACAGTGGTGGATACTGCCACCGTGGTCGCCACTCACCTGAGCCAGATCCTCTCCAACCATGCCGCCCTGCTGCTGGGTCATGACGAAGTGCAACAGCTGCTCGATATGATAGGGAAGCATCAGAACAAGCTGGTGGAAGGACTGGTTCCTGAAGTCATCAGCATGGGTAACCTGGTGAAGGTATTGCAGAACTTGCTCAATGAAGGCGTGCCAATCCGTGATATGCGCACTATCCTGCAGACCCTGGTGGAATACGCCCCGCGCAGTCAGGATCCCGAAGTGCTGACGGCCGCCTGCCGTATCGCCCTGCGTCGCCTGATCGTGCAAGAGATTGCCGGTCCGGACCCCGAGCTGCCGGTGATCACCTTGGCACCAGAATTGGAACGTATATTGCATCAATCCCTGCAGGCAGGGGGTGGTGATGGCGCTGGCATAGAGCCGGGCCTGGCAGAGCGGATGCAACGCTCGCTGGTGGAAGCCACTCAACGACAAGAACTGGAAGGCCAACCGGCCGTGCTTCTGACATCAGGGATACTGCGCAATACCCTGGCGAAATTTGTCAAGAATGCCATTCCTGGATTGCGCGTTCTGTCTTATCAGGAAGTGCCTGATGACAAGCAAATCCGCATCGTCAGTGCGGTAGGACAGAACTAGTTAGCGGAGATGACGGGTGAAGATTAAGCGGTTTTTTGCCAAGGACATGCGAACGGCTCTGGCCGAGGTCAAGGAGACTCTCGGGCCCGACGCCGTCATCATGTCCAACAAGAAGGTCACTGGTGGGGTAGAGATAGTCGCCGCTGTCGATTATCAATCCCAGGTCCTGGGGCCCACAGAAGCGCCGGTTCGCCGTCAGTTGAACGATGAGAGCGTCAATATCTCGTCTGCCGGACGGCAGATGACCCGTCCTGTGCCCAGCCAGGCCCAGGAGCAGAACGAACACTATGCCGATACCCTGGCTGCCCTGTTGGCGCGTCAACAGAAGTTGAACCCGGCCAATCCGGCCGGTCTCAAGGGGGCTGCACCCGTTGCCGCCGCGGGTTCAGCTCCCCGCACGCTGGCCGAACAGGGTCAGTGGGGGGCGGCTCCCGAGCCTGCCAAGCCCAAAGCCAGAGTGGCGACCCCAGGTCGTGCTCCCCAACCTGCGCCGCGAGAGCAGGAGATGGAAGGGATGCGCAAGGAGATGGCCAGCATTCGCAAGCTGCTTGAGCACCAGATCTCCGGACTGATGTGGCAGGAAGTGGAACGCCGTGAACCTATGCGGGCCCTGCTCATCAAGGAGCTCAAGAAAATAGGCTTTGACGATGCCTTTGCCGATCAGCTGGCGGGCCTTATCCCTGAGGATATGTCCATCCATCAGGCCATGGCGCAGCTGGCCGAGGTGTTGACAGCCCAGCTCAAGATCAGCGAAGACGATATTTTACGTCAGGGTGGGGCGGTTGCCCTGCTCGGACCGACCGGGGTGGGCAAGACCACCACCATTGCCAAACTGGCGGCGCGGTTTGCCATGAAGTATGGCGCCGAGCAGGTGGCGCTTATCACCACGGATAACTACCGGATCGGGGCCCACGAGCAATTGCAGACTTATGGTCGCATCATGGGGTGTCCGGTACGTCAGGTACGGGATGCCGAGGAGCTGGCCAATGCGCTCTATCAGTTCCGCCATCGCCGGTTGGTATTGATCGATACCGCCGGGGTGGGTCAGCGTGATATCCGTCTGACCGAGCAGCTCGATACACTGGTAAAGAATGCCAAGGTACGCATCCGCAGCTACCTGGTGATGTCCGCGACTTCCCAGCGTCGGGTGATGCAGGAGGCGGTGGACCACTTCCGGCGTATCCCATTAAGCGGCTGCATACTTACCAAGTTGGATGAGAGTCTGAATCTGGGCGAAGTGATTAACGTATGTATCCAGAATGCACTGCCCATCAGCTATATCACTGATGGACAAAGGGTTCCGGAAGATATTCAAGTTGCCAATGCGGCGCAGCTCGTCGGAGCTGCCATGGGCTCGCTGGAGCGGGAAACAGAAGAACCCTATTTCTGGGGTGCAGGCTTTGGCGAGGCCGAAGATTCGGAGTTTTATGAGTAACATGTATATGGATCAGGCGAGTGGTCTGCGCAAAATGCGTCAAAACAATCGAGTAAAAGTGATCGCCGTTTCCGGTGGCAAGGGTGGCGTGGGCAAGACCAACGTGACTCTGAACGTGGCAGGCGCCATGGCCGCACAAGGCAAACGGGTGATGGTACTGGACGCCGACCTTGGCCTTGCTAACGTTGACGTCATGCTGGGGTTGCGGGTACATCGCAATCTCTCCCATGTGCTGGCCGGTGAGTGCACCATAGACGACATCATAGTCGAGGGTCCCTACGGCATGATGATAGTGCCGGCCACATCAGGCACCCAGTCTATGGTCGAGCTCTCTGCGGTGCAGCATGCCGAACTCATCCGCGCCTTCAGTGAGATGAAGACCCAAGTTGACATACTGCTGGTGGATACAGCGGCGGGGATCTCCGACATGGTGCTGAGCTTCACCCGCGCCGCCCAGGACATCATGATAGTGGTGTGCGATGAGCCGACCTCCATCACGGATGCCTACGCGCTGATCAAGATCCTCTCCAAGGATCATGGCGTGTTTCGCTTCAAGGTGGTGGCCAACATGGTGCGCAGCCTGCGCGAAGGGCAGGAGCTCTACGCCAAGCTGACCCGGGTCACAGATCGCTTTCTGGATACCTCGCTGGAGCTGGTAGCGTGTGTACCTTACGACACCAACCTGCGCGCCGCCGTGCGCAAGCAGAAGCTGATTGTCGAAGCCTTCCCCAAGTCACCTGCGGCGCTGGCGTTTCGCGCCCTCGCCAACAAGGCGGCAAGCTGGCCCATTCCTAACCAACCCGGTGGTCATCTCGAATTTTTCCTGGAAAATTTGCTGCAAAGGCCGGTCATAGCACAGGAAGGTTCCCGTGAATAAAGCCCAAGCGTACTTGCGTCATCAGGATTCCTATGTGCTGGTCGAGCGTCATGCTCCGCTGGTGAAACGGATTGCCCAGCATTTGTTGGCTCGCCTGCCAAGCAGTGTCTTGCTGGATGACCTGATCCAGGCAGGTATGATTGGGCTGCTCGAAGCCTCCCGTAACTTTGACGGCAGCAAGGGCGCCAGTTTTGAAACCTACGCAGGGATCCGCATCCGTGGCTCCATGCTCGACGAGATCCGGCGGGGGGACTGGGTGCCACGTTCGGTGCACCGCAATAGCCGCGCCATCGCTGAAGCCATCGAAAATGTTGAACAAGCGCACGGTCGTGATGCCCGTGATACCGAGGTTGCTGCCCAGATGGGGGTCAGTCTCGGCGAGTATCACACCATGCTGCAGGATGTCTCCTGCGGCAAGATCATCGGTATCGAGGATCTGGGGGTCAGCGAAGATGTGATAGGTCATCCCGATGACGCAGCAGGCAACAATGGGTTTGACGAGCTGGCGGCCGAGCGTTTTCAGGGCGCGTTGGCCGAACACATAGGCCGTCTGCCGGAACGGGAAGCACTGGTCCTCTCCCTTTACTACGATGAAGAACTGAACTTGCGTGAAATAGGCGAGGTATTGAACGTTAGCGAGTCTCGTGTGAGCCAGATACATAGTCAGGCGATGCACAGATTACGCGCTCGTTTAAGAGATTGGCATGTATAAGTGTTTGTACTGGCTACACTGAAACAAAACTCTAAGGCATAATCCGCATAATAAAACCTGCGATCTGCATCATGTAAGTGAGCCGCTATAGCGGCTATTTAGGAGGGAATTTTGGACAAGAACATGAAAATCCTCATTGTTGACGATTTTTCAACGATGCGCCGGATTATCAAGAACTTGCTGCGTGACCTGGGATTTAACAATACCCACGAAGCAGATGATGGCAACACGGCCTTGCCAATGTTGAAAAATGGTGATTTTCAGTTTGTCGTCACCGACTGGAACATGCCCGGTATGCAAGGCATTGACTTGCTCAAGGCTATTCGTGTCGATGACAAGCTCAAGCATCTGCCGGTACTGATGGTGACCGCTGAAGCCAAGCGCGAACAGATCATTGAAGCCGCTCAGGCGGGCGTCAATGGCTACATAGTCAAGCCTTTCACCGCTGCAACGCTCAAAGAGAAACTCGACAAAATCTTTGAACGAATCGGCTAAGGAGCAGCATGGATGAAGGCCAAAACGAGTGCAATGATTTCGCTCGATCAGGCAAGGATGCTTGTTGCCCATCTGGAGCAAGGCGAATTTGAACAGGCCGATACTATCATCGCAGATGCATGTGCTCCCAATGCGGCAGCTCTGTTTGACAAAGTGGGTCAACTGACCCGACAACTGCACAGCTCCTTACAAGATTTCCGGCTGGATTCCCGGATCCCCGACCTGGCAACCCATGAAATTCCCGATGCCCGAGAACGTCTAAGCTACGTCATCGACATGACAGACAAGGCAGCCAACCGCACCATGGATGCGGTGGAAGCCAGTTTGCCGATTGCCGACCGGCTCAACGACAATATTCAGTTGGTTATGCCCAACTGGAATGCCCTGATGAACAGGGACATGAATGTCGGGCAATTTAAGTCTTTATGTCACCAACTGGATGATTTCATTAAGGCTTCTGAATCTGATGCCGATAAATTACGGCAACTGCTGACAGAGATCCTGATGGCGCAAGATTTTCAGGATTTGACCGGCCAGATGATCCGCAAGGTCATCAAGTTGGTGCAGGAAGTTGAAACTAAATTAATAGAAATGCTGACTATGTTTGGTGAGGCATCTGTTGAGCATTCATCTCGCAGCCTTCCTGTAAGCCGGATTGAAGCTGAAGGCCCCATCATGAACCCGGAGACTCGTTCCGATGTGGTCAATGGTCAGGATGATGTGGACGATCTGCTGTCTAGCCTGGGATTTTAATGGAGTGACGCATGGCCTTCGAAGTTGATGAAGACATACTGCAAGACTTTTTGGTCGAAGCATCCGAAATATTGGAACAGTTGTCCGAACAACTGGTCGACTTGGAAAAGCGACCCGATGACAAGAATCTGTTGAATGCCATATTTCGCGGCTTCCATACCGTCAAAGGCGGCGCCGGTTTTCTCTCTCTGGGTGAGTTGGTAGACGTGTGTCACGGTGCCGAAAACGTGTTCGATATCTTGCGCAATGGCAAGCGAACCGTCACGGCGGAATTGATGGATGTCATTTTGCAGGCGCTGGATGCCATCAATGTGATGTTTGCCCAGGTGCAAAATCGAGAACCGCCGAGCCCTGCTTCCGCTGAAATTTTGCATGACCTGCATGAGCTCTGCAAACCTGAAGGGCAGGAGCAGTTGTTGACTGCCTCGGCAGGCAATAGTGTGCCTGTAGAAACTGCGGCATCTGCTGACGAGGTGAGCGCGGCTCCTGAGCCTGAAGCGGTTGCCGAACCCGTGGCCGTCAATGGTGGCGGCTCCATTGATGAAATCTCAGCCGATGAGTTCGAGCGCTTGCTCGATGAACTCCACGGCGTCGGCGGAGCCCCGACGCCGGTTGCGAGCCCCGCGCTGACTGGTACGGGCGATATCACAGATGATGAGTTCGAAGCCTTGCTCGACCAGCTGCATGGTCAGGGTCAGCATAGCGGCGCGCCTGAGATCAACCCGTTGAAGTCGGTGCAAAAAGAGGTTGACGAGCTGATCGATGATGATGAATTCGAACGCCTGCTCGATGAATTACATGGTCGTGGCCAAGGGCCAAAAACCAGCATCACGCCCCCTGTTGCACCAACGGTCGCAGCGCTGGTGCCAGCCGCCGTCGCCAAGTCAACACCAGCCCCCAAACCAGCAGCAGCACCGGTTGCTGCCGCTAAACCGGCACCAGCCCCCGTCAAGCAAGCCGCTGCACCAGCAGAGAATGCGGTGCAAAGCGATACCACTGTGCGGGTGGATACCAAAACGCTAGACGTCATCATGAACATGGTGGGTGAACTGGTGCTGGTACGAAATCGTCTGGTGAGCCTTGGGATCGCCAGCAACGATGAGGACATGTCAAAAGCGGTTGCCAACCTGGATGTGGTAACGGCAGACCTGCAAGGCGCCGTGATGAAGACGCGCATGCAGCCTATCAAGAAAGTATTCGGTCGTTTCCCCCGGGTTGTGCGCGATTTGGCCCGTACCCTCAAGAAAGATATTGAGCTGGTGATGGTCGGGGAAGAAACCGATCTGGACAAAAACCTGGTCGAAGCCCTTGCCGATCCGCTTGTTCACCTGGTGCGTAACTCATGTGACCACGGGGTTGAGATGCCGGATGTACGGGAAAAAGCGGGCAAGCCACGGCAGGGCACCATTACCCTGAGCGCCTCCCAGCAGGGTGATCACATTCTGCTTTGCATCGAAGACGATGGCGCAGGCATGGATCCGGAAAAGCTCAAGTCCATCGCTATCAATCGTGGCGTTCTGGATGCAGACACTGCGGCCCGCATGAGCGACAGCGATGCCTATAACCTGATTTTTGCTCCCGGTTTCTCGACCAAGTCTGAGATTTCCGATATTTCCGGCCGTGGTGTCGGCATGGATGTGGTGAAGACCAGCATAGTGAGCCTCAACGGCTCTGTGCATATTGACTCTGCCTGGGGTAAGGGCACTCGCCTCGAGATCAAGGTGCCCTTGACCTTGGCTATCTTGCCTACGCTGATGGTGGAAGTGGGTGAGCAGACATTTGCCTTGCCGCTGGGGTGTGTGAACGAGATTTTCCATCTGGACCTTAAGAAGGCCAATATGGTCGACGGTCAGCTCACCATCATAGTGCGCGACAAGGCCATCCCTCTCTTCTACCTGCACAAGTGGCTGGTAAAAGGGACAAACAAGAAATCACGGCAGGATACGGGCCATGTGGTCATAGTGCAGATTGGCACTCAGCAGATAGGCTTTGTCGTGGATAATCTGATTGGCCAGGAAGAGGTGGTGATCAAGCCACTGGACAACCTGCTGCAAGGAACCCCGGGCATGGCCGGGGCTACCATCACCAGCGATGGTGGTATTGCACTCATTCTGGATGTGCCGAGTCTGCTCAAAGCATATGCGCGTAGACATTGATAGCTCAGGCCCAAGGAGTTAGAAAAATAACAATGGCAGTTAAGGTATTAGTTGTCGACGACTCGAGCTTCTTCCGCCGCCGGGTCAGTGAGATCATCAATCAGGATCCTATGCTGACGGTGATCGATACGGCCCAGAATGGACGGGAAGCGGTAGACAAAGCACTGGCTCTACGGCCTGATGTGATCACCATGGACATAGAGATGCCCGTGATGGATGGCATCAGCGCCGTGCGCGAGATCATGGCCAAGTGCCCCACTCCGATCCTGATGTTCTCCTCCCTGACCCATGAAGGGGCCAAGGCCACCCTCGATGCCCTGGATGCGGGAGCCCTCGATTTCCTGCCCAAGAAGTTCGAAGATATCGCCCGTGACAAGGACGAAGCAGTTCGCTTGTTGCAACAGCGGGTCAAGGAAATATCGCGCAAGCGTTTCCTGATGGGTGCCAGCGCCCGGCCAAAGGCGCCTGAACCTGCGGCTCGCAGCCCACTGGTCGGTTCGTTGCCACGTCCCGGCGATCGTCAGGTCGAGCCACCGCGAATCGTACCGGTTGCCGCGTTTAAACGCAGCGGGAAAACTTACCAGCTGGTGGCTATTGGTACCTCTACTGGTGGTCCGGTGGCGCTGCAAAATGTGCTGACCAAATTACCGGGTGATTTTCCTCATCCGATTCTGCTGATCCAGCACATGCCGGCAACCTTTACCGCTGCATTTGCCGCTCGCCTCAACGGTTTGTGTCAGATAGGGGTCAAGGAGGCGGAGGATGGTGATGTACTCAAACCTGGTCACGCCTATCTGGCGCCGGGTGGCAAACAGATGTTGCTGGAAGGGCGCGGAGTCGGTGCTCGCATCCGGATCGTCGATGGCAATGACAAGGTTAACTACAAGCCTTGCGTGGACATCACCTTCGCATCGGCAGCCAAGACCTATGCCGACAAGGTGCTCGCCATCGTATTGACCGGCATGGGGGCGGATGGCAGGGATGGGGCGCGTCTGCTCAAGGAGCAAGGATCCACCATCTGGGCCCAGGATGAAGCCTCGTGCGTCGTATACGGTATGCCACAAGCCGTCGCCAAGGCGGGTATCGCCACTGAGTCACTGCCGCTGGATCGGGTAGCACAACGTATCCTGGTGGAGCTGGGTCGCTAAAGATGAGCATGTTTGGCCTGATCCTGGCTTTGGGAGCCATTGCCGTTGCTCAGCTATGGCATGGTGGAACCCTGCTCACCCTGCTCGACGGACCGGCATTTGTCATCGTTGTTGGTGGTACCTGGGGTGCCGTCATTTTGCAGACACCACGCAAATATCTGCTCGAGGCGATCAGGCAGCTGCGCTGGATGTTGTTCCCCCCGGGTTGGGGTCTGCTCAATCAGGCTGAACGGTTGCAGGGATGGGCGGTGTTCGCCCGCCAGCAGGGCCTGCTGGCGCTGGAAAATCAGGCTGATCAGGAAAGTGACGAGTTCACCCGCCAGGGGCTCACCATGATAGTGGATGGAGTGTCGATTGAGGATATTCGCATGTTGCTGGAAGCGGATATCGACATCGAGCAGGAGCGTAACGAGCACTCGGCCCGGGTATTTGAGGCCATGGGGGGATATAGTCCGACCATTGGTATCATAGGTGCGGTCATGGGTCTGATCCAGGCCATGTTCAATCTGGAGGATCCGGCAGCCCTCGGTGCCGGCATTGCCGTTGCCTTTGTTGCCACCATTTACGGGGTCGGCTTTGCCAACCTCTTTTATCTGCCGATTGCGAACCGCCTGCGCGCCTTTCATTATCATTACGCCCTGTTCCAGGAGATGACCCTGGAAGGATTGATGGCGATTGCCCACGGTGAGAATGGCCCGCAGGTTGAACGGCGGTTGAAGGCTTATCTGAAAGGAGAGTAGCCATGCGCAAGCGCTATCGTTTGCATCTGCAAGGTCGAGAACATCTCGATCGCTGGCTGGTTTCCTACGCCGACTATATGACGCTGATCTTTGCGCTGTTTGTGGTGCTCTATTCGGTGGCCCTGGTCAACAAAGATAAATATCGCGCCGTCATCGACGGCATGACCCAGGCGTTCAACGTCATGCAGCCACGCAGTGATGGCCTGCTGGAAGGGCAGGGGCAGTCGCTGTTGAACAACGAGATATCGGCCGCACCCTCAGTGCTGGAGAGTGCTATGCCACCTTCCCCCTCCCTTGCTCCCATTTCCGGTGTGCCCATCAAACAAGATGGTATGGCTCTTGCGAAGATAGATTCGCAACTGAAAGAGAGCATGAGCGCTCTGATCGAGGCCGGGGTGGTCAAGCTTACGCTGGACGACAACTGGCTGACGGTCGAGTTGAGCTCGGGTCTCTTGTTTGGCAGCGGCAGTGCTTTTATGAGCACCAATGCCTACCCTGTGCTCAATACGCTTTCAGGTATTCTGAAACCGGTCGATAACTATGTGAGAGTGAGAGGCTATACAGATAACCAGCAGATAAATAATGAAATTTTTCGCTCCAACTGGACGTTGTCTGCGGCAAGGGCCGAAGCAGTGCTCACCGCTCTCATCGCCAAGGGCATAGCACCACAGCGGCTTGCCTACGAGGCATACGGGGAGTTTTCTCCCTTTGCCGAGAATGACAGCGAACAGGGACGCTTACAGAATCGCAAGGTGGTGGTCGCTATTTCCAAGTTCGCATGGACGCCACCCGCAGCTCCCGCCAAGCCTGTGATGGTGGCGCCGGTTCCAGCAGTGCAACAGGCGGTAGAGGCAGGCGAGGTCAAGGTGATCACTCTGCCAAGTGGTGGCATACGTATAACAACAAGGCAGGATTGATACAGTGATTGTTTGGACGGTTGCCAACCAAAAAGGTGGGGTCGGTAAAACCACCACAGTAGTCGCGTTAGCCGGTATCCTGGCCCAGCGTGGCCAGCGGGTGCTATTGATTGACACCGATCCCCATGCTTCCCTGACCTCTTATCTCGATTTTGACTCGGATCGGCTGGACGGTACCCTCTATGAGCTGTTTCAGGCCGTCAAACCGACGGCCGAGCTGGTCAATAAACTGACGCTGCGAACCAAGTTTGACAACATCCACCTGCTGCCTGCCTCCATTACCCTTGCCACTCTGGATCGGGTGATGGGCAACCGGGAAGGCATGGGGTTAGTGATCAAGCGTGCCCTGCTGCGGATTCAGGATCAGTATGACTATGTGCTCATCGACTGTCCGCCTGTGCTGGGGGTCATGATGGTCAACGCCCTGGCAGCCTGCGATCGGATCCTGGTGCCGGTTCAGACTGAGTTCCTGGCCCTAAAGGGGTTGGAGCGGATGATGAAGACCTTCGAAATCATGCAGCGATCCAAGCGGGAGAAGTTCCGCTTCACCGTGATCCCCACCATGTTTGACAAGCGTACCCGCGCCTCTCTGATGACACTGAAGTCCATCAAGGATCAACATGGCGATGCGGTATGGAACGCCGTCATCCCCATAGACACCAAATTTCGGGATGCCAGCTTGCTCCACATTCCCCCTTCTATTTATTCGCCGAGCAGTCGCGGCACATATGCCTATGAGACCTTGCTCAACTATCTTGATGCCCAGGAGCGTCAACGTGCTCATGAGGTGGCATCATGAGAGACACAACCCAAGTGAGGGCCATGGATGATTACTTCCACTCCCTGTTGCTGGATGAGGCGCTGTTGCCTGATCTGCCAGAGGAGCCGGAACCTGCGCCCGCGATCCGGCTGCAACGCCAGCCTCAGGCACAGTCCGAGGTGGTGGTACAACCCTATCTGGAGGCCGATGAGCGACTCGAGCAACTGAGCGAGCTGCTTGCCCAAGTGGGGCAGGTGCAGTTTGAAATGGACGCGCTGAGCCATGAAGAGGTGAGCAGCGAGCCGCTGCAGATCGAGGTCGAAGATACCTTGCTGCTCGTTGAACCAGTATGGCTGGAGGAGATGCCTGCCCCTGCGATGGCAGAGCCGTCGACGCTGGTGATGACAGAGACTGCGGTGGAACTGGCCCCTCAGGCAGAGGCCGCCCCATCGACTTGGGAGAATATCGATACCGGTAAGGAGTTTCAGGCGCTCTTTTTCGACGTCGCCGGGGTTACCTTTGCGGTGCCCCTGACCGAGCTTGGCGGTATCCATCAGATGGGAGAGGTCTCATCACTGTTCGGTCAGCCGGATTGGTATCGTGGCATCATGACCTTGCGCGATCAGAAGATGAACGTGGTGGACACAGCACAGTGGGTGATGCCGGGGCAGCATCTGGAAATACCGGATTACAAGTATCTGATTATGCTGGGTGAATCTCCCTGGGGACTCGCCTGTCATCATCTGAAGGGCACAGAGTTATTGCATCGTGATCAGGTCAAATGGCGTCACCAGGAGGGCAAGCGCCCTTGGTTGGCGGGCATGGTCAAGGAGAAGATGTGTGCCCTGCTGCACGTCAGGGAATTGCTCCTGCTGCTGGAGCGCGGGGTCAACATAGAAGGTCGCTGATAACTTCTGCACTTATGCTCTTTTATTGCTAGTTTTACCAGTAGACGTTTTCATAAAAGGAATAAAAACATGACAGAAAAGCGCAATATTGCACAGAATCTGGCCGAAGATGAAGTGCTGCAATGGGTCACCTTCCAGCTGGAAAATGAAACCTACGGCATCAACGTGATGCAGGTGCAGGAGGTGTTGCGCTACACCGAAATCGCCCCTGTGCCGGGTGCGCCCGAGTATGTGCTGGGTATCATCAACCTGCGCGGCAATGTGGTGACCGTCATCGACACCCGCTCCCGTTTCGGCCTGCCTTCCGGCGATGTGAGCGAGAACTCGCGCATCGTCATTATCGAGGCGGAGAAGCAGGTGATCGGCATCATGGTCGACAGCGTGGCCGAGGTGGTCTATCTGCGTTCCTCCGAGATCGATGCCGCCCCTGCGGTGGGTACCGAAGAGAGTGCCAAGTTCATTCAGGGGGTCAGCAACCGCGATGGCCAGCTGCTGATCCTGGTCGATCTGAACAAGCTGCTCTCCGATGAAGAGTGGGAAGATATTGGTTCCCTCTGATAGGAAAATGATGTGTCGATGATTGAGATAGCCGCCTTGGGGGTATCCTTGTTGGCCCTGGTGCTGGCCCTGTACGGGGTGATCAGTAGCCGACGTGGCCAGCGAGGGTCCGACGCCAGGGTGGAGACGCTACAAGGCCAGCTTGAGAGCCTGCGTAAGCAGATGATGGAGCTGCACACGGGGGCCATCGGCATGGGTCAGCGTTTGCAGTCCGTTGAAGGGGCAATGCAGCTGGTCAATGATCGCCAGCAGGAGCTGACCCTGCAGGATCCGGAGCGCCGCCTTTACAGCCGTGCCGCCAAGATGGTGGAGCTGGGCGCCGACCTCGACGAGGTCATGAATGAATGTGAATTGCCGCAAGCTGAGGCAGAACTATTGATTTCATTGCGAAAAGGCCGTTCATAGCACCTCAGGAAGGCGCCCGCCTTCCTGATTTTTCCCGCCCATTTGATGCATCCCAAAGGCGGGATCTTCCCCACAAATCCGGCTGATAGTTGGCATCTTTGAAAAGACGCTCCCCAATACTGTGTTAATATGCAGGCCGCTTCTTTTCACTGATTACATCCTCATGCTGCTTCAAATTAACAATCTGAGCTGCGTGCGTGAAGATCGCACTCTGTTTGAACATCTCTCCTTTGCGGTGGCTCCCGGCGATCTGGTGCAAATTGAAGGCCCCAACGGGGTGGGGAAGACCAGCCTGCTCCGGCTGCTGACCGGTCTGTCGCAGCCGTTTGCCGGTGAGGTGTGCTGGAATGGCGAGAATATCCGCAGCTGTCGTGATGAATATCATGCCAACCTGCTCTATCTGGGCCATCAGCCTGGCGTCAAGGCGGCGCTGACGCCGCTCGAAAATCTCGCGTTCTATCAAAAGTTGCATCATCCGGCTCAATCGACGGTAGATTTGTGGCAGGTGCTTGCCCAGGTCGGCCTGGCCGGATTTGAGGACTATCCCACCGGGCAGCTCTCCGCCGGTCAGCAGCGCAGGGTCGCCCTTGCCCGGCTCTGGCTCAGTGAAAAGCCGGCACTCTGGATCCTGGATGAGCCCTTTACCGCCATCGACAAACAGGGTGTCAAGGTGCTGGAGCGGCTGTTCCTGGCCCACGCAGAGCGGGGGGGCATGGTGATCCTCACCACCCATCAGGACATGACCTTGATGGAAGGGCGGTTGAAGACCCTCTCTCTCACGCCCTCGCTGCAGGAGTAGTTTGATGTTGCGCGCCGTAATCCACCTTATTCATCGCGAGTTGTTGATGGCCCTGCGCCAGCGCTCCGACATACTCAACCCGCTCTGGTTCTTCCTCATCGTCATCACCTTGTTTCCCCTTGGTATAGGCCCCGAGCCCAAGCTGCTGGCCCGTATCGCCCCTGGCATCATCTGGGTGGCGGCCTTGCTGGCGGCCATGCTCTCGCTGGAGCGGCTGTTTCGCGATGACTTCAGCGACGGGGCGCTGGAGCAGATGATGCTGATGCCTCATCCGCTCGGGCTGTTGGCGCTGGCAAAAGTGATCGCTCACTGGCTGTTGACCGGTCTGCCATTGCTGCTGATCTCACCGCTGCTCGCCATCCTGCTGTCGCTGGACATGAACACTTATCTGGCGGTGGTCGCCACCCTGGCGCTGGGGACACCCGTGCTGAGCCTGCTCGGGGCAGTCGGCGTTGCCCTGACGGTGGGGTTGCGCAAGGGCGGTGTCTTGCTGAGCTTGCTGATCCTGCCGCTCTATATTCCGGTACTGATTTTTGCCACGTCCGCCATCGATGCGGCGGGCATGGGGCTGCCCTATTCGGGCCAGCTCGCGATCTTGGGAGCCATGCTGGCCGGTGCGCTGACCCTGACCCCCTTGGCGGTCTCGGCGGCGCTGCGGGTCAGCGTGAACTGATGAACGCTGTGGTAAGGCGTCTCGGGATGGGCTGCTATAAAAAACAGACTTGAGATAGATCAAGAGGATTGCTGCTTATTTCTTTCGGGGGATGTGATGTTTTCCGGCAGTGGGTATGGTAGGCCTCGCCACTATATTAATAACAGAAAGGTTTTGTGAGCTATGTGGAAATGGTTGCACCCTTACGCTAAACCCGAACGCGCTTATCAGCTGGCAGGGACCTTGCTGCCCTGGTTTGCCGTGACAAGCCTGCTGGCGTTCATCATAGGCACCCTCTGGGGCCTGGCTTTTGCACCCGCTGATTATCAGCAGGGTGACTCCTTCCGGATCATCTACATCCATGTGCCGGCCGCCATCCTCTCCATGGGGGCTTATTCCACCATGGCGGTGGCTGCCTTCATCGGGCTGGTCTGGCAATTGCGAATGGCCGACATGACGGTGGCCGCCGTTGCGCCGGTCGGTGCCGTGTTCACCTTCATCGCGCTGTTTACCGGCGCCGCCTGGGGCAAGCCCATGTGGGGCACCTGGTGGGTGTGGGATGCCCGTCTCACCTCGGAGCTGATCCTGCTGTTCCTCTATCTGGGCGTGATTGCCCTCTACAACGCCTTCAGCGACAAGGTGGTTGCTGGCCGTGCCGCCGGCATTCTGGCACTGGTGGGAGTGATCAACCTGCCCATCATTCACTACTCGGTGGAGTGGTGGAATACCCTGCACCAGGGCGCCAGCATCACCAAGTTCGACAAACCCTCCATCTCCCCCGAGATGCTGTGGCCGCTGCTCATCATGATACTGGCCTTTGCCACCTTCCTCGGGGCGCTCTCCCTGATGCGTTTTCGAAATGAGCTCTTGATGCGGGAGTGGCATCGCCCCTGGGTCATCGATCTTGCCAAGCAGGAGAAGTAAGCATGCACTTTGCCTCTTTCAGTGACTTCATGGCGATGGGCGGTTACGCCTTCTATGTCTGGCTCTCCTTCGGTCTGACCCTGCTTTGCCTGGTCGGCATCGTCATTTCCACCCGGTTGAAGACCCGCAGTCTGCTCGGCGAATTGCGCAGCAAGCAGGCCCGCGAGACCCGCCGCAAGGCGGCCCAGCAGATGGAGAACACCCTATGAACCCGAGACGCAAGAAACGCCTCAGCATCATACTGGCGATAAGTCTTGGCCTCGCTGCCGTGATAGGCCTGGTGCTTTATGCCCTCAGCCAGAATATCGATCTCTTCTACACCCCGAGTGAACTGGTGGAGGGCAAGGGGCCGGACAAGGTCAAGCCGGAAGAGGGGCAGCGCCTTCGCATCGGTGGTCTGGTGGTGCCGGGGTCTGTGCTGCGGGATCAACAGAGCCTCAAGGTAGCCTTCAAGCTGGTGGACAATGGCGGCCATCTGGTCACCGTCGAGTTTGACGGCATACTGCCCGACCTGTTCCGCGAAGGGCAGGGCATAGTGGCCCAGGGTACCCTCAAGAACGCCACTACCGTGGAGGCGTTCGAGGTGCTGGCCAAGCACGATGAGAACTACATGCCGCCGGAAGTGGCCAATGCCACCAATGGCATGCATTTCAAGCCGGAATATACCGAGGCGCAGTTGAAGGGAGCCAAGCAATGAATCCGCTGGCCCACCCGCCGTTTTTACCGTTTCTCGCCTGTGTACCGGTTTGTGTCACGGCTCAATTGAAAGGAACCCTGCCATGATCCCGGAATTAGGACAGTTCTCACTGATCCTGGCCTTTGCCACCGCCCTGCTGCTGGGCGTCTATCCCTTGCTCGGTGCCCAGTGGGGGCGGCTTGGCATGATGTCGACGGCTCGTCCGCTGGCCTATGCCCAGTTCCTGCTGTTGTTGCTGTCCTTCCTGTGCCTGACCTGGGCCTTTATCGACAATGACTTCACCGTGCAGTATGTGGCTACCAATTCCAACACCCTGTTGCCGCTGGCTTATCGGATCTCCGCCGTCTGGGGTGCCCATGAGGGCTCACTGTTGCTCTGGGTGCTGACCCTGGGTGGCTGGACGGCGGCGGTGGCGTTGTTCAGTCGCAGCCTGCCGCTGGATGCGGTGGCTCGGGTACTCGGCGTGTTGGGGCTGATCTCGGTCGGTTTTACCGCCTTCGTGCTGTTTACTTCCGATCCTTTCACTCGCACTCTGCCCTACTTCCCGGTGGATGGACGGGATCTCAACCCGCTATTGCAGGATCCCGGCCTCATCTTCCACCCGCCCATGCTCTACATGGGCTATGTGGGCTTCTCGGTGGCCTTTGCCTTTGCCATCGCTTCCCTGATGACGGGGCGCCTCGACGCCACCTGGGCGCGCTGGTCCCGTCCCTGGACCATGGCCGCCTGGGTCTTCCTGACTTTAGGGATAGTGCTTGGCTCCTGGTGGGCCTATTACGAGCTTGGCTGGGGTGGCTGGTGGTTCTGGGATCCAGTGGAAAACGCCTCCTTCATGCCCTGGCTGGCGGGTACTGCCCTGCTGCACTCACTGGCGGTGAGCGAGAAGCGGGCCACCTTCAAGGCCTGGACAGTGCTGCTGGCACTCTCTGCCTTCTCCCTGAGCCTGCTCGGTACCTTCCTGGTGCGTTCGGGCGTGCTGGTCTCGGTGCATGCGTTTGCCTCCGACCCGACCCGCGGCCTGTTCATTCTGGGCTTCCTGCTGGCGGTGATAGGTAGCTCGCTCCTGCTGTTTGCTTTCAAGGGCTCGCAGGTGAAGAGCCACGGCAAGCACGAGCTGTGGAGCCGCGAGACCCTGCTGCTGTGCAACAACATCATGCTGGTGGCGGGTCTGCTGACCGTGCTGCTCGGCACCCTGTTACCGCTGGTGCACAAGGAGCTGGGGCTTGGCAGTATCTCCATCGGGACGCCCTTCTTCAACCACATCTACAGCTGGCTGATCATTCCATTTGCCCTGCTGCTGGGGCTTGGTCCGCTGTTTCGCTGGCGCCGTCAGGATCTGGGTGAGCTCAAGGGCAAGGTGATCCTGGCGCTGGTATTGAGTCTGGCCGCCGCCTTCCTGCTGCCGCTGTTGTTGGCCGAGGAGTTCAAACCCTGGGCCGCCCTTGGCATAGGCCTCGGCGCCTGGATCATCATCACCAGCATTCAGGAGACCTGGGTGCGCGCCACCCACAAGCACAGCTTTGCGGTCGGTGTGCGCAAGCTGGGCAACAGCCACTGGGCGATGATTTTCGGCCACGTAGGCTTGGCGGTGAGTATCATCGGCATCGCCTGTACCCAGAACTACAGCATCGAGAAAGACCTGCGCATGCAAGCCGGCGATCGGGTGCAATTTGCCGATTACGAGTTCGTGTTCACCGGGATTACCGAGAAGAACGGTCCCAATTACGACGGTTTCAAGGGCGTGCTGGAAGTGCACAAGGGTGGCAGGCTGGTCGCCCTGCTCAAGCCGGAGAAGCGCATGTACAAGGTGAGTCGCATGCCGATGACGGAAGCGGCCATCGACGCAGGTTTCACCCGGGATCTCTATGCGGCGCTCGGCGAGCAGCTTGACAACGGTGCCTGGGCGGTGCGGATCTACTACAAACCCTTCGTGCGCTGGATCTGGTTCGGCGGTGTCTTCATGGCCATTGGCGGCGTGCTGGCGATGCTGGACAAGCGCTACCGTTTTGGCCGTCGTGACGAGGAGGCCAAGGCATGAGCAAGAAAATCTGGTTGTTTTTGATCCCCTTTATCGTCTTTTTGCTGGGGTCAGTGTTTCTGTTCAAGGGGCTCTACTCCGATCCCACCAAGCTCGAATCCGTGATGGTGGGCAAGGCGGTGCCGGTGTTCACCCTGCAGGATATCTATGACCTGAACAAGCAGCATGACCGCAGCATCCTCAAGGGGCAGCCCATGCTGCTCAACGTCTGGGCCACCTGGTGCCCGACCTGCTATGGGGAGCACACCTACCTCAAGCAGCTGGCGGGGCAGGGGATCTACATCGTCGGCATGAACTACAAGGATGAACGCGCCAAGGCCATCAACTGGCTGGCGGAGCTCGGCAACCCCTACCAGATCAACCTCTATGACCCGGATGGCATGCTGGGGCTGGATCTGGGAGTCTATGGCGCGCCCGAGACCTTCTTCATCGACAGCCAGGGCATCATCCGCTATCGCCACGTAGGGGATGTCAACCCCGACGTCTGGGCATCGACCCTCAAACCCATCTTTGATGCCATGAAGTGAGGGAGAGCCTGATGAGAGTATTGATTGCATCCTTGCTGTTGCTGGCCGGATTGGGCGGCGCCGGTCAGGCGCTGGCCGCCATCGATGTTTACACCTTCGACAACGATGCCCAGGAGCAGACCTTTCGCGAGCTGACCAAGGAGCTGCGTTGCCCGAAGTGCCAGAACCAGGATATCGCCGATTCCAATGCGGGGCTTGCCAAGGATCTGCGCGACAAGACCTATCAAATGGTGCGCGAGGGCAAGGAGAAGCAGGAAGTGGTGGACTACATGGTCGCCCGCTACGGCAACTTCATTCTGTATAACCCGCCGCTGATGGCGTCGACCCTGATCCTCTGGCTGGGCCCGTTGCTGGTCATCGTCATAGGTGTCGTCACTGTGGTGGTGCGCAGCCGTCGTCGCCCCGCGGCGGCCAGGCCGGCGGATAGCGCCCTGAGCGCGGAAGAGCAGCGTCGTTTGACGGCCCTGCTCAAAGAGGAAGAGAAACAATGACCGCATTTTGGATAGTGATCGCGGCCCTGCTGGTGCTGGTGAGTCTGGCGCTGGTAGTGCCGTTGTGGCGCGGCGAGGGCAAGCAGAGCATCAGCCGCTCGGCCCTCAACAAGCAGCTCTATCGCCAGCGTCTGCTGGAGATAGGCGAAGAGCGTGAACAGGGCATATTGGCGGAAGAGCCGGATTCCTTGATCGAGCTGCAACGCAGCCTGCTGGACGACATTCCCGACGTGGAGCAGACCGCTCGGGGTGGCAAGAGTCTGATCTGGATCCCGGGTGTGCTGGTGCTGGTGGTGGTGAGTCTGGGACTCTATTACCAGCTCGGCTCATGGCGGGAAGTCCAGCGCTGGCAGGACGCCAACAGCCGGTTGGGTGAGCTGAGCAACCGTATCCTGGTGGAGCAGGATGCCCAGGTGACCGAGCAGGATCTGATGGACTTCATGCTGGCCTTGCGCACCCGTCTGAAGGACGAGCCGAACGATTATCGCGGCTGGCTGCTGCTGGGCCGCCTGTCGCTGGATGGTAATGATCCCGAGATGGCCCGTGAGGCGCTGGAGCGGGCCTATGCGCTGGCGCCACAAAAGGCCATGGTGGCCGTGCCCTATGCCCAGGCACTGATGATGACCGGAGGTGAGGCTCAGGCCGATGAGCTGCTGCGTAGCGCCATTGCGCTGGATCCGGCCAACATAGAGGCTCGCTCCGTCTATGCCTTCATGGCGCTGCAAAAAGAGGACTTCAAGACGGCGCTGCTGCGCTGGCGCGAGATGTTGCCGCTGATGGAGAAGGGCTCGACTCGCTACACCATGGTGGAGCGCTCCATCGACTATGCCGAGCAGCAGCTGAAGCAGCGTGGCATGGCGGCGCCAAGCGTGCCGGCGATCCAGAGCGAGCAGGCACAAACCCAGGCGTCTGTTCAGGTGCAGGCCGGTGAGTTCCCGTTGCACGTCACGCTGGCCCCCGGCATCCAGCCGCCGGAGGATGCCCATCTGTTCGTGTTTGCGGTGATCCCCAACGGGCCACCCATGCCCATCGCGGTCAAGCGCATAGCGGGTCCCCAGTTCCCGTTGACTCTGTCACTGGGGGATGGTGATGCCATGATGGAGGGCAGCAAGCTTGCTACCTACCCGCAGTTGCAGTTCAAGGCCCGCCTCTCCCGCGGTGGTAACGTCATGAACAAGGAAGGGGCGTTTGAAGGGGTATCGGCTCCGATCCCGACGGACGCAATTCCGTCAGCGCCGATTGACATCCGCATCGATCACGCCCTCTAATACTCCCTTGGCCCGGCCCCTCGATGGGGCCGGACTGCCTATAATCCAGATTAATCACAATAAAAAGCTAGGACTTCCATATGTATGTGCGTTTAGGGGCATTGATGGTGGCGTTGTTGCTGGGTGGCTGTGCAGGTGGTCCGCCCCAGCCGGGTCCTGCAAGCCTTGACCTCAAGAGGGCCCAGAGCCGGCCAGCGGCGACCAGCACGGCCAGCGATGCTCGTGACCCTTTCCAGGGCGCAAACCGGGCCATGTGGGTGGTCAACTATGATGTGCTGGAGCCTTACGTGGCCCGCCCCGTGGTGCACGGCTATGCCAACTACGTTCCGCAGGGCATGAAGGATGGCATCGAGAATCTGGTGGAGAACTTCAACGAGCCGAGCAGCATGGTTAACCATCTGATCACAGGTGATTTGAAAGGGGCCGGGACCAATCTGGGACGCTTTACCATCAACACAACCGTGGGCGTACTGGGGATATTCGACGTGGCCAAGTATGCCGGGCTTGAGCGTGACAAGCTGGAGTTCAATACCGTGCTGGGCAGTGCCGACATCGGGGATGGCGCCTATCTGATGGTGCCTGTCTATGGCCCCAGTACCACCCGCAAGCTGGTCGGGGACACCATCGATACCATCTACTTCCCCTATGCGCTGCTGACATTGCCGCTGCGCATCACGCACTGGATGCTAGATGGATTGGGCACCCGCTCCAAGTTGATCGATCAGGAGCGGATCATTGACAACGCGCTTGATCCTTATGCTCTGACCAAGGATTTCTTTTTGCAACACAACCAGAACAAAGTGACCGGTCGTCAAACCGAGTTCAAGCAGACGCCTGCGCAGAAGGCTGACGATGTCAATCTGGACGACTATCTGGATGAAATTGACCAGTGATGAACGAGCATCCGGTTTAACAACAAAGGCGCCTGCGGGCGCCTTTCTCGTCATTATTTGGCAGCTGGGTGTGGTTGTATGCACCATAAAAAAACGCCCCGCAGTGCGGGGCGTTTTGGCAAGAAGCGGCTATCAGGCAGCCAGGTTCTTGGCCACGAATTCCCAGTTAACCAGGGTCCAGAAGGTTTCCATGTACTTAGGACGCAGGTTGCGGAAATCGATGTAGTAGGCGTGTTCCCACAAGTCAACGGTCAGCAGCGGCGTGGTGCCGGCTTCGGTCAGCGGGCAACCGGCGTTGGAGGTGTTGACGATGGCCAGAGAGCCGTCGGCTTTCTTTACCAACCAGGTCCAGCTGGAGCCGAAGTTGCCGATGGCAGACTTGGTGAACGCATCTTTGAACTCGGCAAAGGAGCCGAACGCCTTATTGATGGCATCAGCCAGGGCGCCGGTCGGCTCGTTGCCGCCGTTCGGGGAGAGGCAGTGCCAGTAGAAGGTGTGGTTCCAGATCTGGGCGGCGTTGTTGAAGATGCCGCCAGTGGAAGTCTTGATGATCTCTTCCAGAGACTTGCCTTCAAACTCGGTACCCGGCACCAGGTTGTTCAGGTTGACCACATAGGTGTTGTGGTGCTTGCCGTGGTGGTATTCCAGAGTTTCCTGGGAGATGTGCGGTTCCAGAGCATTGATTGCATAGGGCAGAGCGGGAAGTTCGAATGCCATTTTCTACTCTCCATTGGCTGGCCGTGCGAAGGCGACGGTTGCAAGACATTGCGTACTCTTTTCTATTTTGAAAAGAATTGTTCTTGAAATGATGGGGCCAGTTGGCCCAAAGCCCATCGATTGTACCAGCATCAAAGATGGGCTAACAACTCTTGATTCTCGCCATGACTTGGATCAAGCTGCTGCGTATTGATTCATCACTTCTTGCATCCGGGACGGTTTGTCAGTTTGTGGTCTGCCTGGATTGCAGTAGAATGGCCGCCGAAATCGCTCTAGTGAGGCACCTATGGAAACTATTGAAAAGATCAAACAGCAGTTGGCTGACAATCCCATCATCCTTTACATGAAGGGGTCCCCCAAGCTACCCAGCTGCGGTTTCTCTGCCCAGGCCTCCCAGGCTCTGATGTCCTGTGGCGAGCCGTTTGCTTACGTCGACATACTGCAAAACCCGGACATCCGCGCCGAGTTGCCGAAGTTTGCCAACTGGCCCACCTTCCCGCAGCTGTGGGTAGAGGGTGAGCTGGTCGGCGGCTGCGATATCCTTATCGAGATGTTCCAGGCTGGTGAGCTGCAGGCCCTGATCAAGGAAACTGCCGCCAAGCACAAGCCGGATGACGCTGCTGCCGAATAAGGTCGCATCTGCATCATGTAAAAAGGGGAGCCAATGGCTCCCCTTTCTTATCACGGCTGACGGGATCAGCTGATACGTTCGATCCGTGCCATGTAAAAGCCATCAAAACCGGTCGCGGACGGGCTGACGGTGTGGTCGTCCCGCAGACGGTAGTTGTCGTTGGCAGCCAGGAACTTGTCCACCTGCTGGCGGTTCTCCTGGGGCAGGATGGAGCAGGTTGCATAGACCAGCAGACCGCCGACCTTCACCATCTGGCTGTAGCGCTGCAGTATCTCCTCCTGCAGGGCCACCAGCACCGGCAGCCGCTCTGCAGTGTCACGCCATTTGGCATCCGGGTTGCGCTTGAGCACGCCCAGGCCCGAGCAGGGTACGTCCAGCAGCACGCGATCTGCGGTGCCTTTCAGGCGCTTGACCGTCTTGCTGCTCTCGATGACGCGGGTTTCCACGTTGTGGGCACCGGCGCGGCGGGCGCGTTGCTTGAGGTTTTCCAGCTTCCACTCTTCCACATCCATCGCCAGCAAACGGCCCTTGCCGTTCATCATGGCTGCAATGTGCAGCGTCTTGCCGCCGGCACCGGCGCAGGCGTCTATGACTCGCATGCCCGGCGTCACTTCCAGCGCGGCAGCCACCAGTTGGGAGCCCGCATCCTGCTGCTCGAACCAGCCATCGGCAAATGCCTTGGTGCGGAACAGCGCTGCATCAGTGGTGACCTGCAGCGCGGTGGCGACCCCTTCCACCGGAATGGTCGAGATGTGTTCCTTGGTCAGCACGGCTTGTAACTCTTCCCGCGACCCCTTGAGGGTGTTGACTCGCAGGTAACGCTTGGGCATCCAGGCCAGGGCCGCGCGCTCGGCAGGCCAAGCCTCGCCGAGTTGCTCGCTGCCCAGCTTCTCCAGCCAGCTGGGGCAACCGTCCATCAGCACAGGGTTCTTCTTCGCTTCGGTCAGGCGGCGACGGAATGCCTCTTCGTTGAAGCGATCCAGCGTTGGGTGGTTGGGTTGAGCAATCTTGTGAAAAGCGTGCCAGCTGTGCAGCAGCGGCCAGACATTTTTCTCGGCCTGACGTACCTGAATACCGGTCAGGGCGCAATAGAGGCTGAGGCGACGCAGCAGATCGCCAGTGACCAGAGCAATCCTTGCCTGTTCTTGCGGTTTGAGTTCGATGCCTGAAAAGTGACGGGCATAGGCGCGGTCCAGGGTGAGACCCTGGCCTAGCACATCGTCAACGATGGCAACGATCAGGTCCCCGAAACGGGGCAACAGTGGGGATTTAAGCATGAGATTAACCTTGGTCAAATAAAGACGAACCGTCGTCATGGTGACGCAGCTCTAAAACTGATAAATCCGCGCAATGATAGGGGCTAGACAGGGTTGGTGCAACACTCCCCATTCGGGGAATATACAGACGATGGTGCTGGACTAATCGGACCAGCAGGAAAATGATGCCGATTGCAGTTCAGGTGAGTGCATTTAAAAGGACTAAAAAGATGCAGTTGATGAAATATTCGCCCTTGGCGCTGGTCGTGGCCAGCCTGATGAGTTCGGGTGGCCTCGTGGCCAAGGAGTGGAACACGGTGGCGGCGCGCGCCACGGCGGCGGACGGTTATGAAGTGCGGGCCAACCAGTTCCGGGTGGCCAAGGTGCCCCTCGATTACTTTGCCGGACTGCAGGCAGGGGCGCGTCAGCTGACCCTGCCACTGCCGGACGGAGGCGAGGTGACCTTCACCCTGCAGGCCTATGACCTGCTGCCCGCCGATCTCGCCGCCAGGTATCCCGACATCCTGACCTTTAAGGGCCATAACCCGGCGGCGCCGGTGGAGACGGGTCGCTTTGACCTGGGCCCGCAAGGTTTCCATGCCATGTTCACCCACCAGGGCAAGATGGTGTTCGTCGACCCGCTGCGCAATGCCGAAGGCTATGCCGTCTATTACCAGCAGGATGCCTACAGCCGGCTGGAAGAGGAAGCAGACAGGGTGATCGGTGCCGACGCCAAAACCTTGGCCCGCAAGGTGCAAGTGGATGGCAACGAGCGCAAGCGCTATGTCATCGCCATCTCGGCGGCCGGGGAGTATACCCAGTTCCACGGGGGCTCCAAGGTGCTGACCATGGGGGCCATAGCCACCCTGCTCAACCGGGTGAACGAGGTATATCAGCGCGATGTGGGGGCCGAGTTCCAGCTGGCCAGCGGTAATGACGCCATTATTTTTACCGATCCTGTTACTGACCCCTTTTACAACGGTGATAACCCGAATTACATCGACGGTGTCAGCAGCCCCTATGAGGCTGATGACGTCAGCAAAAACGTCTTGGTGCAAGGAGAGGCTCTTACCAAGGGCAACCTGGGTCCCTTCGACATAGGCCATGTGCTCAACACAGGCGGTGGTGGCCTGGCCGAATTGGGCGCGCTCTGTACGGCCACCAAGTCGGCAGGCATGACGGGTTCATCCACCCCGGTGGGGGATGCTTTCTTTATCGACTATGTGGCCCACGAAATCGGCCACCAGTTTGGTGCCGATCATACTTTCAACGGCACCACCAAAAATTGCGGCGGTGGCAACCGGGTCGCCGGACTGGCGTTCGAGCCGGGCAGCGGCAGCTCCATCATGGCCTATGCCGGTATTTGTGGTGACGAGAACATACAGCTGCACAGCGATCCCTATTTCCACAGCAAGTCCATCGAGCAGATCCGGGCGCACATGGCCACTGTGCCAGCTTGCGGCACCACGCTGAGCCTTAGCAACAACGCACCCCAGGCGGCTGCCGGGGCCAGCCATATCATTCCGGCCAACACGCCGTTTGTGCTCAAGGGCGCCGGGGCGGATCTGGATAAGGATCCCCTGACTTACACCTGGGAGCAGATCGATCTGGGCAACCCATCCATTAGCGCCCTCGGTATGATCGACGAGGGTTCCGGTCCGCTATTCCGCTTCGTGTCGCCGACCGGCTCACCGGAGCGGATCCTGCCGAGCCTGCCATCCCTGCTCTCCGGCTCGTTAGCCAAGGGAGAGGCCTGGCCCACCACCAACCGGAGTCTCAACTTCCGGCTCACGGTACGTGATGGCAAGGGCGGCGTTGCCAGCGATGACATGAAGGTGCAGGTGGTCAACACCGGCAGCGCCTTCCGTCTGACCAGTCCCCTTGGCGTGGCGGTGACACCGGGCGCCAGCCAGTCGGTCAGCTGGGATGTGGCGGGCACCAGCGCGGCCCCGATCAACTGCAGCAAGGTGGACCTGTTCGTGACTCAGGATGAGGGGGCTAACTGGGCGACTCTGGCCAGCAGCAAGCTCAACAGTGGCTCTGCCACCGTCACCCTGCCGGCCAACCTCACCAGCAGCGTCAGGCTGAAAGTGGCCTGCAGCGACAACATCTTCTTCGCCATCAGCCCGTACAAGTTGCCTGTGGTACAAAGTGGCGGCAACTCGGGCGGGGGTGGGGGCGGTTCGCTCGGTTTCTGGACCCTGGCACTGGCACTACTCGGCTGGCAACGGAGGCGGGCATGAGAGTCGCCGGCTTGTTGCTGCTCACACTGCTCGGCGGATGTCAGGCGAATGCCGACCCCCTGGAGCAGGCTGTCAGCGCCAGCCTTGCCAAGCCGGATTACCGGCTGATTGTGCGGGCCGGGCGCGGTGAAGTAGCGCCCGGTATTCCTGCAGAACAGCAGGCGGAGGCCAAGGCGCGCTGTGGTGTACGTTATCTGGATGGACTGGGTGATGTGATAAGGCCCGGTCAGCAAGAGATACATGCCAAGCTGAGGGCCTACGCCAGCGAATATAACCAGCAGATGTTGAAGCATTGCCCTCCTCACTCTGTAAACGATCAGTAATGCCTGGTTATCAAGAGGGAGGTGTAAACCTCCTTCTATTTTTTGTAAATATTGGCGGGGCGAGCAGGTATTGATGAGGGTTGTTACGCGCAATATCTAACTGATTTTGAAGATTTTATAAAGGAAGCTAATCATAAGTTTTGAGTTATTACCCCCTTTTCAGCTGGGGTGAAAATGCTTTTAAAATGAGTCTCTTATGAGGCCTTTATTTGTAACTTTTTGTTTTTAAATGGTTTAATTTTATTTGATTTCTTGTCTGAAAAGTTGAAATGTGACGTGCGTCACGTTATCATCGTCAGCTGTTCAGTCAGGTGATTAAAATGATGAAGTTCACAATAAAAGCAATCTCAGTTGTCATCGCAATGTCAGCCAATATCGCGCTGGCATCCCCATGGCATATGGTCGAAAAACGCAGCAAGCCGGCCGATGATACGGTAAGGGCTCGCGTATATAATACATTTGAGGTAGATCCAGATTTTTTAGAAAATCTGCGTGCAGGCCAAACCGTTATTACGCTGCCGTTGCCTGATGGCAATATGGTGCAATATGAATTGGAAGCCTATTCAGTATTACCACCAGTGCTGGCAGAAAAATATCCAGATATCATGACCTATAAAGGACGTGAAGTGGGCAATGCCAGTAATACCGGTCGCTTTGATATTTCACTGCGTGGTTTTAACGGCATGTTTATGCATGCCGGAGAGCAGGTGTTTGTCGATATTCAACGCAATGGTTCTTACGCTGTTTATTACAAAAAAAATGCACCTTCCAGTGATGGGATTAATGAAGTCGTTGAACAGTCTGATATCAAAAAAAAGTTGACGAATGACACGGAGGCCGCTCGCAATGAGATAGGCTATGCTGCGTCTACGCTCAAGGAGTATCGAATTGCATTTTCAACTACTGGGGAATATACCGAGTATTTCAAGGGGAAGGCTCAAGCGCTGGCTTCACTGACAACGTTGGTAAACCGACTTAATGATGTATATGAGCGTGATCTTGGTGCTCGTTTTGTATTGGCAGAGGGAAGTGATACTATCATCTATACGAAAAATGATAGTCCCTTCTATAACGGTGTAAATACAAACTATGTAGCCGGTGTCAGCCCTTGGTATGAGGAGAGTGACAGTAAGAAAAACGGCTATGTGCAGGGGGAAAAAGTTAAGAATAAGGAGCTGGGTTATTTCGATATCGGTCATGTACTGACAACCGCAGATAAATCGGGCGCCGCCACCTTGGGGTCCTTATGCAGCATGGTTGCACAAGACACTGATATTCCGTCAAAGCCGGTTATTTCATTCAGATCGATAGGGCGAACAGGAAATAAAATACCAGAAAGTGACGCCTTCTTTATTGATTTTGTCGCTCATGAAATAGGCCATCAATTTGGTGCCAATCATACCTATAATGCAGGCGTAGGGCAAAGATATAATAAAAAAGCTTTTGAGCCGGGTAGTGGTAGCTCCATTATGGGTTATGCCGGTTTGATAGCGAGCCAAGACTTGCAGCCCCATAGCGAAGCCTATTTTCATAGCGAGTCGATTAAGCAAATGTTAGCGCATATTGCCAAACGTGAAGAGGAGGCGAGTGTTGACGCGAAAAAGATTGCTAACAATCCGAGTTTAGCACCTTTTACTGCACCGTATATGGAACCTCGTTGTGGCATGCTTATTCCGAGAGAAAATGGAGATAATCAGGCGCCGGAAATTATCGAAGTGCCGCCAGTGCATGTAATTCCAAAAGGAGTGGCATTTAGCCTGAGTGGCGAGGGTCATGATGTTGACGGCGATACCCTCACCTATACCTGGGAGCAGGTCGATCTGGGGGACGCGACTACGAGTGGCCATCAATTGAGTTCCGGTCTCCTTGCAACCGGTCCCCTGTATCGCTATGCAGCACCGACAGCATCCTCGGTTCGCCACTTTCCCTCGCTCGCGACTCAGTTGAAAGGGGACGCGGAGAAAGGGGATGTGTGGGTCAATGTGGCTCGCACCCTTAATTTCCGTCTGGTGGCCCGTGATGGCAAGGGGGGCGCTGCCTATGGCGAGACCTCGGTCGAGGTTGTGGATACTGGCTCACGTACCTTCAAAATATTACCGCCCTCTGACCAGCGTATTCTGGTTGGCAGCCCGACCACAATTAACTGGGAAGTGGCGGGTACTGATCGTCATCCGGTCAATTGTCAGCGGGTCGACATCAGTTATAGCAACGATGAAGGCAAGAGCTGGCAGCCGCTGGTTAGCGGTGTGAGCAATAACGGCGCCCATGACGTGACCATACCGGGGCCTGCGGGCACCTCCGTTCGTCTCAAGCTGGCGTGTAGCGACAATATCTTCTATGCCATTACGCCAAAGCTGGCGACCAAAGCGGCTCCCGAGCCCCAGCCCCAGCCTGAAAGCAATGGCGGTGGTGGCGGTGGCGGTTCGACCGGTCTATTCGCGCTGTTTGGTCTTGGTATCGCGGCACTGCTGCGTCGTCGTGAGGCCGTGAGCCACTAAACCTGATGACCAAAGGGTGAGGGTTCTCATCTTTGGGATATTCATTATTTAAGCGAAGAGGCTCTAGCCTCTTCGCTTTTTTTGTATGGTTTACAAGGTCACTTTATCGAGCGCACAATGCCTGCAATCATTCTCTTGATGGTCGTGGAACCATTATTTATTTTAAGGAAAATCAAGATGATGGATGTAGCTGATCTGCGCCGTGAATACACCCGGGGCGGATTGCACCGGGCCGATCTGCCAGCCGACCCCCTGGCGCTGTTCGAGAAGTGGCTGGCTCAGGCCTGCGAGGCCAAGTTGACCGATCCCACCGCCATGGTGGTGGCGACCGTGGATGCCGAGGGGCAACCCTGGCAGCGTACCGTGCTGCTCAAGCACTACGATGCAGAGGGGATGGTGTTCTACACCAACATGGGCAGCCGCAAGGCGCACCAGCTGGAGGGCAACCCCCGCATCAGCCTGCTCTTTCCATGGCACACTCTGGACCGTCAGGTGCACGTGACGGGTCGGGTGGAGAAGATGAGCACCTTCGAGGTGATGAAGTACTTCCACAGCCGTCCCAAGGATAGCCAGATAGCCGCCTGGGTTTCCAAGCAGTCGACCCGCATCTCGGCGCGCGGCGTGCTGGAGGCCAAATTTCTCGAGCTCAAGCAGAAGTTTGCCAAGGGGGAAGTGCCCTTGCCGAGTTTCTGGGGTGGCTATCGGGTGCGGATCGACACGGTCGAATTCTGGCAGGGTGGCGAACACCGACTGCACGACCGCTTCTACTACAACCGGGAAGGGGAAGGCTGGCACATAGAGCGGCTGGCACCCTGATCTTCCGTTTATCCTCTGCAATCCTGAGCTGACAAGGAGTCTGTATGCGTCTATATGGCGATTTGAGATCCGGCAACTGTTACAAGGGGTGGCTGCTGGCCCGCTGGCTGGAGTTGCCCCTCGACTGGGTCCCGGTAGATATCCAAGCCGGCGACAACCAAACCCCGGCCTTTCTGGCCATGAATCCCAACGGCAAGATCCCCGTGCTGGCCATCGATGAAGGGGATGCGCTGGCCGAATCCAACGCCATCCTCTTCTATCTGGCGCAGGGCTCGGCGCTCTGGCCGGCAGAGCCGCGCCAGCAGGCCGAGGTGCTAAAGTGGCTGTTCTTCGAGCAATACAGCCACGAACCCTACATAGCGGTGGCGCGTTTCATCGTCCACTATCTGGGCCGCCCTGAATCCCAGGAGGCGCGGCTCGACGGCCTCAAGGCCGGAGGTGAGCGGGCGCTGGCGGTGATGGAGCAGCAGCTGAAACAGCGCCCTTACTTGTGCGGCGACGCACCGACCATCGCCGATATCGCCCTCTATGCCTACACCCATGTGGCGGAGGAGGGGATCTTCTCCCTGCAGGGTTGGCCCGCCATCCAGGCCTGGATCGCCCGCATCGAGGCTCATCCTCGCCACCTGAGCCTGCCGGCGGCCTGTCAGGGCCGCTGATGGAGTTGCTGATCGAGCGGGCGCTGTGGCAACCCCATTGGGCCCCCGTGCTGCAAGCCTGGCAGCGGCAGGGCCATCGCTGGCAGCTGCTGCTCAGCAAGGAGGCAGAGTCCCACCTGGCAGAGGAGAAGGATCTCTGGTCCGCCTGCCAGCCCGATGGGCTCCTCTTGGCCACTTCGCTGCTGGCTGTCTGGCTCGACGGCGATCTGATCGCAGATGTCCAGGCGGACCCCAGCCGTCAGATCCTCATCAGTGCTTCGGCCTCCCTGCTGACGCTGGCCAAGGAGAGCGGTCTGCTCACCCTGGGCCCACTCGGGGCGGATCTGGCGCTGACGGCGGACGACGACATGGGCGCCGTGCTCAACCGCCTGCTTGCCCGCCGTGTGAGTGTGCCTCTGCTACGTGAGCCAGCTTTGGCCTCATTCTCTTCTGCGCTGGTGCTGCGGCCGTTGCTGGCCGACGACGAGGCCCAGGTGGTGCGCTATTGCAGCGACGAGGCGCTCTCCCGCTATACCCTCAATATTCCTCACCCCTACCCGCCGGAGTGCGCCCGTGACTGGCTTGTCGGCAGCTGGCGCAAGGCGGCGCTGGGGCTGGGCTGGAGCTGGGCCCTGACGCTGCCGCAGGAGGATGAAGTGGCTCCGCTGGTCGGGGTGATCTCGCTGCACTGGAACGGCGATCTGGCCTGGTGGGTCGGCGTCCCCTGGCAGAACCGGGGGTTGGCTACCCGGGCCGCGCAACGGGTCAAATCTTTTGCATTCGACACCTTGCAGTTGCCGGCGCTGACCGCGTGCCACATGCCGGGCAACCTCGCCTCCGGCCGGGTGATGGCCAAGCTCGGCATGCACTATCGCGGGCTGCGCGGCCAAACCGCCCGGCAGCCGTGCGAGGTGAGCTATTGGCGACTGGACAGGGCCATCAGCCTGCCCGAGCCAGTGACCCGGCAACTGGCGCACTGGCTGGCGGACGAGCGGGTGGCCGTGGCTATCTTGCATGGCGTCGATGCACAGGTCGGTTTGGGCCATGGCCACCCATCGCAACTCACCCTGTATCTGGATGAGCAGGGCCATGCCCCCGACTTGCCGGGCGTCGCCGCTGATGATGGCGCCAGGCTCGATATCATCTGCTATCCACTCAGTGAGCTGGATCAGGCCGAACCCGAGCGGCTTCATCTGCTGGGCGGTGTGCTGCTAAAAGACAGGGACGAGCAGGGACTTGCCTGTTTGCTGCAACTGGCCAGCCTGCGGCGCCATGGGCCCGTTCTGCTCACCCGCGCGCAGCGGCAACAGCGGCTCGGCTGGATTGGCAAGATGGCGCGTCGCACCGGCCTGCCCGCGACCGGGGCCAGTGCTGGGGACGCGGTCGCGGGGCGCTATCGCCAGCTTTGGCTGCTGGTGGAGCTGCCGGCCCTGATCGATGAGCTGGCCGGACATTGGCATCAGGGGCCCGAGTTTGCGCTGGCACGGCTTGAACAAGAGGATGCTGCGCTGTTTGCGGCCTACGGTGAGGCCATTACCACCCTGACGCCGGCGGCCTTGCTGGGGTTGCTGCTGCAACTTGCGGCGCGCTTTCCTGAGTCCACCCTCCCATTTCTGGACAAAGGTGCTCAGGCTGACCGGCACTTTGTGGAATAATGCCCGCTCTGCTGTACGAGGAGTAACGCTGTATGCTGAGAACCGAGCGCCCCGGCGACATGTTGCCGGTCTATGAACTGGTGAGCGCCGCTTTTGGCCGTTCCGATGAGGCCGAACTGGTCAACCGCCTGCGCGAGTGTGGCGCCGCCGTGGTGACCATGGTCGAAGAGGAAGAGTACGAGTTCATGGGGCACCTGATGCTGAGCCCGATCACCATTAACGGCCTGGAAGGGCCCTGGCTCGGTCTGGCGCCGGTGGCCGTGCATCCGGACTGGCAGGGGCAGGGCATAGGCTCGGATCTGGTACGTGAGGGGCTGGACACGGCGCTGGAAATGGACTGGAAAGCGGTGGTGGTGCTCGGTGACCCGACCTATTACGGCCGCTTCGGTTTTCGTCCCGCCAGCGAGTTCGGCCTGCACTGCATCTACGAGGTGCCCGCCGACTGTTTTCTGGCGATGGAGCTGCAGGAAGGGGGGCTGGCCGGCATGGCCGGTGAGGTACTCTACCACCCCCTGTTTGACGAGATCCCCGACGAACAATGAGCCACAAATCGGCAGCCTCAAGGCTGCCGTTTTGTTATCAAGACAGGTTGCAAGGTATGCAATCTTCCCGCCGAAGCCCCCTCGATTGTCATCAGAGTCAGTCTCCTGCGACCTTGCAACCGGCCTGCTGACGGCGTGCCCGTGATCGGGTGGTCTTGGGGCATGAATAGTATGCCGATTTGTCACTGAATAACGCAACGTTACCCGGTACCGGTCCGCTGTATTGTTGCCTCTTTTCAAGAGGATTTTCCTTTGCAATATCTCGTTACAACTTTTTCCGCAACAAAATCTGTTTTTGTCTAACAGGTAACATTTTTTAACCAGATGCAGCTATTGATGTTTGACTCATACGAGAATGCACGTGTAAGTTCGTGAAGATGATTCAATAAATAAGGATGCATAATCGATTCACTGTGAGTCTTGGTTATTTTTGTTCATTTTTATCTAGTAAATGCCAGTAAAGTGGATGCTGTTTACATCTATATCGCATAGATGCAAATAACCTCCACTTAATGTTGTCCTTGTAAACAAGGATAATTCACTCAGCCATGATGATATGGTTCTGTTTGCTATTCCCTTGTTTATGAAAGGATATTTACATCCACATAGAGTATTTATACTAGGGTATACAATATGAAAAAATTATCAGAGATCATCCATCAAGAAGTTTCACAGGGGCGGCGGGATTTTCTCACCTTCTCTTCCATGTCATTGCTCGGCTTGGCGGCAAGTAGTGTTTTCCCTACTCCGGTGAAGGCCGCCTTTGCTGCCCTGAATAGTGGCACACTCACTGAGCTGGATGCGATCGATTTTTACGTGGACATCTCTAACCAGACTGCCTTTTACCCGAATTAGATCAGTTTTGAACAATATACCGATGAAGCTCAATATCTTGCCCAGGTGATGTTTCAAGAGTTAATGAAGTTCGAATTCCAGAATAAGAACGGCTCATTAAGCGAAGCGTTAGGCCCAGGCATGAAGCCTAATAATAATGTGCTGACAATGAGTGATAGCTTTGACACGGTAAAATCCATTTATCAACGCAATGGCAGCTACTTTAATGATTATATGGTTGAATATGTGAGTGGTTTGTTGCAACACTCATATAGCAAGCAAAAAGATGTCACTGTGGCTAACCGGAAACTGTATAACTCTTGGGATATGGTGAAGGTCAATGCGAATATTCAGCAAGCAGAGAAAAAAGGTACAGACTTTAAAAATATCATCGATCAGTTATATTCTGTCGCCACCCATTATTGTCAAAGTAGAAAGTTAACCGCCTACAAAGCAGGGGGCGAAAACTGGGCTCGTCAACTTATCGAGCGCTACTCCAATAATCAGGTGTTAGATGAACTTATCAGTTCTTTTAAAGTTCAGGAGTCTTTGAGGCCAGGTTCATCGTTTGAAATGGCAATGAGGAAGGTTTATAACACCATCAATAAAGTCAGAGCGCTCAATATTTCATCCGGTAGTCGCATCAACGAGAATGTTCTGCAAGAGTTTGAACGCACCCTGGCGGGGTCTGTTTACACCGGGCTTGCCATGAACACGAGCTGGGGCCACCAAAGCGAGAAATACACAGTCCTGGCCAACAGGAGCAATTTCGATGATGTCGTGACCTTTCTGAAAACTCAAAGCGGTAATCAGCGCAACTTCTGGAACACTTTCTTCAACCAACATAGCCCGGATAAATTCTGGCAGGATCTTAATTATACTGGTCCAGATATGAATTTGAAAATGTTCACCTTGCAGGATGGGGAGGCCCGGCAGCGTATTCTTAGAAAATATCCTGATCTGGCAAGGGCGACGGTCAGCGTGGCTCCCACCGCCTTTTCTGGTGTGGTTCCCGCTAACGCCACAGAGTCATTCCTATCCGTGTTCGCCTTGCTGCTGGGGGTTGGCAACTTTACCTGGTTGACGGCGACCGATCGGGAGGAGCTGAGCAACCCTATTTCTTTGATGGGGCTGGGGGTGGCCTTTATTGATACGGGGCTGAATCTGATCCAGCTCGGTAAGTTCCTTGATAAAGTAACCATGTTTATTTATGGCAATGGTGGAAGCATCATAGACAGTATAGCCATTAATATGGGGAAATTCAGTCAATTCTTGAGCAACCTTTCAGCCAAAGGTACGCATCTCAAAAATGTGGTAGAGCGGCAGATAGCCACCAAGATGTTTCTCGCCACTCAAGATATCGCCCGGGTTATCAATATATGTTTTGTTGGGTTGGCGGTGCTGGGGGCAGCCTTGGCAGCGTATAGCATGTATCAGGCTGCCATGGGCGGGGATGTTGGGGATATTATATTTGCTGCAATCAACATGTTCGTCGCCACTATGGCGTTGGGCATATCCATTGGTGTTGTGATGGGGTTTGCCATTGCCGGACCCTTGGGCATTATTATTGCAGTGATAGGCATAGTGGTAGCTATTGCCCAGTGGATCTACGAGTCACTCAAAAAAGCCCCTATTTCAATCGACCCGATCGCGAGATATACCCAAGAATATATTAGACCACGGGGGCTTGAGTATGAAGATCTTGGCTCATACCTCTGCCGGGTCCTTGGCCGGAATGGCAACATGGTCTGTGCCTTGGATGCCAAGACCATGAATACCGATTGGACTAATGTCAAAAACATTCTTGACCACAATAAGCCTATTTATCATCAGGCCGGGGCCTTGGTAACCTCCCCAAGAAATAGCAGGATTTATAACTTTGCCGATATTAAGAAGCCGGGCTACGGAAATATATCGACTTTCTTCGACACGGGAGCCACAACACCAATCAGTGGCTGGCAGCCGGAATATGAGTTGACAACCTGCGATCATGCCGTTGAGAGTAATACAAGGTATAGTAGGAAGACTGCTGCAATCTTCATAGCCAGGGCCGGCTACTTTCAGCCACACGCCTACTTGACGTCTAATCTGGAAAATGCCCCGACAAGTAGCAATGACCTGGTGAATAAATTAAATTTAGAGCCTGGTGATTATCCGATGGATGTGGTTGCCATCAATGACCTTGAGGAGACCATGTTCCTTATCTTTACTACCCGACATATCTATCAGGTGAGGGATGGTGACGTACGCAGGATAATATCTAATTTTGTCGGTCAGCCCAATGCACCGATCACCTCGAGCCTTACTGCGCTGGCACTCGGTACTAACGTGAATTTGATCTATCGGTTAAGTGGTGTGGATGCTCCTAAGACTCGCTACCATTATCTGCTGACCCGGGATAACAATGGGGATTATACCAGTATGACATTACTGCGGACTATCAATTCCCCCATGTCCTCAGAGTCGCCGATTGTCGGCCGCTTGTTCAACAAAGTCGGCGAACTGGTTTCACGGATGGACTTTATGTATCACGATGGAAAAAGTGGTTATGCGCGCTATGGCGCAATTATGAATAACACTGGTGGTGCCTCACTGTCATTGCACAATGGGGTTGAGTTTCAGGTGCCGGATAATGGGTTTCTATCCTTCTACAAGAATGTATTTATTCCGAGGTAACCGATGTAACGCCCTTATTCCTCGCTGGGCCATGAGTCGTCACTATGACACGGGTCCATGCTGCAAATAAGGGTAGGGAAATCAACTTCCTGCAATAAAAAAGGCGCCATCAGGCGCCTTTGTCGTTGCTGTTCAGCTGAAGAACCAGTAACCGCGGTTGATCAGACGGGTCAGCAGTTGCAGGAAACCGGCCTGATCGGCGAGTTCTACCATGTCTGCCTGAGTGATGATGTCCTTGTCACACAGCAGCGAAATGGCGGCCGCATCGTCGCTTGGCAGGGTCCAGGCTTCGCCGTCGATATAGCACTGCTGGCTCTCACCGCTGAACCAGACGCTACGCAGGCCCGGCACCTTGATGGCGGGCTCGCCCTGAGTCAGCAGGTCGGCGACTTCCTCGGCGCTGTAGTCCGGCTCGACCGGATTGACGTCCAGATCGTGCTTGGCCTCGGAGATCATGGTGCCGAACCACTCCTTGAACAGGGTCTCGTCATCGAGGGCCTGCTGCATCAGCTCGCGCAGACGGTGCAGCTCGTGGGGCTGGATCTCGCCGTGACGGGCACGGGGCTTGAGGTCGGCGTCGCCGTAACGCTCGGTACGCACCTCATTGTCGATCAGGTGATCGGCAAAGGAGGAGATAAGCGCCTTGGCATCCGGCGCACGGAAGCCGACCGAGAAGTTCATGGAGGGCTCGATGGCGTAGCCCTCGTGGGGGAATCCGGGTGGAATGTAGAGGATATCGCCCGGCTCCATGATGACATCGATGATCGCCTCGAACGGCTCGCAGTGCAGCAGGGCGGCGTGGGCAGCAAATTCGTTGAGCGGCTTGGCATCACCAACCCGCCAGTGGCGCTTGCCCAGACCCTGGGTGATGAACACGTCGTAGTTGTCGATGTGGGGGCCGACCCCCGCGTGAGGGGTGGAGAAGCTCACCATCACATCGTCAAAACGCCAGCCCGGGATGAACTGGAACGGCAGTGCCAGCTCGTGTACCTCGGGGGCCCAGTGGTTGCAAGCCTGCACCAGCACTGTCCAGTTCTCTTCCCCCAGGTGGTCGTAGGATTCGAAGGGGCCGTGGGCCGCTTCCCACTTGTTGTCGAAGCGGGTCACCAGACGGGACTCCACCACCTCTTCCATGGCCAGACCCGCCAGCTCGTCCGGGCTGATGGGGTCCTGAAAGTCGGTGAAGCCGCCCTTGATAAGGAGTGGGCACTTCTGCCAGTAGTGCTCAAGGAAGTGAGCGATATCCAGATTGAGTTGGTACATGCTGTTTCTCGTGTCTCGCAAAGAGGTTTTGCCCAAGTCGGGCTTGGGAAAAGCCACTCGGGATCCTGCTGTGGCAGGGAAAATAACAGGGGCCCTGTGGCGTATCGTGCACAGGGCCCCTTCGTCAGTATCGGTTGGCTTATTTCAGCAGATCAACCAGACGCTGGGCGTCACCGATGTAGTTGGCCGGGGTTAGCTTCTTCAGCTCCACCTTCACTGCTTCCGGCAGTTCGAGGGTGTCGATAAAGGTACGCATCCCTTCGGCATCGACGCGGCGACCACGGGTCAGCTCTTTGAGCTTTTCGTAGGGCTTCTCGATACCGTAGCGGCGCATTACGGTCTGGATCGGCTCGGCCAGCACTTCCCAGTTGGCGTCCAGATCGGCGGCCATGGCGGCGTCGTTGGCTTCCAGCTTGGAGATGCCCTTGAGGGTCGCCTGATAGGCAATCAGGGAGTAACCGACCGCCACACCCAGGTTGCGCAGCACTGTGCTGTCGGTCAGATCACGCTGCCAGCGGGAGATGGGCAGCTTGCTTGCCAGATGCTGGAACACGGCGTTGGCCAGACCCAGATTGCCTTCGGAGTTTTCGAAGTCGATGGGGTTGACCTTGTGCGGCATGGTGGAGGAGCCGATCTCGCCCGCGATGGTGCGCTGCTTGAAGTGGCCCAGCGAGATGTAACCCCACACATCGCGATCAAAATCGATCAGGATGGTGTTGAAGCGGGCCATGGCGTCGAACAGCTCGGCGATGTAGTCGTGCGGTTCGATCTGGGTGGTGTAGGGGTTCCAGGAAAGGCCCAAGGAAGTCACAAACTCCTCGGAGAACTGGTGCCAGTCCACTTCCGGATAGGCGCTGATGTGGGCGTTGTAGTTGCCGACAGCCCCGTTGATCTTGCCGAGGATCTCCACCGCCATGATCTGCTTGAACTGGCGCTCCAGACGGTAGGCGACGTTGGCCATCTCCTTGCCCATGGTGCTCGGGGTGGCGGGCTGGCCATGGGTGCGCGACAGCAGCGGCATGTCACGGTACTCAACAGCCAGACGCTTGAGCTCGCTGATCAGCTTCTCGCAATAAGGCTTGATGACCTCTTCGCGAGCGGTTTTCAGCATCAGACCGTGGGAGTTGTTGTTGATGTCTTCCGAGGTGCAGGCGAAGTGGATGAACTCGCTGACGGCGGCTAGCTCCGGGTTCACTTCGACTTTCTCTTTGAGGAAGTACTCCACCGCTTTCACATCATGGTTGGTGGTGCGCTCAATCTGTTTGATGCGGGCGGCGTCACTCTCGTTGAAGTCGCTGACGATGCCGTCGAGCAGGGCGTTGGCGGCCGCGCTCAGGGCAGGGACTTCCGGGATCCCGGCGTGGCTGGCCAGTTTTTGCAACCAGCGCACCTCGACTTCGACGCGAAAACGCAGCAGGCCGAATTCGGAGAAGATAGGGCGCAGGGCATCGGCCTTGTCGCCATAACGACCGTCAATCGGGGAAACAGCAGTCAGCGCGGACAGCTCCATGGGGTGAACTCCTGATGATTGGTGTGGGGGTTAAAAACGTTTGGCCAGTTCCACCATCTTCTTGCGTGCGAAGATGATCTGGGTGCGGCTGCCGCCAAGCTGGCGCCACAGCACGCAGGCACGGATGCCTGCCAGCAGCAGGGCGCGCACCTTGTACTGCACCAGCGGCTGTTGCAGGAACAGTGGGGTGCCCGCCACCTGGATGCGCGGCCCTATGGGGCTGATGAGATCGCTGTAGATGCTCGCCATGTTGGCCAGGATCTGCTCGTCGAGCAGATCGAAATGTTGTTGCTGGCGGCCGATCTGACCGATCCGCTCCCCCAGCATGTTGAGTATGTCCTGGCGCTTGGCCAGCTTGCGCTCCAGCGCGATCAGGCTGACCACGTAGCGGGTCAGCTCGGCGTTCTTTTGGCTGCCGTCAGAGCCCAGCTGTTCGACCAGCGCGCGATAGCCATCACGAATGGCCAGGTGGTTGCCGAACACTTCCAGCGGCTGCTTGGGATCGGTCACCAACACGCTTTGCATGCTCTCGCGCAGCGAGGCCTCATCACAGCTGCCATCGCGGGCCACTTTTTGTACCAGATAGGCTGCCTGGCAGATGCCGGCAAAGGCCATGGTTCTGTCTTGGAATTTGTCGCTCATATCTTCACGGCCCTGTTCTGTTCATTCACTGGCAGATATCCGCAGCAGGCCATGATCCGGCCTTGGAATGTGTCGCTCATATCTTCACGGCCCTGTTCTGTTCATTCACTGGCAGATATCCGCAGCAGGCCATGATCCGGCCTTGGAATGTGTCGCTCATATCTTCACGGCCCTGTTCTGTTCATTCACTGGCAGATACCCGCCGCAGGCCATGATCCGGCCTTGGAATGTGTCGCTCACGTCAGCTGCCTTCTGTTAAGGATTCAAACCGGATGGCTGAAGCGCTGTTCAATGATGCCGCCGCCCAGGCACACTTCCCCGTCATAGAAGACGGCGGACTGGCCCGGGGTCACCGCTGCCTGCTTCTCGTCGAAGATGACCCGGATGGTTTCGTCATCGATGGGCTGAATGAGGCAGGGAATATCCTGCTGGCGGTAGCGGGTCTTGACGGTGCAGCGGCGCGGCGCGCGGATCGGGGTGCGATCGACCCAGTGCAGCTGGCTGGCAACCAGGCCGTCGGAGTAGAGGCGGGGATGCTCGCCCTGTGCCACCACCAGTACGTTGCGCTCGACCTCTTTGTCGACCACATACCAGGCCTCTTCAGTGGCGTCTTTGCGACCACCGATGCCGAGCCCCTTGCGCTGGCCCAGAGTGTGATACATCAAGCCCTGGTGCTCGCCGATCACCTTGCCGTCCACGGTTTCGATGGGGCCGGGCTGGGCGGGCAGGAACTTGGCCAGAAAGTCTTTGAATTTGCGCTCACCGATGAAGCAGATACCGGTGGAGTCTTTCTTCTTGGCGGTGATGAGATCCAGCTGCTCGGCGATGCGGCGCACCTCCGGCTTCTCCAAATCACCGACCGGGAACAGGCTTTGACCCACTTGGCTTTCGCTCAGGGTGTAGAGGAAGTAGCTCTGATCCTTGTTGGTATCGAGACCGCGCAGCAGGCGCGGGCGGCCGGTGCTGTCGTCACGGCGCACATAGTGGCCGGTGGCGATGTAGGTAGCACCCAGCTCTTCGGCGGCAAATTCGAGGAACGCCTTGAACTTGATCTCCTTGTTGCACAGGATATCCGGGTTCGGCGTGCGCCCTGCCTTGTACTCTTCGAGGAAGTGCTCGAACACATTGTCCCAGTACTCGGCGGCGAAATTGATGGTATGCAGCTTCATACCCAGCTTGTCGCAGACGGCCTTGGCATCAGCCAAATCCTGGGAGGCAGAGCAGTACTCGTCCGTGTCGTCTTCTTCCCAGTTCTTCATGAACAAGCCTTCGACCTGATAACCCTGCTGCTGGAGCAGGTAGGCCGAGACGGAAGAATCCACGCCGCCGGACATGCCGACGATCACCTTGATTTGGCTATTGTCTGTCATTAGTCGAAGTTACCAGTTCGTTTAAACGGGGCGTATTCTACCAGAATTTCGCGCCCCCGGTCACATATCCATGCCCTGGCTCCCATCGGGAATGCGGTGGCAGGAAATCGTTTTTCTACTGCGGGCCATCGAGACCACAAAAGAGCGATAAATGACCTCAAATAAAGGCCTTGAGTGCTGAGAGGGGGAGGCGGGTGCCCCCCAGATAGTCCTGAATGCACTGCCACACCAGGGGGCTGCGCAGGGCCGGTTTACACTCGGCGATCTCCTCCAGCGTGAGCCAGTGGCAGGCCAGTACATCGCCATCAGGATCCTCTGGCTGGTGCTGCCCAGGCGCCTTTTCAAGGTCGAACACCAGGGCGGTGCGTACAAAGGTGGCCTCGCTGTCAGCCGGTTTGAACAGATAGGTGCCGAGCCACGCGGTCGGCGTGGCGGTCAGACCCGTCTCCTCTTTCAGCTCGCGGCAGGCCGCGTCAATCAGGTTTTCGCCAGGCTCCACATGGCCGGCGGGCTGATTGAAGCGGCGCTGACCTTTTATCTCCTCTTCCACCACCAGAAAGCGGCCCTGCCAGTGCACCAGGGCGGCAACCGTCAGGCGGGCCTCCATGGGGGCATGGCTGGTGGTCGGTTGCTCTGCCGAGTGATTGATCATCATGACTCCTTGTCGCTGCTGTTGGGATTACCCGTGCGGGCCGGTCGGCGCATTGTGTTGCGATTGCTACCGCGCCCGCTGCTGCGGGGTTTGCCGCCGGTCGGGCTTGGGGTTGAGCGCTCAGTTGAGTGAGTGCTGCGGGGACGCTCGTCCCGTCTCGGTTGGCTTGCCCGTCTCGGTGCCTCCCTTGCCGGTTTGGCTACGTCGCCATCCGGTCGGGGTGATGAGGGGGGGCGCTGGCGCCGGGAAGGCGCCAGCTCGGGGGCGGGCAGGCTGCGGCTCTGCCCGGGGGCCAGCCCGTCTTCTTGCCAGTTACCCAAGGTCCAGTCGCCGATGGCGTAGCGAATCAGGCGCAAGGTGGGGTGGCCGATATGGGCGGTCATCCGCCGCACCTGCCGGTTGCGCCCCTCGATGATTTTGATTTCGAGCCAGCGGGTGGGGATCTCCTTGCGCTCACGAATGGGCGGGTTACGCGGCCAGATCGCGGGCTCATCCATGAGTGTTGCCTCGGCGGGCAGGGTCATACCGTCGTTGAGCTCAACCCCTGCGTGCAGGGCGGCCAGCGCCTCCTCGCTCGGTATCCCTTCCACCTGTACCCAGTAGGTCTTGGGGGTTTTCTCCCCCGGCTGGGTAAGGCGCGCTTGCAGCTTGCCATCGTTGGTGAGCAGCAAGAGCCCTTCGCTGTCTCTGTCGAGGCGCCCTGCCGCATAGATGCCGGGCTCCTTGATGTAATCCTTGAGGGTCTCCCGGCCCGCCTCGTCGGTGAACTGGCAGAGCACCATGTAAGGCTTGTTCAGCAGCAGCAACTGGCGATCGGCGGGGTTCACCTGCGGTTTCTGTCCGGCCTGTTTCGCGTCCTGTGCGTGCCGGGTGCCGGCGCGTGAGCGGGCAAGCGCGGGCCGGTGGGTGTCATCCTGTGCGGGGCGGCCTGCGGTGGTCGGGCGGCCTTGGAGGGAGAGACGGGGGCGGGCAGGTTTCATCGCATGCATACCAAAAACAGGGGATGGCGCAGTGTATCACAGGGGGCTGAGTGGGTGGGGCATGGCAAGGTCGGGCCGGATTGGTCACTCCCGGCCAGCAGAAGAAGGTGAGCTCGCGGTTGAGCATTCAGGGGCCGACTGGCAGTGCTGTGAGTACGACGCTGGCCCCGCGCCGCACGGATTGCTGCGATACCTGGCGAACCCGGCCGCGCCTGTGTGCACAGGGGATGACAGCAGTCAGGATGTATCTGCTGACGGTGGGGCAGCAATCAAAAACCGGCCCCACCAGAAGGCGGGGCCGGTTGCGCGCAGTGGCTGTTTGCGTCAGGCGGGCTTGGCCGCCTGGCTGCATCTAGTGAACGCGGGTTCAGGCTGACTGGGTTGCCCGCTCGGCAGCGCGCAGTTCGCGTTGGTTCAGGCGGATTGGGTAGCCAAGGTGGCGGCTTTCAATTCGCGCTTGATACGGCGGATCTTGCGCTCTTCGGCCACGGCCACGCAGGCCATCAGCACCAGACAGGCGGCGGCTGCGATATCCAGCGCCGCGAAGGTGCCGGCCCAACCGGTCAGACCGAAGATGGGGGTGCCATCGGCGATCATGCCCAGACCCAGTTTGGCGAAACTGTCACCGATGAGGTAGGCAAAGGTGCCCTTGACGCCATCGGCCACGCTGATGCCCTGCTTGGGCACGAAGCCCACGGCGGCCACGCCGATCAGCAGTTGCGGACCAAACACCAGGAAGCCCAGCAAGAACAGGGAACCCAGGAACATGAACTGGGTGGTGGCGTGCTGGTAAAGACCCAGGGTCGCGATAATCAGCGCCAGTGCCACACACGCGACCAGACCACGACGGCCGTTGGCCAGATCCGAGAGGTAGCCCCACATCAGGGTGCCGACCAGCGCGCCCACTTCGAAGAAGGTGAAGCCCTGAATGGCGATCTCCTTGGAGAAGCCCAGCTCCTGGTGAGCGTACACGGTGGACCACTGGTCGATACCGATGCGCACCACGTAGAGGAAGATGTTGGCAAAGCAGAGCAGCCAGATCACCTTGTTCATCAGCACGTACTTGACGAAGATTTGACCCTTGGTCAGCTTCTGCTCTTCGGTGGCGATATCTTCTTCGCTGGCCACTTCGTCAAACAGCTCTTCTACCTTGCCCAGGCCATAGGCTTCCGGTGAGTCGCTGCCAAAACGCAGGCCGATAAAGCCGACCACCAGCGCGATCATGGACGGGAAGATGAACATGCCGAGCACGTTGCCATCGAACAGGTAGTTGGCACCGAACAGCGCCACACCGGCCGCACCGGCTCCGCCCACGTTGTGGGAGAGGTTCCACATACCGAGGTAAGTGCCGCGCTTGTTGCGAGGTGTCCACTTGGTAATGGTGGAGTAGCTGCAGGAGCCACCACAGCTCTGGAAGAAGCCGCTCAGGGCATAGAAGAAGATCATGAAGTAGAGGCTAAAACCCGTGCCGCCCATGCTGGCACTGAAACCCAGCATGCAAAGGGCGGAGAGGATCAGCATCAGCGGCAGGAACTGCTTGGTGTTCTTGCCATCGGCATAGTAGGAGACGACTGTCTTGCCCACCCCGTAGGTGATGGAGAAGCCAAGGCCAATCATGCCAAGCTCGGTCATGGAGAGACCGTACTCCTGGATCATGTCGTTCTGCGCAATGTTGAAGTTCTTGCGGATCAGATACATGGTCAGATAGCCGATAAATACAACCAGATAGGATTGCATAAACGGCTTGAACCAGAGCTTGCGCCGGGCTGCGACCGGCAGGTCCAGGGTCGGTACCCGGACCTGTTGGAGAAGTTTCAACATCTTCGTTCATCCTCTGCGAGATAGACGGTATTTCCGCCGCGCCCCTCACTTTTTGGTTGGTGTTAGAGGTCACGCCACGGAAAGGACAACAGCAAGAGGTTGGACTGTGCGCCTCGCTCTCCTGTCGATTGAACCCATGCCCACTCCCTGCGCCACTGCGAGGGTTGGGTCACTACATCAGGTAGCGTGACTTTAATGAGGTGCGGCGCAAATGGCGTGAGAGCCATCCCTAGGGGCATTAGGAAAATTTCCTAGTTTGACGGGTTCCGGCCATGAAGCGTGAAGGGGATCACAAGGGGGCTGCCCGCGGCAGCCTGGTGACGGCGGCGATCCGGCGCGCAAGAGACGATGGGGCGAGCTGGGAAAAGCAGGCCAGTCGGCAGAGCCACGATGGGACCACAGTGGGCCACGCTGTGGGTGATGCCCAGCACGTTGGCGGGGATAATGGCCAGCCCCTCGATATGGTGGTTGGCACCACCGGCCGGGGTGATGACCGGGGAGGCAATCATGAAGAGCAGCAGGGAGGGGTTGCATTGCTAGGGCGAGCGCAAAGGGGGAAGATGTGCAGGGTGCAATGAACGAAGTCAATTGCACCGCTTTTGGGGCAGAAAGTGTGGAGGCAAGAGATGGGATGCAGAAAAGGTAGAGGTGATGACGCGAACGTCCGAATACGCTGCGCTATTCGAACCTACCGACTTATTGCACCCGACTGAGCAGTCATCTGGCTCGATAGCGATGCACGAGCCAGTCAATTCCCGCCATTGCAGCCGCGACGCTGATCACGATCAGAGTGAGGCGGCCCGTCTGCCACGAGAGCAAATCCATATGAAAGGCCTGCCGGATAAATTCCGGGATCAGGCCGATGGGCGCGGTAATTGCCAGACAGGATATAAATTTTCTAAAAAAACATATGGTCAGGTTTTTGGAGTCTGTTTGTATTGGTCCATCAAGTCTCCTGTTAGCTGTTAACGGTCAGTTGAGTGAGATAGCTATTTACCGCTTCGCGAGTCGTGAAATGGTGCCTGTCGTTTGGGAATCGATCAAACAGCTCGCGATGGAATTGGCGGGAGCTTTTGCTGGCTCGCTGCCCATATTCTGATGCCCACACCAGCAGTTGTTGAAAGTTCTCTTCGGCTGCCATTGCATCGCGTTGCCTGGCGCTTTGTGAACCGCGCGATAGCAGCGAATCACGGCATACAGACCAGTCGAGATCCAGAAATAGCAGGGTATCGGCGGCATCAATCAGTTGCTCGGTCAGGGCACCAAATACCCCTTCGACCACCCATGAGGGCTCTTGAGCAAGAGCCTCAATGGCAAGGTCAATCTCATGCTGGGGCCGTTTTTGGTTAAAGCCACCTGACTGCCAGACAATGGTGTCCAGATTGACCTCGCGGATAGTTAACCGCTCAGCCAATCGAGCCGCCAACCAGCTCTTGCCCGATCCCGAGTTGCCAATAATCAGAATTCGTTTCATCTCTGAGTTCGCTTTAAGTGCCTAATAGGCTGGTGACGATCTCTGTTGCCACTCGCTCTTTAGGACGGCCAATACCACGGTATCCCACCACTGATCTTTGAAGAAACGGTGTTCGCGAAAATGCCCCTCTTGCCTCATGCCCAACGTGTTGCACAGCCGTATCGCAGCCCGATTGTGGCTGATGGTTTCTGCATAGATCCGGTGTATGTCTAATTCACGAAAACCAAAATCCATCAAGGCGTATGTGGCTTCATGTATGAGTCCATGCCCCTGATACGCCCGGGCCATACCACAGCCCATTGATGCCTGACTATCCGCTTCAAGACGCAGGCAAACCGTGCCAATGAATCCCCCGGTCGCTTTGTTCTCGATGGCCAATTGATAGGCGGTGCGAGGGTGTTCACTCGCCTGCTCGATAAACAGTCGGGTGAGCTGCCGATATTTATCCGGGTCGCAATCTGACTCGCTGTAAAACCGCTGATACTTGCTCTCTTGCGAGATGGCGACAAAATCCGCTTCATCAGCTGGCTGCATATCGCGCAGGATAAGGTGTGTGGTTTCAAGTTTGAACATAACGTCCTTGTTAATATCTCGCGAATGTTCGAATCCGCTTTGCTAGTCGAATCAACGATCGTTATTATTTACGTGGCATCATCAACCATAGACCGCAGAGGGCGATACCCATACCCAGCAATCGGGTGACTGAAAAGGCTTCTCGAAAAAACAACAGTCCAATCGGTAAAAGCAAGAGTGTACTTGCCGCATTAGTCAGGAGTGACGATACCCCTAAATGGCCACCGGCTCGATATAGCAATAAGAATCCAATTTCAATCCCTAACATGCCCAGCGCCACGCCAGCAACACTCCAGTTTAATACTTGAAAGTTGCGACTGCCCTCATAGAAATAAATGCCAGGTAAACATAATAAAAGGGCGATTCCGTAACTCACGGACAACGATAGAAATGGATTGACGCCACTAGGCACAAATTTAATCGAAAGATGGTATACGACCGAACCTGCGATAGCAAGAATGACAGCTAAAACATACATAGTGAACTCCAGCTAAAAAGAAAAAGCATGCTCAGTCTAGCGGATGCCATAGTTCATAGGTAGACTGCAAAAATTAATGGCAGTTATAAGGTTTTTTTATGGCCAATGACGTTGATACCGCACTGCTGCGCTCTTTCGTGAGTGTTGTACAATGTGGCAGCATTAACCGAGCCGCAATATTGCAAGGGAAAACACAGCCAGCGCTTAGCCAACAAATTCAGCGTTTAGAGCAACAGTTAGGCCATGCATTGCTGCTTCGTTCCAACAGGGGCATCCGTTTAAGTACAGAGGGGGAGGCGTTATTACCTTATGCAGAACGCATTTTAAGTCTAACAGACCAATTGAGTCTAAAACCCGCATCACAAGGCAAGCAGCATTGCAGTATTGGTTTGGTTGAAGACCTTGTGAGTCATCACTTTACCCGCGTACTCGCTGACTTTGCTTGTGTGCATCCTGGATTAAGCCTGCGTGTTGAGGTTGCTAACAAACAGTCACTCTTTGCAGCGTTTGAACGTGGTGAGTTAGATGTTTTGGTCAGCATGCCAATTACCAATGCACCAGCACCAATTCAGGAATTTAGTTTTCCTCTTTATTGGTTTGCAGAACATGGGTTTGAACATCAAGGTGAGTCGTTACCTTTAGTTATGTTTAGCCAACCTTGCTCATGGCGTAATCGTATATTAGAGGCTTTAAATAGAGTAAATATTCCTTGGCATATAGTATTTGAGAGCAGTAGCCTTGCAGCGTTACAAGCTGCTACAGAGGCAGGGCTGGGCGTTGTCGCTTTACTTTCTCAAACACCCCCAAAGCATAGCCAGATATTGACTCACCTCCCTACACTCCCAAATATTACCATTGCAGTTTATCGCCAGCGGGGAGATATAGATGAAACAGTTCAACAATTAACCAATCTATTTCTAAGAGAAATGCAGCATCATCTTGTTACGCTAAATGATGGTGAGGGATAGTAGAACTCAAGAGAAAGGGGGCTCAGCCCGGTTTGTGCGTTCAAGAAGCACTTAACGGGCAATGGGCCGCCATTTCGGTTGTCGTCTCGCTATATATGGCTTATCTCGTATCTTGGGCTAACAATCGCAGGTTGGTGTTGAACGAAGTGAATTGCACCGCTGTTTGGTAACAGAAAGTGTGGGGCTGCAAGGTAGAGGTGATTACGCGAATGTCTGAATACGCTTCGCTATTCGAACCTATGCGCTTATTGCACCCTACTGAGTCGTCATTTGGCTTGATGGCGATGCACGAGATGGCGAAAGCTCATGATGGTGGTACGGTCGAAATGGGTTGGTCGAATGAGAACTTGGCAAACGAGCGCATGAGGGGCGTCCTCAATAGTCACAGCGCGGTAGAATAAGGTTTAAATATGATATAAAAATAGATGAGGCGGGAATTACCCCGCCTCATCCAACCTGGTTTGATACTTTAATTCTTAATGTAACTATTATGGACTAACTATCGCCGCGAATGAGTACGGATTGCTATATATGGTCTGCACATTGGTGAGCGGGGCCACGGTACTGCTGTCACCGCCAGAGCTGGCATTCCCCCACGTCACGACTGTCCCATCCTGCTTGCGGGCAGCAAAAGCACGTAAAGTTGAGAAAATGGTCTGCACATTGGTGAGCTGGGCCTGCACGGCACTGCTGTCACCGCCAAAGTTGGCATCCCCCCACGTCACCACTGTCCCATCCTGCTTGAGGGCCGCAAAAGCACGGCCACTTGAGAAAATGGTCTTCACATTGTTGAGCGGAGCCACGGCACTGCTGTCACCGCCAAGGTTGGCATCCCCCCACGTCACCACAGTCCCATCCTGCCTGAGGGCCGCAAAAGCAAAGTCAGTTGAGAAAATGGTCTGCACATTGGTGAGCGGGGCTACGGCACTGCTGTTACCGCCATTGTTGGCACTCCCCCACGTCACGACTGTCCCATCCTGCTTGCGGGCAGCAAAAGCAGAGTTAGTTGAGAAAAGGGTCTGCACATTGGTGAGCTGGGCCTGCACGGCACTGCTGTCACCGCCAGCACCAGCACTTCCCCACGCCACCACAGTCCCATCCTGCTTGAGGGCAGCAAAAGCACTGCTATTTGGGACAATGGTCTGCACATTGGTGAGCGGGGCCACGGTACTGCTGTCACCGCCATTGTTGGCAGTCCCCCAGGTCACCACTGTCCCATCCTGCTTGAGGGCAGCAAAAGCAGTGTTAGTTGAGAAAAGGGTCTGTACATTGGTGAGCGGGGCCACGGCACTGCTGTCACTGCCTCGGTTGGCATCCCCCCACGTCACCACTGTCCCATCCTGCTTGAGGGCAGCAAAAGCAAAGCCAGTTGAGAAAAGGGTCTGCACATTGGTGAGCGGTGCCACGGCACTGCTGTTACCGCCCTGGTTGGCATGCCCCCACGTCACGACTGTCCCATCCTGCTTGAGGGCAGCAAAAGCACTGTAAGTTGAGAAAATGGTCTGCACATTGGTGAGCTGGTCCTGCACGGCACTGCTGTCACCGCCAGAGTTGGCATTCCCCCAGGTCACGACTGTTCCATCCTGCTTGAGGGCAGCAAAAGCAACTTCATTTGGGAAAATGGTCTGCACATTGGTGAGCGGTGCCACGGCACTGCTGTCACCGCCAAAGCTGGCGTCCCCCCACGTCACCACTGTCCCCAGGTTTGTCACTGTCAAACTGCCGAACGCACTGATGCCATCGAGAAGAGCGGTGACTGTGGTATTGCCTGCCGTGATGCCTGATGCAACCCCTGCGGCGCTAACGGTGGCAATCGTCGGCGCACTGCTGTTCCAGGCAACCAGGCCAGTGACATCCAGAATGCTACCGTCATCATAAGCCCCTTGAGCGCGATAACTCTGGGTCGAGCTTCTCGAGATTGTTGCACTCGGCGGCGTGATGGTCAGCCCGGTCAGCACAGCCGCTGTGACAGTCAAGCTGGCAGTGTCACTTTGTCCATTCAACTGGGCAGTTACCGTGGTAATGCCCTCGGTCACGCCAGTGGCAACGCCTATGGCGCTGATGCTGGCGACAGCAGGCGCACTGCTGCTCCAATCAACCTGGTCAGTGACATCCAGGGTGCTACCGTCGCTAAACGTCCCCTGAGCGCTGTAACTCTGGGTCAAGCCGTGCGGGATAGTCGCACTCGGCGGCGTGATGGTGAGCCCGGTCACCACAGCCGCAGTGACAGTCAAGCTGGCAGTGGCACTTTGTCCATTCAACAGGGCTGTTACCTTGGTACTGCCCTCGGTCAGGCCAGTGGCCACCCCTGCGGCGCTGATACTGGCAATTGTCGGAGCACTGCTGCTCCACGCAACCAGGTCAGTGACATCCAGGGTGCGACCGTCGTTAAACGTCCCCTTAGCGCTGTAACTCTGGGTCAAGCCTTTCGGGATAGTCGCACCCGGCGGCGTGATGGTGAGCCCGGTCAGCACAACCGCTGTGACCGTCAAGCTGGCGGTGGCACTTTGTCCATTCCACAGGGCTGTTACCGTGGTACTGCCCACGGTCAGGCCAGTGGCCACCCCTGCGGCGCTGATGCTGGCGACAGCAGGCGCACTGCTGCTCCAGGTAACCAGCTCAGTGACATCCAGGGTGGTACCGTCGCTATACGTTTCTTGAGCGCGATAGCTCTGGGTCAAGCCTTTCGGGATAGTCGCACTCGGCGGCGTGACCGTCAGTGCGGTCAATGTAATACCAGAAATATCCAGTGTTCGCTCGCCAACCAGATTATCTAACGAAGCAATAATTTGTACGCTACCCACCGCGATGGTAGAAACCACCCCGGTTGCCGAAATCGTTGCATTCGCATTAGAAACAGACCATTTGACGCCGTCTGTTGTCACTTTCGTGGAACCGTCACAGTAAGTCAGCGTTGCCTCATACTGCTCGCTCACGCCAACTGGCAGTTGATCACTACTCACCCCTTTGAGTAATGGATTCTGTGGGGCAACCTGAATAGAAACAAGCTGGTCACAGGTTGCTGGTTGAGAAGGTAACCCGCTACCTTCCCCCCCACAAGCAGTGAGTATCAGCACACCTGCACTCATTAAAAAACGCATCATTGATGTCATAATAATGAACTCTTAATAGTTGATTAGTCTTCGGATGCTTTATTTATATTCACCAGTGAAAACTTAAGCCTGCATAGAGTGTGCTTAAATCACTACCACCGGTATCACCACCACCAACATTATTAATCCATTGGTATTCAAGTTGCCCTTTCCATTTTTCTGAAAAAGCGTATTCGAAACCCGTGCCGAGCAGTGGCGACAAGCCGGTGTCATGGGTCCGATGCTGGAAATATACCTCTTGCCCCGTCACGTCCGTACGCCAAGCCATTGCGCCACCTTTAGCAAACACGCTTAAGTTATTGGTCAGCGCATGGTTATATTTTAGGGACGCAGATAACCCTTGGATCTTGCCTTCATATGGCGCACTACGTTTTGGTGCGCCCAGCGATGGGTAGGTCGCCTCTATTTTCCCGAAATAATCATAGCCAGCCTCAACTGAGAGGCGGGGGTCTAAATAGCTGTTCCGAATAGTAGATCACAGGAGGAAGGGAACTCAGTCCAGTTTGTGCGATCTGATTAGTCGCCAAACAAAACAAGCCACACCCAAAGGACTGAGTTGATGCCTATCCTACCACCCCTGCCACGACCACAGCGGCGCCGTATTCACAAAATCATCCATGCCACGCGTGATAAAGGACATGCTCGTCGCTTGATGGCCATCTTGCTGTTACATGAAGGACGTACGGTCACCGATGTTCATCACCTTACCGGCGCTGCGCGCTCGACCATCGGTCGTTGGCTTCGGTGGTATCGAGATGAAGGCATAGATGCACTAGAAGCCTTACCGGCTGGCCGTGCCCCAGTTTTACCTATCGCCAAGATGGTCACCTTACTGGTGCTGCTCATGCAGTTTTCTCCGCAAGATTTTGGTTATCAGCGCAGCCGTTGGTGTACCGAACTATTGGCTATCAAAATCAATCGGTTAACAGGGCTCAATGTGGCCGCCTCCACACTTCGTCGATGGTTACCTCGTATGGGTATTGTCTGGCGCAGGCCCGTGCCGACCTTGCGGATAAAAGACCCGGCCTATCAGGAGAAAATGGCGAATATCGACGCCGCGTTGGCCCGTTGTGATGCCGATAATCCGGTGTTTTATGAGGATGAAGTCGATATAGACCTCAATCCCAAATTAGGGGCCGACTGGATGTTCAGAGCGCAGCAAAAGCGTGTTGTCACACCGGGGCAGAATGCCAAGCATTACCTGGCAGGCGTTCTTCATGCAGGCAACGGAAGAGTGCTTTACGTCAGCGGGATAAAGAAAAACTCATCCCTGTTTATCGCCATGCTGGAAAAACTGCGTCACCACTACCGACGAGCCAAAACCATCACGCTGCTCCTCGATAACTACATCATTCACAAAAGCAAACAGACCGAGCGATGGTTGAAGAAGAACCCCAAGTTCTGCCTGGTATTCCAGCCAGTTTACAGTCCTTGGGTTAATCACATAGAACGGCTGTGGCACAAGTTACATGAAACCATCACGCGCAATCATCAGTGCAGAGGGATGACCAGCTTGCTGGCTCGAGTGAAACACTTCATGGATACCGTGTCTCCTTTCCCTGGGAATGGCTATGGAACAGTGAAGGTGTAGCACTATTAGGATCAGTTATTTAGCACGTATCCAGCATAAATACCCGCGCCCAGCTCGTTGTTGTTACAAGTCAGCCTATGTGGTTCACAGGCATTGTGGGCATGAACCCAGCCCGATTTCACGCCGATGTAAAATGGCTGTGGTTCTGCGTGCACATCTGGCATAAACATCATGGCGGCCATGCACACAACAGGGATTTTCCTTATCATAAATCATCACCTCATTAAAGCCTAATGCCTTGTTTTATAAAGAATGTTGACATCCTCAACAGTTCACGCCTCGCCGGAAGAGGCGGAATTAAAATGGGAGATCAATACTTTCGTTTCTGATCATTTGCTCAATAACTATATCAGTGGATCGGCGTTGTTGAATATAAATATCTCCACTCAGTTCTTGTGCCTAAAATCAAGTATTTGCGATATATGCTGCTACACCGAAACGAAATGATGGACTTTTTGAGGGGTGGGGGCGATAAACCAGTGAAAAGTTTTTTTATTCATCGATGCCCCCCTGTTTGCCAAGCGAAATATTCTGTGGTGGCTTTACACAGGTCATCGATTACAGCCGTATATCCGGACTGTACTGAGGGGGGGCGGTTTGGTGGCTTGGTTGCGATGTCGGTAGCGATCCCTCCGAACGAAATTAGGTTGCCAAGTGAGGCGTGATAATCAAGATGTGGGCGATGTAAAACAGGAAACGTTTAAGCACTGGCGGCAGATCAATAAATGACTTGATAAGAAAGGTGTATTGGCTTCAGCTTGGGCGGCACTTGTGCCAGCAGGTTACTGGCCGTGGCGGACCGGGAGGCTGGGTTCCAGTGCAAGGGAGAGTCTCAGCATGTCCTTGTGCTGGATGCCGTGTTCAATCAGAGGCTCAGGGTAGTGGATAAGGAAATGGTCTTTGAGCACGGCATCGACGCGAAAGCCGTGGCGCGGGTAATAGGTGAGCTGATGGCCAACGCTGCCGGTTCCGAGTTCGACGCGGCGCACGCCCTTCTCGGCAAGGCTCTCCAGCACAAAGCGCAGCAGGCCAGAACCTATGCCTCTCTGCTGGTGTCCGGGAGCTACGGCGATATTGAAGATCTCGACAATCTGCTCCCCGATAAGGTTGGCCACGCAGGCTCCCACAATCTCATCGCCCTCGCTGGCGGCAAAGCCCAGAGCGCCGGGCAGGTAGGCGGCGATGCGCTGCTCGGACGGATCTGCTTCCAGCAGCAGTGTCAGCGGCAATCGGTCGGGAGCGATCTCGATAAAGGTCACCTTCATCTCATCCTGTTCTCTTGGCAATGGGCGTAGCCGACCCCGAGGGGCGTGTCATTCAATACTCAAGAAACGTCTCGCCGCAGCGCTCGCAGATCAGGTGTTTTACATGGGTGGTCTGATAGGCGAGGGTCCCGCCAAATGCCCAGTTGGTGAGGGTGCTGGCGCGAAAGGCTTGCCAGAAGGCTTTACGCGGTTCTTTGGGCATCAGGTCCTGACTGTGGTCGCGCGCCACTTGCACCACGATATGGCGGGTACGCTCTCTGCATTTGTCACAGCGATGGATTTCGCTCTGCGCTTGCTGTTCCCTTTGTTGCTGCGGCTCGTGTTGGGTTGTCATGATGGGCACTCTCCTGCTGATGGAGCGCCCATCATATTCCTTTCCACTTGGCTCTCATAGCCCCATGGGGAGTTTTGCAATCGGGAGCGGGATCACCCTGACCTGCGACCTGGGCCAGTCAGGGGACTGCGTCCTATCTCTGTTTGTCAGCCAGGGACACTGGTATCGCTGCGCCGTTCCAGCGCCCGCTCCACGTAGAGATAGCCGATGCCCATCACCTGCTGGGCACGGCTGAGCGTGCCGACGCGCAGTTGGGTTGCATTGACCGCATCACTGCAATCGAACGGATTGGCGCCGGTCTGACTGACGATCGTTTGCAGCCAGGTCTCACCAAAGCCGCAGCTGCGGCCATAGAGCCAGATGCGGTTGATGTTGAGGATATTGAGGAAGTTGTAGAGGCTCAGGCCAATGGCGCGGGCCCCTTCGTCCACCAGGGCGCGGATCATGGTATCCCCCTGATGGTAGAGCGCGAGCAGCTGGGCCGTGTCGAGCTCCCCGTCCACCAACGCCGGGTTGTCGGCACTGGCTTGCTGCTTGAGAAACACCCGGGCCCGTTTTTTGATGGCAAACAGGGAGGCGACCGTCTCCAGGCAGCCGTAGCGGCCGCAGGCACAGGCGCTGCCGTCCGGATTGATGATGGTGTGGCCTATCTGGCCGCTGCCAAACAGGGTGCCCCGGTAGATCTGGCCGTTGATGATAAAGGCCGACCCTATGCCGTAATCGACGTTGATGACGCAAAAATCCCCGCCGCTTTCCTGGCCCTGCCACTTCTGGGCCAGCGCCAGCATGATGCAGTCGTTATCCACCATCACCTCGCAGCCGAGGCGCTCCTCCAGCAGGTACTTGAGCTCGACCGGCGCGTGCCAGGGGGCCTGCGGCATGGTTTGGGAGACCCCGGTCGCCGGGTTGACCTGACCGTGCACCGCCAATGCCAGCCGGATCGCCAACCCCTTGTGGCGGCGCTTGTGCTGGTAGTAGTGCGCTTCAATCAGGCGCAGCAGCTCATCGGGGGTCTGCGGCGCTATCTTCTGGCCGCAGAACTCACCCAGCGGGGTGATCAGGTTATCCACCAATATGCTTTCCAGGCTGGTGGGGCTGATGTTGAAACAGAGAATGGCCCCCTTGCCGCTGGCGATGCGGTAGCTGCCCCCATTGATGCCACGCAAGGAGAGGTTTTGTTCGCTGTGGCTGATGGCGCCGTCGGCCACCAGCTCGTCGAGGATCTTGCTGACCGCCGGGATGGAGAGCTCGCAGTGGCGGGCCAGGGTGGACTTGCTCGCCTCCTTGAGTTGATAGAGCAGTGCCAGCAACACCTGCTTGTTGTGGTGGCGTACCTTCTGGTTGTTCAAGCCGATGATCATCAGTTCACTAAACTCCGCTTACTGTATTGCGTGATCTTTAAGCGAAAATCGCTGCAGTCACCATTCTAAACTGGCCTCATCGAAACGTTTACTAATAAATGTTGAATGAGGCGAGATTGATGAAAGCTGATGTAAAAGTCTGGGTAGAGACCATCTCACTGCCGACCTACGAGGTGGGTGCCGAAGATCCCAACCCCATGTTTCTCGAGAAGCGGGTCTATCAGGGCTCCTCGGGGGCCGTCTATCCCTACGGCGTGATCGACACCCTCACCGGTCAGAAGCAGATGAAGTCCTATCAGGCGGTCTGGCTGGAGAACGACTTTATCAAGGTGATGCTGCTGCCGGAGCTGGGGGGCCGCATCCATCGTGCCTACGACAAGGTGATGCAGCGGGATTTTGTCTATTACAACGAGGTGATAAAGCCGGCGCTGGTGGGACTGGTAGGGCCCTGGATCTCCGGTGGCATCGAGTTCAACTGGCCGCAGCACCACAGGCCCACCACCTTTATGTCGGTGGATTTCACCATCGCGGAGCAGGAAGGCGGCGCCAAGACCGTCTGGCTGGGCGAGGTGGAGCCGATGCGCGGTCTGCAGGTGATGGCTGGGTTCACCCTCTATCCGGACAAGGCGCTCATCGAGATCACCGGCAAGGTGTTCAATGGCAACGACACGCCGCGCCACTTCCTCTGGTGGTCCAACCCGGCGGTGAAAGGGGGCGATGCCCATCAGAGCGTCTTCCCGCCCGATGTGACCGCCGTCTATGACCACGGCAAGCGCGACGTCAGTGCCTTCCCCATCGCCCGTGGCACCTACTACAAGGTGGATTACTCCGCTGGCGTCGATATCTCCCGCTACCGCAACATTCCTGTGCCCACCTCCTACATGGCGGACAAGTCCGATTACGACTTCGTCGGCGCCTACTGCCATGACGAGCAGGGCGGCCTGTTGCACGTGGCAGATCACCATGTTTCGCCGGGCAAGAAACAGTGGAGCTGGGGCAACTGCGACTTCGGTCTGGCCTGGGATCGCAACCTGACCGACCACAACGGCCCCTACATCGAGCTGATGACCGGGGTCTATACCGACAACCAGCCCGACTTTACCTGGCTGGATGCGGGGGAGGAGAAGGTGTTTGTGCAGAACTTCCTGCCCTACAACACCCTGGGCACCCTGCAAAATGCCAATACCCGCGCCGCCATCAAGCTGGAGCGCAGCGACGACGGCCTGCTCTGTGGTGCCTACGCGATCGCGCCGCTGAGCCACGCCCGTTTCGAAGTGAGTGACGAGAGTGGCGTGCTGTTCACCCAGACGCTGGATCTGCAACCGGGTCAGGCCTGGCTTGAGCCGTTCGCCATCACCAGCGAGGGACGTTTGCAGGTACGCCTGCTGGATGAGCAGGGCCAGCCGATCCTGAGTTATCTCGAACACCTGCCTGCGGGCGAAGCCCTGCCGGATCCGGCCACGGCACCGGAGCCGGCCGTCAATCTCGACTCAATCGATGAGCTCTATTTCATCGGTCAGCATCTTGAGCAGTATCTGCACGCAAGCCGCTCGCCTTTTGATTACTACCTGCGGGCGCTTGAACTCGATGGTGGCGACTACCGCTGCAACCTGGCGCTGGCGACGCTGGAGTACAACCGCGCCAACTATGAGCCGGCGCTGGCCTACGTCAATCAGGCGCTGACCCGTGCCCATCGCCTCAACAAGAACCCCCAGTGTGGCAAGGCCAGCTTGCTGCGCGGCCACATTGAGGAGCGTCTGGGTCAGTTCGATGCTGCCTTCGATGACTTTTACAAGGCGACCTGGAGCGGTAACTGCCGCGACAGCGGCTTCCTCGGGCTGGCCCGCATTGCCATGGTACGCCGTGACCCCCTGCAGGCGCTGCCCTTTGTCGAGAAGAGCCTCGCGGTCAACGGTACCCACTATGGCGCCATCGCCCTCAAAGGGTTGGCGCTGCTGGAGTCCGGTCAGCGGGCGGCGGCCCTCGCCTATATCGACGAGCAGCGCGTCCGTTATCCGCTCCACTATCAGCTGGCCTTCCTGCGCTGGCTGGCAAGCGAGCAGCCGACCGATCTCGAGGCGCTGCGCACCCTGTGCAACGGGCGCGGGGTAAACCTCTGTTTCCTGGCGAGCAATCTGCTGGCGCTGGGTCGCCCCGAGTTGGCGCAGCAACTGCTCTCGCTGCTGCCAGTGGAAGAGACCCTGCCGCTGTTGTTCCAGGCCGCTCAGTTGCCTGAAGGTGAGGCGCAGGATGCCCTGCTGGCGCGGGCCGAGCAGGCATTTGGCCGCAAGGTGCGCTTCCCCAATACCCTGGGCGAGGTGGCCATGCTGGCGCAACTGCCCCACAGCTGGTTTGCCAGCTATCTGCTGGGCTGCTTCCACTACAGCAAGCGCAGCTACCCGCAAGCCATCGCCCTGTGGCAGCAGGTGTGCGAGCAGGCGCCCGAATTTGCCCCGGCCTGGCGCAACCTTGGCATCTATCACTTCAACAAGAGCGGCGATCCGCTGGCGGCTGAGCAGTGTCTGAGCCGGGCCTTTGCCCTCAAGCCGGATGATGCCCGCCTCTTGTTCGAACTGGATCAGCTGCACAAGCGCTGCACCGTGGCACCCAACGAGCGGTTGGCGCTGCTGGAGGCACACCGTGAGGTGGTCCTCAAGCGCGACGATCTGACCGCCGAACTGCTCGGCCTCTATCACATCACCGGCCAGCTGGAGGCGGCGGCAGAGATCTTGCGGCTGCGCGAATTCCACCCCTGGGAGGGGGGCGAGGGCAAGGTGACCGGTCAGTACCTCATCAACCAGCAGCGCCAGGCGCTGGTGCTGATGGCCCAGGGACGCCATGAGCAGGCCATACCGCTGCTGCAACAGGCTCTGTGCTACCCCCTCAATCTGGGGGAGGGGCGTCTGGTGGGGCAAACCGACAACGATATCCACTACCTGCTGGCGCTCTGTCACCTCGCCTGTGACAACCAGAGTCTGGCGGCCCAGTGCCTGCAACTGGCCTGCCTTGGTCAGGGGTCGCTGGGGGCCAGCCGTTACTACAACGATCAGCCGGTTGATTACCTCTTCTATCAGGGCATGGCGCTGGCGCGTCTTGGCCGGGTTGCGGAGGCGCAGCGTCTGTTCGAGGGGATGGTCGCCTGGGCCGAGCAGGCGATGGGCGAGTCGGTCGAGGCGGATTTCTTCGCCGTGTCGCTACCGGACCTCATCGTGCTCGACGATGACCCGCAGCACAAACATCGCCAGCACTGTCTGTTGGTCAGGGCGCTCGGCCTGTTGGGGCTGGATCAGCGGGATGGCTGTGAACAGACCTTGCGAGAGCTGCTCACCCTCAACCCGGCCCATGACAAGGGGCACCTCTTTGCCCTGATCTGCCGCGAGCTGTCACTCCACTCATAACTCTCATAACAAAAATCGGCGCCCCGCCACGGTAAGGGGCGCCACTGCACCCTACAATCGACAAGATGATAAGGATGAGTCATGGAACGCACGAAAAATCAATTGGATACGAATGGGCTCAATATGAGCTACATCTGGATGATCTGCCTGGTGGCCGCCTGCGGTGGCCTGCTGTTTGGCTATGACTGGGTGGTGATTGGCGGGGCCAAGCCCTTCTATGAGGCCTACTTCGCCATTACGGATCCGGCCCAGTCCGGCTGGGCCATGAGCTCGGCGCTGGTGGGCTGCGTGCTGGGGGCTGCCATCTCCGGCTGGTCTGCCGACCGCTTCGGTCGCAAGAAGCCGCTGATCCTGGCCGCCATCCTCTTCACCATCTCGGCCTGGGGTACCGCTACGGCCAGTAACTTCGATCTGTTCGTGATCTATCGCATCATCGGCGGTATCGGCATTGGTCTGGCCTCTGCACTTTCACCCATGTACATCGCCGAGATAAGCCCGGCCGAAAAGCGGGGCAAGTTCGTGGCCATCAACCAGCTCACCATCGTCATCGGGGTGCTGGCAGCCCAGCTGGTGAACCTGATGATCGCCGATCCCGTGGCCAGCAACGCGACCCAGGCCGATATTCTGGCCACCTGGAATGGCCAGTCCGGCTGGCGCTGGATGTTCGGTGCCGAACTGGTGCCGGCGCTGGCGTTTCTGGTATTGATGTTCTTCGTACCTGAGTCACCGCGCTGGTTGGCCAAAGATGGTCAGTATGAGAAAGCCTCCCGCATGCTCGGCAAGATTGGCGGTGATGATTATGCCAAACAGACCCTGGCCGATATCCGTCAGACCCTGGTGGGCGAGACCCACAAGGTGTCGCTGTCAGAGCTGGGCAAACCCTCGGTGCGGCCAATCCTCATCATCGGGATCGTGCTGGCGGTCTTCCAGCAGTGGTGCGGCATCAACGTCATCTTCAACTATGCGCAGGAGATCTTTGCCTCCGCCGGGTTTGACATCAACAGCACCCTCAAATCCATCGTCGCCACCGGTCTTATCAATCTGCTGTTTACCCTGATTGCGTTGCCCATGGTGGACAAGATCGGCCGTCGCAAGCTGATGCTGATTGGCTCGGCCGGTCTCACCATCATCTATGGCATGATGGCGGCTGCCTATGCCAGCGGTATGCTGGGGCTGCCGGTGTTGCTGCTGGTGCTGGCGGCGATCGCCATCTATGCCTTGACCCTGGCGCCGGTCACCTGGGTGCTCCTCTCCGAGATCTTCCCCAACCGGGTGCGCGGGCTGGCGATGTCAGCCGGTACGCTGGCGCTCTGGATTGCCTGTTTCATCCTGACCTACACCTTCCCGCTGCTCAACGCCGGGCTCGGCGCCGCAGGCAGCTTCCTGCTCTATGGCCTCATCTGTTTCGCCGGTCTCATCTTTATCTATCGCAAGGTGCCCGAGACCAAGGGGGTCACGCTGGAAGCGCTGGAAGCCCAGCTGGCTCAGGGCAAGGTCGAACTGACCCAAGCCAAGGCAAGCACCTCGGCATGACGGTATACACATTAAGCAACCCGCATCTTCGGATGCGGGTCTCTGCACAAGGGGCCTGTCTGCTGGGGCTGGACGATGATCAAGGGCGCCCGCTGCTGCGCGACACTGATCCGGCGCAGCCCTGGCATCCCGGACAGAGCGCGCTGTTTCCCATGTTGCCGCTGGCCAATCGGGTAGCGGGCAACCGGTTCGAACTGTGGGGAGATGCGTGTTCGTTGCCCGCGAGCGAGCTCGATCCCGACTTCTTTTTGCATGGGGATGGCTGGTTGCAGCCCTGGCAGCGGGTGGCATTGACCGACAGCTCGGTGACCTTGCAGCTCACCAGCCAGCATGGCCCTTTTCACTATCTGGCGGAGATCGACTATCGGCTGCAGGGAGCAAGCCTGGTGGCGCGGATCAGCCTGACCCATCTGGGGGAAGCGCCCTGCCTCTACGGCGCGGGATTCCACCCTTTCTTCTGGCGCGACGAGCAGACCCGAATACGCTTTCTGGCGAGCGGCGTCTGGCAGGAGGGGCCGGATCATCTGCCGACCGACTGGGCGAGCAGACTGGCGCCCCACCTCGATTTTCGCCAGTGGCAGCCGCCGCTAGGGTGGCTCAATCACTGTTATGGCGGCTGGCGTGGTCAGGCCGAGATCGATCATCCTGCCCGCCAGCAGCGCCTGCTGATTTCAAGCGAGTGCGCCTTCCTGATGCTCTATCAGCCCGATGACGCGAGTGGCTTCGTCTGTCTGGAGCCCCAGAGTCACGCCGCCAATGCCCACCACATGGCCGGTCATCCGGGCCTGCGCCTGCTCGGTCGCGGCGATCGCATGAGCATCGGCATGACCCTTAGCCAGCAACAGACACACGCAGCCCAATAACCTTCTCTGGCTCCCTTTAACGACAAGGGGCCTGTAAGGGCCTCAAGGAGATGAGCGGGAGACTTCGTGACCTCAGGCCGACTCCCGCTTCTGCAGGTTGGGGGTGATGATATGGCGGTTGGGGGCAAGCTCGGGTTGCTGCATCCGGGCCAGCAGCCGCCTTGCCGCCTGACGGCCAATCTCCCGCGCCGGTGAGCTGACGAAGGTGAGGGCGGGGGTGGTGAGTTCGGCCTCCGCCACATCGTCAAAGCCGAGCAGCGCCACCTGCTGGCCGATGTAGTTGTCCTTGCCCACGGTGCGTCCGCTCGCCTCAACGCCGTAAATGCCGCCGAGCGCCACCTCGGGATAGTGGCAGAGCACGGCGGTCACCTTGGGATGCTGGTGCAGCAGCTGGGCGATGGTGTCGGCGGCGCTGCGTTGAGTGCGCTCGCACTCCAGTACCCACTCCGGTTTGAAGGGCAGGCCATATTGCAGCAGGCTGGCGCAGTAGCCTCCGATTCGCTCGGCACGGGTGAGGGAGTCGGCCCGTCCGCCGACGTAGGCGATATGGCGGTGGCCCTGTTCGATAAGGTAGGTGGTGGCCTGCTGGGCGGCGTGGGTGTTGTCGGGGCCGATAAAGTCCACGTCATCCCGATAGTAGGAGCGGGCGGCGCACACCACCGGTAGCTCTGAATCGAGCAAGGTTTCCAGGGTTTTGGCCGCTGCGCCGCGAACCGGATTGAAGATGATGCCCGCCACCCCCTGCCGTGACAGGGACTGGATGCTCTGCTGCAATCGCTCCGGGCTGTGGCCGCACTGGGTCAGAAACAGCAGGTAGCCCTGTTGCTCCAGCACCTCGCTCACCCCGGCGGTCACTTCGGTATAGAAGGGGTCGGTGATGTCACGCAGGATCAGCCCCACCAGATTGGATTGCTGGCTGCGCAGGTTGGCGGCGGCGCTGTTGGGCACGTAGTCGAGTTGCTTGATCGCCTGCTGCACCCGCTCGGCGGTGGCCGGGGAGATGCGCCCCTTGCCATTGAGCACCATGGAGACGGTAGTGACCGAGACTCCCGCCAACTGGGCGACATCGGTGATCTTGACGTTTTTCGAGACGAGCGGTTTGGATGGCATAGGGCGAACGGGGTGCGATGGCTGGTTGAGTGCGAGGCCCCAGCATACCTGCTCAGATGCTCAAGTGAAACGTTACATCACCGTTGGGCCGATCCGGCTCACAAATTTGGATCTCCCTGCCAGCCAGCCCCCGCATTCTGTGATCTTGTCGGCACTTGTAGTTTGATAAAACGTTTTATCATCCAGCAAAACCTGATGCTGACCCGCGCCTCTGCTTCGACATTGCTTCGACATTGCTTCGAGCTGGGGTAGGGCTGCCACAGACATTGCTGTTTATTCACAAGGAGCCGTTTCATGGCCAAGCCTCAAGCCAAATCCACCATCTGGGAGTTCCTGCAGAGCCTCGGCAAGACCTTTATGCTGCCGGTCGCCCTGCTGGCCTTCTCGGGCATTTTGCTCGGTGTCGGCAGCTCGCTCACCAGCGATGCGGTCAAGCAGAGCATGCCCTTCCTCGACAACACAGTGCTGCAACTACTGTTCCTCTGGATGACCAAGGTGGGGCTGGTGGCCTTTATCTACCTGCCGGTGATGTTCGCGGTGGCCATTCCGCTCGGGTTGGCGCGGGAAGAGAAGGGGGTCGCGGCCTTTGCCGGTTTCGTCGGCTATGCGGCGCTCAACCTCTCCATCAATTTCTACCTGACCGTGGCCAACGTCATCGGTGACGCGGCGGCGGAGAAGGCCTACGGGGTGAAATCGATCCTCGGTATCAGCTCCATCGACACCGGTATTCTGGGAGCCATCATCGTCGGGGTGATCGTCGCCAAACTGCACGCCCGGTTCTACACCTACCGGATGCCCGATGCGCTCGCCTTCTTCGGCGGTGCCCGCTTCGTGCCCATCATCACTGTGCTGGTACTGGGCGTGGTCGGTCTGGTGGTGCCGTTCGCCTGGCCCTGGTTTGCCGCTGGCATCAATGGTATCGGTGCGCTGATCTCCCACGCTGGTCCCTTCGGCCCCTTCCTGTTTGGTACTGGCGAGCGTCTGCTGCTGCCGCTCGGTCTGCACCACATTCTGGTGGCGCTCATTCGTTTTACCGAAGCGGGCGGCACCCAACTGGTGTGCGGCAACGAGGTGAGCGGCGCGCTCAATATCTTCTACTCCGAGCTTGCCTGCGCTGACACCAGCGGTTTCTCGGTCTCTGCCACCTCCTTCCTCTCTCAGGGCAAGATGCCTGCCTTCCTCGGCGGCCTGCCGGGTGCGGCGCTCGCTATGTATCACTGCGCCCGCCAGGAAAATCGCGGCAAGATCAAGGCGCTGCTGGTCTCCGGTGTGGTGGCCTGCGTCATCGGCGGCATCACAGAGCCGCTGGAGTTCCTGTTCCTGTTCGTGGCGCCCGTGCTCTACGTCATTCACGCCATCCTGACCGGTCTCGGTTTTATGACCATGGGGCTGCTCGGCGTCACCATCGGCAACACCGACGGCAACCTCATCGATTTTCTGGTGTTCGGCGTGCTGCAAGGCACTGCCACCAAGTGGTATCTGGTGCCGGTCGCGGCGGCCATTTGGTTTGCCATCTACTACAGCGTGTTTCGCTTCGCCATCGTGCGCTTTAACCTCAAGACTCCCGGCCGCGAAATCGAAACCAGCGAGACTGCCCAGCCAGCTGGCAAGAAGGCTGGTAACAGCGGCTACAACGGTGAAATCATCCTCAATGCGCTGGGCGGGGCCGATAACATCCTCGCGCTCGATAACTGCATCACCCGCCTGCGGATGTCGGTGCAGGATATGAGCCGGGTCGATGACAAGCTGTTGAAAGCGAACGGCGCCATCGGGGTGATCAAGCTTGACGAGCACAACCTGCAGGTGGTGATCGGCCCTCAGGTGCATCTGGTGAAAAACCAGTTGCAGAGCCTGATGAGGGACTGATCTGGTCAATAAAACCCGAATAGGGGGCGCAAGCCCCCTCTTTGCCTCTCATAATATGTCTCCTGTTTATGAATGGGGAAAATTCATGCGCGATACTTATGATTTTGACCGTGTGGTCGACCGCCACGGCACCTATTGCACCCAGTGGGACTATGTGGCCGACCGCTTTGGCCACGCCGACTTGCTCCCCTTTACCATCTCCGACATGGATTTCGAGACCGCCCCCTGTATTCGCCAGACCCTGGCCACCCGTCTCGAACACGGGGTATTTGGCTACAGCCGCTGGAATCACAGTGACGTCAAGGGGGCGGTGAGCGACTGGTTTGCCAACCGCTACGGGGCAACGCTCGACCCGGATACGCTGGTCTATGGCCCCTCGGTCATCTATGTGATTGCCCAGCTGGTGAGCTTCTGGTCGGCGCCGGGCGAAGGGGTGCTGGTGCATACCCCCGCCTACGACGCCTTCGGCAATATGCTGGCGGCCAATGACAGGGTGCTGCTGCCCTGCCCGCTCAAAAAAGAGCAGGGGAGTTACCAGATTGACTGGGCGTGCTTTGAGCAGCAAGCCGCCCGCACCGACTGCCGCATCCTGCTGCTGTGCAGCCCCCACAACCCCACCGGCCGGGTCTGGACGCGCGATGAGCTGAGCCGGATGGCTGCTATCTGCCAGCGCCACGGGGTCAAGGTGATCTCGGACGACATCCATATGGATGTGAGCTTTGCCCGCTACCTGCCGTGGAGCGAGGTGGCGCCGGATGATAACTGGGCGCTGGTGAGCTCGGGCTCCAAATCCTTCAATATTCCGGCCCTTGGCGGCGCCTATGCCTTTATTGCCAACGCACAGGCGCGGGCCGCCTATCTGCAGCGGCTCAAGGCGGCCCATGGCCTCTCATCGCCGCCCATTCTCGGGGTGCTGGCCCATATCAGCGCCTATCGGGACGGCGGCGAGTGGCTCGATGCGCTGAAAGCCTATCTGCACGGCAACCTCGCCAATGTGGCGGCGCGGCTCAACGCCGCGTTCCCCGCCATCGACTATCGGGTGCCCGAAGGGACCTATCTCGCCTGGATTGATCTGCGCGGGCTTGGCATCGACTCCAGCGAGCGGATGGATGCCCTGCAAATCTTGCTGGTGGAAAAATACCGGGTCGCCATCATGCGCGGTGACACCTACGGCCCCGAAGGCAAAGGCTATATCCGCCTCAACGTCGGCTGCCCGCGCTCAAAGGTCGATCAGGGGCTCGATGCCCTGATCGGCGCGCTGGGGGAGTTGCATGCCAGATAAAACAAGCCGCTCCGGGCGGCTTGTTTATTGCGAGGTCAGCTTTTGGGTATCGGGAGAGTTAGCCTGTCCGAGGATGGCACGGCTGCTAAACAGCACCTTGCCGCAGGCAAGGCAGGTGTGACGCCGTCGGTAATCACCGACGCAGGTAAGCGGGCTGAACAGTACCTTGCGGGAACCGCAGGCGTAGCAGCTGGCGTGCTCGTCATCCTCGGTGGCGCATTCGGGATGCAAGCTGAGGTACTTAGGCAGGGTGGGCAGCTTGTCCCAGTCGGGCTGAGCGACCGAGTTGTTCTTGAGGATGATGGCGACGGTCACCAGGCCCGCCAGGGTGAGTAGTACGTCCGTCAATTCCATGAGCGTCAAGACTCCGTCCGTGATGGGCCGCAGGGCCCTGGGGTTGGCAGGTACAATATGGCTCCTATCTTATCTTGCTGCGGGCTGAGTGTGCTATCCCCGTCAAGGTAGCCTTTTGGCGCCGTCTGCCGGGGAGGCGATCATGAAGAACAGTTTGGAGGGCATCTCCTCTTCAGCGCCCTGGTCGATTCCCTGCCGATGGCCTGGCCGAGCCGCGTGGAAAAAATGTGCATAACCGGCAGATCTTGAGGTTGTCTGCGAGATAGTCGGACGACATCACCTCAATGAACTGATAATAGAGGGAAATGTTGAATTTAATGACATCGGGTCAGAATGATTTTGTGGGGTTTCATAGGGATCTGAATGCTGTTTGCTAGATTGGTTTATGCATAATCAATCGTTTATTTAGTTGGACAATCTAGGTGGGATCGGTGTCCAATCAAAGGAGCAGGTTGGCCAACAGTGCCGTCAGCCAGTGTGTAACCCTATGATGTAAGGAGACATCCTGATGGAAAAACTTGACCAAGAGATCGACACCATGCGCCAGGAGTTTGAGTCACAAGGCCAGAAACAGGCCCACGACAAATGGCAAGCCAGGGTTGATGAACTGCAACGGGAACGGGATCGTTCAGAAGCGCCCCAGCCGGAAGCTGAAAAACACTAGCTCGTCGACGGCCACCTAGTGATGGCCATCGGTCAAGCAGACAATAAACACCCCCATAGCCTCAGAGGAGACTGGGGGTTTTTATTGGCCGGGAGATTGCACCCTTGCACGTGTTATGAAGCGCAGCCTGACAAACAAAGATGCTTGCAGGGAACAACAAGGACCATCAGTGATGGTCCTTGTTCGTTTAGGCCGTTATTGAAACCTGCGCAGGGGGTACGTCTTGGCAGCGGTTGCCGGCGCGGGCGACCCGGCCTTCTGCCAGCAGCTGGTAGTGGCCGGTAGCGGCGGGGACAAAGGCGGACTGGCCCTTCTCGAGGCGCAGCGTCTCGCCGCCCTGCTTGAGTGTGACTGTGCCATCGATAGCAAACAGGATCTCGGCGCTGGCGGTGGTGAGCGCATGCTCGCCTGCCGGATAGACGCTGAAGGTGAAGTCCGGTACGGGCACATCGAAGTGCTGCACAGTGTTGCCGGTCATGCCCTCACAGCGGGGGGCCAGCAGGATCTGGTTATCTGGCTTGGGCTGGCAGCGGGTGCAATCCAGCAGCTCTGCCACGTCGATATATTTTGGGGTGAGACCGGCGCGCAGCACGTTGTCGGAGTTGGCCATGATCTCAAGACCCGTGCCGCGCACATAGGCGTGAGGGGTGCAGGCATCGAGGAACATCGCCTGACCCGGCTTGAGGGTCACGACATTGAGCAAGAGCGGCGAGAAGAGCCCCACATCCCCCGGATATTGGGCGGCCAGACTGGTAATGAGCGCAAAGGTCTCTTCATCCTGATGGTCGGTGGCATAGGCCAGCAGGGCCGCCAGCGCGGCTTCCTTGCGTGCCCCAGTCAGGATCAGCAACTGGTGGAAGAAGTGCTGCAAACCACTTTCGTTCTGGTTGGTGGCAAGGGCCGCGACCAGATCGGCGATGGACGCCAGCTTGATCCGCTCGAACAGCGCCAGGATGGCTGGAATGGCACGAAAGCCGTTCATCGCCTGATAGGGGGTGAGGGCAAACACCAACTCCGGTTTGTGGTTGGGGTCTTTATAGTTGCGATTGCTCGCCTTGGGGTCGATGCCGGCGGCCTCCTCCCTGGCAAAACCGGCTTCGGCCTGGGCCTTGCTCGGGTGTACCTGGATGGAGAGGGCCTTCTCGGCGCACAGCACCTTGAACAGGAACGGCAGGCTGCCGAAACGGGCCCGGGTGGCCTCGCCCAGCGCGGCGGCCGGAGCTGCGTCGATCACCACAGAGAGCTTCTGCACCCTGCCCGCCAGCGTCACCTCTGAGCAGCCGTTGGGATGGGCGCCCATCCACAACTCGGCCTGGGGTTTGCCCGTTGGATTAGGGATGCCAAACAGGGCGGTGAGGGCGTCATGGCTGCCCCAGTCGTAGTCTTGAATCGGATTTTGCATTAACAAAAAAGAAGGCAGGTCGCGACTGCTCATAAGGGACGCCTCATTTAGTTTGAAGAAAGTCGGGTGAAGAAAAGGGTGGCATTGCTGCTGTGGACCGGACTATAACATGGGCTGCCTTTACCGCCGCAACCGCTTGCCTCTCTCCTTTGATCAGGATCAGGGGGGAGGGCCGGTTTCAGCTATCAGGTCAACTTTCCCCGCCTAGAACGGGTGTTCAGCGGCGAATACCTCAACCAGATTTGGGACAAGGGGCCGGGCTGCAAGGAGATAAGCGTGCTGACCGAAGATCCCGGCCGCTCCCCCACCGATGATTACCTGTTTCACGGCATCTGCCTCTATATCCGGGAAAATTTTCACCGCCCCAGCCCCCACCGCTTTAACGTCTTGGCCAGCCATCTCTCCCATCTGTTTCGCGGGCAGTGTCCTATGCGATTGGCGGACTACCTCAGCCGGATCCGGATCTAACGGGCCACATTCATGCTGAAACAGTACCGCTTCCGCCTCGCAGAGGTGGCGAACCGTGGCGGTTATGGCGATGTGAACTGCTTTTGCCGGGCGTGCAAGGGAAAGGCCTGAACGAGCCCATCAGGTGCCACTCCCTGCGCCAGCCGCAGGGGCAGGGGGATAGCCTGGTGGTATGAGTCATACCGCAGTCTGGGCCCGAGTACAGCAGGGGGGAATGGCGCCGAACGTTGGCAGGGGCGAGCTGGCTGGGCGCATTGTGATCCAGTGCGCGACTATGGTCTGACATACGTACTCGCCATTTTATTATGAAAATGAATGGGCTAAGATGGCCGCGCGCAACAAACAAGTTGATAACAAACGGAAGTTAGGAGATGCCGATGGAAAGCAAAGTAGTAATCCCGACCCAGGGTCAGAAAATCACAGTCGATGCCAACGGCAAGCTGCAGGTTCCCAACCATCCGATCATTCCGTTTATCGAAGGGGATGGCATCGGTGTGGACGTCACCCCGGCCATGTTGAATGTGGTCAATGCCGCGGTCGAGAAAGCCTACAAGGGCGAGCGCAAGATCGCCTGGATGGAGATCTATACCGGCGAAAAATCGACTCATATCTATGGCGAAGGTGCCTGGCTGCCGGCCGAAACCCTCGATTTCATTCGTGAATACTGCGTGGCCATCAAGGGCCCGCTGACCACCCCGGTCGGCGGCGGTATTCGCTCCCTCAACGTGGCCCTGCGTCAGGAGCTGGATCTCTACATCTGCCTGCGCCCGGTTCGTTACTACGAAGGGACCCCGAGCCCGGTCAAGCGCCCTGACTTAACCGACATGGTGATCTTCCGCGAGAACGCCGAAGACATCTACGCCGGTATCGAGTGGAAGGCGGATAGCGATGAAGCCAAGAAGGTGATCGCTTTCCTGCAAAACGAGATGGGCGTGAAGAAGATTCGCTTCCCCGAGTCTTGCGGCATTGGCATCAAGCCCATGTCCAAGGCCGGTACCGAGCGTCTGGTGCGTGCCGCCATCGAGTATGCCATCGACAATGATCGCGACTCCGTGACCCTGGTGCACAAGGGCAACATCATGAAGTTCACCGAAGGTGCCTTCAAGGATTGGGGCTATGCCCTGGCCCAGAAAGAGTACGATGCCCAGCTCATCGACGGCGGCCCCTGGTGCTCCTTCAAGAACCCGAAAACCGGCAAGACTATCGTGGTCAAGGACGTCATCGCCGACGCCTTCCTGCAACAGATACTGCTGCGTCCGGCCGAGTACGACGTCATCGCCTGTATGAACCTCAACGGTGACTATATCTCCGACGCCCTGGCTGCCCAGGTTGGCGGTATCGGCATCGCGCCGGGTGCCAACATCGGTGACGGCGTGGCCCTGTTCGAGGCAACCCACGGCACTGCACCGAAATACGCCGGTCAGGACAAGGTCAACCCGGGTTCGCTGATCCTCTCTGCCGAGATGATGCTGCGCCACATGGGCTGGGTCGAAGCGGCCGATCTCATCATCAAGGGAATGGAAGCCGCCATCGCCAACAAGACGGTCACCTATGACTTCGAGCGTCTGATGGAAGGTGCCACCCTGCGCTCCTGCTCCCAGTTTGCCCAGGACATGGTCGATCAGATGTAAGCGGTAAGACTGAAATGCAAAACCGGCGCCATGAGCGCCGGTTTTTTATGGGTGAAGAGCCAAGGGATTCATTGCGCCTGCTCTACGTGTTGCTGATAGCGCTGCTGCCATTTGCTGCTTTCGGCTTCGTCACCCTGGGTCTGCCAGAACTTGCAGATGGAGTTGGCGAGCTCGGATGCCATGGCGTGATCTCCATCGCGGCGACTCATCAGATATTGTCCCAGCCAGCTTTGATATTGTTTCATTGCCCGATCTCCTTATCTAAGGTGCCCTTGGGTGTTGCTCGTCTGGCAAAACAGCTTCTCGACCGCTGCCAGACCTGACTCAACCAGGTCACGGTTTGTCTGCGCACCTCTGTTCGTTGTTATCACCGGATTGGGTAGCGATCTCGCCGGATAACGGTGCGAACGGGTCGCAGATGTCAAAAAACGGACCCTATCCTATCACAAAATAACCAACTTGGGGGGATTGGCAGCTGACGGCGGAGGCCTGGCGCGCTCATGTGCAAGGCACAGTGGGGGCCATCTTGCTGATCCATGAAGAGAAAAACCCGCCAGAGTGGCGGGTCTATCGGGTGAAAAAAGATCAAATTGGGGCGCTAGCCAGGTATGTTGCCATCTCTTCGGCGGGATCATCGCCGCCGGTGGCCCATACCGGATGGGTGGCGCTGACCAACCAGCCCTTGAGAAGCGGTTTGAGTTGCATGGCGTGTGCGCACCTGCTGAAAACAAACGGCTATTACACACGCTTGCGGGGGGTTACCCTGCCCTTGCTGCCACAGTCATCACGGGTTGAGCTCCCACGCTGTCTGGCTTGGATTCGGCACTTTGTTTAGCCGACAGCCTCAACCAAACCGGTAGGAGCCCATGTAGAGGCTGCCGCCATCCCAGCTGTCGTGCAGCTTGAGGGGCTTGTCCTGGCCGGCGGCGCCGAGCGCCACAAACAGCGGGCGCAGGTGATCGTCGTGAGGATGGGATTCCACCGCCCCCGGCGCGCGGGCTCTGTACTCTTCCAACGCAGCTCTGTCACCCTCGCTCATGGTCTGCTCCAGCCAGTTGACGAAGGCGCTTGCCCAGCCGGGTACGGGCGAGTTGTCCGGCCCGAGTGCCCGCAGGTTGTGGGTGATGGCGCCGGAGGCCAGTATGCCTATCCCCTGCTCGCGCAGGCTATGCAGTGCCTCACCCAGTTGCCACAGCTGGCTCGGGCTGAAACTGGCCGGGATGGCGATCTGCACCAGGGGGACGCGGCTGGCCGGATCCATCAGGGAGAGCGGCGACCAGACGCCGTGATCCAGCTCACGCCGTACCGGCGTTGCCGGCAAGCCCGCCAGCATCAGCTGATCGCTCACTGCCTCCTGCAGCCACTGAGGGCTCTGCGCTGGCCAGCGGATCTGGTAGAGCGGCTCCGGAAACCCGTAGAAGTCATACATGAGCGCCGGGCTGGGCTCGGCGTTGATCTGTAGTTCGGCGCGGCTGAACCAGTGGGCCGAGATCACCACCAGCCCCTTGATGTCGCCAAGAGAGAGATTTTTCAGGAAGCGGGTTGCCGGCTGGTCGCGCAGAACCAGATCCGGGGCACCGTGAGAGATAAACCATACAGGGGCGATAGACATGACAAGACTCCATATACGCTGTGTCGGTACGCGCGGCGCACCAAAACCCGGGTCAGGGCAGCGCCACTGACGATGGACTCATTATCTGCCCCGGATTGGCGGTTAACAATCCAGTGTCATGTATAAGCACTGTTCACTATGGGTTGATAGTTATGGCGAAAACCGGGGGATGGATTCCATAAATGACAAGGCCAGCGCATGGCGCTGGCCTTGTCTGATTATTTCATCATCAGGCTTGCTGAATACCCGGCCGCGCCACGTCGAAATCCGCGCGGGTACTTATGGGGGGGCGGCAATAGGCCTGCTTATTGAATGCCCAGCAGCTCAACGTCGAAGATGAGGACTGATCCCGGCGGTATCTTGCCGGCGGCCCGATCGCCATAGGCCAGATTGGCGGGGATGTAGAAGCGGGTCTTCTCCCCTTCCACCATCAACTGCACCCCTTCTGTCCAGCCCTTTATCACCTGATTGAGGCCAAACTCGATGGGCTCGCCACGGGCGACCGAGCTGTCGAAGACAGTGCCGTCCAGCAGCTTGCCCTCGTAGTGCACCTTCACCTTGCTGGTGGCGGTGGGGTGAACCGTGCCAGTGCCCGGGGTCAGCACCTCGTACTGCAGGCCGGAGGCCGTGGTGGTCACCAGGGGTTTGTCTTTGTTGCTGACGAGGAACTCGGCGCCCTTGCGCACATTTTCCACGGCTTGTTTTTTGCTATTGCTGCTCGAGTAGAAGTAGTAGACGACACCGGCAACCAGCAGCGCGATCAGAATGAATTTCATCAGGTTTTCCTTAAATGCAATGAAGGTGGCATCTTATCCCAGTCGGGGAGGGAGGGCGAGTCGGGACATAAGGAGGATGTGACGGGGCAGACAGACGACGAGGGGACCAGGATCTGGCCCCCTCGTCTCATGAGGGTGGATTACTTCACCGCCACCATCATCAGGGCGGGCAGGGCGAAGAAAAGGCCTGCCACATAACCCAGCGCCAGCAGCTTGTTCTCGCTGCCCACTCGGGCCAGCCCCTCGGCGGCCCGGATGGGCAACTCCCGCAGGAAGGGCACGCCATAGATGAGCACCACGGCTAACAGGTTGAACAGCACGTGCACCAGGGCGATGGTCAGCGCCAGCTTGGCGCCGGCGCCGCTGATGGCGGTGGCCGCCAGCAGTGCCGTGATGGTGGTGCCTATGTTGGCGCCCAGGGTGAAGGGGTAGAGCTGGCGGATGCTGAACATGCCGCTCCCCACCAGCGGTATGATCAGGCTGGTGGTGGTGGAGGAGGACTGCACCATGACGGTGACCAGGGTGCCGGAGGCGATGCCGGTCAGCGGGCCACGGCCCAGCGCTTTGTGCAGCAGATCCTTGGCACGCCCCACCAGCACTCGTTGCAGTACCTTACCGAGGTAGGTGACGCAGCCGAGGATCAGCAGTATGCCGATGATGATGGTGGCGATGGCGGCGCCCTTGCCCGGCAGGAAGGCGACCAGGCCGTCGATGAAGGTGAGGGCGGGGGAGATGAGGGGCTTCATGAAATCCATCCCTTTCATCGACATGTCGGCGGAGCCCACCAGCAGGGTGGCCAGGGCTTCGGCACTTTGTTGCAGCAGGCCGAACATCAGCTCCAGTGGCAAGAAGATGAACACCGCCAGCAGGTTGAAGAAGTCGTGGACGGTGGCGGCGGCGAAGGCGCGGCGAAACTCGGCCTTATCCCGGATATGGCCGATGGAAACGATGGTGTTGGTGATGGTGGTGCCAAGGTTGGCCCCCATCACCATGGGGATGGCCATGCTGATAGGCAGGCCACCCGCCACCAGACCGACGATCACCGAGGTGACAGTGCTGGAGGATTGCACCAGCGCCGTAGCCAGTATGCCAAGCAGCAGGGCAACGAAGGGGTTGCTGGCGAAGGCGAAGATCTGGGCCGCGCCCTCGGCGCCGCCGGAGAAGCTCTTGAAGCCGTGGGATACGGCGCCAACGGCAACCAGAATGAGGTAGATCAGCGTGATCACAGCGAGCCAGTTGAACAGTGGGCCAGTACGACGGGTCTGCTGTTGTGCTAAAGATGGTGTGCTGTGCATGAAGCCTCTTGGGACAGTCTGCGTGAAATGGACGGGCGCATTACACCAAGCCTCCATGACAGAAATATGACAAAGTGACACTTTTGTGATGGTTTGATGATGTGGCGGCAGGGAGCCGTTCGCGGGGGAAGAGGGGCGCAGCTATGCCCATGATGGACGACCGGTGTCGGAGTCGGGGCCAAGTTTGGCCGGTTTGGCGGTCCATGGGATCAGGGTCTTGCGCCTGTCCGCCCGCTGCGGGCATGGCAGGCCAGCGCTGGCTGGGTGCAAAACAAGAAGGGGAGCCATGGCTCCCCTTCTTATTTTTTTGCTGTGTGGCGCGGCCCCTTATTGGGAGTCGGCGGTCTCTTCGTACTGACGGAAGGGAATGCGGAACACGGCGAGGCGCAGGAACAGGTAGGTGGCACCCAGACCGGCCCAGATCAGGCCCAACTCAAGGGAACTCTGCTCCAGGTTGATCCAGAGCGCACCGATAGTGGCGGCGCCGAGCAGCGGCAGCAACAGGTAGACCAGGTGATCCTTGATGCACTTGTTGCGCTTCTCGCGTACCCAGAACTGGCCTATGACCGACAGGTTGACGAAGGTGAAGGCCACCAGGGCACCGAAGTTCACCAGCGCCAGGGCGGTATCCAGATCGAATGACACGGCGGAGAGAGCAAGGCAACCCACCAGCAAGACGTTGATGGCCGGAGTGCGGTATTTCTGGTGTATGTAGCCAAATACCCGCTCCGGGATCATGCGATCACGCCCCATCACGTAGAGGATGCGGGAGACACCGGCGTGCGCCGCCATGCCGGAGGCCAGCACCGCAACCGTGGTGCACACCAGCACCACGCTCTGGAAGAAGGCGCCGCCGACGTAGAGGGCGATCTCGGGCAGCACGGCATCGGGATCCTTGAATCGGGTCAGATCCGGGAAGTAGAGCTGCAGGCAGTAGGAGACCACCACGAAGATAACGCCGCCGATGAGGGCGGTCAGCACGATGGCGCGCGGGATCACCTTGCCGGCGTTCGGGGTCTCTTCACTGAGTGAGCTCAGACCGTCAAAGCCGAGGAAGGAGAAGCAGAGGATGGTGGCGCCGGTAAACAGCGGCACCATGCTGGCGGATTCGAAGTGGAACGGCCGGCTGCTCATCAGGGTTGCCGCGCCTTCGCCGTGATAGATGCCCCAGCCCATCAGACCGATGAAGAGGATGATGATGGCCAGCTGGATCACCACGATCAAGCCATTGAAGTTGGCCACCAGGTTGATGCCACGCAGGTTGAGGAAGGTCATCACAGTCACCAGACCGAAGATGAAGATCCAGGGATCAACCCCCGGGAACATGGCTGTGAGGTAAATCTTGGCCAAGAGGATGTTGATCATCGGCATGAACATGTAGTCGAGCAGGGAAGACCAGCCCACCATGAAACCGACGTAGGGGTTGAACACCTTCTGGGCATAGGTATAGGCAGAGCCCGCAGAGGGGAACTTGCGCACCAGATGGCCGTAGCTGAACGCGGTCAGCAGGATGCCGCCCAGTGCCAGCAGATAGGCGGTGGCGACCCGGCCATCGGTGATGTCACCGACGATGGCGAAGGTGTCGAACACGGCCATGGGGGTCAGATAGGCCAGGCCCATCACCACCACCTGCCACATGCTGAGGGTTTTCTTCAGACGAACGGGTTGCTGCTGGCTCATTCAGGCTTCCTCCTTGCACGGGTGGCAGGAAGTGGAATGGCGTGAGGCCATGGGACCGGGTTCTCGCGTACTCACAACATCGGTATGCAAACCACAGACGTTGGTCGCGCGGCGACCAAAGCAGGTTCCGGTGGCGACCGGAGACAAAGCAAACAAGAGCCCCATGTTTTTTCCTCATTGCGGCATTAGGTTCATCTGAACCTTGATATCATTTCCGGAATGGTTCCGGCCTCGAGTGGTATTGATTTTTTTTCAAAATGAAAATAACCGATGTGGGATCACATCGGTTATGAAAGCGGCGGGATTTTGCCCCAGATGAGGGGGGAAGACAAGCCACTAAGGCCATTCCAGGCAAGAGAATTATCAATGACCTGGTTTATATCAATAAATGACGCCCAGTCCGGTGTGGGGAAGATGGACGCCAGCCCAGCCGTGGCAAGGTGTGCAGCTCAATAGGTCGGCAAGGATACGCGCCAGAAGGTGGTGCGCAAAAACAGATAAATTCCCCCTATGGCAGCCCAGATAAGGCCGAGGATAAGGGAGGTTTGTTCCAGATTGAACCAGAGAACCGCGACAGTCCCTGCCCCGCACAGGGGCAGCACCAGATATTGCAGGTGATCCTTAAGGGTTTTGTTGCGCCCCTGACGCACGTAATAGCAGGCGATCACCGACAGATTGACCACGGTAAAGGCCACCAGGGCGCCGAAGTTGATCAGGGCCAGGGCGATTTCCAGATCAAAGCTGATGGCCGACAGTGCCAGTATGCCCACCAGCAATATGTTGAACACCGGGGTCTGCCACTTGGGGTGGATGTAGCCGAAAGTGCGTTGGGGCAGCACCTTGTCCCGCCCCATCACGTAGAGGATGCGGGATACCCCGGCGTGGGAAGAGAGCCCCGACGCCAGCACGGCCACGCAGGCGCACACCAGCACCACGCTCTGGAACAGCTTGCCGCCCACATAGAGGGCGAGCTCTGGCAGCACGGCATCCGGCTCCTTGAAGCGGGAAGCATCCGGGAAGTAGAGCTGCAGGGCATAGGCCACTACCACGAAGATGAGGCCCCCCAGCAGCGCGGTCAGGAAGATGGCCTTGGGGATCACCTTGCCCGCCTCCGGCGTCTCTTCGCACAGGGCGCTCAGACTGTCAAAACCCAGGAAGGAGAAACAGAGGATGGTGGCGCCGGTCAGCAGCGGCAGCACCTCGGCGTTGGCGCTGTAGATGGGTTGCAGGCTGACGGCACCGACCCCTTCGCCCTGGGCTATGCCGTAGCCAATCAGGGTCAGGAACACCACTATGATGGCGATCTGGATCAGGATGATGATGCCATTGAGGTTGGCCACCAGATCGATGCCGCGCAGATTGATGAGGGTCATCAGGGCCGTCATGGCGCAGATGAAGATCCAGGGCTCGACGCCGGGAAACAGCGCGCTCAGGTAGATCTTGGCCAGCAGCATGTTGATCATCGGCAGGAAGACATAGTCCAGCAGGGACGACCAGCCCACCATGAAGCCCACCACGGGGGAGAACTCCTTCTGGGCATAGGTGTAGGCCGAGCCCGCCGAGGGGTAGTGGCGCACCATCTGGCTGTAGCTGGTGGCGGTAAAGAGCACGCCGACCAGGGCCAGCAGGTAGGCGGTGGTGACATGACCGTGGGTGATGTCGGTGACGATACCGAAGGTATCGAACACCACCATGGGGGTCATGTAGGCCAATCCCATGACCACCACTTGCCACAGGGTGAGGGTTTGCTTCAATCGAGCCGGGCGTGGAGCCATTGGCCTATCTCCTTGAATTCGGTGCAGGTTTCCCGCGCAGCGGGCAGGCGCAGGATCCGTGACAGGGGGGCCTCGGCCTTGGAGGGAGCCAAGCGCTCCTGTCATCATTTTTGGGGCGGCGATGATACCGTATGAGCAGGCCGTCCGCGATGGGCGACCTGCGGTTATCTGACGTTATTTTTCGCACCGTTTGGCAAAACGGTGCCGATCTAGCCTTGGCTGGCGGCGGTGAGAGCCTGTTCCAGCAGGCTCAGCCCTTCCTCGATCAAGGCCGAAGACGCGGTGAGGGGCGCCAGGAAGCGGATGACGTTGGCCCGTACGCCGCAGGAGAGCAGTACCAGCCCCCGTTTGCCCGCCTCGGCCACCAGCCGTTTGGTGAGATCCGGGTCGGGCTGGCTGGCATTTCGTCCCTTGACCAGCTCCATGGCGACCATGGCACCGGGGCCGCGGATGTCACCGATGCAGTCGAAGCGTTCCGCCAGCTGGTGCAGGCGGGCCTTGATCTGCTCACCCTGGGTCAGGGCTTGCTGGTTGAGTTGCTCCTCGTCGATCACCTCCAGCACCGCCAGGGCGGCGGCACAGGCAATGGGCGAACCCGCATAGGTGCCCCCCAGCCCCCCCGGCTTGGCGGCATTCATGATAGCCGCCTTGCCCACCACGGCCGAGAGCGGGAAGCCGCCGGCCAGGCTCTTGGCGAGCGTCATGATGTCCGGTTCTATGCCGCTGTATTCGGTGGCAAAGGTCTTGCCGGTGCGGCAGAAGCCACTCTGGATCTCGTCGCAGATCAGCACTATGCCGTGCTGATCGCACAGCGTGCGCAGGCTTTGCATGAAGCTTGGGGAGGCGGCATAGAAGCCCCCCTCACCCTGCACGGGTTCGAGAATGATGGCCGCGACCCGGGCCGGCTCTATATCCGAGCTGAAGCAGAGATCCAGCGCGGCCAGGGCATCGGCCTCGCTCACCCTCAGGTAGTCGCTCGGGAAGGGCAGGTGATAGACCTCCCCCGGGAAGGGGCCGAAGCCGGTCTTGTAGGGCACCACCTTGCCGGTGAGTGCCATGCCCATCATGGTACGACCGTGAAAGCCCCCCTTGAAGGCGATGGTGCCGCTGCGACCCGTGTGGGCGCGGGCTATCTTGATGGCGTTTTCCACCGCCTCGGCGCCGGTAGAGAGAAACAGGGTGCGTTTGGGGGTCGGCCCGGGCACCAGGGCGTTGAGCTTCTCGGCAAGCTCGATATAGCCGGGGTAGGGGGTGACCTGGAAGCAGGTGTGGCTGAATTTTTCGAGCTGTTCACGCACCGCCGCCACCACTTTCGGATGGTTGTGGCCGGTGTTGAGCACGGCGATGCCGGAGGCAAAGTCGATGTAGCGGTTGCCCTCCACATCCCACAGCTCGGCATTTTTCGCCCGGTCGATAAACACCGGTAGCAGGGTGCCGACGCCGTTGACCACGGCCGCTTCGCGGCGCGCTTGCCACGCCTTGTTTGATTCTGACTGACTCATCTTTCCTCCCTGAGTGGCCGCAGCCCCCGATATTCCCTGACTGAATGTGTGGCGGGCGACTTGGCGCCCATCGCCGCCGACTGGCCCATTGGCCCATTGGCCCAGATCGGCGGCGTGTGGTTTGCTCTGCAGCAGCCCTCTTGCGGGGCACAGTGGGCCACATTTAGCCCCTTGCCGCCTCGGGCGAACTCCTGCATCTATCTATCAAAACGATGGATTTTGCGGCCAAGGCATCGGTGAATGGGATGCTTTGGCCCTCTGCTGCCTTAGCGAATGCCGCCAAAGCAGAGGTATTTGGTTTCGAGGTACTCTTCCAGCCCCTCGGCCGCCCCTTCGCGGCCAAGACCGGACTCCTTGATGCCGCCAAAGGGGGCCAGCTCGGTGGAGATGATCCCCTCGTTGATGCCCACCATGCCGTATTCCAGCTGCTCGGCCACGCGCCATACCCGGGCGATGTCGCGGCCATAGAAGTAGGCGGCCAACCCGTAGGGGGTATCGTTGGCGATGGCGATGGCCTCAGCTTCTGTTTCAAAACGCACCAGCGGGGCGACCGGGCCGAAGATCTCCTCCTGCAAAATGGGGTTGCTCTTGTCGACCTTGCCCAAAATGGTGGGCTGGTAGAAGAGCGGTCCGGCGGAATGGGCTTCCCCCCCCACCAGTACCTCGGCCCCGGCGGCGGTGGCTTGCTTGACCAGCTCGGCCACCTTGCTGGCGGCGGCGGCGTTGATCAGCGGGCCAATCTGGGTGCCCTCGCTCATGCCATCCCCCACCTTGAAGGCGTGCACGGCGGCGGTGAGCTTCTCGGCGAAGGCCTCGTAGACACCGGCTTGCACCAGGATGCGGTTGGCGCAGACGCAAGTCTGGCCCGCGTTGCGGTATTTGGAGGCCAGCGCCCCGGCGATGGCGGCGTCGAGATCCGCATCATCAAATACGATGAAGGGGGCGTTGCCACCCAGCTCCAGCGACAGTTTCTTCATGGTGTCGGCGCACTGGCGCATCAACAGCTTGCCGATGCGGGTGGAGCCGGTGAAGGAGAGTTTGCGCACCCGCTTGTTGTTGCACAGCTCGTTGCCCACGGCGGCCGCCTGATGGGAGGTGACGATGTTGATGACCCCGGCTGGTATGCCCGCTTGCTCCGCCAGTACCGCCAGTGCCAGTGCACACAGCGGTGTCTCGGCGGCAGGCTTGATGACGATGGTGCAACCGGCGGCCAGTGCCGGGCCCGCCTTGCGGGTGATCATGGCGATGGGGAAGTTCCAGGGGGTGATGGCGGCGACCACGCCCACCGGCTGTTTGATGGTGGCCAGACGCCTGTCGTTGGAAAAACCCGGAATGGTGCGGCCGTAGGCGCGCTTGCCCTCTTCCGCAAACCACTGGATAAAGCTGGCGCCATAGGCCACTTCCCCCTTGGCCTCGGCCAGCGGCTTGCCCTGCTCGCAGGTCATTATGCGGGCCAGCTCATCCTGGTTGGCCATGATGAGATCGAACCAGGCATGGAGCCGGTTGCTGCGCTCCTTGGCGGTGAGCGCCGCCCAGGCCGGCTGGGCTGTGTGGGCGGCCTCGATGGCGCGGCGGGTGTCCGTCTCGTCCATGTCGGGCACCTGGGTGATGACCTGGCCGGTGGCCGGGTTGTACACCTCGAAGCTGTGCCTGCCATGGGCCTCGCACCAGCGGCCATCTATATAGGCAAGGGATTTGATCAAGGAGAGAGCAGGTTGTGATGCTGACATGAGAGGCCTCGAGTGTGGGTCAGGGTGGTCACGTCATCCCGTGTTGCCACCGTATAGAATAATAAGCACGTAATGACCATAAATTGAGCTGAAGTGTTTTTCAAGTGTTAAATATATTTGAGTAAATGGGGCTGCACATGCTAAAAATGGAGCCGTCAGGGCGATTTTACCGGTTTTTGTGGTGTCGGGTGTGCAAAATAATGAACGGTTCGTGCTGTGCAGGATAACGAACAGATCAGACCGATTGACCCGTTATTTTAACCGGATGCGCCATCAAACAGATCGGCCGCCATATATGTTCGCAGGCACACAAGGAGGTGGGCAATGCAGCAACCACTAAGGAGAGGCAAGGTGGCAGACCATGAGGGATAACCCGCTGATGGGCAAGAGTATGGGGGAGCGCCTCGCCGCCACCCGCCGTCATCTCGGGCTCTCCCAACGGCGCGTCGCCGAGTTGAGCGGGCTGACTCATGGCGCCATCTGCATGATAGAGCAAGACAAGGTGAGCCCGTCGGTGGCCTCGCTTCAAAAGCTGCTTAACGTCTATGAGCTGCCGCTGTCACGCTTCTTCGCCGAGGAGGAGGGACGCACGCCGAGCGTGGTGATCAAGGCCGAGCAGCTGATCGAGCTGGGCAGTCAGGGGGTGTCCATGAAGCTGGTGCACAACGGTAACAACCGTCGCCAGCTCGGCTTTATGCTGGAGACCTATGCCCCCGGCACCGATACCGGTGGTCAGGTCAAGCATCTGGGGGAGGAGGTCGGAACCGTGCTGGAAGGCGCTGTGACCCTGACGGTGGCAGGCCTGGCCTATCAGCTCAGTGCCGGGGATAGCTACGTGATCGACACGGGCGAGCCCCACAGTTTCAGCAATCCGTCGGGGCAGGTCTGCCGCATCGTCAGCGCCCATACCCCGGCCAACTTTTAGCGTTGAGACTATGTCTCGTTTGGGAAAAGAACCGGTAAGGAAACAGGATCATGACCGAGCATGTAAACAGTTACTACGCAGCCAGTGCCAATCCACACGCCCCCTATCCGACACTGACCGAGCAGCTTGAGTGTGATGTCTGCGTCATAGGCGCGGGTTACACCGGCCTCTCCAGCGCGCTGCATCTGGTGGAAAAGGGCTATTCGGTGGTGGTGCTGGAGGCGGCCCGGGTGGGCTTTGGTGCCAGCGGTCGCAACGGTGGCCAGATAGTCAACTCCTACAGCCGCGACATCGACACCATAGAAGCGAACTGCCCGCCGGATCAGGCCAGGCTGCTCGGCTCCATGTTGTTTGAAGGGGGCCAGATCATCCGCGAGCGCATCAAGCGCTACAACATTCAGTGCGACCTGCAGGAGGGAGGGGTCTTTGCCGCCGAGACTGAGCGTCAGCTGCATGATCTCAGGGCCCAGCAGGCCCGTTGGCAGAAGTGGGGCAACGATAAACTGGAGCTGCTAGACAGGGACTGGATCCGCGAGGTGGTAGCAAGCGATCGCTACGTCGGCGGCCTGCTCGACAAGAGCGGCGGCCATATCCACCCCCTCAACCTGGCGCTGGGGGAGGCGGAAGCCATCCGTATGCTGGGGGGCAGGATCTTCGAGCAATCCGCCGTCACCAGCATTACCCCGGGCCAGCCCGCTCTGGTCAAGACCGCCAAGGGGGCGGTGAAGGCGCGCTTCGTGGTGGTAGCCGGCAATGCCTATCTCGGTAATCTGGTGCCCGAGCTGGCCAGCAAGAGCATGCCCTGCGGCACTCAGGTGATCGCCACCGAGGTGCTGGGGGAGGAGCGGGCCCGCTCCCTCTTGCCACAAAACTACTGCCTGGAAGATTGCAACTACCTGCTCGACTACTACCGCACCTCTGGCGATCACCGGCTGATCTACGGCGGCGGTGTTGTCTATGGCGCGCGGGATCCGGCGGATATCGAGCGGCTGATCATCCCCAAGATGCTCAAAACCTTCCCGCAGCTGGCGGACGTCAAGGTGGAGTACACCTGGACCGGCAACTTCCTGTTGACCCTGTCGCGCCTGCCGCAGTTTGGCCGCATTGGCCCCAACATCTACTACATGCAGGGTTACAGCGGCCACGGCGTGACTTGTACCCATCTGGCGGGCAAGTTGATCTCCGAGGTGCTGAGCGGCCAGGCGGAGCGCTTCGATGCCTTCGCCAAGCTGCCGCACTACCCCTTCCCCGGCGGCCGCTTGTTCCGCATTCCTTTCACCGCCGCTGGCGCCGCCTGGTACACCTTGCGCGACCGCTTGGGGGTGTAAGCGCCACCTATTGTGCCGCAAGTTAGTGGTATGGGCAGACGCCAAAAACGACAAGGCCACCGAACGGTGGCCTTGGTTTTTTAACCCTGTTGGCGACAGGTGCCTGACATCCTGGTCAGTGCTTAGAGATAAAAGGCCTCAACGGTGCCTTTCAGGGTGATCAGAATGGGCTGACCGCGACGATCCAGCGCCTTGGGGGAGGGGATTTTTACCCAGCCTTCGCTGATGCAATATTCTTCGACGTTGGTGCGCTCTTTGCCATTGAGTCGAATACCAATCTGGTGTTCGAAACAGGCTGCGACATGGTGCGGACTGCGGGGGTTGCCTGCAAGGCGATCCGGCAGTGCCGGCTTGGTGTTGGTATCGCTCATCAATATGACCTGACATGGATAAAAAGTGCGTCATTGTAGAGAATGCAGTCATGGCATTCAAGGTGGCCATAACGAGTGCAACACCCCCTCTTCCATGCTGGATGCAGGAGTGATGCAGCATATTCATGGACCATGAGGCCGCCATCTTCTGTCACCGCCAAGTCGCAGGCATGCTGGCTTTTGGCTGCTGTTTCATGCTTGCGATCATGCTCAACTGTGTATCATCTGAGTGGTGCTGCGCTTTGTTTTCTGAAGGTACTGGGTGTCACGCCAGCGATGCGAGAAAACTCGCGATTAAAGTTGGATTTAGTCTGAAAGCCTGCATTCATCAATATGTGGGTAATGGTCTCATCTGTGTTGAGCAGTGCCTGTTTCGCATGCTCGATGCGATATTCATTGACCACTCTGGAAATGCTCTTCTGGTGTACCTGATTGACCGCCATCGAGATTTGCTTGGCGGGAATACCCAGCTTGCGTGACAGTGCTGCCAGGGTCAGATCAGGATCAAGATAGCTGGCTTTTTCTCGCATCAATTTATCCAGCCTTGCTACGATCTCGTCGGCGCGATCCTGTGTCAATAATGATTCCGAACTTGGCGCCCTGGGAAGCTCCGATATTTCCGGCTGGGCAATATCTTCGACTGTGGGGGTATTGATGCTCACTATGATGACGGCAATGGCCAGCACGGGCAGCAGCACCAGGTGAGCGAGCGTCAAAATATAAAGGGAATATTTTCCCTGATTAACCGCAAAATCGAGGGAGATAGCCGCATCAATGAGGGCAGAAAATAACAGCATCCAGCCGGCCACCTGCTCTGCCCTTTTCACGCTTTCCCAATGGCTGAATGAGACATGGATAAGGAGCGGCTCTTTGGCGGAGTAGCGAACCAGTGCGATACCATAGAATAGATAAGTGGCTGTAATTATCTCATCCAGTGGCAAGGCGAGAAAGGGGTGAGTGAAGAGAGTGACCGCCACGAATATCGGTCCCGCAGCATGGAGATAAGCGAGCCGGTGGGGGCTTGCATGGGTAAAAATGAGCCAGGCGGCCACCGGGATCAGTGAGGCAAGTAATGGCTGGGCCATGCTGAAAAGTGCCATATCGACTGTCCAGCGCAGCCCAACCAGCCCGGTGGTAGCCGCACAGAGTGCCAAAAACAGGCAAGCCGATTTTGCTTGGCTGGCCAATCGCACATACAGGGTCACCGCCAGCAAGAGCAGCAGCAAAGAGACAACAAAGGGTACGGGAATTGCGAGCATAACCGATCCGGATCCCAGTCATGGTGGTGAAAATATAACGTCACGCCAGCATAACGATTTACAGCCATGTAAAGAAGAAGGTCACGGACAAAGACAGGTTTTAGCTCGTCCTCAAACCGGTTTCAGGACGTCTCTCGCTGCGTTAGCCACCAAGATGGGTGACCCAATAAGGTTGGAGATATCCCGAATGTTTCATTGTTATTTACTTGCGTGGCGCCGCTGCCTTGATTTTTCCGGTCACTCCTCCAGAAAGGAGTTTTGGATGTTTATGCTGGTACATCTGCTGGTTACCCTGATGTGCATCGCATTGGATGTGGGCATCAATGGTATGAGCGGCTTGGATGTAGGTTATAGCGTGGTGAGTACCCTCCCCATGGTCGCTATCATTGTCCGCCGGCTGCACGATATTGATTGCTCTGGATGGTGGGGATGGATCTTTTTTGTCCCTGGTGTGGGCCCCTTTGTGTTGATCTATTTGCTTGCCCGGCAAGGTTGTTCAGGCATTCCCCCCATGAGGAAGGCATCATGAAACATCTCCTTTTGTTGTTCATGCTGATATGCCCGGTCGTCTTCGCCGAGGCCGCCAATATCCACCATTTTCCCGAGGGAGCACAGGGGATATTGTCGGTAGAACGTCTGACTCAGGGGAAATTGTTGTGGCTGCAGGGCCGGGTTGGTGAGGGGAGCTATACCCGTGTTGATAGCGAAGGGCGTCACTGTACGATCAAGGTGCCGGTGGTCGTGGGTCGTGTGGCAAATACCGGGCTGGGGATAGAGGCTGTGGGGGGGCTTTCCATTATCGTGATGAATAAACGGTTAAGCGATGCCCTAATCAAGGGGGAACGTATTAATAGCAACGAATGGCAGTTTGCTGCGCTGGCAGAGCGTCGCGGCGCAGATGGCTACATAGTAAAAGGCATCGAAGCAGACGAAGGATTCGTGCTCAATTCAAAACGGCGCTGGATTTCCTGGCTATTGGATGAGACGCCCATGCTGCATTGTCAGTAACCGCGCATTGAACAACACCGCCTGTGGGCGGTGTTTTACTCGGGCCTTATTGGGCAAGGGATTTCAGTTGCTGTTTGTCTGGCGGGTTATTCCAATCGATGGGGCCGTGGGTGAAGCGGTACTGCAGGCGGGGCAGGCTGGTCTCCAGCCACTCTTCCCGAAAAAAGGCATGGCCCTGATCCCAGTCAGGATCGTTCGCCCAGCCGGTTTGCAGGAAGTAGAGCCGGGTGCCTTGACCCTCCGGCACGAACCGCAGGCTGACCTGGGTCTTTTGCTGGCGAATGTGGGGCAGGGAGGGCGGAAAATTCCAGCTGAAGCTGAGCAGGTTGTGGGGCATGACGGCCATCACCCGACAGCCTTCGCTGCCACGCTCACCCAGTGGTGCATCGGGTCTGAAATAGATCTCGAACGGACCATTCGGTTCGGGCACCATCAAACATTCCGGCGCCAGGAAGCTGCGCAGGCCGCTTTCGGTTGTCCAGGCGCGCCAAACATCGTCGATATGGGCCGGAACAAAGATGTTACCTTCTATCTGCTTGTTATCCATAAATCAGCGAGCCTCAAGTCATCCATACATGGGACTCGGGCAGTATAGCCTTGCGGGCGATAAAATGAACAGCTGTGTGTCACACCCGTGCCATCCAGCAGCTGTCATGCTGGCCTGGCAATTTGACATGATGTGGCGATCCATCGACAGTGGTGCCAAGTGATCATAGTGACGAGGAAGGTTTGATGATCAGAGTCATGCGAGAGACAGACACCCCCTACTTGGCGCAGTTGTTTCTGAAGGGGCGGCGTCAGACCTTTCACTGGGTCGATCCTTCCCACTTTCGGCTGGAGGATTTCGACGAGCAGACCCGGGGTGAGCAGATATGGGTGGCCGAACAGGGTGGTACTCCCTGCGGGTTTGTCTCCATCTGGGGGGATGAGAGCTTCGTGCATCATCTCTATGTGTCTGCCGACTGGCACGGTCAGGGGGTGGGACGAGCCCTGCTTGCCCAGGGATTGGCGGCGTTCCAGAAACCGGCCTCGCTCAAGGTGGCGACCCATAATACTGCTGCCCTGGCCTTCTATCATCGCCTTGGCTGGCAGAACACGGAGGAGACTGGGCACTGCGATATCACGGGCCCCTGGCGCCGACTGTGCCTCGAATAGTACTCATTAGCGTCAAGTAAAAAGAAGGATGACAAACGTCAAGGGCCATGGGCCCCTGACGATAATATATAGTGTCAATCGTTTACCTTGAGTCTCATGTAGGTGGTCTGGGTTTTAACAGCCATGGCCAATTGTCAAAATAGCTGACACGCGTGAGATGAGAAATATACCGGGGCGGTCCATGCCTATTTACCTGACCGGTATGGGGGAGTGGTGTCGAGCGTGATCAGCTGGCCTTGCGCAATGACCGATGGGTGAATACAGTTGCTCACATATTCAGCCAATAGTTTTTGTGAAGAAAGTGACAGCAACTATAAAATCATTATGTTGTTATCAGACAGGCATGCTATTCTCAAACTGTGTTATCCTTGTGACAAACAAAAAATAATTCTGTGAGGAAGTAATGAACGAGTTTCTGAAAGTTCTGCTGAACATTCGCAGCCTGCGTGCTGCCATCCGTGAATTGCCGTTTGAACAGCTGCAAGAAGCGAAAGAAAAGTTTGAGCTGGTATATAACGAGCGTGCCGAGTCCGTTGAACAGGAGCGTGCCGAGCAGGAAGAGCGTCAGCGCAAGCTGAGCGAGTTTACTGAAATGCTGCAGCAAGCCGGTATCGACCCGCGCGAGCTGATCAACAGCGCTGCAGCACCGGCTGCCGCTGCTGGCGCGACCAAGAGCAAGCGTGCTCCGCGTCCTGCCAAGTACAAGTACCAGGAAGATGGCCAGGATAAGACCTGGACTGGTCAGGGCCGTATGCCGAAAGCCATTGCAGAGCAAGTTGCGCTGGGCAAGGATCTGAATGATTTCCTGATCTGATCCATTGGATCTGTCCTGAATGATGCCGCCCGCGAGGCGGCATTATTATTTGTGCTCACCGACACTCTCTCCTGTCAATTCCCGACTCATTTTGTTCCGCCCCGTTTGTCGTCGTGTGATGCATCATCTCAGTCCGTACATTTGTCTTCTTTATTGGTCGATTAATTGCGATCCGTCCGCATCTGGGTGGTCAGGTTGCGCTCGATTTTATTGCAGACCGCTTGTCGACCACTTGCGAGAGACAATCTGCCGGACTCATATAGCCTGGTACATATTCCTCTCTGCCATTCCTCAGAAAATTAGGGGGCATTAAGCTGTCCGCAAACAAGCTTTGCTTCTTTTTTACTCATTGGCGTTGTTGGCGCCATTAAACGACCTGCTTTTCAGTTTTACCTGACGCAGCATTAAGCGGAGGTCGGGATACAGGTTGTTGACCATGGCAGGGGATATTTGCTCTATCCCTGCGGATCCGTATATCCATGATTTTCAACCTGAATGGGTCACCCGGGTCGTGCTGGCGTGGCGAGGAGGGCGGTATGACAGGGGGGGAAAGAGAGGGGCAGTCAGGCTCCCGCAGGGGGAGCCTTCCCGGGTTCAACTGGCCAGCAGGGCATTCCAGATCGCCTTGCTAGGCTGTGCATTGTTGGCGCTGTGCTGACGGCGGGCCTCGACGGCATCGGCTAGCATGGCGAGCAGGGTCTGGGTATCGTTCCAGCACAGGCAGGCGTCGGTTACCGACTGGCCGTAGGCGAGCTCGTTCAATGGCGCGGGCTTCTGGCTGCCCCCTTGCAGGAAGCTCTCGACCATGACGGCAGCTATGGCGTCGCTGCCTTCTCCCAGTTGACGGCAGAGTTCCCCCGCTACCCGGATCTGGTTTTTGTGCAGCTTCTGGCTGTTGCCGTGGCTGCAATCCACCATCAGGCGGTGGCTGAGTCCCTGCCGCATCAGCCGCTCGGCGGCATCCTCTACGTCGCTCTGGTGGTAATTGGGGCGGGTGCCGCCACGCAATATGATGTGGCCGGCCGGATTGCCCTCGCTCTTGATCACCACAATGCCGCCCTGACTGCCCGGTGCGGTGAACAGGTGGGAGGCTTCACTGGCCTGGATGGCATCGATAGCGACCCGGATATTGCCGTCCGTGCCGTTCTTGAAGCCGACGGGGCAGGGCAGGGCCGAGGCCAGCTGCCGGTGCACCTGGGACTCAGTGGTACGGGCGCCTATCGCCCCCCAGCTGATGAGGTCGGCCAGATAGAGGAAGCTGGTGGTATCGAGAAACTCGGTAGCGGTGGCCAGCCCCAGCCGGTTGATGTCGAGCAGCAGCTGGCGTGCCAGCCGCAGGCCATGGCCTATATCGTTGCTGCCATCCAGATGGGGATCGAATACCAGCCCCTTCCAGCCGACCGTGGTGCGGGGCTTCTCGAAGTAGGTGCGCATCACTATCTGCAACCTGTCTTGATAGGCGTCGGCAAGCCGCGCCAGCCGCTGGGCGTAATCGAGGGCGGCGAGCGGATCATGAATGGAGCAGGGACCTATCACCACCAGCAGGCGATCATCCTCTCCCGTCAGGATCTGGCGAACCTGCTGGCGATGGTGCGCGATCTGCGCTGTGGTTGGGGCGGGACAGGGATGAAGTGCCAACAGATCGGCAGGAGTGGGGAGAGCCTCTACTGCGAAGGCGCGCATTACCGAGTTCAAAACTGCCATCTGGATTACCTTGCTGTGCTAACGGGAGTGAATGACGTGCGCACCACACCTGACCCCTGAGGTCATGGCGAGGGAGCTGCAATGGGGCATCATCACTGCTTTTTTGTTGAGAGTGATTATCATTATCTTGTTGTCTGCATCAAATGCAAGCACAACCGAGCGGATCACCAGAATGGGGGGAGAGGGGGAAAACCGGAGGCATGCAGATAGCCATCAAGCCCATGACCGGCAGGCCATGAGCTTGATAATAGGAGGGAAAATGCGGGGGGATCAGCTGTCCATCACGTCGTGACGGTCATGGTGATAGGCCTCTTCATCCTTGCCTTGACGCCAGTAGGGCACGGCGTAGACGCGCGTGCGATCGACCTCCAGGGTACGCCTGACGTGACGTCGCAAGGGCACCACCAGCCCCTCTTCGCCGCCAAACCAGAAGTAGCTCACCTGCTCTTGCATCGGCAGGGCGGTGAAATACGCCACCAGCGGCTCTGTCTGTTCGGGGGGGCCGATAAACCAGCGCAGGCTGACGCCAGTCGGCAGCGGCAGATCCTGCACATCTTCCTGATAGGGCACCAGCAGGGCGATATGACCCTGAGCGTCGGCGGGCATCACCTCCGCCATGGCGCTGATGGCAGGCAGGGAGGTCAGATCCCCCGCCATGTAGTAGTGCCGGGCGGGTTGCAGCATGGGCGCCGGGCCGCCCGGGCCCGAGATGGCCAGCAGATCGCCGGGTTGGGCTTCAAGGGCAAAGCGGCTGGCGGGGCCGGCCTCGCCGTGCAATGCGAAGTCGATGTCCAGCTCCAGCTCCTCGCGGCGAAAGGCCCGTATGGTGAAGGTGCGGATGATGGGGCGCTGGCTCGGGTCTTCCCAGCGCGGCCCTTGCGGGGTGGGCGTGGGCAGCACGGCATGGGCCTGGCCCGGCTGGGGCAGCATGATCTTGATGTGGGCACCGCCGCAGGTGAAGGGGTAGTCAGCGAGTTCCGGGCTGGTCAGGCAGACTCGGCGCAGATGCGGGCTCACATCCCGGACGTGTTTGACTGTGAGCAGACGAGGGCGATTGACCGGGGCGGGCTGGGACATATGGATACTCCTGACTGATAATGGCGCTCATTTTTCATTAAATGAAAACTATTATCAATTGGTTTGTGTGACAGTCCGTCAGGAAAGGGGCATAAACAGGGAAGAAAAACGCCGCCTCTCATGACATGAGTGGCGGCGTAACGAGGCGTTGGATTAGCTGCGATCGCTTCCCCCCAGCGCCTTGTAGATCCTGGCCATGGTGTTGAGCTGCTCCTGCTGCTGACCGAGCAGGGCCAGCTCGGCATCCCACAGCCGGTTCTGCTCATCCAGCCAGTCCCGCACCCCGGTGGCTCCTGCCTGGAAACGCGCCTTGGCCAGCCGCTCCGCCTCCTTGGCAAACACCCGCTGCTCGGCCAGATAGTTAAGACGCTGCTCGCCATGATGGCGGGCGGCCAGGCCATCTTCCACCTCCACCAGGGCGGTGTAGAGCTGCTTGCGAAACTCGGCCTCGGCGATCTGGTAGTCAAGCTCTGAGCTCGCGATGGAGATCCGGGTCTTGTTGTATTCGAGGAAGGGCAGCGCCAGCGTGGCGCCCAGGGTGCCTACCGGGTTTTGCAGCACCTGGGTCAGGGTGTCTGAGGTGGTGCTGGCCCCGCCAGTGAGGCTGAGGGTGGGGTAGAAACTGGTGCGGATCTCGTCCTCTTTCGCCAATGTCTTGCGCAGCCGCAGCTCGGCGGCGCGCACGTCGGGGCGCCGCGCCAGCACGTCTGCCGGTATGCCGACCGCCAGCGACGGTGCGGGCGCCGTCGTCAGCGCAGTCGGGGCAAATTCTAGCGGGCCACTGCTGCGCCCGAGCAAGAGGCGCAGCCCGTTGCGGGCCTGTTCCTGCTGCACCAAGAACGCGCTGAGTTCTGCCTGCTTGCCCGCCTTCTGCTGGCTGGCCTGCACCAGATCGAGCCGGGTGACGGCGCCGGCCTGGTATTTGACCTGGGTCAGCTGCTCGGCGCGGGCATAGTTGGCGAGTTGCCGCTCGCCCAGGCTGATGGCCGAGCCGAGATAGGCCAGTTGCCAGTACTGCTCCAGCGCCTTGCCGATCAGCATCAGACGGGTGGCCGCCAGATCCTGAGCTGAGGCCTGGGCTTCCCAGCTCGCCTGATCCCGCACCGAGGCGAGCCTGCCCCACAAATCCACTTCGTAACTGAGGTTCAGAGAGGGACCCATAGTGCTGGTAGCCTTGCCGGTTTTCAGATCCTTGTTGCCGTTGGCGTCCAGGCTGGCGTTGACCGAGGGGGTCAGGTTGGTATCGGCGAGATCCGAACCCAGCAGTGCGCTTCTGAGCCTCAGTCCGGTGACCTGCATGTCCGGGTTGGCGGCCAGCACGGCCTCCACCAGTTGATCCAGCGCCGGATCATGGAACCCTTGCCACCAGAGGCCGGCTTGCTGCGGGGTGAGACCGTCGTCCGGCTGCTGCCAGCTAGGGGCCAGCGCCAGATCTTGCCTGTGATAGGTGCTCTGCTGGCTGCAGGCGCTCACGCCTGCGGCAAGGGCGAGGCAGAGCCCCAGTCTGGATAAGTTGTGCATCGTCATTCCCTCGCCAGCGCCTCGACCGGATCGAGCCGGGCGGCATTACGGGCGGGCAGGTAACCAAACAGGATCCCGATGAGCGAGGAGCAGCCAAACGCCATCAGGATAGAAAAGAGCGAGAACTGCATCTGTATGCTCTCCACGAACAGGGAGAAGAGCAGACCGATGAGCAGGGAGACGCCGACCCCGAGCATGCCGCCGAGCAGGCTCACCATCACGGCCTCGATCAGGAACTGCTGCAAGATGTCGGACTGGCGGGCGCCGACCGCGATGCGGATCCCTATCTCGCGGGTACGCTCCACCACCGAGACCAGCATGATGTTCATCACTCCGACCCCGCCGACGATGAGGGAGATCACCGCGATGGCGGAGACCAGCAGCGTCATGGTGGCCGTGGTCTTCTCCACTGACTTGATGATGTTGTCGCTGCTGAAGGTGAAGAAGTCCTTCACCCCGTGGCGCTGGGTCAGCAGCGCGATGACGGCCTGTTCGGCCAGCGCCGGTTGTACCCCGTCCTTGACCCGGATAGTGAGCTGGCTGAAGTGGTTCTGGGAGATGAGGCGACTCATCACGGCGCTATAGGGCAGCCAGATATTGACCGATTGGCCGCTGCGGCCAAATCCCGTCTCCTCTTCCACCACGCCTATGATGCGTACCGGCAGGGTGCCGACTAGCACCACTTGGCCGACGGGGTCTTTCTCGCCGAGCAGGCTTTTTATGGTCTTGCTATCTACCACGGCCATCGCAGCCCGATTCTGGATGTCGCGCTCGTCAAACAGGCGGCCGCTGGTGAGTTTCATCCCCTTGACCCGGAAGAAGTCGCTGCCGACCCCCACTATGCTGCCGCTGCTGGTCTTGTTGCGATAACGCAGCTGGCCGGGCGAGGTGATCTGGGGACTGGCCCCTTCCAGATAGGGCTGGCCGAGCAGGGCATCGAGATCCCGCTTGTTGAGGGTCTGGATGCTGGCAGCCTTCTCATCTCCCCAATCCTTGCCGGGGAATATTTCGATGGTGTTGGTGCCCATGGCGTTGATCTGCTCGATCACCTTGGCGCGAGCGCCCTGACCGAGCGCGACCACGCTCACCACGGCAGCTATGCCGATGATGATGCCGAGCATGGTGAGGAAGGTGCGCATGCGGTGAGCCAGCATGGCGTGCAGGGCCATGCGCCCCGCCTCGCGATAGCGATCCCAGCCGTTGCCAGTGACCCTGGCGGCGGGTGTGGTGGGCGGGAGGGGGGCCGAGGCCGTGGCCGGCTTACCGCTGTCTTCCAGCACCCGGCCGTCGCGCAGCGTGATGATGCGATCCGCGTGGCTGGCCACCGCCATGTCGTGGGTCACCAGTATGATGGTGTGGCCCTGAGCGTGCAGCTCCTTGAGGATGGCCATCACCTCCTTGCCGCTCTGGCTGTCGAGGGCCCCTGTGGGTTCGTCCGCCAGGATCACCTCGCCGCCATTGGCCAGCGCCCGGGCGATGCTGACCCTCTGCTGCTGGCCACCGGAGAGCTGGCCCGGAGTGTGATGGCTGCGATCGCTCAAACCCAGCCGTGCCAGCAGGGCGTGGGAGCGTGCTTGCCGTTCGGGACGGGAGGCGCCGGCATAGACGGCCGGGATCTCCACATTGGCGGCGGCATTGAGGTGTGGCAGCAGGTGGTAGCGCTGAAAGATGAAGCCAAAGTGGTGGCAGCGCAACCGGGCCAGGGAGAGGGCATCCAGGGTGGCGGTGTCCTGTCCCCGAAACAGATACTGGCCAGCGCTTGGACGATCGAGGCAGCCGAGCAGGTTCATCAGCGTGGATTTGCCGGAGCCGGAGGCGCCGACGATGGCGATCATCTCCCCTGCTTCAATGGTCAGATCCAGTGGATGCAGGACGGTGACCTCGTGTTCCCCGCTCTGATAGCGCCGCTCTATACCCTTAAGCTGGATCAGCGTCTCGCTCACAATAGGATCTCCACGTCGCCGCCGCTGACCGGCTTGCCCTGGCCCAGGGTGACCTGCTCCTGCTCGCTCAGGCCGCTGACCACCTCGACCTTGATGTCATCCTTCATGCCGGTCTTGATGCGGCGTGTCTCTTTCTGAGCGTCATCCTTGAGCAGGGTCACCTCGTACTCGTTCTCCCCCAGCTTCTTGCCAAGCGCCGTCTGTGGAATGGTCAGCACCTGCTTGCGCTCGCCGAGCACTATGGTGACTTGCGTGGTCATGGCGACCCGCAGGGTGTGATCCGGATTGGGCACGTCAAACAGGGCGTAGTAGTAGACGGCGGCATTGCTGGTGGCTGTGGTGCTGGCGGCCGGCTCGTTGATGTTGGTGGGGGCCAGCTCCACCGTGCGCAGGGTGCCGTGATAGCGGGTGTCCACATCCCCCATCAGGGTGAAATAGACCGGCATGCCGGCCTTGACCCGGGTGACATCCGCTTCCGAGATTTGCGCCTTGACTGTCATGGTCTCCAGGTTGGCGAGCTTTAGCAGGGTCGGCACCGTCTGGCTGGCTGCCAGGGTCTGGCCCTGGCGGGTCACTATGCTGACGACTGTGCCATCCATCGGGGCAAGGATGCGGTTATAGCCCAGCTCCGTCTTGGTGCGATCCACCTTGATCAGCGCATTCTCGACCTCGGCCTGGGCGCTCTGCAGCTCTGCTCGGGTGACCGCCAGCTGGGCTTCGGCGCTCTCCAGATCGGCGCGGGAGCTGGCTTCCTGCTTGAACATCTGCTGCTGACGACGCCAGGCCAGCTCGTTTTGCTTGAGCTGTGCCTGCTTGATCTTGAGCTGGGCACGGCGGCTGGCAAGATCCGCCTCGGCGGTCTTGAGGTTGTTCTGGGCGATCAGCGGGTCTATTTCGGCCAGCAGGTCCCCTTGCTTGACGTTTTGTCCGGCCTCGACCGCCAGATAGGTCACCTGACCCGAGACCTGGGCACCCACATCCACCTGCTCTATGGCCTGCAGGACGCCGCTGGCCAGCACAGTCTGCTCCACATCCTGGCGGGTCACTGACGCGCTCAGCACGGGCTCGGGGGCCTTGCTCGGCCAGGCCAGCCAAGTGATGGCGGCCAGCGGGAGCAGGATGAGCAGGGCAAATTTTCGCTGCTTGGGGGTTATGTTCATTTATCACCTGAAAGAAACGTGCGAAGGCGTGCAAGGGCAATATCCTGCAGCAAACGAGGCTTAAAAAACAGCGATGAATATGTAAGGAAACATGTAGATAGCTTTGTCATTACCGGCCTTGCCTGCCGTCATGGCAATGACCGGGCGGCGGTTTGGATGGACAGAGTTGCGAGGTGCGAGGGAATGGGGCGAGAGGAAATAAAGCGAGGCGATGGCATGTTGGCAAGCGGCGCCCACCCGTGGGGTGGGCGCCGGGCAGATTAACCTATGGTCTTGAGCTGTTCGGCGTAGGGTTCGTGGCAGATCTGGATATCGATCGGCAGCTTGTAGATGAGCAGGCGGGCCAGTGACCCTTCCATCCAGTGGTGGCGGCTGCCCACCAGCAACAGATCCGTCGGGTGTGCATCCAGCCAGCGCTTCAGATCAGGCACCACGTCATCGACCACCAGACACTGGTAATCCACCGGGTGCTGCAGGGTGGTGATGAGCTCGCTGATGATGGCCTTGGCATCCAACGTGCCTTGGGCACTGCGTTCTTCCTCGGACAGTGAGAGGCTATTGCGGCGCATCTTGCTGCTGTGGGTCAGGTGCAGCAGGGTCAAATCACCGCCCATTCCCTGTACCAGGCGGCTTGCTTTGGCCAGGGTATCCTGCTCGTAATCCTTGCCTTCCAGTAACAGCACAATATGGGTTGAGGTCATAAGCAGTTCTCCTTGGCATGGCGCGGGGCACCGGGGACAAACTGTCTGTCTCCTACCACTGTGTTCCCGCTATGTGTCGCATAAAACGAACCGGTTTTTGCGCGTCTGGCGTCACGTTTTGTCGGTGATGCATCGTCAAGCCATGTTCGTTCACATCATCATAACAGACCGGGTTGAATGGAAAATGAAGGGAAACCCGCTTTTTCACGGTTTACTGGTCTGGTGGCAGTGAACATCATGACCGGGAAGCATGTTGGCGTTGTGGATGGGCGTCAGCACCCGGGATCCTGTGGTTTGGCATCGATGAAGTTGCGGGCGGGAGCGGTTTGGGGCGTGCGGGAGGCGGTCGGAAGATGGGGTGACGAAGAGAGGAGGGCAGAGAGCCAGCTCTGGGCCGGCTCCCTCTCCGCTGCACTCAAACGGGGTCTGAGGAGAGATACTGGGTCAGCCAGGGCAGCGCCTCTTTCTTGCGGCTGACGGCACCAGCCAGATGGGTTGGCTGCTCGGGCAGTATGCCGTTGCTGGCGAAGTAGAGCAGGCTGCCGCCCTTGGCCAGATCGGTCAGCATCAGCACATAGGCATCCAGCTCATCTTGCTCCAGCCGGTCTTGCATGGCCTGCGCCAGCTCGGTCTGGCGGGTGTGGATCGGCGCCGGGTCCATCACGCAGATCTGGCTGACATAGAGCTTGTAGCCGGCGATCTGGTACGCCTTCTCATCGGCGATGAGCAGTTCTGTCATAGGGGCGTCGCCAATCTGGGTACGCCGCTCCAGCAGGGTCTGGGCGAAGGGTTCCAGCGCCAGATCGGCCAGGGGCAACAGCGCATTGACGGCGGCTCGGTCACGGGCCGTGGTGGTCGGCGAGGTGAGGTTGAAGGTATCGCTGATGATGGCCCCCAGCAGCAGCCGAGCCTGGGGGCGGGAGAGGGTGTCATAGCCCATCAGCTCAAGCAGGACGGTGGCGCTGCACCCAACGGCCCGGATCCAGGCATCGAGCGGGCCCCGGGTGATGAGTGTGCCGATTCTGTGGTGATCGATCAGCCCCTGCACATCGGCCTCAGCCAGCCCCTCAGGTCCCTGCTCCAGCTCGCTGAAATCCACCAGAAACACAGATTTGTTGGCCACGCTGCCTTGCAACAGGGGAGGGGCATCGACCCCGGCGGTTTCAAGAATGAAGCGGGTTTCGGCAATGGGTTCACCCAGGGCATAGGCCTGGGCCTGCCGGCCCTGACGATTGAGCCAGTCAGCGGTGACCAGAGCAGTGCAGATGCTGTCGCTATCGGGGTTCTTGTGGCCAAACACATGGAGCATACAGACATTCCTGATGTTGGAGACTCGGCCGAGATCGCGATGACGCAAGTCGGGCAGGAGACGTGGTGAAGATGGCGAACAGGAGTGCGAGCTTGCCCCCCAGTCGGGTGTCACTCTATGCGCGTGTGCTGCTTGTGGCAACCAGGCTGGTGCGATCGCTCCTGCTGTGTGGAGCAGGCTAGGCTAGCACCATGTTGCAGCCCAGACCCAGGAACTGCGCTGTGGCTCAGGTGTTGCTTTGTTCACCGCTGGCGCCAGTGCCCGAACCGGGTCAGAGAGGCTCCTCTGATGTTGGCTGGCCAGGGGGGGCTGGGTGAGAAAAAGAGCATGAGCAATGAGGGGGAGCAATAAATAAAAAGAAGAAGCACCCAACCCTGTGGGTCTGACCCTCCCTTTTGTTGCTTGCCCGGACATGGTTGCTCAGGAGGCCAGCAGCTCGCGGGCGTTGGCCAGGGTATTGTCCGTGATATGGTCGCCGCCCAGTAGGCGAGCCAGCTCCTTGAGGCGGGATCCCTGATCCAGCGCTTGCATCTGGGTCTCCGTGGTCTTGCCGTCAGTGTGCTTGCTCACCACCATATGCTGGTGACCCTTGCCTGCCACCTGCGGCAGGTGAGTCACCACCATCACCTGAGTGGATTCACCGAGCTGGCGCAGCAGACGACCCACCACAGCGGCAGTGGGGCCGCTGATCCCCACATCCACCTCATCGAAAATCAGGGTCGGGGTGGAGACCTTGCGGGCGCTGATCACCACGATGGCGAGGCTGATCCGCGACAACTCACCACCAGAGGCCACCTTGCCCAGCGGCTGGATAGGTTGCCCCGGGTTGGTGGTGACCATAAATTCCACTCTATCTATGCCAAGGGGCGAGAGGCTGCTCTGGGCATCCGGTCGCACCTCGATGGCGAAGCGGCCATCGGGCATCGCCAGCTCGTGCATGCTGGCGGTCACCTTGGTGCCTAGCTCCTGGGCGTAACGTTGACGGCTCTGGCTCAGGGCTTCGGCGGCCTGGACGAAGGCGAGGCGGGCCTCGGCCAGTTCATCTTCCATGCCTTCTAGGCGCTCTTCGTCGGAGTTGAGGCGGGCGAGATCACTGGCAAGATCCTGATGGTGCAGGGCCAGCTCGGCCGGTTTGACATGGTGCTTGCGGGCCAGATTGATGGCTTTGGAGAGGCGGGATTCGAGCTCGTTGAAGCGCTCGGGATCCAGCTCCAGCCGATCGAGGTAACTGCGCAGCTCGCTGTGGCTCTCCTGCACGCCTATCATCGCCTCGTTCAGCATCTGCAGCACAGGGGTGAGCCGGCTGTCCATGCCCACCAGGCTCTCGGCCTTGTCGACGGCGACCTGCAACAAGCCGGCGATGGTGGTCTCTTCGTTGTCATAGAGCAGATCGAGACAGGCACCGCACTCCTGCATCAGCTCTGTGCCGTTGGCGAGCCGCTGGTGTTCCTCTTCGATCGCCTCGAACTCTCCCGGTTGCAGGGCAAATTCGTCCAGCTCCTGTACCTGATATTCGATGAGCTGACGGCGAGCCTCCCGCTGTTGCTGTTCAGCCTTGAGGCGGTTGAGTTCATTTTGCAGCTGGCGCCATAACTGATAGTGCTGGCGCACTTCGTCCAGCAGCAGGTGATGGCCGGCATAGCCATCCAGCAAATTGAGTTGGTAGTCGGGTTTGAGCAGAAGCTGGTGGGCGTGCTGGCCGTGGACGTTGACCAGCAGTTGGCCCAGGTTCTTGAGTTGGGTCAGGGGGACAGGCACGCCGTTGATGTAGCTGCGGGAGCGCCCTTCGGCAGAGAGTACCCGCCGCACTATGCATTCGCCTTCGTTGTCCAGCTCGTTGGCAGCAAGCCAGGCGCGGGCGGCGGGGTTGCCGTCCAGCAGGAAACGGGCACTGACCTCTGTCTTGTCGCTATCGGGGCGCACCATGCTGGCTTCGGCCCGCTCGCCGAGGCAGAGGCCGAGCGCGTCTATGGCGATGGATTTACCGGCGCCCGTCTCACCCGTGATGCAGGTCATGCCGGTTTGCAGATCGAGTTCGAGAAACTTGACGATGGCGAAGTTGTTGACGGTCAGCTGGGTCAGCATGGTCTCATCCTGTATGGGCCAACATTACTGTGTATGCATCCAGTATATACTGGTCTTATATACAGTAAAGAGGGTGCCGCCATTTTTAACGAATAGAGGCCACCAGAGCGGTGGCCTGCGGGATTGCAACAAGGAGCATGTCAGTGAAAGGCCGACATCAGATCCGGATGGGCGGCAATCACCTCGTCCAGCGCCTGTTCCAGCCGACTGCCGCTGGTGATGAGCGGGTTGAGCACCAGGGCACGCCAGGCGGTATGGCGGTTGCCGGTGATGGCGGCCTCGATGGTGAGCTGCTCGAACTCCTTCATCAACTGCAGCAGCCGCAGGGTGTCTTGCGGGAAGGGGGCTACGTTGAGCGGGAGTGGACCCGACTTGGTGATGAGGGCGCTGACCTCCACGGCGCACTCGTCCGGCAGACCGTTGATGGCGCCGTTGTTGCGGGTGTTGACGTGCATGATGATGCGCTTGTCGTTGTGGATGGCGCTCATCAGCTCGCATGCCGCTTCCGAATAGTACTGGCCGCCGCGTCCTTCCAGCGCCTTGGGTTTCTCGGCGAGATCCGGGTTGCGATAGAGATCGAACAGTTGCTGTTCGATGGCCTTGACCACCTCGCCCCGGGTTCCTTCGCCACTGGCCTCACCGAGCTCCTGTTTGAGGATATCGTCGCTCATGTAGTAGTAGCGCAGATAAGCACAGGGGATCATGCCCAGATTGGGCAGCAGATCCTTGGGCCAGGCAAAGGGGGGAATATTGCGCGGCACCAGTGGATCATGCCCTTGCGCGAGCCGGGCAATCACCTCGCCAAGCTTATCCTCGCCCTGATGCTGGATCTGGCGCACGAAGATAAAGTGGTTGAGTCCGGCTACCTGCATGATGAACGCCTGCTCATCGCGGGTTTCCAGCAGGGTGGCGACCCCTTTTTGCATGATCACCGGCACGTTGCACAGCCCCACCGCCTTGATCTTGCTGTGGCGCAACACGGCTTCGGTCACCATGCCCGACGGATTGGTGAAGTTGAGCAGCCAGGCATCGGGGCAGAGACGCTCCATGTCGGCGGCGATCTGCAGGGCGATGGGGATGGTCCGGCAAGCGTTGGCAAAGCCGCCCAGTCCGTTGGTCTCCTGACCGATCAGACCATATTTCAATGAGATCCGCTCATCGCTGATGCGGGCTTCCAGACAACCGGCGCGGAACTGGGAGCAGACGTAGTCGGCGTCGCACAGTGCCTCTTCCCGTTCCAGCCGGGTTTCAACCTGTACCGCCAGCCCGGCTTTGGCCAGCATGCGACGGGTGAGAGCGGCGATGATCTCCATCTTCTCGCGGCCATCGTCGATGTCGACCAGCCAGAGCTCACGCAGTGGCAACTCGTGCTGACGCTGGATCAGCCCCTCAATGAGCTCCGGGGTGTAACTGGAGCCTGCGCCGATGACCACAATCTTGAGTCCGTTTTTCATTGTCCACCTCATGAACAGGGATAGGGATTGACCCTATTAAAGGGGGGCCGTTGCGGGCAGACAAACGAAATAAGAGGGGGCATGGATTAGCCGCTTTAATGCATGAGGGGAAATGGCATACTGATGACCCGCACCGCAACGAGCGTCATAACGAGGTTATCCATGCTGGTACAACAAAATACCCTGGCCCTGCTGCATACCTTCGAGAGCACGGCCCGTCACCTCAGCTTTACTCGCGCCGCCGAGGAGATGAACCTTACCCAGGGGGCCATCAGCCACCGTATTCGCCATCTGGAAGGGCTGCTGGGTTTTCGTCTGTTTATTCGCCTGACTCGCAAGCTGGCATTGACGGAAGAGGGGGGGCGACTGCTGGCAACCCTGAGCCACTCCCTGCGCCAGATCAACGAGGAGATTGAAGATATCCGGGCTCAGGATCTGCGAGGCACGCTCCATGTGGGGGTTGCACCGACGCTGGGGCTCAACTGGTTGATGCCAAGACTGCCCCGCTTCCAGCAACGCTGGCCCGGGTTGAACGTGATGATGCGGGTACGGGCAGGGGCGGTGGATTTCAACGAAGAGCGGGTGGATCTTGCCATCTACTACGGCGCGACTCGCTGCAGTGATCTGCACCGGGAGCTGTTGATGGAGGAGCGTCTGCTGCCCGTCTGCTCCCCGGCCTATGCCGAGCGGCTGGGATTGCTACAGGAGCCGGCCCGGCTGGCGGAGGCCTGTTTTATCCATGCCTCGGAATCGACCGATGTCCAGCAGCTCTTCTCTGAGTGGCGCCTCTGGTGCGATGGCGCTGGCATGACATTGCCCCATGAACAGCGTCACTATGGCTTCAATCACTATCAGATGGCCCTGCAAGCGGCGCAAGGGGGCATGGGGGTTGCGATGGGGCGGGAGGTGCTGGTGCGTAACTTGCTGGAGCAGGGAGCGCTGGTGGCGGTGGGAGGCCCGGCGGTGGCGGCCGGGCGCAATTACGAGCTGATCTCGCCGCGGGAGAACCGTGAGCGGCCGCGCTTTCGTGCCTTTAGCGACTGGCTGCGCAGCGAGGTGGCGCTCAGCCAGTCCGGCACTGTTCTTGTCTTTTAGAACAGCTTGCTGCCCCAACCGAGCTTATTGCGCAGCACGTGAAAGTAGCTGTAATCGAGCGGGTGTACCAGGTGCAGCTTGTGGCTGCTCTTCTTGATGAGGATCTCGTCCCCCGGATGCACCGCCAGGGTTACCTGACCGTCGCAGCTCACCTGTATGGCGTCATCCTGATTGTCTGGCGAGACCAGCAGCCGCACCTCGCTGTCCGCATCCAGCACGATGGGGCGGCTGCTGAGGGTGTGCGGAAACATAGGCACCAGCGTGATGGCGTTGAGTTTGGGGGTAAGGATCGGACCGCCTGCTGACAGCGAGTAGGCGGTGGAGCCGGTCGGGGTGGCCACTATGATGCCGTCCGATCGCTGACTGTACATAAAACTGCCATCGATGTAGACCTCAAACTCGATCATGTGAGCGATCTTGCCCGGGTGCAGCACGGCTTCGTTCACCGCCAGATTGCGCGATTTACGCTCCCCATGGCGATAGACGGCGGCTTCCAGCAGGAAGCGGTGTTCACTCTTGTAGTGGCCGGAGAGCACCTGCTCCAGTGGCAGCAGGTAATCCTGCGGCGACAGGTCGGTTAAAAAGCCGAGATTGCCCCGGTTCACGCCGATCACCGCCACATCAAACCGTGACAGCACCCGGGCTGCTCCCAGCATGTTGCCGTCCCCGCCGACGACGATGGCCAGATCCGCCAGCTCACCGAGCTGGACCAGATCCATCACGTTCTCATCCATGATGCCGAGGGTATGGGCCACCCGGCTCTCTACCAGCACCCGAAAACCTCGGGTAGTGAGATATTGATGCAAGCCGGTCAGGGTCTGGTTAGCCCCTTCGTGGTGGGGTTTGCCAATCAGGGCAATGGTGTTGAACGGAGAATCCATATGCTGTCGGGTCTGGGATGAGTATTGGGGGAGTATACCGCGCTTTGTGGGGGATTTGTCTGCTGCCAGCGTCTCCTGGTGGGCATAGCGCCATGAAAAGTGGCAATTTACCCGTTAGCTCGGCTCATTGGCGACGATAGCGCCCTTTTCCCCTTGAAAGCCGAGGCTGCGTCCCCATAATAGCGCCATTACAGGGTCTGTTACCGACTTGTCGCGCACCCGGATGTCAACAGACCCTAACAAGCAACCCTGAAATTGGAGATGTCATGAACCACGAAGAACAAAAAGTTGAAGCGATGGAGCAAGTGGAAGTCCAGCCAGTCGAGCCGACCGATGTAGACAGTGAAGTGACAGCCGAGCAGGCCCGCATTGCCGAACTGGAAGCGCAGCTGGAAGCTGCCCAGCAGGCCTCCCTCGAAGAGCGTGAGCGCGCCATTCGCGCCGTCGCCGAGATGGAAAACCTGCGTCGCCGTGCCGCTCAGGACGTGGAGAAGGCTCACAAGTTCGCGCTGGAGAAATTCGCTGGCGAACTGCTGCCGGTGCTGGACAACCTGGAGCGCGCCATCGAGTTGGCCGACAAAGAGAACGATGCCCTCAAGCCCATGATCGAAGGGGTCGAGCTGACCCTCAAGTCCATGCAGAGCTCGGTGGGCAAGTTTGGTCTGAATCCGCTGGATCCGCTCAATCAGCCGTTCGATCCCAACGCCCATCAGGCGATGAGCATGGTGCCGAGTGCCGATGTGGCACCGAACACCGTCATCGCTGTGATGCAGAAGGGCTACGACCTCAACGGTCGGGTGATCCGTCCGGCCATGGTGATGGTCTCCAAGGCACCGGCCTGAGTACCATTGTAGTGCTGAGCCCGCCGCTCGGCGGGCTTTTTATTCGTCGCGGCGCCATTATGCGTATTAAATGGCGCCATTTGGCAAGCATTTGCCCGTAAACAGGGCAAGAATGCGCGGTTTTTTGAGGGCGGGGCTTGAAGCGTCAACTTGAGACCCCATATAGGTTGCAAGGTCGCGGCGGCACAAAAAATTTGATGCCGGGAGCTTGAAAGCCACACTGGCTGCCCCCACCTAGCCGTTAACGTATTAAGGCGAGTACCTCGCCAGTTTATTCAAAGTATTTGGAGATTCGTCAAATGGGTAAAATCATCGGTATTGACCTGGGTACTACCAACTCCTGCGTCGCTATTCTGGATGGCGACACTGCTCGCGTGATCGAGAACGCAGAAGGCGATCGTACTACTCCGTCCATCATTGCCTATGCCGATGATGGCGAGATCCTGGTTGGTCAGCCGGCCAAGCGTCAGGCCATCACCAACCCGAAGAACACCCTGTTCGCCATCAAGCGTCTGATCGGTCGCCGTTTCGAAGATGAAGAAGTACAGCGTGACCTGAAGATCATGCCGTACGCCATCGCCAAGGCTGACAATGGCGATGCCTGGGTTGAAGTGAAGGGCAAGAAAATGGCACCGCCGCAGATCTCTGCCGAAGTGCTGAAGAAGATGAAGAAGACCGCCGAGGATTACCTGGGCGAGCCTGTGACCGAAGCCGTTATCACAGTGCCAGCCTACTTCAACGATGCCCAGCGTCAGGCGACCAAAGATGCCGGTCGCATCGCGGGTCTGGATGTAAAACGCATCATCAACGAACCGACTGCTGCTGCTTTTGCTTACGGCGTGAACAAGGTCAAGGGCGAGCGCAAGGTTGCCGTATATGACTTGGGTGGCGGTACTTTCGATATCTCCATCATCGAGATCGACGAAGTCGAAGGCGAGACCACCTTCGAAGTCCTGGCGACCAACGGTAACACCCACCTGGGTGGTGAAGACTTCGACAACCGTGTCATCAACTATCTGGTCGACGAGTTCAAGCGTGAGCAGGGCATCGACCTGCGCAACGACCAGCTGGCTCTGCAGCGTCTGAAAGATGCCGCCGAGAAAGCCAAGATTGAGCTCTCTTCTGCCCAGCAGACCGACGTGAACCTGCCGTATATCACTGCAGATGCCACAGGTCCGAAGCACATGAACATCAAGGTGACCCGCGCCAAGCTGGAATCCCTGGTGGAAGACATGGTGAAAGACTCGCTCGAGCCGGTTCGTACCGCCCTGAAAGACTCAGGTCTGGCCGTTGGCGAGATCGACGACGTCATCCTGGTAGGCGGTCAGACCCGCATGCCGATGGTGCAAAAGACCGTTGCCGAGTTCTTTGGCAAAGAGCCGCGTAAAGACGTCAACCCGGACGAAGCCGTGGCCATGGGTGCTGCCATCCAGGGTGCCGTACTATCCGGTGAGAAGACCGACGTACTGCTGCTGGACGTGACCCCGCTCTCTCTGGGTATTGAAACCATGGGCAGCGTGATGACGGCGCTGATCGAGAAGAACACCACTATCCCGACCAAGAAGTCCCAGGTGTTCTCCACTGCCGAAGACAACCAGTCTGCCGTGACCATTCACGTGCTGCAGGGTGAGCGCAAGCGCGCCAGCGACAACAAGTCCCTGGGCCAGTTCAACCTGGAAGGTATCCGTCCGGCTCAGCGTGGCCTGCCGCAGATCGAAGTGACCTTCGATATCGATGCCAACGGCATCCTGCACGTCTCTGCCAAAGACAAGGAGACCAACAAGGAGCAGAAGATCACCATCCAGGCTTCCTCCGGTCTGTCTGATGAAGAGATCGAACGCATGGTACGCGAGGCGGAAGCCAACGCGGCTGAAGACAAGAAGTTTGAAGAGCTGGTGCAGACCCGCAACCAGGCTGACGGTCTGGTCCACTCGGTCCGCAAGCAGGTAACCGAAGCCGGTGACGCCCTGCCTGCCGACGACAAGACCAAGATCGAGACTGCATTGAGCGAGCTGGAAGCCGTCATCAAGGGTGACGACAAGGCTGTCATCGAAGCCAAGCAACAGGCGCTGATGGAAGCCTCCCAGAAGCTGATGGAAATTGCCCAGCAGCAAGCCCAGGCTCAGGGTGCTGGCGCCGATGCCGGCCAGTCCTCTTCTTCTGCCAAGGCTGACGACGACGTGGTCGACGCCGAGTTCGAAGAAGTGAAAGACGAGAAGAAATAAGCCACACCCAGATGGGTAGAGCTCGCTCTACCCATCGGCTTGAACGATGAATTTACGGGCGTTGGGTGACCAACGCCCGTCTGCATAACTGTTTACGTAGCAACAGGATCAGTATGTCAAAGCGCGATTTCTATGAAGTGCTCGGGGTATCGAAAGATGCCGATGAGCGCGAGATCAAGAAGGCGTACAAGCGTCTGGCGATGAAGTTTCACCCGGATCGCAACCAGGGTGATGCCGTATCCGAAGAGAAGTTTAAAGAGGTCAAGGAAGCCTATGAGGTCCTGACCGACGAAAATCTGCGGGCCCGTTATGACCAGTACGGTCATGCTGGCGTGGATCAGAGCCAGGGTGGCGGTGGCCACGGTGGCTTTGGCGGTGGAGCCGATTTCGGTGATGCGTTCGGCGACATTTTTGGCGACATCTTTGGTGGCCGCAACGGCGGTGGTCGTCGTGGTCCTGCCCGGGGTTCCGACCTGCGCTACACCATGGAGCTGACCCTGGAAGAAGCTGTGCGCGGTGTCTCCAAGGAGATCAAGGTACCGACTCTGGTCCACTGCGAGGTCTGCAACGGCTCGGGTGCTCACACCGGCAGCCATGCCCAGACGTGCCCGACTTGCCACGGAGCCGGTCAGGTGCAGATGCGTCAGGGCTTCTTTGCGGTGCAGCAAGCCTGTCCGCACTGTCACGGTCGCGGCAAGATCATCAAGGATCCGTGCCGTAAGTGCCATGGCGATGGTCGTTACCAGAAGACCAAGACACTGTCAGTGAAAATTCCGGCGGGCGTCGATACCGGTGATCGCATCCGTCTCTCCGGCGAAGGGGAGGCGGGGGAAGCTGGCGCACCGGCCGGAGATCTCTACGTTCAGGTACACGTCAAGGAACACGAGATCTTCGTGCGTGACGGCAACAACCTTTACTGCGAGGTGCCGATCAGCTTCACCGCCGCCGCGCTCGGCGGCGAGATTGAAGTGCCGACCCTGGATGGCCGTGTCAAGCTGAAGGTCACTCCCGAGACCCAGACCGGCAAGATGTTCCGCATGCGGGGCAAGGGCGTCAAGTCCGTGCGCTCCGGCCAGGTGGGAGATCTGATGTGCAAGGTGGTGGTCGAGACCCCGGTCAAGCTGACCGAGTCCCAAAAAGAGCTGCTGCGCCAGCTGGACGAGTCGTTCAGCGGTGCCGCTGCCAAGACCCACAAGCCGAAATCGGAAGGCTTCTTCGAAGGGGTGAAACGCTTCTTCGACGATCTGACCCGCTGATCTCAGCGCATCCCAGCAAAGCCGGCCTCTGTGCCGGCTTTTTTTGCGCCTCTTTACGGTGCGCCTCATTTTTCAATCCGTGGTGCTGGCGCGCCAGAACACCTGCTTGATATGGGGATGAATGGCCAGTTTCACCATCAGGGCATCCAGCTCGTTGCCGTCGATGGAGGTGGCCAGCAGCACAGCGGAGATCTCCAGATCCTGTTCACCGAACGGCTCTATGTCCAGCTCGCTCAAGGGGTAGTTGGCCTGTTCCATCATCTCTTCGAGCCAGTGCAGCACCTCCTTCTGATACCCGCGCTGGGCGAGGGCCGTGACCCTGTAAGTCACCTCGGTATCGGTATTGTCCACCGGACGGCGGTTGATCTGGTTGACCAGGGGGCGCAGCAGGGTGTTGGCGGCCAGCACGAAGAGGGCGCCGAGCACTGCCTCCATCGCAAGCCCGGCCCCGCTGGCTGCCCCCACAGCCGCCACGCCCCACAGGGTGGCTGCTGTGTTGATGCCGCGGATATTGCCCGACTCACGCATGATGACACCGGCGCCGAGAAAGCCGATGCCGGAGACGATATAGGCCACCACATGGACCACGTTGTAGTTGCCGCCGTGCAGGTCATAGATGCGCTGGGCCAGACTGACGAACAGGGCCGCCCCCACGGCGACCAGCACGTTGGTGCGAAGGCCCGCGGTACGTTGGCGGTACTGACGCTCCAGCCCGACCAGACAGCCCAGCACAAAGGCCAGCAGGAGGCTGGCCAGGGTGTCGAGCAGGGAAATTATGTCAAGTTGCTGCCACATTCTCATGGCGTACTCCTTCTGGTTTGAGATGGCCTTCGGCGAGGCCCAATGGGCATGCCTGATGAATTGCAGAGGTGCGCGCGGTGAAGGCCATCATGGGAAATGACAACGGGCCACGGTCAAACAGGCCTGCGCTTAGAATGGTGTGCAGATAGCCGGGTCAGATGTAAAGGGGCCAGCATGGCTGGCCCCGATATACCCCATCCCGGTTAGTTGAGCAGGGGCTCGGCGTCGTGACGGGGATGCAGCTCCCAGCGCACCGGATGGGCGACCCCGACCTGGTGCACGAACTGCACCAGGTAACGGCGCTGGGGCGGTGTGCAGTACAGATTGAGCACCAGCTCCCGACCCCCGCTGCGCCCTGGCCTCAGGGACTGCATGGGACGCAGCCCGGCCGGTTGCAGGGTATGAGTCACCATGTCGAGCACTCGCTCCATGTCGGCGCGATCCTGACAACGGATCTGCAACCTGTAGTGGTGCTGATCCGGTTTGGGGCGCAGCCAGAGTGGCCACAAACCACGGCCGAACTTGCTCAGCAGGGGACGAGTCTGAGTGGATCCAGATTTGGTTGAAATAAAACGCATAGCAGCCTCCTTGTGGGAAGCAGAAACTATGCAGGCAAGGTGTCCAGGCCTGGGCTTGGGTCACCTGACGTCAAGTGTAAAAAGAGAAGAGGGGAGTGGATTTCCGCTTCTCGCAGGGTTGCGAGAGCGCGGCAGAGGAAGACCTGCGGCTATCTCGCGACCAGGGTGCCGACTGATTGGGTCGGTCTACAACTGTCACTTGATGAATTGCCCACTGATGGTCTCCGCTGTTGATGAACGGCCAAATGGTACTCATCCAGAGCAATGAGGTAAAGCCTTATCCACGTTCAGCAATATTTAGATACAAGTTTGTCAATAATCTGAGTCGCTTGGCTACCTCCATACCTGCCCGGCCAAGGTCTTAACCCCCCAGGAGCCAGCCATGATCCACGGCCATGCCGACGGTTCACGCCCTCATAAAATTAGATATTGCTAATTTAGGTTTTATTTATAGAATAAAGCTTAATATAAGCAACTGCTAATTTATGCCGATGCACACATCTCGATGAGATGACTCGGTATGCCAGCGGGGCGGTGAATGTGCTGGCCCTGTTGCGCACCCATTTTTGCCACTCCCAAGACGACGAGGTGTCCTGATGTTTGAAACCCAATGGTTGCTTGCCCTGGCCGGGGGCATGCTGGTGGGGCTCTCCGCCCTGATGCTGATGCTGTTCAACGGCAAGGTGGCCGGGATCAGCGGCATGTTGGCGGCAGCCATGGAACACAGGCACGCCTGGTGCTGGCTGTTTCTGCTGGGATTGGGGGCGGGTGCCTGGCTGGCGTTTCGCCTGAACTGGGCCCGGCTGCCGAGCCTCGATACCCTGCCGGCCTGGCCGCTGGTGTTGCTGGCGGGGCTGCTGGTTGGGGTCGGTACCCGTCTTGGCAATGGTTGCACCAGTGGTCATGGCATCTGTGGCATGGGGCGGCTCTCGGTGCGATCCATCCTTGCCACCCTCACTTTCATGGCAACCGGTGCCCTCACCGTGTTTGTCACCCTGCATCTGTTGTAACGAGGCGATGAGATGAAACTCTTTATCAGTCTGTTGGCCGGTCTGCTGTTCGGGCTCGGCCTTGCCATCTCCGGCATGGTGGATCCGGTGCGGGTCATCGGCTTTCTCGACGTGGCGGGCACCTGGGATCCCAGCCTGGCCTTCGTGATGGGGGGCGCCCTGCTGGTGTTCATGCCTGGCTACTTTCTGCTGGTCAAACCGAGCCGCCAGAGCCTGCTTGGTGAGCCATATTCGTTCAGCCTGGCTCGGCAGGTGGACAGTCGCCTCATCGGTGGCTCGGCCCTGTTCGGCATCGGATGGGGCTTGGCGGGCATCTGCCCAGGGCCAGCCTTGAGTCTCATTTCCAGCGGGCAGCCCATGATATTGTTGTTTGTGGCGGCCATGGTGAGCGGGATCCTGCTGGTGGACAGGGTATGGATGACGCGGCGGCAAGCCCGCAGCACCTGATCCCTTGGCGCCATGATCCCGCCGTCCCGGCACCCGTGCAGGGGTCAGGAAGGCGCAATCGCGAGAGGGCCACCCGGGTAGCCCCTCCTGTCACACCTTCAGGTGGCGGGCGCGCTGAGTCAGCGTCCTTTCATCAGTGGGAAGTAGCGTCGGTCGGCCTGGCTCATGTGGCCGACAACCAGCTCCTGAATGATGAAGTTGAGCAATTCGTCGTTGCCAAGCTCGCCGGCCCTGGCGGCGGTCATCAGCTGGCTTGCTCTGTGCAGCAGCCGCTGGTGGTCCTGCTGGTGGCTGGCCAGCTCGGCATAGTCCAGCTCGGCCAGCACCTGCTCCTCGAAGGCGAAGTGGTGGCGCGCCATCTCAAACAACCCTTCCAGGCTTTCCAGATAGAGTGCCGGGTGCTCGCAGTTGTCTTTCATGCGCTCCAGTAGCCGGTTGGTCAGCACGAAGAGCTGGCGATGCTCGGCATCGATGCGGGGATGGCCACACTCGTGGCTGTTTTGCCACAGCAGTGAACCCAGTTCGGGATCCAGCCCGGCGGTAAACAGGCAGACCCGGCCACGGCCCCGTCCCTTGGCCTGATACATGGCCTGATCGGCATGGTGCATCAGGGTCTTCGGATCCGTGCCATGTTCCGGGTAGAGCGCCACTCCTATGCTGCTGGAGATCCGCAACTCCTGCTCTTCATCCATCCGGAACGGATGACGCAGGCTCTGGTGCAGATGATCCGCCACCGCCAGCGCCTCGTCACGGGTATCGGGCAGCAGGATCACGAACTCATCTCCCCCGAGACGGGCCACCAGATCTTGTTCCCGCACGCAGTGGCGCATGCGTTCGGCCACCATGTTGAGCAGCACATCCCCGGTCTCATGACCAAAGGTGTCATTGATCGGTTTGAAGTGATCCAGATCGATGAACATCAGCGCCAGCTCTCTCCCCTCATCGGCCATGGCCTCTGTCAGCCGCAGTTGCAACAGGCGACGGTTGGGCAGGTTGGTGAGCGGATCATAGAAGGCGAGGCGATGCATCATCTCCTCGCTGGCGGCGCGTTCCGTGATGTCGCGGGTGACCCCCAGGATGGCATCGGGCTGGCCTTGCTCGTTGCCGTGCAAGGTGGTGATGGTCTCGGTTGCCACCAGATGTCCCTCCTTGTGCCTCACTTGGGTGCGGATCACGCAGCGGGTCTGCTTGTGGTCGCCCCGTTGCCAGGCGGCGAGGGAGTCACTGAGCTCATCGCGCAGCTGTTTTCTGGAGGTTTCCGGGATCAGCAGCTTGAGGGGCAGGCCGAGGATGTCGAGCGCCTCATAGCCGCTCAGGGGCTGGATGGCCGGGCTGACATAGCGAAGGCGCAGAGTGGCGGTATCCATGGTCCAGATAACGTCTGCGCTGTTCTCCGCCACGAACCGGTAGTGCTCTTCGCTCTGGGCCAGTTCACGGGTGAGCCTCAGCCGATCCCGGGCCTCCTGACGCAGACGCAGATAGAGATGGCAGAAGATGCCGAGCAGAGTCAGCAGGGTGAAGGTGATCAGCATGGCGACGGCCACGCTCTTGTCGAACAGCAGCCGCAGCTGGCGCATGCGCTCCCGGTCCGGGTTGTAGAGGAAGCGCTCCAGATCGGGCAGGGAGCTGAGCAAGCCCGCCTCCAGATAGGTCCTGGCGATCTGCTGCCATCGCTCGGGTTGCATGTAGCCGGGCGCGATAAGATCTGGCTGCATCAGCTCCCTGGTTTCACGGGCTTCGAACTCCAGCTGCTCACGGCCGTAACCGCTGGGATAGTTCTCCATGATCCAGTTGATCATCTCCTCCGGGTTTTCCATGGCGTAACGCCATCCCTTGAGGCTGGCCTGCTGGAACGCATAGACCCGCTCCGGCCTGCTCGTCAGCTCATGCTCCGAGGTAAACAGATTGTCGCCGTAGAAGTCAACGTCGATATCGCGGGGGGAGAACACCCGGTAGGAGAGCCCCATCTGGGCTAGCTGAAAGGGCTCTGTGGTGCTGTAGGCGCTGATGGCATCCACCTTTCCGGTCAGCAAGGCCTGCAGCCCCTGTTCATAAGGCAGTTTGGTCCAGCTGTGTGGTTGGGCATGGCGGCTGAGATAGACCAGCAGCTCCTTGGAGCCAGGCTCCAGCATCAGGCGTTTTCCCGCGAGCGCCGAGGGTTGCAATATGTCGGGCCGTTCCAGGGAGATCAGGACCAGCGGCGAGTGTTGCAGCATGGCCGCCAGTACCACGACCGGACGACCTGCGGCACGGGCGAGCAGCAAGTCGCTGCCGCTGATCCCGAACTGGGCATGGCCCGACACCACCTCGTTGACCACATTGGTCTGCGGCGTGGCGGCGCGCAGTGCGACATTCAGACCAGCATCACGATAAAAGCCCTTGAACTGGGCGGCGTAATAACCGGCGAACTGGAACTGATGTTGCCATGGCAGTTGCACAACGACCTGCTCTGCCGCCCTCAGGGGCAGAGAGGTGACGCTGTAGAAGATCGCCGAACCCAGCATTGGCAGATACCAGAGCAAACGATGAAGGGAGGAATTTACGCCTGTCATATACATTCTTCTCGGGAGACGGGGTCGATCCTAGCGTCAAATAATTCCTTGTTGCCCGCAAGGGGGCGAAAGGGCGCTGGAATCAGGGATCCGTGACAAAAAAAGTGATGTCTGTGTCGTTTATCACGTTTAGCTTTCATGCTCGGTATTTTTGTCAATTATGCGAATAACTAAGGAGCCATATGGCCTATTAAAATGGTCGCATTTTAGTCGTATTTATCTGCTATTTACCTCAGTAATAGTGAGTGACTGCTTTTTTTTCGGCGCAATGCGTCAAGCTGTGTCGCCGTATCAAAAGAAACTTTTCTGATGCTGTGGGAATGTATCCGGATTGATCCCATTCGGTTGTTACTCGGTAACCATGGACGCAAGCTGGCAAGGACCCAAACCTGGTCGCCTGCGGTGTTATGATAAGGGCTTTACCTTCTCGCTGAGGCTCTATCATGTCCCGATTGCGTCTTTTGTTGTCTGACTCTCATGATCCCTTGTTCAACCTGGCGGTGGAGGAGTGCATCTTTCGCCAGATGGACCCGAACCAGCGGGTGCTCTTCCTGTGGCGCAACGCCAATACGGTGGTGATTGGCCGCGCCCAAAATCCTTGGAAGGAGTGCAATACCCGCCGGATGGAGGAGGACGGCGTGACCCTGGCGCGGCGCAGCAGTGGGGGCGGTGCCGTGTTTCACGACCTTGGCAACAGCTGCTTCACCTTCATGGCGGGCAAGCCCGGCTATGACAAGAGTATCTCCACCGCCATCGTGTTGTCCGCCTTGCAGCGGCTTGGGGTGAGTGCCTTTGCCTCCGGGCGCAACGATCTGCTGGTGGCGACCCCGGACGGGGATCGCAAGGTGTCGGGCTCGGCCTATCGGGAGACGCAAGATCGCGGCTTTCATCATGGCACCCTGCTGCTGGATGCCGATCTGGGTCGGCTCGCCAATTACCTCAATCCAGATCCCAAGAAGTTGGCGGCCAAGGGTATCAGCTCGGTGCGCAGCCGGGTGGCCAACTTGTGCGAGCTGCTACCCGGTATCGATCACAACCAGCTGAGTCATGCCCTCTGTGAGGCCTTTTTTACCCATTACGGCGAGCGCGTTCTGCCTGAACACATCTCCCCCGAGCGGATGCCGGACCTGCCCGGATTTGCCGAGACCTTCGCCCGCCAGCGCAGCTGGGAGTGGAATTTTGGTCATGCGCCTGCGTTCAGTCATCAGCTGGACGAGCGTTTCGACTGGGGCGGGGCTGAGCTCCATTTCGATGTGGACAAGGGGGTCATAGGCCGGGCGCAGATCTTCAGCGACAGTCTGGATCCGGCGCCGCTGGATGCGCTGGCCGAACGGCTGGTTGGCCTTGCCTATCGCCGCGAGGCCATAGCGGCGCTGCTGTCGCAATTGCAGGCCGATTTTCCGGCCCAACAAGCCGAGCTGGACGAGCTATCCCGCTGGTTGCTGGCCGCGTTGCGCTGAGGTTTTTTCCTGTCCGGGCAGCACATCAAAAGAGGCGCTCAACGGCGCCTTGTTGCCGGCCGACGCCACGGCTCTGTTCGATGCCTATGCGGTGCTCAACTACCCGGGGGGAGCGCACCGTGCAGCCCACTGCCGGCACAATGCCCACTACTTCCGCAGTCGCCTTCGCGCTGGTGTGTAGCCCGGCCACGGCCCACAAGGCGCGGCTGCCACGCAACAGCGGTTATCACCGCAGCCTCTTTACCTGGCGCGGCAAGGTGGGATTTCCACCAACCGGGTGGAGGCCATCGCCCACTTTGACGACGACGCGTGCGGCAAGTACACCTATATCGCAGGGGACACAGCGGTCTTCATGAACCCGGCCTGCGGTCGTGAGCAGATGGATGCCTTCATCGCGCACATTCGCGGCTGCCCCTGACTGGCGGTCTGCCTGTGTCATGTTGCGTGTTTTTACATTACTGCAACCAATTGAATCGTAAGGAATTACTTGCGATTTGTGCGTAAAACGTGAAGCAGCACAGGTTATGCCCACCTACATCTCATTCTGACTTGTTTTGACGCATTTTTTCAGTACGGTATGGATTCCAACGAGCTGATATTTAGCCGTGAATACCATTAAAAGGAGCCGTTATGGACAAGTGCAGACGCAGAGTTACCCTGGGGCTGTTGAGTGCCCCCCTGGCCACCACCCTCGCAGGGTGCAACAGCAGCAACGACAGCGAAGGGATCACGGCTGACTTTAGTACCACCCTGACTGACAGGTTGACGGCCGAGCTGAAGGATGAGAACACGGCCCGCCAGCTGCGTCCCTTCATCGAGGAGGCCAATTTCAACATGACGCCGCCCTCGATTGCGATAGCAGACACCAGCACCCTGATCGCCTTTGCTTTTGGCAATCGCCCCAACGACTCCGGCAACCCGGATGAGCTGGCCAAGCCCGGCCCCATGAACGAGGCCCTGGCCGCCTGTTGCGCAGCCCTCTACCGACAAAAAGCCATGCCTATGTATGTGCAGTGGGAGATAGCCCGTTACCTCGACTCGGCCCGCTATCCGGATATTCCGGCCAGGGACGTCATCTCCATTGAGCCTTACTGGGATGCCGACGGCAAGTTGGTCTATCTGAGCACTGACGGGGTGGTCGAGGCCATCGTCAGGGATTATGCCGGTGGTGATCCCGCCACCCTCGGCACGGCGGCTGTTATCGGTCATCGCGATCACGTCAAACGCTGCATCATGACCTGTCGGGCCCGCAAGGTGGCGAGCCATGCTCCGGAGGGGATCGAACTGCCCGTCTGGTATGACGAGCAATCCGCTCAACCCTGGACCCGGCGGCGGGATCTCTATGTCTTGCAGGACATCACGGCCCAGCTGATGGGGGTGGCGCAGGCCAACATAGCCAAGGCTTACCCGAACGGGTAATCCGCCTGCGGTGAGGGATAAGCGGGATCCGGGTGCCGGAAAGAGGACAGTAACACGGCGCAAAGATCCCGCCGTTTTACTGTTGCTAGTGTTACCGTTTCTGCAACTGGGTGACCGTCAGCTTGCCAGCCGGGTTCTCGACGCGAAAGCTCACCGCATCCCCCACCTTGAACCCCTTGGTCAGAGCGGGATCCGCCAGCAGGAACACCATGGTCATGGGGGGCATCTTGAGTTTCTCTATCGCCTCGTGTTTGAGCCCCACCTTGCCGCTGGCTTGATCGAGGCGGGTGATAACCCCCTTGGTCATCACCCGCTCTTGCGTCGCCTGCATGTCCATCCCCTCCATCTGGGACATATCGTGCCCCTCGTGGTTCATGGTCATCTTGGCCTGGGCCTGGAGAGAGGCAAGCCCAAGCAGCAATGTCAGGGTCAGCGTCTTGTAGTTCATGATGTTTTCCTTCAGTTGTTTATTCAAATTCTTCGTTGATTAAAAAAGGGTGTGAAATCGGGTTATTCGGCTTGCTGGTTCTCGGTCTTGCCAAGGCTGCGGCTGCGCCACAGGTAGTAGGCGGCCGGCAGCACCAAGAGGGTCAGCACCAGCGCGCTCACCATGCCGCCGATTATCGGCGCGGCGATGCGCTGCATTACCTCTGAGCCGGTGCCCTGGCTCCACATGATGGGCAACAGGCCCGCGATGATGGTCACCACCGTCATCATCTTGGGGCGCAGGCGCAGGGCGGCGCCCTGGATCACCGCCTGGTGCAGACCCGCCTTGTCTGGTTTGCCGCTGGCCACCAGCTCATCCCAGGCGTGGTTGAGGTAGACCAGCATCAAGACGCCTGTCTCCACCGCGACGCCAGCCAGAGCGATAAAGCCCACCCCGACCGCTACTGAGAGGTTGAAGTCGAGCAGCCAGAGGGTCCAGATCCCGCCCACTACCGCCAGCGGCAAGGTGGTGAGAATGAGCAGCACCTCTTGAACGCGGCGAAACGCCAGATAGAGCAGCAGCACGATAATGGCGACCGTGAGCGGCACCACGTAGGCGAGGCGCGCCTTGGCTCGCTCCATGTATTCGTACTGACCCGACCAGGTGAGGGCATAACCCGCCGGCAGCACCAGCTGCTTGCTCACCTCGGCCTTGGCTTCATCGACGAAAGAGCCGATGTCGCGGCCGCGAATATCGACGTAGACCCAGCCGTTGAGCCGCGCATTTTCACTGCGCAGCATGGGGGCTTCGTCGCTGATGTAGACCCGGGCCACGTCCGCCAGCGCGATGCGCGCGCCGCTCGGAGTCACCACCGGCAACAGCTCGAGACTGGCCACCGAGTCGCGATAGCTCTGGGGGTAGCGCAGGTTGATGGGGTAGCGCTCGCGCCCTTCGATGGTTTGCCCCACCTCCATGCCGCCCACTGCGGTGGCGAGCACCGCCTGCACGTCGGCGATGTTGAGGCCGTAGCGCGCCGCCTTCAGCCGGTCGATATCCACCTTGACGTAGCGGCCACCGGCCACCCGTTCGGCGTAGACGGACGCAGTGCCATCCACCTTGCCGACGATCTGCTCAAGCTGCTGGCCTAGCTGCTCAATGACATTGAGATCTGGCCCCGCAATCTTGATGCCGACCGGGGTCTTGATACCGGTCGCCAGCATGTCGATGCGGGTCTTGATGGGGGGCAGCCAGGCATTGGTGAGGCCGGGGAAGCGGATGAGGGCGTCGAGCTCCTCTTTGAGTTTCTCTGGTGTCATGCCGGGGCGCCACTGATCCCGGGGCTTGAGCTGGATGCTGGTCTCCATCATCACCAGATCGGCGGGATCGGTGGCGGTCTCGGCGCGCCCCGCCTTGCCGAACACGTTCTGCACCTCGGGCACGGTGCGAATGAGCTTGTCGGTCTGCTGCAAGATCTCCCGCGCCTTGCCCACCGAGATATTGGCCGCGGTGGTGGGCATGTACATGATGTCCCCCTCATCGAGCGGCGGAATAAACTCTGAGCCCAGATGCTTGAGCGGCCAGAAGCCCGCTACCGTCACCACCGCCGCCAGCATGAGCGTGGTTTTCGGGCGTGCCAGCACGGCCTTGAGCAGCGGAATATAGCTGCGGGTCAGCATCCGGTTGAGAGGGTTGGCTTGTTCGGCCAGCACCTTGCCGCGGATAAAGTAGCCCATGAGTACCGGCACCAGCGTGATGGATAGCCCGGCCGCCGCCGCCATGGCGTAGGTCTTGGTGTAGGCGAGTGGATGGAACATCCGCCCCTCCTGCGCCTCCAGCGCAAACACTGGCAAAAAGCTCATGGTGATGATCAGCAGGGAGAAGAAGATGGCGGGCCCCACCTCTATGCTCGCCTCTGTGATGATGCGCCAGCGGTTCTTGTCGGTGAGTGCCTCTCGCTCCATGTGTTTGTGGACGTTCTCGATCATCACGATGGCGCCATCGACCATGGCGCCGATGGCGATGGCAATGCCGCCGAGCGACATGATGTTGGCGTTGATCCCCTGCAGGTGCATGACGATAAAGGCCACCAGAATGGCGATGGGCAAGGTGATGACTACCACCAGTGACGAGCGCAGGTGGAACAGGAAGGCCAGACAGACCAGCACCACCACGGCGAACTCCTCCAGCAGCTTGCCGGAGAGGTTGTCGATGGCACGCTGGATAAGATCGGATCTGTCGTAGACGGTGACGACTTCGACCCCCTGTGGCAGGCTGCTTTTCAGCTCCGCCAGCCGCGCCTTGACCCCGTCGATGGTGCGCTGGGCATTCTCGCCATAGCGCATCACAATGATGCCACCCACCACTTCCCCCTCGCCGTTGAGTTCGGCAATACCACGCCGCATCTGGGGGCCGGTGACCACATCCGCCACATCACCCAGCAGCAGCGGGGCGCCGCGCACAGTGGTGCCGAGCGGGATCTGCTTGAGGTCTTCCACGCTCTTCAAATAGCCATTTGAGCGCACCATGTACTCCGCTTCCGCCATCTCGATGACGGAGGCGCCTGTCTCCTGATTGCCCTGCTTGATGGCCGTCTCGATAAGGGATATCGGGATGCCGTAGGCGCGCAGCTTGTCCGGGTCGACCCGCACCTGATACTGGCGCACCATGCCGCCGACGGTGGCGACCTCGGAGACGCCATTGACGGTTTGCAGCTCGTACTTAAGGAACCAGTTTTGCAGCGAGGTGAGCTCGCTCAAGTCATGCTTGCCGGTTCTGTCCACCAATGCGTATTGATAGACCCAGCCTACCCCGGTGGCATCGGGGCCGAGCTGGGGGCGGGCGGAGGCGGGCAGATTGGGGGCCACCTGGCTTAAATACTCCAGTACCCGGGCGCGGGCCCAGTAAAGATCGGTGCTGTCGTCAAACAGCACATAGACGAAGGAGTCACCGAAGAAGGAGTAGCCGCGCACCGTGGTCGCCCCCGGCACCGCCAGCATGGCGGTGGTGAGCGGATAGGTGACCTGATCCTCCACCACCTGGGGGGCCTGTCCCGGGTAGGCGGTCTTGATGATCACCTGCACGTCGGAGAGATCCGGCAGGGCATCCACCGGGGTCTGCTTGACCGACCAGAGCCCCCAGGCGGTGAGCATGACGGTCAACAGCAGCACCAGAAAGCGGTTGCCCACCGACCAGCGAATGATGGAAGGGATCATGCTCTGGCTCCTCCCTCTTGGCGTGGAGTGAACGGCAGGAGATGGTTGCTAGTAAAGCGGCAAGAGATCGAGGGGATCATGGCTTGGCTCCCATATCATGCTGGCCAGGGTCCATGCCTTCCATCTCATCCTTTGCCTGCACCGGAGCGTGGCCGCTGGCCGGGGCCTTCTCCTGATGGATGGTGGTGATGAGGTACTCATCCTCCTCCTGCATCACCTGCAGATGGAGGGTTTGCCCTTGGGCGAGCCGAGCAATGTCCACTCCATCCGCCACGGTGAACTCCATCTCCATGGCGGGCCACTGCCACTCGGGAATGGGCTGGTGGGCCACCATCAGGGTGCGGTTGGCCAGGTCGATGCTCTGTACAGTCCCTTGCGTCCACACCTGCGCCGGGCGCACCGCCGTCATGCGCTGGAAGTCCGAGTCGATGGCCGATTCCGAATCGAGCAGGAACTGGGCCGAGCGGACTATGCTGTCGCCCGCTTCCACCCCCGCCTTGATGGCCACCCTGTCGCCAAACTGGGGGCCGAGGGTGACGGCCACCGACTTGAAGTTGCCATCCCCCAGCGCCAGCACCAGCCTGTCCTGACTGCCGGTGCGGATCACCGCTTCGCTCGGCACCACCAACTGTGGTGCGCCGTTGCCAGTGCGGATGGCCACCTTGGCGAACATATTGGGTTTCAAGAACTCATCCGGGTTGTCAAAGCGCAGCCGCACCTTGAGGGTGCGGGTGGCAGCATCCAGGGTCGGATAGAGGTAATCCACCCGGCCCTCCCAGCGGCGGCCGGGGGCGTAATCCAGGGTCATGGTGACCGGATCCCCCACCTTCAGCTGGGCCGCCTGCCGTTCGAACACCTCGGCACTGACCCACACCTGCTGCAGGGTACTGATGTTGAACAGCGCCGCGGCGGGCTCCACATACTGCCCCTCGCGCACGTTGAGCTCCGAGACATAGCCGCTGCTGGGGGCATAGATGGCAATGGTGTCGCGCACCTGACGGCTGCGCTTGAGGGCGGCAATCTGATCCGCTGGTACCTGCAGGGACCTGAGCTTGCCCTCGGCGGCGCGCAGCAGCAGCGGGTTGCTGGTATTGAGCGCCATCAGGTACTCATGCTGGGCGTTGACCAGCTCCGGGGCGTAGATCTCGTAGAGTAGGGTTCCTTTGGCAACATTCTGCCCTTCGCTCTTGATGGCGAGGGTGCGGATCCAGCCTGCCATGCGGGTGTTGATCGCCTCCAGCCTGTCTTCGTCATAGCCGACGTAACCCACCGTCTCGATCTGCTGGTGGATGGGCAGCCTCTCCACCTTGGCCAGCCGCACCCCCAGGTTCTGCTGGATCTGGGGGCTGATGGTGACGGTGCCTGGCGATCCACCCTGTTTTTCCTCATAGACGGGGATAAAGTCCATCCCCATGTTGTCCTTGGCGGGGGCATCACGCTTGTCGCGGGGATCCATGGGGTTGACCCAATAGATCGGCGTCTGCTTTTTGGCGGTGGCACCGTCGGTTGTCTGTTTGGCTACCCAGTAGCCGCCACCGGCCCCGAGGGCGAGCAGCAGGGCAGAGAGAAGCAGTTTTTGGCTCATCGCACACCGCCTGTCTGCGGGAGGCGGATGGCACTTGATTCGGCGCAGTGCTGGGCACTGTGTCCGGGAATACGGGCAGATGACATCATATGTCTTCTCTTCTGTCAGGCCGCCGGGCTGCCGTGGTGACATGTGCCTCATGCTGTTATCACGGCAGCGCACACGGGCAGGGGCGGTAAACGGGGCGTTGCTGACGAGTCAGCGGACGCACGGCTCCCTGTTGTGACTGGCAGGGCCAGTCGTGAAAGGGTCAGGCAAGGGGGGCGCAGGCGGCAAGATGAGCCTTGCCGCGAGCACGCGAGAGAAGCGCTTTCTAATGGTGCAGCACCGACAGCATCAGATGTCGGCGTGGCCAGGAGGGAGGGTGAGTACCGCGAGATCGCAGAAAGGGATCCCGCAGCCAGTGATCGAACAGATGGCTGGCGCCCCCCAGATGGGGCAGCAGCAACAGGGGGAGAGCGAGCAGGGTCAGTAGCACGGCCAGCAGTGGCAGGCCGGTCCCTGTTGGCGAGGTGAGGCCGCCGTGCATCTGGCACTCCCCCTGGCTCATGGCATTGCCCTGCTCTCCATCATCGGATGCCATTGTGTGGCAGGCGAGCCCCTGCATCGCGGTTGCGCTCATGGTTGCGTTGTCGCTGTCGGCCGCCATGGCGGAGGAGATGACATCGATCCCGTGCCAGCTGATGCAGAGGGTGAGATTGCAAACAAGCATGAGCGCCAGCAACAGCCGGGCAATGCGCTCAGTGGGCAATCTTGATGACAGCATGGACATGTCCTGATAATGAATGGGGTCACTGTAAACCTTACCTTCATAGTAAGGTCAAGGTGAGAGCAAGCCAGTCGGCGCGGTTGTGATCCCGCCTGCGGTGTGCCTGAGGAGGGGGGCGCAGATGGAGGTGCAAAGAGGGGCGACAGATGAGCCGTGTATGCCTAGAAAAGCCCCCGCATCGGCGGGGGCTGGTTAGTTTCACTGTTTCTTCTGGGGGGCAGGGTCGCGGGGGCGCTTCGATCGCTCCATGATGAGGCGGAAGAAGAGCGGGATAAAGAAGATGGCGATGAAGGTTGCCGCCATCATACCGCCGATCACCGGCCAGCCGAGGGCGTGGCGGCTGGCTGCACCTGCGCCACTCGAGGTGACGAGAGGAATACAGCCGAGGATAAAGGCGAGGGAGGTCATGATAATCGGGCGAAAACGCAGGCGCGCCGCCTCCAGTGCCGACTCGGCAATGCTCATGCCTTCCTCATGCTTCATCACCGCGAACTCGACGATCAGGATGGCGTTCTTGGCCGCCAGCCCCACCAGCGTCACCAGCCCGATCTGGAAGTAGACGTTGTTGGTCAGCCCGACTGCCCAGGTGGCGAACAAGGCGCCGAACAGGGCGAACGGCACGGCCGTGATCACCGCAAACGGCAGGCTCCAGCGCTCATACTGGGCGGCCAGAATGAGGAAGATCATCACGATGCCGAAGCCAAACGCCATGCCGGCACTGCCTGCAGACGCTTTCTCCTGATAGGCGGAGCCGGTCCACTCCAGTCTGGCATCGTTGCCGAGGGTGTTGTTGGCCACCTCTTCCAGTGCCGCGATAGCCTGACCCGAGCTGTAACCTGGGGCGGGCTGCGCCATGATCTTGGCTGCCGGGAACACATTGAAACGTTCAACAAACGCGGGGCCACTGGCATCACGTACTGTCACCAGGCTGCTGAGCGGGATCATCTCCCCCTTGTCAGAGCGAACATGGATGTTGCTAATATCCCCCTTTGTGGCGCGATAATCCGCTTCTGACTGAAGCTGGACCCGATAGGTACGACCGAACTGGTTGAAGTCGTTGACATAGACCTGACCGAAGGTGGCCTGCATGGTGTCGAACACCGCATTGATGGGCAGCCCCAATGCCTTGGCTTTTTCCCGATCAAGATCCAGATAGACCTGAGGGACATTGGCGCGATAGGTCGAGGTGACACTGGCAAATTCAGGCCGTTCTCTGGCTGCGGCCAAGAAATGTTCAACCTCTGTCGAGAAGGTTTTGGCATCGCTGCCGCTGCGGTTTTGCAGATACCCTTCCAGTCCCCCTGTGGTGGACATCCCCTGGATGGGCGGTGGATTGAATGAAGCCACAAAGCCATCCGCCAGCCCCATCAAGCTCATGCCTTGAAAGGTGTTCGCCAGGGAGAAGGAGTCCTGCCCTGCGCCTTTACGCTCGCTCCAGTCCTTGAGGGTGATGAAGCTCAGGCCGCTGTTGCTGATCACCGCACTGGAGAGAATATCGAAACCGGAGAAGGTAACGACATCCTTCACATTCGGGTTGGCCATGGCGATTTGGTCGAAGGTGTCAGCCAGCGCCTGGGTACGGGTCAGGGAGGCGGCGTCCGGCAGCATGATGGCAGAGATGAGGTAGCCTTGATCCTCATCCGGTACCAGTTCTCCCGGTACCTTCATCAACAGCAGATAACTGGCGATCAGCATGGTCACTATGATGCTGAAGGCCAGCGCCACCCGGCGATTCAGGAAGGCCACGCCACGCACATATCCTCTGGTGAGCTGGTCAAATCGGTGATTGAACCAGACGAAGAAACGAGCGGGTTCCCGATGTCCATCCTTGAGCAATACGGCACACAAGGCCGGTGACAAGGTCAGGGCAACGATGCTGGATATGACCACAGAGATGGCGATAGTGATGGCAAATTGTTTGTACATCACCCCTGTCATGCCGCCCATAAAGGCCACGGGGACGAACACGGCGCACAAGACCAGCGTGGTGGCGACAATGGGGCTGAATACCTCCTGCATGGCGAGGATGGCGGCTTGCGGCGCCGAGAGTTTTCGCTCTCGCATGCTGCGTTCCACGTTCTCCAGCACGACGATGGCGTCATCCACCACTATGCCTATGGTTAGCACCATACCAAACAGGGTCAGCAGGTTGATGGAGAAACCCAGCAACAACATGCCGGCAAAGGTACCGATCAAGGATACCGGCACCGCGATACAGGGGATCAGGGTGGCGCGGAAGTTTTGCAGGAACAGATAGACCACCACAAACACCAGCACCATGGCTTCAAACAGGGTGCGTACCACCTCCTTAATGGAGAGTGTTACGAACTCTGTGGTGTCATAGGGGATCTGATATTCGATATCCTGCGGAAAACGGGTTTGCAGTTGCGCCATGGTGGCGTGCACGGCATCCGCCACGGCAACCGAGTTGGCCCCCGGTTGCAGATAGGTGGCGATACCGATGGCAGGCTTGCCGTTGGCGCGAGCGACAATGTCGTAATCCTTGCCACCGAGCTCGACGCGGGCAATATCCTTGACCCTTATTTTTGCGCCATTTGGCATCGATCGGATGATGATGTTCTCGAACTCTTTCACATCCTCAAGGCGCCCTTTGGTCTGCACCGTATAGGTGAAGTCGGTGGGGGTCGTGGTGGGCTGGGCACCGATTTTGCCTGCCGAGAACTCGCTGTTCTGCTCACGAATGGCACCAATCACATCGCTCGGGGTGAGTTGCAACTGGGCAAGACGATCCGGGCGCAGCCAAATACGCATGGCATAGTCAGTGCCACCAAAGAGCATGGTATCGCCAACGCCAGGTACCCGCTTGAGCTCGTCGATGATGTTGAGCAGGGCATAGTTAGACAGGTAGGTCGTATCAAATGACTGGTTGGGTGACACCAGCGTGATGACCTGCAAGATGGCGGTCGATTTTTTCTTGACCGTTACCCCCTGCTTTTTCACCTCTTCCGGCAGTTGGGCCATGGCGGCCGAGACCCGGTTGTTGACGTTGATGGTGGCCTGATCCGGATCGGTGCCGATCTCGAAAAAGACGTTGAGGTTCATCTGGCCATTGGAGGCTGAGCCAGATTGCATATAGACCATCTGCTCAACCCCGTTGATCTGCTGCTCGAGGGGGGCGGCAACGGTTTGAGAGATAGCTTCAGGGGTTGCTCCCGGGTAAAAGGCGGTGACCGATACCACGGGGGGCGTGATTTGCGGATACTGCTCTACCGGCAGTGCGCGCATGGCGGCCAATCCTGCCAGTACGATAATGATCGATATCACACAGGAAAAGATGGGGCGCTCTATGAAGAACTTGGAAAACATTAGGCGCTCCTTACCTGGCCGCTGGCTTGTTAGCCATCTTGTCGCTGATAGCCTTCATCTCTTGGGCTGAGACAGGTTTGACTATGCTGCCGGGTTTGGCTTTCATCAGTCCCTCTACGATGTAACGTTCACCTGCATTAAGGCCGCTGTCGATCAGCACTCCTTCTGCAATGGCCGGACCGAGTCTGACCTGGCGTGGCACTACCTTGTTATCGCCATCCACCACCATCACCATGCGGTCTGCCTGAGATTGCACAATCGCTCTGGCTGGCACCACGATGGCATTTTTACGAATACCCAAGTCGATGGTGATTCTGGCAAATTGACCTGGCAGCAGTGCGCCCTGTTTATTGTCGAAAATGGCACGGGCACGGATAGTGCCGGTCTGGGGATCGATCCGATTATCAGAGAAGTTGAGCTTGCCCGTCTCGGGATAGACGGAGCCGTCAGAGAGACGGATATGGGTACGCCAGTTGGTGGTGTCTTTGGCCTCAATCAACCCGTTACGCACCGAGTTTTCAAAATTGAGGTGATCCTGCTCAGAGTATGAAAAGTTGACGTAGAGCGGATTGTACTGGGTGATGGTTGTCAGCAAGCTGCTGTCGCCGCTGGTGGAGATAAGGCTACCCTCGGACTGGGCGCTTTTGCTCGCCATGCCATCAATGGGCGCAGTGACCTGGGTGTAGCTGAGGTTGAGCGCTGCCTCCTTCACCTTGGCCTGAGCGGCCTGATGACTGGCGATGGCGGCTTCATAGTTGGCGATGGTGTCGTCATAGTCTTTGCGGCTCACCACCTGGCGTTTGAACAGGGGGATGATGCGATCGCGGTCGGCACGGGCCTTGTTGAGACGAGCCTGCTCCTGGGCAAGTATGCCTCTGGACTGCTCCAGTACCACCTTGTAGGGCTCGGGGTCGATGAGAAACAGCTCCTGGCCGGCGGTGACCGGCTGGCCTTCCACATAGGTACGCTTGAGCAGTATGCCGTTCACCCGGGAGCGTACTTCGATCTCGCGAAAACCGGCGGTTTCACCCACCATCTCGGTGGTCAGGGGCACATCGGTCGGCTTGACCTCGGCCACCACCACAGGCAGGGGTGGCAGCGCTTGGGCACCGGCGGTCCGCTCGTCACCGCAGGCGGTCAACAGGCTGACCAGTGCCAGAGCAAGACCACAACGCTTGAACATCTCTTCCCTGACGTTTTGCACTTTCATCATCACACTCCTGTTGGATGGACAGCGATCGCCGTGCACACCTTTCTTCTGAACTGACATCATCAACAGCATGGTTACAAATTTAACTCATTGGATTAATGACAATTTTTAATGATAGATCGCGAATATTGAACCCAAGCTGCTCGGGGATGCAAGTTATTAGTGCTCATGGCGGCAGAAAGGCGAGCCAGCGACAATTGGTGTCCCGGCGGTGGATACATTGACTATAAGCGTTGCGCGCGGCGGGGGGCGCTTTTTGGGTATGAGCGGGTAGCCTGTCAGGCATGCTAAACAGGAAAAGGGCGGGTAAGCGGGGACGTCAAACGTCCCCACTGTCTGCATTTATCAGGCAAAGCAGGCCCAGATGGGGGCGTGGTCCGAGGGTTTTTCGATACCGCGCAGCTCGTAGTCGATGCCGGTCTCGGTGACCGTGTCCTTGAGGGCGTCGGAGGCCATGATGAGGTCGATGCGCAGGCCGCGATTCTCGTCAAAGCCCTTGGAACGGTAGTCAAACCAGGAGAAACGCTCGCACTCTGTGGGGTTGGCGGCGCGGAAGGTGTCGGTCAGACCGAACCCTTTCAGCCGTTCCATCCATTCCCGCTCTATGGGCAGGAAGGAGCACTTGCCATCCCGCAGCCAGCGCTTGCGGTTCGCCTCGCCAATGCCGATGTCGAGATCGGTGGGGGAGATGTTCACATCCCCGATCAGCACCAGCGGGTCGTCCGGGGTGTGGTGGGTCTCCAGATAGTGCTGCAAGTCCTCGTAGAACTTCTGCTTGGCCGGGAACTTGGTCTCGTGATCCTGGCTTTCACCCTGCGGGAAGTAGCCGTTCATTACCTTGATGAGGGAGCCATCTTCACGCTCGAAGGTGGCCATGATCATGCGGCGCTGGGCATCCTCCGGATCCGTGGGGAAGCCTTTTTGCACCTCGACGGGTTTCTGCTTGCTCATGATGGCCACCCCGTAGTGGGCTTTCTGGCCGTGGAACTCCACGTGATAACCCATGGCCTCCACATCCGCCAGCGGGAAGGCCTCGTCGTGCACTTTGATCTCCTGCAGGCCGATCACATCTGGCTGGTGTTTGTCGATGATGGCTTGCAGCTGATGAAGGCGGGCGCGCAGGCCATTGATATTGAAAGAGATGATCTTCATGTCAGGGATGCTCATGTCATTTTTATAAGTCGCTATTGGACTAGGAATCGGCGGTGGATGCAAGTTCCGGGGGCGGTGCCCGGCGCAGCTCCCGAGCCGGGTATCTGACTATCGGCAACCTGCTCACGGCCTCGCAGTAAGATAGTGGACAGGTTTTTAGCGGGTCATCTTCTTGACGAACACCACCACGAACAGCGCCAGCGTGAAGCTGCCGGTGAAGGCCTCGAAGGCGGCGAAGATCCGCGACAGGCCTATGGGGGTGAAGTCCCCGTAACCCAGGGTGGTGAAGGTCACCACGCTGTAGTAGAGGCATTCGAGCAGGAAGATTGCGTTCTGCTCCAGGGGTGCGCCGGGCTGGTAGATGAGGTGGTTGCCGTTGAAGCTCAGACCGAAGAAGAAGTAGAAGATGCTACAGATGAAGATGAGCAGCAAAGAGAAGAGTACCACTCGCATGGGCGCTTCGCCGTAGCCGCAGAAGAGATCGACAATCCAGGAGGTGAAGCGCTGGGTCGACCAGCGTGGCAGTTGCAGCCGGCGCATGGTCAGCTCCTGCTGGATGTAGCGGCCGGATATGGTGAAGATGCCCTGCGCCTCCGAGGCCTTGCGCAGATCCCGGTAGGTCTCCTCGGCCTCTTTCAGCCAGATGCGGGCCTGTACCGGATCCCGCTCTTTGCGTCCGCGTCGCTCCTGCATCAGCCGTTTGCCGGTGCTGAGGTTGTCGAGTCGGGTGTTGTGCCAGCGAATGCCGAGCAGGTTGACGTCGTCGAGCTCGGCGCAGTGCAGGTTGGCGTCGCTGAGATCCGCTTTCATCAGGCTGCCGCCCTTGATACGGATACCGTAGAGGTGAGCCCCCTGCAGGTTGGCCCGATAAAAGTTGCACTGCTCCAGCAAGAAGCCCTGCGCGGCCCCTTTTTTGACCAGATTGAGGCCGGCAAGGTTGGCGCGGGCCAGTTGCAGGCCGTGGCACAGGCCGCCTTGCTGGATGTAGCGCTCCAGCTCGCGAGCGGTATGGGGATCCTGATGATTGGCGTGGGGATCGTGCCAGCGGCACAGTTCGTGCTCCCCAGCCTCCTCACTGCAGTGGCGCCCGTCCGCCACCAGATATCGACACATGGCCATCGTCTGCTTCTTCCCCTCGCCGAGTCTGTATCAGCATAGGCGAGCGGGACAGCCTGTGGGTCAGCTGAGCTGGGTAAACTCCTGACGCAGCTTGCGAAAACGATCCTGTTGCGCCGGGTTCAAAGGGATGCCGTCCAGTACCTCCAGCGTCTCCTTGCACTCGGCGCCAAACTCCGGGCTCTTGCGGTTCTTCTGCATCAGTTGCAGCAGCACCTGGATCTTGTTGAGGGCGGCACCGGTATTGGCGGGCGCCCGGCGCAGCGCCTCGCGAAAGTGGCCGAGGGCCTGCTCCAGCTCGCCGCTCTGGTAGGCTTTGATGCCCAGTTCGTTGAGCTGCTGGTAACGCTGGCGCCGCTCCAGCACCGTCTTGTCATCGCGGGTGGCCTGGATGCAGGTAGTGAGCAGCCTGTCTTCATCCTCCGCCAGCAGCGCCTGCAGGCTCTCGGCATATTCGAATTCGCCGAGCTGGTAGAGCGCGAGTATGGTTTCGCCCAGCAGGCTGGGGGGCATGGTGTCCGGCTGATCGAGCCAGTTCTGGTTGGCGCGATAGAGCATCTTCTTGCCCTTGAGCAGCTCGCCCAGCGCGATCTGCACCCTGGCCTGGCAGATCTGCTCGAACACCGGGTAGTTGAACTCCGACATCATCAGCGAATCGCGAATGCGCGACAGCGCCGAGTTCACCTGCTTTTGCAAATTGGCGATGTGGTAGATGTCGTTGCTGTTGAGGGCATACAGGGTCAGCGCCTGGATATAAGCCCCCAGATAGTGAGGGGTGCGATGGATGGAGTTGCGCGACATGTCGATGAGCGACAGCAGCACGTCCTTGGCCTGGGCATAGTCGTGGCGCAGCAGACATACCTCCGCCAGCCGGCGGGAGAGCTGCACCGACTGGGGGGATATGTCCACCGCGCGTTTGAGCTCCTGCTGGGCCTGCTCGGCATTGCCGAGCGCCAGCTGGGACTCCGCCAGCCAGAGGTGTGCCTCCACCATCAGCGGGGTGTTTCTGAGGGTCGCCTGCAGGTGGCTCACGGCCTCTTCGTTGAGCCCCAGGGTATGGCACGCCTTGCCCAGTGTCAGCCGGGCCCAGCTGTTCTCCTGGCCGGCCAGCAGCTGGCGCATCAGGCTGCGGGCCTCCTTGGCCTGCCCCAGTTTGAGCTGGGTATCGGCCTGCAGGCAGCGGCAAAAGTTGGCAAAGCGTGGCACGGCATCGGCCCGCTCGGCGCAGGCGGCCAGCAGGGTGGACAGATCGTCCTGGGCGAGGGCGCGGAACACGCTCTCCAGTGCCAGGCGACGGGCGAGGGCGCGTTTGAGGCGAAACGAGAACTGCTCCTGAGAGAAGGGCTTCATCAGGTATTCATCGGGTTCGGCCTCCAGCGCGCTCAACACCATGGCGCGGGAGCTGTCGCCGCTCACCATGATAACCACGCTCTGGGGGGGGATGAGCGTCTGATCCCGCAGGCTCTCCAGCAGTTGGCGCCCGTTCTCGCCGCCCCCCAGTTCATAATCGAGCAGGTAGATGTCAAAGGTCTCTTTCTGACAGCGACGCCTGGCCTCCTCGGCCGAGTTGACATAGGTGATGCGATTGATGCCGATGTTGATCAGCATCGCCTTCATCATCACCTGAAAGGATCGCTGTTCGTTGACCAGCAGGATGCGCTTGGGCTTGGGCGGGGCTTTTTTTTCTGGTTCGGATTCCGGTGTCTGCATCGGTCAGGGTCAGGGCGCTACGGGCGGATAACAGAAGTGTGCCACCAAAGCGCGCAGACAGGCAATTGAACATGGAGTGGCCCCGCCGTTTTTCGGCGAAGCCCCGCCATTCATGGCCTCTTCTGCACCAGATAGGGGGCAAATTGCGGACTGTATTCGGCCCGAAAGCCCTGCTCCGTCTTGATGATGAGGTAGACCGCCAACTGGTGTGCCCTGGCAAACGCCATCGCCTGCTCGGGTCCCATCACCATGAGCGCCGTGTCGAGGGCGTCGGCCTCCAGTGCGGTCGGAGTGATCACGCTGGCGGAGACCAGCTTGTGGGTCACAGGCGCGCCCGTGGCGGGATCTATGATGTGGGAGTAGCGCTGGCCATCAAGCTCGTAATAGTTGCGATAGCTGCCAGCGGTGCTGAGCGCCATGCCGTTCGGGCTCACCACATCAGAGAAGGCACCCGGTTGATCGGAAGGCTCGACAATGGCCACCCGCCAGGGGTTGCCCTTGCCGTTGTTGCCCTTGCTGCGCACGGCGCCCGCCACTTCGATCAGGTAGTTGTGTACCCCCTTGCTCTCGAGCAGGGTAGCGATTTCGTCCGAGGCCGCGCCCTCACCCAGGGTGGAGAGATCGAGGTAGAGTGCCGGGATGGTCTTGCCGAGCAGGAAGTGATCCCCCTCTTGCGTCAGGCTCAGTTTGTTTATGCCTACCTTCAGGCGGGCTGCGTCAATTTGCCTAGCATCTGGCCGCTTGATCGGGCGTTTGTCGGGGCCGAATCCCCACAGGTTGACCAGCGGGCCCACGGTGACGTCCAGCTTGCCCTGGGTGAGGTGGCCGGCATCTATGCCTTGTTGCACTATCCTGGCCATGGCCGCTGGAATGACAGTGGGTTGCTTGCCCGTGCTCTGATTGAAGCGGGAGATGAGGGAATTCGGGTCGTAGGTGGAGATCTCCCTGTTCATCCGCGCCAGCAGGGTATCGACTTCCTGTTGCAGCGCGGGTTCTCCCCCCGGGAAGGGATCGCTCACCGTCACCACATAATAGGTACCCATTGTCTTGCCCTGAATGCGGGTGTGGGTCGGCGCAGGTTGGCAGGCGGTCAGCACCAGCACCAGGGTCAGCAAGAGGCCGCGCAGGGCCAATACCGGGGGAAACGACATAAGCAATATCTCTATCTTGAACAGGGCCTTGTGCCATGGGCCGCCAGCTTAGCGAAGCGGTTGGTGGCTGGCGAGTGGTCGGTGTGCAAAATAGCGGGAGAAAATTAAACAGGGGTGGGCCGGGAGAGAGGTTGTACGTATCCGTTCGGGGTAAGCGTCTGTGATGAATAAGGTCAATCTGGTGACCTGACCCGCAGCTTTGCGCTAAAACCATAGCCGATTGACAACATTTGAGTAGAATAAGGTCGATTTTGACAGCATCTTTGCCAGTCGCTGGCGCGAGCCTGCAGGCAATCGTGTTGCCATCTATTGCCAATCAAAGGAGAGGATGATGAAAAAGGCGATTACCCTGCTGTTTCTGAGTACCCTGGCTGCCCCGGCGCTGGCCGATGAGTGCGCGTTGGTCATCGAAGGCAATGATGCCATGCAGTACAACCTCAAAGAGATGAGCGTACCGGCGACCTGCAAAGAGGTGACCGTGACCCTCAACCATACCGGCAAGATGCCGGTGACCGCCATGGGTCACAACTGGGCACTGGCGAACACCGCCGATTATCAGGCTGTCGCGACCGCCGGCATGAGCGCCGGTGCTGACAACAGCTACCTGCCAAAAGATGATCCGCGGGTGCTGGCCCACACCAAGATGATTGGCGGCGGCGAGAGCACCAGCGTTACCTTCAAAACCGATGGCCTGGCCGGTAAAGACCTCACCTTCTTCTGTTCCTTCCCCGGCCACTTCGCCATGATGAAGGGCAGCTTCAAGATCGGTTAAACCGCGTGTCTGGGTGGTCATGAAGCAAAAAGCCGGGTTGCCGGCTTTTTTTATGATGCACAAACCTTGTATCGAACGCGCGGTGAAGACGAGCCAAGCGATTGAATAAATGGTTCATTTTGTGATCTGGCGAGGAGTGGCCGCGCCTTGATAGGGGTAAAATAGGCTGCAATCGGGCCCTGCTTGCCCAGACACTGAATGGATGTGAGTGATGAGCGCAGTCAAATGGGTGGTCAGCGGTTGCCTGATGCTGGTGTGCGCCCTGGCGCTGGCGGCAGAGCCCCCGGTCAAGAAGAGCCGCAACGGCATCTGCCACCCCCAGGGTGGCACCTACTACAGCCGCACCAAGCATTATGTTCCCTACGATACCATGCAGGCCTGTCTCGACAGCGGGGGCCGCGCCCCCAAACGTTGAGCACGACAACAGGGTCTGCACGGGTCTCTTTCTTATCGCGCTTGCAGGGTAAAGAAGGCGATGGCCGTCTTCTTCTGGCACTCCAGCCTGATGCTCTCTTCGCCGCTGACCACCAGGGTCTCGTTGATCGCCACGGCCCGATCCTGCACCGTGAGCTGACCGCTCAGCAGGTGGCAGAGGTAGGTCTTGTCCGCCTCCAGGGTGAGGGTGAGCGGGAAGGGCAGATTCAGCACCCGCACGTTGGCACTGATGCGCGAGGGATCATAGATGAGCCCCAGATCCGTCACCTCTTTTTTCAGCAGCTCGCAGTGGGTCTCGTCATCCCCGCTGAAGTGGGCCGCCTCGAAGGTGGCATAGGGGTGACCGTTGAGCACGAAGCCGGCGCCGTTGATGGGCAGCAGGATGCGCTGATAGCCGGGAAATTTGGAGAAGGGACCGGCGCCCTTGATGGGGGCCGAGCTCAACCGGTAGTCAAAGTCGAGCTTGTCCAGGGTCGCGCTGCTGGGGGCGATGAGGATCTGGGCTGTGGTGCCCTGCTTGTTCTTCCAGGGCATTTTCAGCTGGTCAGACTCTTTAATCAGGGTGATCACGATGGCGCCTCGGCAGTGGGGTGAGATAAGTGGGCAATGAGGCCAAGTGATACCATCCCCCGGGCAGGCTCACAAGGCGGCGGCTATTCGCTTTCGTCCGGTTGGCCATTATTTAGCCGCATTGGCCTGTCTGCCCACCGCCTTGCTCAATATGCAGCCACTCGACGGGGCCGGTTCGGGCGAAACCCTCAGGCTGTGATCCCTGTGCTGTAAAACGGGCGGGAGGCCGCTACACTGGCAACTCTCTTGCTGTCTGGAGGCCCCATGGCCCACAAAATCATTCTGGATACGGATCCCGGTATCGACGACGCCATGGCAATACTGTTTGCCGAGGCGCACCCCGCCATCGATCTGCTCGCCATCACCACTGTGTTTGGCAATGCCACCATAGACAACGGCACCCGTAATGCGCTCTGGCTCAAGCAGAAATACGGCATGAAGGCAGACGTGGTCCGGGGGGCCGTGGCCCCGCTGCGCCGCGAGCCGGTGGGGCCGACCACGGTCGTGCATGGCCCGGGCGGGCTGGGAGACGTGGAGGCCGGGGAGGTGACCATCACGGCGGATCCCAGACCTGCCTGGCAATATATCGTGGAGGCGGTGACGGCCGCGCCTGGCGAGATCACCCTGGTCACCATAGGGCCGCTCACCAATCTGGCGCTGGCACTGCAGGAGGCGCCTGAGATCACCACTCTGGTAAAGCAGGTGGTGGTGATGGGGGGCGCCTTTGGCGTCAACGGCCATCGTGGCAACGTGACCCCCTATGCCGAGGCCAATGTTCACGATGATCCCGATGCTGCCGACCGGGTGTTTACCGCCGATTGGCCTGTGGTGATCATCGGGCTGGACGTGACCCAGCAGAGCTTCTTCAGCAGCGCCTATCTGGATGCGCTGCGCGATGACGCGGGCGAGCCGGGTCGTTTCCTGTGGGAGGTGAGCCGTTTCTACCTGCGCTTCTATTCGGAGCGCATCGGTCTGGATGGCTGCCACGTGCACGATCCCTCCGCCATCGCCTACGTGATAGATCCGACCCTGTTTACCCTGCGGGAAGGGCCGGTGCGGGTCATCAACGAGGGGCCCGCCATCGGTCATACCCTGCAAAAATTCGATGGCAGGTCCCACCCCCACGACGGCTGGGCCGACTATCGTGCCCAGCAGGTCGGGGTAGCGGTGCGTGATGAGGCGCTGCTGGCGCTCTATCGCGAGACGCTGGTGGCCTGGGGCAAAGATTGCTGAGCAGCGCTTGGATGGCGCTCACATAACGCGGCGGCTGTGATCCCCGCCAAATAATCGGGGTCAATGGCGGCTTATACTGGCAACCATGGCGCGGTCTGGGGGGCACAAGATGGCCTGACCCGCGCGGGGATATCGAGTCGTTAGGAGGAAAATAGATGGCCTGGTTATCGTTGTTGGTCGCGGTTGCCCTGATCTGGTGGTTGATGAAGCTGGGACGGGGCGCCCTGTTCGAGATCCGGTTGCAGCCTGGCAAGGTGGTGGTCAAGCGGGGCAAGGTGTCTCCCGCATTCATTGAGCATGCCAAACAGATACTGCGCCATGAGACGGTGCGGGGTCGCATTCTGGGTCAGCGTGATGGCGACGGCGTCAAGCTGATCTTCTCCCGCTCCATCCCCGAGCCGGTGGCCCAGCGTTTTCGCAATGTCTTCCCCTATGCTGATTACCGCCAGCCAGCGGCGCCGCTGCCGGGGTCAAAACCACGCAAGGGTTGATGCCCCGCTCGCACACAGCAAACGGGCCTCCAGTGGAGGCCCGTTTTTTTATGGCAGTGGTGACACGGCGCTGGCTTATTCGTGCAGCGCGCGCTGGGCCTTGACGGTGGCCGGCTTGATGGCCACCCCTTCATTGCCCCAGGAGGCGCGCAGGGTGTTGACCAGCTCGGCCACCTGTTCGTCGTTGAGAGCCCAGCCATAACCCGGCATATGGTAGCCGATATGACCCTGCGTAATGGGCGTTTCGGCGCCGTACAGCAGCACATTGAGCAGGCTGGCGGGATCGTCGGCCAGCACAGTCTGGTTGCCCACCAACGACGGAATGACGTGGTCATTGCCCTGACCGTTGACGCCATGGCAAGTGGAGCAATACATGGCGTAGTCCGCCTTGCCGCTGGCACTGGCATAGGCACGGGCCCCTTGCTCCGCCAACGGCTCATCTTTCAGGTCGGTGAGGTAGGTGGCGATGCTGGCCAGATCGGCGTCGCTGAAGTACTGGCTGCTGTGAGTGATCACTTCTGCCATGGGACCTGCGACCGCCTGATGCTGACTGCGACCGGTTTTCAGCAGATCGATCAGCGCCTGCTTGTCGTAGCGGCTGCCGCGAATGTCGGGGGCATACCAGCCATCCAGGGTGGCGCCGCTCAGATAGAGGGGATCTGCCTCGGTCAGCGCTTTCTCCTGCATGCCGAGCCCGCGCGGGGTGTGGCAACTGCCGCAGTGACCGGCCCCCTGCACCAGATAGGCGCCGCGATTCCACTGCTCGCTCTTGCCCGCCACCGGGGTGAAGCGGCTGTCATAGTGATAGATCCAGTTCCAGCCCATCAGCGGCCAGCGCATGTTAAGGGGCCAGGGGATGTCGCTCTCCTTGTTGGCGATGGCCAGCGGCTGCACCTCCTTCATCAGATGGTGATAGAGATCTTCGAGGTCTTTATCGCTCATCTTGGCGTAGGCGGTGTAGGGCATGGCCGGGTAGAGCCGATGCCCGTCGCGGGCCACCCCTTCGCGCATCACCTTGATGAACTCCGACAGGCTGTAGTTGCCGATACCGTGGCGCTTGTCGGGGGTGATATTGGTGGCAAATACGGTGCCGATGGGGGTCGGGAACCCTTTGCCGCCCGCCAGCGGCTTGCTGGTCTCGCTGGTGTGACAGGCGGCGCAATCCCCGAGCTTGGCCACGTATTCACCCGCCGACATAGCAGGCGCTGCGTGAGCGGCAAGGGCGGGCAGGGCCAGCAGCAGGGCGCTGGCCGTCAGTGACAGGGCGCGGCTCATTGGGCACCTCCCTTGCTGATGGCCACCAGCTCGTTGACGGCGCGCCACGCTTCGTCGATGGCGGCGTGGGCGTAGGGGCTCCAGCCTGCATCGGAGTTGGCGATGGTGATGTTGCCGATCGGCTGGCGACCCAGCTCAATCCATTTTTCGCACTGTGCTTCGTCATCAAACAGGGTGTTGGTGACATAGGAGTAGCCGTGAGACCAGCGGTTGACCGTGATGGCGAGGATATCCTGCTCATGGTTGAAACCGGCGCTGCCCAGCATCCCCTGTAGCTGTTCGCGGATCATCTGTTCATGCTGCTCGAACGGCATACCGAGGATCATGGCGCGCCCCTTGCGGGACTGTTCGCGGGCCGAGAGACCGCTGCCCGGCAGGGTCGGCACATAGACCATGTGCAGGCACATGGGCTGATCCGGGCTCTTGGGATGCTCGTAGCCACCCATGCTGACCGGATAGTCGAGTTTGACCCGGCTGTAGGGGGCGGCGGGGGAGTAGACCTCGTGTACCCCCAGCTTGACGAAGGCGTGCCAGTTCTTGATCACCACCTTGGTGTAGACCAGTGGCGCCTTGGCATTCTGGCGCAGCGCCTCTTTCTGGGGCTCCGGCATCTCGGGCACCATGTAGGGGATCATCATGTTGTAGCCGGCCATGACGGACTGCTTGGTCCGCACCCGATGCAGTTTCCCCTCTTTGATATAGGTGACATCCACCGCCAGCTTGCCGTCGGCGAGGCGCACGTTTTTGGCCTGCAGCGCCGTGCTGCCAAGGCGCAGCTGCACCTTGTGCTCAGGCAGGTCGAGTTTGCTGTAGTCAAACTTGGCCAGCACCACATCCTGCATGGTGTGACCCGGCGCCACCTGCGGGATCAGCTTGCGCACCATCAGGCGGGTGAGACCGGCGTTGCCGTCCGGGAAGTGGAAGATGTAAGGATCGTCCAGCTCTGCCTGCTCCTCGGCATCGAGAGGAGTGAGATCCAGCCCGTCGAAGCCCGGCAAGGCGCAGAGGCGCGCATCGGCGCAGGCGGTGGCGTCGATGCCGACCGCCTGGAAGTCGTTGGTGCGCTGCTGGAAGTAGGTGATCGCCCGCTCGCTGAGGCCCACTTTATCGCGCAGGAAACTGGTGTAGCTGTTGCGTGTCACCCAGAGGTCTTTCTCTTCGCGGGTCATGCCGCTCAGGTAATCGATCTTCGATTCGTGCAGCGCCAGCAGGGCGGCCTTGTCGGCATCATCGAGGGGGAAGTCACCGATAAACTCTGCCAGCGGACGGCCATTCAGGCGATCGCGGGGGATGTCGTCCGCCACGTTGTGGCCCGGATCCCCGTTCACTATCTTGTTGACGCCAAAGTGCTGCTCGTCGAAATAGACACCGCGGCTGAGCCCCAGATCCGGATAGAAGGTCTGCTGGAACCCTTTGGCCAGCTCGTCGATGTTGACCTCCAGCGCCTTGAGCAGCCCCAGCGCCACCGGGCTGTAGACGGATCGCGGCGATTGCAGGGATTCGCTGCCACCATAACCCAGCCGCAGGCCATCGGGGGTGGTGAACTCGTTGCGCTTGGCGTGACCGCCAAAGTCGTCGTGGTTGTCGAGCAGCAGGATCTTTTTATCCGCCCCGAGCAACTGCTGATAGAAGCAGGCGGCGGCCAGGCCGCTGATCCCGGCGCCGACGATCACCAGATCCACCTCCCCCTCAAGGGGAACATTGGCGAAGTCATACTGCTTGCCGTCACGGGCGATGTTGTGGGCCGGTTCGAAAGAGCCCGGGTGGTTGCCGCGCAGGCCGGTGAGGGCGGGCGGATAGGCAAGCGTCTTGTCGGCCAGCGTGTTGCCGCCTTGCGCCGCTTGCAGCAGATTGATGGGGGCGACACCGGCTGCAATCGCTATGGCTACGCCGTTGAGAAAGTCTCTGCGTGTGATACTCATGGCAATCCCTGTTGTATTAAGAGTCAAATGGGAAGTGGGATAAGGTTGAATTCGTGACTGGCTTGGTAACGAAGGGGCGCAACCTAACGCGATATCCAGATGGAGTCCATGGCTTTGATGATAACTTATTAAGCAAAATGATGAGTCTGGTGATGGATTCGGCCCCTGGCAATGCATGCAATATGCTTCTTTGCGGACGATGGCCCCATCAAATCCATGGAATTAATTAGAGTTTAATTTGATTAATTATGGCCCTGATTGAGTTCTGCTTGATAGTCGGTCTGTTCGCTGGTGGCGCTGAAAATAGCGCTGATATTTTATACAAATAGCAATGAAGGGGGCATTTTAACCCTGTCAAATACAAGGGCAAGTCGCGCTCTGTCTATTCAATCAACAATATTTGGGTGAAATGAAGTCAGCAGATGATGAATTGGTTATTTATCCTCTTTGATAAATACCTTGCCGTCAAGTTATTAACATGCTTCACAGGTCAATTCCAAACCGAACACAAATTCGGGATTAATTTTTCATGTTGTTCACATCCCCCCCCGATGCAATAGAATGCTGCGTTTTTATTACAACTTTACGCCTTGCGAAGATGAGGACACGGCATGAGACCTGATGTAAAAAGGGGCTTGGGCGCCTTGCTGTTGCTCGCGACCACTGGCTTGCTCAGTGGTTGCGACATGGCTCTAATGAGCCCCAAAGGGCAGATTGGTCTGGAACAGAAATCACTGATATTAACGGCCATCGGGCTGATGTTAATTGTGGTGATCCCTGTGATTATTATGGCAGTGGCATTCTCTCGTAAATACAGAGCATCCAATACCAACGCCAAATATACCCCGGATTGGTCTCACTCCAACAAGATTGAAGCGGTCGTCTGGACCGTACCCGTCATTATTGTCGCCATTCTGGCGGTTATTACCTGGAAAACGTCCCACTCGCTGGATCCTTATAAACCGCTGGAATCAGACGTCAAGCCGATTCAGGTCGATGTTATTTCCCTCGACTGGAAGTGGTTGTTCGTCTATCCGGAATTGGGGATCGCCTCCGTCAATGAACTGGCCTTCCCAGTCAATACCCCGGTCAATTTCCGGGTAACCTCAGACACAGTGATGAACTCTTTCTTCATTCCCCAGCTGGGCGGTCAGATTTACGCCATGGCTGGCATGCAGACCAAGTTGCATCTCATCGCCAACGAGGCGGGCCAGTACAAGGGGATCTCCGGCAGTTACAGCGGCGCCGGTTTCTCGGGCATGAAGTTCCAGGCCATCGCGACGCGGGATCAGGCCGACTTCGATGCCTGGGTCGCCAAGGTAAAACAGTCACCCAATATGCTCACCACCATGGCCGAGTTCGAGGCCCTGGCCAAGCAGAGCCAGAACAATCCGGTGGCGTATTTCGCCAGTGCCGACCCGGCCCTGTTCGTCAATGTGATCAACAAGTTCATGGGTGACATGACACCGGCTGAGCACCAGGGTATGGCGCACGAGGGGGCCATGCAGCATGGCGACGCCATGGATCATCACGCAATGGACCATGACAAGATGACCCATGATGCCCCCATGGATCATGCCGGGCATATGGCCATGCCGATGGATGACAAGAGTGTGAAAGCAGGATCCGAGGAATAATTGATGTTTGGAAAATTAACGCTCGACGCTGTCCCGTACCATGAACCCATTATCATGGTCACGATAGTCGCTATCTTATTGGGCGGGCTGGCCATCGCCGGGCTGATCACCTATTTCGGCAAGTGGCAGTATCTGTGGAAAGAGTGGTTCACCTCTGTGGATCACAAGCGTCTCGGTATCATGTATCTCATCCTGGGGATGATCATGCTGCTGCGCGGCTTTGCCGATGCGGTCATGATGCGTACCCAGCAGGTGATGGCCTCGGCCGGTGGCGAAGGCATATTGCCGCCACACCACTACGACCAGATCTTCACCGCCCACGGCGTCATCATGATCTTCTTCGTGGCCATGCCACTGGTGATCGGCCTGATGAACATAGTGGTGCCGCTGCAGATCGGTGCCCGTGACGTGGCTTTTCCCTTCCTCAACAACCTGAGCTTCTGGTTTACCGCTGCCGCCGTGGTGCTGATCAACGTCTCCCTCGGGGTCGGTGAATTTGCCCAGACCGGTTGGCTGGCCTATCCGCCCTTGTCGGGCAAGGAGTTCAGTCCCGGGGTCGGGGTCGATTACTGGATCTGGAGTTTGCAGATCTCGGGGTTAGGCACCCTGCTGACCGGCGTCAACTTCTTTGCCACCATCATCAGGATGCGTGCCCCCGGCATGACCATGATGCGGTTGCCGGTGTTCACCTGGACCGCGCTGTGCGCCAACATACTGATCATCGCCTCCTTCCCGATCCTGACCGTCACCATAGCCCTGCTCACCGCAGACCGTTACCTGGGTACCCATTTCTTTACCAATGACATGGGTGGCAACATGATGATGTACATCAACCTCATCTGGGCCTGGGGTCACCCCGAGGTGTATATCCTGGTGCTGCCGGTGTTCGGGATCTTCTCCGAAGTGGTGGCGACCTTCTGCAAGAAGAAGCTGTTCGGTTACACCTCCCTGGTGTGGGCGACCGTGGCCATTACCGTGCTCTCCTTCGTGGTCTGGCTGCACCACTTCTTCACCATGGGATCGGGCGCCAACGTGAATGCCTTCTTCGGCATCACCACCATGATCATCTCCATCCCGACCGGGGTGAAGATCTTCAACTGGCTGTTCACCATGTATCGCGGCCGCATCGAGTTCACCTCACCCATGCTGTGGACCGTCGGCTTCATCATCACCTTCACCGTGGGTGGCATGACCGGGGTACTGCTCTCGGTGCCGGCTGCCAACTTCGTGCTGCACAACAGTCTGTTCCTGATCGCCCACTTCCACAACGTCATTATCGGCGGCGTGGTGTTCGGCTGCTTTGCCGGTATCACCTACTGGTTCCCGAAGGCGTTCGGCTTCAAGCTGGATGAGGTCTGGGGCAAGCGTGCCTTCTGGTGCTGGATCACCGGCTTCTTCGTGGCCTTCCTGCCGCTCTACGTGCTGGGCTTCATGGGCATGACCCGTCGGGTCAGTCAGAACATAGATCCCGAGTTCCACGGCTGGCTGGTCGTGGCTGCCTGCGGTGCCGGCCTGATTGCCATCGGTGTTCTGTGTCAGGCGATCCAGGTGGTGGTCAGTATTCGTGACCGCGAGAAGAACCGCGATCTGACTGGCGATCCCTGGGGTGGCCGTACCCTGGAGTGGTCGACCTCTTCACCGCCGCCCTTCTACAACTTCGCCATCGAGCCGAAGATCACCGGCCTGGATGCCTTCTGGGAAGCCAAGCAGGATGGGTCTGCCTATCAGCAACCCAAGCGCTATGACCCGATCCACATGCCGAAAAACTCGGGGGCCGGTGTCATTATCGCTGCCTTCAGTGTGGTGTTCGGTTTCGCCATGGTGTGGCACATCTGGTGGATGGCCATCGCCGGCTTCGTCGGCATGATAGCCACCTGGATCATCCACAGCTTCAATGACGACGTGGATTACTACGTGCAGGTTGACGAGATCGAGCGGATCGAGTGTCAGCATTTTGAAAATTTCAACAAGGTGGCTTAATTCCATGGCGACTGACGTTCTACATCACACTCACGGCGCCCATGACGATCATGGGCACCATGATGCCGGTGCCACCAAGGTGTTCGGTTTCTGGATCTACCTGATGAGTGACTGCATCCTGTTTGCGACCCTGTTCGCAACGTATGCAGTCCTGGTCAACGGCACAGCTGGTGGCCCCAGCGGCAAGGATATCTTCGAGCTGCCGTTCGTGTTTGGTGAAACCATGCTGCTGCTGTTTAGCAGCATCACCTTCGGTTTTGGCATGCTGGCCATGAACAAGAACCAGGTCTCCGCCGTCAATGGCTGGTTGCTGGTCACCTTCCTGCTCGGCGCCGGCTTCATCGCCATGGAGATCTACGAGTTCCACCACCTGATCGCCCAAGGCTTCGGCCCGCAGCGCAGTGGTTTCCTCTCCGCCTTCTTCACCCTGGTCGGTACCCACGGGATCCACGTGACCAGCGGCCTTGTCTGGATCATCGTCATGATGGTGCTGGTGAACCAGAAGGGGCTGACCGAGCGCAACCGTACCCGTCTGATGTGCCTGAGCCTGTTCTGGCACTTTCTGGACGTGGTGTGGATCTGCGTTTTCACCGTGGTCTATCTGATGGGAGCGATGTAAATGAGTACTCATGCAGTTGATAATCACGGCGCCAGCCACGGCAGCGCCAAGAGCTATCTCATCGGTTTCGTGCTGTCGGTTATCCTGACCGCGATCCCCTTCTGGATGGTGATGGACGGCTCCGCTTCCCATGCCATGGTGCTGGGCACTGTGGTGGCCATGGCGGTGGTGCAGATCTTTGTGCATCTGATCTACTTCCTGCACATGAACACCTCCTCAGAGGAGCGCTGGAACCTGGTGGCACTGGTGTTTACCGTGCTCATCATCGCCATCGTTGTGGTGGGTTCCCTGTGGATCATGTACAACCTCAACGTCAACATGATGGTTCACTGAGCGGCTTGATGTGATGATGAAGCAATACCTGCAAGTGACCAAGCCGGGCATCATTTTCGGTAACCTCATCTCGGTGATCGGCGGATTCCTGCTGGCCTCCAAGGGGAGCCTGGATGTGCCCCTGTTCATCCTGACCATGGCGGGTGTCTCCCTGGTGGTGGCCTCCGGTTGTGTGTTCAACAACTACATCGACCGGGACATCGACTGCATCATGGAGCGCACCAAGAACCGCGCCCTGGTGAAGGGACTCATCGCCCCCGGCGTCTCGCTCTGGTATGCGAGCGCGCTCGGCGTTGCGGGCATTGCACTGCTCTACTTTGCGGCCAATCCGTTGGCTGCCTTGTTGGCCGTGCTGGGCTTCCTGGTTTATGTGGGGGTCTATAGCCTCTACATGAAGCGTCACTCCGTCTATGGCACCCTGGTCGGCAGCCTCTCCGGCGCCGCGCCACCCGTCATCGGCTACTGCGCCGTGAGCGCTCAGTTCGACTCGGGCGCCTTGATCCTGCTGGCGATCTTCAGCCTGTGGCAGATGCCGCACTCCTATGCGATTGCCATCTTCCGCTTCAAGGATTATCAGGCGGCCAATATACCCGTGCTGCCGGTGGTGAAGGGGATTGTCGTGGCCAAACACCACATTACCCTCTACATACTGGCCTTTATGGTGCCGACGTTGATGCTGTTTTTAGGCGGTTACGCCGGTTACAAGTATCTGATCGTGGCGACGGCGGTCAGCGTCTGGTGGCTGGGCATGGCGTTGTCGGGTTACAAGCAGGCGGTCGATGACTCCCTCTGGGCCCGCAAGCTGTTCATGTTCTCCATCGTCACCATTACCTGCCTGAGCGTGATGATGTCGGTGGACTTCCAGCCGGACGCAGCGCCGGTACTGGTGAGCATGCTGCCCTGACCCTGAGGCGGAGATGTTCTCCCTCGTCGTCACCATTACCTGCCTGAACGTGATGATGTCGGTGGATTGCCAGCCGGATGCGATGCCGGTATGGGTGAGCAGACTGTGCCGATAGTCAGAGCTGCGCCTCTGAATACATGAAATCCAGAGCCGGGAACCTTCCCGGCTCTGTTATTATGGGGCCCGCCCTGCGGGGCACGTTTCCCGTTGTTCGGGTGTGGCGCGCCTTGCGTCATCCACCCCTTGCATCTCTTTTCTCTTTGACCTATCGAGGCCTTCATGAATGATTTCACCATGACGAGGGGCGAGCGCCGCGCGACCTGGGCGCTCGGCTCCGTCTTCTCCTTGCGCATGCTCGGCATGTTTATGGTACTGCCGGTGTTGACCACCTACGGCATGTCCCTGGCGGGCGCCTCCGAAGCCCTGATCGGCCTGGCCATCGGTATCTATGGCCTGACCCAGGCGCTGTTCCAGATCCCGTTCGGCTTGCTCTCCGATCGCATCGGTAGAAAGCCCTTGATCGTCGGCGGTCTGCTGATGTTTGCGCTCGGCAGCGTGGTCGCAGCGCTGACCCACTCCATCTGGGGTGTCATTCTCGGCCGCGCCCTGCAGGGCAGCGGTGCCATCTCCGCCGCCGTGATGGCCCTGCTCTCGGATCTCACCCGCGAGCAGAACCGCACCAAGGCGATGGCTTTCATCGGGGTGAGCTTTGGCATCACCTTCGCCATCGCCATGGTGACGGGCCCCCTCATCACCCATGCGCTGGGGCTCTCCGGCCTGTTCTGGCTCATCGCCCTACTGGCGCTGGGGGGCATCGCCATCACCCTCTGGCTGGTGCCGACCCCGACCGGTCACCTGCTCAATCGCGAGTCCAGCATGGTCAGGGGCGGGATGCGCACCGTGCTCACCAACCCGCGCCTGCTCAAACTCAACCTCGGTATCCTCTGCGTACACACTCTGCTGATGTCGAGCTTCGTGGCGCTACCGTCGCTGCTCGAACAAGCTGGTCTGCCCCGTGACAGCCAGTGGCAGGCCTATCTGGTTACCATGCTGGTCGCCTTTGTCAGCGTGGTGCCCTTCATCATCTACGCCGAAAAGCGCCGCCAGATGAAGCGGGTATTCCAGATTTGCGTGTTGGTGATGCTCATCGCCGAAGTGGTGCTGTGGCAGGCCGGGCTGCAGTTGTGGGGCCTGCTCGCCGGGTTGCAGCTCTTCTTCATCGGCTTCAACGTGATGGAGGCGCTGCTGCCGTCGCTCATCAGCAAGGAGTCGCCACCGGGTTACAAGGGCACCGCCATGGGGGTCTACTCCACCAGCCAGTTCATCGGGGTCGCCATCGGCGGCAGCCTGGGGGGCTTGCTCTACAGCCTGGGCGGCGGCGTGCTGGTGTTTGGCAGTTGCGCCCTGCTGGCGCTGGCCTGGCTGGGGGTCAGCCTCACCATGCAGGAGCCCCCTTATGTGAGCAGCCTGCGCATTGTGCTGCCGGCAGGGGTGGCGGCGAGCCCTGCGCTGGAGCAGCGGATCCGCGCCTGTGACGGGGTGAGCGATGTGCTGCTGGCGCCTGCCGAGCATTCACTCTATGTGAAGGTGGATACCAAGCACCTCACACGCAGCGATCTGGAGCGGCTGATAGCCGCCTGATGCGTTGCCATCAACAAACTGCCCGCCAATCTGGCGCAATGTGGATCAGCGCTCGATCAGCGGGGCCGAGCGATAGCTCCACAGGCCGTAGGTGCGCAGTGCATCGCGGTAGATGCCGAGCAGCTCGCTGTCGCTCACCTTGGCCAGGGCCGAGAGCGGCTTGTCCGGGTAGCTGACGCTGTCTATCTGGATCCCGGCTGGGCCGCTCTGCCAGCTGGCGATCTCCAGCAGGGTCTGACCCCGGCGGACATGGCTGGCCGAGCTCACCAGCGTGGCGTGCTGGATCTGGTGGCGGGCGAGGGCGTAGCTGCTGTAGAGGGCGTTCTCCACCGTACTGGTGGCGTAGTTCTCCTCTATGATGCGCGAGCGATCTATGCCCTTCTTCACCAGCCAGTTCGCCATCAGCTTGCCCTCGGTCTGGCGGTTTTGGGGCACGCCGCCGGTCAGTATGATGAGCGCAGTCGGGTTGGCCTGGGCCAGGGTGCGGGTGGTCTCCAGCCGGCCCAGCAGGATATCGTGCATGCTGCCATCGGGGTTGAGGGCATAGCCCAGGGTGACGATGGCCCGGTTGCCCGGCTTGGGTGAACTCTCCCCCTGCTCCTTGAGTGGGGTGGCGTTGACGCGGGCCACCGTCTCCAGGATGCGCTGCAGATCGGCGGCGCGGCCGGGGTTGAGTGTCGCCAGTTTGCTCTGGTATGCCTGGGCGGCACTGGGGTTTTGCTTGAAGGTCTGCCAGGTGGCCAGGTAAGTGAGCAGATCTATGTCGTCCGGCGCCGTGTTGAGCGCCTGCTCGAACAGGCGGATGGCCTTGTCCACGTTGCCGTTGTAGATCTGGGCGTTGGCTGCCGAGATGAGCAGGTCGGTGCGGTAGGGTTCGAGCTGATAGGCCTGCAGCAGCAGTGCGGTGACCTGCTCCATGTTGCTCGGCATCTTGGCGGTGAAGCCCGCGGTGGAGATGCGAGCCGGTGACTTGAAGATCTGCCAGGCATCCGCCAGCAGCTGATCCACCACCTGGCGCTTGCTGATGTACTGGTCGTAGTTTTGCTCCTTTTGCAGGGAGCGCACCGGAGCAGCCCAGGCATGAGTGGAGACAAACACTGGCAGGGCCAACAGGCTGGCCAGGGTCAGGGCAATCGCAGTTTTCTTCATCATGGGGTTCCACCTAGGGTGAGAGGTGCGATGCCATGGCATGCCCCTCTGGAGCCTTTTTCAATTAAAACAGGCGCTTGGTAATGGCCTACTCTACTCCTTTCCAGATGAAAAAAACGTGAACCGCTTCGGTTATCCCCGTGCCCCCCTAGCGCAGAGCCAGGCGTTCGTGAAGAAACGCCAGCCAGGCCTCCACCTTGGCGGGCAGGTGGCGACGGCGGGGGTAGAGACACCAGATGCCGTGCTCGGGCAGGGCATGGTCTGGCAGCAGGGGCACCAGCCGGCCGGTGGCGAGATCCCGCTCCACGATAAAGTCCGGCATGTTGCCAATGCCGAGCCCTGCCAGCAGCGCGGTGTGGATGGCGTCGCTGTTGTTGACCTCGAAGTTGCCCCGCGGGGTGATGGCAACCTCTCCCTCCGGGCCTTGTAGGCGCCACTGGGTGCCGCCGCGAAACAGGGAGTAGCAGAGGCAGTTGTGGGCCTCGAGATCGGCCGGGGTACGGGGCGTGCCGGCCCGCGCCAGGTAGGTGGGGGCGGCGCACAGGGTGCTGTGACAGGGGGCTAGGCGGCGGGCGACCAGGCTCGAATCTTCCAGCTCGCCTATGCGCACCGCCACGTCGAACCCCTCGGCCACCAGATCCAGCTGGGCATCGCTCATCTCCAGCTGCAACTGCAGCTCGGGATAGAGGGCGAGAAATTCGGGGATAAGGGGGGCTATGTGGCGCCGGCCATAGACCATGGGCACCGTCACTCGCAGCAGGCCGCGCGGCGCCGACTGCAGGGCGCCGATGGCATCTTCCCCGTCGCGGGCCAGACGCACCGCATGGTGTACCGTCTCGAAGTAGCGCTCCCCTGCCTCTGTCAGGGTGAGGGAGCGGGTGGTGCGGTAGATGAGCTGGCAACCGAGCTGCTGCTCAAGCTGGCTCACCTTCTTGCTCAGTACCGACTTGCTGAGGCCGAGCTGGCGGGCGGCGCCGGAGAAAGTGCCTGCCTCCACCACAGCGACGAAGGCGGGGAGCAGGGCGAAGGCATCCTGGTTCAGGTTGTTCTCAATATGGAAACAATGTTGTTCCTAAATGGTAGATTATCCCCATATCGAAAACAATTTACCCTGCTCCTCTGTTCAACCAAGGAGTGACCCCATGATCCCCCCTCTTATTGACCGCCGCCCAGGACGCCTCCAGACAATCGGCGCCCTGGCCGCCTTCGCCGCTGGCCTGCTGCTGGCGCTGATGATCGCCCAGAACGGTGCCTTGGCCCGCGCCACCGATCCCTGGCTCGCGAGCTGGCTCGCCCACGGGGTCGGCAGCCTGGTGGCCGCGCTCTTGTGGTGGCTGGCCCCACGGCCCCAGGGGCCGCAGTCTGCTCCGCCCTGGGCGTGGCTTGGCGGCCTGCCGGGGGCGCTCACTGTGGTGCTGGCGGCCCTGTGTCTCAACTCGCCGCTGGGCATGGCGGGCACCCTCGCCCTGCTGTTGCTGGGCCAGTTGCTGTTTGGCGCCCTGTGCGACGCCAGAGGCTGGTTCGGGCTGGTTCGCCGCCACCCATCAGGGAAGGACGTGCTCGCCGCCCTGCTGGTGATGATCGGCGCCCTGCTGATCGTGCTGCGTTAGGAGAGAACCATGACCCTCTTGATCCTGCTGGGACTGCTCAACGGCGTGGCGGTTAGTCTGTCGCGTACCCTCAATGGCCGCCTCGCCAGCGCCCGGGGCGCCATGACGGCCTCCCTCGCCAACCACCTGCTCGGCTTCGTGCTACTCGGCGCCCTGCTCATCCTCAAGGGGGCACCCTGGGGGAATCTGGCCGGGCTCGATCCCTGGCTGCTGCTCGGCGGCGTGCTGGGGGCGCTGTTCGTTGCCATCAGCAGCTGGGCCATAGGCCGGGTTGGGGCCCTGGTCTGCGCCTTGCTCATCGTCGCGGGCCAGTTGGCGGGAGGCGTGTTGCTCGATGCCTTGGCCGGACGGCTGGAGGGGAGCGATCTGCTCGGCACCCTGCTGGTGCTGGCCGGTGCCGGACTGCAACGCTGGCAGGCGGGCAAGCCGCACCCCTGAACAGGCGCTGGCACCTGAAAAGCAGAACACCGGCACTAGGCCGGTGTTCTGGGATAGCAAGGTCGCGCCCCTGCTCGGGGCATCGTTGCCATAGGCAGCTTAGGCGTAGAAGGCCTCGACGGTGATCAGCATGGGGTTGCCATAGCGATCCTTGGCCTTGGGGGAGGGGATTTTCACCCAGCCTTCGCTGATGCAGTACTCCTCGACATTGTTGCGCTCCTTGCCGTTGAGGCGAATGTCGATCTCGTGCTCGAAGCAGGCAGCCACATGGTACGGGCTGCGCAGGTTGGCCGCCAGACGGTCGGGCAGTGCGGGTTTGTTGTCGCTCATCTCTCTAACCTAAGGCAGATAAATAGTGGGGCGGTAGGCAATGCCTATCAAAACTGAGACACCTACTTTTGTGTGCTGGCGATGCAGCAGCTTGCTCAGAACGGTGGGTGTCCTCACTTTTCATGAGTCTGTATCGGTGCTGCTGTTTAAGGAGTCGGCATGGCACAGCCGGCTCAAGGGTTGCGTGACAGGCCGGACAGCCATTGCAGACGGGGTGGTTCCCGATATTAGCAGCTGTGATGCATCGTACTATGGGTGAGATCAGTGAACGGCTGGCGTGGGCTTCAGTTTGTTTGGCTAAAAACGCCTGGTTGACCAAGCAGAAAAAATCGATACAAAACAATACGTTGAAACGCATTTTAAATAATGCACTTTCTTAAGGTCCTGTGCATGAGCCGACTATACTAAAGGCCCAGTCAGCCTATGTGGCATAGTGCTGGTCGATAAGATTATCGCTATTCCAGTGGGGACGAACTGAATAACATCACACAACCCAACTAAACTGTAAATTCGCGAGGTGGTCCATGTTATATGTTGATATCCCAAGCCGTGAAGAGTTCTCCCGTTTATCTGATGTCCGCTCTGATGCCTGTATTTCCATCTACCTTGAAACGTCGCCGTTGCACCAAAAATTAGACGCCAGCCAAATTCAATTGGGCAACTTCATTAAAGAGGCATTGCAGCAGGTTGCGGAACAAGGTTTGGATAAACGCCGCTTGGCCCTGTTGGAGGAAGAACTTTATTCGGTGCTGGAAGATGAGGATTTTTGGGATCTGCATGCCCGCAGCCTGGCCATTTTAGCTACGCCGGACAGTATTACGACTTACCGTTTGGCAAACAAATTGCCCAACCAGCTTAAAGTCAGCGAGCGTTTTTACCTCAAACCTTTACTGCGGGCACTGACATTCCCACATTCAGCTTATGTGCTGGCGTTGTCTGAGAATCAGGCGCGCCTGATCGAATTTTTTGCCGATGTACCGCCGGTGGAAGTTGCGGTGCAGAATATGCCGTCTCGCAAACATGATGCCATGGGGGAGGCTGCATTAAACGATCATCATCATGGTGCGGTTCACTATAAGGTACGTTTGGCGCAATACACCCGTAAAATAGACCAAGCCTTGCGAGCAATATTTGCGAGTCATGATTATCCGCTTATTTTGGTCACGGCTGAGCCGTTAGCTTCTATTTATCGTGCAACCAACTCGTTACCGAATCTTACCGATGAAACACTTTTCTGTAATGCCGAGCATTTGGGGGCATCTGAGCTGGTTACCCAGGTTCGGCCACTGTTGGAAAACTATTATCAGGCGCAGTTAAATGCTCTGAAATCACGCTTTGAAGCCCGCTCAGGTGAACGGCGGGTGACTCAGGACTTGTCCGATGCGGCTCGTGCGGCCACCTTTGGTGCCATCGATCTACTGCTGATTAATATCGACAGCAGTATCAATGGGACCATTGATAACGAAGGTTTGATCTCCTTCAGCGGCAGCGGTGATGAAGTCAGTTACAGTATTGTCGATGAGATTGCCAAACGGGCGATTGCTACCGGAGCAAGGGTATTGGCAGTACGGAGCGAAGATCTACCATCCGGTGCCGATCTCAACGCAATATTACGTTATCCGGTGTAAAAACATCGCTAGTCTGCAGTCCCGATAAGAGATTTTTATTAACTGCTGTTCTATCGGCCACAGACAAATAGAAAAGTCGGATAGACAAGCTATCCGACTTTGGCTCCTCCTGGGTACTACTGAATTTTTTAAAATCAATAATCAATGGCATAACAGATAATCGGACAGGTCATACAATGGCCACTGCCTTGCCCACGACCCAGTACACGAGAGGTAGATATTCCCTCCCTTCCATCTTGAACAAGGTCTTCTTGGCGATGCCACCCAGTGATGCCGTCATCTCTTGGGTCATCTTGGCGGCCTTGCGTCTCTCGCGTATCGTCAGCCCCAGTGCGGCGGGATCCAGCTCTTTCGGGCCGGTTTGCCACTGAGCGTCTGCCATGGTTATCACGAAACAAAGTGTAGAGAGGCCCACTTTGTTCACCACAAAGGGGGTGAGGGATAGGCTGATGCCGCTTGTAGAGCGGCACCTTGTGTTTATTTTAAAAAAACCAAACGGAGACATTCACCTGCTTGTGGGCTGATTATGCTCCCGTTAAAACGTGATTTATAAAATCAGATTTTTTTCGACGATAGTCATCTTGCGACAGGCCTTCACAAGACATTTTGAGTTCATTGTATTGCTGAACCAGTGAAGGGTCGGCGCGCAATTTATCACGAAAAATCAGAAAAAATTCAAATTCAGAACCATTGGCCACCAGCTGAAAAGCAACGTCATCACTGGACCTTGACTCCAACATACACAGTTCCGATGTTCTCAAGGTATCGACTTTTTCTTTAAAGCCCAATGTCGTCAGGATCTGGACGGCAGCTTCGAGTTCGTCACTTTCCACGCCGATAAAAATATCAAGGTTGCCTTTCGATATTGCCAGCGGAATGGAAGAGGCACCTACGTGCTCAACTCTTGCGTTCGGGAGCAAGTTTTTTACTTCGCGCTCGTATCTAAGAAACAGATCTTCACAAGACGCTTGATATTGCTCAGCACGGTAAAACTTCATCTTTTCTCCAAAGGCATCTGGTTTGATACCAAAACTGGGACACCCACCTTTTTGTGTGCTGACTATACAGCGTCTTGCTCAGAAGGGTGGGTGTCCCAATGTCATTTCCAATGTCATTTATTCAATTGATCTATCCATGCCCATTCAGGGGGCAACGGCGGTTTGTAGCAGGGCGTAGAGGGTGAGGTCCATGTTCTCGCCGTGCTCGGTCAGCACCTTGTCAATGGCATCCTCAAAATCCCGATTATGCTGGCGCAGGCTGTGGTAGCTGTAGAACAGGTTCACCACATCCTGCTCGGTCAGCTTGCCCTCCATGGCCAGCAGGCAAAGGTAACTGCGTAGCAGAAAGTAGTCGGCGATCAGCAGCCGGTAGCACTGCTGCGGGCTCTTGGGCGGCTGATGGGGAAAGTGGTGGTGGTAGACGTAATAGACCAGATAGTTCTGCAAGATATGGGGACGCGCCGCCAGAAAGGGGGCCACCTCGCGGTGCCAGGTTTCGTGTAATTTACCAAGGCGATCGGTATTGAACTCCCCGGCTAGCAACTGCTGGATCTGCTCCAGACAGCGCTGCATGGTGGGCTGCCCACGTTGCGACCCGGTCTGGGCATTCAAGACTTGCAGATAGGTGAGATTGCGCAGCGCTTTCCACTGAACCTGACTGATAAACGGCAGTTGTGAAAACACTGCAGTCAGCTGCCGATCCTCAATCAGCTGGCTAATCTGGCCGAGGAAAGCCTCGTTGGAGAGGGCGCTGCTATCGCGATGGATCAACAAGCCGATCAGCCACAGCTTCTCCTCTACACTGAGCCCTTCGGTCAGCAGAATATCGAGCGAATACTGATGCAGTTGCAAGGTCGCCGGGGAGAGCGGTTGTAGCGGATGGTATCCGGCAAGTGGCGAGACCCCTATCAACAGGGCATCGGGGTTTAGCAGCACCTGACGGCACGCCTCCGGGCAGGAGAGAGTCAGGCTCAAGCGCTGGTTGTTGGCAAAACGGCTGATCACTCTGGGGTAGTTCTGACAGGTATGGCTCAACGCTTGCGGCCCGGCCCGAGTGTGGATTTGGCATAGCCCCTCAGTCAGAAACGGGCATTTTCCCGTTTCATCGAGGGTTATCACCGCCCAGTTATTCTCGGCCTTTCTGGTCCTCTTGATCCTGGTCTTGGCCGTACTCTGGATCAGTTGATCGGGGTGGGTGACGTAGCGCTGGTAGGTTTTTTTGTCGATCGTGATAGCCCAGTCGTGGCAGCAGTTATCTTCACATCGATCTCCAATGCATTGAAATAATTCATAAAACCTGGGGGTGAACTGGTGTGCTGCCATGGCGGGATCCCGTCAAAAAAAGGTCGAATGGGTAGTCGTCCTTAAAGGAAGCAAGATAGATGCCTGTTTTTGCATAGCGTGGCCACAAATGAGAACAATGGGCGTGCGGCGTTGTGAGCTTGGCCAAAAAATCGGCTTGGCGGCCGCTTATACTGTTGAATATCAAACGCTTAAAGGAGTAGAGCGAATAGCATGGTTATCATTAATTGTGGCGATTGCCCTGATCTGGTGGTTGCTCAAGCTGCGGCGTGGCACCCTGTTTGATAGCCGGTCGCCCAGCGTGTTCGTAACGTTTTTCCCTACAGCGAGCCGTCGGCAGTGGGGGCAAGCCGCGCAAAGGATAATGAGCCTCAGCCCTTTGCGGGTGGGGCAAGAGAGAAGGGAGCCTGTCTGACCACTTCGACCGATTTAAAAAACAGGACAGGGACACTCACACCTTAGTGTGTTGGCTATGCAGCGTCTTGCATAGAAAGAGGGGTGTCCTAATTTTCGTTCACCTCTAAGCCTCAATATCAATGGGTTATAAAGTAGCGCTTTTGTGCCATATGACTTGTTTACACCTTCCCTTTGAGTTGATGTTACTATACGCCATTCGATACTAACAAAAATCAATGAGAAATTGGTGATGTCAGCTCAGAAACCACTATTAGATGAAGTAATGCTAGCTTTCCAAATTATCCCAAGAGTTAAAGAAGGGAATAACTTTGAGGTCGTTGATAAAGCAATTGAAGTTGTTAAGGCCTCTGGTGTTCCATTCCAAGTGAGCGCAATGGAAACCACCTTGAAAGGTGAGCTAAACCAATTACTTGAAATTGTGAAAGATGCACAACAAGCTTGTTATGATGCTGGCGCTGTAGAGGTGATTACCAACATTAAAATTCATAGCAAAACTGAAGCCGCTACAGACACATTCTGTACTTACGATAGAGGCGTAACCAAAGCTAACCATATGTTTGTAAACAGCTAATTGTTATGCTGTCACTGATATTTCCACGTGACAGCTAACGCCCGCCTAAGGGGCTGACAACGCATTACCACTAAACTCAAAGACAACAACCTTAACCACCGCGGCTCAATGGGACTGACAACGCCATGCGTTGAGAGTCCCTCTTGAGGCGGTTGTTATGAAAATTGGCTAATTCCGCAGATTCAATGGTTGTAGAAATAATCTCTTCAAATAGCTCTAACTGTCCCGCTGGAATTAACTGATTTTGTATGCTTTTTCGTTTATTTGAGTCAAACAACCTTTCTGCTAACCAACCAACTAGGTACATTAATGAAAGACAGCCACCGGCAGTAGCTATATTACCTTCGATAACGAGAGGTAGATCCTGAACGTCCCCTCCCATGCTTTCTAGAGCAGCCTTAGCGTGTGGATTTGTCGTTAACTTCTTCCCGTTCAGCAAACCAAGTTCGTGTAAAATAAAAGACCCTGCGCATATAGAGCCGATGAGTTGCTTTTTAGGGTCAAGCTGTAAAGCGGACATGAAGTTTTTGTCTTTCAGTGCAGCTGGGATCCCTCGGTAACCACTCGTGATCAAAACAACATCTTGCTTATTAACCTCAGAGATATGGCCTTCGGTCTTCACTGAAATTCCGAGTTGCGAGTTATGCTCTGCCTTAGTGCCTAATATTTTCACATCCCAGCTATCAGTGGTTCGACCAAGCAAGTCATACATAAGAAAGAAATCTACATCTGTAAAATCATCAAACAGAACAATGCCCACTTTATACATAATATTTCGATCCTTTATTGTAGCTCGAACAAGTCGCATAACGCCTGCTCAAGGAGCTGGCAACGCAATACCACTAAACTCAAATATAACAACCGTAACCACTTCAGTTCAATGGGATTGGAAACGCCACGCGTTGACAGTCCCTCTTGAGGTGTCTGTTACGCGTTTTTTCAAAGCGTACTCTGAAGCCTTTGATTAAGCTCCCATAAGGCTATTTTGTTTGAGTCATATTTCAAACATTCACTAGCCTCTTGGAAGCTACACCAACGAAATGTTGTATGCTCATTTGATAGTTGTGGCTCAGCAGACACCCGAACTGAGAAAGAATATTCAGGTACTACAAACTGATGATTAGTCCAATTTTCATGACCAGCATAGTACACCTTGGGAAGCATACACATTGAGTCAAGCTGCTGCCAATCACAGCCAATTAAACAGGTTTCTTCTTTAAGCTCCCGTTTTGCCGCCTCAAGAATGGATTCGTTATCTTCACCACCGCCTGAAATAGCTTGCCAAGCCCCATTGTCACTTCGTTGTCCGATTAAGTAACAAGGTTGTTCATTGAGGATTTGATACGGAAATACTAATACTTGAAATGGTGCTCTCATTGATTGTTCCTCTAATCGCATAACGCCCGCTTAAGGGGAAAGGTGAGTATCATCATTTTTATTCTTCACGTTCACTTCACCGAGCGGGGGTAGGGTAAGCACCAGTTTTCAGTTGGAGCTTTTCGATATGCCGACCATAGTCACCCACGCCGCCGTACCGCTCTGCCTTGGACTCGGGCTTGGCAGCCGGATCATTCCGCCGCGTCTGCTACTGGCAGGGGTTGCCATCGCCATGCTGCCCGATGCCGACGTGCTGGCCTTCAAACTGGGGGTCGCCTACGGCCATGTCTTTGGCCACCGCGGCTTTACCCACTCATTGCTATTCGCCTTTGCCCTGCCCACGCTGGCCATGTTGTTTCACCGCCAATTTCGGGCCAGCGCCGCCACTGTCTGGTCGTTTTTGCTGGTCTCTCTGCTCTCCCACAGCCTGCTCGATTCCCTCACCACCGGGGGCAAGGGGGTTGGCTGGCTCTGGCCGTGGCGTGACGAGCGCTTCTTCGCCCCCTGGCAGGTGATCCGGGTCGCCCCCTTCAAGCTGGAAGCCTATCTCACCGCCCGAGGGGAGGCGGTGATCCTCTCCGAGCTCTACTGGGTCTGGCTGCCGGGGGTTGTAGTGATGCTGGGATTGATGGGGTGGCGGGTGTGGTACAGGGGCCCTAGGGGATGCTGAGACTGGCGGCCAAGTGATGAAGATAGTCATAACTGTGCCACTGTATGGCACAGAGAGCGAGTAGGGCTGAGGCTCCCAAGGCACCTTGATCCCAGTGCCGGAGTAAGATCCACAGGGCATGCAGTATGCAAAGACCCAGACTGGCCAGATAAATGATGGCTAACACCCCTTCAATCAAATCTGATATGCCAGAGGGGTCATTTGGATTGTGATAAAGCAGGTCATAGCCAAAGGCGCGAAATCCGAGTCTTAACAGAAATAGGGAAAAGCAGAGGGTGGCCAGTTGTTTTGTTTTTCGGCTGATTTCTGTCATGCAACTTCTCAAGTATTCCAACGTTTACTTATGGGGCTGAGATGCAGCAGAGCTGGGACACCCATCTTTTCGAATGTTGGCTATACTACGCCTTGCTCAGAAAGGCGGGTGCCCTAAATTGCATTATCCCATGGCAACTTAGTCATAGTTCACCTTTCAATACATAACAGAAACTCATCTTGATATCTATGTGCTGTTTTCAAGTCAATGCCAATAAGGTGAAAAACATGAGTTACAACAATTAGTTTCAGCGCTTCACATATTACGATGTAATGATTTATATCTAACTTATCCATCAGTATTTTTTCTCTATCTGAGTGAGCAAGCTCGTTTCTTAAATCAGAAATGTTAGCGCCAATATTTTCTATCGAAGAGTTGAATGTTTCAGAAATACATCTAATCAGGTTGTTTGATCCATAGTGTTTAATTGGAAGTGAGTATTTCATTTTTTTATCTATCTTACCATCACAGATGTATGCATTAATATCTTCAAGGTGCGTGCAAAGCAGAATGATAAGGCCATAAACAGAACTGAGAGTCATGAATCCGGTTTCATATTGATAAAGTGTAGCTATGACATTGAATCGATCAGTATTAGATAGCCAGATTGGAATTATTTTGTCTAATGACACATTTTTATCATTTATCGGCATGTGTCTATGTTCACTTGTTTCCTTTGCCATGTTAATAGTTCTTTGCTCAAGGCGCATGCTTGTCAATACTTGAATGCTCATTACATTGAAAGTGTCATTATCGTATAAAATTGTTATGGTTTCAGGGAACGCAGGCCTGTTATTTAGTATTGAAAAGAGAGATGACATATCATATGAGAACATAGATATTTCATTGATGGTTTTTTCGTATTTACTATCTAAGTAAAATGAAAAACTCATCTCCTCTCGAAGGCTAAAGTATGCATCTTGATATTTTTCCTTTACAAGTTTGAAAGCATTGGATAGCTCTTTTAATGCATCGCTGTTATGGGAGTGTATTAGGTTTATAATTTTTCTATCAATAAGACTAAAGGATGCTGCGGTCACAATATCAAGTGATGCCCAACCTAAATTTATACTTTTAATCGGTTTTTCAGAATATTTCAAGTCAGACATGAACCCTTGAGAATAGAAAAATTCTTGCATGCCAGAAATTGTAAAAGAACATTTTTTATATCTAGAGTTTGGATATGTGCAATCGCCAATAATAAATAGTTTAAATGGCTTCCGTCCAGATTTTGTGTATATTACAGGCCCACTTCTATTAGTTGAATAAACAAAATTGAAAGGGCCTATTAATGTGCAAACTTCACCTGTGTTTAATACCCCGTGAAGAAATTCATGGTGCATTTTAATGCCGTTATCTGATATTAAGTACTCTAGGTTTAGCCCTTCACTTGGTGAATAAGTTACTTTTGCAGGAAATCTATGGGAGAAGTTATCTTTATCAGGGAAAAACTCACCAAAAAACTCATGTTCATCAAAGTGGCTATATACAGGCATGTACACCTCATTGGCATAATTCAAACATTGCGTAGTAACATATCACATATTTCTTACACCCTGACGAGAGTAGGCTCACGAAGACTAGAAGGGGGTATAGAAAAGGGAGCCTGATCGGCCCCCTTGGTAAATGATATAGGATTGGCATTTCAGGGTTCATCGCGTATGTTGGGCTAAACGGCAACACTGGGACACCCACCTTTTTGGGTGTTGGCTATATAGGGTTGTGCTCAGAAAGGTGGGTGTCCTAATTCCCCAACGGGTGTCCTAATTCCCCAACGATGTTTAAAGTATTGTGCGGTAACCACTAAATTCAACGCAAACTAAAAATGCCGAGCGTTGCGAATCCGCCTCAAATGCTTTGTTATGCTTTACTTGGCTAAGTTTTGAGCCAGAAGTGCTGCCGCCAGCGCTAATAGAGCAGCAATAATTACTTTCCACCATTCACTTGTTAGATTAAACAATGCTTCCCTACGCTTTGCTTGTGACCTCACGTCAAAATATTGCATTTTTAGTAATGAAAACCTGTCAGTAAACGTATAACCATAAGCAATACCATTGAGGCTACTAATTCTTGCATAATAAAGAGACTTTCTTAATGATTTTAAAATTAAGCTATCGGTCAATTCCTCAGGTAATAGACCACGATGCAATATAATGTAATCCTCACTCCTTTCATGTACTTCTGATTTATATGGGTAAAGCAGAACCATGATTTCCCCAGCAGGTCCCTGAGAAAAAACTAACGCACTACCCTTTTCAAGAATGTTTGTTTTCTTCTCTCGAATGCTACCGTCCTCAAGATGCTGACCTTCTTTCTTTTCTATACCCGTAAAGTTAATGCCAATTCCAAACTGAATTGTTTCAGCATTTTTGTCTTTCGAACCCTCGAAGCAAAATAAACGATATGGGTACTCTTGAGTATTTGCTCTTACGGCAAAAGAGCGACAGAATTCTAATGTTTTTGGCTTTGTTATCAGCCTCCAATTCAATCTTCGTCGGTTGAGTTCAAACTGACCTTTATCTAGTTTTATCTTCTCTTTTTCAACAAAATTCATACAATATTTCATTTAAAACCTATAGCTTTAGCCAAAACATAACGCCTCAATAACTGGCGCAGCTTTGCTGCGTCCGATCCCGCAGGGGGCGTAGTTAATTGATTTGTTATACACGTACTCACTTTTTACCTTTCTTTCTAAGCGATGAAGAGTATTTTGCTTTTGCCTGAAGTGTATTTTTATTCATCGTGTTTAAAGGCTCTCCAAGACTCTCATATAGTCGATTTTTCGACCTTATCACCTGACTAAAAAAGTACTTTTTGAATTTGGATAGTTCAACCTTACCTTTTTCTAATGAATGCTTTTGAAAGCTTACGCTAGTAAAGATAAAGAAAGATGCAAACAAGATTGTTAACTGAAACCATATAGCTTGATATGCCTCATATTCCCCCGAAGAGTTCTTGACCAAAGTTGAATAAGCCAAAATGGTAAATATAGCTACAACAACAAGCATGACAATTATTGGTGATTTTCTAACAGGCTTTCCTGCCACTTTAATTCTCATGATTTGAAATAGTGTATAAATTGAATAAATTAGAAATGGAAATCCTACGTACCCAAGATCAATTCCAGAGAAATTGTATTTAACGAGGTCTAACCAGTAGATACTTCCAAGTGTTAATGCAGCAATAAAACTTACAACAATGTCTTTTTGTATGCTGCTAGCATAAGTTTTATACAGCTTGCCATTCCGTCCAGAGGCAGAAATTAGGTAGTCTATTATTTCGACATAGAACATCGGCCAAAATATAGTTATCCCGCCTAGTATATATGTAAATTTAACTAACTCAATAAACTCACAATCATATAAAAGCAAAAACGGGTTGGTCTTTAGGGCAAAGCAAGTCCAAACTAATGATAAAACTAAGAGTGAATAAAACATGACTCTATGGAAATACTTCATGATCTTCCTTGTGTATAACGCCCTGTTAAGGGGTGAGCAACGCAGTATCGAAGCTCATGCACACCACTTTAAACACAAAACGCAACGCATAGCAAAAATGCCAAGCGTTGCGAATCACTCTTGAACAGTTTGTTATCTCGTATGTTGGGCTAAAGATCATAGATTGGTGCTGAAGGAAGTGAAGCCCAACGTTTACCGTGAAATATATCTTTAAATCTGTTTTACGGATCTGCCACATCCATGTTTTATCCCTAACTGGTTGGCGCAATAATGCTCGCCTGTTGGGCTTTGCTACACGCTGCGTCAACCTACAAAAAACCACGCTACCGCCCCTGAGTTACAGCCCCCAGTTCGCTGCTTTTAACCTGCGAGATAGCAACAATCGCAATCATGGCGTGTTTCCGAGAGGTTGATTGTCGTTTGGCTATCTTAAGGGGGAGGGGGGCGCGTTGAGAAGCGTGTTTTGGCGGGAATCTATGTTGGATCAATAAATTAGTCATTTAGACGTGCGCTGAGTGAGCCGCATACTTGGCTGGAAATGCACCATCCCCTCACCCCAGCCCTCTCCCAGAGGGAGAGGGCCAACATGCCCAGCGCTGCAAGCGGGGAGATGCGATAAAAAGAAAGGGAGCCGGTCAGGCTCCCTTTGATGTGGCGATGCAACGATGCAGTGATTGCCGCTATGCGTGATGTGGACACGCGGCCCCTCACGGCCAATGGCATTTGACCAATGCCGCCCCTTATCGATTGGTCGCCGCCTTCATCCCTTCCACAAACTCTTTCAGGCGGGTCAGCATGTGTTCCGGATTCTGATGGTGGGTCTCGATGATCTTCACCACGGCGGAGCCGGAGATGGCACCGGCGGCGCCAGCGGCAATGGCTTCACGTACCTGAGCTGGTTCGCTGATGCCAAAGCCGAGCAGGGCGGGGGGCGCCTTGAACTCGCGCAGGGTATTGATCAGGCCATCTACCGGCATGCCGGCCTTGGTCTCGGCACCGGTCACGCCAGCGCGGCTCACCAGATAGGTGTAACCACTGCCGAGCTCCGCCACCTGTTTCAGGGTTTCGGCGTCGCCATTGGGCGGGGCGATAAAGATGCTGTCGATGCCGAACTTGTCGGCGGCCGCCTTGTAGGGGGCGCACATCTGCACCGGCACGTCGGCGACCAGCACCGAATCCACGCCCGCCTGCTGGCACTTCTCATAAAAACCGTCGATCTGGCGCACATAGACCAGGTTGGCGTAAACCAGCAGGCCAATGGGCAGCTGCGGGTACTTGGCGCGGATGCGGCCAAGCAGCTCGAAGCAGTCGTCCGGGGTGGTGTGGCTCTCGAAGGCGCGAAGGGCGGCGCCCTGAATGGTGGGGCCGTCCGCTACCGGATCGGAGAAGGGAATGCCGAGTTCGAGGGCATCGGCGCCCCCTGCGACCAGCGCATCGACGATGGCCAGGGAGAGTTCGGGGGTGGGGTCACCCAGCATCACGAACGGCACAAAGGCGCCCTGATTGACCGCATCCAGGCGGGAGAAGAGTTGTGCGTAACGGTTCATGACAAGGTTCCTTCTTTCTCGAAAATGTCAGCGACGGTGAAGATATCTTTGTCGCCACGGCCGGAGAGGTTGACGATGAGCACCTGCTCTTTTTCCGGTTCACTGCGGGCCATCTTGAGGGCGTGGGCCAGCGCGTGGGAGGACTCCAGCGCCGGGATGATCCCCTCGGATTTGGCCAGCTCCTGGAAGGCGTCCAGCGCCTCCCGGTCTGTGATGGAGACATACTCGGCGCGGCCGATGGAGGCCAGATGGGCGTGCTGCGGGCCGACGGAGGGGAAGTCGAGCCCTGCCGAGACGGAGTAGGACTCCTGGATCTGGCCCTGCTTGTCCTGCATCAGGTAGGAGTGCATGCCAAAGAAGACCCCCTTGCTGCCGTGACCCAGCGGCGCACCGTGCTCGCCACTCTCGATGCCGTGGCCACCCGGCTCGACCCCGATCAGACGCACCTCTTTGTTGTCGATAAAGTCGGCAAACATGCCGATGGCGTTAGAGCCGCCGCCGACACAGGCGATCACCGCATCGGGCAGGCGCTCCTCTTTCTTGAAGCACTGGGCCTTGGCCTCTTCGCCGATCATCTTCTGGAACTCCCGCACGATAGTGGGGAAGGGGTGCGGACCGGCGGCGGTGCCCAGCAGGTAGTGGGCGGAGTCGTAGTTGGCAGCCCAGTCACGCAGCGCCTCGTTGCAGGCATCTTTCAGGGTGGAGGAGCCGGAGTGCACCGGGATCACGGTGGCCCCCATCAACTTCATGCGAAATACGTTGGGCTTCTGGCGCTCGCAATCCTTGGCACCCATATAGACCCGGCACTTGAGGCCGAGCAGGGCACAGGCCAGTGCGGTGGCGACGCCGTGTTGACCGGCGCCGGTCTCGGCGATGATCTCGGTTTTGCCCATCCGCTTGGCCAGCAGCGCCTGACCCAGTACCTGGTTGGTCTTGTGGGCGCCGCCGTGCAGCAAGTCTTCACGCTTCAGATAGAGGCGGGTCCTGGTGCCCTTGGTCAAATTGCGGGTCAGGGTGAGCGGGGTCGGGCGACCAGCATACTCGGTCAGCAGCTCCTGAAATTCGGCGATAAAGGCCGGATCCTCCTTGGCATCGACGAAGGCTTTTTCCAGCTGAAGCAGGGCGGGGATGAGGATTTGGGGCACATACATGCCGCCAAATTCACCAAAAAACGGGTTGAGCAGGGTCATGGTTTATTCCTTATACCTTGAGTCAAAAACGGAACATCAAAAACGATACAGAGATCCAGTGGCCGCCTTAGAGCGCGCGCAGGGCGGCGAAGGCGGCGGCGAGTTTGTGGCCATCTTTCTGGCCCGGGGCACTCTCTACCCCGGAGTTGAAATCAAGGCCGAGGCAGCCGACCTCTGCCGCCTGCAGGGCATTGTCGGGATTTAGCCCGCCCGCCAGCATCAGTTTGCTCTTGTCGAGAGTGGCCAGCAGGCTCCAGTCGAACGCCTGACCTGTGCCGCCGCTCTGGCTGCCCACTTTTGTATCCAGCAGCAGGCGATCCGCCGGATAGTCGAGGGCGGGCAGCGGCTCGCCGCTTGTGATTCCAACGGCTTTCCAGATCTGGCAGCCCGCCGGCAGCAGCGGGCGCAGGTTGTCGATATAGGCGGCGTCTTCATCCCCGTGCAGCTGCACGGCTGCCAGTCCCAGAGCTTCCACCGTCTGGACTATGGTGGCGGGCATGGCGTTGCGAAATACCCCGACGTAACAGAGCGGCGCACCCGCCATCACGGCGCGGGCGGTGGGAATATCCACATAGCGCGGGCTTTTGGCCACAAAGATGAGGCCGCCAAACACCGCACCTGCCTGATGGGCGGCGGCGGCATCGTCAGCGCGGGTCAGGCCGCACACCTTGTTCTGGCCCAGTACCAGCTTGCGTACCGCGGCCTCCAGATCCGGTTCTGCCATCAGAGAGGATCCCACCAGAAAGCCCTTGGCGTGCTGGCGAAGGTCGGCCACCTGGGCACGGTGATTGATCCCGGATTCGCTGATCACCACCCGATCGCTCGGAGCTTTTTGTGACAAGATGTTGGCCAGCAGTTTGGTGCGGTTGAGATCCACGCTCAAATCGCGCAGATCCCGGTTATTGATGCCAATCACGGGGGCGCCGAGCGCAATGGCACGGGTCAGCTCCTCTTCGTTGCTCACCTCGGTCAGCACCCCGAGGCCGAGCGCTTTGGCCACCGCGAACAGGGCGCGATAGCCCTCGTCGGTGAGCACAGAGAGCATCAAGAGGATGGCGTCCGCCTGATAGTGGCGAGCCAGATAGACCTGATAGGGGTCAATCATGAAATCCTTGCACAGCACCGGCTGCTTAACGCGGGCGCGCACGCGCGGCAAAAAGGCTAAATCCCCCTGAAAGAACTTCTCGTCAGTCAGCACCGAGATGGCGGTGGCGTATTTGCCATAGATGTCGGCGATGGCCTCCGGGCTGAAATCATTGCGGATCAGCCCCTTGGAGGGGGAGGCCTTCTTGCACTCCAGAATAAAGCAGGTAGAGCCTGCCTTGAGGGCGCCGACGAAATCCCGATCGCTTGGGGTCAGCGCGCTCTGGAAGCTCTCCAGCGGCTGGGCCAGCTTGCGGGCGGCGACCCACGCCTGTTTGGCCGCCACAATTTTGCCGAGAATGGTCTGGTTGATGGAGGCCATATTCAGAAAGGCATGGGGGGCAATAAGGTCTGACATCTCGTTATCCTTGCGAAGCTGGCTCTTGCCCAGAGGGCGTTCTGAATGACTGCTGTGCGATGTGGTGGACATCATGCCTCCTGATGACTCAGGGTTGCCAGTTGGGTGGCCAGCTCTGCTGCCTTGCCGCTGGCCAGCACCGCCAGCACCTGTGCCGCCGCGCTCTTGAGATCCGCCGCCTTGCCCGCCATCAGCAGCAGCGGGGCCACGTTGGCGGCGATGGCGGCGTTGTGGGCCGGGGTGCCTTTCCCTGCCAGAATGGCGGCGGTGATGGCGCGGTTCTCTTCGGGTTCCCCCCCCTGAATGGCACTGACAGGATAGGTCTCGAGGCCAAAATCAGCCGGGGTGATCATGAATTCGCGGATCTCGCCGTCACGGATCTGGGCCACCTGGGTCGGGCCGTGGATGGCAATCTCGTCGAGCCCGGCGCCGTGCACCACCATACCGGTTTTCAGACCCAGCGCCAGCAGGGTTTCGGCGATGGGGCGCACCAGCTCGGGGGCATAGACCCCCATCAGCTGATAGGTGGGGCGGGCCGGATTGATGAGCGGCCCCAGCACATTGAACAGGGTGCGGGTCTTGAGGGCCTGACGCACCGGCATGGCGTGGCGCACGCCAGCGTGGTACTGGGGGGCGAACAGGAAGCAGATGCCGAGCTCGTCAAGACAATGGCGCGCCTGCGCCGGGCTCATGTCGAGCTTGATGCCCATCTTGTCGAGCAGATCGCTGGAGCCGGACTTGCTCGATACCGAGCGGTTGCCGTGCTTGGCCACTTTCAGGCCGCAGGCGGCGGCGACCAGTGCCGAGGTGGTGGAGACGTTGATGGTGTTGAGGCCATCGCCACCGGTGCCGACGATGTCGCAGAACTCGTAGTCCGGATGCGGGAAGTCGCGCGCCTCCGCCAGCAGGGCCTCGGCGGCACCGGTGATCTCCTCCGGGGTCTCCCCCTTGATCTTGAGGGCGGTCAGCAGACTTGCGAGCACTATGGGATCCACTTCGCCACGCACCACTTGCCCGAAGGCGTCGCGGGTACTTTCACGGCTCAGAGACTGACCCTGGTAGAGGGTGTTGAGATGATGATGCATAGGGTCTTCCTTACCGCACACTGCTAACTGGACGGGTGATATGGGCGAGCGCCTGAGTCAGCAGGCGGGCCCCTTCCGAGGTCATGATGGATTCCGGGTGGAACTGGAAGCCCAGCACCCGTTCATCCTGCTGCTCGATGGCCATAGGCATGCCCTGATAGTGGGCAATCACCGTCAGCTCCTCCGGTACATAGGTGGCGACCAGCGAGTGGTAGCGGGCCACCGGCAGCGGGCTCGGCAGACCGGCGAAGGCGCCGTGGCCGTTGTGCTCAATCAGGGAGCGCTTGCCGTGGACGATTTCACCCGCCGCGCCGACGGTGCCGCCGTAGGCTTCGCACAGGGCCTGATGGCCGAGGCAGATACCGAGGATGGGCACCTGACCACGGGCCAGCTTGATAAGATCAATCAGGCAACCCGCTTCATGGGGGGCGCCCGGCCCCGGCGAGAGCACCAGCACCGCATCCCCTTCGCAGGCGGCGATTTCGCTCATGATGCGGCTCGCTGGCAGGCTGTTGCGGTAGATCCGCACCGGATAACCGAGGGAGCGGAACTGGTCGACGAGGTTGTAGGTAAAGGAGTCGAAGTTATCGAGCAGGAAAATGTTAGTCATGGCTCACGTCCTTATGTTGCTCCTGCTGGGCGCTCAGGGCTTGCAGTGAGGTGCCATGGCTGGCGGCGATGGCGGCCAGCACGGCGGCCGCCTTGGCGCGGGTTTCATCCGCTTCGGCCTGGGGTTTGGAGTCATAGACCACACCGGCACCGGCTTGCACATGGGCCACGCCATCTTTGACAAACGCCGAGCGAATGACGATGCAGGTATCCATCTCCCCCGCGCCGTTGATGTAGCCGACGGCGCCGCCGTAGCTGCCACGGCGCTTGCCTTCCACCATGCGAATAAGCTCGCTGGCGCGGATCTTGGGGGCGCCGGTGAGGGTGCCCATGTTCATGCAGGCCTGATAGGCGTGCAGGGCGTCAAGGTCGGCGCGCAAGGTGCCGACCACCTTGGAGACCAGATGCATCACGTGGCTGTAGCGATCCACCTTGAGCAGCTCCTTGACGTAGCGGGTACCGGGCGCCGAGATACGGGCGATGTCGTTGCGGCCCAGATCCACCAGCATCAGGTGTTCGGCGACCTCTTTTTCATCCTGACGCAGCTCCAGCTCGATGCGGCCATCCAGATCCCGGTTGATGCTGCCATCCGGGTTCAACCCCCGGCGACGGGTACCGGCGATGGGGTACATCTCGACGTCGCGGCTGGCGGCGCAGAATTTCACCGCGCTCTCCGGTGAAGCGCCAAACAGGGTGAAGTTTTCATCCTGCAGGTAGAACATGTAGGGGCTGGGGTTGGTCTGCTTGAGGCGGCGATAGGCGGCCAGCGGGTTCGGGCAGGGCAGGGAGAAGCAGCGGGACGGCACCACCTGAAAGATGTCACCCCGGCGGATAAAGCCCTTGAGCTTCTCCACCTCGGCGCAGAACTGCTTGTCGCTCTTGTCCACGCTCATACCGCCGGTGAGGGCCGCCGTGGCCAGCTCGGCGCAGAGGGGTTGCTGGCAAAGCTGTTTGAAGTCGGTGAGCCGTTCGCTCAGGCGGGTATATCTGTCATCCACCTGGCTCTCGTCGCTGTCGCCGCCGAAGATGCAGGCGAGCAGTTGGGTAGAGCGCTCGATATGGTCGATGGTGATCAGGGTTTCGGCCACATAGAAGCAGTAATCGGGGCAGCTGTTGCTCCCCTCCGGCACCTCTGGCAGATCCTCAAAGGAGGCGATCAGGTCATAGGCGAAGCTGCCCGCCATGAACAGTGCTTCTTTACCCAGTTGGCACTGCAGCTCCTGTTGCAGGGTGCGCAGCACGTCCAGCACGCTGCTCCCCTTGAGGCGGCTGTCTTCATCCTGCTCCCGATCGGATGCCGGGAAGTCGAGCTGCAACTCGCCATCCACCAGAATCTGGCTGATGACTGCGGGCAGGCGCTCGGTCAGCAGGCTCTGCAACTGGGCACCATTGTCGTTCAGGGTGCGCACCCGCACGGTGCGACCACGGCACTCGATGCGCAGGCAAGCATCCACCAGCAGCAGGCTCTGTTTGCCCGCTTTGGAGTCGATCTCGACCGATTCCAGCAGCAGGTTGTTGGGGCGGCCCTCACAGAGCCGGGTGTAGAGCGCCAGCGGGTCGGCCACATAGGGGGCGTTGAGCTTGAGGGTATCGAATTCACCCAGGGGCAAGCGAGTCGTATTGACGGTCATAGTGCGTTCCCTTGCGTGTGATGTGTTTTACCGATGTTCATGACGTTGCATACCTTGAAAAAATGCCTTGGAATTTAAGTTGGTTTGGGCGGTTTCAGTAGGGTCGCCATCGCCAGGTCATTGCGCTTGTCTGAATTCTTGGTTTCATCACAGGTCCATTTGCCGGATAATAAAAAAGCCCGCTGGGGTCAGCGGGCTTTTTCTTTGGGTTCTTAATTTGCTGTCAGATTACAGGTACAGCAACGACCACACGCCCGCATGTCAGGGAGTGTGCCACCACCAGATGGTCAGGATGGAAGTCGTTTGCATGATAAAGTCCTGTAAAAAGAGGTTTGCAATGAAGTGCCTACAGAAAACGATAAAGCCGCGGCCAAGTCAAGTCGCTTTTTAGCCTTCTTTCACCGATGGTGACCTGATCATGAGAGCGGAATAACCTGATGAGATTCGATCTTCACTGTCATACCACTGCCTCCGACGGTGTGCTGAGCCCGGCCGAACTGGTGCGCCGCGCTGCCAAAAAACAGGTCGAGGTGTTAGCGGTTACTGACCACGATACCCTTGACGGACTTGATGAGGTGCGTCGCACCATCGAGGCCGAGCAGCTGCCGCTGCGACTGGTGAGCGGGGTCGAGATCTCCACTGGCTGGGAGCACCACGAAATTCATATCGTGGCGCTGGGGGTGGATGAAAAAAATCCGCAGCTGGTGGCATTTTTGGCGGGCCAACGGGCTCGCCGCGAGGCGCGCGCACTGGAAATTGGGCGCCGTCTGGAGAAGTGCCTTATCCCCGGCACCTATGAAGAGGCCAAGGCATTGGCCGGTGATGCTGCCGTGACCCGCGCCCATTTTGCCCGGGTGCTGGTGGCACGCGGGGTGGCCGACAACATGCAGAAGGTATTCAAAAAGTACCTGAGCCGTGGCAACAAGGGTTATGCCCCGGCCGAGTGGCCCGAGATGAGCGAGGCCATCATTGCCATTCACGCCGCCGGTGGGCTGGCGGTGCTGGCCCATCCCAGCCGTTACGATCTCACCGCCAAGTGGATCAAGCGGTTACTGGTGGCCTTCAAGGCGGCCGGTGGCGATGCCATGGAGGTGTCACTGCCCCAGCAGAGCCCGCAGGAGCGAGCCAACCTGGGCCAGTGGGCCAAGGATCACGACCTCTATATTTCGGTGGGGTCTGATTTTCACTTTCCCTCCAACTGGACCGAGCTGGGCCGCCACCTCTGGCTGCCCAAGGAGGGCATGCCGGTCTGGCTGGCCTATCCGGGCCACTTCGGCCTTACCACCGAGCAGCATACCGCCCTGCTGGCCAGTCGCTAGCAGAGGGTCGGCCGGTGGACCCCCGCTGTATGGGAGGGTAAACCGGCGTCAAACAGGTTAAGGTAGCGTCATGGGTCTGGAACCCGTGACCATGAAGCGGGCACCGCGCGTGCCCCTATCGCGAGAAGAGCATATGAGTCAGCATTTTTACGTACATCCGGAAAACCCCCAGGCCCGTCTGATCGGCCAGGCGGTACAGATCATCCAGAACGGTGGCGTCATCGTCTATCCGACCGATTCCGGCTATGCGCTCGGTTGCCAGATGGGTGACAAGGGGGCGCTGGAGCGCATCTGCCGCATCCGTCGCATTGATCCCACCCACGACTTCACCCTGGTGTGCCGGGATCTTTCCGAGATTTCCACCTACGCCAAGGTGGACAACACGGCGTTCCGCCTGGTCAAGGGCAACACGCCCGGGCCTTACACCTTCATCTTCAAGGCGACCAAGGATGTGCCGCGCCGCCTGATGAACGAGAAGAAGAAGACCATCGGTATCCGGGTGCCAGCCAACAACATAGCGCTGGCCCTGCTGGAAGCGCTCGGTGAGCCGCTGCTCTCTACCTCCCTGATCCTGCCGGGTTCAGAGATGACGGAGTTTGACCCGGAAGAGATCTTCGACAAACTGGGCAAGCAGCTGGATCTGGTGGTCAACGGTGGCTATCTGGGCGAGCAGCCCACCACGGTCGTGGATTTCTCCGATGACGAGCCGGTGCTGCGTCGTCGTGGCGCCGGAGACCCGACCCCGTTTGAGTGAGTCTGCCGACCCAGCGCCTGTGATGGCTCCGCCTATTTTGGGCGCAACGGGGGAGGGAGTCCCCCCCCAGGCCATCCCATCCCCCATCGCGCGCGTGCTGGGGCAGCCCTACAATGAGTTGCCCCAGGACTTGTTCATCCCGCCCGATGCGCTGGAAGTCTTCCTCGATACCTTCGAGGGCCCCCTCGATCTGCTGCTGTACCTCATCCGGCGCCAGCAGCTGGATATCCTGAACCTGCCGATCTTGCAGATCACCGCCCAGTACATGGAGTACGTGGAGCTGATGCAGGGGCTCAATCTGGAGCTGGCAGCGGAATACCTGCTGATGGCGGCCTGGCTGGCGGAGATCAAATCCCGCCTTTTGCTGCCCAAGGCCCCCGAGCTGGCAGACGAAGAGGAGGGAGAAGATCCCCGCGTCACGCTTATTCGTCGACTGCAGGAATATGAGCGCTTCAAAGTGGGCGGCGAGCGCCTCAATGCCTTGCCACGGGTGGAGCGGGAGATTTATATCGCCGCCGCCCTGCCGCCGGATTTTGGCTCTCTCAAGCCATTGACCCCGGATGTTTCGCTGGTTGAGCTCGCCCTTTACATGCAAAGTGTGGTAAAACGCGCGACTCATTTCGAACATCATCAGATCCGTCGCGAGCAGATCCCGACCCGGGTGCGCATGGCGGAGATCCTCGCCATGCTCTCGCTGGGCCAGACGTTGCGGCTGGAACAGGTGCTCAGAGCCGAAGAGGGGCGCATGGGGGTGCTGGTGACGTTTCTGGCCCTGCTGGAGCTGTGCAAGGAGTCCCTGATCTGGATCCTGCAGGCCGAGCCGCTGGGGCCGATCCATTTTGCCCTGGCGAGTCAAGATGAAAGCGGGGAGCGTGAACATGCACACTGAGTTGTTTTCTTTATCCCGAGCTTGCTGCCAGTCTGCCGGGGTGTGTGTGCATCTCCCGTTGGCACGCCAGCCTGATGCCATGCGCGGGGAGGGCAACCGTGGCGCTGCCCGCTGAACGACTCAAGACACTGATCGAGGCCGCGATCTTCGTGGCCGGGCGCCCGTTAACCGTGAGCGAGCTGAAAAGCGGTGTGCTGGCGGATTACCCCGTCACCGGCCGCTATGTGCAACTCTTGCTGGCGGAACTGCGACAAGATTACAGCGAGCGGGGGGTGGAGCTCAAAGAGGTCGCCTCCGGCTGGCGCTTTCAGGCGCGCCAGGAGTATGCCGAGGAGCTCTCCAGGCTCTGGAGCGAGCGGGCGCCCCGTTATTCCCGCGCCGTGATGGAGACGCTGACCCTGATTGCGTATCGGCAGCCCATCACCCGGGCCGAGATAGAAGCGATCCGCGGGGTGGCGGTGTCGAGCCAGATAGTCAATACCCTGAAAGAGCGTGGCTGGGTGCGCAGCGTCGGACACAAGGAGGTGGTGGGTCGCCCCGAGCTGCTCGCCACCACCCGGGAATTTCTGGATTATTTTAATCTGCAGAGCCTGGAGCAGCTCCCTGAGCTGGATCCTGAACTGCAATCCCCCTTGCCCGCGCTGCCGGTCGAGGGGAGCGAGACCTAGTCCGGGTCGCTGGCCTGTGCCAGCTGACCGGGCCTCTTGAACAGGAGGGCGTGTTGGATGACCTATACGGGATCCTGCATCGCCATCCCCTTGCCCGGCATGCCGGGGGAGGGCCGCGAGAGCTGGTCCACTGTGCTGGCATGTGCCAGCTGACCAGCTCTTTTGAGTATTGAAGCGTGTCGGATTGCCCGTACGGGGTGCGACACAGTAATAACCGTTGCCCGTTATGCTGGCGGGCAGCGATCAACAATCAGGTAACCCCGATGAGTGAAAAACTGCAAAAAGTGTTGGCCCGCGCGGGTCACGGCTCCCGTCGTGAGATGGAGGCCCTGATCACCGCAGGTCGGGTCAGTGTGGATGGCAAGGTCGCCACACTGGGAGATCGCGTCGAAGTGAACGCCGTGATCCGTGTCGATGGCCATACGGTCAAGACCCGTGCCGAGGAAGAGATGATCTGCCGCGTGCTGGCGTATCACAAGCCCGAAGGGGAGATGTGTACCCGTCACGATCCGGAAGGTCGTCCCACCGTGTTCGATCGTCTGCCCAAGCTGGAAAGCGCCCGCTGGATCGCGGTAGGCCGTCTCGACGTCAACACCTCCGGCTTGTTGCTGTTCACCACAGACGGTGAGCTGGCTAACCGCCTGATGCACCCGAGCCACGAAGTGGAGCGCGAATACGCGGTGCGTGTGTTTGGCGAGATCACCGAAGCCATGCTGCAGCGCCTGCGCAAAGGTGTGCAACTGGAAGATGGCATGGCCAAGTTCAACAAGATCAAACCGGCCGGCGGTGAGGGCCTGAACCAGTGGTTCAACGTCACCCTGACCGAGGGCCGCAACCGTGAAGTGCGCCGCCTGTGGGAATCCCAGGAAGTGCAGGTGAGTCGTCTGATGCGGGTGCGCTACGGCGACGTCACCCTGGATCGTGGTATCCCCCGTGGTGGCTGGCAGGAGCTGAAACTGCCGGATGTGAACTACCTGCGTGGTCTGGTGAACATGCCGCCGGAGACCGAATCCAAGGTCGATCTGCAGCAAGATGGCAAGAGCACCCGTCACAAGCAGGCCGCCCAGATCCGCCGCGCCGTCAAACGTCACAAGGATATGCAGGGCATGGAGCCGCGTGCACGCAGCACCACGGCCCGCCGCAAGCCGACTTCCTCCACCCGCAACTCGGGTACCGGCAGCAAGTAAGCGTTGTGATGGCTCTCATGGGTTCGCCCAAGAAAAGGCCCGCCTCTTTGGCGGGCTTTTTGTTGCTGCAGTTTGCTGCTGAGTATTCCAATGGCTCCTTTGCTGAATGAAATTGCCCGGCAGATCCGCTGCGGGGGAGGGGCAAGGTTGCTCTGCCACTGCGGGCTTGTTAGCCTTTGTGGCACAGATACAGGAGATAATAATGAGCAAGGTACTTGATGAGCTGCTGGCACTGCTGGCGCTCGAGAAAATCGAGGAGGGCCTGTTTCGGGGCCAGAGTCAGGATCTCGGTCTGCGGGCCGTGTTTGGCGGACAGGTAATGGGGCAGGCCTTGTCAGCCGCCAAGCAGACGGTGGCCGCCGATCGTCAGGTGCACAGTTTCCACTCTTACTTCCTGCGCCCCGGTGATGCCAATCGTCCCATCATCTATGACGTGGAGAATATCCGTGACGGCCAGACCGTCTCTACCCGCCGGGTCAAGGCCATTCAGGGCGGCAAGCCGATCTTCTATCTCAACGCCTCCTTCCAGGTCGAGGCCGAGGGGTTCGAGCATCAGATCAGCATGCCGGCGGGGATCACCCCGCCCGAGCAGCTCAAGAGCGAGTTGGAGCTGGTGCGTCCCTACGAGCAGCAGATCCCGCCGATCCTGCGTGACAAGATCATGTGCGAGAAGCCCATCGAAATTCGCCCTGTGACCCTGGTCGATCCGATCCGGCCGGATGTACACGAGCCGCTGCGCCACGTCTGGTTCAGGGCCAATGGCCAGATGCCGGACGATCAACGGGTCCACAAGTATTTGCTGGCCTATGCCTCCGATTTCCACTTCCTGTTTACCGCCCTGCAGCCCCATGGCGTCTCGTACTGGGAGCCGGACATGCAGGTAGCCACCATCGATCACTCCATGTGGTTCCACCGGGATTTCCGGCTGGATGACTGGCTGCTCTACGTGGTGGACAGCCCGAGCGCCAGTGCCGGTCGCGGTCTGGTGCGCGGCCAGTTCTTCACCCGCGAGGGGATGCTGGTGGCGAGCACGGCGCAGGAGGGGGTGATCCGTCGGCGCGGTTGACCTCACATATCAGCCATAAAAAACGGGAGCCGATGGCTCCCGTTTTTTATGTGTTTGCTTGCCGTATCAGGCTGCGTCCTGCTCGGTGCTGGGCATGGTTTCCCCGTTCTGGGCGAAACGGTTGGCCCACAGGGCAATGACGCCATCACCGGTGACGTTGCAGGCGGTGCCGAAGCTGTCCTGCGCCAAATAGAGGGCGATCATCAGGGCGATGGAGGCTTCACCGAAGCCGAGCATGGAGGTGAGCAGGCCCAGCGCCGACATGACGCCGCCACCCGGTGCACCCGGCGCGGCTATCATGATGACGCCCAGCATCATGATGAAGGGCAGCATGGTGTCTACGCCCGGAATGGCCAGGTGCTCGGAGAGGAACATGACGGCGGTGGCACAGGTCACCAGCGTGATGGTGGAGCCACACAGGTGGATGGTGGCGCACAGGGGCACGGTGAAGTTGGCGATGCCATCGCTCACGCCGTTGTTCTTGCTGGCTTGCAGGGCAACCGGAATGGTAGCGGCGCTGGACATGGTGCCCAGGGCGGTGAAGTAGGCGGGGAGCATGTTCTTGATGAGCATGGCGGGTGAGCGACCCAGCGCCAGACCCGTGCCAACGAACAGCACCGAGAGCCAGAGCCAGTGCATGACGATGGCCATCACCAACACCACGCCAAAGGTCTTCAGGGTGGCGAAGACGGTTCCTTCCACTGTCATCTCGACAAAGACACCGGCGATGTAGAACGGCAGCAGCGGGATGATCACCTTGGCCAGCAGGCGGTCGATGATGTCACGGCCCTGATCGGCGACGCGGCGCATATCGGTGGCCTGGGTAGCGCTGACGCCGATGCCAAAGATAAAGGCGGCGGCCAGGGCAGACATCACGCTAAACAGCGGCGGGATCTCCAAATTGATGTAGGAGGCGAGTTTGATCGCCTCGGCCGAGGTGGGCTCGGCAGCGCTGGTCAGTTGCGGGATCAAGTGGCTCGCCACGGTAAAGGCAAACAGCCCCGCCAGAATCGTGGAGCAGTAGGAGAGTGCCACGGTTTTACCCAGTAGCTTACCGGAGTTTTTTGGCAGGCTGGCGATGCCGCTCATGATGAAAAACAGGATGATGAGCGGAATGGTGAAGGTGATCAGCTGACCTATGACTATCTTGGCCGTAAACAGCACGCGTGCGACCCATTCAGGGGCGTAGAGACCTAGCAAGAGACCGGCCAGGATGCCGGCAACCAGTTTGAGGACAAGTTTCATAAGTAAATCCAGGTGTTAGTGTCTGATTTGTTATTTGATTTTGATTTTAATGCCGCTTTTTAACACAAACGCCGTATCTTGTCTGCCATCAGCTGGTTAACTTAGAGTTAAATATTGTTATCTGGATGATGGATCACGGGGGATGGGCCCCTTGAAGCGACGGCGGCGATATTGATTCCTGGTGGGGGCGAGATCGGGGAGGCGGATCAGCAGGGCATGTAACCAGCGGCCGTGCTCGGTATCCTCGCTGCACCAGATCTGATGCAGGCCAAATGGCAGGGGGGCGATCAGTTGTTGCAGGCGGGTCTCATCGAGGCGGGTCTGCAGCGGGTATTCATCCTGTGAGGGAGCCACGGCGCAGCGGTGCTCGCCCTCGTCATAAGGGAAGGAGCAGTAGAGCGGCGCCTGGGGTTTGAGCAGGCCGGCGAGATGCATCAGGGCGGGGGCAAGCTCTCTCTCGGCCAGGCAGGGCAGCGAGCCGCAGGCCCAGATGCCGTCAAAAGGCAAGGCGCTGTGCATCTGCTCGAGGCGACAGACCCGCACCGGCTGGCCACCGCGGCGCGATGCCAGCCTGGCCTGGGCCAGACTGGCATCCAAGGCGGTGACCATGAGACCTTGTTGCCGGAAAAAGAGCAGATCCTCACCCGCGCCGCAGCCCGCTTCCAGCAGATGAGCCCCGCTTGCCAACAACATCAGAAAGCGCTGACGGGCTGACAGGGTGTCTGGATCCGCCACAGATGGCAGACTGGGGGGGGCATCATGATGGGGCAGTGGCAATATGGACATGGCAGGCACCTTCTTTCGGGGGCGCTACTCTAGCAAATTTGGCGGCGGGCTACCAAAGAGTCGTGCTGCAAACCAGCACTGCCTGGCAGGAGAGCGGGTCAGTGATGGTGTGGGGGAGCAAGGAGCGCTGGCCAGCTCCGGGTCCAAGGCTATTGCTGGTGGGCAGGATTGGCACTGATTTGTACCAGCACCACCTTGAGAAAGCTGTGCAGCTTGTCGAGGGAAGCCGGCTCCTGTTCGGCGATTCAGGCGTTGAGCTGATGGGAGTGCGGTTGGCACAGCGCCTCCTTGTTCTTGAAGTGCCAGTAGATGGCGTAACCCGCAGTCGGTATCTTCGCAAGCTCTCCAGACCGACTTCTAGCTGGCGTAGTTCCGCGATGAGCAAGGCGTGAACAGCTACATGACCCGGCTCGACGCCCAGCGCTTGTTGTTCAATGCCAAGCAGAGCCTGATCCGCACCCGTTTGGTCCAGCTGACCAATCAGGCGGCACTCTACAAGGCCATTGCAGGTGGGCGGTAAATGCCCAACACCGGCAAGACAAGCGAGCACCAGCAGTAGCGATCACTTCCTATTTTGGGTTATCCTAACGCAGCAGGGCGAACCATAAGGTTCGCTTTTTTTTTGTGCAAGATCATATACATATGGCACCACAATGACATAATGCGTCGTGTTCTATCGAGTACAGGCCCTAGCCCCTGCTTTCAACGACATTGCGTCATACCTGAACGGATGGCGGTACGTCAAGATAGCCGTTGCACTGCCCTCAACCTTCGACTCCTTATGGAGCTGTTCATCTTGGGGCTTGTCACCAGACTTGGTGAGTAAAAAGTTTATTTTTGCATTTAAAATCAAAGAAATGGCAATCTAACAAGTGAAAGGTTGGCCGCAAATTGCTCTCGCCTTATATAAGCAAAGAGCGGGAAGGGAAAGAAGGTGAGCTGGGCCGACGTTTTCCCCGCAACATGGGCAAATCTGACGGTGCAACAGGTTGCTAAAGGCGTTAGAATCCACCGCTGTTGTTGAATTGGGATAGCTCAATAAGATAGGTTCGAGCATCACTGTCTTATCGAACAGTTATTTAGCAACGTAGTCGGCAAGAACAGTGACCGCGACCTCACAAGCTGGAGGACATGATGGCCAACAGCACACACATTCTGGTTAAAAGCAGCATACTGGGAGCTGTAACTCAGGGGCGGTAGCTTATCGAAACTTCCTGATTAGCGTGAGATATCAGCCTGTCAGACACACTCAATTTTTCCTCCATTCGTTTTTCGTTAGCCGAAAAGAATTAAATTTTTCTATTAATTTTCAAGAGTATACCTATGAAAATCCTTGTCACTGGTGGCGCTGGCTTTATCGGTTCGGCGGTTGTTCGTCATATCATCCGGGATACCAACGACTCAGTTATCAACCTCGATAAACTCACCTATGCGGGCAACCTGGAATCCTTGGCCAGTGTCGCAAACAGTGAACGTTATGCCTTTGAGCAGGTGGATATCTGCAACCGCGCCGAGGTGGATCGAGTGTTTGCCCTGCATCAACCGGATGCAGTCATGCACCTGGCGGCGGAGAGCCATGTTGATCGCTCCATCACCGGCCCCGCCGACTTCATCGAGACCAATATCGTCGGTACCTACATGCTGCTGGAGGCTGCTCGTGCCTACTGGAACGGGTTGGACGAGGTGCGCAAGGCTGCCTTCCGCTTCCACCATATCTCCACCGACGAGGTGTATGGCGATCTGCCCCATCCGGATGAAGTAGCTGCCGGTCATCCCTTGTGGAATAAGCCATTGCCGCTCTTTACCGAAACCACCCCCTACGCACCCAGCAGCCCCTATTCTGCCTCCAAGGCCTCCAGCGATCATCTGGTGCGCGCCTGGCGCCGTACCTACGGCCTGCCTACTATCGTCACCAACTGCTCCAACAACTACGGCCCGTATCACTTCCCCGAGAAGCTGATCCCGCTGGTGATACTCAATGCGCTGGATGGCAAGCCGCTGCCGGTCTATGGCAAGGGCGACCAGATCCGTGACTGGCTCTATGTGGAAGATCACGCGCGCGCGCTCTACAAGGTGGTGACTACTGGCTTGGTCGGCGAGACTTACAACATTGGCGGTCACAACGAGAAGCAGAATTTGGACGTGGTACATACCGTGTGTGATCTGCTTGACGAGATGGTGCCAAAAGCGGGCTCTTACCGCGATCAAATCACCTATGTGGCGGATCGCCCCGGCCACGATCGCCGCTATGCCATCGATGCGAGCAAGATGAGCGCAGAGCTGGATTGGCAGCCAGAGGAGACTTTCGAGTCGGGTATTCGCAAAACCGTGCAGTGGTATCTGGATAACCAGCAGTGGGTGAACAACGTCAAGAGCGGCACCTACCAGTCCTGGATTGAGAAGAATTATGGGGAGCGTGCCTGATGCATATTCTGCTGTTTGGCAAAAACGGTCAGGTAGGCTGGGAGCTGCAACGTGCACTGGCCCCGCTGGGCCGCATCACCGCCGTCGATTTTGACTCTGCCGACTATTGTGGCGATTTCAGCAACCCGGCTGGCGTTGCCGAGACAGTGCGGCTGGTCAAGCCGGATGTGATTGTCAATGCTTCTGCCCATACGGCGGTCGACAAGGCAGAGAGCGAACGGGAGTTTGCCGAGCTGCTCAATGCGACCAGTGTGACGGCGATTGCCAAAGAAGCTGAAGCATTGGGTGCCTGGTTGGTGCATTACTCTACCGACTATGTGTTCGATGGCAGCGGTGAGCGCCCCTGGGTGGAAACCGATGCGACCGCCCCGCTCAACGTCTACGGTGAAACCAAGCTGGTAGGGGAACAAGTCGCCGCCCTCTGCTCACGTCACCTGATTTTGCGCACCAGCTGGGTCTACGCCGCCCGTGGCGCCAACTTTGCCAAGACCATGCTGCGTTTTGGCAAAGAGCGTAGCGAGATGTCAATCATCAATGACCAGTTCGGCGCCCCGACCGGTGCCGAGTTGCTGGCCGATTGCACCGCCCATGCGATCCGCGTGGCGCAGAGCAAACCCGAGGTCGCCGGGCTGTACCATCTGATAGCCTCCGGTACCACCACCTGGTTTGACTACGCCCAGCTGGTGTTTGCCAAAGCCAGAGAGGCAGGCGTTGAACTGGCGGTCACGCAACTCAATGCGGTGCCGACCAGCGCCTTCCCGACCCCGGCCAAACGTCCCCATAACTCCCGCCTTGATACCGGCAAATTCCAGCGCACCTTCGATCTGGTGCTGCCGGACTGGACGGTCGGTGTGGAGCGGATGTTGACCGAGATCCTCGGCAAGTAAATTACTGGCCAGGGATGTATTGAATGCATCCCTGGCTGGCAGGGATAAAACAGAAAGGTGTGGCCGCAAACCACCCTTTTCTTTTGCAATTTAAAAATAAGAAACAAGCATCATGACTAAACGTAAAGGCATTATTCTGGCCGGTGGTTCAGGCACCCGGCTCTATCCAGTCACCATGGCAGTGAGCAAGCAGCTGTTGCCCATCTATGACAAGCCGATGATCTACTATCCGCTCAGCACCCTGATGCTGGCCGGTATTCGCGATATTTTGATCATCAGCACCCCGCAAGATACTCCTCGCTTTGAGCAATTGCTTGGGGATGGGAGCCAGTGGGGGCTGAACCTGCAATACAAGGTCCAGCCAAGCCCGGACGGGTTGGCACAAGCCTTTATTCTGGGTGAAGAGTTCATCGGGTCAGACCCCTGTGCGCTGGTGCTGGGGGACAACATCTTCTACGGCCACGACTTGCAGAAGCAACTGGAGGCGGCTGCGGCCAAAGAGAGTGGCGCCACTGTCTTTGCCTACCACGTGCACGACCCCGAGCGCTATGGGGTCGTGGAATTTGATAAAGAGGGAACCGCGATATCTCTGGAAGAGAAGCCGTTGGAGCCCAAGAGCAACTATGCGGTCACCGGCCTCTATTTCTACGACAACAGTGTGGTGGAGATCGCCAAGAGCCTGAAGCCATCGCCGCGTGGTGAGCTGGAAATCACCGATGTGAACCGTATCTACCTGGAACAAGGCAATCTGTCGGTGGCGATGATGGGCCGTGGCTATGCTTGGTTGGATACCGGTACCCATGAAAGCCTGATTGAAGCGAGCAACTTTATTCAGACCATCGAGACCCGTCAGGGGTTGAAAGTTGCTTGCCCGGAAGAGATCGCCTATCGCCAAAAGTTTATCAATGCCGACCAGGTCCGTGAACTTGCTGCACCGTTGGCAAAGAATGCGTATGGCCAATATTTGTTAAAAATGGTGGCCAAAGCCTGATTTGATATGTGGGGAGGGAATATGCTCCCCACATAAATATTGAATTACATGTGGATAGACAGATGAATGTAATCAAGACAGCAATCCCTGACGTGCTTATTTTTGAGCCAAAAGTATTTGGTGATGAGCGTGGTTTTTTCTTTGAGAGTTTCAATCACAAGTTGTTTGAAGAGGCGGTAGGATATCCGGTTAACTTTGTGCAGGATAATCACTCGAAATCTTCAAAAGGGGTATTGCGCGGCTTGCACTATCAGTTGCCGCCTCATGCCCAGGGCAAGTTGGTGCGTTGTGTAGCTGGTGAAGTGTTTGATGTGGCGGTAGATATCCGAAAAAGCTCACCGACCTTTGGACAATGGGTTGGAGTACGCCTGTCCGGAGAAAGCAAGCGACAGTTGTGGATCCCGGAAGGATTTGCACATGGTTTCGTAACACTGAGCGATAGCGCTGACTTTTTATATAAAACGACAGATTATTATCATCGTGAGAGTGAAGGTTCTATCTGCTGGAATGACCCTGATATTAATATTAGCTGGCCTATTGATGGCGCCTTTTTATCAGAGAAAGATCAAGTTGCAAAAACATTTTTAGAATATAGCTTGGCGACTTAAAAATGGAAATAAAAATTATCCCATTACAAACGCATGGTGATGAACGAGGTTCATTAATTGCATTAGAGGAAGGGGAAAATATACCTTTTCCTGTTAAGAGAGTGTACTACCTTTTCAATACTAAAGATGGGGTTCGGCGTGGTTACCACGCCCATAAGACGCTCAAACAAGTCGCTATAGTCGTACGTGGTTCATGCCGTTTTGTCTTGGATGATGGGAGTGAGAGGGTCGAAGTTTTACTTGATAACCCAGCCCAAGGTTTGTTAATTGAATCCTTTATGTGGCGTGAAATGTACGACTTTTCCGAAGATTGTGTTCTGATGGTGTTAGCTGATCAACTCTATGATGAATCGGATTACATTAGGGATTATGATTGTTTTTTGAAGGAGGCTAGATGAACATACACCCTACAGCAATAATATCAGGCAAGGCTAAAATCGGTAAAAATGTAACTATTGGTGCTTATACAGTAATCTATGATAATGTTGATATAGGTGATGGTTCGGTTATTGAATCTTTTTGTGAGATTGGAGTTGCTAATTCATTATCGGAAGGCAATATTTTGATTCTTGGTGAAAATGCACACATTCGCTCACACAGTATTTTTTATGAGGGTTCCAAATTCGATTCATCACTTGTTACAGGCCACCGGGTCACCGTGCGTGAAAAAACAAAAGCGGGAAAAAATTTTCAAATTGGTACATTGTCCGATATACAAGGGCATTGTGAGATTGGTGATTATGTTCGAACCCATAGTAATGTTCATATAGGTCAACATTCTAAAATTGGTGATTTTGTATGGATCTTTCCATATGTTGTTCTCACAAATGATCCAACTCCACCAAGTAATGTAATGCAGGGTGTTGTAGTCGATAACTTTGCTGTAATTGCAACTATGTCAGTTATTTTGCCAGGAGCTCATATTTCTGAAGGCTGCCTAATTGGTGCACATTCCTGTTTATCTGGGAAAACAGAAAAAAATACTATTTATGCTGGTTCACCAGCTAAAGCCATTGGTTGTACATCAAAATTAAAACTAAAAGATGGAACACGCAGGCCTGCTTACCCGTGGAGGAAACACTTCACTCGAGGTTACCCAGAACACATAGTTCAAGAATGGATAAAAGAGTTTTCAGAAAATGTATAAAATAGAAGAAATTGAAGCTGGAATGACAGCGTCATACTCGCAAACCATCACTGATGCAGATATAAAAGATTTTGCTGGCATATCTGGTGACAAAAATCCTGTGCACATGGATGAGGTATATGCCAAAGAGTCAAGGTTCGAGCGACGTATTGCACATGGCATGTTAAGTTCAAGCTTTTTCTCGGCTTTATTTGGTACCCAACTTCCTGGGCGAGGCTGTGTATATGTCGGCCAAAATTTAAAGTTTCGCAAACCAGTATATATTGGTGACACAGTAACAGCGACTATTGAGGTCACATCAGTAGACCTTGAAAGAAGACGTGTTTTTTTTGATACCTACTGTAAGGTTGGTAAGTCAAAAGTTATTACTGGCACCGCCGAAATTTATATTCCAGAGTAATAAAATGATCAACTTCCTCGATTTAAAAGCCATCAACAATCAATACCAACAAGAACTGAAAGATGCTTGTGCCCGAATCATTGATTCAGGCTGGTATATCATGGGCAATGAGCTAACCCAATTTGAAATCGAATTTGCCGCTTATTGTGGTACCAAGCACGCCATCGGTGTGGCTAATGGACTGGATGCGTTAATCCTGACCTTACGTGCTTGGAAAGAACTGGGCAAACTGCAGACCGGTGACGAGGTGATTGTCCAAGCTAATACCTATATTGCCTCCGTGTTAGCCATCACCGAAAATGATTTGGTTCCGGTGTTGGTTGAGCCAAATCCACTCAGCTATAATCTGAATCCAGCCACGGTTTCCGCCGCCATTACCCCGAAGACTAAAGCCATTTTGCCGGTTCATTTATATGGCCAGTTGTCGCCGATGCCAGAAATTATGGCCATAGCCAAACAGCATAATTTATTGGTGCTGGAAGATTGTGCTCAGGCACATGGTGCCGAGATTAATGGCCAACGAGCTGGTAATTGGGGCGATGCGGCAGGCTTTAGCTTTTATCCGGGGAAAAACCTCGGTGCCCTTGGCGATGCCGGTGCCATCACCACCAATAACGATGAACTGGCACACACCCTCAAAGCCCTGCGCAACTATGGCTCCCATAAAAAATATGAGAACCTCTATCAAGGTGTAAATAGCCGTCTCGATGAAATACAAGCCGCCATGCTGCGAGTCAAGTTACGCCATTTAGAGGCCGAAACTGCCCGCCGCCAACAGATTGCCGCTATGTATTGTGAGGGGATCAGCAACCCGCGCATCGTATTACCACTCGATGCTGCTACATTCGCCATCCAACATTACAAGCAACATGTTTGGCACCTGTTTGTTGTGCGGTGTGAACAGCGCGAAGCACTGCAACAGCACTTAGCTGAAAAAGAAATTCAAACCTTAATTCATTATCCGATTCCGCCGCACAAGCAGCAGGCATATCAACGATATGCCGATATGCAGTTTCCGCTAACCGAACAAATTCACCAGCAAGTGCTCTCTATTCCGCTTGACTCAACTATGAGTGATGTCGCGGTTAAGCAAGTGATAGCTGCTATCAATGAGTTTGTTGGATGAAGCGTTTACTCAAAGTCACCGCCATGACGGGGTTATTAACCTTGCTACGCATGGCGATGGGTTTTGTGATTGCCAAGGTGGTGGCCATTTATACCGGCCCCACCGGTATGGCAATGCTCGGCCAGGTGCAAAGCATGGTCGGCAGTTTAAATGGCATTATTAATGCGCCTGCTGGTAGCGGTGTAGTGCGCTTTACCGCCGAATATAAGGAGCAAGGGTTTGATGCTTGCGCATCTTGGTGGCGAGCTGCGCTGCAATGGGTATTGATTATTTCAGCCATTGTTATTCCGGTTGGGTTATTACTAGCCAAGCCGATTGCAAGCGGTTTATTTAAAGATGTAAACCTTGCTTGGGTAGTGATGGCGACCGTATGCGTGTTACCTTTTGCTGCAATTGGCACCTTGTGCAATTCGGTGATTAACGGACAGCAATTATATCGCCGTTATGTCAGCCTTGGCATGCTCTCTGCGCTGATTTCTGGCGGTGTGATGCTGGTGATGATTGCGTTGCACAAGATCGAGGGCGCATTATTAGCCGCCGCGGTGCAAGCCGCCTTGATTGGAGTGGTGATGTTTATTGCCAACTTGCGCCAGCCCTGGTTTAAGCTGCGCTACTGGTGGGGGGCGGTGGGGCCTCAAGCACGCAAAGATATTGGCAAATATATGCTTATGGCTATAACCAGTGCGCTAACCGTACCAGTATCGTTAATCTTGGTACGTAATATTTTAATTGACCAAGTAGGCTGGGATGCTACAGGTCAATGGCAAGCAGTGTATAAAATATCTGAAGTCTATTTAGGGGTGATCACCATGGCGCTTGGCACTTATTATTTGCCGCGTCTGGCCTCATTAACCGGTGTCGATGCTATTATCAGTGAAATCCATAGAACCGCGCGTGTAATAATTCCAGTTGTCGCCATAATGGCGTTAGGTGTTTATTTACTGCGTGATGTAGCGATTTCACTGCTGTTCACTGAAGCATTTCGCAGCGCTCGTGACCTGTTTGCTATTCAATTAACTGGTGATGTAATTAAAATCTTGGCTTGGCTGTATGCTTATCCCATGCTCTCACGTGGTGCTACGAAATGGTTTATGAGCACTGAAATAGTGTTCACTATGAGTTTTGTTGCACTAACTTATGCTTTAGTTCAACAAAATGGGGTTGTGGGGGCAAATATTGCCTATACGATAAATTATATTATCTATTTTATTGTGGTTTTTTTTGCCGTTAAAAGGTTTGCTAAGTAATGTACTTTAATAAAATATCAATCATCACACTTACGTATAAAAACTGGCGGATTTTGAGTAAAGCAATAAAATCTGTAGCTAGTCAGTTAATAGAGGATAAGTACCAAGTTGAGTATTTAGTCGTTGACGATGGTACGGACGATTTTGATGTTGAATGGGTGACATCACTTCTGGATAATAGTGGTGTTAATTACCGTTTGATAATTAATGAGAATAATCTAGGTACGGTCCAATCCTTTAATAATGCTATAGATTTGTCAAATGGCGAGATAATAATACCGTTATCTGCGGATGATGAGTTTTATGATGAGTATGTTGTGGGTGATATTATTAAAGAATTTACAAAAACCGGCTCATATATTATATCCGGACTTAGAGTGCCTGTATTAAATAATAAAATGCTAAAGCCATGCCCTGACAACAATAAAATTAATCTTTTTTATCATCCCAATAAGCTACTTAAATACTTATTAATTAACGAAAATATTATTTCTGGTGCATCAACATATTATCATCGAGAGGTATTTAATATTGTTGGTCCCTTTGATAAATCCTATCGTCTTTTGGAAGATTATCCCTTTTATATTAAAGCATTATCGCAGGGTATAAATATAAGTCTCTACCAAAGAAAAGTTATTAAATATGGAACGTTAGGTATTAGTGCTAAAGGGGGGGGGAATTCAATCCTTAAGCAGGATTTCTCTAAATTGTACGAAAAAATTTTAGCTCGTCCGGAGCTCACTTTTCTTGAAAAGAGAAGAATAGTTTTTTTTAAGGTCATGAGCGGAAGAGAAAAGTGGATGAATTCTTGGAGATATCCAGAGCAATTTATCAGTCTTGTATATAGAAATATTTTTTTGACAATAAGCAATTGTTTTTCTTGCTATAAAAGACTGAATTAATATTTATTTCATATATTATTGGTGAGAGATTAATATATATTTTTTTGAAATTTATAATCGTTCATTCTATTGCATGGTCCGCTAAGTGTTTATCTAGAAATATTCAACAGTCTCGATAAACGAATCTTTAAATACCACTAATATTAAGATATATCTATGAGCATGGCGCGTATCTAGCAGAGTGATGTGCTAATGATGGCAATGTTCTACGATAGATAATCACTATTCTAGGGGATATATAGTGGGGCTACTTGTTGAGTTTGCGCTATTAATTATAGAAAATCACATCTCATTTTATTTGTTTTTTGCATTTTTATTTTTTTTAGTGCAGTTTATCTTAGTCAAGAAACACATATATAGTATTTTCGATCCTTTACTATTGTTTATTTTTTTTAATGGCTTTTCTTGGGCTACAGTTCTAATGGTTAGTAAAATAAATAATAACTATTCATATTTCATTGATTTGACTGTATTTAATCTTTGTTTTCTCTTGCCTGCGTTGTTTTTTAATAAATTTAATTCACGTAAATTACATAATGTAATACTGAAAAACACTATGAGATTTGACTTTCAAGTGTTCTATACAATATTCATTATATTGTTCCTCTCCACGCTAATTTTATGGTTAACGAGAGGTATCCCAATACTCTCCGAAAATCCAGACAGAGCTAAATCAGAATACTATGAAGGTGGCTTTGGTGTTGTAAGATATATTCATTTTGTCACACCACTATTTTGTATATTTTTTTCTGTGTATTGTTTGACGTATTTAAAAAACAATGTTTTCAGAAAGCTAACCTTAGTTATAATTACATGCTTTTCAATTATAGTGATGCTATCCGTTGGTTCAAAGGCTTCCTTATTGCCAGTAGTATTTGTATTTGCTCTTGTAGGTAATCTAGATATAAATAACAGGAATGCAAAACGCATTAGACTATTATCACGTATAATTATGGTTGGTGCATTTTTATTTGTTGGTGTGGTCCTTTTCATTGTGTCAAACCAAGCTGGACTTGATCAAATACTAAAATTACTTATGATCCGAATGATAGCGTTTGGAGACGCATTTTTTTTCTGGTATCAATATGACTTAGAGAGAAAAATAGAATCTATAAACTTGCTTATTTATTTGTTATCTCCACTACTCGCTATGTTTAGAATAATCGAACAAGAATACCCACTTGGCTCGCAATTAGTGTCTGCAGTTACAGGTGAGGATTTAGTTAGTTTTGGTCCTAATGGTCAATTGCCTATTGTACTCTCGCTTGTGTCACCGTACGTAAAATATGTGCTGGCATTAATATTTGGGGTTATATTTTTCTATATTAGAAATAACATCTATATCTTGATAAAAATATTCGGGTTATTTGGTGTGCTTATATTTATCGGGATTTTTTTAAATATAACATATATATATACAGATATATTATTGTTGTTGTCAATGGCCTATTCTTCTATTATTATATTTGTTTTTATCTATCTTGCTATGGTTTTTTTAAAGTTTAGCTCTAGTTTTAAGGTTTTATCTAATGAGAATAAACCTAAATAAGGTTTGGGGGATGGACTGTTGATGTATAAAAATTGTATAGATATTGTATTGGCTAGCTATAATGGTGCTTCTTTTATAAAAGAACAACTTGACTCAATTCGAAATAGTGATGGCTACAGCGATCTTATTAATAGGGTTATCGTTAGTGATGATTGTTCCGTTGATGATACAACTAAAATTGTCCATGAATTGAATGATTCGAAAATTGAAGTGGTGACAAATACCTTTAATAAAGGACCTGTGGGAAACTTTTCTCATGGCTTAAGTATTTCAACGGCTCAATTTGTCATGTTTTCTGATCAAGACGATGTTTGGTGCAAGGACAAATTATTAAAATTTTATGAAAAATCAAAGCTGCTTGATATCCATCATCCGGGGGTTATCTATTCAAACCTAACACTTGTTGACAAAGATTTGAACCCATTAGGCCGTAATTTTTTTGAAAATGAAAAAATTTCATTTGATTGGGGGGGGGAGATATCAAATCTTTTCTTTCAAAATGTTGCACCAGGATGTGCAATGTTATTAAACAGAAAATGTGTAGATAGAATAAATCCTCTTGATGATAAAAATATCGTGATGCATGATTGGTGGGCTTTAATGTTCGCTGCTATTCATAGTAATGTACTAGTAATTAATGAGCCGCTTGTTAAGTATCGGCAGCATGATAATAATGCTGTTGGCGCTACTCTCGATAATGGTTTTGGTGGATTTTATAAAAAAATTAAAAAATCGTGGGTAAACTTTCATCGGGCAATAAATCAACTTAATTTCTTTTATAACGAACTATCACAATCTGAAATAGACAAAATAAATTCTAGTGGGCGTAAGAGAATGACGTTCTTTAGCGCTTTTAATAAAAGAAGTGTTATTCAACGTATTCATGCTGCTTGTAATAGATATCCCTATAAGTCTGATAAATTTCGTGATTTTATAACTCGGATATTTATTATTATTGGATGATATGGATTTTGGGAATCGTCATAAAAAATGAAAAAAATCTGTGTGTTACTTGCATCATATAATGGTGAAAAATATCTCAAAGAGCAAATAGACTCTATTCTCTGCCAGCTTGATGTTGACGTGACAATATATGTTTCACTAGATAAAAGTTCAGATAATAGTCTATCTATGCTGACTGAATTTGCTACTGCTAATGAGAATATTATTCTCCTAGAGTATGGGCATAAATTCGGTTCTGCAGGTAGAAATTTTTTCCATTTAATCAAGTCAGTTAGTGTTGATGATTATGACTATATAGCTTTTGCTGATCAAGATGATATATGGGAATCAACAAAAATAAGAGAGGCAATAATTTTATTATCAAATAGCCGTTCTGATGGGTATTCATCTAACGTTACTGCATTTTGGGAGAATGGAAGTGAGAGGCTGATAAATAAGTCTTCTCCTCAGGTTGAATATGATTATTTATTTGAATCCCCTGGTCCAGGATGTACTTTTGTTTTTACAAAAACTTTATATAAAAAAATACAAGATAGCGTAATACGAAATTACGATTATATTCATAAGCTATGGCTTCATGACTGGTTTTGTTATTCTTTGGCTAGGTTTAGTGGTTACAAATGGGTCATAGATCCTAGACCGTTAATGCGCTACAGGCAGCATTCCACTAACGAAGTTGGTGCAAACTCAGGCATTCTTTCTTTTTTGAAACGTATTAATATTATGTGCGATGGTAGGGGACTAAATTATGTAGTTCAGCAAGCTGAATTTATTGGTCAAAAACACTGCCTTCCTATTTCATATCTATATCAGGGACGGGTTGGTTTATTTAAACTTGTATTGATTAGCTTTAAATTGAGAAGAAAATATTCCGATAAAGTCTTTTGTATTATTTTGTTTTTGATTTTGGCAATTAGAGGAAACTCCAAGTTTTTGGAAACAGGTGAGGTGAAATGAAGGTTGCTATTACAGGGGGAAGTGGTTTTATTGGTAAAGAGTTTCTTAAACATGCTGCGGAGAATTTTGAGTTATTGTCTATTTCACGCAGTGAAGATTCAGCGTTTAACTGTAAGGTTTTCTCTAATTTATTCGATGTTTCAGCCAAAGATCTTGCGGGAGTAGATGTAATAATCCATTTGGCTGGTATAGCACACAGTAAGTCAATATCTTGCATTGACTATAGTGTCTTTAACACGAATCTAACATTGCATCTTGCTCAAGAAGCTGTGAAAGCTAATGTTAAGCGGTTTGTGTTTGTTAGTTCAATTGGAGTTAATGGATTAAGCACTAATCAGGAACGGTTTTTACCAAATGATAAACCAGCTCCACACAATAGTTATGCCAAGTCAAAATTAGATGCAGAAATAGGGTTAAAAGCTATAGAGTGTGAAAAAAAACTCGAGATTGTTATCATACGACCTACATTAGTTTATGGTATAAATGCACCGGGTAATTTTTCATTGTTGGTACGCTTAGTGAAGTTATTTCCACTATTGCCTTTTGGGCTAATTGATAATAAGCGAGACTTCATATCTGTTCAAAACTTGGCTGACCTGTTGGTTGTATGTGCTAAACATCCTGATGCTGCGGGTAATATTTTTCTAGCATCAGATGGGTATGCCGTATCAACTAAAGATTTTACAAATGCTATAGCTAGAGGACTTAATAAGCCAATATTCCAACTTCCAATACCTGCTAGTTTTATTTCTGCCTGTGCAAAGATTATTGGTAAATCAACGATGGTTGAACAGCTTTTAGGGAATCTAGAGGTTGATAACTCTAATTGTAAAGATATTTTAAATTGGCAAGCACCATTAACAATGACACAAGCATTGTCATATTTTAATAAGGATTAGATAGAGTGATTAGACTGCTTGATATTTTTGCTTCATTATTGGGTGTTTTAATTTTATGGCCTGTAATCTTAATTTTTATAATTATTGGAATGTTTGATACCGGTTCACCTGTTTTTATACAAGAGAGAATGGGGAAAAACAAAAAATCCTTTAAACTGATAAAGTTAAGAACGATGTCAGTAGAGACAAAATCTGTTGCAAGTCACTTGGCGAATAGTGCCTCAATCACTAAGTTAGGTGCTTTTTTACGCAAGACAAAAATAGATGAGCTGCCACAGCTGATTAATGTGCTTAAGGGGGAAATGAGTCTTGTGGGGCCGCGGCCTAATCTTTTTAATCAGGCAGAACTGATAAAAGAGCGTGATGCCTTGGGGGTTTATGAGGTGTTACCTGGGATTACAGGGTTGGCACAGGTACAAAATATCGATATGTCGACCCCGGCTTTGCTTGCCAAAATAGATCGGCAGATGATCGATACCCTCACCTTAACTAACTACTTTCGTTATATCATCATGACGGCAACCGGCAGTGGCACTGGCGATGCGGTTGGATCGAAATAGTATTGCGCCGAGTTGCTTCACCTTATCTTCCTCACCGTTATTAACGAGATGGTGCCATTATGTTGACCTCTTTCTTGGCTATCCCCCGTGTTTATAAACGGGGGATTAGCGTTTGTGCTGATCTGCTATTGCTAACCTTGGCATTCTGGGGCGGCTATTGGGTGCGGCTGGATGCCAATATTCCATTGCAGAGTGTGCTGCACTGGCAAATGCTTGCATTGTTGCTGCCGATCACCATCGTAATCTTTATGCGATTGGGGCTGTATCGCGCGGTATTACGCTATGTCGGTTTCAAGGTGTTGTGGACTGTGTCACTCGGCGTACTCCTTTCCACCATGTCTTTGGTAATGCTGGCGTTTTTTATGGAAGTGCCACTTCCTAGAACTGTATCGCTCATCTATTTTGCTTTTTCAGTGTTGCTGGTCGGTGGTGTGCGGCTTTTTTTCCGGGCGCTGGTACAGCGCAGTGGTCAACAACGGGTTGCGGTGCTGATCTACGGGGCCGGATCTTCCGGGCGGCAGTTGCAGTTGGCGTTGAATCAAGGGCAGGAGTATCTGCCGGTGGCTTTTGTCGATGATGATCCCGCTTTGGTGAAAGCCGTAATCCAAGGAGTTAACGTTTACAGTACCGACGCTATCGAGTCGTTGATCGAGCGTTTTGATATTAAAAAGATCCTGTTGGCCATGCCGAGTGCATCGCGCAGCGTCAGGCAAGCGGTGATCAATCGACTGGAACAGTGCCCTTGTGAAGTGCTCTCTATCCCTGGTATGGCGGATTTGGTGGAAGGACACGCTCATATCGATGAGCTTAAAGAGGTCAGTATTGAAGATCTGTTAGGGCGTGATGCGGTTTCCCCAATCCCTGAGCTGATCAATGCCAATATCTCTGGCAAGCGGGTGATGGTGACGGGGGCGGGCGGTTCTATCGGTTCTGAATTGTGTCGCCAGATCATCCGTTGCAAGCCCTCGCAACTGGTGTTGTTTGAGCTGTCTGAATATGGCTTGTATGCCATAGATAAAGACCTGCAAGAAATCGGCCAGCAAGAAGGGTTGCAGGTTGAGATAGTGCCATTGCTGGGGTCGGTGCAGCGGCAGCATCGTTTGCAAGCGGTGATGAGCACTTTCCAGATCCAGACGGTTTATCATGCTGCCGCCTATAAGCATGTACCTTTGGTTGAATACAACGTAGTTGAGGGGGTGCGCAATAATGTTTTTGGCACCCTTTATTGCGCGCAGGCAGCCATCAGAGCTCAAGTTGAAACCTTTGTGTTGATTTCAACTGATAAAGCAGTTCGCCCCACTAACACTATGGGCACCACTAAACGATTGGCTGAACTGGTGTTGCAATCGTTGGCAGCTGCGCAGCAGCAAACCCGTTTTTGCATGGTGCGCTTTGGTAATGTGTTGGGCTCTTCTGGTTCTGTGGTACCGCTATTTCGCAAGCAGATCCGAAATGGTGGCCCCTTAACCTTGACTCACCCCGACATCATTCGTTATTTCATGACCATTCCTGAGGCGTCGCAGTTGGTGATCCAGGCGGGTGCCATGGGGCAGGGTGGGGATGTGTTTGTGTTGGACATGGGCGAGCCGGTCAAGATCATTGACTTGGCGCACCGGATGATCCGCTTGAGTGGCCTAAAGCTGAAGAGCGACAAGCACCCCGCTGGCGATATTGAGGTGAAGATCACCGGCTTGCGCCCCGGTGAGAAGCTGTTTGAAGAGCTGCTAATTGGCGAGCAGGTTGAGGGCACTGCGCATCCCCGGATCATGAAAGCCTCTGAGTTGATGTTGCCATGGTCACAATTACGGGTGTTTTTGGCTGAGCTGGATAGCGCGTGTTTCCGCTTTGATCATGAACAGATCCGTAGCCTGCTGTTAAGTATGCCGACCGGTTTTAATCCTACCAACGGGATCTGCGATCTCGTGTGGCAGGCAAAAAATACTTTGTCGCATGAACCGAGCCTGAGTGTAGTCGAGGACATTGATTTTCTTAATTCAGAGGGTCATCAACCATTGCATTAAGTGGTATGTCTGTTTAGCGGTGATGGATACATAAACATTGTATAGTCATTGGGTGGACGATATTCTGGATACGCAATCGAGTGAGCTGTTGTAGAACTATCGGGAGTTTTTCCACGTTTTTTATTCTCCCAGAAATAGTGCTGATGCTTTTTATAAATATATATTATTATCAGCTGGGTAATGAAGGATGCTTCCGTTGGAATAGCCCCATACAAGCCAATAGATTAGCTATTATCTGACTATTTTATTTTGGTGGTATTTGTTTAAGAATACTTGGTGCCTTAGTTGGTCGGCTTGCCTTAGTGGCCCCCCTTATATACCGTATGTTAATACTGATAATCAAGAGAGAGAAGATGAACGAAAAAACGCCAGTCATTCCTAATCAGTGGGTACAAGCCCCCGTGTCAGATGAGATAGATCTACGCGAGCTGGTGTTGGTACTATGGCGCCAGAAAGTCCTCATCCTATTAGTATCAGGAATATTTGCCGGGGCAGGCATTGCTTATGCCCTGCTAGCTCCTCAGGTTTGGGTCAGTCAGGCTGAGATTAAGTTGCCCACCCTCAAAGAGGTGGGGTCACTTGAGCTCCATATTAACCAGTTGATGAATGCTCAGGTGCCTGCAACGGCTTTCACTTCCTTTGACAAAAAGGCGCTCTATGTTGACTTCGTCGACAACTTCAATAGCTTCAATAACAAACGCCAATTTTTGGTTGAAAGGGGTTATCTGGATGCCAAGGCCACTAAGAGCGGGATCACCGACTCGAAAGGAAAACGGATGTTGCTCAAGGCGATGGTTGAGGGGATCAATGCCAAGGCCTCAGATAAGTTGCGTGAGGACATCACCCTTTCTTTTGCTGCCGAAACGGCAGAGGATGCCAAGTTACTCTTGGAGCAATATATAACTTTTATTCAGCAGCAGGAGTCATCGGCTAAGGGCAATGAGCTCAACACTATCTGGCAAAACCGTATCAAGACTTTGCAGACCCAGTTCGATAGTGTCAAGGTTGATACCCTCAAAATGTTGCAGGACGATATCCTGCGTACCGAATACAGTCTGCGAATAAGTCGTGCTGCAGGGCTGGAGGCACCAATACAGAATCTGCAGGATCAGGGTAGTCTCGCCATTGATCTCGGAGCTCGTGCCTTGGCCGAGAAACTCAAAGTGCTTAAGGAGATCAAAAACCCCGAATTCTTGAACCCGACGCTGAGTGGCCTACGTCTACAATTGGGTAGCCTTCAGGCTATCAAGCTTCAGGATCTGCCGTTCCAGTCTTTTTCCTATCTGTCCTCTCCAAATGAACCATTGAGTCGTGACAAGCCCAAGCGTCCCTTGGTCGTAGCGCTAGCCACACTACTTGGCGCCATATTAGGTGTCGGTATTGTATTGATGCGTCATGCTTTTCGCCGGCCAGAACAGGTATGATGACAAAATGAAATAAGAAACGGGGGGCTATGGCCCCCCTTTTTGATGTTTGCATCAGCGCCACCGACGTATGAACATTGCTCAACAACATAAAGGGGATCAAGGAAGATGACCAATACGGGTCTCTTTGCTGCCGTCAGCGCTCTGTACTGGTTGCTGGCCATGCATTTCTTCATGCACAACCCTGGTGGGGCCGGGCTCTATTTGCCATTCAATGCCTGGGGCTGGATCTTCGCCAGCCTCGTCATTGGCCTTGGGTTGTGGCAGGTGACGCTGCAACAGCGGCTGGTGTTCTCGCCATTGCAGGCCTGGTTATGGCTCGGTGGAGGCTTGCTGTTGCTGCCGATGGCCTATCCCGGCTTCGAGCTCAAGGACTACGCCATTCCCCGGCTGCTGGGGCTGTTTGCCGGTCTGCTGTTTCTGTTTTGTCTTTATCAATGGCAGCTGGCTCGTCAGGCCCGTGACAAGCTGCTCTATCTGTTGTTGGGGGCTGTGGCCATCGAGGCGCTGCTGGGCTTGGTGCAGTACTACCTGCTGACCCCCGGCAACTGGCTCGGTTATGACACCCTTGCCAATCGCCCTTACGGTATTTTTCAGCAGCCCAATGTGATGGCGACCTTTATGGCGACCGGACTTGCTCTTGCCATCTGGTTGGAGCTACGCGGTAACGCCAATCTCTGGCTACGCGTGTTGCGCTATGGGGTGATCCTGGCGGCCAGCCTGTTGTTGGTGGTGTTGCAATCCCGGGTGGGGCAACTGGGTGGCCTACTGGCCCTGATCCTGCTCGCACCGCAGTTGCGTCATCAGCATCAACTGGCCCGTATGCTTGGCCTGGTTGCGCTCGGCATTGTGCTGGGGCTGGTGTCACAATACGGCATCAGTGGCGTCAAGCGCGGGCTTGAGGTGTATCAATCCGGTGGCATGCGCTCCGTCTACTGGCCCTATGCCGCCAGGTTGATTGCGCAATCCCCCTTGGCTGGCTGGGGCTACGGCAGCTTTGAGACCACCTTCCTGCATCACTACATGGCCGACAAGGCGCTGAACCCGGCCATGGTGCAGATTGAATACAACCTCGATCACCCCCACAACGAGTTTCTCTACTGGGCGGTGGAAGGGGGGCTGGCCCCCATGATTGGCATGGTGCTGATGGTGGGCGCCCTGCTATGGCGGCTGAGTCGGGCCGGTTGGGTCAAGGGGGCGGCGCTGCTGGCGCTGGTGATCCCCATACTGCTGCACACCCAGACCGAGTATCCGCTCTATCATGCCATTGCCCTGTGGTGGGCCCTGCTGCTGCTGATCCATGTGCTGGATGCGGAGGTGGAGGAGGGGCTGCAAGCCTCGGGCCGTGCCAGCTGGCGCGAGTATGTCTATCGCCCCTGGCTGTTGCTGCGTTTCGTGGCCATCACCATTCCTCTGCTGGTCGTGCCCTTCATGCTCACCGCCATTCATACTGCCTGGGTGGTGACCAAGTATGAGCGTGGTGGCTACAAGGAGCCGACCCTGTTGCTCGACATCGTCAATCCCATGGCCTGGTTGACCCGGGTGGAGTTTGACGTGAACTCGGTGCGACTCATGGTGGGCTTGCAGGCCGATAACAAGGGGGAGCTTGAAGCCTATCTTGACTGGGGCCAGGCCTTTGTACGTCACACGCCCAGAGCTAATATTTACGCGAACATGGTGATCGCGCTCGGCGCGCTGGGGCGCCAAGAGGAGGCGCAGGCACTGCGCGCGCAGGCCCTGATGCTCTATCCGGGTGATCCCTTGCTAACCGGCTCGGCCGCTACATCCGTGGCCACGGCGCTGGAGCGCAAGCCCTCCTCCTGATGTTGGGGGGCGGTGCAACGCGGGGCGGCCAGGTTGGGTGATGTTTCATCAACCGCCTCACCGCTTCGCAAAAATGGTTGCCTATGCTGGACGGCCCGGGCGTCATGGCTAAGATAGTGGCCTCAACATCTTGTTTTAGAAAGGGAGTATGAAATGGAGTTAGTGCTAGGCCCATTGGAAGCCCGAGTGATCGGTGCTCTGATCGAGAAAGAGATCTGCACGCCGGATCAATACCCCCTCTCCCTCAATGCCCTGGTCAATGCCTGCAACCAGAAGAGCAACCGCGAGCCGGTCCTGGAGCTCTGTGAGCTGGAGATCCGCGCCGTGGTGGATGAGCTGATCCGCAAGCGTCTGGTGGTCAACACCGCCGGTTTCAATGCCCGGGTGCCCCGTTACCAGCATCGTTTCTGCAATACCGAGTTCGGCACCCTCAAATTCAGCGCGCAGGAGCTCGGTATCGTCTGTGAGCTGCTGCTGCGCGGCCCGCAGACACCCGGTGAGTTGCGCTCTCGCACCAACCGCCTGTGCAGCTTCGATGATGTCACTCAGGTGGATGCGGCGCTGGCTGCCCTGATTGAGCAGGGGCCCTATGTGGTCAAGTTGCCCCGCGAACCGGGCAAGCGTGAATCTCGCTATGCCCACCTGTTCAGTGGCGAGGTGGATCTGCAGGCGCTGGCCGAGGCATCCCCTGCCAGCAGCTATGCCTCCCCGGCGGTGGACAGATTGAGCGCGCTGGAGGCGGAGGTCGAAACCCTCAAGGCCCAGTTACAGGCGCTGGAAGCCCGTCTGGCGCAGCTGGAAGGCTGATACGTCGGCACGTTTCCCCCTAAAGAGGCGCTGAGGCGCCTTTTTTATTGCCATTTCGCCGAGGTTTCCGCCTCTTGCCATCCCTTGGCGCTCAGCCCTGAGCGCTGCGTTCTATGAGCCAGTCGGCTTTTTTTGAGTTATTTCACGGTTAAGGGTCGAGCCGCCGCCGCTTTCCCGTTAAAATTCCGCTTTTGCACCTGCCCGTGAGTCTTGATGTCTGCGTTCACCCTCTCTTCCGATTGTTATGCCCTGCTCAGTGAGCTGCAGTTGCAGCGCACCGCCAGTACCCGCTATTTGCAAGAACAACTGCAAGCACAGCAGCCGATCGGGCGGGTTTTGACCGACAAGCTGAGCCAGTTGCAGTTGCAGGGGCTGGTGCGGCTGCGCGGGGAGCAGCAGTGGAGTCTGACGGCAGAGGGAACCCTGGCGCTGATCCTGGCGGTGCGCTCGGGAGCCTGCCCCATGCCGAACTGGGCACGGGTGCCCTCGGTGACCGGTCAGGAGATGGCCCAGGCGCTGGTGCGCGAGCTCTGCCTTGGGGAGGCGGGTCAGGTGCCGACCTACTACCTCGCGGCCGATCTGCTGAGTCTGCTCGACGTGCCCGAGGCCCATCGCCTGCTGCCGGGCTCCAGCCCGCAATGGCAGCAACTGATGCTGATGCACTTCTCCCTGCAAACCTTGCTCGATGCTGAACCGGGCGAGCAGTGGCCGCTGACATCGGTCGCCTGCGCCTGTGCCCCCGAGCTGACCCGCGTGAGTGAAGGGTTTGCATCCGAGTGGCAATGGCTCTGTGGCGACCTTGCCGGTGAGGTAACCACTCACTGGCCCGCCTTGCAGCAGTTGGCGGAGCAGGGGGCAGAACAACCCCTTGCCGAGCGGCTGCTCGGTGCTCTGGGGCAGTGGCAGGCGCAAGGCGATCAGGGCCAGTGGCCACTGATGTTCGGCGGCCTGCTCTGGCTCGGCTGGTTGCAACAAGCCGACCCCGTGATTGCTAGCGAGCAGCGCAAAAAATGGCAGCGCAGCCTGGGTAACCAGTTTCCGCTGCTGGCGGATCTGCTGGGCCAGTGGGCCGGCGATCGCCACGGCCAGGCGGTCGGTCTGTTCGATACCCTGCAACTGCCGCTGGAGGAGTTGCACTGGGGGTACCTCTGGCTCGATCTCTGCGCCCTTGCCCGGCACGGTGAGCAGAGCCCCCAGGTTGCCATCCTGCACAAGTGGGATCTCTCCCACGTGCTGGAGGCCGATCCCCATCACAGGCTGATGGCCTTCTGTCAGGATCTGCTGCGGCTCTTGCTGGGGCTGGGGGCGCAGCGTGCACCGCTGCAACAGCTGCGTGCCGCCAACGGGGAGGAAGAGACAAACGAACAGGACGGGGAGGACAAGACACCCGCCTCTGCCAGTTGGCTCAACTGGTTGCAGGGGTTGGGACGCTCCAGCGGCGTGCGCAAGGCGCAGGAGCGGCTGGTCTGGCTGCTGCATGCCGAAGGGCCCGAGCTGGAGTGCAAGATCCAGAAGCAGAGCACCAAGGGGGAGTGGACCGCCGGCCGTCGGGTCGATCCTGCGCTGCTCTCCACCCAGTATGCCGCCCTGCTTGACGAAGAGGACTGGGCGCTGGTGCGCACACTGCCCAGGGTCATGGGCCACTTGCCGCGAGATGCCTGGGTGCCGCTGGCCAATCATCCGCGTCTGTTCAATGCCAAGGGACAAAAGCTGCAATTGGCCATCAGTGCCCCTCTGCTGCAGATTGTCACCCTTGAGCAGGGCATGGGCGCCGTGCTGAGCCCGGCCGCCGCCGCGCGCGGGGCCCATATACTGCCGCTGGCGCAGGACTTGTGGCAGCTTATCCTCACCCCCCAGGCGCTGCTCGATCGGCTGCCCGCGCTGGAATCCATTCCTCCCTTGTCGAAAGAGGGCGTAGGTGAGCTGCAACGTACCCTGGATGCCATCCCGGATCTGCCCTGGCACAGCCAGGTGGCTGGCCTGACAGGCAATGCCGAACTGGCTCCCTGGCCCGGTGTTCCCTCGGTTCAGCTGGATTGGCAGGATGGCCAGCTGGCGGTCAGGCTGGTGACCCGCCAGGGCGAGTTGCCGCCACTGCCCCTTGGCAAGGGGGAGGCCATAGTACGGCAGGGGATCAAGGATTATCACTACTGGCAGCGGGACCTTGCCGCCGAGAAGGGGCAGGCCCAGCAGCTGCGCCATTCGTTGCCCATAGGGCTGCCCGGCAGTGAGTGGCTACTTCAGGGGGAGCAGGCGCTGGCACTGGTCAATGCCTTGCCCGAGCTGGTGGATGCCGGTGTGGTCATTCACTGGCATCAGGACAGCGCCCGCCTCAAGAGTCTGGATGAAGCGGCCCTGAGCCTGCGCATCGAGCGGCGCCAGGACTGGTTCCAGGTGGAGGGGGCGCTGGCCCTTGATGAGCACCAGATCCTCGACCTGCGTCTCATCCTGCGCCAGATGACGCCGGGTCAGCGCACCGTCCAGCTCGACGAGAAGACCAGCCTGATGCTGAGCGACAAGCTGGTGGAGCGGCTCACCATGCTGGGCGCCATGCTGGATGAAGAGCAACGCATCAACAACAAGCTGGCCTATCCGCTCACCCGCTTGCTCTCCGTCATCACCACTGAGGGGGATGACGCCTGGCACTCCCTGCAACAGGAGTGGTTGCAGGAGGTGGAGTGTCCGGCCGAACTGTTGACCCCGCTGCGGGATTATCAGAAGGATGGGGTTCGCTGGCTGGCGACCCTGGCGCATCATGGCTTTGGCGCCTGTCTGGCCGATGATATGGGTCTGGGCAAGACCCTGCAGGCGCTCATCGTGCTGCGCATGCGTCAGCACCTGGGGCCGGCGCTGGTGGTGGTGCCAAAGTCAGTGGTCACCAACTGGCAGGAAGAGGTGGTGCGCTTCGCCCCCGAACTCGAGGTGGTGGTGTTCGAAAACCCCTCCGAGCGAGAAGGGGTGATCCGCGATGCCAAGGCCGGCCAGATTATCCTGATCAACTACGGCATGCTCGGCAGCCTGGCGGAGGCGCTCAAGTCCCGCCGCTGGTCGAGCATGGTGCTGGATGAGGCGCAGCAGATCAAGAATGCCGGCACCCAGCGCGCCAAGCTGCTGTTCCAGCTCGAAGGGGATTTTCGCCTTGCTCTCTCCGGCACGCCCATCGAGAACCACCTTGGGGAGCTGTGGAGCCTGTTTACCTTTATCAACCCGGGTCTGCTCGGCAGCCTGGGCGAGTTCAAGCGCCGCTTCGGCAAGGCGGTGAAGGATCCCCAGCACATGGCGCTGCTGCGGGCGGTGATCAGCCCCTTCATCCTGCGCCGTCTCAAGCAGCAGGTGCTGACCGAGTTGCCGGACAAGACAGAGATCATTCATCACATCAGCCTCTCTCCCGAGGAACGCCAGCTGTATGAGGCAACCCGGCGCGAGGTGGTGCAGCAGGTGCAAAGTGCCGATGGCCGCGCTCTTATGCACGTGCTGAGCGGCCTGACCCGGCTGCGCCGGCTCTGCTGCTCCCCCGAACTGGTGATGCCCGAGTGGTCCCAGACCAGCAGCAAGCTGGACGAGGCGATGGCCTTGCTGGACGAAGCGATCGGCAATGGTCATCGGGTGTTGGTGTTCAGCCAGTTCGTCGATCTGCTGAGCCTGCTGCGCGGGCGCATTGAACAGAAGAAATGGGATTACTGCTATCTGGATGGCGGCTGCTCAGCCAAGTCCCGCCAGGAGTCCATCCTGCGCTTCCGGCACGAGCCGGTGCCGCTGTTCCTCATCAGCCTCAAGGCGGGGGGCACCGGCCTCAACCTGACCCAGGCCGATACCGTGCTGCACCTGGATCCCTGGTGGAACCCGGCGGTGGAAGATCAGGCGAGCGATCGGGCCCACCGCATGGGGCAGACCCAGCCGGTCACTGTCTATCGGCTGGTGTGCGAGCAGACGGTGGAGGAGAAGATCGTCGCCCTGCACGACGAGAAGCGGGCGCTGGCCGATGGCCTGCTGAGCGGCCAGTCCGAAGTGCGCGGGCTGGATGTGGAGAGTCTGCGCGCTTTGCTGATGGGCTGATCAGGCTGATGTTGTGCACATAGAAGGGGGGATCGCCAGCAGGCGATCCCCCCTTCGTTTATGGCTGTGCCTGTGCAGGCGTGCCCGTCAAAGAGGCCAGGCCAGCGGCGGCGATGAATTGGCATCTTGCTGCGCCATCTGGAGAGGCTGGGCAAGGGGAGTCTGCTGACCCACGGCTACCCCTGATAGAGGTAGAGATGCAGCCGCTCTATGATGGGCTCACCGCCAATCTTGCGATCCCGCCGCGCTTGCCGCAGCTTGGGCGGGTAGTGGCCAAGGTGGGTGACGCCGGGCTGGGTGTCCGAGCAGAGCAGCAGGGGCAGGCTCGCCTTGAGCTGCTGCTTGCGGGGTTCCCGGTCCTGCCAGAGCAGGTTGATCATGGGGTGGGTCTTGACCGGTCGCCGGATCCTGAGCTCGGCATCGGCAGGCAGGCGGCGAAGGTCATAGACCTCCTGATCCACCATCTTGCTCCACTCCTCGTTGTTGGAGAGCGCCGGTATGTAGCGGCGGCTGCGCTCCAGCATCTCCAGCACCTGCTCCCGGCTGAGGCGATTGATGCTCTGCTTGTCGGCCCAGGTAAAGCCGAGAGAATGCAGCTCTCCCTCCAGCAGGGTCAGCTTGCGGTAGACCTGCAGGGTGATCACCCCGGGCAGGGCCCTGTGTACCAGCTCGAACTTCTCATCGCGCCCGCCGGCCTGTTGCACCAATGTCTTGAAAGCGAGTTTGCGGGCGTTGATCTCCTCGAGCAGTGGGCGCAGCTGGCTGGCACTGGCGGCAGAGAAGCGCAGCCAGCCCGGCAGGCGGTGGGTAGCCTTGGTGGAGCAGCCGGGGCGAGCGCTGTGATCCCGGTAGGCCACCAGGGTGGCCGCCAGCGCTTCCTCTCCGCCCAGATAGCCCACGTCTATCTGCTCGATGGGCTCGTGCTCCTGCCCTTGGGGTACGGCAGGAAGGGGATAGACGTGGGCCTCCAGCAAGGGGAGCTGCTCCAGTTGTCGGGCCAGGTGGGCCAGCGCCTCTTCGAGTGCGTCCATCTGTTGACGCAGGGCGGCAGTCGGCGTAAATGTGTCCATCGGCATGTCCTGTGGTCGCCCCTGTCACATCCTCTAAAGAGAGTTGGCAGGGGGTTGGCTGAACTACTGTATAAATAACCATACCAGCATGCCGGAAGTGCGCCAAGCGTCTCCTTAGCGGTGTGCTTGGCGAGGGCGAAAAGCGATAGCCGTTTGAGAGTGTTTTTTTGTATCTACTTGTTAAATAAGGATCAATAAAAGATCTCTTGATTAACGACTGGATGTAAACCCCAGGTTGCCTTCCTCGCCTCGGGAGCCCGTGACTGCATAGGCAAGACAAGAAACTGCATAGTTAGAGACATGCCATACAGGAGAATATGCTGTTGCGCTTTCAGGTGGAATAAAATGGTTATTTAATATTTTAAAATCAATATCTTATGTTTTTTAGGCTGACGATATTCACTATTAGCTTTACTAATGTGTTGTATCAAAATTCGTCAATTGAGTCGCCCGTTCCTCCTGACTAAGCTTTGCGCAACAAATTCGCACCCCGCGCAGACATCATCAAGAGGAGCCACATCATGGCCAACATGGCTTATACCGAGGTAGGTTACCAGCATTCCAGCCAATCGAATCTGGTTGCCCGCGTCAAAATGACAGTGCTGACCTGGCTGGAACGCAGCCGCAGCCGTCGCCAGCTCTCCGAGTTGCCCGAGTACCTGCTCAAGGATATAGGCCTGAACGATTCCGATCGCTATCAAGAGACCACCAAGCCGTTTTGGCGTGGTTGATCAGCCGGGCATGGATGCCTCGTTTTTCTGCTGATCCTGATCTTCCTCTGTCTACCGGCCTGACGCCGGTGTGTGAATGGCTACCTGCCTGATATTTTCTCGTCCCTGTCGCTTGATCTCCTCTTTTGCCGTTCCCTCGTTTACCCCATGCCTTGCCGACTTGTCGTTATCTGTCGCCATATTTGTATCCTTACTGTTTGAATTTGTTTAAAAACTGATTTTAAGCCCTCACGCCTTGCGTATAATCCGCCCATAGCGTTCTTGACAAAAGGGTGAGATGGATGATTCCCCAGCATGACTTTTTGGCCCTGACTCGTCGCCATGAGTGGCAGCTTGAGCCCTTCACATTTGACCTGCCTGGTGGCACCCGGGTGAGCGTGTGGGATACAGGAGTGCTCTGTCTGGAGCCTGCGAAAGGGGGTGATGGGCAGCCGGGGGGGCGCAAGGACATAGTGCTCTCTTGCGGCATTCACGGCAACGAAACCGCCCCCATCGAGATCTGCAACCAGTTGCTGACCCGGCTGCTCAGCGGTGAGCTCAGCGCCCGTCATCGTGTGCTGTTCCTGTTTGGCAACCCGGCCGCCATGAACCTGGGACTGCGGGAGGTGGAGGAGAACATGAACCGGCTCTTTTCCGGTGCCCACAGCAAGGGGGAGGGGCTGTGCAATCAGGAGCGCATTCGCGCCATGCGCCTCGAGCAGTATGTGAGCCGCTTCTTTGCCGATCCGGCCCGGCCCCGTTATCACTACGATCTGCACACCGCCATTCGGGGTTCACGCCACGAGAAGTTTGCTGTCTACCCCTTCCCTCATGAGCGGCCGCACAGCAGGGAGCAGGTGCAGTTCCTCGGTGCTTGCGGGGTGCGCACCATACTGCTCTCCAGCGGCCCCACCACCACCTTCAGCTATTACAGCTCGCACCAGCATGGTGCCCATGCCTTCACGGTGGAGCTGGGCAAGGTGCGCCCGTTTGGCGAGAACGACATGACCCGCTTCATCGAGACCCGTCAGGCCTTGCAGGAGCTGGTGACTCAGGATGAGGTGGTGCTCGAGCCTTGGCGCGCGGATGACTTCACCCTTTTTGCCATCGACCGGGTGATCAACAAGCAATCGGCCCAGTTTCGTTTCCTGTTTGCCAGCGATGTGGACAATTTCACCGAGTTTCCCCAGGGATTTGTGCTGGCTGAGGATGGGGCGCTGCGCTACACGGTAGAAAAGACGCGGGAGGCAGTGGTCTTCCCCAACGCCAATGTGGCCATAGGTCAGCGCACCGTGCTGCTGGTGGTACCGACCCGCTTGTGGGAGTGAACTGATCCTTTCCTGCGCCCGCCACCTGCGTACCGTGGGGCCGGCGGCATCCATTCTGTGGGATTGATCCCGTACCAGCCCGAAAAGGGAGCCCAAAGCGGCTCCCTTTCTCGTCTCTGCTCAGCCGAAAAGTTCAGTGTCTTTCTGAAATTAAAGAAGTTTCTACTGGTCTTACCTGGTTAAATTATGTTGCTCTTTGATTAACATATTATTTACATTCTCAGGGTCACCTCATGGTGGTGACGTTAACAACGGCAAGGAGCCAGTTATGACCCATGTCGACATCCCTTTCCTTCGTTACCTCGATGAGGAAGGGCGCCCGGTCGCGACACTGCCGACCTGGCTGGACAAGGCGATACTGCACACCTTCTACCGCAACATGGTGATGGTGCGCAGCTATGACAAGAAAGCGATAGCGCTGCAGCGAACCGGCAAACTCGGCACGTTTCCCTCCCATTTGGGAGCCGAAGCGGTCGGGATAGGCGTCGGTCTCGCCATGCAGGAGCAGGATGTCTACGTGCCTTACTACCGGGACATGCCCACCCTCTACGTGCGGGGCGTGCCCATGGAGAAAAACCTGCAATATTGGGGCGGGGACGAACGGGGTTGTGTCTTTTACAAGGCCGATGGCGAGCTGTCGGAGGACCTACCCATCTGCGTGCCCATCGCTACCCAGATCACCCATGCTGCCGGCATAGCGGCGGCCTTCAAGTTGCGCAACCAGCCTCGCGTTGCCGTGGTCACCATAGGTGACGGCGGCACCTCCAAGGGTGACTTCCTGGAGGGACTCAACTGCGCTGGAGTTTGGCATCTGCCCATGGTGATGATCATCAACAACAACCAGTGGGCCATTTCTGTGCCGCGCAAGTTGCAGTCGAGCGCCCCCACCCTGGCCCAGAAAGGGATGGGGGCCGGGGTGCGCAGCATTCAGGTTGACGGCAATGATGTGGTGGCCGTCTATGATGCCACCCGCATTGCCGTGGAGCGTGCGCGCGCCGGCAAGGGCCCGACCCTCATAGAGGCAATCAGCTATCGGCTGGGGGATCACACCACGGCCGACGATGCGACCCGCTATCGCGATGCCGCCGAAGTCGAGGCCGCCTGGGCCAAGGAGCCGGTCAAGCGGCTGCGCCAGTTCATGGCCGAGCAGGGCTGGTGGGATGAGCATCAGGAGCAGGCGCTGCTGGCCGAGGCGAGCCGGGAGGTTGATCGCGCCGTGGCTGCCTATGAAGGTACGGCCCCGCAGGCGCCGGAAACCCTGCTCGACTATCAATTTGCCGAGTTACCCAAGGATTATCGCGGGCAGCGCCAGCGCATCATTGCCAAGGGCATGCAGCGCCACGCTGGGGGGGAACACTCATGATCGATGAGATGGGACTGCAGGATGCCATCAAGCCGGCGTGGTGTGGCGACATGGCACGCAATGGGAATGGGGAGGCAGCATGAGTGAAATGACACTGCTCGAGGCGATCAATCTGGCGCTGCATCACGAGATGGAGCATGACCCCGATGTGGTGGTGCTCGGTGAGGACGTGGGGGTCAACGGCGGGGTGTTTCGCGCCACCGTCGGCCTGCGCGACAAGTTTGGTTTCAAGCGGGTGATCGATACGCCGCTCGCCGAGGGGCTGATCGCCGGGGTGGCCGTCGGCATGGCGACCCAGGGGCTCAAGCCGGTGGCCGAGTTCCAGTTTCAGGGCTTCATCTTTCCCGGCATGGAGCAGATCATCTGCCAGGCGGCGCGGATGCGTAACCGCACCCGTGGCCGCCTCTCCTGTCCCATCGTTTACCGCTCTCCTTATGGCGCCGGTATCCACTCGCCGGAGCATCACAGCGAGAGCGTCGAAGCCCTGTTTGCCCATATTCCGGGGCTGCGGGTCGTGATCCCCTCCAGTCCGAGGCGGGCCTATGGCTTGCTGCTGTCGGCCATTCGCGACCCGGATCCCGTGATGTTCTTCGAGCCTGATCGTATCTATCGCTCCATGAAGTCGGATGTGGTGGATGACGGTGTCGGCCTGCCGCTGGACGTCTGCTTCACCCTGCGGCCGGGACGGGATATCACCATGGTTGCGTGGGGAGCCTGCATCCAGGAGGTGATGCGAGCAGCGAGCCTGCTGGCGGAACAGGATATCCAGTGTGAAGTGCTGGATCTCGCCACCATCAAACCCCTCGACATGGAGAGCATTCTGGCCTCGGTGCGCAAGACGGGGCGTCTGCTGGTGGTGCATGAGGCGTGCGGCAGCTTCGGCGTGGGCGCAGAGATAGTGGCGCGGGTCACCGAGGAGGCGTTGACCTCTCTCAAGGCACCGCCAAGGCGCCTTACCGGGGTGGATGCCGCCGTGCCCTACTACCGCAACGAAGAGTATTACCTCATCACCGAGCAGGATATCGCGGACGCGGCTCATCAGCTGATGGAGAAGTGGCTATGAAATTTTTCAAATTACCGGATCTGGGCGAAGGCTTGGCCGAGGCCGAGATAGTCGAATGGAAGGTGAGTGCCGGCGATACAGTGAGTGTCGATCAGGTGCTGTTGTCGGTAGAAACCGCCAAGGCACTGGTGGATGTGCCCTCGCCGGTGGCGGGGGTGATCGCCAGGTTGTGCGGGCAGGAGGGCGACATACTCCACATCGGTGCGCCGCTGGTGGAGTTCGAAGGTGGCGAGGATGACGGCACTGTGGTTGGCAAGGTCAGTGCTCATCAACAGCATATTGAGGACCACTTCGTGGTGGGTGCCATAGCCCCAGGTGGCAGCCTGGTACAAGCCATGCCTGCCGTGCGCCTGCTGGCGCAAAAGTTGGGACTGGATATCGACCGGATCAAGGGCAGTGGCAGCGCCGGTATGGTGACAGAGCAGGACGTGCAGAGCGCCTTCGAAGCGCTGCAGAGCAGCGGCAACGAATTTCTCAAGGGCTCGCGCCGGGCCATGGCCAAGGCGATGGAACTCTCCCATCAGACAGTGGTGCCGGTCAGCATTACCGACGAGGTAGATCTGCGTCACTGGCGGCCGGATGAGGATGTGACGGTACGCCTCATCAAGGCCATTGGCGTTGCCTGTCGTGCTGAGCCCTCCATGAACGCCTGGTTTGACGGCGATACCCTCTCAAGGCGGCTGTTCAGCGAGGTCAACGTCGCCATCGCGGTGGACTCCCGGCATGGGCTCTATGTGCCAGTGATGGAGAACGTGGCAGAGCGGGAGGGGGCGGACATCCGGCAGGGGCTGGATCGCATGATCGCCGATGTGAAAGCGCGTGCCGTGCCGCGGGAGATGCTGCAGGGAGCGACCATCACCCTCACCAACTTCGGTGCTATCGCCGGTCGCTATGCCAGCCCCATAGTGACGCCACCTCAGGTCGCCATCATTGGCGCCGGCAAGTTGTTCGAGAAGGTGGTGTTCATCCACGGTGAGGCTCGTCCGGTCAGGGCACTGCCATTGTCGATGACGTTTGACCACAGAGCTTGCACTGGCGGTGAGGCTGCACGCTTCCTCAAGATCCTGGTTCAGGCACTGGAAGCTCCCGCGCTATAAACCCTTGTGCCCTGCCGTCGGCAGGGCACAAATTTGTTTGCGTAATCCCCAAAGCCACGTATAATCTAAATCAGCTTGAAAGGGCGAAAGTTATGTCAATGAATATGATGTTTTACATCTTTTCCTGTTGTTCATAAGTTAATCCCGTTTTTGAGCTTTATCCGCTGAAAAGCATAAGTAATTATTTGAATACAGGTTATAGATATGTCTAACATGATCACCGGTACCGTTAAGTTTTTCAACGAAACCAAAGGTTTTGGCTTCATCCAGCAAGAAAACGGCCCGGACGTTTTCGTTCACTTCAGCGCTATCAGCGGTAACGGTTTCCGTACCCTGGCTGAAGGTCAGCGCGTACAGTTCTCTGTGACCCAAGGTCAGAAAGGCCCGCAGGCTGAGAACGTAACTGCTCTGTAATTCTTACAGAATTTAAGAAAGCCGTGGTGCCTCTGGTTCCACGGCTTTTTGTTTATAGGGGTTTTTTAGGCTTGTATCGACCTCACTTTCACCGCCCTCTCTCACCATGATCCCATCGCTTCTACTGGCCGCCAGCCTGCTCATGTCCGTCGACACTGAGGCACAGAATGCGTTTGCCACCGAAGCGAAAGCCGTGTGTCAGCAATTTGTACAAGTTCGCCTGGGAAGCATGAGCATACCCGATGAGATCAAGGCTCAGCCTTTGCCGAAACGGGAAGGTGAATGGATGGTCGATGGCAAAATAAAAGGACCCGAAGGTCCTTTGTTGTTTGCCTGTCTGTTGCGGCAGGGCTCACGCTGGGAGTTGCTCAACTTTTCACTCTGGGCCCCGCAGGCGATCAAAGCGGTTTGAGTGCGACGATCAGATGCTGCAGATGCTCAACCATGGTCATGCCAAAAGGAGTCAGGTAGCCGCCATCTTCTGCGCTGATGAGACCTTGCTGATGCAGGCGTACAGCCGCCTGGCACAGCTCGTCAGACATGTCACTGCGCAACTTGATCCCCAGGCTCATGTTGGCCGGATCAAAGCATGCCAGTATTTTCAAGTCGTTTATAAAGTCGTTAGAAATCTGGTCGATCCCAATCATGAATGCACTCCTTACGCTAAAGATGTATGCAAACTAGCATTCCCGGATCCACTTTAGTGGGCGCTGGTTCAAACTATTGGGCTTTCTCTGGCGCCCCCCTGCCTGAACGCTGTTTTTTTGGGCATTGCCCTCCGATTTGAGCCGTGAAAATGTGAGTCCGCTCGCTAGCAGTCAAACATGATAGGATAAGGGCCTCCTTTGTCTTTCTGGCCGAACACAGTTGATCGGCCTTCCAGTTCAAGGCGTCCCTCATGGTTAAGATCACGCTAGTATCACTGCTTCACTCTCTCGGCCCCCGTTTCCCTGTCTATCCCACCTCTCTGTTGCTGCCGCTGCTTGACCAGCATCAGGGCGATGTCTGGCTGCCTGCAATCAAGGGATCGGATGTGGCCTCCTTGCGTCGGCATGGCAAGGGGGCGGCTGCGCAAACCCTGGCGCCGCTGACTGCGGGCTGGTGTGACTTTGCTGCCAGCGATGTCGGGGCGACCCCCGAGCTGGATGCCCTTGCCAACTATGACACCGAGATGATGGACAACCTGCTGATGTACTGGCATAGCCCGGCCAAGATAAACAGCCCGATCACCGATAATCTGTTCGAGCTGCGCCGCGAGGTGGTGGACGAGGCCCATGGCAGCAGACTGGCCAGCGCCTGGGAGCAGCAACAGCAATTGCGGTTCGAGCAGATCATGCAGGGCGTGCAGGCAGGGCGGGATCAACTCTGCTTCGTCGAGGTGGAGTCTGCCTACTGGTTGCGCCAGCGTTGCTGCGAGACGGTGGAGATCACCCTGGTAACGCCTGAACTGGGCTGACATCGCCGAAAAATAGGTGACCGATCTCTCATACTGGACAAGCTGTCAGCAAGATGTGAACATGGCGCCCTTTATTGAAAGAGAGACTTGGCCAATGAGCTATGAATTGAGCGAAACCGAGCGCAATGCTGCGCTGCAACTGAACGCTGACTACCGCTACGAGCACTTCATCAGCAAGCTGGTCGAGCACGAAGAGCTGTTCGTCCTGACCGACGAGCACGGTGTCATGATGCTGACCACCGACGATGAAGATTGCATTCCGGTATGGCCGCACCCCGAGTACGCCCAGGCGTGGGCCGAGGGTGAGTGGGCCGAGTGCAAGCCGCAGTCCATTACCCTCAAGGTGTGGCTGGAGCGCTGGGTCGACGGTATGGAGCAAGACGAGCTGTGTGTTGCCGTGTTCCCGACTCCGGATCAGGAAGGTATAGTGCTGGAGCCGGCCGACGTGGCCGACGCCATTGCCGAGAAGCAGGCCAAGCGCGCTTAATCGCTCCTGAGCTTCCCTTGCAACCCTGGTTGCAATAAAAAGACCCCGCCAACGTGCGGGGTCTTTTGTTTTCGGCTCTATGGGCTGCGTCTTTTTGGGGGCGAGCCCCATGACTGGGTGAGCAGCCTTAGTGCTGCTGGTAGCGGGTGTCGGTCAGGGTGACGGCGGGGAAGGTCTTGCCGCTCTTGATGGCTGCCCTGGTTTCCGCTTTCGCCTGCTCGTCAATCCAGAACAGGCCACCATAGCTGTAGCCGCTATTTCCGCCGTCGAGTGGCCAGTAGAGCTGCTCGCTCTTGGGGGGCGCCGGCACCTTGGGCAGTTTGATCCAGCGCCAGGCTCCTTCCCGGGTGTAGGGCACCTGATAGGCTGGCACGAAGCTGGCGAGCTCATAGAGCCGCTGCTGGATCTGCCGTGAAAGGGCCGCCTTTTTGGCAAAATCGAACTCCTTGTCGTACTGCTCCACCAGCGCCGTGATGGCGTCGTCATCGATGTTCATGATGTTGTTGGTTTGCGGCTTGTTGGCGTTGATCTTGTGGAAGAACTCCCAATAGGCGGGGTAGCGGCCGCCGCTCCAGGCCATCCAGGCGCTCTGGTGTTTCTTCTCCAGCATCGATTTGAAACCGGCCGAGGCATCCATCAGATTGAGCTCCAGATTAAGCCCTGCCTTCTTCGCCTCTTCTCGCAGCAAGGTGAGCCGCTGGGCATGTTCTGCGGTGGTGTAGGTGATGGAGAGGGTCAGTGATTGCCCTTTGTCATTTTGCAAAATCCCCTGCGGCCCCACCTTGTTGAAACCGGCTTTGGCAAAGTATTCCCGTGCCAGTTTGGGGTCGAACGGACGGGCCTTAAGCTCGCTGTTGGTAAACGCCCCCTGACCCGATCCATAGCTGTTGAGGCGCTGGTAATCCCCCCGCAGCAGGGTGGTGAGCATCTTGTCGATATTGAGGGCATGCTGGATGCCGAGTCGCACATCGAGATTGCTCAGCAGTGGATCGGCGGTGTTGAGATAGAGCCCCATTGGCGATTGCGGGGTCTGGTTGTAGAACCAGGCCCGCTCGATATAACCCTTCTCGAACGCCGCTGTTTTGGTCTTGTCGTGCCACCAGTTGGGCATGTTCAGCGGGAAGGTGTCGAGATCGCCGCGCAGGAAGTGTTGCCAGGCGATGTTCTGATCCCTGAGCACCTTGATCTCGATCCGCTCCGGATTGAAGCGATGCTGGAAATAGCGCTCGTCATCCCCCCACCAGTTTTCAATTCGCTTGAAGGTGACCGACTTGCCTTTTTTCAGCTGGTCGATCTGATAGGGGCCGGTGACCGGCAGCACCTTCCAGTTGTACTCCTTGACCCAGTTGTCGGTGAGCTTGATGGCGTGGCTCGGCTCCGGGCTGATGGGCAGCGACTCCAGCAGGTCCTGGCGGCTCTTTTCGGTACCGCTGGTGATGGCCAGGGTGTGATCGTCAAACTTGGTGATGTCGGTTATCTGGGTGCTGTAGTAGTTGTTGTACCAGGGGTCGTTGATCGCTTTGCTACGCATCATCTTGAGGGTAAAGAGCCAGTCATCGGCGGTGACTGGCTGGCCGTCTGACCAGCGTGCCTTGGGATTGATGCGAAAATAGAGGGTCTTGTTGTCGGCACCGAAGGCCCATTCGCTTGCCAGCATGGGCATGGGGTTGCCGGTCACCGGATGGGTGCTCAGCAGTGGCAGGTTGGTCTCCCGCACGTAGCCGGCAAACCCGCCGTTGGAGTCGGGGCCAAATTTGCGCAGGGTCAGGGGAAAGCTGGTCATAAAGGTGCGAAACGTGCCGCCGCGCTTGGCGGCCGGATCGGCATAGACCGGATCCGTGTTGTTGCTCTCCCATTTCAAGTCAGCGGGCAGTGTGGCACTCCAGCCAAACGGGCTCCAGCACAGCGTCAGGGTGATGGCGGTGGCGCGTATGAAGTGGGGGAGGCAACGCCCCCCGGCGGTGATGGTCGATGGCATATCCTTGCTCTCTCCTGATGGTCTGCTTCCTGCAGGTCACGCTTTGGTGACGCCAGTCCCGATGGGGGACTGGCTCATCATGAAAATTTAATCCTGTCAGGTCAATGGGATGACGTAAATAAGCGGGTGGTTATCAAGTTGCGCTCTGTGGTTTGAACCAGCGCAGTCGGCCACCCAGCAGATGGACCACAAAGCCGAGCAGTACCAGGCCAGCGCCCAGCCACTGCAAGGCGGTCGGGTGTTCATCAAGCAGGATAGCGGCCGCCACCAGGCCGACACAGGGGATCAGCAGGGAGAGCGGTGCTACCTGCGCTACCGGATAGCGCATCAGTAGCCGTCCCCACAGGCCGTAGCCAAGCCAGGTAGCAACATAAGAGAGATAGAGCACGCACAGTAATCCTTGCCAGCTGAAATTGAGCAAGCTGCTGGCAATGCGCTCCGGCCCCTCGAACAGCCAGGAGAGGGCGAAAAATGGCAATATCGGCACCAGACCAGCCCAGGCGATGAGGCTGGGTAGGGAGGTGTGATAACGCAGACCGATCTGGCGATTGATGACGTTGCCAAGACCCCAGCAGGCAGCGGCGCACAGTGTCAAGACGAAGCCGAGCAGGGTGAGGTTGCCCTCGCCGTTTGTGGCGATGAGATAGAGGCCGAACCCCGCCAAAGGCAGTGCTACCCAGTGGTGAGGCTGCCAGCGCTCCCCCAGCCAGATCATGGCAAACAGCAGGGTGAACACCACCTGGGATTGCAGCACCAGCGAGGCCATGCCCGCGGGCATACCGAACTTCATGGCACTGAAGAGAAACGCGAACTGGCCCAGACTGATGGCACCGCCATAGGCCAGCAGCCAGCGCCAGGGTATGGTGGGTTTGGGCACCAGCAAGATGGCGGGAAAGACCACGCCGATAAAGCGCAGCGCACCCAGCAGCAGGGGGGGAATGCCATCCAGCCCCCACTTGATGGCGACGAAGTTGAGCCCCCAGCAGAGGATGACCAGGGCGGCCAGACACTTGTCCTTGGTTTGCATGGTTGAAATCCTTGTCATCAGAGGGGCGGCGACTGGCGGTCCGCAGTTATCGGCAAGGGGGGGAGCATACCCTTGGGCATGTGGTGAGTGTCAAGGTGAAAGACCCGTTTGGGAGTTACTGGTAGAGGGGCCGGTGGCGGATCCTGGTGGCAAGGTCAGGGCAGATCAGGCCGCAACGCAGTGCAGGGTGATCCCCTTGGCCGCGATGGCCGCACGCATGGGGGCGGGCAGGGCATCGTCGGTGACCAGCACGGTGATCTGGCCCGGCGCGCCGAGCTGGCTCGGGTGGATGGCGCCAAATTTGCTGCTGTCGGTGATCACCACATTGGTCATCCCCTTGGCCAGCACGCTATTGACCACGTCTGCCCGCATCATGTCGCGGCCGGTAAAGCCCACCTCGGGGTGAAAACCGTCGACCCCGATAAAGGCCTTGGAGAAGTGCACCTGCTCGATACACAGGCGCGTCAGCGGCCCCACCACGCTTTCGCTCTGATGCTGGAACAGCCCGCCGAGCAGCACCACCTGAGCCGGGGTGTCCTTGAGCAGATGGGCGATATAGCTACTGATAGTGATGATGGTGACCCGTTTGTGCAGGGCCAGATGGCGGGCCAGCATGGCGTTGGCGCTGCCCCCTTCGATAAAGACCGTCTCGCCATCGTCCACCAGCTGGGCGGCCCGCTCGGCGAGGCGCTCCTTGAGCAGGTAGTTGATGTTCATCCGGGCATCCGGGTCATCGGTCTCCAGTGCCATGGCCGAGCCGTGTACCCGTCTGAGCAGTCCCTGTTTCTCCAGTGCGGTGAGGTCGTTGCGCACAGTCACCTCTGACACGCCTGTGTGTTGGGAGAGCTCACTCACGCTCATCTTGCGAGCCTGATGGACCAGCGTGAGGATCAGTTGGTGGCGTGGATTCATGGTGCGCTCGCATGCAAGGTGGTGGATAGCGGCAAGCCACCCGAGGGTGGCTTGCCAATCATATGACGTCACAGGCGCCATGGGGTGCGCCCCGTCAGAGACTGTGCTCGGTGCGGGCGATGATATCATCTTGTGCATCCGGGGATAAGGCGGTGAAGAAGGCCGAATAGCCCGCCACCCGCACCACCAGATCCCGGTACTGATCCGGATTGGCCTTGGCAGCCAGCAGGGTTTCGCGCGAGACGATGTTGTACTGCACGTGCCACCCCTTGTGCACCTCGAAGAAGGTGCGCAGCAGGCTCATCAGCTTGGTTTTGTCCCGCTCGTTCTCAAGGCTCGCCGGGCTCAGCTTCTGATTGAGCAGCACCCCGCCGAGGATAGCCGCCGTGGGCAGCTTGCCGATGGAGTTGAACACTGCCGTCGGGCCGAGACGATCGGAGCCTGACGAGGGGCTGGCCCCTTCCGCCAGCGGGGTGCGGGCGTGGCGACCATCCGGGGTGGCCAGGGTGGCCGCACCGAACGGCACGTTGGCGGAGATGGAGGAGGTGCCGGCGTAGTAGGTGCCGCCGATGGGGCCGCGCCCGAAGCGGGTGTTGTGCAGCCCCTTGAGCTCGTCGATGTAGCTCTGGTAAGCCTGCACCAGCAGCAGATCTACCTCGTCCAGATCGTTGCCATATTTGGGGGCGGCATTGGTGAGGCGCTGGCGCAACTGCTCCCCCGCCAGCCCGGCAAAGTCTTGCTCCAGCGCGGCAGCCAGCTCTTGCTGCCCCACCACACCCTGTTCGAACACCAGTTTCTTCAGGGCCGCCAGACTGTTGCCGAGGTTGGCAATCCCCACCTGCAGACCGGATACCCAGTCATAGACGGCGCCCCCCTCCTTGATGGTCTTGCCGCGCTCGATGCAGTCATCCACCAAGGTGCTGCAGAGGATGTCGTGGGCCTGCGCCTCCAGCACGCTGTCGACCACGCAGTCGATCTCGATGGATTTGCGGGTGAAGTAGCGCACCTGCTCATCCCAACGTGCCATCACCTCGTCAAAGTTGCCAAAGCTCCCGTCTCGCAGCGATTGGGTTTGGGGCAGGAATACCTGGCCTGTGGTGGCATCGCGGCCACCATCGAGGGAGGCCAGCAGGATGCGGGCGAAGTTGATAAAGCTCATGCCGGTGCAGCGGTAGCCCCACTTGCCGGGCACGGCGGTCTCGATGCAGCCGATGGCGGCGTAGTGGTGGGCATCCTCCACGCTCACCCCGAGCTTGATGAACTCGGGGATCACCACCTCGTCGTTGTTGAAGGCGGGCATGCCAAAGCCGCAGCGGATCACCTGAATGCAGGCGTCGAGGAAATCCTCGCTCATCCCGGCGTGGTAGCGCACCGAGAGGTTGGGCTGGGTCGAGCGCAATTGGCCGCAGGACTCCAGAATCGCGTAGGAGAGGCCGTTGACCGCGTCATGGGCCGCGCCATCGCGCCAGTTCTGGCCGCCAATGGTGACGTTTTGATAGAGGGGGCTGCCGGCAGAGGCCTTGGAGTGGGTGCCGGAGCGGATCTTGTTCACCTCCAGCAGTTTCAGCCAGCACCCTTGCAGCATCTCGATGGCGCGGGGGCGTGACAGGGATTCTGACAGCTCCACCTCGCGGCGATACCAGGGGTAGAGGTATTGATCCATCCGGCCAAACGACACCGAGTGGCCGTTGGATTCGATCTGCAGGATGAGCTGGATAAAGTAGCAGAGTTGCAGCGCCTGCCAGAAAGTTTCGGGGGGCTGGTGGGCGATGTGGGCGCAGTTGAGCGCTATGGTCTCAAGCTCGCTTCGGCGCTCGGGGCGCGGTTCTTGCGCAGCCATGTCGCTGGCCATCTCGTGGGCAAGAGTGGCGTAGCGCGCGATGTGATCGCTGACCGCATCCAGGGTGATGGCGACGGCGTGCAGGAACTGCTCACGTTGCAGATCGGCCCAATCCGCCAGATCCAGCCGACTGCGCCGCTCGGCCACCTTGGCCTTGAAGCCATCGAGACCCAGCGTGAGCAGCTCCTCATAGTTGACCGCAAGGTGGGCATCCCCCGAGGTCATGTTGCCCTCGGCCTTGATGATACCGCTCTCCAGCAGTGCTTTCTGCTCGTCGGTAAAGAGGCCGAAGCAGCGATCCTGCACTGTCTGGCCACGCCAGAAGGGGGTGAGGGCGTGGATGATCTCCTTGTCGGTTTCGCTGACCGCAAAACCGGCGCCAGGTCTGTCTGCCAGCTCGTCTATTTCCTTCTCAATCCAGCTCACCGTGTACTCGGGAAAGAGCGGCGCTGCCCGTACCTGACTGGCCTGATTGCCGACGATAAGCTCGTCGTGCTTGATCCAGATGGTGCGCTCCTTGAGGTGATGGGCCAGCGCCAGGGCGCGGCGCACCGGCAGCGGCCGGGCGAGATGAGCCTGATAGGCCTGCGTGTAGTGGCGGGCACGCTCGGTGCAGACCGGTGGCTGAACGATGTGGATCAGGCTCTCTTTGTGGGCGCGGATCCGCGGGCTGAGGGTATTGAGGTCGAGCTGGGTCATGATCTTATCCTCTGGTCACAGGGGTCAGCCCCTGACGTTGGGCGTATGCGTGGGCAAAGCTGAGTAAATCGGGGTCGTCGAGTGGTGTCTCCGGCGCCTGATAGGGCAGATCCAGCAGGGCATATTTGCCCATCCCCAGGGTGTGGTAGGGGAGGAAGTGGATCTCCTGCACAGTGCCGAGACTGGCGGCGGTGTCGGTGATGGCGGTGATCGATGCGCGGTCGGCATTGAAGCCGGGAATGAGCGGCACCCGGATCTGCATCGGCACGCCGTGCTCGGCGAGGCGTTTGAGGTTTGCGATGGGCAGCTCCACCTTGCCGCGGGTCCAGTTGAAGAAACGCGCTTTATCCACGTGTTTGAGATCCGCCAGCACCAGATCCAGTGAGGGGAGGCTTGGCTCAATCTGGTGCCAGGGCACATGCAGGCAGCTCTCGACCGCCGTGTGCAGCCCTTCTGCCTTGCAACGGGCCAGCAGGGCGGCGGCAAAGTCGGGCTGCATAAACGGCTCGCCACCGGAGAGGGTGACACCACCGCCGCTGCGCTCGAAGAAGGGGCGATCCCGCAGTATGGTGTCCATCAGGATGTCCAGCGTTTCATCCCGGCCACACACCTGCAGCGCTTCGCTGGGGCAGAGGCCACGCAGCCGTTCCCTATCCTGTGCACTGAGGGCAGAGCGGGTGAGCTGAATGCCTTCGCTGTCATGCAAGATTGCCGGACAGGCCTGGCTGCAGAGCTGGCATCCCTCGATGCATTGACGCCGGTCGAGCAAGATGTCCGGCTGGGGAGAGCGGCTTTCCGGGTTCTGACACCACAGGCAGGCCAGCGAACACCCCTTGAGAAACACCAGGGTGCGAATGCCGGGGCCATCGTGAGTTGAATATCGTTGCAGGTCGAAAATCATACCGCCTCCTTTTGTTTTTCATTCTATTTGCTTTCATTCGAAAGTTGATTTGATTTTGATCAAGCAATTCGCAGATGTTTTGTCGCTAGAATGGCGACATATTGAACATCCCGTTAAGGAGTTAGAGATGGAGCTGTATCTCGATACCGCCGATGTGGCGGCAGTGCGTCGCTGGTCACGGATCCTGCCGTTGGCCGGTGTCACCACCAACCCTTCCATTACCGCCGCCGGGGGATTGCCGCTGAGAGAGCTGCTGCCCGCTCTGCGCGACGTGCTGGGGCCCAAGGCTCGGTTGTTTGCCCAGGTGATGGCCAAAACCGAAACCGAGATGGTGCGCGAGGCGTTCGCCCTGCGTGAGCTGGACCCGGATCTGGTGATCAAGATCCCGGTATGTGCAGAGGGATTGGCGGCCATCAAGAGCCTGACCGCCAGCGGCGTGCCGACCCTGGGTACCGCGGTCTATACCCCGCTGCAAGGCTGGCTGGCGGCGGTGGCGGGGGCGGAATATGTCGCTCCCTACGTTAACCGGCTGGACGCTCAGGGCGGCGATGGCATCGCCACCGTGCAGGAGCTGCAACAGCTGCTTGAGCTGCACGCACCGAACAGCAAGGTGCTGGCGGCGTCATTCCGTACTCCCCGTCAGGCGCTTGACTGCCTGCTGGCCGGTTGCCAATCCATCACCCTGCCGCTCGATGTGGCCGAACAGTTGCTGACTGTACCTGCGGTGGATGCGGCATTGGCGAAGTTTGACCAAGATTGGCAGCGGGCTTTTGCCTGAGGTGAGAGGTCTGATTGAGGGAACATAGAGGTGGTGCGGCTGGCGGACTAAGCTATAGAGGACAGCCCGGTTTGACGGGCTGATGTCGATGGCTTACCGGAGGTGCCTCATGAGCGACCATCCCCTACTGCCCCATGGTGAAGATCTGCGTCGCGCTGTGCGCTGGCTCAGCGAGCACCGTCAACACGACATCCGGGCCATCGAAGAGGCCTGTATCCGCTTTGACCTGTCACCGCTGGATGAGGAGTTTCTTATCCTGCATTGCGTCGAGCGGTCCCGGGAGGAGGGGACCAACTAGACGAAGTGGGCGAGGCTGATGCCAAACTCCTTGGGATCGACCGTGCTTTCTATGCTCTCCTGTACTCCGGATTTCGCCAGATCCAGCCACTGTACATCGAGATAGTGGCGTTGGGTGGCGTGATAGATCACCTTGACCACCGGCTTGAGCGGCTGCTGCTCGTTGCGCTGCATCACGATAGCCAACCGCTGGTTGGAGAGCTGTACCAGCGTCCCCACCGGATAAACCCCCATGCACTTGATGAACTTGGTCACCAGCCCCCGATCGAAATGATGGTCGGCCCCCTTGAGCAGGATCCGGAATGCCTGGGTCGGCTGCATCCCCTGTTTGTAGACCCGATCTGCCGTCACGGCGTCGTAGACATCGACGATGCCGCTCATGCGGGTATGAAGAGAGAGTTGATCTCCCTTGAGGTGGCTGGGATAACCCGTGCCATCGAGCCGCTCGTGGTGATTGGCGGCGACTTCCAGCATGGTGGCCGTGATGCCGGGGGTTTGGCTGAGGATGTCGTAACTGTGTACTACATGCTGGCGCATGATGGTGAACTCTTCATCGGTCAGCTTGCCCGGTTTGTTGAGCACTTCATCCGGGGTCATGATTTTGCCCACATCGTGCAGCAGGCCCCCCAGGGTCAGCTCTTTGAGCACACTGCGTTCCAACCCCAGATAGCGGCCGAAGTTGGCGAGCAGAATGGCCACGTTCATGGAGTGCTCCATCAGGTAGGCATCCTTGGCACGAATGCGGGCCAGACAGAGCATGGCATCGCCGTGGGTGAACATGGTGTCCACCATATCTTCGGCCACTGCGGCCAGCGGGGTGATGTCGATGGGTTCACCCGCCTTGAGCTGGCGGATGAACTTGCCTTGCAGTTCGCGGGCTTCCTGGTAGAGACGGCGGATCTTGAGTTCGCGGCCCTCGCCGTTGGCACTGCCTGCCGTGCGTTGGGATGACGCTGACAAGGTAGCCGGGTCGGGGGAGATTATCTGCTCTATGCCAGCCAGCTTGCTGCGGGCGAGATCCACGCGCACCGTTAGCACACCGCGCCGGACCAGGTCATCGATCTGCTGACGGGTGGTCACCAGCCCCATCTGGGCGATCTCCATGCCACCTGTCTGGCTGATGATGGCGATCACGTACATGCCGGCTTGCAGCTGGTTGACGGGAATGACTGGATGAGGAGTGTGCGACTTCATTCGGCTTCCTGACTTTATTATTATGCGTAACATTAGGCCCTCTGCAGGCAGTCTAACACCCGCGCCGGGCTTCGTCATGACGACATGGTCTGCATCACTACCGCTTAGTGCTGGAGTTGTTGCCCTCGGCCTATATAATGACGCCCCTTTATTGATGGACTCTGAGGTTGTGCATGCGGCTCGATAAATTTCTTTGCGATTGTTCCGATTTGACCCGGTCCCTGGCGGGCAAGCTGATCCGGCAGGGAGAGGTCACGGTGGACGGCATAGTGGTCAAACAACCCGCTTTCCACATCAACGAGCAGAGCCAGGTCGAATTCGACGGCGTCATGCTGACGCTGGATCAGCGCAATCGCTACTTCATGCTGCACAAACCGGAAGGGTACGTCTGCTCCAACGAGGATCCGGATCATCCAACCGTCTTCTTCCTGATGGACGAGCCCGCCATGGGCAAGTTGCACGTGGTTGGCCGACTCGATCTTGACACCACGGGTCTGGTGCTGGTCACCGACGATGGCAAATGGTCCCACCGCATCACCTCGCCGCGCCATGAGTGTGCCAAGACCTACCATGTCTGGCTGGCCGACCCGGTGCATCAGGATGCCATCTCCCTGTTTGCCGATGGTGTCTTCCTGCGCAACGAATCCGAGAAGACCCGTCCCGCCCAGCTGGACATTCTGGGGGAGTGCGAGGCACGCCTCACCATCCATGAAGGCAAGTATCATCAGGTGAAGCGGATGTTTGCCTCCATCGGCAACAAGGTAGTGGAGTTGCATCGGGAGCGGATCGGCGCACTGACGTTGGATGACGCGCTGGCACCGGGCGAGTACCGCGAGCTGACGGCCGAGGAAATCGCCCAGTTCTAGTCACCCGACTCGGCAACGAAAGTCCGGTGATGCTGCGACGGGGCTAATCGACGCTGCAGCTCACCTCTGGTCGAGGGTGCGAATAGCGAAGTACATGCGGCTTGGGGTGTTAACCCCGGCGCTGACGTTAAGCCGCGTTAGCCCGCCCCCAGCACCATGGTCGTACCCAGTGTGGCCAGCAGGGCGCCCGCCCAGGCCGTGAGGGAGGGGCGCTGGCCCGAGTGCCACCACAGCAGGGGCAGCAGAATGACAGGCGTAGTGGAGGAGAGGATCGCCACCATGCCGACGTCTCCCTGACGCAAGGCGACCAGGATGAGCGTCATCCCCATGGCCATCGCCAGGAAGCCGTTGATACCAATCATCCCCAGTACCTGACGGTTAATGGGGTTGTGCGGCAGTGACAGCGGTACCCGCAGCGCCCGCAAGGTGCAGTGGGCCAACAGGGCGCTGCCCATGCGGATGCCGGAAGCGCTCACTGCATCCACGCTGCCACTCATCATCACTGGCTTGGCGATGATGGCGCCCAGACTCTGACAGAAGGCGGCCGTCAGACCCAGACCTATGCCTATGGCGAGATGCCCGCGCACCTGTTCCCACTCGTTGTGTTCATTGCCGCCACGCCGGCCGAACAAAATGGCGAGCATGACGCCGGCAAACACCAGCAAGGCCCCCACCAGTCGCCAGCCACCGAGCTGCTCGCCAAACAACCAGAGGCCGAGCAGGGCGGAGAAGAGAGCATGGCAGGAGAACAGCAAGCCGCTGCGCCTGGGGCCCAACCGGTTCATGCAGGCAAACAGGGCGGTATCGCCGACGAAGATGCCGATAAGGCCCGACAATGCCAGCAGGGGCAGGGCGCTCTCGGTGAGAGATTGCCAGCCGCCGGTGGCGAGGCTGACGGAGCCCAGCATCAGGCTGACCAGAAACATGCGCCAGCGGCTGTAGGCAAAAGCCCCCAGGTGACGGGCCGGTTTGACGGAGATCAGGGCCGCCACTGCCCACAAACTGGCCGCTGCCAGCGCCAGCCACTCATACCCCATAACAACTCCTGAAAATGTAGCCAGATGAAAGACGCATCAGGCCGTTACCGGCGACAGCCACTCGCACCTCATAAAAACTACGGAAAAAAATCGCCCGCAAGACTCCATCTCTTGAGCAAGCCCGATACAATACGGGGCGTCTTTGGGGATAACAAGCGCAGCATCATGCATTCGTATTCAGGCGCGCTGCCGGCCTTCCCCCTTCTTGAAATAAAGTGAATTGAACGAGGTGTATGTCATGGTTTTGTGCCCCGCTTCCCGGCCCGCCCGCCGCTGGCTCTCTCCCTTGCTGCTGGGCCTGTTGATGGCCCCTTCATTGCAGGCCACCACTGTGTCCCAAGAGCCCGTGTTGTCGGACCGCCAGACCCTGGTCAAGGGCAATGGCGCCGAGCCGGAATCCCTCGACCCGGCCCAGATCCGATCCGGTTTTCCGGGTGAGGTCGTGCTGGTGGACTTGTTCGAGGGGCTGGTGAGCGAAGATGGTCAGGGCAAGATAGTGCCGGCTCAGGCCCAGCGCTGGGAGAGCAGTGACGATGGGCTGGTCTGGCGCTTCTTCCTGCGCCCGCAGCTCACGTGGTCCAACGGTGAGCCGCTCGGCGCGCAGGACTTTGTCTATGCCTGGCGGCGACTGCTGGATCCGGCGCAGGGCTCACCTTCCGCCGGGCTGTTGCTGGCGACCGGTATCAACAATGCCCAGTCCATCTACGCAGGGGCGCTGGATCTCAATACCCTGGGGGTGGAGGCCGAGAGCGAGCAGATCCTGAAAGTGACTCTGGAGCGGCCGGTGCCCTACTTCTTGCAGCTGGTCAGTCAGCGTCCCTTCGTACCGGTTAACGAGAAGGCTATCAACCAGTTTGGCAAGCAGTGGACCCAGCCGGGCAAGCTGGTCAGCAACGGCGCCTACAAGCTGGTGAACTGGGTGCCCAACGAGCGCATCGAGGCAGAGCGCAACGCCCAGTATTGGGATGATGCCCATACCCGGATCCAGCGGGTCACCTATCTGCCGCTTGCCTCCCAACACGCCGAGCGGCTGCACTATGAGGCGGGCGAGATCCAGCTCACCAACAAGGTGGCACAGGAGTATTACCAGAAGACCAAGGAAGCGACCCCCGAGCGGATCTGGAGCCTGCCGCTGCTCGGCACCTATCTTTATACCTTCAACCTGCGTCGCCCCGAGTTGCAGGATGTGCGGGTGCGCCAGGCGCTGGCGATGACCATAGACCGACATGTGCTGACCGAGAAGGTCAGCGGTCAGGGTGAACAAGCTGCCTGGTCACTGCTGCCCACCATGCCGGGCTATGAGGCGCTGAGCTCACCGCTGGCCTTGCAGGATCAGCCAACCCGGCTTGCAGAGGCGACCGCGCTGCTTGCGCAGGCGGGTTACAACAGCGCTCATCCCCTCAAGCTGACGCTGACTTACAACACCTCGGAAAATCACAAGAAGCTGGCGTTGGCGGTGGCCGCTATGTGGAAGCCGCTGGGGGTGGAAGTCGTGCTCAATAACATGGAGTGGAACGCCTATCAGGTGGCCAAAGACAGCGGGGACTTCATGCTGGCTCGCTCCTTCCTGTTCGGGGATTACGTGGAGCCTTCATCCATGCTCAACAGCTTCCGTTGCCAAGATCCCCAGAACGAGAGTGGCTACTGCAATCCGGCCTTTGACGGCTTGTTGCAGCAGGCCTCGGATACCCTGAATGGTAACGTCAGGGTCGGGCTCTACCAACAGGCCGAACAGTTGCTGATGGATGAGATGCCCGCCATTCCCATCTATCACTACAACCAGATGCGGTTGGTGGATCCCACCCTGCGTGGCTTGCCCGTTCAGAATCTCAAGGGGGCGATCGCCACCAAGGATCTCTATTTCAGTCAGCCGTGAGGAACGAGCGATGAAGATTGCCATTATGTCGGACCTGCACGGCAGCCTGAGTGCCCTGGAGCTGGTGCTTGACCAGCTTTCCACCTGGCAGCCTGATCACTATCTGTTGCTCGGCGACGTGCTCAACCACGGCCCGCGCAATCCGGTACCGCCGGGTTATGCCCCCGCGGCTGTGGCCGAGCGGCTTAATCAGCTGGCGCCGCAAATCATGGCGGTGCGTGGTAATTGCGACTCGGAAGTGGATCAGATGCTGCTGGATTTCCCCATGATGGCCCCCTACAACCAGTTGCTGGTGGATGGCCGACGCTGGTTTGTCAGCCATGGTCATCTCTATCGCCCGGAGGCGGTGCCGCTGCCGGCAGGCAGCTTGTTTATCAGCGGTCATACCCATATGCCCGTGTTGCAGCGAGAAGGGGAGCTGGTGCTGATGAATCCGGGATCCATCTGTTTTCCACGTGCAGAGCTGGCGGCAACCTATGGCCGCTATGAAGACGGTGTATTGGGCATCCATGCCTGTGCGGATAGCGAGGCCTTGCTGCGTCTGAACTTGTAAGGTGTGTGGCGAGGGTGCAGATTAGGGACGGCTGTAAGGGGAAACTGAAAGTGAGAAGAGAGAAGTCAGGCCTTTATGCCGAATGAGCGAGTACCTGAGCGGGTATTGCCCTTGGCGTCATAGGTCAGGGAGTTGCGATCACGCAACTTGCTCAGGAAGCTTGCCAGGCGTCGGTTGGATACGATGCTGAGTTCGAGCAGGCGGCCATTGAGGTCATTTTGTTCCTGGCAGGCATCGAGTTTTTCACGCAGGAGATGCATCTTCTCGGGAAAAGCGTTCAGCTGTTGTTGCAGATCGGGCAGCTGGGCCAGGGTCTGATCCAGCACTTCAATATCGGCAAGCAGTTTCTGCTTGCGCTCTGCCAGCTCAGGCAGCGCCAGTGCCTGGTGCTGTTTGAGCAGGTTAAATTCCTCCCCCAGCAAACCTTGCATCTGGGAGAGGTATTCGTCTTGGGTATGCAGCAGCGAAGGTAAATCCATCATCCCAGCAGCTTGTCCAGATTGGATTCAAAGCTGAACATCTTCTTGGCCACAGCTTCACTGTTGACCTGATATTCACCATTGGCCACGGCTTTCTTCAAGCTCTCGACCCGGCTTTCATTGCCGGTAGTAGAGGCTGAGTTGAGGTTTTTCTGCACCTGTTGCAATTGCTGCGCCTCATTGGTCAAGGAGACGGAGTCGGTCCTGACGGTAGCCGCACGGTTGTCGGGGGATGAGGTCGCTGGTTTGGTATTGGCACCCAGGCTGCTACCGGTGTTTTGCAACCGATTGTTCGCTAGGTTATTGATATTGTTGATAGCCATGTTATTTACCTTCGTCTGCTTTGCTGTTCGCTTACCTGTTTATCGGTGACGGTCGTCAGAACTTTAGAAAAAAGTGGCCTAAAACATTCAGAAAGTGACCACCACGGTACCGACTGCGCTGACTTTTCCCTGCACCGTTTTTCCTGAACGAATATTGACGAGTTTGATCATGTCTCCGAAGCTACCATCTTGCAAGGCTCGGGCCATGGTTTTGATTTGCATGCTGCTATTTTCTGCACTGAGTGTGACTTGATCGCCTTTGCACACCACGCAGACCTGGGTGAGCCGTATGGGCTGACCCGGTTTGAGCTCCCGCTTGCTACGCACGCCTATCAGGGGGGTCGGATCGCTGAGATAGTCACCCCGGATCAGCGTCTGATCCTGATAGGCTAGTGTCAGCATGCTTTCGCTGAGGATGTCGCCCTTGGCCACCGGCGCTGAGACGGTCACATAGGGCTTTTGTATGCTGACCCGAACCGGCAGATAGAGATCCCAAGGTTTATCCTCCTCGCATTTGAGGTAGACAGTGGTGTTGCGACGCACCTCCATCCTGGCGGGAAAACTGATGGTCAGATGCTCTTCGCAGCGGCTCAGAGGCAGACGGTCATCGATGGAGGCTGCTAGCACCTGCGCCTGGGCGTCGAGCGGAATATCGAGCTGGCCTAGCACAAACTCTTGCGCCATTTCTTGCAGATAGCTGGTCACCTCGGAAGCCGTGGTGTGAGATATGCCGCAAAACAGCAGTAAGATGAGGAAAAGTCTACTAATCATTTTCGCTCGCAGGCCGATAAGTTGTTCACGCGTATCACCACATTTAACTATGCTTGCTTCAGAATTCGTTTGTAGTGACATTGATAGTCTGACGTAAGCCAACACGCATGCATGATTAGTGCCAAGCGTTTTTAGGGAGTGTTTATGGCCAGTATTCTGGACTCGGTCAACCAACGTACCCAGCTGGTGGGACAAAACAGGTTGGAGTTGTTGTTGTTTCGTCTCAATGGACGTCAAAGATTTGGCATCAACGTATTCAAAGTGCGTGAAGTGTTGCAATGTCCCTTATTGACCGTCATGCCCAAGTTGAACTCCTGCATTCGCGGGGTTGCCCATATCCGTGGCCAGACCATTTCGGTGATCGATCTCAGCATGGCGGTGGGCAAGCGTCCCATCGAGGATCTGAGCAAGTGCTTTATCATCATTTCCGAGTACAACCGTTCCGTGCAGGGCTTTTTGGTGCACTCGGTCGAGCGCATCATCAACATGAACTGGGAATCCATTCTGCCCCCCCCAAAAGGGGCTGGTCGCATCAACTACATGACGGCGGTCACCGAGGTAGATGGCGAGCTGGTGGAGATCCTGGACGTTGAACGTATCCTCAACGAGATATCTCCGGTGTCGACCGAGGTGAGTGCCGAGCTGGTGGATGCCAGTATCGAGCACAATACCCATGGTCGTCCCGTGCTGGTGGCAGATGACTCTTCTGTTGCTCGCAAACAGGTCCAGCGGGCCCTCGAGGCTATCGGTGTACAGTGCGTGCTGGCCAAGGATGGGCGCGAGGCGCTCAACATGTTGCTGGAGATGGCCAAGAATGGCCCCATCAAGGATCAAATTGCCCTGGTGATCTCGGACATCGAGATGCCGGAAATGGACGGTTATACTTTTACCGCCGAGATCCGCAACAATCCCAATCTCAAGGACTTACATGTTATTCTGCACACATCCCTCAGTGGGGTGTTCAATCAGGCCATGGTGCAGAAAGTCGGTGCGAACAATTTCATTGCCAAATTCCAGCCGGATGAATTGGCCAAGGCCGTACAAGGCGCACTCTAATCAAGAAGAACAAACTGCATGAAGACACTTTCGGACGACTTATACAAACAATTCAGCAACTTTCTGGCAGTACAGAGCGGGATCGTGCTGGGTGACAACAAACAGTATCTGGTCAAGAGTCGGCTTTCGCCCTTGATGACTCAGTTTGGTATTGAGAGTTTGTCTGATCTGGTTACGCGAGCGATGAGTGTGCGTGAGCGCGACCTGAAAATGGCAGTGGTTGATGCCATGACTACCAACGAAACCCTGTGGTTTCGGGATACTTATCCATTTCAGTTGCTGACGGACAAGATTTTTCCTGAGCTTGGCAAGAGCGGCCGTCCGATCAAAATCTGGTCGGCCGCGTCCTCATCCGGTCAGGAGCCCTATTCCATCGCCATGACGGCATTGGAGCAGCAGGTCAAGAAGCCGGGTACCTTGCCCGGTGGCGTGCAGATCGTGGGCACAGATATTTCCAGCACTATGCTAAACCAGTGCAAGGAAGGGGTGTACGACAGCCTGGCGCTGGCCCGAGGCCTGTCGCCGGAGCGCAAGAAGCTGTTCTTCGAACCTTATGGTGACAACAAGATGCGGGTGGTGGAGCGTGTCAGAAAATTGACCACCTTCCGGCCACTGAATCTGCTGGAGAGCTACAGCCTGCTCGGCAAGTTCGACATCATCTTCTGCCGCAACGTACTCATCTATTTTGCACCGGAAGTGAAGTCCAAGATCCTCAACCAGTTCGCCGGCAGTCTCAATCCCGGTGGTTATCTGATGCTGGGGGCTTCCGAGTCACTGGCCGGTCTGACCGACAAGTTCGAAATGGTCCGCTGCAATCCCGGTATCATCTACAAAGTCAAATAATCCCCGCCTAAATCCCCTTTGGCACGCCTCTTGCTAATAATTTATCAAGCAGGAGGTGTGCTATGGCAATTTCATTCGACAAGGCATTTGGTATTCATCAATACGCGCTGAGCGTTCGCTCCAAGCGTGCAGAGGTGTTGTCCAGCAACATTGCCAATGCGGATACCCCGGGTTTCAAGGCCAGGGATATCAACTTCTCACAGGCACTGGAAGGGGCCCAGCATCGGCAGGGGTTCGGCCTGGCGACGACCAGTGAGAAGCACTTCGCCTTGCAGTCGGATGCCCCAGGCCTGACGCAGTACCGCAATCCCCTGCAGCCCGACACCGGTGATGGCAACACGGTAGATGTGCAGCAGGAGCGCAGCGAGTTTTTGCGTAACAGCCTTGAGTACCAGACCTCCCTTGAGTTTATGAATAGCAAGATCAGTGGCCTGCTGAAGGCGCTGAAAGGAGAACAGTAATGAGTTTGTTCAAGGTCTTTGACATTGCAGGCTCGGCCATGAGTGCACAGTCTGTTCGACTCAACACGGTGGCCAGCAACATGGCCAACGCCGACAGCGTCAGCTCCAGTGTGGAAAATACTTACCATGCCAGGCGGCCAATTTTTGCCGCTCAGCTGGATCGGGCCATGTCAGACAAGCAGGCATCCGTCGGGGTCGAGGTGAAGGGGATTGTCGAGAGCGAGGCGCCCTTGCTCAAGGAGTACAACCCGGGCCACCCCATGGCTGACAAGGATGGCTTTATTTTCAAGCCCAACGTCAACATGGTGGAAGAGATGGCAGACATGATCAACGCCTCACGCAGTTATCAGACCAATGTGCAGGTTGCCGATTCTGCCAAGAAGATGCTGCAGCAGACGCTTCAGCTTGGCAAAGGGTAAATAGAGGGCCTTTATTATGTCTGACATAAATAATCTTTATTGGAACCCCTCTAGTAATGCAGGCGGCCCAACCTCTAGTACCAACAATGCGACAACGCCAAAGAAAGAGCTGGATCAGGCGTCGTTTCTGAAGCTGCTGACCATGCAGCTCTCTTATCAGGATCCGTTCAAGCCGGTGGACAATGCCCAGATGCTGTCCCAGATGACATCGATGTCGACCTCGGAAGGGATATCGAGTCTGTCGACCCAGATGGGCAATCTGAATACCTTGATGACCTCCAGCCAGGCGCTGCAGGCCTCTGCTCTGGTGGGGCAGAATGTACTGATCCCCTCCAATACCGGCTATCTGGAAAAAGATGGCGAGATTTCCGGGGTGGTCGCTGTCGGCGACAAGACAATGTCGAACGTGAAAATCACAGTTGAAGATGAAAAAGGGCAGGTTATCAAGTCCTTCTCCCTTGAGGGAGAACATAAGGGTAACGTGTCCTTCAGCTGGGATGGGACCGACCAGGACGGTAAGCCCGTCAAAGAGGGCAAGTACCAGATTAAAGCAACCGGCACTGTGGCCGGCATATCAGAGAGCATTTCGGCCTTGACCTATGGGCGAGTAGAAAGCGTCACCCTGGGTAATGGCACCTCTCCCACCCTGGTTAAATTGAAAGGACTTGGGGCCATTTCTCTGGGGGATATCCTGGAGATTGCCGGTACCAATTCCAACCAGACCACACCACCAACGACCAAGCCTACAGCATCGATCTAAGGAGCTGGATATGTCATTTAACAATGCCTTGAGCGGTGTCAACGCGGCACAAAAAGATCTGAACGTTACCGCCAACAACGTTGCAAACGTCAATACCATGGGCTTTAAAGAGTCCCGTGCCGAGTTTGCGGATGTGTACGCCAACTCGATTTTTGTCAATGCCAAAACACAGGTCGGCAACGGGGTGGCAACGGGGGCGGTGGCGCAGCAGTTTCATCAGGGGGCGTTGCAATTTACCAACAACGCCCTGGACCTGGCGATCCAGGGCAATGGTTTTTTCGTCACCTCTGACGGCCTGACCAATCTTGACCGTACCTATACTCGGGCTGGGGCCTTCAAGCTCAATGAAAACAGCTATATGGTCAACAATCAGGGCCACTATCTGCAAGGCTATGAAATTAACGCGGATGGTACGCCCAAGGCGGTCAGCATCAACGCCACCAAGCCAATTCAAATACCGGATCGGGCGGGTCAGCCTAAAATGACCTCGCTGGTGGAAGCAAGTTTTAACTTGAGCATTGAAGCGAAAACCAAGCCAACAAACCCCGCCGATTTTAAACCCACGGACTCAACAACCTTTGCAAACTCAACATCCGTGACGATCTATGATTCGCTCGGCGCCCCCCATGTGATCACCAAATATTTTGTTCGCCATGAGGACCCGGCTAATCAGGGGCAGCCACTAAACCCGGGCACCTGGAGCATGTTCGCATATGAGGGTGACAAGCCTATCAACATTACGGGTGGGGTAAGCCCCGGAGGTACCATTCCCACTGGCATTAAGATGGTGTTTACCAACGGTGGCAAATTGGATACGACCACCCCGGTTGCTCCGATCAAAACCGAAGTGTTAGGAGGGCCCCCGGGGGCCGGGATTATTACCAACGGTGCGGATCCCGATCAATCAATGGAAATTCGTCTCGGTACCGTTACCCAATTCAACTCCCCTTTCGATGTTACTAAACTGACCCAGGATGGCGCTACTGTTGGTCATCTGACCAAGGTGGAGATTACGCCGGACGGTGTTGTTTCTGCCACCTACAGCAATGCGACGACGTTAAAAGTCGCCATGGTTGCGCTGGCAAAGTTTGCCAACTCGCAAGGACTGACTCAGGTCGGCGATACCTCCTGGCGCCAGTCTCTGCTTTCCGGTGATGCGCTGCCCGGCACGCCTAATTCGGGTACCTTGGGCAGTATCAAGTCTTCAGCGGTGGAGCAATCCAACGTGGACTTGACCACCCAGCTGGTGAACCTCATCACGGCCCAGCGTAACTTCCAGGCCAACTCCCGCTCGCTGGAAGTGAACAGTTCATTGCAGCAGACCATACTGCAGATCCGTTAAGTGACTTCATGATGACAAGGGCGCCTCGGCGCCCTTTTTTCGAGCGTTTCCCTCCTGTTTTATCTCCCCCCTTGTATTCATGAACCGGTGTTGGCACTCAAATTGCAGTTATCTCTCCAGAGTCATCAGTTTGACGGAGGATCCCATGGATCACCTGCTTTACATCGCCATGTCCGGGGCCAAGGAGAACATGCACAGCCTGGCTGTGCGTGGCAACAACCTGGCCAATGCCAACACTATCGGCTTCAAGTCTGACTTCGAGCAGGCGCGCAGCATGCAGGCGTTTGGCGAAGGGCTGCCATCCCGGGTGTTCGCCATGACGGAGCGGCCGGGTCAGAACCTGCAGCATGGCATGCTGATGACCACGGGGCGGGATCTTGACGTGGCCGTTGACGGTCAGGGCTGGATCGCGGTGCAGGATCCCAATGGGGGTGAAGCCTATACCCGGATGGGCAACTTGCAGCTGAGTGCGACCGGCAACCTGCAGACCTCTACCGGTCTCAATGTCGTGGACGATGATGGCCAGCCTATCGTGCTGCAGTTACCGATGGAAAAGATCGAGATCAATCGGGATGGCACCATTAGCGGTCGTCCCGAAGGTGCCGCGGCCAACTTGCCCGAAGATTTCCAGCGTATCAAGTTGGTAAAGCCTGCCGCCGATGCGGTGGAGAAGGGGCAGGATGGTTTATTTCGTCGCAAGGATGGCCAGAATGAAGCCGCCTCGGCCAATGTCGGCCTCATCGCCGGCTCGCTCGAGGGCAGCAACGTCAACGTGGTCGATGAGATGACCAACCTTATCCGGTTGCAACGTCAGTTCGAAACCCAGGTCAAAATAATGAAGACCGCGGAAGAGAACGACGAAGCTCAAACCCAGCTGCTGCGTATCAGCTAATCAAGGAGTTTTAAATGAACCCTGCACTCTGGATCAGCAAGACAGGCTTGGATGCACAGCAGACCAACATTGCGGTCACCTCGAACAACCTGGCGAACGCCAGCACCGTGGGCTTCAAAAAGTCACGGGCCATCTTCGAGGATCTGCTTTACCAAAATATCAACCAACCGGGTGGCCGTTCGTCGGCGGATACCGAGCTCCCTTCCGGCTTGATGCTGGGTGCCGGTGCCAAGGTTGTTGCCACCCAGAAAAACCATAGCCAGGGCAACGTACAGACCACGGACAACTCGCTGGACCTGATGATCAGCGGCCGCGGCTACTTCGAAATCCAGTTGCCCGATGGCAGCGCCGCCTATACCCGCAACGGTCAGTTCACCCTCAATGATGAAGGGACTATCGTCACCCCGGGCAATGGCTACCCGCTGCAACCCGAAATCCAGATCCCCGAGAACAGCGAGAGTGTGACAGTGGGAGAGGATGGTCAGGTATCCGTCAAGCTCAAGGGGGATGGCGCATCCCAGGTGGTGGGCCAGATCAACACCTCTGACTTCGTCAACGCCTCCGGCCTGCAACCCATGGGTGAAAACATGTTTGTCGAGACCCAGTCCAGTGGTGCTCCCATTCAAGGAACTGCCGGAGCGGACGGGCTCGGCGTCATCAAGCAGGGCATGCTGGAAACGTCCAACGTCAACGTGACCGAAGAGCTGGTCAACCTGATCCAGGCCCAGCGGGTCTACGAGATGAACTCCAAGGTTCTCTCGGCGGTGGACGGCATGATGTCCTTCCTGATCCAGCGTACGTAAGTGGGTGGTGGACACCATGAACTCATGTTTGGTCTCGCGCACATCGGTAGGAGGTGCATGATGAAAACCATATGGATGCTGGGGCTGGTGGCGCTGGGTGGCTGCAGCAGTACCCTCAACACAGCCAAGCCGGATGACCCCGAGTTTTCCCCTGTATACGGGGAATCGGAGTCTGTCTCCGTCAGGCCGACCGGTGCCATTTTTCAACCGGATCAGGCCAACAGCATCTATTCGGACATCAAGGCGCACAGGGTGGGTGACATCATCACCATAGAGCTGGCCGAGTCGACCTCGGCCTCCAAGAAGGCCAATACCCAGAGCGGCAAGGACAATAAGCTGAACATGGAGCCTGTCATCCTGGGCGGTGTCCCGGTCACGGCTGGCGCTTATGATCTGTCGGCATCTCTGGGCCAGAACAGCGCTTTCAAGGGGCAGGCCAAGGCGGATCAGAGCAACAGCCTGCAGGGCAATATCTCGGTCAGCGTGGCCAAGGTGTTGCCCAATGGCAACCTGCTCGTGCGTGGCGAGAAGTGGATCATGCTCAACAATGGCAACGAATATATCCGGATCACCGGCATGATCCGCCCCGAAGATGTGACGGCCGAGAACAGCGTGTCGTCACAGCGGGTCGCCAATGCCCGCATCCATTACGGCGGTACCGGCGATCTGGCCAACAGTCAGGAGCAGGGGTGGCTTACCAGCTTTTTCAATGGCCCCTGGTGGCCGCTCTAGGAGATGTTATGAAGTCACTCCGTCTTGTGACCCTGATCTGCTGCCTGATGCCCTTGGGAATGGCCCACGCCTCCCGTATCAAGGACATCAGCTCGGTGGAAGGGGTACGTAACAACCAGCTGATTGGCTACGGTCTGGTCGTTGGCTTGCCCGGTACCGGCGAGAGGAACAGCGCCTTCACCGAGCAGACCTTCCGCACCATGCTCAACAACTTCGGTATCAAGGTGCCGGACAACATCAGGCCCAAGATCAAGGACGTGGCGCCTGTGGCTATTCATGCAGAGTTGCCTCCGTTCGCCAAGCCTGGCCAGACCATAGACGTGACGGTATCGGCCATCGGCGAGGCCAAGAGCCTGCGGGGTGGCACCCTGCTGCAAAGCTTCATGAAGGGGCTGGACGGGCGTGTCTATGCGGTGGCGCAAGGCAGTCTGGTGGTAGGGGGGCTGGGCGCTGAAGGGGCCGATGGCTCCAAGGTGGTGATCAATACGCCGACGGTGGGGCGTATCGCCAACGGCGCGACTGTGGAGCGGGAGGTACCGAACTCCTTTAGTCAGGGGGATACCATCACCTTTAACCTCAATCGCCCCGATTTCACCACGGCCCGCCGGCTGGCGGACGTGGTCAACGATCTGGTGGGCCCCAACACGGCGCAGGCGCTCGATGCGACCTCGGTCAAGGTCTATGCACCGCGGGATCCGGGGCAGCGAGTCTCCTACCTCGCCACCATCGAAAATCTGGAAGTAGACCCGGCCAGCGAGGCCGCCAAGATCATCGTCAACTCCCGTACCGGCACCATTGTCATTGGCAGCCAGGTGCGGCTCAAACCGGCGGCCATCAGCCACGGCGGGCTGACGGTGACCATAGCCGAGAATCAGCAGGTGTCACAGCCCAACCCGCTCTCTGACGGCCAGACGGTGGTGACCAACAACTCCACCATCAATGTGCAGCAGGAGCAGGGACGCATGTTCAAGCTCGATACCGGCGCGACCCTGGATGATCTGGTGCGAGCAGTGAATCAGGTCGGGGTGGCGCCCGGCGATCTGATGGCGATCCTGGAGGCGTTGCAACAGGCGGGCGCTATCGAAGGTCAGCTGGTCATACTGTAACAAGCGGCAAGGGGTTGCCACGGGCGGCAATGAGGTAAGCAAAATGGCAGAATTTGACACCAACAGCGGCGTGAATATGGGGATGGTGCAGGATATCAAGAACCTGGACCGCCTGCGCCAGCTGAGCCAGAGCAAAGAGGGCAAGGCCGAGGCGCTCATGGCCGCCTCTCGCCAGTTCGAGTCCATCTTCACCCAAACCCTGTTTCAGGGCATGCGTCAGGCCAACCAGGCCTTGACTCAGGACAACCCCATGAACAGCAGCTACACCCAGTTCTACGAGGGCATGCTGGATGAACAGCGGGTCGCCGACATGACCAGCAAGGGAGGCATGGGGCTGGCCGAGATGGTGGCCAAGCAACTCTCACCCGAGACCTTTACCCGTCACGATGGACGTGTGCTCAAGATGCCACAGCGTACCGAACGGGTCTACAAACCCTACCAGCCCCCCACCTCTGGCCCAAACGATCTCATCTCCGCCTCAAAAGTTGGCAAAGATTTTGCTAACAAAGAGATGCGTGCCGATGCTCAGCCGCTGGCTGTGCCGCATCGCCCCCGTCGCACGATTCCCCCCATGGGGCCCGCGCAGGGGGCCAAGGCGCTGGACAGGACAGCGCAAGTGTTTGAAACCCCGGAAGAGTTCGTTAATCGCCTGATGCCACTTGCCAAGAAGGCGGCGGACAAGCTGGGGCTGAGCCCGGCGGTGCTGGTGGCCCAGGCGGCGCTGGAAAGCGGCTGGGGTAAACGGGTGATCAAGAACGGGGAAGGGCAGGTGACCCACAATCTGTTCGGCATCAAGGCCGATCCGCGTTGGGAAGGCCCCAAGGCGGTGGTCAACACCCTGGAATATGAGCAAGGGGTGGCCTCGCGCCAGAAGGCATCGTTTCGCTCTTACGAGTCGTTCGAGGAGAGCTTCAACGACTATGTCGATTTCCTGACCTCGGGGTCTCGTTACAAGGGTGCCCTGACCAAAGTGGACAGCCCGGACCGTTACTTCGAGGCCTTGCAACAGGCCGGATATGCGACGGATCCCCAGTACGCCAGGAAACTGAAACAGGTATTGCGCAGTGATGCCATTGCCGGCTACTCCGCTACCAACCACACAGAAATGGAGCTGTAAGTCATGGCAAGCGATCTGCTTGGAATTGGTACCTCGGGTGTGATGGCCCAGCAGCGACTGCTGCAGACCACCAGTAACAACATAGTGAACGTCAATAGCCAGGGCTATGTGCGTGAACGAACCCTGATCTATACCAGTTCCGTCGGTCTGGGCACGGGCGACATGCTGACCGAGCGGGTCATCAATGCCTATGCCCAGGGCGAAGTGCGGCGCGACACCTCCGCCTATTTTGCCTCGGCGACCCGCTACGAGCAGCTCTCCAATACCGATACCCTGCTGGGGGACACCAGCAACAGCGTCGGGACGGCCATCACCTCCTATTTCAAGGCGTTTCATACCGCCAACGAGGCGCCGGCCGATATTGCCGGCCGCAAGATCACCCTGAGCGAGCTCAGCGGCATGGTTAACCGCTTTCATACCCTGTCGTCCCAGCTGGACAAGCAGACCGACACCATTAACACCACCATAGGTGACGAGACCCAGCGGGTGAATGGCCTCATCAACAGCATCAACGATCTGAACCAGGCCATCATCCGTACTCAGGGCTCGCCGGAAGAGAACCTGATGCTGTCCGATCAGCGGGATGAAGCCATCCGCCAGCTTTCCGAGAAGATGGAGATCCGCACCATGCCCCAGGCCAATGGCAGCGTGCTGATCAATATGAGCACGGGTCACTCCCTGGTGCTCAATAGCGGGGTGGCCCAGTTCAGCGTCGTGCCGGGTGATCCTGATCCCCGCGAATCCGAGCTGCAGCTGATCGCGGGGACCAACAAGACCCGCATTAACGAGAGCAGCATTGGTGGCGGCGTGGGGGGCTTGTTCTCCGCTCGTGGTGATCTGGAGCCGGCCAAGCGCGAACTGGGTCAGTTGGCCGCGGCCATGGCCGATGCCATGAACCAGCAGAACCAGCTGGGCATGGATCTGGATAACGAGTTGGGGGGGGATCTCTTCTCCCTTGGTGTCAGCGATGGCCTGCCTTATGAAAAAAACACAGGTACAGGTGCTGCCAAGGTCAATTTCGTGCCTGGTAAGGGTAGTGAAGTGACCACCTTCGATTACGAGATACAGTTCAGCAGCGCCACAGGTTATGAGGTGTTCTCCCTCGACAAGGATGGCAATCGTACCTCGCTGGCGACCGGTACCACGCCCCCGGCCAAGTTTCAGCTCCCGGGCCATGGTATCGAGATTGATCTGTCCGGCACGCCAGCGGCAGGGGATCGCATCCTGCTGCAGCCGACCAAGCGGGCCGCCGCCAGCTTGGGGCAGCTTGTCACCCGTCCCGAGGATCTGGCGCTGGCATCCCCCCTCAAGGCGGACAAGAACAAGAGCAACAACGGCTCTGCCGAGATCAAGTTCAACGGCATCTTCAACACCAGCACGGGTTCGGGTTTTGGTACCAACACCCTGGATCCGACGGCACCCCAGGTGGTGAAAGTCGACGACAGCGGTAACTACAAGGTCTATGACGGGAACAACAACCTCCTCGGGGTCGCGCCAGCTTCCAGCAAGGGCCAGAATTTGATGGCTGCCATCGAGAACCCGCTGCCAGGTCCCAAGGTCTATGCCGATCCGACCCAGACACCTGGCTACGAGTTCAGCATTACCGGCACGGTAGCCGCCAACGACAGCTTCACCCTGAGCTATAACAAAAATGGTTTTGCCGATAACGCCAATGGCCTGGCGCTGGCTGAGCTGCAGAACAAGGATCTGGTGCGCAAGAGCACCAATACCGGCACCAGCAATGACAAGATGACCTTCAACGAGGCCTATTCCGGTCTGGTGACCGGGGTGGGTATCAGCACCAGCCAGGCCAAGACGCTGCTCAAGGCCAACGAGGCAAAATTGACCCAGAGTACCAATATTTTCGAGAGCGTCTCCGGTGTGAGCCTCGAGGAAGAGGCGGCCAATCTGATCCGCTTCCAGCAGTCTTATGCGGCATCGGCCCAGGTGGTCAGTACGGCCAAGACCATCTTCGACACCCTGTTGTCATCAGTGAGGTAAGTTCATGCGTATTACCACCAACATGGTTTATAACCGGAATATCTCCTCCCTGAACAACGCCAATGAAAGATTGAGCACGGCTTATGAACAGCTGCAGAGTGGAGATAAATTCAAGACGTCGGGAGAAGATCCCTCCGGCATGAGCCAGAAGATGGCGCTGACCAAGGAGATAGATCTGTTCAAGCAGTATGGCGTGAATGGCAGCTTGCTTGAGAACAGCCTGGGCCATGCAGAGACAGTGCTGACCGCGCTCAATAACGCCATGACCAGTGCCCAGACTCTGATCCAGAAGGCCAACAACTCGGCGGTGGAGTCAGATGATCGCAAGGCGATCGCCAGCGAGCTGGAAGGCTTGCAAAAGCAGATGTTCGATCTGATGAACAGCAAGAACTCCCAGGGCGAATTCATTTTTGGTGGCAACCAGAGCAAGACCCAGCCCTTCATCAAGGATGCCAGCGGCAATTACGTCTTTCAGGGGGATACAGGCCAGCGCAATATCCAAGTCTCTCCGACGGTGCAAATCGCGGCCAATGATTCCGGCTTCAATCTGTTTGAAATGGTGCCAACCCGCAGGACCGGCAGTGCGGGCAGCGCCAATATTCAGGTCAGAGTGGCCGATCAGGGTAACTTCGACAACTTTCATCGCATCAACTTTGACCCCGCCCTGGCCAGCAACCAATACACGGTGACCACAGCGGCGGGGGCTCCTGATACCTATGAGATAAGGGATAGCGGCGGCGCCCTGCTGCAAAGCGGTGACTATGTGGCAGGTAACCAGATCCCCTTCAATGGTCTGGAGTTGACCCTGGATCTGCCCGCAGGGGGCGCCGCGCAAAACTTTGTGCTGGACTCGCCCCAGAACAACAACATTCTGGATGGTATGTCCGATTTCATTACGGCTTTGCGTGATCCCACTATGTCGGCAGACGATTTTCAGGTGAAGGTAGCGGATGCCACTGCCCACATGAAAAATGCCCGACTGAATGTCGATAAGGGGCTGGGTGAAATTGGCGGCAGGCTGAACAGCCTGGAGCAGGTACTGGGTTCGAACGAGGGTCTGAGTACCCTCAATCAGCAGGTCAGGGCCAAGGTTTCCGAGGCTGACTTGTATGAGGTCATTGCTGCATTGTCCAAAGAGGATGCAGCCTTGAGTGCCTCCCAGCTCTCCTTCAGCAAAATAAGCAAGCTGACCCTGTTTGACTATATTCGTTGATATTTTCCCCCTGTTCAGCGCATTTCGGGACGCGATGAACAGGGGGCATCCAGATCTTGTTTGCCCAGCCATGATATATCCTCGTTTAAATCCTCTTTTTTCTCCAATTGTAACAAGCTGTTGCAATGGGCTATTTAACCCTCACTGTCGGGTTGACTCACACTGCGCATTCGATAATCATGCGGCCCGCACAACAGAGGGTTGTGCTGATTTTTTTGCAGCATCTCGTTAGGCGAGGCTCCTGTATAAACAAAGGCCACTGATCTCACGACGTCGAGAGACGCCCAAGCTCAGGACAGTTTTCATCGGATTAAGGTGTAAACCCAAGTGGCTTCCGGCATGCCGGATACGTTATACAGTGCTAAAGCTGGTACGTGGGGATGATGACACGCCGGACGGCGTCATTTCCTGCCTATTACTCGTCAATCAAATTGCTGTTTTCTTTCAGACAGCGACCGGATATCCGATCGCGCTCAGGCCCTGCCTGAAATCACATGAGATCATTTGTGATGAAGAAAACACAGACTCTACTCAATCGTCATCAACTGCTCGATCTGGCCGCCCTGCAGGGCTGGCTGGAGAATAATCTGGATCCGGTTCAGCGTGCCGATCAACTGCTGACCCTGCGTCCGGAAGAGCTCAACTGCATCTTCGATACCCTGCCCATTGTCGAGGGGGTGGCGCTACTCAACTCGTTGTCGGCCGAGTGTGCCGGACGTCTGCTGATGCGGTTGCACGCCAGCATAGTCGGTCTGTTGCAAGGGGCCATGCCCCGGCGCGACATGCTGGACATACTGCGTCGGCTCGGTAGTAGCGATCGCACCATGCTGCTCTCCCGCTTTCCGGAGCCGGTGCAGTCCACCTTCTACTCACTGCTCGACTGGCCGACCGAATCGGTTGGAGCCAATATGCGCCATGAATTTTTGGCCATCGGCGATCAGGATACGGTGGGCAGTGCCAAGCAGCTGATCCACGATGCCTGGGACAACGCCCAGTTATTCCAGCACCTCTACGTGGTCAACACCGAGCATCGTCTGCTCGGCAGCATAGCGCTCAAATCCTTGTTGATAGCGGATCCTCTGCTGCCGGTCAGCGAGCTGATGGACAGGGATACGGTGCGCATCAACGCCCGGGCGGATCAGGAGCTGGCGGCACGCCTGCTGATCGACCGTGACATCTCGACCTTGCCGGTGGAGGAGCAGGGCAAGCTGGTGGGTATCTTCCATGTGGATGATGCCGCCGACATCCTGGAGCTTGAATCCACAGAGGATGCCGAGATGCAGGGTGGTTCCTCGCCGCTCGATACTCCCTATCTGCAGGCGACCCCCTGGCAACTGTGGCGTAAACGGGTGGGCTGGCTGCTCATCCTGTTTGTGGCGGAGGCCTATACCGGCACAGTGCTGCGGGCGTTCGAAGAGCAGCTGGAAGCCGCCATCGCGTTGGCCTTCTTTATCCCGTTGCTCATCGGTACTGGCGGTAACAGTGGCACCCAGATCACCACCACCATAGTGCGCGCCATGGCAGTCGGTGAGGTGAGTCTGCGCAACCTTGGCACTGTGCTGAAAAAGGAGCTCTCCACCGGTCTGCTTATCTCGGGGGCCATTGCCATGGCGGCCTGGGTGCGGGCATGGAGTCTGGGCGTCGGCCCCGAGATTGGCATGGTGGTGACCTTTACCATCATCGCCATCGTGCTGTGGAGCGCCACAGTTGCATCCATTATCCCCATGGTGCTGCGCCGCTTTGGCATCGACCCTGCAGTGGTGTCCGCCCCCTTCATCGCCACCCTGGTGGATGGTACCGGTCTCATCATCTACTTCGAGATGGCCAAGTGGTTGCTGCCCGAGTTGCAGTAACCCGCACCTGACGCGGATGAGTCAAATAGCAAAAAGGCAGCCTGGGCTGCCTTTTTGCCTGTCTGCCTGCCAAAGAGGCGGGTCAGCTCAGCTGAAACAGCAGCGGCCAGCCTTGCTCCTGGCAATAACGGTGCTCTTTCTCCAGGTTCTGCATCAGCAGGCGGTTCTCGTCGCACCAATCGATCGGCAGGGTGACCACCAGCTGATCTTCGGCTGCTTGCACGTTCCATTTTGGCAACAAATTGTCCTGACGCCTGTGGTGCGCCGCCACGGCGAGGCGCAGGATACGAATGCAACGCAGCACAGTTTGCGTGTCATGGTTGGGCAGGGGAGGGAGCTCGGAGAGCTTGAGCCCCTTGCGCTGAAACCTTACCAGGGCTGCCAGCAGGGCCTGATCGTCCTGGGTGAAGCCGGGCAAATCCGTGTTCTGCAATATATAGGCGGAGTGGCGCTGGATGCCGCTGTAGTTGATGACCAGCCCAATCTCGTGCAGTCGCGCCGCCCAGCCGAGGATCGCGCGATAGGGCTCCTCCGGCATTTGCCAGGGGCCGCTAAGGGCATCGAACAGGGCCAACACACTCTGCTCGACCCGGTTGGCCTGGCGCTTGTCGATGTGATAGTGGGTGGAGAGGGCCAGCGCGGTACGCTCGCGAATGTCGTGGTGCTGCAAGCGCTCCTCGAATTCATACAGCAGCCCTTCGCGCAGGGCACCGTCCGAATACTCCATCCGTTCAATGGGCAGGGAGGTAAAAAGCCCAAGCAGTATGGTCACCGCGGCGGCAAACACCCCCTTGCGCTCCTCGGTCAGGCCAGCGAGCTTCAACTGATCGGCCCGCTTGTGGTCGAGCATCTCCTGCTTTAGCCGCTCCAGCCCCGCCAGCGTGATGGCGCCATCGGTCCAGCCTTCTCCTTGCAGCACGTCGCGCACGGCTCGAATCGAGCCGGAGCTGCCAAGGCAACTCTGCCAGCCCAGCTTGCGATACTGGTTGATGATGGGGGCGAGCTGATGCTGGGTCTCCAGCACGGCGCTGTGGAAGGCCTTTTCGTTCAGCTTGCCGTTGGCAAAGAAGCGCTGGGTCAAGCTGACACAGCCCATCTTGCGGCTGGTGAGGGCCTTGTGATCGAAGCCTTCCCCTATGATGAGCTCAGTGCTGCCACCGCCGATATCCACCACCAGCACCTGGCCTTCGATATGCTGGGTATGGGCAACGCCCTGATAGATGAGGCGCGCCTCTTCCTGACCACTGATAATTTCGATGGGGTGGTTGAGCACCTTGGCTGCCTCGCTCACGAATTCGCGGGCGTTGCTGGCGCGGCGCAGGGTATAGGTACCGGCAATGCGGATCTGATCCGGCCTGATATTGGTGAGGCGCTCGGCAAACAGCGACAGGCAGGTAAGGCCGCGGGCCATCGCCTCTGGGCTCATCCGCTTCTGCTCATCCATCCCCTCGGCCAGACGGACCCGCTCCTTGATGCGATCGACGATGCGAAAGCGTCCTTCGCTCAGGTGGGCGATCACCATGTGAAAACTGTTGGAGCCGAGATCCACGGCGGCATAGAGACTATTGTCCATTGTTTGACTCGATACGTTTGAGATAGTCGTAAATCGCCACCTGAGAGCGGATCTTGCGGCGGTTGCCCCGCTTCACATACGCATTCTGCTGGTCGGCATCGATCACCCGTGCCTTGCAGGTATCACTCAGTTGTAGTTCGAGAATGTCCATGATGCGCTGCTTGAGGCGCTCATCATAGATGGGGGTTCCCACCTCGATCCGGCCGTCGATGTTGCGGCTCATCCAGTCGGCGCTGGAGATATAGAGCTGGGGGTTGCCCTTGTTGTGGAACACCATGACCCGGGGGTGCTCGAGGAAGCGGTCTATGATGCTTATCACCTTGATGTTGTCACTGAGGCCCGGCACACCCGGGCGCAGGGCGCACATACCACGGATGATCATCTGGATCGGCACCCCGGCCTGGCCGGCGGCATAGAGCCGGTTGATGAGATCCTTGTCCACCAGATTGTTGATCTTGAGGGTGATGCCGCTGGGTTGGCCCGCCTTGGCGTTGGAGAGCTCGTTATCGATGAGTCGATAGAGCTGACGGCGGCTGTTGATGGGGGAGACCAGCAGGTGGTTGAACTTGTAGCGCCGATAGGGGTACTCGATGTATTCGAACACGCCCTCCACCTCGGCGGTGATGTCCGGGTGGCGGGTCAGCAGGGAGAAGTCGGTGTAGATCTTCGCCGTCTTCTCGTTGAAGTTGCCGGTACCGATATGGGCGTAGCGCACCGCCTCGCCATGTTCGTGGCGAGTGATGAGGCAGAGCTTGGAGTGGATCTTGAGGCTCGGCACCCCGAACACCACCTTGACTCCGGCATCGGTGAGAATGTTGGCCCAGTCGATGTTGGCCGCCTCGTCGAAACGGGCGCGCAGCTCGACGACGACGGTCACCTTCTTGCCGTTGTTGGCGGCATCGATGAGGGAGTGGATGATGCGCGACTTCTTGGCGACCCGGTAGATATTGATGCGAATGGCGCTCACTGCCGGATCGAACGCCGCCTGACGCACCAGCTCGGTGAAGTGGTGGAACTTGTGATACGGGTAGTAGAGCAGAATATCCTGCTTGGTAATCGCATCGAAGGCGTTGACGAAACCGTCAAAATCGCGGCAATCGAGGGCAGGTAGCTTGGGGTTTTCCAGATAATCTCGGCCTACGTTGGGGAAGCCGATGAAATCCTTGAAGTTGTGATAGCGCCCGCCCGGCATGATGGCGTCGTAGGAGCTGATCTGCAGTTTGAGCTTGAGGAAGCTTATCATGGCGGCGGGCATCTCCCGCTCGTAGACGAAGCGTACCGGCATGGCGGTGAGGCGCTGCTTCAAACCGTCACTCATCTTGTCCACCAGACTGAGGTCCAGCTGGTCGGAGAGATCATATTCGGCATCCCGGGTCAGTTTGACCGCATAGGCAGCTATCTCGTCGTAGTCGAAGAAGCCCTTGAAGATCTCGTCGAGACAGAAGCGGATGACGTTGTCCAGTATGATGATCTGCTTCTTGCGGCGAGTGCCTTCCGGCGGCAGCTGGAAGAAGCGGGGCAGATCGTCGGTCGGTACTTCCACCAGGGCGTACTGGATCACCTGGCCATTCTTCTTCATTTCTATGGCCAGATAGGTGTGCTCGTCCTTGAGGAACTTGACCGGGTTGACCTCCTTGTTGAGCAGGATCGGGATGATGTGGCGCAGCACCTTCTCCCTGAAAAAGACCCGCAGCCACTGTTGGATAGACTCGGAGATCTGGCTCTCGTTGACCAGAAAGATGTTGTGACGGGCGAGCGCTATCAACAGCTCCTTGTAGGTGTTGTCGAACGCTTCGCCGAGCGCCATCACTTTCTGCTGGATGGCGCGTAGCAACACCTTGGCATCGTCCTCGCCGCCGTGCACTTCGTTGATCAGGATGCGGCGCTTGACGTCCGACACCCGTACCTTGAAGAACTCATCCTGATTGGAGGAGAAGATCCCCAAGAAACGGACCCGCTCTATGAGGGGCACCGTCTTGTCCATTGCCTCTTGCAACACCCGTTCATTGAATGAGAGCCAGCTCAGCTCTTTCTCTTCATACTGCTTGTCGGTGCTCATGTGATGCCTCCGTGGTCAGGTCGCGTCTGCGCGGCAGTAATGGCGTGAAAATATGACAGGGTGATGACCATCCGCTCAGTCGGCGAACGCCTGGTCTATGTCGACCATCAGATCGTCGGAGAGCGACTCCAGCGCGGTGATCAGATCGTCGAGTTCGAGCTGGGGCGGCAGGGCCACCAGGGCATGGGCATAGAAGAGCGGGGCGCCGGAGTGGGGAGCCGGTTCGCAACCCGTGGTGAGGTCGGACACGTTGATGTTGAGCTGGCGCAATATGCTGGCCATTTCACGGACGATACCGGGGCGGTCGTTGCCGGTCACCGTCATCATCACCTGATGGGACGGTTCGGCGGTGGGTGTCCCTTCGGCAAAGCTGATGGTGAGGCCGGGCAGCAGGGCCAGCGCTTCGCACAGGCTGCGGTAGTGCTCCTCGGGCACGGTCACATGGAGGATACCGGCAAACTGTCCCGCCAGCTCGCTCATGGCGCTGCCCAGCCAGTTCCCCTGCTGCCGAGTGATGACATCCGCCAGACTTTCGACTATGCCGGGTTTGTCTGTGCCGATCACGGTCACGACCAATTGCTTTTGCATCCTGCTCTCCTTGGAATTGGGTTTCTGTAGCATTGTGCCTGCTGTGACAGGCCATATGAAGCCCTGCCCGGCGTAAACAGGGTGAAAAACGCAGATTCGGGAGGGGGCTATGTTTCAGCGCTGCCTGCCACTGGGCCCCTGTGGTAGAGTGATACCCCTCTTTTGTTTTGTGAACTGGATAGTGCGCTCATGAATACCCTTGTCGTATCGGGATTGGTGTTGTTGGTGCTGCTCCTGCTGGTGGTCTTCTGGACCCGAGGCAAGAAAGGCAAGCCGTTGCCCTATGATGTGCAGGAGACCCTGTTCAGTCCGGCCGAGCGCGCCTTCCTCGGCGTGCTGGATCTCGCGGTCGGTGACAAGGCCCGGGTGTTTGCCAAGGTGCGGGTGGCCGATGTACTGACCCCGGAGGCGGGCATGGGCAAGAGCAAGTGGCAGCAGGCGTTCAACAAGATCAGCGCCAAGCATCTGGAGTACCTGCTCTGCCATCCGGCTGATCTCTCCTTTATTTGCGCCATCGAACTCGATGACAGTTCCCACCGCCAGCAGAAGCGCAGAGCCAGGGACAGCTTCCTCAAGGCCGCGTGCGACAGCGCCGGTTTGCCGCTGCTGCAGATCCCGGCAAGCAGCCACTATGAGGTAGAAGCGGTGCGGGATCTGATCCTGCCGCTGCTGAACAAGACGACCGCACCGCTGGCCGATGATCTGATGCCGGGCGAGCGCCGCGAGCCGACCTTCAGCCCCCTGTTGCTCGATGGCGTCGACACGGAAGAGACCCGTCATGGTGGACGCTCGTCTTCCAGTTTCTCGAGCATGTCGACCGTTACGGCCCCGGTCAGGAGTGCCCTGGTCTCTGCCACAGACAGCGAGTTGGTGGACAACCTGTTTGCCGAGGTGGATGACGAAGAAGAGGATCACTCGCACCAGGCACCTCATTGCCCTCGCTGCGATGCCCCGCTGGTCGAACGGGAGGCCAAAAAAGGGCCTCATGCCGGACGCCTGTTCATGGCTTGCAGTCGCTTCCCCGAGTGCCGCTACGCCACGCCCCACACGAACGCCCGTCACTGACCCTGTCGTCGTTCCCGACCCTGTCATGGGGCCGGGAACGGGTAGTCGATAGTCCCGTCTCTTTATCTTGTTTGTGCCTCCAATCAAAAAAGAGGCGACAAAATTTATCTTATTGCGCAGTGATGTCGATTAACTGAGGTTAAATGCGACAATTTTTGACAATACGTCGGAATTTTGGCACTTTGTTCTTCCTGCATAAAGTGCGTGGCTAGACCACAGAAGCACAATAAAACAATAAGTTACGTCGTTAATAAGAGGGATTCATATGATGGCGATGGGAGTATTGATTGTTGATGCCGATGCGCAGCGGCGTCAACAGTTGGGCACAGTGCTTTCGTTCATGGGGATCCCGTGGCAGGAGATAGTCGAGAGCGAGCTGGATGTTGCCATCGAGTCGTCCGGTCCGCTGCAAGGGGTGCTGGCGGGAGCCTTGACCAGCCGTTCGCTGGATGAGCTGCTGGCCAGCTTCCTTCGCGTGCCCTTCCTGTCCCTGGTAGAGGCTGATTTCCCCAACAGCAATTTCATCGGTGTCGCCGAGGCCCCCTTCACCTACGAATCCCTCACTCGCCATCTGCACTTCTGTCAGGCGTTTGTCTCCCTGCATCCCCGTCAGCAGACTCACGACAAGGGCCAGGCGCTGCTGCGTCTGCTGGTGGGCAAGGGGCGAGGCATTCAGGAAGTGCGCCGTCTCATCAGCCAGGTGGCAGAGACCGAAGCCAACGTGTTGATCCTGGGGGAATCCGGGACCGGCAAGGAGGTGGTAGCCCGCGCCATTCACGAACTTTCTCCCCGCAGTGGGGGCCCCTTCGTGCCCATCAACTGTGGCGCCATCCCGGCCGAATTGCTGGAAAGCGAGCTGTTTGGCCATGAGAAAGGCGCCTTCACCGGCGCCATCGCCGCCCGCCGGGGCCGTTTCGAGCTGGCTCAGGGCGGCACGCTCTTCCTTGACGAGATCGGCGACATGCCCTTGCCGATGCAGGTCAAGTTATTGCGGGTGTTGCAGGAGCGGCTGTTCGATCGGGTGGGTGGCGGTAAGCCCATTCAGGCGGACGTGCGCATCATTGCGGCCACCCACCGGGATCTGGAGGCCATGATCCGCACCCAGGGCTTTCGGGAAGATCTCTACTATCGCCTTAATGTCTTCCCCATAGAGACACCACCGCTGCGGGATCGGGTCGATGACATTCCCTTGTTGCTGCAGGAGCTGCTCAACCGTCATACCGAGCAGCATCAGGGTATGATTCGCCTGACCCAGCGGGCGCTGGAGTCCCTGATGCAGTACCCCTGGCCCGGCAATGTGCGCGAGCTCTCCAACCTGCTGGAGCGACTGCTGATCCTCTACCCGCAGCAGATAGTCGATGTGGCCGATTTGCCGAGCCGCTATCGCCTGCTACCGTGCGAGCCAAGGGATGAGCGGCTGACCGAGATGGACGAGCGCGACGCATTGGCCGCCGTGTTCCAGGATCCCCTGGCGCTGGATCTCAGTGCAAGTCACTCCCGTGCCATGCAGCTGCCAGAGGAGGGGGTCAATCTCAAGGAGATGCTGGCCGACCTCGAGGTAGAGCTGATCCGTCAGGCCCTGGAGTCCCAGGATGGGGTGGTGGCCCGCGCCGCTGACTTGCTCAGCATGCGTCGTACCACCCTGGTGGAGAAGATGAAAAAATACGGGATGAGCAAGGAAGCATAAGGGTCAAAGCCTTGACGCCTTTGTTCAACGAGTTGATTTTTAATCATAATTTTAGTGGCATGGAAATTGAATAACCTGACCCAATAGCCAGTTTGAGGTCAGCTTTATGACAGCCCAGCAGCAAGACAACCCACTCCAGTCTCACGAGGTGAGCCAGCTCTACGCCATCTTCACGGCACTGCCGACCGGTGTATTGCTGCTCGATGGCGAGGGTCGCATCACCCGTGCCAACCCCGCCGCCTTGGCGCTGCTGGGGGAGCCGCTGGAGGGTAAGGCCTGGCGCCAGATCATCGCTCGCTGCTTCCAGCCCCGTGAGGATGACGGTCACGAGATCTCCCTGCGCGATGGGCGTCGGGTGCAGCTCTCGACCCAGCCGCTGCCGGATCAACCCGGCCAGTTGGTGTTCATCACGGATCTGACCGAAACCCGCAAACTGCAGGACAGAGTCAACCACATGAAGCGGCTGTCTGCCTTGGGCAACATGGCCGCCTCGCTGGCACACCAGATCCGCACACCGCTCTCCGCCGCCATGCTCTATGCGGCCAATCTGGCCAACCGCACCCTCAAGCCCGAGTCGCGCAGCCAGTTCCAACAAAAGCTGATGGCCAGGTTGCAAGACCTGGAAAAACAGATCAACGACATACTGCTGTTCGCCCGCAACGGTGACAATCAGGTGGTGACACCCATTTCGGTCCAGGGATTACTGGCCGAGGTGCAGGCCGGCGCCGAGGCATTTTGCAACCAGCAGGGCTGTGAGCTGCATATAGACGCGCCCGAGCCGGATCTCTGCCTGCTCGCTAACAGCAATGCGCTGGCGGGGGCCATCAACAACCTGATCGCCAACGCCCAGCAGGCGGGTGCCACCTCGCTGTTGGTGAGCGCGGTGCGCAGCGGCACCCGGGTGGAGATGCGTATCCTCGACAATGGCAAAGGGATGCCCGCCCACCTGCTCAACCAGATTTTCGAACCCTTCTTCACCACCCGCTCCCAGGGCACAGGCCTGGGTCTCGCTGTGGTGCAATCCGTGGTACGTGCCCATCAGGGGGAGGTCAGTGTGGCCTCAGTGCCTGCTGAAGGCACTTGCTTTACCCTGTCGTTCCCCCTGCATCAGCAAGCGGTGCAGCTTGGAGGTGTCGCATGACTCAGGCTCGTATTCTGGTCGTGGAAGATGACAATGGCCTGCGCGAAGCGCTGGTGGATACCCTGTTGCTCGGCGGCTATGAGTGCCGTGAAGCAGACAGCGGCGAGCGCGCCCTGCTGGCGTTGTCGCGCCAGAGCTTTGACATGGTGATCTCTGATATCCAGATGGGGGGCATGGATGGCCTGACCCTGCTGGCTAACATTCGCCAGCAATATCCCCAGGTGCCGGTGCTCTTGATGACCGCCTACGCCAACATAGACGGTGCCGTGCGCGCCATGCGCGAAGGCGCCATCGACTATCTCGCCAAGCCGTTTTCGCCCGAGGTGCTGCTCAACCAGGTCAGCCGTTATGTGCCGGCCCAGAAGGTGGAGAAGCGCGCCGTGGTGTACGGGGATCCCAAGACCGCCGAGCTGTTCCAGCTGGCGACCCGGGTAGCGCGCAGCGAAGCCACTGTCATGGTGACAGGCCCGAGCGGAACGGGGAAAGAGGTGCTGGCCCGCTACATCCATGACAACTCCAGCCGCGCCGAACAGACCTTCGTCGCCATCAACTGCGCCGCCATCCCGGAAAACATGCTGGAGGCAACCCTGTTCGGTTACGAGAAGGGGGCCTTTACCGGCGCCGTGCAGGGGTGCCCGGGCAAGTTCGAACAGGCCCAGGGCGGCACCTTGTTGCTTGATGAGATCACCGAGATGGATCTGGGGCTGCAGGCCAAGCTGCTGCGGGTCTTGCAGGAGAAAGAGGTGGAGCGACTCGGCAGCCGCAAGATGATCCCCCTCGATGTGCGGGTCATCGCCACCAGCAACCGGGATCTCAAGAAGGCGGTACAGGACGGCCTGTTCCGCGAGGATCTCTACTACCGTCTCAACGTCTTCCCCTTGCGTTGGACCTCGCTCTGGGAGCGGCCCGGCGACATATTGCCGCTGGCGGAACACCTGCTGGCGCTGCATGCCTGTCAGCAAGGGTTGCCGACGCCGCAGCTGGCAGATGAAGCGCGCGAACGCCTGTTGGCTCACCCCTGGCCCGGCAATGTGCGGGAGCTGGACAACGTGGTGCAGCGTGCCCTGATCCTGAGCCCGGATGGACTCATCGGCTGCGAGCACCTGATCCTGGAAGAGGTGGACGAGGAAGCGATCCGCTTCACCGGCGGCGATCGCAGCTGCGGGAGCGAGCATCTGGGCAGCGAGCTCAAGCAGCAGGAGCACCAGATCATCCTCGATACCTTGCAAGACTGTAACGGCAGCCGCAAGGCGGTGGCCGACCGGCTCGGCATCAGCCCGCGCACCCTGCGCTACAAGCTTGCCCAGATGCGAGAGGCGGGGATCGATCTGCCCGCCTGAGTACTGGGCGGGCATGCCCTGCCAGGGAACTGTCATGGTCTTGGCGGCTTTGCTCGATTATCATGGGGTCCTTGGCGTTTGAGCCTGGCCCCTGCTGTATCGTTGATGCAGGGGACCGAGCCTTTATAAGGGACCCCTATGATCTCTCATCGAAAACTCGAAACCGTACTCAACCATCTACTTGAACCCCACGCCATCAAGGATTACTGCCCCAATGGGTTGCAGGTGGAAGGGCGCGCACGCATTCGCAAGGTGGTGACCGGTGTCACCGCCAGTCAGGCGCTGATCGACGCGGCCGTGGCCCTCGACGCCGATGCCATTCTGGTCCATCACGGTTACTTCTGGAGCGGCGAGCCGGCCCAGATCACCGGCATGAAGCAGCGTCGCCTCAAGACCCTGCTCACTCACGACATCAACCTGTTTGCCTATCATCTACCGCTGGATGTGCATCCCGAGGTGGGCAACAACGCCCAGCTCGCCAAGCTGCTTGGCATCAAGGTGCGCCGCGGTCTGGAGCCGTGGAACAGCAAGAGCGTCGCCATGGTGGGCAAGCTGGAAGAGCCGATGAGCGGTCGCGATTTTGCAACGCTCATCGCCGAACGGCTCGGTCGTGAACCCCTTTATTGTGGTGACACAGGCCCCGAGCTTATCCGCTCCGTAGCCTGGTGCACTGGCGGTGGCCAGAGCTATATCAATCTGGCGGCGGAGCAGGGGATCGATGCCTTCATCTCCGGCGAAGCCTCCGAGCAGACCATCCACACCGCCCGCGAGATGGGCATGCACTTCTATGCGGCCGGGCACCATGCCACCGAGCGTTACGGCATCAAGGCGCTGGGAGAGTGGCTGGCGACCGTGCAGGGGCTGGATGTGACCTTTATCGATATCGACAATCCGGTGTAAGTTCGATTAGCCGCGTAGCGGCGTAATCGGACATGACTGCAGCAATTGTGCGGGTAGCTAGAAATGACAAGGGAGGCCTAAGCCTCCCTTGTCACATGTTGCATGCTGTGCTTGGCGGTTACTCGCAGGCATGACCTGCGGGGCCAAGTACGATACCGTCCAGCAGGACGGTATCGCCTTGCATTCTCAGCCTTCCCTCGCAGAACCACTGCACCACCAGCGGGTAGATGCTGTGCTCCTGGACCTGCACCCTGGCCGCCACTTCCTCGACATCGTCACCTTCGAAGATCGGGACGCGAGCCTGCAGGATCACCGGGCCACCATCCAACTCTTCGGTGACGAAGTGGACGCTGGCACCGTGCTCGCTATCTCCGGCGTCGATGGCGCGCTGGTGAGTGTGCAAGCCCTGATACTTGGGCAGTAGTGACGGGTGGATGTTGATCATCCGCCCTGCAAAGTGACGCACCAGATCGGCACTCAGGATCCGCATAAAGCCTGCCAGTACCACCAGATCCGGCTGATAGTCATCCATCAGCGCCTGCAGGGCGACGTCATACTCCGCCCGGCTGGCAAACTGCTGCTGGGCCAGAGTGGCGGTCGCTACCCCGGCCGTTTGCGCACGCACCAAGCCGTAGGCATCGGCCTTGTTGCTGATGACGCCGACCACTTCGCCGGCAATCTTGCCGCTGGCGCAATTGTCGAGAATAGCCTGCAGGTTGCTGCCGCCGCCGGAGACCAGCACCAGGATCCGTTTCATTGGGGAGGTCATTTTATGACGACTTGTTCTTCACCATCGGCCGCCTTGGCGATATGGCCGATGTGCCATGCATTCTCGCCTTCCGCCTTGAGCAGGGTCAGCGCCTTTTCGAGCTGATCCGCAGGCAGGGCGATGATCATGCCGACGCCGCAATTGAAGGTTCGGTACATCTCGTGACGGGTGACGTTGCCAGCTTGCTGCAACCAGCCGAACACCGCCGGCCACTGCCAGCTCTGCTCGTCGATCACCGCCTGGGTATTGGCGGGCAGCACGCGGGGGATGTTCTCCCAGAAGCCGCCGCCCGTGATGTGGGACAGGGCATGGATCTCGCACTCCTTGATGAGCTTGAGCACGGGCTTCACATAGATGCGGGTTGGTTCCAGCAGGGCGTTGGCCAGGGTGGTGTCACCGAGTGGCTGATGAACGTCTGCCTTGGACACTTCCAGGATCTTGCGCACCAGCGAGAAACCGTTGGAGTGGGGGCCGCTGGCAGCCAGGGCGATCAGGGCATCGCCGTCACCGACCTTGCTGCCGTCGATGATCTCGCTCTTCTCCACCACGCCGACGCAGAAACCGGCGATGTCGTAGTCTTCCCCTTCATACATGCCCGGCATCTCGGCGGTTTCACCGCCCACCAGGGCGCAGCCGGATTGCTCGCAGCCAGCACCTATGCCGGTGACCACGGCGGCCGCGGTGTCCACGTCCAGCTTGCCGGTGGCATAGTAGTCGAGGAAGAACAGCGGCTCGGCGCCTTGCACTATCAGGTCATTGACGCACATGGCCACCAGGTCGATACCGACGGTGTCGTGCTTTTTCAGATCGATGGCGAGACGCAGCTTGGTGCCCACACCATCGGTGCCGGAGACCAGTACCGGCTCCTTGTAGCCCGCAGGGATTTGACACAGGGCCCCAAAGCCGCCAAGACCACCAAGGACTTCAGGACGACGAGTGCGCTTTGACACGCCCTTGATACGTTCAACCAGTGCATTGCCAGCATCGATATCTACGCCAGCATCCTTGTAGCTCAGTGAGGTTTTGTCAGTCACGCGTATTCCCCGTCATATAAAGAAGTGGAGGGTAAAATTCGGGGCGTATTCTAACAGTGGCCGGGTAAAAGCAGAAAGGAAATCGTTTGCGCGTTTTTACGTGGAAAAGCTCTACAAGAGTCGGCTTTTGTTGTATGATTCCGCGATTTTTTTGCGGCAGTTAGAGGAGATAATAATGAAAGTCGTTGAAGTCAAACACCCCCTGGTCAAACACAAGATCGGTCTGATGCGTGAAGGCGATATCAGCACCAAGCGTTTCCGTGAACTGGCCAAAGAAGTGGGCAGTTTGTTGACCTACGAAGCGACCTCTGACTTCGAAACCGAGAAGGTTACCATCGATGGCTGGAACGGGCCAGTGGAAGTTGACCAGATCAAGGGCAAGAAGGTCACCGTCGTGCCTATCCTGCGTGCCGGTCTTGGCATGATGGATGGCGTGCTGGAGCACATGCCGAGCGCCCGCGTCAGCGTGGTGGGTATCTACCGCGATGAAGAGACCCTGCAACCGGTTCCCTATTTCGAGAAGATCGTCAGCAACATCGAAGAGCGTCTGGCACTGGTCATCGATCCCATGTTGGCCACCGGCGGCTCCATGATCGCCACCATCGACCTGCTGAAGAAGAAAGGCTGCCAGTCCATCAAGGTGCTGGTGTTGGTTGCCGCGCCGGAAGGGATCAAGGCGCTGGAAGCTGTGCACCCCGATGTCGAGCTCTACTGCGCCTCCGTCGATCAGGGCCTGAACGAGAAAGGCTATATTGTCCCGGGTCTGGGCGATGCCGGCGACAAGATCTTCGGCACCAAGTAATGCCTGATGACGTGACCACCTTCTCTGTGTGAGGGGTGAGAATGGAGCCGGCGCCTTGCCGGCTCTGCTGTTTATCCCCCTCCAGCTTGCTGCAATGCGCACCTTGCCGCTACCATAAGCACCATCTCCCATTTCGAGACTTTTCTCATGTTAAAACGTGTTGTGACCGCCCTCTGCTGCGGCTTGTCATTCATGGTCTCGGCCGCTCAGGTGACCGATCTCTATCAGGGCAAGGCGCCCACCAGCGGCGACATGGTGGCGGCCCAGTCCCAGGCACTGGGGGAGGTACTCGTCAAGGTGACCGGCAAGCGGGATATCCTCACCCAGCCGGCCGTGGTCAAGGCGCTGGCCGCTCCAGGCGACTATGTGCAGCACTACGGTTATCAGGACGTGGGACCGGTCAAGTTTCTCAAGGCCGACTTTGACGTCGCCAAGGTCAACGCCCTGATCTCCCAGAGCAAGTTTGCCCTGCTTGGACCAGCGCGGCCTCAAGTGGCCATCTGGCTGGTGATCAATGAGGGAGAACGCCGCCTCCTGCCGGATCAGTCCAGCGATGGCTGGGCCGCCGCGCTGCGTGCCCAGAGCCAGGCCATGGGCTTGCCTGTCAGCATTCCCTTGATGGATCTCGATGACAACATGGCGGTCAATGCCACCGATGTCTGGGGCCGCTTCGCCGACCCCATCCTCAAGGCGAGCCAGCGTTATGGCGCCGAGATGGTGGTGCTGGGCAAGCTGACCCCGGAAGGGGAAGCGTGGAACATAGACTGGGGCCTCTATGGACCCAAAGCCGGTGGCGAGCAGGCCGAGCTGACCCGCGGTAGTGGCAGCGGCACCCAGGCCGAGGTGGCACAGGGGTTTGCCGATGGGCTGGCGGCCTGGCTGGTGCAAAACTATGGTACGCGCATCTCGGGTGTCGCCTCCAGCCAAACTCTGGTGGTGGAAGGCTTGTCCGGCATAGACGGCATGATCACGGTGCAGAAGATGCTGCAGGGCATGGCCAGTGTCACCAAGGTGGAGATCGGCCAGCTGGAGGGGGACAAGGTCACCTTCCACCTCGCGTTGCAGGGGGATAAGGCTGAGCTCATCCGTGGCCTGCAACTGGAGAGCAGGTTGCGCCAAATTGACGATAATGACAGCGGTTTGCGCTACCAATGGTCGCAGCCCTGATCATTTCTGCTTTGTCTCAACCGCCCGGCCAAGTCCGGGCGGTTCTCTATCTGCCTTTGCGATGATACACTCAGCCACAAATGTCACAGTCAAAGCCCAACGAGTGAAGCAACCGGCCCAACTGTCTTTAGCCGTACAATTACCGGATGATGAAACCTTCGTCAGTTTTTATCCCGGCAACAATGCGCACCTGATCACCGCCCTCAAGAATGCGGCCATCGGTCAGGGATCGCCTTTCCTCTATTTTTGGGGTGCCAAGGGGTCGGGACGCTCCCACCTGCTGCACGCCACTTGCGCCGAGGTCAACGCCCGCGATGCGGCGGCGGCCTATCTCTCCCTCGATCAGTTCGAACAGCTCGATCCCAGCATGCTCGACGCCCTCGAAAGCCTGCCACTGGTCTGTCTCGACAGTCTCGAAGCCATTGCCGGCAATGCGCTGTGGGAGCGGGCCTTGTTCGATTTCTACAATCGCTGGCAGGAGAAAGGGGAGGGGACGCTGGTGGTCACGGGTTGCAGTGCACCGCGCAAGCTGGGGCTGCAACTGCCGGATCTCGCTTCCCGCCTCGACTGGGGGGTGAGCTTCCACCTCGACGAGCTGGATGATGAAGGCAAGCTCAGTGCCCTGCAGCTGCGTGCCGAGCTGCGGGGCTTCAAATTGCCCATCGACGTGGGCCGCTTTCTGCTCAACCGACTCTCCCGCGACATGCGCACCCTGCTTACCACCCTCAATCAGCTCGATAACGCCTCATTTCGCGCCAAGCGCAAGCTCACCATCCCCTTTGTCAAAGAGATCCTCGAACTCTGAGCCATTGGGTGGGCCTGAGCCGCAGCGGCGCTGATACAACAGACAAAAAGAAACCCCGGCACCTGGCCGGGGTTTTGCTATCTCAAGGAAGCTTTGCTTATCAGTGGAACTGATCTTCTTCGGTGGAGCCGGTCAGTGCGGTGACCGAGGATTGGCCCCCCTGAATAACGGTGGTCACCTTGTCAAAGTAACCCGTGCCCACTTCCTGCTGGTGCGCCACGAAGGTGTAACCACGGCTGGCGGCGGCAAATTCCGGCTCCTGTACCATTTCGACGTAGTGCTTCATCCCCTCGCCACGTGCGTACTGGTAGGCCAGTTCGTACATGTGGAACCACATGTTATGAATGCCGGCGAGCGTGATGAACTGGTACTTGTAACCCATGTCGGACAGTTCCTGCTGGAAGCGGGCGATGGTGGCATCGTCCAGGTTCTTCTTCCAGTTGAAACTGGGGGAGCAGTTGTAGGCCAGTATGGTGTCCGGGTACTGCGCCTTGATGGCTTCGGCAAACTTGCGCGCCTCGTCCAGATCCGGCTTGGCGGTTTCACACCACACCATGTCGGCGTAGGGGGCATAGGCCAGGCCACGGGAGATGGCCTGTTCGATACCCGCCTGCACCTTGTAGAAGCCTTCTGCGGTGCGCTCACCGGTCAGGAAGCCGGCATCGTAAGGGTCTGCATCCGTGGTCAGCAAGTCCGCCGCGTTGGCGTCGGTACGGGCGATCACCAGCGTCGTGGTGCCACAGACGTCGGCTGCGAGGCGTGCTGCAACCAGCTTCTGCACCGCTTCCTGGGTGGGGACCAGTACTTTGCCACCCATGTGGCCGCACTTCTTCACCGAGGCCAGCTGATCTTCGAAGTGCACACCGGCGGCGCCCGCTTCAATCATTCCCTTCATCAGTTCGAAGGCGTTCAGCACGCCACCGAAACCGGCTTCCGCATCCGCCACGATCGGCAGGAAGTAGTCGATGAAACCGGCATCCTGCGGACCCACCTTGTTGGCCCACTGGATCTGATCGGCACGGGCAAACGAGTTGTTGATGCGTTCCACCACGGACGGGACAGAGTTAGCCGGGTAGAGGGACTGATCCGGATACATGGTGGAGGACAAGTTGTTGTCCGCCGCCACTTGCCAGCCGGAGAGGTAGATGGCTTCTATGCCCGCCTTGGCCTGCTGCACCGCCTGGCCGCCGGTCAGGGCACCGAGGCAGTTGACGTAGCCTTTCTTGGCGCTGCCGTGGATCAGTTCCCACAATTTGTCGGCGCCGCGCTGAGCCAGAGTGTGCGCAGGCTGCAAGCTGCCGCGCAGGTTCACCACGTCTTCGGCGCTGTAGCCGCGTTTGATCCCTTTCCAGCGGGGGTTTTGTGCCCAGTCTTTCTCGATAGCCTGGATCTGTTGCTCACGGGTCAGTGCCATATCAGTTCCCTCTTTCATTGATTTCACGTGTCCATTGACTTGTTATTGGCGAGCCCCGCTGGGGGCCCGTGATTCAGAGTCGCTCGTAACCGGGCAGCGTCAGAAAATCGATCAGGGTGTCGGCGCAGGTGATCTGCTCCATCAGCTCGCTCGCTTCGGCAAAACGCCCTGCCTGCCAGCGGGCATCGCCCAGTTCGCGTTTGACCACCTGCTGCTCCTCGACCAGCATCTGGCGAAACAGATCCTTGGTCACCACTTGACCATTCGACAGGCTCTTGCCGTGGCGGATCCACTGCCAGATGGAGGTGCGGGAGATCTCGGCGGTGGCCGCATCTTCCATCAGGCCATAGATGGGCACGCAGCCGTTACCGTTGATCCAGGCCTCCAGGTATTGCAGGGCGACCCGGATGTTGGTGCGCATGCCCGCCTCGGTGCGCTCACCCTCGCAGGGGGCCAGCAGGTCGGCAGCTGTGATGGGTGCATCTTGCTCGCGCAGCACGCCGATCTGGTTCTTGGCGCCAGCCGCAATGGTGGCATTGAACACCGCCATGGCAGTGTCGGCGAGGCCGGGGTGGGCGACCCAGGTACCATCATGGCCGTTGTTGGCTTCGCGCTCCTTGTCGGCTTTGACCTTGGCAAACACCTGCTCGTTGACGGCCGCATCTTTGGCCGGGATGAAGGCGGCCATGCCGCCCATGGCCAGCGCGCCGCGCTTGTGACAGGTCTTGATCAGCAGGCGCGAGTAGGCGCAGAGGAAGGGTTTGTCCATGGTTACCACCTGCCTGTCCGGCAGTACTCGATCCGGGTGGTTCTTGAGCGTCTTGATATAGCTGAAGATGTAGTCCCAGCGGCCACAGTTGAGCGCGACTATGTGATCCTGCATCTGATAGAGCAGCTCATCCATCTCGAATACGGCGGGCAGGGTTTCAATCAGTACGGTGGCCTTGATGGTGCCGCGGGGCAGACCGAACTTGTCTTCGGTCCAGGCGAACACTTCGCTCCACCAGCGCCCTTCCAGATGGCTTTGCAGCTTGGGCACATAGAAGTAGGGGCCCGACCCTTTGGCCAGCAGCGCCTGATAGTTGTGCAGGAAGTAGAGGGCAAAGTCGAACAGGCCGCCCGGGATGGGAGTGCCATCAAAGGTGACATGTTTTTCCGGCAGGTGCAGGCCACGAACCCGGCAGATAAGCACGGCCGGATTAGGGTTCAGGGTATAGGCCTTTCCTTCCGGGCTGGTGTAAGAAACGGTGCCGTTGACCGCATCGCGCAGGTTGATTTGCCCCTCGATCACCTTGTTCCAGGCGGGGGCCAGCGAATCCTCGAAGTCCGCCATGAACACTTTAACGTTGGCATTGAGGGCATTGATCACCATCTTGCGCTCGACCGGGCCCGTGATCTCCACCCGTCTGTCTTGCAGGTCGGCGGGAATACCGCGAACGGTCCAGTCACCGGCACGGATGTGGGCAGTTTCTGGCAGGAAGTCCGGCAGCTCGCCGCCATCAATGCGGGCCTGGCGTGCCACACGTTGTTTCAGCAATTCCCCTCTTTGGGGAGCAAAACGTTCTACCAGTTCGGCGACCAGAGCCACCGCGTCCGGCGTCAGAATTTGCGCGTATTCGGGCAGCATCTCGCCCTGGATGCGAAGGCGGGCGCTGCAGTGGGTCTGAGCCGGTGCCGACATAAGGTTCACTCCTTTGAAAATTACATTTTGAACTTACTAACTACGACCAAAGTCGATCCCTGTTCTTTCAAACGTCCCGTAACGACGGGGTGACACGATTTATAAGGTGCGAAATATTGCTCTGTTCGTCAACCTGTTTTTTAAAACATCCGTTTTTGGGTTGTAGTTAAGATTATGTTTTTAATGGCTTTATATGATTAGCGCAAAAACTCTATGCAGATGGTTATGCGCTTGTTTTCCGACCCCTGATGGTGGTGTGATCCAGTGGAGAGAATGAGGCTCGATATGTAATTTATTACGTAATAAAATTACAAATGCAAAAACAAATCCCGACCTAACTCCAAGCTTTCAAAAAACGGTTGTATGAAATTGGATCTGTGATCCCAGTGAATATCCAGCTCCTGCCAGCATTGGCTAGTGAACGTTTGTTTAAAACTTGAGTCGCGAATGGGAGGCGAATGGGATTTACCCCATCAGCGAGGGCAAAGTGACGAGCAATAACGTAGGTTTGTATCAGCTTGGCCTGGCAACACGCGGGGGGAGGGGAGGGTGATGAATAGTGAATACAACTGGTAATGTTCAGATATATAGCATTTTATTGTTATTTGTATCAGCCGCTCTTTCTGGCCCCTCGGGAGGATGCAAGGGTGGCGAAATTCACGGCTCAGTGGCCACACAATCCCATTGCGTGCCGGGGATCCCTTTAAGGGCGTGATCAGTAATCGTCGTCCGGTGCCGCCAGATCGACCACGTCGAGGCGTACGATAGTGCCGTATTCGTTATCGCCTAGCTCGGCGTTCGGTGGTGGTAGAGGGGTCTGGTCGGGTTGTGTGTCAACGGTTTGCGTCATGGGTGCTTGCCTTGTTGGATTGCAAGCCGGTTGGTGACTCCATCACCCGGGTTTCCACCTCCCTGTATCCACTGCCGGCGGAAAAGTGGCGTATCCTAGCGATACTTTGAGTGGGTTTCAAGTGGTTCTGAATAAAAAGCGTGCCGCTGATAAGTGATGGCTCTTTGGGCAGGGTGTTTTGCAGGACAATAAAGATGGGGCGCTGGCAACGAGGCAAAAAAATAGCCCAGTCGTGTGACTGGGCTATTTTCGGGGAAAATGGTCGGTGTGAGAGGATTCGAACCTCCGACCCTCTACACCCCATGCAGATGCGCTACCTGGCTGCGCTACACACCGACGAGGTCAGTTCGAGCTGACGAAAGGGAGTCTAATGATATGGATTGGTTGGTGCAACTCCTTTTTTATCAGGGAGATGCCGACTGCTTCTTTATTGTGCAACCAAGATGTAGCTTGGGGCCGCAGGTGAGATTTGGCATAATCGCCGCCCCGTGTTGTTGTGCGCGCAGCCACTGCCAGGCGAGCAGCCTCGCCGGGTGATCACGCACGTTGTCATCACCCGCCGGGCAGGGACCTGTCCCGGAGAACCACATCCGCATAAAGAGAAGAGACGGATGAGCGCCATCAGTCAGGCCGGGAGGCAGGGCAAACCGTCATGAACATGCTGTCGAGAGAGGACAAGGGCGTGGAACTATCAGAAGTCGCACCGTGCTTGGGGTATAGCGAACAAGACGAGCGCTGGATGCATTACGCCATGGGGCTGGCCGCCAGGGCTGAGGGGGAAACAGGTGAGATCCCGGTCGGCACGGCGTCAAGGTTCAAGGCACACAGGCAATATAACGACAAAGAGGTAAGGGTGTGACGCCATCAGAGAAGGCTGACTCCTTTGAGCAAGCGCAACAAGACGAGCGCTGGATGCATTACGCCATGGGGCTGGCCGCCAGGGCTGAGGGGGAAACAGGTGAGATCCCGGTCGGCACGGCGTCAAGGTTCAAGGCACACAGGCAATATAACGACAAAGGGGTAAGGGCGTGACGCCATCAGAGAACGCTGACTCCTTTGAGCAAGCGCAACAGGACGAGCGCTGGATGCATTACGCCATGGCGCTGGCCGCCAGGGCTGAGGGGGAAACAGGTGAGATCCCGGTCGGCACGGCGTCAATGTTCAAGGCGCACAGGCAATATAACGACAAAGGGGTAAGGGCGTGACGCCATCAGAGAACGCTGACTCCTTTGAGCAAGCGCAACAAGACGAGCGCTGGATGCATTACGCCATGGCGCTGGCCGCCAGGGCTGAAGGGATAGGCGAGATCCCGGTTGGTGCCGTGCTGGTGCTGGGGGATGAGGTGGTCGGTGAGGGGTGGAATCGCTCCATCAGCACTCATGATGCCTGCGCCCATGCGGAAATCATGGCAATTCGCGCCGCAGGTGTTCGGCTGGCGAACTACCGTCTGCTCGACACCACCCTCTATGTGACGCTGGAGCCCTGCTGCATGTGCGCCGGCGCCCTGATCCACAGTCGGGTCAAGCGAGTGGTATTCGGGGCGCGAGATCTCAAGACCGGAGCCGCGGGGTCCGTGTTCGAAATATTGCAGGACCCGCGCCATAACCACAGGGTGACGCTGACCGGCGGTGTGCTGGCGGAAGCCTGCTCGGCCCAGCTGTCAGCCTTCTTCAAGCGTCGCCGCGCCGAGAAAAAGGCGGCCAGACAGGCGCTGCAACAAAGCGGCGGCCCTGCCGTCTGAGGCCAACGGGGGGGAGCGGCCTTGCCCCGTGCTTGATGCCTTCATATATCCCCATATAAAACAGATGGTTGGCACTGTTTCTTGCCGACAACGTCCCGCCTGAATGCCCCTCAAAATAGCCTATTCGCAGAGGGCCTTGATGTAACAAAACTGTCATGCAACCGCCATATAATGCCGCCAAGCTAGCGCACATTGAGGTCTTGCATGTCATCGGAATCGATAAACTTGGGTATGGCGGGCAGTAGAAAGCGCCGTATCAAGGATAAGTTGGCCAAGTACGGGGTCACCGCAGGTGGTGCCCTGGTGCTGGTGGCCCTGTTGCTCATTTTCTTCTACCTGCTCTATGTGGTGAAACCCATTTTCAATGGTGCCACGATGGAGCCGACCGCGTCGTTTACGCTGCCCGTTGAGGGCAAGACGGCCTGGCTTGGGGTAGAGGAGCAGAACGAGATTGGCTATCGCTTCAGCGACAAGGGGCTGGTCAACTTCTTCGCCGTCCAGGGGGATGGCAAGGTCAAGGTGGGGCAGGCCCTGGGTCAGGCCCAGGTTGCCGGCGACATCACTACGGTCGCGTCACCCGCGCCGGGTCAGAAGCTCATCGCTTACGGTTTTGCCGATGGCACGGCGCTGGTGATGCAGCCCTACTTCAAGGTCTCCTATCCCAACGATGTGCGGGTCATAGAACCCAGCCTGCAGTATCCCTTCGGTGAAACACCAGTGGTGATTGATCCGCAAGGAAAAGCGTTGCAGCTGATGGTGTTCGCGGCGACCAAGGAGAAGATGGCCACCGCCGCTGTGACCGAGGATGGTCGCGGCGTGATGACGGTGATGACCGGCGAGGAAAATTTCCTCTCCGGCGAGGTGGAGTGGAGCGTCCAGAACTACAGCATTCCCTCCCTGCCGCGTCATGTGGATCAGCTGTTGCTGACCCCCAATCTGCGCATCCTGTTCGTGCGTGACGGCAACCGCCTCTCTGTCTACGACATCCACAACCTCAATGACATCTCCCTGCGCAACGTCATGGAGATCAATGCCCCCAATGCCAACGTGACCCGGGTTGAGCTGCTCTCCGGTGCCTCCTCCCTGCTGGTGGGCAACGACAACGGTGTCATCTCCCAGTGGTTTGAAGTGGCCAAGGATGGCAAGCGCCAGTTCACCCAAATTCGTGACTTCAAGGGCGATGGCCCTGTGGATCTGCTCACCCCGGAGCACTTTCGCAAGGGCTTCATCAGTGCTGGCAGTGATGGCACCGTCAGCTTCTTCCACGCCACCGGCGAGACCAAGCTGCTGAGCGAGAAGGTCGAGGGCGGCCCCTTGTCGGCCCTGGCCATCTCGCCACGCCACAACGTGCTGCTGATGCAGCAGGAGGGTGGCTTCAAGTTGTTCACGGTGGAGAATGAGCATCCCGAGGTGACCTGGTCTGCTCTGTGGCAAGAGGTGTGGTACGAAGGCTATCCCGAGCCCCAGTATGTGTGGCAATCCACCTCCGCCAGCAACGACTTCGAAGCCAAGCTGAGCCTGGTGCCGCTGGTGTTTGGCACCCTGAAAGCCGCCTTCTACGCCATGATGTTTGCGGTGCCGCTCGGGGTCGCTGGCGCCATCTACACCGCCTACTTCATGTCGGCCGGGCTGCGCAAATACGTCAAGCCGACGGTCGAGATCATGGCGGCGCTGCCGACCGTTATCCTGGGCTTCCTGGCGGGTCTGTGGCTGGCGCCCATCATCGAAGGGACGCTGCCCGGGGTAGTGCTGCTGTTCATCCTGCTGCCGATGGGGATGCTGCTGACCGCGCTGGTGTGGAACTATCTGCCGGAGCGCTGCAAATCCTGGTTGCCGGAGGGGTGGCACGCCATCCTGCTGATCCCCGTGTTGCTGCTGATCGGCTGGGGCGCCTTTGCGGTGAGTCCGCTCATCGAGAACGCTTTCATGCACGGCGATTCGCGCATCTGGCTGACTCACGAGATGGGCATCAAGTTTGATCAGCGCAACTCCCTGGTAGTCGGTATCGCCATGGGCTTTGCTGTCATCCCTACTATCTTCTCTATCGCAGAGGACGCCGTGTTCTCCGTGCCCAAGCATCTCACTCAGGGCTCGCTGGCGCTGGGGGCGACTCCCTGGCAGACCCTGAGCCGGGTGGTGATCCTCACCGCCAGTCCGGGCATTTTCTCGGCGGTGATGATGGGTCTTGGCCGCGCCGTGGGCGAGACCATGATAGTGCTGATGGCCACCGGCAATACCCCCATCATGGACTTCTCCATGTTCCAGGGGCTGCGCACCCTTGCCGCTAACATCGCGGTGGAGATGCCGGAATCGGAAGTAGGCAGCTCCCACTATCGGGTGCTGTTCCTCGCGGCCTTCGTCCTGTTTGTGTTCACCTTTATGTTCAACACCCTGGCCGAGTTTGTCCGTCAGCGGTTGCGTGAAAAATACAGCTCGATGTAAGGGGCAACTCTGTAATGGACAAGGAATCGACAATGGGTAAGTGGTTTAAATCAGGGGCCCCCTGGATCTGGATGACCGGCGGTGCCGTCAGCCTGAGTCTGGTGGCGGTACTGGGTCTGTTGCTGCTCATCGGCTGGCGTGGTCTGGTCTACTTCTGGCCTCACCCTATCTATGAGTGGCAACTTGAGGATGCCAACGGCAACAAAAGCGTGTTGATCGGTGAGATCAATGATCGCGAGCTGGTGCCGGTGGAGCGGCTGCGTGCCGCAGGTATCCCGCTGGAAGGGGAGGAGCGTGAGCAGATCACTCGTTATCTGGTCAAGACTGGCAACCGCGAGTTCGTCGACCTCGATTTCCGCTGGGTGCTGGAGACCGACATCAAGTCCCGGACCCGGCCTGCCGAGCTGGCGATGGTGGAGCGTACCACCAACGGCAACTTCTACGGCTACATCGTGGGGGTGAAGGAGGATGGCAACGAGCTGACCACGGATCTGCACCCTGCTCTGAAGCGAGTGCTGGCTCGCGCCAATGCGCTCTCCGCACAGGCGAACGATCTGCAAAAAGGGGATATTGGCAGGATCAACTATCAGCTGGAGCGGCTGCGCCTGAAAGAGCGCAGGGCCGAGCTGGATGACAAGCTGACCGATCAGCTCAAAGCCGAACTGGCCAGTGAGCGCCAGGCGCTCAACGACCGTTATCAGCTGCTGGAAAAAGAGCTCTTCTCCCTGCGCAGTCAGGCCGACCGTGACGCCATTACTGTCAAGGATATGCGGGGTGAGTTGGTGACCATGCCCATGTCCAAGGTACTGGATGTGGTGTGGCCCAACGACATGAGCCTGCTGGCCAAGGTGGGTCACTGGTTCCACCAGATCGGTAAGTTCGTCTCCGACGATCCCCGCGAGGCCAACACCGAGGGCGGCGTATTCCCGGCCATCTTCGGCACCGTGTTCATGGTGTTCCTGATGGCGATCATAGTCACGCCGCTCGGCGTGGTGGCGGCTGTCTACCTGCACGAGTACGCGGGCAAGAACAGCCTGACCAAGATCATCCGCATCGCCGTGATCAACCTGGCGGGTGTGCCCTCCATCGTCTACGGCGTGTTCGGTCTGGGCCTCTTCGTCTATACCCTGGGCGGCTCGCTGGATCGGCTGTTCTACCCGGAAGCGCTGCCGAGCCCGACCTTTGGCTCACCCGGTGTTATCTGGGCGGCGCTGACTTTGGCTATCCTGACTCTGCCGGTGGTGATTGTCTCCACCGAAGAGGGGCTGTCGCGGATCCCGGGCACCATACGTCAGGGCTCGCTGGCACTGGGAGCCACCCAGGCCGAGACCCTGTGGCGCATCGTGCTGCCGATGGCGAGTCCGGCCATCATGACCGGCCTTATTCTGGCGATTGCCCGTGCTGCCGGTGAAGTGGCGCCGCTGATGCTGGTGGGGGTGGTGAAACTGGCGCCGACCCTGCCGATGGATGGCAACTTCCCGTTCCTGCACGTGGAGCGCAAGTTCATGCACCTGGGCTTCCACATCTATGATGTCGGGTTTCAGAGTCCCAACGTCGAGGCGGCGCGCCCGTTGGTCTATGCCACCGCCTTCCTGCTGGTGACGGTGATCGTTGGCCTAAACCTGACCGCCATCGGTATTCGTAACCACTTGCGTGAAAAATTCCGCTCTTTGGAACATTGATGTGGCTGCCCGGACGGATGTTGAGACAATGGATGAACAGCATGAACCTGACCGACATCACAGCCATTCGTAACCACTGCGTGAGAAATCCCGGTGGCTGGAACATGAATCCAGCCACCCCAGACTGATGTGAGGCAAGGGACGGGTTTCCCCCCTTGCCAGTCAAGTGTTCCGGCCGCTGGCGCATCAAGATGCCCGCCGCCACCGACTGATTTGAGGTAACAGATGATCAACGTAACGACCACGTCCACCCAGCACACTGCGCTGGATCTGCTCAACCTGAGCCCGGAGCAGACCGCGCTGGAGGTGAAGGATCTTAACCTGTACTACGGCAACAAACAGGCGCTGTTCAACGTCAACATGAAGATCCCGAAAGGGCAGGTGACCGCGTTTATCGGTCCGTCCGGTTGTGGTAAATCGACCCTGCTGCGCTGTATCAACCGGATGAACGATCTGGTGGAGATCTGCCGCATCGAGGGGGAGATCCAGCTGCATGGCCACAACATCTACGACAAGGGAGTGGATGTTTCTGCCCTGCGTCGTCAGGTGGGCATGGTGTTCCAGCGTCCGAACCCTTTCCCCAAGTCCATCTACGAGAACGTGATCTACGGCCTGCGCCTGCAGGGCATCAACGACAGACGCACCCTGGATGAGGCGGCCGAGCGCTCCCTGCGCGGTGCGGCGCTGTGGGACGAGGTGAAGGATCGTCTGCACGACAATGCCTTCGGTCTTTCCGGCGGTCAGCAGCAGCGTCTGGTGATCGCCCGGGCCATCGCCATCGAACCGGAAGTGCTGCTGCTGGATGAACCCACCTCTGCGCTGGATCCGATTTCGACCCTCACCATCGAGGAGCTGATCAACGAGCTCAAGAGCCAGTTCACCGTGGTTATCGTCACCCATAACATGCAGCAGGCGGCGCGGGTGTCGGATCAGACTGCCTTCATGTACATGGGCGAGCTCATCGAGTACTCGAACACCAACACCATCTTCACCACTCCGGCCAAGAAAAAGACCGAAGATTACATCACAGGTCGTTACGGCTAAGGCATGGTGGGTGCAACAAGGATCTTATTGATATGAACAAGATGAGCATCAATAAACAGATTACCGGTCAGTTCAACGGCTGAGGCATGGTTGGTGCAACAAGGATCATGGGTATGAACAAGATGAGCATCAATAAACAGATTACCGGTCAGTTCAACGGCTGAGGCATGGTTGGTGCAACAAGGATCATGGGTATGAACAAGATGAGCATCAATAAACAGATTACCGGTCAGTTCAACGGCTAAGGCATAATCGGAGCATCAAGGATTATTTGTATGGATAATATGAACCTCAATAAACACATCTCCGGTCAGTTCAATGCCGAGCTAGAGAGCGTGCGCAATCAGGTGCTGGTGATGGGCGGTCTGGTGGAGCAGCAACTGACCGACGCCATCGCGGCCATCCACGATCAGGATCTGGATGCGGCGCGCAAGATAGTGGCCAACGACCACAAGGTCAACGCCATGGAAGTGGCGATCGACGAGGAGTGCACCCGCATCATCGCCAAACGTCAGCCCACTGCGTCCGACCTGCGCCTGGTGATGGCCATCATCAAGACCATCACGGATCTGGAGCGCATCGGCGACGTGGCGGACAAGATTGCCCGCATGCTGACCGACAACGCCAATAAGCCACAGCCGCCTTTGGTATCGCTCGAGAACATGGGGCGGCGCACCATCAAGATGCTGCATGACGTGCTCGACGCCTTTGCCCGCATGGATCTGGAGGCGGCCATCGCCGTTTACAAAGAAGATGACAAGGTGGATCGGGAGTACGAGTCCATCATTCGCGAGCTGATGACCTACATGATGGAAGATCCGCGCACCATACCCCAGGTACTGAACGTGCTGTGGGCGGCGCGGGCCATCGAGCGGGTCGGCGATCGCTGTCAGCACATCTGCGAATACATCGTCTATTACGTCAAGGGCAAGGATGTGCGCCATACCAAGGCGGACGAGCTCAATGAGCTACTTGGCAAGCACTGACCGTAAAATGAATAAAAAGGCGCTTTGGGCGCCTTTTTTGTTGCACTGAGCGCCAGAGTAAGATATCGCCACCCAACAGGCGCTTTTCTGCTAGAATGTGCCCCCTGTGTGAGTCTCGGATGGGCTCACGGTCTGGTCTCCCAGGCCCAGTTTTCCGTCTTGTGCTAAGACGGGTGTAGCAATAGGTTAATCATGAGTTTTGCCGATAGTATATTTCTTCTGATGTTGCTGGTTGCCAGCAGCGTGTTCTTCTCTCTTTCCGAGATATCCCTTGCCGCCTCCCGCAAGATCAAGTTGCAGGTGATGGCCGATGAGGGAAACCGCCATGCCGCCAAGGTGCTGGCGCTGCAGGCCCAGCCGGGTAATTTCTTTACCGTGGTGCAAATTGGCCTCAATACTGTCGCCATCCTGGGCGGTATCCTGGGTGAGTCTGCCCTCAATCCTGCCATCAAGGTGCTCATCTCCGGCTTCTACCAGGGCCCCTGGCTCAGCCAGATAAGTTCCACCGCTTCTTTCGTGTTCGTCACCGGCATGTTCATCCTGCTCGCCGACTTGATGCCCAAACGTCTGGCCATGACCATGCCGGAGCGGGTCGCCGTGGTGGTGGTACGCCCCATGCTGCTGTGCGTGACGCTGCTGATGCCGCTGGTGTGGTTCTTCAATGGCATGGCGAATGGGTTGTTCCGTCTGCTGCGGGTCTCCATGATTCGCAACGACGAGATCACCTCTGACGACATCTATGCGGTGATGGATGCGGGCGCTGAGGCCGGTGTCATCCAGCGTGAAGAGCATCAGCTCATCGAGAACGTATTCGAGTTGCAGTCCCTTGGTGTGACCTCCGCCATGACGGCCCGCGAGAGCCTGATTTACTTCACCCTGCAAGAGGGTGAGGAGAGCATCAAGGCCAAGATCGCAGAACATCCGCACAACAAGTTTCTGGTGTGCGATCACAACCTCGACAGCATCAAGGGCTTCGTCGATGCGAAAGAGCTGCTGATCCGTGTCATCAGCGGCCAGAGCATCGATCTCAACAGCGGCTCATTGGTGCAGAACGTCATCATCATTCCCGACACCCTCAACCTCTACGAGGCGATGGAGTACTTCAAGAACCACAGGGGCGATTTCGCCGTGGTGATGAACGAGTACGCCCTGGTGGTAGGAATCGTCACCATGAATGACCTCATGAGTACCGTCATGGGCGAGTGGGCTACCCACGTGGTGGAAGAGCAGATTGTACAGCGGGACGAAAACTCCTGGCTGGTGGACGGGGTGACCCCCATCTCCGACGTGATGCGTGCCTTCGACATAGAGGCGTTTCCGGATAGTCAGAACTACGAGACCATCGCCGGTTTCATCATGTTCATGCTGCGCAAGATCCCCAAACGCACCGACTCGGTGAAATACGCGGGCTACAAGTTCGAAGTCGTCGACATCGACAGTTACAAGATTGACCAACTGCTGGTCACCCGGGTGGAACCCGTGTTGACCGAGAAACCTGCTCAGGAATCGTAAAGGAGCTATCAAGGAGTCATGAAGATGCAGTCTCATTCCCGTGCGCTAGCCTGTGTGGCGCTCGCCCTTGCGCTGGGCGCTTGCAGCCAGAGCGCGCCCCGCAAGGCCACTGCCGTTGCCAAGCCTGCAGCCCCCAAGGCGGTGGTGGTGCCGCAGCCGGATCCCGATGCCGTGGTGCAAAGTGCCGTGGCAGAGCCGAGCCCGGTATTCGATGAGGAGTATCATGGCCCGGATCAGGGATCGCTGGAGTCGGTGACCGCCCTGTTTGCCCGTGGTTACATCGAATCGGCCATGCGCGAAACCATGCTGGCGGCGGTGCACAACGACTATCCGCTGCTCGGCATGCGGGATGTGCGGCTGACCGATCCTGTCTCCAAGTTCCTCACTTCCGCCCATGCTGCCACCACGGCCCACGACTATCTCTATGCCGGGGTGCAGCGTCGGCTGGGTCGTCCTCTGAGCCCGGCTCAGTGGGAGCAGATCTGGAAGGGACTGCCCCAGCAGGGCCTGGTTTCCGACTGGACCAAGCAGATAAAACGCGTGCTGGCAGGGCGTTAAGCCACCTGTTCATCACTGTTGCAGTGAGGCCACCCCTGGGTGGCCTCACGTTTTTCTGCTTGCTACCTCCTGCGCTGTTTTTCCGTCTCTGTTGTCTGCGGATTTCCGGTGATACCGATTGCCGTCGGCTCGGCTTTGTTTTATCTTTATTTGGCCATCTAAACATCTATATGTTTTTATGGCTGATTTAGCCGTTCATCCTGAAGGGACAAGGCGAGGAACCGCCACGCCAGTCAGGAGAACAGCAGCAGATGCAACATGCAGACAAACACAACAACAAAGAGACAGGACAGATGGAAACACAGGCATTGTGGGTACTGGACGGTGGCATGGGGCGTGAGCTGGCACGGCGGGGGGCGCCATTTCGCCAGCCCGAGTGGTCGGCACTGGCGTTGATGGAGGCGCCGCAGACGGTGCGCGAGGTGCATCAGGCCTATGTGGCCAGCGGTGCCCGGGTCATCACCACCAACAGTTATGCGCTGGTGCCGTTTCATATCGGTGCCGAGCGATTTGCCGCCGAGGGGGAAGCGCTGGCGGCGCTGGCTGGTCAGTTGGCCCGCGAGGTTGCCAATGAGCAAGGCGGCGTCGTGCAGGTAGCGGGATCCTTGCCGCCGCTGTTTGGCTCTTACCGCGCCGATCTGTTCGAGGTGGACAGGGTGAGCGAGCTGGCGACGCCGCTTATCCGGGCGCTCTCGCCCCATGTGAATATCTGGCTGGCCGAGACCATGAGCCTGATTGCCGAACCACTGGCCCTCAAGGCGCTGCTGCCTGCAGATGGCAAACCATTTTGGGTCTCCTTCACGCTGGAGGACGAAGCGCCGGGGAGCGAGCCGACCCTGCGCTCCGGCGAGCGGGTGGCCGATGCCGTCACCGCGCTGGCCGCAGTCGGGGTGGATGCCATCTTGTTCAACTGTTGTCAGCCCGAGGTGATTGAGGCGGCGCTGACGGTGGCAGGCGCCAGCTTGCAGGCGCTGGGCCGAGGGGATATTCGCCTCGGCGCCTACGCTAATGCGTTTCCGCCCCAGCCAAAAGAGGCGACTGCCAACGACGGGCTGGACGAGATCCGCGCCGATCTGGGGCCGCTGGATTACCTTGGCTGGGCCGAGCGCTGGCGCGGGGTGGGGGCCACTCTCATCGGCGGTTGCTGCGGCATTGGCCCCGAGCATATTCAGGCACTGGCCAGCCGGCTGCGCTAGGGAGAGCATATGAAAGAGAGTAAAATAGGCCTCTGGTCCCTCACCGCGCTGGTGTTCAGCTCCATGGTGGGGGCGGGTATCTTCAGCTTGCCCCAGAACATGGCCGAGGTGGCCGGTGCCCGCGCCGTGCTGATCGGCTGGGGCGTGACCGGGGTGGGCATAGTGGCGCTGGCCGCGAGTTTTCTCTACCTGTCGCGGCTCAGACCCGATCTTGATGGCGGCATCTACAGCTATGCCCGGGCCGGTTTTGGCGATCTGGTGGGTTTCTTCTCCGCCTGGGGTTACTGGCTGTGCGCCACCATAGGCGTGGTGGGTTATCTGGTGATCGCTTTCGCGGCCCTTGGTAGCTTCGTCGATACCCCAGGCAGTGTCTGGTTCGGCGAGGGCAACACCCTGGCCTCCTTTATTGGCGAATCCTGCATCCTCTGGGCCGTGCATCTGCTGGTGGCCCGTGGCGTGCAGCAGGCGGCCCTGTTCAATCTGGTGGCGACCCTGGCCAAGAGCCTGCCGCTGCTGCTGTTCATCCTGTTCGCCTGCTATTACTTCGACCCTGTGACCTTCGCAGCGGATCAGGGGGGCAGCACCCTGGCGGTACCTGTCTCCGAGCAGGTGCGCAACACCATGCTCATCACCCTCTGGGTCTTTACCGGCATCGAAGGGGCGGCCGTTTTGTCGGCCCGTGCCAGGAACCGGCGGGATGTGGGCACGGCCACCGTGCTGGGGGTCGTGTTGGCACTGCTGCTCTATGTGCTCATCTCGGTACTGGCGCTGGGGATATTGAGCAGACCCGAGCTCGCGGCCCTGCCCAACCCCTCCATGGCGGGGCTGATGGCCCAGATGACGGGATCCTGGGGCAAGCTGCTGATAAGTGTCGGCCTTATTGTCTCTGTGCTCGCCTCCTATGTGAGTTGGACCCTGTTCTCGGCCGAGGTGCCGTTCAGTGCGGCGCGCCACGGCGCCTTTCCGGCCATCTTCCGGCGCCAGAACCGCAACGGCACCCCCATAGCGTCGCTGTGGCTCACCAGTCTGACGGTGCAGGGCTGCCTGCTGTTGGTGTGGTTGCTTGGCAAGGGATATACCAGCCTGCTGCTCATCTCCACCTCCATGATCCTGGTGCCCTATCTGCTGATCGGCCTGTTTCTGCTCAAACTTTCCTTGAGTGGTGAGGGCAATGGTCTGATGCGGGTGGTGGCGCTGGTGTCGAGCGGTTACGGTTTCTGGCTGCTCTATGCCGCCGGGGTGGAATACCTGCTGCTCTCCTTGCTGCTCTACGGGCCGGGCCTGCTGCTCTTTCTCTATAGCCGCCGTCAGCAGGCTGGCGCTGAACGACTCAGTGGCCGCGAGCGACTGTTGGCCGGGATAACCCTGGTGAGCCTCCTGCCTGCACTCTGGTCATTTGCCCATGTCTGACCTGGGTCTGTGACTGGCAATGAATGAGAGCGCCCTGGTGGCGCTCTCATTTTTACTCTGCCTCAAGGTTCTGATTCAGACGCTGCCGGGGCCAGCCGGCTTGCCAAACAGCACGCTCAGTTTCTGCTGCCAGGGGAGGCCACGGGCCTCGCGCAGCATGTCGCGCCACTCGTGGAAGGTGAGGGTGAGGGGGTTGAAGCTGTGGATGGGCTTGGTGATGCCAAAGCGACACGGCTCGGCGGGGTCCTCTTCCACTAAGGTACCAAACAGCCGATCCCAGATGATGAGCACGCCGGCGAAGTTGCTGTCTATGTATTTGGCGTTGCTGGCGTGGTGCACCCTGTGGTGGGAGGGCGTATTGAAGACCCACTCAAGCCAGCCGAGCTTGCCCACCACCTGGGTGTGGACGAAGAACTGAAAACCCAGGCTGAGCAGCACGGTCGCCACCACGGCCTGGGGCGGGAAGCCGATGAGGATCATGGGGATCCAGAACAGCCACATGCCTGAGATGGGATACATCAGGCTCTGGCGAAAGGCGGTGGAGAGGTTGAGTCGCTCCGAGCTGTGATGCACCACGTGGGAGGCCCACAGCCAGCGCACGTGGTGGCTGGCAAAGTGGAACAGCCAGTAACAGAGATCCTGCAGCAAGAAGAGCAGCAACAGGCTCCAGATATTGAGCTCGATATCGAACAGCCGCCAGCCCCAGAGGGTGTCATACAGATAAACGATGGCGATGGCCGCCAGCGCATCGCCCCCCTGATGCATCAGCGCCAGGGTGGCGTTGGCGAACAGGTCTCGCCACTGGTAGGTGGCGGTGGGAAAGGCCGTCCCGTGCTTGCGTAGATAGCACATCTCCCAGCCGATAAATGCCAGAAAGACCGGGGAGAGGTAGAGCAGCAGCAGTTGCACATCCATGGTGGGCATCCGGTTTGACCAGTTGTGTTCCAGCATACCGAATGGATTTAATATTTCATTAGCATATTGCACTGCCATCGGCTGGCTGACTCATGGCAAGCATGATGGTAAGTATCTGTTTTAAAGTGATAAAAAGATGGGTGAGGGACCTGGCAGGGGCGAGGTCCCTGGCACAGTGTTGCTGCGGGATCCTGCGCCATTATGATGGCAGGCCAAGTCCGGGATGGAAAAACAGAGGGAGCCCTGGACTCCCTCTCCTGCTTTTTTCGGCTGTCAGCGTCAGAGCACCTGACTCAGGAACTGGCGCAGGCGCGGGGAGGGGGGATTGTCAAAGAAGTCGGTCGGCTTCTCATCCACCAGCAGCTCACCGTTTTCCATGAAGAGCACCCTATCCGCCACCTCGCGGGCGAAACCCATCTCGTGGGTCACCACCACCATGGTCATGCCCTCGCGGGCCAGCCCCTTCATCACGTCCAACACCTCGCCCACCATCTCGGGATCGAGGGCACTGGTGGGCTCATCAAACAGCATGATGCGCGGCTGCATGGCGAGCGCCCGGGCGATGGCCACCCGTTGTTGCTGGCCGCCTGAGAGCTGGGACGGATAGCTCTCAGCCTTGTTTGACAACCCCACCTTCAGCAGCAGGGCCTTGGCCCTGTCCCGCGCGTCGTTGCGCGACAGCCCGCGCACCTTCTGCGGGGCGAGGCAGATGTTGTCCAGCACGTTCAGGTGGGGGAAGAGGTTGAAGGACTGGAACACCATGCCCACCTCTTCCCGCAGTTTGTTGACGTCACCCGGTTCGGTCAGAGAGATGCCATCGACTACTATGTTGCCGTCGTTGATGGTCTCCAGCTGGTTGAGGGTGCGCAGGAAGGTGGATTTACCCGATCCGCTCGGCCCCACTATGACTACCACTTCCCCTTCGGCCACCTGGGTGCTGACGTTTTTCAGGGCGTGCACCTCGGTGCCATAGAATTTCTCGACACCGGTTGCCTTGATAATGGGATCAGTTGCTGCGCGCATATTTCACCTCCAGACGACGTACCAGGAAAGAGAGGGTACCGGTCAGTACCAAATAGAGCAGGGCCACGGTGAACCACACCTCGAACGGGCTGAAGGTGGAGCTGACCACCTCGCGCCCCGCCTTGGTGAGATCCGTGATGGAGATGACAGACACCAGCGAAGAGTCCTTGATGAGGTTGATGAACTGGCCTGCCAGCGGCGGCAGCACCCGCTTGAATGCCTGGGGCAGGATGACGTAACGCATGGTCTGGGCCGAGGTGAGCCCCAAGCTGCGACCGGCCTCCATCTGCCCCTTGTGGATGGAGCTGATACCGGCGCGCACGATTTCGGCCACATAGGCGCCGGTAAAGACCGCCAGCGCGGCGACCCCGGCGGTGAACCTGTCCAGGTTCAACACAGTGCCGATGAAAAAATAGACGATGAAGATCTGCACCAGCAGCGGCGTGCCGCGAATGAGCTCCACATAGGTGACCGCCAGATTGCGCAGGGCCGGGTTGGGGGAGAGGCGCGCCAGCCCGGCCAGGGTGCCGAGCAGGATGGCGAACACGCCCGCCACCAGGGAGAGCTTGACCGTGACCCAGACGCCCCAGGCGATGGGGCCTGCGGTCCAGGTGAGTTCGGTATCCAGGGTATCGCCCCGGAAGATGGTATCCCCTTCTGCGACCTTGATCCCTGTGCTGGCAATGGCCTGGCGCTGATTGGGGTCGAGATCGTTTTGCAGGAACAGTTTGCCCTGTTCGGCGCTGGTGGTGCCGGCGATCACTGTGCCGTCAAATTCGGCCAGGTTGTTCTGCTCTGCCTGATAGGCGATGTATTGGGGAATGCGCTCCCAGCGCCAGGTGTAATCCACGGACTGAACCGCTTTATAGATGCCGAATACGGCAGCCAGCAGCATCAGCAGAAAGACGCCGTGCCAGATCAGCTGATTGGGCTGTTTTTCCATCTGTCTTGTTGGGTTGTGCACTGTCGCAACCTCGTTGTAGTTATTTATTGTGTGGGGATCTGCGTGAAGGGGCGGCAGGCCGCCCCTTGCGAGGTTACTTGAGCTGATTCAGCCAGGCGTTGGATTCGAACCACTTCTTGTAGAGGCGGTCATAGCTGCCGTCACCCTTGATCTGGCGCAGGTAGTTGTTGAACCAGTTGAGGGTGTCCTGGTCGCCCTTGCGGATGGCCCAAGCCAGTGGTTCGAAGGTGAACGGCTTGTCGAGGTGCACCACGGCACCGGTGTTCTGGGAGGCGAAGATGGCGTTGTAGGGCAGGTCGTAGACGAAGGCATCGACCTTGCCATTGATGACTTCCAGCTTGGCGTCGTCCTGGGTTTCAAACTGCAGCAGGGTGGCTTTGGGGATCAGACGCTTGACCGCCTGCTCGCCTGTGGTACCGAGCTTGACCGCGATCTTGTACTTGGGATCGTTGAGATCGCTGAAGGACTTGATCTCGTCCGCCTTATCCTTGCGCAGGACTATGGTCTGGCCCACGACTATGTAGGGGTCGGCGAAGTTGACTCTCAGGTTACGCTGGGGGGTGACTGTCATGCCGCCCATGATGACATCGAACTTGTCGGTCAGCAGCGCTGGAATGATGCCATCCCAAGCGGTGTTGACGAACTCGACCTTCACGCCCATCTCCTTGGCGACCATCTTGGCAAGATCCACATCGAAGCCGATGTACTGGCCCTGCTTGTTGGTCATTTCGAAGGGTTGATAGCCGGCGTCGAAGCCGACCCGCAGCACACCGCGATCCAGCACGGCGTCCAGGGTGGAACCGGGCGCAGCACTGGCCAGTCCACAAAACAGCAAGGTAGATAGAATGAGCTTTTTGATCATAAGTGACGTCTCTGTCGATGTTGTGTTCAGCCTTGAACCTGCTCCCGTGCGACTCCGTGGCACAAGAGACTGCTGCATCCGGCAACAGGTAAGACAGGATTATTGTCTTGGTTGAGGCAAAAGCCCCATATGAGATTCCATATCTTGCGTGCTGAGTGAAAAATGTACCAATTTCCGATTGTGCCAGATGACTCAATAGGTTAGTGGCGCTTTTTCCCCGTGACTGCACTCATAAAATCACACGAAAACAACATATCTATCTAATGGAGCGGGTTCAAGTCCAAAATGCCGGCGGGACACTTTGTTACACCGACCCCCCGTATTCAGTGGTGCCAAACGTTACTCGCCCTCCGGCGGGCCGCAGGAGGGGATTCTTATGGGGCATTCTCAGCGAGATTTTATGCAACAAGTGAAGGTTTGATGAGGATTTAATCGGGTTCCAAAGGGAGGTGCTCTGACTTAGACGATGGTGGTGGTCGAGCCTGTGCGCCCTGGCGGCCGATGGCGCCCTTTATCAGGCCAAGGGCAAGCACCGGATCTGCCGATTGGCCTGACGCCTCAAGGCGCTTACTCCGGTTTCAGGATCTGGGTGCGCGGCGCCTGGGCCTTGAGGAAGGGGAGCAGCAACAGGGCCGAGACCCCGGCCGCCACCGAGATCACGACGAAGAAACCGTTCCAGTGCCAGATCTCCATCACCTTGGCCAGCGGATAACCCGACAGCGCGGCCCCCATATAGGCGAACAGGCCGACGAAGCCGGTGGCGGCCCCCGCCGAATTTTTATGGGAGCACTCGGCCGCTGCCATGCCGATCAGCATCTGGGGGCCGAACACGAAGAAGCCGATGGTGAAGAAGCAGGCTGCCTGCATCACATAGCTGAAGAAGGGCATCAGCCACAGCGACCCCACCGCCAGCAGGATCCCCACCGCGAAGATGAGGTTCATCGGCCCGCGGTTGCCGTTAAACAACTTATCCGATCCCCAGCCCGCCACCAGAGCGCCGATAAAGCCCCCCACCTCAAACATCGAAATGGCCGAGTTGGCGCTCATCAGGTTGAAGCCGCGCTGCTCCGTCATGTAGAGATTGCCCCAGTCATTGATGGCGGTGCGTACCACATAGACCAGCACGTAGCAGCACGCCAGCAGCCAGATATAGGGGTTGCCGAGCACGTATTTACGCAGGATCTGGTGATGGGAGAGCCCCGCATCCTGAGTCTGCTGGGCCAGCTCCATGGCATCCTTGCGCCAGACCCCCACAGTGGGTAGCCCCATGGCACTCGGGGTATCCCGCAGTCGCCAGCAGAGAAACAGCCCGGCCACAATGGCGATGACACCGGGCACTATCATGCCGTAGCGCCAGCCATGCTGCAGGGCTATGGTGCTGACGATAAGCGGAATGAGGGCTCCGCCCACGTTGTGGGCCGTGTTCCAGGCTGACCACCAGACTCCCCGCTCGCTGCGGGAATACCAGCTGGTGAGCAGCTTGGAGCAGGGGGGCCAGCCCCAGCCCTGAAAGAAGGCGTTGGCGACCCAGAGTGCCGCAAACAATCCCAGGGACGACGAGAGCCCGAACAGTATATTGATGACGCCGGTGGCCATCAGCCCGAGCCCCATGAAGTAGCGCGGGTTGGCGCGGTCGCTGATGATGCCGGAGAAGAACTTGGAGCAGCCGTAGGTGATGTAGAACAGGGTCCACAGCATGCCGATGTCGGATTTGTTCAGCATGCCGTCTGCCAGCATGTCCGGCATCGCGAAATTAAAGCTCTTGCGGGTGAAGTAGAAGACCGCGTAGCCCAGGTACATGGTCAGCAGAATATGCAGTCGCCAGTGACGGTAGCTGGCATCGATCTCGGCCTGATCACGAATGAGCGGCAGTGGCGGCGCACTGCGCATAAAGTTCAGCATAAGACGGTCTGCTCCCGGGATGGCGCGTCAGTCATGGGGATCTTCCCGTTTGCGATTGGGCAGGTGTACGGTCAGCTGGGTGCCGTGGAGGCAGGAGAGTTGCAGGCCGCCGCCGAGCGCCTGTACCCGTTCGCGAATACCGAGCAGGCCATAGCCCTGCTGCGAGCGATTTTCCGGCAGACCGCGCCCGTCGTCTTCCAGCACCAGTTGCAGCAGCTCGCCGCTGGTACGGGCACGAATGGTGACCAAGCTGGCATTGGCATGCTTTACCACGTTGTTGAGCCCCTCCTGACAGACCCGAAACAGGGTGACCCGCTGGGCATCGGAGAGATCCCCATCCGCCAGCTGCCACTCGAGCCGGGTGACGATACCGCGGCGCTCCAGCTCCAGCTCCCGCAGCAGGCCGCGCACCGCCTGCTCCAGACTCATGTCATCGAGCTGGCGGGGACGCAGGCGACCGAGCAGACCGCGCACTGCATCGTAGATGCCGAGCGACAGGGTCTCGATGAGAGCGCTGCTCTGACCCACCCCGGCGTTGTCCGGCGCGAGGCGGCGCACGATACCGGCCTGGGTGCGGATGGCGGTGATGGTCTGGCCTATGTCGTCGTGCAGCTCGCGAGCCACCTCCTTGCGGATGCTCTCCTCTGTTTCCAGCAGCCGCTCGGTGAGCTGACGGTTGTGGGCGAGCTGGCGGGTCAGCGCCTGATTGAGTTCGCGCTGGCGCTGGATCCCGGCACCCAGCAGCAGGCCGGTCAGGCTCTGGGCCAGCAGGGAGAGCAGCAGATCCAGCGGGTGTTCGTGCCAGGCCTGCCCCGCCATCAGGGCGACCGTGTTCATCAGGGTAGCGAGCAGGGCCCCCTGCCAGCCGTAGCGCCAGGCCATGGCCATGATGGGAATGGCGAGGCAAAACGGGGTGAAGCGCACCAGCGAGTCCGGCAGGCCGAGCTGCAGCCAGAGGCTCAACACGAACAGCAGCAGATACCAGACCAGATGGCGAAAGCGCCAGTCCACCGGTTGATCCACCAGCGCTGGCCCGAGCGGTACCCAGGTAGCACGGGTCAGATAGTGCCAGATCAACATGCAGGTGGAGGTGAGGGTCAGGCCGCCGGTCAGGGTGAGTAGCAAGGCGGTGAGGCCATCTTCCCCGGCCAGATGCCAGAGCAGGGATTGCAGCAGCGCAGCCACTGTGACGGTGGCCAGCAGTACCAGCAGCTGTTGCCAGTCGTTGCGCACCTGTTGGCGGCGGGCGATGAGCAACGGCAGTAAGGTGAGCAGGCTGCCCGCCTGGATCAGTGGCCACAGCGGCAGCCCCACCTCCTGATTGAGCCAGTAGAGCAGCAGGGATTCACACAGCAGCAGCGGCGGCCAGTAGGCGATCGGGCTTTGCAGCAGGAGGCCGAGGCGCAGGCCGAACGGAAACAGCAGCACCGCCAGTATGGGGGATCCCGCCAGATGCAGGCTGATGCTCCACAGGCAAAACCAGCCGGCGGCAAAAATGAAGCCGGCCGCCAGCGAGATGGCGACATAGCTGGCAAGGCGGGGGATCACCAGCTGTCCAGCATGCGGTGGGCCAGCTCCACGTTGTTGCTGACCTTCAGTTTGTCCATCAGGTTGGCGCGGTGGACGTGCACCGTCTTGGGGGAGAGGCCGAGCTGTTCGGCGATGGCTTTGACTTCCAGCCCCCGTGCCAGCAGCTGCGCCACTTCCCGCTCCCGGTTGGTGAGGGGATCCTGGCTGTTGCAGGCGAGCTTGTGGGCGATGTCCGGGGTCAGATAACAACCACCGTGGGCGGCGGTGCGCACCGCGGCGATCAGCTCATCCGGGCTGCAGCGCTTGGAGAGAAACCCCTTGGCACCGGCCTGCAATGCCTGCTCGATCAGCGCCGGACTGTCGTGGACCGACAGCATCACCACGGCGAGGCCGGAGGGAAGGCGCTTGAGCAGGTCCAGCCCGGATTGATCCGGCATTGAGATGTCGCATACGCACAACTGCACGCCACTGCCCGGCAACCCGGCGAGGGCGTCGGCGGCCGAGCCGAATTCGGCCACGACCTTGAGGTCTGGCTCGAGATTGAGCAACTGGGCAAAACCGGAACGGACGATCTGGTGATCGTCGATGAGGGCAATCTTTATCATGATGTCAGCCTGAAATCTGCGGCCAGGGTGCTGGCGCGGCCAACAAGATACCTGCCGCCTCGCTCGGGCTCAAGAGGAAGGGCGCATTGTGGTCAGTATGGTGGGCGCTTCTGCCCCAAAACTTGATCGGGATCAGGGTGGGAAGAGCACGCGCCGTCTCCCGTGATGGTCGGGTCGACGCGTGCCCGTGGCGGCTAGCGGTGCAGCTCGCCAGCCCGTTCCGGCTGATAGACCACTTCCAGGATCTCGACCTGGATAGTGCGACCGGCGGGGCCGGGCCAGGCGATGCTGTCGCCCACCTTCAGTCCCAGCAGGGCACTGCCGACCGGTGCCAGCACGGAGATTTTGGACTCATCCCCCTGTACATCTTTCGGATAGACCAGAGTCAGGCAGAAGTCGTTGCCGCTGTTCTGCATCTTGAAGCGTACTGTGCTGTTCATGGTCACCACGTCCGGCGGCATGTCGGCCGGTTCACGCATCTCGGCGCGGTCCAGCTCCTCTTGCAATGCCAGGTGCTGCGGGTGGTTGCCGAGCAGCTGTTCGATGCGATCGAGATCCAGGCTGGAAATCACGAGATTAGGTCTTTGCATAAGATATTCCTTATCAATGGGTCATATGACCAGGATGGCAGACAAGCTGGTCGCAAAAGGGGTCGATACGAAAAAACAGATCGGGAACGCATGCCCCCGAACGACTCGCTGTCAGGGGCGAGGGCGGGGGCTCAACGGGGTGTGAGCTGGCTTGGAAAAATCATGAACGCTTTCATGGGGATACCATAACCATTCTGGACTGCTTTGGCAATTATCCTGATAGGGTTGTCAGGGGGGCTGATAATCGTCCTGAATGCGGTTGTGGGCCAGCGGCATTCGCTCGATTGTCAGCGGCTCCTTGAGGCAGCGGGTGGCGTCCTCCTGCACCTCTACAGCCATGCCGCTTGGGGCGCCCTGATAGGTGCGGATGACATAAGGAGGGATGACCACAAGGGCATGGGCCTGAATGGCCGGAAAGAGCAGGCAGCAGCACAGGAGGCCGGATCAGGAATGAGTGCACAGTGTAACATCCCGTCACTGCCAGTCTGCTCACTCCATTCAGGGTGGCGCGTCAATCGAAGAAATCCCTCAGATCCAGGGTCTGGTAGCCCTCCAGCTGCTGCCAGGGCAGCTGTTTTGGCAAGGTCTTGAGGGTCACCGTCATCCGGTAGCTGCGATAGCCGTCGAGGCTTGCCGACTCCACCACCAACGGCAACTGCCAACGGCTCGACCAGAGGATACGGGTGCGCTGCTTGCCCTCGCGCCCTTCATACCAGCGCGCCTGTTCGGGGGCGGCCTCATCAAGGGGCGTCATCCCTTGCAGCAGGGCCGGGTTGATGAGGTAGCGGATCCGCTCCCAATCGGGTTTGAATGCCACTTGGCCATACTCTTCCACCGGCACCTCCACCAGCTGGTTGTGCCAGCTGTCGGCGTAGCGCAGTTGCAGCTCACCCTCCTCACTGCGGCTGACCCAGCGCGCGGCCATCTGATGGGTGAAGTGTTTGTGGCCCGGGGTGGCATCGTGGGTGGCGTGATAGGCGCGTGCCAAGGGCAACGGGATGAGCCGCTGGCTCCACACCTGGTTGCCGACCCGCATCCACTTCTCTTGCCAGCTGTTTTCCCTGGCAATGCCATCGCTGCTGGTGACCCTGTCGTGATAGCTGATCCGGGCGGCCAGATCGGGGGCCTCCCCGGCCTGAGCCTGAAAGGAGAGGGCGCTGCCAAGCAGCCATAACGGAAGTAACAATCGCATCATCATGCTTGATCGCTCGAAAGAGCCGGGGCCCGGGTTCAGACATCCGGGCCCCTGCAGCTTACAGACCGAGCGCCTCCTTCAACTTGCCGAACACGCGGGTATTGTCGAGCGTGCCCTTGAAACGGCTGCTACCGGCGCCGTCTGCGAACAGCATCACATCGCCGCCGCCGTGGGTCTCGGATCCCAGCTTGACGCCGGTCTCCTGCAGGTAGTCGTCGCTCATCACCTCATCGCTGGTGAGGGTAGGACGCACCGCCGGGCGGTTGGGACCGTTACCGAACACCAGGGTGGTGAAGGGTTTGCCATCCACGTCGTTCTGGGTCGAGCCGTCGGCGTTCTTGACCAGATCCAGCACTTTGTTGCCCTTGGCGGAGTAGCCGTTGATGGTCATGGTGTGGTCGTGGTCGGCGGTGACCACGATCAGGGTATCGCTCAAGTCCACCTTGCCGAGCGCCGTTTTGACCGCGTCATCCAGCGCTACCGCATCCGTGAGGGAACGCTTGGCATTGGTGCCGTGCAGAGCGTGGTCTATGCGCCCCCCTTCCACCATCAAGAAGTAGCCCTGGCTGTTCTGGCTCAAGAGATCGATCGCCTTGGCGGTCATCTCGGAGAGGGATGGCTGGGTATTGGCCGCCCCCTTGGCGACGCGGTCCAGCTCGTAGTCGAGGTGGGATTTAGGACTGAACAGGCCGAGCAGCTTGCCACTGCTGATCTTGGCCAGATCGCTCTGGGTGGTGACATAGCTGTACCCCTGTGCGGTCAGTTCGGCGGTGAGATCCCGGCCATCGGCGCGGCCGCCCTTGTTGCTGGCGCTGTAAGGGGTCCAGTGATTGGCGCCGCCCCCCATCAGCACGTCCACCCCGTCCCCGAGCGCGGCGTTGAAGCCAGCCCCGCCCGGCACCGCCTGCGCAGCGATGGCATAGGCGGCATCCCGGTGGCAGATATGGGCGTAAGTCGCAGCCGGGGTGGCGTGGGTCAGCTCCGTGGTGGTGACGGCGCCGACCGACTTGCCCGCCGCTTTGGCCAGCTCCAGTATGCTGGGCACAGGCGAGCCGTTGTCGCTGGTGCAGTTGTTGATGCCCTTGTTGCCGTTGGCATCCTTGGCCGGAGCGACGGCCTTGGTGTCGCTGCTCATGGCGATCACCTCGTTGTTCATTTTGACGCCCGTGGTGTAGGCCGCCATGGAGGGGGCCGAATCCGTGGTCTGGGCATCGTTGGAGAAGGTCTTGATGCGGGCGCTGCGTGGCAGCTTCATCATCTCCAGGTTGCCCTCTTCGCCCACCTTGAACAGACGAGTGGCGGTGAGCACAGTGGGGCCCATGCCATCACCGATAAACAGGATGACGTTTTTGGCATCGCTGGCCTGGGCCTGGGCAAAGGAGCCGAGGGCGGTGAGCAGGGCGGTGCAGACGAGGGTTTTGTGGTATGGGGTGGTGCTTTTCATGGTAATGCTCCTTACAGCCCGGCTGCAGCCTTGACCTTGCCAAAGACGGCGGTGTTATCGAGTGAGCCGTGGAAGCTGTCCGCTCCCTGGCCGATGGCGCCGAGGAAGACGTCGGTGCCGCCATGGGTCTCGTTGCCTAGCTCGCCCACCTTGACCACCACCTCCTGGTGATAGTCGTTGGCGGCGACAGTGGCGTCATCCAGCGCGGCGACGTTGCTGCGCGGGCCATCCACCCGGTTGTAGCCGTTGCCAAAGCCGATGATGGTGTAGGGCATGCCATCGCTATCCTTGCTCGGTTCGCCGGTCTCGTAGTTCCTCACCAGCCCGAGCACGCCCGGATTGTCAGCCGTGGTCTTGCCGGTGCGTTTGGCATAGCCGTTGAGTACTAGGGTATGGTCATGGTCGGCGGTGACCACTATCAGGGTGTTTTTCAGCTCGGGGTCGCTCTTTTTTACCTCGTCGATAGCGGCCTTGATGGCGTTGTCGAAGGCGAGGGTATCTTGCAGGGCGCGTTTGGCGTTGGTGTCGTGCAGGGCGTGATCGATACGTCCCCCTTCCACCATCAGGAAGTAGCCCTTCTCTTTATCCTTGAGCTGCTTGATGGCAGCCAGGGTCATCTGGGCCAGCGACGGCTCGCTGGCGGGGCGGTCCAGGTCATATTTCATGTGGCTTGCACCAAACAGCCCCAGCAGCGGTTTGCCCGCCTCGGCCTTGTTCAGCTCGTCCAGATTGCTGGCGAACTGGTAGCCCTTGGCCTGCATCTCGCTGATAAGGTTGCGGCCATCCTCCCGCTTGCCCTTGTCGGCCAAGGGCAGGAAGAAGCTGCTGCCGCCACCGAGCACCACATCCAGCCCCTCTTTCAGGGTGCCGTTGTAACCGACGCCGCCCGGCACCAGCTGGACGGCGATGTCATTTTCCAGATCCCGGTTGCAGATGTGCGCATAGGTGGCGGCCGGGGTGGCGTGGGTGACCCGGGTGCTGGTCACCACGCCGGTACCACGGCCATCGGCCTTGGCCAGCTCCAGCAGTGTGGTGACCGGCTTACCGGCGCTCTTGCTGCAGTCGCTCTCATAGGTGGCATCGCCATCCATGCTGATGACACCGTTGTTGCTCTTGACCCCGGTCATGTAGGCCGCCATGGAGGGGGCCGAGTCGGTGACTTGGGAGTCGTGGGAGAAGGTCTTGATGAAGGCCGTCTCCGGCAGGGTATCCATGGTAAGACTGCCCTCTTCTCCTACGCCATAGATGCGGGCCGCGGTCAGGGTGTTGAGGCCCATGCCGTCACCGAGGAAGAAGATGACGTTTTTGGCGCCGGACTCTGGGGTGTCGCTGTCGTTGTTGGAGTTGCAGCCGGCGGCCAGGGCGGTGCCGATCATCAATGCAAGTCCTGCCATTTTTCTCATTGGGGTTCGCTCCTTGTAAAACCTGAGCGAAGCCTAAAGGGATCAGATGACACTTTTAGTGGTTATCGATGACAATCCGGTGAAGACAAGGCTTGAATGTTATGTTGTATCAATCAGTTATCTGCAAAGACCAGTCGAATGAAACGCGGGCTTGTGCTGGTGGCAAGGGGCGCTCGCGCGTTGGGGGTTTACGTTCATGGGGCTAGAATGACCTGTCAAATCCGGGCATCAGCAGGTAAAATACGCCCCCTTGCGACGCCTGACGTCCGCCATTGCCCGCCGCTCGTTCCATAGCAAGCCAGCGCCCGCAGCCCCTACAGAGAGTAACGGATATGTCCATCAACTGGTTCCCCGGCCACATGCACAAGGCCCGCAAAGAGATTGCCGAGGTCATGCCCCAGGTCGATGTCATCATAGAGATGCTCGATGCCCGCATCCCCTTCTCCAGCGAAAACCCACTGGTGCCCGAGCTGCGTGGCGATACCCCTGTTATCAAGGTGCTGAACAAGGCCGATCTCGCCGACCCCGAGATCACGGCGCTGTGGGTGGCCCACATGGAAAAAGAGAAGGGGATCAAGGCCCTGCCGCTGACCCAGCAGGAGCCCGAGAAGATCAAGCAGCTGCTGACCCTGTGCCACGAGATGCTGCCGGAGCGCAATCTGGATCTGCGCGGCGTGCGGGCCATGATCATGGGCATTCCCAACGTGGGCAAATCCACCCTGATCAATACCCTGGCGGGGCGCATCATAGCCCGGACAGGCAACGAGGCGGGGGTGACCAAGTCCCAGCAGCGGATCAAGCTCGATAACAACGTCGTCCTGACCGATACCCCTGGCTTTTTGTGGCCCAAGCTCAACCCGCCCTCCTGTGGTTATCGGCTGGCGATCACCGCAGCCATCAAGGACACGGTATTTGACTATGCCGACATCGCCATGTTTGCCGCCGATTACTTCATCAAGGCCTATCCGGAGCGCGTCAAGGCCCGCTACCAGATAGCCGAGCTGCCGGAAACCGAGATCGAGCTGCTGGAGTTGATCGCCCGCCAGCGCGCCTTCATGCGCAAAGGCGGCTTGGCCGATCTGCACAAGGCGTCCGAGATCCTGGTGAACGAGTTCCGCTCAGGCATGCTGGGGCGCATCTCACTGGAAACCCCAGAGATGGTGAGCGCCGAGATAGTGGCGGCCGAAGAGGATGCGGCGCAGAAGGCCAAGGAGAAGGCCGAGCGTGAAGATGAGCGTCAGGCTCGTGCCCGCCGCAAGTACGCCCGAAAGCGTCAAAAGTAGATATCAAGCTGTTACTCCGGTGTCGACTGGCGCAGCGTTACCGGGTGGTGTCGAGCCATCCGGACGAGCCAAGTCGAGACAAGAGAAGAGTAAGGCCCCATAAAGCAAGAGGCGACCCCGGGGTCGCCTCTTGCTTTATGGGGCCAGGACAATGGCTTCAGCCAAGGCGCGTGCGCGCCGCCTCAACGGCGAATATGAAGAAGGGGAGCCAGGCTCCCCTTCTTGCACACGATGGCATTCACTGCGCCGTTACTGCTGCTGGATGACCCAGATCTGGAACGCTTTGCGGGTTTCTGTATCGGCCTTGTTGTACCAGCTCTGCAGCTGGGTCAGGGCTTCCGGGTTGCTCTGAGCCTTGTTCGGGGCAACCTGGACCGGCGCGCTGGCGGCGGCCATGACGGCGGCGCTGGATACGGCGACCGTGGTCGGCTGGTTGAAGGCCTTGCCCATACCCAGCAGCTCTTGCTGGTAGTCACGGGTCAGTTGGAAGCCTTCGACTTTCGGCAGCACGAACTGCTCGCTGGCCACGATTTGACCGCTGCTCTTGTCTTTCAGGACCACTTTTTGATCCTTGACGAACTGTATTGCTTCGGTTTCGTTGCGTGGCTTCTTGTAATCCAGCACCAGTTTCTGATTGTCGGCTGCGGTGAAGTTGATCACCAGCGGCTCGGCGGTCACCAGCTTGATGTCGCTGCGGCTGGAGTAATTGCCTTCGAAAGCGACGACCAGCTGATGATCACCCGCCTTGATGGGGTAGGTGCTGGACTTGTCGAGCAGCTTGGGATTGATGGGCTGACCATCGATCAGCTGGACGACATAGGGGTTGGTGACTTCCAATTGGGCATCGGCCAGGGCGCTACCTGCCCACAACAGACCAGCCAGAGCCGGCACCAGAACAGTCAGTTTCATTTCATCTCCTTGAACAGTCAGGCGAGTGCCCACTGAAAAACAGGGGGTCATTTTTACAGGTTTGCCCAAGGGCAGCAATAGGCGTTTATGACGCCAGGTATTGGCCCGACAACCCACCGTTTTCTGGGTATCAAAAGGGGTGTGGGCCAGCCGGATCTTCTCCCGCAGGGGGCAAGACCTTATTCAATCCGGCGGCTGAATGGTGGCAGCGCATCGAGCAGCCCCTTGCCGTAGCGTTTGGTCAGCAGACGCCGGTCGAGTATGGTGACCCGGCCCCTGTCCGCCTCCTTGCGAATGAGGCGGCCGCAGGCCTGAATGAGCTTGCGGGAAGCCTCCGGCACCGTCAGCTGCAGGAAGGGATTGCCTCCCCGTTTTTCGACCCACTCGGCGGTGGCCTCTTCCACCGGCGAGTTGGGCACCGCAAAGGGTAGCTTGGTGATCACCAGGTTGGTGAGGTAGTGGCCAGGCAAGTCCAGCCCCTCAGAGAAGCTGCCGGTGCCGAACAGAATGCTGGCCTGGCCGCCGTCGCACTTTTGCTTGTGCAGGGTGAGCAGGGCATTGCGGGAGGCCTCTCCCTGCACCAGCAAGGAGAGCCCTTTGGCTCGCAGTCCCACCGCTACCTCGTTCATCTGCCGGTAGGAGGAGAAGAGCACCAGGCTCGCCTCCTTGCCTGCCAGCAGGCGGGGCAGGGCACTGATGAGCTCCTGGGTGAAGGCGGGGGAGCTGGGCTCATGCTCCATTCTGGGCAGATAGAGTTCGGCTTTCTGGTAGTCAAACGGGGAGCGCAAACGCAGATAGCGGGTGCCGTCGTGCTCTTTCAGCCCGACTTGGTGGCGAAAATAGCTGAACGAAGAGAGGGCTGTGAGGGTGGCCGACACCAGCACGGCGCCCAGACACCTTGACCAGAGCCACTCCTCCAGCAGATACCCGACTTCGATGGGGGAGGCGTGCAACCAGATGTCGCCATCGTCGCTTTTGGCCATCCAGCGGGCGAGCGGTGTCTTGCCCTCGGGTACATGGCGTCCCAGCATCTCCCACAGGGCACAGAAACTCTCCAGCCGCTGCAGGTGAAAACCGCTTTCCGCTAGCAGGGGCTCGGCCTCCTTGCGCCGGATCTCGCCATCCTTCAACGCCTCGCCGATGGCGCCCTGCATCCTGTCCAGTGCCCGCAGCGCCTTCTTGCTCGCCTCTTTCAGGTTTTCAGCCAGCATGGGCAGGGGGTCTGGCAGCACACCTTCGGCGAATCGATAGTGTGCCTCTCCATTGAACAGCCGGTCGTTGGCGCCGAGCCACTGCTCCAGTGCTTTCAGATCCGGTTGCAGGGAAGCCAGCGCATCCTGCAGCTTCAATTGCGGATCGAGCAGGCTGTCCTTGTTTAGCGTCCTGGCCAGCTTGCCGGCACTCTGTACCAGCTTCTCCAACCAGCGACGAGAGCCCTTGACGCTGGCCGAGGCGGCGCCGTGATCCCGGGCTATGGTGGGCAGGTGATGAGCCTCGTCCAGCACATAGAGACACTCATCGGGGGGGGGTAATATGATGCCTCCGCCCATGGTGAGATCGGAGAGCAACAGGGCATGGTTCACCACCAGCACATCGGCGGCATCCATGTCGTTGCGGGCGCGGTGGAAGGGGCAGTGCTGATGATGGCTCAGCGCCTTGTTGCAGGTGTGGCGGTCGGCAGCGATGCGATCCCAGCACAGATCCGGAATGGGCTTGGGCCAGTTGTCCCGGTCGCCATCCCATTTCCCGTCCGTATAGGCTTGCCACAGCGCTTGATAACGCTCCTTGTCAGAATCTGACGGCTTGTGCTTGCTCAGCGCCTCGAAGTTGAACTCGAAGTTAGCCATCTCGGCGCCATTGGCGGCCTGCTCCAGCAGATGTTCGCAGCAGTAGCGCTGACGCCCCTTGACCAGCATGAAACGAAACGGCAGCTCGCTGTGGCGGTGATAAAAGGGCAGGTCCTTGTGGATCAGCTGCTCTTGCAAGGCGACGGTAGCGGTGGAGATCACCAGCTTCTTCTGGGTCAGGCGCGCCACCGGGATGGCGCCCTGGGCATAGGAGAGGGATTTGCCGATGCCTGTGCCTGCCTCTGCCACCAGGATGCGACGCTGCTTGTCATATTCCCCTGTCAGGGTCTTGGCGATCTCCGCCACCAGAAAATTCTGCTCTTTGCGCGGCACAAAACCGGGTAACCCATCGGCGATTTGACGATAGGTATTGCGAATGGCGGCTTTGAGGCGGGTAGACAGCATGAAAGAAAAGACCGTTGCGGGGGTGAAGAAGGACAGGATACCCGTAACTGCCAACCCGGGTCGAGGCATGGTGCAACGCACAGATCAGACCTCTTCTTCTATTTATAAGGCGAGTCCTCGTCACTGAGCGATAATTAACCAGAATAGGCCACTAAAGCCAGCCATTATCGCTGTAAACGTTTTCCCAAAAGGTGCAAACAATGTGCGATTCAGGTCACAAATTTTCCGCTATGACCATGCTTTTCGTAAGAAGTTCCAAGTTTTTTCATTGCGGATTGGAAAACCCGGTGCTAGTCTCGATCGCATAGTGATGCAAAGAACATCGCTAACACAGGGAATAACAACAACTTAGTGTTTAATTACAGTAGGCATTGGAAACTATGAAAAAGACAATTCTGGCTATTGCTATCCCGGCTCTGTTTGCATCTGCCGCTAACGCTGCAGTGATCTATGACAAAGACGGTACCACTTTTGACATATACGGCCGTGTTCAGGCTAACTACTACGGTGAGCACAACAAAGCTGATGCTAATGACGCTTCTGGCTACAAAGACGTTGATGGTGAGCTGATTGGTTCTTCCCGTCTGGGCTGGTCCGGTAAAGTTGCTCTGAACAACACCTGGTCCGGTATCGCCAAGACCGAGTGGCAAGTTTCTGCTGAAAACTCCGACAACAAGTTTGACTCCCGTCATATCTATGTTGGCTTCGATGGTACCCAGTACGGCAAGATCATCTTCGGTCAGACCGATACCGCGTTCTACGACGTGCTGGAAGCGACCGATATCTTCAATGAATGGGGTAGCGTAGGTAACTTCTACGACGGTCGTCAAGAAGGCCAGATCATCTACTCCAACGCCATTGGTGGTTTCAAGGGCAAGCTCTCCTATCAGACCAATGATGACAAAGCCGTCAAAGTGACTGACATGGGTCAGGGCATCAAAGAAGTTGCCATTTATGGTCCGGATGTTAAGCGTAACTACGGTTATGCCGCTGCCGCTGGCTATGACTTCGACTTCGGTCTGGGTCTGAACGCTGGTTATGCCTATTCCGACCTGGAAAGCACCTCAAACAACCATACCGGTGACAAGGAAGAGTGGGCACTGGGCGCACACTACGCCATCAACGGTTTCTACTTCGCCGGTGCTTTCACCCGCGGCGACCTGAGCTATGACAGCTCCACTGGTGGTGACAAAGACAAGGGCCGTGGTTACGAGCTGGCCGCTTCTTACAACGTTGATGCCTGGACCCTGCTGGCTGGCTACAACTTCAAAGAAGTCAAGGTTAACTCCAGTGCTGCTGGCGCAGAGTACAAAGACCAGGTTGATGAATTCCTGCTGGGTGTTCAGTACAACTTCACTTCCAAGCTGAAGGCGTACACCGAGTACAAAATCCAGGGTATCGACAATCTGGACGACGAGTGGACTGTTGCCCTGCAATACAACTTCTAATCTAGCCTGAGTGCTGATTTAGTTGATAAACGGCCAAGCTTGCTTGGCCGTTTTGTTTTATCTATTCCCGCCTCTTTTCTCTTCTATTGCTCTGATATTTTTGCCTCGCATTGATGCTGCGCCAGCTCACGTTGTCTCTTTTTTGTCCTTGGCTCTTCGCCAGTGAATCGCTAGATTATTCAACTCGTTGAAGGACGTTCGACAAACAGGGGAGGATGACGCTTGATTGACTTCAGTCACCCGCATTGGCGGGAACTGGCCCGCCAGCTACTGGATCACTCCCCCCTGGTGATCCGGGCTCGCCAGTATCTGCCGCTGGTGGGCCTGCTCAAGGACAACCAGTTGCTGCTCGCCCTTGGCAATCACAGCTATGAGCTGACCCCGGCCGGACGGCGCTATCTGACCCGCGAGCTGATGCTGGCCGAGATCGCCACCGCTCCCCCCGAGCCCGAGGAGTGGTTGCACGCTCAGGGCTGGCAGTTGGGCGAGCAGGTCAACGAACGGGTGCTGGCTGCGCTCTATCGCAAATCAGGGGCAACGTTCAGCCCAAACGAGCAGATCGATTTCGAGGACAAGGGCATTGGGCTCTGCGCCGATCAGCTGTTGCGCTTGCGTGCGCCGCAGCCCTTCAGCCTGTTCTTCTGCGGCGGTACCCTGATCGATGCGGCGCCCTGGCTGCAGGCACTCGGCGAGGTGGCCCTGCCTGAGCGAACCCTGGCGGGTCTTGGCAAGATCCTCTGGGGAGAGGGAAACATCGAGCGGGTGATCACCACCGACAGCGTCGGAGTCTTTGCCGAGCTGCCCCTTGATCCCGGCACCTTGCTGGTGTGGGCGCCCATGGCGGCGCAAGTTGCTTTGCAACAGGTAGTGGCCGCCCTGCCGCCGAATGTGCAGTGGAGCCACCTTACCTCGTTCGATCCTGCCGGGGTGGATCGGACACTGACGCTGGCCCAGTGGTTGGGCCGTCCGGCCAGCTGGTGGTTGCCAACTGCTTTTTCCCCCATTGTGTCGGCCTATGCCCAGCCGTTGGGTGATGGTCGCCCCTGGGAACCGAGCCGGATCCCCAAGCCTTTGTTAGCAGCTTGTAGCGGCTTGGTTGAGTCCAATGGTGGTTTGTCCGCCGAGGTGTGCGCACTGGCGTCAGAGTGGCATGCGGTCGGTTGATATTGCCGCAGATGTTGGTGAGAAAGCGGTTTTCCCCCATGAAGCACGATGATATAAAGAGTTGACGAAGCGCTCGCCAGATGAGCGCTTTTGTTTAACAAGCCGCTTTGCCACCCAACGAACTCAACGGAATACAGGGAATACCATGTTTGAAAAGGTTGTTGCCGCCCCAGCGGATCCGATCCTGGGCCTGACCGAAGCCTTCCGCGCTGACTCTCGCAGCCACAAGATCAATCTGGGGGTCGGGATCTACAAGGATGAGACCGGTGCCACCCCTATCCTTCACTGCGTCAAGCAAGCCGAGCAGCAGCTGCTCACCGACGAGAAGACCAAGAACTACCTCGGTATTGAAGGCAATATCGAATACGGCCGCATCGTGCAGCAACTGCTGTTCGGGCAGGACTCCGCCTTGATCGCCAGCGGTCGTGCCAAGACGGCCCAGGCGCCGGGTGGTACCGGTGCCCTGCGCATTGCCGCTGAGTTCGTGGTGCGCAACGGTCTGGCCAAGACCATCTGGATCTCCGATCCCACCTGGGCCAACCACGTGAGCGTGTTCCAGGCCGCCGGTTTGACCGTGAAGTGGTACAAGTACTACGACGCCGCGACCAAGGGGCTCGATTTTGCCGCCATGCAGGCCTCGCTTTCCGAAGTGCAGCCAGGTGAGCTGGTGCTGTTGCACGGCTGCTGCCACAACCCGACCGGTATCGACCCCACTGCCGAGCAGTGGCGCGCCCTGGCCAAGCAGAGTGCTGCTGCTGGCTGGCTGCCGCTGTTTGACTTTGCCTATCAGGGCTTTGCCCGAGGTATTGAAGAGGATGCCGAGGGTCTGCGCATCTTCGCCGAGTGCCACAACGAGCTGATGGTGGCGAGCTCTTTTTCCAAGAACTTCGGCCTCTACAACGAGCGGGTCGGCGCCTTCACCCTGGTCAGTGCGACCAAGGCAATTGCCGATGTGGCCTTCACCCAGGTCAAGACTGTCATCCGTGCCAACTACTCCAACCCACCGTCACACGGCGCTGCCGTAGTGACCACCATCGTCAGTGACCCGGTCCTTTATGCCGAGTGGGTGGAAGAGGTGGCGGCCATGCGGGTGCGTATTCGCGAGATGCGCGAGCTGCTGGTAGAGAAGCTGGCTGCCCTCGGCGTGAGCCAGGATTTCAGCTTTATCCGCGAGCAGAACGGTATGTTCTCTTTCTCCGGTCTCTCCAAAGATCAGGTTGAGCGCCTCAAGAGCGAGTTTGCTATCTACATCGTGGGCTCCGGCCGGATCAGCGTGGCCGGTATTACCCGCGCCAACATCGATCCTCTGTGCGAGGCCATCGTCAAGGTGCTGTAAGCGAGCCGTTATTACTCGGTGATGGATGCACTCAGTAAAAGCCCGTCAGGATCCCTGGCGGGCTTTTTCGTTCCTGCTGTGCGCACCTCATCGGTATTGTTGAACAGCAGGTGAGCCTCATCGAACAAGAACACCAGCACCTGCAGGGTGACGGTTTTGCCCGGGCCGGTCGCCCGGTGATGAGGGGGGGGGCGATTGGCAATGACGGGCAAGGGAGAGGGACATGAGGAGACCCCTTGTCAGGACAAGAGGGGTCCTCCTGATCTGGGGTCGGTCAGCGTGCGCGCGCCAGCTTGGCCAGTTGCATCAGCAGCAGGGTGAGGGCGGCGCCGCTGGCGGCGGTCAGCACCGCCAGCAAGAGGCTGCCGAGCAGGAAGGGAGGTACCAGGGTCATGGCCTCGTGTTCCAGCCAGTGCAGGGACCAGGTGAGATGAAACGGCTCCGGCGTCTTGTGCAGCACCAGGCAGCCGGTGCGGTAGGCATAGAAATACATGAAAGGGAGCGTCACCGGATTGTTGAACCAGACTGCCAGCAGGGCTAGCGGCAGGTTGAGGCTGAAGGCCAACGCCAGAGCGACGGCGATCAGCGAATGCATGGGGACCGGGATCCAGCAGGCAAAGAGGCCCGCTGCCACGGCACCACTCAGGGCCCGTGTTCCCCCCTGCCAGAGTGCGGGTGCCAGTAGGCGGTCACCAAACAGGGCGAACCACTTCTGTTGGCGTAACGTGTCCGGATCTATCTTGAAACGGGCAAACCACGGGCTCAGCATGTCCGCGCTTCCTTGCGCTTTTGCCATTGGCGTACCGTGCTGATGCGCCAGAAGGTGCGGATCAAGGCATAGCCTATCAGCGAACTCAGCAAGGCGAGCACCAGTGAACCCAGCAGCAAGGGCGGGGCCAGGGTCTCGAATACCGACACCAACCAGGCCAGGGTGAACTCGATATTGATGTGCTGGGAAGGCTGGCCCAGCAACTGACAACCAGTCAGGTAGGCGCAGTAAAACAGGGGCGGCATGGTAATGGGGTTGGAGAGCCAGACCAGGGCGACGGAGAGGGGCAGATTGACCCGACAGACGATGGCACCACCGGCCGCCAGCAACATTTGGCAGGGGAGGGGGATCCACGCCATGAAGAGGCCGACCGCGAATGCGCCAGCGGCGGATCGCCGGTTGAGATGCCACAGGTTGGCATCGAGCAGCAACTTGCCGAACAGCCGTAAGTGCTTGTGTTCCTTGAGTCTCTCTTGATCAGGCATCCAGCGTTTTATGAGTCGTTTGGGCATATTGAAACCTTGCTAAATACTTGCACCATGGATCTGCGCTTGTTGTCGTTTGCCCTGGGGGCAAGCTCCTCGTTACTCTGGCCATGGTTACCTTCATGGGAATGGGGGGGCCTGATGCTGCTGATCGCGCTCCCCCTCGCCTGTTATCGTTGCTGGCGTCTGCTGTTTCTGCTGCTCGGCATCCTCTGGATGCAGGTCAGTTTGCAGTACCGGCTCGCCTGGCTGGATCAGCTGGAGGCGCAGGTGAGCCATATCATAACCGCACGCTTGCAAAGTGCAGAGCCCGAGGGCGATAAATTTGTCCGGCTGCTGCTGCGGGTGGCATCCCTTGATGGCCAGGCGCTGACCCCTGAGCCGCTGGTCAGGATCAACGCCTACCAGGCCCTGCCCGCGCTGCCGGCGGGCAGCCGGATGACGCTGGTGGTCTCTCTTAAACCGGCCCATGGGCTGGCCAACGAGGCGGGAATGGATGGACGGCGTCTGTTGCTGGGCAAGGGGATCACCGCCACCGGTAACCTGCGCCGCATCATCGAGACGCAAGCCGCCGCGCCGGGCTTGCGAGAGCGCTGGCTGGCTGAGGCCGCCGCCAGTTGGCAGGGGCTTACCCATGCTCCCCTGTTGTCGGCACTCACCTTTGGCGAGCAGAGCGGTATCACGGATGAGCAGTGGACGCTGTTTCGCGGCAGCGGACTGACCCATATTATCGCCATCTCGGGCCAGCACATCGCGCTGGTGGCTGTGCTGGGCTGGTGGTTGGGGCGGCTGTTCGGGTTACGCGGGGCCATACTGGTCGCCCTGTTGTTTGCCGCTGTCTACAGCTGGTTGGCGGGATTTGCGGTGGCCACGGAGCGGGCCCTCATCATGGTGCTGGTGTGGAGCCTGCTGCGCTGGCGCCGGCGAGAGTGGCCCGCTTATCGCATCTGGTTGTGGGCCTTTGTGGTGCTGGTGTTGTGGGATCCCTTCGCCCTCTACTCGGCCGGCTTCTGGCTCTCGTTTATGGCGGTAGCCCTGCTACTGGCGGCGGGTTATATGGAGGCCAAACCCGGTCTGGTGCGGCTGCAAGGCTTGCTGCTGATCGGCTTGCTGCCGCTGCAACTGGCGTTGTTCGAGGGGATAGCGCCGCTGGCGCTCCTGCTCAACCTGCTGGCGTTGCCGCTGTTTTGCATCGGGATCATTCCGCTGGCGCTGATCGGCGTCCTGCTGGCGCCACTCTGGGGCTGGCTGGCCCACGGCTTGTTCTGGCTGGCGGATCTGGGGTTGCAGTGGGTGTTGTGGGTGCTCACGCAGCTGGCCAGTCAGTGGCAGCTCTGGTGGCCGGTGCCGGGCTGGGTGATGCCGGTGAGCGCCCTGCTGACCCTGCTCTGGGGCGCCTGGCATGTGCCGGGGGCTCGCCCGCTACTTATTCCTGTGGTCGCGGCCCTTTTGCTCGCTGCCTGGCCCACGCCAGTGCGCTGGCAAATGCGGGTGCTGGATGTGGGGCAGGGCTTGTCTGTGCTGATCACCCGAGGGGAGCGCGGCATCCTCTATGACACCGGGGATCGTTATCCCGGTGGCTACAACATGGCGGATGCCGCTATCCTGCCGGTGCTCAACCGGCTCGACGTGCAGGTGCTGGATTATCTCATCATCAGCCACAAGGACAGGGATCACGCCGGCAACCGCCGGGCGATATTGCGGGCGCTACCGGTGCGTCATGAGCTCTCCTCGTTCGAGTTTGGCAAGCTCACCACCTTGTGCCGTCGTGGCCAGCGGTGGCGCTGGCAGGGGCTCGATTTTGTCGTGCTCTGGCCCGAGCAGCCGGGGCGTGGCCACAACAATGACGGCTGCGTGTTGCAGATAAGCGACGGTAACCGGCGCATCCTGCTCAGTGCAGACATAGAGCAGGAGGCTGAACGCCGTCTGCTGGCACTGGATCGGGGCGAGCTGGCCAGTACTCTGCTGGTGAGCCCTCATCATGGCAGCCGGACCTCGTCCACCCCGGCTTTCGTCACGGCGGTGAATGCCCGCTATGTGGTGCATAGCGCAGGATTTATTAATCAGTGGGGCTTTCCCCGTCCCGAGGTGGTGGCCCGGTATCGGCAGGCCAGTCAGTGGGTCACAGGGCTGGATGGCGCCATCCTGGTTGAACCTCTGGCTGACGGACTTGGCATTCGCGCCGAGCGCGACCATGGTCCCTGGTATCGTCGGGGCGGCGCCTGGTGGCGTCCCGTGGGCTGGCCCACGTTACCCTCTGCCATGTCCCGCCCGGATCCGCAGCTGCGAGGGGCCGCTGACCCGGAGCCGGTCAGGGAATAATCCATCATCTCCCTCTGTATGGGGCCGGGTGTTGGCTGTCAAGATGGCGATGTTGGGTGGATGCGCAAGTGTTGGCGAGGCCATTAATCCGTCATTTCCCGTTATGACTCTGGCTCTCGAGATGGCGGTGCTTGGTGGATGCCCAAGCTTTGGCTAGAATACCCCGTCATTTCCCTTATTAACGGCTATTCATGCAACAAGAAACCTCACAAGACAGCTGGCCCATTTTCAAGCGTCTGCTCGGTTATGTCCGGGATCGCAAGCTGGGTCTGGTCGGCGGCATCATAGGGATGCTGGGCTATGCCGCTGTGGATACCACCTTCGTCTACTCCATCAAGCCACTGATCGATCAGGGCCTCAATGGCAATGATAGTAACGTATTGAAATGGATGCCTTTCTTCGTGCTCGGCATCGTTGCCCTGCGTGGCTGCGCTACCTTCCTCTCCAACTATTGCATGGCCTGGGTCGGCAACCATGTTGTGATGCGACTGCAACAGCAGGTGTTCCGCCACCTGATGGCCATGCCCATGAGCTTCTTCGACCGCCAGAACACCGGCAACCTGCTGGCCAAGGTGACCTATGACGCCAGCCAGGTCTCCTCTGCCGCCAGTTCAACGCTGGTCTCGCTGGTGCGGGAAGGGGCAACCGTGGTCGGTCTGCTCGGTCTTATGTTCTGGCACTCCTGGCAGTTGTCGGTGATCTTCCTGGTGGTGGGCCCTTTGGTGGGCATTCTGATTGGCCTCATCAGCCGCCGTTTTCGCAAGATCAGCCGCCACATCCAGCAGGCTGTGGGTGACATCACCACCTCGACCGAGCAGATGCTCAAGGGTCACAAAGAGGTGCTGATGTTCGGTGGCCAGCAGGTCGAAGAGAAACGCTTCTTCTGCGTCAGCAACCGCATGCGCCAGCAGACCATGAAGATGGTCGCCGCCGATGCTATCGGCAGCCCCATAGTGCAGATGGTGGCCTCCATTGCCCTGGCCGTGTTCCTCTACGTGGCCACCATAGATTCGGTCAAGGCGACCCTGACTGCGGGTACCTTCACCGTCATGGTCACCTCCATGATGATGCTGCTCAAGCCACTCAAAAGTCTGACCGACGTGAACAACCAGTTCCAGCGCGGTATCACTGCCTGTCAGAGCCTGTTCGGTCTGCTCGACACCTCCCCGGAAGAGGATACCGGTACCCGTACCCTGGATCGCGCCCGTGGCGAGATCGAGTTTCGCAACGTCACCTTCACCTACCCGACCAAGGACATGCCGGCCCTGAACAACGTCAGCTTCAAGGTGGAAGCGGGTAAGTCCGTGGCCCTGGTGGGGCGTTCCGGCTCCGGCAAGAGCACCATCGCCAGCCTGTTGACCCGTTTCTACGACGTAGAGCAGGGCGAGATCCTGCTGGATGGTGTCAATATTCGCGAGTACCGCCTGAGCGAGCTGCGCAAACAGTACGCTCTGGTCTCCCAGCACGTGCACCTGTTCAACGACACGGTCGCCAGTAACATCGCCTATGCGGCGGAAGAGCGCTACAGCCTGGAAGAGATCCAGCAGGCGGCCCGTATTGCCCATGCCGACGAGTTCGTCAGCAAGATGACGCTGGGTTACGAGACCGTGGTCGGTGAGAATGGAGCGTCACTGTCCGGTGGTCAGCGTCAGCGTATTGCCATTGCCCGTGCCCTGCTGCGCGATGCCCCCGTGTTGCTGCTGGATGAGGCGACCTCGGCGCTCGATACCGAGTCCGAGCGTCACATCCAGGCTGCCATCGACGAGCTGTGCAAGGCGCGCACCTCGCTGGTGATCGCTCACCGCCTCTCCACCATAGAGAAGGCGGACGAGATCCTGGTGATCGACGAGGGTCATATTGTCGAACGTGGCAACCATGCAGTCCTGATGGCCAACCAGGGCACTTATGCCCAGCTGCGCGCCATCCAGTTTGGTAACGTTGCTGCGGGTAACAAGGGCTAATGCTGCAGCAACTCTGGTATGGCCAGAGCCGCTGGCGCTGGTTGCTGGCCCCTGTTGCCCTGCTGTTTGCCATTATCAGCGGCGCCCGTCGCGTCGCCTATCGGCGTGGCTGGTTCAAGGCCTATCGGGCCAGTCTGCCGGTGATTGTCGTGGGCAATATCTCGGTGGGTGGCAACGGCAAGACCCCGGTCGTGGTCTGGCTGGTGGAACAGCTGCAAGCCCGCGGGTTCAGGCCCGGGGTGGTGAGTCGCGGCTATGGTGGCAAGGCGCCCTATTATCCCTACCGGCTCGATGCCAACAGCAGCACGGCGCAGGCGGGTGACGAGCCCGTGCTCATCGCCCGTCGCTGTGGCTGTCCCGTGGTGGTAGCACCGAAGCGGGCCGATGCGGTGCGTCTGCTGGAACAAGGTGGTGAGGTGGACATCATCATCACAGATGACGGCCTGCAGCACTATGGACTGGCACGCGACATCGAACTGGTGGTGGTGGACGGGGTACGCCGTTTTGGTAACGCCTGCCTGCTACCCATGGGGCCGCTGCGCGAACCCGTGACCCGGCTTAAACGGGTGGATGCCATCCTCTGCAACGGCGGTACGCCAGCCAGAGGGGAGTATCCCATGCGGCTGGTGGCCGATGTGCCGCGCCGGGTGCGCGATGACGTGCCCGCCAGCGGGCCCTTGCCCCGCGTTGTGGATGCCCTGGCCGGTATAGGCCATCCCCCCCGTTTCTTCGCCACTCTGACCAGTCTTGGTTATGAGCTTCAGCAGAGCGTCGGTTATGCGGATCATCAAGCGTTTGAGCGGGATGAATTGCTCGCCCGCTTCGGCGAGCGGGCGCTGCTGATGACCGAAAAAGACGCGGTCAAGTGTCGGGGTTTTGCGCTGGAAAACTGGTGGTATCTGCCGGTCAGTGCCGAGTTGCCAGCCTCTTTGCTCGACAGTCTGTTGCAGAAATTGAATCTGGCAAGGGCGCCCGCTGCCGGCTCTGAACACTGAAGGGCGGCATGCTGGCTTGTCCGGCATCATGGCACGTTCGACAGAGTGGAAGGAGCCGCGAGTTGGCTCACGTTTTTAGACTATTAATGGCTCGACATCATAGCGTGCCCGGCATCCTGGCACGCTCGAGATAGTCGCTTGCTCGACATCGTTGAAGGAGTTTCGTTTTGGCACTGGATATCAAATTGCTCGACATCATCGCCTGCCCGGTTTGCAAGGGAAAGCTGCACTACAACAAGGCCGTACACGAGCTGGTTTGCCGTTTCGACAAGCTGGCCTATCCGCTGGAGGAGGGGATCCCTGTGCTGCTGGAGAATCGCGCCCGTCATCTTAATAGCGACGAGATGCCGTCATGAGTTTCGTGGTGATCATTCCTGCCCGCTACGCCTCCACCCGCTTGCCGGGCAAGCCGCTGGCAGACATCCATGGCAAGCCCATGGTGCAGCACGTGGTGGAAAAGGCCCTGCAATCCGGTGCGGATCGGGTGATCGTCGCCACCGATGACGAGCGGGTAGGCAGCGCGCTGGCCTCCTGCGCCGCGCTCGCAGGCTTTGAGGTGTGCATGACCTCGCAGGATCACCAGTCCGGCACCGAGCGTCTGGCAGAAGTGTGCCGCTACTACGGCTTTGCCAGCGATACCATCATCGTCAATGTGCAGGGGGATGAGCCGCTCATTCCGCCAGCCATCATACGTCAGGTGGCCGATAACCTGGCCGCTGCGACGGCACCCATGGCTACCCTCTCTGTGCCCATCGAGGATGCGGAGGAGGCGTTCAATCCCAACGCGGTCAAGGTCGTGACTGACAAGGATGGCTACGCCCTCTACTTCAGTCGCGCTTGCATTCCCTGGGACAGGGATCGCTTTGCTGCCAGTGATCGCGCTGTTGGGCGCCACGAGCAGATTGGCGGCCACTATCAGCGTCATATCGGCATCTACGCCTATCGCGCCGGATTTATCCAGCGCTATGTGGACTGGGCACCGAGCGTGCTGGAGCAGGTTGAGGCGCTGGAGCAGCTGCGGGTGCTCTGGTACGGGGAGAAAATCCACGTGGCCCAGGCGCTGCAAGCACCGCCGGTTGGGGTGGATACCCAGGCCGATCTGGACAAGGTGCGTGCGCTGCTGGCGAACTGATGCCAGCACCACCGATGTGACTCTGAACGGTGCCTGCGGGCGCCGTTTTTTGTGTTGAATCCTTACATAATTATTTGATTACAAACGTCATTTATGAGCACGTTCAAACTTTTCCCGCCCATGGTTTGCCAAACCAGCGAGTTTGGTTATGATGCAAGACGCCGTGTTAACCCTAACTGGCATATAACGAGATAAAAAACGGGGTGTTTGGGTGATAAATGTATTCCTGGTCGATGATCATGAGTTGGTGCGTACAGGGATAAGACGCATTTTGGAAGATGTCCGCGGGATTAAGGTGGTGGGCGAGGTGCAGAGCGGGGAAGCTGCAGTTACCTTCTGTCGTCAGCACCATCCAGACGTGATCCTGATGGACATGAACATGCCGGGCATCGGCGGCCTGGAGGCGACCCGCAAGATACTGCGGATCCGGCCCGATGTGCGCATCATAGTGCTGACCATTCATTCAGAAAATCCCTTTCCCACCAAGGTGATGCAGGCGGGTGCCGCCGGTTATCTCACCAAGGGCGCAGCCCCGGACGAGATGATCCACGCCATTCGCTTGGTGCACTCGGGCCAGCGTTACATCTCCCCGGAGATCGCCCAGCAGATGGCCCTCAGCCAGTTTGCGTCGGCGGATGAAAATCCCTTCAAGTCCCTTTCCGAGCGCGAGCTGCAGATCATGATGATGATCACCAAGGGCCAGAAGGTGACCGACATCTCCGAGCAGCTGAACCTGAGCCCGAAGACGGTCAACAGCTACCGTTACCGCCTGTTCAGCAAGCTCAACATCAACGGTGATGTGGAGCTGACCCATCTGGCCATTCGCTATGGCATGCTGGACGCCGACACCCTGTAAGCGGGTGGAGGGGAGTCAAAAAGGCGGCGGGTGCCGCCTTTTTGCATGTCGCTGGCCTGGCGCAGTATGCTCTCCCCGTTGATGTTGAGCTCTATCGTTTTCGCCCTTTTGTGTTGAGCCGAGTAGCTGATGACCCTTTCTCCCGAGCCCCTTTTTGACAGCAAGGCCTTTCTGAGTGCCGTGACTCACCAGAGCGGTGTCTACCGCATGTATGACAGCGGTGGCACCGTCATCTATGTGGGCAAGGCCAAGGATCTGAAAAAACGGCTCGCCTCCTACTTTCGCACCCGGGTCGACAGCATCAAGACCCACACCCTGGTACGCCAGATCGCTGATATCCAGGTGATGGTGACCCACACGGAGACAGAGGCGCTGATCCTCGAGCACAACCTCATCAAGCAGTACCAGCCGCGCTACAACGTGCTGCTGCGGGACGATAAATCCTACCCCTGGATCATTATCACAGGGCACCAGCACCCCCGCATCGGCGTCCATCGCGGCGCCCGCAAGGTGAGGGGGGAGTACTTCGGCCCTTACCCCTCGGGCGGCGCCGTGCGCGAAAGCCTGCATTTGATGCAGAAGATCTTCCCGGTGCGCCAGTGTGAGGATGTTGTCTATGCCAACCGTACCCGTCCCTGCCTGCTCTATCAGCTCAAACGCTGCGCTGGCCCTTGCGTGGCGGGGCTGGTGAGCGAGGCGGAATATGCCCAGCAGGTGGAGCTGGCCAAGCTGTTTCTGGCGGGCAAAAATCAGCAGGTGATAGGGGAGCTGGTGGGCAAGATGGAGTCCGCCAGCGGCGATTTGCGCTTCGAGGATGCGGCTCGCTACCGGGATCAGATCCAGGCGCTGCGCCGGGTGACCGAGCAGCAGTCGGTGAGTGGCAACGTGCTCGATGAACTGGATGTGGTAGGGGTGGCATTTGAGCAAGGCGCGGCCTGTATCCATGTGCTCTTCATTCGTCAGGGCAAGGTGCTCGGCTCGCGTAGCTATTTCCCCAAGGTGCCGAGCGATACGCCCCTCGAGGAGGTGGTGCAATCCTTCCTGCTGCAGTTCTATCTGTCGGGGCAGGGGGGCAGGCAGATCCCGAGCGAGGTGTTGCTGGACGTGGCTCTCGAGGACGAGAGCGTGATTGCCGAGACCCTGAGCCAGACCGCCGGTTACAAGGTGCGGGTGGTGAGCCGTACCCGCGCCGAGCGGGCCCGCTTCATCAAGCTTGCCTCCATCAATGCGCAGACGGCGCTGCGTTCGCGCCTCGCCCACAAGAGCACCACCACGGCCCGCTTCAGCCAGCTGGAGGAGCTGCTGGAGCTGGAGCATCCCATTGCCCGCATGGAGTGTTACGACATCTCCCACACCATGGGGGAGCGCACAGTGGCGTCCTGCGTGGTGTTCAACCGGGAGGGGCCGCTCTCTTCGGAATACCGCCGTTTCAATATCGACGGCATCACGGGGGGGGATGACTACGCCGCCATGGAGCAGGTGCTGGAGCGGCGCTTTGGCAAGCTGCAGGAGCCGGACCAGGTGCCGGACGTGCTGTTTATCGACGGTGGCCTCGGCCAATTGCGCCGCGCCGAGGAGATCCTGGCCCGTCAGCTGGAGTTCCTCGGCGGCAAATACCCGCTGCTGGTGGGCATCGCCAAGGGGGTGACTCGCAAGGCGGGGCTGGAGACCCTGATCATGGGGGAGAGCCACGAAGAGCTGCACTTGCCGGCAGATATGCCCGCTTTGCACCTTATTCAGCATATTCGCGATGAATCTCACCGTTTTGCCATCACGGGTCACCGAGCCAGACGAGCCAAGGCCCGCACCACCAGTACTCTGGAGGATATTCCGGGGGTGGGGCCCAGGCGTCGTCAGGCACTGCTCAAGTATCTGGGCGGGCTGCAGGAGGTGAAAAAGGCCGGGGTGGATGAACTGGCCAAGGTACCCGGCATCAGCCAGGAGCTGGCCCAGTCCATTCATGATGCCCTGCACTCGCTCTGAGCCGGGGGCTGGGCTCAGAGTACTCGGCATTCAACCCAGCTCATCCAATTAGCTCTGAATCGTGGCCGCAATCCCGCCTCGGGGTGCACAAGAGCCGTGACGCAGGGGGCCCGCAAATGCCATAATGGCCCGCATCCTGAGGTTGTTGATGGATTAATAGACCAAGGCGGGCGCCAGTCCGGTTGCATCCGTGATCGGCTTGGGGCTACCATGTAGCGGCATACAAGAAGTGGCTGAAAATAATGACAAATATTCCTAACCTGCTGACGTTTTTTCGGATCTTGCTCATCCCCGTCTTCGTCATCCTGTTCTATGTACCCTATCAGTGGTCCTATCTGGCGGCGGCCCTCGTCTTCATTCTGGCGGCTGCGACCGACTGGTTTGATGGCTACCTTGCCCGCAAGCTGAACCAGTCCACCGCCTTCGGCGCTTTCCTCGATCCGGTCGCCGACAAGATCATGGTGGCGGCGGCGCTGGTGGTCATTGTCGAACACTACAACACCATCTGGGTCACCATCCCCGCCATGACCATGATTGGCCGCGAGATCATCATCTCCGCCCTGCGTGAATGGATGGCCGAGCTCGGCAAACGCTCCTCGGTGGCTGTCAGCTGGATTGGCAAGTGGAAGACCATGATCCAGATGGTGTCGCTCACCGGCCTCATCTGGCAGTACGACATCTGGATGGTATGGCTCGCCTACGTGCTGCTTTATGTGGCCACTGTGCTTACCTTCTGGTCCATGTTCCAGTACATGAAGGCCGCCTGGGGCGATCTGACCTACCACTCCCGCTTCTAGTGTCTGCCTGGCATAAAGCATCGTTTCCCCATCGTTGGGGCAGGGAAACGATCATGAGTGGTAAAAGTGCAGTGAAAGGGTAAAAAACACCCGAACGATCAGGGTATTAAACATTTTTGGTTGACTGGGCGAGGAACATCGCTAGAATGCGTCCTCGTAGTCAGGCAGTCAGCCAGACCAATGCGGGAATAGCTCAGTTGGTAGAGCACGACCTTGCCAAGGTCGGGGTCGCGAGTTCGAGTCTCGTTTCCCGCTCCAAATTCAGACAATAGAGAGCCAACTCTCTTTTGCATGGCGCGTTAGCAAAGCGGTTATGCAGCGGATTGCAAATCCGTTTAGTCCGGTTCGACTCCGGAACGTGCCTCCATATAGACAAGTCCGCCACGCGGACTTGATACCGGTTGCGGTGCCCGAGTGGTGAAATCGGTAGACACAAGGGATTTAAAATCCCTCGCTTTTCGAGGCGTGCCGGTTCGATTCCGGCCTCGGGCACCAACAAAAATCCTGTATAATCAACAGGTTGGCGTTAAATAGCGCCATACATGCTGCGGTTGTTACATCCATTTCAACACCATATTTGGTGGAAATTTGCGGAGTAACAACAAAAATGGCAAAGATTCAAACCCGTAAGGGTGTCAAAGGCACTACCTATCGTGTGGATGTAACCCACCAAGGTAGTCGCATCACCAAGTCCTTCAAAGTCAAAAAAGATGCAGAACGATTCGCAGCGCAGTTTATGCTCGATGCTGATTTCGCACACATCCTAACCAATCATACACTCAATACTCTCACGCTTACTGAAGCTGTCTCTGAATACCTTGAGCGCTATACCGGTCGAGATCCCAATATGGCTAATCGCCTTTCGTGGTGGACTGAACGTTTAGGGAACAAGCCATTGGGCAAAATCAGCCGCAGAGATATCAAAACCTGCCTTGATTCCCTCCGTTATGAGGGGAAAGCCCCTGCCACCTGCAATCGTAGAAAGATGATGCTGTCAGCCGTATTCCAATTTTGTAATGAGGAGTACGACATCAAGCACAACCCATGTCGTGAAATCCGCCAACTACCAGAGAACAACGCCATCATTCGATTTTTAACAGAAAGTGAGTTGGCTAAGTTGCTTGAGGCGGTAAAAAAAAGCGAATGGGAGCGCCTGTATTTGCTCGTGATTACAGCATTGACAACCGGTGCTCGTCGCTCAGAGCTGATTAAGTTACGCTGGTCTGACATCGATTTTCAGACCAAAACTGCTTACCTAGCCAAAACAAAGAACAGTGAGAGAAGAGTGCTCCCGCTTACGCCACCCGTTATCGCTGAATTGGAAAAGTTCCGTGAGGTAGGTAGTGGCCACCTGTTCCCACACGCAAGTGGGCAAGGGCCATTTCTTCATTTTGATTACCGCTGGAAATCTGCAAAGCGAGACGCTGGATTGGATAATTTTCGCTTTCACGACTTGCGGCACTCATGTGCTTCATTTTTGGCGATGGCCGGGGCAGGGCTGTTAGAGATTGCGGATGCTCTGGGCCATAAGAGCCTCAATATGACAAAGCGATATGCACATCTGTGTGTCGAGCATAAAACAAAATTGATCGACCGCGTTTTTTCTGAAGTTGGAGGCTAAATACCAATCAGATCCAATAAGGCATTAGTTGGACAAAATTAGCGCTATAAGTGCGAAATGTAGCGCCAATAATCGCCTTGTGGGCCAAATTAGCGCCATAAGTGTGAAATATGGCGCCAATAATCACCTTGGGGAAGCACCAAGGAGATCCAATAATAGATTTTGTGGGCCTAATTAGCGCCACAAGTGCAAAATGTAGCGCCAATAATTACCTTTTGGGGCCAAATTAGCGCCATGAGTGTGAAATTTGGAGCCAATAAGTCCTTTGGTATCAAGTAGTTGCGATCTCCCTCCGTTTCTGGATAATGACTGGCAACAACCGCAGACATCCTACCGTGTGATTAACGGTATTTATAAAACCATGGAGTGAGAATTATGAATGAACAAGATATTCAGCAGCACGCAATTAACCTTAGTAATTGGGTTCCTGTTCAGGAATTGCCAGTTGAGTATCCGCAATTTACTTATTCCCAAGTGAAAACACTTTTTTGGAAACGAGATCGAATTTTGGGATTGAATCGCTGTGTGCGTATGGCAGGTAAGAGGATGTATGTTTGTCGCCCACTTTTTGGAGCATGGCTTGCAGGTCTATTGCCGGAGCAACGGATGCAAATGAGAGGGGATAACAGCTAAGTGCCATTATGAAAATGATAAATAAAAACGTCCCCTAGATTACCCAAGGGGACGCAGAGTCAACCAATGGGCCTTCGAGTTTGGCGACCTGTAAGCCCATTTTTTGCGTAAGACATATTATATGAAAATTATTCGACATTCAGCTGGGTTTCGTGTGTATCACTTACCCAAGGCAACCCTTACATCAAATTTACTTTATGGCAATAGGAATGGAAGGGAATTTGTGTGTTATCGGAGAAGCGCATGATCTACTTTTCATGGGCTGCCGATAGCCAGACAGAAACTTTCTACGGCCTATCCAATCCCCGAACCGGCAGACGTTCCCAAGTTGGAGTACTTAGTGCGTTCACCAGCCGCAAGGCGCGGGCCACCTTCATAGCGCAGAGCCAAGGTATCGCCGTTGTGGTTACTCGCTCTTATGCCCGACAGATGAAGGCCGGATTAGATGACCGGGCTTTTAATGAACTGGTGGCTGTATTGGTTGGGGAGGTGCAATGAACTATTCAGCAACCTTCGTTACCGATGTGGCATCCGCTGCCAGTGGGCGTTGGCCTGAGTTGCTGGCGATGATGGGAATTGATACCCCGAGCCGTGGCAAACATGGCCCTTGTCCTGCTTGTGGGGGGCGTGATCGGTTCCGGCTTGATGACAAGGCGGGGCGCGGTACCTGGATTTGTAACCAATGTGGTGCGGGTGATGGGCTGGATCTGGTGGTCAAGGCAATGGGGAAAACCGTCAAACAAGCGGCCATTCTGATCGCCCCGTTGGTGGGCTTGTCTGCTGGTGGACTTGATCCGGTCGAACGTGAGTTCTTCCACCAGCACCAACAAGCTAAAGCTGAGCTGGAGCGAAAACAGAAACAGCAAAAGCGTCAGAAGGCTGCTCGCCGTGCTGCGGACATCATCCGCGACAGTGAGCAGAGCCAATCCCCCTACCTTGAGCGCAAAGGCTTGGGCTCGCGCCCGTGCGTAGTGAATCGCACCCTAATCCGTGAGGGGGGCGAAAACTTCCAGCCCGGTAGCCTAGTGATCCCACTCACCAATGAGGCAGGCGAACTGGTTAACGTTCAACTAATCGGCCATGACGGTAGCAAGCGATTCTTGTATGGGGGACAGAAGACCGGAGCATGTCATTACATTAGGGGCGGTGAGTTGGTGGCCGTGGTGGAGGGCTATGCAACCGGGCTATCGGTTCATCTGGCTGCGGGGACGACCGTTTATTGCGCCATGGATTGCGGCAACCTAATGGCCGTAGCCGAGATTGCCCGCCGTCAGCATCCAAAGGCCCAGATCCTTATCTGTGGTGACAATGACGAAGGTACCAACGGAAATCCCGGCAAGGCCAAGGCCGAACAAGCAGCCATGGCAGTAGGCGGACTGGTGGCCCTGCCACCTGCTGCCGGTGATTGGAACGATTACCACCAAGCCCATGGGCTGACTGAAACACAAGGGACCATCATGAGTGCCAGAACTACGCCGGTCACCAGCGCGACCCAAGAGACTGTCCAGAAGGAAGCTGTGGGTACCCGGGCAGAAGTTGTACCGCTGCATCCTGCCTGCGATGGTGACGCAAACGAAGGCTCAGCCCTGCCGGTAGGGTTCGAGATCCACGGTGATCGCCTTTGCGCTTTGGAACTGGTGGGGCGTGGCGAGGATGCCCGACAAGAACTGATCCCCATAGCCAGTCCGATCTGGGTATTGGCTGAAACCTCTGATGAACATGGGCGGGGCTATGGTCGCTTGCTTGCGTGGCAGGACAGTGCCGGGCGTGCTCGTCAGTGGGCTATGCCTGTCCGCTCCCTGGTACCGCGCAACGGTGACGAGGTGTTTGCCGCCCTGCTGGATGCTGGCTTGCCATTCATTGATCTGGGCCACAAGCGCAAGCTGAACGCCTATCTGATGAGCTGTCAGCCACAGCAGCGGATCACCTGTGTGGAGCGTACCGGCTGGCATGGCCACGCCTATGTGCTGCCTAGTGGGGCGATCGGGCCAGATGCCGAGGGGGTGATCCTGCAAACGGCGGGATACGCTGCCAGTGACTTTACCGAGCGCGGCACCTTGGCCGAGTGGCAACAGGGGGTTGCAGGGCTGGCCGTGGGCAACTCCCGTCTCTGTTTTGCGCTGTCACTGGCCTTTGCCGCACCCCTACTGTCGCTGGTGGGTATGGAGGGAGGTGGGTTTCACCTCAAGGGTGAGAGCACGGACGGTAAGACCACCATCATGAAGGCCGCAGCCAGTGTGTATGGAGGCCCAGACCGTTACGCCCAGACATGGCGGGCAACCGGTAACGCTATTGAGGGGATCGCCAGTCGTCGCAATGACGCCCTGCTCTGCCTTGATGAGCTGGGGGAGCTGGATGGACGCGAGGCGGGACAGGTGGCCTACATGCTGGCGAACGGGCAAGGTAAGGGCCGCAGCAAGCAAGACGGCGAACTGAGGGAGCGCAAGGCGTGGCGGCTGCTGTTCCTGTCCACCGGCGAGCTGTCATTGGAGGATCATGCCGCCAGTGCTGGTCAGCGCACCCAGGCAGGGATGGAGGTTCGCACCATCCAGATCCCCAGCGACACCGGGTACCATGGCGCGTTTGAGTTGCTGCATGGCATGGACGGTGGGCGCACCTTTGCCGATAGGCTCAAGGCCAACGCAGACCACCAGCATGGCACCGCATTCCGAGCCTATGCCGAGGCCCTGGCCGCCGATATGGAACTGCACCGCGAGCACCTGATGGAGGAGATCAAACGTCTTGCCGATGAGCTGACTCCGAAGGGAGCGGGCAACCAGGTAGGCCGTGCCATAAACCGGTTTGCGCTGGTGGCCGCTGCCGGTGAACTGGCAACCCGTTTGGGGGTAACGGGCTGGCCTGAGGGGGAGGCAATCAGATCGGTGCGGGTCTGCCTCAAAGCGTGGCTGGCGGAACGTGGCCACCTTGGCAACAAGGAGGATGCCGCCACACTGGAGCAGGTGCGTAAGTTTGTCACAGCCCACCAGCATAGCCGTTTTGCGGACTGGTTCGATGCCAGCCACCGCCCGACCAATATGGTGGGCTTTCGTAAGGTGGAGTCGTCTGGTGTGAGTTTCTTTGTTTTGTCCCCTGGCTGGGCCGAAATCACCAAGGGACGCAATTCCAAGCGAGCAGCGCAACTGTGCATGGATGCTGGCTATCTACTGGCAAGCAAAGACAGGAAGCGTTTGCAGCGGCAAGCCCGATTGCCCGGCATGGGTAGCCGGGTATGGATTTACCTGCTGACGGAGCGAGTGCTCGCCGATGAGGCCAGCGGCTCAGGAGATGAAGATTAGGGCCAGCCAGGAGTAAGTGGTTACTGTGTTTTGCCCCTTTTCGAGCATTTAGGCACGCGCAATTAAACAACGCAAAAACGGTGGTGACACTGGTGACACTGCCACCTAATAGAGCCGTAAGCCTGATGAATAAAGGGATAAAGCTGTCACCACCTTAATGGATTCATGCTGGTGACAAAGTGGAGACAGTGGTGACGACCAATGTCTGTCACCACCAGCCACCACACAATTTACTACTGGGTGGTGACAGACAAACCCTGTTGTGGCACGGGTTTGCGGAAGTTGTAACCATTTCATCACTGTCACCACCTTTTTTTCCATATATAGAGTGAAAGAGGGCTTTCCCTAGTAGGCCGATCAGTTCGATAGATGGCCTGACCAGTGGGATGCACAACTTACATGGGGACGAGGGTTCTTGACCAACTTAACACTGGAGGATAAACGAATGTTCGCGGAGCTTGACGAAATGTTCACCAAGGAGATTGCCAGAGAGGAAAAACTGCGTCAGCAGGAGCAAAAACAAGCCGATCGCCAACGTAAACTGCTACATAAGATTTGTAAGCCTGCCCCTGGTGTTGGGCTCATTACTCCATTCTGGGAAACCTGGGCACGAAAAACCGGGCAGTATAACCGGCGTAGTTTGGAACGAGCAGAACGAAACCGGGCCATTGCCAAACTGGGACCGATTAATCACTTGGCGCACCTTGTCAGCGCACTGGAATGGCACCCCCACCATGCCCACATTCTGATCGTGGCTACAGACCCTGGTGTGACCTGTGAGGAGCTGACAGATTTCTACGACTTGGATTACTCAAATCACAGGATGGTTTTTCGCCGTTTGAATACTGTTCTGAAACAGGTAGGTTGGCGTTTCGCCTCATACCCTAGGGGCGCACCAAATGAACCATGGGGTTGGGAGTTGGAAAAAATCCCTGAGTGAGCATCCCTAAAATGATCACTTTATCTGTTACAAGCGCTCCTGATTACAGAACGTGGCCGTATTTTCTCACAACCCAGTGATTACGAAGGCTGTAGCTCTGCCTGCCCCCCAAAAAACGCGGCAAAACGATCGCTTTTGGCAGTGCTGTCCCAGGGCAAAAATAGGATCGTTTTTCTCATGCCTCCTCGGCGTCAACCCCTTATCTGACAAGCAATTTCCTGAAAAAGCGATCGTCCACCGTGATGATCACTTTCAGGTGATCGCTTTTCTGACCTGGTAGGATCGTTTTGATGTGGTCATGAGTATTAAGTTAAGCGGCAAACCCAACAGTGACAAGGGATTGAGCAGTGAGTGGCGGGTACCCACGCCAGCAGCTCAGTCACGAAAAACACAAAAACCTTTGTCCCGTTACAAGCGATCCTTTCGGTTGCTCAATTATCAACCGCTCAAATTAGTGTTCGCCTGCGGCGATCGTTATCATTTTGTGTCCATATGAAGCCATGCTGGTGCATCATGCAAAGAGAGAATATTGCGATTTGTGTTCTATTCGAGATGCACAATATGCTGGTGCGATTTTCATGATCCACCCCCGGATGAATCTTGTTGTACCATACCCATCCGACATCTAGGTATCACCCAAGGCCCTTAAAGTTCCACTCATTCGTTGGGCAGAGCTGGCCTAAGCAGTAATCAGGAATGGTAACGCGCAAGCGCGCATTGGATAGGAAACAGATTAAATGCAATTTGTCCCCCATGGTCCCGACATTCCGGATGCGCTCTTACAAGCGCATGAGGAAGGTCGAGTGGTGTTTTTCTGTGGGGCAGGAATTTCCTACCCAGCCGGTTTACCGTTGTTCAAGGGATTGGTAGAGGAGATCTACCGATTAAATGGGACGACACGTTCTGAGATTGAGGACGAGGCATTCAATAGCGGGCAGTATGACTCCACATTAGATTTACTTGAGCGCCGCTTGCCTGGGGGGCGTCTAGCAGTCCGTCGTGCACTGGCACTGGCACTGGCTCTGACGCCAAAGCTCCGTCGCAAAGGGGCCACTGACATGCAGACTGCATTGTTGCGTCTAGCGTGTAACCGCGAGGGGGCCCTGCGGCTGGTTACCACTAACTTCGACCGCATCTTTCATGTGGCAGCCAAACGCATGGGCCAATCGTTCCAAGCTTACACCGCCCCCATGCTACCTATCCCAAAGAACAGCCGTTGGAATGGACTGGTCTATCTGCATGGCTTGTTACCCGATAAGGCAGACGACACTGCACTGAACCGTCTGGTGGTTACCAGTGGTGACTTCGGTTTGGCCTACCTCACTGAGCGCTGGGCGGCTCGATTCGTGAGCGATTTGTTCCGCAACTATGTGGTCTGCTTCGTGGGTTACAGCATCAAGGACCCAGTGCTGCGCTACATGATGGATGCGCTGGCTGCCGACCGAATGTTAGGTGAAAGCACACAGCAGTTTTGGACTCTGGGCGGTTGTGAGCCGGGACAGGAGCACCGTCAAACCAAACAATGGGAGGCCAAAGGTGTCACCCCCATCCTCTATAGCGTTCCGGCTGGCAGCAATGACCACTCAGCACTTTATCAAACCCTCCAAAACTGGGCAGACACTTACCGCGATGGCGTGCAGGGTAAAGAAGCCATCGTCGTCAATCACGCCCTAGCAAGGCCACAGATCAGCACGCCTCAAGATGATTTTGTCGGGAGGATGCTGTGGGCATTGTCGGATAAATCGGGTTTACCTGCGAAACGGTTCGCCGATTTTAATCCAGTTCCGTCGTTGGATTGGTTGCTTGAGCCCTTCGGGAAAGAGGGTTTCGGGTACAGCGACCTTGCCCGCTTTGACGTGCCTCCTCACGATAATGTAGATGCTAAGTTGAGCTTCAGCCTTATTCGACGGCCTGCATCCTATGACTGTGCTCCTCCGATGTTACTGGTTTCAGGAGGCGTGATTGACAGCAAGTGGGATGATGTGATGTTTCAGCTCGCCCGTTGGCTAGTACGCCATCTAAATGACCCGAGGCTGATCATCTGGATCGCGGAGCACGGTGGACATTTACACGAGCGTTTGTCACGGTTGATCGAGAGTGAACTGGATCGCCTTGCCTCGCTGGAACGTGATGGCAAGACATCCGATCTGGATGATATTCGTTTGTACGCCCCCAAGGCGATTCCTAGTCCCCTGATGCGTACCTTGTGGCGGCTTCTACTTAGCGGTCGCGTGAAAGCCTCGCGGCACGATATAGACCTTTATCGTTGGCTAAAACGTCTCAGGCTTGAGGGGTTGACGACCACATTGCGCCTCGAATTGCGCGAATTGCTTGCCCCCAAGGTGGTGTTGAAGAAACCTTTTCGCTGGAGCGATGACGAATCGAGCACGACTCACGAGCCCACGCGAATTAAGCAATTGGTGAACTGGAAGATCGAGTTGGCCGCCAGTGGTGTGCATTCAACCCTGAGAGATCTTGCTGACGAGCCATGGCGATCTGTACTGCCACAATTGCTCGACGACTTCCAACAACTGTTGCGCGATGCGCTGGACTTGTCGCATGAATTAGGCGGGGCAGACAATCGCAGTGATCATTCGTATTGGGATCTGCCTTCTATCTCGCCGCACTGGCAGAACCGAGGTTTCCACGACTGGGTGAGTCTTATCGAATTGTTACGTGACGCGTGGCAGATGATTCTCTCGACTGACAGCGTACGCGCAATTCGCATCGCTCAGACCTGGTTTGAATTGCCGTACCCCACCTTCAAACGCTTGGCCCTGTTTGCCGCTAGCCACGACGACTGTATCCTGCCGGATCAGTGGGTGGACTGGCTTGTTGTCGACGAATCGTGGTGGCTATGGGCATCGGATACTAGGCGCGAGGTGTGCAGATTGCTTGTTTTACAGGGCCGATATTTAGCTGGTTCTGCTCAGGTGTGCTTGGAGGAGGCCATTATTGCAGGGCCACCACGCGAGATGTACCGAGATGACTTGGAAGATGAGCGTTGGCAAGGCTTGGTGGCCCATTCAGTGTGGCTCCATCTAGCCAAACTGAACACATCAGGAGTTATTTTGGGAGCTGCCGCAGCGTCTCATTTGGCAGAGCTTTCCAGTGCCAATCCTCAATGGAAGCTGGCAACCAACGAAAGTGACGAGTTTTCACACTGGATGAGTGGCACTGGCGATCCAGATTTCGAAGACAGCCAAGAGGTAGAAATTGCGCCCCGCAAACGGCAGGACCTCGTGCAGTGGCTTAGACATTCTGAACCCAAGCAGGGCCCATTCAACGAAGACACATGGAGCGAGGTATGCCGAACCCGCTTTTTCCATAGTGCACTCGCTCTTGGCGATCTCGCTCAAAAGGAGATATGGCCGACCGAGCGATGGCGCAAGGCGCTACAGGTTTGGGCTGAGAATGGCATGGTGCTGCGATCCTGGCGTTTCGCCGCGTCACTGGTGGAGACGATGCCTGATGAGACAATGCAAGAGCTTCAGCACGCACTGACTTGGTGGTTAGAGGTAGCATCCCAATCCCTAAATTGCCATGAGAGCATTCTGTTGGTGTTGTGTCGTCGCGTTTTGAAACTGCCGCTCGATGCTGGCTCCGGTTCTTACACCATCCGCAATAATGAAGAGATCTATGATCCTATAGGCACCGCGATCAACCACCCCATTGGGCATGTTACGCAGTCCCTAATCAATCTTTGGTTTAAGCAAAATCCAAATGATAACGATTTGCTTCCGGCGGATCTCAAGCCCATATTCACATCACTGTGTGACGCGCAGGTGGAGCGATACCGTCATGCCCGAGTTCTTTTAGGCTCGCAATTGATCGCATTTTTCCGGGTAGACCGTCCTTGGACCGAACAGTACCTTTTGCCACTGTTGAGCTGGACAAATCTAGTTGAAGCAAAAGGAATCTGGGAAGGGTTTCTCTGGTCGCCACGCTTGTATCAACCTCTATTGGCGGCCTTTAAACCGTATTTTCTGGAGAGTGCGAATCACTATGCCGATCTTGGCGAGCACCGCCAGCAATTCGTCACTTTCCTGACATACGCAGCATTGGGTCCGGTCGAGGGTTACTCTGTAGAAGAGTTGCGGTCTGCATTTGGGGGGCTCCCACAAGAAGGCTTGGAGGAAACTGTGCAGGCTCTCTTTCAGGCGCTTGAAGGCGCTGCCGATCAACGTGAAGAATATTGGAAGCACCGCGTACAACCTTTCTGGCAAAAGATCTGGCCTAAGTCCTGTGAGCTAAAGACTCCGCGAATAGCAGAGACCTTGAGTCGTTTGGTTATTGCTACGCGAGGTGAATTCCCGGCGGCTTTGGATATGGTGAAAGACTGGTTACAACCAATAGAGTACCCATACTACGTTGTTCATAAACTGCACGAGTCAGGTTTGTGTAAACAGTTTCCTGCGGAGGCTTTGCAGCTACTTAATCTGGTTGTGTCTGGTGACGTGATGGTACTGGACGAGTTGAGGCTATGTTTACAGGCGTTAGTGCTAACCAAACCAAATATTGAATATGATATCCAATACATTCGCATTAACGAACTTTTGCGAATGCGAGGGATGTAATTCATCTCACTACCGGTAGCTCCGTAATCATGGTGGTGCAGCGGGGGCTGAGCTGCTCCCGCTTCATCATCCATTCACCGTTATTCCTCCCTCTTGCGCCAAAGTAAACCTTCCCTGATTGATCTTGTCGATCACCTGCTGGGGATGGGCTTCGCAGGGATGGGCGACGTGGTCGCAAACCGCGATACACTGGTTAATCCCATAAGTATGGACATTGCCCAGTGAGCGCATCGAGTGTCAGGCTGGATGGCCTCATGTCAGTGAGGGTGCCGCAGCTTTTGGTGAATCGCTTCGGTACGGATGAGTGAAAGGAAATTTGGTGGAAAATGGTGGAGACCTACCGAGCAAGCAGGCTACTCACTCTAACCAGAAGCGCTTGATTGTACGGGGTTATCAACCTACTATAATTTCCAACAACCGCATTTGTGCCATTTAAAATCCCTCGACGTTCGCGTCGTGCCGGTTCGATTCCGGCCTCGGGCACCATTAAAATCAAAGACTTACGAAGGCCACTAGCAATAGTGGCCTTTTTGTTTTTACCGATTCCTAACATTTCCTAATACTTCACTGCTTTTTCACGCTATCAACAGCAGGGACTTGTAAAGTTCTCTGTCATGCTGCTCGCAGATCCTTACGATTACGTTTCGAAGGAATGACTGGCTCTATCCCCCTGGCTCTGGCTACGCAAGCAACGCATTGGTACGTATCCCCTATCTGCCAATAAATACCCAGCTTCCAGGTCATCAATCAAGGTCGCGGCTTGCATACAATCCTCTGTCGTTCCCGATGTGATGATGCATGTTATTGGTATCCCGTGTCAGTCGGCTACCAAGTGGATCTTGTTGTTTATCTCCCTTTGGTAACCCCCATATCTTGGTTACCACCTTGAGCACCACTGGCATGGGGATGGACTTTGATATGGCTGGCGTCGATCATCAGCCATTCATAATCAGGTTCTTTTCTCAGACGTTCTTGAAGCCGGGCCCAGATACCCTTGTCGCGCCAGCGACAAAAGCGACGGAGGGTGTTTTTCCAGCCCCCGTAATCAGATGGCAAGTCTCGCCAGGGAGCAGCAGTGCGTAAAACTTAGAAAACAGCATTGATAAAAAATCAGTTATCACGATCCGCACGTCTCCATTGACCTTTTTGGCCCAGTAAATGAGGTGCGAGTAAGGACCATACATGGTCGGAGATATCGTTGCTGCGGTGAGCGGGTGTTGGCATGAGGCGATGATTTTTACGTTAACGGGGCTGATATTGTACTGAAATACATCAGTTGAAGACGACAGCCCCTATGGCGGTTCGGAGTTATATGGAAGGCTCCATATCGGATTAGGTTGTGTTCTCAACGTGTGAAAATTTCAGGCGCTGTAATTTCAAGCCATACACAGTGCCTCTTAAGAGGTCCATTCAGATGATTGTGAAGTGAATAAATGCGGTATTTCTGGAAGGGTGGGGCCCAGAAAATGGGGAGATCGTTTTTCAACCACTTTAGCAACACTATTTAGTGCTACCTTTCATTTCATCACTGTTGGGCGTCCAGAAAACTGATCCACCATATAAACCGTTGGAAGAAGGGAGTTGCACTCATGATCGCTAGATTCGTCGCATTTTTCCTAATGGGCATGCTTATAACCCCGCTCAGCGCACAAACGTTATTGCCTGCGACAACGTTGTTCCAGAACGTTCGCATCTTCGACGGCCAATCCGGCCGTATCACCGGTCCCAGCGATGTGCTGGTACGCGGCAACCACATCGAGCGCATCGCTGTGAACCAGCCGTCAGAGCCCGGCGCTATGCTGATCGAAGGCCAGGGGCGCACGCTGATGCCAGGCCTGATCGACATGCACTGGCACAGCATGCTCGCCAGTCCGCCGCTGGCTGTCGCGATGTCGGCCGATGAGAATTACCTCGCGTTGCTCGCCGGCATCGAGGCAGAACGGACACTCATGCGTGGATTCACCACGGTCCGTGATGTCGGCGGCCCCGCGTTCGGCCTGAAGCGGGCCATCGACGAGGGTCGGTTGCCTGGCCCACGGATCTTTCCTTCTGGCCCGATGATCAGCGTGACCAGCGGCCATGGCGACTTCCGCAGTGAGCACGATCTGCCACGAACACTCGGCGAGCCCGGCTCGCGCTTTGACCGGATGGGGTATTCCGCGATCGCGGACAGCGCTGACGAGGTGCGCCTGCGCACGCGCGAGCAACTGTTGCGCGGTGCCTCGCAAATCAAGCTCTCGGCCGGTGGGGGTGTTGCCTCGCCGCACAGCCCGCTGGATGCGATCACGTTTACCGAGGCGGAGTTGCGCGCCGCAGTGGAGGCGGCGAAAAACTGGGGCACTTACGTGACAGTGCATGCCTACACTTCCGAGTCGATCCGGCAAGCCATCGCCGCGGGCGTGCAGTGCATCGAGCATGCAATGCTGATGGACGACGCAACCGCCCAGCTGATGGCAAGCAACGGCATCTGGCTCAGCACCCAGCCGCTGCCGTTGGAGCTGGGTAACACATTTGCGGCAGGTTCTGAGGAGCGGGCCAAGTTCCAGCAGGTGTACGACGGCGTGGACAACGTGTACAAGCTGGCCCGCAAGTACAAGATCAAGACGGCCTTTGGCACTGATGTCCTGTTCTCCAGCTCGCTCGCGACTCAGCAGGGCGCCCTGCTGGCCAGCCTGACACGCTGGTACCCGCCTGCCGAGTTGCTGACGATGGCCACCGGGACCAACGCCCAATTGCTGTCAATGTCTGGAAAGCGCAACCCCTATCCGGGGAAGCTGGGTATCGTCGAAGAGGGGGCGATAGCCGATCTTCTTCTCGTCGATGGCAACCCGATCGAGGACATCAATCTGATCGCGGACCCAGACAAGAATATCGTCCTCATCATGAAGGACGGAGAGATCTACAAGAACACCATACCAAAGTGATTCGCAGGTTTGACGAAGTGACGCCCAACAACTGATGCAAGCGGACAGCCGCCCGGAATTTGAGACAACTGATGCTGTCGCAGCAGGCTGCCGCTTAATTCTGACGGTAATCCCCCCATATTTAGAGATATGCAAAAGTAAAAATTATGCTGGCTGTCAACGCAGATATTCGACGATACCGCGTACGAGTTTACTTTTGGTGACAGCATGGATAATGGAATAGATGCTGGTTTCAGTATCGTGTTTTCTGCATTTTTACTCGACGTTTATTCAGAGCATGTCTCTGAATAGATATCTTGAGTAAATACATCAACTATTCGTGGCTTGTCGAAAATTTCGTTAAATACTAGAAAAACAAAAATTACACTTGCCAATTAAATTCAACTTTGCTTATCGTCTACTCATGCGCTTGCTGTTCTTCCGCAGTCAATGGATTTTTGGCGCCAATACTTTGTTCAAGGAGAAAAGAACATGGATCCCTTTATCGGTGAAATTCGTCTGTTTCCCTGGGGTTGGGCACCGGAAGGCTGGCTGCCTTGCGAGGGCCAGATTATGCAAGTCAATAGCAATGTCGCGCTGGCTTCTCTGCTGGGCAGAACCTATGGCGGTGACGGAGCCACGACGTTCGGCCTGCCGGATCTGCGTGGCCGGGCCGCCCTGGGGCAGAACTACAGAGCCTCCACCGTCGATCCGATCATGGATGTGCACGCGCTGGGCACCAAAGGCGGTAGCGAAACCGTGACGATGCCGCAAAACTCGGTGGCCCTGCATAACCACGCCACACATGTATCCAACGCCCCGGGCAACGATGACGCGGGCGGCAACATTCCCGCTGTCAGCTCGAACACCAAGGGGGTCCCGGCAAAACCGACCTATACCTCGGCAACCGGCACTCTGATCGCCCTCAACAGCGCGACTGTTACCCCAACGCCAGGCACGTCCATGCCGAACATGCAGCCCTCCATCGTCGGCTACTTCTGCATCGCTACGACGGGCATCTACCCATCACGCCAGTAACGGCTGTCTACAGACCCTCAAGTAAGGAAACTGACATGTCTGAAGCTTTCGTCGGAGAAATCCGCATGTTTGCCGGCAATTATGCGCCAGAGAATTGGGCGCTCTGTGACGGTACGCTGCTGCCAATTAGCAACTTCCAGGCCCTCTACTCGTTGCTGGGCACCCTGTACGGCGGTAACGGCAGCACCAACTTCGGCCTCCCGGACTACCGTGGCCGGCTCCCCGTGGGTCAGGGCTCAGGCACCGGGCTGACCCCAAGGACACTAGCGCAGACGTTTGGCGTGGAAACCGTGACCATGAGGCCGGAAAACACTGCCCCCCACACCCATGGCTTTATGGTGAGCAGCCAAGATGCCACGTCGGCGACCCCATCCCCTGCCGGAATGCCGCCCGACAGCATGACCTTTGGCAAATTCCCGGGTGCGGGGCTTATCACCGGGCTGTACAGCGCAGGAACCGGCACATCCGTGGCCGTCCCGATGAACCCGCAGTTTCTCGACCAGGCACTGGGCTGGGGCGCCGTAGCCCCCCATAGCAACCTGATGGGGTCATTGGCCGTCAACTACATCATTTGCCTGGTCGGCCTCTATCCGACCCGACACCAGTGACCCTCTCTACTCAATCTGGAATGAACGATCATGGATGCTTTTATCGGTGAAATCAGACTGTTCCCCTACAACTTCGTCCCGCAAAACTGGGCGTATTGCGATGGCTCGATCCTAACGGTCCAGCAGAATCCTGCGCTCTATTCGGTGATTGGCAACCGGTATGGCGGCTCCCCTGGCCAGAACTTCAAGCTGCCCAACCTCAACGGGCGCGTGGCCATGGGCGCCGGGGCCGGCCCCGGGCTGTCCGACAGGCCCGTTGGCACGGCCCTCGGAGCCGACCGGATAACCATGGGGCCCAGCAATTTCGCCCCCCATACCCATTCGGTGATGGCCAAGGACGGTAGCGAATCGGCGGTCGCGTTGGACACCCCCAACAGCACCGCCTACCTGGCGCAACCCCGCAACATACGTCTGTACAACAACACCGCACCGACTGCGACAAGCCAGAAACTGGCTGCCACCACGGTGGGCAACGCAGGTAGTGGCGCGACATCGACGGCACTGCGTAACACCATGCAACCCTTCCAGACGCTGTCCTACTGTATATGCCTGGATGGCGAGTACCCGATCAAATCCTCATGACTCACAGCACCCCTCTCCCTTTGCCAGCAGGCAACGTGGCCGTACTGCGCAAGCAGAACGGCCACGACCTGGGATTTCTTCAGGCGCTGTACGCCTCACGCCGCTGGGCCGAAGTCAGCGCAGTACCTGGCTGGAACGACGCCCAGCGCCGGGCGTTCCTGTATTCACAGGCCGAGCTGCAACGCCAGCATTATGAAAAGTACTTTCCCGCCGCGGACTTTTTGATCGTTGAGCAGGCCGGCAGCCCGATCGGGCGCCTGTGCGTGCAGTACGCGGCCGACGATGTGCGCATAGTCGATATTGCCCTGCTTCCGGACTGGCATGGCCGGGGCATCGGCACCGAGTTGCTGCGCACAGTACTGGCCAAGGCCGACGCCCAGCGTCAGACCTGCAGTCTGAGCGTCGAACAGGGTAGCCGTGCCCGCCGGCTGTATGAGCGGCTGGGCTTTCGCGCCGGCGCCGACACTGGTCTGTACACCCAGATGCAGCGTCCTGTGCCTCAGGAAGCATGTGAAAGCCCCTGACCTTTGAGCATGACCACCGTCCAACGGCCTGCTATCGCTGTGCTGTAACCGCTGGACCATTATCAACATTCACGCAGGACACGACCTTCAAACCGGTCAAAAGGCAGGAAGCCCTCATGAGAACACAGCTCACCGTGCCAGGTAACTGGCTGACTCGTCCGCTGATTTCACTTTTTATGTTGCTGGTCTTGTTGGTCCTGGCCAACCAGGCAATGGCCGCGGCTCCCGTGATCACCAGTCCGGCTTCGGGCAGTACCTTGCCCAGCGTGGCGGTAGGCCAGTTCATGAGCATCCCCATCAGCTCGAGCGGCGGCGCCTTGCCTCTGGACATGTGGGTGGAATGCGATGCCAACGACCCGGACTACGATGGTGTGACGCCCTGCCTGCCGCCGGGGCTGATCCTCGATCCGTCGCCGGACAGCTCGACCACCACGCTCTACGGCTCGCCAACCACCGCCGGTACCTACACATTCAGCATCACCCTCAATGACGGCCTGAATCAGGGCGGTGTTGCCACCTACACCCTGGTGGTTACCAGCTCCGCGGCTCCGACCCTGACTTCCGCAGCACCGAGCAGTGGCCCCACCGCTGGCGCCACCTCCGTCACTCTGACCGGTACCAATCTGACTGGCGCTACCGCCGTGAGCTTTGGCGGAACGGCGGCCACCGGCTACATCGTCAACAACGCCACCACCATCACCGCCACCACCCCGGCCCACGCCGCCGGCACGGTGAACGTGGTGGTCACCACGCCAGGGGGCAGCGCGACCCTGACCAATGGCTATACCTACAACGTGCCGGCCCCGATCGCAGGCCCGGTCAGCACCACGGTGGCGGCCAACAGCAGCGCCAACCCGATCACCCTCAACATCAGCGGCGGTGCCGCCAGCAGCGTCGCCGTGGCCAGCGCTGCCAGCCATGGCACCGCCAGTGCCAGCGGCACCAGCATCACCTACACCCCGACTGCTGGCTTCTCTGGCGCCGACAGCTTCACCTACACCGCTACCAACGCCAGCGGCACCTCCAGCTCGGCCACGGTGACCATTACCGTCAGCGCACCGAGTATCAGCCTGAGCCCGACGACGCTGGGCAACGGCTCCGTCGGCACGAGCTACAGCGAGACCCTGAGCGCCTCCGGCGGCACAGCGCCCTACACCTACGCCATCACTGCAGGTGCTCTGCCGGCTGGCCTCAGCTTGAATACCAGCACAGGTGTGATCAGTGGCACACCAAGCGCCAGCGGCACGAGCAACCTGAGCGTGACCGCCACCGACGCCAACAGTGCCAGTGGTGTGCAGGCCTACACGCTCACCATCGGCGGCCAAGCACCGGTGGCCAACGCCGTCAGCGCCACGGTGGCGGCCAACAGCAGCGCCAATCCGATCACCTTGAACATCAGCGGCGGCGCCGCCAGCAGCGTTGCCGTGGCCAGCGCTGCCAGCCATGGCACCGCCAGTGCCAGCGGCACCAGCATCACCTACACCCCGACCGCTGGCTTCTCTGGCGCCGACAGCTTCACCTACACCGCTACCAACGCCAGCGGCACCTCCAGCCCGGCCACGGTGACCATTACCGTCAGCGCACCGAGTATCAGCCTGAGCCCAACGACGCTGGGCAACGGCTCCGTCGGCACGGGCTACAGCGAGACCCTGAGCGCCTCCGGCGGCACCGCGCCCTACACCTACGCCATCACTGCAGGTGCTCTGCCGGCTGGCCTCAGCTTGAATACCAGCACCGGGGTGATCAGTGGCACACCAAGCGCCAGCGGCACGAGCAACCTGAGCGTGACTGCTACCGACGCCAACAGCGCCAGCGGTTCGCAGGCCTACACGCTCACCATCGGCGCCCAAGCACCGGTGGCCAACGCCGTCAGCGCCACGGTGGCAGCCAACAGCAGCGTCAACCCGATCACCCTCAACATCACCGGCGGCGCCGCCAGCAGCGTCGCCGTGGCCAGCGCTGCCAGCCATGGCACCGCCAGCGCCAGCGGCACCAGCATCACCTACACCCCGACCGCTGGCTTCTCTGGCGCCGACGGCTTCACCTACACAGCCACCAACGCCAGCGGCACCTCCAGCCCGGCCACGGTGACCATTACCGTCAGTGCACCGAGTATCAGCCTGAGCCCGACGACGCTGGGCAACGGCTCCGTCGGCACGAGCTACAGCGAGACCCTGAGCGCCTCCGGCGGCACAGCGCCCTACACCTACGCCATCACTGCAGGTGCTCTGCCGGCTGGCCTCAGCTTGAATACCAGCACCGGGGTGATCAGTGGCACACCAAGCGCCAGCGGCACGAGCAACCTGAGCGTGACCGCCACCGACGCCAACAGTGCCAGTGGTGTGCAGGCCTACACGCTCACCATCGGCGCCCAAGCACCGGTGGCCAACGCCGTCAGCGCCACGGTGGCGGCCAACAGCAGCGCCAACCCGATCACCCTCAACATCACCGGCGGCGCCGCCAGCAGCGTTGCCGTGGCCAGCGCTGCCAGCCATGGCACCGCCAGTGCCAGCGGCACCAGCATCACCTACAGCCCGACAGCTGGCTTCTCTGGCGCCGACAGTTTCACCTACACCGCCACCAACGCCAGCGGCACCTCCAGCCCGGCCACGGTGACCATTACCGTCAGTGCACCGAGTATCAGCCTGAGCCCAACGACGCTGGGTAACGGCTCCGTCGGCACGAGCTACAGCGAGACCCTGAGCGCCTCCGGCGGCACCGCGCCCTACACCTACGCCATCACTGCAGGTGCTCTGCCGGCTGGCCTCAGCTTGAATACCAGCACCGGGGTGATCAGCGGCACGCCGAGCACCAGTGGCACCAGCAACTTGACTGTCAGCGCCACCGACGCCAACAGCGCCACCGGTTCCCGCGTCTACAGCCTGTTGATCAACGGCCTGGCGCCGGTTGCCAACGCCGTCAGCACCACGGTGGCGGCCAACAGCAGCGCCAATCCGATTACCCTCAACATCAGCGGCGGCGCCGCCAGCAGCGTTGCCGTGGCCAGCGCTGCCAGCCATGGCACCGCCAGCGCCAGCGGCACCAGCATCACCTACACCCCGACCGCAGGCTTCTCTGGCGCCGACAGCTTCACCTACACAGCCACCAACGCCAGCGGCACCTCCAGCCCGGCCACGGTGACCATTACTGTCAGCGCACCGAGTATCAGCCTGAGCCCGACGACGCTGGGCAACGGCTCCGTCGGCACGAGCTACAGCGAGACCCTGAGCGCCTCCGGCGGCACAGCGCCCTACACCTACGCCATCACTGCAGGTGCTCTGCCGGCTGGCCTCAGCTTGAATACCAGCACCGGGGTGATCAGTGGCACACCAAGCGCCAGCGGCACGAGCAACCTGAGCGTGACCGCCACCGACGCCAACAGTGCCAGTGGTGTGCAGGCCTACACGCTCACCATCGGCGCCCAAGCACCGGTGGCCAACGCCGTCAGCGCCACGGTGGCGGCCAACAGCAGCGCCAACCCGATTACCCTCAACATCAGCGGCGGCGCCGCCAGCAGCGTTGCCGTGGCCAGCGCTGCCAGCCATGGCACCGCCAGCGCCAGCGGCACCAGCATCACCTACAGCCCGACTGCTGGCTTCTCTGGCGCCGACAGTTTCACCTACACCGCCACCAACGCCAGCGGCACCTCCAGCCCGGCCACGGTGACCATTACCGTCAGCGCACCGAGCATTACCTTGAGCCCTGGCTCACTGAGCAACGGCTCCGTCGGCACGGGCTACAGCGCGACCCTGAGCGTCTCCAGCGGCGCCGCGCCCTACAGTTACAGCATCAGCAACGGCAGCCTGCCGGAGGGCCTGAGCCTGAACAGCGCCAGCGGTCTGATCAGTGGCACGCCGAGCACCACCGGCACCAGTAACCTGACCATTACTGTCACCGATGCCAACGGCGCCAGCTGCTCCCAGGCCTACTCGATCACCATCGCCGCCATGGAGATCAACGTGCCGGCCTCCAGCCAGATCCTGGCGGCGGGCCAGTCGGCCACCGTCGACTTGACCCAGGGCGCCACCGGTGGCCCGTTCACCCAGGCTACACTGGGGTCGGTCACACCGGCATCGGCCGGACGGGCGATGATGACCGGCCGCTTCTCAATGAGTTTCGTGCCTTCGGCCGCCTTCGTCGGCACTGCGGTCGTCAGCTTCAGCCTGGAGAATGGTAGCGGAGCCCGTGCCGTGAGCACTGTCAGCTTCATGATCCAGGAGCGCCCGGACCCGACCAAGGACGCGGAGGTCATCGGCCTGCTCAACGCCCAGACCCGCGCAGCCGAGCGTTTTGCCACCATCCAGATGGACAACTTCAATCGGCGTCTTGAACAGCTGCACCAGATGAGTTGCGACCGCAATTCGTTCAATGCCAGCTTGCGCAACGAAGGCCGCGACGTACCGTTGGGCCAGATCGCCAAAGCCGTCCAGAGCCAGCTGGAGAACTCGGCTAACCAGACCGAGCAGGAGAAAAGCGAAGTCGCTACCTCCCGGCAGAACAACTGCAAACAGGATGCCATGGCGTTCTGGAGCGACGGCTTCGTCAGCGTCGGCTCGACCCATGCCCAGGGTGCGCAGGACAACAGCTTCACCACCCTGAGCCTGGGCGTCGGTGTCGACTATCGTCTGTCGCCTACCGCCATTGCTGGTGTCGGTATCGGCTACGGCAATGACCGCAGTGACATCGGCAAACACGACACTCGCAGCGATGGGGATTCTATCGGCATCGCCACCTACCTGAGCCTGAACTTGGCACCGCAGGTGCATGCCGACGGCCTGCTGGGCTACAACCGCATCAGCTTCGACTCGCGCCGCTACATCACTGGCAGCGCCGATGACTATGTCCGTGGCTCGCGGGATGCCGATCAGTTGTTCGCCTCCCTGACTGCCAGCAATGAATACCGCCAGGGGCCTATGTCGCTGACGCCCTACGGCCGCTTGAACGCCAGCAGCACATACCTGGATGCCTACCGTGAAAGTGGCGGCGGCATTTACGGCTTGTCCTACGACAAGCAGCGCCAGCAGAACTTCACCTCCTACCTCGGCGTGCGATCGAGCTACGATCTGACGACCCAAATCGGTTTGGTCACGCCCAAGGTCGGCCTGGCCTGGGGCCACAACTTCAGTAACAGTAGCGACTACAAGATGCGCTACACCGATCAGGGTGACGAAGGCACCCTGTACCAGCTCAAGCCCGACGCGGTGGACAGCGATTTTGCTAGTTTGGAGATGGGCGTGGACTTTAACCTCGGACGCGTCTGGCAAGTGGGGGTTTCGTACAAAACAGCTCTTGGCACGAACGAGCGTAACGACACTATCCGCCTGGGTCTGAATGGCCAGTTCTGAATCCAGGATCCAGTTCAACATGTTTGGGTTGCTCCCTACAGAAGGAAATGGATCCCCCTGAGGTATAGCCACAAAATAACACTCCGCCAGACCCCGACTTTGGCGGAGTGTTGTGCTTTAGCTGCGCCGAAGGAGTGGAAATTGCACAACGGCTCAAGGGCTTTGTGACCGGCCGGAAAACCCTTGCAGAAGGGGGCAAGCCAGTCGTCGTTAGAGATGAAGCGACGGAGGGCTCATACGCTGATGAACGAAGGGCTATCCAGACTGAAAGCGGCGAGGTATAGCGTTACGTGGTGGTTGCCGATATTAGAAGCAGTTGCGCATCGTGCGATGGGTGAGATCAGGGAGGGGGTGGCGTGGGTCTCCGTTTATTTGGCTAAACATGTCCGTTGGACCAAGCAGATGACATTGATACAAAACAGGATGTTTGAAAAGCGTTTTAAATAGTGCGCTTTCTTAATAACCTGTGCATGAACGATTATTTATGACAATGAAGAAAGGGCGCATCATGCACCCTTGAATATTAACTTCATTAACTATTGTCGCTATTGAGGTGAGGGTGCTTACATCGGGGTAAATAACTCCAGGAAACGACTATAAGAAATTGGGTTGCTACCTTGTGGTTTGTCCTTTGCAAGAATAACATCGTTATTGCTAATGTTTACGAAAACTTGCTCTTTATAAAGCTGGTTAATCAGGTTGTCACCATCCCATACCCAATGCTGCTCAAGCTTCATATTGTCATTACATAGCCCCATGGATACGCCGTGCTTGCTGATATCATCTGATGTTCTTTCTAAGCAGTACCCAATGGCGGAAATACTTTGTAGTCGTCCAAATTTATCCATAAAGAAACCCTGTTTCATATTGTTGTTAATATCACAGGTCTCAAAAGTGAATGTTGGTGAGTTATTGTTTCCAATGATGCTAGTGCATTTGCTTGATACTCCTCCCAACTGTAGATTTACTGGCCATTGACCAATAAATACAGGGTTGTCCCAATCCACTTTAAATGAAATGTTTGCTTTCAATTGTGGTGCCTGGATAGACTCGCCTCTGAATTTTGTTCTACAAATTGGGGTGGTACTACAGATAACATCGCCATATGCTTTGAATACTTTGGGTGTAATTACGGCTTCAATGTTAAACGTTCCTGTGCCAGCTTTTCCTTTTTCATCGTTCACAAAGGTAACATCAAAGCTAGGCATGAAGTTCTCGTAAGACATTTGAGATATATTGTCATACATCAAAGGGTCTTTTCTATTTAAAGAGTTTTGAGCGCCATACCACCTCATGTTATCCTTGGCATTATTAAACTGTTTCCTCTCCCATGAAAAAATTGCTTCATCACTGCCGCTGGGGTCATTAAGTAATCTTTTTGATACTGCATACTCTCTTGATGTGATCGTAACATTTCGACTTTGTTCTGAGGTGACACTTGTGGTGAGCGTAGGCTGCTTCGCCGTAACACTTAGTGTTGCATTATAAGTGACTTTATTCCCCTGGCTAATACTGCTTTCAGGATTGATATTTTCAGGGAACGAATTGAAAATACGGGCTCTTGCTTTAGATGGCGAATTTTTGTCTGATTTAACAGTGAAGGTTGCTGTCTCAATAATTGGAGCACTCATGAACTCAGTGCTACTATATTTTTCTTTGTTTTTAATTGTTCTGATGGCCTCATGGTTTAGCGTGATCCCACGGCCCTGAGTTTCTTTACCAATGCTAACCCTTACGAATTTACCATTATTAGACATCCCAGATTTCTCAGAGCTTGCTAGCGATACCAAGAATATTAAATCTATATCTCTGTCTTTACAGGTGGAAATGGTACTACCATCCCAGTTAACTCCACAGGTTGAGTTCTGTATAACACTTGAGTTATTGAGATTGAGGTAATACTCAATCATAGGGATTTGTTGGTTGAATTCACCTTGATAGCTAAAATTAGTTGCTGGAGAGATGTCACTCAAATCACTTAATTGTTCTATTTTATATAAGGTATCGTGAATCTGCTCGGCCTTGTCTGTATCTATGGGAGTTAGCATGACTTTCCCATTATGTCGACTGACCACGATGGCATTTTCATCAAAAGAAATTGGAATTGTTTTTCTGAATTTTTCTTTCGCGACTTCAATATCTCCTTTCTTTTTAATGTCACTGAAATCAAATAAAAATACTTCCCCTTCCTCTAAAGTCTTTTGTATTATTTCGTTGTAGCTAGGCGTGTGACGATCATTATTTTTACGTGACTCAATTAACTTTTTGTTAAAATTGATGTAGTTTACATTATCTGTGTCAATGTTTACTCTTGTAGCAAAAGAGCTCATGGTTTCTAAAGCTAGCGTGGGGGTTGATAATGATGTCAAGGTAATAAATAAAATTGCTATTTTTGTTTTCTTCATTTTTAAACACCTATTGTGATTGGTTGTATCTACTGAGCTTGTATCATGTCGAAAATCTCATGGAACTATTAAATTCAATATTAATAGCTCCATCCTGTGTGGGCTCGTTCGCAGCTATTAAATGTAAACAAAAAATTGTGTCAATCAAACATTTATTAGGTAGGGAGGAAATGTGATTCACCGCGCATATAGCGTATATAAAAGTGGTTTTTTTGTAACTGGATGTATCTGTACATAGGTTCAATGACCGTAGTTAAATAGTCGTTCCGAATAGCAGACCACTGGAAGAAGGGAGCTCAGTCCCGTTGATCTGATTAGTCGCCAAACAAAATACACGAAAAGGACTTAATTGATGCCCGTACTTTCACCCTTGCCGCGACCACAACGGCGCCGTATTCACAAAATTATCCACTCCACCCGTGATAACGGTCATAAACGCCGTTTGATAGCCGCCCTGTTGCTACATGAAGGCCGCTCGTTATTTATCTGTGCAAACGAAGATGTGGCACCAGATCTCACTTGCTAATCCAGCGCGGCTGCACCTATAAAGGCCCATTACTCTTGTCCGGATAACAGCAATGAAGACCCATTCTGATGAACTGACCCTGTTTGTGGCGGTGGTGGAGGCGGGCAGTTTTCGCCAGGCGGCGGAGAACCTGGGGATGGACAATTCTGTGGTGAGCCGTGGCATCAAGCGGCTGGAGGAGAAGCTCTCGACCGTGCTGCTCAACCGCACCACCCGCCGGGTCAGCCTGACCGAAGAGGGGAGCTGGTTCTATCAGCGTGCGGTGAAGATCCTGACCGAGATGAGCGAGGCGGAGGGACACCTGCTGATGCGCAAGGCGCAGCCGGCGGGGATATTACGGGTCGATGCGGCCACCCCCTTTATCCTGCACCGGTTGGTGCCCATCATCGGTGAGTTTCGCCGCCGCTACCCCGCCATCGAGCTGCAATTGCACAGCTCGGAGGGCTTTATCAATCTGATGGAGCGGCGGGTGGACATGGCCATCTGTATCGGCGAGCTGGCCGACTCTTCCCTGCGCGCCCTGCCGCTTGGCCACTCGCGGCTAAGGTTGCTGGCATCGCCCGCTTACCTGAGCGAGCGCGGTACCCCGCGCCAGCCGGCGGATCTGCTGGCTGGCCACGAGCTGCTGGGCTTTTTGCATCCCGATCACCTCAACCACTGGCCGCTGCTCAGTGCCGAGCAGGGAGATCGCTTTGCCATCACCCCAGTCTGCGGGCCAGCAGCGGCGAAACCTTGCGTCAGCTGGCGCTGGCAGGGCAGGGGATCGTCTGCCTGTCGGACTTTATGACAGGGCCGGATCGGGCCAGCGGCGCTCTGGTGGAGGTGCTGGCGCGCAGCAACAGCGGCGCCTCGCGCCCCATCAATGCGGTGTTTTACTCCGATGCCCAGCGCGACATCCGGCTGCGGGTCTGGCTCGATTTTCTCAAAGAGCAGCTGGGAAGCCATACCCTGTAACGCCACGTCGTACGGCCAAGCAGATAAACAGACGGCCGACGTGAGGGTCGGCCGCGAGTTCGGGAAGGTGTGTGCGGCGAGACGGCTTTAACGAGGCAATTTGCCCCACACCCGGCTGAGCAGGGCGCCGCCGATCACGGGCGCAATGGCCAGCAGCAGGGTCCACTGCCAGGAGAGTCCACCCGCGGTGGTCGCCAGTACGATGCTGGTGAGTACCACCAGTTGGGCCACCATCATCAGAAAGGTTCCTTCTCGGGGGGTCAGGGCCTCTTTTTGAGCTACGGATGGCTGGGCTACGGGTGCTTGAGTGGTGGTCGATTTCATGGCGATATCCCTCTGTTGGGTCTGATATCACTAAGCAATGGCCGTTCCAAATTTTTTCCCGTTAACTATCAATTAGTTGTGAATTATCGCCGCATTCCCGTTTCGGGATCGCGCGCAAAATGATTCGCAAAATGAAAACGCCACCTTGCGGTGGCGTGCTGGTTACTGAGAGGGGGGAGGGACTGGACCTAGCCAATCCGGTATTGGCGGATCTGCTCGTCGATGGCCTTGGCCAGCTCAAACAGCTCACTACTGGCTATATTGCTCTCCTGCGCGTGTTCCCGCTGGAGTTCGGCCACCATGGCGAGCTCATCCAGCGCCGTTCTGGCCTGCCCCATCTGTTGATTCTGGGCCTGCGCCAGCGCGCTGATCTCGTTGATCTCGAGGGCGGTCTGGTTGATTTGGCTGGTGGCATCGATCAGCACCTCTCTGGTCTGATGCATCCTGCTATAACCCTCTTCGCTCAGGGTGCGGGAGTCCGCCATCGAGCTGCTGGCCTGACGGGTACCCTCTTGCAGGCGCAAGATGAGATCCTGCACATCCTTGGTTGCAGTTTGGGTGCGCACGGCCAGTTGACGTACTTCGTCGGCAACTACGGCAAAGCCGCGGCCCATCTCCCCCGCGCGGGCCGCTTCGATGGCGGCGTTGAGGGCCAGCAGGTTGGTCTGGTTCGACACATCGCGGATCAGATTCATGATTTGGGTGATGTTGTTGCTGTCTTTGACCACCTCCTCCAGCAGGGCGGAGGAGCTGCCGATGCTGTTGCGCAAGGTATCGAGTTGCTCGGCACTTTGGGTCACATCCTGCTCGATGGCGATCATGTGGCTGGCGATACGCCGGGTCACCTCGTTGACTCCCTCCGAGCGGGTGGCGATCTGCTCGGCGTTGTTGCCGATGATGGAGACCACATTGGTCAGCTCCTGAATACTCTGGGCCTGCTGGCAGGCTTCACCCGCCAGCGCCTGGGCCTGTTGCATGGATTGGGATGACTGCGCCGAGAGGGCGCTGCCTGACTGCTGGAAGCGGGAGAAGCTCTGGTTCAGGCTCTGGATCAGCTGGTTGAAGCTCTGAGCCATCATCCCCAGCTCGGATTTGTCAGAGAAGTCGAGGCGAGTCACCAGATCCCGATCGGCGGTGATGTGGTGCATGCCATCGGCCGCCTGACGAATGGGGCGGCTGATGGAGTGAGCCAGCCAGGCCGAAGCCAGCATCGCCAGCCCGCCGATGGCCAGTGACACCATGATGATCAGCTTGCGGGAGGCGAGCAGCCCCTCTTCCAGTTCGGCACCGTTGATCTCGCCAATCAGTAGCCGGTTGAGGGTGGGGATGTAACGTACCGCAATGAGGTAGGTCTGCCCCTCCAGCGTCAGCGCTTCCACCGCCACTTGCTCCCGGGCGTTGGGGATGAGCCGTTTGACGGTGTCGAGGAAGGATTGCTGATGGTGGGCGGAGCCTTGTTGCTCCTGCTCGGGGTGGATCTCGATATTGCCCTCCATATCGGCCAGATAGACCTGACCGCTCTTGCCAATCCGGTAGCCGCTGATGAGCTTGCTCAGGGCGCTCATGTCAATGGAGGTGCCCGCCACCGCCAGGGTCTTGCCTGCTGCGGTCACGGCTGTGTTGATATAGAGGGAGGCGCTCTGGTCGAAATCCGAGATATCGAGGTTCAACTCGTACGGTTTGCCCCGTTTGAGAAAACCGTAGAACCACTCATCTTTCGGGTCTGACTCGCTCAACTGTTTTTGGGCTGTGGTACTGCCACTGAAGTTGATCAGGGTACTGCTCTGGCGTGGCGCGATAAAGACATTGCCACCGATGCGCTGCTGAAGATCCTGAAAGTAGCGCTCTATGGCGGGCCACTCTTGCTCTGGCATGCCGGCGGTCAGCCAGTCGATAACAAAGCGGTTGTTGGCCAGCGCCTGCGCTTCGGTCAGATGCTGGATCAGCTGTGCGGTCAGCTGGTTGGCGATCCGGTCCACACTGCTTGGCAGCTCGTAGCGTTCGACCCGCTGCTGTGCCTGATTGTGGGAGATCTGCTCCAGGATCAGGGTGATGCAACTGATGGCGATGATCATCAGAATGGCCACTCCGGAGAGGATCCGGGTGCGGATCCCGAGCCCTGACCAGAGTGAGTGCAGTGTAAAACGGTGTATCGCCCTCTCCATATCTCTCTCCTTGATAAATAAGGTCACATATGCAACCCAGATGATGATTATAGATAGATAAGTCAATTGCGTTGTGCGGGATGCTGGCAGCAGCGCGTGGCGATATTTGGATGCGATGAAAGGCGGGGTGTGCTGACAAGAAAGAGGCCGACATGGCTGCCGGCCTCTTTGGTTGTTCAGGGGCGTTGTTACCTACATCGATGCGGCTTGAATGGAGCTCACTGAGGTGGTGGTGAGCTGGGCACCCCCATCCCCTTCAAGTCAGCATGCATGGGCAAGGTGCTTCAGCCCATCACCCACTGGTTTCAATACAACAAGTCTCTCGTCCACGGTGGCTCTCTTACCTTTCTGATGCTCACGGGGATGTTCAGCCTCACTCTGCGAGCCGATCAGGGGCTACTCAGTGAACAGCATTGGGTCAGTGGCAGGTCTTCTTGATGGCTGGAGCAACCAGGCTGCCTGGTGGCGCAGGGGGCGTATATAGGTCGCTGGTTCCATGGCGATGGCCAGCCGCTGGATGGGGTCGGCAAGCTCATTGTGCAGATTGTGGTTCATGCGCTGGCGCGGGGAGTGGGCAGCCTCATCGGTGTGCCTGCCAGGTACGGGGCTAGCGGTAAGTAAATGTAAAAAGGAGCCGGCGGCTCCTTTTTTGCGTCAGGTGCTGGTGCTCACAGCTTGGCCAACATCTCCTTGGTGACCAGCACTATGCCTTGCTCGGAGCGGTGGAAGCGACGGGCATCTTCGCAGGCGTTTTCCCCCACCACCAAGCCTTCCGGCAGTTTGCAGCCTTTGTCAACGACTACCCGGCGCAAACGGCAGCCGGGCCCTATCTCTACACCGGGGAAGATCACTGCCTGATCCAGGGTACAGAAGGAGTCGACCCGCACATGGTTGAACAGCACAGAGCTCACGATGAAGGAGCCGCTGACGATGGTGCCGCCGGAGAACATGGAGTTGATGGTCATGCCATGCTGGCCATTTCTGTCCTGCACGAATTTGGCGGGGGGCGTCATGTTCTGGCTGGTCCAGATGGGCCACTCCTGATCATAGATGTCGAGCTCGGGCGTCACGGAGGCGAGATCCATGTTGGCCTCCCAGAAGGAGTCCACCGTCCCCACATCGCGCCAGTAGGGGCGCTTTTGCGGGCAGCAGCCGACACAGGACATGCTGAACGGATGGGCGTAGGCAGTGCCCTCCTTGACCACCCGCGGGATCACGTCCATGCCAAAATCGTGGTGGGAGGCCTGGTTGGCCAGATCCTCTTCCAGTAGCTGATAGAGATACTCTGCCTCGAAGACGTAGACCCCCATGGAGGCCAGCGCCGTATCGGCCTTGCCCGGCATGGCCGGCGGATTGGCCGGTTTCTCGACGAAGGCGTTGATCTTGCGATCCTCATCCACCGCCATCACGCCAAAGGCACTCGCCTCGGTACGCGGTACCTCAATGCAGGCCACTGTCACCTTGGCACCCATGTTGACGTGGTCGAGCAGCATGGCGGCGTAATCCATCTTGTAGATGTGATCCCCCGCCAGCACCACCACATATTTGGGGCCGTGATCGCGAATGATATCCAGATTCTGATAGACGGCATCGGCGGTGCCGCGATACCAGTTGACCTCGTCCACCCGTTGCTGGGCTGGCAGCAGGTCGATGAACTCGTTCATCTGGTAGCGCAGGAATGACCAGCCCGATTGCAGGTGGCGCAGCAGGCTGTGGGACTTGTACTGGGTGACTACGCCGACCCGGCGGATCCCCGAGTTGATGCAATTGGAAAGTACGAAGTCGATGATGCGGAACTTGCCACCGAAATGCACTGCCGGTTTCGCCCTGTTGTCCGTTAACTGCTTGAGGCGACTGCCCCGCCCTCCTGCGAGAACCAAAGCCATGGTCTCGTTCAGCAATTGTCTGGATTTTGCTGTATTGGCAGGTTGTAACAACATTGAATCCCCCTTTATTGATACATCCCTTCGATAGTGCCTCCTTTGGAGCTGGTTTGAAAGTGCTTTCACTCACACTTCTCATACGGTTTTTCGACTAAGTGACTATTTTGTCATTTTAGGTGGCAGAAATTGTCGCAGGCTGCGCGATAGTTCACCAGATGTCAGGTTGTCAGCGGGCTGAAAGGGGGGCGATTATTTTGAATAAACAGCGTCTTTTAAACAGATACCCGCCGAAGCGGGTGTCTGTTTAACGGGGGGACTTGCACTAGAAGAGATCGTCTTTCTCATCCTTGGTGGGTTCCAGACTCCAACCTGTTGCATCGCTGCTGCTGGCTATCTGGCCCTTATCTTTCCACAGCTTGATCTTGAGGCGCAGGTTGTTGGCCGAGTCGGCATTTTTCACCGCCTCTTCCTCTTCTATCACCCCTTCGACCACCAGATCGAACAGGGCGCTGTCGAAGGTGACCATGCCGAGGGCCTTGGATTTCTCCATCACCTCCTTGAGACCGCCAAATTCACCGCGCTTGATCATGTCGCGGATGGTATGGGTGCCGAGCATGATCTCCACCGCCGCCCGGCGGCCGCCGTCCGTGGTTTTGACCAGCCGCTGGGAGACAAACGCCTTGAGGTTGTTGCCCAGATCGTTGAGCAGCTGCGGGCGGCGCTCCTCCGGGAAGAAGTTGATGATGCGGTCCAGCGCCTGGTTGGCGTTGTTGGCGTGCAAGGTAGAGATGGCAAGGTGACCGGTTTCGGAGAAGGCCAGCGCGTGCTCCATGGTCTCGCGGTCGCGAATTTCGCCGATGAGGATGACGTCCGGCGCCTGGCGCAGGGTATTCTTGAGCGCGGCGTGGAAGCTGCGGGTATCTACCCCCACCTCCCGCTGGTTGATGATGCTCTTGCGGTGGCGGTGAACGAACTCCACCGGATCCTCGATGGTGATGATGTGGCCGCCGCTGTTGCGGTTGCGATGGTCGATAAGCGCGGCAAGTGATGTCGACTTGCCCGAGCCGGTACCGCCCACAAACAGCACCAGGCCGCGTTTCTCCATGATGGTGTCGAGCAGTACCGGGGGGAGCTTGAGATCTTCAAAGCGCGGGATCTCGGTTTTGATGTTGCGGGCCACCAGGGAGACTTCGTTGCGCTGCTTGAAGATGTTGATCCTGAAACGGCCGATCTGGGGCAGGGAGATGGCGAGGTTCATCTCCAGCTCCTTCTCGAATTGCAGTTTCTGCTCGCCATCCATGATCGCGGCGGCAATGTTTGCTACCTCGCCCGGCTCGAGTGGCGTCTCCAGAAGGGGACGTAATCCGCCATTGAACTTGGCGCAGGGGGGAGCGCCGGTTGACAGATAGAGGTCGGAGCCGTCCTGTTGGGCCAGGATCTGTAACATGTCTCGCAATTCCATTTTTTGCCTCGTCTATCAAGGAGATGTCGTGATGGGGGATGTGATTGAGTGTACAGCCTCAGGCGCCGGTCAGTTTCTCGCGAAACACAAAAAACACTGCGCCCATGATGCAGAGCCCTGCCCAGAGGTAGTCCCATTTCAGGTCTTCCTTGAGATAGAAGATAGAGAAGGGGACGAACACGGTGAGGGTGATCACCTCCTGCAATATCTTGAGCTGGCCCACGCTCATGACCGTATGGCCGATGCGGTTGGCGGGCACCTGCAACAGGTATTCGAACAGGGCGATACCCCAGCTCACCAGGGCGGCGATGATCCAGGGTTTGTGGTTCATGCTCTTGAGGTGGGCGTACCAGGCGAAGGTCATGAAGACGTTGCTGCATAGCAGCAGACCGATACTGGTAATGATAGGGTTCATTGGATCTCCTTTAAAATCAATCGCATTTTATCTCTGAGTCGCGGGTTTCTATAAGTGGGGCCGCAGGTTTTTTTAATCCATCAAGGATGGGGTAACACGAGAGGTCACAGGATGGGCAAGACAAGCTGGGGTGTGCTTGGTCTGCTGTTTGCCTGGATGAGCAAGCACTCACCCCATCAGGCGCGCAGACAGCCGTTGGTGCTGGCGCTGCAGGCACTGGTGGCCAGCGGCGAAATCCAGGCCCTGGCCAAGGCTTACCAGCCTTGACCTCGGGTGGTAACACGCTGTTATCATGCGTTTTTCATCCTTGTGTGCCGGGCTGGTCAATCCTGCATTGGCGCCGGGCCTTGTTCACGTTCGGGGATCCTCTGTGTATCTCTCTCTGCTCGCCCGCCAGCGACGCTGGCAGCGGGGCTGGTTGTTCGGCCTGGTGCTGTTGACCCTCACGCTGTTTCTCTTCTCCCTCGCCTGGGGCGAGTTCGTGCTGCTGCCCTGGCAACCCATGGGGGAGCTCGAACAGCGCATCCTGCTGGAGCTGCGGTTGCCACGCGCCTTGCTGGCCCTGCTGGCGGGTGCCGCGCTTGCCTGTGGCGGCGCCGTGCTGCAGGTGATGCTGCACAACCCGGTGGCAGAACCCGGTCTGCTCGGTGTCTCGAGCGGGGCGGGATTGGCTGCCATGGTGGCGATGGCGGTGGCCAAATCCCTCGGCGTCTATCTGCCGGGCTGGGGGCTGTCGCTGGCGGCCTTCGGTGGCGCGCTGCTGGTGACCATGTTGCTCATTCGGCTGGCGCGCCGGGCACGGCTCGGTCATGCTCGGCTGCTGCTGTTTGGGGTGGCCATCGGCATCCTCACCAATGCGGCCATGACCTGGCTGATGTACTTTGCCGACGATGGCTCCCTGCGCGAGTACATGTTCTGGATGATGGGCAGCCTCGCCTACGGCAGCCAGCAGATCGCCTGGTGGTGGCTGGTGCTGCCGCTCACCCTGGGTTGGATCTGCTGGCAGGGCAAGGCCTTGCAGCAACTGCTGCTGGGGGAGACCCAGGCCCGTCTGATGGGGCTGGACGTCGACAGGATGCGGGTGCGGCTGGTGTTGGCGGTCTGTCTGCTCACCGGTCTTGCGGTATCCCTGTGCGGTGTCATCGGCTTCGTCGGGCTGGTGGTGCCCCATCTGCTGCGCCTGTGCGGCGGTAGCGACCAGCGCTTCCTGTTGCCCGCCTCGGCGCTGGGGGGCGGAGCCCTGCTGCTGGGGGCCGATCTGGTAGCGCGCTCGGCCTTGAGTGCAGGTGAGTTACCCATCGGCGTCATCACTGCCTCGGTGGGGGCGCCACTCTTTATCTACCTGCTATTGAGGCAAGATGCCGATGTCGCCCGCTGATCCCATCTCTGTTGATCGTGCTGCTGCGCCGCTGCTGGAGGCGCGCGCGCTCGCCATTGCAGGGCGGCTCTCTCCCCTCGATCTACGTTGGCATGGCGGCCAGCTGGTGGCGCTGCTCGGTCCCAATGGCAGTGGCAAGTCGACCCTGCTCGGTGCGCTGGCGGGGATCCTGCCCGCCGAGGGCTCGGTACTGCTGGGAGGGGACGTGCTCACTGACCTGAGCTGGCCGGAGCTGGCCAAACGGCGCGCCATGTTGCCCCAGCGCCAGCCCCAGCTGTTTCATATACCGGTGTTTCAGGTGCTGAGTTTGGGGCTCGATCAGGGGGTTGTGCCTGCCAGACAAAACGAGGCGATCAAGGCGTTGTGCGAGGCGCTGGAGCTGGAAAGCTTGCTGGCCCGTGACTTCAGCCGACTGTCGGGAGGAGAGCAGCAGCGGGTGCTGATTGCCCGTACCTTGTTGCAGCTGTGGCCGAGCCTCAACCCGACCGGCAAGGTGCTGCTGTTGGACGAGCCGCTGGCTGGGCTCGATCTGCACCATCAGCTGGCGCTGTTGCGACTGCTAAAGACGCTGGCCCGTGAGGGCTTGCTGGTGGTGCTCGCCATCCACGATATCAACCTGGCCATCGACTGGGCGGATCGGATCCTCTGTCTGCAACAGGGGCGAGTGGTGAGCGAGGGGGGGGCAGAGCTTATCGACGAGGCGTTGCTGGAGCGGGTGTTTCAGATAAAGACAGACCGCGTCGAGGCGGCCGGTCGGGTCTGGTTTATGCCCAGCTTGTGAGAGGCGCGTTGGCATGGGGCTAAGCGAAGCCCAATGCGTGTCAGGCAAAACGGATGCAGGGTGGGTCGCGGCTTGCGCGGCTCACCCTCCCTCTCATTGTTTATCCAGATAAGATGCAGCTTACTTTAACCCTGTCTGGTTTTATCCAACCGCACCTGCGCCGCTTCAGCCAGCATGGCCAGCAGGGTTTCGGTGTCGCTCCACGACAGGCAGGCATCCGTGATGCTCTGACCGAAGGTGGCGGCGCAGCCGTTCTCCACATCCTGACGTCCTTCCACCAGGAAGCTCTCTGCCATGATGCCGGCGATGCCGGTGCGGCCACGGCGCAGCTGATCGCAGATGTCCTGGGCCACCAATAGCTGACGGCGGTGATCCTTCATGCTGTTGCCGTGGCTGAAATCGACCACCAGACGCTCGGGCATGCCCACGTCGGCCAGCGCTTCACACGCTTCGTCGACGCTGGCGGTGTCGTAGTTGGGCCTGTGGCCGCCACGCAAGATCACATGGCCAAAGGGGTTACCGGCGGTGCGGTAGATGGTCATCTTGCCGTCCTTGTCCGGGGAATAAAAGATGTGACTGTGGCGGGCGGCACGTACCGCATCGATGGCGATCCGGGTGTTGCCGTCTGTGCCGTTCTTGAAGCCGACCGGGCAGGAGAGGGCGGAGGCCATCTCGCGATGCACCTGGGATTCGGTGGTGCGCGCGCCGATGGCGCCCCAGGTGATGAGATCGCTGATGTACTGGCCGGTCACCATGTCGAGGAACTCGGTGGCGGTGGGCATGCCGATCTCGTTGATGTCGACCAGCAGCTTGCGGGCCAATTTCAGCCCTTCGTTGACGTCGAAGCTGCCATCGAGGCGCGGATCATTGATGAGCCCCTTCCAGCCGACTATGGTGCGCGGCTTCTCGAAGTAGGTGCGCATCACTATGCACAGGCTGGTTTTATATTCTTCGCGCAGGATGTTGAGGCGGCGGGCGTACGCGTGGGCGGCGGCCGGATCATGGATGGAGCAGGGGCCGACGATGACCAGCAGGCGCTGATCCTCACCGGCCAGAATGGCTTCCACTTCGCGGCGGGCATCCAGCAGATTCTGGGCAATGGTGTCGTTGATAGGGAAGGCGTGCGCGAGCTCGCTTGGAGTGATCAGTGACTCCAGGCGACGGGTGCGCAATTCATCGGTGTGAATGGACATACGACTCAATTCTCGAGTGGGTGGCGTGGGCTGTTGCTCGACGGCGTGCCGAAAATGCAAAGGGATAAAATAAAGCAAAAACCCCCCGATTGAAACCTTGTGGGGCTCTGATAGGATGTGAATCCCCAAACGATTCCAAATAAGGTAGATAGCGTGGCAAAGCCAGGGGCAAGCGGGGTCACCCGCATCATCAATGCAACCGGTTACAGCATGAAGGGGCTCAAGTCAGCCTGGATCAACGAGGCTGCCTTCCGGCAGGAGCTAATACTGATCCTGCTGCTGATGCCACTGGCCTTTTGGCTCGGGGATTCCCTCAACCAGATCCTGCTGCTCATTGTCATCAGCTGGCTGGTGGTGATTGTCGAAGTGCTCAACTCCGCCATCGAGGCCGTGGTGGACAGGGTGGGCTCGGAGCATCACGAGCTGTCGGGCCGCGCCAAGGATCTCGGCTCCGCCGCCGTCTTTATCGCCCTGGCCCTCAACGCCCTGGTGTGGGGTGCCCTGGTAGGCCGCAATCTGCTGGGCTGGTGGTAGGTTGCCAGAGCAACCTACCACCTGGCACTTCTAGTATAAAAAAGCCCGTCATCGAGACGGGCTTTTTGTTGGCCGAGCGCAGGGGCTCAGGGCATCAGTGCAGGATCCGCGCGCGGATGGTGCCATTGATCTCCTTGAGCTTGGCCAGCGCCCTCTCGCTGTGCTCCGTCTCCACGTCGATCACCACGTAGCCGATATGGCTGCTGGTCTGCAGGTATTGACCGGCGATGTTGATCCCCTCTTCGGCGAAGATCTGGTTGATCTGGTTCATGACGCCCGGCTGGTTGCGGTGAATGTGCAGCAGGCGGCTGGAACCCTTGTGGCCCGGCAGTGAGACCTCCGGGAAGTTGACGGCGGAGAGGGTGGAGCCGTTGTCGGAATACTTCACCAGCTTGTTGGCTACCTCCAACCCTATGTTCTCCTGGGCCTCTTGCGTGGAACCACCGATGTGCGGGGTCAGGATCACGTTGTCCAGGCCGCGCAGCGGAGTCAGAAACTCCTCGTCGTTGGACGTGGGCTCGCTCGGGAAGACGTCGATGGCGGCGCCCGCGAGGTGGCCGCTTTTGATGACGTCAGCCAGCGCATTGATATCTACCACTGTGCCGCGGGAGGCGTTGATGAAGATGGCGCCCGGCTTCATCATGCGCAGCTGCTCGGTACCGATCAGATCCTTGGTGGAGGCCGTCTCGGGTACGTGCAGGCTGATCACATCCGACATATTGAGCAGCTCGACCATGCTCGGCACCTGGATGGCGTTGCCCAGGGAGAGCTTGTTCTCGATGTCGTAGTAGTAGACCTTCAGGCCTATGCTCTCGGCGATGATGCCGAGCTGGGTGCCGATGTGGCCGTAGCCTATGATGCCAAGCTTCTTGCCACGGGCTTCGACCGAGCGGTTGGCCAGTTTTTCCCACACGCCGCGATGGCACTTGGCGTTTTTCTCCGGGATGCCGCGCAGCAGCAGCAGTATCTCCCCCAGCACCAGTTCGGCTACCGAGCGGGTGTTGGAGAAGGGGGCGTTGAAGACGGGGATACCACGCAGGTGGGCGGCATCGAGGTCGACCTGGTTGGTGCCGATGCAGAAGCAGCCGATGGCGACCAGCTTGCCAGCGGCATCCAGCACCTTATCGGTGAGCTGGGTACGGGAACGCAGGCCCACGAAATGCACGTCACGAATGCGTTCGATCAGATCCTCTTCCGACAGGGAGGTCTTGAGGTACTCCACGCTGGTGTAACCGGCCGCACGAAAGGTTTCCACCGTGTTGGGATGGACTCCCTCCAGCAGCAGTACCTTGATCTTATCCTTGTCCAGCGAAAACTTGGCAGTCATGACGATCCCTTTATGTATGCAAAGAAAATGAGTGCAGATATGGTGTGTGAAGAAAACCGTAAAGTAACAAAAACGGTTGGGAGAGGGAATATTTGTGACGAAAGTCAAATTCTTTGAAGTTTTCAACGATAGTTGTAAACCACAGTTTGCAACTCATTGAGGGATAAATGAAAACGGCGCCATCAGGCGCCGTCATCCATTCAGGGAACGATATTGGGGCATGACCCTGGGTGGCATGCCGAACAGCGTCCCCCCCGTCCGTCGGCGTTACTGGGTAACCACGCCGTCAGGCGTACCGATCAGCACCACATCGGCACCGCGGTGGGCGAACAGGCCGTTGGTGACCACACCGACGATGGCGTTAAGCTGCACTTCCAGCCCTTTGGCATCCTTGATGGCCATTCCCTTGACGTCCAGTATGATGTTGCCGTTGTCGGTCACCACCCCCTCACGCCACACCGGATTGCCGCCAAGCTTGCGGATCTCGCGGGCCACGTATTCGCGGGCCATGGGGATCACTTCCACTGGCAGCGGGAACTGGCCCATCACGTCCACGGTTTTGGTGTTATCTATGATGCAGATGAACTTGTCGGCCACGGCGGCGACAATCTTCTCGCGGGTCAGGGCCGCGCCACCGCCCTTGATCATGTCGCGGGTGGCGTTGATCTCGTCGGCACCATCCACATAGACGGAGAGGGCATCGATGTCGTTGAGGTCAAACACCGGGATGCCAAGGCCCTTGAGGCGCTCGGTGGAGGCCACAGAGCTGGATACGGCCCCCTGGATCTGGCCCTTCATGGTCGCCAGCGCGTCGATGAAGTGGTTGACGGTAGAGCCTGTGCCTACCCCGACTATGGTGCCGGGAACCACGTACTTGAGCGCAGCCCAACCGGCCGCCTTCTTCATTTCATCTTGAGTCATGATGGATCCTTTGGGAAAAAGCGGGCGCATTATATCCAAGCATCCCCCTCAGAGCGACCACAGCGCTCACGTTCCGGTCCAAAAATCCCCAAGATGTAAATCGTTTGCCTGTTTATTGAGCCCTGTCGCCCGGGTGGGCCAGAGGGATGGGCGGAAGTGACGGTATCGAGCGCAACAGGGAGCAGGCCAAAGCCAAGACAGACAGGGGCTGGCAGTCAGGGCGGGCCGACTGCCCGGTGGTCATGGAAATTGCCAGCAGCGGCTGGGGGTGATGATCTGCGGCAGCGGCACGTCCCACTCCTCCTGCGGTACCGTTTCCACCTGCTGGCAGTCGTGGGCGATCCCCAGCGGCTTTGGGCCCAGCCTGTGTTCATGCCAGCAGGCGAGGGTGCGATCGTAATAGCCGCCACCCATGCCGAGCCGGTTGCCCCCGGCATCGAATGCCACCAGCGGGGTGCAGATAAGATCGAGCGTGCTGTGAGGCACCACCTGGGACATGTCCAGCTCAGGCTCGGCGATGCCGTAACGATTGCGGGTCATGGGGCTGGTGGCGGTATAGCGCAAGAAGAGCAGGTGACCCGGGGTGAAGGGGTGCAGCACCGGCAGGTAGACCTCCTTTTGCTGGGCCCACAGCCAGTGGATGGCGGGCAGGGGATTGAGTTCACCGTCGTTGGCCAGATAGAGGGCGATGCGTTTGGCGGCCAGGATCTCCGGATGTTGCTTGAACTGGGCAACCAGCTGCTGGGCGGCGGCCTGCTGCTCGGCCTGGCTCAGGCTCTTTCTGCGCTGGCGGATGAGCTGGCGCAGGGATTGTCTTTCAGGCTGGGTATCATCCGGCATGGGGGCTCCTCTTGTGTGCACCTGTGTGGTGCAGATGGGTTGCCGCAACGGGCTGGGCTACCTTAACAAGGCTGGCGGGGGATGAACAGTGCGACCAGCCCTATTTGAAATGGGCCGCCGGGCAGGATTCAATGCCCCCGCCCGGCAGCGGATGTAATTACTTGTCAGAGCTCTTGGCCATCTGATGTTTGACGAACACGGCCACTATAGCCGCCAACGCCAGGGCCATGGGATAGAAGCTCATGCTCACCACCGAGAGCGGAGAGAGGGCGAAGATGGAACCCAGCAGCAGCGCCTGGGCGCCCCAGGGGAGCAACCCCTGTACCACGCAGGAGAAGATATCCAGCATGGAGGCGGCGCGGCGCGGGGTGACGCCGTGATGCTCCGCCAGCTCCCGTGCCACCTTGCTGGCGACGATAATGGCCACGGTATTGTTGGCAGTACAGAGGTTGGTCAGTCCCACTACGCCGGCGATGCCGAGCTCGGCCGCCCTCTCGTTCTGCTCGCCATCGTGCTGGCGGGTGAAGCGGGCAATCAGGGCACTGATCCGCTCGCTGATCCAGGCCAGCCCGCCCTGGCGTTCCATCAGGGTGCCGAGACCCCCGATCAGCATGGAGAGCAGGAAGATCTCCTGCATGCTGGTAAAGCCCTGATAGATGTCCTTGCTGAACTGGCCCAGCGGATAACCGCTGACCATGCCCACAGCGCCAGCGGCCAGTATGCCAATGCCCAGCACCATGAAGACGTTCATGCCGGATAGGGCCAGCACCAGGATCAGCAGGTAAGGCATCACCTTGAACAGATCCGCATGGGCTGTCGTGGCGGGGGCATCTCCCACGGATCCCATGGTCAGATAGAGCAGGATCACTGCGATGGCGGCGGGGGCGGCAATCTTGAAATTCTCGCGAAACTTGTCCTTCATCTCGCAGCCCTGGCTGCGGGTTGCCGCTATGGTGGTGTCGGAGATGATGGAGAGGTTATCGCCGAACATGGCGCCGGAGAGAATGGTGCCGGCCATCAGCACGGGATCGATCCCGGCGGCTTGGGCAACGCCAAGGGCCACGGGTGCCACGGCCCCGATCGTGCCCATGGAGGTGCCCATGGCGGTGGCAATAAACGCAGAGATGAGGAACAGCCCCGGCAGCAGGAACCAGCCCGGGATCAGCGACAGGCCCAGCGCGACAGTGGCATCCACCCCGCCGGTGGCCTTGGCCACGGTGGCAAAGGCGCCCGCCAGCAGATAGATGAGGCACATCGCCATGATGTTGCTGTCACCGACCCCCTTGAAGAAGGTCTCCAGATTCTTGTTGAACCCCTCTCTCCCCAGCATCAGCGCCAGTATGACGGCGGGCAGGGCAGCTACGGGGGCGGGCAACTGGTAGAAGGCGAACTCGACCCCCTGCAGGGTGAGCCAGGTGCCGGTACCGATAAAGAGCGCGAGAAAGACCAGAAGAGGCAGCAGGGCTCTGGCACTGGGTTGGGTCTGGATCATGTGTTCCTCTGTGGTTGAACATGACCTCCCTGTCGCAGCCAGCCCTGATACGGGGGTGAGCCTGGCGGGCATCCTGCCGCTATGGGGCGCTTACAATAGTGAGTCGGGGTCATCCGGTCAAGATAGACGTCCAGACGGATAGGTGTTTTTATTGATCAGTTCTGCATTCATTAAAATATCAAAAGTATGTTCGGATAAATTAATTAATCCTGTTAATTGTTCGGCATCATGGGGCGGGTTATCTGCGCATTTTTCACTGACATGGGATGTGGCTGACGGGGCATGTGGTGGTACTGGATATCCGGACGCTCTGTGCGTTTGGGATTGGGCTTTAACGCCGCCTGCAGAGTATAGCGAGCGTTGCACTGGCATCTACAGACCACAAGGCGGCGCTGATATTCGGTCAGGGTGGCGCTGTTACTGCGCCATTTCCCCCACAGCTTGAACGGCTGCAGCCAGGGCGTGGCTATCGAGAGTCAGAGGAATGTGGCTGATACCCGGCACCAGGGTGACGGGCCATGGAATGCCGAGCGCTCTTAACTCGGGTTCCAGTTGGTCGGTTTTAAACGCTTCGTCATCGGTGCCCGCGATCACGGCGCAGGGGCGCTGTACATTGCGCAAATTCTGCTGATAGTCGCGCTCTGGCTGGAAGTTCGCGGCGAGGTTGAATGAGTAGGAGGGGGTCAGGAGAGCTTTCGCTTCGTCATTGAGCGCAAAGTTCAGCACCGTCAGATGGTTGAGTGCGGAAACATGGAAACCGTTGAGGATGCTCAGGGCAATGAGGCGAGGAATGCCGACACTCACCCAGCCGCCGCTGTTTGGTCGGTAGTTGGCGGCCGTGGGGCCGAGATAGGGGGAGAGGAGCAGATAGTTGTCGAACAGGGTTTGCCGTGAGCCACCGGCGACGCGCAGCACAAAGCCACCGCCGGACGAGAAGCCTGCGAGGGTGGCGGGCTTGCTCGGGGCCACTGCTGCGGCGAAATCTTCCAGATCGTCTTCCAGTTGGCCTATGTAGGCTATCGTGCCTCTCTGGCCTGACTCGCCATGGCCGCGGATATCGAGGGTGTAGGCACCATAACCGGCCTGCGAGAAGGCGCTCGCCAGTATGTGCATGCTCTGGCTGCTGGCCGAGGAGCCGTGAACCAGCACAACGCTACCCCTGACATCCTTGCCTGCGGGGGCATAGTGTCGGTAGGCCAACTGCGCGCCGTCACGGGCCTTGTATCTGGCGGGCGAGGGCATGCCGCTCCAGTCAAGGGTTTTGAAGGGATCGTTGATACTGGCCATCTCCGGCGCCGGGCTCGGCCCGCCAAACAGCAGCGCCGCCACAAGGGTGACAAGGCCGAGCGACAGCAGGCCCAGTACGCACAGCAATCTCGTATTCATATGTTTACTTCCTAGGTATGGGTGTCAATTGAGGCTTTTTATCGGCGGAAACCTATCATATGGTGCCGTCTCTAGCAAACCTCAAACCGTCAGTCTATGGGGGGAGTGGCAAGCCTGTGCATCAGCCATGTTGAGCTGTGTACTGTCGAGCCCGAACCAAAGAGCGTGTCTCACGGCTTTTCAAAGCGGGCGCAGGCTGGTAAAACGGTCTCTTTCCATAATAAACAGATGAGAGGGTGGAGATGGACAATCCGATCCGTGTGGCCGTGATGGGCTGTAATGGTCGTATGGGCAAGGTGCTGCTGGAAGCCATCACCAACGCCGAGGGCGTGGTGGTCGGGGCAGCGCTGGAGCGACCTGGCTCTGCCGTGATCGGTCTCGATGCCGGTGAGCTCAATGGTCTGGGCACCCTGGGGGTGGTGATCAGCGACAGCCTGGACAAGGTGCGGGATGAGTTTGATCTCATCATCGACTTCACCCGTCCCGAGGTGACCCTGGCCAACCTGGCGTTTGCACTGGCTCATCAGAAGCAGATGGTGATCGGCACCACCGGTTTTGACGATGCGGGCAAGGCGGCCCTGCAAGAGGCCGGCAAGCAGATCGGCATAGTGTTCGCCTCCAACTACTCGGTCGGCGTCAACCTGGTGTTCAAGCTGCTGGAGCAGGCGGCCAAGGTGATGGGGGATTACACCGACATCGAGATCATCGAAGGTCACCACAGGCACAAGGTGGATGCACCGTCCGGCACTGCGCTCTCCATGGGGGAAGTGGTGGCCAAGACCCTCGGACGTGACTTGAAAGAGTGCGCCGTCTATGGCCGCGAGGGGATCACGGGTGAGCGGGATCGCAACACCATCGGCTTTGCCACCATTCGCGCCGGCGATCTGGTGGGGGAGCACACCGTCATGTTTGCCGACATCGGCGAGCGGGTGGAGATCAGTCACAAGGCTTCCAGCCGCCTCACCTTCGCCAATGGGGCCGTGCGGGCCGGCAAGTGGCTGGGCCAGCAGAGCGCCGGTCTCTACGACATGCAGGATGTGCTCGACCTCAAGTGAGTGGCCAAGGTGGCGGCAGGTGGACTGCAATGGTTCCTCCTGACAGTGTTGCCAAACCCCGGTTCGCCGGGGTTTTTCATCTGTTTTTGTATAAATGGCACTTACATCCTGTTTTGTATGTGAAAGGGCCTAAACTGCTTCTTTACCCAATCCATCCCATCCGCTCATTGCCCAAATGTCATCAAAGGGTAATGGGATTGAGCCTCAATGCCCCATGTGTCCGCATTTTTTTCATGACATGAAAAAGACTAAAAATTCAAAACGAGAAAAACGTTTTACACTTTTTATTGCCACTGAATTGGCAATAAAAAGCTCTTTTAACTCGATAAAAATTTTTTTTGTGAATTTTAATTCATTGTTTTTTAAGGATTAAGATTTGTTTTTTGTGAGTTGAGTGGCATGAGCGCTCCCTTTTGTATCAGGTTTTGCCTTTTCTTTTGGTAGAGGGGGTTGCAAAGCGACATAGTGCATAGATAATGGGTAATGTTGCCTTTTTATTGAATTTAGATGCATTTAAAACGAGAAAAGACGTTGAAATGCGATCGTTTTTAAGTAGAATGCGCCCAATTTGCCAGAAATCTGCCGGGTTTCAGCCCTGTTTTACACAGGGTCCGGACCCGCAACACCCAGGTAAATTGCTGAATTTAAAGCTAAATAACTGGAGGTTGTCTTGAATCACACTGCATTGCTAGTGCTGGAAGATGGAACTGTGTTCAAAGGCGTGTCGATAGGCGCCGAGGGATGTTCCGTTGGTGAAGTGGTTTTCAATACGTCGATGACGGGCTATCAGGAAATCCTCACCGATCCCTCTTATTCCCGTCAGATAGTCACCCTCACTTACCCCCATATAGGCAACACCGGCACCAACAGCGAAGATGAAGAGTCCAGTCAACTCCACGCTCAGGGATTGATCATCCGGGACCTTCCGATACTTGCCTCCAATTTCCGCAATCAGCAATCCCTCTCCGATTACCTCAAGTCTCACAACATCGTTGGCATCGCCGACATCGACACCCGCAAACTGACCCGTATCCTGCGCGAGAAAGGCGCCCAGGCTGGCTGCATTCTGGCCGGTAAACAGGTAGATGACGGTCTGCTCGGTGCAGAGAAGGCCCTCGAACAGGCCCGCGCCTTCCCTGGTCTCAAGGGGATGGATCTGGCCAAGGAAGTGACGGTTAGCGAAGCCTACGCCTGGACCGAAGGCAGCTGGCAGCTTGGCAAGGGGCATGTCACCCCGACGGCCGATGAACTCAAATACCACGTGGTGGCCTATGACTTTGGCGTCAAGCGTAACATCCTGCGCATGCTGGTGGATCGTGGCTGCCGTCTGACAGTGGTGCCGGCCAAGACCCCGGCCGCCGAGGTGCTGGCGATGAATCCCGATGGCATCTTCCTCTCCAACGGCCCCGGTGACCCCGAGCCGTGCGACTACGCCATCGAGGCCATCAAGACCTTCCTCGGCACCAATACCCCGGTGTTCGGTATCTGCCTGGGTCACCAGCTGCTGGGTCTGGCCTCCGGTGCCAAGACCGTCAAGATGAAGTTTGGCCACCACGGTGCCAACCACCCGGTCAAGAGCCTCGATGACAACACAGTGATGATCACCGCCCAGAACCACGGTTTTGCCGTGGACGAGAGCTCCCTGCCAGACTGCCTGCGCGCCACTCACGTATCCCTGTTTGACGGATCCCTGCAAGGTATTCACCGCACCGACCGTCCGGCCTTCAGCTTCCAGGGTCACCCCGAAGCGAGCCCGGGCCCGCACGACTGTGCCGGTCTGTTCGACCACTTTATTGAATTGATCAAGCAGTATCGCGCTTAAGAGGAAAAGAGAAGCCATGCCAAAACGTAACGACCTACAGAGCATCCTGATCCTCGGCGCCGGCCCCATTGTTATCGGCCAGGCCTGCGAATTTGACTACTCCGGCGCCCAGGCCTGCAAAGCCCTGCGCGAGGAGGGCTACCGCGTCATTCTGGTGAACTCCAACCCGGCCACCATCATGACCGATCCGGAGATGGCGGACGCCACCTACATCGAGCCCATCACCTGGGAAGTGGTACGCGAGATCATCAAGAAAGAGCGCCCGGATGCCGTGCTGCCCACCATGGGCGGCCAGACAGCACTGAACTGCGCGCTGGATCTGGAAAAACACGGTGTGCTGGCCGAGTTCGGTGTCGAGATGATCGGTGCCACCGCCGATGCCATCGACAAGGCCGAAGATCGCCGTCGCTTTGACATCGCCATGAAGAGCATTGGTCTGGAGTGTCCGCGCGCCGGTATCGCCCACAACATGGAAGAGGCGTGGGGCGTGCAGCAGATGGTCGGCTTCCCCTGCATCATCCGTCCCTCCTTTACCATGGGTGGCTCGGGCGGCGGCATCGCCTACAACACCGAAGAGTTCGTCGAGATCTGCGAGCGCGGTCTGGACTTGTCGCCGACCAAAGAGCTGCTCATCGATGAGTCGCTGATTGGCTGGAAAGAGTACGAGATGGAAGTGGTGCGGGATCGCAACGACAACTGCATCATCGTCTGCACCATCGAAAACTTCGACCCCATGGGCATCCACACCGGTGACTCCATCACGGTCGCGCCAGCCCAGACGCTGACCGACAAGGAGTTCCAGATCATGCGCAACGCCTCCATGGCGATACTGCGCGAGATCGGGGTCGAGACAGGTGGCTCCAACGTCCAGTTCGGTATCAACCCGAAAGATGGCCGCATGGTCATCATCGAGATGAACCCGCGGGTGTCGCGCTCCTCTGCGCTGGCTTCCAAGGCGACCGGTTTCCCCATCGCCAAGATCGCCGCCAAGCTCGCCATCGGTTACACCCTGGACGAGCTGATGAACGACATCACAGGTGGTCGCACTCCGGCCTCCTTCGAGCCGGCCATCGACTACGTGGTCACCAAGGTGCCGCGCTTCAACTTCGAAAAATTTGCCGGTGCCAACGACCGCCTCACTACCCAGATGAAGTCGGTCGGTGAAGTGATGGCCATTGGCCGTAACTTCCAGGAGTCACTGCACAAGGCGCTGCGCAGCCTCGAGACCGGCAAGACCGGCTTCGACCCCATGGTTGACCTCAATGCTCCGGACTCCCTGACCCGCATCCGTCACGAGCTGCAGGACGCTGGCTGCGACCGGATCTGGTACATCGCCGATGCGTTCCGTGCCGGTCTCTCCATGGACGGTATCTTCAAGCTGACCAAGATTGACCCCTGGTTCCTGGTGCAGATAGAAGATCTCATCAAGCTGGAAGAGCAGGTGAAAGAGCGCGGCATGGCCGGTCTCGATGCCGACTTCCTGCGTGCCCTGAAACGCAAGGGCTTTGCCGACGCCCGTCTGGCCAAGATCCTCGGCGTGGCCGAGGCCGAGGTGCGCAAACTGCGTGCCCGCCACAACATCTTCCCAATCTACAAGCGGGTCGATACCTGCGCGGCCGAGTTCGCCACCAACACCGCCTACATGTACTCGAGCTATGACGAGGAGTGCGAGGCGGCCCCGACCAATCGTGACAAGATCATGATCATCGGCGGCGGCCCGAACCGTATCGGTCAGGGTATCGAGTTCGACTACTGCTGCGTGCATGCGGCGTTAGCCCTGCGCGAAGACGGTTACGAGACCATCATGGTCAACTGCAACCCGGAGACCGTCTCCACCGATTACGACACCTCGGATCGCCTCTACTTCGAGCCGGTGACCCTGGAAGATGTGCTGGAAATCGTGCGCATCGAGAAACCCAAGGGCGTGATCGTCCAGTACGGTGGCCAGACCCCGCTGAAACTGGCCCGAGCACTCGAAGCCAACGGCGTGCCGATTATCGGTACCAGCCCGGATGCCATCGACCGCGCCGAAGACCGCGAGCGCTTCCAGTCTGCGGTTGAGCGCCTCGGCCTCAAGCAGCCGGAAAACGGCACCGTCACCGCGTTGGAGCAGGCGGTGCTGACCGCCGAGCGGATCACCTATCCGCTGGTGGTTCGTCCCTCTTACGTACTGGGTGGCCGCGCCATGGAGATCGTCTATGACGAGACCGACCTGCGTCGCTACTTCGCCGAGGCGGTGAGCGTTTCCAACGAATCGCCGGTGCTGCTGGACCGCTTCCTGGACGATGCCACCGAGCTGGACGTGGATGCCATCTGTGACGGCGTGGACGTGGTCATCGGCGGCATCATGGAGCATATCGAGCAGGCCGGTATCCACTCCGGTGACTCCGGTTGCTCCCTGCCGCCCTACACCTTGTCCAAGAAAATTCAGGACGAGATCCGCGAGCAGGTGCGCAAACTGGCACTGGAGCTCGGTGTGGTCGGCCTGATGAACGTGCAGTTCGCGGTCAAGGGCGATGACATCTACCTCATCGAAGTGAACCCGCGTGCCGCCCGTACCGTGCCGTTTGTCTCCAAGGCGACCGGTGCCCCGCTGGCCAAGATTGCCGCCCGCGTCATGGCCGGTCAGTCGCTGCAGAGCCAGGGCTTCACCAAGGAGATCATCCCGCCTTACTACTCGGTGAAAGAGGTGGTACTGCCCTTCGCCAAGTTCCCGGGGGTTGACCCGTTGCTGGGGCCAGAGATGCGCTCTACCGGTGAAGTGATGGGGGTGGGCAGCAGCTTTGCCGAGGCCTATGCCAAGGCCCAGCTGGGTGCCAGTCACGCCGTGCCGAAAGAGGGCCGTGCCCTGTTGTCGGTACGCCACAGCGACAAGGCGCAGGTTGTGGATTTGGCCGCCAAGCTGCTGGAGCTGGGCTACGAGCTCGATGCCACCCACGGCACCGCAGTGGCGCTGGGGGAAGCGAGCATCAACCCGCGTCTGGTCAACAAGGTGCACGAGGGTCGCCCGCACATTCTGGATCGCATCAAGAATGGCGAGTACACCTATATCGTCAACACCGCCGAAGGGCGGGTGGCGATCCAGGACTCCAAGCAGTTGCGCCGCGCCGCCTTGCAGAACAAAGTGGCTTATACCACCACCATGAATGAGGCGTTTGCCACCTGCATGGCCATCAGCATGGATGCCACCGCCAACGTCAACTCGGTGCAGGAGCTGCACCAGAAGGTGAAAAACCGCTAAGGATTGCGCAATAAAGGGCAGGGGAATCTTCCTGCTCCTCGTTGCACAACACACGCGCACCCTGAAAAACCCCGCCAGCGATGGCGGGGTTTCTGTTTTTTGGCGGTTCTGACCAGCCTCCGTCATAGGGGTAAGGTGCGCATGGGAGAGGGGATATGGTCAGCGGAGGGTGAGATACACCCTATGGGTGGCATAAAAGTGATAATGATTGCGCATTGGCGGCTCTGGTTTGCAATCTTTGCAATCACTCGCCCGGCCCACCTCTATATACTGATTTCTCATCAAACAAGGTCGTCTGCGCCCGCAACCGCGGGGTGCGAGGATCAGGGCCAGTTGCTTATCCGGCAGCCGAGGCCGGCCCCTTTATCCATAGGGACCAAAGGAAACCGGTTGTGGGGTTACCACCCACGCAACCGTCAGGGCCAGCGTTACCGCGCAAGCCCGCTTCCCCCTCCTTACCCCGTCAGCTTGCCTGCCCAGTCGCGTCGTTGCTCACCTCGCCCGCAACGGCGCCGCGCCTCAAGGACATCAGCCAAGGGAATCTGAATATGAGCTTCGATCATCGCAAATACCGCCCCGCCCCCGTGATCGCGCTGGCGGACCGTCAATGGCCCAACCGAGTGATGACGCGCGCGCCGCGCTGGTGCGCCGTGGACTTGCGTGACGGCAACCAGGCGCTGGTCGAACCCATGACGGTGGCCCAGAAGCTGCAAATGTGGGCGTTGATGGTCCATGTTGGCTTCAAGCATATCGAGGTGGGGTTTCCTGCCGCCTCCCAGCCCGATTTTGACTTCGTGCGTGAGCTTATCGAGCGCAATCTCATTCCGGACGATGTCACCATACAGGTGCTGGTGCAGGCCCGTGAGGATCTCATTGCCCGTACCTTCGACTCGCTCCAGGGGGCCAAACGCGCCATCGTCCACGTCTACAACTCGGTCAACCCGACCCAGCGCAACTACGTATTCAACACCGGGCGCGAGGGGGTCAAGGCCATCGCCGTGCAGGGTGCGCGTTGGGTGCGCGACCATGCCGCGCGCAACCCCGGCACAGAGTGGAGCTTTCAATATTCACCCGAGAGTTTTAGCAGCACCGAGGTGGAGTTCGCGGTAGAGGTGTGTGACGCCGTCATCGACGAGTGGCGCCCCGCAGGCCGTCCCATGATCCTCAACCTGCCAGCCACGGTGGAGGTGAACACCCCCAATGTGTTTGCGGATCAGGTGGAGTGGTTCTGCCGCCACCTCAAGGCGCGTCCCGAGGTGAGCATCTCCATCCACACCCACAACGATCGGGGCTGCGGGGTGGCCGCCGCCGAGCTGGCGGTGCTGGCGGGGGCCGATCGCATTGAGGGCACCCTGCTCGGCAATGGCGAGCGCACCGGCAACATGGACATAGTCACCATGGCCATGAACCTCTACAGCCAGGGCATAGACCCCGAGCTGGATCTTTCTGACATGGATGCCATCGTCGCCACCGTGGGGGCCTGCACCCAGATAGCCCTGCACCCGCGCCACCCCTACGCGGGCGAGCTGGTCTACACGGCGTTTTCCGGCAGCCATCAGGATGCCATTCGCAAATCCCTGGCAGCAGAGAAGCCCAATGCCTATTGGGATGTGGCTTATTTGCCCATCGATCCCGCAGACTTGGGCCGCAGCTACGAGGCGGTGATCCGCATTAACAGCCAGTCCGGCAAGGGCGGCGTCACCTATCTGCTGGAGCGCGACCTTGGCCTGCAACTGCCGCGCTGGTTGCAAATCGACTTCAGTCGCCGGGTACAGGCGCAGGCCGAGGCAAGCAGCAGCGAAATAAGCCCGGAGCAGATCCGCGCCCTGTTCGAGCAGCACTACCTCGAGCCGGTGCACGGTTATCGCATCGGTCGCTTCCAGCTTGGTCATGACAGTCAGGAGAGTCTGCGCCTCGAGTTGCAGACCCCGAACGGCGTACTGCAACTGTGCGGTGAAGGGGAGGGGGCCATCACTGCGCTGGTCAACGGCTGGGAGCGCCAGACCGGGATGCACATAGACGTGCTCGATTACTCGGAACATGCCCTCAGCGCCGGCACCGAGTCCCGCGCCGCTGCCTATGTGCTGCTGAGTGTCGATGGTCAGCGCATGTGCGGGGTCGCCATCGGTCGCGACGTGGTCAACGCTTCCTTGCAGGCGGTGATCAATGGCGCGGCGCAAATTGAGGCCCTGCGCCAGACGGCTTGATCCGCCCCCCTGATCTGCTGCCGGGACACTGTCTTTACCTCTGGTCATGGTCCGATATATCGGCAAGGCCCCCGTCCAACCGGCGGGGGCTTGGTTGTGTCAGCGGCCGGTGCTATCTGGCTGGCGAGGCTCCTGTCTTCAGATCCCCCAATCAATCCTCTACAATGCCCAGCTGCTGGGGCTCGGACTTGTCTGCTCAAGCCTGTGGCGCCTCATCCATCGGGAAGCTTTCATGCATCATCTCACTCGTTATCCTCATCATGTCGGGCCTCTGCTGGCCGCCTTGCTGCTGGCTGGCTGTGCCAGCGAACCGGCCAGTCAGGGCGATACCCGCAAACCTGGCAGTGCCGCCATCATAGGCCCGGCCATTACCAAACCCGCCGCTCTGCCCAAGGCCAAGACCCCCAGAGCCCCGGCCAGCATGCAGTCGCGCATAGTGCTCCTGTTGCCGGCCCGTACCGTGGATCGTAACGGCTGGGCGCAGGACATAGTCACAGCCCTCGCCAAACAGGATCTGGCCGTGACCGACGAGAACGTCTGCTCAGTGCTGGCGGTGGTCGAGCAGGAGTCCACCTTTCAGGCCGATCCCGTGGTGCCGGGCCTTGGCAAGATCGCCTGGCAGGAGATCAACGCCCGTGCCGGCAAGCTGCTGATCCCCGAGTTTATGGTGCGCACTGCGCTCAGCATCCATTCCCCCACCGGCAAGAGCTATGCCGAGCGCATTGACAAGCTTCGCTCCGAGCGGGAGATGAGCGAGATCTTCGAGGACATGATAGGGGAGGTGCCCATGGGCAAGACCCTGTTTGGCAACATGAACCCGGTGCGCACCGGTGGCCCCATGCAGGTCAGCATCGCCTTCGCCGAGGCCAACGCCCGTGGCTACCCTTACCCCGTCAAGGACTCCATTCGCCACGAAGTCTTTACCCGCCGTGGCGGCATCTGGTTTGGTACCAAGCACCTGCTTGGTTATCCCGCAGACTACCCGGATGCCCTCTACCGCTTCGCCGACTTCAATGCAGGCTGGTATGCCAGCCGCAACGCCGCCTTTCAGGCCGCAGTCAGCCGTTTAAGTGGTAAAACCCTGGCGCTGGACGGTGACCTTATTCGCTACGACTCAGATCTGCCGGGCAAGACTGAACTCGCGGTTCATTCCATTGCCAGCCGGGTCAATATGAGCAAACAGGCCATTCACCAGAGCCTGAAACTGGGGGATACCGCCGAATTTGCCAAGACCGATCTCTACCATAGGGTCTTTACCCTGGCCGACAAGCAAGCCGGTAAGCGGCAACCCCGCGCCGTGCTGCCGGGCATCTCCCTGAAGAGCCCCAAGATCACCCGCAACCTCACCACCGCCTGGTTTGCCAAACGGGTGCAGTGGCGCCAGCAAACCTGCCTGAAACGGTTGTGATCTCTGTCATCGGAGTAACAAGGGCGGCAATTGGCCGTAATGCCAGTCAGTTAAGCTTTTTTGTGACTAAATATTCGAAATATTGAATAACAGGAACGATACCAGGGTTAAAGCGTCAATTGGGCTGAAACCTTTGCCCTGACTGGCATCCAATAAAAAGAGGGAGGCATTATGCCTCCCTCACTCTTTGGCCCTTATACCTCGCGGATTGGGGCTCAAACTATCTTAAGGAATGTGCGGACAAGTCATATGGCACAAATGCGCCACATTATAACTAATTGATATTAAATGGATAAAATTTTAATTTTTTGTTCACGAGGTACTTATTCGCACCTCCCAATTACTCTGGTCCGTTTAATGATGCTGTATAGTAATCTCCGATTTAGGGGGCTGACGGTGTAATAAAATAACGCTCCTGCATTTTGGAAATCCGCTACATCCCCAAAACTGATTGCCCTTGTTTTCACCCCGAGTAGCGGTTCGCAATACCATATGGCTGCCGCATTTTGGACAGGTGGGGGTGTGATCGCCGAGTGTCTGGCTTATCTCCACCGGGTCATATGCAGCCAAGTTCACGGGGACAGTTTTGGCTGCCATTGGTTTGCTATGTGGAGTGGTATGGCGCGCCTTTAGTTGTGCAACATGCTGTTTATGGATCTGCCAGTTGGCGGCCAGTCGTTCTTGCTGGATGGTTTCGACAATGTGGGAGACTTGGGCAGGGGTCAGTACGGGAGTGGTCTTTCTTTTTATATGGCTGACCAGACCACGCCGCATGACGTTGTCTGGCATGGGGGTCTTGAAGGTGCAGTCGCCAATAAAATAGACGATCGAGTGCAGCTGGTGATCTGCCAGTCCCAGCAGGGATTTGAGAGTCATCACATGCAGATAGTTTTGATGCAGCGGGTTCTGAAAACCGTGCCGGCGTCGAAAGAGTTGCTGGGTCCAGCGCTTGTGTCTTGGATCTCCGAAGATCCACCCCTTCATGTTTTTGGTCTCTATCACAAATACCCCAAAGCGGGAGACGATAACGTGATCGATCTGGGTGGTGCCCTGCTCGAGCGGCAGAGTGACATTTTTCAGCAGCTGATATTCCTGCTTGTCGAGAAAGAGCCGGATGCTGACGTTGATCAGCCACTCTCCGATCATGCCCTTGAACCAGGGGCTTTTGGCGATGGTTACCAGCAACAGTAGCGGGAGCAGATACCAGAGTTGAGCCAAAACAACGGCTATTAGAGCGGTAAAGTCCATTTCATTTCTCCTTGCTCCCCGAAACCAGTCCCTGACAGCGGAGGCTTTTTAATTGGCCTTGGCCAGCGCTGGGGCGACCGGGTCAGCGTCATACGGAAAATAGGGTGTCGAAGTGAACTACTTTAGCGAGTTGACTGAGGTGAATGTGTGACCGCTTCCACCAACTGAGTGGTTCATCACTATTTTTCTGCGCCAGTGCCACAGAAAAAGGCGGGGTGATCGGCGAAGGGAGGAGCAGGAAGGGGGTGGCTTAGAAACCCATTGTCAGCCCGACGCCGTAGCAGCTGGTGTTGTGGCTGAACATACCGCGGGCCAGCAACCGGGTGCGGGTCACGTTGATGTGGTACTTGCTGCTGTAGCGCTCGATCCAGAGCCCCAGTGATTTTTTCGTCGCGCCGAGCCGATTATCTCCGCTGCATTAATTTTTTGTTCACTTGACCGGGTGTATAACGAAAGCCTTTCAAGGAGGAAAAAGAGATGGCGACAGGGTGTGTCAGCCGCAGCGGGGGCCATCAGGTTCCCCAGGATGGATGCTCACTGGCGTTGATGGGAGTCACCAGATGCAGGATATACTGCTTGCCATATGGCAACAGGACTTTGACCAATTGATCCAGATGCAGGCGGTGGGCCTGCTCGTCACCTGTCTGGTGGTGATCCTCTTTCTCGAATCAAGCTTCGTCTTTTTGCCCCTGCCTGGTGACAGTCTGGTGCTGCTGGCCGGTGGTCTGGTGGGCATGGGGGTGCTTGGCCCCGAAGTCACACTGATTTACTTGCCCCTTGCCGCCGGGCTTGGCAGCCTGATCGCCTATTTGCAGGGCCATGCGCTGCACGGCACCTCCTTCATGGGCAATGTGGAGCGTATGATCCCCGCTGGCAGTCTGCCACGAGCCTCGCGTCTGCTGCAGAACTACGGTTTCTGGGCTCTGTTCTCCTCCCGCTTCGTGCCCTTTGTCAGGGTGCTGACGCCCATGCTGATGGGGGTTTCGCGCCTGCATCTGCCGCGGGTGATGATGGCAAGCTTTGCCAGCGCCTTCCTCTGGGCCCTGCTGCTGAGTCTGGTGGGCAAGTTCGTGATGGCGGCCCCCGTGTTTGAGCAGTATCACGAGCTGATAACCAAGGGTCTGCTGGTGACTTCCCTTGGCCTGTTCGTCATCGCCATGGCGGCCATTGCCATCCGGCTGTTCAAGCGCCCGACCAACCGTATCCGCTGATCGGCTGCGGGTGGCCAAGGTCACCCGCGTGTTTTTTGTGAATGTTCACCTGGCCAAGGTGCGGTGCCGAGCGGACCGCCAGGGTCGCCTAGCCCCGTTCAAGCAGGTACCTGGCAGGAGGATAAAAACTCAGGTCATTTGAGGCAGAATTTGTGATGTCTATCTGTTACACTTCGCGCCCGCCATTTTCCGGCTCACTTTCTGACTTGATGTCGGACGCAGCCACCGGTGGTATCAACCTCCGCCTCGCCTACGCCGAGCCGCAAGCCAAACACAGCCCAGCTGGAACACAGGAACCCAATTTATGAGATTTGAATCGTTCGATTTTGCCCCCGAGATTTTGCGTGCTGTCTCAGATTGCGGTTATCAGGAGATGACCCCTGTGCAGCGCCAGGCGATCCCGACCATACGTCGCGGTCTCGATGTGCTGGCCAGCGCCCAGACGGGTACCGGCAAGACTGCCGCCTTCGCCCTGCCGATACTGCAGCGCCTGGTGGATAAGCCGACCGAGCTGCAACCGTCCAACGCCCGTGTGCTGATCCTGACCCCGACCCGCGAGCTGGCGGCCCAGGTGGCGGGCAACATCAATGATTTTGCCAAGTACCTGGATGTCACCGTGCTGACGCTCGTTGGTGGCGGCAAGCAGGATGTGCAGGCCAAGAAGCTGAAAGCGGGTGCTCACATCATAGTGGCGACCCCGGGTCGTTTGCTGGAGCACCTGACTGCCTGCAACCTCAGCCTCTCTGGCGTCGAGTGTCTGGTGCTGGATGAAGCGGATCGCATTCTCGACATGGGCTTTAGCGCCGATGTGCAGCAGATCCTGCAAGCGGTCAACAAGGACCGCCAAAACCTGCTCTTCTCCGCCACGTTTTCCGACGGGGTGAAGAAGCTGGCCAACGTCATGTTGGACAAGCCGCAGATCATCAGCGTCAACAAGCAGAACTCCACCGCTGACACTGTCACCCACACCGTCTATCCGGTGGAGCAGAAGCGCAAGCGCGAGCTGCTCTCCGAGCTCATCGGCAAGCAGAACTGGCCGCAGGTGCTGGTGTTTGCCAGTACCCGTGAAAGCTGCGACGAGCTGGTGGCCGAGCTGAACCTGGATGGCATCAAGTCCGCCGTGGTGCATGGCGACAAGGCCCAGGGCAGCCGTCGCCGCGCCTTGCGTGAATTCACGGAAGGCAAGGTGCGGGTGCTGGTCGCCACTGAAGTGGCCGCCCGTGGTCTGGATATCCCGGATCTGCAGTACGTGGTCAACTATGATCTGCCGTTCCTGGCCGAAGACTATGTGCACCGCATCGGTCGTACCGGCCGCGCCGGCAAGAGCGGTATGGCCATCTCCTTCGTCAGCCGCGAAGAAGAGCGCACCCTGCTCGAGATCGAGGCGCTGATCGGCCAGAAGATCCGCCGCGTCATGGTGCCGGGCTACCAGGTGGGCAACCGTGACGAGCTGATCAAGCAGTTGCAGGAGCGTCGTCGCTTCGGCAAGCGCCCCCAGCGCGATGACAATGCCGCCGCCCAGGCCATGGCCGAAGCCAAGCTGCAGGGCCAGCGCCTCAAGCGTCTGGCGGCAATGAAGAAGCCGCGCCAGCCGAAATAAGCGCGCCCAACCCCGCCCGGGCCTTCCCCTTGTCAGGGCAGGCCGGACGGGGCGATTTTGTCTATAAAGGCGCCACTGGCGCCTTTATGCTGTTGATGACCCGGCCTCTGGCCCGCCCGTCTCTCTGAGGACTCGTGATGACACCTCCCAACTACAATCAGGCCTTGCTCGACATGGCCACCCAGAGCCTTGCCGAGCTGGCGCGTACCGCCGAGCAGAAGGCGGGCAAGCGCACCCCGGCTCAGGAGAGCCATTTTCTCTGCACCTGGATGGCGGACTCCCTCAAGGAGAAGCGCTTCTCCCGGTTGGTGATGGAGGATCTGAAAGGCTGGATCCAGCAGGGCCGCACCCTGGGGGCTGGCGCCGATCTCAAGGGCTTGCTGGAGCGTATCGCCTTCCAGTACGCCCGTGCGCAGGCGGACTCCCAACAGCTCGGCACCAAGCTGGCCACCATGCTGGCCGAGCTGGAAAGCGCGGGTTGGTTAGTGTTTACCGACAGCGAGGTGAGCGCCAAGCTGCGCCTGCAGGGGCAGGGCCAATCCAGCCTGGTGATCTCCAGCCGCGAATATGGCGAGCACCTGGTCCAGGGGGAGTTGATCAAGCCGCTGACCCTCTATGCGCGCTGTGATGAAACCCAGCTGGCCGAGGCAGCCTTTCGCCACGGCCTGCTGCTGAGCCAAGGCAACAAGAAGACCACGCTGGTCAAGCACCACAAGGCGTATTGTCTGGTGCCGGCCAACCTGCAGCCCGCGCTGGCGCTGCTGGCCGAGGCGAAAGCCTGACGGCGAGCTCCTTCCCCGGTTGTTCCCAACCCCCGGCCAGATGCTGACCAACACGGGTGACTAGCCCATCCGCCGGCTCAAGTGGCTACTGTCCATGCTGGGGCCGGGCCAGCAGAGTCAGGCGGATGTGGGTCTGACTCAGGTCTGCGATCTGTCGCGCCCTGGCCTTTATCACCTCGGTATCACACCCAGTCCTTGACCCTGAGGGTTGCGCCGCGTTGCCCGGCCAGCAGCTGCGCCCTGGGCGGGCTTGTCACGCCTTGCCGCTGCTCGCATCCAGCAGCCCCACAGCGCGGGCCGCCACCGCCAGATAACGAGGCGAGGTTTCCCGTTCCCGCCAGCAGCAGTGCACCAGCTTGATCACATGATCGTCCAGGCTAGCCAGTGCCCGCGGCAACACCCTCTCCCAATCCAGCCCAGTGGTGTCTGGCCAGCGTTGAGATCGTAACGTGGGCGCCCCGACCGTGAGATAAGCGGCCGCCACCGCCTGCCACATCAGGGTTTGCCACGGCGCTTGCCACTCGCCGGGCAACTGCTGCCCGACCAAGATGGCTGCCCGGCTGCCGGTCACCATGTGCAGCACGGTGAAATTGCCGGTCTGCCAATAGAGCTTCAGGGCGATCTCGGCCAGCTGGGCCAATACCGCCGACGACTCGACGAGTGAGCGTGGCAGTGTGCCCGGCCAGCGTGGCGCCTCTGCCACCTGCTGCAATCGTTCTGTGATCCACTCTCCCTGCCAGCTCGCGCCCTCCCACTGTTCAGATACCCCGGCCAGCAGGCTGGCGACATCCCGGCTGGGCGCGGCCTCTCCGGCGGGCAGTATCAGGGAGCTGCACTGCCAGGCGGCTAGCGCCGAGGCCTGCTCACCCACATGGCCATTTTCAAGGGCGCAGGCGAAGCGGATAAGGGGATGAAAGGCCCCTCCCGCAGGGGAAAGCCGGCGTGCCAGCAGGGTTTCAAAGGTGGGCTGCCAGCCTTGGGTGGCAAGCCGCGTTGCCAGTTGCTGACGCAGCCTGACGAAGCTGATTTCATCCTCCCCCTGACCTATTTCCCCGCTCGGCAGCGCATGGGTTGCCTGCCAATGATCGAAGAAGTGTTGCAGCTGGCGGGTGCTGGCTCCCATCTCGTGCAGGGCATGCAGCGCCATCGGGCTGTGGTTGGTGGTACCCCGGCCATTGAGGGCAAAAGCACGGTTGGCGTCGAGCAGGCGATGAAGATAGTGCATAATCCATTTGACTCCTTTCGTTGAGGGAGAGAGGATTGTGCAAGTTAAAGCTAACTTGAGGTCAAGGATGGATGCGGATCGCAAGTGGTTAGCCATAGGCCAGATAGCCAGGCGCTCCGGCGTCAACGCCAGTGCCTTGCGTTTTTACGAGCAGAAGGGGCTGCTTCGCAGCGTGCGCAGCGATGGGGGTCAACGTCTCTATCCGCAGGATGCGTTGCGCCGGATCGCCTTTATTCGGGTGGCGCAGGGGATGGGGTTGAGCCTTGGCGACATTGCTGATGCCCTCGCCGGTTTACCCGATGGTCGCACACCGGATCGCCGCGACTGGGAGCAAATCGCCAGCCAGTGGCAAGGGCTGCTCGATCAGCGTATCGAGGCCCTGCAGCAGCTCAAGGGCAAGCTCACCTCCTGCATCGGCTGCGGTTGCCTGTCGCTCGAGCACTGCGCCCTTTATAACCCGGATGATCAGGCAGCAAGACAGGGTGCCGGTCCCCGCTATCTGCTGGGGGAGACGCCGCCGTCCGACGCGTGATCAGAAACATGATGAACATGAGTGTCGACCCAACCATGCCATGCACAGGGCCGACTCGTTTAACCGTGAAGGAGGATACATGGCACTGGAACAGCTTAAACGGGAGCTGGAGCAGTTTGGCGCATACAACGACAGCCAGCAGCAGACCCGTGGCAGCAAGATGCTCAATATCACCCGCGATACCGGCGAATTGCTGGCGGTGCTGGTACAGACCAGAGGGGCCGACGCCGTGCTGGAGATAGGCACCTCCAATGGTTACTCCACCCTCTGGCTGGCCGAGGCGGTACGGAGGCTCGATGGCCGGGTCACGACCATCGAGCTGGATGAGGGCAAGCGTGCGCTGGCCTGCACCAACTTCCAGCGTGCCGGCCTGAGCCCCTGGATCACCCAGCTGGCGGGCGAGGCGGGGGCCCTGCTGGCCGAGCTGCCGACGGAAGGTTATCAGCTTGTCTTCCTGGATTCAGATCGTCAGCACTATCGGGCCTGGTGGCCGCAGATCCGGCGCCTGCTGGCCCCTCGTGGCCTGCTGGTGGTGGACAACGCCATCTCCCATCGGGACGGGATGGGCGAGTGGATGAGTGAGGTGCAGCGCGATCCGGCCTTCCAGAGCACCTTGGTGCCGGTAGGCAAGGGGGAGTGGCTGGTGGTGCGTTTGTAGGGAGAGTGAGCATGGAATTCAAGACCATGGAACCAAAAGCTGTGGTAGAGGCCTATTGGCAGGCCATGCAGAGCAACGATTTTGCCAAGGCGGCCAGGTGGCTGTGCGAGGATTATGTCTGTGACTGGCCGCAGTCGGGCGAGCGGATCGCGGGGCGCTGCAACTTCATCGAGATCAACCGCCGCTATCCGGCGGCGGGTCCCTGGGATTTTGAGGTGGTCCGCCTGCTGGAGCAGGGGCGGGAGGTGGTGACCGAGGTGTTGATCACCGATGGCCTGGTACAGGCTCGTGCCATCACCTTTCACTCTGTGTGCGGGGACGCCATCCTGCACCAGACCGAATTCTGGCCTGATCTCCACGAGGCTCCCCACTGGCGTCGTCCCTGGGTGACCCCGATCCCCCGGGAGTCGCAACTCGCCTGATCCCGACCCCCAGGGTGAGCCATGCCACCCTGGGGGGAATGAGTATGTTGTGTTGTTACCTTCCATTTATTCCCGTTATCCATTATTTCGCTGCATATCCCCACATTTCATTGTTTGGCAATGGAATGGTCCGCGTTATGTGTTGTCCATGCCGATAGTCAGCCGGATTAGTCTTTGATTTTGCAGTGAATGATAATAATCAGCACGCTACGGATTCAGGTTTGGGAAAAACAATTGCATGGCGCCAATGTGTTTTATTTGGCAAGCATGCTGGGTGTTTATCAACATAACGAAGTGGATCATGAAAAAAATACGCGCCCTAAAAAACAGCCCCGCATCTGCGGGGCTGTTTGCTTGGGGAGGGTATTGGACGCGGCTCAAACGGCAGATTAAACGGACAAGTAGTCCATGATCCCTTCGGCGGCCTTGCGGCCCTCGTAGATGGCGGTCACCACCAGATCCGAGCCGCGCACCGCATCGCCACCGGCGAACACCTTGGGGTTACTGGTCTGGAAGGCATAGTCCGCCTGCTCACGGGCCTTGATCCTATCCCGGCTGTCGAGCTCGATGTCGTATTCCGCCATCCAGGGCTGCGGGTTGGGCTGGAAGCCAAACGCCATCACCACCGCATCGGCCGCCAGCACCTGCTCGGAACCCGCGATCACCACAGGATTGCGGCGGCCGTTGGCATCGGGAGCACTGAGCGCTGTGCTCACCACCTTGATGCCGCAGGTGCGGCCATGGGCATCGAGTTCGACGCCGACCGGCTGCAGATTGAACATGAATTCCACCCCTTCCTCCTGGGCGTTCTTCACTTCCCGCTTGGAGCCGGGCATGTTCTCGGCGTCGCGACGGTAGGCGCAGATCACCTTGTCGGCACCCTGGCGGATGGCGGTACGGACGCAGTCCATGGCGGTATCGCCACCGCCGAGCACCACCACCTGCTTGCCGGCGAAGTCGATGTAATCGGCCTGCGCCTTCTCAAAGCCCAACAGCCGGTTGGCGTTGGAGATGAGGTAGGGCAGGGCGTCATACACCCCTGGGGCCGTCTCGTTGTCGAAACCGCCCTTCATGTATTTGTAGGTGCCGACCCCGAGGAAGATGGCGTCGAACTCACCGAGCAAGTCGGCGAAGGTGACATCCTTGCCCACCTCGGTTTCGAGGCGAAACTCGATCCCCATCCCCTCGAAGATCTCGCGCCGACGCTGCATCACCTCTTTTTCCAGCTTGAAGGAGGGGATGCCGAAGGTGAGCAGGCCGCCGATCTCGGGGTACTTGTCAAACACCACGGCGCTGACACCGCTGCGCGCCAGCACGTCGGCGCAGGCGAGCCCGGCCGGGCCAGCACCTATGACGGCGACCCGTTTGTCGGTTTTCACCACATTGGAGAGATCCGGGCGCCAGCCCATCTCGAACGCCTTGTCGGTGATGTATTTCTCGATGTTGCCTATGGTGACGGCGCCGAAGCGATCGTTGAGGGTGCAGGCCCCTTCGCACAGTCTGTCTTGCGGGCAGACCCGGCCGCACACTTCCGGCAGGCTGTTGGTCTGGTGAGAAAGCTCCACCGCCTCCAGGATGCGCCCCTCGTTGGCCAGTTTCAGCCAGTTGGGGATGTAGTTATGCACCGGGCACTTCCACTCGCAATAGGGGTTGCCGCAGTCGAGGCAGCGATCCGCCTGCATGCCGACCTGGGCCTGGTTGAAGGGCTCGTAGATCTCCACAAACTGGATCTTGCGGATCTTGAGCGGCTTCTTGGGCGGGTCAACCCGCTGGACATCGATAAACTGGAATACGTTCTGGCTCATAGGGTTCCCTCCTTATTGCGCCTGGATTCTGAGTTCTGCACTGGAACGGCTGGTGTGGCCAAGCAGGGATTTGACGTCGCTGGACTTGGGTTTGATCAGCCTGAACTTGGGCACATAGGCGTCGAAATGGGCCAGGATCTCCTCGGCGCGCGAGCTGCCGGTCTCATTGAGGTGCGCTGTGATGATGCCGCGCAGGTGCTCCTGGTGGATGGCGAGGTCTGCCACGTCCAGCAGTTCCACCAGTTCGGGGTTGGTGCGCTTGGCGAAATTGCCGCACTCGTCCAGCACGTAGGCAAAACCGCCGGTCATGCCCGCCGCGAAGTTGACGCCGGTGGCGCCGAGTATGGTGACGATACCGCCGGTCATATATTCACAGCCGTTGTCGCCAATCCCCTCGACCACCGCCAGGGCGCCGGAGTTACGCACCGCGAAGCGTTCACCCGCCGTGCCTGCCGCGTAGAGCTTGCCGCCGGTGGCGCCATAGAGGCAGGTGTTACCTATGATGGCCGCCTCGTGGGACTTGAACGCCACGCCGACGTGGGGTTTGACTACCAGCTTGCCGCCTGTCATGCCCTTGCCCACGTAGTCGTTGGCGTCACCTGTGAGTATCATCTCGAGGCCACCCGCGTTCCAGACACCGAAGCTCTGGCCTGCGGTGCCGTTGAAGTGAATCCGTACCGGATCGGCCGCCATGCCCTGGTTGCCGTGGCGTTTCACGATCTCGCCGGATAGGCGGGCGCCCACGGAGCGATCCGTGTTGCGGATGTCATAGCGGAATTCGCCGCCAGACTTGTGCTCGACCGCCGCCAGCAGGTCTTCCACCATCTTGAGGTTGAGCGGACCCTTGTCGAAGGTGGGGTTGTGCTGCTGGCTGAACAGGCTGGAACCTGCCGGTGCCACCGGGCTCGCCAGTATGCCGGAGAGATCCAGCTTGGCCTGACGGGCGGTGAGCCCTGGCAGGGCCTGCAGCAAATCGGTGCGACCGATGAGATCCGTCAGCTGGGTCACACCCAGCTGGGCCATCAGCTCGCGCGTCTCTTGTGCGATGAACTGGAAGTAGTTCATCACCATCTCCGGCAGGCCGGTAAAGTGCTCGCGGCGCAGCTTCTCATCCTGGGTGGCGACGCCGGTGGCGCAGTTGTTCAGGTGGCAGATGCGCAGGTATTTGCAACCGAGCGCCACCATGGGGCCTGTGCCGAAGCCGAAGCTCTCGGCGCCGAGGATGGCCGCCTTGATGATGTCCAGACCGGTTTTGAGACCGCCATCCACCTGCAACCGTACCTTGTGGCGCAAGCCGTTGGCCACCAGGGCCTGCTGGGTTTCGGCCAGGCCCAGCTCCCAGGGGGAACCGGCATATTTGACCGAACTCAGCGGGCTGGCGCCGGTGCCGCCGTCATAACCCGAGACGGTGATGAAGTCGGCATAGGCTTTGGCCACACCGCAGGCGATGGTGCCGACGCCGGGCTCGGAGACCAGCTTGACCGACACCAGGCAGTCCGGGTTGATCTGCTTGATGTCGAAGATGAGCTGGGCCAAGTCTTCGATGGAGTAGATGTCATGGTGCGGCGGCGGCGAGATCAGGGTGACACCGGGCACGGAATAACGCAGCTTGGCGATCTGGGCCGTGACCTTGTCACCGGGCAGCTGACCCCCTTCGCCGGGTTTGGCGCCCTGGGCCACCTTGATCTGTACCACGTCCGCGTTCATCAGGTAGTGGGGGGTGACGCCGAAGCGCCCCGAGGCCACCTGCTTGATGCGGGAGTTTTTCTCGGTGCCAAAGCGCTTGGGATCTTCGCCACCCTCGCCCGAGTTGCTCTTGCCGCCGAGCCGGTTCATGGCGACCGCCAGTGCCTCGTGGGCCTCAGGCCCCAGGGCGCCGATGGACATGGCGGCGGAGTCGAAGCGGGGGAACAGTTCGGTCGCAGGCTCCACTTGATCCAGCGCGACCGGGTTGTCGACCGTCTTCAGAGCGAGCAGATCGCGCAGGGTGGAGACAGGGCGCTCGTTCACGAGCCGCGCATACTCCTTGTAATCGGCATAGTCGCCGGAGCGCACCGCGGTTTGCAGGGTTTGTACCACGTCCGGGTTGTAGGTGTGGTACTCGCCGCCGTGGACAAACTTGAGCAGGCCGCCCTGGGTGAGGGCCTTGCGTTGCAACCAGGCCAGGCGAGCCAGGTTGAGCTGATCCTGCTGTATGTCGGCAAAATCGGCGCCCTGGATACGGCTGGAGACGCCCCGGAAGCACATGGCGACCACTGCGCTGGAGAGGCCAACGGCTTCAAACAGCTGGGAGCAGCGGTAGCTGGCAATCGTGCTGATGCCCATCTTGGACATCACCTTGTAGAGGCCCTTGTTGATGCCGTTGCGGTAGTTGAGCATGGCCTGGCGCAGGCTCATCTTGAGTACGCCTTCCTCGACCTGTTTGGCCAGCGTCTCGTAGGCGAGGTAGGGGTAGATGGCGGTCGCGCCAAAGCCCAGCAATACCGAGAAGTGGTGCGGATCGCGACAGCTGGCGGTTTCCACCAGAATGTTGGCGTCGCAGCGCAGGTTGTGGTCTACCAGGGTGCGCTGTACCGCGCCCACCGCCATGGCGGCAGGAATGGGCAGGGTATTGGCACTGACGTCCCGATCCGACAGGATCAGCAGAACAGTACCGCCACGCGCCTTGTCGGCGGCGTCGTTGCACAGTCGCTCCAGCGCCCCTTGCAGCCCCTCTTCGGGCTGGTAGTTGAGGCTCAGCACCGCATGACGATAGTGCTCCCCTTCCAGCGCCAGCAGCTGATGGAAGTCGGAATAGAGCAGGATCGGTGACTGGAACAGCACCCTGTGGGCGTGGCCGAAGGTCTCGTTGAAGACGTTCTGTTCGCGACCGATACAGGTGGCCAGCGACATGACGTGGTTTTCCCGCAGGGGATCGATGGGCGGGTTGGTCACCTGGGCGAACATCTGGCGGAAGTAGTCATACAGGGTGCGCTGGCTGGAGGAGAGCACTGCCATCGGGGTGTCATCCCCCATGGAACCCACCGCCTCCTGGCCGTTCTCGCCCAGTACGCGGATGATCTGATCCAGCTCTTCGTAGGAGTAGCCGAACAGCTTCTGATAGGTCTTGAGCTGATCGTCCGAGAGCTCGCGGGCACCTGTGCTGGCATCATCCATCTGTTCGAACGGCACCAGCCGTTTGCAATGCTTATCCATCCAATGCTTGTAGGTGTGACGGCTCTTGAGATCGTCATCGATCTCGAAGCTGGTCCACACCTTGCCGTTGCGGGTATCCACCACGAACAGCTCGCCCGGGCCGACCCGGCCCTTCTCCAGCACCTCGTCCGGGGTGTAATCCCAGGTGCCGACTTCGGAGGCCAGGGTGATGAACTTGTCCTTGGTGATGACATAGCGTGCCGGACGCAGGCCGTTGCGGTCCAGCGCGCAGGTGGCATAGCGGCCATCTGTCATGACGATGCCAGCCGGGCCATCCCAGGGTTCCATGTGCATGGAGTTGAAGTCATAGAAGGCGCGTAGATCGTCATCCATGTTCGGGTGTTTTTGCCATGCAGGCGGGATCAGCAGGCGCATGGCGCGGAACAGGTCCATGCCACCGGCCAGAAACAGATCCAGCATGTTGTCGAGGCTGGACGAGTCGGAGCCCGTGGTGTTGACGAAGGGGGCGGCTTCTTGCAGATCCGGAATGAGCGGGGTGGCGAACTTGTAGCTGCGCGCCTTGGCCCACTGGCGATTGCCAGCGATGGTGTTGATCTCGCCGTTGTGGGCCAGGTAGCGGAATGGCTGCGCCAACGGCCAGCGCGGGCTGGTGTTGGTGGAGAAACGCTGGTGGAACACGCAGATGGCGGCCTGCATGCGAATGTCGGCGAGATCCAGATAGAAGCGCGGCAAGTCCACCGGCATGCACAGTCCTTTGTAGACTGTGACCAGGTTGGAGAGGCTGACCACGTAGAAGTAGTCGTCGCTGATGCGCTTCTCGATGCGGCGACGCACTATATAGAGGCGGCGCTCGAGATCCTTGTCGACCCAGCCGGGTGGTGCGTTGACAAAGACCTGTTCAATGCTGGGCAGGGAGGCTTTGGCGATGGGACCGAGCACATTGGTATCGATGGGCACTTTGCGCCAACCCACCAGACTCAAGGTCTCTCTTTCCAGCTCCTCGTCGATGATGTCGCGGGTCTGCTGGGCCAACAGGGGGTCCGGATTCAGGAACAGCATGCCGACGGCATAGTTGCGGCCCAGGTGCCATCCTCTCTCTTCGGCGATCGCGCGATAGAAGCTGTCCGGTTTTTGTAGCAACAGACCGCAGCCATCGCCGGTCTTGCCGTCGGCGGAGATGCCACCGCGGTGCTGCATGCGAGCCAATGCTGACATCGCGAGACGGATAAGCTTGTGGCTGGCTTCACCTTCCATGTGGGCCAACAGGCCGAAGCCACAGTTATCCCTCTCCAGCTTTGGATCATATAGTGACATTGCATTTCTCCCTTGCTCGGCCTTGCATCGCAAACTGCATAAATTGCGATTGGCTCTTGTGGTTCCGTCCGCCTGACGTGGCGAATCTCCAAACTAATGGGATTTTTCGGCAAGGTCAATTGGACATCCCGGCTGTTTTCAATATTACAAACTCATAACAAAATGTCGGGGTGCGGGTGTATATGGGGCTTGAATTGGCTATTGCTCTGGCTGTTTTTGTTTTTGCGGGATTTAATACTGATATCTTGGGGTTTGTTGGTTGACTCAGTGGGGACGGGGATTTGTAGTAATTTTACCAATTTATCCGATCGGTGAGCGGTGACGATCACAATTATGCACCCTGTATCTTGCATTTGTCGCCAACGGGACTATGAGAAAAATTTCATTGTTCAACAGTTGGTTAGCTTGCGGCTATTCGGTTGTGACCTGGGGGCGCTTTTTAGCTGACGTGTTTCGAAAGCGTCAATCGCTACCCACTTGCAAATATTTATCCAAATAATGGTGAATATTTATATGTTTTCTGACCCTCACCTCCCTTGATCCAGCTCAGCGCCCTGTTTGTGCAAGCTCGTACAATGACGCTCCTTTAGCGGAGGTGCCATGCAGTTACACGAACTCGTCAATACATTCGGTCAGGATCTCAAGCAACGCCACGGCCAGAAGATCCACAAACTTTCCATTCATGGCGCCTTCACCTGCCCCAACCGGGATGGCACCCTGAGCCGCGGTGGTTGCACCTTCTGCAATGTCTCCTCTTTTGCCGACGAGTCAGCCCAGCAGCTCTCGGTGGTGCAGCAACTGCTGGCGCGCCGGGATGAAGTGACCCGTGCCAAGCGCTATCTCGCCTACTTTCAGGCTTATACCAGCACCTATGCCGAAGTTGAATATCTACAGCGTATGTATGAAGAGGCGCTCTCGGTCAGCGACATGGTGGGGTTGTGTGTCGGCACCCGGCCCGATTGCGTGCCGGATGCTGTGCTGGACTTGCTGGCCAGCTATCAGGCCCGTGGCTACGAGGTATGGCTGGAGCTGGGATTGCAGAGTGCCAATGACAAGACCTTGCATCGCATCAATCGGGGCCATGGCTACGCGGCCTATGCCGATGCGGTCGAGCGAGCTCATCGGCGTGGGATCAAGGTATGTGCCCACCTGATCGTCGGCCTGCCCGGTGAAGTACCCATGGACAGCCTGGATACATTGCACCGCATAGTGGAGACGGGCGTGGAGGGGATAAAGCTGCATCCGCTCCATGTGGTTGAGGGCAGTACCCTCGGCAATGCCTGGCTGGCGGGTCGACTGGAAGTGCTGACTCTGGAGCAATATGTGGAGGCAGCCGTGGCCATGATCCAGCATACGCCCCCCGAGGTGGTTTATCACCGCATCTCGGCCTCGGCTCGTCGTCCGACCTTGTTGGCGCCTGTCTGGTGCGAGAATCGCTGGACAGCCATGGCCAATATTGCTAGTGAACTGGCTCGTTCCGGCGCTCAGGGGCAGAGGCTGGGGCGACCTTTTTCCCTCGCCGGATGTATTGCGTGATCAATCAAGTTTTGTCAAAAAAACAGAGGGTTATTAGATGAAATTCAGTCTTTACAGTATAGTTGCAGTAAAGTTGTCTTGATAATATGACTAGGCTTGAAAAAGAAATCATTATCAATGATCTTGTATTATTTCCAATGGACCGGCGGGATAGACCGGACATGGCGCCATCTTGTGTCGCTATTAAGAACCGATCAAGCCGTACCGCCTTTGGGCGTAATGCTTCTCAGGTCTGACGATGCCATCCCGTGTCATTTACCTGTGCTTTAACGTTAATCAGGCTGTTGATCTCTTGCCGTGGAGTCAGGGTTCTTTATTCCACGAGATCGCGTTCGCCGGACAGCGATGTGTGACCACCACAGTCGGCCTAATCATGCAGTGACAGGATGCTATGCAAGCAGAAACTAACCGTATTGATGAGTTGTTGGAGAGCCTGGTCTTCCTGACCCGCTTTTATGGCGTACCCAACAGCAGGGATGCCCTGACCACTGGATTGCCGTTGGTATCCGGCCTGCTGACCCCGAACCTGTTCAGTCGCGCCGCCGAACGGGGGGGGCTGTCTGCACGGGAAGTGATCCAGCCCCTTGCCGATATCTCCTCCCTGTTGTTGCCCTGTGTGCTGCAGATGCGCAACGGCGGTGCCTGCATACTGCTGGAGTGGAACGAAGAAAGAACTCAGGGCAAGGTGATTTTTCCTCAAGCAGGGGATGCGGCCGAGTGGCTCAGCATCGCCCACCTGGGTGATGAGTATCTGGGCAGGCTCTTCTTCGTCAAAAAACAGTTCAAGTTTGATGATCGTTCCCCCAAGGTGCTGGAGACCCGTGATGGACACTGGTTCTGGAGTACCTTGTTTGAATCCCGTGGCATTTATCGGGATGTGCTGATCGCCTCCGTTTTGATCAACCTGTTTGCGGTGGCCAGCCCGCTGTTCACGATGAACGTCTATGACAAGATAGTCCCCAACCTGGCGTTCGAGTCGCTCTGGGTACTGGCGGCGGGGGCCATGGTGGTGTTTACCTTCGATTTCGTGATGCGTCAGTTGCGCAGCTATTTTATCGATATCGCGGGCAAGAAATCAGACGTGCTGCTGTCGGCCAAGATCTTCGCCAAGGTAATGGGTATGCGGATGGAGTCCAGACCAGCCTCCACCGGTGCCTTTGCCAAACACCTGCAGGAGTTTGAATCCGTGCGGGAGTTTTTCACCTCCGCCACCGTCTCGACCCTCATCGATCTGCCCTTTGCGCTCTTCTTCCTCTTTATCATCTGGATGTTTGCTGGCGTCATGGTGGTGGTGCCCATCGTCGCCATGTTGATCCTGGTGGCCTACAGCTTCTATATCCAGGCGCCGCTCAAACAGTCCATCGAAGAGGGATCGCGGCTCGCTTCCCAGAAAAACGCCAACCTGATCGAGAGTATTTCCGGGCTGGAGACCGTCAAGATTTTCGGCGCCGAGAGCATGTTCCAGCATCGCTGGGAGCAGGCGGTATCCCATATATCGACCTGGGGCGTGCAGACGCGCCGCATCACCAACTCCATGTCGTCCCTGGCCAGCTACATCCAGCAGGTAGTGACAGTGGGCTTGGTAATCGTCGGTGTCTATCAGATATCGGAAGGGTTGGTCACCATGGGCGGCATGATTGCCGCCGTCATGCTCTCCAGCCGCGCTATCGCCCCTATGGTGCAACTCTCGGTTCTCTCCACCCGTTACAACCAGGCTAAATCCGCGCTGGAGATCCTGGAGAAGATCATGATGACGCCGGGTGAGCAGGAGGAGGGTAAGCAGTACATCCATCACCCTATCATCGCCGGCCGGATCGAATTTGATAATGTGTCGTTCAAGTATCCGGGGATGGAGACAAGCACGCTGCACAATATCAATCTGCGTATTGAGCCGGGTGAGAAGGTGGCCATCATAGGTCGGATCGGGGCGGGCAAGACCACTCTTGAAAAGATTCTTATGGGGCTTTATCGACCCACTGATGGTTCGGTTCGTCTCGACGGGTTCGAATTGGATCAACTGCCCGCGTCTGTGATCCGGCGTAATATCGGTTGTGTCCCCCAGGATGTGACCCTGTTTTTTGGCTCGGTACGTGACAACATCATGTTGGGTAATCCGCTGGTGGACGATGCGCGGGTTCTGCGCGCGGCCAAACGGGCCGGGGTCACCAACTTCACCAACCGTGACCCGAATGGTCTGGACAGGCAGATAGGAGAAGGGGGACGTCAGCTCTCTGGCGGTCAGCGTCAGGCGATCCTGCTGGCTCGTGCTTTGCTCAATGATCCCCCCATTCTGGTGATGGACGAACCCACCTCCAACATGGACAACCAGTCAGAGATGCAGGTCAAGCATGAGCTGGCACGACTGGGACCGGAAACCACCCTGATCCTCATTACTCACAAGACCTCCATGCTTGATGTCGCATCGCGGGTCATCGTCGTGGAGCAGGGGCAAATAGTGGCAGATGGACCCAAAGATGTAGTGTTGCAACAGTTGAAGGAAGGCAAGGTGCGAGTGCAGGAGGCGTCCAATGGCTAAATTTGGTCTGTTCAAAAAGTCGCCGTCCGATACAGTGCTGCCCGCACCCGAACATCTGGAGTTTGTCGATGATGGCGCTGCTGCCGTTCTGCTGAGTACCCCGACCCGGGCAAGAGTATTGTTGTGGGCCTGCTTCCTGTTCTTTATGAGCGCCATCGTCTGGGCTGCCTGGGCCGAGCTGGATGAAGTGACGGTCGGGCAGGGCAAAGTCATCCCATCCCGTCAGTTGCAGGTGATCCAGAACCTGGAGGGGGGAATCGTCAAGGAGATCTTCGTCAAGGAGGGTGACATCGTTGAGAAGGGGCAGCCGCTGCTGCGAATCGATGACACCCGTTTCCGTTCCGATTTTCGGGAGCGTGAGCAAGAGCTGGTGACCCTCAAGGGTGATATCGCGCGGCTAAAGGCCGAGATCCTGAGCGTCGTGGTCAAGACTGACCCCAATCTGGGCTGGCGTGAACAGGTGGTCATCGACAAGCAGCCGATCGCTTTTCCAGATGGATTCGAGAATGTGTTTGCCGAGTACGCTGCCCGTGAAAAATCGGTGCAGGATGAGCGACTCAATAACCTGAACAACCAGCTCTATATACTCGGTCAGCAGATCGAGCAGAAAGAGCAGGAACTGATCGAGCTCAATGCCAAGATAAGAACCGTCGGACGCAGTGTCGATCTGGCCCGGCAGGAGTTGAACATCAGTCGTCCCCTTGCCAAAGAAGGGATAGTCCCCCAGGTAGAGCTCATCAAGCTGGAACGCCAGGTCAACGAGATGCAGGGGGAGCTGGAGAGCAACCGGCTTATTATTCCCAAACTCAACTCAGTGCTGAGAGAAAGCATTTCCAAGCGTAACGACATAGCGTTGAAGTTTCGGGCCGACTCACAAACTGAACTCAACGAGCGGCAGGGGAAACTGAGCCAGCTCTCCGAGGGGCAGGTCGGGCTGCAGGACCGGGTTGATAGGACCAGTGTGATTGCGCCGCTCAAAGGCACTATCAAGAAGCTCAAGATCAATACCCTGGGTGGTGTGGTGCAACCAGGGATGGATTTGATGGAGATCGTGCCGTTGGAAGACACCTTGCTAGTCGAGGCCAAGGTGTCCCCGAAAGACATCGCATTCTTGCGACCAGGGCTGGCCGCCGTGGTCAAGATCACTGCCTATGACTTCACTATCTATGGAGGATTACATGGAAAGGTTGAACAGATAAGTGCTGACTCCATCCAGGATGAAGATGGCAACTCCTTCTACCTGGTGCGAGTTCGCACCGAGAAAAGCTACTTGGGCGATGAGCTTAATGCACTTCCCATCATCCCCGGTATGTTAGCCAGTGCAGATATTATTACTGGTAAAAAAAGTGTCCTAGACTATTTGCTTAAGCCGCTATTACGGGCTAGGCAGTCTGCACTGAGAGAACGATAAGCCAACAATCTAAAAACAACATGACTGGAGATACCATGAAGAAGACGATTGTTGCCATGTTAGTAAGTGGCACCGTGCTGTTCCCGGGCCTTACCCTGGCCCAAACGCTGGAACAGTCAGTGGCACAGTCACTGGCTACCCATCCGAAAATCAAGGAAGCTTTTGACCTTTATCAGGCGCGACTGTATCAGCATGATGGCGCCAAAGGTGGTTATTATCCCACCATCGATCTGCGTGGTGGTGTGGGTTATGAAAAGACCGATAGCCCAACCACTCGTGCGGGCGGTGCTGGTGTGGATGACAGCATGACTCGCAAAGAGGCCGGGATCAGTCTGCGCCAGATGCTCTTCGACGGTTTCGATGTCAGCAGCAACGTGGCCCGGACCGATGCCGAAGCCAACGCTCAGCGTCTGGCCATGATCTCCGAGGCAGAGAACACAGCGCTGCGTGTGGCCGAGGTTTACCTCAACGTGCTGCGCCAGCAGGAGCTCCTGGAGTTGTCCAAGCAGAACCTGGAAACCCATGAGCAGATCCGCAGCGATATCAGTAAGCGGACCGACTCTGGTCTGGGCTCGACTGCGGACCAGACCCAGATCGATGGTCGTGTCGCCAGAGCCTATGCCAATGAGGCTGCCGCCGAGAACAACTATCGCGATGCGGAGAGCGAATTCATTCGCGTCGTTAACGAGATGCCAAAGGATCTGGTGCAACCCGTTCCCAATGGGGCGCTTATTCCCGCCAGTCTGGATGCTGCATTGAAAACGGCCACCGAAGTGCACCCGACCCTGCTCTCCTCCCTGCAGGATATCGAAGCGGCCAAGTATCAGCATGAAGGCGCCAGATCCGGTTTCTATCCCAATGTGACATTTGAGGTAGATCAGAACTGGAATGAGGATATCGATTCAGTCAAAGGGCGTAACGATGATCTGACCGCCATGGTACGGATGCGTTACAACCTGTTCCGTGGCGGTTCTGATGTGGCAGAGAGCAATGCAACATCTGCGCTCTACTCTCAGGCGAAAGACATTCATCTGAATGCGTTCCGCCAAGTAGAGGAAGGCACTCGTCTGGCTTGGAACGCGAAAGAGTCGCTGGCCAGGCAAAAGACCTCTCTGAAAGAGCATGTTGACGCCAGCTACGACACTGTACAGGCGTACAAGAAACAGTTTGGCCTGGGTCAGCGTACCTTGCTGGACGTGTTGAACACCGAAAACGAACTGTTTGAGGCGCGCCGAACCTACATTACCGCCGAGTATGACGCTCTGTTGGCTGACTATCGTATCCTCAACGCCACAGGTAGCCTGCTCAACGCGTTTAACGTGCAGCAGCCGGCCGACTGGCAAGCCAAACGCTAATGGACAACGCATCAGGTTTGATGCGAGTAAAAGGGATGGTCGCGCTTTGCTGCTACCATCCCTTGTCTCTAATGCTCTAATGCTTGATCGGTGCAGTGACAGTCATTGGATGCCCATGGGATGAGTGTGACTGTGTGGTGGAAGGCAAGCGGTTTTAGCAGGGCGTCAGCCTTGGGGTTGCGCGCTCGCTGGCTGCGTTACTCACTGTGGTGGTTGCTGGTTTTGCTTCCGCTCATCCTCTCTGCCAGTCAACCCTTGACACCCGAAGACCTCAAGCTGGTTCAGCGCGCCGAGGAAACCTATGGGGCCAGGGCAGGCAAGCGGGTGACAAGCTGGCGTACGCTGGTCATGCAGAATCGTGATGCCGGACTGACAGAGCGCCAGAAACTGGAGAAGGTAAACCAGTTTTTCAACCAGATGCGCTTCATTGATGACATCAAGTTGTGGCGCAAGAAAGATTACTGGGCTACCCCGCTGGAGTTTCTGGGGGCGGCCGGTGGTGATTGCGAAGACTTCAGCATTTCAAAATACTTCACCCTGCTGGAGCTTGGTATTCCCGATGAGAAAATGCGGATGGTATATGTCAAGGCGTTGGATTATAACCAGTTTCATATGGTTGTTGCCTACTATGACACCCCTTCCTCCGAACCTGTGATTTTGGATAATTTGATCGGATCGATCCGTCCTGCCAGCCAACGCACGGATCTGGTGCCGATATACAGCTTTAACGGTAGTCACTTGTGGTTGATGAAGGCGCGTGGTCAAGGGGAACTGGCCGGGCAGTCGTCACGCTTGGGATTATGGAGTGATTTACGCAATCGCATGACTTCCGGGCGATTGGCTCGGCCTGTGGTGAATTTGGATGATTAACCTATGACGCTCTACAGACAATTATTGGCAACCATGTTGATCCTGTTCGGTTTGTTGTTTGCAGCTACCTATTGGGTGCAGTTCAATTCGACCCGAACCTATCTGGCTCAGCAGCAGGAGACCACCGTCATCAATACCGCAACCTCGCTCGGGTTGGCGCTGACCCCGTATTTGGAAAACGGTGACAAGGTGGGAGCTGAATCGGTCATCCAGGCCATATTTGATGGCGGCTATTATCAGTTGATCCGATTGGATTTGCTGGCGTCCAAAGATGTCATCGAGCAAGAGAACACCAGCAACATTCAGGGCGTACCACAGTGGTTTATCGGCTTGGGTTTGTTTCCCGAAGTATCCAACGAGTCAATTCTGACATCCGGCTGGCTGCAACTGGGCAAACTGAAAGTGGTGGGCCACCCAGGACAAGCCTATTACGAGCTGTGGCGGGGTATGAGCGAACTGGCAAGCTGGTTCTTGATCGGTTTTTTAATCACCACCATTTTACTGATGAGGGCACTGAATTATCTGCTCAAGCCACTCAAGCAGATTTGCGATCAGGCGGTAGAGATCGAGCTTCACCATTTCGGTCACGCCATTCCAGAGCCCAAAACCCACGAGTTGAAACAGGTGGTACAGGCCATCAACACCCTCTCCAGCAAGTTGGCGCTGCAGTTTAAAGTGCAAGCGGAAGAGGCCGTACAATTGCGGGAGCGTGTCTATGTGGACGCCGTCTCCGGCTTGGGTAACCGTGCCTATTTTGTCGGTCAGGTCAATGCATGGATTGCCGAAGCAGGACAAGGCGGTGTCATGCTGGTGGCGGTCGATATGCTTGATGATTTGTACCGCGAAGAGGGTTTTGCCGCGCGGGACAACATGGTCAAGTCCATCGCCCAGACCTTGAAAGATCAGTTGAAGGGGTGGGATGGCGCGGCTCTGGCGCGGATTTCTGCCACTGAATATGCGCTGCTTTGTCCAACCGACGATCTGACCCAGTTGAAAGACCTGGCGGAGGTGATCAACAGCCGAATTGCCGACCTGGTCGTTAATCCGATGGGTGAAGGAGATGCCCTCTCCGTCATCGGTATTGCGGGGCGTGACGGTAATGACGATCTGTCGGTCTTGCTGACCAAGGCCGACAATGCCTTGGGCAAGGCGCGCAATGAGCGCCGTGGCGCCGTTGTGATGGAAGGCGGTACCGATCAGAGCTTGATGGGGCGTCTGGCCTGGCGCGATCTGGTGCAAGATGCCATTGCTCGGCACTTGTGGCGCTTTAAGGCCCAGCCAGCTTGCCGCTTCGACAATGGGGTACGACTGCATGCCGAGTTGTTTGCCTCTATTTCACGCGACGGTACCGACTACTTTGCCGGCCAATTCTTGCCAGCCATTGAGCAGTTCAAGCTGGGCAGTGAGTTTGATCAGGCGGTACTGGATGCCTGCGTGCCCCTGTTTGAACGGCAATCAGATCTGGTGCTGGCCATCAATATCACGGCTGGCTCTCTCTGTTCTGATGAGTTTTTGACTTGGTTGACCGGGTATCTGTCGACTCACGTCGAATTGAAGGACAGGTTGCTGTTTGAGATACCTGAGGCCGCCATCATGAAGCACAAGGGGCATGTGATCACCTTGGTGAATACCTTGCAGGAACATGGGTTCCAGTGGGGCGTTGATCATTATGGTCGCCACTTCCAGTCTCTGGGTTATCTCGAGGAGCTGGCGCCAGCCTATGTCAAGGTTGACCATGGTTATACCAGTCAGGTCATGGAAACGGGGGCCGATACCTCCTTCCTGGCCGCAGTTTGCCGCGCCGCTCACAATGCGGGTGTGACTACCATTGCAACCCGTGTTGAGGATCAGCATCAGGTCGAGTTGCTCTCTAAGTTGCATATCGATGGTTATCAGGGTTTCGTACACCCTGCATTTCCTTTGTCCTGAGCCATCAGCATCAAAAATGGGGTCCGTTAAGGACCCTTTTTTTATGCGAATGAAAAATAAGTATTAAGATTTTTAGTTGATGAGCCTTGATTGGCTTTACTTGAATCCCTCCCAAGTGAATGATTCAACAATATAAAAAAAGATCCTTCGATTTAATGCTCAGCATTGCTTCCGGTTTCACCCCATCTTGTACATTTTTGCAACGGAAGCGAGGCGGACAGGCATCTATGGTGTAGACATCAAGATCTGTCATGTTGGAGCAATGGATATGCGTACCCAAGTAATCGACAAAACCGTGGTGGTTTCTTCTGTTGAAGGCAACGTTCAAATATTGCTGGTCGATGGTAGCAGTCGCCCTCTGCAGAGGGGGGAAATCCTCCAGCCCGGCGCCAAGCTCAATATTGCAGATGATGCCAAGCTGGTACTTGCCCCCTATGACGATTCTCCTGCATCTGGCACCCCAGATGCCGCCGCCCCGGATGCTCAGGTACCGGGACAGCCACAAGCTTCGGATGCAGGGAGTGCGACCTCTCCCGATATTGCCGCATTGCAACAATCGATCTTGCAAGGGGTAGACCCGACCCAAAACTTTGAGGCAGCTGCTGCCGGTGGGGCGCCTGCTGCGGGCGGCGGTGGGATCGGTGGGGTCGCTGGCGCAAGTGGTAATGGCGGCTTTGTCATCATCGATAGAATCGGTGATGCAACGATTGCCGTAGCCGGGTTTGATACCACTTACCAGACCGAGCCTGTTGTTGACACTCGGCAGTTGGCAGAACCACTGCTGGCCAACGAACTGGCGGATCAAGGTGAGCAGCTTACCGTGCCCGAAGATGGGGTACTGAATGGTAATGTTCTCACCAACACAGTCAATACGGATGGCCCTGATGCGGCGTCTGTGCTGCTCTTCAGCTGGGGGGATAACGTCAACGTTGCTGCAGGTACCACTGTCACAATTGATGGTGTCGGCAGCCTCGTCATTAACGCTGACGGCAGTTTCACCTTCACTCCAGCCCCCAATTATGATGGCGCTGTACCTCCTGCCACCTATGTCGATACTGATGGTACTGACACGGTTCAGTCCACACTGGAACTGACAATTACTCCTGCCAATGATCTCTCCGATCAGAACGAGAGTGTTGTTGTGACAGAAGACACCGTTATATCTGGCAACTTGTTGGCCAATACCATTGACAATGATGGGCCGCAGGCTTCGTCTGTGACCGGGTTTAGCTGGGGCTCTATCATCAATCCTTCATTGAGCACACCAGTAACCCTGACTGGGGTGGGGACCCTGTTGGTCAATGCTGATGGCAGCTATTTGTTCACGCCGGCACCTAATTACGATGGGCCGGTTCCGACAGTGAACTATATCGTCACAGACGGCACCATCACGGTTCAGTCCACTCTCTCTATTTCCATCACTCCGGTTGATGAGCCTGTTGAGTTGGCTGGTCTGCAGCTGGAAGGCGGTGAGCTGACACTAGATGAAGCGGCTTTGGCAGATGGCAGCAATCCGGATGCAACCGCTCTCACACAAAGTGGCCTGTTCACATTCAATGCGGCTGATGGCGTACAGAGTTTGACTCTGGGCGGTGTCACACTGATCAGTAATGGGCAAGCTATTACGGTGTTCCCTCAGGTGATTACCAGCCCATCGGGTAATGAGCTGGTCGTGACAGGCATTAATTACAACCCCGTTACCGGGTCAGGCAGCGTTAATTACAGCTACACCCTGAGTGATAGCGAAAATCACACCAAGCCTGCCAATGATACGGTTCTGGGTGAGAGTTTCGGTGTGGTACTGGTAGACACTGATGGTGATAGCGTCAGTGCCAGTTTGGATGTGGTGATCCTGGATGATGTACCGAGTGTCACGTTCACCTCTGGATCCGAAGGTGTGGGCCGTGTGTTTGTGGATGAAAGCCTGGCCGCGCTGGGCGGTGCGGGCAGTGATGGCGTCGCCAGTGCCAGTCTGAGTGCCGCGCAGGTACAAGCCCAGTTCACCCCGGCCTTCGGGGCCGATGGGGCGGGCACGATTGGTTATAGCCTGGCACTCACGGGCAGCAACGTGGCCAGTGGCCTGTTTGCGGTGGACCCGCAGGCCCCTGCTGGGCAGGGTGAGGCCATCGTACTGAACCAGGTGGGTAACGTCATCACCGGCAGTGCCGGTGGGGTGGATTACTTCACGCTGACCATCAACCCGGGTACAGGTGAAGTGACGCTTGCCCTGCTGGATAACGTCTGGCACGGCGACAGCGGCAATGCGGATGACAGTGTGGGGCTGAGTCTCGACAGCGGGGTACTGACCCTGGTGCAAACCGTGACGGATGCCGATGGCGACAGCGCCAGTGCTGCTATTGATGTGGGCGCTGGCGGGGTGTTCCGGTTTGAAGATGACGGCCCGAGTGCCGGGCTGGCGGAAGAAGCGCCGAGCCTGAGTGCCAGTGTGGATGAAAGCCTGGCCGCGCTGGGCGGTGCGGGCAGTGATGGCATCGCCAGCGCCAGCCTGAGTGCCGCGCAGGTACAAGCCCAGTTCACCCCGGCCTTCGGGGCCGATGGGGCGGGCACGATTGGTTATAGCCTGGCACTCACGGGCAGCAACGTGGCCAGTGGCCTGTTTGCGGTGGACCCGCAGGCCCCTGCTGGGCAGGGTGAGGCCATCGTACTGAACCAGGTGGGTAACGTCATCACCGGCAGTGCCGGTGGGGTGGATTACTTCACGCTGACCATCAACCCGGGTACAGGTGAAGTGACGCTTGCCCTGCTGGATAACGTCTGGCACGGCGACAGCGGCAATGCGGATGACAGTGTGGGGCTGAGTCTGGACAGCGGGGTACTGACCCTGGTGCAAACCGTGACGGATGCCGATGGCGACAGCGCCAGTGCTGCTATTGATGTGGGCGCTGGCGGGGTGTTCCGGTTTGAAGATGACGGCCCGAGTGCCGGGCTGGCGGAGGAAGCGCCGAGCCTGAGTGCCAGTGTGGATGAAAGCCTGGCTGCGCTGGGCGGTGCGGGCAGTGATGGCATCGCCAGCGCCAGCCTGAGTGCCGCGCAGGTACAAGCCCAGTTCACCCCGGCCTTCGGGGCCGATGGGGCGGGCACGATTGGTTATAGCCTGGCACTCACGGGCAGCAACGTGGCCCGTGGCCTGTTTGCGGTGGACCCGCAGGCCCCTGCTGGGCAGGGTGAGGCCATCGTGCTGAACCAGGTGGGTAACGTCATCACCGGCAGTGCCGGTGGGGTGGATTACTTCACGCTGACCATCAACCCGGGTACAGGTGAAGTGACGCTTGCCCTGCTGGACAACGTCTGGCACGGCGACAGCGGCAATGCGGATGACAGTGTGGGGCTGAGTCTGGACAGCGGGGTACTGACCCTGGTGCAAACCGTGACGGATGCCGATGGCGACAGCGCCAGTGCTGCTATTGATGTGGGCGCTGGCGGGGTGTTCCGGTTTGAAGATGACGGCCCGAGTGCCGGGCTGGCGGAGGAAGCGCCGAGCCTGAGTGCCAGTGTGGATGAAAGCCTGGCTGCGCTGGGCGGTGCGGGCAGTGATGGCGTCGCCAGTGCCAGTCTGAGTGCTGCCACCGTGCAGGCCCAGTTCACCCCGGCCTTCGGGGCCGATGGGGCGGGCACGATTGGTTATAGCCTGGCACTCACGGGCAGCAACGTGGCCAGTGGCCTGTTTGCGGTGGACCCGCAGGCCCCTGCTGGGCAGGGTGAGGCCATCGTGCTGAACCAGGTGGGTAACGTCATCACCGGCAGTGCCGGTGGGGTGGATTACTTCACGCTGACCATCAACCCGGGTACAGGTGAAGTGACGCTTGCCCTGCTGGACAATGTCTGGCACGGCGACAGCGGCAATGCGGATGACAGTGTGGGGCTGAGTCTGGACAGCGGGGTACTGACCCTGGTGCAAACCGTGACGGATGCCGATGGCGACAGCGCCAGTGCTGCTATTGATGTGGGCGCTGGCGGGGTGTTCCGGTTTGAAGATGACGGCCCGAGTGCCGGGCTGGCGGAGGAAGCGCCGAGCCTGAGTGCCAGTGTGGATGAAAGCCTGGCTGCGCTGGGCGGTGCGGGCAGTGATGGCATCGCCAGCGCCAGTCTGAGTGCTGCCACCGTGCAGGCCCAGTTCACCCCGGCCTTCGGGGCCGATGGGGCGGGCACGATTGGTTATAGCCTGGCACTCACGGGCAGCAACGTGGCCAGTGGCCTGTTTGCGGTGGACCCGCAGGCCCCTGCTGGGCAGGGTGAGGCCATCGTACTGAACCAGGTGGGTAACGTCATCACCGGCAGTGCCGGTGGGGTGGATTACTTCACGCTGACCATCAACCCGGGTACAGGTGAAGTGACGCTTGCCCTGCTGGATAACGTCTGGCACGGCGACAGCGGCAATGCGGATGACAGTGTGGGGCTGAGTCTCGACAGCGGGGTACTGACCCTGGTGCAAACCGTGACGGATGCCGATGGCGACAGCGCCAGTGCTGCTATTGATGTGGGCGCTGGCGGGGTGTTCCGGTTTGAAGATGACGGCCCGAGTGCCGGGCTGGCGGAAGAAGCGCCGAGCCTGAGTGCCAGTGTGGATGAAAGCCTGGCCGCGCTGGGCGGTGCGGGCAGTGATGGCATCGCCAGCGCCAGCCTGAGTGCCGCGCAGGTACAAGCCCAGTTCACCCCGGCCTTCGGGGCCGATGGGGCGGGCACGATTGGTTATAGCCTGGCACTCACGGGCAGCAACGTGGCCAGTGGCCTGTTTGCGGTGGACCCGCAGGCCCCTGCTGGGCAGGGTGAGGCCATCGTACTGAACCAGGTGGGTAACGTCATCACCGGCAGTGCCGGTGGGGTGGATTACTTCACGCTGACCATCAACCCGGGTACAGGTGAAGTGACGCTTGCCCTGCTGGATAACGTCTGGCACGGCGACAGCGGCAATGCGGATGACAGTGTGGGGCTGAGTCTGGACAGCGGGGTACTGACCCTGGTGCAAACCGTGACGGATGCCGATGGCGACAGCGCCAGTGCTGCTATTGATGTGGGCGCTGGCGGGGTGTTCCGGTTTGAAGATGACGGCCCGAGTGCCGGGCTGGCGGAGGAAGCGCCGAGCCTGAGTGCCAGTGTGGATGAAAGCCTGGCTGCGCTGGGCGGTGCGGGCAGTGATGGCATCGCCAGCGCCAGCCTGAGTGCCGCGCAGGTACAAGCCCAGTTCACCCCGGCCTTCGGGGCCGATGGGGCGGGCACGATTGGTTATAGCCTGGCACTCACGGGCAGCAACGTGGCCAGTGGCCTGTTTGCGGTGGACCCGCAGGCCCCTGCTGGGCAGGGTGAGGCCATCGTGCTGAACCAGGTGGGTAACGTCATCACCGGCAGTGCCGGTGGGGTGGATTACTTCACGCTGACCATCAACCCGGGTACAGGTGAAGTGACGCTTGCCCTGCTGGACAATGTCTGGCACGGCGACAGCGGCAATGCGGATGACAGTGTGGGGCTGAGTCTGGACAGCGGGGTACTGACCCTGGTGCAAACCGTGACGGATGCCGATGGCGACAGCGCCAGTGCTGCTATTGATGTGGGCGCTGGCGGGGTGTTCCGGTTTGAAGATGACGGTCCTAGCGTCACCATCAACGCGGTGGCGGATGGCAGCATCGTGCTGACCACCCAGGATGCACAGACCATCGGGGTGGCCAGTGACACGGCGAGCGGCAGCTTTGCGGCGGCCTTCCTGGCGGCGGCGGTGCCGAGCTATGGCGCGGACGGTCCGGGCACGACCACGGTGGGCAGTTACAGCCTGAGCGTGACCGACAGCAACAGCGGGCTGACCAGCAACGGGTTGGCCATCACCCTGACCAAGGTGGGCAGCGACATTGTCGGTGCGACCAGCGCGGGTGAGGTGTTCCGCATTAGCGCGGCGAGCGATGGTACCGTGACGCTGACCCAGTCGGCGGAGCTGGATCACCTGCCGGAGGACGTGGACACCAGCAACGACAACAGCCTCATCAGCCTGGCCAGTGGCAAGGTGTTGTTGAGTGCAACAGTGACGGTGGTGGATGGCGATAACGACACCGCGACCGGCACGGTGAGTGCGGATCTGGGTGGCAACATCCACTTCGAAGACGACGTCCCGACAGCTAATCCAGTGACCAATGCTGGTCAGGCAACACAGGTTCAAGACACCAATTTGATGTTGATCCTCGATATTTCCGGCAGCATGGATAATCTATCTGGCTATCAAGGAATGACTCGAATACAAGTCATGCAGAAATCGGCTCTGGAGTTGCTCGACAAGTATGATGCCTATGGCAATGTGATGGTCAATATCATCACGTTCGCTACCGCTGCGGCCAACCCGACAGGGACCTGGGTAAGTGTCGATGCTGCTAAGGCCATTATTCTTAGCCTTTCAACGACCGACTCGACAAACTACGACGATGCTCTCAACGATGCTATCAATGCCTTTGCTTCGAGCAACAAGCTGGTTGGGGCGCAAAATGTGTCCTACTTCATGTCGGATGGTGCGCCCAACGCAAGCTCCGTCAGTAATCCAGCAACTGTGCCCGACGGCTCCAACAGCTTTGGTGATGGAAGTGGTATCAGTGCCGCCAATGAAAAGGATTGGATCGACTTCCTGAAGGCAAACAATATCAACTCGTTTGCTCTCGGCATGGGGTCTGGTGCGACCCAGTCAGCTCTGGATCCGATCGCCTATAACGGTATAAGTGGTGCTAGCCCAGCAAATACTTCCGCGACGGTTGTGACCGACTTCAGTCAGCTGGCGGCAACTTTGCTCAGCACGGTTGTTGCACCGCCATTATCTGGGCAGTTACTCAATGATGGGGTGACGGCCAGTACTGGCGGAGATGATGGTTGGATTGGTTCTATTACAGTTGCTGGCGTCACCTATCACTACAATCAACAAACCGATAGTGCCAGTGTCACAGGTGGGACTTCAGCGGGCACATTCAATTCGACTACCAATGAATGGTCGGTTGCAATTGCTGGCGGTATCCTCAAAGTCGATATGGACAACGGTATGTATACATTTACCCCACCGTCCTCGATTCCTGCGGGTGGCATTAGTCAGGTCTTTGGTTACAGCGTGAGAGACAACGATGGAGACACTGCTTCCAGTACGCTGTCTATCATCGTCAATCCTGCAGTTGGCCCTACTGTAGTGCGTGATGATTTCATCATCACCAATCAGGATCCTTCGACTATTCCGGACTGGGTATTGCTTGCCAATGACACCGGACCGCTTGCTGCTACTCAGGTAATCTCCGGTGTATCCGGCGCGATTGGTGGCACGATAACAGATGGTTCAGGCACTGTTGTATTCGATGATACGTCGGGCAATGCAACTCCAGGTACTTATGATGGTTCATTCAATTACATCAATAGTACTACTACCGATCCGGCCAAGGTATTCGTAGATGTACAGAGTGGTTCGACGCTCACAGGGAGTTATCTTGATGAAATTCTGATTGGAAATTCGGGAAATGACACGCTCAATGGAAATGCTGGCAACGATATCCTGCTTGGTGGTGCTGGCAACGATAACCTGAACGGTGGGGAGGGTAATGACATTCTTGTCGGTGGTGTGGGTAATGACACCTTGAATGGTGGCAATGGCAATGATACAGCGAGTTACCTGGATAGTACTGCTGGAGTAACTGTCATTGTGAATGGTAACAACCAGGCAACCGGTGGTGCAGGAACGGACAGTTTGAGCAACATGGAAAACCTGATTGGCTCCATGTTCAACGACTCTCTGACAGGTGATGGCAGTGCCAACGTCCTCAGTGGTCTTGCTGGCAATGATATCCTGAGTGGTGGCGGCGGTGACGACATTCTGACCGGTGGCTCTGGCAGTGACACCATGACAGGGGGAACAGGTAAGGATACCTTCAAGTGGATGTCGGGTGATGCCGGTGGTATTGATACCATCAAGGATTTCACCACGGGAGCTAATGGCGATGTGCTGGACCTGAGTGATTTGCTGAGTGGGGAACAGACAAATGCAGCAACATTGGATCAGTATTTTAACTTTGCATCCGGCCCAGGTAGCAATAAGTCTACTCTGACGATCGACCTGGATGGCTCGAACAGTGGGTCTACAACCCATACTATCTTCTTTGATAACGTGGATCTGACCCTTGGAGGAACAAGAACAGATCAACAGATCATTCAAGACTTGCTGGATCAAGGCAACCTCAAGGTTGATCCGTAATCGAGTAATGGGGCCGGGCTATGCCTGGCCCCTGTTTTTTGACAGAGGTGGCGGCTAAGATAGCGGCAGTACAGGAGAGGGTCACCATGCAGTCATTCAATTGGATCGATATCGATGGTATTCGCTATAGCTGGGATGGGCAGGGCAGCATTACCTGCACCGGCCAGTTTGGCTATCAGGCCACGATGGCAGGTGATCGGATCGATGCACTGGATCTTGAAAGCCAAGATGGCGAAGTGGCGGGTTCCCTCAATGTGGACTTCGCGACAGCGACCATCGCTTTCACGCCGGCAGTCGATGCAGAACCACCTCATATGGTGGTGCTGGTCGGGCACGATCAGGGGGAGCAGGAGTATTCGCTGCAGAGTCTGAGCGATAGCTGTTTGCAGGATCTGCTCATGCACTCCGACAGCATAGATTGTGCTCCACTTATCACGTCCACGCTGGCAGACCCCGAGACCTCGCCGCAAGGACACGTTCTGTCGTGGGATTCCTTCCATTTTGATGATGACGTCGTGCTCGGTTCCCGCAGCGTCACGCCGATGGCACCCGGCCATCAAGAGCTGATGGGCAACGAGATCAGCATCAACATCGACATGACCAATCAGGTGCTGGATCAGATACCGTCATTGCACGATATATGAATCCCATTCGACCACGGGCATAATGACCTCACTCTAATTGACTGAGGTTTTTTTCTATGTGGCGTCCCCTTCTTACCCTTTCCGCTCTGGTCGTCAGTGCTCCGTTATTCGCACTTGAAGTACCGCAAGCCCCGCATCTGGTGGTGAGTGGTTATGCCGAGCAGAAGGCCGAGCCAGATATGCTGACCCTCAATGTGTCGGTGACCGCGCTGGAAAAGCAGGGCATCAAGGCCAAGCAGCAGGTGGATGGCAAGGTCGCGGCCTTCTTTGGCCAACTGGAAGGGTTGGGCATCAAGCGCAGTGATGTGGAGGCGGGCAACCTGGTGATCTTCCCCGAGTATCAATATCCGCAGAACAAGAAGCCGGAACTGGTGGGCTACCGTGCCCAGCGTCAACTCGCGGTCAAACTCTACCAGCTCGACAAGCTGAGCGAGCTGATGGATACCGCCCTCAAGGCGGGTCTGGAGTCTGTGTCCCAGATAGAGTACGGCCTCAAGTCGCCGCAGACCATCAAGGAGCAGGCGCGGGTCGGTGCGGTGGAAGATGCCAAGATCAAGGCGGAATCACTGGCCAAGGCGTTCGGTATGAAGCTTGGCAAGGTTTACAGTGTCGAGTACCGCAACAACACCCCCATGCCCGTCTATAGCCGTGCACTCAAGGAGGCCGTCATGGCTGCGCCTGCCGCCGACATGATGGAAAACAGCTATCAACAGCAGCAGATAAGCATCACGGACAACGTGGAGGCCGTCTTCCTGCTGGAATAAGGCTTTGGCCATCCGGCCTTGTCGATCTACCCCAGGCCCGAGGCTCATCCCCTCGGGCTTGTCGTTTTTACCTGGCAAGCTGGATTGAGTGCGCAGGCCGGATAGCGGCCCGCAGATGATGATGTGACTGGCAGGATCCCGATCATGCCTGGTGGTCTATGGTGCAAGGGTGGGGAGCGCTGGTGCCTGGCCCTGCGCTCTGACGCCAGCGAGTGGCAGATGACGGATAGCAAGATGCCGGTCGGTGACCGGCATCTGATGGTGTAACGAGGTGGATTAACCCAGATTGGCGGCAACCCGTGCACGACGCTTCTGTTTGAGCTGATAGCCGATGGCCAGCACGACGATCCAGACCGGGATGAGCAGCACTGAAATCTGGATCCCCGGAGTCAGGTACATGATGACCAGGATTCCTGCCATGAAGGCGAGGCAGAGGTAGTTACCAAACGGATACCAAAATGCCTTGAACTTGGGCTCAACGCCTTCGGCTTGTTTGCTTTGGCGAAACTTCAGGTGCGCGAGGCTTATCATGGCCCAGTTGATGACCAGTGCCGAGACCACCAGCGCCATCAGCAGCTCGAATGCCTTGCCCGGCATCAGGAAGTTGATCAGCACGCACAAGAGGGTGGCCGCGGCGGAGATGGAGATGGCCACCACGGGCACACCACTCTTGTTGGTCTTGAGCAGGCTGCGCGGGCCGTTGCCCTGCTTGGCCAGACCAAACAGCATGCGGCTGTTGCAGTAGACGCAGCTGTTGTAGACCGACAGTGCAGCAGTCAGCACCACCATGTTGAGCACGGTCGCGACCAGGTTGCTGTCCAGCGCGTGGAAGATCATCACGAAGGGACTGCCGCCTTCCACGACTTTGCCCCAGGGGTAGAGGGACATCAGCACGGCCAGGGCGCCAATGTAGAAAATGAGGATGCGGTAGATAACCTGATTGGTGGCTTTGGGAATGCTCTTCTCGGGATCGTCCGCCTCAGCAGCCGTGATCCCCACCAGCTCAAGACCGCCGAACGAAAACATGATCACCGCCATCGCCATCACCAGACCGCTGATGCCGTTGGGGAAGAAGCCGCCTTGATCCCACAAGTTGGTGATGCTGGCATCCGGTCCGCCGTTGCCACTGGCGAGCAGGTAGCTGCCAAAGCCAATCATGCCGACGATGGCGACCACCTTGATGATGGCAAACCAGAACTCCATCTCGCCGAATGCCTTCACGTTGGAGAGGTTGATGGCATTGATCAGCACGAAGAAGACGGCAGCCGACATCCAGGTCGGGATCTCGGGCCACCAGTACTGGACATAGATGCCGACCGCCGTCAGCTCGGCCATGCTCACCAGCACGTAGAGTACCCAGTAGTTCCAGCCGGAGGCGAAACCGGCGAAGTCACCCCAGTATTTGTAGGCAAAGTGGCTGAAGGAGCCCGCCACCGGCTCTTCTACCACCATTTCACCGAGCTGGCGCATGATGAGGAAGGCGATAAAGCCGCCGATGGCATAGCCGAGCAGCACTGAGGGGCCCGCCATCTTGATGGTCTGGGCAATGCCGAGAAACAGGCCGGTGCCTATGGCGCCGCCCAATGCGATGAGCTGGATATGGCGGTTTTTCAGGCCGCGTTTCAGCTCCTCACCGTCTTGTTGAAGATCCATTCTTCCTTCCTTACGTCTCTGATATCACTCGTCTGTCATCTCGTTCCGTCCCGTCGAGTCACTCCATGTGACCTTGCACGGCAACATTGTGCTAAAAACGTGACGAAACCCGTATTTATTTCGTTACAGTTGGCTTCTTATTGTTTTTTGTAGCGACTACCAACGGAAGCAGAATAGTGATAATCGATTGTCTGCGCACCTGTTTTCCTCATTGCTCGCCGGTTTTTTCGGCATGAAACAGGTTTTTTATGATTTGAACGCGCTGGAGGGGAGTGGTTGCTCGCGTTGTATACAATCGAATCCTGTTCAGTTGACTCCTTCATTGATTCCTGTTTTATGAAGTCTCCTCCATAAATAAGGATGTGTTTCATGCAACGTATTATTGGTAGCCTGCTGGCCGTCGTGCTCTGGTTGACGGTCTGGCTCTCTCCCTTGTTGCTGACCATGGCGGCGGGATGCCTGTTGGTCTGGGCAGTGCAGGGGGATGACTATCTGGTGCTGCACTTTCGAACCGTGCTGCTGGCCGCTGGCGCTGTCGGTTTGTTGCCATCGGTCTGGTTGACCGAGCGGGTACGCCGGCGTCATGGTGTGCTCAACTTCTATGCCATGCTGATGAGCAACAAGGAGTTGAACAGCACCGCCTCCCGTTCCCGCTAATCATAAAACCGAGCCAGGTGCAGCCGCATCTGGCTCGGTTTTTATGTCTGCCTGTTACTCCTGCTCGCCGTCATCCATGGACCATGTCGGGCTCAGCTTCTAACCCCTGCCCGGTTCAATAGAGTTGACGGCGCATGCCGGTTGCCTCCAGAATTTTCGCGCTTATCTCCTCTACCGAATGAGAGCTGGTGTCGAGAAAGCGGATCGCCTCCTGGCGGAACAGCCGCTCCACACTCGCCAGCTCCTGCTCGCACTGCTCCAGCGATGAGTAGCGGCTGTTGGCGCGGCGCTGGTTGCGGATCTCATGTAGCCGCTGCGGCGCTATGGTGAGGCCGAACAGCTTGTGGCGGTTGGCCTTGAGGGCGCTGGGCAAGTCCAGCGAGCCCATGTCCTGCTCGATGAAGGGGTAGTTGGCGGCCCGGATGCCAAATTGCAGCGCCAGATAGAGGCTGGTCGGGGTCTTGCCGCAGCGGGAGACCCCGATGAGAATGATGTCCGCCTCCTCATACTCCTTGGTGGTAATGCCGTCGTCGTTGGCCAGCGCGAAGTTCACCGCCTCGATGCGATCGTCATAGAGCTTGCGATTCTCCATGCCGTGAGTGCGATGCAGCCTGGGTTCGGCTTTGACCCCCAGCTCATACTCCAGCGGGCTGACGAAGGTGTTGAGAAAGTCGTGGCTGCTGGCCTGGGCCTTAAGCACCTCTTCACGTACCAGGGGGTCGACTATGGTGTGAAACAGGATGGGGCGTATCCCGGTCTGACGGAATTGCTCGTCGATGCGCGCCCGCACCTGCCTGGCTTTGTCCTGCGTCTCCACGAAGGGGATGGTGATTTGCTCAAACACCAGCGGAAACTGGCTCAATACGGCGTGGCCGAACACCTCGGCCGTGATGGCGGTGCCGTCGGATACATAGAATACGGTGTGCACGATGCGCTCCTGTGATACGGGTTGGCGAGGTTGCGAGCAGTCAGTATCTCTCGAAACTATACCGATATTGTCAACCTATCTACTGTGCCCAAGTTGTGAAGTGGCTTGCAAACCTGAGTCGTTACCTTTTTGTGTTGGCATTGTAGAATGTCTGTGTCATTCGGCTATCCCCAAATCTTGCTCGGGGATTTTTTTGACAACAAATAGAAAACGTTTTCATATTCGTTGGCAACAGTAGAAACAGACAATAACGCATATAACTCACGCACATAATTTGGCGCAGAAGGTGCCATGGCACCCGAGCCCACCAACCTGGAGACATGCAAGTGCAACAGTACGTACTCTGGTACGAACAACTCGGAATGCAAGATGTAGAACGAGTTGGCGGCAAGAACGCATCCCTTGGCGAGATGATCAGCAACCTTTCAGGTGCCGGTGTATCCGTGCCGGGTGGCTTTGCGACCACGGCCTTTGCGTTTAACGAGTTTCTGGAGTTAAGCGGCCTTAACGGCAAGATCCATGATCTGCTCGATACCCTGGATGTGGACGACATCGCCGCCCTCAACCGGGCCGGTCAGCAGATCCGTGACTGGGTGATCGAAGCGCCGTTCCAGAGCGCGCTGGAGCAGGCGATCTGCGCGGCCTACGACAAGCTGAGTGCGGGTGTGGATGCCTCTTTCGCGGTGCGCTCCTCCGCCACCGCCGAGGATATGCCGGACGCTTCCTTTGCCGGTCAGCAGGAGACCTTCCTCAACGTACGCGGCATCGATGCTGTCATGATTGCCGTCAAGCATGTGTTTGCTTCACTGTTCAACGATCGCGCTATCTCTTATCGGGTGCATCAGGGGTATGACCACAAGGGCGTGGCGCTTTCGGCCGGGGTGCAGCGTATGGTGCGCTCGGATCTGGCCGCCTCCGGCGTCATGTTCACTCTGGATACCGAATCGGGTTTCAACGATGTGGTCTTCATCACAGGGGCCCAGGGGCTGGGCGAGATGGTGGTGCAGGGGGCCGTCAACCCGGACGAGTTTTATGTGCACAAACCAACCCTCAGGGGCGGGCGTCCTGCCGTGGTGCGCAAGACGCTCGGCTCGAAACTTATCAAGATGACCTACTCGGACGATGCCGGTCACGGCCGTCAGGTGAAGATAGTCGACACGACCGAGGCCGAGCGCAGCCGCTTCTGCATCACGGATGAGGAGGTGATGGCGCTGGCGAAACAGGCGCTCATCATAGAGCAGCACTACGGTCGCCCCATGGATATCGAGTGGGCCAAAGATGGACAGGATGGCCAGCTCTACATAGTGCAGGCGCGTCCCGAGACGGTACGTAGCCGCCAGGAGGCTAACACCCTCGAACGTTTTGCACTCAAACAAGCGGGCAAGGTGCTGATCGAAGGGCGTGCCATCGGCCACAAGATTGGCGCGGGCCCGGCGCGGGTCATCTCCTCCATCCGCCAGATGGACGAAGTGCAGCCCGGCGATGTACTGGTCACCGACATGACGGATCCGGATTGGGAGCCCATCATGAAGCGGGCCTCAGCCATCGTCACCAACCGGGGCGGGCGCACCTGTCACGCCGCCATCATCGCCCGCGAGCTGGGTATTCCGGCGGTGGTGGGTTGCGGCAACGCCACCGATCATATTGCCCCGGGTCAGCTCATTACCGTCTCCTGTGCGGAAGGGGATACCGGCTTCATCTATGATGGCGAACTCGATTTCGATGTGGCTGTGACCGAGGTGGGCAACATGCCACGTCTGCCCATCAAGATCATGATGAACGTCGGTAATCCGGACCGGGCGTTTGATTTTGCCCAGTTGCCCAATGCCGGTGTGGGCCTGGCGCGGCTCGAATTCATCATCAACCGCATGATTGGCGTGCACCCCAAGGCGCTGCTGGAGTTTGACCAACAGACGCCAGAGCTGCAGGCCACCATCGCTAAGATGATCGCCGGTTACGACAGCCCGCGGGAGTTCTACGTCGCCAAGCTGACCGAGGGGATCGCCACCCTGGGGGCTGCGTTCTGGCCGGAGCGGGTGATCGTGCGGATGTCGGACTTCAAGTCCAACGAGTACGCCAACCTGGTGGGCGGGCGTGGCTACGAGCCCCACGAGGAGAACCCCATGATCGGTTTTCGTGGCGCATCCCGCTACATAGCCGACAGCTTCCGCCCCTGCTTTGCCCTCGAGTGCGAGGCCATCAAGCGGGTGCGTGATGTGATGGGGCTGACCAACGTCGAGGTGATGATCCCCTTCGTGCGCACCGTGGGTGAAGTGGAGCAGGTGATCGACATCCTGGCCGAGAATGGGCTGCGCCGTGGCGAGCGGGGTTTGAAGGTGATCATGATGTGCGAGATCCCCTCCAACGCCCTGCTGGCGGATCAGTTCCTGCAGCATGTGGATGGATTCTCCATCGGATCCAACGACATGACCCAGCTCGCGCTTGGATTGGACCGGGACTCGGGCCTCATCGCTCACCTGTTTGACGAGCGCAACGAGGCGGTCAAGGCGTTACTGTCGATGGCTATCCAGGCTGCGCGCAAGGCGGGCAAGTATGTCGGCATCTGTGGCCAGGGCCCATCCGATCACCCGGATTTCGCCGCCTGGCTGGTCGAGCAAGGCATAGACTCTGTGTCCCTCAACCCGGATACCGTGGTGGATACCTGGCTCTATCTGGCCGAGCAGCACAAGGCTGGCTGAACCTCGTCGGTGCCAGCCTGAAAAGAATAAAAATGGCGCCCCAGATGGCCAATGCAAGTCAGTTGAGCGTTTGAGTCCCAACTTGCTAGGTATTAGGGCTAAAGAGTGAGGGAGGCATGATGCCTCCCTCTTTTTATTGGATGCCAGTCAGGGCAGAGGTTTCAGCCAAATTGACGCCGTAACCATAGCACCGTTTCTGCTATTCAAAATTTCGAATATTAAGTCATAAAAGTGCTTGGTTGACTGGCATTAGGCCAGCGGCCCCCTCTGTGTGTGCAAGATATCTCGGGTCTGTCAGCGCAAGGGCTGGCTCACTTTGGCCGCTTCAGTGCGCCAGCCAGTTCGATCTGTACCCTGACCCCTTGCTGTCTGAGCTGGGTAGCGATGGCGTTCAGATCCTTACCGGGCTTGGCCTCCAGCAGGGCGATGCCGCCGCTGCTCTGTTTGAACTGCAGGCCGTGGTGGCCCGCCAGCGCCTTGGCCCGATCGTCATCGGCCTCCACCAGCAGGGTGCCGCTGACGGTCAGCTCAGGGCTGGCGACCCCTTGTAACAGGACGTCGCCGCTGCGCAGGGGCTGCTGTGGCACCTTGCCATCCAGGCTGCGGGCGACCCGTTTCTTGCTGCCATTATCCAGTGTCAGGTAGGTCTGACCATTCACCTCTATGGTGTTGTACTGCTTGCCATCGATCACCACCGACTCGTCGGCTGTTGCGTACAGGCAGACCGAGGCCAGCAGGCTTGCCAGGGTAAGGCTGAGTAAGCTGTGTTTCATGTTAAGACTCCTCTGTGATCAGGAACGGGCTGCATCGTGACCGAGTACCCGCAGGGACCAGTCGAGCAGTTGACCCGGTTGGCTGTTGTTGCGCTCGGTCAGGGTGCTGCGGGTGTTGGTTCTGAGATTGAGCAGCGAGACCTGGCGAGTGCCATTGGCCACGTCAGTCACCTCCAGGTGCCACTTGCCCTGAGCCGGCTCGCCGTAGAACTTGTGGGAGAGCATGCGCATATCACGCAGCCCCTTGGTGCGCACATATCCCAGCCGCTGCCGGTCGAGGGATTGTCCCACCAGGCTGTTATTGGGGTTGAGCAGTACGCTGCGGGTGCCGGATGGCGAGACCAGTTCGATCAGCAGATCGGGCAGCCGCTGGTGATCCAGGCTCACCATTACCTGCACGGCCTCGACCGTCAATGGCTGATCGACCACGGTGCTGGAGCGGGTCGGGCTGCTGCCCACATCCGGGATGGCGCCGGCGACGCTATCCTCAACCGTCACCTTCTGCCACGGCAACTGCACCAGTGGCGGCAGCGGATCGTGGCTGGCGGCCTGGGCCAGGGCTTTGTTCACATCCACCAGGCCGAAACCATAGGTCGGGCTGAACCAGAGGCCAGCCGCGTTGCGCTCCCAGCCTTCCAGCGCCGTCACCTGGCGGCGCTGGCCGTCGGCGGTCGTGTAGCTTATCTGCACGGGCTCCTGATTGGCGTCGAGTCGGGTGGCGTTGCGGGCCAGCAGGTCGCGCAGGTCGCGCACCGACAGGTCCGGATAGGCGGACATCAGCAGCGCCATGGCACCAGTGGTGTTCGGGGTGGCCGAAGAGGTGCCGTTCATCACGCCGTTGTAGCCGCAGCTGGCATCGAGTTGCGGGTTGTTGTGCAGCCGGTTGGTGCTGGGATCGTCTACCCGGTTGTAACCCATGTCACATCCGGGCAGATCCGTGGTCACAATGGCGGGTGTATCCGTGCCCTGTTCCCCGCCGGGGGCGCTCAGGAACACGTTGCTGCCGATGCTGGAGTAGGAGGCTCGCACCCCGTCCGCGTTGATGGCGCTCACCACCAGGTTCCAGAAGTTGCTGTTGGAGGGATCGATGTTGCTGTTCTCAAATGGCAGCTTGGGCATGTCGCCGGTGCGGTTGAGCACATAGCTGCCGGAGGCAATCCGGTTGAAGCCGTTGCCAGCCGCCTTGATATAGGCCGCACCTTGCGCCTGAAGGGTCAGTTGCTCGAACAGGCGATCGAGCTGCACCTGATCCAGCTCGTTGGCCCCTTCTGGATCGACCAGACTCGTGCCGTAGCTCTGGTTGAAGACCCGGTTGTCTGCGGTGACGGCGTTGCCGCCGAGGGCATAGAGCCAGTCCTTCTGCAACTGCTGGCTGTTGTCATCGAGCAGGTTGAAGCCCTGTAACTGGGCGCGGGGGGCCACCCCCAGGGTACCTATGGTGTTGTCCACCGCGGCTATGATGCCGGATATCGAAGTGCCGTGGGCACTGTCCGGATCGGTCGGGGTCGGATCGCTGCTGCCGGTCACCACGTTTTTGGAACCGGGGCGCACATTGTCGGCCAGATCCGGGTGCGCTATGGCGATGCCATCGTCCACCACGGCCACATTGATGCCCTGACCCAATACCTCGGTGCGGTGTGCCCACCAGAGGTTGAGGTCATTGCCTGCCACGCCGCCGCGTTTGCTGAAGGCATCCTGGCCGCTGTTGAGCAGGTGCCACTGCTGGTCCTGCAGGGGATTGATGCCGGGCAGACAACGGTCTGCGCTGCTGCGACCGATATCGAGTCCGGCCTCTTTGCCGGTGAGCGGGGTACAACTCTCATTAGCCTGAACTGAAGCGATAGGCATGGCCGAGAGCAGGGCCGAAATTGCCAACGCTAACGATGTTTTTCTCATTAATAAACTCCATTTTATACCGCACCATCCTGGGTACGGCTGGCATCTATACACGGGAAAAACAGAGCCAAAAAGCGCTCATTTCTGAACTGAGATAAGGCTCAAAAAAATCCCATCACAAACCCGTTTCAAACCATATGGGGGTTCCAGCGATTCACTTTATGTGCTCTTTTGAGAGCTTTGTCAGTGGATAGCCGTTGATGTTTTCTTTAGCGGTCAACATGTCTTAACCCTTGCTGTGGCTTTGGGAGGGAGCGGATGTGGCTCATCCCCACGCTGTCGGCATGGCAGGCAAGCCTGCCATGCCGACAGCGACCCGCCGCGATGTGATCAAAGCCAGGATCGGGCGAAACGCCGGATGGCGGCCATCCCCCCGACAGCGGCAGCCAACAGGGTTGAACGTCGGGCTTAGCTGCCACTCGGTTAAGCTTGCCCTGTTTTGTTGCTTGGCGACGGGGAGAGGCTCTGTTATGGTGGCATTCATCAGCCGTTTGGATGGCTAGATGGTTGCAGCGAAGCTACTCAAGGTGGCAAGCGCCATCATAGGCCACCGTTTTGATCATATTGACAGGGAGTTTCATATGCAGCGTCGTTCCTTCTTCACCCTCTCCGCGCTGGCACTGCTGGCCAGCAGCCTGCCGTTTTCTGTTCTTGCCGCCGAGCCGGCCAAGAAGGAGATTGTGATTGGCACGACAGTCGGGGATTTTGCCGACATGGTGACCGACTCCATCAAGCCGCAGCTGGAGGCCAAGGGTTACAAGGTCAAACTGGTGGAGTTCACTGACTACGTGACCCCCAATATCGCGCTGGCGGATGGCTCGCTCGATGTGAACTGCTTCCAGCACAAACCCTATCTGGAGAGTTTTTCAAAAGACCGGGGCCTGTCACTGGCTCCCATCACCCAGGTGCCGACCGGTCCCATGGGGCTCTACGCTGGCAAGTTGGGCGAGCTGAAGGCACTGAAAGAGGGGAGCACGGTTGCCATCCCCAACGACCCGACCAATCAGGCGCGGGCCCTGCTGATGCTGCAGGACCTGGGCTGGCTCACCCTCAAGGAGGGGATCAATCCGCTCAAGGCGAGCGAGTTTGATGTGGCGAAAAATCCGCACAATATCAAGCTGATCCAGCTGGAAGCTGCGCAACTGCCACGTTCGCGGGAGGATGTGGATTTCTCCGTCATCAACGGTAACTTCGCTGCCTCCAGCGGCATTGCGTTCAGCGAGGGGTTGTTCCTTGAGCGCAGCTACAACTTCATCAACTGGGTGGTGGTGAAAAGCGCCGATGCCGATCAGCCGTTTGCCAAGGACGTGGCGGCGGCCTACAACTCCGCCGAATTCAAGGCCTATGCCGCCAAGCGTTTCGTGGGTTACAAGTATCCCGAGGGCTGGCAGGGGCAGAGCGCCAGCAACTGAGCATGGCTATCGGTATGTGACGTTATCGCATAAACAAAAACGGGCACCAGAAGGTGCCCGTTTTTGTTGGCGTGGTCACAGGTGTCAGTAGCGACGTAGCCACCAGCGCGCGCCCAACAGGGCGGTCAGGCTGCCGAGCAGGGCGCTCGCCAGCACATCCTGCGGCCAGTGCATGCCGATCAGCATGCGCGACAGACCTATGCCCAGCGCCCATAGTGGCAGCAACCAGACCCCGGTGGGGGCGCGGGTCAGCCAGATCAGGCCGAAGAACTGGGCCAGGCTCATGGCGGCGATACTGTGGCCGGAGGGGAAGGCGTAGTTCACCTCTGCCTGCCAGTGGTTGCCGAGCCACTCGGGCAGGGCTAGCAAGAGGCTGGCCGCATGCACCTGCTCGCTGCGTACTTCCACCTTGCTGGCGTAGAACTGCTGGATGGCAGGGATCAGGTTCTGGCTCTCCAGCCAGAGCAGATAGGGGCGCGGCTCCTGGGTCAGGTGTTTGACCAGGCTCTTGATGGCCCAGTCGCCCGCCAGCACGGTAAACAGGGCGCCACCGAGGGCCAGCGTGGCGGGCAGGCCCAGTGCCAGCTTGTGTCGGGTCAGCAGCAAGAGGGCGGCGATGCTGACGGCGAGGCCGGGCAGATCCACCATGCGGGTAAGGGCGTAGGGCCACCACAACCAGCCCGATTGCAGGGCGTTGCTCATAAAGGGTTGCCAGGGCAGGCAGGTCAGCAGCAGCAGCGGCAGGATCAGGGCAGCGCCGAAACCAAGCGCCTGGCGGCGCGGCAACGAAGAGGAATGAGTTGGCATAACAGGGCTCGTAACGGGTGCGTGTAACAGAGGCAGATAAAAAAGAGGCGCCATTGTGCCAGCCTCGGCTTGTTGGTCAAGTCGCACCGGCCGGACTGTAACATGGGGTTACAAATGAGCGTGGCCCGGGCCGGCCTGGCGGTGCGCCCCTGGTGAAAGGGCATGGGCGAACAAACATCTGAGCATCTGGCCGCTTTGGGCAGGCGGGGCGGTGCGACTGTGGTGAAAGGGCATGGGCGAATATGCATCTGAAAATTCGGTTGGTTTGGGCTAGAATGGCGCGCCTGTGGCCGGTTGCGAAGTGAGAGAGCCCGATGAAGATCGTCGTTGATGAAAATATGCCCCATGCCCTTGAGTTATTTGCCGAATTTGGCGAGGTGATTCCCCTGTCAGGACGGCATATGCAGGCGGCGGATCTGCAAGATGCCGACGTGCTGCTGGTGCGCTCCGTGACCCGGGTCGATGCCGAACTCCTCGCCACCAGCCCGCGGCTCGGGTTTGTTGGCACCGCCACCATAGGCACGGATCATGTGGACAAGGCGCTGCTGGCCGAGCGGGACATCCCCTTCTTCAGCGCGCCCGGCTGCAACAAGTATTCGGTCGGCGACTATGTATTGAGTGCCTTGCTGGTGCTGGCCGAGCGCCACGAGCTTACCTTGCGCGAGATGAGCCTCGCCGTCATCGGCGCCGGCAACACGGGGGAATGTGTGGCGGGCAAGGCCGAGGCCCTCGGCATGCGGGTGCTGCGCTGCGATCCGCCGCGCGCCCGGGCCGCCGCGCAGGCGGGGGAGGCTGGGGCGTTTGTCGACTACCAGAGTGCCCTGGGTGCCGATATCGTCAGCTTTCACGTCCCCATCACCTGCGAGGGGCCGGATGCCACTTTCCACCTGCTGGATGAGCAGGTGATCGCCGCGCGACCTGCCGGACAGATCCTGATCAATGCCTCCCGTGGCGAGGTGTGGGACAACCAGGCGCTGCTCGCTCGCCAGCAGGGGCCGCAGCCCCTGCGACTGGTGATGGATGTGTGGGAAGGGGAGCCCGAGCCACTGCGGGCCCTGGTGCCCCATACCGAGATAGCGACTCCTCACATCGCAGGCTACAGCCTGGAGGGCAAGGCGCGCGGTACCTGGATGCTCTATCAGGCGCTGTGCCAGCAGCTGGGGCGCACGCCGCGCCAGGATCTGCAATCCTTGTTGCCAGTCCCCGAGGTGCGCGCACTGACACCGGGTCAACCCGCGGATCAGGCGTTGATCAAGCAGCTGGTGCACCTTATTTATGACGTGCGTCGCGACGATGCCCGTTTTCGTAACCGGATTGAGGTGCCCGCCAGTTTCGATGAGCAGCGCAAACACTACCCGGAGCGGCGCGAGCTATCCTCGTTGCAGGTCTGCGGCCCGTTCGCCGGCGATACTCTGGCCCGGCTCGGCTTTGGCATTCAGGCCGAGTGAGCCGACTCAATCCCTAGTTCAACACCAGAAAATGGGCGGACCCGGAGCCACACCCGGTCCCGCCCTTGTCCGGTTTGGCATGATGCCAAATCCCCTATCGGGCAGGTCAGCCTGCCAACTGTGATGCCAGCGTGCGTCAGCGACACCATGGATAGCGGCTGTTAACCGGCGCTATCCATGGGTAATTCCACAGGAGAGAATATTAGTGAGTCAGCAATTCAACGTAGCGGTATTGGGCGCCAGCGGCGCCGTGGGTCAGGCCATGATCGAAATTCTGGAGGAGCGTGCCTTCCCGGTAGGCACCCTCTATCCGCTGGCCTCCAGCCGCAGTGCCGGTGATACGGTGCGCTTTGGTGGCAAGAACCTCGAGATCAAGGACGTGGAAGAGTTTGACTGGAGCCAGGTGCAGATAGCGCTCTTCTCCGCCGGGGGCGAGGTCTCTGCCAAGTGGGCGCCGATTGCTGCCGAGCACGGCTGCATCGTCATCGACAACACCTCCTGCTTTCGTTACGACGCAGACATCCCGCTGGTGATCCCGGAAGTGAACCCGGACGCATTGGCGGATTTTCGTAACCGCAACATCATCGCTAACCCGAACTGCTCCACCATCCAGATGCTGGTTGCGCTCAAGCCACTGCACGACGAAGTAGGCATAGCCCGTATCAACGTGGCGACCTACCAGTCCGTCTCCGGCTCCGGCAAGGAGGGGGTGAGCGAGCTGGCCGGCCAGACCGCGCAGCTGCTCAACGGTCGTCCGGTGGAGCCGACCCTCTACCCGCAACAGATCGCTTTCAACCTCATTCCGCAGATCGACAGCTTCACCGACAACGGCTACACCCGTGAAGAGATGAAGATGGTGTGGGAAACCCAGAAGATCCTGGGAGATGCCAGCATAGCGGTGAACCCCACCTGCGTACGGGTGCCTGTGTTCTACGGTCACGCCGAGGCGGTCCACGTCGAGTTGCACCAGCCGCTGGATGCGGATCAGGTCAAGGAGCTGCTGCGCAATGCTCCGGGCGTTACCCTGTTTGATGACGACGCGGATTATCCGACCCCGGTGCGCGACGCCACTGGCAAGGATGAGGTGCTGGTCGGCCGGGTCCGTCAGGATATTTCTCACCCGAGTGGTATCAATATGTGGATCGTGGCCGATAACGTTCGTAAGGGCGCTGCGACCAACAGCGTACAGATTGCCGAACTGCTGGTGCGCGATTACCTCTGATCGGCTGACCAGATGGGGAAAGAGCCCCATCTGGCGTGAAACCTGCCACCCCCATGGGGTGTGGATGTGACCGGGGCCGCACTCTATGGCCCCGAGAATTTTTCGTGATATCAACTGATTAAGTTTTTTCCTACACTCACAAACACGTTGGGTGCTAAATGTGTCGGATTGCTGGCTTGCACCCTGAGCCTGATTTATATTGAACCGACTGTTTTGGGGTAACTATCCAGATTTTTCAATGCGATAGGGCCGTCATACGAAGGAACGAATATGGGACATTCCCGCATAACATTGGCAACGCTACTCGCATTGGGTCTGCTGGGCACCGCTCAGGCTGAAGACTCGGCGCGGGAGCCTTTTTTTGTTGAGATCAAGGGCCCGGACGAACCGGCTCGGCCTGCCGTCAATGCCCAGCCGTTGGCACAACCCGTCACCGCTCCCCGTGTCACGTCCCAACCCAGCCAAGCCAGGGCCCAGCCCATAGTGCGGCAGGTTGCGACCAGCAATGCCGGCAGTTATGGCCCGATCCGTCCCAACGATACCCTCTGGAGCCTGGCGAGCAGGCATCGCCCCTCCAACAAGGTGAGCGTCTACCAGACCATGGTGGCGATCTACGAGAAGAATCCCCGCAGCTTTGCCGATGGCAACATCAATCACATACTGGTGGGATCCCGTATTCAGCTGCCAACCGCCGCCGAGGCCAGCGTCATCACGGATGCGCAGGCTCGCCAGCGTTTCAACAGCGACAACGCCAGCTGGAAAGGGTTGAGCCCGAAATACCTGGCCAACAAACATGCCCAACCGGCCAAGCCGGCTGAAACCAAGGTTGCCGCCGCGCCTGCCAAGGCGACTGCGCCCAAGGCTGCGCCCATTCCGGCCCCCGTGCCCAAGGTGACCACGCCGCAACCGACCACCGAAGTCAAAGAGATTGCCAAGGCGGCCGAACCCGTGCCAAGCCAGGCCGCTGCAACCAGCGCCGCCAGTGCGAGCGCACCGGCTCCGCTGCCGGCCGATGTGGGTAAACCGGTCGGCAAGCCCTCCACCGAGATGGCACTGGCGCTGGAAGATGCCAATGCCCAGCTTGGCCAGGTCACTGAGATGAACCACAGGCTCAAGCTGCGCCTGCAATCCCTGACCGAAGAGGTGGAGATCCTCAAGGCCCAGCTGCTGGATCAGACTGCGCTGCAAAAAGAGATTGCCGAGCTCAAAGCCAAACCGGTTCCGCCGTTGGCGGCCCCCGAGCCCAAGCAAAACTGGCTGATGGACCTGCTCGCTTCACCGCTCAACCTTGCGATGATCATATTGCTGCCCGTGCTGCTGGTGCTGGCGCTGGTCACGCTCTGGCTGCGTTCCCGTGCCCGCCGCGAGCTGGAGGAGCAGGAGAAAAGCCTGTCTGAATCCACCTCCATGGTCATGGATCAGGAGAGCGGCGAATTTGACGAGCTGATGACGGTCGGCATCACGGATGAGGAGCCGATGCGACCGAGGCCGGATCTCAACACGCCTGATGGTTATATGGCAGTTGCAGAGCCAGAGGCACCGGCCGATCTGGTGTTCAGCGATGATGGCGAGACGGATCTGGCCAGTTTCGAGCCGGAACCTGCGCCCAAGATGGCCATCCGAGACCCGGATCTGGTGCCCGAGTTGGATCTCGGCCATGACGAGGCCATTGAGCTTGATGCCGGGCCGGATCTCGATCTCGCCAACGAGTTCAACCCGCCCAAGGGCGGTCATGAGATCATGAGTGAAGAGGAGCTGCAGGCTGCGCTGTTTGCCGAGCTGGACGACGACCTTGCCGCCGATCTGGAACTGGATGCTAACGATGACGGCCAGCCGGATGCCGAGCCCGTGGTCAGCGACGAGGAGCTTGACCTGAGCGCCTTTACCGAGCCCGCCTCTGGCAAGGGCAGTGCACAGCAGAGCGCTGCCGATACCAGCGCAGACGAGATGCTGGCAGAGCTGGGGTTGGCGTCAGCCAAGGGCAAGGCGGTCGAGCCGGATCTCGAGTGGGATCCCAACGAGCTGGCACTCTCCGATTTTGAAGATGCTTTCGCCGAGGTGGAATCCCAGCAGGGTGACGTGACACCACGGGAGCAGGCGCAGGAGAGCGGCTATGTCGAGATCGACAAGCTGCTGGCCGATGCCGATGCCAGCACCACAGAGCCGGAGCCTTATCAGGGCTTCTCGCTGGATGTGGGGCTGGATGGTTTCCCCGAAGTGCTGCCGGAATCCACCGGGTTTGATGTGGATGCCGACGATGGTGGCGTGGGGGCCAAGCTGGATTTGGCCCGTGCCTACCTCGAGATCGATGACAAGGAGAGTGCCCGTGAGCTGCTGCAAGAGGCGGCGGAGCAAGGCACGGATCACCAGCGTACCGAGGCCGAGAAGTTGCTCAAGCGGCTGGGGTAACCTTTGAATGGTGTGACCAAGTAACGAAGGGCAGCCAGCAGGCTGCCCTTCTCTATTGGTGCCCTTTGTCGAGAGGGATGCGGTTTTTGGGACTTTTCACCCTGAGCGCGTATAATCCGCCCCGTTTCTTTTACCGCTCTCCTTTCACCATAAGACAAGTGTTATCCATGCGAATTGCCCTAGGTATTGAATATGACGGCAGCCGGTATTTCGGCTGGCAGCGTCAGCGAGAAGTGATCAGCGTGCAGGCCGAGCTGGAGAAAGCCCTCAGCCGGATAGCCAACCACCCGGTTTCCATCCAGTGCGCCGGTCGTACCGATGCCGGCGTGCATGCCACAGGTCAGGTGATCCACTTCGATACCCACGCCATCCGCAGCGAGTCCGCCTGGACCCTGGGCCTGAACTCCAACCTGCCGCCGGATATCGCCGTGCGCTGGGTTTTGGCCGTGGACGAGACATTCCACGCCCGCTTCAGCGCCACCGCTCGTCGCTATCGCTATGTCATCTACAACCACAACTACCGCCCGGCGATCCTGGGCAGTGGCGTCAGCCATTATCACGAGACCATCGATGCCGAGCTGATGCACCAGGCGGGCCAGTCCCTGCTGGGGGAACAGGATTTCACCTCGTTTCGGGCCATTGGATGCCAGTCCAAGACGCCGTGGCGCAATGTGACGCACCTGTGCGTCAGCCGTCAGGGGCCTTATATCGTGCTGGATATCCGTGCCAACGCCTTCTTGCACCACATGGTACGTAACATTACCGGCTCCCTGTTGCTGGTGGGGCAGGGGCTCAAACCGGTGGAGTGGATTGCCGAACTGCTGGCCGCCAGGGATCGCAACCTGGCCGGGCCCACCGCCAAGGCGGGTGGACTCTATCTGGTTGACGTGGATTACCCGGCTGAACTGGCGCTGCCACGGTTGCCGCTTGGCCCGCTGTGGCTGCCGGACTCGGCACCGGGTACGACCAGTTTTTAGTAACTGGCCCCGAAAATTTGTGGTTTAATGATCCGTCATTTATTGCCATCGAGCTAGTAAGTCATTGAACAATCTAGGCTCGATGCGTTTTGTCAGGCACAAAAGCATTAAGGAATTCCATGAGCTGGCTTGAGAAGATCCTTCCCAAGAGCAAGATCACTACACCTCGTCGTCACAACATTCCGGAAGGGGTGTGGACCAAGTGCAGTGCTTGTGAACAGGTGCTCTACCGGGCAGAGTTGGAGCGCAACCTCGAAGTGTGCCCCAAGTGTGATCATCATATGCGCATCAGCGCCCGTGCCCGTCTCGAGAGTTTTCTCGATGAGCAGGGCCGCACCGAGATCGGTGCCGAGCTGGAGCCGCAGGATATCTTGAAATTCAAGGATTCCAAGCGCTACAAGGATCGTTTGTCCGCCGCTCAGAAAGCGACGGGAGAGAAAGATGCGCTGGTGGTGATGAAGGGGACCCTCAAGGGGGTGCCGGTCGTCGCCTGTTCATTTGAGTTCTCCTTTATCGGGGGATCCATGTCCTCCGTGGTCGGTGCCCGTTTCGTGCGCGCCGTCGAGGAGAGCATCAAGGAAGGCCGCGGTCTGGTCTGCTTCTCCGCCTCTGGTGGTGCCCGCATGCAGGAAGCGCTCTTCTCGCTGATGCAGATGGCCAAAACCAGTGCGGCGCTGGACAGGCTCACCAAGGCGGGCCTGCCCTATATCTCCGTGCTGACCGACCCCACCATGGGGGGCGTCTCCGCCAGCCTGGCCATGCTGGGTGACATCAACGTGGGCGAGCCCAAGGCGTTGATAGGCTTCGCCGGTCCGCGTGTCATCGAGCAGACGGTGCGCGAGAAATTGCCGGAAGGCTTCCAGCGTTCAGAGTTCTTGCTGGAGAAGGGTGCCATCGATCTCATCATCGATCGCCGCGAGATGCGTAACCGTTTGGCCAGCCTGCTCGCCAAAATGCTGAATACTCACGTCATCGAAGAGTGAAGATGAGTTCAAACATGCAACAATCCCAAAGCCGGTCGCTGGTCGACTGGCTTTCTTATTTGGAGCAGATCCACCCGGTCAACATCGACATGGGGCTGGATCGGGTCGGTGCAGTCGCCCGTCGGATGGGCCTCACCCAACTGCCGTTCAAGGTGATCACGGTGGCGGGCACCAACGGCAAGGGCTCCAGCTGTGCCATGGCGGCCAGCATTCTGATGGCCGCGGGCTACAAGGTCGGCGTCTACTCCTCTCCTCATTTGCTGCGCTTTACCGAGCGGGTGCGCATTGACGGCGCCGAGCTGACTGACGGTGATCACTGCACGGCGTTTGCCGAGGTGGAGGCGGCCCGTGGCGAGATAGCGCTCACCTTCTTCGAGTTCGCCACCCTGGCGGGTGTGTGGCTCTTCTGCCGCGCCGCGCCCGATGTGCTGCTGCTGGAAGTGGGGCTGGGCGGTCGGCTCGATGCCACCAATGTGGTGGAGTCCGATGTCGCCATGATCACCTCCATCGCGCTGGATCACTGCGACTGGCTGGGGGATACCCGGGAAGCGGTGGCAGTGGAGAAGGCCGGTGTTTACCGCGCTGGCAAACCTGCGATCAGCGGCGAGCCCAACCCGCCTGCTACTATCGCCACTGAGGCGCAGCGCCTCGGTGCCTGTCTGCGTCAGGTGGGGGTCGACTTCTCTGGTAAAGAGCATGAGACCAGTTGGGATTACCACGGCCTCAACCAGTGGCGGGATCTGCCCAAGCCGGTGCTGCCGCTGATGAACGCGGTGACTGTGCTGGCTGCGCTGGAGTCGCTGGGCTTGCCGTTGCCGGAGTCTGCCATCCGTGACGGGCTGGCCAATGCCCGGCTGGCTGGCCGGATGCAGCGGCTGCAAAGTGAGCCGCTGGTTATCGTCGATGTGGCCCACAATCCCCATTCGGCGGCCTACCTCGCCAGCCAGCTGCGTCAAATTCCCTGCACGGGCGTGCGCCGTGCCGTGGTCGGCATGCTGAAAGACAAGGACATGGCGGGGTCGCTGGCCGAGCTCGACGGCCTCATCAGTGAATGGTATCTGGCCAGCCTCACCGGCCCGCGCGCCGCCAGTGCCGAGCAGCTTGCTGCCGAGCTGGGAGAGGGCAAGGGGCCAGCCCTGCGCTGTGATGACGTCAGCACCGCCTATCAGGCAGCGTTGGCCGCATCGAGTCCTGATGATATGGTCATTGTGTTTGGTTCGTTTTACACTGTCGCCGACATCCTGGCGGGCACTGCGTCCTGATCGGCACTGGCGGGTTGAACGGCACGGCTTCGGGCCTGTTTTCCCGGGCCAAGCCCTCTTCTGCACGTCATCGGCTAAGCAACATGGGTAGGAATTAACTTGGCTTCGAAGTTTCAGAACAGATTGGTAGGGACCGTCATCCTGGTGGCCCTGGTTGTCATTTTTCTGCCGGATCTGATGGACGGCCACAAGCTGGAGCAAAAGGAAGAGGCGTTTGCCAAGATCCCGCTGCGCCCCGAGCTTGAACCCGCCAAACCGGCGCTGCAGGTCTCTGCCGCCAGCGCCTTGCCGGCGGAACATCTGGCCAGCCAGCAGCAGGCTGCTGCCGCCGAGCAGTGGCAGGTCGAGGAGGTCTCGGATCCGGTCACGCTCGCGGCCAACAAGACCCCGGCGACGCAGACACCGCCACCCGCCACCAAGGCGGTGACTCAGCAGGTCGTCAAGCCCAAGCCCGAGCTGATCGTCAAGACGCCGGTCGAGCCGCCCAAGCCAAAGCCGGTACCGCCCAAGCCGGTGGAAGTGAAAAAACCGGTGGAGACCAAGCCGCAGGCGGGCCAGATCAAGTCGATGGATGACCTCATCGCCAGCAAGATGGCGCAGCCGACCACGCCGGCACCCGCTGCCGCCCCGGCTCAGGGCAGCTGGATCCTGCAGCTCGGTGCCTTCAAGAACGTCGACAGCGTCAACGCGCTGGTGGGCAAGTTGCGGGCGGCGGGCTACTCGGCCCACACCTCACCGAGAACACCAGTGCAGGGGCAGCTCAACCGCGTCTTCATCGGACCGGATGTCTCCAAGGCCAAGCTGCAGGGCATGCAGGGTCGCATCGGCCAGATGACGGGGCTCAGTGGTTCAGTGGTTGCTTACAACCCCTGATGGTTCAAGCAGATAAAAAAATACCGCGCTTCATTTTACAGATGGGCGCGGTATTTTTTTAGATGCATTTCACCGGTTTTGGCAGGCCACCTATCTTGGTGGCTTGCTTGGCGGGTCCTTCCGGAAACAGCTTGTAGAGATAGCGGCTATTGCCCTTCTCGGGGCCATACTGCTTCTCCATCGCCTTGACCAGGGCGCGAATGGCGGGGGAGGTGTTGAACTCCAGATAGAAGGCGCGCACGAAACGCACCACTTCCCAGTGGGGCTCCTCCAGCACTATGCCTTCCTGCTCGGCCAGCACCTGCGCCAGCTCCTCGCACCAATCGCTGCTGTTGAGCAGGTAGCCCTTGGCATCTGTTTCGATGCTGCGGCCGTTGAATGCCAGCTGATGTTTTTCAGACATAAGGGGCTCCTCGCAAAGGGGGCTATCAGGATTGGGCGGGCATGGTAGCGCCTTGCTCCCCGCTGAGCAACCGGCTCTCGTTGGCCAGGGTAAGCAATTCGTCTGCCAGCTGGCTGATGAGGGCGAGCTGCTGGGTCAGCATCAGCTGCTCCTCGCTGCTGTCCGGGGTGATGACAGGGCACTGGCCCTCGATCTGCGCCGGCATCTCTCCTGCCAGGTGACCGGCGGCGCGCTCCAGGGTATGGCTCAGGTGGCGGCTGATCTCGTCGAGCTCGCCTATGGCTTCCAGCTTGTCGCGATGGGCGCCCAGCGCCGAGATGTAGGAGAGCAGGGCGTGGTTGCGCCAAGTGAGGGTGAAGCAGAGATCGAGGAAGCGGCGACGCTTTTGCGGCTCCACCAGCATGCTCTGCCAGGCCATGGCCAGCTCGCTGTCTGCCAGATGGGCGCTCTTGCGGGCCACCCGGTAGTCGATGGATTCATCCCGTTGCTGTTGCAGGCTGGCGAGCACGGCCGCCAGATAGCGGGCGTTGGCTGACAGGGAGTTGGCAATGAGCGTCGGTAGCCGCTTGTACTGCCAGTCCGGCCACAGCCAGGCCACTAGGGCATAGGAGAGCAGGCAGCCGAGGAAGGTATCGAGCATGCGCGGCCCCAGGATGGCAAAACCAATACCATCCAGCAGGTTGAATGCCATCAGCACATAGAGGGTGATGAAGCAGACGGCGGCGCTGTAGTTGCTGCGCACCTGGGTGAAAAACAGGAAGGCGGCCAGCCCCATTACCACCAGCTGGACGTGCAGTTCAGGGAACAGCCAGAGCACGGGGATCCCCACCAGCAGGCCGGCGAAGGTACCGAGCATGCGCTGCACCAGCCGGCGACGGGTGGCACTGTAGCTCGGCTGGCAGACGAACAGTACCGTCAGCAGGATCCAGTAACCCTTCTCCAGATTGAATGCTTGCAGTATGCCGTAGCCCACCACCAATCCGAGCGACAGGCGCAGGGCGTGGCGAAACACCATGGAGTTCGGGGTCAGATGCTGCTTGAGCTGAGCCAGCAATGGCAGGCGGACAGGACGCGCCAGAGGCGGCAAGCTCTGTGGGGCCTGAGTCGGATTTTGCAGCTCCTCGGCACTGGCCAGCAGCTGGTTGATGCTGGCCAGGTTACGGCGCAGGAACTTCATCGGCGTCAACAGTGTCTTGGGATAGTGCTGCTTGAGGTGGGTGAACTCCAGCTGATCGCCGAGGGCCTCCAAAGTCCAGTGGATGCGCTTATTGTGGGCGTAGGGCTTGTGCACCAGGATGGCATAACCGAGCCGCTGGCACGCCTCCGACAGTTGCAGGAACATCTCCTGAAATCCGTCGAGGACGATTCCTTGCTTGAGTTCGGCTTCCAGCTTGCTGTAGGGGTAGTGGCTGGAGGTGGCCCGCTCGTGGATCTCCAGCGCCAGCAGGTAGAGGCGCAGCAGGCTGGCAAGCTCGGGCGCCGCCTGATGACGGGTGCTCAGGCGGGCGTTGAGTGCCGACTTGGTGAGGGTCAGCGCATTGACCAGATTGATGTTGAGCTGGGCCAGATTGTGGCGAATGGCCTGGGCGCCGTGTTCGTCCGCCGGAAAGAAGCGGGATTTCTCCAGTAAATAGCGACCAAGGGCAAAGTAGCTCTGGGCAAGCTGCTCGTGCAACGTCTTGTAGGGCAGCAGCCAGAGCCAGATGAGGGAAACCAGACCGTACCAGAGTGCGCCCGCGCCGAGCGCCAGCGGCTGGTAGAAGAGATCAGGCGCCTTGGCGGCCCCCAGCATGGTGTAGATGGCGATGAGCAGGGAGCCGAAGCTGATGGTGGCGTACCGCTGACCGAGGGCCCCCACCATCACGAAGATGAAGGTCGACCCGGCCAGCCCAAGGGTAAACAGCCAGGGTGTCGGGAAGAGGTACTGCACGCAGAAGGAGGCAAACAGGAAGCAGATCAGCGTCATACCGAGGTTCTTGACCCGGCCCCACAGGCTGTCGTCGGTTTCGGCAATGGCGCCGGCCACCACCCCGAGGGAGAGCAGCACTGTGAGCTGGATGTCGCCTGTTGCCAGGGTGAAGGCAAGCAGCCCCACCATGGCCAGCAACACCTTGAGGGCGAAATAGATGTGACTGTCAGTCAGCAGTCGGCGTAACAAACCGGAAAAGTCCATGGGCATGCTAGGCACCACCCTTGAGCGAAGCAAAATCGATGTGGCTGTCAGTCAACAGTCGGCGTAACAAACCGGAAAAGTCCATGGGCATGCTAGGCACCACCCTTGAGCGAAGCAAAATCGATGTGACTGTCAGTCAGTAGTCGGCGCAGCAGGCCAGAAAAATCCATCCGCATGAGACAAGAGCAACCCTTGAACGAAACGAGAACGGGATACTAACCCGCCAAGCGCGAAGCGGCCCTGATTTGGATCAGGGCCGCTTCGCTTCATATCCTTGATTTACAACTTATTCTGACAGAAATAGGCATCAATAAAAACCCCGCCGAAGCGGGGTTGTTTATCAGTTGCGGTTGCCGCCAAGCAGGCTCAACAGGCTCAGGAAGATGTTGTAGATGGAAACATACAGGGTCACGGTGGCAGAGATGTAGTTGGTCTCGCCGCCCCGGATGATCTGCTGGGTGGTCAGCAGTATGGCACCGGAGGAGAACAGCATGAACATGGCGGACAGGGCCAGGCTCAGGGCGCTCATCTGCAGGAAGATGTTGGCGACCATGGCCACCAGCAGCACCCAGAAACCGACGAACAGCATGCCGCCGATGAAGGAGAGGTCACGCTTGGTGGTCAGGGCGTAGGCAGACAGACCAAAGAAGGTCAGCGCTGTGCCGCCCAGAGCCGTCATCACTATCTCACCACCACCATTGTTCATGTACATGTTGATGATGGGGCCCAAGCTGTAGCCGAGCAGGCCGGTCAGGGCGAAGGTGAATACCAGCCCCATGCCGTTTTCGCGGTTCTTTTGGGTCAGGAACATCAGACCGTACACACCGATAAGGAACACGGCCCAATGCAGGGGCGGCATGTTCATCATGGTGGCAACCCCGGCCACAACGGCAGAGAAGCCAAGAGTGAGGGAGAGCAGCATATAGGTGTTGCGCAGTACCTTGTTGGTATCGCGAGCGGCACTCTGGGTGCCAGTAAGGATAGAACGGGTATCCATCTTGGGTGTCCTCTTGATTTCCGGTTGAGGCGGCAGATTCCGCTTCATTATAGTATTGTATGCACTGAAGGTGGGGATGACGAGCGCTGATTTCAAGCGCTATCCCAGCCTGTTGTCCCCCACTATCCCAGAACAAATATGTATTGCATATGAACAAGGGCTTGACGTAGTATGCTCGCCGTTCGGAGGGGTGGCAGAGCGGCTGAATGCACCGGTCTTGAAAACCGGCGATGGGCGACCATCCGTGGGTTCAAATCCCACCTCCTCCGCCATCTATATAGCCCAACTGATTGATTCGGTTGGGCTTTTTTGTATCTGTGATTTTTGTATACCACTCGGTGCGCCATTGAATGTTGGCTGGCATGCTATCTCGCTGAACCGTTTTGGACAGATTACAACAGTCACCTCTTTGTACCGCAGAACCTTCTCACCACAAGCCGTGGTCGATATCGATTATTGAACATGATTGGACGAAGCCCATGTTGGGTGTCATAGGAGGCTTCACCTTTAAGGGGAGGCTAGTTAACACATGTGCAATTGGTTCTAACACCGGTATCCCTGCATAGGGGCAAATTGCGACACTACGGCAGCTCGTAGTTTATCCACTGGATATGTGGTGGCATGTCGCACAGAGGGGGAGCAGGTCCCTTATGGTATCAACTTCATAGGTTTCGCCAATAGTAGAAATTGGAGTGAGATGGTGAACGTGGAGAGGAAAGGGCCCATGGGCCCTTTCTTCTCTTCATCTGCTTGATATATATCTCGATAGCGATAGGTTTTCTTATTTTTTGTTCACTATGAAGCGCATGCTGCGGGAGTGGCACGGCGCCAGCTCGCCAAACTCGCCAGCGGCCAGCTCAAGGGGCAGGGGCTGTTCGTCCATCCGCACCGCTTGCCAGTCGCTCAGGGTGTGCTCGCTGGTCACCTTACCCCCCTCCAGTACCGCCTGTTCGCTCGGGTTGTAGACCCGGATCACCAGCGCCTCTTCATCTTCGGCCTTTTTCAGGGCGCTCAGCACCGGGCCGGACGGATCCATGGTGAGCAGGCTGAAGTGGAGCGGGGTGGTGAAGCTCGCCTTGTTGAGCTTCATGGCATCGAACGGGATCTTGTTGTAGCAGCGCACCGGGGTGAGGTAGCTGCGCGCCGCCTGCATCACGTTGGCGCTGATGTGATCACCGGCAAACGCCAGCAGGCTGAAACGACAGCCAAGCTTGCCGCGCACCTGGGAGTCAGGGGTGGGCAGCTTGATGCCGGAGGGGCGACCCGGGCGCAGCAGCAGCTCCTCTTTACCGAGTACGCCGACTCCGCGCAGCAGGGTGAGTGCCAGGGTGTCGCACTGCTCGCCAATCACTTCAAACTCGCGCAGACCGTCGCTCAGCACCGCCAGCCCCTGCTTGCCATCTTGCAGGGCGACGAAGTTCATCAGCTGCCAGACCGGAATGGGGGCCTCTTTCCACCCTTCTGCCTCCCAGTTGGCCATGGCGCTGTCACGGGTGGGGCGGGTGATGCAGCCAAACTGGTTGTCGGAGACAACGGTGTCGCTCGGGAAGGGGGTGGGGATCAGCACCCGCACCCGGTGATCATCGGCCTGATTGTCGAGCTCGAGCTCGATATCGATGCGCGGGCTCTGGTGCGCCAGCGTGATGTGGCAGGTGACATCGAGGTGGCCGCTGCACTGGCGGTTGGCCCGCTCGGCGAGGTTGGCAGGCAAGGCCATGCGCAATTTGAGGGTCGCGATGCTCTGCCATCCCTGATGGGTGACTTCGCGGGTCACCGCAAACTCGGTGGAGTAGCGCAGCCACTCCTCGCGCGATGGCGAGTAGTCATATTCGTCGCCATCATCGGAGCCCTCTTCGAGCGTGAGCACCTGATCGAACGTGGTGCCGCGCAGCTTGTCCAGGATCTGCAAGGTGCCGTTGTTATTGAGGGCTATGCGGTAAAAATCGTTCTCCAGCAGATCGCCGCGGGTGGTCACCGGTTGCTCCAGTCCCGGCTGGTTGCCCTCGATATGCAGGGTGCAATAGCCCATGGCCGGCAGCGGATGGCAGAGCTGGATGTCGTACTCCATAAAGGGGTCGTAGTTGCCGTAGTGAACGATCTGTCTGTCCACCAGACCCGGGTCAATCTCCCGCTTGGCGCGGATGAAATAGGGGACCGGCTGGCCCGCTTCATCGCGCAGGGCAAAGGATTGGGCGCGAATGCGGATGCTGGTGTTGATCACCTCCTGACGGGGGAAGGGCATCAGGTTGAACAGGCAGAGCTTGTCGGCCACCTGTACCCCGTCTTCGCACAGCGCCACCGGCATGTTGTCGACAATCTTGCGCATGTAGAAGCGGATCAGGTTCTCGGCCATGTCGTCGGCCAGAATGAAGCGGGTCATCACCTCCTGATGCACCTTGTCGCTGCAGCAGCAGCCGATGCTGTCATGGGCGTGGTTCTTCATGATCTCTTTCCACATCTTCTCAAGCAGCCCGTGGTGGTACTCAAAGCCGAGCGCCCAGGCGATGCTCGCCAGCGGTTCTAGGATGTTGACGATCTTGTTCTCGATGGCGGCGTGGGCCAGCTTGATGTCCATCCGGGTGGAGGAGATAGTGCGGTGTACCCGCATGTATTTGCCGTCGTTGAACTCCCCCTTGAGGGTGGCCAGTTGGTCGCGGCACGCCTCGATGCGCTCGAAGACCTGCTCGAAGCGGCTCATGTGGAATTCTCGCTGGGGATAGATCTCGCGAAGCTTGTCGATGATGGCGAAGATGTTCTGTTGCAGCGGCATCTGGTCGTGGCCGTTGGGCAGCAGGATATCCTGGGTGACCGAGGCCTTCTCCAGCACCTTGAAGTAGGATTCGAGCCGCTTGCGCAGGCCCGCTTCATCTTCCGGCAGGTACTTGCCGATGGCGTAGCCAAGCGGCAGCACCTGGGCGGTCACCTCGCTGCCATCGTTGCTCTGCCAGAGGAACTCGGTCTTGTCGGTACCGTGGCGCTCGGAGCAGCCGCGCCAGAACATGGCACGGTCAATCCCGAAGCCGTTGAAGATGTGGGGCAGCTGGGAGGACATGCCGAACGAGTCGGGCAGGTAACCGATCTTCATCGGCTCGCCAAGGCTAAGGCAGTCGCGCATCCCGTAGAGCAGGTTGCGCAGGATGGACTCGCCGCTCACCTGCATGGTGTCGGTCTGGGTGTACCAGGGGCCGATGATGAGCTTGCCCGCTTCCACCAGCGCCTTCACCCGGGCCTTGTTCTCGGGCTGGATGGCGAAGTAATCCTCCAGCACGGCGGTCTGGCCGTCGAGCACATAGAACTTGTAGTCAGGGTCGGATTCAAGACGCGCCAGGATCTCCGCCATGTTGTTGATCAGCAGGATGCGGGACTCCTCGGTGGTGAAGTACCACTCCCGATCCCAGTGCATGTGCGGCGTGATGTGAACTCGTGAAACTGTCATGACAATGATCCTTTGCTGACGCACGGCGGCCCTTGCCTGCCGTGCGGAAAAAATAGTCTGTTGAAAAACCGGTTGTGAAGATGAGCCTTACTCTGCGGCGACCACCTGATAGGTGCCGCGCTGCATGGCGTGACGGCGCCAGCCGATCAGCACCAGAGTGGAGATAAGGGTGCCAACCAGCGCCGCACCGAGCCAGACGGCGGCAGCCATCAGGGCGCCTTGGCCGCCATCGTGGAGCAGGAACAGGGAGAAAATGCCAGCCCCCGGGGTGGAGAGACCAATCCCCATGGCCCCCACCATGGCGCCGGTGACGACCGAGCCCGCGAGGAAAGATCCGATCACCCGGATCGGGTCTTCAATGGCCATCGGAATGGCACCCTCGGTGATCCCCGCCAGCCCCAGCAGCCAGGTCGACTTGCCGGTCTCGATCTCGAAGGTCTGGAACAGTCGCGGCGCCAGCAGGGTGGAGAAGGTGACGGTAAAGGCCGAGACCATCTTGACCGCGCCGAAGATGGCGTAGGGGCCGTAAACCCCGTTGGCCATGGCGCCGAGGCAGAAGGCGTAGGCCGCCTTGTTGACCGGGCCACCCAGGTCAAACGAGCACATAAAGCCGAGCAGGGCGCCCAGTACCAGCGCATTGGTGCCGGAGAGGCCGTTGAGCCACTCGGTGAGGCTGTTGTTGAGCCAGGCCACCGGTTGGCCGATGACAAACAGCATCAGGCTGCCTGCCACCAGGGTGCCGATCACCGGATAGAGGTAAAAGGTGAGAAAGCCGTTGAAGTTGGGGCCGAGGCGCACATGCTGCTTGACCCAGCGCATCAGGTAACCGGCGATCAGGCCGCCGACCACCCCGCCGAGAAAACCGGAGCCAATCATGTTGGCGGCCAGTCCCGCCGCAAAGCCCGGGCCGAGCGCCGGTTTGTCTGCCAGCGAATAGGCGGTATAGGCCGCCAGCACCGGCACCATCAGGGTACCCAGCATGCCACCGCCAAGCTTGCGGTACATCCAGAGCCAGGAGTTCTCGGTATCAAACAGATGTTGCAGACCGAAGATCTGGGCCAGCAGCACAGTGACGGCGAGCACGGTACCGCCCGCCACGATCAGCGGCACGGCAAAGGAGATGCCGCTCAGCAGCGCTTGCTTGAGCTCGGTCTTGAGGCTCACCTTCTTGCCGCTTGGGGCATCGCTCTGGCTGGTGTTGGGCGTCGGGGCGGTGCGCCCGGCCTTGGCGGCCTCCAGCGCGTCATTCAGGATCCGCTCGGCATGGCGAATGGGCTCGGCCACCGGCGTCTCGATACGGGGGATCCCGGCGAAACGCTCCTGCTCCTTGATGGCCACCTCGGCGGCGAAAATACAGGCCACGGCAGCATCGAGCGCCGCTTGCGGCAGGCGATCCTCGATGCCGTTGGCACCCTGCTTCTCGACCAGAACCCGAATGCCCAGCTTGCGCCCCGCTTTTTCCAGATACTCGGCAGCCATATAGGTGTGGGCGATCCCTGCCGGACAGGCGGTGACACAGACCACAGTGGGTTTATTTGTATCTAATTTGTCTTCTTTTGGCGGTTGTTTTCCGCTATCTCCTTCACCACCGAGCAGCGCCATCAGCTGCTCGGCACTTTTGGCCGCCAGCACCGCCTCGCGGGTATCGTCATCCACCAGGGCGGTGGTGAGGGTGGTGAGCAGCTGCATATGGGTGGAGCCTGCCTGATCGGTCGGGATCGCCAGCATGAAGATCAGGTTGACCGGCTCGGGGCCGTCGATCCCCTCCCAGCCCAGATCCTCGCTCAGGGTAGCGACGGCAAAGGCTGCTTCGCGCACCGCATCGCACTTGCCGTGGGGCACCGCCAGCCCTTCGCCAAGGGCGGTGGGGCCCTGTGCCTCGCGGGCCATGACCGCGGCCAGAAAGGCGGCTTTGTCGTGCAGCTTGCCGGCCTGATCGAGCCGCTCAGCCAGGGCATGAATGGCCGCATCCCGATCGGCAAACCGGGTTTGCAACGTGATGAGATGGGGGCCGGTAAGACTGGTCAGATTCATGATGATCCTCTGTCAGGTTGGCTTGCCAGCAAGCCGTCAGGGTGAAAGTGACAGCGATGCTAACAAACCGGTCGACTGATTTTTGTGATTGGTATCATACAATCCATTATTTGTATTGCTTTTGTATTATTTGGTCGAGGTGACTTGTTAGGTCAAATAAGGCCAAGCCGTTTTTTCTGCCGGGCAACTGGGGTAGAATGGCGCCTCTTCTATTTATCATGGCGCAGAGCCGACGAGGTGGCCTTTCGTGTCGAAAAAACCCATGTATCGCCAGATAGCCGACACCATCCAGCAGTGGATTGCGCAAGGTGAGCTGGCTCCCGGCGATGCCCTGCCCACCGAAGCCGAGCTGCGCGAGCAGTTCGGGGTGAGCCGGGTGACGGTGCGTCAGGCCCTCAAGCAGCTGACCGAACTCAACGTCATCGAGAGCATTCAGGGTAGTGGCAGCTACGTGCGGCAGGAGAAGGTGAACTACGACATCTATCAGCTCACCAGCCTCTATGAGAAGGTGACCGATCCGGCGGCCGAGACCCACAGCGACATTCTCGCCTTCGAGGTGATCAAGGCGAACCGCGAGTTGGCCGAGCGGCTCAATCTGGTGGAAGGGGCGCTGGTCTACTACGTCAAGCGGGTGCGCTTTATTCGCCAGATTGCGGTGACGCTGGAGGAGACCTGGATGCCGCTCGCCCTCTTCCCCGATCTCAGCTACGCAGTGATGCAGGGCTCGAAATACCACTACATCGAAGAGGTGAAGCAGCTTGTGATTGATCGCAGCGAGCAGGAGATCATTCCGGTGCTCCCCTCAGCGCAGGTGGTGGAGGCGCTCGGTATTGATCCCGCCAAGCCCATTATCGAGAAGGTCTCCCGCGGTTTCCTGCAAGATGGCACTGTGTTCGAGTTCAGTCGCAACTTCTTCAAGAGTGATGACTACAAGTTCACCCTGGTGGCTCGCCGCAGCAGTTAGGCAAATATACTCGGTGAGTCAACCAATTTTTGGGAATGGCAGGATCGTGATGGGGGATCCCATCGGCCAGCCCGAATTTATCGAGGAGCTGCTGTGGCAGTGTCGAACCCGACTACCTCAGCCTGAGCCCGGCGGCGCTGGTGCGGCGCTGCGGGCAGATAGTCGGTTTCGCCAACCTCTGGGTCAGCGATAACAAGGAGAGCCCCTCCATCGTCTGATGCGCGTGCTGGAGGATTACAAGCTCCGCTGGGGGCGCCAGCGCTGGCTGCTGGTGGGGTTCTCCTTCGGTGCCGAGATCGTGCCCTTCGTTCTACATCGGTTGCCCGATCCCTACCGCAAGAGCCTGATAGGGGCTGTGATGTTCTCCCCTCGATTGCCTCCGATTTCGAGATCCATGTCAGCGATATAGTTGTGCCTGACAAGGCGGGCAGTTACCCCACCCAGCCAGAGGTCAATGTCATCCGCACTCTGCCCATACTCTGTATACAGGGAGCGGATGACGACTCTCCGGGGCGGCTCTGCCCCTGGCTGCAGCAGCCCAACCTGACCACAGTGACCCTGCCGGGATCGCACCATTTCGAGGATGATTATCCGGTGCTGTTCAAGGCCATCACCAGTCACCTCTCCTTGCCTTGATGGTCGGACCTGACGGGGGCGGTAGCTCACGTTCGGCCAGGCTTCCTGCTAAATGTTGTTTAGGTATCCCTTGTCACACTCTGCTCATGCCGCCCTTTACAGGGTCTGACCACTTCCTGACACTTTGTTGAGTAATGACTCAGAATGGAGTGCGACATGCGTGAACAAAAGGCCCATCTTGTTGATCAGGAAGTCGATTTCCCTGCCGATACACAGCTGGTCTCCACCACGGATCTGCAGGGTGTGATCACCTACGCCAACGATCATTTCTGCCGGGTGGCCGGCTACAGCCGCACCGAACTGGTGGGCCAGCACCACAACATGGTGCGCCACCCTGACATGCCCAAGGCCGCGTTTGCCGATCTGTGGGGCAAGCTCAAGCAGGGCCAGCCGTGGCGCGGCATGGTGAAGAACCGCTGCCAGGATGGCCGCTACTACTGGGTGGATGCCTATGTCACCCCCCTCTTCGAGCAGGGCAAGGTCAATGGTTACCAGTCGGTGCGCTGCCGCGCCGATCCGCAGATGAAGCACCTTGCCGCCCGCACCTATGCCCGTCTGCGCGCTGCCGAACAAGGGGGTCGCCAGCCCCATCTCTCCCTGTCATGGCTGCGCCACGGGGTCGCCGGGGCCGGGCTGCTGGCGCTGGCCTGGCTGGGGGCCGTGCAGCTTGGTGCCTCGGCGCCACTCTATATGGCATTGCCGCTGGTGCTGCTGGGCCTGCTCTATCGCCACGAGCTCATCACCACCCCGCGCTACCTGCAGCAGCTGGCCAAGGAGTATGACAGCCTGACCCGACTCATCTATTCGGGGCAGGAACCGAGTGCCATCGCCGATTTTCACATCAAGCTGCTGCAGGCCCGCATCCGGACCGTGCTGGGGCGGGTGGATGATGCCACCCACGCCCTGCAAGATCTGGCGGTGCACCTGAAAAGCGCCTCCAGCGAGGCCAGTTCTGACATTGCCGAGCAGGATGCCCAGACCCAGCAGATGGCGGCGGCCATCACGCAGATGGCGAGCACGGCGCAGGAGATAGCCCGCAACATCCAGGACACCAACAACCAGATCGCCCAGGCCAAGACCCATTGCCAGCACACGGATCGGCAGCTCATCGACACGGAGCGCAAGATCACCGAGCTGGCGACGGAGGCGGAACACGCCTTTGTCTCGGTGGTGGCGCTGGCCAGTGAATCGGATCGCATCGGGGTCTTGATGGGGGAGATCCAGGGCATAGCGGATCAGACCAACCTGTTGGCGCTCAACGCCGCCATCGAAGCGGCCAGGGCGGGCGAGCAGGGGCGGGGTTTTGCGGTGGTGGCGGACGAGGTGCGCACCCTGTCGACCCGTACCCACAGGGCGACCGAGCAGATCCAGAGCAGCATCAGCCAGATCCAGCGTACCCTGAATGGCTGGAAGGGGATGATGCAGAACAACCTGCAACAGACCCAGGCCTGCGTGGAGATGACCCGGCAGGGCTCCGGCAGCCTGCATCAGGTGCTAGCCGAAATTGAGCTGGTGATGGACTTCTCGGCCCAGATCTCGGCGGCGGCGGAGCAGCAACGGGCGGTGGTCGAGGACATCAGCCAGAACGTCAACCTTATCTCCCAGCACTCCCATGCCAACAGCAACAAGATGCAGGATGTGGACGAGTCGAGCGAGATCCTGCTGACCAAGGCCAGACAACTCCAGTCGCTGGGGCAGACCTTTGGCTGATCCTGACTGTTCCATGGATGCAGATAGCCGCAAGGCCACCCCGCGGGGTGGCCTTGTGGCGTGAGAGCCTCAGTAAGGGATGGACCCTTGGCCGGCATTAGCGGGGGCCAGCTCGCTCCCCTTGTCGGTGTACAGGGCTCGTTGCTGAGATAGGCGTTGAAGATATCGGCCCGGCCCTTGCTGAGATCCTCGATATTGACCGAGGTCCGGAGCTGGGTGAAATGGGGCTCGCTTGGGGTTTAGTGGTAACGGGTTGCCCGCAACGTGGCATCCTGATGGGTGGAAAACATCATGATCCGTTTGCCACGCATGGCATCAATGGTGAGAATGCCGCTGGCACGGCGGCCAGGAAGAGGGACGGGGAGTGTTGAAAGAGGCAGGCGATCGCCAGTCAGGGTATGCCTGGGCAGAGGAGGTCAACAGCACTGTGTTGCCCACGTCAACGTCGGTACGACCGCTTTGCCGCTCCTCCACCAGGCTTATCCTTGCCACCGGCCTTATCTCCGCGTCCAGTCCGGCTCTGGCATAGCAGCCCTTGGCCCTGACCATGTGATAGCCCACACATTGGGGTCAGCGCAGCTGGAGCAGCACAGGTTCCGGCGGGGATCTGCTGGCCCGTAGGGGAATGGCGTAACTGATGCCCATCAGGAGCAACCAAAGCACGCATCTCTTCATCCATGCGAGTCTTGTTCTGAGTGTTCCATGGGGGGCGACCCCCTGAGAGGGTCATATTCTTGTAATGAAGCACATTCTAAAGGGTTTTTTGATGTACCGGATACTAGCGCAGCACAACGAGTTCATGGTGATCAACAAGGGGCCCGGCCTTGGCATGCATGACGAGACCGATGAGTCCGGCCTGGTCAATCCGGGTCTGGTCAGCCGGGTCAAGGCCGACACCGGGTTTGTCCTCTATCCCGTCCATCGGCTCGACAAAATGACCTCAGGGCTGGTGTTGCTGGCGCGCACCACGGCGGCGAACCGGGCACTCAGCATGGCGTTTGCGGATCGGCAGGTGAGCAAGCAGTATTTGGCCCTCTCCGATCGCAAGCCCAAGAAGAAGCAGGGCTGGGTCAAGGGGGATATGCAAAAAGGGCGTGGTGGCAGCTGGATGCTGGCGCGCAGCCTGGACAACCCCGCCATCAGCTGGTTTGACTCAGTGCCGGTGCGCGAGGGGCTGCGGCTCTACCGCATCAAGCCCCAGACCGGCAAGACCCACCAGATCCGGGTTGCCCTTAAAAGCATAGGGGCGCCCATTCTGGGGGATGAGCGCTACGGCGGCACGGTGGCCGAACGCGGCTACCTGCACGCCTGGCGCTTGAGTTTCACCCTGGCAGATGAGGCGTTTGATTTTATCTGCCCCCCTGATGAGGGGGAGATGTTTCTCCTGCCCGAGCTCAAGGCCGCCATCGCAGGCTTGAGCGAATGAGCGGTGCTCAGGCGGTGCCGGAGAGCCGGGTGCCTGCCAGCGGCTGGATCCTGGCGGATTTTGACGACACCCTGGCCCCGGGCGACAGCCACGCCGGCCTGCTGCGTTACATACTGCGTCGCCGCCTCTGGCCGTTGTTGTTGCTGCCGGTGATCGCGCTGGGCGGCCTGGTGTACCTTGTGCCCAGCCAGCGCAGGCGGGGGATTTCGCTTATCTGGTGGGCCATCACCCTGGGGCTTTCGCCCCTTGGCTGGCGCAAGCTGGTGCGGGCCTATTGCCGTATCCGGCCAGGCCTGTTTCGCGAGGCGCGCACCTTGCTGGCGGACGTGCACGAGCGCTGCTGGGTGATCTCCGCCAGCCCTCGTGCCCTGGTACGAGGCCAGCTCTATCAGCAACTGCCCGGCAAGTTGCCCCATCGTACTCTGGGCTCCCGGATGCACTACCGCTACGGCGGTCTGATACCGCGTTTTTACTGCCACGGTCGGCACAAGATACTGCCCGAGATCCGTGCCCTCACTGTGACGCTGGCCTTGAGCGACAGCCTGCACGATCTGCCGCTACTGGCGCAGGGCGCACAGGCCTGGCTCATCAATCCCACCCCGGGGCGCCTGCAAACAGCACGGGCTCACTTGCCCCACATAGTGCCCAAACAGTGGCGGCTGTAAGGGAAAGCTGACAGCCCGTCGGGTCGCCGTGAGGCGATCCGCAAGGCTGCGGCATCAATGTCACAATCTATTTACATTTTTTGGCGATGGAGTCGGGGAAACTATCTGGAACCCGCCTCTTCTCTTCTGCTACGCACCTGCTTCTAATGAAACAAGTTGTTAACAATGGATCGATTGACGGAGTGGCCGGCCTGGCCGTGCGTCGCTGCGTTAACCCGTTTTAACCACTTTCAGTCATCAGCCAACAGCAAGGAGCGCCTCATGACGACCATTTCCTCTTCCCGTTCCCACACCATCAATCCCCTCGGCACCGATGGTTTCGAATTCGTCGAATACACGGCACCGGATGCCAAAGGCATTGCCGCCCTCAAGACGTTGTTTGTCTCGCTGGGGTTCGCCGAGGTGGCAGAGCACAAGCACAAGCAGTGCTGGCTCTACCGTCAGGGTGACATCAACTTCGTGATCAACGCCGAGCCCCACTCCCAGGCGGAGCAGTTCGCCAACCTGCACGGGCCGAGCGTCTGTGGCATGGCATTTCGGGTGGCGGATGCGGGCAAGGCCCAGCAGTTCGCCATCGCCAAGGGTTCCAAGCCCTTCGTCGGCAAGATAGGGCCCATGGAGCTCAATATCCCTGCCATCTACGGCATCGGCGAGAGCACACTCTCGTTTGTTGATCGCTACGGTGACAAGGGCTCCATCTATGACGTGGATTTTGTCTTCTACCCCGATTGGCAGGCGCGCATGGCCGAGGTGGACGCAGGGCTTTACGAGATCGATCACCTGACCCACAACGTCCAGCGCGGCAACATGGATGTCTGGTCCAACTTCTATGAGCGGATCGGCAACTTCCGGGAAATTCGCTATTTCGACATCGAAGGCAAGCTGACTGGCCTGCATTCTCGTGCCATGACGGCACCCTGCGGCAAAATTCGCATCCCCATCAACGAATCCTCCGATGACAAGTCCCAGATCGAGGAGTACCTGCGCCAGTACAAGGGGGAGGGGATCCAGCACATAGCCCTGGCCTCCAGCGACATCTACCAGACCATACGCACCCTGCGCGGCCGTGGTACCGGTTTTATGCCGACGCCGGATACCTACTACGAGAAGGTCAACAGCCGGGTCGAGGGCCATCAGGAAGATCTGGAGGCGCTGAAAGCGCTGCGGATCCTGATCGACGGCTCACCGACGAAAGATGGCATCCTGTTGCAGATCTTCACCGACACCGTCATCGGCCCCGTGTTCTTCGAGATCATCCAGCGCAAGGGCAATGAAGGGTTTGGCGAGGGCAACTTCCAGGCACTGTTCGAATCCATTGAACTGGATCAGATCCGCCGCGGGGTACTCAATGATGCGTAACGGGATCCGACTTCATCGAGCCCAGCCCCATTCATGCGAGGTACTTGGCGATGCGTAACTGGATAAGCTTTCCCCATCGGGAGGGGACCCACTCCCGGCAGGCTCATGCCGATCTGCCTGAGCAGGCCATCTACGAGCGTGAACTGGGGCGGGCCGGTTTCTTCGGCCCCGCTACCCACATGCACCACAAGCACGCCCCCACCGACTGGAGCAACTGGGAGGGGCCGCTGCGGCCACGGCTGTTCGACCTTAATGCCCTTGACGAGGAGGTCAATTCTCTCTCCCCCTGGGTGATGCCGGATATCCTCAGCAATCCTCACTGCCGCTATCGGATGTGGCGGCTGGCACAAAAGATGCCGTTTCTGGTGCGCAACGCCGACGGCGACGAGCTGCTGTTTATCCACGAGGGGGGCGGTGACTTCTTCTGCGATTACGGCCACCTGACCCTGCGGGATGGCGACTATGTGGTGATCCCCCGTGGCACCATGTGGCGCATCGAACCCAGCTCGCCCATGTTCATCCTGATGATAGAGGCGACCAACGACAGCTATCAGCTGCCGGACAAGGGGCTGGTGGGCAATCATGCCATCTTCGATCCGGCGGCGCTGGATGTGCCCGCCATCAATGAGGCCTTTTTAGCCCAGCAGGATGAAAATCCCTGGTCACTGCAGGTCAAGCGCCACGATAAGGTGTCGGTCATCACCTGGCCCTTCAATCCGCTGGATGCGCTGGGCTGGCACGGGGACTTGTGCGTGGTCCGCCTCAACTGGCGCGACATTCGCCCGCTGATGAGCCACCGCTACCACTTGCCACCCTCGGCCCACTCCACCTTTGTGGCGAGCCGGTTTGTGATCTGCACCTTCGTGCCGCGCCCCATAGAGAGCGACCCCGGCGCCCTCAAGGTGCCCTTCTATCACAGCAATGACGACTACGACGAGGTGCTCTTCTACCACGCCGGTGACTTCTTCAGCCGGGACAATATCGAGCGGGGCATGGTCACCTTCCATCCTGCCGGCTTTACCCACGGCCCCCATCCAAAGGCGTTTGCGGCGGGGCAGGCCTATGCCAAGAAATTCACCGACGAGGTGGCCGTGATGCTGGATACCCGCGATGCGCTCAATGTTGGCAGCCTGTGCGAGGGGATAGAAAACCCGCGTTACGTCAGCAGCTGGCGTCGTCCGGACCCCATGACTGCCACCGGCAAATAAGGATTTTTATGAAACTTGCAACCTTGAACAATGGCAAACGCGATGGCGCCCTGGTCGTCGTCAGCCGGGATTTGACCCGTGCGGTGCGGGTGGCGTCCATCGCCACCACCCTGCAAGGGGCGCTGGATGAGTGGGCGCAAACCGCCCCCCGCCTTGCCGCCGTCTATCAGACCCTCAACGATGGCACCTGTGCCGATACCTTCCCGTTCGATGAGCGTGAGTGCCTCTCGCCCTTGCCCCGCGCTTACCAGTGGGCCGACGGCAGCGCCTATGTCAATCATGTGGAGCTGGTGCGCAAGGCGCGCGGCGCCGAGATGCCCGAGAGCTTCTGGCATGACCCCCTGATCTACCAGGGCGGCTCGGATTGCTTCCTGGCCCCCCGTGGCCCTATCGTCATGGGCTCGGAGGCCTGGGGTATCGATTTCGAGTCGGAGGTGGCCATCATCACCGACGACGTGCCCATGGGGACGAGCCCGCAGGCGGCAGCCGCCCACGTCAAGCTGCTGATGCTGGTGAACGACGTGAGTCTGCGTAACCTCATCCCCGGCGAGCTGGCCAAGGGCTTTGGCTTCTTCCAGTCCAAACCCTCCAGCGCCTTCTCGCCGGTGGCCATCACCCCCGATGAGCTGGGCAGCGACTGGCAGGAGGGCAAGGTGCATCTGCCGCTGGAAACCCATCTCAATGGCGTCCTGTTCGGTGCGCCCAATGCAGGGGTGGACATGACGTTCAACTTCTATGAGCTGATCGCCCACGCCGCCAAAACCCGGCCACTCGGTGCGGGCTGCATCATCGGCTCGGGGACCGTCTCCAACTATGACCGCAGTGCCGGATCCTCCTGCCTCGCCGAACTGCGCATGTTAGAAATTATCGAGTCAGGTCAAGCCACTACACCCTTTATGCGCTTTGGTGATACAGTGTCCATCGCGATGCAGGATCGCAATGGGATGAGTCTGTTTGGCACCATTTTGCAAAAAGTCACGCAACAGGATGTCAACCAGATGACGTGAAGGATCCAGTGTGGGCGCAAGGCCGACTGGTGAACGGCAGGTGCCCTTGCACCTGCCAACACAGGGACAGATTATGTTGCAGTTGTTTGGATATTGGCGTTCATCGGCAAGTTATCGGGTGCGGATCGTGATGCAGCTCAAGGGGCTCGATTACGAGCATCACCCAGTCAACCTGCGGCAGGGCGAGCAGCGCGAGAAAGCCTATTCTCGCATCAACCCTCAGGGGCTGGTGCCCTTTCTCATCGACGGGGACGTACAGCTCGGTCAGTCGGTTGCCATCATGGAGTACCTCGACGAAACCTACCCCGCCTATCCCCTGATGCCCTCGGCCGCCCAGGCGCGAGCCAGGGTGCGTCAGATAGTGAACATGATCGCCTGCGACACGCACCCGCTCGACAACCTGCGGGTGCTCAACTATCTGGAGCATGAGCTGGGGCTGGGCAAGGCGCAGCGTGATACCTGGTATCGTCACTGGATTGACGAGACCTTCACCGCCCTCGAACAGTTGTTGATGACCACGGCTGGCGTCTACTGCGTTGGCAACGAGGTGACCCTGGCGGACTGCATGTTGGTACCCCAGGTCTACAACGCCCGCCGCTACGACATGACCCTGGACGACTACCCCACCATCGCCCGTATCGTCGCCAACTGCGAGCAGCTGCAGGCCTTTATCAAGGCCGCGCCAGAGCAGCAGCCGGATGCGCAGGGGTAGGCATTATTGTGCATTACAACCAACATTAGAAGGAGTTAATGATGGGAATTAAACCCGGTCCAAAAAGAAAAAATGAAGATGGAACACCAGATAAGCGGCAACGGGTTACACCTGAAAAGAAAAAAGAACATCCAGATCTGAAACCTCATAAACACAAACCAGGTCATTGAAAGAAAAGCAGCTTTAATAAGCTGCTTTTTTATCTAGAAATATTATCCCAGTATGCTTCACTGTTTTGCACGAAGATATAGAACCTTTAACGTCGAACCAGGGGCCAATCTTTCTTCAGTTAAGAAGAGTTCTTTTTTTGCTTTGACAAGATCTGATAACTTCTTGTAGCCATATAGCCTCGAGTCAAAGTCAGGCTGTAGTTTAGTTAGGTAGCTACCAAAAGTTCCTAATTGTGCCCACCCAGCATCATCACTTGATTGCTCTAATGCGGCCAATAGGAAGTTTGCAGGGAACGGTGGTTTAGTATCTGTGGTATTAGAGATCGCGGGAGCGTGGGCCAACCTCTGACCACTTTCGACCTTTTTATCGGGTACACTTATCTCGGTTGTGGCTCCTGGACGAAGAAATTCAGTAAATATAAATTTATGACAGGCATTGCGGAAGGCATCTGGTGTCTTTTTCTCACCAAAGCCAAGGACAGTAAGCCCCTCTTCACGCAATCGCATTGCGAGGCCAGTAAAATCAGAGTCACTCGTAATCAGACAAAAGCCATCGAACTTTCGTGTATAGAGCAAATCCATTGCATCAATAATCAGAGTGCTGTCCGTGGCATTTTTACCTGTTGTATATGCGAATTGTTGGATAGGTTTTATAGCATATTGCTGTAGCACCTTTTTCCACGACGCACTTGTTGGCGCAGTGAAGTCACCGTATATACGTTTTACAGTGGCCTCTCCAAACCGTGCAATTTCTGCCAGCAATCCCTCAATAACTGCTGCTTGGGCATTGTCTGCGTCAATGAGCACAGCCAAACGTAGGGTTGGTTCTTCAGCTTCAATTTTTGCAACCAGTCGTGGTGATACCAAGGTAGCTCCTATTCTCTGATTATGTCAGCCTATGTGTCATAAACACGTTAACCATCTTACCCAGCCTGAGCAACATCATCCATCACATTAATAGGTAAACGATCAGAGAGAGTTGGTTTTTTTATTGACGTGTTTTGATTGCGAACGTAGAAAAACAAAAAGCCCCTCGAAAGGGGCTTGGTTATCTCGTAGTGAAACTGTCCGCTGGGGTTATCAGTAGCTCTGCTGGTGGACGTCCATCACGGCGCGACCGGACGGGTCGGCCATCTCCTTGAACTTGGCATCCCACTCCAGCGCAGTGGGGGTAGAGCAGGCGACCGACTTGCCATAGGGCACGGTACGGGCGGCAGACTCCAGCGGGAAGTGCTCGTCGAAGATGGCGCGATAAAAATAGGCCTCCTTGGTGAGCGGGGTGTTGATGGGGAAGCGGAACGCCGCCGCCTCGAACATCTGATCCGTCACTTCGGTCTCGACCATGGCTTTCAGGCTGTCAATCCACGAATAGCCCACGCCGTCGGAGAACTGCTCCTTCTGGCGCCATGCCACTTCGTGGGGCAGCAGCTCCTCGAAGGCTTCGCGCAGGATGTGCTTCTCGATCTTGCCGTTGCCACACATCTTGTCGGCAGGTTGCAAGCGCATCGCCACGTCCATGAACTCCTTGTCGAGGAAGGGCACGCGGCCTTCCACGCCCCAGGCGGCCATCGACTTGTTGGCGCGCAGGCAGTCATAGAGATGCAGGGAGGCGAGCTTGCGCACGTTCTCCTCGTGGAACTCGCGGGCGTTGGGGGCCTTGTGGAAGTAGAGATAACCGCCAAACAGCTCGTCGGAGCCCTCGCCGGAGAGCACCATCTTGATCCCCATCGCCTTGATGTAACGGGCCATCAGGTACATGGGCGTGGAGGCGCGGATGGTGGTGACGTCATAGGTCTCGAGGTGATAGATGACATCCCGCAGGGCATCCAGACCCTCTTGCACGGTGAAGTGGATCTGGTGGTGGATGGTGCCCAGATGATCGGCCACCTTGCGGGCGGCGGCGAGATCCGGTGAGCCTTCCAGCCCCACGGCGAAGGAGTGCAGCTGCGGCCACCAGGCCTCGCTCTTGCCATCGTCTTCCACCCGGCGGGCGGCATAGATCTTGGTGATGGCGGAGATGACGGACGAATCCAGCCCGCCGGAGAGCAGCACGCCATAGGGAACGTCGCACATCAGCTGACGTTTGACCGCGGCTTCCAGCGCTGCTTTCAGCTCGGCCTTGTCGCTGACGTTGTGCTCGACTGCGCCGTACTCCATCCAGTCGCGCTTGTACCACTGTTTAAGCTCGCCATCCTTGCTCCAGAGGTAGTGTCCCGGCGGGAAGGTTTCGACGCTCTTGCAGACCGGTACCAGCGCCTTCATCTCGGAGGCGACATAGAAGTTGCCGTGTTCATCGCGACCGGTATAGAGCGGAATGATCCCCATGTGGTCACGACCAATCAGGTAGGCATCCTGTTCGGCGTCATAGAGGATAAAGGCGAAGATGCCGTTGAGATCGTCCAAAAAGGCGGGGCCCTTCTCCTTGTAGAGTGCCAGCAGCACCTCACAGTCGGAGTGGGTCTGGAACTGGAAGTCGCCCTTGAGGTTTTTTTCGAGCTCCTTGTGGTTGTAGATCTCGCCGTTGACGGCCAATACGTGAGTGCGCTCCGGGTTGTAGAGCGGCTGGGCGCCATTGCCCGGATCGACGATGGCCAGGCGCTCGTGCACCAAAATGGCTTTGTCGGAGCTGTAGACACCGGACCAGTCAGGACCGCGGTGACGCAATCGCTTGGACATCTCCAGCGCCGATTTGCGCAAGGCTGCTGCATCGGATTTGATGTCCAGAATGCCGAAAATAGAACACATTGGCGGTAATCCTCTTGATTTTTATAGGAGCCCCCCACGAACGGGCTCGAAATTCCATTTACATTCCTCGCCAATCACAATGCCTAGCGCAAAAACCTTTTGCAAGCGGGAAAACCGCAGAAAATCATGCCGCCAACGTCAAGTCGACGGGGCATCAAGCAGCGGGTGCAGAGGGGAAACTTGACGTGTACGTCAAGCAGTGGCGGGTTCGAAGATCACATAGAGCTTGCGGCAGGGGGTGAGAGTCTCCCACTGCCCGACAAAGCCTGCCGGAATCACGAACTGATCCCCGGGTTTGAGGGCAAGCTGGCCGCCCTGACTGTCGTGGATCACCACATCCCCTTCCAGCAGTTGGCAATACTCGTGCTCTGTGTAGTGGATGGCCCAGCGGCCGGGCTCGCAGGACCAGAAGCCCACGTGAAACTGCTGGCTCGGATCCGAGTAGTGATTCCAGACCGTTTGCTCAGGGTTGCCCCCTTTAATGCGCTCGGGGGCGGGCATCAGCGGGGTAGGGGCCGCCTCGTGGCGGTCGAGCAGGATCCAGTCGTTGAGGGTCTTCATGGTGCCTCCTTGGCAAGGATATAAAAGCGGGGCCATCCCGGCCCCGCGCTTGTTCGTTTTATTAAACGAGATTGAGCATAACTTAAACGATGCGTCTCCCCTTGCCAAGCGCCGCAACGCTAAGGGTCAGAGCGGCTGCAAGCGGCGGATCACATGGCGGGCGAAGCCGCTGCCTGCCTCGTCGTAGACGTTGAACACCGCATCCACCCCCTGCTCCTGCAGGGAGGCAATATCATCCTCGAAGCGGACGATGGCGGCGATCTTGCCGTTGAATCCGTGGCTGCGCAGCTTCTTGATGGCGTAGAGATTGCCCGAGTGGTGGGGCATCGCCAGCAGCACCAGGTTGACCTGATGGGAGAGCAGGACCTTGTCCCAGAAGTCGGTATCGGTGGCGTCGCCCTCAATGACGTTTATTCCCTGGGCGCGCAGGGTGGGCAGCTTCTCGCTGTCGTTCTCGACCCCGAGGATGACGTTGCCATATTTGTTCTCCAGCTCGAAGTAGGCCCCTTGGCCGATGCGCCCCATGCCAAGGATGATCACCTCGGCATCGCCGAGTTCGATGGGCCTCTCCTCCGGGTGCAGGGTGTTGGCCTGGATCCCGCGCAGCCAGCCGCCGAGTCTGTGGTAGATCCGCTCGCTTTGACTGTTGAGCGGCACCGAGATCATAAAGCTCGCCGCCAGCGCCAGCGAGACCGCCACCAGCCACTCGTGGGAGATCCAGCCCGCCTTGGCGACAATGGCCGCGACGATCAGACCAAATTCCGAGAAGTTGGTGAGCGCCAGGGTGGAGAGCAGGGCGGTACGCACCCGCAGGTGGGCGCCGCTGAAGACCAGATAGTAGAGGGCGCTTTTCAGCGGTAGGGCCAGCACCAGCGCCAGTGCCAGCAACATGGTGTCGTGGGTCGGCAGGCCGTTGAGGCCTATGGTGAGGAAGAAGCAGACGAGGAAGAGGTCTTTGAGGTTAAAGAGCGCTTTGGCAAGCCCCGCTGCCGCCGGATGGGAGGCGAGCAGCATCCCGATGATCAGTGCCCCCAGATCCGGTTTGAGCCCGACCACTTCAAAGCCGGCCGCCCCCACCACCAGCGCCAGAAACACCCCGAACAGTACCTGCAACTCGCCGTGACCGGTCCGCTCCAGGAGTTTGAACAGCAGGGGGCGCAGCAGTGGCAATCCCAGCACCCAGAGCGCCCAGATGCTGGGCCACTTGCCGCTGGAAAGCGTCAGAAGGGCCACCGCGAACACATCCTGCATGATCAGCACCCCGATGGCGAGCCGGGCGTAGAGGGCATTCATGTCGCTGCGATCCTCCAGCACCTTGACCGCAAAGACGGTGCTGGAGAAGGAGAGGGCAAAGCCCAGCAGCAGTGCCAGCTTCCAGTCCAGCGACAGGGTGAGGTGGAGCCCCAGCCCCTTGCAGACCAGCAGGACCACGGTGAAGAGCAGGGTGGAGAGCAGCAGATGCAGACTGGTGGTACCCCACACATCCCGCCGTATCAGGGTCTTGATATTGAGCTTGAGACCGATGGTGAATAGCAGCAGGGTGACGCCGAGATCGGCCACCTCGCTCAGGGCGGGGGTATTGTGATAACCCATGCCGTTGAGGATAAAACCGGCGGCCAGAAAGCCGAGCAGGGGGGGCAAGCCAATCAGATTGACTACCATGCCGCAGCCAAAGGCAACGGCGATCAGAATGGGTTCCATAACAGGTCCAGCAAGGGCAGGAGCGTCCCGCCCTGTTTAACTCTTGGGTAGCGATTAGACGATATCGATGTCGACCACGGAGTCGAAAATATGGTTCGGTCGAAATGGCATGCGGTCGATATCCGCCACCTTGCTCACCCCGGAGAGCACCAGCACGGTTTCGAGACCGGCCTGGAAGCCCGCCAGAATATCGGTGCGCAGGTTGTCGCCTATGATGACGGTGTCATCGGAGTGAGCCTCCATCCGGTTGAGCGCCGCCCGTATGATCCAGGCGCTCGGTTTGCCGACATAAAACGGCTTCTTGCCGGTCATCCGCTCGATGGGGGCGCAGAGGGCACCGCAGGCCGGGTGCATCATGGGACCGTGGGTATCCGGGTTGGTGGCGATAAAGCGGGCCCCCTGATCCACGAACTTGGCACCCAGCTGCATCATGGTCCAGTTGTAGTTGCGGGTTTCCCCTACCACCACGAAGTCGGGGTCTATGTCGGTGATGGTGAAACCGGCCTTGTAGAGCTCGTGGGTCAGTGCCCCCTCGCCAATCACATAGGCCTTCTTGCCATCCTGGCGTTTGAGAAAATCGGCGGTGCCCATGGCGGAGGTGTAGAAGCACTCCTCCGGCACTTCGATCCCGGCGGAGCGGAAGCGGTTTTGCAGATCTTTCTGGGTCTGGGCCGGGTAGTTGGTGAGGAACAGGAGCTTGCTGCCCTGCTCCAGCAGGCGCTGGACGAAACGGTCAGCACCGGGAATGAGGTCGTTGTTGTGCAATATGACACCGTCGATATCACAGATGACGCTTTTCTTCATGGGAACTCCTTGTATAGGGCGCAAGAGCGGGGCTATGACGGTTGCCAACGCTTAATATCTTCAATTAGTTATGTTGTTTTTGTGACGCCATTATAAGTCTGTTTGATGACAAGTCTCCCCCACAAACAGAGATAGGTGCACAATGAACAGAAGAGGGGAGGGATCCGCTCTGCGAGTGGCAGATCCCGTGGTCTGTGCGTTGATGGAGCCGTCATCATGGATAACTTTATTGCCGGTTTGCCCAAGCTGGAGTTGCACCTGCATATCGAAGGGACGCTCGAGCCTGAGCTGATGTTTGCCCTGGCCAAACGCAACGGGGTGGTCCTGCCCTGGCCCGATGTCACCAGCGTACGCGCCGCCTACGACTTTGACTGCCTGCAATCCTTTCTTGACCTCTACTACCGTGGTGCCAGCGTGCTCATCACCGAGCAGGACTTCTTCGACCTCACCTGGACCTATCTTGAGCGCTGCGTCGCCGACAAGGTGGTGCATGTGGAGATCTTCTTCGACCCGCAGACCCACACCGCCCGCGGTATCCCCTTTGCGACTGTGCTGGGCGGCATCGAGCGGGCGTTGCAGAGCGGGGAGCGGGAGTTTGGCATCAGCTGGCGTCTCATCATGAGCTTCCTGCGCCATCTGAGCGAGGAGGAGGCGTTCGCCACGCTGGCAGAGGCCGAGCCCTTCCTCGCCCGCATTCATGGCATCGGCCTCGACTCGGGGGAGAAGGGCAATCCGCCCACCAAGTTTGCCCGGGTCTTTGCCCGCGCCAGAGCGCTGGGACTGCCGGTGGTGGCCCATGCGGGGGAAGAGGGGCCCGCCGACTACATCTGGCAGGCCATCCATGAACTGCAGGTGCGACGCATCGATCACGGGGTGCGTGCGGCAGACGATCCTGCACTGCTGCGCTATCTGGCCGATACCCGGCTGCCGCTCACCGTTTGTCCCCTCTCCAACACCCGGCTCAAGGTGTTTGACCGCATGGCCCATCACAACGTGCTTACCCTGCTGGAGCAGGGGCTCTGCGTCACCATCAATTCCGACGATCCCGCCTACTTTGGCGGTTATATGGCGGCCAACTTCCACGCCCTGGCCCATGACCTTGGCGCCAGCATGAATCAGCTCTGCCGCTTGTCGCTCAATGCCGTCGAGGCGAGCTGGCTGAGCCTGGCGGACAAGGCACGGCTCACCCGGGAGATCAGGATCTACGCTGCCTGTCACGGGGTCGTCCTCTACTAGTCTTGTGCAGTCGGCGGCATCGGCGACACAACACAGCAGGCCCGCCAGTGATGGCGGGCCTGCTGTGTGTTGATGGGCTGGGTGCCTGAATGGGCCGCTAACCGGTCTCAGGTTGATTGCGGCTCGGTGGCCTCTTGATAGATCGGATAGTCGGTCAGTCCCGGCTCGCCACCACCGAACAGGGTGGCCGGATCGTGAGACGCCAGCGGATAGCCGTGGCGCAGCCGGTTCGGCAGGTCCGGGTTGGCGACGAAGGGGCGACCAAAGCCAATCATGTCGGCCCAACCGGCCTGGAGGGCTGCCCGTGCCCGCTTGCCATCGTACTTGCCCGCATAGATGAGGGTGTTGGGGAAGGCGTCCCGCAGCCCCTGTTTGAAGTTCTCCGGCATCAAGGGGGCATCGTCCCAGTCCGCCTCGGCGATGTGCAGGTAGGTCACATCCAGTTCTCCCAGCAAGCGAGCGGCGGCCAGATAAGTCTGCTGCGGGTTGGCATCGACGGTGCCGTTGAGGGTGGTGAGCGGCGCGAGGCGCACGCCGACCCGGTCGGCCCCGACCGCCTCTGTCACCTCTTTCAAGAAGCGCAGGCGATTTTCCAGCGAGCCGCCGTAGTTGTCGGTGCGGGCATTGGATTCGGAATCGAGAAACTGGTTGATGAGATAACCGTTGGCGGCGTGCAGCTCTATGCCGTCAAAACCGGCGCGGATGGCGTTGCGGGCCGCCTGACGGAACTGGCCGATCACCTCGTCGATATCGCTCTGGGTCATGGCGCGCGGGGTGACGGTGTCGACAAAGCCGGGTGCATCGCTGCCGTTATCGACGAACACCTTGACGCCCACGGCCTTGATGGCCGATGAGGAGATGGGCTGGGCGCCGCCAAGGTTGTCGGGATGAGTGATCCGGCCCACGTGCCAGAGCTGGGCGAAGATGGTGCCCCCCTTGGCATGGACGGCATCGGTCACCAGCTGCCAGCCAGCCACTTGCTCGGCGCTGTGGATCCCCGGGGTCCAGGCATAGCCCTTGCCCATGGGGTCGATTTGGGTGCCTTCGCTGATGATGAGGCCCGCTTCGGCGCGCTGGGCGTAGTAGGCGGCCATCATGGCATTGGCCACATCACCGGGCTGGCTGGCGCGAGAGCGGGTCATGGGGGGCATGACGATACGGTTGTTAAGGTGTAATTGGCCCAGGCGCAGCGGGCAGAACAGGTGATCGTGGCTCATCGTGAGTGCCTCATGGTGGGAGTGAGGCCACTCTATCCCTGCGGCTTGTTGTGAAAAAGAGGGATAATTGCAGAAAAGAATTGCCGTGATGGCATCAATCCATCGGCACAGGGCCAGAATGGCGCTCGCTGGCTTGCCCGCGGGCATCTGAAGGAGACGGAATAAGCAAAGAGGGCCGAAGCGGCCCTCTTTGTTGATGCGGCCGGGGCTCAGGCCCCCAGCAGCATGACCCGTACCCGCTCGATCCGGCGCTCGCTCACCTCGACCACCTCGAAGCAGAGTTGCTGCAGTTGCAGCTGCTGGCCGGGGGTGGGCAAGGAGCCGAAGTGAGAGAGCAGCATGCCCGCCAGGGTCACGTACTCGTCGCTCTCGCTCACCAGCCCCTCGTGCTCCAGCACCTGCTCCACATGGTGGATGTTGGTGCTGCCATTGATGAGCCAGCCTTCGCCATCACGCACCATGTCCGGGGTCTCGTCCTCGTCCGGCAGTTCGCCGACGATGGCCTCCAGCAGATCGTGGGTGGTGACCAGCCCCTGGATGACGCCAAACTCGTCGGAGACCAGGATCAGGCTCCCTTTGGCCTGACGCAGCTCTGCCAGCAGCCGGATCACGTTGATGCTCTGCGGCACTATGATGGGGTCGTTCTGCTTGGCCAGTTCGCTTAAGGGTTGCCCTTCGTTAAGGGCAAACAGCAGATCCCGCGCCTTGAGTACACCTATGACCTCGTCCAGATCACCGTCACAGACCGGGAACAGGCTGTGGGGCTCCCGTTGCAACACAGCACGGATTTCCGCGGGCGAGTCGTTGACGTCGATCCAGGCCATGTCGGAGCGGGGGGTCATGATGGTGCGGATGGAGCGCTCGGCCAGCGACAAGACACCGGTCACCATGTAGCGCTCCTCCTCGCCAAAGCTCACCGGGGCGGCGGCAGGGGCATCCAGATCATCGTCAGGCCTGTTCTGATACGTCTTGCTGCCCATCAGCTTGAAGATGGCTGCCGTGGTGCGCTCGCGCAGGGGCTGCTTGGCCTCGTGGCGCAGGGCGCTGCGCTGGGAAAGCTGGTTGAAGAACTCGATCAGCACCGAGAAGCCGATGGCCGCGTAGAGGTAGCCCTTGGGAATGTGGAAGCCAAACCCTTCTGCCACCAGGCTAAAACCGATCATCAACAGGAAGCTCAGGCAGAGCACCACCACGGTCGGGTGGGCGTTGACGAACTGGGTCAGGGGCTTGGAGGCGAGGACCATCACCAGCATGGCGATGGTCACGGCGGCCATCATGACGCCGAGATGTTCCACCATGCCCACCGCCGTGATGATGGAATCCAGCGAGAAGACGGCGTCCAGCACCAGGATCTGGGCCACCACAACGCCAAAACTGGCGTAAACACCGCTGTGGCCACCGGACTCCGGGTTGGCCTCCAGCCGCTCATGCAGCTCTGTGGTGGCCTTGAACAGCAGGAACAGGCCACCGCCCATCAGGATGAGATCCCGACCTGAGAAGACCAGTTCGCCGAGCTGAAGAAGGGGGGTGGTCAGGGTCACCAGCCATGACATCACGCTTAGCAGGCCCAGACGCATCAGCAGGGCCAGCGACAGGCCAATGATGCGCGCCTTGTCCCGCTGGGCGGGGGGCAGTTTTTTCACCAGGATGGCGATGAAGACCAGATTGTCGATCCCCAGCACGATTTCCAGAATGATCAGGGTAAACAGACCAATCCAGATGTGGGGATCCAGCAGCAATTCCATGTAATGACCTCAATAAAAAACAGACAGAGCGGGTGTCAGTGACGGCGAAAAATGGCCGTGGAGCACGAGGCGTGGGTGTTTTCAGAGGCGCTGGTGGAGCAATAACAGATACATTTTGACAGGGAGAAACGAAGGGTAACTTCGGGGATTGTCCATGATGGGCAATAAAACCTCGGGTTAAGAATGAGCCCTGATAATAACGGCTGGCGGCAGTTTGGCAAGGGGCTGTTATGAAGATGTGATAATGGCGAGGAGGCGGCCAGGCTGCGCCTCCCGTTCGGCTATTTACAACCAGCGTTCTTCGTGGGTGAAGCAGACCGAGAGCCAGGCATCCCCCAAGGCATCGCCGATGCGGGACCAGAGCTCATGACGCAGGGCATCCTGACGCGCCACAGGCCACTCCTGTCCTATCGGCACCAGAATGTTGATTTCGAGATCGAAACGGCGGCCGCTTTTGGCCAGATGGCTGTAACACCTGATGCCGTGGCGCTGGCCCAACGCCTCTATCTCCTGATCGATGAGCTCTGGAATATACCCCTCGGGGGCGATCTTCAGCACTTCCCGCAGACTGTGACCAAGCACTTTGATGGGAACGATAGCGGCACACACGGCCAGCAGTGAGACCAGGGCGGGGTCGATATAGTGGTTGAATTGATCGTAGCCGATAGCACTCAATCCCATCGCCACCAGAAAACCCACCAGCAGGGTGGTACTTAAAATAGTATCAACCAGCCACTCTTGGGAATCGACTCGCACCAGTTCCGAGTTGAACTGTTTTGCTAACTCCACTTCTATAAAATACATCAGAGAGCACAAGACAGTAGCGATGGTTGACGCGATCAAAGCGTGACCAAGGCTAATCTCACGGCCACCAGATAACAGGGTCGTTATACCGCTATAGAGTGCAGCCAGACAGAGCAGTAGAATAATGGTGCCGTTAATGAAATTGGTGATGGGTTCAAAGTGGGCGTAGCCATACTGGAAACGGTCATCATCGGGGCGGGTAACGAGGTAGGCGGTCACCAGACCCAGGCCCGTCATACCCATACTGAATAAGCTAAAAAAGCCGTCGAGCATGATGGCATTGGAGCCGACCAGCAGGCCATAGCCGATACCGAAAATGGCAAAAAAAATACTACAGAATAGGGACAGGGTTAACGCCTGCTTTTCAGTGGTAATGAACTTATTAATGACCTTACTGAGCATATAGCTGTGATGAGCCATATAAATTCCTCCTTTCAAATGGTGAATATAGCCAAGTGCAAGCGGTTTTCTAGCTGATATACTGCCCGCTCACATGTGAGCGGACTGGCCTGTGCGCCCCAAAGAGGCGGCTGGCCAGTCGTTGTCGCCGGCGTGCCGGCATCAAGCAAAGGATGGGAACAAGGATTCATGATCCCGAGACTCGATTACCAGGACAGTTTGTCACCCGCAACCCTGCAGTTTCTTGAGTTGCTAGAGCTCCGAGCATTTCGTGGTGATATCGAAAAATCTTATGCAAGCCGGTTGGCGATGGCGACGGATAACAGCGTCTATCAGGTAGTACCTCAGGCGGTGCTCTATCCGCGCAGCGCGGATGACATTGCGGTGATGCTCAAGCTGGCCCGGGAGCCTATGTTCGCTGCCTTGAGTTTCTTCCCTCGTGGCGGCGGAACCGGCACCAATGGTCAATCCTTGGGCGGCGGCATTATCGTCGATCTCTCGCGCCATATGAACCAGATCATGGAAATTAATCTGGAAGAGGGCTGGGTGCGCGCCCAGGCCGGTGTGGTGAAAGACCAGCTCAACGCCTATCTCAAACCCCACGGTTACTTCTTCTCGCCGGATCTCTCCACCTCCAATCGCGCCACCCTTGGAGGCATGGTCAATACCGATGCCTCCGGGCAGGGGTCGCTCGTATACGGCAAGACCTCGGATCATGTGCTGGGCTTGAAAGCCGTGCTGGAGAATGGCGACATCATGGCCACAGAGCCGGTCAATGGTTCCCGTCTTGAAGACAAGCTGGCGCTTGAGAGTCGCGAGGGGGAGATCTATCGCACCCTCTATCGCATCGGCCGCGAGCGCCGCGCCGACATAGAGGCGACCTTCCCCAAGCTCAACCGCTTTCTGACCGGTTACGATCTCAAGCATCTCTATCAGCCCGACAGCGACACCCTGGATGTGAGCCGGGTGCTGTGCGGCTCGGAAGGATCGCTTGGCTTTATCACCGAAGCCAAACTCAACATCACCCTCATACCGCGCTACCGCACCCTGGTCAACGTCAAGTACGACAGCTTCCCGTCGGCTCTGCGCAACGCCCCCTTTATGGTAGAGGCGCAGGCCCTGTCGGTGGAGACGGTGGATTCCCGGGTGCTGGGGCTGGCCCGTGCCGACATCATCTGGCATTCGGTCAAGGCCTTCATTGAGGACGTGCCCGGCAAGGATCTGCAAGGGCTCAATATCGTCGAGTTTGCCGATACCGACGAGCAGGAGCATCAGGCCAAGGTGACCGAGCTGTGCCGCCGTATCGATGGGCTATTGGCGAAAGAGGAGGCGGGCATTATCGGCTATCAGGTGTGCAGTCACCTGCCGAGCATCGAGACCATCTACGCCATGCGCAAGAAGTCGGTAGGGCTGCTTGGCAACGCCGAGGGGCGCAAGAAGCCGGTGGCTTTCACCGAAGACACAGCCGTGCCGCCGGAATCCTTGGCGGACTTCATCATGGAGTTTCGCGCCCTGCTGGATGCCCATGGCCTCGACTACGGTATGTTCGGTCACGTCGATGCTGGCGTGCTGCACGTGCGCCCTGCATTGGACTTGTGCGACCCGGAGCAGGAGGTGTTGCTGCGGCGCATCTCGGATCAGGTAGTGGCGCTCACCGCCAAATATGGCGGCCTGATGTGGGGGGAGCACGGCAAGGGCTTTCGCTCAGAATACAGCCCCGCTTTTTTTGGCGAGCTGTGGGAAGAGTTGCAGCGGGTCAAGGGGGCCTTCGACCCCGACAACCGCATCAACCCGGGCAAGATCTGCATGCCTTATGGTAGCGGGGCGCCGCTTGTGTCAGTGGACGGGCCCAAGCGCGGCAAGTTCGACCGCCAGATCCCGATTGCGGTGCGGGAAAGCTACACCCGCGCCATGGATTGCAACGGCAATGGCCTCTGCTTCACCTTCGAGACCGACTCCCCCATGTGCCCCTCGGTCAAGATCAGCCGTGATCGCCGCCACTCCCCCAAGGGGCGGGCGGGCCTGATGCGCGAATGGCTGCGTCAGCTGGCAGAGCAGGGCTTCGATCCGCTGGCCGAGGAGGTGGCGCTGCAAAGCGGCGGTCTGCGCTTCAAGAGCATTGTCGACAAGTTTCGCAACACCCTGGCCCGCGCCCGCGGCCAGTATGACTTCTCCCACGAGGTGATGGAGGCGATGGAGGGGTGCCTGGCGTGCAAGGCCTGCACCAGCCAGTGCCCCATCAAGGTGGATGTGCCCACCTTCCGTGCCCGCTTCATGCAGCTCTACCACAGCCGCTATCTGCGTGGCCCCAAGGATTACTTCGTCGGCACCGTCGAGAGCTATGCGCCACTGCTGGCTCGGGCGCCGAAACTGGTCAACTTCTTCCTGGAGAAAGAGTGGGCCCAGAAGGCGACCGAGAAGAGCATCGGCATGGTGGATGTGCCCCTGCTCTCCGTGCCCACCCTGGCCGAATCCCTGCACGATAACAAGGCGCGCTATTTCGACCTGCCGGGCCTTGAGGCCATGAGCCCCGAGCAGCGTGCCAACGTGGTGCTCATAGTGCAGGATCCCTTCACCAGTTATTACGACGCCCCCGTGGTGCGGGATTTGGTGAAGCTCGCCAGCAAGCTTGGGCTGCAACCTTATCTGCTGCCATTCAAGCCCAACGGCAAGCCCCAGCACGTGAAGGGGTTCCTGCGTGCCTTTGCCCGCACCGCGGCCAACAGCGCCCAGTTCCTCAACAAGATAGCGGCGCTGGGTATCCCCATGGTGGGAGTGGATCCTTCTCTGGTGCTCTGTTATCGCGACGAGTACGCCAAGGCCCTTGGCTCGGCCCGTGGCGATTTCCAGGTACTGTTGCCTCAGGAGTGGCTGCTCTCACTGCCGGCGCCTGAGCCCAAGACGGCGACCAAGGAGCAAGGAGATCGTCAGGCAGACGAGCCCTGGTATCTGTTTGCCCACTGCACAGAGAAGACCGCCAAGCCGTCGACTCACGACGACTGGGGCACCTTGTTCCAGCGTTTTGGGGCCAGCTTGCAGCCTGTCTCTGTGGGCTGCTGCGGCATGGCCGGCACCTATGGCCACGACGCCAAACAGGTGGACAATTCCAAGGGGATCTATGGGCTTAGCTGGGCAGAGCCGCTCTCGCGTTTGCCCAAAGATCGCTGCCTGGCCACCGGTTACTCGTGCCGCAGCCAGGTCAAGCGGATGGAGGGGGAGAAACTCAAGCATCCGCTGCAGGCCCTGCTGGAACTGCTCTGATGCTGACGTTGCCGAAACGGTTTCGGGTGCCGCAAGCTTTTCGGCACCCGCGTTTCTTGCTGTTGCCAGCCACCTCCGCTCAGGCGGTGGTGGAGTTTGTGGCCATGTTGCGTGAGCGCGAGCAGCTCCATCAGCTGTTTCGCCCGGATGACGTCTGGCCTTCTGCCCAGTTCAGTCTGAGCCAGCACGAGGGGGATCTGGAGTGGCAGCGGTCCGAGTTTCTGGCCAAGCGCTCCTTTGCCTATGGCCTCTGGAGCCCGGATCGGGAGCCGCAATTTTGGGGCGGGGTCTATCTCTACCCCTCGGTCCTGCCGGAGGTGGCGGTGGAGCTCTTCTTCTGGAAGGTGGCCGAGGCATCCCTCACCGATGCTGAACTGGAAGCCGAGCTGCGGGTATGGCTTGGCAAGGTGTGGCATTGGCCCGAGCCCTGCCTGCCGGGGCGCGATCTGCCCTGGGCCGAATGGCCCGGCGTGACCTATCCCTGGTGAGAGTCCGGCATCAGGACTTGGCTTGGCAAGATGCCCCTTATCGGGGCATCTTTTTTTCTGACTTTTTTCGCCGACATTGCTCGTGTATAACCCGTTGATCACATAAGGAGTCTGCTCGTCATGAGTCAAGAGAACAGCGTCATCTGGCGCAAGCCCATGAGCCTGGAGGGGCTCAATGCCAGCTCCCACAACACCCTGATGGCCCACTTGGGCATCGTCTACACGGCCTTTGGCCCCGACTGGCTGGCAGCCACCATGCCGGTGGATCACCGCACTCATCAGCCCCTTGGCATGCTCCATGGCGGTGCGTCCGTGGTGCTGGCGGAGACGTTGGGGTCGCTGGCTGCCAATATGGCGGTCGGACCGGACAGCTACTGCGTGGGACTGGAGGTGAATGCCAACCACCTGCGGGCCAAGCGGGAAGGGGTGGTGACAGGGCGTTGCTCGCCACTGCATCTGGGGGCAACGACCCAGGTGTGGCAGATTGAAATGCGGGACGAACGTGGGCGTTTATTGTGTACCAGTCGATTGACTATGGCAGTGCTCAAACACAAGCGGGGCAAGGACTCCAGCGAGGAGTGATCTGCAATAACGCACCATGCGTGCAAAATAAGCAAGCCATAGTCGCAAGATCCCTCTATAATTGCCAACGTCTTGAGAGGCTTATCACATTTTTCAAGACAGCAGAACAAAGTGGCGCTATAATCGCCGCCTTTTTGCTATTCCGCGGTGCTTAGCCGCCTGCCTTAATCTGGAAGAATCTATGTCTGATACCGAACAACTGCCCCTTTTTAGTGAGCTTGGACTGGCCGCGCCTGTATTGAAAGCGCTGCAGGACGTGGGCTATGAGCGCCCGTCACCGATCCAGGCCGCAGCAATTCCCCACCTGATGGCGGGACACGATCTGCTGGGGCAGGCGCAAACCGGTACAGGGAAGACCGCTGCTTTTGCCTTGCCTCTGTTGTCTCGTCTGGAAGCTGGTAACCGCAATACCCAGGTTTTGGTGCTGGCACCGACCCGTGAACTGGCGCTGCAGGTTGCCGAGGCGTGCCAACGTTACGCCAAGCACATGCCGGACTTCCATGTCCTGCCCATCTACGGTGGTTCCTCTTACGAAACCCAGACCCGCGCCCTGCGTCGTGGTGCTCAGGTTGTCGTCGGTACCCCTGGCCGTGTGATGGACCTGATCCGTCGCAAGAACCTGGACCTCTCCGGCCTGAAAGCCCTGGTACTGGACGAAGCCGATGAAATGCTGCGTATGGGCTTCATCGACGACGTGGACTGGATCATGGAGCAGTGCCCGAGCACTCGTCAGGTTGCGCTCTTCTCTGCCACCATGCCGGACCAGATCCGTCGTGTTGCCCAGAAGCATCTGAAGCAGCCGAAAGAGATCAAGATCATCACCAAGACGTCCACTGCACCGACCATCCGCCAGCGCTACTGGCAGGTAACCGGTCTGCACAAGCTGGACGCCATGACCCGTCTGCTGGAAGTCGAGCCGTACGAAGCCGTACTGGTCTTCGTGCGCACCAAGAACGCTGCCGAAGAGCTGGCTGGCAAACTGGCCGCCCGTGGTCACGCCTGTGAAGCGCTGCACGGTGACATCCCGCAGAAGCTGCGTGAGCGTACCGTCGACAAGCTGCGTCAAGGCCAGCTGGACATTCTGATCGCCACCGACGTTGTCGCCCGTGGTCTGGACGTTGAGCGCATCACTCACGTGGTGAACTACGACATTCCGTACGATACCGAATCCTACGTACACCGTATCGGTCGTACCGGCCGTGCAGGTCGCAAGGGTGAGGCCATCCTGTTTGTTGCTCCCCGTGAACGCCGCATGCTGCGCGCCATCGAGCACGCTACTCGTCAGGCCATCGAGCCGATGAAGATGCCGAGCACCGAGGACATCAACCAGCACCGCATGACCAAGTTCAAAGAGCGCATCCGGGAAACCATGATGGGCGAAGAGCTTGAGATCTACCACAACCTGGTGAATGAGCTGATCGAAGAAGATTCTGCCGATCCGCTGGAGCTGGCTGCCGCATTGGCCAAGCTGGTGCAGGGTGACCAACCGCTGCTCCTGGATGACTCCATCCCTGAGCCGCAGTTCAACCCGAGCAACGATCGTGGTGGCCGTGACTTCGAACGCCGTGACGGTGGTCGTGACTTTGCCGACCGTGGCGATCGTCCTGCCCGTCGCATGCCGTCCCTCGAGCCGCGTCCGCTGAAAGACAATCCTGACGTAGAGATGGAGCGTTACCGCGTAGACGTGGGTGCCCATCACGGTGTCAAGCCGGGCCAGATCGTGGGTGCCATCGCCAACGAAGCGAACATCGAGAGCCGTTTCATCGGTAACATCGACATCGCCGATGACTTCTCCACCGTCGATCTGCCCAAGGGCATGACCGCCGATGTACTGGAAGTGATCAAGAAAGCCCGTGTTTGTCAGCGTCCGCTGATGATCACCCGCTATACCGAAGTGCCGGCTGGCAGCAACACCGCCCCCCGTCCTCCGCGTAGCGATCGTCCCTTCAACAAGGACCGTCGCCCCAGCGGTGACCGCCCGTTCAACAAGAGCGGGGAGCGCCGTGAAGGTGGCTTCAACAAGGATCGCAAGTTCGGTGGCAACAAGCGCCGTGACAGCTAAGTCCTGATAGTCTTGATAAAAAGGCCGCTCATCATGAGCGGCCTTTTTGTTGCCTGTCATTTGGTTGGTTCATGGGTCTGGACTGGCCCCGCTCAGAGGCCGGGATGGTATTCGCCAGGGAGAGCCAGCATACTGCCTCTGTCTCTGTCTCTGTCTCTGTCTCTGTCTCTGTCTCGCCAGCAGACGGCTGTGACACCCAGGCCAGAGCATATGGTTGTTATCCTGATCCAAGCTAGCGCCTGCCAGCAGGATACCCGCGTCAAGCCCAGGTTGGAGGACGGGTCGCACATGATGGACAACAAAAAGGCGACCCTGAGGTCGCCTTTTGCGTGTCTGCATCTATCTTGTCCGGTGGCTCAGAGCACCATGGCGGCAATCCAGCCGAAGAGGATGAGCGGGATGTTGTAGTGGATGAAGGTGGGTACCACGCTGTCCCAGATGTGGTCGTGCTGGCCGTCGGCGTTGAGGCCGGAGGTGGGGCCGAGCGTCGAGTCGGAGGCGGGGGAGCCCGCATCCCCCAGTGCGCCGGCCGTACCGACCAGGGCTATGATGGCCATGGGCGAGAAGCCGAGGTGGATGCACAGCGGCACATAGATGGTGGCTATGATGGGCACGGTGGAGAAAGAGGAGCCTATCCCTATGGTGATCAAGAGGCCAACCAGCAGCATCAGGAAGGCGGCGAGGCCCTTTTGATCCCCGATCACCGCGGAGACGGACTGCACCAGGCTCTCCACCCCGTGGGTCGCTTTCATCACGGCGGCGAAGCCGGCGGCCGAAATCATGATGAAGCCGATGAGGGACATCATGCGCACGCCTTGGGTGAAGGCGTCCTGACTCTCGCGAAACTTGATGACCCCTCCGCAGGTGAAGATGACAAAACCGGCCAGCGCCCCCAGCACTATGCTGTTGGTCATCAACTGCAGCCCAAGAGCCACGCCGATGGCCAGCAGGGCCACCCAGATGTGGTTGAGGTTGAGCTCGACGGATTCGGGTTCGGCGGCCAGGATCTTGCCCATGTCATACTGGCGTGGCTTGCGGTAGCTGATGAAGACAGCGATCAAGAGACCGATGAACATGCCCAGTACCGGAATGGCCATCGCCAGTGGCAGCTGGCCGTGCTCGACCGGCACGCCGTTGTCGATCAGGTTCTTGGCCAGGATGTTATTGAGGAAGATGCCGCCAAAACCGACCGGCAACAGCATATAGGTCGCAGTCAGGCCGAAGGTGATGACGCAGGCCACCTGACGGCGGTCGATCTGCATCTGGGCCATGACGTGCAGCAGCGGCGGGATCAGAATAGGAATGAAGGCAATGTGGACCGGGATCAGGTTCTGGGAGGAGATGGAGACCGCCAACACTGAGGTGAGCAGCAGGCTCTTGACCCAGAGGATGCGAGAGCTGCTGGCATCCTTGCCCAACTGGCTGATCACCTTGCGGGCCAGCAGGTCGGTGATCCCTGAGCGGGAGATGGCGACCGCAAAGGCCCCCAGCATGGCATAGGAGAGGGCGATTTCGGCGCCGCCACCCAGACCACCGGTAAAGGTGCTGAGGGTCTCCTGCAGTGAGAGTCCACCGATCAGGCCGCCGACGATGGCGCCGATGGAGAGGGAGACCACCACATTGATCCGCAGCAGGCTGAGCACCAGCATCAGCGCAACCGCGATAACAACAGGATTCATTTGATTTCCTTATGGATTGTGTAGCTGTCTGTCATGTGAAAGGCCGTTAGTTTGCGAAAAATGTGACAAATGTCGAGTAAAAAATCAGGCAAAATGCCTATTGGCAGCATTCCCGGCTGACCCGGGGGGCCAAGGTGGGCGTGGGGGTGAAAAACGGCTTTGTATGGCCCTGCTTTCGCTATTCTGGTCAAACCAGATTGATCTCGCCAACCCAATAGAAGAAGGCTGCCAGGGCAGCCTTCTTGCTTATTGCTCGTGCCGGTTATTCGCTCGCGTCGTCGTCGGCGGGGGCATCATCCGGATGGGCCGGTGGCCAGCCACCCAGGCTCTTCCAGCGGTTGACGATGTGACAGAACAGCTCGGTGGTGCGTTCTGTGTCATACAGGGCGGAGTGCGCCTCTTTATTGTCAAACGGGATGCGGGCGCTCTGACACGCTTTGGCCAGTACGGTTTGTCCCAGTGCCAGACCGGAGAGGGCGGCGGTATCGAAAGTGGCAAACGGGTGGAACGGATTGCGCTTGAGGCCGGCGCGCTCGGCGGCGGCCATCACGAAGCCGTGATCGAAGGTGGCGTTGTGGGCCACTATGATGGCGCGGCCACAGTCGTGCTCCTTCATCCCCTTGCGAATGCCCTTGAAAATCTCGGTCAGCGCTTCTCTCTCGCTGACGGCACCGCGTAGTGGATTGAAAGGATCTATGCCGGTGAACTCCAGCGCCGCCTTCTCCAGGTTGGCGCCTTCGAATGGCTCGACGTGAAAATGAAAGATCTGGTCGGGCAGAAGCCAGCCATCCTCATCCATCTTGAGGGTATAGGCGGCGATTTCCAGCAAGGCGTCGGTTCTGGCATTGAACCCGGCGGTTTCAACATCGATGACGACGGGGTAAAAGCCACGAAAACGGCCCTTGAGGGTGTGAACAGCGTCGGTCATGGTATCTCGGTCGGCGTGAAATGAGGCGGCATTATGGCAAAAAAGCCGGCCCTTGTCCCTCATCCGCAACCATGAGACAGGTGTCTGATTCTATTATCGACACGCGGGCTTATCATTGACCACGTCAGGGAGCGCGATGAAGACGCTGGGAGTGGCGCACAAGATGTTGCCGGTGGTCTGCCTGCCGTTGCTGGCTTCGCAGTTTTACGATGGCGACGCAGGTGCAACCGCTACCTCACCGACGACATACACTCCCCGTGATAACCATACGCGAGGTGTACGAAGCCCATCGTCTGTACTCGGACACCTTACAGCAGAACAGCGCCGAGCGGGATCTGCTGGCTTGCCAGTTTCAAGTTGATGGCGCGTTCTGCCCCTCACTGAGTGGTTTGCCCTAAAGCTTGTTTTGTCCTTGCCGATACCTAACGTGAGATCGTGTGGAGGGCAGGCAGTTGAACGCTTGGATGTTAGGGTTGGTCAGCATATCCGTGAGTATGCAGTTACAGGCGGGCGTTACCGAGTTTGGTGCCGGCCTGGATCAATCCGTCTGGCGCCTGACCTCGGACACGCAAGTGGAGTGCCGCCTCGAACACCCCATTCCCAACTGGGGTACGGGAGCCTTCGTCAGCCGGGCCAGCCGCCGGATCAATCTGGATTTTGAACTCAAGGGGCTGCGCCAGCAGGCCCGGACCCAGACGGTCAGTCTGGGGATCATGCCACCAGTCTGGCGACCCGGCATCGCCGGACGGGAAGTGAGCCAGCTGCGCTTCTACCAGCAGTTCGATGGCCTGGTGGAGGGGCAGACCGCCTGGACCATGCTGGACGAGCTTGAGGGGGGGCGCATGCCGACCTTCCAGTATCGCGATTGGTATCGCCAGAATCGACCGGTGCGGGTGTCGCTCTCCTCGGTCAACTTCCGGGTCAAGTATCAGGCGTTCGTGGATTGCCTGAACAGCCTGCTGCCATACAGTTTCAATGACATCGCCTTCAGCGTGCTCACCTATGACAAGAACAGCGACGAGCTGTCGCTGGCCTCCAAACGCCGGTTGGCGATGATCGGTGAGTATGTGAAGGTCGACAAGAGTATCGATGTAGTGGTGATCGACGCCTACAGCGACAGCTATGGCGGTCGCTGGCCGAACCAGAAACTCTCCGAGAAGCGGGCCGATGCCATCAAGAAGGTGTTCGTGGATCTGGGTATCGAACCCGGCAAGATCTCGGTAGAGGGGCATGGCGAGAAGCGGCACGTCGCCTCTAACGAAACCGAAGGTGGCCGCGCCAAGAACCGGCGTGTGGTGATCAACATGGGGCGCAATGGCGCCATCTGATGGGCGGTGACCCTTCAATGAAAAAGAGCGCTGTGGCGCTCTTTTTTATGGGGATCTTGTCCTGGCGATGCCTTAGAGGCTGTCACCCAGGCCTGTGCCTGTGTCTTTCTTGGCGATCAGTTCAATTTTGTAACCATCCGGATCTTCCACGAAGGCAATGACGGTTTTGCCGCCCTTGACCGGGCCCGGCTCGCGGGTGATCTTGGCGCCGGCGGCACGCAGCGCATCGCAGGTGCCATAGATGTCGTCTGCTTCCAGCGCAATATGGCCGTAGGCCGACCCCAGCTCATATTCGCTCACGCCCCAGTTGTAGGTGAGTTCGATGACGGACTCATCCTTCTCGTCGCCGTAACCGACGAAGGCCAGCGTGTACTTGTATTCGCTGTTCTCGCTCTTGCGCAACAGTGTCATCCCCAGTACTCGGGTGTAGAAGTCGATGGAGCGTTGCAGATCGCCGACGCGTAACATCGTATGCAGGATTCTCATGACTTGGCTCTCCAGATAGGATTTACGTTGTACTGATATTCGATAGAAGAAGGGAGAACCCGGATCGACTGATGTGGCCGCATGGTGTGCAGGACCGTGTGTTCAGCTCTCCGGGTAGACCTTTTCTTTGTACTCGCAAAGGTCCTCGATGATACAGGAACCACAGCGTGGTTTGCGAGCCAGACAGGTGTAACGGCCGTGCAGGATCAGCCAATGGTGAACGTCCAGCTTGAACTCGGCGGGCACCACTTTCAGCAGCTTCTCTTCCACCTGATCCACGTTCTTGCCCACCGCGAAGCCGGTGCGATTCGACACCCGAAAGATGTGGGTATCGACGGCGATGGTAGGCCAGCCAAAGGCGGTGTTGAGCACCACGTTGGCCGTCTTGCGACCGACCCCTGGCAGGGCTTCGAGCGCTTCGCGGTTTTCCGGTACCTCGCCGCCATGACGCTCCAGCAAGATGGCACAGGTCTTGATGACGTTCTCGGCCTTGGTGTTGAACAGGCCAATGGTCTTGATGTACTGCTTCACCCCGTCCACCCCTAGCGCTAGCATGGCGGCCGGGGTATTGGCCACCGGATAGAGCTTGTCGGTGGCCTTGTTGACGCTCACGTCAGTGGCCTGGGCCGACAACAGCACGGCGATCAACAGCTCGAACGGCGAGTGAAAGTTGAGCTCTGTGGTGGGGTGGGGATTGTCGTCCCGCAGCCGTTCCAGGATCAGCCTGCGTTTCTGGTTGTTCATGGATCTCTCTTGTCTCAGAGCTGGGTTGCGCGGGTGACCGCAGCCGGCACGTCGGCGTGTGCCTTGTCGGCAGCCTGCTTGCGGCCCAGCCAGTCGTTGATGGCGTTTTTGCCAGCGATCATCAGGCCCAGGCCGATGAAGCCGCCGGGAGGCAGGATCGCCAGCAGCAGGCTGGCGTCGGCGTGGAACAGTTCGATGCGCAAGGACTTGGCCCAATCCCCCAGCAGCAGATCGGCACCGTCGAACAGGGTGCCCATGCCGATGATCTCCCGCAGCCCCCCCAGCACCAGCAGCACCAGCGTAAAGCCCAGCCCCATCATGAAGCCGTCGAGGGTAGCCAGCAGGGGTGGGTTCTTGGAGGCATACGCCTCGGCCCGGCCTATGATGACGCAGTTGGTGACGATCAGGGCGATGAAGATGCCGAGCGCCTGATAGAGGCCATAGGTGTAGGCGTTCATCAACAGTTGCACGCTGGTCACCAGGGCGGCGATGATCATCACATAGACGGGAATGCGGATATCCTTGGGCACCAGGTTGCGCACCAGGGAGATGGTGAGGTTGGAGCTGACCAGCACCGCCATGGTGGCCAATCCCAGCCCCAGCGCATTGGTAAAGGTGGAGGAGACCGCCAGGGTGGGGCAGAGCCCCAGCACCTGCACCAGGGAGGGGTTGTTTTTCCACAGCCCTTGCAGCATCAGCTCCTTGAGTTCTTCACGACGGCCATTGCCCTCGCTGACCGGGCTCAGCCCGTCAATCACATCGACTTGTTCCATGGCTTGTGCTCCGGTGTTATGGGGTGGGGTCACAGGAGGGGGCATCCCGCAGCAATTCAGGGTGCTCCTGTTGTAACAGCAGCAGGTTCTTCACCGCCTTGACCACGGCGCGGGGGGTGATGGTGGCGCCGGTGAAGGCATCGAATTCACCGCCATCCTTCTTCACCGCCCAGCTTGCCTCGTTGTCGTGGTTGAGGAACTTGTCAGAAAAGCTGTTGATCCAGCTCGATTTCTTCAATTCTATCTTGTCACCAAGGCCCGGTGTCTCATTGTGGGCCAGCACCCGTACCGCACTGACGTTACCCTTGGCATCTGTGCCGACGATGAGACGAATGGCCCCACTGTAGCCGTCGGGGGCCACGGTTTCCAGCGCATAGCCGGTGATCTCGCCCCGCAGGGTCGCGATGTAGAGCGGCATGGCCTGATCGCTGCCCAGATACCTCTTGCTCTGCACCTGCTTGCAACTGGCCACCAGATCATTGTCATAGCTCCCCTCCGGCAACAGGGCCGAAAGGGTGCGCAGCTTCTCCAGCTGCTGCTGATGGGCGATCCGGTCACGGGTCAGCTCGTTGGTCAGCACCACCACGGCGGTGCAGGCCAGGGCAAACAGCGCCAGGGTGACGCCATTTTTGCGCATGCTCTTTAACATTGGATCTTTCCTGAGAGTGGGGTTTGCGCCAGGGTCATGTACGACGTGCTCCATCTCCCCTGAGGCGTGTCAGGTGGTCGTTTGGCGTGGCCACGCAGAGGTGGGTTATCCGCAGGATGTTACTCATTTGCGGCGGGCTCCGTAGACCTTGGGGCGCGTCAGGCTGTCAATCAGCGGTACACAGAGGTTGGCCAGCAGCACGGCGAAGGCGAAGGCGTCCGGGTAGCCGCCAAAGCGACGGATGAGGTAGACCAGCACGCCGATCAGCACGCCGTAGACCAGACGTCCACGAGGGGTGGTGCTGGCGCTCACCGGATCGGTGGCGATGAAGAAGGCCCCCAGCATGGTGGCGCCGCTAAACAGATGGAACATGGGGGTGGCGGTGGCATCCGGCGTCATCAGATAACCCAGGGTTGCCGCCAGCAGCAAGGAGCCCAGAATAGCTCCTGGAATGCGCCAGTTGATGACTTTTTGTTGCAGCAGGAACAGGCCGCCCAACAGGTAGCCGAGGTTGACCCAGCTCCAGCCGATACCGCCCCAGCCCTCGAACACTGCGTGGGTCATCACCTCGCCAGCGGTGAGCCCCTGGGTCAGCCCGGTCTTCAAGGTATCGAGCGGGGTGGCCATGGTGAGGCCATCCACCCCTTGCTTGAGCTGCGCCATGCTGTAGCCGTCCAGGCTGAAGCCGGTGAAGATGACGGACACCGCATCGCCGAAGCCTATCCCATAGGCGGCTATGCCCGACGGCGGCAGCCAGCTGGTCATCTGTACCGGGAAGGAGACCAGCAGCAGCACATAGGCCACCATGGCCGGGTTGAACAGGTTTTGACCCAGCCCGCCGTAGAGGTGCTTGGCGATGATGATGGCAAAGGCGGTACCGAGCACCAGCATCCACCAGGGCAGCAGGGGAGGCAGGGAGAGGCCGATCAGCACAGCGGTCAGCGCCGCGCTGCCATCCATCAGGGCGGGCTTGATGGGACGGCGGCGCAACTTGAGCACCAATGCCTCTGCACCCAGCGCTGTGACCAGCGCCAGCAGGATCTGGATAAGGGAACCCCAGCCGAAGAACCAGATCTGGGCCAGCAGGCCGGGCAGGCAAGCCAGGATCACCAGCAACATCAGGGTTTGGGTCTGTTTGCGGTTATGGGCAAACGGCGCACTCGCGATATTGAACATGGATCAGTGGCTCTTGTCGGTCGATGAAGAAGGGGATGCCTGCAGCGCGGCGTCGGCAGCCAGCTTTCTGGCTTTGGCGCGGGCCACGGCGGCGGCAATGGCCGCTTTCTTGGGATCGGCGTCAGTAACGACCTGTACCTGTGCTGTTGCCTGGCGGGTATCCGCGTCCGCGACGACACCTGCGTCAGGCCCGGCGACGTTTTCATCCGCAGCGTGCGCCGCTTTCTTGGCCTTGGCCCGGGCGATGGCGGCGGCAATGGCTGCTTTCTTGGGATCGACCTCGGCCGGAGCCGGTGCGGGGTCGAGGCCCTGCTCGGGTTCGGTCGTAATCGACTCGGGCGCAGCGGCGATGTTTTCCTCCACAGCGTGCGCGGCCTTCTTGGCCTTGGCGCGAGCGATGGCGGCGGCAATGGCTGCCTTTTTAGGGTCGACCTCGGCCGGAGCCGGTGCGGGGTCGAGGCCTCGCTCGGGTTCGGTCGCAATCGGCTCGTGCGCGGCGGCGATGTTTTCCTCCGCAGCATGCGCGGCCTTCTTGGCCTTGGCGCGAGCGATGGCGGCGGCAATGGCTGCCTTTTTAGGGTCGACCTCGGCCGGAGCCGGTGCGGGGTCGAGTCCCCGCTCGGGTTCGGTTGCAATCGGCTCGGGCGCGGCGGCGATGTTTTCATCCGCAGCGTGCGCGGCCTTCTTGGCCTTGGCGCGGGCGATGGCGGCGGCAATGGCTGCCTTTTTGGGGTCGATCTCGGCCGGAGCCGGTGCGGGGTCGAGTCCCCGCTCGGGTTCGGTCGCAATCGACTCGGGCGCGGCGGCGATGTTTTCATCCGCAGCGTGCGTGGCCTTCTTGGCTTTGGCGCGAGCGATGGCGGCGGCAATGGCTGCTTTCTTGGGATCGGCCTCGGCGCTGGGTGTCGCCTCTGTGACAGGGGCAGCCGCAGCGGCCGATGTATCAGCGGTTGCCTCGTCAGGGGCGGTTTGAGCCGCCTTCTTGGCCTTGGCACGGGCCAAGGCTGCAGCGATGGCCGCTTTTTTCGGATCCTGCGCCTCTGGCGTGGGCGCAATGACGGCGGGCTCATCGCCGCTGGCCGCCTTGGCGGCGCGGCGGGCGAGGGCCTCCTGCTTGCGTGCCTCGCGGGCGGCCATCATGGCGCTGTTGTCGGGCTGCTCAGCCGCTGTGCTGGCGGTCGTCTCCTGCTTGGCCTTGATGCGGGCCAGGGCTGCTGCGACCGGGTCTTCGCCTCCTGCGGCTGTCATGGCCTGGCGGCGCTGGGCTGCCGCCTCGGCGTGACGAGCCTCGCGGGCGGCTTTTTCCCGCTCGAACCGGGCCTGCTTGGCCTCGAAACGCTGTTTGGCACGCTCGGCTTTTTCTGCCTCGGCACGCGCCTCGCGAATATCATCCTTGGCAATCTTGTAGTACTGCACCAGCGGGATCTCGCTCGGGCAGACCCAGGCGCAAGCGCCGCACTCGATACAGTCGAACAGACTGAGCGCTTCTGCCTTGTCGTATTCTTTGGCGCGGCTGTACCAATAGAGCTCCTGGGGCAGCAAAGTGGCCGGGCAGGCATCGGCACAGGCGCTGCAACGGATGCAGGCTTGCTCGGGACCGGCGGGCGGCAGCTCGGCCCGGGTCGGGGAGAGCAGGCAGTTGGTGGCCTTGACCACGGGGACCATGGCGTGGGGCAGGGTGAAACCCATCATGGGGCCCCCCATGATGACCCGCTGGTCCGCCTCGGGTTGCAGCTCGAAACGCTGCAACAGCCAGCGTACTGGTGTGCCCAGCAGTACCCAGGCGTTGCCCGGCTTCTTGAAGGCATCACCGGTGAGGGTGACGATGCGGGAGATGAGCGGCTCGCCGTCGAGGATGGCGCGCTTGATGGCGAACACGGTGGCCACGTTGAGTACCATGATGCCCATGTCCACCGCCCGGCCTCCCTTGGGTACCTGACGGCCGGTAAGCAGCTCTATGGTCTGCTTGGCACCGCCCGAGGGGTACTTGGTCGGCACCGTCTTGACCAGCACATCCTCATCGGTGGCGTGACGGGTCAGCTCGCCGATGGCGGCGGGTTTGTTGTCTTCCACCCCGATCAGGGTCAGCTTGGGCTTGAGCAGATGCTTGAGCACCCGGATGCCGTCCATGATTTCGTCGGCATACTCCTGCATCAGTCGATCGTCGGTGCTGATATAGGGTTCGCACTCCAGCCCGTTGACGATGAGGATCTCGGTCAGCTGACCGCGACCGTCCAGCTTGCTGTGGGTCGGGAACACGGCGCCGCCGAGGCCCGCAATGCCGGCCTGCTGGATGCGTTCCAGCAGCTCGCCCCGCTCCAGATTCCAGTAGTCGCTGCGGCCCTGCCGCTCACCCCAGGCATCTTCCCCATCCGGGGTGAGCGTGATGCAGAGATCATCGAGGCCGGAGGGGTGCGCTACCGTGTGGTGGCCGATGGCCGTGATGGTGCCCGAGGTGGAGGCGTGCACCGGCACGATGCGCCCCTTGTCGTAGCGGGTCAGCGGCTGACCTTTTTTGACCTTGTCGCCGACCTGTACCAGCAGATCGCCAGACGGACCTGCATGCTGGCGCACCGGAATGATGAGCTGGGGCGGCAGACCCGCGTCCACCACCGGGGTCAGGCTGGATTGGTGCTTGTTCTCGGGAGGGTGAATGCCGCCGTGAAAATCCCACAGAGTGCCGGCTTTGATGCGTTCGAGCAGATGCTGCATGGTTACTCCGCTGTTTATTCCACTATCTTGACCGGAATGGCGACCTTGGCCAGATCCCACTTCCAGTTGTCGACCGTGGTCGGCACCGGGACCATCTCGATACAGTCGGTCGGGCAGGGATCGACACAGAGATCGCAGCCGGTGCACTCGTCGGTGATGACGGTGTGCATCGCCTTGGTGGCACCGACGATGGCATCGACCGGACAGGCCTGGATGCACTTGGTGCAGCCAATGCATTGATCTTCATGGATGAAGGCGACTTTCTTGACCGGGATGGCGGTCTCTGCACTGCCCAGCGGTTGGGGTTCTACCCCCATCAGATCCGCTATCTTGCGCATGGCGGCATCGCCACCGGGCACACACTTGTTGATCTGATCGCCATTGGCCAGCGCCTCGGCATAAGGTTTGCAGCCAGGGTAGCCGCACTGGCCGCACTGGGTCTGTGGCAACAGGGCATCGAGCTGATCGACGATAGGATCGGCTTCTACATGAAACTTGACGGCGGCAAAGCCCAGAATGATGCCGAAGGCCAGGGCCAGCAAAGCCAACACCAGAACGGCAAAGAGTATGTGAGTCATAGCGCTATATCTTGATTAGGCCGGCAAAGCCCATAAAGGCCAGCGACATCAGGCCGGCGGTGATCATGGCAATCGACACCCCGCGAAACGGAGTGGGAACGTCAGCTGCCACCAAGCGTTCACGCATGGCGGCAAACAGTATCAGTACCAGCGAGAAGCCTGCAGCTGCGCCAAACCCGTAGATGATGCTCTGAAGGAAGTTGTGACGCTCGTTGATGCTCAGCAGCGCCACGCCCAGCACGGCACAGTTGGTGGTGATGAGCGGCAGGAAGATGCCAAGCAGGCGATAGAGGGTCGGGCTGCTCTTGCGGATAACCATCTCGGTGAACTGCACTACGACGGCGATCACAAGAATGAAAGCAAGGGTGCGCAGGTAGGCGATGTTCAGCGGGATCAGGATATAGTGTTCCATCAGATAGGAACTGGCGCTGGCCAGCGTCATCACGAAGGTGGTCGCCAGCCCCATGCCGACGGCGGTCTCCAGCTTGCCGGAGACGCCCATAAAGGGACACAGGCCGAGAAACTTCACCAGCACGAAGTTGTTAATCAGCACAGTACTGACCAATAAAAGCAGGTACTCAGTCATGGGAGATGGGTTATCCGGTTTGAAGGCGGCGGTATTATCTGATTTTAGGTCTCCTTAAACAACCGCAAGGCCGCATGGTTATTATTCAAATGGCCAATTTCATGGAGGAAATGTGCGCCCTTTACCCATTTTTACCCTGACCCTGGCAATGCTGCTCTGGTCCAGCTCCTTTATCGCCCTCAAGCACGTGTTGGGGATCTGGGGCTTCGGTCAGGTGCTGTTCATGCGCATGAGTGTGGCCGCGCTCTGCTGGCTGCTTTGCTACCGCTATCTGGGCAATTTCACCTATCAAAAGGGGGACTGGCGCTGGCTGGCCCTGATGGGGGGACTGGAGCCCTGCCTCTATTTCCTGCTGGAGGTGAATGCCCTGCGCTACACCAGTGCCGGGCAGGCGGGCATGGTTTGTGCCATGTTACCGCTCATCGTGGCCCTGGTTGCCTTTTTGCTGCTCAGGGAGCGGGTCAGTCGCCGCCAGTTGCTCGGGTTTGCCATCGCCATCGTCGGCATCGCCCTGCTGGGGCTGAGCAGCGGAGTGGACGAGTTTGCCCCCAACGCCCTGCTCGGTAATAGCCTGGAGATGGGGGCCATGCTGTGCGCCGCCATCTATGCCGTGGTATTCAAGAAGCTCTCCAGTCGTTACAGCGTGCTGACCCTGACCGCGTTGCAGGCGTTTATCGGTACCCTCTTCTTTGCCCCCTTGGCTTTCCGCGAGCCCTGGCCGACGGCCTGGGCCTGGCAGGACATGGTGGTCATCGTCTTCCTCGGTGCCTTTGTGACGCTCGGGGCCTACTTGCTTTACAACTGGTCGGTGACCCAGGTCAAGGTGACGCTGGCGGCGGCCTATGTGAACCTCATCCCGGTGTTTACCCTGTTGCTGGCTTATCTGCTGCTCGGTGAAACCCTGACGTCGCTGCAGTGGCTTGCCTGTGGCGCCGTTCTGCTGGGCATTGCTGTTGGGCAACTGCCTGCTCGGCGCAAGGTACGCGAGCCTGTTATCGCCGACAGCTGATCTGTCCCGCGCTACCGGGACGTGCTGGCGCTTTTGGCGGCCAGTTGCCGCACTTCGTCCACCACCACGGCAAAGCCGCGCCCCGGGGTCAGCCCGGTTTTGGCCGTGCGGGGCCGTGAATCTGTTCATTTTGTAACCCACCACCAAGAATGAAAAACCGGGAGCTGGTGAAAACAAGTGGGAGATGGTGGGACAAACTCAGGAATGGTGGGGCTTGTAGCGTGATGCGGTTAAACCAAGCCGTTTAAGCGCAAAATGAAAAATTGGTACGCTCGGCCGATTGGGATCTGCTGAAAATGAAAAACAGGCTGGCCGCCTGTTTTTTCCATTTGAGTTACAGCTAGTAGTTTAAATCCGGGTTTAAGCGACTGTCTGTAGCACCCACAGTTAAAAAAAATCGTGTCCTGCCCAGACTACCTTGCCGATCACGGCCAGGTTCTCCAGCTGGTTGGCTGGAACGACCTGCAGGGGGTAATCATCGCGGTTGTCGCTGATGATGGTGATCCCGCCATCGAAGTTTTTCTGCAGGCGCTTGGCATAGAGCTCTTCGCCAAGGCGCAACACGAAGATGGATCCATCTTCGATCTGATTCTTGCTGATATCGACCAGGATAGAGTCACCAGAGTGGATGGTGGGCTCCATGCTGTCGCCTTTGGCGAAGACCACCACCAGGTTATCCGGGTTTAACTTGCGAAACGTGAGCCACTTGCGGCGAAAGGCCAGCTTGCGTTTAACCTCGTGATCATCATTAAACGCACCATGGCCGGTACTGACGGTGACATGGTAGCCATCGATCAGCGCGTACTCCTCATCAAACTCCTCACATTGCACCATCTGCTCGGCCGTTCCATCAGGATGTTTCGGGCCCTGACCGGTGGCCAGCCACTCCAGATTGACATTGAACACCCGCGCGATGCGCAGCGCCTTGTCGATGGTGGGCAGTGAATTGAACGGAGGGAAGTATTTACGCATCCCCGATTCACTCATCCCCGCCTGTTTGGCGAATGCCTTGTAACTCAGACTCCCGCGAAGCTCATCCAGACGGTCACTCAGAGTATCCATTCCAGCCGTCAGAAAAGATACCTCACCGTCTTTTTGTACTGCTTGTGGCTTTTCTTCATAACGCTCTGACATACAAGGAATTCTCGGCTAGTAGCTAATGCTGGTGATTCAACAGACAAAAAATTCCGCACAAAAAGACTTGTCAATCTTTTTGGGGTGATCAATCATTCATATGTGACGCATTGCGACATAAAATCATTCATTTATGAATGGCGAAGACGCGCGCCGCGACACTTGATGATACCGAAACGGGGTGAGTATGTCAGGGAAAACACCAGAGTGGATCAGGGCTGAGCTCATAAAACGTGGATATTCCCAAGCTGCTTGGGCCCGCGCCAAAGGGCTGCATCCCAGAGCCGTACAGCGCTGCATCAAACACTATGCCCCAGCCAAGGGTGTCAGCCCCAAGCGTCGGGAAAGCCGCTCCATCATGGCCTTGCTCTCCGAGTCGCTTGGGATCGATCTGCTGGGAGGTGACCAATGAGCACTTGGTACACCGCCCAAGCGTTGGCCGGGTTGGCCGGCATGCCCGCTTACCCCGATGGTGTGCGCAAAAAGGCCGAGCGTGAAGAGTGGCAAAGCCGCAAACGCGAGAAAGGCAAAGGGGCCGAGTACCACATCAGCTCACTGCCGAGCGAAACCCGCCGTTACCTGGCAGAGCAAGCTGTGGCCGCACAAGGTCAAGCCGTGACCGATCATGCGGCGGGTGGCAAGGCCATGGCCAAGCTGTTGGCGCGTGAGGTACCGGTCAAACCGGAGGCAGGCCGCAAATTGCTGACATTGGGGGAGGGTGCTCGCCAGAAGGTCGATGCCAGACTGCTGATCCTGCAGGCCGCCGATATTTTCCTGGCACCCTATCACGCTTGCCAACAAGGGGAGGTGGGTCGGCGTGCGTTTATTGAGGCTTACCGTGGCCGCAGCCTGTCACTCCCTGCGAACGTTTATGACCGGCAAAAACCATTCAGCCTGATCACCCTGCGCCGCTGGCAAAGTGCGTTGGCGGACGAAGGCCCCGCAGCCCTGGCGGGCAACTACCAGCGGGAGCGGCCATCGACCGTCGAGCAGAGCCCGGATCTGGCCCAGTTTCTCACCGCACTGGTTACCGCCAAACCCCATCTGGCCAACAAGTGGGGAGCCCTGCACGAACTTGCCAGCCAATACAACGAGATGAATCAGCTGGGATGGCATATCCCCAGCCAATCCTCCTTGCGCCGCTGGATGGCGAAATGGCTGAGTGACAACAAGGTGGCCTTTACCTATGCCACCAACCCCGATGCCTACAACAACAAATACCGCAGCGCGATCGAGGAGATGTACCCCTGGATGGCCCAGCCCAACGACGTGTGGGAGTTCGACAGCACCCCGGTCGACGCCATGTTGGTAGATGGCCGTCACAGCATCATCGCCGTGATCGACGTGTATACCCGTCGGGTGCGTCTGCTGGTGGCCAAGAGCTCATCGAGCGAGGGGATCTGCCTGCTGCTGCGCAAGACGCTGCTGGCGTGGGGCACCCTCAACGATAACGGCGTGATGCGCACCGATAACGGCTCTGACTACGTGAGTCAGCGGGTCATGTCCATCTGCACCCTGCTCGGCATGAACGTCAGCCGCTCCAACGCCTATTCGGGATGGGAGAAACCGCACATAGAGCGCTTCTTTCGCACCATGAGCCACGGCCTTATCGAGTTGCTGCCCTCCTATATCGGCCACTGCGTGGCCGATCGGCAGGTGATCGAGGCACGCAAGAGCTTTGCCCAGCGTCTGGAAGAAAAACGCAAACCGGATGCCGAAAAGGAGATCTTCGAGCTGGCCATGACGGCCTGTGAGCTGCAGAGCTTGCTCGATAACTGGCTCGATGCCCGCTACCACAACCGCAAGCATGGCTCCCTGGGGATGACCCCCAACGAGAAATATGGTCATGCCCGCTATCAGCGGCGGGCCATTGGCGATGAGTCGGCGCTGGATCTGCTGCTTAACCACATCGGCGAGGCCACCGTCTCCAAAGGCTTCATCAAAGCCGGTGGGCTCAAATACACGGCCCCAGAACTGCTGGAGCATAACTGGAAGAGCCAGCGGGTCAGCGTGTTCCTCGACCCCAGCGATGTGGGCCGCGCCATCTTGTATCGCACAGGCGACTGGAACGAGCGGATCGAGGCCGTGAACATCGACCTGCTGGGCAATGGTGTCAGCCCGGATGCCTTCCGTGCCGCCAAGCGTGCCGATGCCAAGGCACTGGCCGGTTTTCGCCGCGAGATGCGCAATGTGGCCAAGACCTTTGGCATCGACCAGCTCCATCAGGATGTGGTGCGCCACTTCGTCTCCCAGGCGCGGGATATCGCCCAGTTCCAACGCGGTGATCTCACCCTCGATAACCCGGCCCTGACCGCACTTTCGGGCATTGCCGTCCCCGGTGAGCTGGCTCAGTTTAGCGCGGCAGAACTTGCCGCCATTGAGGCCAGGCGAGAAGAGAAAGCCGCCCGCCAGCAAGCAACGGCAGGGCAAGAGTCCAGAGCGCTCAAGACCGAGTACGAACAGGCCATCCATTTGGCAGAGAAGGAGTTGGATGCCCCGTTGACAGAGCGGGAGAGGGAGTGGCTGACCCGGTACCTCTACAGCCACAAGCTGATGGCGAAACGGATTAACCGCCATCTGGATGAAGTTCGGGCGATCCGCCACACCCAGGCAAAAGGTTAGTGATTAGCCCGAAAAGACCCAAAAACAAAGGACAAAACCACGATGAAACACAAGATCGTTGAAGTCAAAAACATGATCAAGACCGAGCAGCTGCTCGACAACTTGCTCAACCGCTCCAGCATAGTGCCGGGTATCGGGCTAATCCACGGCCCCTCCGGCTTTGGCAAGACCACCGCCGTGGAGTGGCTGTTCAACCAGGACGAAGTGAACGGCATCTATGTGCGCTGCTACAAGGCCGACACTGTGACCAGCCTGCTGGAGCAGATTGCCAAAGAGATCGGCATTCCCCAGCGCCACAACTTGCGGGCCCAGGTCGATAGCATCATTGAATCCGTGCGCGCCGAAGAGCTGGCCATCTTCGTGGATGAGGCCGATTACGTGGTCGGCAATGCCCGCATCATGGAGACCCTGCGCGATATCTACGATGCCACCGAACAACCCCTGATCCTGGTGGGCATGGAAGAGATTGCCCGCCGTATCAGCCAGCGCAAGCAGCTGTTTAACCGTATCTCTCAGTGGATTGAATTCAAACCCGCCGATCTGGAAGACGTGTCCCTGATAGCCAGCGAAATGCTGGAGGTGGACGTGGAGATCGACGATGCCCTGCTGGATCTCATTCGCAAGCGTTCCAATGGCGTGGTGCGCACCATCGTCTCGGCCCTCGACAAGATCGAGAAGATGGCCATGGCCTCTGATGCCCGGATTATCCGGTTGGAGGATGTGGACGCCAGCGAACTGCTCCATGACGTGCGCCGCAGTCGCTAGCCGTCAGGCTACAGCCAATAAAAACAAAGCACGGGAGGGATTCCAGTGGTTGGAAAAATCAGAAATAGCAATGCAGAAGAAGCATGGCACTGGATGTGTCAGCAGGACTCTTTCGACTTGTTTGAGCTGGTAGAGGGGAGCCAGCTCAAGTTGGGAAATGTCTATCTGATTGTGCGCCGTTGGCTGGCAAGTAGCCATTTGCGCTGCGTGTATCAAAAGCCGTTTGGTCGGCGGATATCGTTTCGCGGGAGCCGCTATCAGGTGATTGACCCATCTAACGTGCCGCAGTTTGGCTCAGGGAATCGCCAGACAAAGCATCGGAAAAAGCGCCGTATTCATCGAAAGACGGTGCAGCAAAAGATGTGGAACACCATGAAGATCAGCCGTTTTTTCACTCTGAGTGACCTCGCGATTACCTCTGGAGTCGATGACAGTGGCGCCAGCACTTACACCACCTTTTTGATTAGGGCTGGATATGTCCGGCTGGTGGACAAGATAGAGCTCTTCAAGGTGAAAGGGGATCAGAACCGCTACCAGTTGATCCGTGATACCGGACGTTTTGCCCCTATGGTGCGAGCAAAACAGGGGGGATGTTGGGATCAGAACGAGCAGCATTTTTATCAGTTTGATGTGAAGGAGGCACCACATGGGCACGTGGCTTGAGGTGTTGCAGGCCGAAGTGGCGGCCAGTTCGCTGGCCCAGGTGGCAGAGAAACTGGGGATCTCTCGCACCACCATCAGCCAGGTCTGCAACGAAAAATACCCCGGCGATATGGCAAGGGTACAAACCCTGGTGGAAGGGGCCCTGATGGGTAGCAAGGTGATGTGCCCCATTCTGGGCGAAATACCGGTGCATCAGTGTCTCGCCCATCAGCGGCGTGGTCCTCGTGACGTGGGCAGCAGTCCGATGGATATCAAACTCTGGAAGGCGTGCCGTAGCGGTTGTCCCCATAGCCAACTGGGTGAGGAGCAGCAACTGCGTCGGCCGATGCGCATCTCTGTTGAGCCTCACAACAAAGGCATGGACAGGAGCGCCAGATATGACGCCGAGGCCACTCTTTCCAGGTTACGTAGACAGGCAAAAAGCGATGGAGAGAATGCCAGTTCGTCCTTGCGCATCCTGACCGATCTGCTGGCGGAGGAGCTCAAGATCATGGGGATCAAGTACAACCGGCTGCTCGACCGGGCCGAGAAGAATAACCAGTAAACCAGCGGGCCCTGTGGGCACAGGGATGGGCATCACAAGGAGAGCGGGATGAACAGAAATCTACAAAAAACTGCCGAGCAGTTGCAGATCTGGCTGACGGCGAACGGGTGCAAGGTGAGCACCAGCCGGGTGTGTCATACCCCCTTGTTGGCGGTGACCGGCCCCTTACCCGAAGTGATGACTAAACGGGCGGTGTGGGGGCGGGAGTACCTGGGGGGTGTGGTGCGCGATGTTGCCCTAGTGCGTTTTGGTGGCTGCCTGCTGCACTGGCGCCAGTAAGGACAAGCACCGGAATAAAACGGGATTAATCAAGGAGAGAGTCATGCAAGAAGCACACACCAGCAGTTCGACCCCGATGCGTCAGAACGCCCAGGGGCACTGGGTACCGGAAAACCTGATTGCCTCGGCTGACAAGCTGCGCGACGAGGTGGTGATGGCCATCATCGCTGCCGCCCGTGAAGAACGCTCCCGCCTGGCGGCGTTCAAGATAAACGCCATGCAGCAGATCGCTGACTTTGTAGATCTCTCGGCCGAGCAGTACGGGGTGGCGTGGGGCGGCACCAAGGGCAACGTGACCCTGCTTAGTTTCGACGGTCGTTACAAGCTGATCCGGGCGGTGGGGGAGCACCGCAAATTTGATGAACGGATCCAGGCAGCCAAGACGCTGATCGACCAGTGCATCGCGCGCTGGAGCGATGGTGCCGACGCCAAGCTGCGGGCACTGGTTGACCATGCGTTTAGGGTCTCCAAGGCGGGTCATATCGACGTCAACCAGGTGCTCTCCCTGCGTCAGCTCAATATCGAGGATGCCGACTGGGAGCAGGCCATGCAGGCGATCGCCGACGCCATTCAGGTGACCGGCACCAGTCAATATCTGCGGCTCTACGAGCGGGACGGCCAGGGGCGCTACGTCCAGATGAGCCTGGATCTGGCCAAGTTGTAAGAGAGGTATGTGCGATGGAAATCAACGTGGAAAAAGCCGAAGAACAACTGTTGCTCTGTGAGCAGATCACCGAAACCGAGGGCACCTGCTACCCCGACGACACCTATGAGGATGGTATCAAAGCCGCCCTGCTCTGGGCGTTGGGGCTGGGTCCCGCTCCTCTCAATGAAGAGGAGTATCAGGGCGTGATGCCGCTCAAGTTTGAGCAATGAGGGTGCGAAACAGGGCGGCACTGCCGCTCTGTCTGCCCGGCGTGGTGGCCGGGTACTGATGAGCAGCTAGGGAGAAGCAGATGAAAAGTCGAATGTTAGTGCAGACCAAGAAGTTGTTTGCGCTGGTTGAGCGGGGTAACGCCCATGACTCAGCCAATGCAATGAAGGCGAACCATGCATTGATGGCGGCGATGAATGTTGAGCTGAATGCAGGGGGGAGTGGCCGGGAACAAGCCAAGTTGGGGGCGGTATGAACCACGAAGCCGCCTTCTGGTTGCTGGTCAACGTGATGGCTGCCGTTTATGGGGCCTTCATTGCTGGTCTGTGCACCGGCCTGTTTTTGGCCAACTGAGGAATCCGATATGGAAAACGTGAAAGCGCAGCCCAGGAGTTCACCGCCTCGATAAAGGAGCTCGGCGATGACCAAAACAGAGATGGATATTCGGCTTACCAAGATTTTCAGCGCGGCAGCCATTGCACAGGCAGTCCCTGATAAACGGGTTGTGTGCAAACAGCTCAAGCAGTTTGATAGAGAGGCGCGTGCTCGTGGCTTTCATGCGCTGGCCCAAGAAGCCTGCCAGATGCGCTGGCAACTGGTGGCAGAGTTGCAACGGGATAGGGTTGTTATGGGGGAGGTCAGTCATGGCCATCTATAGTCCCCTGCTGGCACCTCATATTCTGGCTCGCCGCCTGCAAAGCGGTCGGGCCTGTATCACCGAACTGGGGCTGGAGCAGCGCTGCCCCCGTTGCGGCGAGTTCTGGCCATGGGATACCGAGTTTTTCGGTTTGGCGAGCGATGCCACCCGGCTCTCCAGCTGGTGTCGGGGGTGTCTCAATGAACACTATCAACAGCTGAGAGTGGCCGCGCTGCACCATGACAGCAAGGCAGAACAGGGAGGGGATAGGTGATGGACAAGCGCAGCAGATTGATCCGGTTGGTACAGGTGGGGCGCCGTGCGTTGGCACTTGATGACGAGTGTTACCGCGATCTGTTGGCCAGCCATACCGGCAAGCGCAGCGCCGCCCTGTTGAGTGAGCTGGAGCTGGAACAGGTGCTGGCCGCCTTCAAGGCGGCAGGCTTTACGCCCAAGCCTGCCCGCCCTAAGGCCAACAAACGGTTAAGTCCAGCGGCCGGTCGCCATCTCAGGGTCAATGAAATTGCCAAGATCAGGGCCATTTGGTGCGAGATGGCCCGCCTTGGCATCGTCAGGGATGGCTCGGAAACTGCACTAAACCACTGGATACAACGGATGACTGCCCGTTTAAACGGTGGGGTAGGGGTGGCCGAGGTAGGATGGTTGGATGCGCCTCTGGCTGTCAAAGTGCTGGAGGCGCTAAAAAAGTGGAATAGTCGTAAGAATAATTAGTCTACAAATTTATTGTGTCGAAGTGCAGAACCAGCAGACATAATGCTGTGCTTTTTTAAGTACGTACGAACACTAGATATTGACATGTTAAGTTCTTCTGCAATTTCGGTCGTGCTCATTCCGTTATTCGCCATTTCATAAATCAATATAGATACATCTTTAATTTCAATATCATTTTTAGATGACGTGCGATTAATCTTGGCATTTTCAAGCGTATTTAAACGGGTTTGAAGTGAACGAGTATGTTCAAGAATCTCTGCCAAAATGTCTTTTTCTGGTCGAGATTTAGGCTTTTCAACAACGGGGGTGTCGGCGATTATAGCTTCAAATCTTTCAGCAAACTGCACCCAGTAAGTATCTAATACCTTGTTTAGGATGGCCTGATCGAGGCGGTTATCTCCCAGACGATTATTTAACGTATGAACAAGAGAATAAATTCCGTCCCGGTCTGGCTTGGTATGGTTGAACTGAGCCAAGGGGTCTCGAATATCGTGGGGCTCCAGGTCGATCAGCAGGGTGCAGACCCGAGAGTTGGAGAGACCTTTGGCTAGCGCACCTGCCTCAAAGAGTATCCAGGGCTTTTCTTTGTTCTCTTGGGTCAGACAGATGATGCCGGTTGTCACATCCTGCAACTGGTCTTGGATTTCGCTAAACCAGAGTGAACCCCGGTCAATATCCTTGGTGGAGATCCAGGGGCGGATCGCCTGTAATACGCAACGCAGCCACTCATCCAATAAGGTGGCCACCAATCGACTGCGTTCCCCCGACCAACTCAAAAATACCTTCATCGCTTACCCCATTAACCCGCTGATTGAAGTGGGATTTTATCTGATGGGCGAAACTGGGGCCAGCAGAATCCTAGTCACTCCACCGCGCCAGCAAGCGAGCCAGAAAACCAAGCAGGCCAGGATGGTGTTGGCTCGGTTCCAGCTCCGTTGCCATCAGCTTGAGACAGACAATCAAGAGACCCAACCATAGGAATGCCATTCCAACGAACTCAGACCAATGGAGTCTGCGCGCAACAGCTTGGAAGGCCATAGTACGGATATCCAAACCGGTTGTGAGCTGTGGGATTTCTTGGATCTTGCTGATGATCCATGCAGGTAGTAGCCAGTAAAAAAGCCCACATCCGATCAGGCCCAGCAGCAGAGCCCCCCACCAGGAACTCATCAGCATAGTGCTTGCGGTGTCGGTGATAAGTGACTGGTTTTTCCGTCGATAGTAACGTCGGCCCATAGTGCTATGACCTTTCCTTGAATCTTGTTGGCGATGACACTGAGGGGGGGGGGGGGGGACTCATTGCGCACCAATTAATGTGCGCAGAAAATGGCCAGTGTTCTAATTGGCGCACCGCTTTTTCTGCTTTGCCGGGGGAGTCATGGAACAGAATCAGGATCTCTTTGCCGATGATCATGCCTCGCTGGGGCAACTGGTCGATCGCCTTGACCAGATCCCTGTCTCTGAGCTGACGGCCAAATGGCCCAAAGCCCTGAGCGAGCTGGTGGATGTGCTCGCCTGCGAACTGGCAAGAGGAGGAATGGTGCCAGAACAGGCCAAGGCTCAGGCCCGCAAGTTGGCGTTGGTACAGGCCCACTATATGGGTGGCCGTGCCTACTACATCCCCACCGGGGATCATCTCAAGGCTGCACTGCGGGATAGGGCTATCTGGGACGAGTTTAACGGCCGCAATATCGACCAGCTTGCTCGCAAGTATGGGCTCTCGGTGCCGCAGACTTATGCTGTGGTCGCTGAACAGAGGCTGTTAACTAGAAAGCGGATACAAGGGGAGCTTTTTGGTTAAGGTAGGGCAGTGGGCACAAGCACACTGCCTCTCTATCAAAACATGAACCGGCTTCTAACGGCATCATCAAGCTACGATTATCCGCAGTAGGCCATACAACCCAGTACAGGCCAGCATGTAACCCAGCATAACCCCAAATCGCTTTCTTGCTATGTTAACCCCTATGCCCCACACGGTGATCACTAAGGTTATGGGAATACCTATCATGGGAATGGCGAACGCCAGTCCCGCATACGAATCTGATACATGTGAACCACTGTTCAAGGCGATATATCCCAATAGTACATATGCCAGCAGGTACCATATGATCACAGCAAGGGGCATCAGAACGATCCTTTTATATCAGCTGTAAAGTTCATCTCTGTAATGAACGGTTTGTAAGCGTATCTGTTGTATCGTTGTAACAGGAACCAGGAACGGAAGGGGGCAAGGTATTCGAACCTCTTGCCACCATTGACATCAAGGTCATCGAGACCAAAGTGATCTTGAACTTGATAGGTTAGTATCCCACGGAACTCACGCCCCTTGTACTCAAGCTCTGTGAGTTCAACCTTGACTGCATAGACATCATGCACGGCAATGCCAAGACCATTCACCCAGTCTGCCAACGTGTCAAATTTTGGCAATGACACTGAGTTATTGAGGCCAGCCTGTATGGGCTCACGATCATCGGGGCTGAGTGCTCCATCTCCTGCTGTCAAACGTTCACCAATGAGCGTTTGGATACGATTTGTAAATGTTTGAGTCGTTACGTGCGTTTTCATAGCTTTGTCTAACAGTGGGTCGGTATAGGTTGTCCCGCTGGAGCCTTCAAAATGATTGATGAGCTGCCCAATGATGGGGCCGTACTCACCAATAGAGACAAACTGAACAGCTGCACGGAGAATACCAAAGTGCACTGACGGAGGGTAAGCAAACGCATCGGGGGTGAAGGCGAAATTATACATCTCCCCTAGTTTCATGATATCGCCCATGGACATATCACCGCTTTGGAGGTCATCCGCCTGGTAATCATCCATTTGCCGCTTAGTGTGATAGATAAGACCTCGGTACCCTGGTATTGGCTTCCAATCGTCGAGGACGGGGGCAATTTTGGGTTTTGTGGTTGTGGTTGCCGCCTGTTCGGTTGGTGCTGGACTGCTCATGCGCCTGGCCGCAGGTGCCATATCACCCACCACGACTGTACTGGAACCAATAATAACTCCTCCACAATCAATACTCCCTCCCGTAATTGCCATTGGAAGGCCATTGATGAAGACTGTCGATGAGCCGGATGCGATGGCGCGGGGGTGGGGGGAGCTGCCGGGTTTGGTGTGAGGCTCCAGTTGGTCTGAAACTCGCGCCACGGGCTTGCCGTCAATCAATACATCTGGCGATCCTGTGATGATTTTTGTTGGTGGATATCCATCATGGTCGGTGCCAATATCACCAATTGTTGCTGCTTTTTTCCCCACTTTGCTTGCCCCACCAAAATTTAAAGAAAGCCATTCTATTTATTGGGGAATAATATTTAACTGGCACAAATTACAGGTGATATGCGGTGTGCGTCATATATTGACTTTAAGCCACCATAAACCCATGCCATAGAGGCCCCTCGGTACGCTGCGGATAACGCAGTTAGTCGAGGGGCCTTTATGTTGCCTGATACTTTTTCTTCCGCGCTTGCCTGGTTGCTTCGTCCCGATGTGGAAGGGGGCGAGGTCAATCACCCGGCCGACCGGGGCGGCCACACCAAATACGGTATCGCCGATGCCGCCGACGGCAAGAAAGACGGCATGGCCGACCTCGATCGGGATGGCCAGCCGGATATTCTTATCTCGGCCCTCACACCTGCCCATGCCGGGCCCTTCTATCGTGCTAACTACTGGCTGTCTGCCCGCTGTGATCGGGTCGATAGCGTCTGCCCGCTGATTGCCATCGCGCTGTTCGATGGGGCAGTCCACCACGGCCCTGGCCGTTCGGTGCGCCAACTACAGCAGGCATTGGGCATCCTGGCCGATGGGGTATTGGGCCCGCAAACCTTGCGGGTGCTGGCCGCCAAGACCGGTCGGGATGGTGACCGCGCCCTGCTGCTTGGATTACTGGAGATCCGCGCCAGCTACATGCTGGGCATAGTGCGCAAAGACCCGAGTCAATGGGCCAATGCTTGGGGTTGGGTCAACCGCTTGCTGCGCCTGCAAAGCTATCTGCTCTCGATCCGATTCGGGGAGGTGGCATGAGTAAACCCAGCTTGATCAACAAGCGCCGCCAGGCGTTGCATGGGATCCAGGCCGCTGGCTGTTTTGGTATTCCCGAGCTCAAGAATCCCCGTTATCTCGCCTGCTTCAAGGATGGGCGCCGCGCCCACCTCAAGGCATATCTGGCCGCTTCGAGCACCACCAGTGCAGACCTGGAGACGATCCCGCTTTACAGCCACCACGCCACCCGCCAATCCCTGTTTGCGCTCCTGTTAATAAAGAAGTGCTGGCGTTCGGTCACCGAGCTGGATCGCCTGCGGGCCCGTGCCCGTTTTTCCCCCTGTCAGTACCAACCCCCACATAAGGAGCCTCAACATGGCTGATTCTCTGTTACCCCAAGCAAAATCGGCGTTTAAGAGCCGCACCGTGATCGGTGGCCTGATTGCCGTCGGCGCAGGTATTGCCGGCCTGTTCGGTGTGCCGGTCGATGTCGGTACCCAAGCCAGTCTGGCCACCACTATTGTGGATCTGGCCAGCGCAGTCGGTGGTCTGGTTGCTATCTGGGGCCGTCTCAAAGCGACCCAGATTGTTAAATGAGCGTCAAGTAACCGGCCCGCAAGGAGACGATCTTGAGCGACCTCATAGACCGCGCCCAGCAGCTCGACGCCGAGCGAACCGGGCGCCTTATTCAATCCCATCAAACAAGGTCAAGGCCCCAGGGGGATGGCATCTGTTGCGATTGTGATGACGCGATCCCACCATCCCGCCTTGTTGCAGAACCGGGTGCCGAGCGCTGTATCGAGTGCCAGACCCTGTATGAGCGCAAGGAGGCAGTCCGTGTGGGAATTCATCGTTAGGAACTGGGGGCCCTTGTATGCCCTGGCCAGTTTGGTGGGGCTGGTGGTGATCATCTTGCTCTCCAAGACCTACGCCAAACGGGAAGATCTCACCGCCCTGGTGGCGCGGGTGCAGAGGGTGGAGCAGGCGCTGATCGATCTGCCGAGCGAGCGGGAGCTGCACAAGCTGCAGCTGGAGATAAGCGAGTTGCGCGGCGAGCTGCGAGAGGTCAAGCCAGAGCTGCGCCAAGCCCGCCGCCTCGCCGACATGCTGCTGGAGAATGAACTCGCAGCGGTACAGAAGGAGAAGCCATGAGCATTCAAGCGATATTGGATTCCCAGCAGCGCCTGGTGATCTTGCGCTCCCTGCTGGATATCGGTGGCGCTGCCAACGAGTCGATCCTCAATGACTGCCTCGATCAGCTGGGTACCGGCCGGGTGACAAGGGATCGGGTGAAGACGCTGCTGGCATGGCTGGAAGAGCAGGGGCTGGTGCGTATTGAGCGGCTGGCCACGGTGCAGGTGGCTCACCTCACCGGCCGGGGTCAGGACGTGGCAGAGGGCCGGGCAGTGGTGCCGGGCATCAAGAAGCCCCGAGCTGAAGATTGAGGAGGACTAGCCATGGCTGAGAAACCGACCCGTGGCCGCGCCAGCAAGGTGTGGCTGCTACCCGAGCCTATCCGCGATGCCCTCAATGCCATGCTACGGGACAAGGGCAACAGCCAGGCCGCCATTCTGGATGAGATAAATGGTCTGATCGAAGAGGCCGGGTTGCCGGACGATCTCAAACTCTCCCGGTCAGGGCTCAGTCGCCACGCCAGCCAGGTGGAGCAGGTGGGCCAGCACCTGCGGGATTTGCGCGAAACTACAGCGGCCCTGACTTCCCAGCTTGGTGACAAGCCGATGGGGGAGACCACCAAGCTCATCCTGGAGCTGGGCCGCTCCCAGCTGTTCAAGGCGATGCTGGCCCAGGTGCAAAACCCGGAGGAGGCGGTGGATATCGACATGCTGAAAAACGCCATGCTGGCGGCCCAGCGGCTCGAATCCACCGCCATGCAGAGTCACAAGCGGGAGAAGGAGATCCGCCAGGCCTTCGCCGAAGAGGTGGCCGCCAAGACAGAGGCGATCGTCACCCTGGCGGGGTTGAGCGGTGAAGCTGCCGCAGCCATTCGCCGTGAAATACTGGGGATTGCCTGATGAGCGAGAGCCCGATGGCGCAGACCGCAATCGCCCGTTCCCAGCAGTTGGCCATGGAGCTCGGCACCGAATACAGCCCGGATGAGGTGCTGCTGCCTTATCAGAAGATTTGGATCGCCGACGAGAGCCCGCTCAAGATCGCCGAGAAGAGCCGCCGTACCGGCATCACCTGGGCAGAGGCCGCCGATGCCACGCTCACGGCCTCTCGCGCAAAGGCGGCTGGCGGTGGTCATCACTTTTATGTGGGCAGCAACAAGGAGATGGCCCGCGAATTTATCGACGCCGTGGCCATGTGGGCCAAGGCGTTCAACAAGGCCGCCGGGGAGATCCAGGAGGAGGTGTTCACCGACGATGAGGATAAAGCCATCCTCACCTTCGTGGTCTATTTCGCCTCCGGCTTCAAAGTTCAGGCGCTTTCCAGTAATCCCAGCAACCTGCGGGGGATGCAGGGCAATGTCACCATCGACGAGGCCGCTTTCCACGACCGGCTGGCCGAGGTACTGAAAGCGGCGCTGGCGCTGACCATGTGGGGCGCCAGGGTGCGCCTCATCAGCACCCACAACGGCGTGGATAACCTGTTTAACCAGCTCATCAACGACAGCCGTGCCGGCAAGAAGCGCTACTCCATCCACACCATCACCCTGGACGACGCCTGCCGGCAGGGGCTCTATCGCCGCATCTGCCAGGTCAAGGGCACGCCCTGGACCTCGGAGGCAGAGGAAGCCTGGAAGGCGGGCCTGCTCAAGGACACGGCCACCGAAGAAGACGCCCTGGAGGAGTATTTCTGCGTGCCCAAGCAGAGCAGCGGCGCCTATATCAAGCGGGTGCTGATTGAGCGGGCCATGCAGCCGGATATTCCCATCCTGCGCTTTACCGCGCCCAAGGACTTCGAGCTGCAAAGCGAGGAGACCCGCAAGGCGGTAGTGGATATCTGGTGCGAGGAGAACCTAAAACCCTGTCTGGAAGCGCTCGACCGCAGTTGCCGCCATGTGCTGGGCGAAGACTTCGCCCGTAAGGGGGATTTGTCGGTGTTCGTGCCGCTTTCCCTCGCTACCAACTTGCGCAAACGGGTGCCTTTTGTGGTGGAGCTGATCAACGCCCCCTATGAGAGTCAGCGCCAGATCCTGTTCTACCTGCTGATTGGGCTGCACCGTTTCACGGCGGCAGCGTTCGATGCCACCGGTAACGGCGGCTATCTGGCAGAGGCCGCCCGCTTGCGCTGGGGGGCTGGGATGATCGAGTGCGTGATGCTCAATGACCCCTGGTACCGAGAGTGGATGCCCAAGCTCAAGGCGGAGTTTGAGGATGGCAACCTGACAATCCCGCGCCATGCAGACGTGCAGGATGACTTGGGGAAAATCCAGGTCATCAACGGCATCCCCAAAATCGACAAGGGCAAGAACACAGGCCAAGGGGGCCAACAGCGCCATGGTGACTTTGCAGTGGCCCTGGCCATGGCGGTGCGGGCCAGCTGGATGGAGGGGGGCGCCATCGAGTTTACCCCGCTGCCCAACAAGCGCGATGAATCAAGGGGCGATCACCATCATTCGTTCGAAAGAGGGGCCTGGTAATGGGCAGGATCATCGATATCAACGGCAATCCCCTGCGACTTGAAAAAGAGCCGCAGACCGAGAACTCGGCAGCACTGGCCCAGTTACGCCGTCACTACAGTGAACACCCCACGGTGGGGCTCACCCCGAGCAGGGCGGCAGCCGCATTGAAGGAGGCAGAACAGGGCAACCTGATCGCCCAGTGCGAACTGGCCGAAGACATGGAGGAGAAAGACGCCCACCTGCAGAGTGAACTCGGCAAACGTCGCCGCGCGCTGCTGGGGGTGAGCTGGACCATAGAGCCACCCCGCAACGCCACCCCGGCGGAGAAGCGCGACAGCGAGATGATCCGCGAGCTGGTAGAGGACTTTACCTGGTTCGACGATGCCATCTTTGACGCCACCGATGCGGTGCTCAAGGGGTTTTGTGCCCAGGAGTTCTGCGGCTGGGAGCTGGTGGAGGGGTTGCAGCTCCCCAAGGGCATCATCTGGCGCGATACCGCCTGGTTCCAGACCCACCCGGACGATCGCAACCAGCTGCGGCTGCGTGATAACAGCCACGAAGGGGTTGCCCTCAATCCATTTGGCTGGCTGCTGCACAAGGCCAAGTCCAAATCGGGATATCTGGCGCGCACCGGCCTTGTCCGTACCCTGATCTGGCCCTTTCTGTTCAAGAACTACAGCGTGCGGGATCTCGCGGAGTTTCTGGAGATCTACGGCTTGCCGGTGCGGCTGGGCAAATACCCGGAAGGGGCGACCGAGAAAGAGAAGGCCACCCTGCTGCAGGCGGTGCTCTCCATCGGTCATAACGCCGGGGGCATTATCCCGCGCGGGATGGAGATTGAGTTCCAGAACGCCGTCAGTAGTCAGGCGGATCCCTTCGTGGTGATGATGGAGTGGTGCGAGCGATCCATGAGCAAGGCCATCTTGGGTGGCACCTTGACCTCACAGGCCGATGGCAAGAGCTCGACCAATGCCCTGGGCAATGTCCATAACGAGGTGCGCCAAGAGGTACGGGATGCAGATCTCCGACAACTCGCCGCCACCCTGACCCGCGATCTGGTCTATCCCCTCTATGCCCTGAACGGCAAGAGCTATCAGGGGCCGCGCCGTAGCCCCCGGTTGGAGTTTGATGTGACCGAGCCAGAGGATATGCAGCAACTGGCAGGGCCGCTGCGCACTCTGGTCTCTATCGGCATGAAGATCCCGACCCAGTGGGTCTATGACAAGTTGCAGATCCCGGTGCCCACCGCTCAGGAAGAGGTATTGGCCATTCAGGATAACCGGGGGGCAGCAGGGGAGGCGGAACTCAAGGCTCGGCTGCCCCGTCAGGGGCTGGCGACACTGGCCGCACATAAAGCTGTGCAGGGAGATAACAACGATGCCCAGTTGGCCCGGCTGCAGGCCGAGGCTGCTCCTCTGCTGGCGGGGATGACCGATGCTGTCCAGGCGCTGGTGATGCAGGCCACTACCCTGGAAGAGATCCGGGATGGCTTGTTGGCACTGGAACCTGAGCTCAGCCATGACGAACTGGGGGCGCTGATGGCGCAAGCCATCGCCGCCAGCGAGCTGCTCGGGATGCTGGAGATGGAGGAGGGGCGCTGATGCCGGTTCGCTCTTCGCCTGTCAGATATGGCTCCTTGCCCTTTGCCGAGGCGATCGCCTTCTTTCGCCAGAAGCTCGACATGCCGAGCGAGCGCTGGACGGATATCTGGCGCGATGCCCATAACCGGGCCTTTATGGTGGCGGGAGCGACCAAGATAGATCTGCTGGCCGACCTGCGCGGGGCGGTAGACAAGGCGATCAGTGAAGGGCAATCCATCGGGGCATTTAAGAAGGCGTTCAAGGAGATTGTGGCCCGTCACGGTTGGGAGCATACCGGCCCCGCCTCCTGGCGTTCCCGCATTATCTTCGAGACCAACCTGCGCCAAAGCTATAACGCTGGGCGTGAAGAGCAGATCCAGCGTATCAAGCACAAACGCCCCTATGCGCTCTATCGTCATGGGGACACCGAGCACCCAAGGGAGTTGCACCTCAAGTGGAACAACCTGGTGCTGCCGGTGGATCACCCCTGGTGGGAGACGCACAGCCCGAGCAATGGCTATGGCTGCAAGTGCAAGAAGTTCCTGCTCTCGGCAGCCGATCTCAAGCGGCGTGGCTTGGTGGTGGGCAAGGCCCCGGACGATGGTGAATATGAGTGGGTGGATAAGGCCACCGGGGAGTTGCACAAGATCCCCAGAGGTATCGATCCCGGCTTTGATTATCGCCCCCAGACCCCGGCAGACTTGACCAAGGCGGTGGCCAAGCGCGAAGCAGCCAAGCCTGTGTTGGCCGAACGGCTGCCAGAGCGGATAGTGGAGAGCGCCTTCTCCAGCGTTAAAGGCGTCACCGCACAGGGTTTGAGTGATCTGCTGGCCAAGTTGCCTGCCCCCCAGCGCGAACCGTTGGCGGCGTTCCTCAAGGCGCATCCGGTCAAAAGCCTGTTTATCAAGCAGACCGAGTTGGGGAAAGGGGCCGCTGGGCTCAAGGTTGCCCCGGCGATTGCTGATTACCTGGGCAAAGATCCGTATCTGGTACGATCTTTTTACTATTCACGACGGGCCAGCAGGGTCAACGGCTTTACCGCAACCAGCTGGGATCATCTGGTTATCAAGGTAAAGGGGGGCGATACTTTAAAGACGGTGAATATGCAGGCGGTACAAGCGGCGGCCACCGAAGTGCTGAATGATGCCCACGCAAATAGCGGTCCGCGCCAATGGCTGCCAAGAGGTACCAGTGGCGAAACCTTGCGTCGTCACTGGAGTGTGTCGGCCAATGTAGGCGGTAAACTGGGGGAATCGGCCCAGCGGATCTCGACCTGGTTGCATGAGCTCGGCCATCAGGTTCACTTCTGGGCCGGGGAGCCTAATCTCACCGGTATCGGGCTGATTACCGAATATGCCGGAACCAATGGCAAAGAGATGGCTGCCGAGGCGTTTGCCGCCTGGGTGCTGGCGAGGGAATCCATGCTGGAGCACTTTCCCGAACTGGCCAAGCGGGTGGAAGCCATGCTGGCCAACGCCACGGCTGCCACTACCAAAGGCGGCCGCTAGTAGCCCTGAGATCAAAAAAAAGGAGCGAGATGATGACCTTGCTGGAACAAGCCAGCGCCCTGCTGGCACAGGATGGCCCCTTTACCCTTGCGCAAGCCAAGGCGCTGGATGCCTTGTGTGAGCAAGCCCGTGATGCGGAGGCTGACCTGATGGGGGATCTCTGGGAGGCCGCAATGGCGAATGCGGATGACGAAGCCTTGCACTATATGACCACCTTTGAGGATGAGATCTGATGGCGGGTAGCTTTATCGCCATCAGCCACCACGGGGTATCCGATGCTCACGAGCTGTTGGCCCGCCTCTATCAGCGCACCGGTGACCTGAGTGAGCCGCTGGCAGATATAGGGGAAGGGTTGCTGCTGTCGCACCGGGAGCGCTGGGATGCCCAAGAGAGCCCGGAGGGGGAGCCCTGGGCCCCGCTCTCGGACAAGTACCGCGCCCGCAAGCCCCGTCATGCCGATGAGGTGCTGCGTCTGAACGACGACCTGCGCGACACCCTCGACTATCAGGCCGATCCCCAGACCCTCTACTTCGGTACCCCGTTGGCGTATGGCGCCGCCCACCAATTCGGTCGGGAGGAGATCAATCTGCCCGAGCGCCCCTATCTGGGGTTGTCGGAAGAGGACAAACAGAACGTATTGGAAATGTTGAGTCTTTATTTGGATGCGTCGAGCCAGCACAATTAATTTGATACATTTAATTATCATTAGTGTTGCTGCCATAACAAAGCTGAATCCCCCCTGTACTGTGCTTATGTGAGTCCGTACTTTTGATTTTAATTCTTGCCCTACTATTGCATTATTAATTTCTGATTAATACGGGGCGAAAATGTAATGCAAAAAATATTATTCTTGTTTGTCTGTGTATTGAGTTTGGGTGGTTGTGCTCAGATTCAGCACTATAAAGATTACTCAAAAGTATTTCATCAACCTCAGACTGTTTATGTTGGTGGTCAAATCTATGCAGTAAACAAGACGCGCGATTTGCCAAATGTATTTGGCAAAGCTGATATCTATGGTGGGAAAGTACAAGAAGGCATGTCAGAGTTGCGCTTTATGGGATTTGACTCTGACGGTATGGCGGTCTTGAGATTTACAGATGTAAACATTCAATCCAATGAGAATGTATTCACCAGATATGGTAGGAATAGTGTTGTGGCAAACACTAATTCATTTTCAACGCTCAATGTAAATAATTACAGTGCTGTTGGTGCAACAAATAGCAATACAGTTGTAACACAATATCAAAAACCAGAAGCGCATGTATATGCACTACCACCTAATACTGCCGAGTTTAAATTTAACCCCGCAGATAAAATGTTAAAGATGGATGGTGTAACCATTGAGATTATTGAGGCTGGTAGTAACTCAATATCTTATATGCTGTCAGAGTCTTAATCTCTTGGGCAAAGCAAGCATAATGTGTGCGATGTGGTAGGCATCGCACACTAAATTGGTTCCCCATGGAGACCTGTACGGGCTGCGCGCTTGTGATGCGCCATACTGCGTTCGTATCACCCGCCAGGGCGTATGGTCAGCCTGATAGCAAGGTGTGAGCCATTGGCGCGGTTAAACAGCCTTAAACACCATTGGTTTTGTTCCCTTTGACCTTGCTGGTGATCCCTTTCGGAAACCAGCCCCTTTACCCACCCGCGTTCGTACTTTTTTCTGATACTGCTCAGGGGATAGCACCTTGGGGGGGGTGGCGGGTGCCGTTGCAGTGCCTACAGGCGGCCACGATATTGGCGGGCTGGTTTGAGCCGCCGTTGCTACGTGGTTGCAGATGTTCCCCCGTGCACTGCAATACCGCGCTTCGGCTGGGGTGAGGCTGTATTGATGCATCAGTGCGGCAGGTGTGGCTTCCCACATCGGCAGTCTGCAATAGAAGCAGTGAAAGGATTGACGAACGGCAGCTTGGTGGCGTTGTTTGGCGATGTTACTCATGGTCGTGACCTCAATAAGATTGATATTGAAGTCTGTGACGGTAGCGATTGGATGATGGCCGGACGGACTTCGGTTCAAGTTGAAGTCCCGTCGACCTGTATAGGCTCAGAGCGGGTACTGACCGGCACAACCGGATCAGCCTTACGCCGCTGACCTTACGATACTGCGGCAGTCAATTGATAGCGTGGTTTGGGATAGATGTTAAGTGAACAATTTAGGGTATAAGATTTATATCGTTTAATTTTTGATAGGCCGTAGTTATCAGGAAATTTTTTGACAAAAAATCCATTATTAATCAATGCCTTGAATTTTTACTTGTTGTTTTTCCCATAGGGACAGTTGTTTTTCCTTCAATCTGCTTACCATATGCTACTAGCATCACCTCAAAAAGTTCTGGGATATCGGAAAAATTAATAAATGGAACAAATAGATATTTTTGTTGTTTTCTGATAACTCCTGCTTGTGAGCTTAACGAACGTTTTAATCCAGGTATAAAAAACTCTATTACAAAACCTTCGTAAATGAAACGAATTGAACTTTTTCTTATTAATGGGGCAAGAATTATATCTTTTAAAACAGATAAGCTAAACCCTCCATCTGGAGTTTTATCTATTAGCCTAGTCAATTTTACGGTTATTTGGCATGTTGGAATTTCTGAGTTATTTATCAGGGCTTGACGTAATACTTCCTTCATTGATGGCTCTATATATACATTAGAGTAATTTGGGTGCCCTGAACAGGCCATGCGCCATAGTATAGAGAGAAAATACATGTTCATCCTTTGCAGGTTTAATCCTGAAAATCTAATGCCTACTTCTGTTTTATTACATTCCCCAGTTTTACCCCTTAATACATCCAGGCCATATCTTTCATAATTCTCATTTAATAGTGCCTCACAATTACTGCACAGCATGGGTTCAGCCCAACTATCACTGCTATATTTATTTTCTTCATGAATATCACTGGATAATAAAATAGCTTTTCCCGAATTCTTTCTTGATATTCTTTTGAATATGGCATTGCCAATTGCATGTGATACTTGTAATTTTGATTTGCTTTTGCATAACCGACATTTTTCACTTTCGTTCATAATAAGTACCAGAATCAGAAAATATTAATTTGTATTTGATAAAAATGTTCACATAAAAACAGGTGTATATCAATAGGTTATGCTCTTTAGGGGGGTGTGAAATGTATACTAACCCACCATAAACCCCATCCCCCCTCATGCCGCCGCACTATGGCGGCATGAACATATCCAAGACCCCATACTCAGCGCCCTTCGTGGCCATCCTCCAAGCCAACCCCGTCAGCGGGGAGCGGCTGGCGGTGCTCGATGCGCAGCTCACCCCCCAAGGCGATGGCTGGTACCAGCTGCTGCCGGTTGGGCCGTTCAAGGCTCGTGATGGCCGCCCGTTCGATGTGGCGAGTGGTCACTGGCAACTGGACGGGCAGATCGCTGCTGCCCTGATTGCCCGTGCCAAAGCCCTTGGGCAAGACATCCTGATCGATTACGACCATCAGACCCTCAAGACGGACCAGAACGGCCAGCCAGCTCCTGCGGCCGGCTGGTACAACGCCGACGAAATTGAATGGCGTGAAGGGGCGGGGCTCTTTATCAAGCCGCGCTGGACCGATCGCGCCGCCGCGCTGGTGGCGGCCAAAGAGTACCGCTTCCTGTCAGCTGTTTTCCCCTATGACGCCCTCGGGCGCCCGCTGGAGCTGCGCATGACTGCCATCACCAATGATCCCGGTGTGGTGGGCATGCAGGCACTGGCAGCTCTCAGTGCCTTAACCCCCAAGACCAATCAATCCGACCAGTTGGCCATCTCATCCCATGTTGCACAAAAGGAGAAATCCATGAACGAGCACTTGATCGCGCTGCTCGGCAAACTCGGCATCCAGCCGGGGGCCGATGGTCAGTTTACCGCCGAGCAGGGTACCGCTGCGCTGGCGGCCCTCGATACCCTGCAGGCCATTGCCAAAAAGGCGCCGGAACTGGAGGCGGCACTCACTGCCGAGAAGGCATCGCTGGCTGCCCTCAAGGCGCAGCCAGGGCAACAGGGGGGCCAGATTGACTTGGCCAAGTATGTGCCGGTGGAAACCTATAACGCCCTGGTGACTCAGGTGGCGAGCTTAAGCGCCAAGGTCGAAACCACGGATGCCGCGACCCTGATCAAAGATGCCCGCACCCAGGGCAAGGTGGTGGCCGCAGAAGAGGAGTATTTGACCGCCTATGCCGCCCAGAAGGGGGTGGCAGCGCTAAAGGCTCTGCTGGATCCGCGCCCGGCGATTGCCGCGCTGGCCGCCAGCCAGACCACCCAAGTGACCCTGCCAGAGAAGAAGGGAGAGGCGGTGCTCTCGGCAGATGACAAATACGCAGCCGACCAGCTCGGTATCAGTTACGAAGAGTTTGCCAAGGCAAAAGGCCGGTAGGTGCGATTAGCCGCGCGGCGGCGTAATCGAACGAACGCGACCGCCAGATCAACCTGTTTATCCAGAGAAGGAACACCGCTATGGCCATCATTACACCTGCGTTGCTGCAGTCCCTCTTCACCGGCTTCAAGAAGAACTTTGAAGACGCCAAGGGGGAGGCGCCGACCCAATACACCGAGATCGCGACCGTCATCAAATCGACCACCAAATCCAATACCTATGGCTGGCTCGGCAAGTTCCCTAGTCTGCGCAAGTGGGTCGGGGATCGGGTGATCGAGTCGATGAAGGCGCACGGTTACCAGATCGTCAACGAAGACTTCGAGGCCACTGTGGGGGTCGATCGCAACGATATCGAGGATGATGAGCTGGGCATCTATGCCCCCCTGTTTCAAGAGATGGGTCTGGCGGCAGGGGTACATCCCGACGAGCTCTGCTTCGGCCTGCTCGGGGCTGGCTTCACCACGCCCTGCTACGACGCTCAGTATTTCTTCGACACCGATCACCCCGTCTATCCCAAAGCCGATGGCACGGGGACTCCGGTAATGAGCGCCAACCTGGTGGTGGATGGCGCCTATGCCGGTGAACCCTGGTTCCTGCTCGATACCAGCCGCGCCCTCAAGCCCATCATCTTCCAGGAGCGCAAGGCGCCGCAGCTTATCGCCATGACCAAGATCGATGATGAAGCCGTGTTCACTCGCAAGGAGTTCCGCTACGGGGTGGACTGCCGCGATGCCGCAGGCTTTGGTTTCTGGCAGCTGGCGTTCGCCAACAAACGGGCGCTCACCCCAGACAACTTGTGGGATGCCTTCTCCAGGATGCGGGAATTCCAGGCGGATGGCGGCCGCAAGCTTGGCGTGAAGCCGACTTTGCTGGTGGTACCGCCTTCCCTTGAGAAGCTGGCAACCCGGATGCTGGAGCGGGAGCTCTCCGATAGCAGCAGCAACGAGCTCAAGGGCAAGCTGAAGCTGGTGGTGGCTGACTACCTGTAAGCCACCCGTGCTGTTTAACGGCGAGGTTAAACGAGCCAGGGCGGGTGTTTAACCCCCGTTTAAACAGGATCCTGGACTGAACGAGACAGAGGGAAACATGAGATGGAACAGGCTATTCGAGTTGGCATTCACTTCACAAAAGAATCAACGCTTCGTCAGGTCTATTTCCGAGCGGGCTTGGCGATTGATCCAGGCAAGTCTGAGATGGCGGTGTCGCCTCTGCAGTGCGAGACCCTGGAGGCCGATCCGCGTCTGGTGGTCGTGCGGCTTGCTGAGGATGCCGAGCTTTCGCCAGCTGACCCACCGCAGACGGGCGGGGTGCTGGACGCAGCAGTGGGTGGTCTGAGTACAGCGCCCCAAAGCCAGGTGCCTGCCGCCAAGCCCGCCAGCGGCAAGGGTAAGGGCAAATGAGCTACGCCAGCGTCAATGACATGGTGACCCGGTTTGGCGAGGCGGAGCTGCTGCGTCTGGCCATGACGCCGACCGGTGAGCTGGATCAGGCGGCTATCACCATCGCCCTGCAGGATGCCGGATCCTTGATCGATGGCTACCTGGCTGGGCGCTACCCCTTGCCGCTGGCCCATATCCCGAGTGCCCTGGTACCTATTTGCGCCGATATTGCCCGTCACCGCCTCTATGGCGAGCAGGCGCCGGAGCAGATCGCCAAGCGCAATGAGGCCGCCCTGGCCTTCCTTAAGCTGGTGGGCAAGGGGGAGCTGGCGTTGGGCCTGGCGGTCGATGGTGAGCAGGTGGAGAGCCAGAACCTGGCCCAGTTGCACTCTGATGGCCGTGTCTTTGGCCGAAGCAATGGGGGCTTTCTATGAGCACTCAAGCCAGCACTCAAGCCAGCACTTCATCCCCCGAGCTCGATTACCTCGCTGCAGGTGAGTGGCTGCGCGAACTGCTGCTGCCATTGAAGGTGAAAGGGCTCAAGGAGGTGTTTGTGGCCACCGACCTGGATGCGGTGGCTAACCTGGGTCAGCACACCCCGGCCATCCATGTTATTTACCAGGGCGAACGGGAGAGCGACACCACCCAGTCGGGGCGGCAAAGCGCGTTCGATCAGGTCTGGCTGTTGGTGCTGGTGCATCGCGCCAGCCCGAAGGAGGCCTGCGCTGGTGTGTGGATGGGGCGGATGCTGCAGGCCGTTGCCGGGCGGGCCTGCGGAGACAGTACCTTTCGGCGTGAAACCGCATCGGTTCGGCCGAGCTATAAGGGCGGGGTGGCGTATCTGCCCCTTGCTTTCAAGACGACAGTGAAATTCAAGGGAGAACGCTGATGAGCGAAACATTGCACCTGGAAGGGGATCTCTATATCGAGACCTTCACCAACAACGTGTCGAACGGGGTGATAGGCCCGGTGGACGTCAACAGCCTGGAGGTCAAACCGGACAGCGAGAAAATCAGCATTCCGAGCAAGCGCAAGGGCAAGCTGGGCCAGGCGCGGGAGACCTACTTCGTGCCCAAGCCCGCCACTGTCACCATCAAGACCAGCGAGATCCCGCCGGTCCTGCTGGCCGCCGCCTTTATGGGGCTGGAGAGCCCTATCAACCAGGGGGCGGGGACGCTGACCGAGGTCCCGCTGACCCTGCCCGCCCATCCGAAATGGTTGTCACTCGGCAAGACCAACCTCTCGGCCACCGGTCTGGTGGTGAAGGAGGGGGCCACCGCCTTGGTGCTCGGGACTGACTTCGAGATCAACTATGCACTGGGGCTGCTGCGCGCTACCAAGGCGGGCACCGTGGCAGATGGCGGGCCGGTGACTGTGAGCGCCAGTTATAACGCCGTTACCGGTTCGCGCATCGCCGGCAATGTGCAGCCGGAGGTGAAAGCCAAGCTGGTTCTGGACGGGCGCAGCGTGATCGGCGGCGAGTCCATCATACTGACGGTGCCCCGCGCCAGTCTGGCCCCCAAGAAGGCGGTGGATTTCTTGAGCGACAAACCCATCGAGATTGAGTTGGAAGGGGAGCTGCTGGCCCTGGATGGCGAGACTGCGCCCTTCTACGTAGATCGACCAGTGACGGAGTGACGATAAGGGAGGCGGGGCATGAAAAACGGCGGGGAGGCCCGCCGTTTTCTTTTATTCACAACCAACGTCTGAGTTAGCTACTCGGCTTCGGAGTGAATTTTTTGGTTATTTTTTCCACAATCTCTGTGGGTAGCTTGGGAACTGGTTTATAGAGTACTTGCAGCACGTGTTCTATGAGGCCGTAAGCATCCATTACATCATGGCGAGTGATCTTGCTGCCTGGATGGCTGCCATCGTTGCCAAAGAGTCTAATGGCTTCAAACAGGGGGGTAAATTCGGAATGTTCAGCTGGAAGGAGATTCAGGCGACCTTGGAGAGTTAGACGTTTGGGGTTGTGAGTGGGTACGCCAAGTTGAGTTAACAGGGACTCCATAGCCATTCTGACATTGTTGCCTGCAGATGCTGGCGAGCAAAAAAATAGACGAAACGACTCTTGTAGCGGTTCTTTCACCTCAGCAGGACAGTCTGCTGGGATATCAATAATTGCGAGTGGTGGCTCAAAAAACGTTGGGTAGAAATGATCTACCCACACCTGATCTGGTTGTCCGCGCTCATTATAGAAACCCTCAATATCAGCACTTCCTGTACCTGTGTTGGCAACAATCTCCTGACAGCGTTCGTTGTGGCATCGAAGTAGGCATGAATAAATGTAAGTTGTGAAGCAGGGCTCCCAGTTAGGATGGCAATGTGCTTGTCGAGAGTCTCGTGTTTCAATCTTATTAAAGGAATTTTCAACGATACGAAGAATCCCTTTTTGGCATGTGGGACACATCCAGTCTGGGGTGTTAGTGTCAGTGAAATAATGTCTATATAACGAGCGGTCCATCATCAGTCCTGTGTTCACATTTTTAACGCTGTAGATTGGGTAAGCGCTGTGAATCGAATGTTCTCCTGCGCGATACCTCAGTAATTCGCCATAAACCCTTCCATTTTGCCATCCCTTTACCATGGGGCATATCTGAATCTGATCGGAATGCCCCATGTCCACCTCTACCACCCTCAAACTTGCCCTGGAGCTGGCGGCCAAGGTCACCGGTCGGGAAGACCTAGCCGCGTTGGCGGGTGAGGTTCCGCGAATGTTCGATTACGCCTACCGGCTAATCGAACCTACGAGCTATGGAGCGAATATTCAAGATAGGTATCCCATGTATGGTGTGGTGTTTCCCCTGTCAGAGGCTAGCTGGATTCAGTCATGGTTTTTGAATTCAGATAACCATCCTTCGTAATTTTTCTTGGAGGGAATGAGGCCTGATTGTCGAGGAGTAGAGTAATCTACAGTATTTACGTTGCCTGCATCCTTAGTTAGTTTGAGTAATTTTTTATGTATGTTATTTGCATGTGCTTGAAGTTCTTCCGCAAGTTCCACAGCGAAAAATATAACATCATCTGTATAATCCCTAACGTTGACAATAGAGTCATGGTAAAGCAAATTAATGCATCCATCTCTTCGCATTAAACCAAAATAGTTTTGAATTGATGTCATGGATGTCATATCTTGGCTCTTAAATAGCTCGATTTGTTCAGAGCGAGTTTTAATTGAATGAGACATTTCTATCAGGGCCTGCTCTACCATAAAAATGAGTGCTAGTGCCTTGCCTGGTAATAGCGGAGTCGAGTGTGCTAAATTGTTAAGGGTGTCAGTTTTGGTAGATAATGGCGGAATGTGAAATATGTCAAGTGTGAATTCAATACTTATGTTGTTATTACCATTAACATAGTCTTTGTTTATAGGCTCAGCCCTTTTTCTTTCATCAAAATAGCTTTTGGATAGTGGTTCGATATGTTGTTTTTTAATCCTCATAGCTTGGTTTGTTATGGTGGCGACTAAGACAGTTAAGGCATTTGCCTGCCTCAAGGCATCGAGTAACTCTTTTCGTCTTGTTGCACGTTCAGCTAGCTTTTGGGCTCCCAAGACCCCCAGCCCAGCACCAGCTAAGGAAGAAAGAAAAGCACTGATAAAAGCAGAGTTAAGAATGCCTGGTATGGAATGCCAGGTATCCAGTAAAAATGGATGAAAATTTATGCTTGTCATGGACGCTTTCAGACCTCAATGAAGTATCATTATCAAGTTGTTTCAATTTTAATCATCAGACGTTATTGCTCGATACTATCAAGCTGAAATGCCTTGATCTTTGTCGCAGTAGCTTTTCCTAATCCAGGCACTGCGGTAAGTTGCGACATGCTTGCGTTAACTATCTCAGGAATGGAGCGAAATCCATACTCGTAAAGTTTTTTTGCCGATTGCTTGCCAATACCTGGAAGGATTGTGAACTGGAGATAGAAGAACGATGCAGGGAAATCTTCATAATTATTAGAAAGTTTGTGCCATATCTCTTCAAATAGGGGGGATTGTTTTGGAAGCGAGGATAACTGAGTCAGCTTTTCTTCATGAGTCAAGTTCCCCTCTACTATGGTTCTGAATAGGGTCAAGAACGGAATATATAGAGATGGTTCAATTGGGCCAATGTCAGAAGCATGAGTGAGCTCGGGTTCGTCAATGGCTATGCCCATTTCACGAAATGAACTTGTATGAAAGATCCAGATGCCGTCTGCTTGCGATCCATAGTGAGGTGTTTGGCTCGGTGGGCCATCAAAAATTTCACCGTGGTGCCTTAGCACTTGTAAAGGAGTTCTGAGCTGCAGGGTGGAGATGAACTGCATTCCGGAGATGATGTCTTTGTTGGAATGATATGACTGATCGTCTAAATGGATTATCTGCTTCTGTTGTGTTGATTCTGATCTCGTCTCTCGCCAGCCAGAAAAAATGCGCTTAAGCCAACTCATTGAACTCTCCAAAACATTAATTTAAATCGCATAGATTAATGAAAAGTTTGCTGTATTCCTGTGATAGGTATCTGTAACTCGCCATAAACCCACCAATTCTGCCATATCTCCACAATGGGGCAATCTGAATCTGATCGGAATGCCCCATGTCCACCTCTACCACCCTCAAACTAGCCCTGGAGCTGGCGGCCAAGGTCACTGGCCGGGAAGACCTGGCCGCCTTGGCGAGTGAGGTGCAGGAGTTGGGCCCACTCTCTGACAAGACGGCCGCCGAAACGGCACAGTTGGCCGAGAGCCTTGAATCGTTAAGCCGCCAGCAGGCGCTGATCCAGCAGTTCAATGACTCCAAAGCCGCCCTGACCCAGCTCGAACTGGCCACAGTGCTCAGCCGTGACAAGCTGGAGCAGTTGCGCCGTGAGCAACAAGCAGGCAGTGGCGACGCCAAGGCGCTGGCCGAACAAGAGCGGTTGCTGGCCTCCGAGGTCAAGCAACTGGAGCGCCAGCTGGTCGCTCAGTCCGCCAGTCATACCCGCCTGCATGCAGGGCTCAAGCAGTCCGGGCTCGATACCAGGAACCTTGCCCAGGAACAGCAGCGCCTGCAGCGTGAGCTGACTAAGAGTGTCGCCCAGACCGAACGGCTGGGCCGCGAGCTTAGCCAGGGTGGGCAGCATGCCGGTGGTTTTCAAGGGGCTATCGGCAGCCTGACCGGGCGCCTGGTGGCCATGGCCGGTACCTGGTTCGGTATCCAGACCCTCACCAGCCAACTGATGGCCATGTTCCAGACTGGCGATCAGGCCGAACGCCTCAATGTGCAGCTCAAGGCAGTGATGGGGTCGATTGCCGGTGGCAAAGAGGCGTCAGCCTGGATCCAGGACTTTGCCAAGAGCACCCCCCTGCAGCTCAGTGACGTCACCCAGGTATTTGTGCGACTCAAGGCGTTCGGCATCGACCCCATGGCCGGGGCCATGCAGGGCATTGTCGATCAGGCGTTCAAATTGGGCGGCGGTTTTGAAGAGGTACAGGGCATCTCCCTGGCGCTCGGCCAAGCTTGGGCCAAGCAGAAGCTGCAGGGGGAGGAGATCCTGCAGCTGATCGAGCGGGGCGTGCCGGTCTGGCAGATGCTGGAGCAGGTGACAGGCAAGAATACCGCCGAGCTGCAGAAGCTCTCTGAGGCAGGCAAGCTGGGCCGCGAGACCATCTCTGCCCTGATGAACGAGATAGCTGCCCAATCGCGCGGTGCCGCTGCCGACAACATGAGCCTGCTCTCCGGGCTTATCTCCAATGCCCAGGACAACCTCGCCAAGTTTTACCGGATGGTGGCCGAGAACGGGGCGCTGGCCTGGCTCAAAAACCAGCTGGCCAACCTTAATGCCGAATTTGAGGTGATGGCCAGGGATGGCCGCCTGCAGGCATGGGCCAAGCGCCTCTCCGATGGCTTTATCTCCATGGGGGAAACCCTCAAGTCGCTGATCCAGACCCTCTATGAGTGGCGCACCGCGCTGACCGTGCTGGCCCAAGCTTGGGTAGGCCTGAAAATCACGGGTTGGATGGGTGATCTGCGCAGCCTCTACGCCCAGTTTATTGCCATGCCTGTGGCGACAGCGACAGCAGCAGGCGGTATGACGACAGCGGGCACAGCAGCAGCCGGTGCTGCGATAGGGGTCAGGGTGCTGGGCGCCGCCGTTAAGGGGCTGCTGGCCGCTGTGGCGGTCGAGTCCATCATCCAGATCACCCAGTTCGCGTCGGCCCTGCGCCAGCTGGTGCAGGCTGAGCTGGCGCTCCGGGAGGCGCAAGGGCTGCGCTCCGAGACGCAGGCCCGCCTCAATGGTCAGTTTGCCGCCCTGTCAGCCGAGCTGGGTTTCGCCATCACCAGCATGGCGGATCTCGATCGCCTGGTCGCCGAGGGCAAGGTGCATTACGACGAGGCCACTGGACGCTGGCGACAAGGCGCCGCAGCCGTTAAAGCGCTGGGTGATGAGGCCAAGAGTACCCGTGATTATCTGGCCGAGATCAATGCGGTGGCCAAGCAAACCGCAGCTGATGGCCCAGCCAAACTGGCTGAGGCGTTTAAGGTGCTCGGCCTTGATTTCGAGCAGGCCAATGGCCGTATCGGTGAGGGATTTCAGAAGACCATCGGCGCCCTGGATGTATTGGTGGCGCACACGGGTGCCAGTAGTGCCGCCATCGAGGAGGCGCTGGCTGCCGCCTATAACAGCGCCAAGACCACCGCCGAGATCGATGCGGTGATCGCGCGGCAGAAGCAACTGGCCGCCCAGGGCAAGATCACCGGGGATGCGCTGGCCCGTTCCATGGCCATCGCAAGCGACGCTATGAGCAAGGTGAAAGGGGGCAGCGGGGAGGCCAAAAAGGCGGTGGCGGCCATCGGCGATGGCTTTGACGAGGCCGCCGCACGGGCCAAAGGGGCCACCGATGCGATGCGGGCAGGGCTTAAAGGGGTACAGGATGAAGCCAAGCAGACGAATGCCAGCCTCATCAGTAGCGGCGGGGGCGGTGGTCGAGGCGATATCACTCGCACCGTGAACGCCGGTTCCTTCTACTACAAAACCGTGGATCTCAACGGTCTGCGTGGCAATGCCGAGGGGCTGGCCAACACGCTTGCTGGCGTGGAAGAGGAGCTGACCCGCTACAGCCAGAAGGTCAAAGACATTCCGGCCTACAGCGAGTGGAGCAAGTATTACGGCGAGAAATTCCAAAAAGAGATGGAGGCGATGCAGGCCCGCCTTAAAGAGGAGCTCAACAAAGCGTTGGCCAAAGAGAGTGCCAAAACCAATCAAGCCGCCCAGTTACCAGTCCCAGCTGTAGAGCCACCCACCCCCAATGCCAACTATCCAGGGACACGCAAGCCCTTGTCCGAGCGGATCACCATCGAGCTCAAAGGGGCAGGGGGTTCGGCCGAACTGCAGGCCGATGAGGCCAATGCGAATGCCCTGATCTCACTTCTTAAACAGCAAGGACTTCGCCAATGAACGTGACCTTAAACAGCGTGCTGCTGCCAGATGATCTGGTCTGGCGCGACGAGTTCGAGTGGGCGCCGGTCGAGCAGGTGGTGACCCCGACCCTGAGCGGCGCCCTGTTGGTGGAGGAGACCGCCAAGCCCGAGGGGCGGCCGCTGACCCTGAGCGGGCATTGCTCCCGCACCAAGGTGCAGGAGCTCAAGGTGCTGGAGGCGCAGGTGGCCAAGCTGATGACGCTGACCCTGCTCGATGGCATGGCCCGCACCGTGGTGTGGCGCCGCCCTGGCGTAGTGGCCACGCCACTGGTCGAGATGGCCGACCCGGAAGGGGGCGACCCCTATGCCGTGACCCTGAATCTGACTGAGGTAACCCCATGACCATTCTATCTGGCGATATCGTGCTGTTGGCCAGCCAGCGCCTGGTTGATACCGATGACGGCGGTGGTCGCATCACTGGCCGCGAGATCATCAGCGGCAACCATAACAGCCTGTTCCCTGACGTCAGCGACATGGATCGGGCCTATGGCACCGTGAATATGCGCAAGGCGTTTCTGGCGGTGCAGACGGACGACACCGACACCTATTATGGCGCCAACGCCATGGTGCTGCTGCCGCCCAGTGATCCCAGCGTCAACCTGACGCTGATGACCACCAAAGATCACAACGATACCAGAGGCAACGCCCGCAACACCCTGGAGCGCTATCAGGCCCGAGGCCCGAAGTGGCAGGGGGTGCTTTACGATACCCAGCTGGAAGGGCAGCGGGCGATCCGCATCCTGCAACGCCTTGAGGTACGGTTGCCGGAGGTCGGGGAGGTGCTGGTGCTGGTCGGCAACGAAGGGAAGGGGAACGAGGTTGAGCAGTATGTGCGGATTGACCGTGTAACCGCCGAGCTGCGCAAGTTCGGGGTATCTGGCTATCAGGGCGAGTTCACCCGCAACGTCGTCACCTGCGTGATCACTGACCCACTGCGCTACACCTTTGAAGGGGAGCAGCCCAGCCCCTATGACCAGGCAACCACCAAGACCACCCTGCGGGAAACCGTGGTGGCCGATGCCGCCAACTACTTTTCGACCACCAAGCTGGTCGCGGATGCGGCGCTGGGTGCAATGCGGGTGCAGGCCAAGACCATTTTTACCCAGCTGGTACCCAGTGCCCGCAGTGAAACCCCGGTGGTGGATCTGACCGCTGCCGGTGAGCTTGGCGCCCTGCTGGAATCCGGGGTGGGTAGTCCCCATACCTTCACCACCACCTCACCGGTCAGCCCGAGTCAGGGGCTGTTCCTGGGGATTGGTGCCATGCCTGGCAGCGTATCGGTCACCATCGGCGCGGCAGTGATCACCGACAAGGGCGGCGAGCTGTTCCTGGTTGGTACCGTGGTGGGGGCTATCGACTACGGGCGCGGCCTGCTGACCTTCAACAGCCAGTGCCCGAACTACGGCGCGGCCAGCAAAACCGTGAGCTTTCGCGCGGCAGTGATGCCATCGCGCATCGCTGACACGGCCCAGATCCAGATTGCCGCCAACAACCGGGGCTATGCCTACACCGCGACCCTGCTGCCCACCCCTTGCCCCGGTTCGCTGACCGTCAGCTATCTGGCTCAGGGCAAATGGTACGACCTGAAAGACAACGGGCGCGGGGAGCTGTTTGGCCAGGATAAATCCTACGGCTCTGGCCTGCTCAACTTCACCACCGGCTCTGTGGTGCTGACCCTGGGGGCCCTGCCGGATGTGAACAGCGCGATCATGTTCAGCTGGGGTACCAAGGTCTCTTACCTCAACCGTGCCAGCATGGTGCTGGATCCGGTGCAGCTGACCCATAAGCTGGCTCATGAGGGGATCACCCCCAACAGCCTGACCCTGACCTGGCAAGCCGGTGGCGCGACCAAAACCGCCATCGACAACGGGGCGGGCCAGTTGACCGGCGATGCCACCGGCACCATCAATTATGTGACCGGCGATCTGGCCCTGCGGGTGGCGACCCTGCCCGATGGCGGTCAGGAGTACCAGGTTGTTTACCAGTACGGCGACCCGGATACCCAACGCTTTGACTACCCGGCCCGCAACCCGGACGGGACGATCACCCTGCAGCTGGCCAAGCAGAACCTGACCCCCCGTATGGTCTCATTGCGTTGGAATGCCCTATATGAGGAGGTGAAGGACGACACCGAACTGGTGATCGCTACAAGCGACCCGATCATCAGTGTGCGCGACAACGGCGCGGGCAAGCTGCTGGATGCGGCGGGGGTGGAGCGGGGTAGCGTCAACTACACCACCGGCAAGATCACCATCACGCCGGATGGCCAGGGCGGCATTCCGAAAACCCGCTATGAGTGGCGCACCATCGGCACCTACACCGATAGTCAGGGCAACACCATAGCCCGCCAGCGCTGGACACTGGTGGAAATCTACTACGTGCAGGCCGCTTACCTGTTCCCGGTGGACGACAGTGGTTGGGTCGAGGTGGAGTACCGCAGCAACAATGCAAGCCAAGCGGGCCAGGACACAGTGACAGCCACCCCGCTGGTGCTGGATATCACCCCGCGCAACGGCGAGGCAATCCTGGCCAACTCAGTGCGCTTTGCCCTGGGCGGGTCTTTCTATGTGGACAGGCAAGGGATCCTTTATCGCAACATCGACCCCGCCACCGGGGCCGGTGAGCAGGCCGGGACGCTGGATTACGCCACCGGCAAGGCGACCGTCACGGTCTGGAACCCCGGCGCGGCGCCCGTGCCTGCCCTGAGTTCGCTGGTCACCAGCCTGGTGGCGCAGACGGTGGACGAGGTGACATTCAGGACGCCGGGGGCGCCCATTGCGCCATCCAGCCTCTACCTGAGCGGCAACACCGCAGACGGGCGCCGGTTCGAGGTGACCGCCAACGGCGATGGCACCATCACCAGCACTGACGTGAGCGGCAATGTGGATTATCAGACCGGGGTGGTATCGGTGCGCTTTGGCCGCCTGGTGACGGCGGCGGGCAACGAGGGTAAACCCTGGTACGACCCGGATAGGCTGGTCGATGGCAAGATCTGGCGCCCCCTGTCGGTGGTGGCTGACACCATCCGGTTTAATGCGGTGGTGTATAGCTATCTGCCGCTTGATGCGGATCTCATCAAGCTGGATCCGGTGCGCCTGCCATCCGATGGTCGGGTGCCCTTCATTCGCAAGGGTTACATCGTAGTGGTGCATTCCACCAAGCGCAGAGCCTTCCCTATGGGGGGGCAGGCCGGGCAGCAGCTCAACACCGGGCGCGAACGGCTGGCCTATTGCCGGGTGGAGGACAAGAACGGCAAGGAGCTGGCACCGCAGCTCTACAGCGTCAACATGAACAGCGGGATGGTGACCTTGGCCAGCCCACTGAATCTGACCGGCTATGTAGAGCCGCTGACCGTGGTTCACCGGATCGAGGATATGAGCCTGGCCACCGATGTGGAGATTTCTGGCCGCATCACCCTGGCTCGGCCCCTCAGTCACAACTATGAGGCGGCGGATACCCTGGTATCCAGCGCCTTGATCATCGGTGACCTGTGGGCCCGCTATGGGGCGCTGTTCGACCAACGCACCTGGACAAATAACTGGTCTGATTTTCTGATTGGCGACCCCTGCACGGCGGAATACAACGACACGGACTTCCCGATCGTGGTGACCAACCGGGCGACCCTGCAAGAGCGCTGGGCCATCATCTTCCAGACCACCACCACGTTTATTTTGGTCGGCGAGCATGTGGGCCAAATCGCGGTGGGGGATGTGAATACCGATTTTGCCCCCATCAACCCCAACAACGGCCAGCCCTATTTCAGGCTTGACCGGCGTGGCTGGGGGGCCGGGTGGGCTGCGGGCAACGTGCTGCGGTTCAACACCTACGCCGCCAATTACCCGATCTGGTTTATCCGCACCATCTTGCAGTCGGTGGCAGCGGTGGATACCGACCGTTTCGAGGCCCAGCTCAGGGGCAACGTCAACCGTTAACCGGTGAGGCGTTGCGCCTTACCCGTGGAGAAAAAGCGATGGCTGAATACAAGGTCAAATGGTTTGCAAGCGAGATGCAGGGCGCACCGAGTCTGGGCGATACCGCAGAGGGCGCCCTGGCGGCGCTACTCAAGGCGGTGCTGGTCACCGGCTTTGGCACCCTGACCATCAATGCGCTGGCTTTCGATGTCGCCAAGGGGTGGGCGGTGGCGACCTTTACCGGTGGGCATGCCTATCTGCAAGACTCAGTTGTTCAGGTCGAGGGGGCATCGCCTGCCGCCTACAACGGCGAGCATAGGGTGTTGCAGGTAACCGCCACTCAGGTCTGGTTTGAGATTGATGGCGGCAACCCTGGGGCACCAGGAACGGGCGCGGCCATGACCATGAAGGTGGCGCCGCTGGGCTGGACGATCACCCACGAAAGCGGGGACTGTAAGATCTTTATCGTGCGCCCCACCAATGTCAGCGAGTCGGGGAATGTATCGTTTCGGATTGATAACAGCGCGTTCAATGGCTGGACTGGTACTTATGGTTCAACCCACTACCTAGCAAAAATAACCATGGTAGAGGATGTAGTGGATATCAACACCTTTACCACTATCTATGACCATCGTTGGCCAGCGACCCAACGCTATACAGCAAAGACATGGGATCTTATCGGTGATCAACAGCTGTTCTATTGGTTACCATCTATCGGCAACTACAGTTTTCAAACGGTTTATTGTGCTGGATATATCAGGACAGTCAGGCCAGGAGATCGCTATCACGCCGTAGTTTGTCACTACTCCACGACAAACCCTGCTGACCCATTGGTTAGATGGGATAATCGAGACGCTATTAACCCTAATAACTGGGGTACATCGCTAACATCTTTTGATAATACAGAACAACGAGCCATTGCTCGCCCATATCATCAGCTATTTGGTGCCACGTCATGGTGGTTGAAAGGGATGTTTGGTCGTTTTGGTAGCGGCCTGGCTCAGCCAAATGGCCCTGATAATGGATTTTATTTATCAACTGATCCCTGCATGGTACTGGAGAACGGCAGCCATCTGCGCGGTTATATGCCTGGCCTTATCGTGCCATATGGTGATACAGGCGCTTGGCATCGTAAAAACTTTGGTGACTTGCCTGCGCTGCCAGGCAAGAGGGTGCGGTTTATCCGTGGCCTTTATCAGATAAATGTCCGTAGCGTAGATCCTCGCTCACTGATTGGGTTCGACATTACGGGCCCCTGGAGGTAAGTCATGGCAACTTTCTTACCGAGTAGGGGTTTCCTAGTTGTTGTGCAATCCCAATCTGGATCGGGAAATATCCCTTTTTACAACGTTGAAAGTTCGGACGGGCCTGATTGGGATGCCAATTTTGGCGAGACTGTAGATATAGGAATTTTCAAGTTTATCTACGGCTCTGGTGTTGGGGGGGATACGGGAGTGCTCCCTACCAAGACGATCTTCTTGGCACTCAGAAACTACGTTTTCAGGTTGGAAATAAGCAACGGAAACTGGAACCCAGATTATGCAGATATGGATTTGGAGTTTCTGGATGATGCCGGTGCGGTACTGGCAGCAATTCGCACCCGTTATGATGGAGCCTATCGCCATGGAATCTGGTATGGCCAGAACCTGGACAGCTTGACGAAGGCTGCTCAGTCAGGGGCATACCCTCTCACCTTTGGCGCCTTGAGCTTTACCGATAGTGCTTTAGTCTTTACCACTGACCCGGTGAGCAACCGCAACCAGTCGTTTAGTTTTGCCTGCCAACCGAAAAAATTTGCAGCGATGCGGTTTAGTAATCTCCGAGCCCAGTCAACGTATACAGGGACTGGTGTTGCTCATGTGCGGGTGATTATCCAGCAAAGCCCAACTCAATTTAATGGCGACTTTTCAGCACTGACAGCGGAGCAGTACACCGCCTTGCAGCCTGATTTGGTATTGCCAGCTGGTGCCGCTATTGCCCATCAACCTGGGGTTGGGCTGGTTGCTTCTGGCTCGGCGCCATCCTACGCCTGGGCTAGAAATATTTTGCCAGGCCAAACGGGAGTGCTGTTTGATGCGGCTGGCGCCGTGGTTGCCCAGCTGGCTTACCTCAATGGCGTGGCCAAGTTGAAGGTGGGGGGAGTAACGTCCGAGGGATCAACCGATGCCCCCTATCTGGGCTTGGCGGCCATCAATGGCCAGGTGTTCGGTTACTACCAGACCAAGGTGGTGGTGCGTTCATCGCAGTTTATTGCCCCACCAAAGAGCCGGATCTGGGTAGAGCTACAGCCTGGGCAGACGCTGGCCACCATAGGCACCGAGTTCACCCCGTTACTGCCCGAATACACCTATCTGGTATATCGCCATACCATCACCGCCGTTGCAGCCAACCAAGAGTCGCGTAGCCAATTCCAGCCACAAGATGTGGCATGGCGCGGCACCCCGCCGATGTATGCGGGGCCGGTCAACATCCAACAGCAGACCCAGTACCCGCTCTGCAAGGGACGGGACTATTTCTGGATCCGCGATGGGGTACGCAACGTGGAGCAGGGCTATATCGAGAGCACCGTGACCATCAGCGGGGTGGGAGTGCGGCGCCGGGTGCTCTGCTTCACCCAGGATGGCGAGCTGGTTGGCGAGACCTACAGCCGCGCATCGGATGGGGTCTATCGGTTCGATCTGCTGTGGCTGAATCGCCGTTATATGGTGGTCGCTCAGGACGACCCGGCATATGGCCCCGCCGACTACAACGCCGTGGCCGCCGACTATCAGGCGCCGAAACCATACCCGCCTGGCGGAGGCGTGGCGCCTGCGCCGTTCCCCATGATTGCTCCCCTCAAGAGGACATAACCATGCTCACCTATGCCGAAGGGCTGCGCACCAGTCGTGTCCAGTTATTGGCCACGGCCATTGATACGGGCACCGGGGCCAGTGCCAAGCTGACCATCTACACCGGCACCAAACCGGCGCCAGGGGCGGCCATCACCGACCAGCTGGCTCTGGTGGTGCTCACGTTCAACCACCCTTGCGCCAAGACGATCAGCGGTGGGGTGCTGACCCTGAAACCCCTGGCCGAGCAGATGGCCACTGGCAGCGGCGCCCCCACCTGGGGGCGCATTGTCGACCGGGATGGGGCCTTTGTGGCGGATCTCGATGTCGGGGTGCCTGGCAGCGGCGCCGATCTGGAGCTGCCCGCAGCGGAGTTTTTTGCCGGTGCGCTGATCCGCATCAATACCGCCACCATCACTGAACCGTAACCGGGGGGCCATATGGCCAGAAAGGATGCCAGCCTAGCGCTGCGTAAAGCTCGCAGCATCAACGGCCGACTGGAGCTGAACCAGTCTGAGGTGGTGCGTCTGGTCGGTATCCTTAACGGTACCAACTTGCCGCCGAGCCTGAGTGCGTCACCGGGTCTGGTGCTGGCATCGGTATTGGCTGGCGCCCCGCATCGCACCAGTGCTCAGCTGGGCTGTTCGGTGGTGTTGCCGGGGCGGCTGAGCAGCCATACCCATAGCCGGGGGGAACTGGTCGGCACGTTCGTCATTGAGTGCGTCATGGCCAGCACATCCCGCGCCCCGGTGCCGATGATCGCCGGGGAGTATGACCAGAACGTATTCCGGGGCCCTGCCAGTGCAATGGGGGATACTTGGGCGCGTGCGGATAGCCAATCCCAGGCACTCAGTAGCGAATGGCAGAAGGCAGGCACCGAGCGGGCAACCAGCCGCGACCTGTGGCAACAGGCAGACGCGCATCAGCAGCAGGTGGCCGAGTTGGGCGAGCAGATGCCCCAGACGTTCATGGCCAATCAACAGCGCTTTGCCGAGGGGCTGCCGGTCAGCCAGCAGAGCCGTCAGGGCAATGACAGCCTGGCCGCTGGCCATGTGGCGAATCAGTCCCTGTGGGTTGAGGCGGCGCCGGTTGGCAGCTGGCGCCTGGTCGGGTTCACCAACCCGCCGCGCTTTGACAAGTTTTGGCAGGCTGACCAGTGGCAAGAGGGTATCCCCATCGGTAAAGGGGTTGCCGCTCAAGCCTGGCACCACGGCAAGCCGCTGATAGAGGGCTGGCGTGATGGCTGGGACGAGGCCATGTGGCCACCCAAGGGCAAGACGCCGCCGCCAGAACCACCCAAGCCACCGATCCGCCCAGATAAGCGGGTGCTGCGCTTGGCGTTCGGGCGCAAGCGCGACACGGCAGAGCTGGAGTTTGTCTGGCAGGGCAGTGATGCGGCAATCGTCATTCCAACCCGGAGGGTTTATCTGGTGAGCAATACAGCTAAGATCGTGCGGGTACGCGATGGACTCGATATCCCAGCTACTGCGGTGAGTATCGAGCTCGATACCGACTCCTGGGCGTGGCAGTTCAGTGCCCAGATCCCCCGTATCGCGGCGGCTGCGTTGACCGATGAGGAAGAGGTCAGCATTCATATCAACGGTCAGCAATGGGACTGCATGTGCGATGGTTGGCAATCTAGCCAGAGCTTTGGCCGCGAGTCGGCAACGCTGACGGGACGCTCTCGCACCGCTTACTTGTCGCCGACCCATGTATTGGCGCAGGCGGTGAGTGAGCGTGCTGCTGCGACCATGGCCCAGCTGGCTGCGGCCGTATTGCCTGTTGGTTGGACGTTGGATTGGCAAGCGGCTGAGTGGTTGGTGCCTGCCGGGTTCTTTAGCCTGGATAACCAGACCCCGATCGAGGTGGTCAAGTATCTGGCCGAGGCGGCCGGTGGTTTTGTGCTGCCACACCAGCGCAACCGCCATCTGGTCATCAAGCCACGTTATCCCACTGTGCCATGGCAGCTCGATACTGCTCAGGCCGATGTGGCGATCCCCCGCGCCATCATTACCACCCTGGGCAGTGACTTCCAGCCGGGTCATGCCGCCAACGGGATCTGGGTCAGCGGTGGCCACCAGGGCATCAGTGCGCGGGTGGTGCGCCAGGGGACGGCTGGCGAACAGCAAGCGCCGACCATTACCCACCCATTGGTATGTGATGTGACGGCAGCCCGAGCCCAAGGTGTGGTGGGGCTGGCCAAGACCATGCCCAGGCGTACCCAGACCATCGAGCTGCCGTTGTCTGCTGATACCGGACTGATCCTGCCGGGCGCACTGCTCGCAGTGGATGGTTGGAAGGGCTATAACCGGGGCGTCAGGGTCTCTGCTGCGCTGCAGAATCGGGCCATGACGGTACGCCAGCAACTGAGTGTGGAGCGATTTGTATGAACCTGTTTAAGCGATTCCTGGAGCTGGTGCCCGGCGCTGATCCCTTGTTGGTTGGTACCGTGACAGCAGTAGGTACCACGACGACCACTCTCAGTTCGTTGGCGGGTGGGACGGTCACAGTACGGGGCACCGGGGTAGCCATCGGCAAGAAGGCATTTTACAGGGGAGGGGAGCTGGCAGGAGAGGCGCCGGATTTACCGACCTATGAGATAGAGGTTTAATGCCGGTTTAACCGGCTTATCAAACTCAGCGTTTCCGATGCCACCAAGTTTGATAAACTACTGGGCCGGTAGCTTTTCATATTCCCCGTAACTCTTTTTCATTTTCGGCGGCGGGCTACACATTTTCCCCGCAGTTCAACACATCAGAGCACCCTATCACGGCAAGATGAGGTATCTTATGCACCGATTTCATCCATTTAACGGATCCGAGACCCCCATATGATTATCAAACCCAAGGTTCGCGGCTTTATCTGCACCACCACTCACCCGGTTGGCTGTGAGGCCAATGTTCGTCGCCAGATCGCTTACACCCAAGAGCAGGGCATGATTGCCAATGGCCCCAAGCGGGTGCTGGTGATAGGCGCCTCCACCGGTTATGGTCTGGCCTCCAGGATTGCCACTGCCTTTGGTAGCGGCGCTGCCACCATTGGCGTCTTCTTCGAAAAGCCGAGCACCGAGACCAAGACGGGCTCCGCCGGTTGGTACAACTCAGCCGCCTTCGACAAGGCCGCCAAAGAGGCGGGTTTGTATGCGAAAAGCGTCAACGGCGATGCCTTCTCCAACGAGTGCCGCGCCAAGGTGATCGAGCTCATCAAGGCCGATCTGGGTCAAATTGATCTGGTGGTCTACTCCCTGGCCTCACCAGTGCGCAAGATGCCACAAACCGGTGAAGTCGTGCGTTCTGCCCTCAAACCGATCGGTGAGGTCTATACCACCACCGCCATCGATACCAACAAGGATCAGATCATCACCGCCACCGTCGAGCCGGCGAACGAGGAAGAGATCCAGAACACCATCACCGTCATGGGCGGTCAGGATTGGGAGCTGTGGATGGCTGCCCTGCGTGACGCGGGTGTGCTGGCCGACGGCGCCAAGTCCGTCGCTTACTCCTACATCGGCACCGATCTGACCTGGCCCATCTACTGGCATGGCACTCTGGGCCGCGCCAAGGAAGATCTGGACCGCGCCGCTACCGCCATCCGTGGCGATCTGGCTGCCAAGGGCGGCACCGCCCACGTGGCCGTGCTGAAATCCGTGGTGACTCAGGCCTCTTCCGCCATTCCGGTGATGCCGCTCTATATCTCCATGGCCTTCAAGATCATGAAGGAGAAGGGCATTCACGAGGGCTGCATGGAGCAGGTGGATCGCATGATGCGCACCCGTCTCTATGGGGAGGCGCTGGTACTGGACGAGCAGGCCCGCATCCGTATGGATGACTGGGAACTGCGTGATGACGTGCAGCAGACCTGTCGCGATCTGTGGCCCTCCATCACCAGCGAGAATCTCTCCGATCTGACCGACTACACCGGCTACAAGCAGGAGTTCCTGCGCCTGTTCGGTTTCGGTCTGGCCGAGGTGGATTACGAGGCGGATGTCAACCCGGACGTGACATTCGACGTAGTCGAGCTCTGATCCTGACGCAAGCGAAAACAGGGCCCCCTCTTTGGAAAAAGAGGGGGCTTTTTTTATCAACGCAATGGTGTTGAGGTTGTGTGGTTGCCTCGCACTATGGTCGTGAGAGGGATAGTGCCACATTGGTTGCCTGTATCATGGCGCGCAAGATGAAAAAAGGCTCCAAGGGAGCCTTTTATTGCGATGAGTTGTGCTTACTGCTTGTAACCCTTGAGGAAGCGGGCGAGGCGGCCAATGGCCTCTTCCAGCTCCTCTTCACGGGGCAGGAACACCAGTCGGAAGTGATCCGGCGCCGGCCAGTTGAAGCCGGTGCCCTGCACCAGCAGCAGTTTCTCTTGCTGCAGCAGGTCGAACACCATCTTCTGGTCATCGCGAATGTCATACACCTTTGGATCCAGGCGCGGGAACATGTAGAGCGCCCCCTTGGGTTTGACACAGGAGACCCCGGGGATCTCGTTGAGCAGCTCCCACGCCTTGTCCCGCTGACGGCGCAGGCGGCCGCCTGGCAGGATCAGCTCGTTGATGCTCTGGTAGCCACCGAGCGCGGTCTGGATGGCGTGCTGCATCGGCACGTTGGCACACAGCCGCATGGAGGCCAGCATCTCCAGCCCCTCGATATACCCCTTGGCACGGCCCTTGGGGCCGGTAATGACCATCCAGCCCTGACGGAAGCCACAGGCACGGTAGGCCTTGGATAGACCGTTGAAGGTCACCACCATCACATCGTCACACAGAGTGCAGACGCTGGTGTGAGAGATGTCGTCGTAGAGGATCTTGTCATAGATCTCGTCGGCGAAAATGATGAGGTTGTGCTGGCGGGCGATTTCGATCACCTCCAGCAGGAACTCGCTGCCGTAGACGGCGCCGGTCGGGTTGTTGGGGTTGATCAGCACCAGGCCGCGGGTGCGCGGCGTGATACGGGCGCGGATATCGTCGAGATCCGGATACCAGTCGGCGCCTTCGTCGCAGCGATAGTGCACCGCATGACCACCGGAGAGGGTGACGGCGGCAGTCCAGAGCGGGTAGTCGGGGGAGGGCACCAGCATCTCGTCGCCGTTGTTGAGCAGCGCCTGCATCGCCATCACGATCAGTTCGCTCGCGCCATTGCCGATGTAGATATCATCGATATCGACCTTGCGCATCCCTTTTTGCTGGTAGTACTGCATCACCGCCTTGCGGGCCGAGAAGAGCCCCTTGGAATCGCAGTAGCCCTGACTCAGCGGCATGTTGAGGATCACATCCTTGATGATCTCTTCCGGCGCATCGAAACCGAACGGGGCCGGGTTGCCGATATTGAGCTTGATAATGCGGTGGCCTTCGTCTTCGAGACGGCGAGCCTCTTTATGCACCGGGCCGCGAATGTCATAGCAGACATCGTCGAGCTTGTGCGACTTGTCGATAGTGAACATGGTGAGTGTGCTTCCTTCCCCGTGGGGACGCGTTGGCGAAAAAGGCGATTTTTAGTATCAAATTTCTTTTCCTCTATTCTTCACAGAATTGAATGCTAGAACAATCTTATTATTAGTAGAATTCCCTGATTTTTAGCCTTCAAACAGGGTTGCTGAAACGTTAAATTCAGCACAATCGTTTGTGTGAGCCGAGGTTCACTAGTGAAAGATGAGGGGCTGATTAACAAAGTTGCCCAACTGTGTTGAAATATTCGCATCCAATGGCACGATTGGCTTGCGATAAAAAGTCGTGGCTTGTCTCCTGTGTCGCGCCTTGGCGCGTCGTTGATGGGCCCATTTTGGTCATCTGTTGAGGTATTTCCATGCACGCACCCGCGCCCGGCCGTTATCGCCACTTCAAGGGAGGGTTTTATCAGGTGCTCACCCTGGCCCTGCACACCGAAACCCGGGAGCCGCTGGTGATCTATCAATCCGAGCAGGATGGGGTTGTCTATGCCCGTCCTGTCGCCCTGTTCATGGAGTGGATCGAGCATCAGGGGCAGGTGGTGAGCCGCTTCACCCCGACCGCGGGCTGAACGGCGGTTTGCACCATCAAAAAAGGCGCCATCAGGCGCCTTTTTCCCATGCGGGGGAGCTTACTGGTAGAGACCCAGGTTCTCTTTGGCATAGGCTTCGAAATCGGTGCAGCCACCAAGGTGCTGCTCGTCCAGGAAGATTTGCGGCACGGTATTGACCGGCTTGCCGGCGCTCTTGGCCAGATCTTCTTTGGTGATGCCTTCGGCGTGGATGTCCACGTAGCGGAATTTGAAGTCATCGCGCTGCTCGGTCAGCTGCTCGGCGACCTGTACGGCACGGACACAGTAGGGGCAACCCGGACGACCAAAAATCACTGCAAACATATTTATTCTCCGTTCTTTAAGCCGTTTTTGTATGGCCGTTGATATGAGGCCGGCAACAGCATAGCCATGCCTCGTGGCGACTTGAAGCCGAAATTATCGATACCGTGATTCGAGTGGGCCTATTGCCGCATCGCGGGTCGGCGATATGGCGATGGTTGCCACCCAATTCTCAGCCGCTCACTGCGGCTCGGCAATCTGGATCGGCTGCTGTTGATAGATGCTCTCAAGCACCCCTTTCTCGAACACTGTCCATGGCCAGGCGGCCTTGCTGGCGCGATAGCGCTCGTGGGTGGCGGGATCCTGCGACAGGCCGCGCTGGAACATCACGAAGGCCTTGCGCTGACCCCCGGCAGTATCGATGAAGCCGGCCAGATTGGAGGTGCCGGTGATGGTGCCGGTTTTGGCATGCACCTTGTTTTTCATCATGGGGGCGGTGACACTGCGCCGCCAGGCCAGGGTGCCATCCACCTGAGAGCTGGGCAGCAACTTGATGAGACCGAGTTCGGCATCGTTTTTCTGGATGAAGTTGAGCACCGATAGCATCTGGCGGGCGCTGATGAGGTTGTGGGCCGAGAGACCCGAGCCGTCGGCCAGGGTGGCGTTGCCCAGATCGATACCGTTTTTGGTCAGGATGGCACGCACTGCCATGGTGCCGCTGCGATAGCTGCCCGGCTTGTTGTAGTAGTGACGGCCCACGGTTTTGAGGAAGGTGTCGGCGTAGAGGTTGTCCGACTTTTTCAGCATCTTGGAGAGCATGATGGGCAATGAGACCGAATAGTGGGTGCCCAGCGTCTCGGCGCCGATCGGTACCTTGTGGGTCACTCGCAGCAGCCCCTCGTGCTTGATGCCGGCCCGGTTCATCGCCCAGCGGATGTTGTCCCAGCCCCAGGCTTCCACGTCATGGATGGCGAAACGCAGACCCTGAGGCTCCTTGTTCGGGGTAATACAGCCCTTGAGCTCGTAGAAGTTGCCCTTGGCCATGTCCACTTCCAGCGCGCAGAACTGGCGTGCCATGTCGCCGTAGCTCATCACTTCTACGTTGTCGGTACCGATGCCGATGGCCACGCCGGTGGCCACATTGCCGGTGGCCGGTTTGCCAATCTGGGTAGCGGTGATGGTGCCATAGGCGCAGTTCTTGTCGATGATGACCGACGATACAGGGGCAGCGAAGCAGAGGGTCTGATCCCCCCACGACCAGCCGTTGCCGCGCTCGTAGCCGTTGTAGGCGCCGGTGTTGACGTAGACATTGCCCTTGATGCGGGTGACGCCGAGTTGCTTGAACAGGGCCAGCAGATCCATTCGGGAGAGGGTGGGATCGCCGACGAAGTTGATCCAGATGTCGCCGTTGATAGCGTCACCCTGTTTGGCGCCCGGCTGGGCCTGAATATCGGTGGCAAAGCGAAAATCGGCCCCGAGCTCGAGGCGGGCGGCCAATGCGGTAAGCACCTTCATGGTGGAGGCGGGGGCGATCATCTGATCCGCATGACGGGCAAACTCAACGCCGTTATTGCCCTGCACTATGATGGCGTACTGGCCACCCTGAGGGGGCGTCAGCGGGGCGGCCTGAGCCGCCAGAGAAAAGAGAGCACAAAAACCAATCAACAGCCGCTGCATAAGATCCTCTAACGTGACGAAGGGTGTCGGCAGTGCGATGCCGACCCTGATAATTCAACCTGGTGTTACCCGTCGATGCGGGATCGACGGGGGTAACGCAATTCATGCCATTTATGCCGGTCGCCAGTGACTATCACGCCATCGAGTTGGCGGTGCGATAGCGGCCGTCATAATCAAAAATTTTCTCTTTTATCTGCCAAAAACGGCCCGATTTGCGGGCGATGACAAAATCCGGATGACGGAACTGACTTTGCGCGGCCAGCACGCTCGCCAGGGTGGTGAATTCGGGCTCCAGCCCCGGGGCGGGCCAATGATGACGCACAAAGCGCTGTTGAAACAAGCGTTGTGCGCCCGGGGAGTGAAAACCGAAGTATTCACTCAGGGTCAGACCATCCTCATCGTGGTAGGTCACCTCCAGCCGTTCCCCCTGTTTGCCGCGCCCTGCGGTGAGGGTCAGCCCCGCGCAGCGAATGACCATGCAATCCTTGAGATTGAGGGCTTCTTTCAGCTTGTCGTCCGGATCCACCAGTAGCTGATCGCAGCTCTGGCAGCGGCGGGCGGCGATGTCGTTTTCGGCGCCGCAGGCGGGGCAAATTTTTGACCGGAAGCGGTAGTCGCACTCCTCGCGGTTGCCCTCGTCATCTTCAAACAAGCCCTGACAGCGGCGGCCATAGTGCTCAATCACCTTGCCATCCTCATCGGTTTTACCCCAGAAGGTGTTGGCAAAGCCGCAGGCGGGGCAGGGCACCTGCACCGGCTCGGTGCCGGCGTGAGGCCTGGGCTCCCCCACCTCGGGGGCAAACAGATTGAAGTTGTTGCCCGCATAGTCGAGCACCAGACAATCGCTCTTGCCCGGCGAGAGGCGCAGGCCGCGGCCGACGATCTGTTGATAGAGCGAGACCGACTCGGTAGGCCGCAGCATGACGATGAGATCCACGTGGGGGGCATCGAAGCCGGTGGTGAGCACGGCCACATTGACCAGAAACTTGAGCTCTCGCGCCTTGAAGGCATGGATCAGGGCGTCGCGCTCCGGGCCCGGCGTCTCGCCGGTGATCAGGGCCGCTTGCTCCCCTTTGACGCCGAGCAGGCCGTGGACTTCGCTGGCATGCTCGACGGTGGCGGCGAAGATCATCACCCCTTGCCGGTCGGCGGCGTACTCCAGCACCTGGCTCAGGATATGGGGGGTAACCCGCTGCTGGCGTTTGAGCTCGCCATTGAGATCCGCCTCGCTGAACAGGCCGTTCTCCCGCGCCACCAGCTTGCTGAAGTCATAGTGGACGATGGGGGCATCGACGAGACGGGGTGGCGTCAGGTAGCCGTTTTTCACCATGAAGCGCAGGGGCAGCTCGAACACGCAGTCGCCAAACAGTCGCTCGCCGTGACTCTTCACCATGCCGTGGTAGTGGCGCCGGTAGATCCAGCCCAGCCCCAGCCGATAGGGGGTGGCGGTGAGACCGAGGATCTTGAGAGCCGGATTGGCGGCCTTGAGATGCTCGATCACCTGATGGTACTGGCTGTCATCATCGAGCGAAACCCGATGACACTCGTCGATGATGAGCAGCGAGAAAGCGCCGTCGAAGGCCGCCAGATTGCGGGCGACCGATTGCACCGATCCGAACACCACCTGCGCGCTCGCCTCCTTGCGATCCAGCCCTGCGGCGAAGATATCGGCCTTGAGCCCCCACGCCTCGTACTTGGCGTGGTTCTGCTCCACCAGCTCCTTGACGTGGGCCAGCACCAGCACGCGGCCACGCGCCTTGCGGGCCAGCTCGGCGATCACCAGACTCTTGCCTGCACCGGTTGGCAGCACCACCACGGCGGGGTCCGGGTGCTGGCGAAAGTGGCTGATCACGGCATTGACGGCGTCGGTTTGATAGGGTCTGAGAACGAACATGGGGAGTGGCGTTTGGGCATGGTGCGGCGCAGGATGGCGCCATTATAGGGATCTTGCTACCACAAAAACAGCGGGCCGGCATGATGCCGGCCCGCTGGGAGGGATTGTGCTGATTAATGGAACGGGAAGATGTAGTTCATCCAGCTCGCCATGCGCAGCAGTATTTTCCGCATCACGGAGACATGGTGGAAGTAGTGGGTGTAGACAGCGGCCTGCCCACTGGAGCCTGCAATCACCTGATACTTGGCCCACTCGGGGTCAGTGATGGAGATGACCACCGGCAGCCGACCCGGACGCACTGCCGTGCTCTGATCCAGTAGTCCCAGGTTGGCCTGTACGTTACCGGCGGCAATGGCCGGAACCACTGCCGTCACCTTGCCCTTGAAGATCTTGCCGGGCACGCCATCGATCACCACTTCCGCCTCGTCGCCGACGGCCAGACGCTGCATGCTGTTCTGCCAGAACCAGCCCACATAGGCGGTATCGTTCTGGTGGATGAAGGTCATCACCGGACGGTACATGAAGGGGGTGGCGATCATGCCGGGGCGCAGGGCCAGTTGTACCACATGGCCATCACTCGGGGCATAGACCACGGTTTGGGCCAGCTGATACTTGGCTTCCAGCAGCTGGGCTTGCAGATCGTTCAGGGTGGCTTTCTGCTGGTCAATCTGGGCCACGATATCGTCTACGTTGGCCTGGCTGACATCCAAATCTCGCTGTTTGCCTACATTGCGTTGCATCAGCTCTTTGGCGCGATCCCGATCCAGCTTGGCTGAGCGCAGTCTCGCCTCAATGGACTTGAGGTGCTCGCGGTTGGATTCGACCCGTGCGGTAAGGCTCTCCACTTTCAGGCGAAACGGCTCGCCATCGATGCGAAACAGCACATCCCCTTTTTTCACCGGCTGGTTGGCCTGCACCGGAACCTCAACGACCCTGCCCTTGACCAGCGGCACTATGGGGGTGGAGACATAGTAGTTGCGCGCCATCTCGGAGTAGGGGTGGTTGTAGTTCATCAGCATGATCAGGGTGCCGATGAGCACCACGCCACCCAGTGCTGCGGTGGGGACGGTCCACTTGTTGAGCGGAATGCGGAAAATCTTGAACACGGCCACGCACAGTGCTGTGTAGGTCAGGATCAGTAGCAGGTCCATGATTTATCCCTGTTGTTCAGTCTGTTCGATGGTATGGATGCGCGTTTTGAGATCGGTTAGCTCCTGCTTGAGCAGTTGTATCTCGTCCTCATCTTGCTGAAGGCGCTGGTTGAAGCCCCATCCCCGCTCGGGGCGATAGAGGGTGGCCCAGATCCAGAGGAATGGCCAGAGTACATGCAGGGTAAACAGACTGACCCATCCCGCCACGTGGATGGCATCCTGATGGGGGTGCTGGCGGTGTTTGGCTATTTCATAAGGAATATCGTGGATCACGATGACTCCGTAAAAAATGACCAGCCCGACAAAGATGAGCAGGCCAAGGGCAAAATAATCAAGGAACATGGGGTCTCCAGAGGTTTGATATACAACCAGTCATTGGATTCCATTTTTTATAAAGCAATGGGGAATCACACGTTTATCGGTTTTGAGGACGGCATCTTAAGCAACATTGTTGTACTGGAGCTTAAGTGAGTCTGAAGTCGTCAAACAGTATGGTGTGCCATACGTCGCAAGTCCAAAAAAGTCCTATCGATGACAATGACTTACTGGAGAAGTATGACACCACTGGCGTGAAATGAGTAATGAAAAGGGAGCCTAAATGGCTCCCTTTGTTTCAGTGTTTGAATCGGTCAACGTTAGCTGGTGCTGCTCACCAGTGCCGGTCTGAATTTCACCAGGAAGGCCACCGTCGTCACTAGGGTGCAGATGAGGCCTATGATGGTGGAGATGCCCATTTCCAACCCGAAGCCTATGGGGGCGTTGGCCAGATAGGTAAACACCACGGCGGTCATAAACATGGCAGGGATGGTGCAGACCCAGTGCAGCTTGCCTTCTTTGGCCAGATAGGCCGCCGCAGTCCACAGCATGATGACGGCCGTGGTCTGGTTGGCCCAGCCAAAGTAGCGCCAGATCACCCCGAACTCGGCCTTGGAGATGATGAAACCAAGGATGAACATGGGGATGGCGATCAGCAGACGCTTGACCAGCGGCCTCTGGGTCATCTTGAGGAAGTCCGCCACGATCAGGCGAGCACTGCGAAACGCGGTATCGCCGGAGGTGATGGGCAGGATCACCACGCCGAGGATGGCGAGGATGCCGCCCACGGTGCCGAGCAGGCTGGTGGAGACTTCATGTACCACAGCCGCCGGGCCGCCGTTGGCCATGGTGGCGTTGAGCGCTTCGGTGCTGTCGTAGAAGGATAGACCCAGGGTACACCAGATGAGAGCGATGATCCCTTCACCGATCATTGCGCCGTAGAAGATGAAGCGACCGGACTTCTCGTTCTGCATGCAGCGAGCCATCAGCGGTGACTGGGTGGCGTGAAAGCCCGATACCGCGCCACAGGCGATGGTGATGAACAGCAGCGGCCACAGCGGCAACTCGGTCGGGTGCAGGTTGGAGAAGTCCATCCCTGTGTTGTAGAAGCCTTTGCCGGAGACAATCAGACCAATGATAAGGCCGACTGACATGAACACCAGCAGTGCGCCGAAGATGGGGTAGAAGCGGCCGATGATCTTGTCGATGGGGACTATGGTCGCCAGGATGTAGTAGGCAAAAATCGCCACAATCCAGTAGACCATATCGGTGGAGGTGAGGTTGGCGAGCAAGCCTGCCGGGCTCAGCACGAACACCACGCCAACCAGCATCAGCAGTACCACGGCAAACAGGTTCATGAAGTGCTTGGCGACGGTGCCCAGATGCTCGCCGACCACGGTCGGTACCGAAGCGCCCTTGGCGCGCACCGACAGCATGCCGGAGAAGTAGTCGTGTACTGCGCCGGCGAAGATGCAGCCAAACACGATCCACAGCATGGCGACCGGGCCGTAGAGGGCACCGAGGATGGGACCGAAGATGGGGCCGACGCCTGCGATGTTGAGCAGTTGTACCAGATAGACTTTTTTGTCCGACATGGGGACATAGTCCACCCCGTCAGCCATGGTGATGGCGGGGGTGGCGCGCTCGGGTTTCGGGCCGAATATCCGCTCTATGAATTTGCCATATATGAAATAGCCGGCGACAAGTAGGCCGACACATAGGAAGAACCAGATCATTACTACGCTCCTGCATTGTTATTTTTTAGTATGCGTCGCGAGTTTAAAACGCTTGCTTCTCTCTGGCAGGCGAAACCTCCCGAGTGGCGCTTTGGCGCGCCGAGTGGTCAGCGGCTGTGATCAGGCGCACATTCCCTGGGTCAGTCCAGCCCCAGTTGATCCTTTAGCTCCTTGAGATAGCGACGGCTGACCGGCACCCGGGCACCGCTCGGCGTGAGGATCTCCGCCAGCTGGTTATCCAGCAGCCGGATCTCGAAGATGGCCTTGGGGGAGACCAGGTACTGGCGGTGGCAACGCAACAGGAGGCTCTTCTCCTCCAGGGATTTGAGGGTGAGCTGGGTGTGGAACAGCTCCCCCTGACAAGCCACGTGGACGCCGCCGAGATCGGAAAAGGCATACTCCACCTGAGCGATCGGCAGCAGCCGTACCCGATTGTGCAGATAGCCCGGAATGTGTTCGATGGTGGGGGCCAGCCGCTCGACCGGCTGCGGGGAGATATCCTGCTTGAGGCGAGCCAGCGTCTTGGCCAGCCGTGCCGGTTCCACCGGTTTGAGCAGGTAGTCGAAGGCGTTCTCCTCAAATGCCTGAATGGCATACTCGTCGAAGGCGGTGACAAACACGATGCGGGGCAGGGGATCGAGCATGGCCACCAGTTCCATGCCGCTCAGCTTGGGCATCTGGATGTCGAGAAACACCACATCCGGTTTGAGCCGCTGGATCAGTGGCAGCGCCTCGATGGCGTTGGCCGCTTCACCGACTATCTCGATGGCGGGATCGCTGGCAAGGTGCAGTTTCAGCTCCTCGCGGGCGTAATGTTCGTCATCAACAATCAGGGTGCGGATCATGGTTGCTCCTTGGGGATGGTGAACGAAACCCGGGTCCACTGCTCCGGCTCGCACGCAATGGTCACGCCGTAGCGTTCGCCAAAGGCGCTCTTGAGCCGTCGGTCGACGATGGTCATGCCAAGACCGTCACCGGCGGGCCGTTCTTGCCAGGCGCCGGCGTTGTCTTCCACATGGATGGTGACACTGGTGGTATGTTCCTCGGTATAGAGGCGAATGCGCCCCTGTTCCAGCAGTGTCGAGATGCCGTGCTTGATGGCATTTTCGATCAGCGGCTGCAGGGTGAAGCTTGGCAGGCGCAAGGTGGCCAGGTGGAGCGGGATCTCGTTGACCACCGTCAATCGGTCGCCAAAACGGGCTAGCTCGATCTCCAGATAAGACTGGCAGTGCTCCTGCTCCTCCTGCAGGGTGGCCAGCCCGCTCTGGCGCTTGAGGTTCTTGCGAAAGAACAGCGACAGGTGCAGCAGCAGATCCCGCGCCTTGTCGGGATCGCGCCGGGTGATGGCACTGATGGTATTGAGGGTGTTGAACAAAAAATGGGGGTTGATCTGGGCCTGGATCAGCTTGAGCTCCGATTGCACCAGCAGCCGCTGATGCTGCTCCAGCCGACCAGCCAGCAGTTGCTGTGACAGCAGGTTGGCGATCCCTTCCCCCAGGGTGTGGTTGATCTTGAGAAACAGCCGTTTCTTCGGTTCATAGAGTTTGATGGTGCCGATCACCCCCTTGTCACCCTGCAGCGGGATCACGAGCACAGAGCCCAGCTGGCAAGCAGGCGAGAGGCTGCAGCGATAGGGCTGGCTGTTGCCATCGGCAAACAGCACCTTGTTGTGCGTGATGGCCTTCATGGTGGTGGCTGACGCGATGGGCGTACCTGGCAGATGGTGATCTTCTCCGATGCCGATAAAAGCGAGGATCTTGTCGGTATCCGTGATGGCGACAGCACCTACGCCGGTCTCCTCCTGAATGATGCGGGCAATCTTGCGGCTCGCCTCCGGGGTAAAGCCCTGGCTCATGATGCCGACCGTGCGATTGGCGATATTGAGCGCTTTGGCGGAGAAGACCCGGGAGAATTTTTCATACATCCGCTGCTGGTCGCGGATCATGCTGATAAAGAGCGCGGCGCCGCAGGAGTTGGCCAGGATCATGGGGGTGGCGATGGTGCGCACCAGCAGCAGAGCCTGCTCGAACGGGGTGGCCACCAGCAGGATGATCAGCATCTGCATGATCTCGGCATAGAGGGTGGTAAAGAAGGCGATACGCGGTTCAAACAGGGCATCTGTCCGCCCGGAGCGCATCAGCCGCCAGTGCACCAGCCCCCCCAGCAAGCCCTCAAGGGTGGTGGAGATGGCGCAGGCGAGATCGGTAAATCCCCCTAGCGTGTAGCGGTGCAGGCCACCGGTCAGCCCTACCAGAAAGCCCACCAGCGGGCCTCCCAGCAGCCCCCCCAATACGGCGCCGACTGCCCGGGTGTTGGCGATGGCATCATCGATATCGAGCCCGACATAGGTGCCGAGGATGCAAAAGCTGGAAAAAATAATGTATATCAGTATCTTGTGAGGAAGTCTGACGGAATAGTTGGCCAGGGGACGCAGCAGCGGACTCTTGGAGAAGAGATAGGCGATCACCAGACTGACGCTCATCTGTTGAAGCAGGGAGAGGACCAACTGCATAAAAAACGTTCCTCAGAGTCCGTGCCGAAAAAAGCGGCAGTAATGAATAAGTGTGATCAGGATCTTGTTCTGTGAGCAAGGTGCGTTCGATTGTGGGCGAAGTTTGCCAGAAACGTGAAATAAAACCATATCAAATCAGCATGTTAAATTGATATTTGTATAATCGCCCCAGGGTTGGTATTGCTGGATGGAGCATGAATGTATCCGCTGGATACGCCACACGGAGGTGGCATGCTCCGCCCGGCCCCCTGGCTGGGCGTTTTTTATCCAGGGTCGGCAGTGACCCCTTTTGAAGGTAATTGGGCAATTATTCAGGTTTGTCCAATGAGTTATCCCCAGCTTCTGGGGATAACTCAGAAGGCAAAATAGTAACAGAAGCGCCGGGTAAGGTTAAAAAACAGCCTTTGTCCCTCATCCAGGTCTTCTTGCTTGATAAATGACTTGATGGTGCGCTCATCCTCCCGCAGATCCAGCATGGCCACCCCTTCCGGTCGCTGCGCTTTGAGGTAGGGCAGTACCTTGGGTTTGAGGGGCATGGTGGGCTCGGTTGAGAGCACCAGCGCCACAGAGTCGTCGGAGAGCTGCACCAGCGAACCGGGGGGATAGACTCCCAACACCTTGATCAGCAGCTTGACCAGATCCTGATCGAACTTCTTCTGGGACAGCTTGTAGAGCTGGCTGATGGCCTGGCTCGGGGCGGCCGGGGTCGCACTGCTGCGCGGGTGCAGCAGCTCGTCATAGTAGTCCACCAGTCCGATGATCCGTGCCAGTGGCGGGATCTCGCCGCCCTTGATACCCAGAGGAAAGCCGCTGCCATCGAGCCGCTCGTGGTGCAGATGGGCCACCTGGCGGATCTTGAACTCACATGCCTGCAACTGGGTCAGCATCTCCAGCCCGTACTGGGGATGCATGTTGAGAAAATTTTGCTCTGACTTGTTGAGATCCCCTCGTTTCTGGGTGATCTGGCTCGGGATTCTCAGCTCTCCGATATCGTGTACAAGGCCTGCCAGTCCAGTCTCCTCGATCTCGATGGGGTTCATGCCGAGTTCCCGGGCCATCAGCATGGCGATGAAAGCCACGTTCAGGCTGTGCTGCAGCAATATGTCGGTGTGCGGGTTGCGAATGAGATGCAGGCCGAGTGGCCCCTCGTGTTCACTGATGCGGGCGGCGGCATTGCGCACTATCTGCGCCGTATTAGCCAGCCCTTCGTCAGGCTTGAGGTTGAGGGCCCCCAGTGCATCGCGCAGCTCGGACATGGATTGGCCAAAGGCTTTGTCGGCGGCGCGCAGGGAGCGGCGGAAAGCTTTCTCGTCGAAGGGAGTGAGGCCCGTGTCTATGACCTCATCGATGATCGACAGATCGGGGCCGGCGGCGGGAATATCGCCGCGCAAGATGGGCTCTATGGGCAGGTCGCTCTTGTCCGGATCCACCATCAACAGATTGAGGTCGAGATGGCGAATGATGTCGAGTTGTTGCTGATCCTTGATCTTGAAGGCATTGAACATAAAAGGGTGACTGGTCCATCCCGTGGGGAGATGGATGTAGTGGCCGATCCGTAACTGCTCTATCGAGGCTTGTATCAGCGACATGTGCTAACTCGAGGTCCATGAATGCTTACCAACAAGCTAGCAAAATTAGAGAGATAGACAAACAAAAAAGCCCGCGCATGTGCGCGGGCTCTCTAGTTCAAGTCCGATTATCAGGCCTTGGATTTTTTCTTGTTGTCCGCCTTGGTCTCAGCCTTGGCTTCCACTGCTACTCGTGCTTCCTCGGTAAAGGGGCGACCGTAGTAGGTGTCCATCAGTATGGCTTTGAGCTCGGTGATCAGCGGGTAGCGCGGGTTGGCACCGGTGCACTGGTCATCGAAGGCTTCCAGCGCCAGCTGGTCAACCTTGGCCAGGAAGTCGGCTTCGTTCACGCCAGCTTCACGGATGGAGGCCGGGATGCCCAGAGTGGCTTTCAGCTCATCCAGCCAGGCCAGCAGCTTCTCGATCTTGGCAGCGGTACGGTCACCGGCTGCGCTCAGACCCAGGTGGTCAGCCACTTCGGCATAACGACGGCGAGCTTGCGGACGGTCGTACTGGGAGAACGCAGTCTGCTTGGTCGGGTTGTCGTTGGCGTTGTAACGGATCACGTTGCTGATCAGCAGGGCGTTAGCCAGACCGTGCGGAATGTGGAATTCTGCACCCAGCTTGTGCGCCATGGAGTGACACACACCCAGGAAGGCGTTGGCGAACGCGATACCGGCGATGGTGGCTGCGTTGTGTACTTTCTCGCGGGCAACCGGATCGTTGGCACCGTTCTGGTAGCTGGACGGCAGGTACTCTTTCAGCAGTTTCAGGGCTTGCAGCGCCTGACCGTCTGAGTACTCGTTGGCCAGTACGGAAACGTAGGCTTCCATGGCGTGAGTGACTGCATCCACACCGCCGAAGGCGCACAGGGACTTGGGCATGTTCATGACCAGGTTGGCATCGACGATGGCCATGTTCGGGGTCAGCTCGTAGTCAGCCAGCGGGTACTTCATGCCGGTGGCGTCGTCGGTCACGACCGCAAACGGGGTGACTTCAGAACCGGTACCGGAAGTGGTGGTGATACAGACCAGTTCGGCCTTCACGCCCATTTTCGGGAACTTGTAGATACGCTTGCGGATGTCCATAAAGCGCATGGCAAGATCTTCAAACGCGGTATCCGGGTGCTCGTACATGACCCACATGATCTTGGCGGCATCCATCGGTGAACCACCACCCAGTGCCAGGATAACGTCCGGCTTGAAGGAGTTGGCCATCTCGGCGCCCTTGCGAACCACCGACAGCGTCGGGTCAGCTTCTACTTCGTAGAATACTTCCACTTCCATGTTCAGCTTCTTGAGCAGACGAACCACGTCGTCGGCATAGCCGTTGTTGAACAGGAAGCGGTCGGTGACAACCATTGCACGCTTTTTGCCTTCCAGATCACCGAGGGCGATCGGCAGGGAGCCACGACGGAAATAGATGGATTTCGGAAGTTTGTGCCACAGCATATTTTCTGCCCGTTTTGCGACTGTCTTCTTGTTGATCAGGTGCTTGGGACCGACGTTCTCGGAGATGGAGTTGCCACTCCAGGAGCCGCAACCCAGGGTCAGGGAAGGAGCAAGAGCAAAGTTGTACAGGTCACCGATACCACCCTGGGTGGAGGGGGTGTTGATCAGAATACGGGCGGTCTTCATCTTGTCGCCGAAGTATCTGATGCGATCCTGGTTGCGATCCTGGTCGGTGTACAGACCTGAGGTGTGACCGATACCACCGATGTTGACCATGGTGCAGGCCATCTCGACGGCTTCTTCGAAGTTCTTGGCGCGGAACATACCCAGGGTCGGGGAGAGCTTCTCATGAGCGAACTCATCTTCAGCGCACAATTCCAGGCCTTCACCGATCAGGATCTTGGTGGTGGCAGGCACAGTCACGCCAGCCATGGCGGCGATCTTGGTGGCCGGCTGGCCGACGATATCTGCGTTCAGCGCGCCGTTGATCAGCAGCACTTTACGTACCTTGTCTGCTTCATCTTTGGACAGGATGTAGCCATCGTGGTTGGAGAAACGCTCTTTCACCTGGTTGTAGATGGAGTCAACGACGATAACAGCTTGCTCGGAAGCACAGACCACACCGTTGTCGAAGGTCTTGGACATCAGAATGGAGGCAACGGCGCGTTTTACGTCGGCGGTTTCGTCGATGACGATCGGCACGTTACCGGCACCCACACCGATAGCAGGCTTACCGGAAGAGTAAGCGGCTTTCACCATGCCCGGGCCACCAGTGGCCAGGATCAGGTTGATGTCGTTGTGCTTCATCAGCGCGTTAGAGAGCTCCACGGACGGTTGATCGATCCAGCCGATGATGTCTTTCGGTGCACCAGCGGCCACGGCTGCATCCAGTACCAGCTTGGCTGCGGTATTGGTGGAGTTCTTGGCACGTGGGTGCGGGGAGAAGATGATGGCGTTGCGGGTCTTCAGGGAGATCAACGATTTGAAGATCGCGGTAGCAGTCGGGTTGGTAGTCGGAACGATACCGCAGATGATACCGACCGGCTCGGCGATGATCATGGTGCCCATCTCGTCATCCTGGCTCAGGATGCCGCAGGTCTTCTCGTCTTTGTATGCGTTGTAGATGTATTCGGAGGCGAAGTGGTTCTTGATAACCTTGTCTTCGATGATCCCCATACCGGACTCTTCCACGGCCATCTGGGCCAGGGGGATACGGGCATTGCTGGCGGCCAGGGCGGCGGCACGGAAAACCTTGTCTACCTGCTCTTGCGAGAAGCTGGCGAATTCACGCTGTGCTTCTTTAACGCGGGCGACCAGTGCATCCAGTTCGGCCAAATTGGTTACTGCCATGTTTATCTCCTGATGATTTGAAAACTGTTTAGTAAGAGCTTGGCAATGCCCGGCAATTATAGTCGCCTTGTCAAGGCGAGAATCACTACAAGGGGGTATTTACATGCCTTACTAAATTGCTTTCTGAGTCGATTATAGAGCGCGGCTGACTCAGAAAAAGTTGATCTGGATCATGTGTAACAAAAGAACAAAAGAAATTTTGTTTCACAATACATGTTTTTCGGATGTTACGCGAATGTAGCGCAGGGAGAAAGTGGGCTGAATGGCGCGTGAACAAGGCGCTAGATACCATTTTTCAAGCAGTTAGCACGATTACGTCCCGGTGTCCTCGGGTCGGGGCCTGGGGCAGTCTGGGGGCCGTATTGTGATAGAAACGGCGATCATCCAGGAGCAGATACCCACCAGCGTTTAATTCTTGTTGAAAAAATGGTTGTTCTTTTAATCCATGATAGCGCTGAAGATCGCCGCCACTGACACCCTCATTGCCGCCGGTCAAAAAAGCCGAGCAGGGGATCGACCGTGCCTGCCGGTTGCGAAGCCAGGCGCCATTGCAACTTGATGTCCGTATCAATCATTAAAAAATCCTTGTTTGTTGAGAGAAAATGTCGCACCAAAACGGCATGACCACATAAAACTCGAAGTGATTTTATCAGTGTGTTAAATGGTAACAATGTTTATTAACAAGTCAATGTGTTGAATTTTGGCGATACATTAGAGGAACTAACTGAAAAGCCACGGAAAGGGTGAGATTATTTGATTGGTGCAGGTTGAGGGCATGGTGTAAATTTACGCTCGGTTTATCGGGGTGGCCCGCGTGGCTTTGCTTACCTTCTGGATGGCGCCTATGGCAGCAATTGACGTCTCTTTATATCTGAAGTTTTTCATCGGTTTGTTCGCGATCATCAATCCGCTGGGATTGCTGCCGGTTTTTGTCAGTCTGACCGGCCATCAAACCCCGGAAGAGCGGATGAAGACCAACACCACCGCCAACATTGCGGTGATGATCATCCTGTTGGTCTCCATGTACATGGGGCAGCTGATCCTGGACGGTTTTGGTATCTCGCTGGCGTCGTTTCGCATCGCCGGCGGGTCGCTCATCACGCTGATCGCCTGGTCCATGCTGCAGGGCAAGCTGGGGGAGGTGAAGCATAACAAGCAGGAGAAAGGGGAGCTGGCTGCGCGGGAATCAGTCGCTGTGGTGCCGCTGGCACTGCCGCTGATGGCGGGTCCGGGGGCCATCTCTTCTTCTATTGTCAACGCCAGCCAGAGTACCTGGTCCCAGATGCTGGGCATGTCGCTGGTGGTGATGGTATTTGCCTTCTGCTCCTGGCTCATCTTCCGCGCCGCCCCCTTGTTGTTCAAGCTGATGGGCAACACCGGCATCAACGTGGTCACCCGGATCATGGGTCTCATCATGATGTCGCTCGGCATCGAGATCATGGTGGCGGGGATCAAGGGGGTCTTCCCCGGATTGATGTGATTCAGGTCTGTTTTGTCTGAGCCGGTCCTCGTGACCGGCTTTTTATTGTTTCTTTTTTGTTGGTCATTTCCTAGAATCGAGCGGGTCTGTATAAAAAGCGTCCGCAACGCCATATTTAAATGCTGAATAATTGGCTAAAAGCTGTTTTTTTAACCATGAAGCCCAGCTTGGTCTGATGATATCTATTGCATTATTAGAATTGTCAGGGAATTATGCTGGCAGCGGGTATTTATCTCGTTGATGGACAAACGCATGGAATGTTCTTGTTGGAGTAGGGAAATGACTCATAAAAAAACAATGATTAACACACTGCTGATGGCTGCCCTGTTTGGTGGCGTCAACGTGGCTCAGGCTGCCGATGTCCCGGCGGGAACCAAGCTGGCTGAAGTCCAGCAACTGGTCAAAGGCAATGGCTCGGAGCCGGCTACCCTCGACCCTCATAAAACCGAAGGAACGGTTGAATCCAATATTTTGCGCGACCTGTTCGAAGGTCTCGTCTCTTCCGGTCCCAAAGGGGAAGTGCTCCCTGCCATGGCCGAGTCCTGGGAAACCAAGGACAACAAACACTTCGTATTCCACCTGCGCAAAGATGCGAAATGGTCCAATGGTGAACCGGTTACTGCCCACGATTTCGAGTTCGCCTTCAAGCGGGCCGTGGATCCCAAGACTGGCTCTCCCTACGCCTGGTACATGGAAATTCCGACCATCCTCAACGCCAGCGAAATCATTGCCGGCAAGAAGCCGTCTGACACCCTGGGCGTGAAGGCGACCGACGATTACACCTTTGAAGTACAGCTTGAAAAAGCGATTCCTTACTTCGTCAGCATGCTCTCTCACACCACCACCTACCCAGTCCCGAAGAAGGTGATCGAGAAGTTTGGTGACAAGTGGACCCAGCCGGAAAATATGGTATCCAACGGCGCCTATAAGCTCAAAGATTGGGTGGTCAACGAGCGTGTCGATATCGAGCGTAATCCCAACTACTGGAATAACAGCAAAACGGTGGTCGACACGGTGAGTTACCTGCCGATCCAGTCTACCAATGCCGAGTTGAACCGCTATCTGGCGGGCGAACTGGATCTCACCTACAACATGCCCATCGAACGCTTCAAGCAGATGAAAAAAGAGAAACCCGATGAGGTGCAGGTGAGTGGCTATGTGGGGACCTACTACTACACCTTCAACACCAAGAAAAAACCCTATGATGATGTGCGGGTACGCACCGCGCTCACCTATGCCATCGATCGCAATGTGATAGCCGACAAGGTGATGGGCAAGGGAGAGACCCCAGGCTATGCCCTGGTGCCGGACTTCGTTGATGGCTTCAAACCTGTTGCCCCGGCCTGGTCCAAGTTGACCCAGGCGGAGCTCGATGCCAAGGCCAAGGCGCTACTGGCCGATGCCGGTTACGGCCCGGGTAATCCACTCAAGTTTGAACTGCTCTACAACACAGATGACAACCACAAGAAGGTGGCCGTCGCCGTCGCCTCCATGTGGAAAAAGCTGGGGGTAGAGGTCAGCCTGGTGAACCAGGAGTGGAAAACCTATCTGGAGACGCTCAAGCAAGGTCAGTTTGACGTGGCTCGTCGCGGTTGGATCGCCGACTACAATGAAGCCTCCTCCATGCTGGATCTGATGCAGACCACTCACGGTAACAACGATGGCAAGTATTCCAATGCTGCGTTTGACAAGTTGATGGACGAGTCACGCGATCAGGTTGATGCGGATGCGCGCAACAAGCTCTATGTCCAGGGCGAAGAGATCCTGGCCAAGGACATGCCGATTGCCCCTATCTATCAGTACGTGACCTCTCGCATGGTCAAGCCCTATGTGGGCGGCTATCCGGCCAACCCGCTGGATAACCTCTACAGCAAAGACATGTACATCATTGCTCACTGAATAACATAACAAGTCGCATAACAAGCAGGCCCGCCAGACGGCGGGCCTTTATTACAACCGCGACCCTTTGGAAGCTGTACAGGACAGGAATTGTCTATGTTGAAATTCATTTTTAAACGGCTATTGGAAGCGATCCCGACGCTGCTGGTCTTGATCACCGTCTCCTTCTTCATGATGCGTTTCGCGCCGGGCAACCCCTTCACCAGCGAACGTGCCCTGCCGCCGGAAGTGTTGGCCAATATCGAGGCCAAGTACGGCCTGGACAAGCCCATTGGCGTGCAATACCTCACCTACCTGGGCAACCTGTTACGGGGCGATCTGGGCCCCTCTTTCAAATACAAGGACTTCAGCGTCAATGATCTGGTGAGCCAGGCGTTACCTGTTTCTGCCAAGATCGGGAGCGCGGCTTTCGTCTTTGCCGTCTTGCTGGGGGGCACTTTCGGCACCATAGCGGCCTTGAAACAAAACACTATCATCGACTATCTGCTGATGTCGTCGGCCATGGCCGGGGTGGTGATCCCGGGCTTTGTGCTGGCACCCTTGCTGGTGCTCTTCTTCAGCATCAATCTGGGCTGGTTCCCGGCCGGTGGCTGGCAGGGGGGGGGTATCCAGTTTATGGTGCTGCCGGTGTTCGGCATGATGATGTACTACATCTCCGCCATCTCGCGCATCATGCGTGGCAGCATGATCGAGACCATGAACTCCAACTTCATCCGTACCGCCCGTGCCAAGGGCTTGCCGCTGCGTCACATCATACTGAAACACGCGCTGCGCCCGGCCATGCTGCCGGTGGTCTCCTATCTGGGCCCGGCCTTTGTCGGCATCATCACGGGTTCCGTGGTGATTGAGACCATCTTCGGTCTGCCGGGAATTGGTCAGTTGTTTGTCAACGGTGCCCTCAACCGTGATTACTCCATGGTGCTCGGGCTGACCATTCTGGTCGGTGCCCTCACCATCACCTTTAACGCTGTGGTCGATATTCTCTATGCCTTTATCGATCCCAAGATCCGTTACTAAGTCGGGAGTAGATCATGGTTGTCACAACTGAGAAACGCGAAGCCATAGCGGCGTTCGCACAGCAAGTGGAAGTGGTGGAAGGACGCTCCCTGTGGAAGGATGCCCGTCGCCGTTTCCTGCGTAACAAGGCCGCGCTGACCAGCCTCATCATACTGACCATTATCGGTCTGGCAGTGATAGTGGGGCCGCACCTGTCCCAATATACCTTCGACGATCCGGACTGGGGCGCGATGCAGGCGGCACCGGATATGGAAACTGGCCACTGGTTCGGTACCGACAGTCTGGGACGTGATCTGTTCGTGCGTACCCTGCTGGGGGGCCGCATTTCGCTGATGGTCGGCATCATGGGCGCCATGGTGGCCGTGGTCATCGGCACCCTGTATGGCGCCGCTTCCGGCTTCATCGGCGGTCGGGTCGATAGTCTGATGATGCGCGTACTCGAGATCCTCAACGCCTTCCCTTTCATGTTCTTCGTGATCATGCTGGTGACCTTCTTCGGCCGCAATCTGGCGCTCATCTTCATCGCCATCGGGGCGGTGAGCTGGCTCGACATGGCGCGGATCGTGCGAGGCCAGACCCTGAGTCTCAAGAGCAAGGAGTTTATCGAGGCGGCCCACGTCTGTGGCGTCTCCAAGTGGAAGATCATCACCCGTCACATAGTGCCGAACGTGCTCGGTATCGTGGCCGTCTACGCCACCTTGCTGGTACCGGGCATGATCATGTTTGAATCCTTCCTGAGTTTTCTGGGCCTCGGCGTCCAGGAACCCATGACCAGCTGGGGGGCCCTGCTGGATGAAGGCTCCAAGTCGATGGAAGTGGCCATCTGGCAACTCTTGTTCCCCGCCGGTTTCATGGTGGTGACCCTGTTTTGCTTCAACTTCCTCGGGGATGGTCTGCGTGACGCCCTCGATCCGAAAGATCGTTAATCGAGCATCGGATCGACAGGAAAGCATCACGAAAGATCGATAAGGAGTTTTTATATGAAGTTACTGGATGTAAAAGATCTGCGGGTCGAGTTCAAGACCCCGGACGGCAATGTGGTGGCGGTCAACGACCTCAACTTCTCCCTGGCGGCTGGCGAGACCCTGGGGATCGTCGGCGAGTCCGGCTCCGGCAAGTCCCAGACTGCATTTGCCATCATGGGGCTGCTGGCCAAGAACGGCATCATCACGGGGTCGGCCAAGTTTCAGGGCGACGAAATCCTCAACCTGCCGGAACACAAGCTCAACAAGATCCGCTCCGAGAAGATCGCCATGATCTTCCAGGATCCCATGACCTCTCTTAATCCCTACATGAAGGTGAAGGATCAGCTGATGGAAGTGTTGATGCTGCACAAGGGTGTGAGCAAGGCCGCAGCGTTCGAAGAGTCGGTACGCATGCTGGATGCGGTGAAGATCCCCGAGTCGCGCAAGCGGATGAACATGTACCCCCACGAGTTCTCTGGCGGTATGCGTCAACGGGTGATGATTGCCATGGCCCTCTTGTGCCGGCCACAGCTGCTCATCGCCGATGAACCGACCACGGCGCTGGACGTGACGGTGCAGGCCCAGATCATGACGCTGATGAACGAGCTAAAACGCGAGTTCAACACCGCCATCATCATGATCACCCACGACTTGGGTGTGGTAGCGGGCATCTGTGACAAGGTGCTGGTGATGTACGCCGGTCGTACCATGGAGTACGGCCGGGTGAAGGACATCTTCTATCGCCCGAGCCATCCCTATACCGAAGGTTTGCTGCGCGCCATTCCCCGCCTCGACACCGAAGGGGAAGAGCTGCCTACCATTCCGGGCAATCCGCCCAACCTGCTGCGTCTGCCCACCGGCTGCCCCTTCCAGGAGCGCTGCCACCGTGTCAGCGGGATTTGCGGTCAGCAGTCACCGATCCTGACCCCGTTCAACGACGGCCGCGAACGGGCCTGCCATTGGGTATCGGATGCCATGATCAAGGGGGCGAATTAAATGGGTACTGACAAGAAACTGCTGCTGGAAGTGTCTGACCTCAAGGTCCACTTTAGCATCAAGAGTGACAGAGCCTGGCCCTGGGCCAAGCCCTCGGCGTTGAAGGCGGTAGACGGGGTGACTCTGCGCCTGTACGAAGGGGAGACCCTGGGTGTGGTGGGCGAGTCCGGCTGTGGCAAGTCCACCTTCGCTCGTGCCCTGATAGGCCTGGTACCGGCTACCGATGGTAAGGTGGTGTGGCTGGGCAACGATTTGACCAAGCTAGATCAGAAGGCGCTGCGGGAGAAACGCAAGGAGATCCAGATGATCTTCCAGGATCCGCTGGCCTCCCTGAATCCGCGCATGACCATAGGCGACATCATCGCCGAGCCGCTCATCACCTTCTATCCCAACCTCTCCAAAGAGCAGGTGAAGGAGAAGGTGCGCACCATGATGACCAAGGTGGGCCTCTTGCCCAACCTGGTCAATCGCTACCCGCACGAGTTCTCCGGCGGCCAGTGCCAGCGGATCGGGATTGCCCGGGCACTGATCCTGGAACCCAAGATGATCATCTGTGACGAGCCGGTCTCTGCGCTGGATGTCTCCATCCAGGCCCAGGTGGTGAACCTGCTCAAGGCTATCCAGAAGGAGATGGGCTTGTCGCTCATCTTCATCGCTCACGACTTGTCGGTGGTCAAACACATCTCGGATCGGGTGCTGGTGATGTATCTGGGCAATGCGGTGGAGCTCGGTACTCGCAAGGAGATCTTCGCAAACCCCTTGCACCCCTATACCAAGGCCCTGATGTCGGCCGTGCCCATTCCGGATCCGGATCTGGAGCGCAGCAAGGTCATCCAGATCCTGGAGGGGGACTTGCCATCTCCCATGAACCCGCCGTCCGGCTGCGTGTTTCGCACCCGCTGCCCGGTAGCTGGCCCCGAGTGTGCCAAGACCCGCCCCATGCTTGAGGGAAACTTCGACCATGCGGTCTCCTGCCTCAAGGCTGATCCGCTTTGATGGTGGTTTGTTGAACGTTTTGCGGGGCTCCCAGATGGAGCCCCGATTAACTTGGGCAAGAGGGGAAGATCTCTCTTGGCGTTCTCTTTGGCCACTGTTACTCTTTGCCTAACAAGGGGAGTAACTTCTCGCTGGTTTGTCGTCATTACGGTGCACCCATATCCTGCAGTGCACCCGGCAGCCGGGCAGTCGATGAAAATGGGCTGTAAGTGAGACCTTGCCGAGAGGCAAGGCGTATCTGCTCCAAATGCAAGCCCACGCCTCTCGGACGTGGGTTTTGTCATTTTTGGGAGGGATAAAAATGGGTGAATGGTGGATGTGGACCGGTTTCTTCAGCATAGTGCTGGTCCTGTTATGGATTGACATACGCTTTGTCGGTGGTGGCAGGTCACACAAGGTGTCTCTCAAAGAGGCGGGGATCTGGTCTCTCATCTGGATCAGCGTGGCCCTGCTCTTCAACCTGGCCATCTGGTTTTGGCTGGATCACAGCGCTGGCCGTGACATTGCCAACCAGAAGGGATTGGAGTTCCTCACCGGCTACCTCATCGAGAAAGCGTTGGCGGTGGATAACGTCTTCGTCTGGCTGATGCTGTTTAGCTACTTTGCCATTCCGGCCGAGCTGCAGCGCCGGGTGCTGCTGTACGGGGTGTTGGGCGCCATCGTGATGCGGGCCGGCATGGTGTTCGCGGGCAGCTGGCTCATCGAGCAGTTCCACTGGATCCTCTATCTGTTCGGCGCTTTCTTGCTGCTGACCGGTGCCAAGATGCTGTGGGCGGCCGACAAGGAGCCAGATCTGGCCAACAACCCGCTGCTGGGCTGGATGCGCCGCCGCTTCAAGGTGACCGAGACGCTGGAGGGGGAGAACTTCTTCGTCTGGCGTGACGGTGTGCGTTATGCCACGCCGCTGCTGCTCATTCTGGTGTTGGTGGAGGTGAGCGATCTCATCTTCGCGGTGGACAGTATCCCGGCCATCTTCGCGGTGACCACGGATCCCTTCATCGTGCTGACCTCCAACATCTTCGCCATCATGGGGCTGCGCGCCATGTACTTCCTGCTGGCTGGCGTGGCTGATCGCTTTGCCCTGCTCAAGTACGGTCTGGCGCTGATCCTGATGTTTATCGGGGTCAAGATGCTGTTGCTGGATATCTTCAAGATCCCGACCGGCATAGCACTCGGTGTCGTCGCGCTGATCCTGCTGGCGTCCATGGGACTAAGCCTCTTTGTGACCCGTAAAAAGAAAAAGGTGGCTTGAAGGCGCTGAACATCATCTCGGAGGGGACAGTTCCAGATCCCCCTGAATGACATAGCACTCGGTGTCGTCGCGCTGATCCTGTTGGTGTCCATGGGGCTAAGTCTCTTTGTGACCCGTAAAAAGAAAAAGGTGGCTTGAAGGTTAATGCAAGTCAGTTAAGAGAATGTGAGTCCAGCCCGCGAGCTATAAGGGCCAAAGAGTGAGGGAGGCATGATGCCTCCCTCTTTTTATTGGATGCCTGTCAGGGCAAAGGTGTCAGCCACATTGACGGGTTAACCCTGGCACCCTTCCTGTTATTCAACCTTTCTAATATTCAGTCACAAAAATGCTTAAGTGACGGGTGTTACGTATCCGCTGGCCATTTTTGTATCTTGCTGGCGGGAAAGATCACGCCTTGGCGGTATCCACCTCACCCAGCGGCTCGGTTTCACCCAGGCTGTCTTCGGTCTTGGCCACTACGCTGGCGGCGATGGCATTGCCCAGCACGTTGGTGGCGGAGCGGCCCATGTCGAGGAAGTGATCTATGCCGAGCAGCAAGAGGATGCCAGCTTCCGGAATATGGAACTGGTTCAGGGTGGCGGCTATGACCACCAGAGAGGCGCGCGGCACGCCGGCCATCCCCTTGGAGGTGACCATCAGCAACAGCAGCATGGTGATCTGTTGAGCCAGGGAGAGCTCTATGCCATAGGCCTGGGCGATGAACATGACCGCGAAGGTGCAGTACATCATGGAGCCGTCCAGGTTGAAGGAGTAACCCATGGGCAGCACGAAGCTGGCGATGCGCTTGTCACAGCCGAACTTCTCCAGCCGATCCAGGGTCTTGGGATAGGCGGCCTCGGAGCTGGCGGTGGAGAAGGCCAGCAGGATGGGCTCGCGGATCATGGCCAGCAGGGTCAGCACGCGGCGGCGAATGAACAGGCTGCCCATGGCGATGAGCAGCAGCCAGAGGCAGGCCAGGGCCAGATAGAACTGGGCCATAAAAGTGCCGTAGGTGGCGAGTATGCCGAGCCCTTCCTTGGCAACCATGGCGGCGATGGCACCGAACACGGCGAACGGCGCGAAGTTCATCACGTAGCCTGTCACCTTCAGCATGATCTCGGCGGCGCTGGCCATCAGCTTGACCACGGGTTTGGCGGCATCGCCCAGAGCGGCGGCGGCCAGCCCGAAGAAGAGGGAGAACACCACTATCTGCAGGATCTCGTTGGTGGCCATGGCCTCCACCACGCTTTTCGGGATGGCGTGGGTGACGAAGTCCTTGAGGGAGATGGCACCGGCGACCACGCCGGAACTGGCAGTATCATCCGGCAGGGAGAGGGAGAGCCCCACACCCGGTTGCATCAGGGTGACCATCACCAGACCCAGGGTCAGGGAGAGCAAGGAGGCCAGCATGAACCAGCCCAGGGTCTTGGCTCCGATGCGGCCCACGGTACGGGTATCACCCATCTTGGCGATACCGACGACCAGGGTGGTGAAGACAAGGGGAGCAATGATCATCTTGATCAGTCGCAGGAAGATATCGGTCAGTATGGTGATGTCACTGGCAAAGCCAGCAGCCTGATCCGGGGCAAACATGCGATAGCCCTGACCAGTCAGGATGCCAACCAGCATTGCGATGAGGATGGCAACCGTCAATTTATTCATTTTCATGGGGGGGTCCCAGTTTTGATAAGTGCAACGCGTTGAGGGTGGCAGGGGGGCCACTTCAAGTCCGTTTTTGTGATCCGGGCAGTAGATCCCTGACAGCCGGTGTGCTTGCAGCATGCCTAATCCGGGGGGGTAAATCCAGAGTCTTGTAGCAGAATTTTATGTTGCCATTAGTTGTATGTGATATGGATCTTGCATTTCATCAATATTAATCACTGTTTATTTTGATGTTGGCGAGATAACTGGCTTGCATGCCCTGTTCGTTTAATGAGCGATGAGACAGGGTGAAGATCAGCAGGGCCGAGGTGGTGTGCTGTACCTGCATCTGCGCCAGAAAGGGGTCCGGCTCGTCCGTATCAAAGCCGAATACCGGATGCGAGGGGGTGACCCTGACCGCATCCCGCGACAGGGTCAGCTCGTTCACCTCCACCCACTCGTAGCCCTGGCTCAGTGCCATCTCACCCGCCCGTTTGAGCACATACTTGCGGGCCGTCTCGCGATCGATCAGCTCGTTGCCGACAAACTCCAGCTGCCACTTGTCGGGGCCAAGTTGTGTCTGGGAGAAGCCGGTCTGGCCGTTCCAGAATGATTTTTCGCTGTGATAAGGGGTGGCACAGCCGAGCAGCAGGGCGCTCAGCAGGCAGGCCAGCACCAGATCAGGCAGGCTTGCCGCGCTGGCAAACCGTCGTGCATGGCGACGGGAGCAGAAGGAGAGGGGGAGCAGACGTTGCATCATGAGGGCCGTTTGGCGAAACACCTCACCACTACAGCACAAACCGATCCGTGAGACAATCGCCGGTCGGGTCACCGTGGGGATACTGGGGATAAAAGAAAAGGCCTTGTCGTTTGACAAGGCCTTTACCGGGGAATTTGGTCGGTGTGAGAGGATTCGAACCTCCGACCCTCTACACCCCATGCAGATGCGCTACCTGGCTGCGCTACACACCGACGGAGTCAGCTCGGCTGACGGGGGCTGAGTTTATGGAGATGCCCCGATCCTGTCAACAGGGGAAATCCCACTCCGAGACCGTTTGCCTGCTTTACGAGCAATTGGCGTTCAAAGTACCGCCATGGCGGCGACATTCGGCCATTGAGGGCCCATGTCAGGGGCCTTTTGCTACGCAGGTTTCAACCCACCATGAAAGCGGCCGCCCCGGAGGCGGCCGTTTGCATCACTGATGAAGGGATCAGCGGTTGAAGGTCAGCCGCTTGCCCAGCACCTGATCGGTGACCTGACCGTTTTGCCAGGCGATCTGGCCATTGACCAGGGTCATCTCCACCGTACTGTGGAAGCGGTAACCGTTGAAGGGGGACCAGCCACACAGGTAGAGCAGGTTGCTGTCGTTGACCACATAGGGCTTGCCCAGATCCAGCAGCACCAAGTCTGCGAAGTAGCCCTCACGAATGTAGCCGCGATCCTGCACCTGGAAGCGCTCGGCTACTGCGTGGGATGTCTTCTTGACGATAGTCTCCAGTGAAAACACGCCGTTGTGGTAGAGCTCCAGCAGCGCCAGCATGGAGTGCTGCACCAGAGGGATGCCGGACGGCGCCTTGAAGTAGCTGTTCTGCTTCTCCTCCCAGGTGTGGGGAGCATGGTCGGTGGCAATAATGTCCAGCACGTCGTTGCGCACCGCATCCAGCAGGGCGTGCTGGTCGGCGGCTGTCTTCACTGCCGGGTTGCATTTGATCTGGCTGCCCAGGGTGTCGTAATCCGCCTCGTTGAAGAACAGGTGGTGGACGCACACCTCGGCGGTGATGTTCTTGTCTTTGAGTTCGCTCAAGTCGTGGCTGGCGGTAAACAGCGACAGCTCTTTGGCGGAGGTGAGGTGCAGCACGTGCAGCTTGGCCCCGTACTTTTTCGCCAGACCCACCGCCATGCTGGAGGACTTGTAGCAGGCCTCGTCATTGCGAATGCGACCGTGCTCGCGCATCGGCACATCCTCGCCCCACTTGGCGCGGGCCTCGTCTTCCAGCACCTTGATGGAAGGGGTGTCCTCGCAGTGAGTGACTATCATCACCGGGCTCTCGCGGAAAATCGCCGCCAGTGTCTCCTGGTTGTCCACCAGCATGTTGCCGGTCGAGGAGCCCATGAACACCTTGACCCCGCAGGATTGCTTGGGATCGAGGCGCTTTATCTCGTCGAGGTTGTCGTTGGTGGCGCCGAGATAGAAGCTGTAGTTGGCGGCGGAGGCGTTGGCGGCTATCTGGTATTTGGCTTCGAGGGCATCGAGGGTAGTGGTCTGGGGATTGACGTTGGGCATCTCCATGAAGCTGGTGGTGCCCCCTGCCACGGCGGCCCGGGATTCACTGGCGATGGTCCCCTTGTGGGTCAGGCCTGGCTCACGGAAATGGACCTGATCATCGATCATCCCGGGGATGAGGTGGCGACCGGTTGCATCTATCACCACGGCATCGGGCGCCTCTATGTGAGGGGCGATCCGGGCGATCCGTTCCCCTTCAATCAATACATCCGAGGCATAGATGCGGCCTTCATTGACCAGGGTGGCATTCTTGATAAGCAATTTGTTCATGGGGGAGTCCGGTTCCTTTGTCAGTGATCGCGGGTCATAATATCGCAAACTGCACTTTCTCTGTAGCAAGGCCTGACTGATGAAGTTATTTGTAAGAGATTTGACCGTGATCGATTCCAGCTACCTGTGTGAACGCCGTGGCATGGTAGGGGAGAGCTGGCTGGTGGATGTCGAGATGAGCGGCGAGCTCAACGAGATGAGCATGCTGCTTGACTTTGGTCGGGTGAAAAAACTGATCAAGTCGATCATCGATGAAGAGGTGGATCACAAGCTGCTGGTACCGGCCGAATGCGCCCTGGTCCATGTGGCCCATCTGGAGGGGGAGGAGAGCACGGTCGATCTGCTGCGCCCTGGCCGCTCTATTCACTTGCGCTGCCCCACTCAGGGGTTTGCCTTCATTCCGGCCCCCCAGATAGACAAGGAGTCCGTCACTCGCTATCTGCTGGCGGTGCTGGCCCAGCGGCTGCCCGGCAACATCAAGGACTTGGCGCTGACCCTGCGCCAGGAGCAGATCGATGGCGCCTTCTACCACTACAGCCACGGCCTGAAAAAGCACGATGGCAACTGCCAGCGCATCGCCCACGGCCATCGTTCTCCCATCGAGATCCACGTGGACGGTGAGCGCGATGGTGAGCTGGAGCTGAACTGGGCCGAGCGTTGGGCCGATATCTACCTTGGCACCGAAGAGGACAAGGTGGCTCTCGGCGAACTGAGCCTGAGCGAGCTGGCCAAAAGCACCCTGAATGATGCGGCCAACACGCATCCGGGTGAGCACCACCTCGGCTTCAAGTACGTGGCCCCTCAGGGATTGTTCCAGCTTGCCATGCCGGCGGGGGAGGTGGAGATGATCGACACCGATACCACCATAGAACTGCTGGCCTGCTACATAGCCCGTGAAGTGAAAAAAGCGGTGGGTGACAAGTTCGTGAAAATCGTGGCGTATGAAGGGGTGGGCAAGGGCGCCATCGCCTACGCCTGATCCCGCGTTCGTTGTCAGAATAACCAAGGCCCCGTATCTGCGGGGCCTTGTCGTTTCAGGGCAATGGAAAAACAGACTGCCTGATCAGGCGCTGAGTCGGAAGTGTTTGACCAGGCTCTCCTGCTGCTCGGCCAGGGAGTCGAGCTGCTGGCTGGTCTCGGCCACCCGCTCGATCCCCTGATAGTTGAGATCCGAGATATCCGAGATGCGGTTGAGGTTGGTGGCGATGTCGGCGCTGGTGGCCTGCTGCTGCTCGGCGGCGGAGGCGATCTGGCTCGACATGTCACTGATCAGCACCACTATCCCCTGCACCTCCTCCATGGCGTTGTTAGCGTGGGAGCTCTGGCTCACGCAGCTGTCCATCTCGCGGGAGCACTCCTGCATGACGGTGACCGCCTTGGCGACCCCCTGCTGCAGGTTTTCGATCATGGTCTGGATCTCGCTGGTGGACTGGGCTGTGCGTCCTGCCAGGCTGCGTACCTCGTCGGCCACCACCGCAAAGCCGCGGCCCTGCTCGCCGGCCCGGGCCGCCTCGATAGCGGCGTTTAGCGCCAGCAGGTTGGTCTGTTCGGCGACGCCGCGAATGACGTCGAGTATGTTGCCGATCTGGTTGCTCATGGCGCTCACATCGCCGATCACCTTGCCGGTCTGCTGCAACTTGCCCGCCAGCTGATGGGTGGTGGTGATGTTGCCGGCCATCACCTTACGACCTGTCTCTGAGGCTTTCTCCACGTCCTGCACCCGCTCCAGAGTCTGGTTGGCTGCCTGGGCCACTTCACGCACCGAGGCTTCCATCTGGGTCATGGCGGCAGCGACCGAGGCGGTTTCCTGGCGCTGTTTCTCCAGATCCACCCGCACCGATTCGGTGGTGTGGCGGTTGTCGTGGGCTGTGGCGTTGAGCTGGGTTGAGGCCTGGGATAGCTGGGTCAGCACGTTCCCCATCTGCTGGATCAGCAGGTTGATCTGGCTGCCGAGCTGGCCAAACTCGTTCTTGCTGCGAAAACCGATGCGCTGGGTCATGTCGCCCTGGGTCACCTCGGTCAGCACCCGTAGCAGCTCCTTGAGCGGGCGGCGAATGGCCTTGCCCAGGGTGTAGGCCACCAGAATGGCCACCAGGATGGCGATGGCGATGCTGATCCCCTGGGTGAGTGTGCTCTGGGCCTGCACCTTGCCGGAGGCGCGTATGTTGTTGTTCATCAGCTGCTGGCTCTGGTCGGTGATCCCCTCCAGCTTGCGCTGGATGCTGACGATGAGTTTGCTGGCCTGCTTGCTCTGCTCGCGCATCCGCTCTTGCTGCTGCATCAGCGCCAGGTACTGGGAGAGCACCCCTTCGCTGGCGGTGGTATCGCGCACGAAGCCGTGCACGTAGTGGCCCATGTCATTGTCGAAGTTCTTGAGCTCTCCCTGCAGATCCTGGATGGTGCTGTTGAAGCCTTCTATCTGCATTTTGTTGCGTTTGAGCGCCCCCGCGATGGGGGCGGGTATGGTCTGGTTGAGCGCATCCATGGTGGAGAGTTCGATGGCGGAGAGTTTGGTGGTCAGGGTCTCGGACAGCATCTTGATGAAGTTGTCGTCTATGGTGACCATCATGTCCCCCAGGCTCTTCTTGAACTGGGGCAGACTGACCTGGAATTGCCCCTTGGCCTGGTTCACTTTGTGCAAGCGAATGAGCAAGGCCTGATGTTCGGCAGGCAGGGTGCCGGTCAGTTGCAGATAGTCGCTGACCAGCGTGCTCAGTGCCGCCATCTCGCCCTGCAGTTCAGGGTGAGCCGCCGCCTGCCGACTGAGGGTGGCGAGCGTCTTGTCGACCTGGGCCTTGGCCTGTTGTAGCGCGGCCACCTCGGCCTGGATCTGCTTGGGATCCTGCTCGGTCAGCACGTCGGTGAGCCACTTGTTGGCGCTGAGCAAACTGATCTGGGTCTGACTGCTGGCGATCACCAGTGGCATGGATTGCCGGGTGACCTGATCCAGCGCCTGATTGAGCTCGCGCTGGCTGCGAAAGGTGAGTACCGAGGAGGCCGCCATCACGGCCACCAGAATGGCAAAGCCTAAATAGACCCGCTGCAAGATGGAGAGGTCTGACATTGTTTGTTTCATTATTGTCCCGCTTTATATGCAAAAGTCCCTTGCCTGAATACCCCGTCCATTTGATACCCTGCTACCACCCTGGGCGAGTGACGCCATCTGACGTCTTCCGGCTATCGGTATTTTTAACAATAACTGAAGAAAATGGGACAACGGCTGTGTCAAATGTTGGCTTGTGTCACACTTGACACCCCTTGATGACCACCTCGGGAGCAACTTGAGGTGGGTGTTGAATTTTCTTTTTCATATAAAGGAGTTATCCATGGCGCAAGAAACCATTTTCAGCAAAATCATCCGTAAAGAGATCCCCGCCGACATCCTTTATCAAGACGAGCTGGTGACCGCATTCCGGGACATCCAGCCCAAGGCAAAGACCCATATCCTGATCATTCCCAACGTATTGATCCCCACGGTCAACGACGTGGAAGCCGAACATGAGCTGGCCCTTGGTCGCATGTTCACGGTGGCGCGCAAGCTGGCAAGCGAGGCCGGGATTGCCGAGGATGGCTATCGCCTGATCATGAACTGCAATCGCCACGGCGGGCAGGAGGTCTACCACATCCACATGCATCTGCTGGGGGGTCAATCCCTGGGGCCGCTGCTTAGCCTGTGATGCTTCGGTTTCCCCGTCTGGCCGCTCTTCTGCTGGTCAGTGCCCTGCTGGGGGGCTGCGCCTCCCACTGGCAGGACATATTCGTCTCCTATTCCGATCAGATGGCGCCGCTGCGCAACCAGCTGTTGCTGGGGCACGCCGCCGAGGCGTTGCCAGCGGTGCGCGAATCCACTCAAGGGGACGACAGCTATGTGCTGGACCGGCTCGAGCAGGGCCGCATCGCCTGGCTGGCAGGTCAGGATACGGGCAGCAAGCAGGCGTTCACCGCCGCCGACAGCCGCCTTGAGTGGGAAGACAATCAGGCCCAATACCGGCTGAGCCAAGGGTTGGGTCAGGCGGGTAGCCTGCTTACTAACGATCAGAGCATGGCTTACCTGACGCCGGATTATGAGCGCACCATGCTGCATCACTATCTGGCGCTCAATTACCTGCAACGGGGAGATGCCGACGGCGCCCTGGTGGAGGTACGCCGGGCCAATCAGGTGCAGGAGCGGGCCCTCAAGGCACGGGCGGGGGAGCTGAACAAGGCCAGAGAGAAGGGGGCTGAAGCCACTACAGAGCGCGAGATGCGCCAGATGATGTCGCACGGGGCTCCGGATCTCGACCGGCTGATTGGCCAGGTGAAAAACGGCTTTCAGAACGCCTATACCTTCTATTTCTCTGGCGTGCTGTATGAGGCTGCCGGGGATCTTAACGATGCCTGGGTCGACTATCAGCGTGGCTACCAGATAGCGCCGGACAACCAGAGCCTGCAGGATGCCTTGCTGCGCCTCGCCCGTTTACGGGGCTCCGCGGACGAGATCCGCGAGACCGAGAAGAAAGTGGGTCGCAAGGCGCCGCCGCTTGCCAAGGATCAGGGGCAGCTGGTGGTGCTGTTTGAAGATGGCTTGATCCCGGCGCGGCGCGAGCTGTTCCTGCCGCTGCCCATCGCCACCTCTCGCGGCGATTTTCGCACCTTTACCGTTGCCATCCCCTATTACGACAATAGAGCCAGCCAGACAGGGCCCCTTGTCGTCTCGGTTGGCAAGCGAATCGAGCAGACCAGCGAGCTGGTCAGGCTGGAAGCGCTGGCCGCCAAGGATCTGCAGGAGCGGTTGCCGGGCATGCTGACCCGTCAGGCGCTGCGGCTGGTGGCCAAGGAGCAGCTGAGGCACACCGCCGCCAAAGAGGGGGGCGATGTGGGCAATATTCTGGTCGGCATCTTCAATATCCTCTCGGAGCGGGCCGATACCCGCAGCTGGCTGACGTTGCCGGCCCTGGCGTCCAGTTGGCAGGGCATGCTGCCGGCTGGCGAGGTGCAGCTCACCCTGGGGGCGGGCGGCGCCCAGCGCCAGGTGCCACTCACCATCCACAAGGGACACACCACCCTGGTCTGGGTACAGCGCCTCGGGGCTGGCTTGACCACCCGCGTTATGCCGTTATAAGGATGGCGTGACAGATACGATAAACCGGCGTGACCTGTGGCCTGCCGACGAAGGAGATCAAGATGAAAGCATACGGTTTGGCCCTGGCGATGCTGCTGACCGGCTGCGCCACCAATACGTCCGGCGTGGCGCTCTATGGCGCGGCGGGGGCGGCACCCGTGCAGGAACAGCATCAGAACGTCAATGTGACCCTGACCGAACTGAGCCGGCGCGAGCAAAATGGCCTGCTGCAGGTCAATGTGGCTGCGGCCAGTACCCAGCGTGGCGATAACAGGCTGCAATACCTCTTCTATTGGTATGATGAGGCGGGGCAGGAGGTGGCCAGCGATGGGCGCGGCTGGACTCCTATTCAGCTCCACGGCTATCAGAGCCGCACCCTCTCAGCCCTGGCGCCGAGCCCGGCCGCCCGGGGATACCGGATTTATGTACGCGAAGTGATTGAGGAATCCTACTGATGAAAATGAATCATGCCCTGCTGATATTGACTGGCGCCCTGCTGCTCGGCGGCTGTTCCAGCACCACTGTCAGCTATGGCGACCCGACCGAAACCGAGACGGTGACAGTGGACTACGGTTCATCGGATCTGCAGGCCATCGCTGACAAGATGGCGGACTCCATGCTCGCCTCATCGGCCACCAGCGAGATCACCGCCGGCGGTCGTCCGGTGATGTTTATGGACTCCATCCGCAACAAGACCTCGGAGCACATAGATACCGAGGCCATCACCGACACCATCCGCACCAAGTTATTGCGGTCCGGCAAGTTCCGTTTCGTCGACATGAGCAAGGTGGCGGCGGTCAAGCAGCAGCTTGAGTACCAGCAGGGCAGCGGCATGGTGGATCCCGCCTCCATGGTGCGTCTGGGCAAGCAGACCGGGGCCCGTTACATGATCTATGGCAACCTCGCCAGCATCGTCAAGGACAATGGCAAGGTGAAGAATGTCTACTACCAGATGACCATGAACCTGATGGATCTGCAAAACGGCGAGCTGCTGTGGGCCGATCAGAAGGAGATCCGCAAACAGGCGAAGAAATCCACCTTTGGCTGGTGATCTGGCGGAGCTCGCACTACTGGCCAGCCTGCCGGCCCCCTGGTGTTCGGGGCGGCTGGAAGCGCTGGCCAGCGGCCTGACCAACTGCAACTATCGACTGCGCCTCCCCTCGGGGCGCAGTCATTTTTTGCGGCTCGGTCATCCGGATCCGACGCGGCTCGGCATCGACAGGGCGACCGAGTGGCAGCTCTATCGGGGGGCCATCGGTCAGGGGCTGGCGTTGCCCTGCCATCACAGCGACCCCGCCAGCGGTCTGATGTTGCTGGATTGGTGCGATGAACCCAACTGGGCCGAGGCGCCCCCGCCATCCGCCGAGCAGCCCCGTCTGCTGGCCGAGGTGCTGGTGCGACTGCACCGGCTGCCGGTGCCCGCCGTGGTGATGGCGGTGCGGGCTCATGCCGCCGGTTATCGTGGCCGCCTGGCCCGGATCCCTGAATGGTTGCCTGCGCTGGAGCGGGGGCTGATCGCCAGCTGTGAGCCGGCCGATTGCTGGCTCCCTTGCCATCATGATCTCAATCCGGCTAATTTGTTGGGATCGCGCCCCTGGGTCATCGACTGGGAGTATGGCGCCGCTGGCCATCCCGGTTTCGAGGTCGCCAGCATACAGCGCACCCACGGCTGGAACGACGACCAGCGAGAGGCACTGGAACAGCGCTATCTTGAACGGGCAGGGGGGGCGCTGGGAGCAAAGGGCTTTCAGAGTCAGGCCTTCTTGCCCTGGGTCGACTACATAGGGCTGCTGTGGGCGCTGCTGATGGCCGAGCAAGCCCCCGGGCCCGATTATCAGGCGTTGATCGACAGCAATCGTCAACGGCTGGAGTAGTGCCGGTGGCGGGGTTGTCAGGGGCGGCTCGACACGCATCGCCCACGTCTCAGTGGCTGGCCCTTACAGGATCAGATCGAGATGAATCATTAACTCGTCAACCGTTGGAGTAGTGCATGGTGACCTCCTTTTCCTGGCGTCAGCCCCGCAGCTGGAGTCTGTTGTTGCTCTGCCTGCTGTTGCTGGGCTGTTCCACCCGGGTGGTCTATTACTGGCTGGACGTGGCCATTGTCTGGCAGCTGGATGACTACTTCTCGCTGGATCGCAGCCAGAAGCGGCTGCTGGGCAACGAGGTCAAGGGGCTGATGGCCTGGCACCGTCAGTATGAGGTGCCCCGTTACGCCGATGATCTGGACGCGCTGGCCAAGGCGGTGGTGAGCCCCATGAGCCCGGCCCAGGTCTCTCTTCATCTGGAGGCGGCCCAGCAGAGCCTGACTCGCACCCTGGAGAACACGGTTCCCCGCGCCGTCCGGCTGGCCCGTACCCTGACCGAGGAGCAGGTGGCCATGTTCATGAAGGACAGGCTCAGCCGGCAGACCGAGCGGGAGCAGGATTTTGCCCGCCAGCCCAAGGCCGAGCGGCTCAGGGAGTTCACCGACAGGATGAACAAGCGGCTGGTGTTCTGGATTGGGGAGGTGAAGCCGGCCCAGGCGCCGCTGGTGGCACAGTGGGTGGCGTGGCAGTACGAGCTGCAGGCCCCCTGGCTGGAGTTCCAGAGCGCCTGGACCAAGGAGCTGGACAGGCTGATGCAGCAGCGCCAGAGCCCGGACTTCGGCGCCCAGCTCACCGCCCTGTTGCAGCAGGGGGATGGACTCATGGATGGCCGTTTTACCGGCTACACGGATCAGTCCCGCCAGCGCACCGTCAACTGGCTGAGCGCCCTGAGCCAGTCGCTGGACATCTCCCAGCGCGCCCATCTCTACACCCTGCTCAAGGGCTATGCCCGCGATTTCAGGCAGATGTCGCAGGGGTGAGTCTTGTTTTCGGCAGGGCGCCGTGCGAGGTTTGATGGCCCTGCCGCCCTTGTCCTTGTTGGGCGCCTGTGGTAGTTTGCCCTTTCTATTATTCGGGAATTAACTTTTTGAGCCTGTTGGACAAAGTGAAACTGGCGTTGATGACACTGCTCATCTCGCTCACTCTGTTGCTCTCTACCGTCTCGGTGGAGGGGCTCAAGGCATCCGCGCCTCAGGCCGCTTCCCAGCATGGCCAGCTGATGAGTGATGTCGGCACAGGCGATCAGCCCGATACCGCGCGGGTGATCCACAGCGCCAGCGACAGCGACGACGGTGTCGTCAAGTTTGTCGGCTCCTACCAGAATCATCTGCTGCGGCTCGAACACTCCCTGCGCAGTGATCACCAGCCCGGCAGCGTCGTCTACGAGCTGATCATGAGCTGGTCGCAGCAGGCTATCCTGCTGCTGCTCTGTGGCCTGCTGCTCTACGCGGCCCTCTTCTACCCCAAAAACAGCTTCCGCGACTGCTTTGCCACCATTCACCGGCACAGGTTGCAACGTCAACACCTGCAATACCGCTTCTCCCAGAGTTACCTCGCCTGATCCCGATGGGGTCCGGCCTTGCTGCACTGCCTCATCGTCTCCTGTAAAGCCTGCTCACCGCGCGTGAACGGGCCCTGATCTCATTTATGTTTTCTTGCGTACCGCCCCCGCCATGGGTGGCGAGCGCGCCGCCTTCTACTGACAGAGGCTTTTGCCATGAGCAAAAAGAGTCGTACCACCCTGAATCGCATGAGCATGTGGCAGTATGCCCTGCTGCTGCTCATGCTGGTTACCTTTGCGTTTTACTCCCTGCCCACCTTCTTCGGTGAGCAGCCTTCCCTCGGCCTGCACGGCCAGACCAGCCTGACCGAGGCGCAGCGCACCCTGCTGGCCGACAACCGGATAGTGCCGGTCAAACAGGTGCAACAGAAAGAGCGGGTCGAGCTGGTGTTCAACAGCCAGTCCGAACAGCAAAGGGCCAAGCAGCTGCTGGAGCAGCAGGGCTATGACAGCGCGGCCCTGACCCTGGAGTTCTACTCCAATGCCCCGACCTGGATCAGCCAGCTCGGCGCTTCCCCCATCAAGCTCGGGCTGGACTTGCGCGGCGGCTCCCAGCTGTTGATCGGGGTCGATCTCAGCTTCGTGGTGGACAACCAGACCAGAAACCTGGTGGACACGCTGCGCACCCAGTTTCGCGAGGCGCGCCTGCGGGGCGCCAACGTGGCCCGGGTGAGCGAAGGGGAGGTGAGAGTCACACTGCCCGAGGTGGCCGATCAGGCACCCTGGCTCAACATCATCAAGGATTCCGCCGGCACCCGGCAGGATCAGTGGATCCTCAATCGCAGCGGCAATGAGCTGCGACTGGTGATGAGCGAGACCGAGCGCGCCCTGCTGGCCAACAACGCCGTGACCCAGAACCTGTCGATCCTGAAAAAACGGATCAACGAGCTTGGCATCGTCGAGGCCTCGGTCCAGCGTCAGGGCCAGGATGGCATCCGCATCGAGCTGCCAGGGGTGCACAATCCCAAGCAAGCCAAGGAAGTGATAGGCGCCACTGCGTCGCTGGCCTTCTACGAGGCCCAGGCCGACAGCCGCTTCTTCATGGCGGATCGCAGCGGTCAGGCGGTCGGTCTGGCCCGCAAGCCGGTGCTGACTGGTGAGCACATTGTCGATGCGCGCGCCAATATGGGCGAGATGGGCCAACCCCAGGTCAATATCGTGCTCGACAGCCTGGGTGGCAGCAAGATGAACCAGTTCAGCCGCCAGCACGTGGGCAAACCGATGGCCACCGTCTTCACCGAATACAAGACCAACGCCCAGGGCCAGCTGCGTGCCCAGAGCGAGGTGATCAACGTCGCCACCATCCAGACCGCCCTTGGCAACCAGTTCCGCATCACCGGCATTGGCAGTTTGCCTGAGGCGCAAGAGCTGGCCATGCTGCTGCGGGCCGGTGCCCTCACTGCGCCGCTCAAGATCCTGGAGGAGCGCTCAATCGGCCCAACTCTCGGCTTGCAGAACATAGAGGCGGGCTTCACCGCGCTGGCGTTCGGCATGGCGGGCATGATGCTGTTCATGATGGCCTGGTATCGCAAGTTCGGCTGGGTCGCTATCACGGCGCTCATCGCCAACCTGCTGATGCAGGTGGGCATGCTGGCCGTGCTGCCGGGGGCCGTGCTGACCCTGCCAGGGATCGCCGGTCTGGTACTCACGGTCGGCATGGCGGTGGATACCCATGTGCTGATCTTTGAGCGGATCAAAGACCGCCTGCGGGAGGGGGGGAGCCTTGCCAACGCCATCGACTTTGGCTATCGCTCGGCGTTTCGCACCATCTTCGATGCCAACATCACCACCCTGATCTGCGCAGTGGTGCTCTACTCCATCGGCTCGGGCCCGCTGCAGGGCTTCTCCATCACCCTGATCCTGGGTCTCATCTCCAGCATGGTGACCGGCATCTGGGGCACCCGCGCCATCATCAACCCCCTGTGGGGCAAGTGCAGCGACAAGCTGCTGAGGGTGTGATCGTGACCCCTGCATTCACTTTGTGCCATCGCGTCGCGCGTTCGAGCCTGCTCCGCGCCTGCGCCATGCGCTTCCGGTTGGGAAGCCCGAGTCAGCTGTTGTTGAGGATAAAACTATGTTGAGAATGATCGTTGCCATGGGGTTGACCCGCTGGCGTTACATCGGGTTGTGGATTTCCGTGCTGCTGACAGTGGCGAGCATAGCCGTGCTGGCCATCAACGGGTTGTCGCTCGGGCTCGACTTCACTGGCGGCATATTGCTGGAATTTCGCATCCAGACCCTGAAAGAGGCTCATGAACTGAACGCCCTGCTGAGCGCCCCGCTGGCAGGGGCGGTCGAGCTGAGCGGCGCCGGTATCCCGGGGGAGTGGCTCATCAAGCTGCCGCCCCACGAGCTGCCCTGGCCGGCCGAAGAGCTGGCACTCATGCTGGGTCAACAGCTCAACTTGCCGGTGGAGCTGCTGCGCACCACCATCGTCGGCCCTCAGGTGGGCGCCGAGCTATTCCAGCAGGGGATGCTGGCGGTGCTGGTGGCGTCGCTCGCCATCTCCGCCTACCTGGCGGTGCGCTTCGAGTGGCGTCAGGCCATCGGCATCCTGGTGTCGGTGCTGCACGACGGTCTGGTGGCTCTGGGGCTGCTGGCACTGTTCCACATCGAGTTTGACCTCAACGTGATCGCCGGCCTGATGGCGGTGATCGGCTATTCGCTCAACGACAGCATCGTTATTTCGGACCGGTTGCGGGACATCTTGAGCTCACGCACCAAGCTCTCCATCCACGACTGCTCGGACGTGGCGATCAAGGCGACGTTCAGCCGCACCATGATCACCTCAGGCACCACCCTCTTTACCGTGGGCGCCTTGCTGCTGTTCGGGGGCGACGCCCTCTACGGCTTCGCCTTCACCCTGTTCGCCGGCATCCTGGTGGGGACCCTCTCTTCCATCACGGTCGCCTCCACGGTGCAGGAGCTGCTGGGTCTTTCGCCCCAGGCCTACCAGAAGAAAGAGGAGGAGTTGGCAGAAGCGGCGTGATGCCCCTTGTTCACTCCCTGCATGCAAAACGGGCCCATCGGGCCCGTTTTTTATCTCTGCGGGTAGCCTAGAAGCCGGAGCCCGGTTGCTGCAAAAATTCAGCCTCCTCCGCAGTGCTGGTGCGACCCAGGATGGCGTTGCGGTGAGGGAAGCGGCCAAAGCGCTCGATGATCACCTGATGACGGCGGGCAAAGTCGGCAAATCCTTCGAAGGTGGCCTGCGCCTGTGTGTTGACCTGCTCTGCTGCCAGTGCTTCGAACAGGGTCACGCTGCGGACTTGCTGCTCTCGCGATTCGGCGTGCTCCAGCGGCAGATAGAAGAAGACCCGGGCCAGCGGCGAGAGCGCCTTGTCTGCCCCCAGCGACAAGCCTTTGAGGCAGAGATCCCGGGCCCCGGCATCTTGGGCAAAGGCGCCTGGGGTGGCGCGATGGATGTTGCGTGGCAGTTGATCCAGCAGCAGGATCAGCGCCAGCCGGCCGACGGGCACCTCGGCCCAGTGGGCCAGAGTGCCAGTGGCGGCAGCCTCGGCCAGTGCCCCAAAGCGGCGGGTGATCAGTGCATCGGTTGCGCTGCTTTTTCCCCACCAGAGGGGGGCTTGCCGTTGGGCGCGGGTGGCGTCGTCGGTGTCATCGCCAAACCAGAAATCGAGTAGAGATTGCCAGGGTTGCATGGGAACTCCTTGAGCCGGGATGACTCGGGGTGAAGCAGGGTCCATTGACCCTGGTGTGGTTGCGGCCTTACGGGCGACTTCTCGTTACACTGTGCCATCTTTTGCCTGAAATAAGGACCCCCCTCTGGTCGGTCCTCACGTGTGGCGTCTGCCCTGCTCGATGATAAAGCCGTCGTACCGGCCACTGTGTCTGCTGTTTGCTGACTTGGATGGGGGCTGGGCAAATGCCGACCGCCTTCGTACTATCGTCCGTGGCACTCGCCCGCAGAGGCGATGCCACCCGACCTGGATGCAAACAAACAAGGACAGTTATGAACCCACCCGTTTGGCTGGATGATCACATCTATGCCGCCCCCGATTGCCCGGCAATCGACGCCGATTTCCAGCGTGCCCGCGAGGCCCTGAACAGCCTGCAACGCTTGCTGGATGAACTGCCCAAGACCACCGACATCAATGCCTTGCGCCACTTGCTGCGAGCCATCAGATCCTGCTGGACTGATGTGCGTCGGCTGGAATGGAACAGCCAGATCTATGCCTATAACCGGCTCAGCCGAGATGGTCGCGACGAGGCGGCCAAGGTGCTGCTCTCCCGGGGTCAGCAGTTGCAGGCGACCCTGGCCCAGCTCAGCAAACCGGTGACCCTGTTCTGGGCAAGCGCTCCCGAGGGGCAGGTGCGGGCCCTGTTGCAGGATCCCGAGCTGTTCGAGCTTGCCTACCTCATCCGTCATGATCGCCGCCTGCAGGATCAACGGCTCTCCTTGGAGAGCGAGCAGCTGATCGAGGGGCTCTCGGTGGATGGGCTGCAAGGCTGGGGCGATCTCTACGACAGTCTGGTGGGCCGACTCAGGCCCGTGGTGGAGGGCGAACCCATGGGACTGGCCCAGGCGGACAACTTGCTGGCTCACCCGGATCGGGCGCGCCGTGCCAGCGCCTGGCACGGCATCCAGGCCGCCTGGCAGGCAGAGCAGGAGACGGTGGCCGCCATCCTCAACGCCATCAACGGCTGGCGCAACGAACTCGCCGCCCAGCGTGGCAAGGTGCACAGGCTCGATGCGCTGGATGTCTCCTGTCATCAGAGCCATATCGAACGCGCCACCCTGGATACCCTGATGGCCGAGGCTGACGCCCACAAAGCGCTGGGACGGCGAGCCTTGCGCGCCATGGCCAGCGCCCAGCAGATCACCGATTTTTCCCCCTGGGATCTCTATGCCCCTGCGCCTGCCGCGCCCTCGGCCCTGCTCAGCTTCGAGCAGGCGCTGACCCTGGTGGCCGATGCCTTCGCCGGGTTTGACCCCGAAATGGGGGCCTTTGCCCGCATGATGGCCAAGCAGGGCTGGATTGATGCGGCCCCCAGCGCAAACCGGCGCAGCGGTGCCTACAGTACCGAATATGCCTATCCTCCCGAGCCTCGGGTGTTTCTCACCTTCGAGGGCACCATGGACAACCTCATCACCCTGGCCCACGAGCTTGGACACGCCTGGCACAGCTGGCTGTTGCGGGACGTGCCGCTGGAGCAGCGCGACTACCCCAAGACGCTGGCCGAGACCGCCTCTCTGTTTGCTGAGGCCCTGGTGCGTGATGCCCTGTTGGCCGCCACCGACAACATGGAGCAGCGCAGGGCCATCGCCTGGCTGGACGGGGAGCGCGCCGCCAGCCTGCTGCTCGACGTTCCGGCTCGCTTCACCTTCGAGCGGACCCTGGTGGCGGCGCGGGAGCAAGGCTATGTGGGGGCAAGCCAGCTGCGGCAGATGATGAAATCCGCGCAGCAGCAGTGCTATGGTGACACCCTCAGCCAGTACGACGAGCTGTTCTGGGCCAGCAAGGGCCACTTCTCCATCGCCGAACTCGGGTTTTACAACTACCCCTACCTGTTCGGCTATCTCTTCAGCCTGGGGCTTTATGCCCAGAAGGAGCGGGCCGGGGGCGAGTTTGCCCACGCCTATCGCGCGCTGCTCATCGACACGGGCCGCATGAGCGCCGAGGATCTGGTGGAGAAACACCTGGGAGTCGACATTCGCGAACCCGCCTTCTGGCAGGAGAGCCTGCGCTATGTGGAGGAGGCGGTCGAGCGCCTCGAACGACTGGTGTGACGGGCTGGCTCCTCTGATCGCATTGGCTGATCAGACTGGCCGTTCGGGGTCGCCCCGGCGACCCCTGTCTCTTGCGTGGCGGGCCTGCAGCGGCCTGGCCATGCGCATTTCACCCCGGGCAGCCTCTGCCCCCAGATATTGATGACGAGCGTTTGATGCAGCAACGAATTTACCCACAACAGTGGCACAACCAGCATATCTATCCCGCCCTTGATTGCCCCGAGCTGGACGCTGACATGAGCCTGGCCCGTGCCAACCTCGCCGAGCTGGCCGGTTTTATCGACGGTCTTGCCCCGATGCTGGAGAGCACCGATGCCTTGCCCGATTTTTTGCGGGAGGTGCGCCTGCGGACTCGGGACATTCACAATATTGGCTGGAACGTGGCGATTCTGGCCGCATGCCGCGGCAGTCAGGATGCGCGGGATCCGCAGGCCAAACAGCTGGCGTCCCGTGCCCGCGCCCTCAACGCCGATCTGTTCAAGACCCTGGCACCGGTGGAAGATCTGATGCTGGCACTGCCCGAGCCCGAGTTTGAGCGGCTGATGCAGGATCCCTTGCTGGGGGAGGAGGCGTACCGGCTGCGCCATGAGCGCCGGCTGCAGGATCAGCGCCTGCCGGTGGAGGCGGAGCAGCTGGTGATTGGGCTTGGCACCGATGGGCTGCACGCCTGGGGCAACCTCTACAACGATCTGGTGGGCAAGATCCGCCTCGTTATTGACGGCCGCGAGATGGGGCTGGCCGAGGCGAGCAACCTGCTCTCCAGCCCGGAGCGAGCCCTGCGCCGCGAGGCCTTTGACGCCATCAGTGCCGGCTGGGAAGGGGAGCAGGAGACGGTGGCGGCCATCCTCAATGCCCTCAATGGCTGGCGGCTGGAGCTGGCGCGCCAGCGCGGCAAGCAGCGTGTGCTCGATGCGCTGGATCTCTCCTGCCATCAGAGCCATATCGAGCGCACCACCCTGGATACGCTCATGGCCGAGACGTATCACGCCCGGGGTCTGGGCCAGCGGGCGCTGGGGCTGATGGCCCGGCAGCTTGGCATCACAGATCCGGGGCCGGAGGACTTGTTTGCACCGCCCCCGGCCGCCAGCAGCCGCACCATCCCGTTCGAGGAGGCGATCGCAATCATCGAGGGGGCTTTTGCCCGCTTTGATCCCGAGATGGGGGACTTTGCCCGCATGATGGCCGAGAAGGGGTGGATTGATGCGGCGCCCACGCCAAATCGCCGCACCGGCGCCTACTGCACCAAGTTTGCCGATCCGGTGGAGCCTCGGGTTTTCATCACCTATGCCGGCACCATGGACAACGTCATCACGCTCGCTCACGAGCTGGGTCACGCCTGGCACAACTGGGTCATTCGCGATCTGCCGATGAGCCAGCGTCGTTACCCCATGACGCTGGCGGAGACCGCCTCCATCTTCGCCGAAACCCTGGTGCGCAGCGCCCTGTTTGAACAGGCCCAAAGCCCGGAAGAGCAGCGGGCCATCGCCTGGGCGGAAGCCGATGGCGCTGCCACCTTCCTGGTCAACATTCCGGCCCGCTTCGATTTCGAGCTGGCGCTGGTGGCGGAGCGGGCGCAGGGCTATGTGTCGGCAGAGCGACTCAAGGCGATGACCGACGAGGCGTGGGGCCGCTGGTATGAGGGGAGCCTGACCCACTATCACCCGATGTTCTGGGCGGCCAAGGCGCATTTTTCCATCGCGGGGTTCGGTTTTTACAACTACCCCTATCTGTTCGGTTATCTGTTCAGCCTCGGGGTCTATCAGCAGTTGATGAGCCGCAAGGCGGCGGGGGAAACGAATGTGGCCGAGGCCTATCGCGCCCTGTTGCGTGATACCGGCCGTATGAGCGCCGAAGATCTGGTGGCAAAACATCTGGGTCAGGATATCCGTGACGCCGCGTTCTGGCAGTGCAGCATGGCGCTGGTGGCGGCGGCGGTGGATCGCTTCGAGCAGACCTGCGGTTAAGGGGACTCAGGCAGGTGAACGTGCCGCCGGGCAGTGTATCTGCCCGGCGGCTTTTTTTATGGTTGGGGGTCGACTGGCCGTACCGGGCCCACCAGCAGGGGTCTGGGCTGGTGGCTGAGATCCGGCTGGTAGCCGTTGAAGAAGAGATTCAGCAGCACCGAGCTCAGGGTCGCCAGCAGGATACCGCTGTGCAGCAGCGGCTGCAGCACGGCGGGAAAGTGCTGAAAGAAGTGGCCGGAGACGGTGGGGATCATGCCGACGCCTAAGCTGATGGCGACGATATAGAGGTTGTGACGATTGCAGTTGTAATCGGCCCGCGCCAGGATGCGAATGCCGGTGGCCAGCACCATGCCGAACATGACGATGCCGGCGCCGCCGAGCACAAAGGGGGGAATGGAAGCGACCATCAGTGACATCTTGGGGATCAGGCCAAAGGCGAGCAGTATCCCCCCCGACATGACGCAGACCCAGCGACTCGACACCCCGGTCACGCTGACCAGCCCGATATTCTGGGAAAACGAGGTGTGGGGAAAACTATTGAAGATGCCGCCGATGACGGTGCCTATGCCGTCTACCCGCAGCCCTCGCACTATGTCGCCCCGGGTGGCCGGGTGGCCGACTATGTCGCCGAGGGCCAGAAACATCCCCATGGATTCGATGAAGGTGATGAGCATGATGACGGTGAGGGTCGCGATGGAGATGGGATCGAAGGTGGGCCAGCCAAATGCGAACGGCACTATGGGGGCAAACCAGGCCGCCTCATCGAGGCCGGTCAGGTTCACCTCGCCCATGCCGATGGCGATGACAAAGCCGAACAGTATGCCGAGCAGCACAGAGATGTTGCTGAAAAAGCCTTTGGTGAAGCGGGTCACCAGCAAGATGAAGGCGAGCACCAGGAAGCTGGTGCCTATGTAGCGCAGGCTGCCGTACTCGGGATTGCCCTTGCCCCCCGCCATCCAGTCGATCCCCACCTGCATGATGCTGATCCCGATGGAGGTGATGACCACACCTGTCACCACGGTCGGAAAGAGTGGCATCAGGCGGCCGACCAAGGGAACCAGCAGGGTGGAGATGACCCCGGCGGCGATGGTGGCACCGAAGATGCCGGTCAGCCCCAGATCCGGGTTGGCACCGATGGCCAGCATGGGCATGACGGCGGCGAAGGTGACCGACATGATGACGGGTAGCCTGATCCCGGCAAACCGGCCTATCCCCAGACACTGCAGCAGGGTGACGATACCGCAGCAGAACAGATCAGAGCTGATGAGGTAGGAGATCTGTGCCTTGGGCAGCCCCAGGCTGCCGCCGATCACCAGCGGCACCGCCACGGCACCGGCGTACATCACCAGCACATGTTGCAAACCCAGGGTAAAGAGCTGGCCAGGGGGGAGCATGCGTTCCACTTCATCGACGGGGCGGCAGGTGGTCGTCCCGGGGGGATTGGTCTGGTTCATGAATACATCACTCCTTGCGGCCCGAGCGGCACGGCCGGGCAAGATGGGACTGGCCACCCCGCTCAGGGATTATGGGCTGGACGGGGATGCGAGCGCAGACCTTGTGTGCGGGCAGGCAGGATCGGCGTGGATGGCCACCCTGGGTGCGCACCCATGGACGTTGGTACTGCACAAAACGTGCACATTGGCTTAGCGGTGGCACGTTGGCTGGCGGTTTTGTGGGCGGGATCACAGGGTGGAAGGTTGTGGGTGGGTCATCGTTGGCCGGCCTGCGGGGCGGGCTCTCACATTGGTAGCTGGCGTATCATTTCTGCCTTGCGGGCTCTCACTTTGATACGCGTGCGGGGTAAAGGCATCCTGGTTCTGGTTTCATCCGCAACCGCAGGCGTGATCCAAAGCAAGAAAGTGGGATGTTTTGGTGGCGCAGAGCCCTGCCGCTGGGGTAGTTTCGATAGAACCGACACAGTTTATGAGGTCTTGTCCATGATCATCTATCTGCATGGTTTTGATGCCACCAGCCCCGGTAATCATGAAAAAGTGCTGCAGTTGCAGTTTATCGATGATGATGTGCGTTTTGTGCACTACAGCACGGTTCACCCCCGTCATGACATGAGCCATCTGCTCAAGGAAGTGAAGAAGCAGCTCGACATGAGCACAGACCCCAAGCCCCTCATCTGCGGGGTGGGGCTGGGAGGCTACTGGAGCGAGCGGATCGGCTTCTTGTGCGGCATCAAGCAGGTGATTTTCAATCCCAATCTGCACCCTGAGATCACCATGCAGGGCAAGATAGACAGACCGGAAGAGTACGAGGATATAGGCACCAAATGTGTGTCTGAATTTCGTAGTAAAAATTCAGGAAATTGCCTTTGCATCCTTTCCGTTCAGGATGAAATCCGCGATAATGGCGAAACTGAGCGTGAATTGAAGAATTATTACAACATCCTGTGGGATGAGCGAGAGACTCACAAGTTCAAGAACATCTCTCACCACCTGCAACAGATGAAGGCTTTCAAGGAAGCCTGATTGCTCGTCACGTCATGGATTCAACTATCAAGGGAGCCGATGGCTCCCTTCGCTTTAATGGAACCGAGGTAATTAACCATGACCAATATTGTTGTCGTCGGCGGCGGGGCTGGCGGTTTGGAGCTGGCCACCAGTCTGGGTCGCAAGCTGGGCAAAAAGAACAAGGCCAGGATCACCCTGGTCGACCGTAACCGTACCCATCTGTGGAAACCCCTGCTGCACGAAGTGGCCACCGGCTCCATGGACGCGGGTATCGATGCCCTGAGCTACCAGTCCCATGCCAAAAACCACGGTTTCGATTTCCAGTTGGGCACCCTCACCGACATCAAGCGCGATGAAAAGCGCATCGTGCTGGCGAAGATAGTCGACGAGAACGGCGACATAGTGGTGCATGAGCAGGAAGTGCCGTATGACATCCTGGTGATGGCGATCGGTTCCGTGTCCAACGACTTCAACACCAAGGGCATCAAGGATCACTGCATCTTCCTGGACAGTCCCTCCCAGGCACACCGCTTCCACAACAGCATGATGAACCGCTTCCTGCAGTTCGCTACCGAATACCAGCCCGGTGACAAGGTGAAGATCGCCATCGTCGGCGGCGGTGCCACCGGCGTCGAGCTCTCCGCCGAGCTCTACAACGCGGTGGAGCAGCTCTATGCCTACGGTTTCAAGCACCTCACCACCGACAACCTGAAGGTGACCCTGGTGGAAGCTGGCCCCCGCATACTGCCGGCGCTGCCGGAGCGCATCAGCGGTGCCGCCCATCAGGAGTTGGTGAAGCTGGGGGTGGACGTGCGTACCGCCACCATGATCACCGAAGCCACCGCCGAAGGGTTGCACACCAAGGACGGCGAACTCATCGAAGCGGATCTGATGGTGTGGGCTGCCGGCATCAAGGCACCGGATTTCATGAAGGATATCGCCGGGCTCGAGACCAACCGCATCAACCAGCTGGTGGTGAAAGAGACCCTGCAGACCAGCCGTGACGAGAACATCTTCGTCATCGGTGACTGCGCCGCCTGCCCGCAGCCAAATAGCAAGTTCGTGCCGCCACGCGCCCAGTCCGCACACCAGATGGCGACCCGTGCGTGCAAGAACATCCTGGCCAAGCTGGCAGGTGGCGAGATGAAGCCCTACCTCTATCATGATCACGGTTCGCTGGTCTCTTTGAGTCGCTTTTCCACCGTGGGCAGCCTGATGGGCAACCTGATGCGTGGCTCCATGATGGTGGAAGGCCACATAGCCCGCATGGTGTACATCTCGCTCTATCGGATGCACCAGGTTGCCCTGCACGGCTACGTCAAGACTGGCCTCATCATGCTGGTGGGCCGCATCAACCGGGTGCTGCGCCCGACGCTGAAACTGCACTAAGCCGCAGTCGGAACAGCCGGTGCTGAACGCACAAAAAAGGAGAGGCCAGGCCTCTCCTTTTCTTTTTATGTGATTCGTACGTCAGGAGGCATCATTGATCAGCGTTTTCACCTCCATCAGTGCAGCAGTGAAGAAGAGTCGCGCTACTTCAGGATCCCTCTGGCCAGCATCGTGGGCCACGTTGGCTATGTCGCCACCGAGGATGGTGATGGTGTTGCCGACCTTGGTCAGGCGATCTATCAGTGTGCTGAAGTTCTGAGAGAAGGCGTTGGTTTGTCCGAGGAAGCCTTGCTGGCGCTGGATCTGCCCCGCTATCTGGCTGACTTGTCCTTCCAGACTGTTCACCTTGCTCTGGGCTTGCGACAAGGTCACCGCCATGGCGATCAGGCCGGGTAGCCCCAGCAGCCCAAGGCCCAGCAGGTAAAGTTTCTTCTTGTTCAGCTCATCCAGCTCTTGGCGGGCTCCCGCCAGGCTTGACTGCAGCCCGGCGATGGTGGCCTGCAGCTCGACGCCAATCCGCTGCAGGTCCAGGTTGTCCTGCAGGATACGGCTATTGGCGGCTTGGCTTGCCCCCAAGGTGTGGGCCATCAAAGACTGGATCGGCGTTATCTCATCCTGCACCAGATTAATGAAGTCCTGCAGGGACTGGGGCGTGAGGCCGTTGGGGTTGGCCAGCTGCTGCTCCAGCTGTCCCTCAAGGCGTTGACCGAAGACCAGCACCTGTTGCTGCATCGTCAGCACCTCGGGTAGCAGATTGGCAATGACTTCGGTCACATTGTGCTGAATGTTGATGGCGCCCTGGGGGAGCCCGCTAAAGGACTGTATGGTGGCTTCTGCCTGCTGCATGTTGGCAATAGCCTGGGATAAGATTCCGTTGCTCATGGTGTCTTCTCGATAGGGAGAGGGCGGTGGTCCGCCCTCTGGGCATCAGGCGGCCAGGCGGCCGACGAAATCGGCTATGGTGGCGGTCCTGGGCACTTGTATGGGGCTGACACCGGCCATCTGTGCTTTGATGGTGTTCACGTCGGTGAGCACTGTCTTCACTGTGGTGTCGGCAGCGGTCAACCAGAGCTGGCGGATGTCGTCGCCGCTGGTGATGCCCTTGTCCAGATCGGTGATCAGGCTGCCGAGATCCGAGGTCAGGGAGTCCCAGGCATTGCTCATCTGGGTCGCGGCAGAGACAGCGTTTTGGGCCTGCACCTGGAGCCCTTGATAACCATTGCCGATCTGGGTGGCGATCAGTACCTCGCTGTTGAGGCTGCTGCGCTTCTGGTACAGATCCTGGCGGGCGCCCAACGAGTTGTGCAGCACGATGGAGCCTGCCGTAATACCGGCGGCACCTGCAACCATCATGGCGACGCCACCGATGACCACAGGCGTCGAGGTGCCAGCGGTGACGAAGTCGGCCACTGCGCCTATGGCGGTGACGAAGGCTCCGCCAATCACTAACAACCCCCCAACCACGATGCCGGCGATGGCGCCGTCGATGGCTGCGTTGACCTTGTCGATGTCACCGTTGAGCTGAGCCAGCACCCCGTTGTCACCCTGTACCTTGCTGTTGAGGTTCACCACTATGCCCTGGAAGTTGCGAGAGTCGATGATCAGCTGGTTGTTGAGATCCAGGATAATGAGACGAGTATCGGAAGAGATCTTATGGTACTCGGTGGCTTGTTCCTTGATAACGTTCAACTGCCTGAGCCACTGGGCCTTGGTGGAACCGGGGGGGAGCACGGTCGGGATGGCATTTTGCAGGGCGTAGTAGTTGGAGATGTTACTGATGTTGGTGATGATCTGTGGCTGGATCTGGTTGAGGTACAGGTCCGCATGCCCTTTGGCGACGTCCAGTCCCTGGTTGATCTGGGTCTGATTCTCCTTGAGATTCGGGAACTGGCTGAAGTCCACTGGCACTTGTTGCTTGACGCTGTTGCAATAGGTCTGGATCTGCAGCGCTTGCCCGGCCTGACCGGCCATGCTCTGGTCCATGGAGATGGTTGCATTCATCATGTCTATCGTCCTTTTATGGTGGGATTAAGCGTCGGGCAGGACGCCGTTGCCGGCGTAGGCGGCCTTGATGTCATTCACCTGATCGGAGAGCTGTTGCCAGGATTGGGTATTCAGCGCCAGGGTGCGCCTGAGCAGACGTACATCGCCGCTGTTATTGAGGTCGGCCACCACGGGTACGGCGCTCTGATAGGCATCGGCCACCTTTTGCCAGCCCAGGGGCAGGCCAGTGATCGCCCGGGCTACCGTCTCGTAGGTGCTGACAAACAGCTGGTTTTGGGCCTGCACTGACTTTGCGACCGTCAGTATGGCGTTGGTCTCGGCCAGCGCCTGGTAGGCCAGTGCCAGTTTCTGGGTATTGGCCTTGAGCTCCTTGGCCGCCAGGCTGGCACCGGCTATGCCGGATGACAGGGCCTGGATACCGGAGATCATGTATTGGGTCTGCTGGTCTGACCCCTTGGCTGAGCTTTGACTAGCGGCAGGCTTGCCGGCGGGGGTTTCCTCCAGCGCCAACGAGGTCACGATAGCGCGGCCCAGTTGGCCTACGCCGTCACCGGCCTTGCCACCTTCGTCGACAATGGCCTGAATGTTTGCCGCTATGGCCTGGTTCAGTGCGTCGATGGCCTTGGCCTGGCGCTGGGCGTCGGCGATCAGATCCTGCTCGAGCCGAGTGATCACCCCAAGGAAGTTGTCCATCAGGGGACGCAGCGAACCCCAGGCGATCTGGAACCGGGTATTGAGTGTCTGGGCCATGAGCCGGTAACTCTGGGCCTGATCGGCCAGCGAGGTCAGCTGTTCTGCCAACCGGGCTCGCCCGGCCAGCACAGCCGCATCGTCATCCTGGCCGAGCAGCCGGTTGAACGCCGCGACAAGGGCGTAGAAATTCGAGCCATGGCTCATCAGATTGATAAAGCCAGGCAGGTTATCTTGTTGGTAGTAGCGCGCCTGGTTGAGCATCTGCGCCTGGTAGGCCTCAATCTTGACGGCCAAAGATGAGTCGAGCTCACTCCTGGCCAGGGACTGCTGCATCAGCAGCAGATTGGCATAGCTCTGGTTGAGTAGGGCCGGTGAGGCCGCAGACAGGTAGGCTGCCAGCAGGCCTTGATCCCCCAGATCCAGTGTGGTGATCGTGGTCATGGCGTGGCCTCCGTACCGGCTTCGGCGAGGTGGCTTGCGTGGAAACGTACCCGCGTTGAGGGGCTGGGGTGAGGTGGTCGGGTGTCGAGCTGCATCATGATGCTGTCCTCGTGACGAAGTGGGTCAGTCTCCGGCGTAGGGCCGGGACAGACTCACCCTATGGAAAGGCGAAATGGGTCACAACTGACACTTGTATCACTTGAAGTTTGAGCCAAATCGGCTAATGAGCGCCTTTTGGTGCTTGTCTTGCCGGTTGCTAGGCGTTGTCGTCCGTTGGTTGATGACCACTCTCTGCGGAGCCTTCCCCTCCGAACACCAGCCACCATGATCCAACAGACACGCATCGAGTCTGTTTGCTTGCCTGGAAACTATCGCTGTTTTAGGCTCTCTCCCCAGTACAATCGATAAGGAAACCAAGATGGTCCTCTCAACCACCCCCACTCTGGAAGGCAAGACCATTCGTGAATATCGCGGCATCGTCGTTGGCGAAGCCATCCTCGGCGCCAACATCTTCAAGGATCTGTTTGCCGGGATCCGCGACATCATAGGCGGCCGCTCCGGTGCTTACGAAAAAGAGCTGGCCCGTGCCCGCGAGATTGCCTTCGATGAGCTGAAAGAACGTGCCCGCGCACTGGGGGCCAATGCGGTGGTCGGCATCGATATCGACTACGAGGTGGTGGGGCAAAACGGCAGCATGCTGATGGTCAGCATCAGCGGTACCGCCGTGTTGGTCTGATCCCTACTGAGGTTGGTCTGATCCCTTGAGAACACTGAAAAACCGGCAACCTGCTGCCGGTTTTTCAGTTTCTGCGCCCCGGAGTGGGTGGATGGCGACCGATCCGCTACCTGCTCTTGAGGGTCAGCCTCTATACGCAGTACGGCTCTAAACTGACGAGCGAGTGGCGCGTTCCGTACCCCCATGCTTGGGCTTGAGCCCGTGATCATCCACCGGTTGGAGCTGACCAGTACGTTGACGCTGTCATCTTTTCCTGGTGACGGCAGGATCATGGAGTGGCTATTATGAGTCCTCTTTTGTGGGCGCCATGCCCTGGATGGCCATATTCGGAACAGGATTTCTTGCGATGATGTTACTCAAGCCGCCAGGGCTTAAACCTGGCGATACCATAGGTTTTTTCTCCCCCTCCAGCGCGGCCACGGCCTGGGCGCCACATCGCTTTGCTCGCGCAAGGGCTTTTCTGGAAGCGCAGGGCTTCAGGCTCAAGGCGGGCAGCCTGACCGGCCAGCAGGATCACTGGCGATCCGGCTCCATCGCTGCGCGGGCCGAAGAGCTCAATGCCCTTATTCGCGACCCCGAGGTGCGCTGCATCATGTCGGTGATTGGCGGCAGTAATTCCAACTCCCTGTTGCCCTATCTCGATTTTGATGCGCTCAAGCGGGATCCCAAGATCATCATCGGCTACTCGGACGTGACGGCCCTGCTGCTCGGCATTTATGCCAAAACCGGCCTCGTTACCTTTTATGGCCCGGCGCTGGTGGCCTCGTTCGGTGAATTGTCCCCGTTGGTGGATGAGACCCTGGCCGGGTTTAGCCAGATCTGCCTGGCTGGTGGGGGCGCCGTGCCTCATACCTTGCCGACCCCAGCCTATTGGACCGACGAGCGGCTCGATTGGGAAAACCAGACGCGGGCCAAGCAGTGTCAGCCTAACCGGCAGATCTCGGTGGGGGCTGGTCGGGTGCGGGGACGGTTGGTGGGTGGCAACCTCAATACCATGGCGGGGATCTGGGACTCCCCCTATATGCCAGCCATCGCGCGCGGGGATATTCTGCTGCTGGAAGACAGCCTCTTGACAGCGGATACGGTGGAGCGCTCCTTTGCCCATCTCAAGCTGTGCGGGGTGTTTGACCGCATCGGCGCCCTGGTTCTCGGCAAGCACGAGCTGTTCAACCATCAGGGCAGTGGCAAGCGGCCGCTCGATATCCTGCTGGAGGTGGTGGGGGAGCCGGCCTTTCCTATCCTGGCGGAGTTTGACTGCGCCCACACCCACCCCATGCTGACCCTGCCTCTTGGCATCGAGGTTGAGCTGGATCTCGATGCCCAGACCCTCACCTTGTGCGAACCTTGGCTTGGCGAGTGAGTCATCCCGTCAACCGTAGTATGCAAAGAGGCCGCAACAGCGGCCTCTTTGCCTTTCTCAGGTTCGGGATCAGGGCAGGGCATCCGGCCGGAAGCTGGCCCGGATCTGTGGCACCAGGGGCGAGACGTCGAATCCCTTCTCTTCACCCAGCACAGGATGGAGCAGGGCCAGCTCCGGGATTGGGGTCAAGTCTCCCGCCAGCAGCTGGCGGGTGGCCTGGCCCATCTGGTAGAGCTGGCGCACAGGGGCAAACTGCTGCGCGAGTGAGATACCACCATCATTGCGGGTAAAGGCCATCATGGGGATCTGGTAAGTGGCATCGCGAGGCGGTTTGTCACCATGAATCCCCTTGCCTGCCGACATCAGGAACGGCTGGTGATCGCCAAAGGCTACCACCAGATACCGCTTGCCGGACTGGTCCAGAGTCTTGAGCAGCCGCTCCAGCGAGGCCATGGCATCCACCACGCCCGTGTAGTAGGTGTTGAGCAGCTGGCGCTCTGCTGCGCTCTGATCAGGGCAGGCCTTGTCGAGTTGTTGGGCCTGATAGCGATCCCCGTCGAAGGGGCCATGGCCCTGCATGGTGACCGCATAGGCAAACAATGGCTGGTTATCCTGTTCGCTGCGCTTGAGCAGGTGATCGATCAGGGCATCATCCGAGATATAGAGCCCTTTATGTTCGAGCGTGGTGAAGTGGCTATCGAACCAGCGCTCCTCGTAACCAAGGGCCGGGATCGCTTTGGCGCGGCCCCAGAACTTCTCCACATAGGGGTGGGCAAACAGGGTCTTGTAGCCACTTTGCTTGGCACTTTGCGCAAGGCCGGGCACCTGCTCGGAGAGGTAGTAGTAAGGCACGACCCCTTGCCTGAGCAGGCCCACCGGCAGGCCCGTGTTCATCTCGAATTCGGCCAGCACCGTCATGCCGCCCGTGGTGGGAGAGTGGATGGTCTTGTGCCACTGCTGCACGCTGGCGGGCAGGCTCAGGGTAGGGGGTGGGGCGCAGATCTTGCCCTGCCAACCGAGCCAGAGCGACTCGTACTGCAGCACTATCACCAGATCGAAGCGGGGGGGTTGCACCTCGCTCGCATGGCTGAGCTGGGGAGTGAGCTCATTGATCTGCAAGGGGTAGCGAAACACGCTGCCATTTTGCAGCATCTCGTCCACCAGATTGAACAGGTAGAGGCCAGGGCCGGCCCGTATGATGTCCCTGTGATAGTTGACCGCCCTGTCCACGTAGCGAATGTTGGCTCCCAGCAGCTTGTTGCCGGTCTGGGTAGCGAATACACACAGAGCAAAGAAGGCGGCGGTGGCGGCGGCGGTGCGCAGGATCCAGCGTGACAGGGCGAAACGCCAGCAGAGAAACAGCAGCAGGCTGGCGCCCAGCACTGGCAACACGGGATGTTGCCCCAACAGGATACGCAGCAGCGCCAGCAGGTTACCGAGATCGTCCCCGCCCAGCGGCACCCCGTAGATGGCAATTTTCATGAAGTTGGCGAGCAAACCGATTCCGGAAAGTGCGGTAAAGACCAGCCCCATGTAGAGATTGAAACCCGCCAGTGCACACAGGCTCCAGCCCAGCACCATGCTGCCCCAGGCGAGGTAGTAGTGCTCGGGCCGAAAGCCTGACCAGAGCAGAAACTCCCCCAGTTTGAACACCACGAAGCCGTGCAGTAGCACGAAGGTGAGGTTGCCGAGCAGCAGGCTGCCGATGATCCGCCAGCGCAAGCTGCGTCTGAGGCGGGGCAGCACGGTTCTGAGCACGGCGGCGCTCAGGGCCAGCACCAGCACCAGACTGGTGAAGAGGTAGCTGAGGTTGAAGCCCTGCTCCGGCAGGGTCTGCAGGATCTGGCTGAAGTCGGCACTCTCGGGGCGATCCGCCAGCAGCAGGCCGATCCGCAGCTGATAGCGGCTGGATAGGGCATCGTCTGGCGCCCTTAGTGTGCTGTTGAGATCCAGGGTACAGCGGGTTTCGCTGCACACCTGCCGCTTGTATACCGCTTGATTCAGTTGATCGATCCGCTCCCCCCGTTCGTTGAGCAACTCCACCCGAACCCTGTCCCCTTCCTGCAGCGGCCCCTGCAACTGCCACTGGCTGCGCACCACCAGGTAGAGGCCTCGGCTGTCGCTCTTGTAGAGCAGGGCGTGACGGGTGAGGGTGGCAATCGGCTGATCGGCAGGCCCCAGTACCAGCGGCTGGGCCCGACCTAGCCAGCTGCCGGGATTAATCAGCGGCAGTATCAGGGTCAGCAGCAGCAGCGCGGCCAGCACGCCAAGCAGCAGAGAGGGCAGGCTGGGTACCCTGGCTGACAAGCGTGCTGAAGGGGGGACTTTCATATGAGCTCATCCTTTGAGCGAGTGATGACGGCAACTGGCTGCTGCATTTAATTTGACCCGATGGTGGGGGGCTTGTTCCTTGTTGTCAATTTAATGACAAGACAATGAATATGTCGTGACCATGAAGCCATGCAAACTGTGATCCGGATCGGACGGTCACACTCATTGTGTGATGAAAGCGTCATCATGACGCTTTGCCTCTGGTCTGTGCCTGCCTTACTGCTTAGTCTCTCAATAATGATGGAGGTGCATGTATGAATCCCAAGGTAGCGGCACGTCAGGCAAGATTGCTCCGCATGTTGGAGAGCAAGGAGGAGATCCGGATTGGGCGCGAGCGGGATTGCCCCTTGCCACTGGCGCAGCTGGTGAGACTCAAGGCGGATCATCCCACCGTGCTCAAGGTGTATCGTCACGGCCTCACCGCCGAGGTGTTTCACCTCAAGGTGGACGGACATCACTGGTGCCTGAAACGGCGCCGGCACGACTCCCTGGTGGCCAACGTCGATGGCAAGACCGCCTTCCTGACCGAGCTGGAGCGGCGGCGCGAGATAGAGGCCCTGCGCGAGCTGCACCCCACCATTCTCTCCAATGTGGTCTGTACCTGCTTTGGTTCGGCCCGGGCCGGGTTGCTTATCTCCCCCTGGCTGCGGGGCGTGCCTGTGCATGATCTCAACGAGCGCAATCTGGCTCAGATGCTGGCGGTGCAGGCCGAGCTTGCCCACTGGGGCTGGTTTGACTGGGATCCGAGCCCGGGCAACCTGCTCGACGATGGCCAGCAGATCACCGTGTTCGACTTTGGCTACATGTGGCCGTTCGATCCCCATCATGAATTCAACTCAAACGGTCTCGCCGATCCCCAGTTTCATGTGCCCGAGCGGCTGGAGACCCGCACTCTCTCGGGCCTCTGGCTCGACGAGCCGGACCCTCTGCCGCAGTTTCGCTACTGGCGCGGCCTCTGCCTGAGTTGGGTGCAGCGCGAGCTGCAATACCTGACACGGGAGGGCGCCAGCGCCCCCGTGCTGGCCCGCTTGCAGGGCTTGCAGGGGGAGTGGAGCTCGGCACTGGCCAGCGACGCGGCGCTCGCCGCCAACTGGTGGCGCGACATGTATCGCAGCCACAGGCTCGACATCCAGGATGATCTCAGCGGCAAGAGCTGCGGCCCGCTCACCCTGCGTCGGCTCGACTGGCTGGAGCGGGCGGTGACCGAGCACTTCGCCGAGCTGGTGGACAACTTGGGGCCTGACGAAGCCGGGCTCGACCAGGCGGCGCTGCTGGCCCGGCTTGCTGGCCTGCGCGAGGAGATCTGCGCCTGTCTGCTGCCGGTGCCCACCCTGGTGGTCTAAGCGGGCGCGGGTATCTAGGTCAATGACACTCGTAGCAACGCAATGAGGGGCACCCTGGGTGCCCCTCATTTATGCAGTGTCAAATCCTGGCTGGCTCAGTCGAGCAGCTCCTGGTGGAGGCGGTTGACGATGTGGCCAGCCTCCTCTTCCTTGACCAGGAAGCAGAGGTTATGGGTGCTGGCGCCGTAACAGATCATACGGATATTGTGCTCGCGGATGGCGTCAAAGACCTGGCTGCCCACCCCGGCCGCCTCGCTCATGCGGTTGCCGATGAGTGCCACCAGGGCCAGCCCGGTTTCGACCTTTACCTTGCACAGCTGACCCAGCTCGGCCAGCACCTTGTCACTGAGCATGGGTTCGCCGTTGCTCTGGCTGCCGGTGTGATCCAGGGTCAGCGACACGTTCACCTCCGACGTGGTGATGAGATCCACCGAGATGCGGTGACGGGCCAGGATGCCAAACACCTCGGCCAGGAAGCCATAGGCGTGGAACATGTTGAGGCTATGCAGGGTGACCAGCACCTGCTGGCGGCGCAGGGCCACGGCGCGAAACAGCGGGCTGGTGCGGGTGCTGGCACGGATCCAGGTGCCGCCGGCCGCCGGATCCTTGGCCGAGCCGACAAACACGGGTATGTCCTGGCGTACCGCAGGCTGCAGGGTGGCCGGGTGCAGTACCTTGGCGCCGAAGGTGGCCATCTCGGCCGCCTCGACGAAGCTTATTTCGGGGATGGGGCGGGCGCGGGTGACGAGGCGCGGATCCGTGGTGTAGATACCGGGCACGTCGGTCCAGATCTCTATGCTGCTCGCATCCAGCGCTTCGGCAAGCAGTGCTGCGCTGTAATCGGAACCGCCCCGACCCAAGGTGGTGGTGCGACCGTCGGCATCCGAGCCGATGAAGCCCTGGGTGATGATGAGGCTGTCGCCGAGCAGGGGGGCCAACGCCTGCTGGCAGAGGATGCGGGTGGCGGCGAGATCCACGGTCGCCTTGCCAAAGCGGCTGTCGGTGCGCATCAGCTGACGTATATCCTGCCAGTGAGCCTTGACGCCGCGCTGGCGCAGCAGCTCGTGAAAGAGGCGGGTGGACATCTGCTCGCCGCAGGCGATGAGGCGATCGGCCAGCTCGGCATCCGTGTGCTGACTGGCCTGGCGCGCCATGGTGCGGATCTCGCTGAGGGTGGCATGGATCAGGGTACTCACATCGCTTGGGTCGCCCAGCGCCGTCAGTATGGCCTGCTGGATCTCGGCCAGTTTAGCCAGCTGAGCCTCTTGGCCAGCCTCGTCCAGATCGCCCTGGGCCAGGGCCACCAGCAGGTTGGTGACACCGGCGCTGGCGCTCAGGACCACCACCCGGGTGGCCGGATTGGCCAGCACCACGTCGGCGCAATGGTTCATGGCTGCGGCATTGGCGACACTGGTTCCGCCAAACTTGGCGACATTGATCGGGCTCATTGCTTACTCCTGTCTTAATTGAAAAATCTGGATCCATCGGGCAAAAAGAGAGGAGGAGGCTGAAAATGGCAGGAATCAGAGAAGCTATCCCGGCCAGAAGCACTCCACCTGCAGAGCCCATCCCGTACCAGCCCCTTGTGGGGCTCGGTGGGGGATGACCACTACCGATGACAGCCCGGAGGATTCAGCCCCCGCAGCCGACGTTGAGGTATCCAGTTGCCTCACTCGTCTCGGCGCTGCACCCCCTGACCCAAGTTCATCGGACGCTGGCGTCCTCCCTCGGGCTGCCTGGGCAGCGCTCCTCTTCTGGCTCCACCGCAGGCGGTGGAGTACAATTAGAAATACCCTGCGCTGGATTGCACTGTCAATCGAGATTGTGAAAAAGTTAACAATCGGCGACAACCCGACACAAGATCAATAACTTACGAAATGGTCTTTGACAAAACTTTAGAGCGGCGCTGCCAGTTGTAGAAGTGCTGCCGTTCCACCGGCAGGTCTTCCACCTCCAGTGGATCGAAGCCCCGTTCCCGGAACCAGTGAATGGAGCGGGTGGTGAGCACGAACAAACGGCGAATGCCGAGCCGCTTGGCCCGCTCGGCCACCTTGGCTACCAGCTGATCCCCCCGGTTTGAGTTGCGATACTCGGGGTGAATGGCGACGCAGGCCATCTCCGCCATCGCCTCTTCCATGAAGCAGTAGAGCGCCGCGCAGCCGATGATGAGGCCGTCGCGCTCTATGATGGTGAACTTGTCGATCTCCATCTCCAGCTGCTCGCGGGAGCGGCGCACCAGGATCCCTTCTTCCTCCAGCGGGCGGATGAGATCGAGAATGCCGCCGATATCTTCTATGGTGGCGGCGCGGGCCCGCTCGGCACTTTCCCGTACAATCTGGGTACCGAGGCCGTCGCGGCTGAACAGCTCTTGCAGCATGGCGCCATCATCCTGATAGCTCACCAGATGGGAGCGGGGCACGCCGCCACGGCAGGAGGCAATGGCCGCGCGCAGGTAGCGGGCGGTACCGGACATCTCTTCCCCTGCTTGCTCCAGCTCCACCAGCAGCTCTTCGGCCTGCTCGGGGAAGAGCTCGGAGATGGCCTCGCCATGTCTGTCCATTACCCCTTGAGTGCTGCTGAAACAGATGAGCTTGTCTGCTTTCAGATCCACCGCCACCCGGCGGGCGACCTCTTCCGAGCTCAGGTTGAAGCTCTCGCCGGTGACCGAGCAGCCGATGGGGGAGATGAGCACCAGGCTCTTCTTATCCAGCTGGCGGGTGATCCCCTCCACGTCGATGCGGCGTACCCGACCGCTGTGGCAAAAATCGATGCCATCATCTACCCCCAGCGGCTGGGCGGTGACGAAGTTGCCGCTCACCACGCTGATGCGCGCCCCCTGCATGGGGGTGTTGGCCAGCCCCATGGAGAGCTGGGCGGTGATGTCGTACTGCAGGCCGCCACACACCTGTTTGATGATGGTGAAGCTGGCATCATCCGTGACCCGGATCCGTCTGTGGTACTGGGCCTCGATACCGGCGCGAGCCAGCGCCTCATCATTTTGCGGGCGTGAGCCAAACACCAGCACCAGGCGAATACCCAAGGTCTGTAGCAGGGCGATATCGCTGACGATATTGGCAAAATTGGGGTGGCAGATGGCTTCCCCGCCCATCATCAGCACGAAGGTGGCACCTCTGTGCACGTTGACATAGGGGGTAGACTGCCGAAAGGCATAGACCAGGCTGGGTTCACGTTCACGCACTTGAGGTTTCTTCCATAAAAAAACAGCAATGGGCTCAATATATGAAAATAAATTCACAAATCAAGACTAAATATTGATTTTTACGTTTTTTGCCACCATTTGGGCTGACCGGGGATGAGGGACCCCATCGGGCGATTGCCGGGCACTGAAGGATGCCGCTACCCCAGCGTGGCTGCGGCCTTGGTTGATCCCGGCTCATAACCTGTTATCTTCGAGACTCCTTTTCGTCAGCTGTGCAATCGCACAGGTTTTTATACAAGGACAGGGTTCATGGAACAGATTATTTCACCGGCAGACGCGCTGCCGGGACGCCGCGAGACGATGGTGATTGGCCAGCAACATGCGGTCAATGGCCACCTGACCCAGGGCCCCTGGCCTGAAGAGATGGCGGTAGCCTGGTTTGGCATGGGCTGTTTCTGGGGTGTGGAGCGCCTGTTTTGGCAACAGCCCGGGGTGTACTCCACCGCAGCTGGCTATCAGGGCGGTGTTACCCAGAATCCGACCTACAAAGAGGTGTGCAGCGGGCTGACCGGCCATGCCGAGACGGTGCAGGTGGTATTTGATCCCAAGGTGATCAGCTACGGCGATCTTCTCAAGCTGTTCTGGGAGCAGCATGATCCGGCCCAGGGTATGCGCCAGGGCGGTGACATTGGCACCCAGTACCGGTCGGTGATCTTCTATGCCGACGAGAGCCAGCAGGTCATCGCCCAGCAGAGCATGGCGGCCTATCAGCAGGCCATGATGGCCAGTGGCGACAGCCGCGCCATCAGCACCCGCATCTTGCCGCTGGCGCCCTTCTATTACGCGGAGGATTACCATCAGCAATATCTGGAGAAGAACCCGGAAGGGTATTGCGGACTGGGTGGCATAGGTGTCTGTTTGCCGCCGAGCCTGACTCGCTAAGAGGCTGTACCGCGTTCGACAACGCCCTGTTTGCCATATGAAAAAGAGCCGCATTTGCGGCTTTTTTTGGCGGTCAGGTAGCGCTGAACAAGCTGAGTGTCAGCGCAGTGAAAAAAATCGTAAAAAAAATGGGTCATGGCCGGGAACTAAAGCGGATCGACCTTGCCTAACTGGGTAGCTTCCAAGGATGGAAGCCAAGACCAGACACATTTCTTGCCTCGATATTCATTAAAAGTCATTGAAAAGCTTGATGAGTTGAAATGATAGCAAGCAGGGCTGCCCGTTGAAGGCGGCCCTTTTCATTTAGGCTGTTGGCGGGGATATTCGGCGCACGAGTGTGCGCCACGGCGGCAAGCTGTCTCGACGGGCTAGCTGATGGCGCCGTCAAACAGGTTCTTGATGAGATCGATGAACTCTTCGAGAAAGGCTTGCTGGGGCGGGGTCGGGGCGCGCAGCCAGACGGCGGAGAGCACCTCTTCCAGATCGGCGACCACGGCATCGGCTTCTTGCATGATCATGAAGCGCAACTTGGGATCGAGCTGCGGGTTCTGTTCGCAGATGGCCATCAGGTTGCCAGCGACCCGGCTGCTCACCAGATCTTCGATGGTCTGTTCACCACTGCTCTGTTGCTGGGCTTCAAACAGTCCCAGACTCTCCACCAGATACTCAATCAGGGCGATATAGCCTTCGCTTTCTACAACCATGGCGGCTTAAATCCTCAACAATACGGAAAAACTGTGCGTATTTTAGTGGCTGGACCTAGCTTGGCAAGCGCCAGTGCAGACGATAGCGGATAAACCCGACCCCGCCGCGCTCCACGCTTTCCAATCCGGTCAGCTGAAAGCCATACCGTAAAAATAGCCCATAGCTGAAGGCACTGGCCTCCGTCGTCAGGGTCTTGATACCGAGCCGACCGGCCTGGTTGAGGGCGGTGTCGAGCAAGCGGCCACCGAGCCCCTGCCGTTGATGATCGGCGCTCACATAGAGCAGGCTCAGGTGACCATCGTCGCTGAGGGTGACAAAGCCGAGTATGGCGCCCCCTTGCTCTAGCACCCAGCCGTGGTGATCACGCAACTGGCTGGCAAGGCCCGGATGATGGGCGCCGAGGGCCCATTGCTCCACCTGCGCCTCGCTGTAGTGTTCGGGGCCGCGTTGGCGCACCGACTGCTCGAACAGGGTGATAAGGGCGGGGATATGCGGCTCGCTCAGCGGGACCAGATTGGGCTGCTTTGGCATGGGGTGGCTCACAGACATCATAGTGCCGGGGCTTGCGGCCGTTTGGCCCTGGGCAGGCCGGCGACCACCCGCTCATAGGAGTGGTGCACCCAGCCTTGCCACAGATCGCAGGCCAGCGTATCGCTCAGGGTCACCGTGTTCCAGTGCTGCTTGTTAGAGTGTAAAATACACACGAGTTAATTCACCGAGATTTAGTAATGAAATCAAAAGCTTGGCTATACGCTCGTTTTTCAAGCAGTCAGCAAGCGGATGGCGACAGTATAAACCGCCAGGTTAAAGCAGCCCAGCAATGGTGCGGTGCAAACGGGGTCGAGCTACAACAAACGAGCTTTCGCGATCTCGGTGTCAGTGGCTGGAAGTCGATCAAACGGCCTATGTTCGAACAGCTAATCAAAGCAATGGAAGAGGGTAAAATTCCTCGTGGTAGCTATGTGTTATTCGAATCAACAGATCGTCTTAGTCGCCGTGGATGGGAGCATACCAGAGAGCTAATCAAACAGATAACAGTTCAGCATGGGTGCAATCTGGTAATACTTGACAAGAATCAGATTTACACAAAAGCGAATGTTAATGATGTTGTGCAAAACATATTGCTGATGTTCAGTGCTGATCTGGCAGAGAAAGAAAGCCAGAGAAAGTCCGATCTTGTTGCCGCTGCTTATAAGTCAAAGCGTCAGAAAGGTGATGTTAGTCGCTGGCCGTTCTGGCTTGATAAAGTCGATGATAAGTTTGTTTTCAATGAGAAAGCAGAGATCATAAAGCTGATAGTTGATCTCCGATTGCAGGGTGTAGGCGCATTGGGTATAGCCGCTGAACTAAACAGACGTGGATTTAAGTCAAGTCGCGGATCAAATTGGGGTCACACTTCCGTCAGAATAGCGATTGAGAACTCCGCTTTATATGGCACGAAAGATTTCTTTACCACTAAGTCTAAGAAAGCGTTTGATGATAACGGCAATGAGGTAAGAACTTCTAATAGTGAACTCGTTAGCTCTATATCAGGTGCATTTCCTGCGGTATGTGATTTTGAGACTTGGCAGAAGATTCAGATCAACGGCGAAAAGCCAGGTCGAAAGAGTAATGGCACTGCATTTCACAATATGATTTTTTGCTCTTGTAGTGCTGCTATGAGTATTCAGATCGGGAGCGGTGGCGAGAAGTATAGGAAATGTTCGAGATCAAAAGTTGGCGCTTGTAATCAGAAGATGATCCGAAACTTCGATCAGACGCTAGTGGAATGCTTGGGCCGCATTACCTACAAGAGTATAAGCAATCAGATAGTTAGTAAGTTGCCAGAGCTTACAGAGCGTTTGGCTAAGCTTGAGAAAGTAAAGGAAATGCTAGTTGAAGCTGGTGATGTCGATAGCCTGAAAGAAGCATATCAAGACATTACTTCTGTTAAAATGCAGATAGCAGATGAAAGCAAGATCGTTACCTTGCCTACTACAGTAATCAAAGAGGTATTCCAGCTTAGTATCGATGAGCAGCGATTAGTATTGCGGCAGCTAATCTCAGAAGTAATCGTTGACAGAACTGCCAATCTATGTAAAATTAACGTCAAATTAACTAATGGTCACAAAAAAGTATTCGGTGTTAATGTTGGTACTGGAAAGAAATCTGGTAATAACGTTATCGTGTTCGAGTCTGACACCGAAAAGTTCTTAAACGAAATCAAGAAACTTAATGAGGACTAACATGGTATTGGGCATCGCTGATAAGTACGACATCGTTTCAGAAATTCTTGGGTCAAGAGATTCGATTACTGGCTATCTCGAACATGTAGATATGAAACAGGACGAGTTCGCCAAGCTTTCTGATCGCTTGTACACTTCGTTTAATCAGTATCACGACAGCAAGCGCAAAGCAGAGATAGATCAAGTTCTTGCTATGCTGAAAGCGAAGGGTATCGACCCAGAAGAACTTGTTGGCGAGTCTAAGCCTAGAACTCAGAGAGCAAGTAATGCGGCTCGTTCTGATGGTGTCAGGGCAGTCATTGAAAACAGATTCTATCGGTACTTCGATGAAGAGGGTATCGAATCAGTAGCGTATCGCAAGCCACTTGGTAAGCCGAACAGAGCTATGGCTAAATGGTTCAACGAGCAGAAGGAAAAAGATCCTGAGTTCGGGTGGGCTAGTATTGAGATCACGAAAGAGCAGGCTATTGAAATAGTCGGTGAAAGTGAAGTTGAAAGAATGATCTGGCGAACAGAGCAATCACAATAAAAAGGGCCGCATTAGCGGCCCTTTTTATTTTCACGCTGAATGGATTCCATAGTAGCGTTTAACTTAGCGATTGAAACTTGAAGTTGCGAAAGAGTATCGTTGACTTTTTCGTAAATAGCCTCGTTTCTAATTCGATCCTTCTCAAGCTTTTCACCGATAGCAACATACTGTTTATCGGTTTGATCTTGTCGCTGTTTTATCAAAGCTAGTTCGGTATCTTGTGATTTGGCAGCTCCCTGTAGCCATGATAATTGGCGATCGTGATTGCTTACCTTATCTGACGTATATCCAATCATGTTATAAGCCGTTACCAATGCTACTATAAGTCCACCTATTTTAAGCCAATCTGACGGCGTGAAGTTCTTAATGTTGATCATTATCGAATCTCCACGTACCCACTCAGACACGGCACCACATCACCATTATTAAGCTGGACAGCAATAGCGTAGCGATTATAATTCCGTAGTCGTTGTGATTCTACATTCGACAGATAAACTTCCAGCCCTTCATAGCTAATACCACATTTAAACTTAGCAGCAGCACTAACACCGTTTGACGTAATTTCTTCCCGAGCAATACAAGTTACATCGCCAGCTACCAATCCGAAATCTTCCCATTTGAACATCTGGCGTAAAGTAGTGCCTCGCATAACTCGGAAGTTAATAATTTTTGACATTTTATTCTCCTTAATAGTTATAATATAACTATATTTAGAGACTTAATATGTCCACATAACAGGCGTTGAGTTTCTGCAATCAACATGCACGAAAGACTTGGCGACACCAATCCCGTTAAATCCCAGCTCCATAGCGAGTCTAGCGATCTCCATTCGTTGAGCACCGTCAGAAACGGCGATATCAAAAGCAGTGCCTTTGTTATGTTGTCCTGCTTGTGCTTTCTTCGCTTCTTCTGGATGCATACCGCAGCGATAGGCGCTCGTTAGAGCAATGGGGCGATTAACCCTATCTCTAAGTTTTTCGAGTCGGCCTAGCGCGTCTGGTGTGATTTGGTGTGCTTTCTGTTGTCTACAGTTCGGACACTTGCAACGGAGTTCTATCGCTTTAAAGTGTTTGCTTTCGATTTCCATATATCTCCTTATTAAGAATCTGATTTAAGAGTTACGTTTACCTTTTGGCCATTTCTAGCCCATAGCCAACTAATAATTCCTGGCCATCTAATTTTTCCCTCTCCGGCTGGAATAATCATCGTCCCAGCGCCTTCTATTGTTACTGTCAATGGAGATGGCTTATCTACTCCGACATATAGAAGATCTGGCTGATCATCGAATCCGCCAATAGTGGTAATCAGTCTGCCTTTGTGGGTATTAGGTGATATAGCACCAGCAGCATTACTAAAATAGCCGATCTGATTTTCATATCCGGGATTAAATACACCGATTGTCATAACAATCTTTGTATCGCTACTTCTCCCAGCTAAATTAATTAGATTGACAGGTAATGCCAATCCAGCTTTAGCGCATATATCAGTTGCCCATCCATTGCCACCGAACTCTGTATTAGCATCAGATAGCCAGAATGGGATATTAGGTACTGTCATATTAAATCAAAGGGGAATTACTTCCCCCTTGCCTCCAGTTGTTTAACTTTCTCAGATAGTTCTTTGATTGCTTCAATCAGCAGAGCATTAACGCCCGCCATTTCGATACTCAGATATTTATTACCATCAGCGTGATTGAACTCACCGACAGATTCAGGCAGTACCTTTTGCAAGTCTTGTGCAATAATACCCGCTTCGCGTTCTTCTTTACCTTGCTTGATATAAGTCTTACCAGTCAACTGTTCTACTTTATACAAAGCATTTTCAATCGGCTTAAAGTCAGATTTCAATCTAGCATCGGATGTAATGCGAACGTTTGCAGCAGAGAAGTTACCGCTAATATCGAATGTATACGCGAACTGAGATTTTGATGTTGCAGCTTCACCAGATCCAACTCTGATAACAGCTTGACCCCAAATATTACCGGAACGCAATACACCGAATTCGGTATCAGTTGTATATCCAGCGCCAGTGGCAACTGTTCTACCACTCGCAATCTGATAATAATCAGAGCCACCATTTACAGTACCGAAATCGACGTTAAGCGGAGCTTGTCTTGCCCATTGATCTAGAAATGCATGTGAACCTTTAGCCCAGTTTGTGCCATTCAGATTAATACCAGAACCATCAGTTCTTAGAGTCATATATCTTGATGCTTCAACGTATGCACCGTTAGATTGTCCGAAGTTCAAATCACCGGTTGTTCCATCCATCCAAATCATTCTGGCGTGTTTACCAGGAGTATGGAATTCAAGAATATTATGTCCAGCGTTCTCGATTTGTAACTTACCAGAGCTAATCTGAGTCTCGCGTTTTAAATCGATCTTACCAACGGAGAAGTTAGCAATCTGATTGATCGGAGTTACACCCTCAGAAATAACAAGTCCATTATCACCAGCTGGTCTATTAATATGATACCAAGCGTTAGACTGACCATTTGTAAATACAGCACTCGCACCAGTTGAGAATGTAGCCGCGCCAGCTTGTGCGTCTTTCATGTTAAGAATACCAGTCATGGTATCGCCAGCTATATCCACGTATCTACCGTCGGATGCGCCTTTAGAATAAACATCACCTTTTAACACGTTAACCAAGTTATCAACGTAATCTTTACGTGTGCTTGCGTTTGGCAAGTTTGTTTGTGCTGTTGATTGCAAGAAGTCTTTAGCAGTGAACGTACCGATTGAGCTAATAGCGCCATCGCTTAGAATATTAACAATGCCATTTTCACCGTTGATTCCATGATTGATCTTGATTGCGTTTCCTTCCGAAAATAAATGGAATCTTGTGTTAGACCCATCTTGGAAACTAATACTACCTTTGCCATTTACCACCATCGCGTTTTTGACCGCATCCGCGTATATCGGAACATGGAAATCAGCTTTACCTTTAGCGATATCAAGCAAATCAATCGGAGTAGTTGCGCCACTCATACGATATCTAAACTTGAAATACTCGTTTCCGTTATCTCCAGTCTCAAACCACATATAGGCATCTGCATCTGAGTCGGAATCATTCTTGAATCCAATCTTAGCAAAATCAGAGTTGCGACTCCAAATCAACTGACTATCGTTAGCAAAAGTCAAGTTACCAGTCATGGTATCGCCAGCTTTATCAACGTTCTTTGCGTCAATAGCGTCCACATAATCTTTACGAGTACAAGAGGCAGCGTTAGTTGATTGCGCTGTTGTCTGAATAAAGTTTTGTGCAAATACATCGCCTTGAACATCAAGCCAAGCACCAGCACCACCTTTATTATCTTCTGATTTAAGAACTCTTAATCCATACCCAGGGCGAGAGCGTGAACATATTGTTAAAATTCACCCAATTTGTTGAGGCCAGCATTGAGTACCTTTTCCAGGTATTCACTGCTCATTCCTGCAATCTTTTGCTTCCGTCTGATGCTCGCTTTGCGTGAAGTTTCAGCCCTGAGCATGTTCAGCCCCATGTGCCGGATGCACGCAAGGATCTCTGCGGCATCACCGCGATAAATTGGGCAATCGTCCTCGCCCATCGTGACGTCCAGCACCCAGTGCAGGCTATTTTCGATGGCCCAGTGCCCACGTACCGCTCGTGAAAACTCATCCCGCGTCAGCGCTTTGGAACTGATGTAATAACGCTGTTCAAGAGTGATTTTTTCCATTTTTTCAATGCGATAAGAGATGGCCACGCCAATGCTGCACAACTGTTCCCAATGAGGAAACTGGGCAGCTAACTCACCCGCCGCCATGATATGGTACTCACGACCATCGATGCGCCCATGAGCCTTATCAAGTGTCATCGTTGCTGCGCATAATGGGGTAGCCGCCAGCGGGGCCAGGGCTTGCCGGACCGCCTCGAACAACTTGGGCTGGTTGCCTTTGACGGCCAACAAGTAATCGCCACTTTGCTGGAGGATGGTCTCGACGATCTCGGTTTGGCACCCCATCGCATCGATGGATACCAGGCAGCCTTTGATGTCGAGCAACGCCAACAAGTCGGGAATGGCGGTGATTTCATTGGACTTGGCGTCGGTTTTTATCTGTCCGAGCACCAGTTTATTAGCGGCGGCATAGGCGCTTACCATGTGAATGGTCGACGTTCGATCTTCACGGTTATAGGAACTGCGCAGGGTTTTGCCATCGATAGCGACCAAGGCGCCTTCGGTGTGCTGGTTGATGGCTTGAGTCCAACGTACGAACGCGGCCTGAAACGGCTCTGGTTTGATACCGGAGATGATCCTGGCGATGGTGTCATGGACAGGAATACCATTTTTAAACAGCCCCTTGGATTGAAACCAAGGAAGATGAACCTCACCGAAATCTTCAATATCTTCCCAGCCGTCTGCGCCACCGATCACTGCGCAGACGGTGAGAAACAGGACATCGTAGAAAGGATAATAAATCTTGGCATGCTGGCGAGGGTCGGGAATATCATCGAAAAACTGAGCAAAAACAGCATCAATAGACATGAAGGCACTCCTGAAAAAGGAGCATAAGATCACAGCTGGATCGCAGGGTCAAACCTGTTTTTCTTGGTCAAAAAACGTTCGCGATCTTGCCCTGAATCCATACCCAGCTCTGTATTCATCGTGAACTGAATGCATTAACTCAACATGTTGATCACCAGTAGCATGTTCAAATCTAATACGGCCATAGTTTTCTGCTTTATCAACGGCAGCTCCAGCGGCGTTTTTCAAAATCAATGCAGCTTGCTCTTTCTCGATTTTGAGATCACCAATCATTGGGATAGAACCGTCAGCAACTAGAACTCTACGATTGCGATCATATAGTTCGCCATTACGAGCGACAAACAAAGGCATGATTTCATTAGTTACGCCTACGCCAGCTTCTTCCATTGTTCTTGGCAAAAAATCTTTCTTATCCGGTGCAACGTATTTTTCTAAGTTAACAACAATGCCACCCTTGATACCTTCATCGCTATGGAACCAATAAGTAGCACCACCGCCGCGTAGCCAAACAATTAGACTTTGCGTTGTATAAAAGAGACCGCCAGCAACGGTTGTATATCCAGAATGAAACTCACTCACATTAACTCTATGTGAGTTTCCGCCCCACCCAGAATCGTTTGTCATTTCGATTGCAAGAGTCAGCGCACCCCTGTGAGTTTTGTTGTTCCAAGTATCTGGTGCCTTTTCATTATAAGCACGAGAGAAACAATACCGCTTCCATCCAAATCCATCAGAAGACCCACGGACATTAATTGCAACTGGATAAAATGTATCAGCGTCTCCACCGATTTCGAATTTATTATGATATGAATATCCCATTTCACTAAACTCGTTGGCGTTTTCAATCCAGCCAGTCCATACCATTGTGCCGTCATTACGTGTTCTGGTATAACTAATCCCAGTTCTTTGATCTGTTGCTACTTGAGTAACGAAAGTATTTACATCTTTATCAGAGCCAATAACGATCATTGTGCCGTAATCAAACGGTGGCGGGTTAACTGAGCCAGTGGCTTTTGCTGAATACAAGTTATAGAATCCACTTGATTCAAGACTATCAAAGTTAATTGGCCCTTTCAGCTTCTCGGATTTACCATCAACAGCGAATCCTTGCATACCATCCAGTTTACTTTTATCAGCAGCAGACATAGAGCCAGCGGTATTAGCAGCAGCAGGCTTAATACTGATCGCTTTGTTTGCATCAATGATCATAGGCAGAACAGCAGTCGGTGCCGTTACAGTAGCAAACTTACCATCAACGTAATCTTTACGAGCCAGCGCGTTGGCTTCGGTGCCTTGTGCAGCAGAGACAAGGACTTTCGGAGCAATCAAATTACCGCTCATTGTGTCGCCCGCTTTATTGACCACATTAAGGTCAGCAGCAGACGGCTTATTATCTGGGTGATAGACTTCTTTCCCACCAACCGCCATAGTAAAGCCGTTGATAGCGTCAATAGTCTGTGCCACCTTATTAATTTTTAAAGCGTCAGTCATAAAAAATAATCCCCTTTGAGTTAATCTAATAGTATTTAGATAACTCTCGGGGGATTTATTTATACGGAGAACACTAGATCTCCTGCTACTTCTTTAATTGTGCAGTTGCCAAAATCGACAAGCTTAGTATTTGTATTCACAACAAAGCTATCCTTGAACCACCATGAAGAAGTACCGATAGAACTTGTGCCAGTTGTACCGGAAGCATATGGAATAAAGCCAGTAGCAGCACCGCCAGCACGTACCCATTTGTCCTTAGCTTGAATGTGATCAGTAACGATATTGAAGAATCCACTACCGCCAACGTCTTCCCATTTAGGCTTATTCAGATTTGTATAAATATCTGCCCAGATCGGTGCATTGGTTCCACTATCATTAGAACCTATATAGCATTTATTCTCACTGTTCATATATGGAATAAAGATACCAGCGTATCCGCCAGCAGAATCACGACGAGATAATATGTTCCAATATCCACCCTTATTACCAGCAGGGCCACCAACAGAAGTAGGTGTAACAAATCGAGATTGTCCAACAGGGCCAGCCCAATCATCTGCACCAGTTAAAGTGACGTAAGGCAATACGTCTTTACCAATGTTTGTTGTGTTATCAACAAAGCTAGGCACTGTTAGTTTACCAGTCATGGTATCACCAGCTTTAGCAACGTTCTTTGCGTCAATAGCATCAGCGTAGTCTTTGCGAACAAGGCTATTTGCTAATGTGGATTGCGGGCTGTTAGTCAATACAGGATATTGAAATGTTGCGCTATCGCCATTGCTGATTGTAAATTGTGGTGCGGTGTCAGTTACACCCGTAGCCAACACATACAGACGATCATTGATAGTTTCATGCCAAATAGTAGACGGAGCACCAGATCTAAATTTACGCAAATACCGCTTAACGTTGCCAGCATCATTACTCATACTCTCGATATCATAGACGTTATTAGCGGTGCCGAACTTCAAAGTACCAGTCATGGTATCACCAGCTTTAGCGACTTTAGCTTTCTGAATACCATCAATCAGAGTTTCACCTTCCGCTAGTTCTTTATTCAACTTAGTCAATGTATCAAGAGTAGCCTGATCCGTTGCTCTTAACTTAGCTAGTTCAGCATCAGTATAAGCTTTGCCATCTGCTAGTTTTTTATCTGCTTCTGTCTGTGTCTCATAGATAGAGGCAATATCAACGCCCTTAACTTTGAGTACGCCGCCAACATTCAGATCACCAGTTGTTGATGGGTTAGCTTTGAAGTCATTCAGAGCTTTGATTGCCGCGTCTGCCTGCGTCTTGGCTGTGTTTGCCTGTGTGGTAGCAGTAGATGCACTAGCAGCAGCTTTGGCCGCTTCCTGTGTCGATTTGGTAGCTTGTGCAGTAGAGATACCAGCTTGCTTTGTTGCCTCGTCTTTCAGCGCGGTAACATCAACAACGTGGTCATGTACCTCTTTATCGAGTGCCTGAACATCAGCCAGAGCTTTATCAACAGCCGACTTAGCGGTATCAACTTGAGTTTTAAGCGCCTGAGTCTGATCCTTTAATGTCTGAGTCTGACCCTTGAGAGTTGTAACGGTTGCTTTGTCAGTCGCTACTACCTTTTTATCAGCAGTGACTTGATCGGCAAGTCCTTTAACTTCGATTCTGATCCCGTTTAGAAACTCGTCATAAACGCTAGTTCCCTCTACCAAAACTACTTCGGTAGTCCCATTAAACGGATCGTTAAACTGGGAAATTTCTACAAGTAAACTCATTATTCCCCCTTATAGTCTTGTTACATCGCGAACGATAGAGAAGCCACCAGTCAAGATTGTGAAAACAGAATCACGTATATTGAGCTGCATGTCATATACAGCCGTATCAGCAAGGGAACTACCAGCAGGCAAAAGAGTTTCGCTTGCAGACTTCGGAACAGTGATCTTAATAACACCATTCTTAGCGTCCACAATTTGAATCGGTAGCGTATAAAGAATATCATTTGCCTCTGAGTTGTATCTCACTTGTGCATTGATAGTGAATCCATTAGATAGATCGATTGGTGATTTATCTCCGGTTTTATCGTCCACTTGAAAGAGTTGCATTTTCCAAGTCGGTGTGTCTCCACGATAAACTTGGAGATCGTATTTACCACGTTTAATGGCCATTTGTTTTACTCCTATAGTTAATAACTGTATTTAGTGAAAGATAAGGCACCCGAAGGTGCCTGTATTATCTAAAGCTTGGGTTTTCACGTTCAGCTTGTTTCATAGCCAATGCAACAGATTCACGATGTTTGATCAGATAGCTCTGGAATTTACCTTCATCAATATCACTACCACCTTGAATAACTAGATCGCTGTTCATCACAATAGATTTGCCGCCCTTCTCATTATTAGCAAGATAGTTAGTCAGATCTTTGTTTGCTTCTGGTTGGACAACACGCTCACCTTTTTTCAAGATATAGCTACCAGTGGAATCAACTTCATCAGCGCCAGAGTGGAACTGACCCAAAGTAACAGCAGCAGCAGAGCCGATCTGTCCAGCGTATTGAGCAACGACACCAGCTTTAGCAATCATCTTGCCTGTAGTAGTCGGAATAGATGGATCTTTATCTACGTTTGACCAAGCTTCAAATCCGGCTAATGTCATCTTAGCGATTGTCGCGGCCTTCTCTGCGGCAAATAACATCTTCTGTTGTTTGCTGCCTTTCTCGGCTAGTCCACTAACACCAGACATCAACTGACTGAATTGATCTAGCTGTGCATTGGTTAACTGGCGTTTAGCATCAGTAACGTTTTGTTCTGCGGCAATACGTTGCTCGTTGAACTCCTGATCGTTAATAAGTCCCAGTTCATGCTGTTCGTTTAGATAAGCAAGACCAGCTTCGGCTTGCATAACATCACGAGTATTTTTATCCTGAACATAACGAATATCTTCCTCAGTCATTACTGAATTATGTTCGCGTCTCGCTTCGGCAATAGCATTATCATATTGAGTCTGGGTAATCTTACCTTCTTCCAGATATTCAGAGAGTTTCTGATTGCGTAGTGCTAGATCGGTATCAGCTTCCTGTTGGCGAGTAGTAGCAACATCGCGTTGAATCTGGAGTTTTTCAGTCTCCTTATTACGCTCAAGATCAGCCAGTTCTTGCTGGTGTTTCTCGGCTAGCTGTTTTTGCTTCGCGTTGAACTGTTCTTGGCTAATAAGTTTCTTGGATAGCATGTCTTCAAAACTAGCGATCTGTTGCTGGTATTGAATCTCAAGTCTTCCAGCTTCGTCAGTTTGAATAGCAAGTTGTGCCTGTGCTCTTTCACGTTCGATTCGTTCGGCGTCTTGTGCTGCTTTCTGCTTTGCTTGTACAGCTTTATTCTCAGCCTGTTCACGCTTCTGATTTTCTCGCTCGACAATAGTGGATTTAGTTTCTTCCAGTCCCTTGATCTTCTCGTTATGATCCGAAAGATTCTTTTGTTGATTCAACAGAGTTTGATTTGCCTGTTTTAATAGATCCTGATTATCAGTTTCTTCGGCATGTCGAATAGTATTTCTGGTATCCGCGATTTCTTTCTCTGTATCAAGTGCCCGTTTCTGAGTTTCGGCAATCATCTTCTTTGCTTCTTCAACACTCTTAGCGGTAGCAGTTTGAGCACTTGAAGACAGTCCAGATCCAGAGCCAGTTCCACCTGTGCCAGCATTCTGTTTTTTATATTCAGCCGCTTCGCCTACATTAGAAATCTGTTGCCCTATTGTCTGTTGATATTTTATTGCGTCTTGACGCATCTGTTCCAATTCGTCTTTGGTAACATTATTTTTCAGAGGGCCGCTGAATCTGACTTTATTAACGTCCAGTTGTTCAAACTGTTTTTTAACTTGATCGTAGTTCTCTAGCGTTACAGTGATTTTTCTGTCTCTGAAATCCTGCTCGAATTTCTTCATTTGCATTTCATCAACAGAATCGGCAAACATATCAGAGGCTTTTTTAGCTAATACACCGAGTTTTACAAACAGGGTATCGAACTTCTCGGACATCATGACGCCGAAATTAGCCCACATGCTGCTCCAGTTTGAATCCATTCTGGCAATATCATCCATAGTGCCATTAGACAACATGGCGCGTTTGGTAGCGTATCCCTCAAGAGCTTGATTCAATCCATCTTGCCCATTCTTGATCGCGTCAAATAGCAAGGTAGAGTCACTGGCGATTGATTCCATCACGAATGTGATCTGTGCTGTGCTTGCGCCGACTCTTTCAAGTTCTGTAGCGATTGCGCTTAATGCTTCTGGTGCAGACTTACCGATCAAATCATCAATCGTGAAATCAGACTTGCCTTTAATAGCATCGAAGAAATCTTGTAATGGGCCACTACCAGCAGTGACATAATCACCGATCCGATCGAACACATCTTTATAGATATCACCGAGTTTATCGACTTCCATTCCATTCTGTTGTGCAACGATAGCCAGCTTATTGAACTCTTCTACCGAGCTACCAGACAACTTAGCCGCTCGCTCAATTTCTTTCTGTGCTTTCATTGTCTCGATAGCCATCATACTCAGGCCAGCAGCAGCAGCGACACCAGCAGCACCGATTGCACCAATACCAACAGCAAAGCCACCACCAGACATACCGCGCATTGAGCCGAGCATCTGATTAATAGCACCGTCAACACTGGTAAAGTTATCGTTTACATTTCGGGCGAACTCTTCAAAGTTGCGCTCCATTTTAACTAAGTCGCTTTCGCTCTGTGTTCTCGCTTGTTTAATACGATCCACATACTGAGCGGTATTAGCTGTTAAGTTAATACTAACTGTCATTGTGTTCTCCTTAATAAAAAGGGGAGGGGCGTTATGCCGTCTCCCCGTTGTTGTTTAATTGCTTTAAATGTTCTGCCTGAAAGCGCCGTTGGCATTCTTTGGATAAGTCAGACAAGCGAGATAGATAGAACTGATCGCGTTCTGGCTTCTTCTTCTCGATATCTATTTCTTCCAAGATCTTCATACCGAAATCAGCCAGTTGTTCAGCCGTCTGTAATCCCTTGAGAATCCTAAGAGCTTTCTTAATTCGCTCGTCATCAAGCCAATCGGGGTTATCTTTCAAATAAGGGAATATGTCTTGAGCTGGGACAAACTGTGATTTCTTGGTATTGTTCTGATTAAGAATCAGTTGCGCGATAGTTGCCTGTCTTAACGCTTCTGCTTTGGTAGTGAATGGCTCTAGGTAGTTATAAGCGCGATATTCATCGACAATACTTGTGGGCCATTTCTCTAACTCGAATGTGGGAATGCCAAGCTTTAGACTTAGTTCAATGAGGAACTTTCTATCAGCGTTATGGCTCAGGCTTCGGACTTTTTTAGAAGATCTCGCTGGCTCACATTAGCGATCATGCTTGCGACTTCTTGAATGATTTGAACTGGCAGATTTTCTTTGATCCAATCGCGCTGTTCTTCTGCGAATACATTCTTACCGGATTCGTCACATAGTCCATTAATCAGGGTAGCTAGTGCGCGTTCAGCCGGATCATATTCACTAGCAACTGCCATAGCGCCTTTATAGTTGAGTTCTTTAATAAAGATCTCGGTGCCGTCTGACATAGTAGTTTTAATCGGCTTGATTGCGTATTTCTCAATAAAGTTCATTCTGTTTCTCCAAATAAAAAAGGGAGAAGCGTTTGCTTCTCCCTTTATTTAGCGTTTCTAGTATTAAGCCAGAGCTACCGGAGCACCGATTTCACCATCTACAGCCAGAGTCCAAGTTACGGTACGCTGTGCGTCAAACTCGTTACCATAGGCGATAGAGCTAACGAATGCGTTAACAGTGATGGTGCTACCAACTTTCTGTTCTGCGTTAGCGTACTGGGTGATTTTAAATTCAGTCTTGGTTTCGTTCTTTTGCAGAGCCAGAAGATCAACAAAAGAAACATCAGATGGGTTATAAGTACATACAATTTCAATCGGGCTTGCACTTGAGGATCCAATCAGACGGCGAGCATATTTGGCGTTAAATTGCATAACGTCAATAATGTTAGTTTCGCCACCAAGGCCACTGAAACTTTCAACGTTCAGGATTGCTTTAGAAGTAGATCCTGATTTGTATTCTACTTTGGTGTAATTAGATACACTAATGTCGGTAAGACCTGCCATTTTATTTATTCCTTGTATTTAAAGTGAATGGTGTAAGTTCGCTCAAAGATTTCATTCTCTCGGTCATATAGATCGGTAAAGTTATCAATCCGAGCGTGAAGAATTGGGAGATCGCCAAGTTTGGCTAGCTCCTTGATATATTTAGTTAGCTTGGAATCATCTAATATCTGTTCGTATGAAGTAGCGGATTTGGTAAGCTTGATTGTTCGCTGGATTATTTCGCTGCCATCGTGATATAGAGTTCTAATGCCACGGCCAGCATTTTCATAAACCCAACAAGTTCCAGATTCTTTAAGCGGTACTTCGAATGCGTAAACAGGTAAGTTGAAAACAAGGCGTAACCATTTAACTAGGTTTGTTTCTAGCACGGTTCATCCTCTTAAATTGTTTCTCGACTTCTGTTTTCAGTGACTCGGCAAATGTATTCACCATCACCGCTTCTGTTTGAGTAGCAGTTTCAGAGACAAAGTTTTTAGGCTCAGTTGTACCGATATCACGTTCAACGTATTTTGTTGCCTTGCCCCACGAGTGGAATACTTTCCCGTCTTCTGTTTTAGCAAGACGCTTTGATCGGCCATGTTCGAGAATCATTGCCATCCCGTAGTATTCATTTACGAATGTAACTTGGCTGAATAACTCGCCTCGATCTTGTTCTTTAATTCGATTGATCTTCATTTTCTTGTTGGTATTAATAACAGTCTTAGAAGTCACACCAGCTTTCACCATTGACGGTGCCTTGCTTTCAAGAACTTGCTTTACTGGTTCCATTGCTTTCTTTGCGGAAGCTCTTAGAGCCGCTGCCCTGAACTTTGGATCAGTAAGTGAATCGAGTAGAGTATTAAGATCACCGAGCCCTTGCATTTTTGCGCTCACCTTCATTGGTGTTTACCTCGCAATACGCAAGTTAGAACGGTGTATTTATTCATTGAATACCAGTTTTCATCGTCAACGATGTCCCAATCTTTATCGTCAAATCGGATAAACATTGTTTCGCTCGGGATTTTATATTGCCGGTTATATCTGATGGTGATCTTGACTTTCTTGTTTACTCCCTTGGTAATACCGCCAACGTGTTCAGAACTAACAAACTCGATAGCAGCAGGGCAGGCGATCAATAGATCTTTAGTTTTGGTGACGATACCGACTGGACTAATATTTTCTGTTTGATCCCATACCTCGATTTTTTTATTCATTTGTCCTGTTCGCATGATTACCTCGCCGGAATATGCCAACGGTCAAACAGATATCGATGGCTAAATGGAATTTCCACGCCAGTTACACCGAATGATTGATCTTCGCGTTGTTCATAGAAGGTTGTAATCAGTTGCAAGATGCCTTGAATAACAGATTTCGGAACTTCAAATGCAGTCCAGCCAACATTAGCTATCACATGAAAGTCTTCACAATCTGAGTATTCAGAGTTCAGAATTACCTCATCTGAAACAGAATTGAATCTGAAATTAGTTACTTCAATTTCGACACCATCACGATATGCTGTAATGCTATCAATAGATTTTACTTCTCCCATAGGAACAACGAACCTTGCTTTATAGCGACTGAACGAGGCATGTATTTTGGTTGGGCCAATCGAGCGATTCATACAACGTTCAGCAAAGTTAATTGCAGCGTCTCGATATTGATCCATTAATGCTTCATCAGTTTGATCGTAGTTTCTAACGTGATCTTGAATAAGATCGTTCGGGATAATAGTTGATCCAACGTCTTCTTTTTCTATCACTTTATAGAACATGGTATCCCCTTATAAAGAAAAAGGGAGAGAACCGTTCTCTCCCTTATTGGCAATTAAGCCAGGAACATACCAACAACAGCGTCATTTGCTTTGGTGATAGTACCCAGACGCATACCGATTACGAAACGAACCATAAAGTCCTTAACGTATGGGTTACGCTGCATAGTCATGTGATTCGGCAGTTCAACAACTGCGAAAGCAGCTTGATAATCACCGAACATTACAGGAGCGGTATCAGGCAGCAGACGATCTACCACGATATCGTAGCCGTGCAGACGACCAGCAACAGCACCGTTCGGATCACGTTGAATAACGCTTTCGCCAGTGGTGTATTTCTCTTTGGAGATCAGTTCGTAGGCATGAACAGACATAACGAACTTAGCGCGGCCTTTATAAGCAGATGGCAGTTCGATTACCATTTTACGCAGGGTGTCTACCAGTTCTTCGCCATCAGCTTTAGCGATAACACGGAAATGATCTACTTTACGATCAGCCAGTGCTTTAACGCCTTCTTCTTTGGTGAAATAATTAATAAAGCCCATCGGCTTATTAGCACCGTCACCAGCCAGAATTGCATTAGCGGAAACATCACCGACTTCGGCAGTTACTTCTTCCATCAGGAAAGATTCAGCAGCGAAGAAAGCATCAGCCATCTGATCTTCGTGTACTTCTGGGGTAGAAATCAGTTTACCGGAAGTCATTTTGACAACTACCAGTTCAGGAGCGCCAGCAGTAGCGGTAGTGCCATCCCAATAAGTAGCGACTTTGCCTTTAGCAACACGGCGAGAATAATCGGTGTTTGCTGATTGCTCACGACCAAACATGGATACCAGTTCACTGGATTCACGCATACGCTTAACGATGTCGCTGATTAACATCAGCGATAATCAGATCACCGTTTTGACCCAGACGATCAGCTTTAACACGACCATTTTCAATAGCAGCTTCGCCAGTTTTGATCAGTTCGAAAAACTTCTGACGCAGTTCTTTAGATTGTGCTTTCGGATCAACGCCTTTTTCTTTCAGCTCAACTAGCTCAGATTTCAGTTTAGAAATCAGTTCGGCTTGCTCAGTTTGGCCAGCCAGCAGTTGCTCAAGTTCTTTTTCCATTTCTAATACCCCTTAGTTTATGAATAGGTAAATCAGCACCCAACAGCGAGTGCTGTATTTGTGTTATTTAGTGAGTTATTCCCGAATGATTTTTTTGGAAATCAGGGAAATAGTTGCCTTGATCTTTGCGTCTGCAAAAATCTCCGCGAATGACTTCTGATGAATAACAGGCTCAACGATTTCAGTTTGTTCAGATACTTCTGGCTGGGTTTCAGGGGAAGTTTCTGCGGGTTGTTCTTGTTCTTCTTCTGATGTATTTAGTTCTTCAATTTCCTCGGATTTAACAGAGGTAACTGTTGATTGCTTATTAGCAGGGAAAGTAACAACGCTTACCTCGTAGAGATCGATCTCTTCCAGATAAGTAACATCGTCTTTAGCGCCATAGCTTTCTTTAGGTGCAGTAAACCCAATGCTCAATGCATCGAGAGCACCCATTTTTAATAGCTCGTATGTTTCGCGTCCGCGCTGAGTATTTAAAGCAAGTTGGCCTTTAACCTTTAATCCATGATCGTCTTCTTCCATTTCAAGCCATTTGCCGATTACGATATCGGGATTGTGATTCCACAACATCTTCGGCATAGTGCCTTCTGATTTATGACGAGCGATTGATTTCTTAAATGCGCCATCAACGGCAACTTCTCGATAGCTATCAACTACCCACTTAACGTTGCCGTACGCTTCAAATACACCAGTTTCTTGTTCTGACTCGGTAAAGTTATTTAACTTCACTCGCAGTTGGTGATTCATTTGAAGGGTCTCCAGTATTATCAGGAACGACTTGTTCCGATGTACTGTTATTTAGAAGATCCTCCAAACGCCCAAACCGAAGGTTATTTGTCTCGATAGCGTGTAAATCGCCATTATCTAACGGTTCTTCGCCAATCATTTCGCGAGCGTCATTAATCGAGATAATGCCTTTAGTCAGAAGTGAGCCAGCAACGTCAGCCATTGTTTTAGCGTCAGCACGTAGGAATCCGGTAGTATCGAATCTAATTTCATGCTGAGGTGTTTGTTTGCTATTAAGTTTTTCCTCGATAACTTTCAGCATCGGGCCGATAGTCATAGTAAAAAAGTTCTTAATAACTTCTTCTTGGGATTTGAGATTACTGTCCTGCATATTCAATAGAGCAAGCGGGACACCCATCATCGATGCAATTTCGCGAGTTGAACTAACGCGAGATTCCACGAATTGGCTTTGTTGTAAGTTAGTAGTATTTGGCACAAAAGATGCGCCGTTATCTAATACTACAAGAGCGCCGTCACCGTCTGGATTTTCATTAAATCGCTTTCTAAAAGCTGTGTAAGTCTCCTGATTGAGCTTACCTTGGAATGTTATGAACCCACCAGCGCGGGGATTTCCGACGCTTTTGTAATATTTCGAAGCGTTTTCAAGGCTATTTAGTGATAACTCGATACTTGATTTTGCCGAGTCCAGATAATCGAAAGCTTGAGTGATACTATTGCCACTTAGCTTAATGTGAAGAATCTGTTCGGACTTAACAATGTTCCCAAAATTGTCTGTGCCTGCATAAACAAGTCCAGAACGAGTTTTAGAAACAGAGATTTGATTTGGCTGTTCCAAGCATTCAATGGATACCAATCTACCGCCAAGAACTTCCACTTTTAAGAAACACTGTTGGTGAATAGCGAGCAAATAGCCGATTTGCCCCATTAGATCAGATTGTGTCTGATAGGTGTTCGGGGTTCGGCTAACGTTCATGACGGTAGGCTGATAAAGTTTTTTATTCTTGTATGCATAGAACGGGATGCCGCTTAATGCATGGCTAATAATACGGGCGCAAGCGTTGACGGTTGGATCTTTCATTCTCTGAGAAACATTAGTCCCACCAAGAATGAACGAACCAAGATCTACAAAGTCGCTCTTTGTTCGTAGGTTGTACATCGATAACTCCTATAGCTATAAGGTATACAGCTATTTAGTGTTATCTTTAAATGAACCCGACAAAGATGTCGTTTGATTCGCCATCGTCAATCATAGACAAAGCAATCAGGGAGCTTATAAGCGGGTCAATTTTCTTTGTGCTATCCATTGGGCGGTGAACAAATAGATCATCGAACGTGCCGATTTTCACAAGAGCATTAACACAAGCCCATTCATAGATTGAATCGTTATAAACTAGGGTTCGTTCTTTGATCCTTGTCTGAAATCTAATAGCACTATCTGACAAGCCAAACCCCTGTTTAACTGAGATCATTTCTATCCCGTATTCGTCCATCATTTCAGCAGAGAATCGAACGCCGCCAGCGGCAGCGTCACACGCCAGCCCTTTGACGTTATAAGTTTTAGTGGCTCTTACAATGTCTGACTTAATATATTCCATGTCGGTAACTTCCGATTCAGTCAGAATAAGTTCACCTGCTTTCTGTGCGTTGTAATAACGAGCTGAGTCCTTTTCCTTTAATCCTGTCAATGCAGAACGAGGCAAATAACTTCGTTGAAATACATAAAGCTTATCGTTTTTAGGGAAAAGGTAAGTCAATGCAGATAGATCGCTAACTGATGCCAAGTCCAGTCCGATGTAACAATCTTCGCCTTTGAAGTCATCAATAGAAAGATCGTGATCTCTGCATTCAATTAGATCGATAGCAGCGATAAATCCAGCTTCGGAGAAATCAACCCAAACGTTAAGGTGCTTAGTTAGAAAGTTAGCTCTTGCACTCTCAGAACGATCAGCCTCAACACAGGCAGCGCGTAATGCTTCTAATCCAACAGCGTGACCCAATGCGGGGTTAGCCTTAGCCCAAACGCTTTCATCTCTCCAATTCGCTTCATCAGCTTTATCGACTGCATACACAACTGACAGGAATCTATCGTTCTCGATTTCACCAGCCGCAATAGAACAGGCATAATCAAACATTTCCCGTCCATAACTCTGAGTATCAATACCAGCGGTAGTAATCATCAGGAGCTGTGGGTCTTTACTGGACTGCATACCAGTAGATAGAACATCGATAATAGAGCTATCTGGGTGCGCGTGAATTTCGTCACATAGGGCGAGTCCTGCAATACGGAAGCCGTCTAAGTTTTTTGATTCGCTAGATGTTGGGATTATTTTCCCGCCACCTTTAACCCTGATTTCATTACTCAGACAGTCAAAGCGTTTTCTAATACTAGGGCTGGCTTTCTGGATCATTGTGCTGATATCTTCGAAAGAGATCCTAGATTGCTTTTGTACTGGTGCTGAACATGTACCGATTGGATTACCGTTCTCGTTTAGCAGCATGTTTACAATACTGGCAACGGCACCAACTACAGTCTTAGAGTTACCGCGAGCAACAGCCCAGAACGTTTTAATAAAGCGGCGTTGACCACGTAATGTTTCACGAGCTTCGTTTGTGTAATGCCAACCGAACATTTGAGACAGAATAAACACCATGAACGGTAGTAGATAGAACGGCTCGCCAGCAATAGGCCCTTTAGGGTGTCGTAAGCTATTGGCAACGATTAGAACGAACTCCACGAGATCCAGATCTAGTTTGATATCTACCCTATTCAGATCGTTTAGAAAGCGTTGACAAGCGTTGTATTCAGCTTGGCCGCTATGTCGTTTGTGTGTAAGAACATCAAAGCAATATTGGTAAGCAGATTCGATCCCTTGAAAATAGTCCCCTTGAATACTGTGCCCATAACGATCTACCAACTCCGGCTTTATTGCCCTGATGTTGAGATCGTTAAGTTCCATTTTTCTCCCTCTTCTTCTTCAAGTTGAGTAGAGCAGCAGCAATAGGATCAACTTCTTCCTCTTTGAGTTCAGAACGTCCGTCAGCTAGAACTTTAGATTTCGGTGTCATCATCAGTTGTTCCATTAATCGCACCATCATTCGCTGTGCATTATCAGCGGCGATACAGGCAGGGTTCTGCTTAATAGTCGTACCCTTTTCTGTGGTACTTGTGATCATGAATCCGTGTTCATCAATAGTTCTGTTAGCGTCTTGGTAATAGATGATGTTTTGGGCAAGCAAAGCGATTGCATCCAGATCTGACTTTTTAATCTCTCGTTCTTTCTTGAGGGTAGCCAAGATCTTTTTATAGATAACATTCACCCCTTGCGGCATATAGATTACTGACATTTCGGCTCCTTAATATTCTTTCTCACCAGTTGCAAGATAGCGATAATAGTTCTGGTGTCTCTCACGGTATCGTTATTGAAATCCACGATGTAGAAATCAGACTCAGTGATGAAGCAGCGATACAACATGCCGTTATAGGCGAGCACCTGATTGATAGTTACTCCCTCGAATGGGATTACTACGCACTGAGATTTAAATTTAGTCTCCGCTCGATTGGAGCGTGATTGCTGCCATTTTGAGATAATCCGATTCGGCAGTTCTCGGATGGCTTTGAATAAGCCAGTTACGTAATGCATTGATATTTCCTTTTTGAGTAAGTTTTCTGATTTGAATACCCTTTGTTATGTGGCAAGATTTACACACAGATACCAGATTGTTATCGTCCCGACAGAACTCTTTCAGTTCGTCATTCTCTATTTCAAGATGGTGATCGACTTCAACGGCCAGATTTCTATTGCACCACTCACAGATTGGATATTCCTGTCTGTGCATCTGTGATAAAGTTTTCCAGCCTTTAGAGTTATAAAACTTCATATTTCTATTTGGCTCGCGGCATTTCACTGGACGATGTATCGGACATTTGAATCCAGAACCATTAAAGACGACATGACAGCCAGGGTGTGAACATAGTTTTTTCATAGGTAACTCCTTTATTGTATTTAGCGATTAACGGGCAATAAAAAAGCCACCCGAAGGTGGCTTAGAGGTGAAAACACAGTCAGAGAAAAAACATTTCAAACTAAAATTAGCGTGAAAACTAGAGACGTGTGGTTATGATAGTTTTCGTGTTCAAAATAAAAACAGCCAGGGCGAGAGCGTGAACATATTGTTAAAATTCACCCAATTTGTTGAGGCCAGCATTGAGTACCTTTTCCAGGTATTCACTGCTCATTCCTGCAATCTTTTGCTTCCGTCTGATGCTCGCTTTGCGTGAAGTTTCAGCCCTGAGCATGTTCAGCCCCATGTGCCGGATGCACGCAAGGATCTCTGCGGCATCACCGCGATAAATTGGGCAATCGTCCTCGCCCATCGTGACGTCCAGCACCCAGTGCAGGCTATTTTCGATGGCCCAGTGCCCACGTACCGCTCGTGAAAACTCATCCCGCGTCAGCGCTTTGGAACTGATGTAATAACGCTGTTCAAGAGTGATTTTTTCCATTTTTTCAATGCGATAAGAGATGGCCACGCCAATGCTGCACAACTGTTCCCAATGAGGAAACTGGGCAGCTAACTCACCCGCCGCCATGATATGGTACTCACGACCATCGATGCGCCCATGAGCCTTATCAAGTGTCATCGTTGCTGCGCATAATGGGGTAGCCGCCAGCGGGGCCAGGGCTTGCCGGACCGCCTCGAACAACTTGGGCTGGTTGCCTTTGACGGCCAACAAGTAATCGCCACTTTGCTGGAGGATGGTCTCGACGATCTCGGTTTGGCACCCCATCGCATCGATGGATACCAGGCAGCCTTTGATGTCGAGCAACGCCAACAAGTCGGGAATGGCGGTGATTTCATTGGACTTGGCGTCGGTTTTTATCTGTCCGAGCACCAGTTTATTAGCGGCGGCATAGGCGCTTACCATGTGAATGGTCGACGTTCGATCTTCACGGTTATAGGAACTGCGCAGGGTTTTGCCATCGATAGCGACCAAGGCGCCTTCGGTGTGCTGGTTGATGGCTTGAGTCCAACGTACGAACGCGGCCTGAAACGGCTCTGGTTTGATACCGGAGATGATCCTGGCGATGGTGTCATGGACAGGAATACCATTTTTAAACAGCCCCTTGGATTGAAACCAAGGAAGATGAACCTCACCGAAATCTTCAATATCTTCCCAGCCGTCTGCGCCACCGATCACTGCGCAGACGGTGAGAAACAGGACATCGTAGAAAGGATAATAAATCTTGGCATGCTGGCGAGGGTCGGGAATATCATCGAAAAACTGAGCAAAAACAGCATCAATAGACATGAAGGCACTCCTGAAAAAGGAGCATAAGATCACAGCTGGATCGCAGGGTCAAACCTGTTTTTCTTGGTCAAAAAACGTTCGCGATCTTGCCCTGTAAAAACAGCCCCCCTTAAAGAGGAGCCGTTGTTTACAGCGTTGCCATAGTAGCGATGTAAGTCGCTAACTCAGATGGTTCAATCACTCCACCAAATACACCAGCAGCAATAGCACAAGCGATTGCACCAGCGATAGACCATTTGATCCACGGTGTCTTGATTCCTCTGAGCAGTGCAATTACTAGATTCATTGCCTTCTCCTTATTGTGTTTGTATTACGAGTTCTACCTCTAAGCCATCTTCTGAACGTGCATACACTGTACCGGTAGTGGCTGGCATACTGATTGCTGAACGAGATTGTCCATAGCCAGATAGCACAACACCACGATCGTTAGCTTTAGGCTTAATGTCAGTTTCAGACAGAAGGACATTAGAGGTAAGACTATTGTTAAACAGAAGAATATCACCACTGGCATACTTAATAGCAGTCTTGATTTCCACCCATTCTTTCCCTACTACTAGGGGAACTGTTCGCATCATTTGATTTCTCCTTTATAGATACCTGTTATTTAGATAAAGAAAAGGCACCCGAAGATGCCTTATTGTTTGATCATTTCATTTAGTTCGTCTGTATTGAATGGTTCACCAGACATCTGATTTAGTTCTGTTATTACACCGAATGCTTTATCAAGTGGTACGATAGACAACACAACGGCGATTGCCTCAAAGCAGTTCAGTTCGGTATTCATATCGGTATCGAGTTCGTCCATTACTCGCTCTACCATGTTATACATAACATCTTCTGAGATTTCACATAGACGGGCTAATTCAGTGTAAGAGATCATTTTTGTTCCTTATGTGGTACGTATACGATTATTTAGAGATAGGCACCCGAAGATGCCTTATAGTGTTTTGAGTTGAGTTACCAGAACGTTCATAGCACTGGCTTTTACTGCCTCAGTGGTAAAACTTAGCTTGATACGGAATTCATTCATCGCTTTCAGAATCTTGGACTCGTCTTTCATAGCAGCAGATTTATTCTGATATTCTTTAGTCCAGAGCAATTCCACTTTCCGTTTAGTACCATTAGCGATGTCTTTCATACGATGTTCTAATGAAGAGGTAACACCGATTTTGATTGCTTCGGTAGCGTCTGTGTCGTGGATCTTCATCATATACAGAACAGCAGGACGCGATCCCTGACATTCAGAACAGCCTTGCTTATTGCTGACGAAAGCGCGATAGGTCATCTGGTGTTGTTTACCGCAATGATGGCATTTCAGATTCAGAACAGTATCGATACCGTTATATTGATTTTCTGGATTAGCGTATGAAATCAGAGCTTGATTTTCAGTAGCAAGGCGTTTTTTAAGATTGGTGAATACTGAGGCTTTGATAGCACGTTTGAGAGTAGACATATGTTTCCTTATGTTCGTTATATAGCTATTTAGCGAGTTGAAAAACGAACACAGAGAAAATAAGGCGATAGCCGATCATGGCTCAGGCTGGTATTAGCGATAGGTAGCGATTGGTGAGTTCAGGCTAGTTTATGAATAGGTACGTACTGGGTAAGACTGGTAACGAGCAGGTAAGATGGTAGGTAGCGTTTGGTGATGGGTCTTGATAGATAGCGATGGTCAGTGATGATCTGAACTGCTTCTTGATGAAAGGTTAAGCCGTAGGCTGCGGAGCGTAGCGTAGCTATCTCGTTGCTAGTTTCTAACTCATTGATACCTAAAAGGAAGACAATTTAGATTCTCATATAAGATATATAAGAAGTTTTATTTTATCGCTACTGATTAATAAGTAGTCTGATAGTAAGATCTCTATCAAGTAGTAAGGTGATAGTGCCGCTGCGCGTCACGACTCCGTGATCTGCTTCTTACCATAAGTTAGTCGCCAGACTGTGAGCGCAGCGAACTCACAATTGCTATCTGATCTGAAATTATCACCGCGTAGCGACATCGCTATTTCAATAGAGAATGATTCAATGATGTTCGTTAGATAGCTACGCTGCGCTCCGCCGTGTCGCTGCGCTCCACGTTCCGGTTTTGTAGACTGCTATTTCAGAGTATTACTAGCCACGAATCGTGAGCGCGCAAGCGCGATACGTATTTGTTTTATTATGGTCGGGGTCAATGGCCATGCGCTTCTCCAATGAAATAGTGTCACGTTTTCAAGAAATAGTGTCACGCTCATTTTTTGATCAGTGCAACTGTAGTTTTTCACAGTTGCTTGAAACTGCTATCAGATGATAAACGAGACTCCCAGTATGAAGGAGGCTCTATGCCCAGAGTTATAGGATTAGGTGACAAGACCACAACCGGCGGCGTTGTCATAGAGTGCTATCCAGACGTTCAATTGAACAATCAAGGCACAACAGTAATAGGGATGAAGGCGACTTGTCCGGCTTGCAAGGTTGGTATCGGTGCTATCGTGCCGATTAAATCAATACGAGTGGTAATCAATAACATCCCTGTCGCTATCGAGGGTGATTGGGTTCAATGTGGTTGTCCACCGAAGTCAAACGTTCTCATAGGTAATCCGGCGTCTTATGTTGTCGCTGACGATCAAGGCGCTGTGTCTATGAAGATGCCGTTCATGAGCCCAGAACACTCTGAACAGACGTACCAGACGTTTAGTGAAGTCGCATCGGGTAATAAAAGCATCGCTGAGCTATTCGCTACTGTCGCTACTACAGACGACTGGAAGCCGGTTCCTGGCTATCGTGGTGTTATCTATCACACGAAAAACCAGATGGATGATTATGAGGCTGATGATCTCAAGCACGGTGATTACACTGCTGCCTAAATAATGAGTCTTGGGCAGATATATAATTTCGCGCTGAATGCTCAAGAGCTGGCTTATCCGGCTAGTGTCCATTTTTTCGAATTCAGAGCCGCAAGCAAGTTTGTATCGTCGCTAGGTGAATACGGTAGTGTTATCGATGATCTGATTGATAGATTCGAAACCGGTAGCGGTGAAAAATATTCTAGTGATCTACTCACCAAAGCGATGAAAGAGCACAGGACGACGAAGCTGTTTCACGCTGAGATAGATAAGGAGATAAAGCGTCTGCTTAGCCAGTTCGACAGTATGCCGTCTATCACTAGAGAATCGGTTACACAGAGGGTTAATACAACGGTATCACTGCCTAAGTTCGATGACCGCCGAGACAGATTCAACGGGCTAGGGATAGCTGTTCATGACATCTTTGCGGCTAAGGTAGAGCTAACCGAACTTGAGTTCAAAGATCGTCAGTATCGCGGTAAACTAAGCTATCAGATTCAAGATCACTTCGGTTTTGACGAACTTGACGTTAACGGGGGCAAGGGATTTGAATTCTTCACAGCGTTTAGAAGCTGGTTCTTGCTGCAACGTTACAAAGGCTATGACTACAAGCCATTCATAACAGAAATGGTATTTGATATTCCCATCGAAGGTACGTTCTGATGAAAGCGAAAGCTCACAAGGTTGTATTCGTCTGGTACGGTGTATTGATTCTGTTCTTGCTGCATACCGCGCTGAACAAAAACGAGCCTGTGCCAGCAAGTCTTGATTTCTTGTATTTCGCTGTTCCCATGATGGCTGTTCCTGTATCTGTGTTCATCGCTATTGCTGGCGTGATAGATAGCATTAGATATAAAGCGTGGGTCTATACGTGCGTTCATACAGGCAGCATTGCGTTGATCTTGCTGCTAATGAAACAAATAGCTAGTTGAGATTACTGATCGCACAAAGCGCCTTCGGGCGCTTTTTTATTTTCTGCTACTTTAATAGCAATGACTTGTCTGGTTTCTAAATACATATCTTGACAGCTCTATTGTGAGCAGTATCAATATAATCAATGTCATGATTATGATAGTATTCATGTAATCGTAACCATTGAGGATTAATGATGTATTTCTATGTCGATGAAACCGGACACACAGGACCAAATCTGTTTGATGAATCACAGCCAGTTCTTTCATATGGTGTTCTGTCATGTAAGAACGATCTCAATGACGTGACATCGGAAACCATTCTGAAATTAAGAAAGAAACTTGGGGTGGAACGCCTTCATGCTGCTGAACTCGGTATGCAACGCCTATCTGATATTTCAGACGAAATTCTGGCTTTACAAAAACGATTCAAATTTAGATTTGATATATGGCAGGTGAATAAAAAAGACCACGCGATTATCTCATTCTATGACCAAACGTTCGATCAAGGTTTAAATCCGGCTGTTACATGGTCGTCATACTGGACACCATTACGATATGTCTTGCTGATTAAGCTTGCACATCTATTTGATGATGAACTGGCTAAAAAGGCTTGGGCAGCACGATTAGAGGCCCACGATGATAGGTCATACGCCTTGTTTAGTGAAGTATGTCAGACCCTACTAAGCCGTGTACATGCATTGTCAGATGCACGTTCAAGGACGTTGATTACTGATGGTCTTAGATGGGCAAACGCTAATTTCAAAGAACTGGGATATAACTGCAAACAGAATAAAGAGAAGCTACGGATAATGCCTAACATGGTAGGCTTTCAGTCTGTGATTCATGGTATTTGTTCCCGTCTCAATGGACCCAATCGAAAGGCTGAAATCATCGTAGATCAACAGTCTCAGTTCAACACCACACAGAAAGAGTTGAGCGAGTTTTACTATCAGGTAAGAGAACAGCCGTGGGAGATAGGCCCAGGATTACCGGTTATGGATCTACGCAATATGCCAGCTAAGCCCTTAGTTTTTCAATCCAGCACTAAAAACATAGGGCTAGAGCTTGTAGATTGCTATCTATGGATATTCAAGCAGTATATGGCTAAAAAGGAATTACCTAAACAGCTGGAACGATTTGTCTATTTGAACTCTCTGACCGCTAGAACATCTATTATTTCACTTGAAGCAATATACGAACGATCTGTGGAGCAATTTGAGAGCTTACCAGAGCTTACAGCGGAAATGATGCGTAAGTCACGGGAATTTACTGCCATAGAAGAAGAACGACGACTTAAACATTGCATCTAATAGCCAGTAAATCCAACCTATAAGCGCCTTCGGGCGCTTTTTATTGTCAAAGTTTATAAACTGCTATTTCCGTGAGATACTAAATACAAGAAACAGAACACACAAGGAATACAGAATGCAAATTAACACCCGCGAACTCTCCGAAGTATTGAATCGAGAACATCGTTTCGTTACCCGTAGCGTCAGGAATCTATTCCCTGAAATCGCAGAGACTACTTTCACCGATAAGAAAGGGCGCGAATATCCGGCGTTCAACATCAATCGCCAGCAAGCTATCATCATCGCTACATCGGCTAATAAGATGGAAGTGAAAGACAGAATGGATCTGCTGAACAAGGTTGAACAGTTTTTCACTACCAAAAACTAACTACTAAATAGAGTAGTTATAGCAGCCGGAGAAACAATATTACTAGACATTCCATTGTTCCCTAGGGGAATTACCTTTGTGAAAAGGGTGTTTCTCCGGCTGCTATATTTGCACTAATAAAGTGTATTAGTGTAACAATTAGTTTGACTATTTCTGGAAAAAGATCACTACATAGGTGTATGAGCACTTGAAATCCAGAAAATCATCACTATATAGAGTATAGATTAAAGTTTTTCTGAAAACAGTCGATATAGTATATTGAACTAATCTGGTTCCGTGTTGTCTAACTAATATAGGGGAAGTTTACTCTACTAAATCTATGTGTTACTATGAACACATAGATACAAAACACATTCATTACCGTTCTAAGGTGCTTTCTGCACCATTTCATTTAACGTCCCTAGTTATTTGAATCCTTATGATGGGGCTGCTCATTGCGTCAACAGTGAGCACCTTAGAACGGTAAATCGCTTTGACGGGCGAGAATGAACACGAAAGCAATAGCTTGTCGTGGTTTTGTCGTATTCATCAATCAATAAGGATCTGAACATGTCGTTCAATCAAATGCACAGGAATAATAAGAATGAAATCCTCAAACTACTATCTAAACACCACCGCTATTATCAAACATGGTAAACATGGCAAGTGGACTGATCTTGAAATAACCAGCTTGAAATCTCAAGACGGTAATACTATTCGTGAGTTCACCAGAATGACTTGTGCCGAGTTTGACAAACTTCTAAAAGCCGCTGGCTACCCAACTCGTTCCGCAGAGGGTAGAGCAATCAGACGCGCTATTGCTTCCATTTTCGAACGTGACAATATCAAACAAGAGAAGAACTATTGGTTCTACTTTGACGAAAAATCTATGACAGTTTCTATGTTCGATATTATCGAAGTTGAGCATAGCAATTACATAACTCATTACGGCTATCTGATTACCAAGAACAAAGATAAGGCTGGGTTTAGTGTGTATGAGTCTTATTCTAAAGACTTTAATTCCCTGACTACGGAGAGAAAATCTATGCGTATTAAAACAGACTTTGGCAAAGTCGAAACTCGTGGCCGCAAAGCTAACAAAGTATCTAAGCCGATTGAAGTTGAATCTACCCTTGTTGAAAACAACGTTGCTACTGTTGAAATCAAAGAAGTGGTGAACCAACACGCTGACGTTATCAACGAACAAGCAGACGAACTGGCAGCACTGAAAGCACAAATGGCAGCAATGGCCGCTCGTATGGCAGAACTCGAACTGAAAGCAGGGGCTAATACCCCTGTTGTTCCGCAACGCTACACCAACGCACCAGCGGCTAATGGCCGTTATGATCGTAATGACTTCATCAATCAAGAAATCGATAGCTTGGTAGGTAATCTATGAAGTACATCGAACTAGGCAAACACATCACAAGTAATCCAGCGGTACGAATTGTAATCGCGCTCGTTCTTGGCTGCTCTATGGGGTGGCTGATGGGTTACTTTCAGACTGAAATCGCGTCTTTGATTGCCTTGTTGTAACAAGCGATCAGATCAGCTTTAGGGGATAGGGCACTATGCTTGATTCCCCTGGCTGATAGTTCAGCGATCATCTGTTCTTTAGATAGTCTCTTGAACCTTGCTTTCAGATCAGTCGGCAATCGAGGGTGTATCGCGTTACCGCTGTTATCTGCTTCTAGGTAGTCTGCTAGTTGTCGGAGATAACGAACGTAGTTCACCGAGCGACTGGCGAGCCCAGATCGATTGAACTCATTCAGTATCTTTCCTTCTAGTGGATTGCAGTACAGACACAGCAACCCGCGCACTCGTCCAGCTTGAGCACCATCAAGCGCGTGATCGTGATCGAGGTGATTCTTCTCTATATGTGTATCAAGTTCACGCTGGCATAGGGGACAGATCCCTTTCTGCTCAAGAAATAAGCGTTGTTTAGTCTCTGGTATTGTCTTGGTTGTTAGTATCATTAGTTTTACTCCTGTTTTAGGAGTATTTATCATCACATCGTTTGTTTTTTAGGCGGTCAGAACAAAACTAACCGATTTGTTTTAAAAGTTCTGGATTAGTCTGATTAGTCTCTGTATAGTTAAATTCATCGGGGAGAGACGCCCCACTAACCAAACTAAAGAGACTAAAATGTACAAACAAAACGAAGAATTCAAAATGACCTACGACTTCAACAAATCCAACATGGAGTCAGTGGCGAAGCTTATCGCAGTGAAGTTTTCAGAGCCTGAATACAGCCTCCTGTTCAGTGGTGCAACTTTGACTAAGCGTAAAAATCATTTTGAGATCTGCCCGACTTACAAATCTAATGTTAAAAATGATGGCGGTTCAATCTGTGTTTATCACAATCGAATTGAGATCTGTCGTGGCAAAAAAGTAAAGTCACGCCTGACCAATACTGAGTGCTTCGGTGATTCATTCTTCTTTTCTTTGGTGATCGAAGCTATAAGCGGTTTCAAATCTGGTGTCGCTGATGCTATAAAGCTGGCTTGTGTTGTTAATGATCAATATAAATTAGAAGATGTTAGATTTGAAGTAATTAAGGACGGTATGATCGCATGGTTGTATCTTGATAAAGATACCGCAATGGCATTGATTTTTAAATCATTCTTACTTGATAACATGGACGAATGCTATTTCTCCATGTGTCATAGAGTGGCTGGTAAAATGGATAGCAAAGATATTTTTAAAGATGGTTGCTATGTATATGCTACATGTGATGAAGACGCAAAAAAACTCACAACAGAAACCATAATCAACCATGTCAATGGTGCCAAATTCGCGCTGAATGCGATCGGCCGTTAAACACTTCTGTTACTAGAACCCAATACTAATTATTGAATGTGGCCAGGTGGCCACATCTAACGAACTTAAATTAAAGAGACTAAAATGGAAATCGTAATGCGTAAATCACTGCCTACTACTCGCTTCGATCTGGCACTGGAAATCACTGACATCTTCCAAAGCTTCGGCTTGTCTGGAACTGAAACTAAAATCAAGAGTCGCGGCAACTATCACCAGATCACATTGCGATTTGATGGCAAACTTTCAGGGTTCGGCATCAAAGTCTTTGATAAAGATATCGTGATCACTAAGGGTAAAGAAATCTGGCAAATGTATAGCCTTGATCGTAATCGTAACGTTGCAACTACTCAATTCGAAGACCGGAAGCCATCTCAGATCCACGAAATTATTTTTAGTGTTCTATTTGGTGTTGAATCTGGCGTTTATAAGATCTATGACATCGCCGAAGCTCTTGCCGAACTCTATGCACCTGAGCCTATTGATTGGATGTTTAATCAGCATGGCAATCTAACAGGCAAGATGATGATCAATGACATTGAACTAACACTAGATTTCGATCATTTGAATCGCTTCAGTTGGAGCATGACTGATCTGTTTGACCCACAAGAAATCGAGCCCGTATCTGTAGATAGCTCCGATGAACCATCCGATCACTGGTACGGTGATGCGCTCTGGCTGTGTGATGGCACTTACAACTATCTGGCTACTGGATTCAACGCTTGCAAGACTTGGCAGAAGCTCACACAAGATCTTGAACATGCATTTGCTTACATCTTGAGCATTAGAAACTTTGCTATCGAAGCTGCTAAGAAAAACTAACCTAAACTTTTTAAAACTAATGCTTGACGGTGTGGTTAGTTCTGATTGGTATGGCCACGTCGAAACAACGAGAACTAAACGAGAGTTAATATGCTAAATATTTTTAAGAACAAAGAATATCGTCAGATGATCGAACTTGTGATCTCTGAACTCAATCGCCGTGAAATGAACGTTGAACTGATTGAATTTGATCAGTCTAAGAATATCCCAGTTATCGCTGCTACTCTGAAATTAAATGTCAACGGCAGTACAGTTTATGCAAGCGAGCATAAAGAAGATAAGTCCCTCATTCTCGGTACTATCTGGAATGAAAATGGCGAATCTGTAGAGATCTATGATGGCGATCAGTGCTATCAAGAAACAACTGACGATGTAATCACTATTCTATAATCAACAGGGACGGGGAGACTCGCCTAATAGAGAAATATAAATGAACTTTAATAAACTCGGACGCAAGATCAACAAGCGTCTGGCACAAAAGAATGTCCACTTCTTCTCAGATGATTTTGAATGCGGAGTTGATTCAGTTATCAATGAATCCATGTATCATCTTAATAAAGAACGGGAAGATATCAAAGAGTATATAAAGTCTGTTCCTTGTTATAAAACGCGCGGTGTAGGACGTCTGAACGGCACTATGGCATTCAATGTAACAACACAAGATAATCAGTCCGAAACGCTGACCGTTTACTTCTCTGAATATCATCACAGTAATCCACGTTCTATCAAATACATGGGTATTATGATCAGCGAGTGTGGGACAGAAATTGAAATCGAACGTGGATTTGCCAACGATTTCGAACTTATTGAATTTATCACATCAATCTAAAGAGGTATTAAAATGATCGAAGCTATTATTACTGCACTGCTGTTCTCCGCTATCTACATTACAATCTGTTTCTGGGTCGGGGGTTGTGCTTATTCCAAGACTGGTAAAGCAAGTTCTATCGCTGGCTGGGCTGCTGTATCAATGATGATTTCTCCGATTCTGGGATTCATCATCATGTGGTGTGCTTGTGATAGCGCCACTCATATGGCGATGAAAGAGCAAGAAGCAAAGCAGAAAATCGAGCCTGCTATCTAAATAAAATAACAACATTGCATAATCAAGGCACCTTCGGGTGCCTTTTTTATTGCCCGCTGTTTGCTAAATAGAGATATAACTATTAGGAGCAAACATGCAAACTCTGACAAATTCGCCGACTGACGGCTTTATAATTTCAGACGTTGAGTTGATGGAAGAAACTCCCAATCTTCTAACTCAATCTAGCAACTACACCACTAATACCCGTTCGCGTGGGCTTCATAGAATGGGTTTCAAGCTGAATGTATATCTAGCCACGGATCATGACGTAAAGGCTTTTAGAGCGTTCTGGCTGAACGTCAGAGGGCGTTTAAATCCGTTCGTGCTGGATCTTATGCCCATTGGATTCTCGCTAGACGAAAAGCCTTGGTATAACCCACTTTACACCGATGTCAGAAATGCGACTGTGGCGAGCCCTATCGCTGTTGGTGGCACTTCTATGACTCTAGCGGGGGTTAGCTCGACTATCCCAGCGGGTAGCGTATTCACGTTCCCAAACGATTCTAAGATTCACACCCTGCTATCTGATGCGAAGGCGAATCAGAGCGTGGAGTTTTTCCCCGCTGCTAGAAACGTAGTCGCTGAATCGGCTGTATTGAACTTTAACCCAAAGCCTGTATTGCGTCTCGAAGAGGACAAGACAGAGATCACCCTAGCAAAGGGAACATCCGTAAAACTATCAGCATGGGAGAATATCTAATGAATGGAATTATCTGTGCGCTTGTTGAACTCGATCTGACAAAGGTAACTGGACAGCCGATGTATCTAACAGATGCAGCCCATCAAATCACATATAACGGCAAGACTTATCAGCCATATGGCGCACTGCTTACCATTGATAAGATCACCGAAGAAAATACCTTGAGCAACAAGCGATTGAAACTAACTATGTCTGGTGTCGATATCGACTTTATCAAGGTAGTGAATAACACTAAGTTTCTGGATCAGCCAATCAGAGTTTACAAAGCTACTTATGATGAAGGCACTAATGTAGTTTCAGAAGCAAAACTATATTACCGAGGGATCACCGCTTCACCGGAAGTCAGAATCGATTACAACAACGGCTCCGCTATCATGGCTATCGAAACTACATCGATCTTTGATTTGAGCCGTAAGCCAGAAATCATGCGTTCTAATAACGCTACACATCAGTTCCACCATTCGGGCGATCTATTCTTTCAATATGCAAGCATTGAACAGCCAGATGATGCTATGTGGAGGCAGTAATGTTAAGCCTCACAGACAAGATCAATATTCTTGATCGATATAATGGACGGGTGAGAATCCCGTCTGTTCTTGATTGCACCACATTGATTTTAGAACTCACTGAATACGACAAGCTAGAAGAAATCATCGGCAAATACGACACGGTAAAAGCTGGTATTAAGTTCCTTCGTAAGCATAGCGGCATGAATAACATGGCGGATTATCTACTCGATATTGGGTGTGTTCCTGTTAATCAGAACGAGATTCAAGACTTTGACTTTATACATTATGGATTTCATTGCGGGGTTTATTTCGATGGCTACTTATTCGGCGTTGATGAAAACGAAACGTTTAAATACAGACACATTAACGATTTATCAGAATTGGAGATTTTTAGATGGCAACTATAACCGTCGCTGGTGTTCTAGCGGCAATCAGTGCGGCTTCTGCTGTAGTCAGTTTGGCTATGGTAATCAGCATGAAGCCAGGTGCGATGAATGGGCCGAGCGATGTTGGCTCTAACGTTCAACGTAAAGGACGAGACGATCCAAAACTCGTTGCGTTCGGTAGATGTTCTGTCCCAGCTTCTAAATAGCTGTTCCGAATAGTAGATCACAGGAGGAAGGGAACTCAGTCCAGTTTGTGCGATCTGATTAGTCGCCAAACAAAACAAGCCACACCCAAAGGACTGAGTTGATGCCTATCCTACCACCCCTGCCACGACCACAGCGGCGCCGTATTCACAAAATCATCCATGCCACGCGTGATAAAGGACATGCTCGTCGCTTGATGGCCATCTTGCTGTTACATGAAGGACGTACGGTCACCGATGTTCATCACCTTACCGGCGCTGCGCGCTCGACCATCGGTCGTTGGCTTCGGTGGTATCGAGATGAAGGCATAGATGCACTAGAAGCCTTACCGGCTGGCCGTGCCCCAGTTTTACCTATCGCCAAGATGGTCACCTTACTGGTGCTGCTCATGCAGTTTTCTCCGCAAGATTTTGGTTATCAGCGCAGCCGTTGGTGTACCGAACTATTGGCTATCAAAATCAATCGGTTAACAGGGCTCAATGTGGCCGCCTCCACACTTCGTCGATGGTTACCTCGTATGGGTATTGTCTGGCGCAGGCCCGTGCCGACCTTGCGGATAAAAGACCCGGCCTATCAGGAGAAAATGGCGAATATCGACGCCGCGTTGGCCCGTTGTGATGCCGATAATCCGGTGTTTTATGAGGATGAAGTCGATATAGACCTCAATCCCAAATTAGGGGCCGACTGGATGTTCAGAGCGCAGCAAAAGCGTGTTGTCACACCGGGGCAGAATGCCAAGCATTACCTGGCAGGCGTTCTTCATGCAGGCAACGGAAGAGTGCTTTACGTCAGCGGGATAAAGAAAAACTCATCCCTGTTTATCGCCATGCTGGAAAAACTGCGTCACCACTACCGACGAGCCAAAACCATCACGCTGCTCCTCGATAACTACATCATTCACAAAAGCAAACAGACCGAGCGATGGTTGAAGAAGAACCCCAAGTTCTGCCTGGTATTCCAGCCAGTTTACAGTCCTTGGGTTAATCACATAGAACGGCTGTGGCACAAGTTACATGAAACCATCACGCGCAATCATCAGTGCAGAGGGATGACCAGCTTGCTGGCTCGAGTGAAACACTTCATGGATACCGTGTCTCCTTTCCCTGGGAATGGCTATGGAACAGTGAAGGTGTAGCACTATTAGGATCAGTTATTTAGGGTATGGCAGAACGTTCAAAACTCAGATACTAAGTGGCTGACTCAAGTTTATTCATTCGGCATCGGGCCGATTCTTAAATTCGAACAACTCTATATTGATGGCGTCCCTGTATATGGTGATGCTAATAGCGCACAAGTCGATAAATGGAGTGGTGTTAATACACTAGGCTATAAATCACAAGAGTTCCCTAATCTGGGTTGGGGTCTGCGCTCTGGTAAAGTCAAAGAGCAAGCATACCAAGAAGTTATTGCACACGCTGACGGTGAGTGGACTGTTAATCATCGAGGTGATAGAACGGCAAGCGCAAGCATGTTAATCGAACGGTGGATTAACAAGGGCGGTGATAACAACATCCGATTGATTTCCCCTAACTATAAGTTTGAAGCTGTTATTCATGGTAACGCGGTAATCGATCCACGCTTCATTACAGACGTTCAAGGCGCTGTTGATGACGTAACTAAACGAATCTGGATGAACGGCACCACCGAGTGCTACAGAAACCCAGCCGCAGTGATGTACACCTATTTGATCGATGAATATTACGGCGTAGGTCTGCCACTCGATTCAGTTGATAAAGCAAGCTTCGTTACACTGGCGAACTACTATGATCAAACTGGATTTAAGTTTGATGGCTATATCGATCAGTCACAAGACTATGCAAAGATTCTTGTAGATATGGCTACTTCTTCCGATGCTGTTTTGTATTTCGAAGATGGCGTTATCAAGGTAAAAGCCGATAAAGCTACACCAGTTACCGCTAGTATCACCGAAAGCGATATCGTTGGTAACTTCTCATTGAGCAATGCTAACTCTGGGGACTATTACAACGCCGTTAAGATTGAGTTCGTAAATGGCTCCACTGTATTCAACAAAGATCAGTATGTTATACCTAAAAACAAGAACAACAGCGCAATTATCAAGGCTGATGGATACGTCAAAGAGAAGACATTTAAGTACCCGTTCTTGGTAGATAGTTCTGATGTAGATTTCAAGACAGTTAAGAAACTGGCAAATAAGAATTTGCGTAAAGCGACTTTACAGAAATCGGTAAGTTTCGATGTTGATAACACTAAGGTAAATCTCCGTGTGTTGGGTGTATTTGAAATCACTATGCCGGATTACGCATTGACTAAGGCAAAGTTTAGAGTCCAAAGTCTGACATCTAGCGTTGATGAAAAGGCATTGATTACTAAAGTCGTTGCTACTGAATACAGCGATCTAGTTTATGATGAAGCTGGCTATACCGATGATGGTATCACTTCACCGCCTGTTGCTATTCCGAGTTTGAAAGTTCTATCACCTGTTGATCTGACATTCACACAAAGCGGATATACCCGCTCTGGTAGTTGCGTTGTCAAATGGAGCACTCGTTATCAGAAAGAGCATACTAACGTTGTTGAATACAAGCGTCACGATCAAGGTGATACAGCTTGGACTCGTTATGAAACTAAAGATGACGCTTATCAGTTCTATGGCTTGAAAGCTGGGCATTATGATTTTCGTGTTATGACTCGCTCGTATTTCGGTAATACATCTGATTGGGTCAGAATCGATAACAAAGAAATCAAAGCTGGTGTAACACTGCCTAAAGTAACTGGCTTGAAAGCTGATTTCAGCACTCGTGATTGTATCGTTGCTTGGGATGATATGAGCAAGACGGCTTTGACTGGTATCCCAGATCTGCCTGTCTATGACGGTGTTTCTAATGTCGGTGACGTTCTGAGCTATTACGAAATCGATGTTTACAAGGGCAAGCCAGCTAAGTACATCGAGACGCTGACAAGCACAACATCACGCTTAGTCTATACATACAGCCAAAACGCACAGGCCAGCGTATCCCGCGATCTGCGCTTTGTTGTGCGCATTGTATCGACTGACAACAGCAAATCACTGGACGTTGCGGTAGAAGCTCATAACGATCAGGTAGCACAGCCTAGTGAAGTAGTAGTTAACGGCGAGATCGCGAATCTGTTGATTAACTGGGATAGCCCCGCTGATGATGATTACGTCCAGACAGAAATTCACATCGGTACTAACGCTAACTTTGTGCCGAGTGCATCGACTCTGAAAGGTACTAGTAAGACTGGATTTATTCAGATTCTATGGCCTGATGACGGTAAATTCTGGTTCGTCAAGCTGGGTCATTATGATCTGTTCGGCAAAGACAGCATGAGCTATTCAAAGGCTATTGCTTTTGAAATGAAAGGGCTGGATGAACTGCTGACTAAAACAGAAAGCTGGGACAGTCTGGGTAAAGAACTCGATCAAGCACAAGCTGACATTATCAAAGGTAGAACTGACATCGATCAGCATAGAAAAGAACTGGACGCCAACAAGGCCGACATTATCAAGAATGCTACCGAGATCAAAACTACTAATGATGTTGTGAAGGTTCAAGGCGCTGCTATTGAGACAAATAAACAGGCTATCGCAAGCACTGACGGTAATCTGGCTGAACTATCTACCTCTGTTGATACCAGATTCAAAGATGCAACTGCCAAGATTACAGCTAGTCAGACTGCAATTGCTAATGACGTAAAAGCACTGGCTGATTATAAGCTTGTTGTTACTTCTGAGTTCGGTAAAACAAACGCTAATGTGACCAATCTGACTACTACCGTAGCCGATGACAAGAAAGCACTGGCTGATTATAAAGTGGCTGTTGATGCTGAGTTCGATAAAACAAACGCGAATGTGACAACTAACGCAACTGCTATTGCAGACGACAAGAAAGCACTGGCTGATTATAAGGTTGCTGTTAAGGCGAGCTTTGATGGTGTTAATGCTGAAATCACCCAGAACAGCACAGCTATTAGTGGTGTCGATGGCAAAGTTAAAGCAATGCATCAGATCAAGCTAGACGTTAATAACAAGGTAAGCGGCCTGATTCTGGCTAACACTGGAACAGAGAGCACCTTTGACGTTATAGCAGATCGATTCCGTGTTGCTAATGGTGCTAATGCTCAAGCTGTATTTGAAATCAATGCAGGCAAGACATTAATCCGAAATGCACTGATTGATAACTTGACATCAGCGAATATCACAGCGGGTAGTATTCAAGGCGTGAGTATTAACTCAAGCACTTTGATCCGAGCTGGCAGTGGTAATACATCTGCGTCTTTAGATGGTGCTGACGGTACATGGCGTTTGTATGCTGGTAATGCTTCTGGTGGTGCAGCACCGTTCAGGGTTAATACTGCTGGTAAGCTGTTTGCTACCGGTGCAGAGATTAGCGGCCATATCACTGCCACTAGTGGTAGTTTCACTGGTGCTATCAACGCACAGAGCGGGGCTATTAGCGGGTATCTTGCTGTTGGTAATGGCTATATCTCTGGTAATACTGGACATAACTTCTTGTATAACAATAACGGTAACTTCCGTGTTGACCATGTTGGTAACTTGTTTGCTAATAACGGCTATTTCGGTGGTGAGATTGAAGCAAGTAAGATCAAGGGTGACATCTACAAGAAAACTATCAGAAAATATGGATCAACTAATATAAGCGGAGACGTAGGCGGCGGAACTTTCGTCACTTACCTCACAGTTACTATTCCGGCTGAGAGGTTTGATCGCGTTCTTTATGCTAGTGGCGCTCTTTTTGCTAGTATTCAGCCCGATGGCGATTATGGTTCTCCTCGTTCTTCTGGACATAGAGTATTACATAATGGATCTCAAATTTGGGGTGAAAACAAAAACGTCCCAGGTAGTTATTGGACTCCATGGCTTGCTGCACCAATCAGAGGACTTGTCTTAGCTGCTAACGTTGCACATACATTGCAGTTCCAGATAACTTGTTATGAGAGAAGTTTTAGATGGGTAGCAAACAGATTCAGCGGTGGTATTTTTGCAGACCCGCTAACAACTGATACCGAAATAACATTCGAGACATGGAAGACAACATCTAGTGATATTGGATTCTCGTTCTAATAAGGCACCCGAAGGTGCCTTTGTTTGTAACTAATAAGAAACCAATGTTGACACTAATTAGGCCAGTGATAGTATGCTGTTATCGCCAGCAAGAGCGATAACACCAACGTTAACTAACTGGGTTGTCATTATGAATATCGAGAAAACTAATTGCTATGTAGTTGTTCCTTCTCGCAACAAAGACAATGAAGAAATGAGCTTTGAACAAATAGTAAACACGGGTAAAGCTGTCGGTTTTCGTGGGAGCATTGAACGAATCAAGCGTCAGCGATTCATCATGATTGTCGATAAAGAAACTCGTAAGGCAAAGTTAGCCCAGATTCTGCAAGTTACACCGCATCATAGTCTGACGTCTAAGGTCGCTCGCGTTGATGTCAAGTTCGGTATCTGCAAAGACTTTCTATGGAGTGACTTGAAGAAAATTACGGACGTTGAAGTGGGTCGAAATAATACACGCTATGTCTGGCTGACAGGTTTTCATCGCTGATAAAAAAGGGGCTCTTGCGAAGCCCCTAGAAATACGTGTTATCATTGAACAACCAGTGATGGGTATATTAATAACAATAACGTAATCGATTATTGCACTTATTAATCGTATCCAAATAGACAATCAGATATCAACTTTAAGCCACCTTCGGGTGGCTTTTTCGTCTCTAAATACTGTCACAAGCAATAGGAGACAATATGATTACAAATGACAATCACCGTCACTCGGAAGCTGCAAGACTGCAAGTAATCAAGGGATGTAGCGGTGACACACTGAAAGACAAGCAAGCGATCCTAGACGTTCTGGCACAGTTTGGCGAGATCGTAGATAGTGAACTCGGACTAACATTTGTCGGAGATAACGCTAGTCACATTCTGAAATTTGGGAAGGGTGGGGCAGTTGAACTAATCGGGATGGAAGTTCAAGGCATCCACGTTATGCCGTGTCCGGTAATGAAACTGAAAGCGATGACGGATCATCAATGGGTAGAGTTAGCTAGTTTGCTGTTGATGATCGATCTACCGTTTGGCTATGTAGTTCATCAGACAAAGCAACCGCGCTTTACTGAGATCATGCTGGGTATGAATCTGGGTCGTACCGCTCGAATGTCTGTGAAGATGAACGACACACAGGATTGGGGTCTGATCAAAGATCGCTTGCCTGTATTCACTCGGGTTTTGCTACTGACTGCACAAGCCGACATCACAATCTAAGCCACCTTCGGGTGGCTTTTTTGTGCGCTAATTGTCGTGCTGAATTGACGCTGTGACTTGCTATGTACTAGTCTGGTTTGGGTTCGGTGTGGATCTCGCGCAGCAGCAACGCCAGCTCGGGATCGCATTTGAGGTTGATGGTAAGGGGCTCTTGGTTGCTCAGTGGCAACTGTTAAGCGATTGCAGAAGTGAGTTAATGGCATTAAAGAGAGGCAACTAAAATGTAGTTGCCTCATTTCGTAGTCATGCAATAACAGGGTTAAAGTTTTTTCTCTTCATTGGCTCACTTAAATCATACTCGCATTCACTTTTATCTTTGAATGTTAAGTCGATAAGCATTTCCAACCCACCCCAGTTGTTTTGAATAGTATCCCAATTCACTATGGATATCTTTGCACTTTTGTTATGTATGCTGTCAAGAATTCGCTTTGGAACATAGGGGAATCTTTCATCGAATTCTTTTCTTGTTTTCAAATTAGTCCATGAAGTAGTGCTGGGATGAATGGCTTTTTTTTCTTCCTCTCCATGTGATGCTCTAAAATATGTGCACCCAGTGCTTGGTAGATTGACTACCAACAATCCAGATTTTTTGTTAACCTTACCATCAATCATACTGGAGAATATTTCCCAGTCGATGTGTTTACGATATTTTGTTTCAGTCCCTACCAGCAAAATTGTGACTGTAGTATCTTTCAAATAGTCATCTCTTATTATACGTCTTATTTCCTGGTCTGTAAGGTCATCACTTATATCGCCAGAGTCTACGGAACCATCGATAAAAATAGGGCTCAACCGATTCATTTCAATCAAAAAATCTTTGTAATACTGATCGTTTTTATGATGATAACTGATAAAAACCTTATGCATTTTAGCCTCCTATTGTTCAGCAACTTGCTTCATTACATCTCGATATCTAAGTAGGTTTGAATTCACTCTTGTAAGGTCTGCACATAAGTCTTGATAATAAGGATATGATGCCTGAATTTCCTGCGGAGTTTTAGATTTATTATCTTCATTATCCAATGCCACTCTATACCAACGCCTATACTTTGCCTGCCATTCAGTTAAATGAGGGCGAATACCTTCATTCAATACCCCCATAGAGATGTTAATTATATTTTTTGTATCATCCCTATTGATTTTTCTTACGTCTATTTCTTTCATTAGTTCTCTTGTTATTGTAAAGAACTGATACCAAGAGTTATACACCTCTTCAATTACATCATGCTTTAAATCAAGAGGAATGCCAATCTTTCGAGTGCTTAATTCGACCCATATCTTATATGCGACTTGTTTATCTGTATAATTTGGTGTGAGTTTTATTTTGTTATTTCCAATGCCGATTTCAGCTTCAGATATTTCTATCTCTGATCTCTTAAAAAAAGCTCGCCCCCTTATAAACTGGACAAAATACACGATGATAGAAGTAACAACGATTATATAAAAAATGTTTTCTAAAATCGGTGCAATATGGAATGAAAAACCAAAATCTTTATTTATCGATATAGAAAACAACTCACCAGTTGGTGTTGACTGATTAGCAATCGTTGATATTGCCTGACTTGCAATCTCTGAGGGCATACTAGTGTCCATTATATAAGGAATGGTGCATTATACACTCAGTCTCAAAAGAGGCACTAGTTGTTTTGTTTACGTCAAAAGTCAATGATATCTAACGGCTCATGAGCCTTGAATCGAGCCTTTTGAACAAGCCATGGAAGAGTTCCATACCCATTCAGTCAAGATGCTTCAGTCTTTGTCGATAGATGAAGATCTATTTATATTGTATGTTTTAAATTATCGTGCTGAATTGACATTGTAACTTGTTCATGTGCCAGCCGGGTGTGACCTCGGGGTGGATCTCCCGCAGCAGCAGGGCGAGGTCGGGCTCGCATTTGAGGTTGATGGTGAGCGGCGCTGCTTGCCAATCCACCAGTGCGAACATCTTGCCGGCGATGCGGTAGACCAGGATCTCCGGGCCAAACGGCGTGTCTTCGGTGGCGCCCGGCAGGGTCAGCAGAAAGGCTCTCAAACTCGTCAACTCCATGCTCACGTTCCTCGCCAGTTGCCATGCAAACGTATTAGTCGGGTGAGAATATCTGTTAAGATGCGCGCCTACTATACCCCAATGCCGTCGATGAGGGAGTCGCAAGATGCTGTATCACAAGACGTTCGAGCTTGGCCCCGACAGGGATTGGGTGGTATTCGTGCACGGTGCCGGTGGCAGCTCCTCCATCTGGTTCAAGCAGCTGCGCGCCTATCGCGAGCACTTCAACGTGCTGCTGCTGGACTTGCGCGGCCACGGGCAGTCTCACCGGTTGCAGCAGGTGGTCAAGGGTCACTACAGCTTTCGAGCCGTGACTGAGGACATAGTACGCCTGCTCGATCATCTCAATATCCGCTGCGCCCACTTTGTCGGCATTTCGCTGGGCACCATCCTTATTCGCCATCTGGCGGAGCTCTGCCCGGAGCGGGTCAAGAGCATGGTGCTGGGCGGCGCCATACTGCGGCTTGATATTCGCTCTCGGGTATTGGTGCAGCTTGGCCGGGTCGGCCAGCATATCCTGCCCTACATGTGGCTCTACCGGCTGTTCGCCTTTATCATCATGCCGCGCCAGCATCATCAGGAGTCGCGCAACCTGTTCGTGCGTGAGGCGCGTAAATTGTGCCAGAAGGAGTTCAAACGCTGGTTCCGCCTCGCCACCGAGGTCAATCCGCTGATGCGTTACTTCAAGGAGCGCACCCTGCCGATCCCGACCCTCTATGTAATGGGGGAGGAGGATCACATGTTCCTGGCACCGGTGCGCGAGCAGGTGGCCCGCGATGCCAGCGCCTCGCTGGCGGTGATCGAACAGTGCGGCCATGTCTGCAATGTGGAGCAGCCGGAGCTGTTCAATCGCGCCACGCTGGACTTTATCGCCCGCCAGACCTCATCCACTCACCCGAAGTAATGGGCGATGTCGAGGTAGCGCTGGCGGATGTGCTCGATCAATAGCCTTATCTTGCGCGGCGGCTGACGGGTAAAGGGGTAGACGGCGTAGATGCCGAGCTTCTTGCCCACCTGATCGGGAAAAAGGTCCACCAGCTCGCCGTTCATCAGATCGTGATAGACCAGGCAGCGCGGCACATAGACGATGCCGCGCCCCCCCAGTGCAGCCTTGCGCAGGGCCCCGGCGTTGTCGGTGCAAAAGCTGCCCGACACCGACAAGAGATAGTTGCCGTTCTCCCCCCTGAAGGCCCACTCCGAGGCGCCCGTGCTCTGGTAGGCGTAGCGCAGGCAGTTGTGTGCCAGCAGATCGGAGGGCTCGCGCGGTGCTCCGAAGCGGCGCACGTAGCCGGGGGAGGCGCAGATCACCCACTGGGAATCGAGGATGTGACGGGCGATAAGACTCGAGTCATCCAGATAGCCGGTGCGAATGACCAGGTCAAACCCCTCTTCCACCAGATTGACGAAGCGATTCTCCAGCGACATCTCCACCGTGAGCCCAGGGTGCTGCTGGCAAAAGTCGGCCACCGCATCTGCCAGCAGCAGCTCCCCCGAAATGGTGGGCACTGACATGCGCACATGGCCGCTCACCTTTTCACCAAACCCCGCCACGGCGTCGAAAGCGTCCAGTGCGGCGGCCTTCACATTTTTGGCACCCTGATAAAGCGCCTTGCCCGCCTCGCTCAGGGTGAGGCTGCGGGTGGTGCGATAGAGCAGCTGCACCCCGAGATCGTCCTCCAGGCGCCCAATTCGTTTGCTAACCACTGAATTTGTAAGGGAATTTTGTTCGGCCACCTTGCTGAAGGAGCCGGCTTCCACCACCTGGGCGAAGAGAATGAGGTCGTCGCTACGGGCCATATTGATCAACTTTTGGAATGAATGTTGTTCATTATTTCCATATATCGCGAAAAGGGAAGAGAGTAAGGTCACGTCCGCTTAACAAAAAGACAACAAGGTGCACCTCTGCACCACTCGGACAAGGACGCAATGATGACAGACACCCTGCTGGCCCTGATGGCCTTCTCGCCGATCCTGGTGGCCGCCGTGCTGCTGGTCGGCCTCAACTGGCCCGCCAAACGCGCCATGCCCATCGCCTTTCTGTTGACCGTCTTGATCGCCCTGTGGGGCTGGCAGATGAGCCCGACCCGGGTGATCGCCTCTACCCTGCAGGGGTTGTTGATCACGCTGACCGTGCTCTGGATCGTGTTCGGCGCCATCCTGATGCTCAACACCCTCAAACACACAGGCGCCATCACGGCGATCCGCAGCGGCTTTACCAACATCTCGCCGGATAGGCGTATCCAGGCCATCATCATCGCCTGGTGCTTCGGCGCCTTTATCGAAGGGGCCTCGGGCTTTGGTACGCCGGCCGCTATCGCCGCTCCCCTGCTGGTGGCCATCGGCTTTCCGGCGCTCGCTGCCGTGCTGCTCGGCATGATGATCCAGTCCACGCCGGTATCATTCGGTGCTGTGGGCACCCCCATTCTGGTAGGGATCAACAAGGGGCTCGACAGCCAGACTATCGGCCAGACCCTGAGTGCCGGTGGCAGCAGCTGGGAGGTTTACCTGCAGCAGATCACCACCAACGTGGCCCTCATTCACGCCACCGTCGGCACCCTGATGCCGGTGCTGATGGTGATGATGCTGACCCGCTTCTTCGGCCGTCACCGCAGCTGGACCGAGGGGCTTGCCATATTGCCGTTCGCCCTCTTCGCCGGGCTGGCCTTCACCGTGCCCTATGCCCTGACCGGTATGCTGCTTGGTCCCGAGTTCCCGTCCCTCATCGGTGGTCTGGTGGGGTTGGCGCTGGTGGTAACGGCGGCGCGGGCCGGCTTTCTGGTGCCCAAAACCGGGTGGGATTTCGCCCCTGAAAATGAGTGGCCGACCGAGTGGCTGGGCTCCCTCAAGCTCGATCTGAAAGCGGCTGCCGCCCGCCCCATGTCGCTGCTGCTGGCCTGGATGCCCTATGTGGCGCTGGCACTCCTGCTGGTGGCAAGCCGGGTCAGCCCCGGGTTCAAGGCAAGCCTCTTGTCGGTGAGCCTCGCCTTCACAGACCTGCTGGGCGAGCCGGGAGTGAGCGCCTCCATTGAACCGCTTTATCTGCCCGGGGGCCTGCTGGTGCTCTGCGCCCTGCTGGCCACCCTGCTGCAATCGCGCTCCCTTGTCCCCTTTGGCCGGGCACTGGGGGAGTCCAGCCGTACCTTGATCGGGGCCGGCTTCGTGCTCATCTTCACCGTGCCCATGGTGCGCCTCTTCATCAACTCCGGTGTGAACGGGGCGGATCTCGCCAGCATGCCGGTGACCACGGCGAATTTTGCCGCAGGGTTGGTGGGGGAGTTCTTCCCGGCCCTGAGCGCCACCATAGGCGCGTTGGGGGCCTTTATCGCCGGCTCCAACACTGTGTCGAACATGATGTTCAGCCAGTTTCAGTTTGAAGTGGCCCAGACCCTCGGCGTATCGACCGCCGCCATGCTGGCGCTGCAGGCGGTGGGGGCGGCGGCTGGCAACATGATCGCCATTCACAACGTGGTGGCGGCGTCGGCCACCGTGGGGCTGCTCGGCCGTGAGGGGGCGACGTTGCGCAAGACAGCGCTACCCACGCTCTACTACCTGCTGGCCACCGGCCTGATCGGGCTGGCGCTCATGTACAGCTTCCACATCTCGGACGCACTGCTGCAATTGAAGTAAGGAGAGCAAGTGATGAAGGTAATGCGGGTCTATCCGGCCAAGCCGGCCGATGTCTATCTCTATGCCACCTGTCTGGTGGATCTGTTCGACCCGGTGGCGGGGCTCGATGCCATCGCCCTGCTCGAGCGGGAGGGAATAAGGGTGCACTTTGTCGAGAAACAGACCTGCTGCGGACAGCCGGCCTACACCTCCGGCCATGAAGAGGAGGCGCGCAAGGTGGCGCAAAGCCAGATGGCGCTCTTCCCCGAGCCCTGGCCGGTGGTGGTGCTCTCTGGCTCCTGCGGCGGCATGATGCACCATCACTATGGCCGTCTCTTTCCCGGCAACCCCGAGGTTGCGGCCTTCTGCGAGCGAGTGTTCGAACTCACCGAGTTTCTGGCCCAGATCTGCCGGGTGCGCTGGCACGGGGTGGGGGAGGCGAGCATCGTCATGCACACCTCCTGCTCGGCCAGGCGCGAGATGCAGGTGCACAGTCGAGCCCGCGCCCTGCTGGGCCAGCTTGAGGGCGTCACCCTGCATGAACAGGCCTACGAGAGCGAATGCTGCGGCTTTGGCGGTACCTTCTCGGTGCGCCACCCCCACATCAGCCAGGCCATGGTGGAGGACAAGACCCGCCACCTGCTGGCGACCGGTGCCGACACCCTGGTGAGCGCCGACTGGGGGTGCCTGCTCAATATCAAGGGATCCCTGGCCTTTCAGGGCAAGAGACTTCCCGCCATGCACCTGGCCAGTTTCCTGCTCGCCCACAGCGAGCCTGTGGCAGAAAAAAAGGAGGCCCACCATGAGTGAGCACGCCAAGTATTCGCCGCGCCGCTTCCATCCCCAGGCCGAGGCGGCCCTGGCCGACCCCGTGCTGCGCCAGAACTTTCGCGGCGCCATGGATTACCTGCGCGGCAAGCGTCGTGATGCCTTTGCCGACCCGGTCGAGGAGGCGGCGGTGCGCGATGCCGCCGAGCAAATTCGCCAGCGCTGCCTCTCGCGCCTGCCGGAGCTTTTGGAGCAACTCGAAGCCAGCTGCGAGCGCAACGGTATCCGGGTGCACTGGGCCCAGACGCCTGACGAAGCCAACGCCATCATCCTCGGCATCGCCCAGCAACACGGGGTGAGATCCATCGTCAAGGGCAAGTCCATGGTGAGCGAGGAGGTGGGGTTCAATCACGAGATGGCGCGCCACGGCATCCGCTGCCTCGAGAGCGACATGGGGGAGTTCATCGTCCAGCTCGACGGCGATACCCCGTCCCACATCATCATGCCCGCCATCCACAAGAACAAGCAGGAGGTGAGCGACACCTTCGCCCACAACCTCGAAGGCTTCACCCCCACCACGGACGTGGATGCACTGATCCAGACCGGGCGGCGGGCCCTTCGCGAGGAGTTTCGCCGCGCCGGCATGGGGCTGTCGGGGGTCAACTTCGCGGTGGCGGAGACCGGCAGCCTCTGTCTGGTGGAGAATGAGGGCAACGGGCGCATGTGCACCACTGTGCCAAACGTGCACGTGGCCATCACCGGTATCGAGAAGGTGGTGGAGTTCCTCTCCGACGTGCCTCCCCTTTACAGCGCCCTGACCCGTTCGGCCACCGGTCAGGCGATCTCCACCTACTTCAATGTCATCAGCGGCCCGCGCCGGGAAGGGGAGCTGGACGGCCCGGACGAGGTGCACCTGGTGCTGCTCGACAACGGCCGCAGCCAGGCCTATCGGGACGAGGAGCTGCGCAAGACCTTGCAGTGCATCCGCTGCGGCGCCTGCATGAACCACTGCCCGGTCTACACCCGCATCGGCGGCCATGCCTACGGCACCATCTACCCGGGCCCCATCGGCAAGATCATCTCCCCCCATCTGCTGGGGCTCGAAAGCACCAGCGATCTGGTGACGGCGTCGAGCCTGTGCGGCGCCTGCGGCGAAGTGTGCCCGGTGCGCATTCCCATTCCCGACATGCTGCAGCGCCTGCGCCGGGAGGCCAAGCACGAGGCGGCGCCGGGTCGCGAGCCGCTGGCAGGGCAGGGGGCTGCCGGCAGTCGTCTGGAATCCCTCGCCATGCAGGGTTTTGCTTTTGCCGCCACCCACCCACGGATCTATCACGCCGCGACCGGTGTCGCCGGTCGGCTGCGTGCTCTTGTGCCAACACACCTGGGTCCCTGGACCCAGTGCCGCGAGGCCCCCAAGCCCGCCCCCCGAAGCTTGCACGCCCTGCTGCGCCAGAAAAAAAAGGAGTCTTGATATGTCGAGCAAAGAGGCCATATTGCACCGCCTGCGCGGCGCGGCCACCCCCATTGCGCCTGCACCGCATGCCTGGCAGCCCTGGCACGGTGAGGATGATCAGACGCGGCGCGCACGTTTCCTTAGCGGGATCACCGCCGCCCACGCCGAGATCCTGACCGTACAGGCGGCGAACCTTGCCCGCGAACTGACCGCCTGGTTGGATGGGGAAGGGATCTCGCGGCTCGCCTGCGGCCAGGGGGGGCGCTGGCAAGATGAGGTGGCGGTGGCTTGCGCCGGGCGCTCGGTATTGACGCCCGCTGGCGAGTTCGCCAGCTGGAAGGATGCGCTGTTCGACACCCGTCAGGCCGGCATCACCCACTGTGCGGGCGCCATCGCCGATACCGGCACCCTGGTGTTAATACCTGATGGCGGCGAGCCGCGCACCCTCTCCCTGGTGCCCCCCTGCCATATCGCGTTGCTGGCGGCGTCTACCATTGCCGACAACCTGGCCGGGCTGGTGGCGGCGGGGGGCTGGCAACAGGCCATGCCCACCAATTTGCTGCTGGTTTCCGGCCCCTCCAAGACCGCCGACATCCAGCAGACCCTGGCCTACGGCGCCCACGGCCCGAGCCGTCTGTTGGTGGTGCTGGTGGAGGATTGTTGATGCGCTGGAACGAGTTTGACGCCGCCCTGCTTGCGCGTATTCCACCAGCGCGGCTGGTGAGCGACCCTGATCTGCGCCTCGCCCACGGTACGGACGCGAGCTTTTACCGGCTGGTGCCCGAGCGCATCGTGCGCCTCGACTCTTTGGATGAGGTGCGCTTCGTGCTGGCGCTGTGCCGCGAATTGAACCTGCCGTGCACCTTTCGCGCCGCTGGCACCAGCCTATCGGGCCAGGCCCTGAGCGATTCGGTGCTCATTACCCTGACCGACAGCTGGCGCGGCCACCGTATTCTGGACGGGGGGGCGCGCATCGCCCTGCAACCCGGGGTGATCGGCGCCGATGCCAACCGCTATCTGGCCCCCCTTGGGCGCAAGATAGGGCCGGATCCTGCGTCGATTAACGCCTGCAAGCTGGGGGGCATCGCCGCCAACAACGCCAGCGGCATGTGCTGCGGCACCGCCCACAACAGCTACCACACATTGTATGCCATGACCCTGTTGCTGGCCGATGGCACTGTATTGGATAGCGGCAACCCGCACAGCCGCGCCGCCTTTGCGCAGTCGCGTCCCGATCTGCTGGCGGGGCTCTCTTCGCTGCGCACCGATGTGCTGGCAAACACAGAACTCACCGCCAAAATTCGCCATAAATACCGGCTCAAGAACACCACGGGCTACGCCATCAATGCCCTCATTGACCATGCAGACCCGGTCGATATCCTCACCCACCTGATGATTGGCTCGGAGGGGACCCTCGGCTTTATCGCCGAAGTGGTGCTCGACACAGTGCCGGAACACCCCCACAAGGCCTCGGGCCTGCTGGTGTTCAGGGATGTCGAGCAGGCGTGTCTGGCCACCTCGCACCTCAAAAGCGCGCCTGTGGCGGCGGTGGAGCTGATGGATGGGCGTTCCCTGCGCTCGGTGGCGGGCAAGCCCGGTCTGCCGGACTTTATTGAACGGCTGGACCTGGCCGCCTGCGCCCTGTTGATCGAGGTGCATGGGGAGAGCAAGGAGGCGCTGGTCGATCGCTGCGAGCAGGTGATGGGCATGGCTGCCGAGTTCGTTCAGGTGGCCTCGGTGCCTTTTACCCGCGAGAGCACCGGGCTCTGGGCCATTCGCAAGGGGCTCTTCCCGGCAGTGGGGGCGGTGCGCACCACAGGCACCACCGTCATCATCGAGGATGTCGCTTTTCCCGTCGAGCGTCTGGCCGAGGGGGTGGCGGGGCTGCAAGCCCTGTTCGATGAGTTTGCGTATCATGAGGCCATCATCTTCGGCCACGCGCTGGAGGGGAACCTGCACTTCGTCTTTACCCAGGGGTTCGATGATCCGGCGCAAGTGGCGCGCTACGGCGCCTTTATGGATGCGGTGGCCGAACTGGTCGCGGTGCGTTTTGGCGGGTCGCTCAAAGCCGAGCACGGCACCGGCCGCAACATGGCCCCCTATGTGGAGCTGGAGTGGGGGCCGGAGGGGATGGCGCTGATGCGCCGCATCAAGGCACTGCTCGACCCCGATGGCCTGCTCAATCCCGGTGTCATCATCAACGACGACCCCAAAGCCCACCTTGCCCACCTCAAACCCATGCCGGCGAGCGATGCCATCGTGGATCCGTGCATCGAGTGTGGCTTTTGCGAGGCGGTCTGCCCCTCGCGCACCCTGTCGCTCTCGCCGCGCCAACGCATCGTGCTCTATCGGGAGTTGTCGCGCCGCGAACGCAGCGGTGAGCCCTCCCGCGAGCTGGTCCGGCTGTTTGACTATCAGGGCATTGACACCTGCGCTGCCACCGGGCTCTGTGCAGACCGCTGCCCGGTCGGCATCAACACCGGCAGCCTTATCAAGAAGCTGCGCCGCGAAAAGTACCAGCGCTTTGTGCCCATCGCCCGCTGGAGCGCCGATCACTTCGCTGGCGTCACCCGCACCGCCCGCAGCGCGCTGGGGCTCAAAGGCATTGCCGGCAAGCGGTTGGGAGAGAAAGCGCTGGCGGGGTTGGTGAACGGGGTGCGCCGCGCCAGCGGCCAGCGCCCCCCCGCCAGGCTGCCGACCCTGCCGGGGCCGAGCCGCTACCGGTGGCCGCAAGGGGAGCCGGGGGGCGCAAGCACGGGCATAGGCGATGGTCACGGCGCAACAAGCGAGCGTGCTGTGGTCTATCTGCCCTCCTGCGCCAGCCGGGTATTCGGCCAGCAAGCGGGTGCCCCGTCACTGCCACAGGTGGTGCAATCTTTGCTCAAGAAGGCGGGCTGCCGGGTCATAGTGCCGGCGAGAGTTGAGGGGCTCTGCTGCGGCATGCCCTATGACAGCAAGGGGATGGTCGAGGTGGCGCAGACCAAGCGCACCGAGCTGGCCGAGGCCCTGTGGCAGGCAAGCGAGCAGGGGCGCTGGCCCGTGCTGCTCGACACCAGCCCCTGCGTGCAGCGACTGCTTTCGGGGGCGCTCGGCAAGGGATTGCGGGTGTTTGAGCCCTCCGCCTTTGTGCTGGAACACCTGCTGCCTCATCTCGACCTTGCACCGATCGATGAGACAGTGATGCTTCATATCACCTGCAGCAGCCGGCGTATGGGGCTGGGGGAGAAGATGCTGGCGGTAGCCCGTGCCTGCGCCCGGGAAGTGATAGTGCCAGAGCATATCCAGTGCTGCGGCTTTGCCGGTGACAAGGGGTTGATGACCCCTGAGCTCAACGCCGCGGCGCTCGCCAGCCTGCCCGCCCAGGTGCCCACCGATTGCCGTCAGGGTTTTAGCAATAGCCGCACCTGCGAGATGGGGCTAAGCCAGCACGCCGGTATTCCCTATCACAGCATCCTCTATCTGGTGGATCAGGTAGCGAAATAGGAAAACAAAAACGGCAGGATAAAAAATCCTGCCGTTGGTGGAGACGCCAAACGCCTGGGGCGTTATCCCAAGGAGTTGCTGCGCGTCATAGTCAGAACCTGCATAGAGAAAACGGATTATCCCATCCCTGCTAAATTGTGTGCGTCAAGCCCTGCCGGTGAGCAGTTACCACGGGTGCTGGTGCAGCTGGGCCGACTCGGCCAGCACTTCCTACCCTATATGTGGCTCTACCGGCTGTTTGCCTTCATTATCATGCCGCGCCAGCGCCATCAGGAGTCGCGCAACCTGTTTGTGCGTGAGGCCCGCAAGCTGTGCCAGAAAGAGTTCACACGCTGGTTCCGCCTCGCCTAGGATTCCTTATCTAAACGTTCGAGATATGAAAAAGAGGCGTTCTCTTTAACCTCACTCCAAACTGAGTGGAAAGCAGCTTTACGTAGATTTTCTTGTATACCATCGCACCAACTTCCCCAGCGTGCTTTACCAATTCTTCCTTATTGCGCGGAGATAAATCTGTTGATTGCAAAGGTCTAAATAGTTGAAAATGATTTCTCTTATATCACCACTAACTAAACTGCAATTGTCAATTAAAAAATCAACTGGGATTTCTTTGGCTAGATCCCGATACTATTGATCAATAGTGTCTTCAAATGCTGTTGCTGCGATTCTACGTGAGAGATGAGTTTGATAAGCACTTATTCCAAGACTAATCGCTGCAATTACAGCGGCAACTGCTGTTGCACAGTCTGCGATATAATTTATTTGAAAGTCCATTTACTTAAAGCCTTTTAGGGGAATTAATAAAAATTAACATCTTGAGAGTTAACCGTTTTGCAATTTTGTATTACAAATCAGTATGATAATTAAATTTGAAAATTTCAATGCAACTAATTTTTTCAACTGCTTGCTTAAATTTTGTACCTGAAGGCATTTGATTAATTATGAATTGTTTAGCATTGGGCGTCATACGACAACCAAAAATGACTGATTCTACAAATTCAGGATTGTAAGGCATAATCATAAACTGTTTATCAGCAGGTATTCTCCCCATTGAGTTATTAGCTTGGAACCTATACTCAGACTCGTAATTCCATTCAATGAGTTTTGTTCTAAGAGATTGCCATATATGCATGCCTACTTCTTCACCATTTATTAAGTTTAAGCTGGAAAGAAATATATCAGTTATGTTTAGTTTTGGAATTTCATCTTGATATATCACTTTCTCTGCTGGCATAAACTTAGATTTGAATTCTATACAGAATCCCTTGTGAGAGTTCGCGTAGTGTGACCACATTAAATTACTAGTAGGGTTGCTGGACACGCAATAAAAAGCATAGCTATCTATTAACTCATTGAAATTATTTTCTAATTCCTGAATAAACTCAAGCCCAGTATAGGTAAACCCTCCATTATGAATGAGCTTTCTTATGAAATGTTTTTCATGTTTACTTACTCGCCCCATTATTTCTTTTAATTGTAATGGTGTAGGTTTTATTAACTCTATTTTAGAGTCAAAAAGATCATTAAAATTAGTCCTACTGGAAAAGATAGCTTTATTTTTTATCAAGGCATCAATGGCATAATCATCTTGAAAATTGTCATGACTATCAATAGGACGGTATTTGTAAAAAAACTCTGGATACTCGGTACTCACGATTATTCCTTTGGCCTGATTGAACGAGAGTGAACCATAGACACATCTGGTCTGTTTAGTGGCTACATGGGCCGGATGAGTAGGGTATCAAACGCTGACTGGTAGCCGTGAGTATAAAATCAGTTAACGCTCAGATTTTGCATGGTTTTTTGACGGGGCTCAGACTTGAGCCAAGGTGGCAGGGGGCGGAGTGGGGGAGGTTTGTTCGATCAACCAGCGGGATCGGCATCCTTGACTACTGGCACCAAGTTATATGGGTTGGTGGGCAATGCCAGTTTTATGCCCTGTTTATATGGGCGATGGGGTTCAGTTCATCAAGCAAACCGGCCACCTTGGTAGCCGGTTATCCCCTGATAGCTGTCGCCATTGGTATGGCGAGTGAGGATCACTCACGGCCCTCTTTTTTGAGAGCCAGCAGCCAAGGCACAATGGTCAGAATAAACAGCGCTATCAGGGTGGCGAGCACTGCGGTGGATTCTCGGCCCATGCCAGCGGCAATGCCGATGGCGGCGGTGACCCAGATACCGGCGGCGGTGGTCAGCCCCTTGGTTTCTGTTTGTCGGGTGCCCAGAATGATGGTGCCAGCCCCCAGAAATCCCACCCCGGCAGTCAGACCCTGCAATACCCGGGTCATATCGGCGGTTGATGCGCCAGCTTGCTGGGGGATCAGCACGAACAGGGCGGCGCCAATACTGACCAGCATATGGGTGCGGATCCCGGCACTTTTCCCTTTTTGTTCACGCTCGTAGCCTAATAGACCACCGAGCAGGCCAGCTACCAGCAGGCGCAATACAATCTGGGTCATCTGCTTGATATCTTGAATATCCGTGAACTCGGAGACGATGGTCTGCCATATCTCTTGCCACATAAATGCCATCCTTGTGCGTGCTGCATATGAGTTAAACGACTCAAACAGGTTAATGCTGTCGCCATGGGCGGTGTACGAAAATACGCCATGAGACCGCATCCGCAGGGTATCAAACGCTGACTTCCCTTGTTGAGTAAAAACCTGGCCAAGTTGTCGGATGTTAATGAGTTCTTGATAGCGCCCCGCTTTTGGAGCGGGCGTTAGTATGAGGGATGACCGGCGATGGCCGGAGGCTTAATAGCCGGTCATCTCCAGATACCCCAGCCCCTTGGCATCCCCCTCTACGGTGACAGCCCCCTCCCAGTAGTCAAAACGTCCTGTCATGGCCTGATTGGGTTGGCGAGCACGGATAGTGAGGTTCAAATCGGCGGCCTTGAGTTGCCACTCCACGGGGTAGGCTTGCCCCTTGGGGCCGCGCCAGGTCTTGCCCGGCGTCAGCGTGATATGGTCAGGGGAGAGTACCCGGCTGCTGCCATCTTGTTCGATCAAAATGCCGTAGCGGTTTTCTGGTTCAGTGCGCCCCGCCTTGGTGCGCAGGCGAAACAGCATCAGCTCGCGGCCATCGCGTAATTGCAGCGAGAACCAGTCCCAGCCCGACTGCCAGTCGGCCAATACCGAGCTGCTCCACTCGTGATCGAACCAGCCCTGACCGGTGACGGTGCGGGTCTCCCCATCCAGGGTCAAAGTGCCACTTAGCGTCAGGCGCGGGTAGGAGTAGTAAAACGAAGCGTTGCCCGGACTCTTCTCGCTGTAACCCTGCTTGCCCTGCAGCACCACGGGTTTGGCTGCGCTGACCTGGAGGGTGAGATCCCCCACCTTGCTCTGCACCCTGAGGGTGGCGGGAAAGAGCGATTCCCCCCGGGAGGTGAGTACCCACTCCTTGATCCAGTATTCACCGCCGCTGGCGCCTGCAAGCCCCGGGCCCTGGCGGCTGGTGCGCTCATCCTGTTGGTGGCTGCCTTTGCTGAGGTCCGTGATGGCAAACTGGGCCAGCCAGAGCTGGGGAGTGAGCCAGGGGTTGTCCGATTTGATCTCCTGCTCGATACCCTGGCGAAACAGGGTCCACTGCAGGCCATATTCGCGCCCCTGCTCGTCTTTGAGGTTGCCGGTGAGATACCACCACTCGGATCGGTAGTCGGGATGGGCGCCGTGGTCGGCGGGCAACTGGATAGGCTGGCCCGGCAGGGCCTTTTTGAAGTTATCGTTGCCGCCGCCGAGCAGGGTGCTCAGATCGCTGGCCGTGGCGGCCGTGCCATACAGGGCACAGGCGAGCAGCAGCCCAATCTTGATGTTGTTCATACTACTTTCCTCGCCGCAAACCAGGAGGCCAATGCACCACACACAGGCGCCAGCAACAGGGCCGTGATGGCATGCAGGGGGGCGGCCTCGAAGGCGAGGCGCCAGCCAAAGGCGCGGGGGTTGACCACCTCGATCAGCACCCACGCCAGCCCGTAACCCACCGGCAGCGCCAGCAGCGCCGTCAGCAGTCCCAATCCTGCCCCCTGCCACACCAGCAGGCGGCGACAGTGGCGGGGGCTCAAGCCCAGACTCTGCAAGGTCTGCAATTCACTGCGCCGGGCCAGCCCCAGCACCATGAAGGCCGAGCCGATACCGACGAAGGCGATGCCCAAAATCAGCAATTTAAGCAGCTCGGTCACCACAAAGGTCTGGTCGAACACCTTGAGGGCGGCTGTGTGGATGGATGGGGCTGAGAGCAGATTGAGTTGTTCGCCAAAACGGGCACGCAGTCGGTCGGCCAGCGGCTCAGGGTTGGCACTGAACAGGGCGAGGGATTGCACCGCCCCCTCTTCGAAGGCGTGCAGGAGTTGCCCCTTGTCACTGCCGTAATCCTGATAGACGCCGGTGACGGTAAGCTGCCTTGGCCCCTGTTCGGCGGTGATGCTGAGCGTCTGGCCCACCTTGACCCCGAGGCGCACCGTCAGGGGCTCGCTTGCCAGCACCTCGTCGGGGTTGGTTGGCCAGCGCCCGGCCAACAGGGGATAGGCGGCTTTAAGCTGTGGGATAAAGTCCATCTGCGCCCACTCGATGGGCTGCCCCTGCCAGCGGGCGGGATGCACCGATCGGCGCGATGCTTGCGCCACATCCGGTTCGGCCAGAATAGCGGTCAGGGTCGCCTCGCTCAGGACGCCCTTGTTGCCTGCCACCCCCTTGGGAGCCGTGACATAGAGATCGGCGGCCAGACGCTGGCCCAGCCAGATCTCCACGCTCGAGCGAAAGCTCGACACCATGACCCCTATGCCGATGGCCGCGGCGATGGCCAGTTGCAGCGCCATCACGGCGATGGCGGTGCGATCCAGATGGTATTGGGTCTCGGCCACCCCGAGTCGGGCGGTCAAAAGGTAGTGGCGATCCGGCGCCCCCATGGCGCGGCGCAGCCGTCCCAGCAGCCAGCGCAAGGCGTCGGGCAGCCAGAGCGCCATGGCCAGCAGCCAGCCTCCGGCCACGAAGAGGGCCCCCGGCAGGCCAGTTTGTGGTAGCCAGAGGCACAGTGCGCAGAGCAGCAGTATGGTGATGGCAAGCCCCCGCCGACGCCAGATATGTCGCAGCGGGCGGCTGTTGCCTTCGCGCAGTGCAAGGGGGGATTGGCGCAGCAGCTGCCACCAGCCGGGCAGGTTGGCGGCAAGCGTCCCCAGCAGGCCTATCACCAGCGCCTTGAGCAGGCCCAGAGGGGAGAGACGCAGCAGATCGATGGGATTGGGGCCATAAAGGTCGGCCAGCGCCTGGGTCAGTTGCCCCATCAGCGTCAGGGCTAACAGGCTACCAAGCACCAACCCGAGCAAGGTGCCCAGGGTGGCGAGGATCAGCAGCTCCAGCACCAGCCAGCGCAGCAGCCTGCTCGGCGGCAGCCCCAGAATGATGAGCTGGGCCAGCTGGGGGCGACGCACGCTCTGCACGAAGCGCTGGGCGTTGAACACCAGAAACAGTCCCACGGCCATGGCGAGCAGGGAAAGGGCGGTGAGGTTGAGCGCCAGGGCATCGCCGAGCTGGCTGGCATCGAGTGCCGGGCTGATAGGCTCGAGCCAGAGCGGCTGATGGGGGAGGTTAGCTTGCAGCAGGGCTTGCAGGGCGCGGGCCTCGGCGTCACTTAGCTTGAAGATGATGCGATCGAGCCGGCCTTCTTTGCCAAGCAGAGGCTGGGCGAGGCCGATGTCGGTCACCAGCAGCCGCTCCATGGGCACGGCGCCGGGTTCGAAGGTACCCGCCAGGGTCAGGGTTAGCGGGCGATCACCTTCGCCACCGCCGCCCAGCACAAAGGTGCGGGACTGGCCCGGCTGCCAGTCGAGCCGTTTGGCCTCCGGCGTCGCCAGCCAGACACTGTCGGCGCGGCTTAAGGAGAAGGCGGGCTCGCTGGATGGGCCCTCACCAAACAGCTGGCGCAGGGGGCCGGGGTTGAAGAGATCCATCCCCAGCAGCTGAAAACTGCGTCCCTGCTCGTCTTTGAGCCAGGCATGCAGCTGCGGCATGGCATTGAGGCTCGGCTGGCTGCGCACCAGTTGTACGTAACCTTGCTCATCCAGGCCACCGCTCGGGGCCAGCCGGTAGTTGGCATCCCCCGCCAGCTGGGTGCGGGCGGCGACGAAGTTGGTGCTGGCACTGTGGTTAAGCAGCTCGATGGCCACCACCAGCGAGACCCCCAGCATGAGCCCGGTCAGGCTCATCAACAGCAGCCAGGGATGCGCGCGATAAAGGCGCAGCAGCGCCTTCAATGGCAGCATGAGACAGCCTCGCGATCGCCGCTGGCGTCACGCATGGCGCGCCCTCTTGAGCTCAATCAGCTGGCCCCCTTCGAGGCGCAGCACTCTATCCGCCAGCGCGCCATAGGCGGGGTTGTGGCTCACCAGCAAGAGCCCCGCACCGGTTTCACGTACCGCCTCCATCATCAGTGCCATCACTTGCTCGGCGTTGTGCTCATCGAGGCTCCCTGTGGGCTCGTCGGCCAGGAGCCACTGGGGCTGGTGAATGAGGGCGCGGGCCAGGGCGACTCGCTGGCGCTGGCCGCCGGAGAGTTGCTCCGGCCAGGCGTGGCGCTTGTGGGCCATATCGAGCTGTTGCAGCAAGCGGTCAATCTTTGTCTCATCCTGTGGCAGGCCGTTGATGGCGAGCGGCAGACAGAGGTTCTCCTCCACGTTCAGGGTCGGCAGCAGGTTGAAATCCTGATAGACGATGCCAAAATGCCGACCGCGCTGGCGGGCCCTATCATCCGGGGACTGGTTGTCGAGCCGGGTCTCCCCCAGCCAGATCTCCCCCTCATCCGGGGGGATGAGTCCGGCGATCAGGTTGAGCAGGGTGGATTTGCCACAGCCACTCTGCCCCAGCAGCAGGGTGATCTCGCCTGCGGCCAAGGTGAGATCCAGATGATGGAACAGCGGCAGGCGTTCGCTGCCGTTATCGAAGCTCTTGCAGAGGTTGCGCAGGGTCAGCATGGGATAACCGCTTGATGGTCAATGGCTTTCATCATGCTATCTAGGCTATCACGCTTGAGAATGATCAACACGCCTCGCAACGGTTCAAGAGAGCCAGTTAGTGATCAAGCCTGCAAAAGAGGTGAGGATCCTCGCTGGATCCCGCTTGCCAGAGGTGGTTAGAATAGGAGCTTCCATGGGTCACAGGATGAGCAAGGATGTTACACAAGCAAGTCAGTTTTATCATCGATAGCAAGGGCAACAAGCAGGCTGCCGTCGTCCCCATCGAGATTTATAACGAGCTGATGACCCTGCAAAAGGCGCTCTCCGACAACACGCCGGGGGAGCGCGAGCTGTACCACTTCAACGGCAAGGGGGCCGAGGCTCACGGTTATCCGGTGGGCAAGCGGCAACATCCCGGCTTCATGGTGCTGGCGGGCTCCACCGCCAATGGCGAGGATGCCGCCTCCCTGCGTGACGCCGTGATCGAACTGCGTCAGGAGCTGCTGGGCAAGGGGATCCTTACCTTGCGCAGCGAAGGGGGCCTGGTGTTCACCGCCGATCAGCTGTTCAACAGCCCGAGCCTGGCCGCCAGTCTGGTGGCGGGCAACAACCGCAGCGGTCTGGATGCCTGGCAAAACAGCGCGGGTTACACTCTCAAGCAGTCGGGCTTTGGCAAGAAGTAATTTCCCGGCCAGCCAGCTGCGTCTCCCTGCTGCGGGTGGGGACAGCACAACGGACATGAAAACGCCGCCCTCTTTGGCGCTCAAAGAGGGCGGCGTTGTGTTGTCAGGCGTTTATTTCTTGTCGGCCAGCAGCCAGTAGCTGATGGCCGAACCAAACCCGCAGCTGGCGATGGCGATGGCCATGGGCAGCGGCGATTCGGGCGGATTGAGGTTGACCAGAATACCCACCAGGGCTCCTATGCCAAAGCGCAATGTGCCAGCCAGTGCCGAGGCCGTGCCCGCCGACTGGGGGAAGTGGCCCATCAGGCCCGTCATGGCGTTGGCCCCCACCAGACTGATGTGACCGACAAACAGCACCACAGGGATGACGATGCCCCACAGGCCCCCGGTCTGGCTCCAGGCGTTGTAGATAAGCAGGGCACCGGCAACGGGCAGTACCAGCAGGCCGTATTGCAGCATGCGCTCGGCGCCGACTCCTTTCACCAGTCGGCTGTTGACGAAGGTGACCACCATCATCAGCTGTATGTTGAGGCCAAACAGCCAGCCGTAGTGCTCGGTCGGCACCTTGAAATACTCGATGTAGACGTAGGGTGAGGCGCTGATAAAGGCAAACATGCCGGCGCTCGACAGGGCGCCGCACAGCACATAGCCCATGGCACCGCGATGGGAGATCACACCCCAGTAGTTGCGCAGCACCTGCCCCAGCCTGAGCGGTTGCCTGTGTTCGGGCTTCAGGGTCTCCTGAATTTTCCACTGCATCACCACGCAGATGAGCAGGCTGATACCCATCAGCAGCCAGAAGATCACCCGCCAGTCGCTATGGGCGCTGATGTAACCACCTACCACGGGGGCTATCAGGGGGGCCAGCGTCATCGTCAGGATGACGAACGACATGGCGCGGGAGAACGCCTCCTTCTCGAACAGGTCGCGCAGCAGGGCATTGACCACCACAGAGCCCGCCGCTCCGCCCGCCGCTTGCAACATGCGCCAGGCCAGCAATTCGGGCAGGGAGTCCGCCATGGCGCAACCCACAGAGGCGATGGCAAACATCACCAGACCCACCAGGATCACCGGTTTGCGGCCATAGCTGTCGGCGAGCGGCCCGTAGAACAGCTGGCCAATGGCGAAGCCACCGAGGAAGGCACTGATGGTGAGCTGGGCGCCGTCGATGCTGGTGGCGAGATCCTTGGCGATGGCAGGAATAGCGGGTAGATACATGTCCACTGCCAGCGGCGTCAGACCCGCCAGCGCACCGAGCAGGATAAACAGAAAACGGGGAGAGAGGGGCGTTGTATTGCTCTGGGGCATAGGCTGTCCGGTGGTGAAACGTGGCTGCAATGGGCAAAGTGCGAGTTTATCAGGTTTGGTCGCGCCCGGCATGGCGTTCCTGCTCTCTCAAAAGGGGGAGGGCGGTGCCCTGTTTCCCCCTCTGTTAGCGCGAACTTCCTTTGTCAGCACGAGCAGCCATGCCAGCCATGCCAGCAGCGAGATGCCGTAACCGAGTCGCTCCGGCCAGCGTGCGCTCAGGGTAAAGGTGAGCTGATGCTGCCCAGCAGGCACCCAGACCTGCACCAGCCCGTTGTGGGTACTGCTCACACTCAGCGGCAGGCGCTGGTTGAGCATCGCCTGCCAGCCGGGATAGTCAAACTGGTGCAGGATCAGCTTGGCGGGGACGGGGGCATCCACGGTGAGTTCGATATGGCGTGGCCGCCAGCTCAGGATCTGCCACGAGACCCCCTTCTGCTCGGTGGTGATGGGGGGTTGAAACTCCTCTCTCCAGGCCAGCAGGGTGGGGGCAAACATGCCGCGCGGTACCTGCTGCGGCCGGTATTCGCGCGCACTGCGTTTGCTGTCGAACTCGGCATCGAGCAGGCTCTTTGACGGCGCCTGGGTGAGGGGCGACTCGCGCACATAGATCCCCTGTGACAACAGGGTGAGGGCAAGCAGGGCCCACCAGAGCCATTGCAACGGGCGATAAGCGGGGACGCCCAGCGCCACCACGGCCACGGTGGCGATGGCCAGCAGCAGATTGAACCGCCAGGGAAACTGGACCAGCTGCAGCGGTACGAGCAGACGCCACAGGGGTTCGCTCAGGGGGAGCATCATCAGGAAACAAAGGGTGCCGAACACGCCCCAGATCAGCAGCTCGGGGTGGCGTGGTTCACGGGCAGCAGCCCAGGCAACCAGCAGCAGGGCCAGGGTAAGGCAGGTCTGCCAGGCAAGATGGCCGCGAAAGCGCCAGTCCTCCTGACTCTCGGGCAAACGGTCGAGAAAGTTGCGCTGAAATTCGAACATGCCGGTGCGCATCTGCTCCATGGAGATCCCCCCCTGATCCAGCAGTGCAGGCAGCAGCAGCAGGCTGGCCATCGCCAGCCCCCAGAGCTGGCCGATCAGGGTGCCAGCCAGCGGGGCGCGCATTTTGCCGCGCCAGGCCAGCAGCAGACTGCGCACGGTGAGCAACCCCAGAATGAGCAGCAGGCTCGGCAGGTGGGAGAGGGCCTGCATGGCGACTGCCAGCGCGAGCAGCAGCAGGGCAAAGGGGGCGCGTCGGCAGAGGCGATCCTGCGCCAGCAGGGCCAGCGGTGCCCAGACGAAGGCCCAGCTTTCGGCCAGGGCAAAACGGGCATAGATATCGATCGCCAGATGATAGGGCAGTGCCATATAGAGCAGACTGGCCGCCAGTGCCCTTGGCATGCTGGCAAAGGGGCGCAGCCAGAGATAGGCAAACAGGCCGGATAGCCAGAGTGCCACGCTGCTGCTCCAGAGCAGGGGTGTCATTGCCTCTTGGGCCAGTGGCGTCGGCCCGGCGAAGAGGGCGCTCACATAGTAGGGAAGTGGGGGATAGAAGAAAAAGACCGGGCTGCCAAAGGCGCCATTCATCTCCATCAGCCAGCGCGGATAGAGTTCCCCTTGCCACAGCTGCACCGCGAAGAAGTGGCCAGAAAGCAGGTGATGGAACAGGTCATGGCCCTGGCTACCCCCGCGCAGCCAGAAGGGCAGCAACAAGAGGGCGCAGGTCCCGGTCAGCCAGAACACAACCCACCACCACTCTCTGGTTATACGCATAATGAGACTCGTTTGTTATGGATGCGCAGTGAGTGTAACCGAGTTGTTCCCCTGTCTTTGAATTGTTTGGGTGAGTTTTGCGCCATTTCTATGTTGTTTGTTATTTGCGCCATTGCCTGTCACAGGCGAAGGGATGGCTAGCCAGAGGCCGGGCTCGGCGGCAAAGCGCGGGGCAAACCAGTGCTGATCCACCGCAGTGGGCATCTCGCTCGCGGCGATGGGGCGGCGACTGAGGCGACAGGCCCCTTGCTTGAGTGCGAGACGCGCATCCCCCTGGTACCAGCCATCGGTGACGGCCAAGGCCGTGGTCTCCCGCAGTAGCCGCACCCCCCACTGGGTCACCAGTGCCGGACAGGTTTTTTCTGCCAGCATGGCCGCCTGCGCCATGGCGGGCGGACGGGGCAGGGTGAAGGTCGCGGTGAGCAGCAGCAATCCAGCCACAGTTGCCAACCCCTCGCCACGGCGCGGTAGCCAGCCTGCCAGCAGAACTATGCCGAGCAGGGTGATGGGCGCCAGATGGCGGGGATTGTCGGGATTCTGGCCAAACAGGGTCCAGAGCAGCAGGGCAAGCCAGTAGAGCGTCCAGAGCGAGGAGAGGGTGGCAGCGTGGTCTTTTGATCTTGGCCAGAGCGGCAGCACCAGCAAGGCTGCGACAGCCAGGGGCCAAAGCGGAGTGAGCTGCTCGTTGAAGGTGTGCGCCCAGCTTAGCAGCCGATCGCCGTGGGCCGCCGCCGTGTTGCCCCACAGGGTAAAGTGGCCGTCGGTAAAGCGTCGCCCCTCGCTAAAATAGGCCCAGCCATCGGCCTGCCAGACAAAGAGCAGGCTGATAAGCCCCACCAGCGCGATGGGGAGGACGAACCTGAACCGTGTCCCCTTATGCGCCATCCCTAGCCAAAGGGGCAGCAATGCCAGCACAAAATAGGAGGGACGCAGGGCCAGCAGCAGACCCAGAAGCAGACCCGCCAGCGCAATTCTGCGCTGCTGCAAGGCCAAGAGAGCCCCGAGCCAGGCGGCGAGCGCGGGCCCGTCGGATAGGCCGGAGAGCGCCAGCGTCGGGGTGAGCGGCAGGGCCAGCACCAGCAGCCAGACCGGGGCGAGCAGGCTTGGCCGTTGCCACAATCTCACCGCCAGCAAGGCGGCGAGCGGCGCCAGCAGTGCTGTGCCCAAGAGGCTTGCCCATTGCACCGCGCGGGCCAGTTCGTCCACTGCCAGATTAATCAGCCGCGCCAGCCAGATAAAGGCGGGGTAACCCGGAAAGTGGGGGGCGAACTCCAGCACGCTAAAGCGCGTCACCCCGTGGGCGAAATTGAGGGCATCGTCGGAATCGAGCGCCACCGGGAAGGCCAGCAGCCAGCCGAGCCAGGCCAGTTGCAGCAGGATCAGTAAGTAGGGTCGATTAGCGAAGCGTAATCGGCTGTAGCGCCGACTTCCCTCACCCTGTCCCCGCCCAAAGAGAGCCGAGCGTAGGGTGGGTCGAGCGAAGCGAAACCCACCGTTTGTCAACGCGAGATGGCGCAATGATTGGCAGACAGCAATCAGAGCGGTGCCAGCACGGCCATCAGCGCTTTTTGTGCTTCGGCAAAGGCGGCGGCATCGGCGGGCTTGGCGCCCACCCCGAATACCCCCGGGTTACCGATGGCATCCAGCACCTTGGCCAGCGCCTGTTCGGCCGCCTTGCGATCCCCTTCACTGAGGGAGGGGAGGATCACATCGAGGAAGCGCTTGCTCTTGACCACCAGCACCTTGGCGCTCTGGTAGTCGCCAAGATTCTGGCTGGCCCCTTCGAGGCGGCGTTCGATCTCGGCCTTGTAGGCGCGGTTGAGCAGGGCGGCGGTGGCGGCAGCATCTTTCCCCTTGATGGCGGCGGCCAGCGGCGCTTGCAGTTCCACCTTGTGATGCTCTTCCAGATAAGTCAGCTCGTCGGCAATCTCGCTCAAGGTGGCGCTGGCATCCTTGCCGTCAGTGGCGGCGCCAAGCAGCGCCTCGCGCGCATCGATCAGCGGCTCCTTGCCGGCGGCGGCGTAGGAGTAGGAGTAAGCCTGCGCCTGCCCGCTCAGGGTCAGCAGCAGGGTGAGGGCGAGTAAACCCGGGCGTATGGTCATCCTGTTCTCCTTACTTATGCCAAGAGGTTATGCCAATGGCGCGGCCCTCAGGCCACGCGCTGGGTTTCAATCACGGTGTTTTCGTTGCGGTGGTTGAAGGTGTTGCGGCGTCTGTGTGCCGGTTAAGCACCTGCCATCGCTCTTAGGCCACGCTCTGGGTCTCGATCACGGTATTTTCATTGCGATGGTTAAAGATGGTGTGGCGTCTGTCCACCCCGTCGATCACCATGTCGGCGGCCATCATCCCCATCTCCATGGCGGTGTCGGTGAAGATGTAGCGGAATGTCCCCTGACGGCCGGTCATGATGAGGTTGCCAATCGGCATCAGCGCCTTGATGGCGTCGTTGCGGCGAGCCTGATAGCCGAGATCCATCAGCGGATAGGCGTACTCGCTGCGCGCCTCGAATGTCTCATCGCCAAGCTTGGCGGTATCGACGCCGAGGCTGGCGAGATCAGCGGTAACCCGACCGCGCAAGTCTGCCAGCGGCGCCTGCCAGGTGGCATCTCCCGGGTTGCAGGGGATCTCCAGCATTACCGAGGTCTGGCCCTGGGGCGCCATAAAGGGGCTGCGGCGGCGCGGCTCCTGCAGACGGGTGGCCAGAATATGGGGGTCGGAGAGGTACTGCCAGGTGTTGTCCGACAGGTTCTCCTGCTTTAGCGGCATATTGACGAAGCGAAGCGAGCGGTAGTGGAGATCGCACGGCAAGCCCAGAAGCTGGCAGGTGAGCGGCAGCGGCAGGGTGGAGATCACCTGATCAAAATGCTCGCTCTGCTCGGCGCCATCTTGTTGCCAATAAACCCGTTCAATTCGGCCATCAGCCTGCTCAAGGCGGGTGATGGTGGCACCGGTTTTCAGCAGGGCCCCCTCTGCCACCAGCCGCTCCCCCAGGGTGGTGAAGATCTGACCGAAGCCATACTTTGGATAACGATACTTGCGGGCATAGGTGCGCACCGAAATGCTGCCGTTGCGCCTTGGCAGCAGGCGGCGCGCCACGTCTTTAAGGTCAATCAGGCTAATGCGCTGACCTGCCCAGTCGGCGGAGAGTTGGTCCGGGTTGATGCCCCACAGTTTGCCGGTGTAGCCCTCGAAGAACTGGCGATAGAGGGTGCGGCCGAAGTGACTTTGGATCCACTCGGCAAAGCTCGCCTTGGCGAAATCATCCGGCTTCTTGCTAAAGGGCAACAGCAGCAAGTCTTTTACCGCGCCCGCCATCAGCGGCAAGGGGGCTGTCTTGAGCAGGTTGGTCAGATTGAGGGGGTAGTCATAGGTGCGCCCGCCAAAGCGGATCACGCTCTTGCGATCGGCGTGGAGCAGGTCATCGCCCATCAGCTCGTCGATAAAGGCGAGCAGCTCGGGGTTCTTGGTGATAAAGCGGTGACCGCCGTAGTCAAAGCGATACTCCCCATCGCGCCCCTTGAAGGTCTGGGTGGCGCACATGCCGCCCACGACCTGCTCCTGCTCGAACAGGGTGACCGCAAAACCGGCCTGACAGAGGCGCCAGGCGGCCATCAAACCGGCAGGGCCAGCACCCAGCACCGCAATGTGCTTCTTGTTGTTATCGCTCATGACCTATTTCCGAAACTGCTTGATAGATAAGGGAACCGCGCTAAAGCGCGGCCCCGAAGGGTGTTGTTACCGTTTAGTGATACGGGCTCAGCCTTGGGCGGGCACGGCACTTCCCTGCGGGCGATAGCTGCGTTGCCAGAGGGTAACGAAGACCGCCAGATAGAGGGCCCAGGTCAGCAGCTGCAAGCCAGCGGGTGAGGCATTGTAGCCAAACAGGGCGCGCAGGAAGGTACCAAACACCCCCTGATCGTCGAGAATGTGGCTGATGTCGAACACCGGCGTGGTCCAGAAGGTGATGATGTCTGCCGCCTGCAACATATTGACGGCGGACGACAGTAGCCCTGCGGCGATGATGATGATCAGCAGCCCGGTCCAGCGGAAGAAGGGGGCCAGCGCCACCTTGCGGGTGGAGCGCAGCAGCCCCCACACCAGCGCGATGGAGACCAGCAGCCCCGCCAGCGCGCCCATCAGACCGGATTGCAGATCCACCCCTTGTCCCGAGTAGAGCAGGGCAGAGAAGAAGAGCACGGTTTCAAACCCTTCGCGCATCACAGCGAGGAAGGCAAGCAGCACCAGACCAAACAGGTTGCCGCCATCGATGGCCGCATCGATGCGTGCCGTCATGGCTCCCACCTGGGATTTGGCCTGCTTTTGCATCCAGACTGCCATATAGGTGAGCACCAAAGTGGCGAAAATGAGGATCCCCGCCATCAAGAGGTGGTTGTAGCGCTCGCTCTCGAACTGGCTCACCACCACCTGGAACAGGAAGGCGACGATCAGGGAGGCGACAAGGCCGAGCCCCACCCCCAGATAGATGAACTTGTTGTAGCGACTCGCCCCCAGCTTGGCGAGGTAGGAGAGGCAGATGCCGACCAGCAGGAAGGCTTCCAGCCCCTCGCGCAGGGTAATGAGAAAACTTGCAAACATCAGGATTGAGGCTCCGTAGCGGGCGTGACGGGAAGAGGCGGCAAGGTGAGTTGCAGCCGATTGAGTTGAAGTCGAGCGAGCTGCACTATGGGTGGCTCCGGCAAGCTGGGCTCGGCGGCGCGCACCGCATCATTGACCCACTTGGGGTAAGTGCGGAAATTGAGTGTGATATCGGCCTTGAAGGGCCCCTGGGCATCTGCGGGCAGCGGCCAGGCTTCGTCACGCCAGCCATCGGCCGGAATACGGGTATCTTCCAGCAGTTTGGCGTAGCGCCAGAACTTGAGCCCCACCGGCTTGCCCTCGGCATCGCCGAACACTTTTCTGAATAGCCGGGCCTCTTCAGGGACGGCGCCATCCACCGGCTGGCCGCTGGCAAGCACCACTTTGCCAGTGGCGTCAGTGACAGTGAGCTCCAGCCAGAGTTCACGAAAATCGGCCACTCCGGTGGGCAGGGCATGGCCTGCGCCGGTATTGGCGACCCGCACCACCAGCTGCTGACTATCGGCAGCCTGTTCGATACGGGCGGAGAGGGTAGCGCTGGAGCGCAAGAGCGCCAGACTCTCCTGTTCAAGTGCAGGATTGCGCAGTCCCACCAGCTGGTGCTGGGCGCCGGTAAAGTTGTGGCGATAGAGCCGCGCTTTCATGGTGCCGTTTTCGGTGGACTGGCCCGCGACCGGCGCGCCGCCATTGCCCGGCTCCGGGTTCATATGGCAGTCGATACAGGTGCGCCGCTTGGCGGGATCCTTGGCCTTGGCGAAGCTGGATTTCTCCCACTCGTCCCAGGTGTTGACGATATTGGCGCCGGTGCCCGGTGCAAACTCGTTGTGGCACGACTTGCACAGGGCCGCATCGCGGTAGAAATCCTTCTGATAGGAGGCTTTGTGGGCCGCAGGACGGGCGTTGATCTGCCGCGACCCTAGCCAGTGCCGCAGACTCCCCCCCGGGGCATCCTCGAACACATAGCTCTCGCGGTCTTTCAAATTCACGGTAAAGGCGCTGTTGCCGCCCGCGTCTTCTACCTTGGTGATGCGATGACAGAGCACGCAGCCGGTCCCTTCCTCAACCACAGGTTCGCCCGCCTTGTGGGCTGCAATGAGCGAGGCGCCGCCCTGCTCGAACATGTGGGAGCCCTTGGGCAGATCCAGCTGGCCTGTCATCACCTGCTGGGGCATGTGGCAGCCCTGACACCACTGGCCGAACGCTTCCCCTTCGGTTTCACGGGCCAGCGCCTGCACCACCTTGTAGTAGGGGTGGGAGTTGCCCATCAGTCGGTGGTTGCTCTCGCTCCAGTCCTTGAATGCCTGTTGGTGGCAATTCTGGCAGGAGGCGGAGTTGAGCCACTCTTTCGGGTGAGTGGTCGGTGCCTTGGCGGGATCCCTGCGCGGGGTATCGAGCCGCAGCCAGTTGGCGAGATAGGGGAGGTTGCCATCGGCCGTGACGAAGGCATGCAGATCCTCCATCATCGCCTTCACCTCGGGCTGAGGCTTGGCGGGGTCAACCGCCTCGGCCCCATCGCGGGTGTCATGGCCCATGCCGCCCTGGGTCTGCTGGGTCATGCGCAGGTATTCGCCGACAAAATCCCCCGCCACCATGTTGGTGAGGTTGACGTGGCCGTTGATGGCGTTGTCGCCGCTCTTCTGGCGATGGGCCGCCATCAGATAGCGGTTGGTGAAGTTGAAGCCGTCCAGATGGCAGGCGTTGCAGCTCATCCAGTTGTCCCCCGCCATGGGGAAGCGTGAGTTGGACGCTGTGTTACCAAGGTTGAATAGCCGCTCGCCGCGCTTGAGCGGTTCGGGGCGGGGATCTGTCTCTACCAGTTTGGCAAAGTGGGGCACATCGACGGTGACCCGGGCAAACGGGCCGCTGCCGCCGCTATTGAGGCGGGTGAGATCCTGCCCCATGGCGTTGTGCACCAGAATGTGGTCGCCGTCGATCAGCAAGTCCCGCGGATTCTGGCCCGGCAGGTGACGCAGCAGTTGGGTCGCCTTGGCGCCCCCCTGAAACTTCTTGCGGCGGTGGCGGTTGTTGTTGGACTTGCCGCTGCGAGAGAGGTCGAACACCAGCAGATCTTCCGAGCCCGCGAGGGTCAGATAGACCCGCTTGCCGTCGGCGGCGAAGCGCGCCGCGAACGGGTTGGAGACGATTTGGCTGCGGTTGCCGACGCTTGGCAGATTGATCTGCAAAAAGAGCTGTTTTCTTTCATCGATCCGCTCTTTCTCTTCATCCAGATCGATGATGGAGACGGCCGGAAAGACGGTGCTCTGAAACTGGAAGGGGTGGCTGAAGCTCCACAGCACGTGGGGCAACCAGGCTTCGCTGCCATCGGGGGAGAGGGCGATGCCATCGAGCTGGCGCGGTAGTCCCTGAGAGTCGCTCGGCGTATTGCTGTGGGTTTCAGCCAGGGTGAGCAGGCGCGGCTTGGGCAGGGAGGTGCCCTTGGTATTGTGGCCAAGCTTGGCGAGATCATAGATGGCGAGCTGGCCGGTCATGGCGTGGGTGAGCAGCAGGCGATCGTCGTCGGTCAAGGCCAGTCCGCGCGGGGTGTCGGCGGTCTTTGCATCCAGCTGGAGGTTGCCCGCTGTGTCGTAGGCCTGCAGGCGAGCTGATTCGAACAGCGTGACCCAGAACCACTGCCGCTTGGGATCGAAGATGACCCCGTAGGGGCGATGGCCGGTGGGGATCGCCTTTTCCAGATCGAGATCATCATCCAGCAGCAGTAATCGATCGCCGCTGTAGTCGGTGACCAGCAGGGTGCCGTCATCGGCGCGGGCAATCTGGCGCAGATCGCCACCCAGTTGCACCTCGTTTAGCCGCTTGCCGCTATCGCGCTCAAGCAGGGTGACCGAGCCTGCGCTCAGGTTGGCGGTGATGAGGCGCGGGCTCTGCCCCTCCTCATAGGCGAGCATCCCGGCGCCCATCTGCTGGGCAAGCGCAAAGGGGGTTGCCAGCAGCAGGACGAGGGCCAGCAGGGGTGACAAACATGCACAAAGAGATGACCTCAACATGGGATCAGGAGCGCCATTGCAAGATGGTCCAGCGCCAGGCGTGGCGCAGCACCAGAGGAGTGAGTAGCAGTGCGCTCAGCCAGTGGGCCCAGCTGGCGAGGCTGCCCATGCTGTCCCCCGGAGTGCCGTGCAGGATCAGCAGCAGGCTGCTGGCCAGACAGACCAGCAGCAGCCCTTCGATGATGCGACCTGTGATCCGCAAGTAGGGCTTGTTGCTGCGGTTCAGCAATGCGCGATGAGAGAGCCAGAAGGCGCCAAACAGCAGGGGGAACAGGGTGAGCGAGAGCATCACATGGAAAAACAGAGCCCAGCGCGCCAGCGACCAGAGCGGGGTCAGCGGCTCCCACAACAGCAGGCCGGAGAAGAACATCAGATAGAGGGTGCCCTCGGCGGCCTGGTGGTGATAGGCCAGCCACTGCCAGAACTGTCGGGGTGAGAGGGAAAGGCTTGTCATTGAGGGCTCCAACGCCCGGGCGGTGCAGCCCGGGGGGAGCAAGTTTACAATGCAGTAAAGGTAATGAAAAGAGTTATCAATTCGGCTCTTAATGAATCAATCCTGAATGAAAACAGGAACTGGCTACTCGCGCTCTACTACCAACTTTTCTGTGATTGCATAGATAAGTGCCGCCAGTGAGAAGGCCAAAAAGACGATAACTGACCACTTAATCTCGACTTCATTGCCGGAGCTATTGCCCAGAAAGGCTTTGAGTACCTCGATCCCGGAGATGGTCACCAGGGAGTTGATGACGATGAGTTTCAGGGAGACGAAGTTGATCTTGTTGAACCAGTTGTCGGTCATCGCCGCGCGCTGCTCCGGGGTCTGAATAAACTGCAGATAGCCGCAGATAGCCACCAGGATCAACATCTGCGCCACCAATACGAAGTCCACCAGAGTCAGCACCCCTGTGATGAGGTCAAGATAGTGGATGTCGATGATGTTGCGGCACAGCGTATAGAGCTGCATGGCAAACTTCACCATCAACAGCGCTACGCAGACCAGAATGCACACATAAAAAGGGAACATCATCAACCGGCTGCCATTGAGCATCAAATTGAATCGGCGCATGAGAACTCCTGAGTAGAGGAAAATTGTGCTTATTATGGGGCGAAACGGCTGGCAAATGTTGGTTTTTGACTGGCTGCATCGCAAGGGCATCACCATCAAACTGGGCCCGGCTTGTCGGTTGTTATTCGATGTTGATGGGGGCCTTTGGGCCTACATCGCTATCGGCCACACATCAGGAGTGTGAGAGGCAGGCGACCGGCAACCTAATGTGTCCGCCACACAGAGGAAAGTGGGGCACCAGTGACAAACATGAAAAGCCCAACCATAGGGGTGGGCTTTGGAATTTGGCTCCCTCGACAGGACTTGAACCTGTGACATACGGATTAACAGTCCGCCGTTCTACCGACTGAACTACGAGGGAATTGGCTCCTCCTACTGGACTTGAACCAGTGACATACGGATTAACAGTCCGCCGTTCTACCGACTGAACTAAGGAGGAATTGCCTGTCTCGTTGAGACGCAGCGGATATTAATAGCCTGTTGGCCGGGTGTCAACCCGCGACCCGACGCAAAAAATCGAATTTCGGCCCGTTTGCCCAAAACATGGTCGTTGTGGACTATTTTCAGCACAATCAGCAGCTTGAAACGGACCTTTGCCGAGCACTTTTTCGTTTTGACACATGTGTGTCTGGCCGGGATCTGGCTGCCCTCGATGGTGAGCCACACGGTTGGCTTGCAGAGCTGAGGGGGAGGGCGGCGCATCGCGCCGGAGCAATGAAGCCATGACCCGGACCCGGCGGGAAGAGGTGTGGCGGATAGGGTGAGCGATTTGGCTGCGTCAGAATTTAGTTAGCAGGCAAAGTGAAAGATCGGCGTAATGGTGAGAAAAACCGGTGATATGTGGACAATAAACGGCGATTTTGCGTGGTAACGGTCATTCATTGATCCCGCCCATCGAAATATTTCATCGGCTGGAGTATGGTTGCCCAGGATACCATCGCCGCGTCGACAGCTCTGCCGGCCCTTGATGATGATCGGGCGCCGGTTCAATCCGGCCTTTATCTCCCTCTTCTGGTATTACGACATACATGCACAACCAAGCTCCTTTGCAAAGCGTGAAGCTGGCCATTGCTTTACGCCAATCCTGTATTGATGAACCCTATAGCCTCCCCCGCTTTGGTCGCGATCTGATCGCTGGCATCACGGTCGGCATCATCGCCATTCCGCTGGCCATGGCACTGGCCATTGCCAGTGGCGTGCCGCCACAACACGGTCTCTACACCGCCATCATAGCCGGCATCGTCATCGCCGTGACCGGTGGCTCCCGCTTCTCCATTTCGGGGCCGACCGCCGCCTTTGTGGTGATCCTCTATCCGGTGGCCCAGCAATTTGGCGTGGGTGGCCTCTTGATGGCGACCCTGATTTCGGGCTTCTTTCTGGTGGCCATGGGGATGGCCCGGCTTGGACGTCTCATCGAGTACATTCCGCTCTCTGTGACCCTGGGGTTTACCTGTGGTATCGGCATCGTGATCGCCACCTTGCAGATCAAAGATTTCTTTGGCCTGTTTGTGGCGCAGATGCCGGAGACCTACATAGGTAAGGTTGAGGCACTGGTGTTAGCCCTGCCAAGCTGGCAATGGGGCGATACGCTCGTCGGGATTGCGACCCTGGCCGTGTTGCTGCTCTGGCCACGGCTGAGGTTGCCGGTGCCCGGTCACCTGCCCGCCGTGCTGGTAGGGGTGGGTCTGGGGTTTGGTCTGCACTATTTCGGGGTCGATGTGGCCACCATTGGCACCAAGTTCAGCTATACCCTGGCCGATGGCACTCAGGGTATGGGGATCCCGCCCATAGCCCCGACTCTGGTGATGCCGTGGGCTCTGCCCGGGCCGAATGGTGCACCGGTTGAGTGGAACCTGGCGGCCATTCAGCGGTTGCTGCCGGCAGCCTTCTCCATGGCCATGCTGGGGGCGATAGAGTCGCTGCTCTGCGCCGTGGTGCTCGATGGCATGACGGGGCGCAAACACAGCTCCAACGCCGAACTGGTGGGGCAGGGGCTGGGTAACATACTGGCGCCCTTCTTCGGCGGCATCACGGCAACTGCCGCGATTGCCCGTTCCGCCGCCAACGTGCGCGCCGGGGCGACATCGCCTGTCTCCGGTATCATCCATGCCCTGGTGGTGTTGGCGGCCATTCTGGTGCTGGCGCCCTGGCTCTCCTGGTTGCCGCTATCGGCCATGGCCGCGCTGCTGCTGATCGTCGCCTGGAACATGAGTGAGGCTCATAAGGTCGTGGAGTTGGTGCGTCGCGCGCCTAAATCCGATGTGCTGGTATTGATGGTCTGTCTTTCGCTCACTGTCATCTTCGACATGGTGATTGCCATCACCTTCGGGGTGATCCTGGCGTCACTGCTGTTCATGCGTGAAATCGCCAAGATGACCAGGCTGCACGATCTGGCGGATCACAAGCGCTATGCCCACGAAGTGCCGGCCGGTGCCTTGCTCTACAAGATCAATGGTCCCCTGTTCTTCGCCGCCGCCGAACGGGTCTTTGGCGAGCTGGTAGCCCAAGTCAAGGGACACAAGTTGCTGGTATTGCAGATGGAGGCCGTTTCCATTCTGGATGCGGGGGGGCTCTCCGCCTTCCTGCAGTTTGAACAGCAGATGGCCAAGGCCGGGGTGCAACTGCGGGTCGCCGAATTGCAGTTTCAGCCGCTGAAGACCCTGGCGCGGGCCAAGGTGCGGCCCGTACCCGGTCAGCTGGAGTTTTATGGCTCGCTGGAAGAGGCATTGAAAGGTGAACATAGCCAAGAACAGCCGGCAACCTGAGCAAATGGGATGCCGGTGTGACAAGATTTTGCGCAGTTGGCTTGGTTCTTGAGCAAACAGACTGAAAACTGCAAAATTGCGTTGACCCCAGGATACAGCATCCCTTACATTACGCCCCGTCGCTGCGGCATGGCCCGCAAGCGATGGTGCAACTCAGGCACCTGAAAATGTGAGAAAAAATTTGGTGAGGTGTCCGAGTGGCTGCCCACCGATGAAGTCGGCAAAAAAAGCACGCATCGCGTGCTCCGAAAGCCACTTCAAAGAAGTGAAAATTTGGTGAGGTGTCCGAGTGGCTGCCCACCGATGAAGTCGGCAAAAAAGCACGTATCGCGTGCTCCGAAAGCCACTTCAAAGAAGTGAAAATTTGGTGAGGTGTCCGAGTGGCTGCCCACCGACGAAGTCGGCAAAGAAAGCACGCATCGCGTGATCCGAAAGCCACTTCAAAGAAGTGAAAATTTGGTGAGGTGTCCGAGTGGCTGAAGGAGCACGCCTGGAAAGTGTGTATACGGCAACGTATCGAGGGTTCGAATCCCTCCCTCACCGCCAAATATAACCCGTTGAATTTCAACGGGTTTTTTCATTTCTAGACTTACGTGATTTTTTTCCTGGATCAACTGGGTGGAACAATCATGTATCTGAGTAAAAATGCCTCCGGCACCTACTACACTCGTCTCCCGCTGCCTAAGTCACTACGTGACCGTGGCTTGCCCTTCGCTATCCGTACTTCCCTTTGCACCAAAGATCGTCAGCTCGCCGTAGACCGAAACCTGGCTGTGGCAGCTCGTACTCGCGCACTTATCGCGGCTACCCCTGCCGATACAGCCCCCCGCAGTTTCTATCGCTGGATCCGCGCCGATCTAGACGCGTTCAAAGCAGCGGGGTTCATCCCTCCTCAAACACCTTCCACACCTCGTGAACCTTCTGTTGATGCCCCAGCTTGCCCCAGCAGTGGGATCACGCTCACCCACGCATTGGCGAGATTCATCGAGACTAAAACCAGTGAGGGGATCCAGCACAAGTCGGTGGGCCAGCTCCAACTTCGGATCAACGCCTTCGTCACCTGGGCCAAAGGGGTTAAAGTCGATGAGGTTACGCCCGCGCTGGCACAGGAGTATCGCAACGGCTTGCTGCGTAAGGCCGACATCAGTTTCAAAACCAAGACCGATTATTTGGCTGCCCTGAAACAGTTCTTCCGTTGGTGCGTGGCACTGGACTATTGCAGTCGTAACCCTTTCGATGGGTTGACGGCAGGTAAAAAACCAAACAAACGGGCGGATGAGGAGCGAGTACGCTGGTATCGCCCTCAACTGGCTCAGCTGTTTGCCAGCCTGCGCAGCAAACAATCCCAGAAAGGCAAAAAATTGAGGATCCAAGACTGGTGGGTACCCTTGCTGTGCCTGTATGCCGGGCTGCGACCCTCCGAGGCTTGCCAGCTCAAAACGCAAAATATCAAACTGATCGAGGGGATTTGGTGTCTGATGGTCGATGCGGGAGAGGTGGATCAGCAGCTCAAAACCGTCAATGCGTACCGTACCGTGCCACTACACAGTGCGTTGATCGGACATCAATTCCTGGACTATGTGGAGAGTCGTCGTAGTCAGGGGCAGGTATTTTTGTTCGATGACCAACCATCGGGCAAAGACGCCGACTGGGCACATAACATCACCTGTCGCTTCCAACGCCACCTCAATGAGGCTGGTATCGTAGGTCAGGGCCGCCCCACCATTTACGGGATGAGACACACGTTTATCGATGAGCTGCAACAGGCGGACGTTGCTGAGCATATTGTGGCTGAGTTGGCGGGACATAGTAAAACAGGGATCACTTTTGGCCGCTATGGTAAACGGGTAAGCGTCTCTCTTTTGAAAGAAAAGATAGAGTTGATTCCCAGAGACTTAGTATAAGTGTCAATCCAGTACCGTCTGGTGAACTTTTGCTGTAGTGCTCATGGAGGCGTTGTTGCCCAAATCAGCCAGCAAGTCATGACTTCCCCAGCCCCAGGTGACCGCTACACTCGGGGCTTTCTGACAGGTAGGCCAAGGGTATTCAGTTTGTTTATGGCGCTGACATACGCCATGACTTCTCCCACTTGGCCATTGTAGTTACGCAGACTGATTTTCCCCGCCAGCAACTGCTTGAACCGATACATCGCCGTCTCTGACAGCGAGCGCCGGTGATATCCCGACATCTTCTTCCAGTGCGCCAGCCCTTCCTTGCGCATCACCAGCACCGCCTCATTTCTTGGGTGCCCCTTTTTCCATAACCCCGCGTTCTTGCGAGGCGGGATACAGGCTGTCGCCCCTTTGCGTGAGATAAGCTGATGGCTGGCTTTGCTGTCATAGGCGCCATCCGCATAAACATGTCCCAGCTTGCGCCGCAAAGGGTTGAGCAGGGTCGACAACACCTCGGCATCATGGACATTTTCCAGCGAGACTTCTGCCGCCACGATATCGTGAGTGGCCGGGTCCACAGCCAGATGCAACTTGCGCCAGACTCGCCGCTTCTCGGCGCCGTGTTTTCTGACCTTCCACTCGCCTTCACCAAATACCTTCAGGCCCGTCGAATCGATAACCAAGTCGGTAATGCGTCCCTTTGGGGGCTGTCGATAAGCGACCGTCACTGTGCGTGCTCGCTTGCTGACACAGCTGTAATCGGGGGCACAAAGCGGTACGTTCATCAACTCGAACAGAGAGTCGAGTAGTCCCTGAGTGGCCCGCAGAGTGAGGTTGAAAATCCCCTTGAGCATTAGGAAGGTACAGATGGTCTGGTCAGTGTAAAGCTGGCTGCGGCCCCGCCGCCCGTGATGGTCGTGGTGGAACCAGTTGCTCATGGCCTCGGCATCAACCCAGAAGGTGAGTGAACCACGGTTAATCAAAGACTTGTTGTATTGAGGCCAGTTGGTGATGGGGTGAAGCGACGTGCCCATGATGCAGACTTGAAGAGGGTGGTGGTGATCAGATCACCGTCTCCACCATAAGTTCAATTCAGGTCACTCTGATTTGGGAAACAACGCCGCTCATGGACGTATAAGCCCCAAACTCAGTGCTCACTTATCTGATAGGTGGGATCAGTCGCGCTCTACAACAGGGAAATTCAACCAGAAATCGTGCCCTGTGTGGCTCAGATGTTGTGGTGGAACGATATTATTTAAAAAACCAAATAATTTTCTTGACTTGCAATTTCGTTTGTGCATCAAAAATCTGTTGACTTATTTTTTTAATGCTCATAACCTATGCGCAAATCAACTGGATTAGAGCCGATGAACAATGATAAAAACTCACAGGCCAAAGATTTAAATAAGACTCTTGGACTGGCAATAAATGAAAATCTGAAATTTAAAGAAGCCCGCTATGCTGAATCAACCATTGGACCATATCGCCGCAAGAGCAAGCAACTTGTAACTTGGTTCGGTAAGAAAAAGTTGATCGACTTTAGCTCTACAGACATAGAGATGATGGTCGTAAAACTTTTAAAGAAATATAATGGCTGTACAGTCAATCACTACCTGGAAATTCTGCGCAGTGTATTTGTTAGGGCGAAACTCGACGGTTTAATTCCATCTAATCCGATGGAAAACATAAAGAAATGTAAATTTATCAGAAAGAAGCCGAAACCATTCTTGCAGTCTGAGATTGCACTATTGCTACAACAGAATAAGCAGGAAAACTATCAAATTGAAACTGCATTGATACAGGTAGGGATAGCAACTGGTTTACGAATTAGTGAACTGCTCGCCTTAAGTGCTGAAGTGGTTGACCTCGAAAAAAAGATGCTGACCATAGATCTGGCTTTGGTAAATGGTGTGTATAAAACCCCTAAAAATGAGGGGTCTAGACGAACAATAGAATTGACAGCGCAGGCAATAGAACCGCTAACTCTGCTGCTAGAACAAGCCAAGAATAGAAAGGCAAAAAATATAAAAGTCACGCAGAATGATAATCGAACTAAATTAATCGAATCTCGGACATTGTTAGCCTATTTTTGTGCAAAGCGGCGTCCTTACGCCTCAGTTGATGAATACAGAGAAAAATTCTTTAAACCGTACTGTATCTCTCTTGGCGTTGATTATCGCGGGCCATCGCAATTCCGTCATACATTTGCCAGTCAACTATTGTCTGCCGGAATAAATGTACCATGGATTGCACGGCAGATGGGGCATGCTGGTACTGAAATGATTCAGCGCTGTTATGGCCAATGGTTAGTCGAGGATGCAGTCGATTTCGGAGCCCAGGCAGGAGCGGTTTTGCAACGGTGCTTACATTCGAATGCTGTCGATACGGTAGAGCAGTCTGCTGCGCCATCTGCCACATTGTACAGAAATTGGAATGAGTTGATGACCATGCCAGAGATGCAATCGATAATACCATTAATCGAAATGCTCCTTAAAAAGAAGTGAATTACGATAGCATAAATTAAAGAGAGTTATCGGGTTAATATGATCTTGGTGTGTACGGTATCGTTGCAGCTAAAAACTATCGTTGACGCTACTATCTAATCAGGCAGTTTATTGCTTTTAATAAAAAGAGCAAGGTCACTCCTACACCGTACAAATTGCGTTCCGCAATGTACGGTGTACGGAGCCTTGCCATGGCTGTCGCCCTGGACCTACCTGGGCTGCCGCCCAGACCCGCTAAATAAATATATAAATTAGAGCTGTTCAGCAGCCAGGAGACAATACGTGGGAAAAGAAAATAAAAAATTAAGGAATAGCAAAAATAATACTTTACGTGAGGAGCTGACAAGAGATCCTGATCTCATGCTGCTCATTGAAAGGGCCGTTATCAGGTGCATCAATGACGATGTCGCTGTCACTATTAACGGTATAGCTAGAGATGTAAATATGGATACAGACATCGTTCGACAAATGTTGCCGAGTTTTACAGAGATCCGGGATCATCGAATCGAGCTACGCTGCACATATGAGGAAAAACGTCGTTGGGAGAAAAAGGCTAAAAATGCAAAAGTCACTGTATCGAGGTTAGCATCTCAATCTCTCTCAAAATTGAAAATCGTCATTTCTCCAGCAGAAACATTACGCGACACAATAAATAATCTTATTGCGCAACAGACCGGGTTTTATAACAATTTCAATCAGCTGGTAAAATGGTGTAACTCCCATAAGGGCGATGTAAATCTACTTTTTATTTTATGCGAACTCAGGGAACTAGAAAAACAACATAAAGAGCAGGTTGATAAAATTAACGAGATGTTATCACCACAATTAACACAGCCATCTCGGGTTATACGCCATGACAAAAGCGATACTGTGACCCCAGACACTATATGGTCACACTCAGGTGAGGATGACGAGGATGCAGTGGAGGTAAATCCAGCATTAATCGAGAGTGAGTATGAGGAGCATGAGCTATGGCGGTGATTAGATTTTTTGCAACCAATGGGCATCGCCAGACTAAATCCAGCGCCCCAATAGATTACCTACTGGGTATCTACAGCGCTCTGACGCCGCAACAAAAAAATGAGCGTAGTACAATCGCTGATGCGATTAGGGTTGCTCGTGATAAAAATGACGCTCCATTGGTTCATCGGTTGAACCAACAACTGAGACTGATCCATGGTGTACAACGGACTCCACCACCTGAGCTGTTGGCTGGAAATCCACGAGACATCGCTTATGCAATCGAGATATCGCCACATAAATATAAATACACCAGCGGTGTCATTGCACATGCAATTGAGGACAACCAGACGCTGAGCTCCAATCCTGATATTGCTCAGGAATTTCGTGCATTGATGGAGGAGCTGGTTTTTGCGGGATTACCCATAGAGGACAGGATGATCTTGTGGGTACAACATACGCATGAACAAAATCTGGAGAATCATTTCTTAATCCCACGGATTAATCTTCGCACTGGAAAATATTTCAACCCTCACCCACCAGGTGCGGAAGGAGATTTTAATGCGATCCGTGATTACCTCAACTTGAAACATAACCTCGCACGTCCAGATGATCCGCAACGCCAGAGGCTGACAGGAACAATACCACGGTACAGTAAAAATGCGGACTTGATTGCAGCGTTATCTGATGCGGTGCAGTTACGGGTAACTCAGGGTCAGTTATGTAACCGACAGGCTGTGATTGATTGGCTGGAGCAACCTCAGACTCGACAAATGTATGGTATTAGCGAAGTCGAGGCTAAAAAGGATTACATACGGATTGTGCCAGAGGGAAAGATCAAGGCTTTTCGGCTGAAAGGACCTTTATTTAGCCGTGCGTTTACCAGTATTGATGCGGTGAGACCGACGTTGTCGATAACAACACCTCCACAACCGTCGTTGGATGCACTCTGGCAGCAGATTGAGGAGCGGATAGCCAAACGCCGGGCCTTCAATCAGAGCCGCTATAACGTCACTGAGACGCTGCACCCAATGCCCTCTCCGAGGCCTGTGAGACGACCGACAGGTATGGCCGCAGTGATAACCCAGAGACATCGCAAACAGCCAACAAATGCGCTTTTTTGGCAACAGCAGATGCAGCTATATGCAGGTTACACACTGACCCCAATTAACCCTGAAGGAACCCTAACAGTAGACACCGAAAAGGCATTAATTCAACTGCTGATGAAAATTTTGAGCGCTATTTTAGCATTACTAGGAGTTAATCATGAATTTAGAGAAACAATTATTAGAGTTGCTCAGTTTTATCAACACCGAGCAGATGAGCTCGATAGCAACACTCAGGGAGCAGGTTCAATCGCAGCATGTCACACAGCAGCAGATAATGAACGACCATCAGGTCTTGCTGACCATGTTGCAGCATTTGAACACGCATACCAGCGACAGCAACGTCTCTGCCGAGAACTCCATTCATCAGATGAGCATTTCGCTCGAACAGTTGCAGGAGCAGGTTCAGACCTTGAGCGGCTCCGTAGAGAGTACGCAGAGGTCGGTGAGATTGCTACTCGAGGTCTTAGAATCATAATGGATAACCCTATATTAGCAGCCAAAAGAATTGCACGTTTCAGGATGAGGCCTGGAGCGTATGCATTAAAATCTCAGCACGAGCACTCTGGCCAGAGGACTGCACGTCATGAAATGGATTCAGATCTTTCTTTGTAAAATATTCTGAATGGCGTTTGTTTTTTATATTTTCTGAACATCATCAATAATAGATTATTTGCAATGTTTATTTTTATAAATAGCAATAATGAATATCTACCATTGATATATAAAAACAACAAATAATAATAACCTTTTTTTGGAGGGAGTATGTATGCTCCAGAATAAAATGTTAGCTTGGGGGGTTAGTGAGGGGCGGATTGCCAGGGCGAGAGCGTGAACATATTGTTAAAATTCACCCAATTTGTTGAGGCCAGCATTGAGTACCTTTTCCAGGTATTCACTGCTCATTCCTGCAATCTTTTGCTTCCGTCTGATGCTCGCTTTGCGTGAAGTTTCAGCCCTGAGCATGTTCAGCCCCATGTGCCGGATGCACGCAAGGATCTCTGCGGCATCACCGCGATAAATTGGGCAATCGTCCTCGCCCATCGTGACGTCCAGCACCCAGTGCAGGCTATTTTCGATGGCCCAGTGCCCACGTACCGCTCGTGAAAACTCATCCCGCGTCAGCGCTTTGGAACTGATGTAATAACGCTGTTCAAGAGTGATTTTTTCCATTTTTTCAATGCGATAAGAGATGGCCACGCCAATGCTGCACAACTGTTCCCAATGAGGAAACTGGGCAGCTAACTCACCCGCCGCCATGATATGGTACTCACGACCATCGATGCGCCCATGAGCCTTATCAAGTGTCATCGTTGCTGCGCATAATGGGGTAGCCGCCAGCGGGGCCAGGGCTTGCCGGACCGCCTCGAACAACTTGGGCTGGTTGCCTTTGACGGCCAACAAGTAATCGCCACTTTGCTGGAGGATGGTCTCGACGATCTCGGTTTGGCACCCCATCGCATCGATGGATACCAGGCAGCCTTTGATGTCGAGCAACGCCAACAAGTCGGGAATGGCGGTGATTTCATTGGACTTGGCGTCGGTTTTTATCTGTCCGAGCACCAGTTTATTAGCGGCGGCATAGGCGCTTACCATGTGAATGGTCGACGTTCGATCTTCACGGTTATAGGAACTGCGCAGGGTTTTGCCATCGATAGCGACCAAGGCGCCTTCGGTGTGCTGGTTGATGGCTTGAGTCCAACGTACGAACGCGGCCTGAAACGGCTCTGGTTTGATACCGGAGATGATCCTGGCGATGGTGTCATGGACAGGAATACCATTTTTAAACAGCCCCTTGGATTGAAACCAAGGAAGATGAACCTCACCGAAATCTTCAATATCTTCCCAGCCGTCTGCGCCACCGATCACTGCGCAGACGGTGAGAAACAGGACATCGTAGAAAGGATAATAAATCTTGGCATGCTGGCGAGGGTCGGGAATATCATCGAAAAACTGAGCAAAAACAGCATCAATAGACATGAAGGCACTCCTGAAAAAGGAGCATAAGATCACAGCTGGATCGCAGGGTCAAACCTGTTTTTCTTGGTCAAAAAACGTTCGCGATCTTGCCCTGGGCTGAAGGTGTTTTCTGCCCCTGCCAATAAATTCCCTGCAATAATATGAGTTATACCTGAGTAGGTGTTTAACCCGGTAAGGGTGGTACTCCCTTGGTGTATATCAACGTGCCCTGCACCACGGATAACAGGAGAGAACCGGTAATTTGAGCTGGTGTGATTAAAACTCAACGTACCTGTCCCAGAACCAAAAGTAACCGTTGGCGTCTCAATAAAACCTGCCGTAGAGGTTTCCCCATCACCAATGCTTAATAGGCCCGTTGAGTTTATTCCACTGGCGATAACCATCCCCGTGGCTGACGATACCGTGCCATTGTTTGCAACATACAGCGAGCCATCGACCGCAGAGGCGCTTGTTCCCAAGCCAATATTTAATAAACCGACCATCGACCAGAGAGAACCTTGCCCAGACACCAGGGCAACACTTTTTCCTTCCGGATTGAGTTGAGCGATATGATTTGAACCTTGGGTCGAAATAAGTTTTGCACCGTCTAACACCCTTAAGGAACCATTTCCGAATACACCCACTGAGACCGTGCCTGCCTCAATAGTAGATCCGACACCGGAGAGATAAACACTTCCGTTACTGTTTCTCGATAATGAAGTATTGCCTTGTCCTCCTCCAATACGCAACACTGACGCAATCTTGACGGTGCCACCATCCGTAACAGATAACTCCCCATGCCCCAGATGTCCAACATTCATACCTGGTGCTACCCCAAAAAACGAAGATGAGTTATTAATCAGTGATGAGCCACTCCCCCGCACTATTATGGCACCAGAACTGGTCGTGCCATCAGCTATTGTTAGTGGCCTCTCTTCACTACTATCATTTATGGTAACATTACCACCGCTTTCAATAATCAGAACTCCCAGCCCCCCAACATTACCTGTCAGCAGCGAGTTAGTATTGAGTGAGCTCCCTTCCCCTGTAACAGTCAATACTCCAGATTGGGCGCCACCAATACTCACTCGTGAAAAGCCGCCTTGATTGGTATCTACCACTGCGCCATTTTCAATTGTCAATGAGGCCGGGTTATTCACTCCAACCGTAATTCGATCCAGACTGGTTGAAGTATTAATAACGTTACCCAGGTTATCGAGAACAAGAGGTGCAGAAAACCCGGCATGAGTAAATAAAACTAGCGAACTCGAACCCAATATCAGTAGTGTAGATATCGCCTTCTGTTGAGGTATCTTCTTTTTCATAATCTCAATGCCCTCCATTTGGGGCTATCACCTGACCGTACCATCGGACTGCATGATGGAGTTCATGAACAAAAATATACATGCCACATATGCAGCAAAATTATTGCGCCATACGGCATTTTTCTGGATCTACTATAGTATGCAATCTTAGGTTCAGGGAAGCTTTTTGGGGTTCCATTTGAGGGTATTTGTGGGTTGCCCGATCAGTCAATTCTCAGCACCTGACGTGTGGAACTGTAGTGGTCAACTAGAGCCGGGCACTTGGTTAGGCTGAGTTTAGTCTGCTGCTGGCTCTATCCTGTCATTGTGGAAATGTGGATGCCGCCAGTTGAGTTACTGTTCCTAGAGTGGAAATCGTACAACCGGCACAAGGATTTTGTGACAGGGCAGAAAGCACTCGCCGAGGGGTTGGTGTGGGCCAGTCTGCTGTCGCTGGTGTTGAAGCGCCGATTGGCGTGACGTGGTGGCTGCCAATATTCTAAGCGGTAGCGCACCGAACGGCGTTGTTGCCCAAATCGATGCAGCTTGAATGGAACTAACTGAGGACTTGGTGATCTGATCACCACCATCCTCTTCAAGTCTGCATCATGGGCACGTCGCTTCACCCCATCACCAACTGGCCTAAATACAACCAGTCTTTGATTAACCGTGGCTCTCTCGCCTTCTGGGTTGATGCCGAGGCCATGAACAACTGGTTCCACCACGGCCATCATGGGTGCCGGGGCCGCAGCCAACTCTACACTGACCAGACCATCTGCACCTTCCTGATGCTCAAGGGGATTTTCAACCTCACTCTGCGGGCCACTCAGGGACTACTCGACTCCCTGTTCGAGTTGATGAACGTACCGCTTTGTGCCCCCGATTACAGTTGTGTAAGCAAGCGGGCACGCACGGTGACGGTGGCTTATCGACAGCCCCCAAAAGGACGTATTACCGATTTGGTTATCGACTCAACCGGGCTGAAGGTATTTGGTGAAGGCGAGTGGAAGGTCAGAAAACACGGCGCCGAGAAACGGCGAGTCTGGCGCAAGTTGCATCTGGCGGTAGATCCGGTGACCCACGATATCGTGGCGGCGGAAGTCTCGCTGGAAAATGTCCATGATGCCGAGGTGTTGCCCACCTTGCTCAACCCTCTGCGGCGCAAGCTGGGACGTGTTTATGCGGATGGCGCCTACGACAGCAAAGCCAGCCATCAGCTTATCTTGCGCAAAGGGGCAACAGCCTGTATCCCGCCTCGCAAAAGCGCGGGGTTATGGAAAAAAGGACACGCAAGAAATGAGGCAGTGCTGGTGATGCGCAAGGAAGGACTGGCGCACTGGATGAAGATATCGGGGTATCACCGTCGCTCACTTGCAGAGACAGCGATGTATCGGTTCAAACAGTTGTTGGCGGGGAAAGTCAGTCTGCGTAACTACAACGGCCAAGTGGGAGAGGTAATGGCGTATGTCAGCGCCATAAACAAACTCAATACCCTGGGTCTGCCTGTCAGAAAGCCCCGAGTGTAACGGTCACTTGGGGCTGGGGCAGTTGTGGCTTGATGGTTGATTTGGGAAACAACGCCTTTACAGGCTCGAAGTCGAGAGCTTGAGCGATACGCATAAAAAATCCGAAACCAATCAACAGGTTTCGGATTTTCACACATCAGAAGGATCGGTCAATGGATCCTTAACTGATCGGCATTGGTCTCATTGGGTTGTTCGTTTTGGGTTTACCTGTATTAAACCGTCAGTTAAAATCAAAACTTAAAATGAGCTTGGTAGCCATGCCACACTGACAAACAAATTTATGTACAGGCTCTATCAGGCAAAGCTCGCCCCCTTGGTTGCAAGCCGAATCGCACTAGTACCAGCGTCTATAGCGACGTTTCTTGCTGCAGCAGGCAAAACAAAACTTCTCAGCTGGGTCATTGCCCACCCTCCGACATAATTAACCAAACTTCCAAGCTGATTAATTCTGGTTCGGAGATGTGCATCTGGTGCAGTGATACTTAACGCAGTGCCAACCCCACCGACCGCAGCCCCGATACTACTTCCTACCCATTCATTCGAACCGCCAACTGAAATATTTCTTCGTAAAAATGAGAACACCGCTCCGCCTAATCTTCTGCCCACAAATCTTGTCAGAAAATTATTACCTACATAGTTTGTTATTATTGACTGGACACCTCTTCTGGCAATTTCTCCACCAACGATATTAAATGTATATGAGACAGCATTATCGGCATACCGGCCAACCATACCTCCAATATAACTACCATAGCCGGTGTTTTCCCCAACAGAGGTACTACCGTGCGTACCTGTAATAAATCCACCAATAGCCCCAAAAGTTGCGGACGTGACTTCCATTGCATAGCTAACATCACTACCTGCCATTGTATTAACCGTGCCAACTGCAACACCCGCAGCGTGCGCACCTCCCATCCCCCGGTCAGAATTGGCAATAACGCCCCCCATTGCGCCGGAAACTCCCCCCGCAATCCCAGCAATGGCCGTACCCTGCATTCTTGCTCCGGTCAGGTGAGCAGTTGCACTCCCCAAACCTGCACCAGCGGCTGCATTAGTCGCGACTGATTTCCCTTGCACTCTTCGTGATATAAACTTCGCAACGCCCGAGGTTATTTTATTTATGTTCCATCCAGCTATTGCACCAATCGCAAATGCACCAGCTCCGATAGCTGCTACCACCCCTAAGGCAAGACCAGCAGTTATTGCTACTGTTACTGCCATACCCGCAAATGCCAACCCTCCAGCAATAGCGAAGGCTAAGTTCTTTCCACGGGACAGTGATGCTGCCATGCCTTCACCCTCTCTATGAAGACCAAACGCAACCAGTCTGAAAATATTTCTGTTTCGGTTTTGTGTTGATTCCCCCGTTCCATCGTAACAGGTAACAGGCTTATTCTGCACCATCCTGAACAGGTTCAGCCCATCCACTGTCCCCGCCGGGTCCGCACTCAGCCACCGGCCCGCCCACGGCTGGTAATAACGGTACCCGTAGTAGTACAACCCCGTGGCGTCGCGTTCCTTGCCCGAGTAGCGCACGGTTTTGTAGTTCGCCTCCACCGCACTGCGGGCCGTCCAGACCGCAGTCCCTCCGTACGGGTAGTACTCCTCCAGGCTGATGACATTACCATCTTTGTCCAGTTCGAGCCCGCTGCTGCCGATAAGGTTGTCGTAGCTGTAACGCACCTGGTCGTTATTGATGTCAGCTGGCCTCCCGCTATTCCAGTGCAGCACTCTCACCTGTGCCCGACCGGCTTCACCCATGGTAATTACCTGCAGGCTCCCCGTTTCTGTACTGCCGGTAGTTGTACTGCGCAACTCCAGCCCTGGTAGATAAACCACTCGCTGAGTTTGTGTGCTGTTATTCGTCTTCTGGGTGCTGACTTTGAGGATGCGCTGACTGCCTGCGTCATAACAGTAGCTTTCCCTGTCGTCCGTACTGCCGTCACGCACCACCGGCATCACCTTCAGCAGCTCGTTACGCGGCGTCCAGCTCAGAGCTTGACCTGGCAACAACTGTTTCTGCTGCCCGCCTGTCGTGAACAGCTTGTCCACATCTGCCGGATTTTCCGTAAGCGTACTCAGCACCCCTCGGTTGCCGCGGTCGCTGATGGTGATGTTCGCGGTGTAACTGTTATTTGTTGCGGGCGCGCTATGACGTATTTGTGTCAGATTGCCAGCGTTGTCGTAGGCGTAGGTGCGGGTGTAGTTGGTGTATGTGGAACTGTCCGTGGGAAGGGGGACGACGGTAGAAGGCAGGTTGCAGCCCTGCTGACCGGCATTGGCCATTTCGCGCCCGGTGGCACTCACCAGCTGATACAAACTGTCATAGGTGTAGGTATTTTCAGGCACCACTTTCTGATTGCGCCAGAAGCGTGCCTCTTCCGCGTCGTTGCTGATTTTTAATACGTTACCCACCGGGTCGTACTCATAGCGCAGGTCTTGCAAGATCTTGGTTCCAGCGTTATGACCTGTGGGGCGTTCGGTTTTAATCCCAATAAGACGTTGTGTTTCAGGTTCATAGCTGTAGCGTGTTACCACGCCATTGCCATGCTCTTCGCGCAGCTTCTGCCCGGCAGCCGAGTAAGTCAGGGATTTCACAATAACCTGCTCGATGCCGCTCTTCAGTATCAGCCAACTGCCCGAGAGCAGACCTGCGACATCATAAGCCATGCGCTGTACGTTGCCTTTGGCATCCGTGGTGGTCAGTGCCACACCGGTGGCATCCGCCGTGCTTTGGGTAGTGAACACCTCGGGAGCCAACATGTTCTGCCAAGTCGACTCGTCGCTGCCTTGCCAGTCAGCGTCAACATCCTCTTGTAGCAACTGACGGCTGACTGACAGTTGAGCTCCTGTAAGCCCGACACCGTCCACTTGACTGAGCCCTGCGGTGTCGTAGTGACGCAGGCACTGGCCAGCGAGATTGAGGTTTTGCTCGGCCGGCGAGTTACCTGCCCAGATAAAACGCTCTGTGACACGCCGCCCCTCATTTGGCGCTCGCTCAGTGAGACTGAGCGGGCGGCCAGGCAGGGTGTCATCTTCATACTGCCAGGAGCTGACAACCCCAGTCGCCGAAATGCCCAGCGAGGAACGCCCGGCAATGTCATTCAAGGTTACCGTGGTGCCATTATCCATCCCTGAGGTAAGCAAGGGTTGACCACTCAGAGTGGTTTGATATTCAAAGTTGTTCACACCAGATGCATGCAGTCGTGGGTCAGTACTGCTCTGAAGGTGGCCCAACGTCGTAAACACATGCCGGGTAATCTGTTCATCTATCCGGTCAGGTGTGTCGGGATGGCGGTGATAACGGATATCTCGCACGCTCAGGCCACGATTGTCCAGTATTGTGACATCCGGGGTGCCCGCAAATAGCGTGGTATTATTACTGTGCATACACAGTCTCCTTTTGGGTTTTAAGTGGAGAGGGCGCAAGCGCCCTCCCGTTAGGGTTGGTAGTTGGAAGCAATAACGCCTCAATTGCCACTTTATCGGTGTTGCATTTCTCCAACGCCAAATGCAATCGTGCGACATAATCCGGGTAATCCCCCCACGCTGTAACGGTAAATGCTGGCGCCAAGCAGGGCGCCAGCAGATGTCGTGGAACAATGTCAGTTGGACATGGGGCGACGATTGAGGGCGTCGCGTTGCAGCCGGATAATATCAACAGGCACAGGCTGGCGAGCGCAGGGGGAACGCTCCACGGCCTTTTGCAATCGCTGACGGTTTTGTTCACTCATCTCCTCCAAGGTGTGCTGTTGTTTCTTTTGCTCATTCAGCGCGGCCGATAAGTTGGCCGCTTGTGACTGCCACTGAAGTAAGCGGGATTGCAACACGTCGCCTTGCATCACTAACTGCTGGTTTTGTACACGCAGGTGCTCCATGGCTTGCTGTTGATGTCGTAGCCACAGCACGCCACCAAGCAGCGCAACCGTGATACCGCCGACTCGTAGCCCACCCAACAGACCGAACATCACGGATAAGCCCCCCTTGACAGTTCAAAATGCGGCCCATCCTTCAAGGTTTTCCAGTCTCCCCCCCAAACTAATGGAATACTCAAATCCTGAGCTGCCTGTTTCATCGCCTGTGCAACCAAGGCAAACGCCTGCCAATCATTCCAGGGGATGGTGCGATTTATCCAGGGGGCAATATCTACTGCATGCCCGGTCAAGTGACGACTATTCATCGTTTGACTCGCTCCAGCCGTCACTAATGCCTGTTGAGTTTCTGGTGTTCGCAGCCCATCAATAACGACAAAATCGACAGGGCTTATCTGTAGTGCGAGCCGAACAACTTTCGCCAGGTCAGGGTGGATGTCGGCCAAGTGACGTTCACTGCGCTGACTGAAGATCCACGTCATGATTTAACCTCCGGAGTCTGTAAAATACGCCGCCAAAGCCAACGGAGCAGGCTGCTGCCTAACGTACTGCAGATGCCAGCAAGAACCAGGGTCATGAGCACACTGTTATGTTGTTCATAGCTGTAAAAACCGCCCAGAAAGCCGGTAAAACAGGAAATAGTTACCTGAGATATGGCGGCCATCCAGCACCATCGCTGCCCGGTCGGGCAAATGTCCATCAGATAACGCACCAACCCTCCCCAAGCAGAAAACAAACCGACAATCAACCAAGACACTGCCTGGGTATTATCTGGTACTGAACCAAAATGCATATTTACGCTCCTTTCAGGCTCTCGCCGCGGGAGCGAGAGCCGGTCTGATGAATCACGTTATAGGGTGGCGGTGTCGTTCTCATCCTCACTGACTGAGAACCATGGGGTGAACAGGGTGCGGCGCAGATACCCTTTGGCAGTGGTCACCTGTATGACCTGCCCTGTGGGGTCATACTTGTGTGTATCAGCCCATAAATCTTGGCGCGCGCTGTCATCGCTGATATAGCGCCAGTCATTCAGGAAATAAGGTTGATATGTTCTGACCGCTTGGCCTTTGTTGTCATACTCAGTGCGCCCCGATACGACCCAACGAAAATCAGTGGGCGCTGTCGCCGGTGCACCGTCAGCGCCGAGAACGAGTCCACCGCCTTCCGTTCGCTGCCAAGCATCGCCTGTTTCATGGCGTGTGGCGGTTTGCAACTCTCTCCCAAACCCATCGCTGAACATCACCTGTTGTCGGATTTGCTGTTCGGCATCATCGTCATAACGGTCGGTAACCAATGCCGCCACGTGGGGAGGCATCTTTTCCGCTCCCTTTTTCATCCAGCTATCGGGGGTATAGACAAAGCACTGGGCAATGGGCTGTGGTGCCAAGAGCGTCAGCGCACTGCCCGTATCGCCAGGCAGAATAAACGCAGCATTACTGTAGCCAGCTGGCACTCCATTCTCCGTGCCAGAGAAGCGGCTGCAGGTCACTCTGCCTAGCCCATCCAGACGAACCTGATGCACATTGGCGTTGGCGTCAGTAATCTGCTGAGGGGTTAGAAAACGCCAGTCATATTGCGCTGAGACCTCCAAACCAGCGGCGTCTTGATGTCTGATCGGCACACAGTAATGGGCATCCCATTCCAGCGTATTGCTACCGTTTAGCGGACTATCCCGGTAGGACATGGGTCGCCAGAACTGTGCCGCATCCCCACTCTGAGTGTCGCCGGAGCGAATGACCCAAAGTTGCCTGCCAAATTCATCATCCCGAGCGAACAGATAATCCATCTGCTGATAACCCGCTTTGCGCAGTTCATCTGCAATGTCCACCGTCGTGAGTGATACGCTAACCGCTTGTACTATTGCTTCATCCAGCTCGGCGGTGACCGTATGGGCCTGTCGGGGGGGGAATGCAGGCTTGGTGACAGAAGGGTTGCCATCCTCGGCCAACCAGTACGTCTGTTGTTGTCCGGCAAAGGTGTGGGGGCGCTTATCACCAATCAGGCTGTTGTCAGTTGCCAGCACCTCCAAACTCAAGCCGGACGGGGGAACTTGGTCCGCAGTGAAACTCAGAACATCACTGCGACTGGCATCGGGCAGCCCTGTTAGCCAGATGCCACGCTCCGTACCCACCAAATGATGCCAACTTTGTTGTGATAGGGTCAGGCGCAATAGCTGCTGCTGGTCGTCGTAGCTACTGGTAAACAATGTCTTTGGTAGGGTGTCCGGGTACGGATTTTCCGTCGGTTGCGGGCGCCGTGGATAGTTCACACTGATAGCCTTCAGCGGCTGGCCAACTTCGTCGCAGCTCAAACTAATTTGTTGCGCGCACTGAGGGTCGGATGAAACGCGCTCATAGTGGTAACTGCGGCTTTCAAGCACCGACGGCCAGACTACCGGGGTGCCGGCAACCTCGGCAATCAGGCGCACTTGCGGCCGCTGCTCTGTGACACTATAAGGCACACCGGCCTGTTCGCTACCATCCAGACCGTATACTTCACTGTGCAGCAGTTGCCCTTTTAGAGCGCGCGTAAGCCAGAAGCTGTTGGCTGTGACTACATCCTCTGGGCAAAGGACTTCATCCTCCCCGCTGCCAGTGGTGTAGCGGGGAGGGAGGGTTGGGAAGGCATCTTTATCGCCAGACCAGTATTCTGTCGGCAGATGGTCATCAATGACTGAAAGACCGGTGGCATACCAGTTGCGCGTCAACAACGGCATGGCCAATGCGCTTGCACTTCCGCGAGCCGCTGACGTATCGGTGTCCTGAACCTCTACGTACCCAAATCCACGGAATTCACGCTCCCTCCCGTCCCAGGCGCCGTGACGGTAACGCACCTCGCTGACCAGTCTATTGCCAGTAATCTCATCCAAGGTTTCAGTGCGCCATAGCATGTGGAGAGGGAATGGCAGATAACTGCGTGGACCTTCCCCTTCCTGTTGTTGCGTGCGCGCTTTTTCATCCAACCAGAACTGGGCTGAACTACGGTAGTGCAGTTCTTGATGTGCTCCCATGTTGTTGTTGGTCTCGTTGAGCAGCCAGGGTTTTTCCACCGACAGTGTTAATACCCAGTGGGTGGGGGTGGGATGGGGAACGCTCAGCAACACGCTGGCGACCCCCAGCCCCAGTACATCAGCCACCTGAAGTTGGCAGGTGCTGTCATAACGGACCCCGCCAGGCAGGCTGACAACAAAGGGCGAGGCAAATCCGTTACCGCTTTGATTGCGGTAAATTTCCAACCGGTCAGCGTGGGCGTAAATAATGTCCACGGCCCCGCAACCATCGATGTCCGCCAGAAATACCTGATCTGAATTGAAGCCTTGCGCCGGCTGGCTAAAACCCGGCAGCGCCAGCGGTTGACCAAAACGCCCGTGGCCCAGGTTCGGCCAGCAGGTGACGCCCTCGGCATTCACCTGCATCAGGTGTTGCTGCCCCGAGCCCAGCGGGTCACTGAAGGCTACCAGCGTTCGTGGGTCGGCGCCGGGCACTGGCAGCGTTACATTGCCGGATTGCAACACAGTCTGTCCGCTTTCCCAACCATCACCTTGTCCCGCATATAACCGGACGCTGCGCGGACCAATCAGGACCAGGTCAGCAAAGCCGCTGCCAGTCAAGTCAGCCAGTTGCGCACGTGGATGGGCATACTCCACCGGCAATGCGGATAAGGGGGTGAAATGCAACCACTGGCCGGGGTTATCCAGGTTCTGCTCATAGTGTCCATTGACACCGACTGCTGAGACTACCCACTGCAAACGACCGTCACCATTAAGGTCAACCAGGGTGGCGCTATTGCGCAAGGCGGGGGTGCTGGGCAATGGCCTGGCGGGAGCCCAGGTTATGGCGTTGGCATCATTGCTCTGCGCCAAACGGACCGGAGCTCGGTACCACCAGGCACCCGCGTCCTGATACACAATTCCCGCGAGCCCTTCACCGTACAGGTCCACATATTGGTAGGGTTGCAGTGCGTTCAGGTTGCCCAGCGCATTCAGGGGGTGCCACTGAGGTGCCTGCGGTTCAACGAAGGTCTGCCAGCCAAACACAAGGGGGGGTAAAGTCTGTAATGACTGAGTCTCATCATTATCAAAGGCCATCGGCTGGGCAGACGCCAACGTAGAGACAAATTCAGACTCCTCGTACTCCAGCAACAAGCGCGATACCAGCGCCGGAGTATCTTCTCCGGACGCCACGCCTGCCAGGGTGTCCAGCCGATGGAACATCAGTACCTGACGACACAGGCGGCGAGTACGCAAATCGAAGCCGAACTCGTAACCGGAGAAACAGTCCTGACGGCAGGTCCACTCGCCGGAGGCGACATAGGGCGGAATATCGGCCAGGGCAGTACTGCGCTCGCCATAATCAAACACCAGCACAAACAGCCAGCCCGCCGCGAGGGCATCGGCTTGCGTCAGACAGGGAAAGGTGCGGCCCGGAGTGATGTTGCCGTAATGCACTTCGCTCAAGTAGCGTTGTGCGCTGGCTTCAGGGTGCAGTTTCTTCTCGTCTGAGCTGCACCCTGCTTCATCTTCGCGGCGGTAGCGATAATAGATTTGCTCGCCATAGGCGGAGACAGAGGCGTTGAGCAGCCATTGTGCGGTGTGCGCCGGTGCGTTCGGGTCGCCTATGCGCGCCTGCGCCTCATAACCCAACAGATGAACCTGCCCATCCGGGCTATACAGCACCCAGAAGTCGGCGGCCGTGCCACTCTCGGTGGGTTGCCAGTACTCTAGGCGCGAGAAATCGCGTTCGACTCGGCTGCGATAACCACTGACGCTGTAAGTCGCACCCAGGGTATTTCCCAGCAGAGTGCTGCTGGCGCGAGTATGTGGTTTGTCGTCGGCGTCAAGACAGTGCACCAACACCTCGCCATCCGGGGCAATGTATTCATCCTCTGGGGTATAGGTGGGGACGCCCATTCGAGTGCGACGGCGTATCGCCAAGGTTCCACAGGACCAGCCCATGCCGAAGGAGCCATTGCCTGCTTGGCTGCTGTAGTTCAGTCCCAGTGAGGGGGCATAACCTCGTCCGGCGCTGATGGGCAAGGCGACGGCAAGGGTCGCGGCACCGTCAGGACCGGCGGCGCCCATTTGGCCGCTCAGCCCAGTCAGAGCACCGCCACCTTTGGGCAGCGAGGGTGCTTCCAAGGTTAGATTATCTGAATTTTGCATAAAAAATTCCTTACCAGGCCGTCCGAAGACGGCCTGTTCTTATGGGTTGAGTTATTAGGAACGGATGGTGTAGTGGATATGCAGAATGATGTCGTTCAGACTCTGCAGCAGCGCCTTCTGCCCCACCGTGGCATCCGGGAAACTCAGTGTCAGCGTCCCGGCGTCATCCACCGGTATCCCCTCGAACGGCAGATAACGGCTATCATTGAAATCCAATTGAAACTGGCCGCTGTCATTCATACCGTGGGACACAGCCATAGCATTGCAGCCTTGCGGTAAGACCACGCTGCCTCCGTAACTCAACACCGCTCGCACATCTTGGTAAGGGCCGACCAAGGCTGGCAGCGTGACGCTGATTTGTTTGATACGCCGCGTTTTACCCAAAGCGGCTGGGTAATCGCCAACAATCTTCAGGTCGGAGAGTTTCAGTGTGGCTTGCAGCTGTTTGTCCGACGTCATCCTCAGGCCGTTTTCACTGCTACCAGTGCTGCCAGAACCCTTATTGACCAACTGATGGATGTTATCCGCTAGGTCAAAAGCTCCGGCGTACACAGTGGACAGGCATGTGGTGCGCGTCACTTCTTTTTCCCGCTGATCTTTTTGCAGATACGATTGCTCCATCTGTGCCAAGTTCAACAACAGCGTTTCACCTGCCATCAGACCGCCCTGGCTGCCCTGCCAGGTTCCGGAGCGGATGAACGAAGCTGTTTCTGTGCCTAGCGCCCATTTATAAGCTTCCTGCGCCATCAGGCAGCGTGAAAGGGTCAAGTCGTAGAACTGACGGTAAATGGCGGCCAGTTTGCCACGCAGCCAGCAATACAGGGCCTTGCTGGTGAACTTGTTACGCAAGAGACTCAGCTGTGCCTGGGCCTGGATTTGCTGGGTTTCCAGGTACACTTGTTGCAGAACGGCAGCCTCGCGGCGTACCGACAGCGCGTCCAGTTGGGCATCCAGCTGCTTCACTTCGGCCTTGGCATTATCACGTAGGTTTTGCCATTCTTGGCGGCGGCGGCGGTAAGTCTCGGACTGGCCGATTTTATCCGCAGCAATGCGGGTGGCACCGGCGCTAATCTCCATGCCAATGGCGGCGGCGTTAAACAGCGCGCCATAGCGAGATCCGCCCACGGCAAGACCATAAATATTGGGCACCATGTCCGCTGCCGCCGCAGCCATGTGTACAGCTTGGCTCGATGTGGCTATTGTGGAGGAGGCTAGGTAGAGACCCATTGCCTGCGTCTCGCCACTACTGACGTTCTCGTCGTAGAGCTGGGTGTAATGCTCCTGACGCGCCAAGGCACCCACGCGGCTTTCTTTTAGCGCGGCATGGTCCGCATCAATCTCGGTGATGGTTTTTTGCTGCAATGCAATGCTCTGCCTCATCAGCTCCGAGCCTTGGGTTTGTAGCAGTTCGGACAGGGCTTCCGCATCCTGGCGTTCGCTAATGCTGAGCAAGGTGCTACCAAACTGGCTCAGTTGGTTGCTCATGGCGCGGGCGCTCTCCAACATCACCGGGAAGCGGTGCAGGGGCATGATCGCCTTGGGCAGCACATCGCCGCCTTGCGTTGCGTTCACCGCAGCGCTCAGCAAGGCGGCTGGGTCCATCGGTGCGGAGTAAATAGACAACGATAGCGGTTGACCATCGATGGACAAGTTGTGACGCAGGTTATAAAGGCGCTGCGTCAGCGTCTGCCAATAGCCTTTCAGCTTCTCGTTTTGCTGTGGCAGAAAGAGCGCGGTCAGCGAGTTGGCGCTACGGGTTTCCCGCGGCCCTGCCAGCTCTCGTACCTGCATCAGCGCCTGCTGGGCCTGGACTTGCATGGTATCATCTGCAGCCTTGCTCAATGTGGGGCTGTTCCAGTCTGCATCCATCGACAGGTAGGGCTCATCGCCCAGGATATCCAGCGCCTGGGTATACCACACCTTGGCTTCATTCAAGGAATCCCGCTCCAGCAATCGGTAAGCAGCGTCACCTCGGGCAATCAGCAAATCCAGCATGGCCATGAAAGTTGCAACTTTATAGTGCATCGGGTCTGACTGAGACACTGCGTCTGGGTCCACCGAATCCAGCGGATTGGCATTCCAACCGGTGTCTTCTTGTAAGGGGCGTACATTCCACTGATAGGTGGCGGGCTGGCCATATTCCAGATAGCCATTCGGGCTCCAGATGTAGTTCAGCCACTGCGTTGCCTCGTTAAAGCAGCCTTCCTGCAATAAACGGCTAAACACCATCATCGGTACATAATAAAACATCTCCCAGAAATACAAAGCATTGGCTCCGCTGAAGTCCATGGGGTCGGTTGCGCGATCCAAATTGCTAACGGACACCAAGCCTTTAAAGGTGCCGGCCTTATATTCACGGTTCAGATACCACCCATTGGGGTTGCTTTTATCAGAACGATAAAATTGGATGTCATTGGTTTCGCCGCTTTCATACTTAGCAAAAATATACAGACAGTCATAGTCCCCGAATGTCTCCATGCGAGGTAAGAACAAATTTACAGTAGTGGTCGCATGGTCATTCAACGTCCCTCTATAAATTGAGTCTTTGCTGTTATCGCTCCAAACTTTGTAGTCGTAGATAACGAATTCTTTTGACTTGCCATGAATGGTTGGGTCGTATTTTGACAGTTCCAGTGTGACATAAGTCCCTTGTCCCAGTTTTGGCTCTTGTAACTGCTGTGTCTCCATCGATAACACAGTTTTTAAACCCGCATTAGCTCGCGCCACCAATTGCTTGGCGAATAGTGTATTGACACGAATACGGTGGACTCCATATTGCAAATACTGGCAGCCAGCACTAGTGTGCTCCAGTGCGATACTGGGGGTGTTAATCTGCTCATTACTGTATATGGTTACTCCGAATTTTTCGCTACCCAGAACCCGGCCATCCTGCGCTTTGCCGCTGAGCGTTAGCTCGAGATCGAACCGGCCATTATTAAATTCAGCGAGAGGGATGACGATCTCTTTATTTTTAAATGAAAATAGAGATTCACCCAAAGAGTATTTATCACAACTGCTTGCACTTAAAATCGTTTGGTTTTTGTTGTTGGCGGATACGTACATATCTCCAAGATTAATGCCAGTTTTAATAAGCCTGAAATCACTGTACCAAAAATCACTGCCAACATTCGGGAACGGATTGCTCCTGCAGATGTATACATTTTCTGGAAATTGGGTGTGAGTATCACTTTTCGACCAAATACGATTGCCAACATACGACATTTGATAACTTGTGGTCGGATTAAAAGCGCTCATGGCATAATGCGGCTTGTAACCTCCCTCCTTTTCATTGATATAGTTATCGGAGCACTCAATATATAGCGTTGAGTTTGATTTCTTTATTAACAATTCGGTTTCGAAGTTTTTTTCAGCGGCATACGAGCCTTTCGATACGAAATTGGGAAAATAAAATATCTCATCTATCTTACCGACTGCCTTCATCAGCTTGACCAAATCGCTACTGCGAGAGCCCCCGTAGCCATAGTATACGACTCGGCTTTTTGCATCGAACGTGATCTTGCAGTCTTTGTCAGTAATGCCAACTGACAAACCAGACATACCACAGCCAAAAATAATGGTGTAGTCATTCGCCCCCCAAGTGTAACCTAATCCTTTGGGGGCTGATATATGATATTTAGCGCCGCCATTTGGCGTGTTTAAATATTTTGATGGTAAAGTATCCAGTTGTTTATAACAATTACGACTGAAAACACTGGATGTGCCATCTGTTTCTTCAATATTACCATTGGCAGAAATGCTAAACCCAGCAAAATCGCTAGGAAGCTCTCTATAGAGATCTTTTTTCTCAAAAAAACAGATAAGCATTTTTTGCTGCAACGCATCTTGTTTTTTGCTTTCTGCACAATACATCCCGACCTGTTGGAGCTTGCTACTCCCAGTTAGCAGGACACTTTTTTCCACGTCATGACTGATGGGCGAGCTCCAGTTACCATCGTGCAAGATGTGTGCATATTTCAGACTGTAGGCTGATGTAGGTTGGGGCTTGTCTTTGTCTTGTGCTTGCCGTTCTTCCACCCAGACAATATAAAGCCGAGACTGGAAGATAACAGGGCGCACCAGGTCTCCAACCGCCGATACCGCTACAGTGGTTTTCTTCCATTCGCTCCAGGCATTGGCAGGTAGCTTGCCATCCGCCATTTTGCCGATATCCACCGAACGCCAGTAATAATCGCCAATGGCAGAGCGGCCAATCAGATAAGTGATGCCTTCCTTATCGCTAGCACTATCGTGATAACCGCTGATGATATCTAGATTGGCAATCTCTTCAAACCGCCTCATATAGGTTTTAAAGGCGCCTTCCACCGTATCGCTGTTGAGTTGGCTTTGACTGAGCGATTGCAGCATTTCATCCATCATACCGGTCTGACCGATGCGCAGAGTGGGGTCCAGATAATTTTCCGGGTAGTAGACCAGTTGCGATAGGCCGGCCCAACTGCTGTAGCGTTTGTTGAAAGCATCCCAGTCGTGAAAGAAAGCACGACCTTTGACTAGGTTATCCACGCCTTCTTCCTGGCCAGCTAACGCGCGGTTGATATAGAGTTGCACGCTGGCGATCGCTTCCGCCAAGCGGGTGGTTTTGACTTGTGCGGACACTTTGTTGTCCACCAGTAGCCAGCGGTAAAGCTGGTCACGATTGGTGACCCAGTTGGGGGCGATATTTTTGACGAAATAGGCGCCGAGTGCGGTGCTGGTGACTTCGTCCAACGTGGTTTGCAGTTCTACGCGTTGCCGGCTGTCCAGGCCAGCTTGCAAGATATGGCTGATATGCTCCCACTCTTGATAGGAGGGATGCTGGCTGTCGGCAGCGTAGTTTATCTTGGCAAGCAAGCCTGCCGCTGCTGGGGTGATACCCAACGTGGCGGCCACATCCACCCATTGTAAGGCGGCGTCCATATCTGTCCAACTGTTGAAGGTCTCGGCCGAGCTATTTTGTTGCGCCAGTCCTTGGGCCAACATTTGTTCGTCAAGAGCCATAGCTTGGGCTAATTGTACGGGTGTCAGGGATTTATTCCCCAGGGCGAACAGCGTTGTCGTTGCCTTAGTCCCGCAGCGTTGCATACAGGTATGGAAACGCGCCAGGGTGTGCAAGGTGGCGATGGTGTGCGGCAGGGTCTTGACATCAGCGCTGAATGCGCTTGGCTGGCTAACCGCCAGCAAGATTTCCACACTGTTTAACGCTAACGCGCGTACGGCCAGTGTCAGCTGTCTCATGACCTGGCAAAAAGTGACCAGCTGCACGGTTTCGGCATCGCTGGGCTTGTCCTTGGCCGCCAGGGAAAGAAATGCTGTCACATCCAGTTTACCGGGTTGCAATTGCTCCAGCCATTGCAGAATGGCTGCGGCGGTTTCCGTCGAGTCCAGCTGGGTGGCGGCGGCAATCAAGGGGGCGACGGCTTGCATACGATCAGTTGCATTCGCTTGGGCGAAGTCTTGATTGGCCAGACCGTTATTCAATGTATCCAGTAGATTTTGAATATCCGGTGACAGCTCAGTGCTGTAACTGCTAGTGGTCATCAAATATAGATCATGGCAACTCCAACCTTGCTTGCACAGCCAGCGTGTATAATCGTCAAGGAATTGCACGACGCCGTTTAACTCTGCCAAATTAAGGCCAGCGATCATTTTTCCTGCATAAGGTGAAACAGAAATCAGCATGGCGAGTTCGGTTACGTCTAGGTCATGTACATCGGCCATCAATTTGACACGATACAGTGCTGACAGATTTTCAAGGGTACATAGGAAGTCCGGCGGCGTTTCGCTACCTTGCGCCAGTGCCCACAGCGTGTATAGCTCGGCGTCGTTGACCTGGAAAGCGCGTTTCAGCACGCTGCTACGGAAGCTGTCATCAATTTCATCAGGCTTCAGTTTCACCTTGGTACCGTCCACGTAGAATACCTGACCATTCAGCGGCGGGGTATTGAATAAACGGTCAAAGGCGCTGGCTTGCACTTGGGAATCGGTCTGAGTCGTGATGGTGCTGCCGCACAGTGCCAGTGCTGAGGATACGTCAATGCCATAGCGCTGCATATAAAAATGCACCCAAAATAGCTGGCTGATAACATCGTTATTGATGACCAATTCCGTGTTATTGTTCTCTATCACGGTAAGCAGTTCGTCGGGAGTCATGCCGGTTGCTTTATATAGCCGGATAAGCTTGTTCAGCTTTAACAAGAACATATTGGGATGAAAGGTGACCTGTTCAAACTTGTAGGTTGCATAGTAATATCCAGCTCCAGGAGAAGTGTGGCGCGTAATCCCAATTGGTAATCCATCTTTAAAGGATTGGCTATCAATGGTTACATCAAAGCTTGCCGGTTTATTTAGGCCGGAAAGCGTGGCGTCGCCTACTAAGTTATTGCTCCCAGCCCCTTCCGTACCAATTGATATCAGAAGTTTGTCTGCCGCATTGGCTGCGGATAATTGAATTTTATAACGATTGCCACCAACAGGAATTAACTCTACATAGTTATATTGGTTGTTATTCCCCCCTCCAATACGGGTTAGTATTCTTACGCTAAGAGTGCCATCATCCTTTACAGTACGTATCAATCGGTTATTTGTGTAATGTTGCTTTGCAGGGTCTATATTATCGTTATTGTTTTCAATGGCACCTAATAGTTGTGACAATTCCTCGTAAGTCAGTTCATAGTAGTTAGCGAGATAACGCTTATCCTGAAACTGGGAAGGATCAACATTATCGCCAAAGTTTTTCTTAATTAGTTGCTCTGTATTCTCTGTAGTAATTTCTTCTGTTAAGATGCGATAAAGGTCAGGGGGAATATTCGCCATTAAAGTCAACAGGGAGGCAGTGTCCACTGTAGAGGCAACCGCAGGGTTATGTTGGAAGGCTGTGAACTCCGGATCTTTCAGCAAGAGGCTTTGACGGCTGGCCTCGTAGGGCAGATGAAATGGTGTGGTACCGGCGAAACGATAAGTGGCCAGCATTTCCATGACTTCTTGTGGTTCTTTGCCTTCTTTGGCCTGAATACCGCTGCGTAGCAGTTCATTGGATAACGAAAGCGTGGTTAACTCCTCGTCCATATTGCCTTGCGACAGGACCAGGGAGGAAAGGTCTGGGCGGCGTTTATCCAGCTGATGGGGTGAGTCGGAAGAATGTAGCTTGCGGGCCTCACGATACAGTTCGGTCAGATAGGCTGCGGGTGAAAACATCGAAGCCACGGCGCCGGGTTTGACGAATTTGCTGGCGCGGCCACCAAAGAGATCATCATAACCGCGTTGCATGGCAGAGGATTGCAAGCTAAGACCCAGCGCATGGTCCAGCTGTGGGTTGGCGCGGCTGAAAATTCTTGCCTCTGTTAGCTTGTTTTCTTTCCAGGCTTCCTGTGCTTGCTGGCATAGAAAGTTTTTCTCCCCCCAGCTCAAAATGTCCTTGGCCAGGTTATTAATCTCGGCAAAAGATAGCCTAGTCATGTCGGCCAGAGAAATAGGGGGGGTGTCTTCCTTCAAAGCAGTCCGTTGGACTGTGCGGAGGCCGACATTCAGCTTGTCAAGAATGTTGGTGGTGCAATACATCATATTTCCTCTTTTTTCAGATTGTGGCATGAGGTGTCTAGCAAGAGCGGACAGCCCCACTCGAGAGACCAGAGCAGTCTCCCAATATCGTTTGGTGAATTTGACCGGGCATACATCGTTAAGTAACGAGTGCCAACGTCGACGGTTCTATAATTCAATATTCTTCTTGCTCTATCTCCTTAGCTTCGGCCCTTGTCATGAACCGATTGCGATTTCTTCTTGATTTCATCCACTCAGGGTACATTTGCTTTCCATCTTGCCGGACATGCTAGTTCTGTCAGCTTTACCGAAGTTTGTAGCATAAAGCTCCATCACCAAACCCCTTCTCCTCGTCAATCAAGATAACGGTCCGACCTGTTTGGGGTTATCTAATGTCGCGAAGGAAAATCCCAAAGGAAGGTGCAAACATGTTGAGTGCACTCTCACTATAAATAGCCTATTCACGTTAAAAACGTTCATTACTCCAGAATTCGGACGCGCTCACTCCAAAGTATGCTTTTTGCTCCCCCCTTTTTCTGGGTTTACCTCGCATTCTGCGACACGGCTATCCCAGGCTCATATCGTCTGGCCCACTCGAAAAGATTCGCCAGCGTTAAATGAATGAAAGAGGACATTCCTCTTTCATCAAAGTTCTCACCAAGAGCGTGATAGAGCCTAACAGAAAGGATTAAACGGTAAACATTAATATTTATTCCGTGTGTGATAATAATTAATTAAAACGGTGGTGTTTATTATGTGATTTTTTTTATAATCTGGATTGGATGTAGGTTTTTCCAATATTTTAAGGGAGTGACATCGGCATGAATGAAGTGAATGTGAACGCTTTCTCGTGAAAAATAACCAGCTTTGTGTTCTTAATTTAGTCTGACTCTGTTTTTTATTTAAATTACATGAGCAGGTTGGAGAGGGGAAGGCAGGTGTTAAATATCTCATCATGCGTTTCCACTGTGTAACAGGAGAGTCTAATGCACTCACTGAAGTAAATTTTTATCGAAGTTAATGGGCCATGGAGAGATGGGGGGGGCGCAGCTAATGCGGTAAAGGCTGCGATTTTTTAATAAAAAATTTATTGCGAATGATGGAAAATCAATGCAATACCACTTGGCATTAATGCATGAATTGAGCCGCTAATAGAGACGCGACTAAAAATATGAGATAAGACCTTATGTTTATATCAAAAGCTATGCGTGTTTTCATTGTGCTTTATCAGGAGGGTAGCCTTAAAAAAGCTGCTGAACGAATGAATCTTACTGTTCCACCAGTTTCTCGAATGCTAAAAATGACAGAGGAGTGGGTCGGTGAATCACTATTTGTCATTGATAGGAATAGTGCGCTTCCCACTCAGGCCGGAAAACGTATTTATAGTCAATTGCTACCACATTACCACGAGCTGAATAATATGATGTTGACTAACCATTCTGGAAGCTATTTCAAGATTGCCTCCCCGCAAAGTAATTCATCCCTAATGTGTGACTTACTTTACGATGTTATCAATCGTGTGGATTTTTCCCTCGCCATCAAGGATATGGAGTCTATTCATGATGATATAGATATTTTCATCTCTTTTGATAACCTCCCCTCCCCGAAATATTTTGAGATGAGTCGTGTTGATTGTACATTGTCATTGATATGTCCAATTGAACTCGCTTCAACTTGGAAAAATAAAATACTCTTAACTGAAAAGGCTATGACATACCAGCCCGGATTTAAGAAAGCTCTTGCATCTCTGCGTATACATGGATTCACAGGCCACCTACATCACGTTGATAATTCCACTTGCCTTAATCACCATTTCCAGAATGGAGACGCGTTGATTTTTAAAAATGTAACAACCGCTCAGAGTAAATATCACGTTTTGCCAGTTACTTATCATCAGCGATTGTATATCTACACTAATACTTTAAAAAGAAGCCGTAGGCATGATACATTTTTATTGTACATCAGAGATGCTACAGACTTTAACCTGCTTTCTTAAAGTGGTGAAGATGTAATCTCACATCTTCTCAACAGGGCGTTGTTAATGGGATGGTCGCCCCTACCCAAAATGGCATCTGAAGTGCCAAAGTGCCAAAGTGGCGAATGTGTAGTGGTCAACTAAATCCGGACTCTTGGTTAGGCCGAATCTCGGCTTTTGCTGGCTGCATCCCATCATTGTGTTGATGTGGACGCTGCCAGTTGTAGTAATCCATCAGGTAATAGCTGATATCCCGTTTCGCCTCCCGCTGGTTTATGTATCCTGTTACCGGGAGCCATTCCGTCTTCAAGTTCCTGAACAACCGCTCCATCGGAGCGTTGACGCTCCCATGTCAGCAGGCTTGCTCGAGTCAGCTAAATCGGCCGTAGAGTAGAGTTCCGTGATGGCGCCTCATGTGAGGCCCGCTGAGTGGGTTGAGGATTTTTCCGACTCAATCTGGATTGCCCGCATCCATATTTGGGACTTTGGGACAAGCGAGCATCGGCCTGACACTCTTCATGATAAAATACACGGTTAGAGCGGGTTATATTGAGTAATACAAACATGAGGCACAAAGATACCGCGAGTACCTAAGTCTCTCACCTGTTTAGGAGAAGGGTCATGCCGATGAATGGCATGACCTTGTTCGCTCAGATGAGAAAGTTGTCCAATTGACGACCTTGCTCGAGCTGCTCAGCCAGGAACTTGGGTGTACGGCCCTGACCGGTCCAAGTGCGCTCTAGTGTAGCGGTCACTTGGGGCTGAGAACTTATAGGTAGCAAAACTGCAATAACTCCATAACTCAATCTAACGCAGCACATTCGCAATCGAATTGAACATTAATGAGGCCTCCAGTGGCTGGGAGTTAAATGATGGCTCAGCCTCTGGCCAAGTAGACCACTGGACGATCACTAGATTTTCTTTTTGATTCACCATAATCATTTGGCCAAAAATCCCTAACGCCCAGAGGGAGTTTTTCATTGTGTCTTTTATCGCTGGTGCGACGTTTGTAGCATCGAGAGGAACTTCGTTGTTCCACCACTGGTAGCCATAAAGTCCATTCGGATGGGCCCTAGAAACAGAGCCTATGGCATGAGTCCAGTGAGAAGACTGCTCAACCCAGTTTTCTGGCATTATCTGCTTGCCGTTCGGCAACATACCGTTATTGAGGATAAATAACCCGAAACGTCCCCAGTCTTCTAGCGTAGCATTAAAACCGTGCGCACCCACATCGTGCTGGCCTTTAATGTAGGCATGCCATACGCCGTCGCTAGCCATACCGTAGGGTTTCCAAATGCTTTTCTCAAGATATGCAGCAAGTGGCATACCTGTAGCACGTTCAAGTATGTCGCCAAGCAGCCATGCACCACCTGATGAATAAGACCAGTTTTCTCCTGCTGGGTCTTTACGATGCAGGCCGGCAACCAGCTTACGTACGCACTCATAAGTCCCTGGTTTGGCTTCACACTCGGTGAGCTGTGCGAAATCGGATTCCGGGTTGGTGTAATCCTCATTCCACTCAACGCCAGAGGTGTGGGTTATGAGCTGTTTTAGCGTGACGCCATCCCACGCAGTGTCTTTTAAATCGGGCTCGTATTGTGTGATGAGCTCGTCGAGCGAGTGGATTTTGTCTTCTTTAATCGCGATGCCAATCAGTGTGGAGACCACCGATTTACCAACCGAACGTGATGTCCAAAGCGTTGAGTCGGTATTACCTTCACCGAGATATTTCCAGGCAATCTTGCCGTCTTTTAATACCAGCATTCCACTCACGTTCTGGCGCTTCAGGTAATCCTGAAGGCTATACGTCTTGCCATCGAACTGATAGTGGATATCCGTCAGCGGTTTGTCTGCAGCCAGCAGAGGGGTGGCATTACCGTGATGAAATACGTCTCCCGCATAGTTGCGGTAATCATTACGAAAACCCACCACGCGGTGAGCTTGGTGCCAGGTGAGCATATCATGTGTGTTGGGAAGCCTCTGGTCGAAAGGCACCGGGCAGACGTTCAGGTCAGTGCCTTCGCAGGCAGCCATGGCGACAGGGGATAATAGGCTACTGAAAACAAGGCTCGCAAGCAGGGGGGTATTTACCGTTTTGTTTGTCATATTGACCTCGTATGGTTTAGGAATAGCTTCAGTTTACGAACCCACGACCTATAATGAAAAACACGTTATGGGGGAAAATCCCTCATCAAATCCAGTGGGGAGTGATGTGATGTCATTGATGTATTCGTTTGCCCAGTTGGAGGCATTTACAGCTGTTGCTGAGCATGGCAGCTTGGTAAAGGCAGCTATTAAACTTGGTAAAGATCGTACGACTCTTCGCGAGCTGATTGATTTCCTCGAAGATGTACTGGGTTATGAGCTATTCCTCACAGAAAGCCGCAGCTTAAGATTAACGCCGGAAGGGGAACAGCTTAAGCGACAGGCGCATCTGCTGATGCGCCAAGTGAAAGCTTTTGATGACTTTGCCAGAGCGGTGCCAAAAAGTGCCACGCGGAACATTTCTCTTGTCTACGATCCTTTTGTCCCCAGGGCATTTTTGCAGACGTTGATTGGCGTTATGGCCAAGAGGGGGGGGCGCTTAAGTTTTATCAGTGCTTCGCGTGACGACGCAGAGGCAATGCTAGTAAGTGGCATGGCCGATCTGGGGATTTGTCAGGCGTGCAACTATAGCGTGGGGAATGAAATGGAATGGCGGGCTTTAGGCTCAATTGATATGGATTTCTACGCCGCTAAAACGCTGTTTACTGATATAACGACACCACTCTCGCTACTCGACCTCTCACTACTTCCCCAAATTATCATGCATAAGACTTCAGACGAGTCCTTTTTGCGTCGCCTGCAAATATCAGGCTATACGATAATGACTAACGAACTGGAGATGCTGCGCGTCCTGCTGGAGCAAAGGTGCGGCTGGGGATTCTTGCCGACACATCTTCATGCGCAACAGTGGAAAAATATCCACAGGCTTGATACTGAAGTGGGCAGCCAAGGGATCAATCAGACGATAGTTACCATCTGGAGACCAGGTAGCGATAGGCGAGAGATCATTGATGAAATACTATCGCTGTTACCAGCGTTGTGGCGAAAGACAGATATATGTGGTTCGTAATCGTAGCGTCCTTGATAAAAACTCAGAGTTGCAGGCCTCACTTACGCCCCTTTCCGGGTCTGCCGGAAAAAGTTTCGCAGTTGTTATGTAGTGGTCAAGTAAAACTGGCCACGGTTTTATAAGCAGCCCAATACTGCCGCTCAGATTCATTTGGTGTCAAACCACCGTTGTAGTGATGGGGACGAATGTTGCTGTAATAGCCCATCAAATACTCACTGAAGCGGGATATCAGTTATTACCTGATGGATTACTACAACTGGCAGCGTCCACATCAATACAATGATGGAATACAGCCAGCACAAGCCGAGACTCGGCCTAACCAAGTGTCCGGATTTATTGACCACTACAAACTGGTGAAGAAGGGCAGGCCAGTCAGGCTCTCGTAGTGCAGTTCAAAGACGCTGCGAGTTGCTCTACGGTCAGATACTACTCCCGAGGGACCCTGAGAACCCTCTTTGCCATCGGCACAAAAAAATAGAGAAGCGGCCAGATGGCCGCTTCCTTCTTATTTGTTCGGTAAATCACCTGCCACAAACTCAGCCCAAGCATCCATCATGGGCCGCCGCTGGTCTAGCAAGTCGGTGCGGTGGTATGCAGCTTCCACCTTGTTCTGCACAGTATGGGCTAACGCTCGTTCTGCCAGATCACGTGCATAGCCCTGCTCGCTGCACCAGTCGCGAAAGCTGGAACGAAAGCCATGTGCCGTTGCCAGACGGCCAGGAGTAGAGCTTGGTGCTTTTACCCGTCGCAAAAATGTCGTTAGTACCATATCTGATAGTGGAACTTGATCGCGTGGTGAAGGGAAGACCAATTCATCATGCAACCCCTGCAATCCCATCAGGATCTCGACGGCTCGAAGAGATAACGGGACGCGATGCATTTGTTTGGCCTTCATTCGTTCTGCTGGCAAGGTCCAGATCTTTGCTTCCAGATCGACCTCTGACCATTTCATTGCTCTGACTTCACCTGAGCGGCAAGCAGTCAGGATCAAGAACTCCAGCATTAAGCGTGTTACATCGTAACGTTGTGCCGTTCTCAGATGCAGCTGAACAAAGGCAGGAATATCCCGCCAGGGCATGGCTGGCTGATGCTCTGTACGCACGGCTTTGCTGGGTTGTAGTGGGAGCAAGTGATTTACGACATCGGCCGGATTTGCTTGGCAGTGACCATGCGCCCAGCCCCAAGCCATTACCGCATGCAGCCGTTGTTTCACACGGCTGGCCGTTTCAGGGATTTCCAACCAGATCGGCATTAAGACCTCGGCTATCTGTGCAGGAGTGATGGCAGAAATTGAGTACTGGCCAATCATAGGGAATGCATACTGCTCGAGTGTCGAGATCCACTGTTTGCCGTGTTTGGGATTTTTCCATCCAGGTAGCAGTTTGGAGTGAACTTCTCGAGCAGCGGCCTCGAAAGTCGGGATAGAGGGTTTGCTCTCCTCAGCACGTTTGAGCTCCAGAGGGTCAAGGCCATTGGCGAGTTGCTCTCGCATCTTCTGTCCTTGCTTGGTGGCATCGGCTATGGATATCTCTGGGTAAGAACCAAGCCCCGCATTTCTGCGTTTGCCGGTCACTGGGCTGACATAGCGAAGCACCCAGTTGCCACGACCTTTCGCTGTTGACGGATGAAGTGCAAGGCCTGTTACGCCACCATGTGCAATTGCTTTGTCACCCGGCTTGAGATTACGTGCTTTGGTATCGGTAAGAAGTGCCATAGGGAAGATTCCTTGAGAATGTGGCATGCCATGGACTATGCCATCCATTGTGCCATTTACTGCGGGATAGAGTCATTTCAAGTCGGACGATGTTGGGCTGATTTCCCTGTAAGATACTGATTGTAATTGAATATGTAGGGTGTGACTGGTTTTGGTTGGACTTAATTCAGGCGGTCTCCCTCACCGCCAAATAAAACAAAAGGGCCTGTCGACAGACAGGCCCTTTTGTTTTTTCCCGTGATCGCTGGTGCGACCCGTATCCAGGGGCAGGCTCGTCATCTTTCACTGCCTGCCGGGGGATGCTCCTTCGCCGAGCGCGGGCGTCACTGCCCTGCTGCCCTGCTGCCCTGCTGCTCTTTTGCTCGTTGCCGCTATGCCTCATGTCTCCCGAATTAAGATGAGAGATCCTGTGTTAAGCCGTGGCTCGCAGGGCGTAGCCAGCATATGAGGGCATGTCAGCGTCTGCCTGCGACAGTGCCTTGGCGCAGGGCTGGGCAAGCGCGACGGACACCCGGGAGGTGAGGCGGGTCAGCAGTTCATAGGGGATAGTCCCTATCTTCTCTGCCACCTGTTCCACCGGCAGGCCCTCGCCCCACAGGATCACCTCATCCCCGCACTGATCGCTGGCCTGTGGCCCGAGGTCGACCGTGATCATGTCCATGGCAACCCGGCCGACGATGGGCACCCGGCGACCGTTGACGAGCATGGGCGTCCCCTCGGGAGCCATGCGCGGATAACCGTCTCCATAGCCGACCGCGACCACCCCGAGGGTGGTGTCGCGATGGGCCACCCAATGGGCGCCATATCCAACCGATTCTCCCCGCTTGCACTTTCTGATGGCGATTAGCTGGCTCTTGAGGGTCATGACGGGGCGCAGCCCATGATCGGAGGCCAGCTGGCCTCCGAAGGGGGAGGCGCCATAAAGCATGATGCCAGGTCTTATCCAGTCGCTACGTGAATCCGGCCAGGCCAGGATCCCTGCCGAGTTGGCCATGGCCTTCTCGCCCGGCAGGTGGGCGGTGAGCATCTTGAACGCCTCGATTTGCTGCTGGGTGGCTTGGCTATCTTGCTCGTCGGACTGGCTGAAATGGGTCATCAGATGAAAAGGCTGCACCACGTTCTTGCATCGGCCAAGGCGCTCGATAAAGGCGGGCAGCTCCTGCTCCCTCACGCCCAGCCGGTTCATCCCGGTATCGAGCTTGAGCCAGACCCTGACGGGGGCCGGCAATTGGGCCCGTTCGAGCAGCGCCAACTGCTCCCAGGTGTGCAGTGTGGTCTGCAACTCCTGGGCTGCCAGCAGGGAGAGCGCCTCGGCCGAGAAGAAGCCACCCAGCACCAGAATGGGTTTGGTGATGGCATTTGCACGCAGTACCAGTGCCTCTTCGAGTCGTGCCACCGCATAGGCATCTGCCTGGACCAGGGTATTGGCGACCTGCAGCAGGCCATGGCCATAGGCGTTGGCCTTGATGACTGCGATGATCTTGCTGTGGGGGGCGTGGCGCCGCACGACGGCAAAATTGTGATGGAGCGCATCGACATCGATGCTGGCCGTAACTGTGTTCATCATGGGTTCGGGTGTCTGCTCGATGAGGTTCGGGGTTGGCTGTTTATCTCAATCTTGACCCGCTGGCCTGAACGCCTTGGGTCAGGTCGCCGCAGACCGCGCAGCGGATGTTGTTTTATATGCTTTGAAATGTACAGTTATGTTATCAGTTGTTTTTTGTTTGGTAAATTATGTGGCGAATAGGAGTGAAGTAATGGCATGAATACGGGATATTCCTCTGTATAAATATGCTTCCCGATGCTTTCTTTTGCTCCCTATCACACGATATTTATCACTGGTTATGACCCTCCACAGGCAGGGGTTAATGTGGCGTTTCAGTGAGTTGGGGTCGGGTATTATGCGTGTTGAGACGTTTTGACAGGGATGGGGGGCGAGACTGGCCGGATGAAGGCGCGGGGGAGGGGAAAAAGCAGGGCTGCCGGGATGGCAGCCCTGTTGACCAGCTACACCTTGAAGAAACCGATGCCCTTGTTGAGTTGATGGATGATGTCGGTCAGCTGGGAGGCATCGTGGTTGACGCTCTCGGCGGCGGATACGTTCTCCAGCGACATCTGGGCAATCTCCTCGACCGACTGGGCAATCAGCTGGCTGGCGGCGGCCTGCTCATGGAGCATGGAGCTGATCTCCTGGATGAGGCCCACCACCTTGCGAGAGCTCTGATCCACCTGGGCCATGGTATCGCTGGAGCTGTCTGTGGTTTCTCGCACCCGGCTCATGCTGTCGGCACAGGTATTCATTCCCTTGACCGCCCCGGTGGCCCCCTGCTGGATCGACTTGAGCATCTCGTTGATCTCTTGTGTCGCCTGGGTCGTCCGCGCTGCCAGGGTGCGCACCTCGTCGGCGACCACGGCAAAGCCACGGCCCATGTCACCGGCCCGGGCTGCCTCGATGGCGGCGTTCAGTGCCAGCAGGTTGGTCTGGTCCGCCACCCCCTGGATCATCACTGAAATCTGGCTGATGCGGGTGATGTCATCGAACAGCCCCTGCACCTGTTTGGCCGAGTCGTTGACGGCTGTGGTCACCCTGAGCACCTCTTGCGAGGCGTGCTTGACCTGCTCTTCACCGGCATGGGCGATCTCCCCTGACTGGACCACCACGCTGTTGGCCTGGTTGGCGAAGGAGGAGAGCTGGGAGGGGCTGGCGGTCAATCTTTCAGTGGCGTGTCGCATTTCACTGCTCAGGGTAGCAGTGGGGGGCGTTTGCCTGGTATCGAGTTGCAGGCTCATGACTGTCGCTCCCGCATCATGGTTGCACCACCTTGTAAACATTATCGAGCAGCTTGAGTGGCTCGAACGGCTTGGTCAGCCAGACCCGGGCGCCAGCCTCGAACCCCTCTCGCTTGATCTGGTCGGAGTCCTCCGTGGTCAGCATGATGAAAGGGAGGTAGCGGGTCGTCTGCTGCGCCTTGACCCGTCTGAGCAGCGTCATGCCATCCATGCCAGGCATGTTGAGGTCTGAAATAATGAGGTGTACGCGTCGCTTTTCCAGCTGGATGAGGGCGGCCTCACCATCGTCTGCTTCTATCACGTCAAAACCGGCGCTGCTGAGCGTCATGGTGATGGCCGCCCTGATCCCGACGGAGTCATCCACCACGAGTATGGTCTTGCCCATAAGTCATCCTCTCGGCGCTACATCAGGAGGGGGCCCCAAGCGCAGGGGCGAGGCCTGCTCAGGTCCTCAGTGATAATTGTTGTTCAAGAGTCTGATGTGGGAGAGATTTTTTATATTGAATCCGGCTTTGGGAGACACTTGGCACTGTTTGTGCAGTCTCCTGTGGGGTCGAGGTGTGACGTGCGGGAAAGGGCCCTGGCGATGATGCGGTTCTGCCTGAATAAAAAGCAGCTGAATGGGCGCTGCCATGAGCACGATATTGACGGAGCAACCATGGATGATAAATATCATTGGCAAGTCTGCCCCTGTTTTTTACATATATGGCCACAAATGATAAGGTATATTTTATTGGCCTCTTTATTTTATTGCGTTCACTCATGGCTGCTAACATTAGCTATTTAAAAATAGTGTGACACCGCTTTCATTTTTATTATTTAACATCAAAAGCTAACGAGTGATTTTTATGGTTTTAATTCGTCTGGATTCAAAAATACCCTTTTGTGGGTATTTATTGGCTCATCGATGGGTTGTCTAACTGCATGCTGTATATGGTTTTTTAAATTAATGATGATGAGTTATATATCTGGGTAATGTCTCGCAGCTTGATGGAGATCAACACGGGAGGAGAGGGGAGTCATTAGCATTTCCGCTATTAAGCATGTATCAAAAAAGTGCTCGCTAACGGGAATAAGAAAAATGGTCGAGGATAATGTTTTATCGGCTCATGGAATTAATCGCCGTGACTTTATGAAATTGTGCGCCGGGATGGCCGCAACCCTGGGATTAAGCCAGCATGCCGTGGCCAAGATGGCCACTGCGCTCACTGGCCCCGAGCGGCCACCGGTGATCTGGATTGGGGCGCAGGAGTGTACCGGTTGCACCGAGTCGCTGCTGCGGGCTACCCACCCCACCATAGAAAACCTGATCCTCAATACCCTTTCGCTGGAGTACCACGAAGTGCTCTCGGCGGCCTTTGGTCATCAGGCGGAAGAGAACAAGCACAACGCCATCGAGCGCTACAAGGGCAAGTATCTGCTGGTGGTGGATGGCTCCATTCCACTCAAGGATGGTGGTGTCTACTGCATGGTGGCCGGAGAGCCCATCGTCGACCATATTCGCCGTGCTGCTGCCGATGCGGCTGCCGTCATCGCCATCGGCTCCTGCTCCGCCTGGGGTGGTGTGCCCGCCAGCGGTGGTAACCCGACCGGGGCCGTCAGCCTGGAAGAAGCCCTCGGCAATATCGGCACCCCGATCATCAATATCCCGGGTTGCCCGCCCAATCCCCACAACTTCCTCACCACGGTTGCTTACTACATCACCTACGGCAAGCTGCCTGCGCTGGATAGCAAGAAGCGTCCGCTGTTTGCCTACGAGCGACTCATTCACGAGAACTGCGAGCGCCGTCCGCACTTCGATGCGGGTCGTTTCGCCAAGGCGTTCGGTGACGAGGGCCACCGTCAGGGCTGGTGTCTCTACCATCTGGGCTGCAAGGGACCCGAGACCTACGGCAACTGTTCGACTCTGGAGTTCTGCGATGTGGGCGGCGGCATCTGGCCGGTCGGTATAGGCCACCCCTGTTATGGCTGCAACGAGCAAGGAGTAGGTTTCAGCAAGGGGATCTTCCAGCTGGCCAAGGTAGAGAACCCGACTCCGCGGGTGGAGAAACCCGACGTGGCAATTCAGGAGGGAGGATACATGTCGCCGATGGCCACCGGCCTCATCGGTGGCGCCCTCGGGGTGCTGGTGGGGGTGAGTCTGATGACGGTGCGTGAACTCGGTCGCCAGCAGAAGCGCCATGAAGCCGGGCAGCCCCCATCACGGGAGGAGTGACCGTGAACAGACGCAATTTCCTTAAATTCGCCTCCGCCAGCGCGCTGGCGGCAGGGGCCGCCGCGCCCGGCAGTGCCAGGGCGGCGGCCAAGAACAAACCGCCTATTCCCGGGGCGATCGGCATGTTGTATGACTCCACCCTCTGCGTCGGCTGTCAGGCCTGTGTGGCCGAGTGTCAGCGCCTCAACGGTAACCCGGCCAATCCGGCGGGGGCGCAGACCTGGTCCAACAACGACAAGCTGACCCCCTACACCAACAGCATCATTCAGGTGTGGAATAGCGGCAGCGGGGAGCACAAGGATCAGCTGGTGGATGGCTATGCCTACATCAAGAAGCAGTGCATGCACTGTGTCGATCCCAACTGTGTCTCCGTCTGTCCGGTGCAGGCTCTCAACAAGGATCCCAGGACCGGTATCGTTCACTACGACCCGAACGTTTGCACCGGCTGCCGTTACTGCATGGTGGGCTGTCCGTTCGATGTGCCCAAATATGACTACGACAACCCGCTTGGGGCGATCCACAAGTGCGAGCTCTGCAATCAGCAGGGGCTGGAGCGGATCAGCCAGGGCAAATTGCCTGGCTGTGTCGAGGTGTGCCCCACCGGCGCCGTGATTTTCGGCACCCGCGAGGAGCTGATGGCCGAGGCAAAACGCCGTTTGCTGGCGAGCCCCGGTAGTGAATACGCCTATCCGCGCCAGACCCTCTGCGCCAATGACCCTTATCTGCATGACGTGCCCAACTACCAGCCTTACGTCTATGGCGAGAAGGAGGGGGGCGGCACTCAGGTGCTGGTGCTGGCCGGTGTGCCCTATACCAAGCTCGACATGCCCGACCTGCCGGAGCTCTCCTCCGGTGCCCGCTCGGAGCATATCCAGCACACCCTCTACAAGGGGATGGTGCTGCCCATGGTGGTGCTGACCGGGCTTTCGGTGCTCATTCGCCGCAACGCCAGTAAGCACGATCAGGCGCACCCTCATGACGAGGAGCAGGGCAAAGAGCAGGGAGGCAAGGATAATGAGTAATCACAAGGCGTATCCCCTCGGCGGCAAGCTGGTCAGCTGGCCGGTGCTGGTGTTGGCCCCCTTTGCCATGCTGTGCGGCATGCTGATCGTGAAGCGCCTCATCTTCGGGCTGGGCTCGGTCACTGACTTGAACGGGGGGTTCCCCTGGGGTCTGTGGATATCCTTTGACCTGCTGATCGGGACCGGTTTCGCCTGCGGCGGTTGGGCGCTCGCCTGGGCGGTCTATGTGTTCAACCGCGGTGAGTACCACCCGCTGGTGCGCCCAGCCCTGTTGGCCAGTCTGTTCGGCTACTCGCTGGGCGGCCTCTCCATCACCATCGATGTGGGGCGTTACTGGAACCTGCCGTACTTCTACCTGCCCGGTCACTTCAACACCGCCTCTGTGCTGTTCGAGACGGCGGTCTGCATGACCATCTACATCGGGGTGATGGCGCTGGAGTTTGCTCCCGTGCTGTTGGAGAAATTCGGCTGGGAGGCGTCACTCATTCGCCTCAACAAGATCATGTTCTTCGTGCTGGCGTTGGGGGCACTGCTGCCCACCATGCACCAATCCTCCATGGGCTCCCTTATGATAGTGGCGGGGGAGAAGATCCATCCGCTCTGGCAGAGCTACGAGCTGTTGCCGGTCTTCTCCTTGCTGACCGCCTTCATCATGGGTTTTTCCATCGTGGTATTTGAAGGATCCCTGGTGCAGGCCGGGCTGGCGGGGCGTGGCCCCAATGAGAAGTCGCTCTTCTACAAGCTGACTCAGGTGATCGACATCTTCCTGATCCTGTTTGTGGCGCTGCGTTTTGCCGAGATCGTTATCCACGACAAGTCGGCCTATCTCTCCGAGTTCAACCGCTTCTCCATCATGTTCTGGAGCGAGATCGCGCTGATGATATTCCCGCTGCTGGTGTTCCACTGGGACAAGAGCCGCCGCGATTCGCGCATGTTGTTCCTGGGGGCCCTCAGCATGCTGCTGGGCGCGGCGCTCTGGCGACTGAATTACTCCCTGCTCGCTTTCAACCCCGGCAATGGCTACCACTACTTCCCCTCCGCGGCGGAAGTGCTGATCTCCCTTGGCTTCGTCGCCATCGAAGTCTGTGCCTATTTGCTGTTGATCCGGCTCTTGCCGGTACTGCCATCACTTGAACGTGTTCACCAAGATTATCAGGCCCGAGGGAAAGCCAACGTATGAGCCAACGTATCACCATAGACCCCATCACCCGCATTGAGGGGCACCTGCGTATCGACTGCGAAATCGAAGGCGGCATCGTCACCAAGGCCTGGTCGTCCGGCACCATGTGGCGCGGGATGGAGGAGATCGTCAAGGGCAACGATCCGCGCGATGCCTGGATGATAGTGCAGCGGATCTGCGGGGTATGCACCTCGATCCACGCCATCGCCTCGGTGCGGGCGGTGGAGAACGCCATCGGCGCCAAGGTGCCGGTCAATGCCCAGTTCATCCGTAACCTCATCATCGCGGCCCACAACATCCACGATCACATCGTTCACTTCTACCAGCTCTCCGCGCTGGACTGGGTGGACATCACGGCAGCCCTTGAGGCCAATCCGCAAAAAGCAGCGGATATCCTCAAGGGGGTCTCTACCTGGTCCCTCAACAGCGCCGATGAGCTGACCAAGGTGCAGGAGAAGATCCGTGCGCTGGTAGCGAGCGGCCAGCTCGGCATCTTTGCCAACGGTTACTGGGGCCACCAAGAGATGAAGCTGAGCCCGGAGGTGAACCTCATCGCCGTGGCCCACTACCTGCAGGCACTGGAGTGCCAGCGCGATGCCAACCGCATCGTCGCCATTTTGGGGGGCAAGACTCCGCACATTCAAAACCTGGCGGTGGGTGGGGTGGCCAATCCCATCAACCTGGATGCACCGAGCGTGCTCAACCTGGAACGGCTGCTCTATGTGAAGAGCTTCATCGACCGGCTCGGCGAGTTTATCGAGCAGGTCTACAAGGTGGATGCCGCCATCATAGCCGCGCACTACCCCGAGTGGCTGCATCTGGGGCAGGGGGCCAAGCACTACCTGAGCGTGCCCGAGCTCCCCACCGATGCCAACGGTGGCAGCTTCCTGATGCCGGGCGGCTATATCGAGAATGGCAATCTGGCGGGTTATCGCCCCATCGAGAGCCATCAGGATGGCTGGCTGATGGATGGCATCGCCGAGAGCAACAAGCACGCCTGGTATAAGGATGACGCTCCCCTCAAGCCGTGGGAGGGCACAACCGAGCCCAACTACACCGGCTGGCAGGACGATGGCAAATACTCCTGGGTCAAATCCCCCACCTTCTACGGCAAGGTGGTGGAGGTGGGGCCCCTCGCAGACTTGCTGGTGAAGCTCGCCGCCAAACACCCGGAGACGGTGGCGCATTTCGATCAGCTGAACGGCATCTACAAGGCGCTCACCGGCTCGGCCATCGAGACCGAACAGCTGCACTCCACCATGGGCCGCATCATAGGCCGCGCGGTGCGCTGCTGCGTGCTGAAAGATACCCTGGCGCACCAGTGGAAGGCGCTGGTCGACAACATCGGCAAGGGGGACTTCACCGCCTACATCAAGGCCGAGATCCCGGCGGGCAAAGAGTTTCGCGGGGTGGGTTTTGAAGAGGCGCCGCGCGGCATGCTCTCACACTGGATCGTCATCAAGGAGGGCAAGATCGCCAACTATCAGGCGGTGGTGCCGTCGACCTGGAACTCGGGTCCGCGCAACTTCAATGACGAGCCCGGCCCCTACGAGCAGGCGCTGGTAGGGACGCCGGTGGCGGATCCGGCCAAGCCGCTGGAGGTGGTGCGCACCATCCACTCGTTCGACCCCTGCATGTCCTGCGCGGTCCACGTGGTGGATACCCAAAGTGGCGACGTGACTCAGGTGAAGGTGCTGTGATGAACACCCTGATCCTGGGCGTGGGCAACCTGCTCTTGAGCGATGAGGCGGTGGGCGTGCGCATCGTCGAGGCGCTGGGGCGCGAATATCGTTTCGCCCCCGGCATCGAGCTGCTCGATGGTGGCACCGCCGGCATGGAGCTGCTCGAAGCCATGGCCAGTCGCGATCACATCATACTGGCGGATGCGGTGCGCAGCGGTAACCCGCCGGGCACTGTTGTGACCCTGCAAGGTGACGAAATCCCGACCCTGTTTGGCCGCAAGATCTCCCCGCACCAGCTGGGGCTGGCGGACGTGCTCTCGGCGCTGCACATGACGGGGGAGTCGCCAACGCGGCTCACCCTGATAGGTGTTGAGCCTGAATCACTCGAACCGCGCATCGGCCTCACCCCCGTCGTGGCGGCCGCCATGGGGGAGGCGAAGGATCGGATTTTGACTCTGCTGGCCAGTGTTGGCGCGCCCGCCATTGCGCTCTCCGACGCCGAGCGGGCAAAACAGCAGCAGGAGGGCCTATGGCGCAGTCCCATTTAAGCGAGGTTGATGCTGTGCAGGAGTTCATCGGTTTTGCCACCAATCCCGCGCCGTTGCTGGTCGCCCAGTATGAGCGGATCGCTCGCGAAGAGATGCAAGGGTTGCCCTTCTATCACGCCACCATGCTCATAGTGGCGGAGTGCACGCTGTTTGAAGCGCAGTGGCTCGGTTGCGTGCTGACCCCCTGGATGTTGAGCGTGGTGGTGTTACCGGGGCCGGATCAACTGTGGCCGGTGCGCAGCAGCAGCGATCGCCTCGCTCTGCAGCTCCCTTGCGGCAACATGACCTTTATGGTGGGCGAACTGCCCGAGACGGGTCAGCAGCTGGCCTGTTCCCTGATGTCGCCGCTTGATCCCCATCTCGGGGCCGAGCAGGGTCGCTCGCTGGTGAGCAGCACCCTCAAAATGCTGCTCTCCTTGCCGGTTCAGCAAGGGGCTGGCGGCGTGGATCTGGGTCGCAGACGGCTATTCGGTGCCCGGCGTGGCCAACCGGCATAGCCGCTAGGTTTCACGCGAAATCAAGTTTAGAATAGGGGCCCGTTTTGGCCCCTCACTCGCTTCTTCGTCTGACGTTTTTCTTCGAGGTGAGTGGTACAAACGAACAAGGAATCTTATGACCATTCAATGCCATGGCCGCCGCAAGGGCGTGCCTGTCGTCGCTGCCACTTTGCTGGCCCTGCTCTCGGGCGGACACGCTCATTCGGCACTGGCCGCCCAGCCTGTGCCTGCCGAACTCACACTCGCCATCGGCGCAGAGCCCACCGAAGGGTTTGACCCCCTGCTTGGCTGGAGTCACGGCAGCTACCTGCTGCTGCACAGCCCGCTGCTTAAACAAAACGCCGATCTCAGCTGGCAGGATCTGCTCACCCAATCGGTGACCCCGAACCAGGATGGCAAGGGGTGGCTCATCACTCTCAAGCCCGGCCTGACATTTTCCAATGGCGCGCCGCTCACTGCCGAGGATGTGGCCTTTACCTACAACAGCGCAGCCAAGGGCGGCGGCAAGATCGATATGGGCAACTTCGTGAAGGCCGAGGTGGTGTCGCCCACCGAGGTGGCCATCGTCTTAAGTGCCCCCCAGAGCACCTTTGTCAATGTGCTGGGCTCCTTGGGGATAGTGTCAAAGCGCGATTACGATCCCAAGGTGTACGCCCAACAGCCTGTCGGTGCCGGCCCTTACCGACTGGTGAGCTTCCTGCCCGGTCAGCAACTGGTGGTGGAGGCAAACCCCTATTACGCCGGTGGCAACAATGATTTCAAACGGCTGGTGTTTGTCTTTATCGATGAAGAGAGCGCCTATGCCGCCGCCCAGAGCAGCCAGCTCGATCTGGTGCGCATACCCCCGTCGCTGGCGCTCACTGTGCCTGCCTCCCTCAAGCTCTGGGTACGGCCGAGCGTGGAGAACCGTGGCATCGTCTTCCCGGTCCCCCCTGCGGGCGGCAAGGATGCCAAGGGTTATCCCGTCGGCAACGACGTGACGGCCGATGTGGCGGTGCGTCGCGCCATCAACTACGCCATCGACCGCAAGCTGCTGGCCGATCAGCTGCTGGAAGGGCACGCCATCCCCGCTTACAGCGCAGTGGAAGGGTTGCCCTGGTTGAATAAAGCCACCGCCTTCAAGGATGGGGATGCCGCCCATGCCAACGCCCTGCTCGACGAGGCAGGCTGGAAGATGGGCAGCGATGGCATTCGCCACAAGGGCGACCTGCGCGCCGCCTTTACCCTCTGGTACACCAGTGGTGACAGCACCCGCCGGGATCTGGCGGAAGCGGTGCGGGCCATGCTCAAACCCATCGGTTTTGACGTGAGCCTCAAATCCGGCAGCTGGGAGCAGGTGGAGCGGGAGATGCACGCCAACCCGGTGTTGATGGGGTGGGGGAGTCTGGATCCCATGGAGCTCTATCACCACTACCAGAGCGGTTCGAGCGGCGTTGAGTTCTACAACCCTGGCTACTACCGCAACCCTGTGGTGGATGGCCACCTCAAGCAGGCGCTGGATGCCCCCGATTGGCAGGCGGCGGTGCCCTTCTGGCAGCAGGTGGAGTGGGATGGCAAGAGCGGCGCCGGGGTGCAGGGGGATGCTGCCTGGGCCTGGTTGCTCAATGTACAGCACACCTATCTGGCCAACCGCTGTATCGATCTTGGCAAGGGGGCGCCGGAAATTCACGGTAGCTGGTCTTTGCTCAACAACTTGCAGGATTGGCGGTGGACGTGCAGTTAAGTTCGCCCGTTAGCTCTTCCGGTTACATCTTGGTAAAAGCCCTGCTGCGTCTGGCAGGGCTCTTGTGTCTGGTCTCTGTCGCCACCTTTGTGCTGCTCAGCTACTCCCCCATTGATCCCATCAAGGCCTATATCGGCAACGATCTGCTCCATGTGCCGCCCGAGCAGTACGCCCGCATTGCCGCCCGTTGGGGGCTGGATCAGCCGCTCTGGCTGCGCTACTGGCACTGGTTTAGCCAGGTGCTGCGGGGGGATCTCGGCTACTCCATGCTCTACAACGCGCCTGTGGCTCAGGTGATCGGCAGCCGCTTTGCTGCCTCCTTCCTGCTGTTGGCGGGGGCCTGGCTGCTCTCCGGCTTTTTCGGCATTCTGCTGGGGCTGTGCGCCGGTCGCTATCTCAACCGCTGGCCCGATCGCTTGATTTGCCGCTTTGCCTATCTGCTTGCCTCCCTGCCCACCTTCTGGGTTGGCCTGCTGCTGCTTGCCCTGTTTGCGGTGCACTGGCCGCTGTTGCCGGTCTGCTGCGCCTGGACGCCGGGGCTCTCTGCCGATGAGGCGGACTGGCTGATGCGATTGCGCCATCTGTTGCTGCCGGTCACCACGCTTGCGTTGCTCGGGGTGGGCAACATTGCCCTGCATACCCGGGGACGGGTGGCCGAGGTGCTGGAGAGCGACTTTATCCGCTACGCTCGCGCCCAGGGGGATGGCGGCTGGCCCATGCTGCGCTTCCATGTGTTGCGCCATGCCCTGACCCCGGCGATCTGCCTGCAGTTTGCCTCCCTCGGTGAGCTGATTGGCGGATCGCTGTTGGCGGAGAAGGTCTTCTCCTATCCGGGGCTCGGGCAAGCCACCGTGGATGCGGGGCTGCGGGGAGATATCCCCTTGCTGATGGGCATAGTGCTCTTTTGCACCTTGCTGGTCTTTATTGGCAACACGGTGGCCAGTTTGCTGCTGGCGCGGATCAATCGGGGCTGGGAGGGTGAGCATGCTGTTTAATCCGCTTCCCTCCATGGTGCGCTTGGCCGTGGCCCTGATCGGATTGGCGCTGCTGGCTGCTTATGGCTGGAGCCTCTCTCATCAGGATGTACCGATGGATCTGCTGGCGCGCCAGCAACCCCCCTCGCTGGCCCACTGGTTTGGCACCGATCAGATGGGGCGGGATCTCTGGTTGCGGGCCTTTCAGGGCACCCTCACCAGTCTGGAGCTGGGCATCAGCACTGCACTCTGTAGTGGCCTGCTGGCCATGGTGGCGGCAAGCGTCTCGCTTATTCACCCCAGATGCGATGTGGCAGTGCGGCTGCTCATCGACGCCATGCTGGCGCTGCCCCATATGCTGCTGCTGATCCTGATCTGTTTTACCGTGGGGGGCGGCATGCGCGGGGTGATCCTGGCGGTGGCGCTGACCCACTGGCCCAAGCTGGCGCTCATTCTCTGCGCAGAAGCGCGGCGGATCGCCTGCAGCGACTATGTGGTGCTGGCCCGTTGTCAGGGGATGGGGGCGCTACGTCGCTGGCGTACCCACCTGCTGCCGGGGTTGTTGCCCCAGTGGTTTATCGGCACCTTGCTGATGTTTCCTCATGCGGTGCTACACAGCGCGGCCTTAAGTTTTCTCGGCTTTGGTCTGGCGGCCCATGAGGCCTCCCTTGGCCTGTTGCTGGCGGATGCCTTGCGTTATCTGGCCGGCGGCGGCTGGTGGCTGGCCCTCTTCCCGGGGCTGATGTTGCTGCTGCTGGTACTGCTGTTTGATCAGGCTACCCGCGCCCTGCAGCAGCTCTGGTTTGGGGGTGAACCATGCTGAGTTTTGACCATGTGACCATAGAGGCGGCCCACTACTCCTGGCTGGGGCGGCGCAGCTGGCAGCCATTGCTGACCGATATCAGCCTGCAACTGGCGCCGGGGGAGATAGTGGCGCTGGTGGGGGGGAGCGGCGAGGGCAAGAGCCTGTTGCTGCAAAGCGCCCTGACCCTGCTGCCGGACAACCTGCGGATGCGCGGCGCCATCTCTCTTTATGGGACGCCTCTGTGCGACGCGAGCCGGGCCCGTCTGCGCGGCCACACTCTTTGCTATGTGCCGCAGGGGGTGAGCGCCCTCAATCCGCTGCTGACGGTGGAGCACCAGCTGGGCCGGGCGGCGCGCCTCTGTGGCCAGAACGGTTCCCGCTCGCGGCTCGGCGAGCAACTGCTGCGCTACCAGCTGCCTGCGGCCACCTTGGACCGCTATCCGCGCCAGCTCTCCGGCGGCATGGCCAAGCGCATTCTGGCCTGCAGCGCGGCACTCGGCGGCGCCCGCTACATTCTGGCGGACGAGATCACCGCCTGGCTCGACGAGGGGCTGGCCTGTCTGCTGCTCAGCCAGTTGCGCGAATTGGCCAATCAGGGCAGCGGCATCCTCTGGGTCACCCACGATCTGGCGCTGGCGGCCCGTTTTGCCGATCGCATTGTGGCGCTGCATCAGGGGCAGGTGAGCGATACCTTGAGCTGCCACCATCTGCGCCAGGGGCAGGGGAGCGAGATGCTCCGTGCCCATTGGCAGGCGCTGCCCGAGTTCAATGCGCTCTTCTCTGTGCCGGAGGTCTGCTGATGTTTGAAGTTCGGGATCTCACCATCGCGCAGGGGGAACGCCCCCTCTGGCAGGAGCTATCGCTGACGGTGAAAGCGGGCGAGCGGCTCGGTATCTCCGCCCCCAGCGGTTATGGCAAAACCACGCTGGGGCGGGTATTGGCCGGTTGGCAACCGGTTAGGGCGGGCGGGCAGATCCTGCTGGATGGGCAGCCGGTGCCTGAACAGGTTAAAGGCTATAACCCCATCCAGCTGGTGCCCCAGCACCCGGAACTCACTTTCAATCCCTATCGCACCACCGGGCAGGCGCTGTGGGATGTGTGGCGCCCCGATGACGCCATGCTGGCTCGCTTTATGGTCAAGCCTGCGTGGCTTGGTCGTAAACCCGGTCAGCTCTCCGGTGGCGAGTTGGCCCGCATCGCGCTGCTGCGCGCCCTCGAACCCCGCACCCGGTTGCTTGTCGCCGATGAGGTGACTGCCCAGCTGGATCCGCAAATCCAGCGCCAGCTCTGGCTGGAGTTGATGCGTGAGTGCGAGCAGCGTGGGCTCGCCATGCTTGTCTTCAGTCACCAGCAGGCGCTGCTGCGCCAGATCTGTCATCGGGTGCTGCGCTTTGGTGAGGCACCTGCTGAGCAGGAGCCGATGGTCTGCAATGTGGCCTGAGGGCTGGGGGTGAGGGGGGGGCGCAGTCAGCACAATAAAAGAGAGGGAGGCATCAGCCTCCTTCTTTTGTTACCCACAGTTATCAGTGGCGTTTAACCGGTTCAGGCCGTGGCCAGCCAGTTGAGCCAGGCATCCATCCCTTCACCCGTTGTGGCGCTGACCTGGATCACCTGAATATAGGGATTGACCCGTTTGGCGTTCTCGATGCAGCGGGCCACGTCAAAGCTGACGTAGGGCAGCAGATCAATCTTGTTGATCACCATCAGCTGGGCGGCGGCAAACATGTCCGGGTATTTGAGGGGCTTCTCTTCCCCTTCGGTGACGGAGAGGATAGCCACCTTGTACTTCTCGCCGAGGTCGAAGCTGGCGGGGCAGACCAGATTGCCCACGTTTTCGATAAAGAGGATGCCCCCTTCATTGGCGGGCAGCTGGTGGCAGGCGTCGTGGACCATTTTGGCGTCCAGATGGCAGCCCTTGCCGGTGTTGATCTGCACGGCAGGGACGCCGGTGGCACGGATGCGATCCGCATCGGCGCTGGTCTGTTGATCCCCCTCAATCACCGCGCAAGGGCGTTTGTCGGCCAGCTGGCGCAGGGTTTCGCACAGCAAGGTGGTCTTGCCTGAACCCGGGCTAGAGACGAGATTGAGCACCAGCTGGGCCGCCTCGTCGAAGTGTTCGCGGTTGTGAGCGGCCAGGGCGTTGTTTTTGGCCAGCACATCCATCTCGATGGCGATCAGCTGACGCTGCCCCATGCCGGGGACCGACAATCCCGCTTCCCCTTTGCCGTAGTGCAGATCACCCTGCTGGTGGTCATGGTCATGGTCATGGTCATGGTCATGAGGATGCGCGTGGGAATGGCCGTGATCATGAGAGTGGGGATGATCATGATGGTGCTCATGATCTTCTACACCCGCAGGTGCCCGTACGCCGTGGTAGTGGTGATGGACATCTCCCTGATGGTGATAGTGGTGGTGAATGATCAGGGTGCGCGGTGCGCTCTGCTCATGGGCATGATGATGATCGTGCTTATGACCATGTTCATGGTGGTGCTCATGGTCGTGATCATCTTTATGGCCGGCGATCCGCGCCTGGCCGCATCCGCATACGCTACACATATCAACTTACCTCGATGTCGGTGATGCGCAGGCTGTTCCCCTGCGCGACGCGTAATTTGTATCCGCCACACTCGGGACAGGCTTGCCCGCGCTCGGTGAGGGTGACCGTCTTGTTGCAGTCGTAACACCAGGCTTCGGCCACCTGGTGCTGAAAGTGGAGTTGGGCCCCCTCGACGACTGTGCCCTTGGCGGCCGCCTCGAAACAGAACGCAATGGTGTCCGGGTCAACGCAGGAGAAGCTGCCAACCTCCAGCCAGAGGGCGGTCACCTTGTTAAAGCCCCGCTGGGTGGCCTGTTCGGCCGCCAGATCGATGGCGGCCATGGCCAGAGACATTTCGTGCATGGTGGCTCCTTAACCGATATGGGGAGGAGGAGTGACTCCTCCCGGTCATTGGGTGAACGGCATGGCCGATCAACAGATCCGCGGCAGCAGTTCCCCCTGCGGCAGCTCCAGATAACGGCGGCTGCCCCAGGGGTTATTGAGGATCACCTTGTGGCGATCACTCGCCTGCACCACGCCGATCTGGCTGGCGGCGGGGTTGAATTGCCGCAAGATGCCCAGCGCGTCCTGCGCCTGTTCGGCAGGCAGGGCCAGCACCATGGTCCCCTCGTTGGCGAGATCATGGGGCTCGAAACCGTAGAGTTCGCACAGGCCGCGCACTGGATCGCACACCGGAATGGCGGACTCCTCCAGCTCGATGGCAACGCCGGAGGCGGTGCTCCACTCGTTGAGCACGGCGGCGAGGCCACCGCGGGTGGCATCGCGCAGGGCGTGAGGGGTGATCCCCGCTTGCAGCAGCGCTTCTACCTGCGGCCAGAGGGTGGTGCAGTCGCTCTTGAGATCCGACCCCAGCTGCAGGGCATCGCGGGCCATCAGGATGCAGGCGCCGTGGCTGCCGATATCCCGCGACACCAGAATGGCGTCACCGGCCTTGATGTTGCGCACCGAGATGCCCCGGCTCTGTTCGGGCAGCGGGAAAGTGCCGACTCCGCTGGTGTTGATAAAGATCTTGTCGGCCGCCCCCTTGGGCACCACCTTGGTGTCGCCACAGACGATGCGGGCGCCGCTCTTGGCCAGCTCTGCGGCCATCGACTCGACGATGCGGGCGAGATCGGCGTAGGGAAAGCCCTCCTCAATGATAAAGCCGGCGCTCAGATATTCTGGCTTGGCCCCCATCATGGCGAGATCGTTGACCGTGCCAGCGATGGCCAGCTTGCCGATATCGCCCCCCTCGAAGAACAGCGGCGAGACGGTAAAGCTGTCGGTGGTGAAGGCGATGGGCCCGCTCACCGGCAGCAGGGCGGCATCTTCACCGCGCAGCAGGATCTCGTTGCCAAAGTGGCGAAAGAAGAGCTGGTTGATCAGCTGGTTCATCTCGACACCGCCGCCGCCGTGGCTTAACTGGATTTCTCTCATCGGGTCTGGTTCTCCAGAATATTGCCGAAACAGGCTGGTTCATCTCCACCCATCACCTGACCGCCGTGGCTTAACTGAATTTCTCTCATTGGATCCCCATATATCGGTAGTAGGCATTGCAGGCCCCTTCGGAGCTGACCATGCAGCTGCCCATGGGCTGGGTCGGGGTGCAGCCCCGGCCAAAGACGTTGCACTGGTTGGGCTTGGCCAGCCCGCGCAGGATATCGGCGCACTGGCACGCCTTGTGGTCATCGATGGGGGTCTGGTCCAGTTGGAAGTGACGCTCCGCATCGCGTTTGGCAAAGGCATCCCGCAGGCGCAGGGCAGAGGCGTTGATATCCCCCAGACCTCGCCAGCGAAAGTGCTCGCGGGTCTCGAAAAAGCGCTCGACCAGCCGCTGGGCAGCTTTATTGCCACTGGCGGTCACGGCGCGGGTGTACTGCACCTCCAGGGCGTAGCGACCCTCCACCTTCTGGCGCACCATCATCAAGAGCGCCTCCATCACATCCACCGGCTCGAAGCCGCTCACCACCACCGGTACCTGATAGCGATCGACGATGGGCAGGTAGATATCGGCGCCTGTGATGACGCTGACGTGGGAGGGGCCGATAAAGGCGTTGACCTTGGCAACCCCGTCGGCCATCACGGCGTGAATGGCGGGGGGCACCAGCACATGGTTGATATGAAACAAGAGGTTATCGACCCCTTGCTCTTCCGCGGCTGCCAGCAGCGCCGCAGTCATCGGGGTGGATGTCTCGAAACCGATGGCAAAGAAGACCACGGTTTTTTCCGGGTTCTCACGGGCGATGCGCAGGGCGTCGAGGGGGTCATAAACCGGGCGGATATCGCTCCCCTTGGCCCGTTGCTGGGCCAGCGTGCCTTTGGAGCCCGGCACCCGGACCATGTCCCCCAGGGTGACCAGAATGACGTTGGGTTGGCGGGCCAGCTCGATGGCCTGATCGATGCGCTCTTTGGGCATGATGCAGACCGGGCAGCCGGGGCCGTGGACAAACTCGATGCTGGCTGGCAGCAACTGGTGCAGGCCGTATTTCATGATGGTGTGGGTATGGCCGCCGCACACCTCCATCACCCGCAGCGGTTCGGGCAGATCTTTGGCCAGTTCGGTAATTTGGGCTGCGAGGGCGCGGATGACGTCGGGCTGACGAAAGCCCTGAAAGAGATCATTGAGTGTCAGCATGGCAAGATATCCTGCTCTGGCATCAGGGCCACCATCTGGCGGAAGCTCTCGAGGCTGGCCTGCGCCTCCTCTTCGTCAATCTTGCTCATCACAAAGCCGATATGGAGCAGCACATAGTCGCCGAGGTTGAGGGGCTCTTCGAGCAACATGCAGCTGACGCGCCGCTGCACCCCCAGGGTATCGACGGTGACGCAGTTATCTTCGGGGTGCAACTGCACCACCTGAGAGGGGATGGATAGACACATGGATTTCAGGACTCCGACAAGGTAGCACAACCGGCAGTGGCAGGCTGGTGCGTGGCAAGATGGTGGATGGCAAACCAGAGCTGACCGGCGGCGATGCCACCGTCATTGAGCGGCAGGGTTTCGCTGGTCAATACCTGCCGTCCGGTCGCTTCGAGAGCAGGCACCAGCTGGTCCATCAGTACCCGGTTTTGAAAGACGCCGCCCCCGAGCGCCACCGGATAACCGGGAAAACGCTCGGCCAGAGCAACAACCAGAGCGCTGACAGCGCGGATAAAACCAGCGGCCAGGCTGGCAGTGGAGGTGCCTTTGCGTTGTTCGTTGATAAGGGTATTGAGCAGTTCGGCCCATTCGATCTGCAGTGCCTCCCCTGTTGATTGACTCAGGCCAAAGGCGAGGGGGAAGGGCTGTTCATCGGGGGCGAGCTGCAAGGCGGCCGCCTCCAGCAGGAGTCCCGCTTCTCCCTCGTAATCCGGGGTATCGATCACCCCCAGCAGCGTCGCCACGGCATCGAACAGACGGCCGATAGAGCTGGTATAGGGGGTGTTGCGACCCAAGCGCCAGAGCTGGTGCAGGTTGTTGATCCGCTCTGCTGGCAGTTGCTTGATCGCCGGAATATCGAGGGCACTGATCTCCTCAGGGTTATGCGATTCAAACAGCAGCCCCAGCAGCTGGCGTACCGGCTCGCGGATGGCCGCCTCGCCGCCGATCAGTTTGAAGGGCGCGAGGTGGGCGACCCGCTCAAATCCCTGAACGTCTGCGATCAGCAGCTCGCCGCCCCAAAGGGTGCCGTCATCGCCAAGGCCGGTGCCGTCGAAGGTAAAACCCAGCACCGGGCCCGTGATGTCGTGCTCGGCCATCACCGCCATCAGGTGGGCGTGATGGTGCTGCACCTCGAGGTGGGTTGCCCCGTGATCGTGGCAATAGCTTTTGGCCCACTGATGGCTGAGGTAGCCCGGGTGGCAGTCCGACACCAGCAGCTCGGGCTTGAGATCGTAGAGATCGCGGAAGGTAGCCAGGGTCTGCTCGAAGTGACCCTGCATCGGCAGGCTGTGCAGATCGCCGATATAGGGGCTGTAGATTCGCTGGCGGCCGAAGGCGAGTGCCAGCTGGTTCTTCTGCTGCGCCCCGACCGCCAGCAGCGGCACCTTGACCGCCTGTTTCAGGCTGGGGGTGCAGGGGGCATAGCCACGGGCCAGCCGCAGGGTCTGGCGCCGTCCGCCCGCCCACTGCACCAGACTGTCGTCGCAGGGATGCAGGATGGGACGGTTGTGATCCAGGATGCCGTCGATCTCGTTGCCGAGTTCCCTGATCACCGCCTCGCACTCGATGAGGATCGGGCTGCCGCGACCATTGGCACTGGTGGCAACCAATGGCATGGCGCAGGCGTCCAGCAGCAGCTGGTGCAGCGGGGTATAGGGGAGCATGACCCCGAGATAGGGGATGCCGGGGGCTATCCCCTCGGCCAGCGGCGCGGCTGACTGTCGGGATCCTGAGAGCCGATCATCGTTAGTGCGCTTGCGCAGCAGGGTAATGGGTCTGGCTTGAGAGGCGAGCAGCTTCCACTCTGCCTCGCAGCCGGTGACATGCAATTTGGCCTCGGCTAGGGAGCCCATCATCACCGCCAGCGGCTTGCGCGCGCGCCGCTTGAGCTGGCGCAGCCGTGCCACGGCGGACTCGCTGCGCGCATCACATATCAGGTGATAGCCCCCCATCCCCTTGACCGCAATCAGGGCGCCCGCTTGTAGGGTGCGGGCGGCCGCTTGTAGCGCATCCTCGCGCTCGGCCAGGGCATCGCCGTGGCCGCTGCGCCAACTGAGATGGGGCCCGCACTCGGGGCAGCTCACCGGCTGGGCGTGATAGCGTCTGTCCAGCGGGTTTTCATAGGCCGCCGCGCAGCGCGGGCACATGGCAAAGCTCGCCATGGCGGTGTGGGGTCTGTCGTAGGGGAGGCGGCGGATGATGGTGTAGCGCGGGCCGCAGTGGGTGCAGTTGGTAAAGGGGTAGTGATGATGGCGATCAACGGGGTTGGCCACATCCGTGGCGCACGCCTCGCACATCCCCTGATCCGGCGAGATGGCGACTGTGGCGGCGCTCTGCTGCTGGCTCGCTTTAATTCGAAACTGGCCATGGAATTGGCCATCGTAGTCGGGATTATGGTCGGGGTCAGCATCTTGGGGAAGCTCCCGCTCACTGAAATGATCGATTCGGCTGAGCGGCGGTGCCAATTCCCGCAGTTCGCGGGCAAAGGTGGCTAGCTGCTCGGGGGAACCCTCGGCACCTACGGTGACGCCGTTGGCATCGTTCAAGACATAGCCGGTAAGGCCGTGGCGCAGTGCCAGCCCATAGACGAAGGGGCGAAAGCCGACCCCCTGCACTATGCCGTCCATATGAAATTCGCGGCGCAGTCGGGTGGCCGTCATGCCGGCTCCTGCTGCAAGGCATCTTGAGTCTGTGGCAAACGCAGCACCCGACGCTCATTCTCCTCGCGCCGCACCCAGCCATCCATCTCCATGCGCAGGCAGAACGGAATGGCGTATTTGCGCGACAAGCGGGTGATCTCCTTTAAGGATGCCATGTCGATCAGATCTCCCACCTGCTGGCCCGCCAGCACGGCGGCAACCATCTGGTTGTAAAGGGCGGTGTCGTAGTAGATGGGGCCATCGAGTTGCACCAGATACTGAAGCCTTGCCAGATTGCGCAGCTGCTTTTGCAACGCGCAGTTTTTTTGTAAACCATTGCGCAGCAAGCCCTGCTGCAGGGCTGCGGGCAGCTTGCGGGTGATAAAGGGATCCAGCGCCACGCCGCCGGGGCCCAGTTTACCGGGCTCGTAACCCTCCTTGCCTTGATCTCGCACCACCTTGAGTACCAGCTGCGCCTCTTCCCCCAGATCATCTTCCGACTCGCCGCTGCCCGGTTGCCACTTGTCATGGTGCAGGCGAACAAGCTGCTCGCTTTTGAGCTGCTGGAGCAGGGCTTGAATGACCGGCAGGGCGATGCCAAAGCGGGTCGCCAGCTCTGCGGCGCTCAGCGGTTCGCTGGCCAGCGTGGCGAGCAGCTGGTCGCGGCTCTGGGCCAGCCAGTGGTTATCAAGCAGCCAGTCAGCGAGGGGGGTGACCTGCGCAGGTTGCTGGTCAAAGCGGCTGGCCAGCACATAGCCGTTGAGCCCCAGCTGCAGGGTGGCGGGGTTGTAGCGATCCAGCGGATCTGGCAGCTCGCCCAGCAGGGCGTGCAGCGTCTTGCGTCTGGCAGGATGGATGTCGCCGCACCAGACGATGCGGGCGCCGTGCAACAGTTCGCTGCTGCCGTGGCGAATGATGGCAAGGGGCTGACCGAAGAAGCAGGGGATGGGGCTGGTAAAGATCAGCCGCGCCAGCCGGGTGTCCTTGATCGGCAGCTCGTTTATAGGTGCCTCTTTAATCGGCACAAAGCGCGCCCGGCCATGCCAACTGCCGAGGGCCACTTCCACCTCCTGCGTGCGTAGCGTCTTGGTGCTCAGGCTCTCGGCGTTGAGTCGCACGATCAGGTGAGTCGCCGCCTCGCACTGGCCTGTTGCGCTGGTAAGGCAATAGCCGCGAGTCACCTCCTTGTGGGGCACTTTTTTAAGGCCCACTGCCACCCGACAGACGGCGCCAATTTCCTCGACGCTCTGGTGATAAGCCTGCAGGGAGCGCACCTGCACCTCCCGATCGGCGGGGTAGAGGCGCAGCTTGTCCCCCACCTTGAGGCTGCCCTGCTGCAAGGTGCCGGTGAGCACTGTGCCGGTGCCGTTGGCGGTAAAGACCCTGTCTACATACAGTCGCGGGGCGGCCTGTTCGCGGAGGGCATGATGCTCGGCCATATCCCTCAACTGGCGCACAATGGCGGCGTGCAGGGCAGCCATATTGGCGCCGGTTTTGGCGCTGACGCTGACGATGTCGGGCACCATGCCGCTCTCGTCCATCACCCGTTCCAGCAGACTCTCTTCAAGGAGATCCAACTCGTCGGGGGAGACCAGATCGCACTTGTTGATGCAGACCAAGAGGCGCGGCACCCCCATCGCCTTGAGCAGGCGCAGGTGATCGCCGGTCATCGGCATCCACCCCTCGTCGGCGGCAATCACCAGCAGCACCAGATCCAGACTCCAGAGCCCCGCCACCATGTTGCGGATATAGCGTTCGTGGCCGGGCACATCGATGACGCCTATGGTGTTGCCCTGACCGTCGTCGAAGTGGGCAAAGCCGAGATCCTGGGTCATGCCGATGGCCTGCTCGTGGGCGCGGGCGGTGGTGATGCCGGTGAGGGCCTTGATCAGCAGGGTCTTGCCGTGATCCACGTGGCCGGCAAGGCCGATAACGGCGCGATAGGAGGTCATGGGATCAGGACTCCTCTGTTGCGTTGATCGAGGCAGGTAGCAGCAGCTCGTTAAGCTGGGCGATCAACAGATCCATCTCGGTCGGCAGCAGGGTCGCCATATTGAGCAGCACCTTCTGCTGGCGCACGGTGGCGATGACCGGCACCGGCAGTTCCCGCAGGGCATCGAGCAGCTGCTGGGCCGGGCGCGGGTCGGTGCATTCGAGCGCTGGCGCGGGGTAGAACTCGTCCGGCAAGGTGCCACCGCCCACCACCAGCTGGGCGGGAATGGGCACAAAACAGCCGGGCAGGGCGGCCATCAGCTGGGAGGCTCTCGCCTGCATGGCGGCAGGGTTGCTCAAGGTGCGCTGGGCAATCCCTTCGCCGACGGGGGATTTGTTGAGCTTGTGAATGAGCAGGCGCTCTAACAGGGAATAGACGATGCGGCTTGGGCGGAAGGTGCGCATCATGGGGTGTTTTTCCAGCCGCTTGATGAGGTCGCTGCGTCCGCTGATGATGCCCGATTGCGGGCCCCCCAGCAGCTTGTCGCCGGAGTAGCAGACCAGATCCGCCCCCGCCTTGATGTATTGGCGCACCGAGGTTTCATCCGGTGCAAACTCTTCGGTGGTCAAGCCCGAGCCCTGATCCACCGCCAGCACCACGTGCTCGGGCAGGGCGCGGGCCACCTCGCCAATATCGGGGGATTCGGTAAAGCCGCGAATGGCGAAATTGGATTTGTGCACCATCAGTACCAGCGCGGTCTGATCTGTGATGGCATCGAGGTAATCCCGGGCTGTGGTGATATTGGTGGTGCCCACCTCCACCAGTTTGGCGCCGGAGAGCGCCAGAATGTCGGGGATGCGAAAGCCGCCGCCAATCTGGATCTGCTCGCCCCGCGAGACGATCACCTCGCGCCCCTTGGCTATCTCCTGCAGCAGCAAAAAGAGGGAGGCGGCGTTGTTGTTGACCACCAGTGAATCCTCCGCCTGGGTGAGGCAGCCGAGCAGGGGGGCAATCAGCCCCTTGCGCCCGCCGCGCTTGCCGGTGGCGAGATCCAGCTCCAGATTGTTGTAACCGGTGTTGAGGTCGCGCACCTCGTCCCACAGATCGGCACTTAACGGCGAGCGCCCCAGATTGGTATGCACCAGGGTGCCGGTGGCGTTGATCACCCTAGTCTGACGCTGGCGCAGCTGCTGCTGGCAGCGCTTGGCAATCAGCGCCTCGATGTGCTCGGGGGCAACCCCGTGCTGGTGAAACGCCTCGCTCTGGCGCAGTTCGCTCAGGGTCTCGCGCACCGCCTGGGTCACCAGCGGGCGGCTCAGCGCATGGATATAGGTCGCGAGAAAGGGTTGCTGCAGCAGCTGTTCCACTTGCGGTAAGCGACGCTGTGGCAGTGAATCGTCGGCAGTCGGACGTGCTTCGGACTGGCTGTGGGCGAGGGCTGGCGCATGAGATGGGTTCGGCATGGGATTACCAGGGCAGTGCGTGGGTTTGACATGCACACCGGTCGCCGATAGAGAGGCCGAGCTGACGGGTTATTTCAGTGCTGGCGGTTTGCGGATTGTTGCAAACATAGTGCATAAATAAATGGTCTATTTATGCTGATAAATTAATAGTTGGCCAGAGCAATAACCTGTGTTCGGATTATATTGGCAAGCGGCAAGCACCTTCTTTAAAGGTATTGCTTCAAACATATTGAACAAGCGATTAAAAGTAGCATTCAGGCCAATAAACATCAGCGAGATGACATTTGCTCAATATATGAAATTGGCGGAAGAGGCAGGAATCGAACCTGCCAAAGCCTTCTCGGCTCACATCGGTTTTGAAGACCGAGGAGGCCACCAGACCCCATCAACTTCCACTATGGACGCTATTTTGTGGCAATTTTTTGTGACTGGCAACGCTTTTTTATCATAAAAAAGCGAGAGTTAGCGGTTTTTTGAAAAATCAAAAGAACCTTGTTTTATATCAAGTTCAGCACGATTAACCCGATGTTTTTAATTTAACACCGGGTGTTTATCACATTGCCAAAGCAGTCAGTCAATAACGGGCGTTAACAGGCCTGTGCATAGTCATCGCTCGGCGTTGGTAATATTCCACTGGTCCAGCCGCGCTATTAATAAGCGGGTGTCCTTGGCGGCATCAAGATGTTGATAAAGATAATCCATCGCTTCGCTCACCATCTCGGTCATCGGGAAGGAGAAGGCGACGATGGCCGGTTGCACCCCGACAAAGATCACCTCGGGAACAAAGGTCTTGAGCTCGTCGATCAGGAAATTGAGCGGCATGTTGTGGGTCGAGAAGATAAACATCTCGGCGATGGTGTCGGGGGGGATCACCTGCAAGGTGCCCGCCTTCTCGCCGATCTCGGCGGCATCCACCAGCACCACCCGCGCCGGTTGCAGCTCCCGCACCTTGTAGACCGCATTTTCCGGCGCGATGCCGCCGTCAATATGGATCCAGCCGGGCAGGGGGGCGGCTTGCAGTTTGTCCGCCAGCCAAGGGCCGGCACCGTCGTCCCCCATCATGGCATTGCCCACGGTCAACACGAGATTGCAGCCCATCAGCGGCTCCTTACCATCAGGTACATATGGGGATCGTTATAGAGGGCGGTGAGCTGATCCATAAAGGTGTTGGTCCAGCTCAGCAGCTGCTCATCGAGCACGCCTTCGGCTTTACGCAGCCGGTCGAAGGCACAGGCCAGCATATGGCAGTGCTCGCGATAGATGGTGATCTCGCCAAAGGTGAGAAACCCCTCCATCTTGCGGCGCGCCTCGCTGCCTACGGGTAGCTTGGCCACCCAGTCGCGATAACCCGCCAGCGGGCAGACCAGATCGGCGCTCAGGCAATCGACAATACCGAGGTGGTGGCCGATGGCGAGGCTGTAGTAGATCACCTCCTTGGCTTCTTCCGGTACGTCAAACTGCTCGTCCACAAACTTGCGGGAGAGACGGTAAAAGTAAACCTGGTCAGCCATGCACTGCCTCTCCCTTACCTGCCGCCCGGTTAAGGCAGGCGCCCGCCAGGTTGTTGACGATCTCCGACAGGCGCGGGTCGTCATGTTGATCGAGATAGCTTTGGATGCGCAGATCCACATCCTGCTGGGTCGCCCCTTCGAGCAGGGCCATAAACTCATCGGCGATGATCTGTCCCTGACGATAACCGGCCATGCGGCGCGCTTCACGCTCGATCATCACCCGAATTTCATTGGGGATGCCAGTGTGGCGCAGCTCCACCCGCGCCCCCGGTTGCACCTCGTGGCTGGTGGCTTTGAGTTTTTGCTCAAGCAGGCCGAGCGCCACCGCAAAGCCGTAGATGGTGGCCGCCGGCGTGGGCGGGCAGCCCGGAATATAGACATCCACCGGCACGATCTTGTCGGTGCCGCCCCAGACGCAGTAGAGATCGTGGAAGATGCCGCCATCGCAGCCGCAGGCGCCGTAGGCGATGCAGATCTTGGGATCGGGGGCTGCCTCATAGGCGCGCAGGGCAGGGACTCGCATCGCCCGGGTCACAGCGCCGGTAAAGAGCAGGATGTCGGCGTGACGGGGGGAGGCGACCACCTTGATGCCGAAGCGCTCGGCATCGAACAGCGGGGTGATGGTGGCGAAGATCTCTATTTCGCAGGCGTTGCAGCCGCCGCAATCGACCCGATAGACATAGGCCGAGCGGCGGATGTCTTTGAGCAGGGTTTTTTTAAGTTTGGTGATCTCGGGATCCTGTGCCAGTGGCACGGCGCGGGTATGGGCATGGCCGACAACCGGTTCTATGCCTTTGATCTTGCTCATCACATCCACTCCTGTTGTGCGGCTATCGGTGTGGCCATCGGTGTGGTCATGGCCGAGTCAGGCTGGCTCAGCATGCTCTGTTTTCGTTTGCAGTCGGGGCAGTGGTGCAGTCGCTCTGGCGGCGCTAGCGGCTTGGCATCGCGAGCGAGCGGCGTACCTGCCTGCTTGAGGGTGTCCTCCACCAGCGCCACCAGTTTGCTCGGGGCAAAGTAGGTGCCGCACAGGGTGCAGGGGGCCAGCGCGAAGCGGGCCTCCTCATAGAGATCGGCCTTGTTGGTCACCGCCAGCTCGAACTCGGGGGAGAGGGCGATGGCGCGGGTCGGGCACACCTCTTCGCAGCGGCCGCAGAAGATGCAGCGCGCCATGGAGAGCTCCCAGCGCCGCTCGCCGGTCTCCATGTCCACTTCCATCACCAGCGCATTGGCCGGGCAGGCCTTGGTGCAGGCGGCGCAGGCGATGCACTGATCCGCCTGATAGTTCGGTTTGCCGCGAAAATCCCGGTTCACCTCATAGGGGGCGAAGGGGTACTTGGCGGTCGGTGTGCCCGCCTGGAGTATGGTCTTGAACAACTTGATCATGATGACCCCTTATTTCAGCGGAGAGTTTTTGCGGTCGATACCGTAGCGCTCGATCTCCTTGTAGGAGACCACGGTGGACTTGCCCTTCTTGGGGTCGACCAGGGTGACCCGATCGGTACAGGAGTAGCAGGGATCCAGACTGCCGATAATGAGCGGCGCATCGGCGACGGTATTGCCACGCAGCATGTAGCGCAGGGCGGGCCAGTTGGCGTAGGTGGCGGCGCGGCAGCGCCAGCGGAACAGCTTCTGGTTATCCCCGGTCATGCTCCAGTGGACGTTCTCGCCACGGGGCGCTTCGGTAAAGCCCAGCGCAAACTTGCCCGGCTGATAGGTGAACCCTTCGGTCAAAAGCGGCCCTTCCGGCAGGTGCTCAAGGCCAAACTCAATCATGTCGAGGGAGTCGTAGAGCTCGTGGATGCGCACCAGCACCCGGGACTGCACGTCGCAACCCGCCAGCGTCTGGATCTCCATCGGCAGTTCGCGATAGGCGGCAAAGTCGTGGACCCGGCGCACATCGCGTTTGAAGCCGCTGGCCCGCACCATGGGGCCGACACAGCTGAAATCGCGGGCGATTTGCGGGTCGAGGCGGCCTATCCCCACCAGACGGGAGGTGATGTTGGCGGTGTCGAGCAGCATGGCCACCAGGGGTTTGAGCTCATCACGCAGTTCCCGCACCAGCTGGGCACCCTTGATGCGATCTTCCTTGAAGATGTCGCGGCGCACCCCGCCAATCAGGTTGAGGCCGTAGGTCTTGCGTGCGCCGGTCAGCAGCTCGGCCAGGGTCATGGACTTTTCCCGCACCCGGAAGAACTGCATAAAGCCGGTGTCGAAGCCGGTGAAGTGGCTCGACAGGCCGATGTTGAGGATGTGGCTGTGCAGGCGCTCCACCTCCAGCAGCACGGCGCGGATCATCTTGGCCCGCTCGGGCACCTTAATGCCCATGGCGTTCTCTACCGAGGTGGTGTAAGCGACGCTGTGGGTAAAGCCGCAGATGCCGCAGACCCGGTCGGTCAGAAACGCCACTTCGTTGTAGCCCATGCGGGTTTCTGCCAGCTTCTCCATGCCGCGATGGACATAGAAGAGGCGGTAGTCGGCGTCGATGATGTCTTCCCCATCGACAAACAGACGAAAATGTCCCGGCTCGTCCGAGGTGATGTGCAGCGGGCCGACCGGCACGATGCGGTTGGCCTCATTGCCCAGCTCATTGACGAAGGGGTAGGTCTCGGTGTCGGTGGTGGGCATGGGGCGCTGGCGGTAATCCATGGCGTCTTTGCGCAGCGGGTGTATATCTTCGGGCCAGTCATCCGGCAGCACCAGACGGCGTTCGTCCGGCAGACCGACGGCGCGCAGGCCGTACATGTCGCGGATCTCCCGCTCGCCCCACACCGCCGCCGGTATGGTCGGGGTGATGGAGGGGTACTCCTGTTCAATGGCGTTGACCAGCACCCGGACTGTGATCCAGCTCTTGGTCTCGCCCTCCATGGAGAAGACGTGGTAGACGGCGAAGTGGCCGTTGAGGCTGCGCTCGTCATTGGCAAACGAAACCGAGAGCCAGCCCCCCTGCTTGTGGAAGATCAGGCTGGTGAGGGCCACCAGGCTGGTGGGCTTGACGGTCAGGGTGGCCTGATCGGCGGTCTGCCACTGCTCGTCGATGATGGCGTGGGGCAGTTGCGCTCGCAGTTGCTGGATATAGTCGCAACCGATGCGATCCGAAATGGCGATGGTCATGCAGTTCTCACTTTATGTTCTGGAATGAGCAATCGGAAAAAGAGGAGGTAAAGGCCGTCATGGCTCACACCCCGACCAGATAGGCAAGCAGCGCCAGCAGGGCCAGCCCCAAGCCATAGCGGGTGAGCTTGTGGGTGCGCACGAATTGGGTGCGGGCCATGGCATTTTCGATAATGCCCGCCAGCCCAAAGGCCACCAGCAGCTTGCAGAGCAGGATCAGGGTTGCCAGTGCCAGTGCGGGCAGGCTCCAGCTCGCCGCCTTGCCGAAGGGGAGGAAGATCACCAAAAAGAGCTGCACCACCACCAGTTGTTTGAGGCCGATGCCGAGCTTGAGCAGCGCCAGTCCCGCGCCTGAGTATTCGGTGAGCGGCCCTTCCTGCAACTCCTGCTCTGCTTCGGCGCAGTCAAAGGGCAGCTTGCCCATCTCCACGAACACCGCAAAGGCGCAGGCGGCCCCGGCCAACAGGGTTGCGATGGGCGCAGCCAGCGGCTGGGTGGCCACATAGCTGCTGATGTTGCCCAGATCCGAGCTGCCCACCATCATCGCCATGATGAAGCAGGCGAGCATCAGAATAGGCTCCACCAGAATGCCCAGCGTCAGCTCGCGGCGGGCACCTATCCCTGCAAACATGCTGCCGCTGTCGAGCCCCGCCAGGGAGAAGAAGAAGCGGAAGATGGCGAACAGGTAGATATCGGTGATGAGATCCCCGGCGATGGGAAAGGGAGACTTGTGGGTCAGGGTAGGTAGCGCCATCGCCACCAGCATCAAGGCGGCGATGAGCAGTGCAGGCATCAGGTTGAAGAGGATGCCGGCAGGCTCCGGGGTGACCTCCTGACGGCGCAGTAGCTTCCCGATATCGCGGTAATCCTGCAGCGGACCAGGCCCCTGACGGGAGTGCATTTTTGCCCGCAGCACCCGGTTGAACCCGGTGGCCAGCGGCGCCAGCGCCAGCATGGCGATGGCCTGGGTCAGGGCGAGGGCCACCATGCCCCAGCTCGGCATTTCAAGAACAGGCATATCAGACTCCTACAGCCATCAGGATAAAGAACGCCAGCACAAGGCCGTGCAAGAGCCAGCCAGCGGCAGAGGACGACGCACTCACCCCATGCAGCGCAGTGGCCAGATCGAGCAGGGGCTGTTTGCGATAGAGGGGGGCGCAGAGCTGGCGCAGGGTATGGGTGACACCACCGGAGGTGAGGCTCATGCGCTCCTCGTAGGCGTAACCACAGGCCCACGGCGTGCCAGCGTGACGACGACCGAGCTTGGGTCCCTTGAACAGCGCCACGACCAGCAGCGGGATCAGGAAGAGGCCAAAGAGGGTGATGGCAATCACGGGCGGTGAGAGGATCGCCTGAGAGCTGTCGAGCGGTAGCAGGGTCGCACCGGTGGCAACGCTCATCTGGCCCGTGACGTGAGCGGAGACGAGGGCCTGACCGTAGCCACTGACAAAGGGGGCAATCCAGGGGGCGCCCAGACCCAGCACCAGACAGGCTGCGGCCAGCAGCAGGGTGCCTGCCACCATGGCATGGGGCACTTCGCGGGCCTGACTCGCTTTTTCGCTGCGCGGTGCACCGCAAAAGCAGATGCCGTAGACCTTGACGAAACACATCACCGCCATGGCGCCAGTCACTGCCAGCATCACCACTGCCAGTGGGGCCACCACAGAGGTGCCGAGCCTGGTCATGGAAAGGAGCGCCTGATAGATAAACCACTCGCTGACAAAGCCATTGAGCGGCGGCAGCGCCGAGATGGCCATGGCGCCGATAAGGAACGCCAGCGCAGTCCAGGGCATCAGCTTGGCAAGGCCCCCCATCTTGTCCATGTCACGGGTGTGCAGGCGGAACATCACAGAGCCGGTGCCCATAAAGAGCAGGCTCTTGAAGATGGCGTGGTTGAGCAGGTGATAGAGGGCACCGAGCAGCCCCAGCACCACCAGTGCCGGTTGCTGGTTGGCGATGCCAGTCATGCCGATCCCCATCCCCATCAGGATGATGCCGATGTTCTCGACCGTGTGGTAGGCGAGCAGCCGCTTGAGATCGTGCTCGGCGAGCGCGAACAGCACCCCGAGCACTGCCGAGCAGGCACCGAAGATCAGCACCATGTAACCCCACCAGAGCTGGCTGGCGCCGAGAAAATCGATGCTGACCCGCAAAATGCCGAACAGCCCGAGCTTCACCATGACGCCAGACATCAGCGCCGAGATATGGGAGGGGGCGACGGGCTCGGCCACCGGCAGCCAGCCGTGCAGCGGCACGAAACCGGCGCGCAGGCCAAAGCCGCAGAAGCTGAGCAGGAACACCAAGGATGCCAAGCCGCCCGCCAGATGGTGCTCACGAAGGGCTGCGAACTCCAGCGAGCCTGACTCGCGGCAGAGCAGCCAGAAGGCTACCAGCACCAGCGCCATGCCGATATGGTTCATCACCAGGTAAAGGCGGCTCTGTTTGGCTGCCTCCGGGTTGGTTTTGACCAGCCAGTAGGTGGTGAGGGTCACCAGCTCGTAGCAGAGCAAAAAGCCCAATGCGTTGTCGGCCAGCACCATGCCCACCATGGCGAACAGGAAGAGGTTCATCAGCACGCCAATGGCCACATCCCCCTTGCCCTGATATTCGCGAATATAGGCAAAGGAGTAGAGGGAGACGGCGACGCCCACGAGCGTTATTACCAGCAGCATCAGGGCAGAGAGCATATCCAGATGCACCGAGCCCAGCAGCCAGAGTTGACCGTCGATAGGTGCGTCTTGGGCCAGGGCCTTGATGGCGGCAACCACACCGGCCAGCGAACCCAACAGGGCAAAGCCGCTATTGAGGCGGTTGGCCAAAGAGGCGTACGTTTGCAGCAGCAGACCGGCCACGGCGCCCAATAGGAAGAGCACAAGGGTGCCCATAACAAGCGGGGACAACATCAGCAGGATCCCTCAGTGAGTGAAGCGTCGGATGAAACAGGCGTCGCCGTGGCGGTTGAGCAAGCTGAGGTCGCGCAAGCAGACGCCGAGAATGCGGGCGCACCTTGTGGGTGGGCATTGGCCGCTTGCAGGCGGCGATCGCGGGCGGCGTTGGCACAGGCAGTGTCGTTGACGATAGAGAGCGCCTGGGAGGGGCAGGCCTCGATGCAGGCGGGGCCATCGGCGCGGAACTCACACAGATCGCATTTGACTGCGATGCTGCGCACGCCGGGCTCCCAGCTCAGCAGATCTGAACCAAAGCAGCGCAGACCGGCGGAGGTAGAGGGGTTGCTGGAGCGGATGGAGCAGGGGATATAGGTGTCGTAGCTATTGGCCATGGCCACCGGACGGCTGCCACCGCTCTGGATGGCACCGAACGGGCAGGCTACGGCGCAGAGGTTACAGCCGATGCAGAGCGACTCGTTGAGCTGCACGCTGTCGTCGGTCTGGCAGATAGCCTCGACCGGACACACCTTGATGCAGGGGGCCTCTTCACAGTGACGGCACTGAACCGGCATGGTCGCCTGCTCGTGTCGCATGACGGTTAAACGGGGGGCTTGCTGTAAACCTTGCGCCTTGTGCACCGTGCTGCAGGCCGCCATACAGGTGCCACAGCCAATACACAGCTTGGGGTCAGCGATAACGAAGCGGTTCATAGCCTACCTTGTCGTGTCGCGAACGGAGAGAATAGGGGCAAGATGGCAAAATGCGGGCCAGATTGGTCCGGATCGTGAAATTGATTCCAAGATGCTGTTTTAAATAGGGTTTAAATTTAGCATTGCGCCGTAATAAGGACGCGGCACTGTGTCGACATCTGACGTTCGTCATTTGTGACGAAGGGAGAGGAGGGCTCGTCACAATAAGGTGCACACCTGAAACATTAATATCTTAATTGTCATTTAATGGATTAAAACAGAACACTCTCCGCTGTTAGACTCTCAATGAGGAGGTCACGCTTAAGAAGTAGCTAAAAATGAAATAAATAACTATTAAATTGTTATATCAAAGTTAGAGAGTTTGTTTTTTTCAACTATGATGAAATTTAAATCTGATTTTAAAGTTTTTAATTGTCATTCATGACCCAATGAAATCGCTTTCTCGGGGCTCATTGGAAACTATTTGGTGACATGTGAATCTGTATGGGATATTAGTATTATTAGTGTTTTTGGGCATCGATTATTTGTGTCTGCAATGTTGGTCATTTTTTAAAGTGGCAGCTGAAGATCAATCTTTGATGGGTTTCAGTTCCTGCTGATGCTTGATTGAACCGGTCACTTTCCTCTCGGATGTTTATTGTTCAAGATGCTTGGTATTTGGATGGGGTGTGATATGTAACATAGACGCTTAATCACTGAGTGTGTCTGTAGAGTGATGTATGTTATTTAACAAAATCATCAGTATTAATTACGCTGGCCAATACTTTAGCTGATGCAATTGTTAATTATTGCATGTCTTGGCTGTGTGCGTTTTAATAAGCGCCGACTCTTCATACACTGTGCTTTATTCTGTAACGTTCAGCACGCTTGCTCGTGTAATAACTGCTGATTTAATTATTCGGCAGGGGAAAACCACGTCCAATTTTTTATGCAAATAATGGCCGGGCCTAGTCTGGTTTATCTGCATATAAATAGAGTGCTGTGGTAAATGTGATGCTTGTATGTAAGCAAACTAAGGAGTGTATAAATGGAAGACTTTTTCACAAAAAACATGTCGCGTTATCGTGGTGATGGTCCATATCTGTATGTCGATGATGTCAAGAATATAGACGCGGCATCTGGAACATTCAATCTTCCGCTTGGCTATACCCATCCGCGACTGGCCAATAAACTGAAGAAGCAAATAGACAGATGCGCTCACCTTAGTTCTGCTTACACATGGGAAATGTCGCAACACATACTTAAAAAACTGCGTAAGCATACACCACCCGCAATAGATAGAATCTGGTTGCGTGATGTGTCTGGCTCTGGTGCAGTTGAATGTGCAATCAGAATGGCACAAAAATATACAAAGCGTTCGGGTGTCATATCACTTTATTTGTCACATCATGGACAATCTCTCGCTACCGCCCAGATTTCAGGCAATGCATTCCGTATCAAGAATTTCAACATCAACATAGCGGGTTCATTAAAAATACCTACCCCGCCAAGTATCATGGCGATGAATGCTGATGATACCTCTTTGGCGAGTTACCCTGATCTGGATGAAATGCTGCAGTTAGGTTCCAACGATAATATAGCATGCCTTATTATCGAGCCGATTATGGGTAATGGTGGAAATATCGTTATCCCGCAAGAGTTTTACCGGTCTCTCAGAGAGTTCTGCCATAAAAATGGCATTGTTATTATTGCTGATGAAGTTCAGACGGGGTTTGGCCGTACCGGAACATTTTTTGCCTCTAATGGTTATGCAAAAGAGCTGGACCCGGACATCATAGTATTTGCCAAAGGTGCTGGTGGTATTGGGATCCCGACTGCCGGGGTATTGATGAAACCAGAGCTTGATGTATTGGAATCTTTTGAACACTCCAGCACGTCAGGGGCCAACCCACTCTCCCTGGTGGCGCTTAATGAGGTCATTGACATCATTGAGGACGAGGCGATTCTGGCAAACGTGACAGAGAATGAAGAATTTTTGCGTGATAGTTTATTGTCTCTGCAGAGCAAATACCGTGATATTTCAGGTGTTCGCGGATTAGGCTACATGTTTGGCTTTGACACACCATCAGCAGAATATGCAGCCAAGGCAATAGAAATTGCTGCCAGTCGTGGCTTGATTATCCGTGGTGCGCGTTATGGAAAAAGCCGGGCGTTAAAAGTTCGTCCACCCTTGATTTGTACCCGTCAACATTTGGCTGAAATTATTTTAAAGCTGGATGAAACATTTTCTGTAATGAGCAAAGTTCATTCATTAGTGAAGGAAGTCGCATAATGCTGGCACTCAAATATTCAAAGTCGTGGCAAGTCGATGTAGTGAAGGTAAACGATCTTGCTTGTCTTGAGGCGGATGACGTTGTGGTCGATATTGCGGTATGCGGTATTTGTGGGACTGATGTTGGCATCATCAGTGGCGCATATCCGGTCGCCGTGCCGGGCACCACGCTGGGTCATGAGACCAGTGGCGTTGTGACCCGGATTGGTCAGAGAGTGACAAGGCTCAAGGTTGGGGATCGTGTTGTGGTTAACCCGACTTATGCCTGTGGCGAGTGCAGGATGTGCCAGACGGGTAATCCCAACCACTGCGAACAAAAAATGGGGACCGAAGCCGGTGTGTCCTATGATGGCGCTTTTGCTCATCAGTATCGCGCCAAAGAGGCTTTTCTACGCAAACTGGATGACCACGTCAGTATGGAAGCCGCTTCTCTGACCGAACCCCTGAGCTGTACCATTACCGGTGTCGATAAGCTGGCGATTACCCACACCAATATTCGGGCCGCCGTGGTCGGGGCAGGACCAATGGGGATGCTCTATCTGTGGGTTTTGTATCATCAAGGCCTCAAACCCTTCCTGGTGGAAAACAATCCGGGCCGTAGCGAGTTCGCCAGGGAATGCCTGCCGCCATCGACCATGTTATATAGTGATTTCGAGCAGGCACTGGAACAGGAATACGGCAGTAAACAGAGTCAGATCGACTTGTGTGTCGATACGACTGGCCAACTTACCGAGCTTGTTTTCTCCCATTTGGCTCCGGGTGGGAAACTACTGAATGTGGCGTTGAAAGACAAACATGCCAAATTGGATGTGTTGAAAATTGCAGATAAAAGTCTGTCTGTCATTGGATCCATCGACTCCTTGAATAACAGTTTTGAGCGGGCCTACGTGATGATCCGGGATGGTGACATTCCAGTGGCAAAGCTGATCAGTCATGTGTTCGATTTTTCAGATTATCAGGCAGCCTTCAAAACAGTTGGCTGTGATATTGCCAATAAGACAATGACGCCATTTTTTACGCCGAACTGTAAGGTGCTGGTGCGTCTGTCAGATATAAAATAACGGTTAGAGAAACATCATGCAGCCCATTACGGTTATATTTGATATTGATGGCGTCATCGTTGACAGTGAACAACTTCACTTTGATGTATTACGCCATTTGGCTCCAGACCATGCCTGTTACTATCAGCCTCAGCAATTGATTGGCTTAAGTTTGGAAGAGACGCTTGAACATATAAAAGTCCCGCAGGCGCTTCAATCAGACATTGTTTCAAAAACAATTTCCACCTATAAGGAAAAGTTAAACGAGGCATATCTTCGCCCGGGTGTCGTGATTTTGACGGCGGCCTTGCAAAAGTTAAATATCAAGTTTGGATTTGTCTCTACCGCCCCCAGAGATATCTGCTTGGCCAATATCGCATTACTCGGCCTAACAGAGACGCCTGTGCTGATTTCTGGTGATGATGTGGCACGAACCAAGCCGCATCCAGACCCCTATCTGGCCATGCTGGCGTTATTGAATACGTCTGCGGAAAAGGTGGTGGTGATCGAAGATACCGATCTTGGCGTGCTGGCAGCAATACGTGCCGGGATTGAACATGTATATGCCTGGCCACATGCGTTATCTGATCAACAACACTATAAAAATGCTGTCGCCATCATTGAACGATTAAGCGACATTGATGCTTTTAAATCGTTTTACCCCGCAGTCTGATCTCTTGCTCCCTGAATACAGGGAGCTGTTTTAGGAAGTTCATTATGTCAGAGTTAGCCATACCGCTTTTTATCCAGCAACCCGTACAGGCAACGCGAAAAGCATTCTTTATTGCAGGTTTCAGTCTGGCCACATGGGCCCCGCTTATCCCACTCGTAAAAGAACGTTTGCAAGTCGAGAATGGCACCATGGGGGCGATATTGCTGGCCTTTGGTCTCGGTTCACTGCTGATGATGCCACTATCAGGGATGCTGGCGTCACGCTATGGCTGCAGACGTGTTTTTACCTCGGCGTTATTGGTTGTACTGCTCACCTTGCCGGCACTGGTTGTGTTGGATCAGGTTTTGCCAATTGCGATAGCGTTATTCATATTTGGGGCAGGAATAGGCGCCATGGATGTGGTGGTCAATATTCATGCCGTCATCACTGAAAAACGTGCGAACAAGCCCATCATGTCAGGCTTCCATGCTCTGTTCAGTCTGGGCGGCATTACCGGGGCAGGGGTGGTCAGTGCGCTATTGGCGCTCGGCGTCTCGTCGCTGAACGTCGTTTTTATGGTGCAATTTTTTCTGGTGCTGTTAATCCTGTCGGCCTGGCAGGGATTGCTCAATGAATCGGAACAACGTGATACGCCATTTTTTGTGTTGCCACATGGCAGTGTCATCATTTTGGGCGCCCTGTGCTTTATTGCCTACATCATGGAAGGGGCGATGCTCGACTGGAGTGGCATACTGTTGCTGGGTCAGCCAAATGTTAATGCCAATCAAGCCGGGGTCGGTTATACCCTGTTTGCCGTGACCATGACGATTGGCCGATTTACCGGTGATCGTGTGATCGCCATGTTTGGCCATAAACGAGTGTTTGTATCCAGTGCAATATTGGCGACCGGTGGATTTACCATATTGGTGCTCAGTACCTCTCTCTGGATGCTGGCGTGTGCCTTTTTGTTGATTGGTCTCGGGCTGGCCAACGTCGCCCCCATGTTATTTACCGCCTCTGGTCGCCAGAAGGCCATGCCAGATGCGCTGGCGGTGGCTGCGGTGTCAACGATGGGGTACTCAGGTATTCTGATTGGGCCGGCCATCATAGGGGGGCTTGCTCACATCTTCTCTTTAATTGGTGCGTTTACCTGCGTAACCTTGCTCTCTTGCGCACTGTTTCTCAGTTATCGCAAGGTACAGCTTGATTGAGGCCCCGCCTATATTGCTAAGGAAGCGAATTCGATGAAATGCGACACAAAGAAATGGTATTGGCTCAACGAGCCAGCCACCTGGCACTTGAACGAAGGTAAATTGCAGGTGGTGACCGACCACAAGAGTGATTTTTGGCAAACGACCTGGTACGACTTTCAGCGCCACTCTGGCCATGTTTATGGCTGTGAAGTGGAGGGCGATTTTACGTTTCAAGTGTGCGTCGAAGGTGACTACACCACGCTATATGACCAGGCTGGCCTGATGTTGATTCAGAACGAGCAGCACTGGTTAAAAGCAGGCATTGAGTTCAATGATGCGCAACCCATGATAGGGAGTGTATTAACCAACCCTTGCTCTGACTGGGCAACGGGCGTGTTTACAGGCCATGCAGGCCGCTTCTGGCTGCGCTTGACGTTAGCCAATGGCGCTTTGCGGTTGCAGTATTCCTGCGATGGTGAGCATTGGCCCTTGTTGCGCCTCTGTCCCTTCTCGGCGGCATCATGCAACTTTATCGGCATCATGTGCTGTACGCCGGAGCGTGAAGGGTTGGCGGTGACCTTCTCTGATATGCGTCTTTCCCCTCCGCTTGGCAAAGCACTGCACGATCTGAGCTAGTCAGGGCAGGGCGCTGTCACCATAACAGCGCAGTGCGGTGCATTGGCATCTGCCATTGCACCGCCATTGCTGATAGCTGGCCGCGTAATAAATGACACCAGCCAGCCCATCCGCCCCACTTCTGCCAAGCCGTCAGTGACTGCCGTGCCAGTATGGTGACTTTTGTCACGGCGGGCGCCCCGCCAATATCCACCTGCGAGCCTGGCTTATCACCCGGTTGGGCAGGATCTCGAACAGATCCGGCGCGCACTATCAGGAAAACCGTGATAAATAATCACACTTGCAAGGTGAGTATGATGATTAAAGGAGAGAGGATATATACGTAGGGTGCAATGAACGAAGTGAATTGCACCACTAATTAAATGCGTAAGAGTAGAGGTGCAATACGCTGTGCTTATTAAACTCTACGACACTATAATTATGAGTTTACTCAAACCCAATCATCAATAACACACTCCAGTTTGTTAAAATATATTCTTAATTGTTGAAAATCATCACTTGAAATTGATTTTGCATGAGCATCAGGACGGCCAAAATTATTTATGTCCTCCAGCATTACAATTAGTTTTGTTTTTTCCATTTCAAAAATATTGCTGAAATTCTCCCAGGTTCTTTTTAATATGTTTATGAGTTCAAGGAAAAATAAAGGTGATGAGTCCCTATCTAACAAATCAGAAATATCAAGGTTCTGTAAATGAGTTCTTCTTGCTTCTGGTACCGAAGCTATGATTGCTGCTTTAGCTTTTTGTGTCCCCATGGATATCTTCAGAGAATTTCTTATTAATATACGAAGACCTTTTTCAATTCTATTTCTTCGCAATGATACCTCTTGAACTTTTTCTTCATCCGTTAAATTTATTTTTTCATGTTTATGTTTTTTTCGAAGTAACTCCGAAACTTCTTCAAGATTGAAAAAGAACCCGGAATCGCTACTTTGTATTAACCCATATCCTTCTAAATGTAAAGTCTGACTGACATGCTCATTTGCGAATGAATTAAAAGTAGATATATCACCTTGTGCTAACATGCAAAGCATGTCATATTCGTCAGGATACCACTCTGATAGCACTTGAATCATCATTATCGAGATAATCTCGTGAGTGTTTTCTGAACTCGCCCTTGGCTTTCTGATATATAGCTTTATCAATGAAGAATGGCCTTTCAGACTTTGCCAGTCTATTAATGTGACTACACGCTTGCCTAATTAAAAATGGATGGCCACCATAATCCTCAGTAAGTTTGGCTGAAATAAGAGAATCGAACTTTAGCCCCATGTAATCGCCAAGTTTAGTGACCATCTGATGCACTTGTTCCGATGTAAATGGTGGGACATATTGACTAGGTATTGACGCATATATTGGGTTGTCATGATTGAGTAGGGTTGGTGATTCAATACAGCTTGGGTTTGTACCAACTAGCATATAGCAAAATATATGGGGATGTTTTTGATAAAATCCTCTCATAGTTTGCCAGAAATATATGAAATCTTCGTGTTCTCTCCAGTGTATTGATGAGCCTGTCTTTGGTGAAATACGCTCTATCTCATCGAATATAAATAATGTGCTAGATTTCTTTTTTGAATTATATATTTTTTGAATGTCATTTTCGAAACTATCTGCTGCATTTTTAGAGTCGTACCGTCCTGTTGTATCTATTTTTACTTTGGAACTCTTTGTTTTGTGGTATTGCAAAACAAGTCGTTCAAGTAGTTCATTCCAGCGAAGCCCATGAATAGATGGGCTTTCACAATCTAGTGAGACAACACAGTCATTATTTGATTCTAAGCGTCTTTGGATTGCGTAAACGATAGAGGTTTTTCCACTTTTCCTAAGGCCAAAAAGACTTGTATGCTCTCCAGATTGATATCTGCTAACTATTTCATTTATTAAGTTTGAACGTCCAAAAAAGTAAGTGTCTTTTTTAAGTGGAGATAAGAAAGAAAATAAATCTCTAGAGTAGAAATGTTTTCGTATTCTATTCTCAAGGGTTTTAGTTGCTTCCGTTCCACTCATTTCATTATATGTGATAGGTATGATTATTTGATGCTCTGGGTCCGCCTTTAGTAATCCCTCAACTTTTTCCTCTACATCATCTGCACGACTTATTAAAATTGCACATACTGTTTCTGCCCGCATTTTTGGTAGGCGGCGATATACTTGTTCAAAAAAGTCCAAAGACCTAGGTTCAAAATTAGCATAGTTACTTAATACACAAACAACCTCGCGTTCAATATTAAACATTTCAGAAGTTTTTTGTGTAGGTTTCATCAAAAAGTAGTTATATGTTGATTGTGCGACTTTAAGCGATTCACCTGAACTGGTTAGATACCATTTTTGAGAAAGGGAATTAAGGATTTTCTTTTCCTCAGAATTAAATCGTTCTAGCAAAAATTGTTTGTGAAATCCTGGGTTTGTAACTGTTTTATCCAGCATAAAAATCCTATAGCTGTTGTTATGAATGTATTCAGTGTTCGTTAGCAATGAATAAAATCGCCTCTAATGGAAAAGGTTGCCAACTGAGGCATGCTATCCAATTGGGTAGGAGGTAAAAAGGGCGATCGGAGTAAAATCTGTCCGAGATCAACAAATCACTTATTGATTGGTTGTTATTTGTTCGGTTGGCATGAAAGGGTAGGGTAATACGCCTTTGTCAGCCAGTGTCGAGCTCGTCACTTTTGTCGTGTCGACCTCGTTCTGCGGGGCTGTCGTCATCGTCACTGGCCTGATATTCTCCGCCCAATATTCTGATTACCCCTTTATTTTCAGTGGCTTGTGAATTTTATTTCGCTCATGTCCGTTTTTGGTCTGATAAATGCTCGGTGAGTAGGTCGGCTGCGTCGCCGGTGTGTGAGTGTGGGCCCCCCGGGGCTGGCACCTGGGCGCGCCGGGCGATGCCAGTGCGGCAGTAACGAACCATTTAGGATCCCTCTCTATGAACAGCTTCGTGATTGCAGATCCCAGTCTCTGTATTGGGTGTCGTACCTGTGAGGTGGCCTGCGCCGTGTCACACCAGTCAAGCTCCGGCAGCGGGACCCTTGAGCGGGAGGGGGGCCTGCAGCTTGCCATTGAGGATGGACATCTGGTCTCCAAAGACAGCTATTTCCAGCCGCGGCTGAAGGTGATCGTGGGCAGCAAGGTGACCACGCCTGTGCTCTGCCGCCAGTGTGAAGACAAGCCGTGCGCCCTGGCCTGCCCCAACCATGCCATCGTGACCGAAGATGGTTGCGTCAAGGTGTTGCAGGCGCGCTGTATCGGCTGCAAATCCTGCGTGGTGGCCTGTCCTTACGGTGCCATGGCTGTGGTGGTGAAAGAGGTGGCGCCCGCTGCCGGTGCGCTGTTCAAGCGCCCGCAGACCAAGGCGCAAGCCTTGAAGTGCGATCTCTGCCGTCACCGTGACGCGGGCCCGGCCTGTGTCGAGGTGTGCCCGACCCAGGCGCTGCGTTTGGTGACCCCGGCATCGCTCGGCGAGATGAATCGCCAGAAGCAACTGGCCAGTGCCGAGGCGATGGGGGCCTGCCAGCGCCAGCCGGTGTTGGCACAGGGATAACGCATCGGGATGGCGTGCGCAGCCCCTTGCTGACTGACGCTTGCGCCCCTGTGCTGTCTACCCCTGACCAGCCATTTTCGTTAAAGGCCTTTTACCGTTAACAAACAAGAGTGTGAGTCATGAAAAAAGTCATTACTGTCTGCCCCTATTGCGGCACCGGTTGCAAGATCAACCTGCTGGTTGAAAACGACAAGGTGGTGGGGGCCGAAGGCGCCAACGGCCGGACCAACGAGGGGCAGCTCTGCCTCAAGGGTTATTACGGTTGGGATTTCTTGAACGACACCAACCTGCTGACCCCCCGTCTCAAGAGCCCGATGATCCGCCGCGAGCGCGGTGGCAAGCTCGAATCCGTCTCCTGGGATGAGGCGATCGACTTTGCCAGCAGCCGTCTGGCGGCCATCAAGGCGACCTACGGTGCCGACGCCATCATGACCACCGGCTCGGCCCGTGGCCCGGGTAACGAAGCCAACTATGTGATGCAAAAATTTTCCCGCGCAGTGCTGGGAACGAACAACGTCGACCACTGCGCGAGGGTGTGACACGCACCCTCAGTCTCCGGTCTGGAGACAACGGTAGGCAACGGCGCCATGAGCAACGCCATTCCCGAAATTCAAGAGACCAAGTGCCTGCTGGTGTTTGGTTACAATGCTGCTGATTCTCACCCCATCGTCGCCCGCCATATCCTCAAGGCGAAGGCGAACGGGGCCAAGGTGATTGTGTGTGATCCCCGCATGGTGGAGACCGCCCGCATCGCCGATCAGTGGCTGCCGCTCAAAAACGGTTCCAACATGGCGCTGGTTAACGCCTTTGCCAACGTGTTGATCAGTGAAGGGCTCTACAACAAAGCGTTCGTCGCCAACTACACCGAAGGGTTCGACACCTTCAAGGCCACGGTCGCCAAGTACACCCCGGAATATGTGGAGGGGATCACTGGCCTCAAAGCCGCCGATATCCGCGCCGCCATTCGCACCTATGCCGCGTCGCCTGCCTCCATGATCCTGTGGGGCATGGGGGTGACCCAATACGGTCAGGCAGTGGATGTGGTCAAGGGGCTGGCAGGGCTTGCGCTGCTGACCGGCAACTTCGGTCGCCGTGGCACCGGTTGCGGTCCGGTGCGCGGGCAGAACAACGTGCAGGGCACCTGCGACATGGGGATGCTGCCGCATCAGTTCCCGGGTTATCAGTCGGTGAGCGATCCGGCCATCAGCGCCAAGTTTGCCAAGGCGTGGGGCGTGCCGTCTCTTTCCCAAAAGCCCGGCTACCGGTTGACGGAGCTGAGTCACAAGGTGGAGGAGGGCAAGTGCAAGGCCTTCTATATCTTTGGCGAAGATCCGGCGCAGACCGAGGCTGATCTGGCCCAGTTCCGCCGCACCTTGGGCGGCATGGATCTGGTGATTGTGCAGGATATCTTCATGACCCAGACCGCCGAGATGGCGGATGTGATCCTGCCCGCCACCAGTTGGGGCGAGCACGAGGGGGTTTACAGCTCGGCAGATCGTGGCTTCCAGCGCTTCTACAAGGCGGTGACTCCGCCACAGAACGTGAAACCGGACTGGGCTATTTTCTCGCTGATGGCCACCGCCATGGGGTATCCCATGGAGTACCAGAACACGCAAGAGATCTGGGACGAGATGCGCGCCCTTTGCCCGCTCTATGCCGGGGTCAGCTACGACAAGATAGCGGATCTCAAGAGCGTGCAGTGGCCGTGCCCGACCGAGGATCACCCGGGCACCAGCACCCTGTTCGAGGGAAATGTGTTCACTACCCCGAGCGGCAAGGGCCAGCTGATTGCCTCCGAGTGGCGGGCGCCGCTGGAGCAGCCTTGCGCCGAGTATCCGCTGGTGCTCTCTACCGTGCGGGAGGTCGGGCACTACTCCTGCCGCTCCATGACCGGCAACTGTTCGGCGCTGCAAACCCTGGCCGATGAGCCGGGCTATGTGCAGATCCACCCGAGCGATGCGCAAAAGCTCGGGGTGAAGGATCAGGCGCTGGTATGGATCTCGTCGCGGCGCGGCAAGGTGATCACCCGGGCCAACTACAACGAGCGGGTCAACGCCGGTGTGGTCTACATGACCTACCAGTGGTGGATCGGGGCGTGCAACGAGCTGACCATAGAGCACCTTGATCCTGTCTCCTACACCCCCGAGTACAAGTACTGCGCGGTGAAAATCGAGCGCATTGAAGGTCAGGCTGAGGCGGAGGTGTACGTCCAGACCGAGTACAGCGCGCTCAAGGCGAAATTGCGCAGCGCAGTCAAAGGTTAGTCCGGCGACAACAGGGTCATCCTGCATAAATAAGGTGTTCCCGACTTATATGGTTGAGTCGGGTCCCCTTTTATTGCCACCATTTGATGGGAATTGAATGATGCACAGCGAAATTAGCCGATTATTCGGACTTTTCTATATTGGCACCTATCTGGCGGCGATATTGATTGGCATGGGCTGCTATATGTGGCACGACGAGATGATATTTCTGCTCGGCTTCGGTTTCTTCGGCTGTTTTATGGCGGCACGGCTCGCCATGGGCAGCGTATTGGCCGCCCTGAGTGTGCCGGTGGCCTGGCTCATCGCCTTTGTCTCCACCACCCTGATCAACTGCCTGCTATTGGGGGCGGTCACCCTGCTGGTTTACCTCACTCACCAGAGCGTCACCGCCGAGCTTGCCGACAACGCCAGCTGGCTGCTGATGGCCTTCCAGAGCCTGTCGGCCCTCTTTATCTTCGGCGGGTTGAAGTGCTGCCACAGTCGGCTTATCAGCTCGTGACTCGCCACCAACGAGGGCCGGGATCCGGCTGCAGGGGCCGCGATGGGTAGATCTGACAGTTGACGACAGCCGTTTTATCGGCCGCCATAATGCGGATCAAGGTTTGGTGTCATCACTGGCTAAATATGGCCATCAGATATATTAAATCGGATTGTAATGAAATTAGTGCTCATCTATGATAAGTCGCCGTTCCAATATATCCCCGATAGCAATGTTATTTTTTGTTGTCGTTCGTTAATAACCGCTCTGGAATGGCAACATGCGACACGTTTCGTCACCGCTTTTCTTATTGGCAGCCCTCTTGATGGGCTGCGGCTATTTATGTTGGTGACGTGATCTGGTCGTGATGCGATGGCATGGACAGCCTGACGGGTGACTAAATCGATATAACGCGAGGCCGCAATGCTAAATGTGAGTGCCATCCCCCTGGACGAGATCTCTCCCATCTGGGACGACGGTTTCCTCCTGCTCTCCAAATCCCTCCTGTCGGCCGTGACGCTCGATGATTTTATCCACAAACTCAACAAGATAGATGCAAGCTTTGGCGGCGTGACCCGGGTCAACCTGATCCTCAACATGGGTGCAGGTGAGGAGGCCATCTTCTACTTCATGGGACATTCCGGCCCAAAGCACCTTGTCTGCCCCAAGGCAGAACTGCACTTTCCCCCTTGTCCCGCCCGAGAAGCCCAGGAGCAGGCCATCATTCTTGCGGCCGCCCACTTTGAGAATCGCAGCCCCTCCCTTGAGGCAGAAGGCATTTATGCCGGGCTGCGCTCCTACTGCCAGCTCCCCATCACCACCGCCCGCAGCCATCTTGGTGGGGTCGAGTTTATCAACACCCGGCTCGACAATTTCACCATGGAGACGCTGGCCAAGCTGACCCAGCTGGCGGCCATCGTCGCCATTGCGCTCGAAAACGTGCTCGACAAGGAGCGCACCCTGGAGCAGGCCAACTCCCTGCGCCTTGAGCGCGACAGCTGCAAGATCCTGGTGGATGTGACCAATGCGGTGATTAAATTAGTGCGCATCGCCGAGTTGCCCAAGAGCCTGTTTGCCATCTTGCAGCATCACTTCGCCATCAGCAGCCTGTGTCTGGCGGAGTACAACGCTACCTCCGACAGTTTCAAGAGCTATCTGGTCAATCAGCAGGCGTGCGATCAGCCCGGTATCATCAACCACTCCTGTTTCGAGAAGCGCTGTTTGCAGGGGGCGCTTGGCCACAGCGAACCCTTCTTCATCTATCGGGATCAGGGCCACGGCTGTGATGCGAGTTGCCGCTTCACCTCCCAGATATTGCCGACCGATGCGGACAGCTCCTGCATTCTGCCGCTGCGCTATCGGGGTAATCTGCTGGGGGTCTTGATCCTCTCTCACCGGAATGCGGACTTTTTTGCCGACATCGATATCTCCCTGCTGGAGCAGGTGGCGGCCCGCACGGCGATTGCCATGAACAACGTGCAGGCGCAGCAGGAGATCTCCAACACCACGGGGGCCCGCGAGAAGACGATCCGGGTGGCGGAGCTCGAACCCAACGCCGATTTCTCCAGCATCATCTATCAAAGCGCCGCCATGGCGAGCGTGTTGGAGAAGGTGAAACTGGTGGCCCAGAGCGACTGCTCCGTGCTGATCCTGGGGGAAACCGGCACCGGCAAGGAGCTGATTGCCCAGGCCATTCATCGGCTGAGTGCCCGCCACGAGCAGGAGATGGTGAAGGTGAACTGCGCCGCCATTCCCACCGGGCTTATCGAGAGCGATCTGTTCGGCCATGAGAAGGGGGCCTTCACCGGCGCCTTGGCCCAGCGCATCGGTCGCTTCGAGCGGGCCCACAAGGGCACCCTGTTTCTCGACGAGGTGGGGGACATGCCGCTGGACTTGCAGCCCAAGCTCTTGCGGGTGTTGCAGGAGCACGAGCTGGAGCGGGTCGGCAACAGCAACCCCATCGCCATCGATGTGCGGCTGGTGGCCGCCACCAATTGCGATCTGCTCTCCATGGTCAAGAACAAGCGTTTTAGAAGCGATCTCTACTACCGGCTCAACGTCTTTCCCATCGAGCTGCCGCCCCTGCGCGAGCGGCGTGAAGACATACCGCTGCTGGTCAATTTCTTTATCAAGAAGATCGCCAAGCGGATGCGCCGCAACATCACCTCGATCCCCGCAGATGCCATGAAGATGCTGGTGTCGCTCCCCTGGTACGGCAACATTCGCGAGCTGGAAAACATCATAGAGCGCGCTGTGGTGATGACCCGGGGCCATGTGCTCAACCTCTCCCCCGACGAGCTGATGCCGCTCAAGGGCTATCACAAGATAGAGACCCTGGTGTATGACGAACCCGCCTCGCCGCTGTTTGCCAACGAGGCGCCGACCGATGAGCGCGAGGCGATCATCGCCGCCCTGCGCGATTGCAACGGCATCGTCGCAGGTGACAGGGGGGCCGCTGCACGCCTTGGCATGAAACGCACCACCCTGCTGTCGAAGATGAAGCGGCTCGGTATCTCGGCCAGAGATCCCGAGATCATCGATGGGGTCGCCTCATGAGGGGGGAGACAGAGACAAGCCTGCCGGAGGAACACGCAGAGCAAAGCGAATTGTCCCGCTGCGCCATCCATCGTGAGGTGGTGCACTATCGTGCCGATACACTGACCTGCGACAGCGAGATGGAACTGCCCTCCGAGACGCCAGTGGCGCTGGTCTATAACGGCATCGCCCACAGCGTCATGATGTGTTCGGCCTCTGATCTGGAGGATTTCGCCATCGGCTTCTCGCTCTCTGAGGGGATCATCGACAGCCTCCACGACATGCACGACATCGAGCAGATTGACGGCTGTCAGGGGATTGAGCTTCATATCACCCTGGCCAACCGCTGTGTGCATCGCCTTAAAGAGAAGCGGCGCACCATGGCGGGGCGCACCGGTTGCGGCATCTGTGGCAGCGAGAGTCTGGCGCAGGTGATCCGCACCCAGCCAAGGCTGCCCGACAGCCAGCGTCTGGCGGTGGGTCATATCGACAAGGTGCTGACCGCCCTGCGCCCGCTCCAGTTGCTAGGCCTGCGCACCGGCGCCACCCATGCCGCGGTGCATCTGGACGGGGAGGGCAATATTCTCGCCATCCGTGAGGATGTGGGGCGCCATATCGCGCTGGACAAGCTGGTGGGGCATTTGTGCCGCACCGGTCGACGGGATGGCGCCATTCTGGTGACCAGCCGCGCCAGCTTCGAGATGGTGCAAAAGTGCGCCAGCGCCGGGGTGGAGATTTTGCTCGCCATCTCGGCCGCCACTGAGCTGGCGGTCGAGCGGGCCGAGCAGACCGGGCTCACCCTGGTGGGGTTTTGCCGTCCGGGCCGCGCCGAGATCTACTGCGGCCGTCAGCGTATCGGGCTGGGGTAGTCTGGTCATGGCCGCTGTCTCATGCGGTGGGCGACGTCATCGGGCCGGCAGGCACAAGGCCATTGGCGGACGGGGGGCGGCTCGGGTATAGTCCTGCGCCAACAAGATTGGTTCGGCTGGGCGAAGAGCAACCCGCACCCGCAAGGGCCGCCTGCGGTTACCGCCCGCCGACACAGCGTCAAAGGATACTTAGCCCATGAAATTCAGCCCCTTGCTGGATGAGATGATGAAGGCCCTGCAAGTGCTGCCGGGGGTCGGTCCCAAGTCGGCCCAGCGCATGGCGTTTACCCTGCTCGAGCGCGAACGCAGTGGCGGTTTTCGCCTGGCCCAGCTGCTCAACCGGGCGCTGACCGAGATAGGCCACTGCAGCCATTGCCGCACCTTCACCGAAAACACGCTTTGCGAGATCTGCACCAATCCCAAGCGGGAAGAGAGCGGCCTGCTGTGCGTGGTGGAGAGTCCGGCGGACGTGGCCGCCATCGAGCACACAGGCCAGTTCTCCGGTCGTTACTTTGTGCTGATGGGACACCTGTCACCCCTCGATGGCATAGGCCCGGAAGAGCTGGGGCTGGAGATCCTGGAGCGGCGTCTGAAGGCGGAGTCCATCAGCGAGCTGATCCTGGCCACCAACCCCACCATTGAAGGGGATGCCACCGCCTGGTACATAGCCGACATGGCCCGCGCTGCCGGCGTCAAGGTGAGCCGGATTGCCCACGGCGTGCCGGTGGGGGGCGAGTTGGAGCTGGTGGATGGCACCACGCTTTCTCACTCCTTGATGGGGCGTCAGCCCCTTAACTAAGTTCGCGTCAGTCACTTGTTTTTCAAACCCGCCCCGGCGGGTTTTTTGTTTGGCCGATGGGCTGCGTTTGTCAGTGCGCTGGCGCAAAAATCGCCATTCGCACCGTCAGCAGACTTGTCCCCCTTGAAATGGGGATCCCAGGCCCCATCTTGTATCAGGAATGTGTTCAACCCGAATCGCCTGAGGATAGTGTCGATGACCCAAAGCGTTCATGCCGAAACCCACGGGTTTCAGACTGAAGTCAAACAACTGCTGAGCCTGATGGCCCACAGCCTCTACTCCAACAAAGAAGTGTTCCTGCGCGAGCTGATCTCCAACGCCTCCGATGCGGCGGACAAGCTGCGCTTCAAGGCGCTTTCCGATGCCTCTTTGTTTGAAAACGACGGCCAGTTGCGCGTTCGCCTGGTGGTTGATAAAGAGAATCGGACCCTGACCATCTCCGATAACGGCATAGGTATGAGCCGGGATCAGGTGATTGAGCATCTGGGTACCATCGCCAAGTCTGGCACCGCTGACTTTTTCAAAAACTTGTCCGGTGATCAGGGCAAGGATTCCCAGTTGATTGGTCAGTTCGGGGTCGGTTTCTACTCCGCCTTCATCGTGGCCGACAAGGTAACCGTGGTGTCCCGCGCCGCCGGTACCGAGCCTGAGCAAGGCGTGCAGTGGGAATCGGAAGGGGAAGGCTCCTTCACCGTGGCCGATGTGACCAAAGCCGGTCGTGGTACCGACGTCATCTTGCACCTGCGAGCAGAAGAGAGTGAGTTCCTCGACGACTGGCGTCTGCGCGCCGTGGTCGCCAAGTATTCCGACCACATCAGCGTGCCGGTGGAGATGTACAAAGAGGGCACCCCGGACCGTGAAGAGGATGGCGAAACCATCGTCGGCACGCCGGGCGAGTGGGAGCAGGTCAACCGTGCCACTGCCCTGTGGACGCGCAGCCCGAAAGAGATCAAGGACGAGGAGTATCAGGAGTTCTACAAGCACGTCGCCCACGATTTTGAAGATCCGCTGCTCTGGGGTCACAACCGGGTGGAAGGGGCGCAGGAGTACACCAGCCTGCTCTACGTGCCGGCCCGTGCTCCCTTCGATCTCTACAACCGGGATCAGAAACACGGCCTGAAGCTGTACGTGCAGCGCGTCTTCATCATGGACGACGCCGAGCAGTTTATGCCGGCTTACCTGCGCTTCGTCAAAGGGGTGCTGGACTCCAACGATCTGCCGCTCAACGTCAGCCGTGAAATTCTGCAAGACAACAAGGTGACTGTCTCCCTGCGCAAGGCCTGCTCCAAGCGGGTGCTGACCATGCTGGCCAAGCTGGCCAAGGATGACAGCGAGAAGTACGCCAAGTTCTGGAGCGAGTTCGGCAACGTGCTCAAAGAGGGCCCGGCCGAGGATCACACCAACCGCGAAGAGATCGCGAAGCTCCTGCGCTTTGCCAGCACGGCGGGCGAGGGCGAAGCCCAGACCGTCTCTCTCGAGGATTACGTGGGCCGCATGAAGGAAGGCCAGCAGAAGATTTACTACATCACTGCTGACTCCTACGCTGCCGCCAAGAACAGCCCGCACCTCGAGATCTTCCGCAAGAAGGGCGTCGAAGTGCTGCTGATGTGGGAGCGCGTCGACGAGTGGCTGATGAGCCACCTGACCGAGTTCGATGGCAAGCAGCTGGTCTCGGTGACCCGTGGCGAGCTGGATCTCGGCGAGCTGGAGGACGAGGCATCCAAGCAGGCGCAAGAAGAGGCCGAGAAGGTCAACGCCGGTCTGGTCGCGCGCGTCAAGCAGAGCCTGGCCGATGCGGTGAAAGAGGTGCGAGTCACCCACCGTCTGACCGATTCACCCTCCTGCATCGTCACCGACGATCACGGCATGAGCACCCAGATGATCAAGCTGATGCGCGCAGCCGGCCAGCCGGTACCTGAGCAGAAGTACATTCTGGAGCTCAACCCCGACCATGCGCTGGTGAAGAAGCTCGACACCATCGAAGACGAGGCGCTGTTCGGCGAGTGGGTTACCCTGCTGCACGAACAGGCCCAGCTGGCAGAGCAGGGCGGTCTGAATGATCCGGCGAGCTTCGTCTCCCGTATCAACCGTCTGTTACTCCTGGCATGATGTTTCGGCCCACTGCATGCAGTGGGCCTTTTTTATATGGCGCTTGCCTGACAAGGGGCAAGCGCCTCTCCTTGTTATGGAGGGCGCTGCATTTTCACTCATTTTTTCAGGGTAGCGTTGCGGCTCGAGTCGCCTCGCCGCTTTGGTAACATGGTGAAAAATAAGCCACTCACACGGGGCAAGCTTGTGAAAATGAGCGAAACCGTGTAGTTTTTTGCCTTCTCAAGAATTGAATAACCAAGCAATAGGAGCGTGTATGCGCATTGTTCTGTTGGGGGCTCCGGGTGCCGGTAAAGGTACTCAGGCTCAGTTCATCATGGAAAAACACGGTATTCCGCAGATCTCCACCGGCGACATGCTGCGTGCGGCGATCAAGGCGGGCACCGAGCTGGGCCTCAAGGCCAAAGCCGTGATGGACGCAGGTCAGCTCGTCTCTGACGACATCATCATCGGCCTGGTCAAAGAGCGTATCGCCCAACCGGATTGCGCCAACGGCTTCCTGCTGGATGGTTTCCCGCGCACCATTCCCCAGGCGCAAGCCATGAAGGATGCCGGTGTTGTGGTCGACTTCGTGCTGGAGTTTGCTGTGCCGGACGAAGAGATCGTCAAGCGCATGAGCGGTCGTCGTGTCCACTCCGGCTCGGGCCGTACCTACCACGTGGTGTTCAACCCGCCGAAAGTGGAAGGCAAGGATGACGTGACCGGTGAGGATCTGGTGATCCGTGCCGATGACGAAGAGACCACAGTGCGCAAGCGTCTGGATGTCTACCATCAGCAGACCGCGCCGCTCATCGGTTTCTACGGTAAAGAGGCGGACGCGGGCAACACCCGTTACGTCAAGATCGACGGCACTCAGCCGGTGGATCTGGTCAGCAAGCAGCTGGCAACCATACTGGGCTAAGCCCGCCATGGCTCGTGCCGATGGCAATTGAGACAAGGGCCCGGCATGGGCCCTTTCTTGCATTCAGACAGGAAGACAGGACGCTAACGTGACCACGAAAACCGGGATCTTGCTGGTCAATCTGGGGACCCCAGCCGCGCCAACCACGGCCGCCGTCAAGGCCTTTCTCAGCCAGTTTCTGCACGACCCGCGGGTGGTCGACCTGCCTCGCTACCTCTGGTGCCCGCTGCTCCACTTTATCATTTTGCCGACGCGCTCCCCCAGGGTGGCCAAGCTTTATCAGCAGGTGTGGACAGAGCAGGGCTCGCCGTTGATGGTGATAAGCAAGCAGCAGCGCGCGGCGCTGGAGCAGGAGCTCAAGCGGGAAGGGGTCGAGGTGCCGGTGGAGCTGGCCATGACCTATGGCTCGCCCTCCATCAACGATGGCTGGCAGGCGCTCAAGGCCAAGGGGGTCAACCGGGTTATCCTGCTGCCGCTCTATCCGCAATATTCGGTCAGCACCACGGCCCCGGTGTTCGATGCCTGGGCCAAAGCGATGAAGAAAGAGCGCAACCTGCCGGTGGTACGGCTCATTCGTGATTACCATGCCCACCCCGAATACATTCAGGCGCTGGCCATGAGCGTGCGCCGCCATTGGGAGCTGCACGGGCAGGGAGATCACCTGCTGATGTCGTTCCACGGTATTCCGGAGCGTTACGAGAACGAAGGCGACCCCTATGGTCACCAGTGTCGCCACACTGCTTCTCTGCTGGCTGAGGCGCTCGGGCTCGAGGCCGGCCAGTGGACCGCCACTTTCCAGTCCCGTTTTGGCAAGGAGGAGTGGCTCAAGCCCTACACGGACCTGACCATCGCCGGCTTGCCGGCGACCGGTATCAAGCGGCTCGATGTGGTTTGCCCGGCCTTTTCTGCCGACTGCCTTGAAACCCTGGAAGAGATCGAGGTGCAGAACCGGGAGATCTTCATGGCCGCCGGTGGCGAGCAGTTTGAATACATACCGGCTCTCAACAGCGATCAGGCCCACATTCGCATGATGGTGTCCCTCATCTGCCGCGAGCTGGCATGATGAGCACCTTGCCCGCAGCGCGAGCCGACCAGGTTTTTTCCGCGTTCAAGATCCAAGGATAAGGAGTGCTATGATGATGCATATCACGCTGATTTACGCGGGCCTGCTGGGGCTGTTGTTCCTGCTGCTCTCCTTCTGGGTGGTCAAGCGCCGTGCCCAGTTCAAGGTGATGATAGGGGAAGGGGAGGCGCCCGAGATGCGCTCTGCGATCCGCGCCCACGGCAATTTCGCCGAGTACGTGCCGCTGACCCTGCTGCTGATGGCCCTGTGTGAACTGGCGGGGGTCGGTGCGCTCTGGTTGCATCTTGGCGGTCTCTGCCTGCTGGTAGGGCGCATACTGCATGCCATCGGTATCCAGATCCCCAGGGCCCCCAATATGCCACGGCTGTTTGGTACCCTGCTGTTCTGGCTGGCCCTGGGACTCTTCTCCGTGCTGGCCCTGGTGCAGGGGCTCTCGTTCGGCTGATCTCCTGGTCTTTGCTGACTGAAAAACCACTTCACGGTGAAGTGGTTTTTTGATGGGAATGGGATAAACGTTTTCCTCTGCAGCCCTTGTCTATACTGACGCCCTATTTTAATCAGGCGACTTTTCGGCGCGGCGGATTGTGTTAAAATCCCGCCCCTCTTTCCCCCAGAGCACAGAACATTGCCATGAAATTTCCCGGTCAGCGCAAGTCCAAACACTACTTCCCGGTCGACAGGCGTGATCCCCTGATCCCGCAAAATCCCCTGCTTACCGAACTTGGCAAAGCCTATGTGGTGGGAATCGATCAGACCCTGGTGGACATCGAAGCCCATGTGGATGAGGACTTCCTGAACCGTTATGGTCTGAGCAAGGGCCACTCTGTGGTGATCAGTGACGATGTGGCCGAACGGGTCTACGAAGAGCTCAAGGCCAACAACATGGTGGTGAGCGAGTTTGCCGGTGGCACCATAGGCAACACCATGCACAACTACTCTGTGCTGGCGGATTCCCACTCCATCCTGCTTGGCGTCATGAGCCAGGATATCCGCATCGGCAGCTACGCCTACCGCTATCTGTGCAACACCTCTTCCCGCGTCAACCTCGATTACCTGCAGCCGGTGGATGGCCCGGTCGGTCGCTGCTTCACCTTCATCACCGAGTGCGGTGAGCGCAGCTTTGGCATCAACGCCGGCAAGATGGATCACCTCGATGTGGCGCACATTCCCGAAGCCGTCATCAAGGAGTCCTCCGCCCTGGTGATCACCGCCTATCTGGTGCGCGGTGAAGATGGCACTCCCATGAAGGAGGCCGCCATGGCTGCCGTGCGCTACGCCCGCGAGGCTGGCGTGCCCGTGGTGCTGACGCTGGGCACCCGCTTCGTCATTGCCGAGAATCCCCAGTGGTGGCGCGATTTCATCGCCGAGAACGTGACTGTGCTGGCGATGAATGAAGATGAGGCCGAGGCCCTGACCGGCATTGCCGATCCCCTTGGCGCCGCTGACAAGGCGCTGGACTGGGCCGACATGGTGCTCTGCACTGCCGGTCCCATCGGCCTCTACATGGCGAGCTACACGGAGGAAGACTACAAGCGCGAGACCACTCATACCCTGCTGCCCGGTGTCATCCCCGAGTTCAACATGTATGAGTTCAGTCGTCCCATGGCCCGTGACAAGTGCCGCAAGCCTGCCCGCATCTACTCCCACATCTCCCCTTACATGGGGGGCCCGGAGAAGATCAAGAACACCAACGGGGCAGGGGATGGCGCGCTTTCTGCCGTGCTGCACGACATGGTGGCCAACGCCTATCACCGCATGAATGTGCCGAACTCCGCCAAGCACATGTCCGAGTTTCTGACCTACTCCTCCCTGGCCCAGGTGTGCAAGTACGCCAACCGGGTCAGCTATGAGGTGCTGGCCCAGAGCAGCCCGCGCCTCTCTCGTGGTCTGCCCGAGAAGGAAGACAGCCTGGAAGAGGTTTACTGGGAGCGTTAATCCCGGCCATGGCAAACGCCTCCTTCGGGAGGCGTTTTATCAGGTAAAACACGGCATCGGGCAGTTTTTTGTGCGAATAATCCCAAGATGCTTGAGTCCATGTCACTTTTGCGACACCATTTGGCCACCGCATTGCCACTCGGCACTGCCGTGGCCGCAGCACCCGATAAAGAGAGAGCCCCATGAGTAAGTTAACTGACAATCTTGACGCCAATTTCCAACTGTTCATCGAAGAAGTCCGCGAGTCGGGTCAGGTGTGGGGCTTGCGTTACGGTGAAGACTGGGTCGTCTGCCGCTCTGCCGAATTTGAAGATGCCGATGTGATGCCGCTCTGGTCGGCCGAGGTCGATGCCCGCCTGCATTGTGTGGACGAGTGGGCCGACTACGAGCCGGAAGTGATCGAGCTGGAAGAGTTCCTCGACATCTGGATCAACGATCTGGACGAGGACGATGTGCTGATCGGCCCGAACTGGAATGCCGATCTGGAAGGCCAGGAGATCGAACCCATAGAATTGGCCAAGGCACTGGTCGAACTGGACGCCTGAACCGTTCTGCATTGATGGCCACGGCCATCGGATGCCTGAAGAACCGATATCCGCGAGGATGTCGGTTTTTTTATGGCCCGCGTACAGAATGCTGAATGAAAAGGCGATTTGGCTTTGCACCTGTAGGGGGTATGGTCCATCATCAACCTTTTGCCGAGCGGGAGGAGCCATGTTTGTATTCGACGTAACCGGCATCGCAGGGGAGCGCGCCGAGATCCGGGTCCAGGCGCTGGACTGGGGGCAGAGCGGCCCCGTCACCTTCAGCTGCGATGACGATCAACTGGCCGTGCTGCTGTTAACCGGGTGCCGCTGCGATGCAGTGGGTTTCTTCAATCTGCTGGCGGGCTGCAAGCCGCTTTATCTCGAACAGTGGCTCTCCTATTTGCAAGAGACTGGCCGCATCGCCAAACAGGGCAGTCAGCTGGAGAGCCCTGCCCAGAGCGATTACCTCGCCAGGGCCGGCTTCGAGCACGAAGAGCTTAATGGCCTGCTGGGCCAGATCTATCAGGTGGCGGGGTTCAACCGCCTGCAGATCAACCGTTACCTCAAGAATCGCCACAATCCCACCACCCTGGCGACCCGTTACGATCAGAAGGAGCTGGAACGTTATCGCCAGCTCAATGACATCATTCTGACTCTGCTGAAGTTGAAGCGTCCTCAGTAAACAGGCCAAGGTGGCTGATATCCGGCCGCAACGGCTGGGGCTTGGCGATGAGATAACCTTGCAACCCGTCCACGTACATGCTCTGTAGCAGTTGTTTCTGGCCAAGCTGCTCCACCCCTTCCGCTATCACCTGGCAGCCCATGCGGTGTGATACATCAACGATCATCCGCACGAACTGCTGATTGGTCAGGTCCTGCTCCAGCCCTGTGAGCAGGGCAGGATCCAGCTTGATGTAGTCGGGTTTTAGCTCGCGAAACAGAGTAAACGACCCTATCCCCTTGCCGAAGTTGCAGATGGCGGAACGACTGCCGTTGCGTCTGAGCAGCTCGAACACCCGCTTGGCCCCCGTCATGTTGCGCTCCAGATGCTCCTCATCCAGCTCGAATACCAGATTGGCGCTGGTGTTGGGATCCTTGAGCAATTGCCGGTCGAGCCAGATCAGGAAGGCGCTGTTTTGCAACAGGTTGCTGGAGAGGCTGATGCCCCAGCGGCTCTGGTTGGCGCCGAATGCCCGGTACTGGCGCATGACGTGGATGATCAGCATCTGCTCCAGTCGCATCACCATGTCCAGCCGTTGAGCCATGGCAAACAGGGTGTCGGTCGGCAACACAGTGCCGTCGGCGCCGCTGAAGCGGGCATAGATCTCGTTGTAGGCCAGCATGCTGGGGTGCATGGGCTGGATGGGCTGATAGGTAAAACTGATGTGCTCCTGCTCCAGCAGATCATTGAGCACCAGCTTCCAGTGGTGCTGGCCCTGCAGTTCCACCACGTCATCGTCCTGTTGAATGGCCCAGCCGTTGACCGTTTCGGTCTGGGCGTGGGCCAGAGCCAGATCCGCCCGTGCCAGAATCGCCTCTATCTTCTGCCCGCTGCTCAGGCGTGTTAGCCCCGAGTAGGCGGCGCTCTCCAGTTCATGTTGCTGCTGATAGTGGTCGAAGGCGACTTTCAGATCCCGGCCGAGCAGGGGCGGCGGTATGTTGGCCACCGGCTGCACCAGCACGGCGAAGTCGGCTCCCGAGATGCGATAGACCTGATGACCCGGGAATCGGCCGACCACCCGGGTGATGAGATTGGCAATATCCTTGATATAGGCATCCCCCGACTGAAAGCCGCGCTGGGCATTGAGCTTGCCAAGTTCGGTGGCGCGGATCAGCACCAGGGTGGCGGTCTGGGTATCCTGATCCCGCTGCAGCAACGCCGTCATGTCGCGCCGGAACGCGTGGCGGTTTTGCAATTGGGTCAGCTCATCCTGGGTCGCCTGATGGTGTAGCTCGCTGATCTGACGGTGGGCGTCGAGCTCGGCTTCACTGAACCGGGTCAGCAGTTGTTGCAAGGCCTCCTGGGCCGCCGGGCTCTCCAGACAGGCGGGATCGCGCAGTCGCAGTGCCGTGAGCCAGACTTGTTCCTGCTGATCACGCTCGGCGTTGCGGGCGCGATAGGCCAGCATGAACAGCAGGCCAAAGCCGAGCAGGGTCGTGCCGACGATGAGGATCAGGGTGAAGGGGGTTGCCTGTACGGCGAGCCAGATACCTTGTAACAACAGCAGAGCAACACAGGTGATGGCCGCGATCAGTAACAGGTTACTCCCGAGCTTGTTCAACATCTTGTCATCCTTGATGATTCGTGTGATGTTGAAATTCTAACCAAGCTCAGGGTGTAAAGCATGGGATCCCGCTCACCTCCTGGAAAAGGGCCAATTGAAATCGGTTAATTGTGAGTGAAACCACTTTCACAGGTGCCGAAACAGGCGAAGATGGGTTGAAAATAGATCAAACAAGGCAGAGGTAAATCATGTTGTTAGAGCCCGAAAATAGTGCCAAAGCACGACAATTATTGAACCAGAGTATGGCACTGGTGCTGGCGGGTGGACGTGGCAGTCGCCTGAAGCAGTTGACTGACAACCGCGCCAAGCCTGCCGTCCATTTCGGTGGCAAATTCCGGATCATTGATTTTGTGCTCTCCAACTGTATCAACTCGGGGATCCGCCGCGTTGGTGTGGTCACCCAATACAAGTCTCACAGCCTGCTGCGCCACTTGCAATCGGGCTGGTCCTTCCTGCGTTACCAGATGAACGAATTCATCGACCTGCTGCCTGCCCAGCAACGGGTAGATGAGGTGCACTGGTATCGCGGCACCGCCGATGCCATCTACCAGAACGTCGACATCATCCGTGACTACGGCCCCAAATACCTGGTGGTGCTGGCGGGGGATCACATCTACAAGATGGATTACGCCGCCATGCTGCTTGATCACGTGCGTCTCGGTGCCAAGGTGACAGTGGCTTGTATCGAGGTGCCACGGGCAGAGGCGTCTGCCTTCGGGGTCATGGATATTGACGAGCAGCGCAAGATCCGCGCCTTCGTGGAGAAACCGGCCAATCCGCCTGCCATGCCGGGTTGCGAGGATCGCTCGCTGGCCTCCATGGGGATCTATATCTTCGAGGCGGAGTACCTCTATCAGCTGCTGGAGGAGGACATTCTCAATCAGGACTCCAAACACGACTTCGGGATGGATGTGATCCCCCGTATCGTGGAGGAGGGGATGGCGTTTGCTCACCCCTTCAACATGTCCTGTGTCGGGGCGCGCGAGGGGCAAAAGCCCTACTGGCGTGACGTGGGCACCCTGGATTCGTTCTGGGAAGCGAACATGGATCTCGCCTCTGTACTGCCCGAGCTCGATATCTACGATCAGAACTGGCCCATCTGGACCAGCCAGACCCTGACGCCACCGGCCAAGTTTGTGCAGGATCGCAATGGTCAGCACGGCATGACCATCAACTCCATGTTCTCGGGCGGCACCATCGTCAGCGGCTCGTTCGTGCTCAACTCGGTGCTCTTTACCAATGTGCGGGTGCACTCCTTCTGCACCCTGGATCAGGCCATCATCTTCCCCGGGGTCGAGATTGGCGCCGGTTGCCGTCTGCGCCGGGTGGTCGTGGATAAAGGGTGTGTCCTGCCCGATGGGCTGGTGGTGGGCGAGAATGCCGATGAGGATAGCCGCCGCTTCTACCGCTCCGAGCAGGGGATCGTGCTGGTGACCAAGGAGATGCTGGACAAGCTGGTTTAGCCGGGTTGTGAAAAAAGTACCTTGAAACTGTGTCAGACGCTGTCATGCAAAGGGAGCCAGATTGGCTCCCTTTTTCATGCTGGTGAAGGGCGATGATTACTCGCTTACCACCGCTTTGGCGGCCATCACCATGGCGGTGCCGTGCTGGCCACCGGCGGCGGTCACTTGCGGTACGCCATCTTCGTCGGTGTCGCTGCCGGCACCTTCGATGATGTTCTCGCCGGAGTCACCGATCCACTCGGCCATCTGCATGCCGCCGTTGACGGTGCCACGGAACCAGCTGACGTACTGACCGGTCAGCTTGGCCAGCTCCAGCTCGGGCGCCTTCTCGGCCCCTTCGTTGCGCAGGTTCAGCATGGCAGAGCGCAGGGCGCCGGAGATGGCAGCCTGGGTCCAGGGGGTGTATTCACCCTGTTTACCCGCCAGCCAGGTGCCGGCTTTCTGATTGAAGTAGGCCTTGTCGGTCGCGATGAACAGCTCGCGGGCGGCCGTGCGGTACTTTGCATCGGAGGTGGCGAGGAAGGCGGCGGTCAGACCACGGATGGCCGCGAACTGCGCATCGATGGAGTGGCCAGCGTCGAGCTTGCCGCCCAGGGTGGCGCCGTCATGCACCAGACCGTTTTTGCCCTTGAGATTGGCAAGGATGAAATCGGCCTGCTTGCGGATCAAATCGAGTGCCTGCTGACCCTGTTTGGTCTTGAGGTTCAGCTCGCCATTGTCACCGGCGGCGTAACCGACTGGCAGCGCATCCTGAGCGCGCTGGAAGATCTGCAGGGCGACCAGGGCGTAAGCGGCGTCAAAGGTGGTGACGTGCTTGCCCTGTTTGCCCGCCTGCCAGCTGTCGACCAGGGTGCCGGCCTTGGCATCAAAGTGCAGGGCGGCCAGGTTCTTGAAGGTGAGGTTGGAGAGATTGATCGCCAGCGAGAAGGCATCGCTGCCCGCGACTGCCTTGCCCAGATCATTGGCCTGGTTGGCAGCCGGGGCGGCGGCAAACGGCGCGCCGTCAAACACGGCGTGGAAGGCCGCGTTCTGGTTGGTGTTGGCGCTGCGCTGATCGCTGAAGGCATAGAACTCGGAGAGCGGCCACAGCATCATCCAGGCATCGCGTAGCTGGGCGGAGTCATCCACCACTTCCAGCTTGCCGATGGCGCCCACGTCATGCTTGCTGGTTTCGGTCACTTTCACCTGATGGGGGAAGTAGACGACGCCCTTGGCCGGATCGTATTGCGGGGTGATCCTGGCGCCCAGTTGCTTGCCGTCGAAGCCGAGCTGGTTCTGCATGATGGTCAGCTTGTCGATGGATTGCTCGGTCAGCATCATGCCGTTGAAACCGTCAGCGGCGGAGACGCCCAGCTTGTGCTTGCCATCCTGATCCATGGTGGCGGAAGCCGCTTCCACCTCTTCATCGGTTTCCGCCACGTGCATACCGCCGAGGAAATCCTGGGACCACATCACCTCTTTGAGCAATATGCCGCCCACGGCTGCGGGCACCAGCAGGTTGTCACTGCCGCTCCAGCGCAGGGTGGTGTAGTCGCGGAAGTAGGCCGGTATCAGTGTCCTGACGCTCTTCTCGTTGCCCTTGGCGGTCTTGATGGTGATCTGATCGCCGTTGACCGGGGTGGTGTTCACCGCTTGCGCAAACTCCGGATTGGCGGAGGCATAGGGCAGGGAGAGGGGATACATGCCTTGTGGCACTTCATCGGCCGGGAAGCCAACGGCATCGGCCATGGCCAGTACCCGTTGCCCCAGAGAGGCCATGGTGCCGCCACGGGCCAGGTTTTGCGGCCCGTTCACCAGATGAGGACCCATGCCGGATTGGTAGTTGAGGGCGTACATGGCCTCTTCGGAGTACTCGTAGGATTCGATGCCAGCGGCGAAGTCGAACGGAGTTGGCTCATTGGCGCGGTTGGCGTCCAGCACATCCAGATCCAGACCGAGGGCCTCGGCCAGCGGCTCGCCGGAGAGTTCGAACTCGGTGTAGGCCAGCATGTTGGCGGCGGTATTGAATGTTTTGTCTTCGACTTTGACGGCGGCGTGTGCGGCACCGCTCAGGAGGGCGCAGGCGATCGCCTGGACCAGTACGGTTTTTCTCATGTCCCTTCTCACCATATGTTTGATTTTATTATGACGCTTCTCATGAATCTAAATGAGAATGGTGCGCATTATGTACCAAGGTGGGGGGCTTGAGAAGAAAAAGCCGCGCCCGGGGGTTTAAGAGCAGAGGGGCACGGCTTGGGGGTCACAGCAGTTTGAAGGGGATGACCAGTCGGCCGGGCTCCACCTTGAGTGCCCCGACTTTCTCCTTGATCCTGGCTTCGTTCTTGCGACTGTCATCCAGCCGGTAGACGGGCGTCTGGGAGAGGAACAGCGAGAGCGACTGGTTGAAGGTGGGCAGCAGTGGTGTGAGGGCGGCACCCACGTCGGCTGGCTCTGTCTGGATTGAGATGAGTTCGAGGTCACGCAGGTAGATGGCACCCTGCTCGGCCACATAGTCGGGGCGAGCGCTGAGGGAGATGCGGATCTTCACCTGCTGGCTGCCAAGGGGGCTGCTGACCTGCAGATCACCGGCAGCATCAAGTTCCACCCGATCGGCGCTGGCGCGGCCGATGCGGCTGTGCATCTCATCCAGGCGGATCTTGCTCGACATGATGCCGGGGATCCCCAGCTGTTTCTCGAAGGCGACCCTCTCTTTGAGGTATTGGTTGATTTCACCTTCGCTGACGTTGTACTGGGTGAGCGAACAGGCTGCCAGCAGCAGGCTGAGAGGGAGCAGAAGCAGGTACTTTAACATCGACAGTTCCGTAAGTTGAGGGACGTGACCAAACAGAGGGCGCCATCTTAGGGGGAAATACCCCTGGCTGCCAGTCTGAGCACGCGGCTCCCGTTTTTGCCGCCGCCTCATATGGGGTATGGAATATGTATTCATACGAGCAACCCCTTAGATGCCTGGCATGGCAGGCCGCCAGTGGCGCGGTTTGTCCAATATCCACAGATAAGTTCCAGTTTTATCGATATAAAAATCCCATTGACCGGGTGATTTCAAAGCGAGTATTTTACCGCCCCACAAATGCAAACTGATAATCATTATCATTTTGAATCATATTTGAGGGTGTAACGTGGATACTCTTGTGATGGAAAATAGCGCGCCTGCCCAGGCTGCGTCCCCGCCCGATTTCTTGTTTACCTCAAGTCAGGGCACGATCAGCGCCTACGACCTGGGTCAGCCTATCACCACGCCCGCCTGCGAATGGTCCTTGCTGGAGCGACAGATAGCGAGGGCTCTGGCGGCGGCCGAGGCCGCAGGGCAAGCTAATCCGCTGCTGATCGGCGCCTTCGCGTTCGACCCGGCCGACGCCTCCTGCCTCTATGTGCCCGGCCGTTATGAGCGGGGAGTGCGAACGCCCGCAGCGGAGCGTGCCGCCGAGACCAACCAGGTCATCTCGGTGCAGAGCACGCCGGCGGCGGCCGAATTCAAGGCCTCGGTCAGCTCGGCGCTAAATGCGTTTGCACAGGGTCACCTTGCCAAGGTTGTGTTGTCGCGCAAGCTGATCCTCACGCTGCACAAGCCCGCCGATCCCGAGCAGGTGCTGGCCCGCCTGATGAGCCAGAACCCCCATGCCTTTCACTTCTCCCTGCCGCTCGGGCAAGATCGCCGCTTGCTCGGCGCCAGCCCGGAGCTGCTGCTGCGGGTCAGCGGGGGCGAGGTCTTCACCCATCCGCTGGCGGGCTCTGCCAAGCGCTACGGCGAGCCGGAGCAGGACCGGCAGGTGGCCCGCGATCTGCTGGCCTCCCGCAAGGATCAGCATGAACACAAGTTGGTGATCGACGAGATCCGCCGGGTGCTGACCCCGCACTGCCGCGAGCTGGCCATTCCCGCCAATCCCACCCTGATGAGCACGGATACCCTCTGGCATCTGGGCACGCCCATCGCTGGCCAGCTGCATCCGGGTCAGGCTTCTGTGCTCTCCCTGGCCTGCCAGCTGCATCCGACCCCGGCCCTGTGCGGTTATCCCACCGAGCTGGCGCGTCAGTTTATCCGCGAGCAGGAACCCTTCAGACGCGCCCTGTTCAGCGGCATCGTCGGCTGGTGTGACAGCCAGGGCAATGGGGAGTGGGCCGTGGTGATCCGCTGCGGTGTGCTCAATGGCCATCAGGTGGAGCTGTTTGCCGGCGCCGGCATAGTGGCAGGCTCGGATCCCGCCATGGAGTGGGCCGAGACCGGCACCAAGCTGGGCACCATGTTAAACGCCCTGGGCCTTGGCAGTGAGGTGGCGCTATGACTCAGGCCAACCGCTTCCTGCCTTACACCCGCTGGCCCCGGGAACTGGCCGAGCAGTATCGTGCCAAGGGCTATTGGCGCGGTGAGCCCCTGACCATCATGCTGGATCGCCAGTGTGAAGTGGCGCCGGATGCCACTGCCATCCTCTGCGGCGAGCGCAGTGTCAGTTATCGCGAGCTGGATGAAGGCGCCAGTCGGCTGGCCGGGCGGCTCGTTCGTCATGGCTTCAAGGTGGGCGACACAGCTCTGGTGCAGCTGCCCAATGTGGCCGAGTTCTATCTGGTGTTTTTCGCCCTGCTCAAAGCGGGGATTGCGCCGGTCAACGCCCTCTTTAGCCACAACCGGCTGGAGCTGGCCTCTTACGCCGAGCAGATCCGACCCCGGCTCTTTATTGGCTCGCTCGCCCATTCGCTGTTTGCCAATGGGGATCGCAACAGTGACTTGCTGCGAAGCATAGGCGCCGAGCTGGCGCTGCTTGATGGCGAGAACGGGGAACTGGGGCTGACTCATTGGCTGAGTGATCAGGCCAAGAGCGAGGGATGGGCCGTCCCCGCCTATGGCCCGAGTCCGGCGGACGAGGTGGCCTTCTTCCAGCTCTCCGGCGGCAGCACAGGCACCCCCAAGCTCATCCCCCGCACCCATGACGACTATTACTACAGCGTGCGCCGCAGCGTTGATCTCTGCGGGCTGGGCCCCCATACCCGCTATCTGTGCGCCCTGCCGGCCCCCCACAACTTCCCCCTGAGCTCCCCCGGGGCGCTGGGGGTGTTCGAGGCGGGCGGCGCCGTGGTGCTGGCGCCAGATCCCGGTCCCATGAGCTGTTTTCCGCTGGTAGCCCGCCACCGCATCAACCTCACCTCCCTGGTGCCGCCAGCCGTCGCCCTCTGGCTGCAAGCGGCCGAATCTGACCCGGCCGTGCGCAGCCAGCTTGCGAGCCTCGACGTGCTGCAGGTGGGGGGCGCCAAGCTGGCCGAAGCGGTGGCCAGAAAGATCACCCCGCTGCTCGGCTGCCGGTTGCAACAGGTGTTCGGCATGGCGGAGGGGCTGGTCAACTACACCCGGCTCTCTGACCCCGACGAGAAGATCATTCACACCCAGGGCTGCCCCATGAGCCCGGACGACGAGGTGCGCATTCTGGACGAGGCGGGCAACCCGGTCGCCCCCGGCCAGCCCGGTGCCCTGCACACTCGTGGCCCCTACACCTTCCGTGGTTACTACCAGAGCCCGGCCCACAACGCCCGGGTGTTTGATAGCGAGGGCTTCTACTGCTCCGGCGATCTGGTGGTGCAAGACCAGGACGGCTACCTGACGGTGGTGGGGCGGCAAAAGGATCAGATCAACCGGGGCGGCGAGAAGATAGCGGCGGAAGAGGTGGAAAACCAGCTGCTGCACCACCCGGCCATCACCCAGGCGGCCCTGGTCTCCATGCCCGATAGCGCCATGGGGGAGAAGAGCTGCGCCTTTATCGTCAGTGCGGATCCCGGGTTAAAGCCGCTGGCCTTGCGCAAGTTTCTGCGCGCGCGCGGCGTGGCGGACTTCAAGCTGCCCGACCGTTTCGAAACCCTGGATGCCCTGCCCATGACGGCGGTGGGCAAGATTGACAAACAGGGGCTGCGTGCACGTATCGCCGAGATCATCGCCGCAAGCCAGCCCCTGACAACAGCTCAAAACTAAAAAGGAATCATGACGTTATGGCTATCCCAACCCTGAACAACTACGCCATGCCCAAGCAGTGGAAGGCCAACAAGGTCAACTGGACGCTGGAGCCCAAACGCGCTGCTTTGCTCATTCACGATATGCAGGAGTACTTCACCGCGTTTTATGGCGAGAACAGCCCGCTGATCGCCACGCTCACCGAGCGTCTGGCCGCGGTGCGCAAACAGTGCAAGGCCCTCGGCATCCCGGTCTACTACACGGCCCAGCCCAAGGATCAATCCCCCGACGATCGCGCCCTGCTCAACGACATGTGGGGCCCGGGTCTGAACACGCGCCCCGAGCTGCAGCAGGTGGTGGCAGGGCTGCGCCCTGAGAGCGACGATAGCGTGCTGGTCAAGTGGCGCTACAGCGCCTTCCAGCGCTCCGAACTCGAGCTGGTGCTCAAAGCCCAGGGGCGGGATCAGCTCATCATCGGCGGCATCTATGGTCACATCGGCTGCATGATGACCGCCTGCGACGCCTTCATGCGCGACATCCAGCCCTTCTTCCTGGCAGACGGGGTGGCGGACTTCTCCCAGGCCGATCACCAGATGGCACTGGACTATGTGGCGACCCGCTGCGGCAAGGTGATCCCCTGCGAGGAGGTGCTGGCACTTGCACCAGCTTCCACTTTCGCCGCCCAGACCAATCCATTACTGACCTACGAGGGACTCAAGGCGCGGCTGTTGAGCCATATCGATGAGGACGAAGGGGAGTTTGACCCGGACGAGAACCTCATCGACTACGGTCTGGATTCGGTGCGCTTCATGTCCCTGCTCACCGAGTGGCGCGCCGCCGGGGTGGAGCTGGGTTTCGTGGATCTCGCCAAGCTGCCGACCCTTAACGGCTGGTGGCGTGTGATCGAAACAAAGCTTGCCGAACAAAAGACCCTGGAGGTGACCCCATGAGTCGCTTCCCGCTGACCATACCCCAGCAGGGGCTCTGGTCCGGTCATCTACTCAACGACGACAAGGCGATGTTCAACACCGCCGAGTGTATCGCCTTCGATGGCAAGGTCGACGCAGCCCTGCTGGTGGCGGCACTCACCCGGGCTGTGGGTGAGTGCGAGGCGCTCAAGGGCCATTTTGAAGACGATGGGGAGGCGGTCGGTTTCGTCTCCTCCAATGCGCCACTCACCTATGACGAGGTGAACCTTAAAAGCGACGACGAGGCTGCCGCCCGCGACTGGGCTTGGGCCGATCTGCGCCGCCCGTTCGCATTGACCGAGGCGGCTCCCTGCCGCTTCGCTCTGCTGCGTGGCCCCGGCCGGGATTACCTCTACAGCTGTGTGCACCACATCGCCCTGGACGGCTTTGGCACCACCTTGCTGTTCCAGCGCATCGCCGAACTCTATGGCGAAGGGCTGGCCGGGGCTGCGCCGTCGCCATCGCCGTTTGGCCTGCTGGATGAGGTACTGGCCGAAGAGCGGGCCCGCGAGGAGAGCGGCAAGAACGCCGCCGCTCGCACCTTCTGGCAGGCGCAATTGCAGGCTTGGCCCGAGGTGACATCCTTTAGCGACACTCGCGCCCCCATCGCCGCCGAATTTATTCGCGAGAGCCGGCCCCTGCCGGCGGCGCTGTGGCAGGCGCTGACCGGCTTTGCCGACGAACATAAGCTGGGCTGGCCCGATCTGCTGCTGGCCGGCCTCTCGGCCCAGCTCTCCCTTGCCAGCGGCCAGCAACAGACCCTGCTCGGCCTGATGATGATGAACCGCATCGGGTCGGCGTCGCTAACCGTGCCCTGCATGCAGATGAACATCACGCCGCTGGCGCTGGTGCTCGACGAGGGGCTGGATCTGGCGGGGGCCGCTGGGGCCGTGGCCAAGGCCAAGCGCGGTGTGCGCAAGCACCAGCACTACCGCTATGAGCTGCTGCGCCGAGACCTGGGCCTGGTGGGAGGAGACAAGCGATTGTTCGGCCCCCTGGTCAACATCATGCCGTTCGATCACGCCCGCCGCTTCGGGCCGCTCAGTGCCCATATCCTCAACATCAGCGCCGGGCCGGTGGAGGACCTCACCATAGAGGTGCAGGTGGGGGCCGATGGTCAACCCAGACTGGATCTGGATGCCAATCCCGGTTGCTATCAGCAGGCCGATCTGGCGACTATCGCCGATACCCTGTTCGCCCTGCTGGGCCGCTGGCTCACCGAGCCCGCCCAGACCCTGGGCACCCTCAAGGCCGACTGGCTGGCCGAGCAGCGGCTGGGATCCATGATCACGGCTCCGGCTCACGAAGTGATCAAGGTGCGCCCTGTGCTGGACGCGCTCGGCCACTTCGCCGCCCAGACCCCGAACAAGATCGCCCTGATACAGGGGGAGGCGAGCGTCAGCTATGAGGTGCTGTTGGCTCGTTGCGAGCAGATGGCAGCGGCCCTGCAGGCTGCCGGCGTTGCCCCCGGCGACAAGGTGGGCGTCATGCTGGCCCGCAGCCCCCAGGCCATCTTCGCCCAGCTGGCGGTGCTGTTGGCGGGCGCCGTCTATGTGCCGCTCGACCCCGAGCAGCCGCTGGAGCGCCAGGGCCATATCCTGCGCCTTGGCGAGGTCAAGACCCTGATCACCCAGGCGGAGTATCGCCACAAGCTGGCCAGCCTGTTTGAAGGCCGTACCCTCTTGGCGGGGGATCTGCTGAGCGACAACCGCTTGAATCAGCCGGCCGCTGGTCGCGCCGTCGCTTACCTGATGTTCACCTCGGGCTCGACCGGTCTGCCCAAGGGGGTGGCGGTCAGTCACGGGGCGCTCGATCACTTCGCCGCCGCCGCCCGCTGCCGCTATCACCTGGATGAAGGAGCGCGGATGCTACAATTTGCCCCCTTCAACTTCGACGCCAGCATAGAGGAGGTGTTCGCCACCTTAAGCGCTGGCGCTACCCTGGTGCTGCGCACCGACACCCTGCTCGAATCCATGCCCACCTTTGCAGCCGGGGTGGAGGAGATGGGGATCACCCACCTCGATCTGCCCACGGCGTTCTGGAACGAGTGGGTGGTGGCGCTGACGGCGGGCCAGGCCCACATTCCCTCGGGATTGGCCACCGTCATCATAGGCGGCGAGGCGGTCTACCCCGAGCAGTTGGCCCAGTGGCAGCGGCAGGGTCGCGCCGACGTGCGCCTGTTCAACACCTACGGCCCCACCGAGACCACTGTGGTGGTCGCCACCCAGGAGCTGCAGCAGGAAGACCCGAACCAGACCCAGCTGCCCATCGGCCTGCCGCTGCCCGGCATGCAGGCGCTCATTCTGGGGGCAGGGGATCAGCCAGCCAGCGAGGGTGAGTTGGTGCTGTTCGGCCCGCAGCTTGCCAACGGCTATGTGGGTGGCGTGCAGGGGAGCTTTGAGACCCTTCGGGTCGGTGAGCAGGCGCTGCCCGTCTATCGCACTGGCGACAGGGTGCGGCTGGTGGCTGGCCGCCTGGTCTATCTCGGTCGGCGCGACAACGAATTCAAGATCAGCGGCTATCGCATCCAGCCCGGCGAGGTGGAGGCCCAGTTGCTGGTCCTGTCCGGGGTGGACGAGGCCTGCGTGCAGGGCATTAGCCTTGGCAGCGTGCGCCGGCTGGTGGCTTTCGTGGCAGGCTCCGAGCGCGACAGCCGGGCCATCAAGGCGCAGCTCGCCAAGGTGCTGCCCGTCGCCATGATCCCCACCGACTATCGCCACTATGACCAGCTGCCCCGTACCGGCTCCAACAAGCTGGATCGCAAGGCCCTGCTGGCTCAGTACCAGGGGGGGGGCGAGGCGCTACTCCTTGGCAAAGAATCCCTCGGCAGCGAGACGGAGAACCGGGTTGGCGCCATCTGGCAGCAGATCCTGGGGCTCGCCACCATGGCGCCTGCGGACAACTTCTTCGAGCTGGGGGGCCAGTCCCTGCAGACCATACAGATAGTGAACCGGCTCGGTGCCGAGTTCGGGGTGCAGGTCAAGGTCTCCGACGTGTTCGATCATCCCCGTCTCGATGACTTCTGCCGCTTCCTCGACGGCAAGCTGACCGAGGATGAAGAGAGCGTGGAGATGGTCTGGTGATGGGGTGCGTGAAGATGGAACAGCAAAAAATGGCCTTTGATTTCAGTGGCAAGCGGGTCTGGGTGACCGGGGCCGGCCGTGGCATAGGGCGCGAGGTGGCGGAGCAGTTCGTGGCCGCTGGCGCCGCCGTGGTGGGGCTGGATCTGGCGTTCCCCGAGGCAGACTACCCCTATGCCACCCGGCTGCTCGACATCGGTGATGCCGCAGCGGTCAACACCTGTTGCGCAGCACTGCTGGCAGACGGCGGACTGGATGTGCTGGTCAACGGAGCCGGGGTCTTGCGCCTCGGTCCCACCGAAGCCTTGAGCGATGACGACTGGCACGACTGCATGACGGTCAACGCCAGCGGCGTCTTCTATCTGCTGCGGGCCCTGGTGCCCCACTTCAAGACGCAGCGGCGCGGCGCCATCGTCACCATCGGCTCCAACGCCGCCCATGTGCCGCGCATGCAGATGGCGGCTTACTGCGCCTCCAAGGCGGCGGTCACTAGTCTGACCCAGACGGTGGGGCTGGAGCTGGCCCCCTTTGGCGTGCGGGTCAACCTGGTGTCGCCGGGCTCGACGGATACCCCCATGCTGCGGGGCATGCTGCCGGACGAGGGGGCCATGGCCCGCACCCTTGCCGGGCTGCCGGATCAGTTCAAGCTCGGCATTCCCCTGCGCAAAATCGCCACCCCGGCGGAGATCGCCAATACCGTGCTCTTCCTGGCATCCAGCCTGGCCAGCCATATCACGCTGCAGGATCTGGTCGTCGACGGCGGCGCCACCCTGAGCGCCTGAGGTAAGTGATGAACAATATGATAACGCTGCTAAAACAGCTGGAACGCCAGGGGATCAAGCTGGCCCTCAACGACAAGGGGCAGCTGGTCTCCCAGTCGAGCAAGGAGGCGCTGACCCCCGCCATTGGCGCCACCATCAAGGCGCACAAGGCTGAGTTGGTGCGCTGTCTGGCCGCCCGCGCCGCCTTCGAGGCGCCCATTCTTGCGCAAAGTGAAGCGCAAGGGGCTCTGCGCGGGCCACTCTCCTCCTCCCAGAGCGGACTCTGGTTTATCGAGCAGTACGAGGAGGCCTCCCACCTCTACAATATGCCGGTCTATTTTCGCGTACACGGCGAGCTGGATACGGCGGCGTTGGCGTTCGCCTTCGATCACCTCTTTGCCCGCCACCCCAGCATGCGCACCCGTTTCGTCAAGGACGAGGCGGGCAGGGGGGCTCAGGAGATACTGCCGCATGTTCCCTTCACCTTGCCTGTGGAAGACGTCAGCCAGCAGCCGCAAGCCGAGCGCGAGGCCTATGTGGCCAGACGGGTACGCGAAGAGATAGGGCGCCCCTTCTCCCTGACCAAAGGGGACCTCAGCCGGGTACAGCTGATTCGCCTCGGCGAGCGCGAGCACGTGCTGCTTATCACCCAGCACCACATCATCTCGGACGGCTGGTCGGTCAAGAACATGTTTGCCGACTTGAAGCGCGCCTTCCTGGCCCATCAGAACCGGGAGCCCTTGAGCGTGCCCGAGTTGCCGCTCACCTATCTTGACTATGCCCACTGGTTCAACTCGCCGCGCTTTCTCGACTATCACGCCGAGTTCAAGCCGTTCTGGGTTGACCGCCTCGGTGGCAGCCCCGAGGTGCACGGCCTGCCGCTCGACAAGCCGCGGCCGGCCCATCAGGCCAGCGGCGGCGAGCTGGTCTTCTCCATCATCGACAACGCCCTGTGGGAGAGCTTCAAGCGGCTGTGCCAGCGCCACAACACCTCCAACTTCATCGGCCTGCACGCCCTGTTTGCCCTGTTGATGGTGCGCCAGAGCGGCGAGAAGGAGGTGGTCATCGGCACGCCGCTCGCCTATCGCGAGCGCCACGAAATCGAGTCACTGGTGGGCTTCTTCGTCAATACCCTGGTGCTGCGCACCCGGCTAGACGGTCACCCCAGTTTTGTCGACTACCTGCAACAGTGCCGGGAAGAGGATCTGGCGGCCTTCGATCACCAGCTCTACCGCTTCGAGGCGCTGGCCGAGGCCATTGGCGCCGATCGCACCACCGCCATCAACCCCATCTTCCAGATCATGCTGGTCTATCAGGCCAAGGTAGATTTCAACGATCTCATCCCCGGCTGCCAGCTGGTGGAGGAGACCTCCCCCGTGCTGCCCGCCAAGACTGACATCTCGGTCAAGGTGACCGAGCTGATGGACTCGGTACGGGTGGACTGGTTGTTCGCCACCGCATTGTTCGAGCGTGACACTATTGAACGTTATGCGGACCGGCTGCTGCACCTGATGCGCGCCGTGGTGGCGGCCCCCGAGACCGATATCTGGCAACTGCCGCTGGAGGCAGGTAAAGACCAGGCGGCGCTCGCCGCTGAGCTCGCCAGCCTGCCGCTGGATTACCCCAGCCGCGACACCCTGCTCTGCCATATCGAACGGCGGGCCGCGCAGTTCCCGGGCGCGCTGGCGGTGAGTGACGGCGAGGGTGCCCTGAGTTACGGCGAGCTGGAAGAGCGCGCCAACCGGCTGGCCCACTGGCTGTTGGCCCGAGGCGTGACGCATGGGGCCGCCATCGGCATCCAGGCCAGACGGGATATCGCCTTCGTGGTCGCCCTGCTCGCCAGCTGGAAGGCGGGGGCGGCTTATGTGCCGCTGGATCCCGCCTATCCCGCCGAGCGGCTGGCCCATATCCTGAGCGACGCCGCCATTGTGCTGGTGTTGGGAGGGGAGCCGGACGCCCGGCTCGCCGAGACCCTTATGGACACAGATGTCGGTTACCACAACCTGCATCGGCTGGCGTTGGATGGGCTGCCAAGCAAGGTTCCCGCCATCCCCCGGGACGCCGCCATGCTGGCCCAGATCATCTACACCTCCGGCAGTACAGGCCTGCCCAAGGGGGTCATGGTGGAGCAGGGCAGCCTGGTCAACCTGATGGCAGATCATGCAGAACGCATCGCCCTTGATCAGAACGGGACCATGTTCAACAGCATGTCTCTGTCGTTCGATGCGGGCAACATGACCACCCTGCTGCCACTCTACTGCGGCGCAGCCCTGCATTTTGGCGAGCCGGGCGAAGGAGCCATCACGGCCGCGATCAACTGTGGCGCCAGCCATATGATCCTGCCCACCGCCCTGCTGGCGAACCTGTTGCCACCGACCGATCTCGGTTCCCTCAAGGCCATCGGCTTTGGCGGCGAAGCCTGCCCGAGCAGCCTGGTGGAACGCTGGGGGGAGCGGGTTGCGCTCTACAACATGTATGGCCCGACCGAGTGCACCGTCACGGCGCTCTGCGTGCGGCTCGTGCTGGGTCAGCCCATCACCATAGGCCAGCCTATCAGCAATTTAAAAGCGCTGATCCTGGACGAAGGGGGCAACCTCTGCCCGGTGGGGGTGCCCGGCGAGCTTTGCCTGAGTGGTCTCGGCCTTGCCCGCGGCTACCTCAATCTGCCTGAGCGAACCCAAGAGGCCTTTATCGAGCTGGCTCTCGACGGTCGTGCCCATCGCCTCTACCGCACCGGCGATCGGGCCCTGCTGCGCCGCGACGGCAATATCCAATATCTGGGCCGGATTGATGAGCAGATCAAGCTGCGGGGCTATCGCATCGAGCCCGGCGAGATAGAGACGCAAGTCGCCGCGCTGTGCCCGGCCATTCGCCAGATCAAGGTAGTGGTGCAAGACGGCCGCCTGCTGGCGTACGCCTGTTTGCATGCGGGGGCGAGTGAGCCGGACGGCGAGGCCCTGCTGCAACAGGCGGGCGAATGCCTGCCCGAATACATGGTGCCGGTGCGGCTCTGTTGGCTCACCGAGATGCCGCTTACCCCCAATGGCAAGCTGGACCTGCGCCGCCTGCCAGCCATTGACTGGCAACAGAGCAAGCGCGAGCCACAAAGCGAGCTGGAGCAAACCGTGCTCGCCATCTGGCAGGGGGTGCTCAAGCAGCCGCTTGGGGTGGAGGATGACTTCTTCCGTCTGGGGGGGGATTCCATCCTCAGCATCCAGCTCACCACAAGGCTGCGGGATGCGGGGCTGCACTGCAGCGTCAAGGACGTGTTCGAGGCCAAAACCGTGCGCCATCTCTGCCGTCAGCTCGGCCAGCAGCAGGCGGTCAATCACCAGACGGAGCAGGGCTGCCTGACAGGTGACTTCCCACTTCATCCCATCCAGCACTGGTTCTTCGAGCAGGGCTTCGCGAGGCCGGGCCACTGGAATCAGGGGGTGATACTGCGCCTGCCCGCCGGGGTGGACGATGCCGCCCTGCATGGCTGGCTGACCACCCTGCGCCAGCACCACGACGCCCTGCGCCTGGCCGTGACCCCGGGCGGCCAGCGCTATCTGGCCGAGCTGGCGCTGCCATCCTTGCCGACCCTGGATGCAGGGGCACTCGGCGCGGCTGAACTGCAGGCCCGGCTGACCGAACTGCAGGGGGATCTCGATCCCGCCAGTGGCCACACCCTGGCTTGGGCCCGCCTGCGCAACCTGACCATCGAGGGTGAGGCAGAGCCGGTGGAGGGGCTCTTCCTCGCCTTCCATCATCTGGTTATCGATGCCGTCTCCTGGCGCATTCTGGCCGAGGATCTCGCCCGGGCGAGCAGGGGCGAGCCCCTGCCCGCCAAGGGCAGCAGCTATCGCCAGTGGGGCGAAGGGCTGGCCGCCTACGCCCTGCGCGAAGAGGATCAGCTGGCGTTCTGGCTGGCCCAGGGGGAGGGCAGCCAGCGAGGCCTGCTGGAAGCGCAGCGCGCCGCCGATGGCCGCGCCGCCGCCAGCCTGCTGCAACTGGACAAGGAGACCACGGCCCGCTTGATTGACCCTGCCAATCAGGCCTTCTTCACCCGGGTGCCCGACTTGTTGCTGGCCGCCCTGACGCGCACCCTGAGCGATCTCGGTTACGGTAGCCGGCACTGCGTGATGCTGGAAGGGCATGGCCGTGAAGCGATAGACGCCGAGCTCGATGTGAGCCGCACGTTGGGCTGGTTCACCAGTACCTATCCGCTGGCGCTGGCCGATGAGCCAGAGTGGGATGCGCTGGTGTGCGCCACCAAGGAGCGGCTGCGGGTCGTGCCGGACAAGGGGGTGGGCTTCAATGCCCTGCGTCTGCACCATCCCCGTGGCTGGGAGCTGCCCGAGGCCCTCATCGTCTTCAACTACCTGGGGGGCAGCCATCAGGCATCACGAGCGAAGGGTGCCGCAGGTCAGCCCTGGCAGCCTCTGCCCATGGCGCCAGGGGCGCCCACGTCGCCGGACAACTTGCCGCGCGAGCTCATCAGTCTGCACGGGGGCATCTATGACGGCTGCCTCACTCTGCGCCAGGTCGGCGCCCTCAACCAGCAAGGGAGCGACGCCCTGATGGTGAGATTGGCGGCCAACCTGCGTGCCCTGGTGGATCACTGCTGTGGGGTGAGCGCCCCGCGCCACACCCCGAGCGACTTCCCGGGGCTTGGTCTCTCGCAAGCGGCGCTCGACCAGGTGCTGAGCGGGCGCGAGGTGGAGACACTGTTGCCCATGACCTCGTTGCAGCAGAGCATGCTCTATCACAGGACGCTGGCGCCTCGTGACACGGCTTACCATCTGCAGACCGAAATGGCGTATCGCCAGCCGCTGGACCTGGCCGTCTACCGCCAGGCCTGGCAGGCGCAGATCGCCCGCTGGCCGGCCCTGCGCAGCGAACTGGTGCTGGCGGATGGGGTGGCACTACAACGTATCCTGTGCCATGCCGAGCTGCCATTCCACTATCAGGATCTGGTGGGGGATGAGCAGGCCGAGGCGCGCATCGCAGCCTATCGCCAGCAGGATCTGGCCCGCCCGATCCCGCTGGAACAGGCTCCCTTGTTGCGGGTCGCCTGCTTCAAATTGGCGCCCGATCACCACAAGGTTATCTTCAGTGCCCACCATGGCGTGCTGGATGGCTGGAGTGGCCCCGTGCTGCTGGGCGCCCTGCATCGCTGCTACCAAGCCCTGATGAACGGCCTGCTGCCGCACGCCGAACCGGATGGGGCCTGGCTCGAATTTGGCCGCCATATTGCCAGCCAAACCCGCGCCAGCGAGGCCTACTGGCAGGGGCGCGCCGAGCTGCTGGCCCGGCCCAACGATCTCTCCTGCCTGTTCGGGGTGGCGCTGGAGCCGCAGCTGACACAGCACAGGCCTGCGGTGTGCGGCCAACCCCTGGCGCCACACGTGTCGGCTCAACTGGAAGCCCGTGCTCGCGAGCTGGGGGTGACCACGGGCTTGCTGGCCCAGTATGCCTGGCATCGCCTGCTGGCGCGCTGCTGTGGCGACGACATCACCCTGGTGGGCAACGTGACCCCGGGCCGGGATTTCCCCATCGAGGGGATCACCGAGAGTGTTGGCCTCTATATCAACAGCCTGCCGCTCGCCCTGGATTGGCGCAGCGAGGCGACCCTGGCCGAGCATATCGCCCGGCTGCAGTCGGACCTGATGGCACTCAATGAGCACGGTACCCAGTCGCTCGCAGCGCTGACGCAGGGCAGGGCCCGTCTGTTCCAGAGCCTGTTCGTGTTCGAAAACTACCCTGTGCTGGCGCAGCCGGAGCAGCCCGAGCCCCATCAACTGGTGCCGCACTTCGGCGCCGTGGTGGAGAAGGTAGAACTGCCGCTCTCCCTGGTGGTGAATGCCCGAGGGGGCCAGCTCAGCCTGCGCCTCGAGTTCGACGGGGATCTGATCCCCATGGCGCAGGCAGACGCTGTGCTGGCCGCCTGGCTGGCTGAACTCGGCTGGCTGGCGGGGGCGAACCTTGCGCTGCCGGCCAGACTCGATGAGATGAGCCTGCCTGCCCCTGTGGCAGGGCGCTCCGCAGCGCCAGTCGCCAAGCCCTGTCCGCCTGCGGCCCGTCCGCTGGTGGCCCTGTGGGAGTGGCAATGCGGTGTGCCCGGTGTCTGGCAGCAGACCCTGTGTGAACTTGGGGTGGATTCGGTGCAACAGCTCGCCCTGCTGGCGGCCCTCAATACCGCCTTCGCCGGCGAGCGTGCACCACTCACCCTGCGAGATCTCAAGGCCCACCCGTCCCCCAGTCGGCTCTATCAGCACTGGCTGGTGCGGCTGCCCGAGGAGGTGCTATGAGTGCCCTGAACCAGGTTGACCAACCTTTCGTCAAACAGAAAGCCAATCGGGCGGTGGGCTCGCCGCAAGGCAGGCTGGCCGCCGAGCAGACCCTGAGCTCGCGTCTGGCCAATTGCCTCGCCGCCACCCCGCTGGCCCCCGCCATCGGCATGGGCGGGGTCGGTATGAGTGAGCAAGGCCCCGGTGCCTGGCTCAACTATGGCGAACTTAACCAGCGGGTCGGTCAGATCGCCGCCCGTCTGAAGGGGTTGGCGGTGGGAGAGCGGGTCGGCCTCTATCTGGAGAGAGGCCCGGATCTGGTGGCCAGCGTGCTGGCCTGCCTGCGGCTTGGCCTCACTTTTGTGCCGCTTGAGCCGGATTTTCCGGTGGAGCGGCTGCAGGGCATCGCCCGTCAGGCCCATCTCTCGGCGGTGATCTGCGATGGGCATAGGGCGGTGCCAGCCTGCGGCTGTCCGCTGCGCTCCCTCGCCGGTCTGGGTCACGCGGAGGTTGAGTGGCCCAGGGTGGACGATGCGCTGGCGGCCTACATGATGTTCACCTCGGGCTCCACCGGCGAGCCCAAGGGGGTGGTCATCAGCCGGCGGGCCTTGCTCTGCTTCCTCGACGGGATCCGCGAGCGGCTCGGGCTCTCGCCGAACTGCCACTGGCTCTTTATTACTACGCCAGCCTTTGATATTTCGCTGCTGGAGATGCTGGGGCCGCTCTGGGGCGGTGGCCGGCTGACGGTGGCTGGCAGCCAGCACAACAAGGATCCCCTGGGAATGATGGCGTTGCTCGAGGCCGACCCTTCCATCAACTGGTTGCAGGCCACGCCAGCCTGCTGGCGCATGCTGCTCAAAGCAGGCTGGCAGGGGGACGCGCGCCTCACCGCCCTGTGTGGCGGCGAGGCGCTGGATTCGGGATTGGCCGAGCAGCTCTGCGGCTGCACCAAACGGCTGTGGAACTGCTACGGGCCGACCGAGGCCACCGTCTGGTCCCTGGTGAGCGAGGTGCGCTGGCCCCCACCCAATGGGCAGATCACCATCAGCCACAGCCTGCCCGGCTACCGCCACTGGGTGCTGGACGAGGCGGGGTTGCCGGTATCTGAGGGGGAGTGTGGGGAGCTTTGCATCGAGAGCCCGGCCCTGTGTGAAGGCTATTGGCGCAAGCCCGGCCTGACGGCGGCGGCTTTCCTGCGGGTCGATGCCCATCGCCTCTATCGCACCGGAGACCGGGTGCGCCGACTGGGGATGGATCGCTTCTTCTATCTGGGGCGGCGCGACGATCAGGTCAAGCTGCGCGGTTTTCGTATCGAGCTGGGGGAGGTAGAGGCGGGCCTTCGTCGTCAACCCGGGGTGCAGGAGGCGGCGGTGCGCCTCGTCGGCGAGGGGGACGAGGCCATGCTGGTGGGCTATGTGGAGGCCAACGCCGGGGTGATCCTCCATCGCCTTGCCCTGCGCAAGGGGCTGCAGGCCACGTTACCGCACTATATGGTGCCAGCGCGCATTCTTTTGCTCGATGCCTTGCCCAAGACTGGCAGCGGTAAGCTCGATAGAAAGGCGCTGCCACTGCCTGAATAGGGCGACCGAAAAGCTCATCAACAAGAAGCCCGCAGGATGCGGGCTTCTTTATTTGCCACAGGAGCGCAGGTGGCGCAGGGGCTTATTGGGTGATGGGGGCCGCGTCCGGTTTGGCGAGCAGCTGCTCGACATCATCGATCACCTTGAGGGCAGCCTGGGGGCCGCCGGTGGAGGTCCACAGCGATCCGTCCACGGCGTCAAAGCGCTTGCCCTTGATGGCGTTCAGTTGCTGGAAGGCGGGGGTCTGCTCGGCCTGCTTCATGGCATCCACCGCATCGCCGCTGGCGCTCAGGGTGCCGATCACCAGCCAGTCACCGTCCAGCAGGTTGAGGGACTCCAGACTCAGGGCCGGGGAGTGGGGGGTCTTGTCGCCGATCTGGTGGGTGGGACGGGTCAGCCCCATCTCTTCCACCACGCTGCTGGCGAAGGTGCCGCTGTGCATGTAACTCGGGCCCTTCGGGTTCCAGCGCACTATGCTCAGGCGCTCGCCCTGATGCTTGGCAAGCTTGCTGCGTGCCTCCTGCAGGCGGGCGTCATACTGGGCGAGGAAGGCCTTGCCCTCGGTGTCCCGGTTCAGCACGTGGGCGCTGCGATTGAAGATCTCCTTCCAGGAGTCGCCCCAGTTGCCGGTGACGACGGTGGGGGCTATCTCTTGCAGCAGAGTCAGCAGCTCGGGTTTGGTCTGGCCGGTCAGGATGAGGTCCGGCTCCAGATCGATCAGCCGCTCCAGATTGGGGTTGTCCAGATCGCCGACCACGGCGATATGCTCGCCCGCCTTGTTCAGCAGGTAGCGGGGCAGTGTGCCCTGACCGCGACCGTTGACGGTGCCGACCGGCTGCAGCCCCAGGGTCAGGGCTGTATCCAGATCGATTTCGCTCAGCACCACGACCCGCTTGGGTTGGGCGGGCACGACCTGGGTCTTGCCATTGGCATCGGTCACCTGACGGGTTTCGGTGTTGGCCTCGGCCTGAAAACCGACCAGGCTGGCGAGTATGAGCGCGGTGGCCAGGGGGGAGGAGATCTTCATCGTTACATCCTTCTTGGTGAAATCAGCGAAAAACCGGGCCCCAAACGGGCGGACTTATCTTATCACAAATTCAAATGATAAAAGTTGTCATTTGCGTTTGTGGCGTTTGGGAGGGGCGATTTGCTATCATGGCCGCTCTCGAACCAAGGGCCTTTTCGATGTCAATCGCTTCCCTGGCTGCCACATCCCCAGGTAGCTTTATCCTGCATGCCGACAGCCTGCCGCTGCCCGGTGTTGCTGAACTTCCGCTGCAGCGAGTCTGCTTCGATCCTGCCGCCTTCACCCCGGCCTGCTATCAGCAGGCCGGGATCCTGCTACCTGACAGTTTGCAGCGAGCGGTGCCCAAGCGGCTGGGGGAGTTTCTGGCTGGCCGGCTGGCGGCGCGCCAGGCCCTGCACCGCTTTGGGTTGGCTGATCATGTGGTCGCCATCGGGGCGGCCCGCGAGCCGCGCTGGCCTCTGGGGTTTGAGGGCAGCATCAGCCACAGCCTGCTGCAGGGGCGGGGTATGGCCTTGTGCGCAGTACGCCCCGGCCAGGCAGGGATGGGTCTGGATCTGGAGGCCTGGCTGGAAGACGAGCAGGCGTGCGAGCTCTGGCCCGGCATTGTGGATCACATTGAATGGGCGAGGCTGCAGCACTGTCCGGTCGGCCCGGCCCGAGGATTGACTCTGGTGTTCTCAGCCAAGGAGAGCCTGTTTAAGGCGCTCTACCCCAGAGTGGGGCGTTACTTCGACTTTCTCGATGCCCGCTGGCTGACCATGACGGAGCAGACCCTCACTTTCGAACTCAAAAGTGCGCTGACCCCGGAGCTGTCCGCCGGTTGGCACTGCACCCTGCACTGGCAGCGATTGCCGGGGGGCGTGCTCACGACCCTGCTGCTGTGAGCGGTGACAGGACTCATCATCCCGTTCACGGCGCCAGTCAAAAACCGCCATCAAGGCGGTTTTTTGGTCCTGCGCTCAGGCCTGCCGCTGCATGGCAAACGCCTGCGGGCGGCGGCGCGGCACTATGATGGGAGCGCCATCGCCGGGGGCATGCAGTATGTCCACGTCTGTCTGGTAGAGGCGGTCGATGAGCGGCTTGGTCACCACCTCGCGAGCCGGGCCTATGGCCTGGATCTTGCCCTCACCGATGGCGATCAGCTCGTCGCAGTAGCGGGCGGCGGTGGCGAGATCGTGAATGACGATGAGCACCGTTTTGCCCTCGGCGGTGATCTGGTGGATGGCCTCCATCACCTCCGTCTGGTGGCCTATGTCCAGCGCGCTGGTGGGCTCATCCAGCAAGATAATGTCCGCGTCTTGGGCCAGTACCATGGCGAGCCACACCCGCTGGGCCTGGCCGCCGGAGAGGGAGCTGGCGCTCTGCGCCAAGATGTCGCCAAGCTGCATCCGCTCACAGGCCCAGCGCACCATGCGAGCATCCTCTTCACTCCACTGATTGAACCAGCCCTGATGGGGATGGCGGCCGTACTGCACCAGCTGTTCGACCTGAATGCCGGCGGGCACCAGGGGGCGCTGGGGCAGGTAGGCGAGCTCCCGGGCCAGCGCCTTCATGCCGTAACTCTCCAGCGGTTTGCCCTTGAGCAGTATCTCACCGGATTGGGGCTGCTCCTGGCCCGCCAGCAGCTTGAGCAGGGTGGATTTGCCACCGCCATTGGGGCCGACGATGCCAATCAGCTTGCCCTTGGGAATGGTGAAGGAGATGTCGTTGAAGACGGGTTTTTGCTGATAGCCGAAGTGGAGGCGATTTAGGGTGAGGGTCATCAGTCGGTTCTCTGTCTGTCTTTGATCAGAATAAACAGCAGCAGTATGCCGCCAAGAATACGGGTCATGATGCCGGTGGCGACCTCATGGGGGCTGGCCAGCACCCGCACCAGGGTATCGCTCGCCAGCAGCAGCAGGGCGCCGCACAGGGCGGCAATCCACAGCGGCACAATGCGATCCCGGCTCATCCAGGAGGCGAGTATGGGGGCGGCCATGGCGATGAATACCACGGGGCCGCCGATGGCGGTGCCAAGGGCCGCCACCACGATGGCTTGGGCCAGCACGCCGAGTTGCACCCGGTTGACGTTCACTCCCAGGCTCTGGGCGGTGACAGGGCCCAGACGCAGCACACCGAGGGCACGGGAGAGATAAATGATCCAGGGGCAGACCAGCAGGATCAGGATCCCCACCGGCACGACAGTGTTGTAGCCCTGGCCGACAAAGTTGCCCATGTTCCACAGGTAGAGGCTGGTGAGGTGCACCAGCGATTGGGTAGACATCACGAACTGGCCGATGGCGTTCATCAGCTCGGAGACGCCGATGCCGATCACCACGAACAGATAGCCTTGCTCTCCCAGCTTGTTGCACAGGGCGTAGAGCACGGCGGCGGCAAACAGGGCGCCGAGCGGAGCGGCCCACCAGGGCCAGCTGCCGAGGGTGAGGTAGAGGGAGAAAGCGATGATGGCGAGCGATGCGCCCTCGTTCACCCCTATCATGTCCGGGGTGGCGAGACGATTGCGAATGAGGGTCTGCACCAGACTGCCGGAGAGGCCCATGGCGGCGCCGGCCACCAGCACGGCGACGATGCGCGGCAGCCGGATCTTGAAGACGGTCACCTCATCGAGTCGGCTCCCCTCGCCAAGCAGGGTCTTTACTACCCCCAGCATGGTGAGCTTGCTTGAGCCCAGGGTCAGCGCCAGCAGGGAGAGCAGCACCAGGACCACCAGCAGCCCCAGCGTGATAAGCCAGGCGCGGCGGTGCAGCAACAGGGTGCGGCTGCCGAGGCGCAGGCAGAGGGTGCCGGAGGGAAGGGAAGCGTTCAGCGATGTGTTCATTGAATTGTTCATGAGGCAGGGTGACCTTATTTGACGGCCAGCAGGGAGCGGAAGCCGCCGCTGCGCACCACCATGATGAGCACAGGGGCGCCGATCAGCGCCAGGATCACCCCGTTGGGCAGCTCGAATGGCTGGATCAGCCAGCGGGCCAGGATGTCGGCGCCGAGCAGGAACAGCACGCCAAACAGGGCGGAGAAACGCACCTGGATGGCGAGGCGCACCGGCTCCACCAGGCGGGCGCAGTAGGCGGCCAGAAAGCCGACGAAGCCGATGGGGCCGGCAATGGCGATGGCGCAGGCGGTAAACAGGGTGGCGGCCAGCAGCACGCCGATCCGCACCCGGGTCGGTCGTATGCCGAGGGCCTGTGCCTGGTTGTCTCCCATCTGCATCAGGGTGAGCTGGCGGCAGAGCGCCAGGGTCAGCAGCAGACCGGCCAGGGCAAAGGGCACCACGGTCAGCACGGCGTCGAGATCCGAGGCCGCCAGAGACCCCAGGTTCCAGAAGCGGAACTGCTCCAGCACCACCTTGTTGGAGAGCAGCAGGAAGTTGGAGAGGCCGCCAAAGGTGGCGGAGAGGGCGACCCCCACCAGGATGAGTTTGAGCGGGTTGGAACGGCCCACCATCAGGCCGAGGCCCAGCACGATGAGGTTGCCAAGCAGGGCCCCCATGCCGGACCAGAGCAGATAACCGTAGGCCGATTCGACCCCGAAATAGGTCAGCCCTATCACCAGGGCGAAGACGGCGCCGGCGTTGACGCCGAGCAGGCCGGGCTCGGCCAGCGGATTGCGGGTAGCACTTTGCAGCATGGAGGCCGCCAGCGCGAGACAGACGCCCACCACCAGTGCACACAGGGTGCGGGGCAGACGCAGGGTATGAATGATCATGGCGAGCTTTTGGTCGGCCATGAGGGCGGGATCGCCCAGCAAAAATCCGGCGACCTCGCGGCCACCATAGACACCGGCCCCCGTGGCCAGTGACAGACAGATCAGCATGAACAGGAGAACAACTCCCAGCCAGAACAGCTGTGTTTGGTGTCTGAGCACCCGGATACTCCTTATTGTCGAGGCGATAAAAACGGAAAAAGGGAGCCCTGTCGGCAGGGCTCCCGAACGGAGGATTACAGCTTGTAATTCACCCCTGCATAGACGGTACGACCTTCCAGAATGAAGTCGGCGTCGGTGGCGACCTGGTCACGCTGGGTGCTGGTCAGATTGGTGATGCCGAGTTTGAAGTCGAGCGCTGGCGTGACTGTCCAGTTGGTGTTGAGATCCAGAGTCTGATAGTGCTTGGACTTTAACGCCTCAGAGTTGTGCATCGGCACCTTGATGAACTGACTGCCCACGTATTGCCAGGCCAGGTGCGTGCTGACGATCTCGGTGGCTTGCCAATCCAGGCTGAGGTTGCCGGTGTGATCCGGGGTTTTGGTCAGATCGTCACCCGTGCTCTTGTCTTCGGAATCCAGCAGGCTCCAGTTACCGGTCAGCTTGACGTCGTCTCGCACATCGACCCAGCCGGTCAGCTCCAGCCCTTTCACTCGCGCCTTCTTGACGTTGAGGTAGGTCATGACGCTCGGACGGTAGCCCGGGCCCCACTGATCGCTCTGGATCAAGTCCTCGATGTCGTTGTGGAAGCCAGTCACCCCTGCGCCGAAACGCTCGCTCTCGTAGGCAGTGCCCAGCTCATAGCTGACGGCGGTTTCCGGTTGCAGGTTCGGGTTGCCGACCACCTTGCAGGCGCCACGGCAGGCCGTGGTGGCGAAGCCTTCGCTGGACTGGGCCAGGGTCGGTGCCTTGAACGCCTTGCCGGCGCCCCCCTTGATCACCCACTCGTCGCTCAGCTTGTAGAGGGCATAGGCGCGCGGGCTGAACTCGTTGCCATAGGTTTCATGGTGGTCGAGGCGGCCGCTCAGGGTCAGCGCCAGATCCCCCAAGCTGAATTCGTCCTGCAGATAGAGGGCGCTCTGGCTCGCATCCACGCTGCCGTTGGTGATGCTGCGGCTGTGCTCCAGCTCGGTGTTGCGCAGCTCGGCGCCCGAGGTCAGCAGGTGATCCCCCAGATAGCCGCTCAGCTGACCATCGACCGTGTGGTTGGTCTGGGTGACATCGGCGGCGCCGCCATTGAGCTGGGAGTCATCCATCAGATCCGTCTGTTCGAAGTAGTAGCGGGCACGGCTATCAACGTGCTGCCAATGGCCGTTGTGGGTCACACCCAGGCTCAGGCGTTCGAGCTTTTGCACGTTATGCGGGGTCGCCGGCGCCGTCGGGGCACGGGGCACATTGTTGAAGTAGCTGTCCATGTCGTTCTGGTTGTAGCCCAGATCGAAATCGATATCCTGATTGTCACTGACCAGCCACTTCAGGCTGGAGAGCACGTTGACCACTTCTCGTTTTTCCAGCGCATCGGCATCCGGGTTGTTGGACTGATCGCTGTGCCAGCGGTCACGCTGATAGCCTTCCACCACCACACTGCCGAGCAGCTTGTTGTCGATGAGGGCTCCGGAGACAAAGGCGCTGCCCTGGTTGGCATCGCCACCGTCGCCCTTGGTGGGCATGGTGTGGGTGTAGCCGAAGGCCGCTTCTGTCTTCTCCCTGGCCTGGCGCAGGATCACGTTGACCACGCCACCCAGCGCATCGGCACCGTACAGGGAGGAGACGGGGCCCCGGATCACCTCGATGCGCTCGATGGCGGCCATGGGGATGGAACTCAGGTCGAAGTCGTTGCCGTAGGCGCTGCCCAGGGTCTCGCGGGCGTTGACCCGCTTGCCGTTGATCAGCAGCAGTGTGTAGTCACCCCCCAAGCCGCGGATCTTGATCTCGTTGCGGCCGGTGGGGTTGGTGGCAATGATGTTGACGCCAGGTACGCGCCTGAGGGCATCGCCGATGTTGTTGACGTTCATCCTGTCCAGATCTGCACGGGTCACCACGAAGACGCTGGCCGGGGCGGACAGCTCGGTGTGTTGGGTCTGGGTGGCGGTGACCACCATGGTCTCGTTGGCTTTGACCGATTCTGCCTGGGCCAGGCCCGGCAAGGCAAACAGGCCGAGGGAGAGCAGAATCGGGTTCAAACGAAATACGCCATGCTGCAACTGCATTGTCAAAACTCCATGAATAAACAGAGGTTATGGGGTCCGGCTCTGGGGCCGGTAGCTCACTGACTTCCCTGTCTGGCGGTACCAGACGCGGGGTTATTGTTATTCCTTGTCTGCGCCAGCCCCTTGAGCAAGCGCCAGACACCGCCGCAGGCCAGCAGGCCACAGCCAATATTGATCCAGGCGAGCCCAGCAAAGCCGTGCAGGGCACCCGTGCTGTCCGAGACGAGATACCTTGCCGAGAGCAGGCTGCCGAGCCCGGCCGCCACGTTGGTCACCGTGCCCTGGAAGGACATGAAGGCGGCGCGCTGATGGGGGGCCGGAATGGCCGCCGTGATGGCCAGGGTGGTGCTGGAGCGGGCCGAGCTCAGCGCCATGAAGAGGGTAAACAGCAGGTAGATGGGCACACCAACGGGGGCGGCGAAGCCGAGCAAGGTGATCAGGGCCAGCAACAGGCTGGTGATCAGAATGGCGGCCAGCGCCCGGCCTTGATCTATCCAGCTGCCGCACACACGCATAGTCGCCATGCTGGCCAGACCGCCAAACAGGTAGAGCGCGGCGATCTGCTCGCGGGGGAAGGCGAGGTTGAACTGGAAGTAGTTGGCAAAGTGCGGGATCAGCAGGAAGTGACCGAACATCTGTAAGCAGAGAATGAGTAGAGCGCCCTGGCATAGCGGCGATCCCAGCAGCTGGCGCAGCCCGCTGCCGTGGGGATAGCGGGTGACCGGCAGGGAGGGCAGCAGCAGGGCGCAGAGCAGGGCCAGCAGCAGGCCGCCAGCGCCAAACAGCAGGAAGGGGCTCTGCCAGCCGAGCCATTGGGACAGCACCAGGGCGATGGGCACTATCAGGATGGCAGCGAGCGAGAAGGCCATACCAACATAAGCGAGGCGGCGGCCCCGTTCGGCGGTTGGTACCAGATCCAGCACGGCGGCCATCAGGATGGCGGAGAGGGGCCCGGCCACGCAGCCCGACAGAATGAACAGTATCAACAGCTGCTGGCTGTGCTGGACCAAGGCACAGGCCATCAGCAGCAAGAAGCGCAGGGTCAGCAGCACCAGCAGGGCGGGTTTGCGGTTGACGCGATCGAGCCAGGGGGCAGCAATGAGCCCCATCAGGGCCGCGCCCAGGGTGGCACCGCCGCTGAAATAACCGGTCTGCTCCGGTTGCATGCCGAGGCTGATGACCAGATCCGGCCCAAGGGGCATCACCATCATCATGCTGCCCATGGAGAGCATATTGATCAGCATCGCCAGATGGATGATGGCAGGGGGGGGAGTGGCGGTAACAGGCTTCATCAGCAGGTGGCTCGAAAAAATGAGACCGAATTGTATCCGAGCGACTTTTTCGTGACAACAAATGGTAATCATTTTTATTTGTGTTATTCGATCCATCTCGGTCCCTTTTGGCTCGCAGGCTGTCAAGGGGGGAGGGGCTCTGGTCCATGTCGCCATCGCTTGTGGGGGCTACGTCATTGAAAAGTGAGGCAGATGCATCATGATGGTGATAGCCAGACAGGCAGAGACGGTGAGCCGGGTCCCCGGACAGGAGAGAGAGATGAAAAGGTGGCGTTGGAGCGGGATCTTGTTGCTGTGCGGGCTCTGGTGTCTGCCGCTGCGGGCCGAGGTCAAGGTGATCCCGGTATTCGAGGCCGAGGCCATGGTGCAGACCCTCAAGGAGATCTACCCGGATCTCGGGGTGAGTGCCATGGGCAACCAGCTGGTGCTGAGCGGCAGTGTGGCCCAGTTGCAAGAGGCCGAAGCGACCCTGGCCAAACTCAACCAGCCGCCCCAGAGCCTGCTTATCGAATGGCGGGTGGATGGCGCCGCAAGCGGCCAGCAGATGGAGGCGGGGATCGGTCGTGATGCGGCCAAGCGGCAGTGGCTGCTGGAAGGCGATGCCCGCCAATACCAGCGTCGCCAGAACGACAGCTGGCAGGTGCGCGGCCTGTCGGGGCGGCCCGTGTTACTGCAGATGGGCTCCTACCAGCCGGTCACCTTCTATCAGTGGCGCGGCGGTCAGGTGGTGGGTCTGATGCCGATCATCAACGGCCTCTATGCTACCGCCACCCTGATTGGGGAGCGGGTGCAGATTGCGCTGAGCAGCGAGCAGGCCAGGCTGGATCAGGGCACTGTCAGCAGGGGGCAGAGTGCCACCGAGGTGAGCGGGGCCCCGGGCCAGTGGCTGACGGTGGGGGAACTATCCACCACTTCAGCCCAGCAAGGAAGCAGCCTGGGCACCCAGTTGCAGGGGGGCCGCAGCAGCCAGAGCGATCGCCAGACCCTGCAGATCCGGGTCACTCGTCAATGAGTGACCTCTGCGTGATCAGTGGGGTTGATCGGCTGCGTATTCGCGGATCTGGCGGCTGCGCAGCAGGTACCAGAGTGCCCAGAGGCTGCCGATCAGCACCAGGGCGGTTGGCCAGCTGAACGACCATTTCTGCAGGTTGAGGCTGTGCAGCTGCATCACCAGGCCGCTGATGGTGGAGCAGAGCAAGAGGCCGCGGCTGTGGCGTCTGAGCCAGGCCCGTACGCTGTCAGTCTGTTGATAGGTGCCGCCAAAGGCGAGCAGCGCCAGCATGGCGGGTACGTCGGTCAGCAGGCTGATGTAGAGGCTGATCTTGTCCGGATAGAAGAGGGTCAGGATCTCGCTGCCGCTCTCGCGGGTGACGCCGGCCATCAGAAACAGCCAGACCGAGCGGGTTAGCAAGAGGGCGATGGGCCAAAACCAGAGGGGAGGGCGCAGCTGGCCGTGATCGTCATATCTGTGTTCGGGGTAGAGGGTCATGGTCGCCCGTTATCCGCTTGGGTTGTGCAAATGATGAAGAGGATATGAGGCAGGCTGGGGCCCTTTGCAAGGCGTGCCGGGGGACACGAATTAATCGGGGGCCAATGCCCCCCAATTCATCGTCTCTTGTTATCGCACTGTCTGGCGGTGTTTACAGCCAGCCTCGGCGCTTGAAGAAGAGGCCGGTACCGAGCGATGACATCACCATCAACACCAGCGACATGGGATAGCCATACTCCCAGGCGAGCTCCGGCATGCGACCGAAGTTCATGCCGTAGATACTGGCGATCAGGGTCGGCGGCAGGAAGATCACGGCGGCAACCGAGAAGATCTTGATCACCTTGTTCTGCTCCAGATTGGTGACCCCCATGGAGGCCTCCAGCTGGAAGTTGATCTTGTCGAACAGGAACTGGGTGTGGGGCAAGAGGGACTCCACGTCGTGCAGCATCTCGTCGATCCACTTGTTCTGCTCAAGGCTCATGCGCTGGCGCAGGCTGCGCTTGAGAAACCGCAGGGCGCGGCGGGTATCGTGCAGAGAGAGACGGATCTGGCCGTTGGCCTCTTCCTGCGCCATCAACTCTTTCAGCATGGGATTGATCTGATCCGGCTCGAAGATCTGATCGGCGGTGTTTTCCAAGGTCTTGTAACCATCTTCGATAAGGTCGGAGAGGTATTCCACCTTGAGATTTTGCACCTCCAGCAGGATGTCGAGGGCATCCTCCACCTCCAGCCTGTCCTGGCGCATATAGTGGCGCAGCAGGCGCACCAGCCCGATGTCATCCTCGCGGATGCTGATCAGCAGGTTGTTGCGCAGGGTAAAAGAGACGTGAACACCCTTGGTGTCACGGCCGATCCGCTGGGGGAACAGGGAGTGAATGTGCAGACCATCGGTATCCCAGTAGAAACGGGCGGATGCTTCGATGTCGTCCAGCTCTTCCTTGTCGGGGACCTCTTCCAGAAACAGGCCCGTCAACCATTCTCGCTCTGCCGTGTCCGGCTTATAGGCATCCAGCCAGACGGTGTTGTCAGGCACTATGTCGTCAGGCCCGAGCGTGATGATGTCCAGTACCTTGTTATTGAGAATGTAGGCGGTGATCATCTGTCCCCCCTTAAAAAGTCATGGGTAATCAGGGATGGTTGCACAGGTCATGCGGCCTAGATCGCATAGAAAGCGATCCCGTGGATAAGCAAAACGGGCCGATGGAAAACCTGAATGCGGCGAACTATACAGGGGCGGGGCGTGCTTGTCAGGGCCTATTCATCCGAGGTTCAGCCTGTTCGCTCAAAAAAACAGCGAGGTCGGATCAGCGGATCTGGCCGTAAAAGTGACAGCCTGTTGACTGCCGCATTGCGCCGAGTGCCCGTCTGGGGGGACAGACCTTAGTGGGATAGTTGGGTCCGGACCCTCCTTGCGGTGGCGTCCAGACGATGTTCTGGAATAGGGCATTCTTGATATGGCGGGTCTCAAGTTCTGCCGGGCCTTGTCACCTATTGCGATAGTTGGATCCGGACCCTCCTTGCGGTGGCGTCCAGACGATGTGCTGGAATAGGGCATCCTTCATATGGTGGGTCTCAAGTTCTGCCGGGCCTTGTCACATATTGGGATAGTTGGGCCCGGACCCTCCTTGCGGTGGCGTCCAGATGATGTTCTGGCTGGGATCCTTGATGTCACAGGTCTTGCAGTGAATGCAGTTGGCTGCGTTGATCTGCAAGTAAGGCTGGCGCTCGCTTTCCACTATCTCGAACACCCCGGCCGGGCAGTAACGCTGGGCGGGCTCGGCCCAGGTGGGCAGGTTGACCGCCACCGGGATACTCGCGTCCTGCAACGTGAGGTGGCAGGGTTGATCCTCATCGTGACTGGTGTTGGCCAGATAGACGGAGGAGGGCTTGTCAAAGCTGAGTTTGCCATCGGGTTTGGGATAATCGATGGGATCGCAGCGGCTGGCCATGCGCAGTTGACGGTAGTCCGGCTCCCTGTCCAGCAGGGTAAAGGGGGATCCCCGCAGGGAGAGCAGAGACCGAGGCAGCCGTTGCTCCAGCCAGTTGAAGGCGCCGCCAAGCAAGGGGCCCCAGCGATGCAGGGCTGCGCCGAAGTTGCGGGCACTCTTCAGCTCCTGCCCCAGCCAGCTCTGTTGCAACGCATCGCTGTACTCGGCCAGATCCTGGCCCCCCTCATCGCCGCCGCGCAGACTCATGGCGACGGTTTTCGCCGCCAGCATGCCTGATTTCATGGCGGTGTGAATGCCCTTGATACGGGAAAAGTCCAGGGTGCCGGCATCGCAGCCGATCAGCAGCCCACCGGGAAAGTGCATGCGCGGCAGGGAGTGCCAGCCGCCCTTGGTAATGGCGCGGGCACCGTAGCTGATGCGCTCGCCGCCCTGCAGGGTCTGCGCGATGAGTGGATGGTGCTTGAGGCGCTGGAACTCGTCGAACGGGCTGAGCCAGGGGTTGCTGTAGTTAAGATCGACAATGAGCCCGACCGTCACCTGATTGCCTTCCATGTGATAGAGGTAGAAGCCGCCCTGGCTCTTGCTGGCTCGGCGCTCGACCAGTGGCCAGCCGCTGCCATGGAGCACCAGACCCGGCTTGGCCTGCTCTGCGGGCACCTGCCAGAGCTCCTTGAAGCCGATAGCATAGTGCTGCGGCTGGGCGCTGTTTTCCAGATTGAACTCGGCGATCAACTGCTTGCCCAGATGGCCGCGAGCCCCTTCGGCAAACAGGGTGTAGCGGCCATAGAGCGCCATGCCGGGCACGTGATCCGCCTTGGGATTGCCAGCTCTGTCCAGCCCGAGATCGCCGGTGATCACACCTCTCACCCGTCCCGCTTCCATGATGAGCTTGCTTGCGGTAAAACCCGGGTATATTTCGACTCCCAGCTGCTCGGCCTGTTGACCGAGCCAGCGGCAGAGGTTGCCCAGGCTGAGGATATGGCTGCCATCGTTGTGCATGCGCGGCGGCACAGCCCAATGGGGCAGTTGCAGGGCGCGCCGCTCGTTTTGTAACAGATGCACCTGATCATCGTTAACGGGTATGCCAAGGGGCGCCTGCTGCCAGCTGTCCGGCAACAGCTCCTTGAGGGCGACGGGATCAAACAGGGCTCCGGAGAGCAGATGGGCGCCGACTTCCGCCCCCTTTTCCAGCAGACAGACCGAGAGATCGGCATTGTGCTGCTTCAGGGCGATGGCGGCACTGAGGCCTGCCGGGCCGCCACCGACGATGACGACATCAAATTCCATTGCTTCGCGTTCCATCTTGCCTCTGCGCTTGACTTGGCCTAGGGTAGTGCTGGTAGTTTACGTAAACGTAAAGCAATTGTAAGCAAAAAAATGCGAGGGCTCGTCAATGGATTCACTCAACCGAAGCGAGGGATGCGCGTCATGAAGCTGCTGGTCGCGATCAAGCGGGTACTGGATTACAACGTCAAGATCCGGGTCAAGAGCGATGGCTCCGACGTGGAGCTCGCCAATGTGAAGATGGGGATCAACCCGTTTTGTGAAATTGCGGTGGAGGAGGGGGTGAGGCTACGTGAAGCCGGCATCGCGACCGAGCTGGTGGTGGTGACCTTCGGACCGGAGGCGGCGGTCGAGCAGTTGCGCCATGCCCTGGCGCTGGGGGCGGATCGGGCCCGCCATTATGTGATCGATGAGACCCTTACTCCGCTTACCGTGGCGCGCGCCCTGCAACAGGTGTGTGAGCAGGAGCGGCCGGATCTGGTGCTGCTTGGCAAGCAGTCTATCGATTCTGACAACAACCAGGTGGGCCAGATGCTCTCAGCCCTCACCGATTGGCCGCTGGCTACCTTCGCCTCCGCCATCAAGCTGGTGGAGGGGGAGTTGCAGGTGACCCGCGAGATCGACGGTGGCCTGGAGACCCTCGGTATGCCGTTGCCTGCCGTGGTGACGGTGGATCTGCGCCTGAACGAACCTCGCTTTGCATCGCTCCCCAACATCATGAAGGCCAAGCGCAAGCCGCTCGAGAGTGCCCCCTTCGCGACCCTCGGCGTCGAACCCGCTGGCCATACCCGGCTGCTTGGTGTGATGGCGCCGCCGGGGCGTCGTGCCGGCATCCGGGTCGGCTCGGTGGACGAGCTGCTGGACAAACTCAAGCACGAAGCCAAGGTACTGCCATGAGCGCATTGATGATGGTGAAACATAGTGCGTGCCTGCCCCTGGTTGGTATGAGGGTTGGCGCGATGGAAAGCGTTACTAACGATAGGGTGCTGCCATGAGCGTACTGGTTATTGCGGAACATCATCAGGGCAGGCTTGCCGACAACGTGGCCCAACTGGTCACGGCGGCAGGCCAGCTTGGCGGCGAGGTGCATCTGTTGCTGCTGGGTCAGGGGCTGACCGAGGCGGGCGAACAGGCCGCTTGTCTGCAAGGGGTGAACAGGGTGCTGCTGGCCGAGCATCCCATACTGGCGGAACGGCTGAACGACGGGGTTGATCCGCTGCTCGCCCACATTGCACGTGACTATCAGCACTGTCTGATGGCGGCCAGCACCCAGGGCAAGGATCTGCTGCCACGGGTCGCGGCCAGGCTCGGGGTGGAGATGCTCTCCGAGGTGACTGGTATAGAGAGCGGCGATACCTTCCTGCGCCCTATCTACGCGGGCAATGCCGTTGCCCGGGTGGCGAGCAGTGCTCCCATCAAGGTGCTCACCATCAGGCCGACCGCCTTTGCCAAGGCCGAAGTCGGGGCTGGGCAGGCTGCTGTCGAGCGGCTGCCGGTGGCCGATGTGGCCTGCCGGATCCGGCTGGTCGAGCGGTGCGCCGTGCGATCCGCCAGGCCCGAGCTTGCGGCGGCGCGGGTGGTGGTCTCCGGCGGACGGGCGCTTGGCTCCAAGGCGCAGTTTGCCCTTATCGAGGCGCTGGCCGACAAGCTGGGCGGCGCGGTCGGGGCGTCGCGGGCGGCGGTGGATGCGGGTTATGTGGCCAACGATCTGCAGGTGGGTCAGACCGGCAAGGTGGTCGCGCCTGAACTCTATATCGCGGTTGGCATTTCGGGGGCTATTCAGCATCTGGCAGGCATGAAAGAGTCGAAGGTGATAGTGGCCATCAACAAGGACAGCGAGGCCCCCATCTTTCAGGTGGCTGACTACGGTCTGGTGGGGGATCTGTTCACCCTGCTGCCCGAACTCACAGCCAAGCTGTGAATTTGTTGAAAAGAGGCCTTACCTGCCATTGATGCGGTCTGCCCCCATTTCCATGCATGTTCCCTGCAAGCCCTGACCTGTTCAGGGCTTTTTCGATGGCAGCCCGACTTGACCCGGGCGATAAAAGCTTGAGCCAGCGCCCAAAAAGCCTTTGATCCTGGGGCGGCTCTTGTGTAAAACCAGACACGTCATCGATTACTCTCATCCACTCACGGAAAGCGTCATGAGCAAACAGATTTACAACTTCTGCGCCGGCCCCGCCATGTTGCCGGTTGAAGTCATGGAGCGCGCCCAGCGCGAATTTTGTAATTTTCAGGGGCTGGGAGCCTCGGTCATGGAGCTCTCCCATCGCGGCAAGCCCTATATGGCGGTCGCCGAGAAGGCCGAAGCTGACCTGCGCGACTTGCTGGCGGTGCCGGACAACTACAAGGTGCTCTTCATGCACGGTGGTGGTCGTGGCCAGTTCTCCGCCGTGCCCATGAACCTGCTGGGTGGCGCCAACAAAAAGGCCGATTATCTGCTGACCGGTGTCTGGGCCCAGAGCGCCGTCGATGAAGCCCACAAGTACGGTGACATCCAGACCTTCCCGGGGGTTGCCAAGAATGCGCAGGGGATCTCCCACCTGCTGCCGACCCCGGCGTTTCGCGCCGATGCGGCCTTTGTACATTACTGCCCGAACGAAACCATCGATGGCATAGAGATGTTTGACATCCCGGCCACCGGCGATGTGCCATTGGTGGCGGATCTCTCCTCCACCATTCTCTCCCGTCCCATGGATGTGAGCCGTTTTGGTGTTATCTACGCCGGTGCCCAGAAGAACATAGGCCCGTCAGGGCTGGCTATCGCCATCGTACGTGACGACCTGCTGAACCAGGCGAGAGCCGACGTGCCCTCGATTTTTGACTACCAGCTCACCGCCAAGCACGACTCCATGTTCAACACGCCGCCCACCTACGCCTGGTATCTGGCCGGTCTGGTGTTCGAGTGGCTGAAAGAACAGGGCGGGCTCGAGGCGATGGAGGCGCGCAACAAGGAAAAAGCCGATTTCCTCTACGGCTATCTCGACCAGTCCAGCTTCTATGGCAACAAGGTGGATGCCAGCTGCCGCTCCCGCATGAATATCCCGTTCCAGCTCAAGAACGATGCCCTGGACAAGCAGTTCCTGGCCGAGTCGGAAGCGGCCGGTCTGTTGGCACTGAAAGGGCACCGTATCGTCGGTGGCATGCGAGCCAGCCTCTACAACGCCATGCCGCTGGAAGGGGTGAAGGCCCTGGTGAGCTTTATGGATGGCTTTGCCAAACGTCACGGCTGAGGCGTTTTTCCCCCATGACAGACGCCGGGGACTCCCCGGCGTCTGTTTTTTCAGTGGATCCTGATCAACCGCGAGTCTGGCCCGCTTTTGTGCAGTGAGCGGTCTTGCCGAGCAAGGCGCGGGCTGCTAACGTCCGGTCAGGTGAATTATTTGAGACAGTACAGGAAGTCTATGAATTCGTTGCGTTTGGAACCTATTTCTCGTGTGGCCGGTGAGGTCAATCTGCCCGGCTCCAAGAGCGTGTCCAACCGGGCCCTGCTGCTGGCGGCCCTGGCCCGCGGCACTACCCGGCTGACCAACCTGCTCGACAGCGATGACATACGTCACATGCTGGCGGCACTGACCCAGCTCGGGGTCAAGTACAAGCTCTCCGCCGACAAGACAGCGTGCACTGTGCACGGTCTGGGCCGCAGCTTCGCGGTGAAGGAACCAGTCAATCTGTTCCTCGGCAACGCTGGCACCGCCATGCGTCCGCTCTGCGCCGCGCTGTGTCTCGGCTCCGGCGAATACACCCTGGGCGGCGAGCCGCGCATGGAAGAGCGTCCTATCGGCCATCTGGTGGATGCCCTGCGCGAAGCGGGTGCCCATATCCAGTACCTGAAAAAAGACGGCTACCCACCGCTGGTGGTGGACGCCAAGGGCTTGTGGGGCGGTGACGTGCACGTCGACGGCTCAGTTTCCAGCCAGTTTTTGACGGCGTTTTTGATGGCGGCGCCCATGGCGGCCGGTGACACCCGCATCCACATCAAGGGGGAGCTGGTCTCCAAGCCCTACATCGACATCACCCTGCACATCATGAAGCAGTTCGGGGTGGTGATTGAGCACGACAACTACAAGCTGTTCTACATCAAGGGCAACCAGACCTACATCAGCCCGGGCGATTTCTTGGTGGAAGGGGATGCCTCCAGCGCTTCCTACTTCCTCGCGGCCGGCGCCATCAAGGGCAAGGTGCGCGTGACGGGCATCGGCAAGCACAGCATCCAGGGCGACATTCACTTCGCCGACGTGCTGGAGAAGATGGGCGCGCGCATCACCTGGGGCGATGATTTCATCGAGGCGGAGCAGGCACCGCTGCACGGGGTGGATATGGACATGAACCATATTCCCGATGCGGCCATGACCATTGCCGTTGCGGCGCTGTTTGCCGAGGGGCCCACCTCCATTCGCAACATCTACAACTGGCGGGTGAAGGAGACCGATCGTCTGCACGCCATGGCCACCGAGCTGCGCAAGCTGGGTGTGGAGGTGGAGGAGGGACATGACTTCATCACAGTGACCCCGCCGACCCAGCTCAAGCATGCCGAGATCGACACTTACAACGATCACCGTATCGCCATGTGCTTCTCGCTGGTGGCGCTGTCAGATACCGCCGTCACCATCAATGATCCGGGCTGTACTTCCAAGACCTTCCCGGACTACTTCGACAAATTGGCCAGCGTCAGTCAGGCCATGTGACCCTGTTGGGCCCGCCTTGGTGCGGGCCTTTTCATATCAGCCCCGCTTGTGACTGCCCCATTGTTGCTCTGCTCAGCACACTTGCCCCTGAGCGCTAGCAGTAATATGCAAACTTGCAAGACACGATCTGAAAATTCCTGATGAGATAATGTAATTTTCTATTTACACCGTCCCGACTGCGGGCTAGATTGAGGTTTCTTTATCGCAGTCATCTAGCAGGAAGTCTTGTCATGCAGCATCAAACCGACGACGTTCGTATCAGTGAAATCAAAGAGTTATTACCCCCGGTTGCGGTGCTTGAGAAGTTTCCGGCCACCGAGACCGCCTCGTCTACCGTGTTCGAATCCCGCCAGGCCATTCACCGGATCCTGGCCGGTGACGATCAGCGCCTGCTGGTGGTGATCGGTCCCTGCTCCATCCACGACCCCGTAGCTGCGCTGGAATATGGCAAGCGTCTCAAGACCTTGCGTGACGAGCTCAAGGGGCAGCTGGAAATCGTGATGCGGGTCTACTTCGAGAAGCCACGCACCACGGTCGGCTGGAAGGGGCTGATCAATGACCCCTACCTCAACAACAGCTGCCAGATCAACGACGGCCTGCGCATCGGTCGCAAGCTGCTGCTGGATCTCAATGACATGGGGCTGCCGACCGCCTCCGAGTTCCTCGACATGATCACCCCGCAATACGTGGCGGATCTGATGAGCTGGGGGGCCATCGGTGCCCGTACCACCGAATCCCAGGTGCACCGTGAGCTGGCCTCCGGTCTTTCTTGCCCGGTGGGCTTCAAGAACGGCACGGATGGCACCATCAAGGTGGCCATCGATGCCATCGGCGCCGCCAGCGCGCCACACCATTTCCTGTCGGTCACCAAGTATGGCCACTCCGCCATTGTTGCGACCCGGGGCAACCCGGACTGCCACATTATTCTGCGCGGCGGCCGCGAGCCGAACTACAGCGCCGCGCATGTTGATGAGGTGGTGAAGGGATTGGACAAGGCCGGTCTGCCGCAGAAGGTGATGATCGACTTTAGCCACGCCAACAGCAGCAAGCAGTTCAAGAACCAGATGGTGGTGGCCGAGGATGTGGCTGGCCAGCTGCGCGCCGGCAGCAAGGCGGTATTTGGCGTCATGGTGGAAAGTCACCTGGTGGAAGGGCGCCAGGATCTGGTGGACGGGTGCGAGCTCACCGTCGGTCAGAGCATCACGGATGCCTGCATTGGCTGGGCCGATACCGACGTGCTGCTGCGTACGCTGGCCGATGCGGTGGCGACTCGCAACGCAGGCTGATCCTGCACTGTCCCGGCTGACTGCCTGCGGCAGCAGCCAGACAATACACAAAGCGCGACCCGGGTCCGTAATGTGGATCAGTTCAGGGGCCAGTGACCGCTTCTTCTGATGTGTGAAAATCCGAAACCTGTTGATTGGTTTCGGATTTTTTATGCCTATTACACAGGCTATCGGTTTTCTTCACGCCAGTCATGCTGCCAGGTGCAGCCCCGTTGTCGCCCCCCAGCGCCTTCCTGCAAGCGCGCCAAATGGTTGGGGACAAAAGCATCAAGCACCGGTTGCTGGTGCACAACCCGCTACGTAGCCAGATGACGAAGATGGCGGCGGGATACACGGTAAATCAGCTGAGTTTTCACATGGCGTCGGTCTACCTTGTCCATGAGTTGAGCTGTATGGCCTATGTGTTACCGGGGTATATCCCGGGGCGAGGGGCAGATCTGGAGAAACAAGCGGCACAGTTCGTATGACCACAGAGAAGAGAGCGCAGTTATCCCCGCAGCGTGAAGCCGAGACCACAGCCGTACAGTGTGAAAAAAGCCAATAAAAACAATGCCAGTCAGGCTTAACTGACTGGCATTAGAGCCAGTAGACCCTTTTTTATGTGATACCGTCAGCTGCAGCAGCGCCCCTTGACCAGGTTGCCGATGGCGACCACTACGAAGACCAGCAGGTAGGCGGCGAAGATGGCCACCAGCCACTGGGGCATGGAAAAGCCCAGGAACTGCCAGCTGATCTCGCTGCAATCCCCATCCGGGAAGAACAGCCAGGGGATCCACTGATCGAGGGGGGCCCAGCTCGGGAAATCAGCAAAGGGACTGCAGACGTTGAACGGGGAGGGGTTCATCTGGTAATCCACATGCTGCAGTGCCAGCTGGAGGCCGCGGAAGGCACTGTAGCCCCACAGCAGCAGGGCACTCCAGCGCACATACCACTTCTGCGGCGCTACCATGCCGAGCAAGCCTGCCAGTATGACCCCCAGAGTGGCGATACGCTCATAGATGCACATGACGCAAGGATGCAGACCCAGCACGTGCTGGAAGAAGAGGGCGCTCAACTCGAGGAAGAGGGCGGAGGCGGCAAGCAGGCCCCATGCCAGTCGATGGGCGGCAATACGTCGCAGAAACTCAATCATCTGGTTGATCTCACAGAAAAAACAGTGGCTGAATTAGAGCAGAGCAGTGGCTAAAAAGAAAGGGCCCTGGCGGGCCCTTATGGGGTCAATGCAGCGCAGGCAGAACCGCAGGCGTGACGTTGTCAAGTACCAGCCAGCCAGCCTGATAGAACCACTCGGTCATCGGGCCGAGCAGCATCTCCACCGAGAGGAAACCCACCACTCCCAGCACCAGGGTGTAGGGCAGAGCCATCCATACCATACGGCCATAGGAGAGGCGCAACAATGGAGCCAGTGCCGAGGTCAGCATGAACAGGAAGGCCGCCTGGCCGTTGGGGGTGGCGACGGATGGCAGGTTGGTGCCGGTGTTGATGGCGACAGCCAGCAGATCGAACTGCTCACGGCTGATGGCGTTGTTGAGCAGGGCCGTCTTTACCTCATTGATGTAGACGGTGCCGACGAAGACGTTGTCACTGACCATGGAGAGCAGGCCGTTGGCCAGATAGAAGAGGGCGAGCTGATCGTCCGGCTCGGCGGCCAGTACCCACTGGATCACGGGTTTGAACAACTGCTGATCGATGATGACGGCCACTATGCTGAAGAAGACGGCGAGCAGGGCGGTGAAGGGCAGTGCCTCTTGGAACGCCTTGCCGAGCGAATGCTCATCTGTGATGCCAGTCAGTGAGGTAGCCAGCACTATGACAGATAGCCCGATCAGCCCCACCGCCGCTAGGTGCATGGCCAGCCCTGTGATCAGCCAGAGGGCGATCAGCGCCTGTACTATCAGCTTGGCCTTGTCTTGCGGGGAGCGCTCGGCCTCTTCGTAGCGGTTGTAATCTTCCATGATGCGACGCACCGCATCCGGCAACTGGGCGCCATAGCCAAACCAGCGGCACTTCTCGACCAGGATGCAGGTGAGCAGGCCGCAGAAAAACACGGGAACTGTGACCGGTGACATACGGATGGCAAACTCACCAAAATGCCAGCCAGCTTGCTCACCTATGATCAGGTTTTGCGGCTCTCCCACCAGGGTGCAGACGCCACCGATGGCTGTCCCTATGGCTGCGTGCATCATCAGGCTGCGCAGGAAGGCACGGAAGTCGTCCAGATGCTGGCGATTGAGCTCGTTGACGGAATTGTCATTGGTGTAGTCGTGTTGATTGCCGAACTCCTTGCCAGAGGAGACCTTGTGGTAGATGGCGTAGAAGCCTGTCGCGACGCTGATCACCACGGCGATCACTGTCAGGGCGTCAAGGAAGGCAGACAGGAAGGCCGATACCAGACAAAACGCCAAGGAGAGCAGGGTCTTGGAGTGGATCCGGATCAGCAGTTTGGTAAACACGTAGAGCAGCAACTGCTTCATGAAGTAGATGCCGGCCACCATGAACACCAGTAGCAGCAGCACCTCTATGTTGGCCACCAGCTCATGCTTGACCTGCTCTGCCGAGGTCATGCCGATCAGCACAGCCTCGATAGCCAGCAAGCCACCGGGTTGCAGTGGATAGCACTTGAGCGCCATGGCCAGGGTGAAGATGAATTGAACCACCAGCAGCCAGCCGGCGGCGAAAGGATCAAGATAGAAGGCGATCGGGTTGATTAGCAGAAATAGCAAAATGGCGGCCTTGTACCACTGGGGTGCATTGCCCAGGAAGTTCTTGGCAAAGGCTTGCCCTAAGCTGATTGGCATAATATGGGTCTCTGTTTTGTTGTTGGTATCTGCGTCTATGCAGTCAAGACAGGCTCGACCAGAACATCCGGATGTTGTCCCTTATCAGATTGATTCCTCATGATTTTAATCAAAAAGAGGCGTAACTATAAATAACATAGTGCCCCTTGCCCAAGAGAATGTCTGTTTTATCGCCAGACGGCGGGGTTGGCTGGCACCTATCGCGTGGTTTTATACATTTTTTTAACAAGGCGACCTGCTTATGTGAGCAGAGGACTGACCTTCTGCTTGCCAGCCCTCTCTGCTTTGCTATTATTCGGGGGCCTTTTTACGTACTACAACAGAGTCACTACATGGTCATAAAAGCGCAGAGCCCTGCAGGGTTTGCCGAGGAATACATTATCGAGTCCATCTGGAACAATCGCTTTCCTCCAGGATCCATATTGCCGGCCGAGCGTGAGCTGTCCGAGCTGATCGGGGTGACTCGTACTACCTTGCGCGAAGTGTTGCAGCGTTTGGCCCGCGATGGCTGGCTCACCATCCAGCATGGCAAACCGACCAAGGTGAACAATTTCTGGGAGACCTCGGGTCTCAACATCTTGGAAACTCTGGCCCGTCTGGATCAGGACAAGGTGCCGGATCTGGTGGCTCAGCTGTTGTCGGCGCGTACCAATATCTGCACCATTTTCATCCGTGGTGCGATTCGCAATAATCCTGAGCAAGCTGCCGAGATACTGCGTGGTGCCAAGGCTGTGGATAGCACTCCGGAGGCGTATGCGGAGTTTGATTATCGTCTGCACCATCAGCTCTCCTTTGCTTCCGGCAACCCGATCTACGCCTTGATCCTCAATGGTTTCAAGGGGCTCTATAGTCGGGTTGGACGTTACTACTTCTCTGACAAGCAGGCTCGTGAAACGGCGGATGCCTATTACAAGACTTTGTTGGATTTGGCCGAGACCAAGAATCATGAAGCCGTGTTCATGACGGTACGCCAGTACGGGATAGAGTCCGGCAAGCTGTGGACCCGCTTGCGCCAGGACATGCCGAGCAATCTGTGCGATAACTGATTGTTGATGCAAAGAGAAACGCGCCTTCTGGCGCGTTTTTTTATGGCTGAAAGTGGCCTTAGACCGGTTTTTTCTCCGGACAGCGGCCTATGATGTCAGCGGGCAAGTCGCCGTTATCCTGCTCCAGTACCACATCGAATCCCCAGAGTTGATGCAGATGCCTGAGTACCTCGTGGCGAGAATCCCCCAGCGGGATCCGATTGTGTGGCACATAGCGCAGAGTCAGCGACCGATCTCCTTTTACTGCAACGTTGTAGACCTGAATGTTGGGCTCCAGATTGCTCAAGTTGTACTGGGCTGACAGGGTATTGCGCACCAGTCTATAACCCTCCTCGTTGTGGATGGCGGAGACCTTGAGGTAGTTCTTCAGATCGTCATCGTCGATGGCGAACAGCTTCATCTCCCGCATCACCTTGGGGCTCAGGAACTGACTGATGAAGCTCTCGTCCTTGAAGTTCTGCATGGCGAAATGCAGTGTATCCACCCAATTGGTGCCGGCGTAATCGGGGAACCAGTATCTGTCCTCCTCCGTCGGGTTCTCGCAGATGCGGCGCAGATCGGTAAACATGGCAAAACCGAGGGCGTAGGGGTTGATCCCCGAGTAGTAGCGACTGTTGTAGGGGGGCTGGTACACCACGTTGGTGTGGCTGTGCAACACCTCTATCATGAATCGATCACTGATCTTGCCCTCGTCATACAGGTGGTTGAGGATGGTGTAGTGCCAGAAGGTGGCCCACCCTTCATTCATGACCTGAGTCTGTTTTTGCGGGTAGAAGTACTGACTGATCTTGCGCACTATGCGCACTATCTCGCGCTGCCAGGGCTCAAGCAGGGGGGCATTTTTCTCGATGAAGTAGAGGATATTCTCCTGTGGTTCGGCCGGGTAGCGTCTGTCTTCGACTCCCAGGGCCTTATGCTGCTTGGGCAGGGTGCGCCACAGTTCGTTGACCTGGGTTTGCAGATAGTCTTCCCGCGCTTTCTGGCGACGCTTCTCTTCTGCCAGCGAGATCTTTTGCGGTCGCTTGTAACGGTCAACGCCGAAGTTCATCAGCGCATGGCAGGAGTCGAGCAGTTTCTCCACCGCATCGATACCGTGTTTCTCTTCGCATTCGGTGATGTAGTTCTTGGCGAACAACAGGTAGTCGATGATGGAAGAGGCATCGGTCCAAGTCTTGAACAGATAGTTGTTCTTGAAGAAGGAGTTGTGGCCATAGCAGGCGTGCGCCATCACCAGCGCCTGCATCGGCATTGTGTTCTCCTCCATCAGGTAGGCGATACAGGGATCCGAGTTGATGACGATCTCATAGGCCAGCCCCATCTGGCCGCGCTTGTAGTTGCGATCGGTGTGGATGAAGCGCTTGCCAAATGACCAGTGCTGGTAGCCAATGGGCATGCCGACGCTGGAGTAGGCGTCCATCATCTGCTCTGCCGTGATCACCTCGATCTGGTTGGGGTAGGTATCCAGTCGATAGAACTTGGCGACCCGGGCGATCTCCTGATGATAGGTTTCCAGCAGATCGAAGTTCCAGTCAGGGCCATCGTCCAATGGCGCTATTTTTCTTGCGGTTTCTACCATATGACCTCCCTCACGCCGCTTGCTTCTTGAACAGCTCCCGGAATACCGGATAAATATCCTCGACCTTGCGAATGTGCTCCATCGCGAAATGTGGGAACTGGCTGGCCACCGACTCATATTCGTGCCACAGAGTCTGGTGGGCGCGGGTGGTGATCTCGATATAGGAGTAGTACCGCACCTGCGGCATTATGTCCCGCATCAGGATCTCCCGGCATTGCGGTGAATCATCGGCCCAGTTGTCACCATCGGACGCTTGCGCGGCATAGATGTTCCATTGATGGGCGGGGTAACGCTCGTTGATGATGTCGTTCATCATCTTGAGCGCGCTGGAGACAATGGTGCCGCCGGTCTCCTGGGAGTAGAAAAACTCGTGCTCATCCACCTCCTTGGCCTGGGTATGGTGGCGTATATAGACCACTTCCACGTTCTTGTAGGTCCGGCTCAGGAACAGATAGAGCAGGATATAGAAGCGCTTGGCCATCTCCTTGGTAGCCTGATCCATGGAACCCGACACGTCCATCAGGCAGAACATCACCGCCTGGCTGGAAGGCACGGGCCGTTTGACGAAGTTGTTGAATTTGAGATCGAAGGTGTCGATAAAAGGCACCGCTGCGATCCGCCGTTTCAGCTCCCTGATCTCCTTCTCAAGCAGGGTGATTTCGGCGAAATGTTCGTTGGGATCGGCCGCCAGCAGTACCAGCCGTTCTTCCAGTTCATGCAGCTGGCGTTTTTTGCCGGCTTGCAACGCCATACGCCGAGCAAGCGAGTTTTGCAGGGAACGCACCACGTTGATGTTGGCGGGCACCCCGTTGGAGGTGTAGCCCGCCCGGTAGGTTTTCACTTCCATGAGCTGGTTGAGCTGGGTTTTCTGCAGCCGCGGCAGCTCCAGATCTTCAAACAGCAGATCGAGATACTCATCCTTGGAGATCTGGAATACAAAATCGTCAGCGCCTTCCCCCTGATTGGATGCCTGGCCTTCTCCCGCTCCTTGACCTGCGCCCCCTCCCTTGGGGCGGTCAATCTTGTCACCGGAGACAAACTGGTCATTGCCGGGATGCACCATCTCCCGTTTACCGCCGTGCCCCTGATGAAAATGGGGCTCGCCGATATCCTTGGTCGGGATGCTGATACTTTCGCCCTTGTCTACGTCCTGAATGCTGCGCTTGGAGACAGCATCCGAGACCGCTTGTTTTATCTGCTTCTTGTAGCGGCGGATGAAGCGCTGCCGATTGACAGCGCTTTTGTTTTTGCCGTTGAGCCTGCGGTCGATAAAATGCGCCATAACTCCCCCTTGAACCACGGCAGGGTCAGGATGACTTGCGTACCCTGAGATACCATTCGGAGAGCAGTCGCACCTGTTTGCGGGTGTAGCCTTTCTCCATCATCCGTTCGACAAAGTTATCGTGCTTCTTCTGCTCCTCGGCCGAGGTTTTGCTGTTGAAGGAGATAACCGGCAGCAGCTCTTCCGTGTTGGAGAACATCTTCTTCTCGATCACGGTGCGCAGCTTCTCGTAACTGGTCCAGTTGGGGTTACGGCCTGCATTGTTGGCCCGAGCACGCAGCACGAAGTTGACGATTTCGTTACGGAAATCCTTCGGATTGCTGATCCCGGCGGGTTTCTCAATCTTCTCCAGCTCGCTGTTGAGCGACGAGCGATCAAACAGCTGACCGGTTTCCGGGTCACGGTACTCCTGATCCTGGATCCAGAAGTCGGCGTAGGTGACGTAGCGATCGAAGATGTTCTGGCCGTACTCGGAATAGGACTCGAGATAGGCGGTCTGGATTTCCTTGCCAATGAACTCCACATAGCGCGGCGTCAGATAGCCCTTGATGAACTCGAGGTAGCGATCGTGCAGCTCCTGCGGGAACTGCTCACGCTCTATCTGTTGTTCCAGCACGTAGAAGAGATGCACCGGGTTGGCTGCCACTTCCGCGTGGTCGAAGTTGAAGACGCGGGAGAGGATCTTGAACGCAAAGCGGGTTGACAAGCCATTCATACCCTCGTCTACACCGGCGTAGTCACGGTACTCCTGATAGCTCTTCGCCTTGGGATCCGTGTCTTTCAGGCTCTCGCCATCATAGACCCGCATCTTGGAGTAGAGGCTGGAGTTTTCCGGCTCTTTCAGTCGGGAGAGGACGGAGAACTGACCCAACAGTTCCAAGGTGCCAGGTGCGCACTTGGCGTCAGTCAACTCGCTGTTTATAAGCAGTTTTTCGTAGATCTTCACCTCTTCCGAAACACGCAGGCAGTAGGGCACCTTGACGATGTAGACACGGTCGAGGAAGGCCTCGTTGTTCTTGTTGTTGCGGAACTGCTGCCACTCGGACTCGTTGGAGTGAGCCAGCAGAATACCGTCGAAGGGGAGGGCGGAAAGTCCCTCTGTGCCGTTGTAGTTCCCCTCCTGGGTGGCGGTCAGCAGTGGATGCAGTACCTTTATCGGTGCCTTGAACATCTCCACGAACTCCATGATCCCCTGGTTCGCCTTGCACAGCGCCCCCGAGTAGGAGTAAGCATCGGCATCATCCTGGGCAAAATGCTCCAGCATGCGGATGTCGACCTTGCCGACCAGAGAGGAGATATCCTGGTTATTGTCATCACCCGGTTCCGTCTTGGCGATGGCAATTTGATCGAGGATGGAAGGGTTGACCTTCTCTACCTTGAACTTGGAGATGTCGCCACCAAACTCGTGCAGTCGCTTGGCCACCCAGGGCGACATGATGGGGCGCAGGTATCGGCGTGGAATGCCATACTCTTTTTCCAGCAGCTCGCCATCCTCTTCGATGTCGAACAGACAGAAGGGGTGATCGTTGACCGGTGAGCCCTTGATACGATAGACAGGCACTTTCTGCATCAGAGACTTGAGCTTTTCAGCCAGAGAGGATTTGCCGCCGCCAACCGGCCCCAGCAGATAGAGGATCTGCTTCTTCTCTTCCAGCCCTTGAGCCGAGTGCTTGAGGTAGGAGACGATCTGTTCGATGGCCTCTTCCATACCGTAGAAATCTTTGAAGGCGGGATAGCGTGCGACGACGCGGTTGGAAAAAAGACGACTGAGTCTGGGATTGACCGAGGTGTCGATCATTTCCGGCTCGCCGATGGCGACCAGCAAGCGCTCGGCAGCGGAGGCATAGCAGGCTTTGTCCTGCTTACACATATCCAGAAACTCCTGGATGCTGTACTCCTCTTCCCTGGCTTTCTCGTATCGCTGTTGATAATGCTCGAAGATGCCCATAACTTTGCCCTCGTTATAGTCGCTTACCCTGAAAAGAGTGGATCACTACTTTTGTTCTGTTTACCTCATTAAGCCTAGTCAACAGCCCTCAGTAATCCATCACCATCTATTGGTTTAAATTTGCAAGGGTACTTCCCGATCCTGATGCGGGAAGGCGCAATCAGTGACACACCTATGTTACTGACTGTTAAATTATTTTTGCCACGATAGTGAGGTAAATGTCAAAGACATAAAAATAAATTTTTGCCAGAAAATGGAAAGAAGATCGAATTTATCGGGTCATCTGGCTGCAGCCTAGACGGGGCAAGGGGGAGGGAAAATAGCAAGAAGGAAATTTATTACGTTTACGTCAGCGTAATGCTAATGGCTTGGTGTCTCCGCTCTAATTTTTACATTGACGCTACATTGAGGCTGCTCTAGATTGGCCCTGTGTCAGGCAGTCAGCGCTTTAGCAAGAGAGTGTTGGCTGCGGATACAAAGCTCTGTTTAAGCACGTTTCCGTTGGCTTGACCCTCGCAACAGCGAGGGTCTTATTTTTTCAACGCAGTGTGCATGAGCACAGAGATGCTCAGTCGTGATGGGCGGGGTAGATCCGTGACACCGCTGCCAGCACGTCGGCAAACGGATGTGCGGCCAGCTGGCCAAAGCCCGCCAGGCTTTTTGCCTTTACCCGGGTGGTCAGTGGCGTGGCTATGCCGCACAGAAAACGGGTCAGAATGCGAGGATGGCGAGTGTGGCACAAGGCTATCAGGGGATCGCACCAGGCGAGCAACCCGTTTTCGTTGGGCAGGGTGAGGGTTGGTAGTGGTGGCAGGATGGCGACCTCGCCACGGCAGACGGAGCAGTGCCCGCATTGGCTTGGCGCCTGCTCATCGGCAAAGTAGCGGGCCAGTTCATGGCTCAGGCAGCGAGTCGATGTAAAAAACGCGAGCAAGGCCTGCAACCGGGCCAGTTCACTCAACTCCTTCTTCTCGAACAGGGCATACAGCTCATTGGCCAGAACGTCGGTGTCCACTGCCTGGGGCAGGATCCGATAGACATCTGTCATCTGCTTGCTTTCCAGCTCTATCCAGCCCTGCTGTTGCAGATAATCCAGAGCCGCAGCGGCTCGCTGCCGCTCTCCCTGGTAACCTTGCCAGAGTGCATCGAAGTCCATGGTACACCAGCTGCGCGCCTGCGGGGCGCAGGTAAACAGCTGCTCCAGAAACTGGCGGCGATCCGGATTGAAACGGGCCAGGATCTCGGCCTTATCCAGCACGAACTTGAAGCGATACTCGGCGAAATAGCTGTAGGCTGGCGCTATGATGCCTGCCATCTCCAGATAGACCAGCAGTGTCTTGAGCGGCAACTGACGGATGTTGGTGTCGTTGGAGAGGCGCAGCAGACCAAACTCCCACTCGCTGCCGCTTTGTTGCAAGATCTCGAGCAGCGTTACTATGGCGGCGCGATCGGGCGTATCCCCGTACACGAAATTCTCCAGCACGGGAAGTTGGGCGCGATTGGCCAGCACTATGCAGCGGGAAGGGAGCCCATCCCGCCCGGCACGGCCGATCTCCTGACTGTAGTTCTCGATGGATTTGGGCAGATCGTAGTGAATGACCCGGCGAATATCCGCCTTGTCGATACCCATGCCAAAGGCGATGGTGGCCACGATGCAATCCACCTTGCCTGCCATGAAGTCATGCTGGATCTGGCTGCGCAGGGCCGAGTCGAGCCCGGCATGATAGGCACACGCCCGGATCCCCGCCCGTTGCAGCAGCGCGGCACATTGCTGCGCCGTGTGCTGCAAGGTGACGTAGACGATGGTGGGGGCGCCGGGTTCGCGCCGCACTTCCGCTTGCAGCCAGCCATCGCGCGCCTCGGCGGGCAGGGGGACGACGGCCAGATCCAGGTTGGCGCGATAGAAACCGGTGACGATGAGCCCTTCATCCTCGATATCGAACTTGGCCTGCATGTCTGCCATGACCGCCGGCGTTGCCGTTGCGGTCAGCAGCAACACCAGGGGGATCTTCAGCTCGCGGCGGTAAGTCGGCAGCTTGAGGTAGTCGGGTCGAAAGTTGTGACCCCACTCCGAGATGCAGTGCGCCTCATCTACCACCAGCATCGACAGCGGCACCTGCTGGATGAAGCGGCGAAAGCGCTCGTTCTTGAGCCGCTCTACCGAGATCATCAGGATCTTGAGCTGACCGTCGCTGGCCTGTTGCATCACATGGCGGCTCTCCTCCGGCGTCTGGCTCGAATCCAGGGTCGCGGCGGCTATCCCCTTGCTGCGCAAGAAGGCGAGCTGGTCGTGCATCAGCGCGATCAACGGGGAGATCACCAGGGTCAGGTGGGGCAAGGCAAGGGCGGGTAGCTGGTAACAGAGAGACTTGCCGGAGCCGGTGGGAAAGATGGCGGCTGCGCTCTGGCCTGCCAGCAACCGGCTGATCACCGCTTCCTGACCGGGCCTTAACTGGTCGAAGCCGAAGTGGCGGGTCAACAGGGACGAGATCATGGCAGGACTCCAGTGTAAAACCCCCATGATACCACCGCCGGGGAGTATCTGGACGGCTAACCAGGGGAAAACGGCACCCAATTGGGTGCTGTTGATATTGTGTTGTCGTATTGTTGTCGGTTTTTTGTGAGGTTGACCGGATATTTTTCAGTGATTATGTGGAAAAAAGCGATTGCAGATGGGATATTCCTTGTCCGCAATCCCGTGTGTTTCCGGACAGGCTCAATAGAAGGTTTGCCGGGGCAGATGACGCCAGCCTGTGACATGGGTGTCGCCTGGCGTAGCGATTGCCAACAGGACTAATGATTCACGCACTTCGGTGCTCAGGGACTATTTGATGACACAACACCCCCCCCTCATGCGACTGGTCAACAGCACCAGTCTGGTTAGCCAGATCCTGGTCGGTCTGGTACTCGGTATCCTCCTTGCCATGTTCATGCCGGAATGGGCCAAGGCAGCGGGTCTGCTTGGCAGCCTGTTTGTTGGCGCGTTGAAGGCGGTTGCTCCACTGCTGGTCTTTGTATTGGTAATGGCAGCGATCATCGGTCACAAGCAAGGTCAGAAGACCCGCATTCGCCCGCTGCTCGCACTCTACCTGTTTGGCACCTTTGCTGCCGCCATGGTGGCGGTGATCGCCAGCTTCCTGTTCCCCACCAACCTGCATCTGGTGGCCAATACTGCCGAGATCACCCCGCCGGGTGGCATCACAGAGGTGTTGCAGACGCTGCTGTTCAATGTGGTGACCAACCCGGTCAAGGCGCTGATGGATGCTAACTATATCGGGATCCTGGCGTGGGCCATCGGCCTGGGCATTGCGATGCGCCATGCCAACGAGAGCACCAAGGCGTTGATCACCGATCTTTCCCAGGGTGTCTCCACCATAGTGAAAGCGGTGATCCGCTGTGCGCCGCTGGGTATTCTGGGTCTGGTTGCCTCGACCCTGGCCGAAACCGGCTTTGATGCGCTGTTTGGTTATGCCCAACTGCTGATGGTACTGATTGGCTGCATGCTGTTTATCGCTTTCGTGGTCAACCCGCTGATCGTGTTCTGGAAGATCAAGCGTAACCCCTATCCGCTGGTGCTGACCTGCCTTAAAGAGAGTGGCATGACCGCCTTCTTCACCCGCAGCTCTGCCGCAAATATCCCGGTCAACATGGCGCTGTGTGCAAAACTGCGCCTGCCGGAAGATACCTACGCGGTCTCTATCCCGCTGGGCGCCACCATCAACATGGCTGGTGCCGCTATCACCATTACCGTGCTCTCCATGGCGGCGGTACACACCTTAGGCATGGAAGTGGATCTGGCCACTGCCGTGCTGCTCTCCGTGGTCGCGACGGTCAGTGCCTGCGGCGCCTCCGGCGTGGCCGGTGGCTCACTGCTGCTGATCCCGCTGGCGTGCAGCCTGTTTGGCATCGGCAACGACATCGCCATGCAGGTAGTGGCCGTGGGCTTTATCATCGGCGTGCTGCAGGATTCTGCCGAGACAGCGCTTAACAGCTCCACCGACGTGTTGTTCACCGCTGCTGCCTGTATGGCCGAGGATGAATCGCTGCTGGAACCCGCAGCACTGCCCAGCGGCGAGGCGTGATCCGATAGATTAAGTGTTTGATTCAGCCCCTCTTTTCGAGGGGTTTTTTACATCCACTCGCCGAGATTGATTGGGGGAGGTGCTCACAAGAAAAGTGTCAGGTGCAGCGGGAAGCAGCCAGTCACTCAGGGTTCTGGATTATCGATCCGTCAAAGCCAACATCGATTCAGCGCTCACTATTCAGAATTGGGGCGGTCAGATTGCATTGCAACCGATGGCAACAGCAGCGATCAACGCAGACTCCTGGTACAACCTTGGGGAGAGTGCGCTGTTTCAGGATGTTAAAACCGAGCGCAGCAACAAGGGTTCGGGGATCAAGCCGACCATCTTGTTTAAAGAGGGGTGTTCTGTCAGCGGTGAGACAGAGGCCAACACTCAAGGTCTGAACAAGCTGACATTGAGTGGTTGGAGTAACCGGTCGTGCAGCTTCAATACCCTAACAGGGTCTGCTGATATCAAGGATGGAAAAATATATGAGGGGATGTGGGAGAAAAAGATGCGCGAATTTGCCAATCGCGACGCCAGTGTCACCGTATATCTGACCATGAAGCCCGGTAGCCATGGTCAGAAAGACACCCTGCTACTCGGCATCCCTGAGATCACCGGCATCACGCCGTTCGTTTTGGAAGCACAGCCACTCTAGTCAGCAAGAGAGAGTCGGTGTTTTTCAAGAGAGGCCAGTCGCTCACCCGACTGGCATTTTTGTTGGCTGAGGTGCGCCGCGGGTCGCTGACAACATCATGATGCTGTTGCCGGATAAGGGCTGTGCCCCTGGTCGTTGTGTGAGTTGGGCTTTTACGTCACCGCAGTAACTGCGTGATGAGGCGTTAAGCATATTCAGGGCGGGACAAGCGCAATAAAAAAGCCAGCCGAATGTTCGGCTGGCTTTTTGCTATCAGAGGCAGGTGGGGGGATTAACCAACCAGCTGGAACAGAATGGCGGATATAGCGATCATCCCCATTACAGCGACAAATACGTTGCTGATATGGCCCTGATATTTCGCCATGGCGGGCACGCGCTTGATGGCGTACATCGGCATGATGAAGAGGATGGTGGCGATGATGGGGCCGCCCAGAGATTCAATCATACCGAGGATGGATGGGTTGGCCACCGCAGTGCCCCACAGGGTCAGGATGAAGAAGGCGATGATGAACATCTCGACTTTCTTGGCATTTGGCTCTTTGCCTGACTTGCGCATGTTCTGCACGATCATCCCTTTCAGACCTTCTCGGGCACCCAGATAGTGACCGAAGAAGGAGGAGACGATGGCCACGAAGGCAACCAGCGGACCGAAGTAGGAGATGAGGGGGCTGGCATGCTGGTTGGCCAGATAGGAGAGCACGGCGATATTCTGGGACTTGGCTTCAGCCAGCTGAGCCGGTGTCAGGCTCATGACGCAGGAGAAAACGAAGAACATCACGAAGCAGAGCAGTACGCCAGCGGTGCGCTTGAGGATGGCATCAGATTTCTGGACCGCCTGGTCACCGTAGTCGCGGCGCTGGGCCACTGCAAAGCTGGAAATAGCCGGGCTGTGGTTGAAGGAGAAGACCAGTACCGGGATGGTCAGCCACAGGGTAGTGGCGAAATCCTTGGCAGAGGGCACTTGCTCCAGCGCAGCGCCGGTCCAGTCAGGAATGAGGTACAAAGAGATACCGGCCAGAATGACGATAAGCGGGTAGACCAGGACCTCGGTCACTTTCAGCATCAGCTTCTCGCCGGCCAGCATTACCGACATCATGCCCATGATCAGCACGATGGAGAGCAGCCAACGTGGTGGTGCCACCATCTGCAGCTGGTTGACCATGAAGCTCTCGACAGTGTTGGTGATACCCACGCCGTAGATCAGCACTATGGGGTAGATGGCGAAGAAGTAGAGCAGGGTGATCAACTTGCCTGCACCGACGCCGAAATGCTCTTCTACCACTTCAGTGATATCGGCATTGGGCTTTTTGGAGGAGAGGACGAAGCGAGCCAGACCACGGTGAGCCAGGTAGGTCATTGGGCCAACCAGCAGCGCCATCACTACCAGTGGCCAGAAGCCACCCATACCGGCGTTGATCGGCAGGAACAGGATCCCGGCGCCAACGGCGGTGCCAAACAGGCTGATGACCCAGGTAGAGTCGCGTTTTTCCCAACGAGTAGCTTGAGTAGAGCGGGTCCCTTGCTCTGTTGACGACGCAACTTCCTGCGTGCCATTGACTGTGTTTGACATCTATCTCACCCCGAATGTGTGGTTCTTATTAAGTCGGCGCAAGGATACGATTTTTTTAATCAAAAATGTTGATCAAATTCATCTTTACGGCACAGAAAACCGCACTTTCTTATGGAAATGTGATCAAAACAAGAAAAGTTCAATTTTTGTTTATCAATTGGCACGTTATTTTAGTGTTAATGATTAAATCTCGCTCGGTCAAATGTAAGTAAATTGTTATCTCGCAAGGTGTTGGGCAAGTTGGTTAATCATGCTGGCGGTGGCCCCCCAGATAAAGTGCTGCTGCCAGGGGATCCAGTAGATGGTGTGCTGCTTGCCACCTCTTGGGATGGTGAGGGCGATATGGTGACGCCGATCCAGCAGATGGGTCAGCGGCACTTCAAATGCGTGCTCGACTTCATCCTGGCTCAAGGTGAGCTGATAATCGGCTGCAACCAGTCCCAGCACCGGCAGCACCTCGTATTGGGAGACAGTATTGAGGGAGCTGAGGGTGCCGATGATCTCGATCTGGGCGGGCGCGATGCCGAGCTCTTCCTGGGTTTCCCGCAATGCCGTGTGGATCAGATCCCGGTCGTCGGGATCCTGCCTGCCACCGGGGAAACTGATTTGCCCCGCATGATGGCGCAGGTACGGGCTGCGACGGGTCAGCAGTAGCTGCAGGCCGTCGGCCCGGGCTACCAGCGGCAGCAAGACGGCGGCGGGCTTGAGCCCTGCCTCCGTCAGCCGATGGGCCGGGGCGGGGCATTGCAGCAAGAAGCGGGTCAACAGTTCGGTGCGGTCCATCTCGGCTATGTCTCTCAACTCTTTGCCTGGTTCTGTCCTTGAGTCTCTCGCGTGGCGCCCTTTCTGTCCATGCGTCAGGTGCTTAGCGCAGCGCATTCAGCAGCGGTAGTATGCGAGCCACCTTGTCATAGGTCTCCTGATACTCGCTGTCTACCTCGGAGTCGGCGATCACGCCGCCACCGGCCCAGCAGTGCAGCTGACCATCTGCCGCTATCAGGGTGCGGATGCAGATGCTGGTATCCATCCGGCCATGCTGACTCAGGTAGCCGATGCTGCCGCAGTAGGCGTTGCGTCGTTGGGGCTCCAGCTCCTCTATGATCTCCATCGCCCTGATCTTGGGGGCACCCGTGATGGAACCGCCCGGGAAGCAGGCACGCAGCAGATCCACCGCCTGCCAGCAGCTGTCCAGCTCACCGTGGATGGTGGAGACCAGATGATGCACCGCCGGGAATGATTCCACCGCGAACAGGCTCGGCACGTGGACTGAGCCGGGGCGGCTCACCCTGCCGATATCGTTGCGCAGCAGGTCCACTATCATCAGATTTTCCGATCTGTCCTTGTCGGCGCCAGCCAGTTCGAGGGCGCTGGCCTGATCTTGCCGTGGATCGGCAAGCCGTGGGCGAGTGCCCTTGATGGGCTTGGTTTCGATATGGCGATCATCGAGCAGCAGGAACCGCTCGGGGGAGAGGCTCAGGATGGCGCTCTGGGGCAGTCGGATAAAGGCCGAGAAGGGGGCCCGGTTGGCGCGTGACAACGCCTGATAAGCTTGCCATTCATCACCGCGATAGGCGGCGCTGAAGCGCTGGGTCAGGTTGATCTGGTAACAGTCCCCGGCACTCAGGTAAGCCTGTACCCGCGCAAATTTCTCGCCATATTCGGCGCGGCTCATGTTGCTGCGCCACTCCCCCTGCAGGGCAAATGGCGGTGTTGGTATCTCGTACTGCGCGGCCAGCCACTGCAGCCGGCGATTGAGGCCGGCCTTGTCACCCCAGTGCACCAGCTGCCAGGCGCCGCTCGCCACATCTCGCAGCAGCGCCCAGTCGTAAATGCCCACCGCCATGTCTGGCACAGACAGATCCTGTTCCGCCTGCACCGGCAGCCGTTCGAAGCGGCGGCCCAGATCATAGCCAAACAGCCCGAGGGCGCCGCCAATAAAAGGCAGCGTGTCGCTGTGTGGCGCCATTTCACCCAGCAGTTCGCGCTGCCGTTGTGCCAGCAGGGTCAGGGGATCGGCATCAAACGACCGGCGCTGTTCACCCTGGGCTATCCAGGTCAAGGGCCCCTCGGTCTGCAGGGTCGCCAGCGGGTCGGCTGTGATGATGTCAAAACGGTTGTCCGCCCCTTGAGGGCCGGCCGACTCCAGCAACATGGCCCAGGGCTGATGATGCAGACGAGTAAACAGCGCATGCAGCGCCGTCTGGTGATCAAAATGGTGGATATGAAGAGTTGGTTTCATTTTTTGTTACACAGGCAACAGTTTGCACCCTGCTCCCTAGCCGGTACGGGGGGGCAAGCGTATCATAGGCGCCGGAATTTTTAGAAAAAACACGCCGTTGTCTCTCGGATCGGCAGGCACCTCGCCTGGCACCACCACACCGAAGCACGGCTTATATGGAAGCCCTTGCTCTGCCGTCATGGTGAAGACAAGGACCAGTGAGGATGATATGAGCATCATTAAAAAACAGGATTTTATCGATTCCGTCGCCGACGCCCTGCAGTACATCTCCTACTATCACCCCCTCGATTTCGTCCATGCTGCCAAGGCTGCCTATGACCGCGAGATCAACCCGGCCGCCAAGGATGCCCTGGCCCAGATCCTGATCAACTCCCGCATGTCCGCCGAAGGGCATCGTCCGCTCTGCCAGGACACCGGCATTGTCACCTGTTTCGTCAAGATCGGCATGCAAGTCCAGTGGGACAGCGACATGACAGTGCAGGAGATGGTGGACGAGGGCACCCGCCGCGCTTACACCAATCCTGACAACCCGCTGCGCGCCTCGGTACTGGCCGATCCGGCCGGCAGCCGCAAGAACACCAAGGATAACGCCCCTGCTGTCGTGCATATCGATATGATCCCCGGCAACAAGGTGGAAGTGAGCATCGCGGCCAAAGGTGGCGGCTCCGAGAATAAATCCAAGATGGTGATGCTCAACCCCTCTGATGATGTGGTTGAGTGGGTGCTGAAAACCGTGCCGACCATGGGCGCCGGCTGGTGTCCGCCCGGCATGCTGGGCATCGGTATCGGCGGTACCGCCGAAAAAGCCGCGGTACTGGCCAAAGAGGCCCTGATGGAGCACATCGACATTCAGGAGCTGATCGCCCGTGGTCCCGAGACCACCGAAGAGCAGCTGCGGGTAGAGCTCTACGACAAGGTCAACAAGCTGGGGATTGGCGCCCAGGGTCTGGGCGGCCTCACCACAGTGCTGGACGTGAAGGTCAAGAGCGCCCCGACTCACGCGGCCTCCAAGCCGGTAGTGATGATCCCCAACTGCGCCGCCACCCGTCACGTTCACTTCGAACTGGATGGTTCAGGCCCCGCCGAACTGACCCCGCCGAAACTGAGCGACTGGCCGGAAATCACCCGTGAAGCGGGTGGCAACGTGCGTCGCGTCAACGTCGACGGCATCACCAAGGCGGAGCTTGCCAGCTGGAAGAGCGGTGATACCGTGCTGCTTTCTGGCAAGATCCTCACCGGTCGTGATGCCGCCCACAAGCGCATCGCCGACATGCTCAAGAAGGGAGAAGGTCTGCCGGAAGGGGTCGATTTTACCAACCGTTTCATCTATTACGTCGGCCCGGTCGATGCAGTACGTGACGAAGTGGTTGGCCCCGCGGGTCCCACCACCTCCACCCGGATGGACAAGTTCACCGACATGATGCTGGGTGAAACCGGCCTCATCGGCATGATCGGCAAATCCGAGCGTGGCCCCAAGACGGTCGAGAGCATCAAGCAGCACCAGGCCGTTTATCTGATGGCCGTCGGTGGCGCCGCCTATCTGGTGGCCAAGGCGATCAAGAAGGCGCGTGTGGTGGCCTTTGCCGACCTGGGGATGGAAGCCATCTATGAATTCGAGGTGGAAGACATGCCGGTAACAGTGGCGGTAGACTCTCGGGGCAACAACATACATGAAACAGGCCCGGCCTACTGGTCAGCCAAGATTGCCGAGCTCGATACCAAGCTCTCCTGAGTCGCCAACTCGCAGGTCCTATTCAACAATAGGCACTGCGTAAAAAAGTGACCCCAGGGTCTGATGCCAGTCAGTTAAGCATTTTTGTGACTGAGTATTCGAAATGTTGAATAACAGGAGCTGTGCCAGGGTTAACACGTCAATCTGGCTGACACCTTTGCCCTGACTGGCATCCAATAAAAAGAGGGAGGCATGATGCCTCCCTCACTCTTTGGCCCTTATCCCTCGCGGGCTGAGACTCACACTCTCTTAACTGACTTGCATTAGACCCCAGGGGCGCCTTTTTCTATGCGTGGCAGGCCAGATTGGCGACCTGCTCATGGGCGGGGTCGTCCTGCTTGAACGTTGCTCACTGGGGTATTTTGCCCCCCTGTAATCTTTGTTGATGACCTCGTCTGTGCCTACGACTGTTCATCCCACTCTGCCTTTGCACGGTTTTATCCTTTCGCTCGATCGGCCCGGTATCAATGGTTGAGATAGACATCCTGTCCGCCATAGGCCAGTGCGCCGTTGTGAACGGGGAGGGCGGTCCTTGCCGGTTCGAAGAAGCGAGTCAGCACCCCGAAGCGTTGTCCCAGCTTGCTTAGCTTGGCGCGATCCAGCGAGACCTGCTCAGGCAGCCAGGTCAGGACGGCCGCGCAGTGGCCATTACCCAGACTCTGCTCCAGCATGCGTTGCCAGTTTTTGATCTTGGGGCTGTGTACCACCAGCACGCGATCAGGATTGATCCCCTGTGCCTGCAGCTGTTTGGCTACCGGCAGACCCGGCGGCGCAATGAGCAGGATCCAGCCCGTGTCGCCGTGGCTCAGTCTCACCAGCTCATCGAGCAGCGGCGGTTCCTGGCTGGCAGATGCCGTGAGAGGTTCATCTTCGATCTTGCCTTGATGCCGAGTGGGCCAAGGATTGCTCATGCTGACAGAGGCGGCAAAAAGGGGATGACTCATGGGCTGGCTCATATGCTTTTCCTGTATGAATAACCATGCTGTATGTGCATACAGTAGTTGCAACTCACACCAGTGACAAGCCATTTATGGTCAATAATGTGATCAAGCTGGCAGGAATTATATTCATGCAATTGATTTTAAAAGATATTTATTTTTCGCTGAATGTGGGTGTTTTTTAGGCTATGGACAAAGTGGGAGCCGGCGCCCATGGTTATACAGTCACTTTGTGAAGAGGAGAGATGAGGATGGACGTTAGCACCTTGCAACGAATAGATGCCAATATTCTGCTCGGGATCATCAATGAGAAGCTGCGGCTGGAGTGCGATGGTCTGGAGGAGTTATTGGCCTATTACGACATGACGGAGGATCAGCTCGCGACCCGTTTATTGCAGATAGGCTATCACTACGACCCCATGAGCAATCAGTTCAAGGCACATGGTTAAAGGGGGGAGATCGCCATCATAGATTGTCGTCAGTCTGGTCCTATGAACAGTGCGCATTGAAAACGATTTCAATGCGCACTGTATTTTCAGTTATTTTCATGGATTTTCAGTACTTGGCAATGATTGAAAACCTATTCACGGGTTTATATTTTCATTTATTTATTAAGTTACTGATTTTAAATGAAATGAGTGGCCGTAGTTAATCAGTTTCAGGAAAGGGTTTTCAAGCTTGAACTGTCATTTTTATGCGTTAAAGTGTGACTTGCGTTAACTTTTCAACCATCAGCTTTAGCTAGTATGCCCACGCCGGAACATATTCTGAGAGAACAACAGCACCGGTCCCTAATGGGATAACAATTTTATTATTCTGTAACGAAGGAAATGGTTTATGGCTACCAAGAAGAAGACAGACCAGGATCTCCAACTGGATAAAGATCAGCTCAAGGCGAGTATCGTGCGTCACCTGCGTTCTACCTTGGGTACAAGCGAACAGAAAGCCTCGCCAGAAGCGTGGTGGAAAGCGACCGCAGCCGCCGTCAACGAACAGGTGTACGAGCGCCTGACCCGCACTCAGCAGACTCACTTCAAGAAAGATACTCGTGCCATTCACTATCTCTCTGCTGAATTCCTGATGGGGCGTTTGACCTCCAACAACCTGCACAACCTCTCCCTGTACAAAGTGTGTGAAGAGGCGTTGGGTGAACTCGGTCTGGAACTGACCGACCTGTGTGAACAAGAGCCGGACATGGCGCTCGGCAACGGTGGCCTTGGCCGCCTGGCCGCCTGCTTCATCGATTCGCTGGCGACCCTGAATTACCCGGCTGTCGGTTACGGCATCCATTATGAGCACGGCCTGTTCCGTCAGGAGATCCAGGATGGTCGTCAGATAGAGCGTCCGGACTCCTGGCGTGAATATGGCAACCCCTGGGAGATCTGCCGTCCCGAGTCCGTGCAAGACGTGCCACTCTACGGTTATGTCGAGACCGTGTTTGGTGACAACGGTGGTCTGAAGAAGGTGTGGCACGCTGGTCGCAAGATCAAAGGGGTGCCTTGGGATATCCCTGTGGTGGGCTTTGGTGGACATACCGTCAACATACTGCGTTTGTGGGAATCCCGCGCCTCCGAGTTTTTTGACTGGGACGTGTTCAACGCCGGTGGTTACATCGACTCCCAGGCCGAGAAAGCCCAGGCTGAAACCATCTCCAAGGTACTCTATCCGAACGATGAGACAGACGCGGGTAAGGAGCTGCGCCTGATCCAGCAGTATTTCTTCTGTGCCTGTTCCATCAAGGACATCATGCGCCGCTACAAGCGGGTGCATGGCTCGGATTTCAGCAACTTTGCCGCTCAGATCGCCATTCAGCTCAACGATACCCACCCGACCGTGGCCATCCCCGAGCTGATGCGGGTGCTGGTGGATGAGGAAGATCTGAACTGGGATGCTGCCTGGGCCATCTGCTATCAGGTCTTCTCCTACACCAACCACACCCTGCTGCCGGAAGCGCTGGAGAAGTGGTCGGTCAGTCTGTTCGAGAAAGTACTGCCTCGTCATCTGGAAGTGATTTACGAGATCAATGCCCGCTTCCTGAGCGAGCTGGTCGAGCCCAAGTGGCCGGGCAACGATGCCATCAAGGCCAAGCTCTCCATCATCGAAGAGGGAGATGTGCGCAAGGTGCGCATGGGCAACCTGGGGGTGATCGGCTCCTCCAAGGTGAACGGCGTGGCCGAGATCCACTCCAAGCTGGTGAAAGAGGATCTCTTCCCTGAGTATGCCGAGCTGTGGCCAGAGAAGCTGTGCAACGTTACCAATGGTGTGACCCCGCGTCGTTGGCTGCTGGCGTGCAACCCGGAACTGGCTGGCCTCTACAACGAAGTGGTGGGCAAGGAGTGGCCGCTGCAACTGGACAAACTGCGTGGCGTAGTGAAATTTGCCGACGATAAGGCGTTCCAGCAGCAATTCATGACCATCAAGCGTCATAACAAGGAGAAGCTGGTCAAGGTCATCAAGGACGAAACCGGCATTGATGTGAGCGCTGAGGCGATCTTTGACGTCCAGATCAAGCGTCTGCACGAGTACAAGCGCCAACAGCTTAACCTTATCCACATCATGGCACTCTACCGTCGTCTGCTGGCCAACCCGGACTATGACATGCACCCGCGTGTGTTCATCTTCGGCTCCAAGGCGGCGCCCGGTTACAAGCTGGCCAAAGACATCATCTATGCCATCAACAAGCTGGCTGAGCGGGTCAATAACGATGCTCGCATTCAGGGCAAGCTGAAGGTGGTGTTCATGCCGAATTACCGCGTCAGCCTGGCCGAGAAGCTGATCCCGGCTGCCGATGTCTCCGAGCAGATCTCCACCGCCGGTTACGAGGCCTCCGGTACCGGCAACATGAAGATGGCATTGAACGGCGCCATCACCATAGGGACGCTGGATGGGGCCAACATCGAGATCGCGGAAGAGGCGGGTGCCGAAAACTGCGCCATCTTCGGTCTGAATGTGGACGAGGTGAAGGCATTGAAGGGACGCGGTTACAACCCGTATGACTTCTACTATGCCAACTCCGAGCTCAAGGCTGTGCTGGACTGGTTCGATACCGACTACTTCACGCCGGGTCGGCCGGGTGAACTCTCCTCCATCAAGCGCTCCTTGCTGGAAGGGGGCGATCCTTACCTGACCCTGGCCGATTTTGCCTCCTACTCCGAAGCTCACAAGCTCATCGATACCTGGTATCGGGATCCTGCACTGTGGGCGAAGAAGGCCATCATCAACTCGGCCACCATGGGCAAGTTCAACTCGGATCGTTCCATCCAGGACTACGTGGATCGGATCTGGAACCTCAAGCGCTGCAACATTACGGGTTGATCACCGTCTTGATATGAAAAAGCCCTCGCATTGCGAGGGCTTTTTGCTGGGTGCGAGTCAGCGGATCAGAGAATGTCTCCGACAAAGTAGGCAAGCACTGCCAGCAGCACGGTGAACACGATATTCAGTGCCATCCCCGCCTTCATCATCTCTTTCTGGCGGATATGACCGCTGGCGAAGACGATGGCATTGGGTGGGGTGGCCACCGGTAGCATGAAGGCGCAGGAGGCCCCGATGGCGATCAGTACCGCCATGACGATGGGGGATACGCCCAGCGCCTCGGCCACCCCGGCAAACAGCGGGATCAGCAGGGCGGCGGTGGCGGTATTGGAGACCAGTTCGGTCAGAAACACCACGAAGGCCGCCAGCATCAACAACACGATGAAGATGTTGGCATGGGAGAGCACGGCCGACAGGTGGCTGGCCAGGAAGGCACTGGTACCGGTGGCCTTGAGGATGGCGCTCAGGGTCAGGCCGCCGCCAAACAGCATCAGCACGCCCCAGTCGGTGTTCTGGTTGACGTCATCCCAGCTGGCGACGCGGCTAACGACGATGGCCACGATGGCGCCCATGGCGATCAGGGTATCGAGTTGAGGAACGCCGCCGAAAGCGTTGGAGATGGGCTGCGAGCCAATCCAGAGCACCACTGTGGTCAGGAAGATGGCCAGCGTGACCTTGCGTTCACGAGTCCAGTTGATGGTGACATCCTGGATTTCAACCCTGTGGTTGAGTTGTGGACGGGTGACCAGATAGAGGAGGGCAATGCCGCAGGGCATCAGGATCAGCACCACAGGGATGCCGAATTTCATCCAGTCGGTGAAGCCAATCCCCATCTGGGCGGCGGCGATGGCGTTGGGCGGACTGCCGACCAGGGTGCCGATGCCACCAATGCTGGCGCTGTAGGCGATCCCCAGCAGCACGAACACGAAGGTGGCGCGATCTTGCTTGCTGTCGAGCCGTGCCAGCATGCCGATGGCCAGTGGCAGCATCATGGCGGTGGTGGCCGTGTTACTGATCCACATGGACATGGCTGCAGTGATGGTAAACAGCAGTATGACGCCCCAACCCAGATGGCCGTTGGCCAGGTGCATCACCTTGCCCGCCATCAGGGTGTCCAGCCCCTGTTTGGAGAGGGCGGCCGCAAGGGCGAACCCCCCGAAGAACAGGAATAGGATGGGGTTGGCAAAGTCGGTGAGGGACTTGCTCATGTCAAACACCCCGAGCACGGTCGCCAGCAGTGGCACCAGCAGGGCCGTGATGGTCACGTGCAGGGCTTCAGTCAGCCAGAGAATGGCGATGAAGACCAGAATACCCAGCCCCTTGTTGACCATGGGATCAAACGGTAGCCAGGCCAGCATGGCACAGAGCAGCAGCGTATCCAGGATGACAATCCCGGATTTGATGTCTAGCCAGCGAGATGGGGTAGCGGGGGGGACAGCAGATGTGTGCATAGCGTTCTCTCGGTTAATTTATGGTTGTTGTTGTGTTGCCGAGATTACATTTATCCCGCTGTGTGAAACAGGGGGAAGTCGTCAAATCATGCCGAGACTCACAGAGTCAAGGTGGGTGAAAACATTAAAAAAACAAAAATTAAACATTTAATTATCATTTGGCGGAAGGAATGAAGGAGGCGAGCCACTCCTTGAACAGGCTCTTGGGCAGGGAACCACTGCGCTGCGCCATTATCTTGCCCTGCTTGAATACTATCAGGGTGGGGATACTGCGGATGGCGTAGCGGGCCGCGATGGCTTGCTGCTGCTCGGTATCGACCTTGGCAAAGCGAATGTTAGGTTCAAGTTCACTGGCAACTTGTTGAAAAATTGGTGAAAATTGTATGCATGGCCCGCACCAGCTGGCCCAGAAGTCGACCACGACCGGAAGGTCGGATTGGATCAGGGTATCGAACTGTTCCTCACGGCTCATGACGGGAGTGATACCAAACAGCGGTGCCTTGCAACGGCCACATTTCGCGTTTGAATCCAGTTTTTCGTCAGGCAGGCGGTTCTTGGTGAAGCAATGACTACAATAGGTAGTGATAAATGACATAATTGATTCCTGTATGCGTAAGCCCTGCAACATCTTTCTTGCACTGACAGGGCCGAGTAACGGTAACATAGCAGTCAGTTATCTTTCACTGCCAGTGATCCGGTTTCGGCATTCTGTCGGCGGATACACGGCCATGACATGAGAATCTAGACGGGATGAATAATGTGACACGGGTCAATCGTGTTGTCCTGAGCCTGATCATCGTAGCGCTGCTGGCATTCTCCGGTTATTGCTGGCAACTGCTCAGTCAGCAGCAGAAGGCCTCCGAACTCAGCGTGGCAGCGGAGTTGATCCTCAACCGGGTCAACACGGATACCGTTTATCTGCTGGGACGAGAGAAGGCCAATGATGGCAATGTGCAGCAGCGTCTCAACCAGCTGTCGAGCAATCTCGACAGCTTCGTGCGCGAGGTGCGTAATGACCCCGACGCTGCTGATAATCCTCACTCCCAATCCCTGCTGCACGACATCGACAGCTACCTGCTGGATCTGGCCAAACTCTACTCCATGGAGATGGCCATCGAGTACATAGAGCAGCCGTTTCAAAAACAGCTCAACGCCTTGCTGGCGACCCTGCCAGCAGATGCTCCTTTGGCCATAGATCTGACCGAGCTGGCACAACTCAGTCGCTACCTCAAGCGCAGCTGGGACAAGGGCGAGCAGGAGCAGCTGGAAAAGCTGCAACAACGGCTCAAGACGGCCTATCCTTCCCTTCCCGAGGTGGCAGGTCTTGCCCAGTTGAGCGAAGACGTCAGCCACCAGGTGGTGGACTACCACGTGCTGCGCAACCAGGTTATCGACATGCATGAGCTTGATGGGTTGTCGGTCTGGAAGCAGAGCAAGATGGATCAGGCCTCCTCCCTCAAGAGCCGTTTCTATCTGATCGTGCTGGGGGGGGCCATGCTCTGTTTCGCGCTGGTGGCCGTCACCCTGTGGCGTCGCAACCAGAAGCTGAGCGATCTGTCGCGTCAGACCGGCTTGCTGGCCCAGGCGAAAAGTGATTTTCTGGCCAACATGAGCCACGAGATCCGCACCCCCATGAACGCCATCATAGGCTTCAGTTCGCTGGCGCTGCAGACCGAGCTGGATCAGCAGCAGCGGGATTACCTCAGCAAGATCAAATCTTCGTCAGATACCTTGCTGTTGCTTATCAATGACATTCTGGATCTGACCAAGGTCGAGTCCGGCAAGCTGACTCTGGAAGAGATCGACTTTGATCTCAGCGAGCAGATAGATTCGCTCGCCGGCATGTTTGCCGATCTGGCCGAGCGCAAGCAGATCGAGGTCATCATCAACAAGTCACAGGCCGTGCCCGATTTCCTGCGCGGCGATCCGCTGCGACTTGGTCAGGTGCTGGTCAATCTGGTCAACAATGCCATCAAGTTTACCGAGCGGGGGGAGGTGGAAGTGGCCATCACCCTGGTCAACCAGCATCCCATGCGGGTGCGTTTTAGCGTGCGGGATACCGGGATCGGCATCGCCGAGGAGAAGCAGGCCCAGCTGTTCCAGCCTTTCACCCAGCTGGAGGCGGGGAACACCCGCAAATATGGGGGATCCGGCCTTGGTCTCAACATCTCCCAGCGGCTGGTCGAGCTGATGGGGGGGCGGATCACAGTACAGAGCAAGCCGGGCACAGGCTCTGTGTTCCAGTTCGAGATCCCCATGACCAAGGCCGTCTATGGGGTGTCTGGTCGTCGGGTCTTCTTCGAGCATCAACCGCTCATTCTGGTGATGGATGACAATGAACTGGTGCTGGATCTTGCCAAGGACATTCTCGGTCGTGCCGGTGTCCGGGTGGAGGCGGTCAACAGCCTCTCCCGGGCTCGTCAGGTGCTGCGCGAGGAGGGCCAGAACATACGGCTGGCCATCCTGGACTGGCGTATGGGGCAGGAGGATGGCCTGGATCTGGCCCTCGAGATGTACCAGCACAGCCAGTGGAGGCGCTTGCCCATCCTGATGACCAGCGCCTGGGCCAAAGAGGGACTGCACGGGCGTATGGAGAGCATGGGGCTGACCCACTTCCTGTCCAAACCCATGACAGAGAATGCCCTGCTGGCCAAGGTGGATGAGCTGCTCAATGGCAGCTCCCACGATCAGCAGATCCGCCAGGCCGAAGCCCAGGGCGATCAGCAACACTTCCGTGAGCTGCTGCAAGGCGTCAGGGTCTTGCTGGCGGAGGACAACAGGGTCAATCAGCAGCTCATCATCGAATACCTGCGCCGGGTGGATGCCGTGGTGACAGTGGTCAGCAACGGCCGTGAGGCGGTCGAGCGGGTCTCCGAGCAGCTATTTGACGTGATCCTGATGGACTTGCAGATGCCGGTGCTCGATGGCCTGGATGCGACCCGCCAGATCCGCAAGATGGTGGACAAGCACGATGTTCCCATCATAGCGCTCACCGCCAGCGCCATGCCCGGTGATCGGGAGCGTTGTCTCGGGGTCGGCATGAACGGCTATGTCACCAAACCGGTCAGCAAGCTGGATCTCTACAACAACCTGCTGCAGTGGGTGAAGAGTGCCAGCGGCGAATGCCGGGTCCCGCTGGAGGTGAAGCCGCCGGATCTGATGGGGGTGCTGGATCTGGAGGATGCCCTCAAACGGCTGGAGCAGGATAAGGAGGCACTGCAAATCCTGTTCAAGCTGTTCATGTCCGAGCACAAGGATGATCTGTGGGAGATCCGTTCCGCCCTGCGCCGTCAGCAGCCAGATATCGCCTGCCGGTTGCTGCATACCCTGAAGGGGGGGTCGGCCAATATTTCGGCCTCCCGCTTGCAGATCATGGCGGGGGAGCTGGAGTGGCGCTTGCGTCAGCAGGAGGAGCTGACCGAGCCGGATCTGGAGCAATTGCAGCGTGTATTCAGCTTGACCCGGGATGAGGTGTCTCACTTCTTGCTGACCGGTGAGCAGCAGGAAACGCCATACAGTCCCTTTGAACAGCGAGATGATCGCTTATCGTAACGGGATAAATAGCAATTATTCTCAAGCCAGCCACTTCAGGCTATCATGGCCCTCTCGTATCGCCCCCTTCTGGGGGCGATTGCATTGCGTGTTCCCGTGACGGGCGGCAGCCTCTGGCTGATCGCGACAAAGGATATCTACGTGAGCGTATTCTCAAGGCTGGGCTGGTTCTTCAAGGAGCAGTGGCGGCGTTATCTGGTCGCCATTTCCTTGTTGATGATGGTGGCCGTGTTGACCGTGATCCCCCCGAGGGTGGTGGGCTGGGTAGTGGATGGCATCGCCAAGGGCTCTCTCGATAACGATACCCTGATACGCTACCTGGCGGGGCTGTTTGTACTGGGTCTGCTTATCTATCTGCTGCGCTACGTGTGGCGGGTCATGTTGTTTGGCGCCTCTTACCGGCTGGCCTATGTGCTGCGCAACCGCCTGTTCAGCCACTTCACCCGTATGAGCCCCGATTTTTACCAGCGTCACCGCACCGGCGATCTGATGGCTCACGCCACCAACGATATCCAGGCGGTGGAGATGACGGCCGGGGAAGGGGTGTTGACCCTGGTGGACTCCATCATAGTCGGGGCGCTGGTGCTCTCCATCATGTGCAGCCAGTACTCCTGGCAGTTGACGCTGCTCTCCCTGCTGCCCCTGCCCGTGATGGCGTTTTTCATGAACCGCTTTGGCACCCAGATCTACAAGGAGTTCAAGGCGGCGCAGGGGGCCTTTTCCCGCCTTAACAATAAGACCCAAGAGGCGCTCTCCGGCGTGCGTGTACTCAAGTCCTATGCGGTTGAATCTCTGGAGGACAAGGGTTTTGCCGAGCTGACCCGGCAAGCGGGGGCGTGCAATATGGCGGTGGCCCGCATCGATGCCAAGTTCGACCCCGTCATCTATCTCTGTATCGGTTGCTCCTATTTTCTCGCCGTTGCCGGTGGCAGCGTGCTGGTGGTGCGTGACGAGCTGACCCTAGGGGAGCTCACCAGTTTCACCATGTATCTGGGTCAGCTCATCTGGCCCATGTTTGCCATCGCCTGGTTGTTCAACATCATAGAGCGGGGCAGTGCTGCCTACTCCCGCATCGAGAGCCTGCTGGCCGAGCGCAGCGATATTGAAGAGCCTGCCCAGCCGGCCACGTTTACCTCTGCTTTGCCGCTCAAGGCCAAGGGGGTGAGCTACCAGCTGGAGCAGCGCACCTTGCTGCAGGATATCGATTTCACCCTGCACCGCGGCGGCATGCTGGGGGTGGTTGGTCGCACGGGGGCGGGCAAGAGCGCTTTGCTTAAGTTGCTGATGCGCCTTGCCAACCCCACTGCCGGCGAGCTCACCATGGGCGCCGTGCCCATCGCGCAGCTGGCCCTTGGCGAGCTGCGTGACCAGTTTGCCTATGTGCCGCAGGAGCCGTTTTTGTTCTCCACCACCATAGCCGCCAACATCGCCCTTGGCAGGCCCGATGCCAGCGCTGAGGAGATAGAGCGGGTGGCGCGCATCGCCTGCGTGCACGATGACATCCGCCGCTTCCCCAGGGGCTATGAGACCGACGTGGGAGAGAAGGGGGTGACCCTCTCCGGCGGCCAGAAGCAGCGGCTCGCCATTGCCCGCGCCCTGCTGCTGGAGGGGCCGATCCTGGTGCTGGACGATGCCCTGTCGGCGGTAGATGCCCATACTGAGCTGCAGATCTTGCAAGCGCTCAAGGCTCACAGACGCACCTTGATCCTGGTCAGTCACCGTATGACGGCGGTGGAGCAGGCTGACGAGATCCTGGTGCTGGAGCAGGGGCGCGTCAGCGAGCGGGGCCGTCACGGCGTCCTGATGGCTCACAACGGTTGGTACGCAGACATGGTTCGCTATCAGCGGCTGGAACAAGACGTGGAGGAGAGCCTGTGAACCTGACCATGAAACGGCGGCTGGTGGTCTTGCTGAACCCGTTATTTACGTCTGGGACAAGATGTGGGGGGCGCCGGTGAATCCAACGATTAAACGCCTGCTGGCTTACTGTGCCCGTTATCCCCGCTGGTTGATTCAGGCCGGGATCTGCCTGCTGCTGGCCACCGGTGCCGAAGTGGCGGGCCCTCTGCTCATCAAGCTCTTCATCGATGACTACCTGGCGCCGCGTCAGCTGGTGTGGCCTGCCATTGCCGCCATTGCGGCCGGGTATCTCGGCCTGCAGGTGCTCTCGGCGGCGGGTTTCTACCTGCAATCCCTGCGCTTTAACCGCATCGCCCAGGCAGTGGTACAGACCCTGCGCGAGCAGGTATTTGCCACTGCTATACGCTTGCCGGCCCGCTACTTTGACAAACATCGCTCGGGCTCGCTCATCTCCCGTATCACCAACGACACCGAGGCGATCATGAACCTCTATGTGCAGGTGATTGGCCTGCTGGTGCAAAAGGTGGTGCTGCTGTGCGGCATCCTCATCTCCATGGCCCTGCTGGATATGCGGCTGATGCTGGTGTGCGCCTTCCTGTTACCGGCAGTGGCCGCTGTGATGTGGCTCTACCAGAAACTGAGTGTGCCCGTGGTGCGAACGACCCGCAGCTTGCTGTCCGAGATCAACAGTCGCCTCAACGAGTCGCTGCAGGGGATGCCGGTTATCCAGGCAATGGTGCAGGAGCGCCACTTCGCCAACGCCTTTGCCGAGGTGAACCAGCAGCACTGGTCGGCGCGGCTCAAGGGCCTCAAGATCAACGGTATTTTGCTGCGCCCCCTCATCGACTTGTTCTACATGATGGTGCTGATAGGCTTGCTCGCCTTGTTTGCTCACGAAGGATTGAACGCGGGCGGCGCTATCCAGGTGGGGGTGCTCTACGCCTTCATCAGCTATTTGGGTCGCATGATTGAGCCGCTGATCGAGATGACCAACCAGCTCAATCAGTTGCAGCAGGCCATGGTGGCCGGGGAGCGGGTATTTGCCCTGCTTGACGAGCCCCGTGAGAGCACTGAGGGCGAGACCCAGTCCCTGCAGGGGCGGGTCAGCTTTGACAAGGTGAGCTTCTCCTACGATGGTCAGCAACAGGTGCTGCGCGAGGTCAGCTTTGTCGTGCACCCCGGGCAGATGCTGGCGCTGGTGGGCCACACCGGCAGTGGCAAGTCCACCATCATCAGCCTGCTGATGGGTTTCTACCCGCTGGATCAGGGCACCATTCGTTTCGATGATCGCCCCATGGACACCTTGTCGCTGGCGGCGGTGCGGCGCAGCATAGGTCTGGTGCAGCAGGATCCCTTTATCTTCGTTGGGACTTTGGCGGAAAACCTGCGTCTGGGTCGTGACGGCCTCGATGAGGCGCGGCTCTGGCAGGCGCTGACCGAGGTACAGCTGGCCGATTTCGTGCTGAGTCTGCCAGATGGGCTGGACACCCTGATGGAGGAGGGGGGTAAGAACCTCTCCGCCGGTCAGCGCCAACTGCTCTCGTTTGCGCGTGCGCTGGTCGGCGATCCGCGCGTCCTCATTCTGGATGAAGCCACCGCCAGCGTGGACTCCCAGACCGAGCTGGCGCTCTCCCTGGCGCTCTCGGCGGCACGCCGTGGCCGCACCACCATTGCCATCGCCCACCGGCTCTCGACCATAGTCGATGCCGACGAGATCCTGCTGCTCTCCCGTGGCCAGGTAAGCGAGCGGGGTACTCATGGTGAGCTGATGGCGCAGGGAGGGCACTACGCCCAGCTGTTCGAGATGCAGAGTCAGGGGGCCTGGCTGGAAGAGAAGCGGGCCTGATGGCGAGGCCAGTCGTATAAAAGAGAGGTTGCCCCAGGGTCACCTCTCTTTTTTGTGTTTGCCGACAAGCCGCAGAAGCGTGCTCGGCAACCTTGTAGAGCAGGGGGTTGCGTGGCAACATGCTGTTTACATTAACTCGTCGGATCAGTTCGCATATGGACTTGCAACGTTTCAAAGCCAATATGGCGCTACGGCTGTTTGCCTGGCGTTATATTCCCGTCATCGGCTTTTGTGCCCCCGTTATCGAACGGATGGACGCCAAGGCGCTGTGCATTCGCATTCCCCTTGGCTGGCGTACCCGCAATCACCTGGGCAGCATGTATTTTGGTGCCCTGGCGACCGGCGCCGATCTGGTGGGCGGCCTGCTGGTGATGGAGAAGGGACGGTCGAGGGGCAAGAAGGTACACTTCGCCTTCAAGGATGTGCAGGGGGAGTTTCTGAAGCGGCCCGAGGGGGACGTGCAGTTTGACTGCGCGGCGGGGGAGGAGATTGACGCCATGATCGACGAGTCGCTGGCGAGCGGTCAGCGCGTCAATCGCCCCATCCAGGTGGTGGCCACCTGTCCGTCATTGAACGGAGATGAGGCGATGGCGCGTTTCGTGCTGACCCTGTCGATCAAGGCCAGCTGAATGCTAAAGGGCGCGTCGGCGCCCTTATTCAAGCCGGTATCAGAGGATCTCCGGGCTCACACCCGCTTTCACCACGACTTTCATGCCATTGAAGTTGACCACTTGCTCGGCCACTATCTTGCAGCGCTTGCGGGTTTCAATCTGGCCGTCCACTTCCACCAGACCATCGGCGACAAGGGCCTTGGCCGCGCCGCCACAATCGGCCCAGCCCTGATGCTTGATAAGGTCACACAAGGCAACGAAGGGGTGGCCTTCGAGCAGAAACGTCTCCATGGGAAATCCTCTAGATGGATGAATGGCTGAAACAGCAGGGCGGTTATTCTAGGCAGTTCGGGCCGTCAATGAAAGGGGCAGGGCGTCTATCTTCAGGCAATGCCGGTGGCCAATGAGAGGGGATCCGCGTCAGGGCGAGCAGGCTAGGGAATAATGGCTGAGGAGAGCCGCCGTCATCAGGGCGGGATCTATAAAATTCAGCCCGGTGGGGCCGGGCTGAAGGAGGGGGCTGTGATCAGCACTTAGCCAAACTTCACCACCGCCTCGCCAGTCACGGCGAGGGCCCCGGCCGCTATCACGATGCGGGTGGCCAGGGTGATGATGGGCTTGTCGGCCCGCAGAGCAATGATCTCCACCTCGGCCGTCACCCCATCCCCCACAAACACCGGTTGCTTGAAGGAGAGGCTCTGCCCCAGGTAGACGGTGCCCTTGCCCGGCAACTGCTGGCCCAGCAGCCCCGAGAAGAGGCTGGCCAGCAGCATGCCGTGCACAATGGGTCGCTCGAACGGCGTGGTGGCGGCAAAGGCCGGGTCCAGATGCAGGGGATTGAAATCCTCCGACAAGCCGGCGAATGCCCCGACTTCTGCCGCGCTGAAGCGCTTGGTCAGGCTGGCTTTTTGCCCAATTTCAAAGGGGAGTGGGCTCATGCCGGCTCCGCCTCTGGACGCTTGGCAAAAACGGGGTTGAGCCGCACCTTGACGTAGCCGCCGGGCGCCGCTTCCATTCCCTCGCTCGGGATGCGGGCGGGCACAGGCGTGGCCTCCTCCTCTCGCGCCTGGATGAAGGCGGCCATCTGTGGCCACCAGGAGCCGCTCTGATGGGTGGCCTGCGCGAGCCAGGCGGCGGGTGTGTCACTGCTTGCATCGCTGTGCCAGAAACCGTACTTGTTGGCCGCTGGCGGGTTGATGATGCCGGCGATGTGACCCGATTCGGCCAGGATGAAGCGTTGCTCGCCGCCAAACAGCTTCATGCCCTGCCAAGTGCCCTGCCAGGGGGCAATGTGATCGTCCATGGCCGAGACCAGCAGTACAGGGCTCTTCACCTTGGCGAGATCGATGCGGGTGTGGCGGATCTTGAGCTCCCCCTTCACCAGTTGATTTTCCAGATAGAGACGGCGTAGCAGGCTGCGGTGAGTCTTGCCCGCCACGTTGGTGCTGTCGCTGTTCCAGTGCAGCAGATCGAATGCCACCGGGCTTTGACCCTTGAGGTAGCTGTCGATGTAGTAATTCCAGTAGAGGCTGTTCTCTCGCAGCAGGCTGAAGGAGACCGCCAGCTGGCGTCCATCCATGATGCCCTTAGCCTCATTTTGGGCCTCCAGTGCCGCTATGATGGGCTCGTGGATGAAGATGCCGATCTCCCCCGGCTGGGAGAAATCAAGCAGGGTGGTGAACAGGGTGGCAGAGCGTACCCGCTGCTTTTGGCGCCGCGCCGCCAGCCAGCCCATGGCGAGCGACAGGGCCGTGCCGCCGATGCAGTAACCGATACCGTGCACCTCACGTTCACCTGTGGCTGCTTCCACGCCGTCCAGGGCGGCGATCACTCCATCGACCACGTAGTCGTCGAGATCGATATTGGCCTGCTCTGTTCCCGGGTTGCGCCAGGAGATCATGAATACCGTCTGGCCCTGGGCGACCAGCCAGGCGACCAGAGAATTCTGGGGACGCATGTCCATGATGTAGTACTTGTTGATGAAGGGCGGCACTATCAGCACCGGCGTCCTGGCCACCGTCTCTGTGGTTGGGCTGTACTGGATAAGCTCGTAGAGTTCGGTGCGCTGCACCACCCGGCCCGGCGTCAACGCCAGATCCCGCCCCAGTTCGAAGGCGGACTCGTCGGTGAGGCGGATGTTGAGCTGATCGGCGCTGCGCTCCAGATCTTCGGTCAGCAGGGCCAGTCCGCGCACCAGATTCTGGCCGTTGGATGCCAGCGTGAGTCTGATCAGCTCGGGGTTGGTGGCCAGAAAATTGCTGGGTGCCATGGCATTGAGGTATTGGCGGGTAAAAAATCGCAGCCGTTCCCGGGTCTTCTGGGGCAACCCTTCCAGCGCATCTATCGACGCCAGCAGGTGCCTGGCAGTCAGCAGATAGGATTGCTTGAGGTAGTCATAAAGGGGCTGATCACGCCAGGCGTCGTCCTTGAAGCGGCGATCGCTGCGCTCCGGCGTGATCACCGGCTCGCTCTCCTGGCCTGCACTTTTCAGCAGGGTGTGCTGCATCAGCTTGAGCTGATCCTGCCACCAGTTCATCTGGGCGTTGATCAGTTGCCAGGGTTGCTGGCTGCCCTGCTCCAGTACCTGGCCGAGATCGTCCAGATTGGTCTGCAATAGCGCCTGCGCGGTACGCTCTGTCTGTGCCTTGGCCATGTCCAGCAGCTTGTCGTTATAGTGGGCCAGGGCCTCGAACAGCGGGCCGTAAGATGATTGGCTCATGTTCTCTCCTTCACCCACGCCCGTGGCAGGGCGAGCCTGTCGTGTCGGGTCATGGGGAGATGTGGCTGCCCGCACCGGGCAGCCGGGGGATATCAGGCCTTGCCCGTGCTCTTTTTGATGCCGTCGGCCGCCAGGGTATCCAGCTCTTCCTTGAACTGCAGACCCAGCGTATTGAGCTTCTGGATGTCATCCAGCATCTGGCGGGAGAGCTGGCTGGCGGTTTCCAGCTGCACTGTGCCGAGAGCCGCCAGGCTTTGGGCATCCTGCACCTTGCCGGCGGCTTGCAATTGGCTCAATCCCAGTTCGGCATAGGCATTGGCGGAGGCCAGCTGCAGCCGGGTCAGCTGTTCGATGTTGCTGGCCAGCAGCTGGTTATAACGGGTGAGGGGGGCTGCAAAGTCTTGCATCTGCTCGGTAAAGGTCTTGATTACGTCCATATTCATCGCGTGTCTCCGTGGTTGACAGAAGGGTATGGCAACAGGCCGACAGGCCCATTCTTCGGTTACATCCGTTCGACTACATCCTTAAGTCGTTACGTGTCGTTTGCTCTGTTCAAACGTACGTTTCGGTATTGTGTTACCAAATGAGGCTTGGTGTAAATAATATAAATGTTAATTTTTGCTTAAAACTTGACTCTGGTTTGTCCAGTTTATGCGAATGAATTCAGACGGGGAGTGACGCAGCAGCGCTGGCCTGGCCTCGTTCCCGCACGCGAGTGCTGATAGGCTGGCCTCTCTCTGATTGTGAAGGAAAGCCCCGATGAAACCTGCCTATTTGCTGCTTGCCTGCGGCTCCCTTGCCCTGGGTGGTGTTGCCCATGCCAGCACACCCATCCAGGTCTCGCTGCCCGGTGTCAATCTGCCCGCCTCCCATCAGGTCGAAGGTGTCAGGGCCTCCTTTCTCTATGGCCGCACTGGTCAGGTGAAGGGGATAGACCTGCCCATCTTGGCCCTCTCCGACGTGGATCAGTTCAGCGGCCTGCAGCTTGGCGTTTTCCTCGGTGCCGGACGGGTGCGCCACCAGTTCAATGGGGTGGCCATCAACGCCGTCAACTGGCACGAGGGACAGGACAGGGGGATCAACTTTGGCTTCGTCAACCTGACCAACAATGTACAGGGCCTGAACTGGGGCGCCGTCAACATCGCCAAGGGCAATGCCCTGGCCAACGTGGGCTTCGTCAACTATGCCGAGCGCACCACCTTCCAGCTGGGGTTCATCAACGCCACCAAGCATCTGGACGGGTTGCAGATAGGCCTGGCCAACTACGCCGAGAACGGCATTTTCCCCATACTGCCGCTGATCAATTTCAAGAAATCCTTCTAAGGTGCGCGCCTAGCCTTGCTTTAGGGGACGCAGCCATTACCCTGTGCTCCATTGATAGTGCGCAGAGGTGACACGGGCATGACAATGAAACACATGGACGCCATCGGTATCGGCTGGGATGTGAGAGGCTGGCAGGGCAATGCCCAGGCGGTGGCTGTGGTGGGCTGGCAGGCGCGCGAGCAACGCCTGCACTGGTTTGGAGTGTCGCCCCTGTTCCGGCTGAGCTCGCGGGTGGCGCCGGATCTGGATGCCTTGCTGCGCCCGGCGCTGCAAGATGAGATGAACCTGATGCAGGTGTTAGCTTGCCCGCAGCTGGCGTTGGGGATCGATGCGCCGCTTGCGTTTCCACGCGCTCTGGGCGATCTGCTGGCAGGGAGGGCGACCGGGTGCGCCGTGCCGCAGCGGGAGATAGACAACCCTTATGCCTATCGCGACTGTGAGCGCTGGTTGCACCAGCAATATGGCAAGAAGCCCCTTTCTGCCACCTTCGACCGGCTTGGTAACAACGCCACCCTGGCGCTCGCCATGCTGCCCAGGCTGGCGGACTTGCAACTGGTACCCAGGCAGCAGCCAGAGGCCGATCGCGCCGTGCTGGAGGTCTATCCCGCCCTGGCCAAAGTGGGTGGCAAGGCCTCTGCGGTCAGGGCCGAGCTGCAACCCCATCTGCCTGCAGAGTTGGTTACGGGTACGGATCGCTACGATGCTGCGATCTGCGCCCTGATGGCGCTGCAATACGCCGCCAAGGGGAGTGTGTCTCTGTTGCCGACCCTGATACAGCCCCCCGCTGACATGGCACTGGATGAAGGCTGGGTTTATCACTTCGCGCGCCCTTGAGCAGAAGGTGGGCCTGATGGTGACAGCGGATTTTTCCCTCTTCCCACTCTGCGCCCGCCACGCCTGGCTGGCAGGTGCTGATATCAGCTGATTGCCCAGCGGGATCTTATTCTCTTTCCCTTCAGCACTGGCCACGTGCTGCGCTGCTTTATCATGCTCATATGCCATCAAACAAGAGGCTGAAACCACCTCACAAAGCATAAACCGTGACCCCTTATCCGATTCACATCTGGTAAGGCAGAAAGCCGCGGCGACTGTGCCTAAAGAGGCTGGTTGGGCAAATGAACCTTCCGTGGGCAGTTTTTAAGGCCAAATACGGCTTTGTGCTGCACAAAAGTGGAAGTTCAATATCTTCATCCGATATATTGCGCCTTTCCCCTGACTCTTCTCTGCGGTGATGTCGATGAAACGCATTCTCTCAATCCAGTCCCACGTGGTGTTTGGCTGTGCCGGTAACAGCGCCGCCGTGTTTCCCATGCGCCGTCTCGGCATGGAGGTGTGGCCCGTCAACACGGTGCAGTTCTCCAACCACACCCAATACGCGGCAGGCTGGCAGGGGATGGCGATGCCTGCCGGTCACATCAGTGCCCTGTGCAAGGGGCTGGGGGATATCGAGGTGCTGGGCCAGTGCGACGCCGTGCTGAGCGGCTATCTGGGCTCTGCCGAGCAGGGGGACGAGATCCTGACTGTGGTGGCTGCGGTCAAGGCCGCCAATCCTGATGCCATCTATTTCTGCGATCCCGTCATGGGACACCCGGAGAAAGGGTGCATAGTCGCCCCCGGCGTCACCCGTTTTCTCACCGAGCAGGCGCTGCCGGTGGCCGACATCATGGCCCCCAACTTGCTGGAGCTGGAGACACTGTGTGACACGCACCTGGCGGATCTGATCCAGACGCGCGCGGCGGCGCATCAGCTGCTGGCCCGGGGGGTGAAGATGGTGCTGGTCAAGCATCTGGGTCGCGCCGCTCGCGAGCCGGGTCGCTTCGAGATGCTCTTGGCTACCCCGGATGGGGATTACCTGATCGCCCGTCCGCTCTATGAATTTGCCCGTCAGCCGGTGGGAGTGGGGGATCTCATCAGTGCCCTGATGCTGGCCAATCTGCAGGCGGGCTTTGATGCCGTGACGGCGTTTGAACGCACCAATGCGGCGGTGGACACTGTGCTGTTGCACACCTGGCAGGCACAGGCTTATGAGTTGCAGCTGATCACGGCGCAGGCGGCATTTGCCGAGCCTGTGATCACGGCGCGGGCCGAACGGCTGGCCTGATACCGGTTCCCTTTAAGAACCGGGTGGCGTGATTATCCGGATAGCCCAGCTGGTGATTCCGCATGGGCCAGATGGCTATGTCAGTGCCAGGCTCTGCGGGTAATAAATGTGTGGCCCGCGGGCCTTGGCTGCTTGCTATGAGCTCCTGATGCTCTGGCCTGGTCCGGTCCTCTGGCACTGTGCCACCGCCTGATAGTGCTCCACCGTGGGGAAGGGGTCGTAGAAGTGATGCAACAACGCCTTCCACTGCTGGTACTGGGGTGAGCCGCGAAAGCCCTGAGTGTGATCTTCGAGCCGCTGCCAGCTGACCAACAGCAGATAGCGGTGGGGATCGGTCAGCGAGTGCTGCAACTGGTGCCCGGCGTAACCCGGCATGGCACTGATGATGGCCTGGGCTTGGCCAAAGGCTTGCTCGAAGGCGGCAGCCTGCCCCGGGATGACCTGCAGATGAGCGACTTCCAATATCATGGTGACTCCTTGTTCTGAGAGGGGAAGGGGCATTCCAGCATTTCGGGGCGCAATAGACAAGGCCAGCCGCACGGCTGGCCTTGTCATTGTTGATCAGGGATGCGTTTTATCCATTGATCAATGGTTGGGGTGGCGGGCCCGATAGCGCTCTGCCATGGCGTTGGCCGCGATCATGGCGCCGTAGACATCCTGCTCGTTCACGGCCATGGGCATGTTGCCCATGGTGTCGAGGGGATCGCAGGCAAGCGCTGCCACCTGGCGCCACTCGCTCTCGACAAAGCGGGTCAGCCCCATCTCCTGCAGTGTCATGGGCAGACCGGCGACATGAATGATGCGCATCACCTCGTCGAGTTCGGCCTGGGGGGCGCGCTCCAGCACCAGCTGGGTCAGCAGCCCGAAGACCACCTTCTCTCCGTGCTGGGCACGGTGCAGCTCGGGCACGACCGACATGCCGTTGTTGACCGCATGGGCCGCCGCCAGACCACCGGCCTCGGCGCCGACCCCGCTCAGGTAGATGGTGGCCTCGATGATCTGTTCCAGCGCCGGCGTGGTGACATGATGACGCACCGCGTCCATTGCCATCTCGATATTTTCCCCCAGCAGTTCATAGCAGAGCCGGGCCAGGCCAAGCCCGGTGCGGGAGGGGCGTTTTCCCACCAGGTTGATGCCATCGGCCCGATAACAGGCGCGGGCTTCGAAATAGGTGGCCAGCGCATCCCCCACGCCGGCGGCGAAGAAGCGGACAGGGGCCGCCGCTATGATGGCGGTGTCGGCGATCACCACGTCCGGGTTCTGGGGCAGGAACAGATAGCGCTCGAACTCGCCCGCCTGATTGTAAATGACCGCCAGCGCGGTACAGGGGGCATCGGTGGAAGCGATGGTGGGGAACAGCACCACGGGGCGGCGCAGATAAAAGGCGACGGCCTTGGCCACGTCCAGGGTCTTGCCGCCGCCGATCCCGACGATCACGTTAGCGCCCTGCTGTTCGGCGAGATCGCAGAGGCGGCGGATTTCGATGTCGGTACATTCGTAGTTGAACTTCTCGACCGCACCCGTCAAGCCTGCTTGCAGCAGGCCGGCCAGCGCCTCTTCACGCACCCGTTCCAGGATGAACTCGTCGCTGACGAGCAGGGCGTTGTCGCCAAAATCTTTCACATGATCATGGAGTTGGGGCAGAAGGTCATGACCGATGATGAATTTTTTTGGGGAGGTGACGGTACGAGGCAGAATAGGCATGCAGGATTCCTCAAGGCTGTGAGTGGTACCCGGTTGGTATGCAAACGGGTCTTTCTTGCACACCATACGCCTCGTCCGCCATCAGGTGAAGGGAGAGTGGGACTCATCTCTCGATTAAATTAATCAAGGCGCCTGTTTGATGGTTTGCTCGGGGCAATGAGATGCCGATGGCAAGCATGCACCCTCTCTGGGAGCCGGGCGCAAGGCCATCTTTGCAGGGGAAACTCAGAGCGGCTTGTAGAAGAAGAGGGTGGCCGCCAGGGGGCCGTCGGCACTGCGGGCAAAGTCCGGGATCTGGCCAGCCTCCTGATAGCCCAGCTGGCGATAGAGGCGGGAAGCCACATCGCCGACCCGGGTATCGAGCACCAGCAGGGTACGCCCGGCGTCACGGGCCCCTTGCTCCAGGGCGGCCATCAGGGCGCGGCCGATCCCCTTGCCACGGGCGTGACTGTGTACCATCAGTTTCTCCACCTCTGCCCGGTGGCGGCCGTTGGCCTTGGTACAGAGCGCCAGTTGCACGGCGCCGACCAGCTGATGCTGCTCGAAGGCGACCCAGAGCCGACGGCGGCCTGCCGCCAGCTCCGTTTCGATCCCTTGCCAGTATCCCAGCCCCTGCTCTTCCGTCAGCGGCGGTAAAAATCCCACGGAGGCGCCGCTTGCCACGCTGTCTTGCAGCAGGGTGATGAGCGCAGGCTTGATGCCCAGGGTGGAATCAACCTCAACTATGTCCATCGGGAGTCCTTGTCAAACGTGGTCACGACAGCGGGCATGCGCCGCTGTGCGGCAAACAGAGATAAGGTATCCGTGTTTTACCGCATGACTGGTTAGCCTCGCCGTTTCTGACGCCGATTTCAAGCCGAAGGCCCCAGTTGGTTGCGCCGGATCACGCTTGCCTGCCTGCGCTATGCCTCAGCGAATGAGCCCCTGCTCTGCCAGCCAGGTAAACAGCAGGCGTGAGACGGGGGAGATCTCGGCCAGATGGCGGCTGTCCAACCAGCGCAGCTCGGCGATCTCGGCCGATGCAACAGGCGTACCGCTGGCCTCGCCGGTGTAACAGCGTAATCGGACTTGTACGCCTTCAGGCTTGCCATCGGCCTGGGCACGGAACTCGCAGACAAGGCGCAGGCTGTCGGCTTGCAGGGTCACGCTCAGCTCTTCCTCTATTTCCCGCACCAGCGCAGTTTCATCGCTCTCTCCCGTCTCGCGTTTGCCGCCGGGAATGTAGTAGATGGCCTTGCCATGGGAGCGGGCGCAGAGCAGTTGCTGATCCTGGAAGGTCAGCCAAGCGAGTTTGTCGATCATGGTTTTGTCCCGGTGGTTGAAATGGTCAGTAGAGAGCATTCACGTATTTTTCGGTCGGTTCAGGCAGTAGATCTTGTGGATGATCGCCACCAAATGTAGCCCATTTGCTTTTTCCCTTAAATGAGCTGTTTGCTATGCTCTTTTTGCTCATTGTGTCGTAGATAACTACCTGAATTTCAATTACATCCGGTTTTCCAGACCATTCTGTTGCCCGCTCCTCCCAATGTAGAATGACGGGTTTCACATAATATCTGAACTGAGTCGGTTCAATGTTGTTCAGGCAAGGATCTCCATGACAACTGGTCGTGATCTCGACTTTGTGGGCTTTCTTGGAAAATGCAGCATAGATTGCTTGGGCTGTCATTTGTCCCGAATTCTGATACTGCGTAGTTTCATATGACCCATCTTGGGGTTGCGAAATGAGTACCCCCTGACTGGCATCGAGTTTATTAGCCATCGTTTGTACATCAGCTTGTTGATAGGTCGAGCTGCAGCCGACAGCAAGCAAGGAAAAAAGGGCACCGAGATAGGGCTTCAAAATACATTCCTTTGTTTAATCAGTTGTTTTTTGATTTTTAGATAAAGTGTGATTTTTATACCAAAGTTAAAAATATAACTTATTGATTAAGCTCACATAACTCCTTATAGGATCGATATTCTCGCTGCTTCAAGCCCAGCTTTATCGCCAGATGCTCCAACTCGGCTCTATATTCCTCCAACCGATCTTCGTCATCGGTCATGATGGCCAGCTCGGCAAAATCGCCGAGCCCGTCCAAGTGATCCAGAGTGACGTGGAAAGGGCCAACAAAGTAGATGCTGCGCCGCTTGCTGATGGCCAGCACCTGCTGATAACCCAAGGTCTGCAGCATGCTCGCAGCCTTGTCGGCGTCCGTGATATTGACCGCCTCGCAGCGATCCCGCTCGGGCCCCTTGACGATCCAGAGCTTTATGCCGGAAGGCTGCATGGTACGGATCACCAAGCTCTTGCCCTCTCTGGCCAGGGTAGGTTCCGGTGTGTCGAAGTAGCTGTCCTGTTCCAGATTGTTTTCCAGCATGACTTCCGGATCCAGCGTCTTGAGCGCGGAGATGAAGGCGGGTCTGTCATCCAGTCGATATTTGAATTCGACTTCATAGCGGCCCTGAAAATGATCCTGTGACATAGAGGCTGTCCTTGTAAGCTTGCTGGACGGCAGCCTACCAAAGTTGACGGGTTGGGCCAAGGGATCAGCCTTGCTGGAGGTGAAAACGATCTGTTTCCCGTCGGGCTCGTTTGCGCTTTGCGATTTTCCAGCAGAGCGCTTTTCTGCAGGCGTTGCTGATCGGCGGATTGCCTTTGTCAGTGATGCGGCTGGCCGCCAGTCTGTCAGCAAGAGAGAGAATGAAAAACGGGTGTTAACAGGTGGTGGGTCCTGGTTAGAGAGTCGCCAATGGGCGCCGAAAAGTTCGGGCTGGCGCACAGGATGGGGCGTCCGGGCTGGGCGAGGGCCAGTCACTGTGGTTTAATCCTTGCCACTTTCGTGGTAGCGGATCCCGTTGGGTGGGTCCTTTGGCAAGATGCAGGTGATCAGATGCAAGTGACAACAGAGAGCAAGTTTATCGGACTCGGGGTGGCGGGTAATTTCGCCGGTCATCTGGAGCAGGCAGGAGAAGCCTCGGATTTCGTGGCTGTGGTGGTACGTGACACCAGCGCACCCAAGGCGCTGTTCCCCTTTTATGTGCCGGGTCATCCGGGCCAGCTCGGTGTCTTTCCCCTGAGCGAGAAGGCGATCTTCTTGCCAGAGGCGGCGGTCAGCGGTGACGAGAAGGTGCAGATCGAGCCGGAAGTGGTGCTCTGGTGCGAGCTGGAATATGCGGGTACTCAGGTGTCGGCCATCCATCCCCGCGCCTTTGGTGCCTACAACGACTGCTCCATCCGTCGTCCCAATGCCAAAAAAATCAGCGAGAAGAAGAACTGGGGGGAAGAGAGCAAGGGGCTGGCGGCCAATCTGTTGCCACTTTCCCATTTCGCAGCCGGTTGCGAGCTCGATGACTATCGCATCGCCTGTTACCTTGAGCGTGACGGCGAGCTGCACGCTTATGGGGTAGACAGCGCTGCCGTCGATTACAGCTATTTTCATCAACAGCTGCTGGACTGGGCCATCGACAAGTTCAACCATCAGCAGGATGAGGGCCCGGCGGAGCATATCCAGGGGCTGTTGGCTCAGGCTGGCTACCCGTCCCATGCGCTCATCAGCATAGGGGCTACCCGTTATACCCCCTTTGGCGAGACCCACTTCCTCAAACCGGGCGACACCGCCTGCGTGCTGGTCTATCCGGCCAGCCGCTATGGCGAAAGTGACATCCGCGACGCCATTCGCAGCCGCCAGTTCGGGCCTGACGTGTCAGTCCTGCTGCAGGCGGTCAAGACCCGCTGATGCCACCCCCTTCCCCCGTGTCTGCGGGGGAAGACTCGCCCTCCTGCCATCCCGTTCCCCACGGTGGCCATCGTCTGGCAACAGGATTGCTATCAGGTGATGCGGTTGTCGGGGGAAGGGCGGGAGGCGGTCCACCGACGGTATGAACAGCTGGTTTTCCAGGTCGTTATCGAGCAGGGATTTGTCATCCAGCAAGCGGATGGCAGTGACACAGTCGAGACTTCTTGGTAAGGCTGTCCGTCCCACATAACAAGAGTCATATCATGCAGATTGAACAAGCAAATACGCGGGATCACCTGACCCTTATCGCCCTCTGGGAAGCCTCGGTGCGTGCCACTCACCATTTTCTGCCAGAGGCTGAGATTGATGCCCTCAAGCCGCTGCTCCTGGAGCACTATTTCGCCGCCGTCGATCTGGTCTGTGCCAGGGATGAGGCTGCTGGTATCGTCGGCTTTTGCGGTGTGCTCGATGGCAATATCGAGATGCTGTTTATCGCACCCGAGGCAAGAGGCTGTGGTATCGGGCGCCAGCTGGTGGCCCATGCCATCAGCTGCCAAGGGGCGACCCGGGTGGACGTCAACGAACAGAATGGGCAGGCACTCGGCTTCTATCAACGCATGGGCTTCGTCATGACGGGACGCTCGCCACTGGATGGCCAGGGCAAGCCCTATCCGCTGTTGCATATGGTGCTGGCATCCTGCTAACAAAACCTCTCCACAAAGCGCAAACAGATCACGGCACACGCCAGCATTAGCAATGCAAAAGGGATATCCAGCCGTCGTTCGAAACCAATACGCAGCTCGCCAAAGCCGGCTAACCACCCATGAGTTCGCTCTACGGCCCAGCGATGACGATCCAATCGCTCATTGCTATCGACGATGCCCCGCCGGGCAATGTGAGCATTGACTCCCCGTTGCCTCAGATAATCACAGTCACGGCGAAAGTCATATCCCTTGTCTGCGTGCAACTTGTCTGGGCGGCGCCTTGGCCGTCCTCTCTTACCTGCTAACACGGGGAGAACATCTAGCAGTGGCTCGAACATCATTGAGTCATGGCGATGGGCACTTGAGACAAGCACTGCGAGTGCGATGCCCTGACGTTCCAACACTATGCGCCATCTTGGTGTCGCTGGGTCAGCATAGCTACGTGACGTCGTTGCCAGATACCTTGAGCCTGCCAATCAGGCAGGCGACGCCAGCAGTCATCCCGCCTATGTGGGGATTGGCATCATTCGAATCAATTCGGTTTTATTCGCGGCCCTTATTATCTGAATTCGTGGGTTGATTAAAAATAACCCACTCATGCTCTTGCCCCAGATACTGAGCGAAGGATTTTGACAGCAAAATGAATGTTAATCATTGATGCGGTTGGCCTGTCATCTCTTCGACGTTTCGCTGGCTCAGTGAATAGGCGAGGTATCCGTATATACACTGAGCCATCATATCTACGGGATAATTCCGAGGTTTGAACGCTTTGCGGATCAGAGACATCTGTGAGTAGCATCACGACAGTATGTTACCTGACAACGAATTAATGCGACAAAACCCTGTTACCCGACGACATTTTAATGAAAAAGAATCATGTTAATGGGCTGGAAGTGTCAATTTTTCAATGCTAACTGTATCACCAATGTTAATTCTCATTAAGTCCTCGCCAACTACTACCGGCCCTATATATGTCTCTCTGGTAAGAGGGACCAGTTCATCGACGCTAGGTGCCGGAAAAGAACTATTACCTAACAGAACAATATGAGTATAAACAGCAAGTTTTGGCTTGACAGCACTAAATACTCTTCCAGCATCATCAGGGGGGGTATGCAATCCCACGATACCTCTAACCGCTTCAGATTGGGCTAATAATTTTGGATTTGCTGCGATTACTTCATGAATAATAACATCCGTATCCTTTGCGAATTTTATCAGGTTTTTGTTAAAGCGAGTATCGCCAGAGATAACAACAGATTTCCCAGCATAGTCTACTCGATAACCGAATGCAGGGGTAAGATCAGGATGTCCATGGTCGACAAGAAATGCAGTCACCACTACGCCATTTCTATTAAAAACAACACCTTCTTTAATTTCTGTTGCGGTAAAAGCGACAACAGGCTTTCCTGGGCCACGTTCCCTACCATGGATATCCCAATCAAACGCTTTCCTTAAGTACATCATCATATTTTTAGTCCCTTCAGGTCCATAAACTTCCAACGGAGTTTTACGACCGCCGTAGGGAGTTGCAACATAACCATTCAACCAAATATCAGGGATATCAACTGTATGGTCGGAATGAAGATGTGTCAGGAAAAAGGGACCGGCGTTACCGAGAGGAATACCTAGCTGCCATAACCGTTTTGCCGTACCAGCCCCAGCATCGAAAACCATTTTTTCCGACCCTGCCTCTACGAGTACACTTGGGCCAAAGCGCTGAATAGATGGTTCTGGATTTCCTGTACCAAGCAACGTGACTTTTATAGAAGGTTTGCTTTCTGCAAAGACAGAAGGCGCATTAAGTAACATGACAGTTGTAATAATAGTAAGCAGAGTAAATCTCAAGCTTGTAAGTTTTTTTAAAAACATAAAATTAACCTTTTTTGAGGTAACGGCGGATTTAAGTCCTAAGTGCAACGCCAAGCCGCCTTTCTTAGCTCTGCAAACACCACCGAAGGTTGTCTGAACCCAAACCACTTGCGTGGCTTGCTGTTTAGCGTCCCCTGATAGCGTTGTAAATCTTCTTCTGGTCAGCCCCCGTCGGGATAAGCTGGTGAAGAAGCCTGTTTGTGTTCTCATTCAGCCCTCGCTCATAGGAGGCGCAGGGATGAGCGGAGTACATCTCAGCGTCCAATGCTTTGGCTATTACCACTATTATCGAACGTGATGCAATGGCAGACGTCTGAGTTATCATTCAGTAGCGAGATAATGGCATTACTGACCTCGTTATCTGCTTTATAAAAACTTTTTCGTCAGATAAATAAGGCTCTTATACTCTGCGAGTGGCACGATAGCGGTCAGCCTCCCCGTCACCAAGGATTGGGCTCATAGCCCTCAGACGCTCAATTGCGCGATACAGTAGACTTGTAAACACCAAGGTGTTTTCTTAACTCTGCCGGGGTAACATTATCTTCATACAGTAGAGTAATTTGGTATCGTTTCCCTTCTGTTTGCGGCCGGTAGTTCATGACGACCCGCTCATATTCTTTTCGCAGAAAGAGGGATGGCCTATCAGCAGCTAACACCCACTTTACCATCATGACAGAACGTTGAACTTATTGTCTTGATTCACGAAGGAATCTCATTTAGCCCAACAAAGGTTGAGAGTGGAAATCCATCTTAAGTTCATTGGTTAGATGATGTCAGTTGTTATTCAAGGTGCCAGATAGTTGGCGGAGCCTTATCTACTCAGTCACATCGAACGCTATGCTTCTGATGTTTATTTATATTATCGACCACCTGCATCTTGAATGAAGTTGAGTATATCTTTAACACAACACTTGGTGAGCTTTATGTTTACCAAGCTATACGAGGCTATCGTTAATGTGAGATGTAAAGCAAGCACATTTATTGTTTTTTTAAAGTCATTGTCACATATTTAAAATATGAAATATGCGCTTCACTCAAACCGATATTTTTTACACCTTGTGTATAGGTGATAGATATGATTTCAAGTAAAGTCAATGCTTTTTTAAATAAAAACAAAGCGCCTTGTATAGCGAGACGATTAACTTATTCTCGGAACACGCATAGTTGAAGATGTAGTCGGAGGGTAGTTGGAGATATAACTCTTGAAGGGGGGAGACGTCGGCAAGGAACAATGAACAGGGACTGAATCAGGAACAGCATTCCCATGGAAAGTAATACAGTCTCAAACATCACCAGGGAGGCGGTCGTCAGCAATTTTGGCTTACATGGAACAGAGGAAGTCGGATCTTCATCACTGCTAATCGAAGATTCATTTACGCTTGCATTAGGCAACTCTATAGCAATTTCTGACTGATGATACACAGCGACTCGCTGTGTCATGCAAGTTAGCACAACTAAGCAAGTTAGATATAAAAACCATTTAGCAATCCGCTGTCGATCAACCATTAGCCAGAATTTTCATTTTTCATTTGAAAAAGCACAGTATACTATTTATTCATATTGTCAACATAAATATTTGTTTGTATACAAGCAGCACCATAGCTTTTTTAGATGAAAAATATAATAAAGTTCTATAGAAACAGATGGTTGCTATATCAGTTATCGTCTCACTTAGTTGTTTGTTGGACAGTCATCGAGTCAAAGAGGGGATGTTGGAGCGCTTCGAAAGGGTCTTTCCGCATGCACTATCCCGCCAACAAAAAAACCGCCGAAAGGCGGTTTTTTTGTTTTTCAGTGCAGACCGCTCACGGCTGGCATTACTCCTCGTTGGAGTTGTCCTGATAGCTGTCGCGCTGGGCCCGGGGCAGGCGGCGCATCGGGGTGTGCCCTGCGTCTACGCCACCGCGATCCTTCTGGCGCGCCGGTGCCGGTTGCTTGCTGCCATCGGCTTTGGGTTTGCCGGCTCCCGGCTTGCCTTTGCCCTTGGCGGACGCCTTGGCATTGTGCTTGGCGTTGGCATGACCGCGATCCCGCGGCGGGTTTTGTACCGGCTTGCTGCCTGGCAGGGTCTGGCGAGTCGGTTTGCCGCTCGGCTCATAACCTGCCTGGATCTCGCTCGGTATGGTGAGGCCGATCAGGGACTCGATGGCCTTGAGCTGATCCTGCTCATCCTGGCTGACCAGGGAGATGGCTTCGCCGCCCCGACCGGCACGGCCGGTACGACCGATGCGGTGGATATAATCCTCGGCCACCTGAGGCAGCTCGAAGTTGATCACATGGGGCAGCTGATCGATATCGAGACCACGGGCGGCGATGTCGGTGGCGACCAGCACCCGCACCTTGCCTTCCCGAAAATCTGCCAGCGCCCGGTTGCGGGCACCCTGGCTCTTGTCACCGTGGATGGCGACGGTATTGAGGCCGTCTTTTTCCATCTGGTGGGCGAGGCGGTCGGCGATCTGTTTGGTGCGCACGAACACCAGCACCCGTTGCCAGTTATTGCGGCCGATCATGTGGGAGAGCAGCTCGCGCTTGCGCTCGCGGTCGACCTTGATGATGCGCTGGTTGACCTGCTCGGCTGTGGTGTTGCTCGGGCTCACCTCGATCAGGGTCGGGCTCTTTAGCAGATCGTCGGCCAGCTCCTTGATCTCGTTTGAGAAGGTGGCGGAGAACAGCAGCGTCTGCCGCTCTTCCGGCAGCGCCTTCATGATGCGGCGAATGTCGGTGATGAAGCCCATGTCGAGCATGCGATCCGCCTCATCGAGCACCAGCACTTCCAGCTCGGTCAGGGTGAGGGCGCGCTGGGTCAGCAGATCCAGCAGGCGACCCGGGGTCGCGACCAGGATGTCGACGCCAAGCTTGATGGCCTCCAGGTTGGGCTTGATGCTGACGCCACCGTAGGCGATCAGGGTGCGAAACGGCAGGTGATGGGCGTACTTGATGATGCTTTCGCCCACCTGGGCGGCCAGTTCACGGGTCGGGGTCAGCACCAGGGCACGTACCTGACGACGGCCACCGCGGCCATGGTTGGCCAGCAGACGGTGCAACATGGGCAGGGTGAAACCGGCCGTTTTGCCTGTGCCTGTCTGGGCGCCGCCCAGCACATCCTGACCTGCCAGCACAGCCGGAATGGCTTGCTGCTGGATGGGGGTTGGCTGTTCGTAACCCAATTCCTTGACGGCCCGCAGAATGTGCGGTGACAGACCCAGTTCGTTAAATGACATGTTCGAGAGAGACTCCTGAGGTGAGCCTTGGGCTCAACGCGTGACAGACATGCGCTAACGCCTGGTCTGCCACAACATAAGATGCAGCGGGCCACCTTGGCAGCCAGCCGCAACATAGAAAAGATAATGGGGGCGCAATATAGCAGATATGCGGCCTGCACGCAGTAGCCGTATTACTTGCCCGGGCCGCAGTGTGAGTCTGGTTCCGTGACGAGTCTCAGAGCAGTGCGCTTATCTCGTCCAGCAGGCTCTCTGGTTTGGTCTGGGGGGCGAAGCGCTCGACCACCTTGCCCTCGCGGTTGATGAGGAACTTGGTGAAGTTCCATTTGACGTTTTCCAGCCCCAGTAGCCCGGGTTTTTGCTGTTTCAGCCAGCGGTAAAAGGGGTGGGCGTGCTCGCCGTTGACCTCACACTTGGCCATGATGGGGAAGCTCACCGGGTAATCCAGCGAGCAGAAGCGGGCGATGTCGTCCGCATCCCCCGGTTCCTGATGGCCGAACTGATCGCAGGGGAAGCCCAAGATCACCAGCCCTTTGGGTCCCAGCTGCTGGTAGAGCGCCTCCAACCCTGTGTATTGGGGGGTAAAACCGCAGCGGCTGGCCACGTTGACCACCAGGATGACCTGGCCTTGCAGGGCGGTAAGTGAGAGCTCGGAGCCGTCGAGGTGTTGCAGGGTGAAGTCGGGCAAAGACATGGTGCACTCCTGGGGGAATAGGGCCCATTCAGGGCGGTTGTCATGCACGTTAACTGGCCAGGGCGGCGGGGGCAAGGGGCATGTGCCCCGTTTGCGCCATGGCTCTCGCGCGGCATGTCTTCATCTTTTTGTGGATCCGGATCACAGGGCTGCCAAGCCGGTACGATAAAGGGCGCCTTCTGTGGCGCGATAGCGTATTGATGGTGGGACTTCTCAGGAGAAGCAATCTGGTTTGTGTCTTGACCGGGAAGTCGCTAAAAAGCGCCCTCTCTCCACTTATTGTGAGTCACCCTTGGACGATCAAGCCGTCATGGATGCCATTTACACCCGGGGATGGGTGATAGTGGATGATTTTTTAACCGCCGCCGACGTGGATGCCCTCAAAGCCTGTTTGCCGTGCGAGTGGCAACCGGCCGGGATTGGCCGCGCCGCGCTGCATCAGGGTAACCCCGACATTCGCCGTGATCAGATCCACTGGCTGGATCCCGACCTTGGTGCGCCGGTGGCGGCCTATCTTGCGCGCATGGAATCCCTGCGCCTCGCCGCCAACCGCCAGCTGATGCTGGGGCTGTTCGATTACGAAGCCCACTTCGCCCGCTATCGCAGCGGGGATTTCTATGCCACCCACCGCGATGCCTTCGCCGGTCGCTCCAACCGCCGCCTTACGTCGGTCTTCTATCTCAACAACGACTGGCAACCGGAGGCGGGCGGTGTACTCAGGGTCTACGACAACGACGAGCAGTTGCTGATGGATGTCTCTCCCAAGGGGGGGCGGCTGGTATTGTTCCTGTCGGAGGAGTTTCCCCACGAGGTGTTGCCCGCCAATCGGGAGCGTTACAGCATCGCCGGCTGGTTTAGGGTCAATGGCAACGGCGTGGGACGCCTGGATCCGCCCCGCTGACGCCTTTTCGTCCAATTTTTGACACACGGGGGAATTTTTACGGCCAAGAGCCGAGGGATGGGGGGCCCATCAGCTGACAAGGCTTTATTTCCCTTGCTACACTGGCCCGCACTTGGCTTCGTCCGGTTTTTCAGTACGGTTGGATTATCAAATGGTCATGACGAGGCCGCTTTTCCCAAGGGATCACATCTAATGAAGAACATGCATGTCTTGCTGCTGTGCGGCGGCGGTGGTTCAGAGCACGAAGTCTCTCTGCGCAGCGCCAATTTCCTCGAGCAACAACTCGGTTTCCTGCCCGGCGTCGAGGTGACCCGGGTCGAGATGTTCGCTGACCGCTGGCTCTGTGCCGACGGCCGCGAGTGCAAGCTGGGGCTGGACAAGCTGCTCTCGTTTGACAGCGTGGCCCGTCCGGTGGACTACGTGGTGCCCTGCATCCACGGCTACCCGGGTGAGACCGGCGATCTGCAATCTTTCCTCGAACTGGCGGGCCTGCCTTATCTCGGTTGCGATGCCGAGGCGAGCAAGATCTGCTTCAACAAGATCAGCACCAAGCTGTGGCTCTCCGCCATCGGCATCCCCAACACCCCGTACCTGTTCCTGACCGAGCAAAATGAAGCGGCGCTTGCCGAGGCGAAAGCTGCGCTGGCCAAGTGGGGCAAGGTCTTTATCAAGGCCGCCTCCCAGGGTTCTTCCGTGGGCTGCTACTCCGCCAGCAACGAAGCTGACCTGGTGCAGGGCATCAAGGATGCCTTCGGTTACTCCGAGCAGGTGTTGATCGAAAAAGCGGTCAAGCCACGGGAGCTGGAAGTGGCTGTCTACCAGTTCGGTGACGAGCTCATTGCCACCTATCCTGGCGAGATCTGTGTCCCGCAGGACAAGTTCTACACCTATGAAGAGAAGTACAGCAGCGCCAGCCACACGGCGACCAGTCTCACGGCTGAAGGCCTGACCCAGGCGCAGGCCGATGCGATCCACGAGTATGCCCTTAAGGCGTTCCGTCAGCTGAAACTGACACACCTCTCGCGTATCGACTTCTTCCTGACCGACGAAGGGGAGATCCTGCTCAATGAAATCAACACCTTCCCGGGCATGACCTCCATCTCCATGTTCCCGAAACTGCTGGAGCATCACGGTCACAGCTTCGCCCACTACCTTGAGCAGATCCTGCGCAAGGCCGCCTGACAGGCTTGCCGATAACGACAGAGGGGCCCACGGGCCCCTCTGTCGTTATCGCGGTTGGCGATATCACTGGCTTGCAGGGTGAACAACCAGATATGTACCCTTGTTGGATCCGCGAGCAGGGCCATGTGCCGACACTCCGGCTTGTCCCGGAGGGGGGGCCTTGCTGCGCGGCGGGCGGCTCGTTACAATCTGCCCCCTTTTTTTCCGCAAAAGTGCACCGCCCGAGCCGCGCCCCATGAAGCCAATTCCAGATCACGCCGTCAATCGCCTGCGCGCATGGCGCAAGAGCATCTCCACCCGTCCTTTTCTCGCCCGTGGCGGCACAGTGCCACGCTGCGATGCCTGTCAGCTGCGTCGCGACTGGTGCGCCTGCGAATGGCGCCCCGAGCTCAAGGCCGAGGCCGGCTTCTGCCTGCTGATGTATGACAGCGAGCCCATGAAGCCCTCCAACACGGGTCGCCTCATCGCCGATGTGTTGCCGGAGACCACCTGGGCCTTCCTCTGGTCGCGTACCAAGCCCCATCCCGATCTGTTGGCACTGCTGGCCGATCCCGCCTGGCAGCCCTATGTGGTGTTCCCCGCGTGTGAGAAAAACCCGGCGCGAGTGACCGAACAGGTCACGCTCGCCCCTGGCAAGAAGCCGCTCTTCATCCTGTTGGATGGTACCTGGCCCGAGGCACGCAAGATGTTCAACATGAGCCCTTATCTGGATGGCTTCCCGGTGTTGGCGGTCAGGCCGGATGCGCTCTCCACTTATGGCATGCGGGTCGCCAACTGCGACGAGCACCTCTGCACCGCCGAAGTGGCGGCCTGCGTGCTGGAGGTGGCCGGTCAGCTGCAGGCAGGGCAGGCGTTGCAGCTCTGGTTCAATCTGTTCAGCCGCCGCTACATGGCCGGTCGCGTAAGCCGGGCACCGGGTGAGGATGAAATGCAGCTGCAACAGGCGTTGGCCGCGATAAGGGGCAGCGTTCTCGCGGAGCTGGTCGATAGCGTCGCCTGATGGCGGCGAAGGGACAAACAAGGTGAGGCCAACAAGAATGATGAAAATCAGGAATCAATTGGCTGCCACTGTTTCGTTAGCCTCATGGACGCGCGCCCTTTAGGATAGCGTTCACGCCTGCTTGTCCGGCGCGTTCACTCAGTCAGTTAAACCCGGGTTGCCCCCGTGTCGGGCACTCCAATCTCGCGAGGCCTATGGATGGAATTGGAACTGTTAACCCTGCTTGCCCTGTTCGGGGTGGCCCTTATCGCCGGCTTTATCGATGCCATCGCCGGCGGTGGTGGTCTCTTGACCGTGCCAGCCCTGCTGGCCACCGGCATGCCGCCGGCGCTGGTACTGGGCACCAACAAGCTGCAGAGCAGTTTTGGCTCCTTCTCTGCCACCTGGTTCTTTGCCCGCAAGGGGCTGCTGGAGTGGACCATGATCTGGCCTGCGGTGATCTGCACCTTCATCGGCGCCGCCATCGGCACCCTGGCGGTGCAGACCATAGATGCCGCCATTTTGGAGCGCTTGCTGCCCTTTCTGCTGATGGCATTTGCCTGTTACTTCTTCTTCTCCCCCAGGGTGAGCGATGCCGAGAGCTCCCGCCGTCTCACCCCCATGCTGTTTGCGCTGCTGGTGGGGGGCGGGGTGGGCTTTTATGACGGCTTCTTCGGGCCGGGCACGGGGTCGTTTTTTGCCATCGGCTTCGTGGCGCTGGCGGGGTTTGGCATGGCGCGGGCCACGGCTCACACCAAGTTGCTCAACTTCACCTCCAACATCGCCTCCCTGCTGTTTTTCACCCTCGGGGGCAAGGTGGTGTGGAGTGTCGGTTTCTGCATGGCACTGGGGCAGTTTATCGGCGCCCGTTTCGGCTCCAAGATGGTGCTGAAAAAAGGAGTGAAGCTGATCAAGCCGCTGCTGGTGACCGTCTCCTTGCTGATGTCTGCCAAGCTGGTGTGGAGCCAGTATCCCGAGCTGTTTGCCTGGATCCCGTGAGGCGGCAGATTGACCGCCAGCCCCCACGCGCGGGTGTGGGGTTATTGCGCCGCGTCGCCGAGGTGGCGAAACTGCGCGCGCAGCGCACTCACCAGCCGGGCAATGCGCTCCCGCTTCAGGCTGCTCTGGCGGTAGACCAGGTGCAGTGGGCGCCCCAGACCGGGCAAGGGGCGCGCCTTCTCTCCCGGCTCCCCCACCAGTGCCAGCAAGCCCGCCGGCAAGAGCACTGGCCCTATGCCCGCCTTGGCCAGCTCGATCAAGGCCAGATAGGAGTCCAGCTCCATGGCCGGCACCAAGCCCAATTGCGCCAAGGGGTCACGCAGGTAGCGGTTGGAGGGGTTATCCAGATCCATGGTCAGGATCTTGCGTCTGTGCCCCTGACCCTGCGCGAATGGCCGCTGATCTGTCGCAATCCCCTCAGCCTGATCGTTGCCCACCAGATAGAAGGGTTCCTCCAGCAATAGCTCGGCGCCCAGGCCATGGCCGGGCGGCAGACGTCCGGCACAGATGCCGAGCAGGGCGTCGCCACTGCGCACCCGCGCCAGGATCACGGGGGTGTGATGGGTGGAGAGGGCAATGTGAGGATCGCGGCCAAGGTAGTCGTGCATGAAGCGGGCGAGGTAGCCCGCCAGCAGGGTTTCGGAGCAGGCGACGGGCAGGGGAGTCAGATCGGTGAGCGTCTGGCTGTCGGCCAGCACTCCCTTCATCTCGGCGAGACTCGGGGCCACCCGGTCGAGCAGCTCCCGCGCCTGCGGGGTGAGCCGGATCTGGCGGCCATCCGGCTCTATCAGCTTCTTGCCAAGGCGCTGTTCCAGCTGGGCAATGCGCTTGCTCACCGCCGACTGACTGATGTAGAGGCGGCTGGCCACCTTGGCCATGGTGCCCTCGTTTGCCAGCAGGCTGAGCGTCTCCAGCCCTTCCAGTAACATCTTGCCCCCTAGTGGTGCCATCACGCAGATCGAATGGCGCTACCTTAGAGGCTGATGGTCTCAGGAGCAAGTGTCGTTCACCGCCTTGGCTGGCCGCCAGCGCCACTCCCGCACGGGCGGGGCGAAGATCACCAGATTGCCGAGCAAACTGAACACCACTCCCACCACAGAGACCGTCTGCCAGACAAATCCCTCGTACAGCCAGAGATTGAGGCCGTTGAAGATAGTGGCGCTGGCGAAAATCACTGCCGACATGCCACTCGGATATAGAGGGTGGCGTGATAGAAACAGAGGACGTTGGTGGAAAAGAGCAAGGCGCCGAGCAGGGCTGCGTAGCGCTGACCTGCCCAGGGCAGGCGCGGAAAACGGCCGCTGACGGTGAGCAGGGCAAACAGTGCCAGCACCGCCAGCAGGAAGCGATAGAGCACGGACACCTCGATGGGAATGGGCCCGAGCCCCTGGCCAGCATCGCCATCCTGTACGGATTCTCCTCCCAGGCCCACTTTGGCAACCGTTTTCGCGAGGCATTTGGCCTCACGCCGGGCCAGTGGCGCGCACAATTGTCATCCTATCGTCACAGATAACGCTGAGACTCTGGGTAAAACTGGTGTACTATTGACCGCTTACCCATTGAAAGGAATGCCCATTGAATTATCGCAAACGTCAGATCCGTACCCGCCACCTTTGGTTCAGCCACTGGAATGCCCCCCAAGATCGCACCTGTGTTCCCACCCCTCCCGAACCCGTAGTGCCTCACAGTTCCCGCTGAAAATCGACACGACCCGATAGGATTTTTCCGGCAACTTTGCCACTATTGCGCCATCAGGATGGACTGGATATGGCCGCATGTTTCTGGAACGCATTGAAGTCAAAGGTTTTCGCGGGATAAATCGCCTCTCGCTCGGGCTGGATAACACCACGGTTCTCATCGGTGAGAACGCTTGGGGCAAGTCCAGCCTGCTGCGCGCCCTCTGGTGCTTGCTGGGGCAGGATGCCGAACCCTATCAGTTCGAGGCCGACGATTTTCACCAACCGGAAGATCCCGAACTCGCCCCCGCCCGCAATCTGCAACTGGTGCTTACCTTCAGTGAGCACAGACCCCAGATGTGCCTGCACTCCCATCGTCTGGCCCGACTGGGTGCCTCCTGGGTCAAGCACAAAGACAAATTCCATCGCATCCACTATCGCGCCAGCGCCGAGCTGGAGGCTGACGGATCCGTGACCACCACCCATGACTTTCTCGACGGCATCGGCAAGAGCCTGCCCATCGACAATGCCCATGAACTGGTCTGCCTGCTGATCACCATGAACCCGGTGTTCCGGCTGCGGGATGCCCGCACTGCCCGCAGTGGGGTGGAGGTGCTGAAGTGGAACGACCTGTCGCAGAACCGGCTGAGTCAGTTGGCCAACAAGCTGATCGACGAGCCTCAGCGCATCGGCGAGCCCGAGCTCAAAGAAGCGTTGCAGGCGGTGCGCCAGCTGATGGATCACTACTTCAATGCCCTTGCCCCCATCAAGAACAAGCCCCGCAGTCAGCGGGACATCGTCAACCGCCCCATGACGTTGCGTAACCCCGGCAATCTGCAGGCGTTGCTGCGCAATGCCGACAATCGGGCGCTGCAGCTGGCGATGGCGGGCATGGCGGCCACCCTGCTCAACGCCCGTGGCAACCGCGAGCTGGAGCAGGGCGCGCGCCCCATCATGATCCTGGAAGATCCCGAAAGTCGCCTGCACCCCACCATGCTGGCCCTGGCCTGGGGCCTGCTGGAGCAGCTGCCTGGTCAGAAATTGCTCACCACCAACTCGGGCGACTTGCTCTCCTCCCTGCCCCTGAATCAGGTGCGCCGGCTGGTGCGTCGCCAGCAGGATATCGTCTGCCATCAGCTCGGTGGCGAACATTACAGCAGCGATGATCTGCGCAAGATTGCCTTTCACGTGCGCATCAACCGACCCATGTCGATGTTTGCCCGCTGCTGGCTGCTGGTGGAGGGGGAGACAGAGATCTGGCTGCTCTCCGAGCTGGCCCAGATCTGCGGTTACAGTCTGCGGGCGGAAGGGGTGCGCATCATAGAGTTCGCCCAATGCGGCCAGTCGCCGCTCATCAAGGTGGCGCGCGACTTTGGCATAGAGTGGCACCTGCTCACCGATGGCGACGAAGCGGGGCTCAAATACGCCACCTCGGCCAGGGCACTGCTCAAGGGAGAGCGGGAGCGGGATCGGTTGACCCAGCTGCCGGCGGCGGACATAGAGCACTACCTCTATCACAACGGTTTCGAGGCGGTGTTCAGGCGCGAGGCCGGCGTCGGCGGCCGCTCGACCCTCAATGCCGGGCGCATCATCAACAAGGCCATTCACCACCGCAGCAAACCGGGCATGGCGCTGGCGGTGGTGGAGGAGGCGGAGCGACTCGGTGGCGAGCACATTCCGCCGGTGATCCGCCAGATGTTTGCCAAGGTGGTGGCGCTGGCGCGCGGTCAGGGCTGATCCGCCCGTCTGCCCCCGGGCGTATGAAGCCGCAGAACAGGGGAATGGCCCTGTTGCCCCGGCAGGCTGACAAGGCGCCGCCACAAAATCCCTGGCCAGCGGTTGCAGGGATTGGGGATGGGCCTGGGTTTGGGTATACTCGCCCCCTTCCCGGGCGCCCCACAGGCGCATCCTGAATCCTTGCTGCTGGAGGCGTCATGTTCGTCCAACTCCCTTTTTGGCTCTTTCCCCTGACCGGTCTGATGGCGCTGGGGGCACTCATCGCCCTTGGCATAGTGCTGTGGCGCGGTGACCTCTGCCCGGGCCAGCGCTCGCGGATCACGGCTCAGCTCTTCTCCATCTGGGTGATCACCGGCCTCTCCCTGATGCTGGCGGTGGAGGCCCGGATGGCGAGCTGGTTGATCTGGAGTGGTGGTGCTGCCCTGATCTTGGGGATAGTGCTGTCGCTGGCCCAATCCCGGCTGGAGGGCAAGCGTGCCATTCCGTCCACCCTGCTCTGGTTGCCTGCCATGCCGCTGCTGGTCTATGGCGTTGGCTTGCTGCAAATACAGGGCTGGCTGAGCGGCCTGCTGCAGATGACTGTGCTGGGGGCGGCCTTTGCGCACCTGATGCTGCTGCGGGCGCGTCACCGCCTGCAGGCCTTCAACCTGCTGCTGCCCTTGGCCGGGCTGGTGGCCGCTATTCTGAGCTTGCTCTGGCTGGCGGTGTTGGTGGGATGGCAGGGCAGTGGCGCTGAGCTGGATGCCTTGATCCCCGGTGTGCTGACCCAGACCATCTTGCTGATTGTGGCCCTGCTGCTCTGGTTCAGCCCCATCTATCTACAGCGGGAGACGGCGCCCGTGGTGGTCTCCACCGCCCTGTGCGGCCTCATCATAGCCCAGATAGCGGCGACCAGCGTGCTGCACCAGCTGGCCTGAGCCGTCGCCGCATGAATGAAAAAAGCCCCCCTGAGTCTGTCAGGGGGGCTTTTTGTTGGCTGTAACCCGGGCCTAGTAGAAGGCGTCGGCCCCGCAGATAAAGAGGCAGCTGCTGCGCGGTTGGGCCAGGTATTCCCGGGTCAGCCCCTCCAGCGGCATACCGAAAGTACCGATGTCATGGGGTGAGGGCAGGGCGGTATCCAGGATCCGGCGCCAGTAGCCACCCACCCCCTTGGGCGGGCTTGGCAGGTTAAAGGTGAGTGGCTCCCAGTAGGCGTTAAACAGTACATAGAGCGCCAGCTTGGCTTCGCTGGAGAGCGCCGACATGGCGATGGCGTGGGAGTGGGGGCTGAAGTCTGGCTGGGCGGCATTGACCCCGTGCCAGCAGATCTCACTGTGCCGCAGGATCTCGGTCAGCGACAGTGGCATGCTCTCCTGCTCGGGTCGTTGGAACAGGTGCTTGCGATACTGGATCAGCTCCTTTATGAAGCGGAACATCTCCTGTCCCATGATGCTGGGCTGCCAGTTCATCCAGCAGGTCTCGTTGTCCTGGCAGTAGCCGTTGTTGTTGCCGTGCTGGGTACGCAGCACCTCGTCTCCCATCAGCAGCATGGGGGAGCCCACCGACAGCAGGGTCGCCACCATCATGTTCTTGGCCTGACGCACCCGCAGGGCATTGATCTGGGGATCCTCGGTCGGCCCCTCCTGGCCATGGTTCCAGCTGAAGTTGTGATCGCAGCCGTCCCGGTTCTCTTCACCGTTGGCCTCGTTGTGCTTGTGGTCATGGCTGGCCCAGTCCCACAGGGTGAAGCCGTCATGGCAGGTGACGAAGTTAATGCTCTTCTCCGGATCGGCGTGGTGATAGTGGTAGATGTCCGGGCTGCCGCACAGTCGCTCCACGAAGGTGGCGATGGCGTTGTCATCCCCGCGCAGGAAGTGGCGTACATCGTCCCTGAACTGGCCGTTCCACTCACGCCAGCGGGCGCCAGCCAGGCTGCCCACCTGATAGAGTCCCCCAGCATCCCAGGCCTCGGCGATGAGCTTGATATCGGCGATGCGGGGATCCGTGTCTATGGTGCGCAGGGTCGGCGCATTGGCTTGGGGCATACCGGACTCATCTCGCGACAAGATGGCGGCCAGATCGAATCGAAAGCCGTCCACGTGCATCTCCTGGCGCCAGAAGTGGAGGCTGTCCATGATCATGCGCAGCACCACTGGATGGGCGCCGTTGAACGTGTTGCCGCAGCCCGAATAGTTGGTGTCCTGCTGATTGCTGTCGAGGATGTAGTAGGCCTCGTTGTCTATGCCGCGAAACGAGAAGGTGGGGCCATCGCCCCCACCCTCGGCCGTGTGGTTGTAAACCACGTCCAGGATCACCTCGATATTGGCCCTGTGCAGCGCCTTGACCATGTCACGAAACTCGGTGAGCGGATCAGGGCCGCTGGCATATTGGGCGTGGGGGGCAAAAAACGACATCGGGCTGTAACCCCAGTAGTTGGAGAGCCCCTTGGGGGCATCCTGGGGATCGAACTGGAACACCGGCAGCAGCTCGACGGCGGTGATGCCGAGGGATTGCAGATAGGGGATCTTGTCGATGAGGCCAAGATAGGTGCCGCGCAGCGCAGGGGCCACGCCGGAGCTCGGCGACTTGGTAAATCCCCCCAGATGCAGTTCGTAGATCACCGAACGGGAGAGGGAGTGAGCGGGTAGCTTGTCACCCTCCCAGTCGTAGTCACGGGTATCCACCACCCGGTTCTTGGCACATTCCGCCAGGTTGCTGCCGGGGCGAGCCGCAGCCCTGCGGTCGTAAGTCGGCCCCAGCTCAATGCTGCGACCATAGGGGTCCAGCAGCACCTTGTCCGCATCGAAGCGGGTGCCGTAGTAGGGACGCCACGGACCCTGAATGCGATAGGCGTAACGTTGACCCAGTGGTATGCCTTCTATATGGATGTGCCAGTAATAAGCGGTACGGTTGAGACGGGGTGACAAAGGGATCACCTCTGGGGTGGTATCGTCGGCACTGGCGAACAGCAGCAGTTCGACCCGACTGGCCAGGCGGGCCCAGATAGCAAAATTGACGCCGTCGTGCTCGGGCGTGGCCCCCAATTGACGGCAATGACCGGCGGATATACGCATGATAAACCTACCCAAAAGGAGGAGTCACAATCCAATGCAGTGTAGTGCGCCATGCTGGCCCCAAACCTGCTTGTCTTAAATAACAGCGCTCTGTTGCAAAATCCTTCAATTTGTGCCGCTTTAACCTACGAATGAAGTTTTTTTAGGATATTTACTTGCAATCTGAGCGCTGGCGCCTATTATTGGCGACCTCAGACGCGGGGTGGAGCAGCTCGGTAGCTCGTCGGGCTCATAACCCGAAGGTCGTCGGTTCAAATCCGGCCCCCGCAACCATCTGAATATCTGAGTCAACAACGCCGATTAACGCATTGAAGATAAAGAGAATTCGAACTGGCTACTGCTCAGCCAAGTCGGAAAAATACGGACGCGGGGTGGAGCAGCTCGGTAGCTCGTCGGGCTCATAACCCGAAGGTCGTCAGTTCAAATCTGGCCCCCGCAACCAACTATTTGTGCTCATGGCGAGGCTGATGCCAAGCGGTGAACGTAAAGACAGCAAACTACTTCTGCTCGGTAGTGCGCGGTGATAAAGGCAGTACAATTCGGACGCGGGGTGGAGCAGCTCGGTAGCTCGTCGGGCTCATAACCCGAAGGTCGTCAGTTCAAATCTGGCCCCCGCAACCAACTATTTGTGCTCATGGCGAGGCTGATGCCAAGCGGTGAACGTAAAGACAGCGAACTACCTCTGCTCGGTAGTGCGCGGTGATAAAGGCAGTACAATTCGGACGCGGGGTGGAGCAGCTCGGTAGCTCGTCGGGCTCATAACCCGAAGGTCGTCAGTTCAAATCTGGCCCCCGCAACCAACTATTTGTGCTCATGGCAAGGCTGATGCCAAGCGGTGAACGTAAAGACAGCGAACTACCTCTGCTCGGTAGTGCGCGGTGATAAAGGCAGTACAATTCGGACGCGGGGTGGAGCAGCTCGGTAGCTCGTCGGGCTCATAACCCGAAGGTCGTCAGTTCAAATCTGGCCCCCGCAACCAACTATTTGTGCTCATGGCGAGGCTGATGCCAAGCGGTGAACGTAAAGACAGCAAACTACTTCTGCTCGGTAGTGCGCGGTGATAAAGGCAGTACAATTCGGACGCGGGGTGGAGCAGCTCGGTAGCTCGTCGGGCTCATAACCCGAAGGTCGTCAGTTCAAATCTGGCCCCCGCAACCAACTATTTGTGCTCATGGCGAGGCTGATGCCAAGCGGTGAACGTAAAGACAGCGAACTACCTCTGCTCGGTAGTGCGCGGTGATGAAGGCAGTACAATTCGGACGCGGGGTGGAGCAGCTCGGTAGCTCGTCGGGCTCATAACCCGAAGGTCGTCAGTTCAAATCTGGCCCCCGCAACCAACTATTTGTGCTCATGGCTTGGCTGATGCCAAGCGGTGAACGTAAAGACAGCAAGCTACTTCTGCTCGGTAGTGCGCGGTGATAAAGGCAGTACAATTCGGACGCGGGGTGGAGCAGCTCGGTAGCTCGTCGGGCTCATAACCCGAAGGTCGTCAGTTCAAATCTGGCCCCCGCAACCAACTATTTGTGCTCATGGCGAGGCTGATGCCAAGCGGTGAACTAAAGACAGCGAACTACCTCTGCTCGGTAGTGCGCGGTGATAAAGGCAGTACAATTCGGACGCGGGGTGGAGCAGCTCGGTAGCTCGTCGGGCTCATAACCCGAAGGTCGTCAGTTCAAATCTGGCCCCCGCAACCAACTTTCTTCTGTTTCTCCTATTTCGTTTTTCCTCTTGTTTTCCCCTCCATATTTTTTGTGCCGTTTCCGGTCGCTCATCATTTGTGCGTATAATCGCGTTTGATATTGATTTTCAAGTGAAAATCTGGCTGTCCCCGCGCTTTGTTGGGTATCATCAGCGATATCTCTTCATGGACGAGGCCCCTGCCCAATGATGCAACAGTTCACTTATTTCCCCCCCCAGATCGATATTCAGGATGCCACCCTGAGCCAGGCCATGGGCAATGGGCTTTCGGCTAACCTGCTGCTGATTGCTGAAGATCTGCGCGACCCTGTGCTGGCCAGGCCGGAGTTTGCCGCTGTGGCAACCCAGATAGCGCTGGGGCAGAAGGCGCCCTACAGCCTGGTGCTGCACAACAGCCTGCAATTGGTGATTTTCATCGGAGCCCATCCCACCCGGGATCACGCCCTCTACAAACAGGCCAGATCCTGGATAGCCCCGCTGGCCGGTCTCAAGATCGAGCGGATGGGGCTGCATCTGGAAGGGTTTGACGAGGGGGAGAGGGCACAGCTCGCCGAGCTGACACTGGCCTGCCTGTTGGCGGCCAATGTGCCGCTGCCGAGCCACAAGCATCGTGCCGAAGATGAGTGGCGCTATCAGCAGATTGCGGTGTCGCCGCGCTGCGTGCTGGATCTGGCGCGGATCTACGCCGAGGCAGAAGGCAATGGCATGGCGCGGCATCTGGCGGTATCGCCAGCCTCCGATCTCACCGCCCGCAGCTATCGGGAGTGGGCTCGCCAGCTGGCCCAGGTCGAAGGCTGGCAGTGGCACGAGTACGATCAGGCTCAACTGGCAGAACGGGGGGCCGGCGCCTTCATCGCGGTGGCGAAAGGCTCGGAAGACAACCAGGCCGCCATGGTCAAGCTCAGTTACTGCCCGCCCAATCCGGTGCGCCGGATAGCCCTAGTGGGCAAGGGGATCTGTCATGACTCGGGTGGCTACAACCTCAAGGTCGCTGGCAGTATGTATGGCATGCATCTGGACATGGGCGGCAGCGCCGTGGCACTGGGCGCCCTCTATGCGATCAGCCGCGCCCGCCTGCCCTACGAAGTGCACTGTTGGCTTGCCATCGCCGAGAACCACATAGGCCCGCTCGCGTACCGGCCGGGAGAGGTAGTCACGGCACTCAACGGCACCACCATAGAGGTGGTGGACACCGATGCCGAGGGGCGCATGGTGCTGGCGGACACCCTCTGCATGGCAGTGCAGGACAATCCGGATCTGCTGATCGATTACGCCACCCTGACGGGGGCCTGCAAGCGGGCGCTGGGCAGCCGTTACAGTGGCGCCTTCACCAATCGGCCCCACTGGTTCACCGAGCTGATAAGCCTGGGCCAGCGCAGCGGTGAGCGAGTCTGGCCCTTCCCGCTGGATGAGGACTATGACGACAACCTCGATAGCGAGTGGGCCGATCTGCTACAGTGTGCGCCGGGCGCATCGCCGGATCACATCGACGCCGCCCGTTTTCTCAACCGCTTCGTGCCTGCCCAGACCCCCTGGCTGCACCTCGATTTGAGCGGTTTTCGCAGCAAGGGGGGCAACGGCGTGGTCAGCAGCGAAGTGACCGGATTCGGGGTCAGGCTGACGCTGGACTTGCTCGCCAGCCCGCTGGGCCGCCGCCATGAACTCGACAAACAAGAACAGTAAGGAATCGTGTGAAAGTACCAAGTTATGACTGGGTGTTGTTCGATCTGGACGAAACACTGCTCGATTTCCCGGTCGCCCAGGCTCTGGAGCAGACCCTGCAGCTTTATGGCGTGACGCCGACACCGCCCACGATGGCGGAGTATCAGGTACTGAATCACAGGTTGTGGCAGCAGTACAACTCGGGTGAGATCGATGCGGCCCACCTGCAGCAGACCCGTTTCGCCCTGTTTGCCGAGCAGGTCGACGTGGCCCCCATGGCAATGAATGACACCTTCTTGCAGCAGATCATCGCTCTGAGTGTGCCGCTGGAGGGGGTGCTGGAGACACTGCACGCTCTCAAGAGCCGGGTGCGAATGGGGATCATCACCAATGGCTTCAGCCTGCCGCAACGGGGTCGCCTCAGTAAGTTGGGCTGGAGCAGCTGGTTCGAGCCCCTGGTCATCTCGGACGAGGTGCAGGTGACCAAGCCTGCCGCCGCCATTTTCCAGCATGCCCTTGCCTTGATGGGGCAGCCGAGCCCTGCGCGGGTGTTGATGGTGGGGGACAACCCCAAGACCGACATCGCCGGTGCTGCGGCGCAGGGGCTGGCTACCTGCTGGTACAACCCGGCCCGTCACGATACCGCGTGCGAGGCGACCCACGAGATCCACCACTTCGCTCATCTCTCCACCATAGTGCTGGGGCAGTAAGCCCCAAGGCGGCGAGCAGATCGTCAGCAACACAAAAGGCAGCGCCAGCGCTGCCTTTTGTCATCTTGTCATGTATCAGGCACCAGACGACTGAGCAGCCAGGATTCGAGCAGGGCGACCCCGTGTTCCAGCACGGCTTCGTCGAAGTCGAACTCTGGGTGGTGATGAGGCGCCGCCAGATTGGCCCCCAGGATCAGGTAGGCGGCCTGACCGCCATTGCGCTGCACCCGCTCGATGAGAAAGCCGGCATCCTCGCTGGCGCCAAAGCGGCGGGTGTGGATGGTCTCAAGTTTGAGCGCCTGAGCCAGCGGCACTATCTCTTCGAGCAGGGCCGGGCTGTTCTCGATGCCGATGGCTTCCCCCTGCTTGCGAATGAGGTAGGTGGCGCCCTGCATCATGGCAGCCCCTTCCACTATCTGCTGTACCTGGCCGAACATGTAATCGTTAAGCGCCGGGGTGGCACCTCGGGTCTCCCCCTGCAGGCGGGCATGGCCCGGGATCACGTTGCGACCGCTGCCACCGCTGAGCTGGCCCACGTTGATACGGGTCATGCCATCGCGATGACGGGCAATGCCGAGCATGGCGGTGGTCGCCGTACAGGCTGCCGCCAGCGCATTGCTGCCCGCATTGGGCTCAAGACCGGCATGGACGGCGCGCCCCATAAACTCCACGTCAAATTTTGTTGAACAGAGAAACTCGGTGGGATTGACCACCAGCTCGCCACTGTTGGCATGAATGCCGATGTGCAGCGCCAGCAGGGCATCCACATCGTCGAGCTGACCGCCGGCTGCCAGCGCCTTGCCACCACGGCACCCCTCTTCGGCGGGCTGGAAAAACAGCTTGATGCGGCCGTTGAGTTGCTCTGCCTGGGCGGCGATCCGCTCGGCCAGCACCAGCCCGATGGCGGTATGACCGTCATGGGCACAGGCGTGCATCCAGCCGGCATTGCGAGATTGCCACCCTTCCTGACTGGGGGGATGCAGCTCATCCTGGCTCTCATCGACCTCTACCGCATCGATATCGAAGCGAAAAGCCAGGGTCGGGCCTGGACGACCGCTGTCCCATACCCCCATTACTCCCGTTATCTCTTTGATGCGGGTCAGCCAGTCGGGATGGGCCCCCTGACGCAGGGCCCGCTCCTTCTGGGCTTGTACGTCTACCTCCCGTCCCATGATGAGGTTGCTGGCCAGCAGCTTGTCACCGAGCATGACGGAGAAACCGAGTTCCGAAAGATGGTGAGCAATGAGGGAGCTGGTGCGAAATTCACACCAGGCCGCTTCGGGCAGACGATGAAGATCACGACGCCACTGGCGTAGAGCATCTTGGGTCATGGTAATTCCTGCATGGCGAATCAAGCGGATATTGTGACGGGCAGGGGAGCAAGAGTAAATCCCGGAGAGGAAATGCAACAAGGGGAGCGATGAGGCTCCCCTTGTGGGCGGTGGCAGTGACATGCAGCTTATATAGTGTGCATCAACCAGTTCTAAATAAGGCTTTCGGTATCACACAGGGTGAAGTAGCCAAAAAAGACAGAGAGTGGTGAATTAGTCAGCGCCTGTGCTCTGGCTGTCATTCAGTCATACAAGATGCTGGATGACTAACCGGCTCAAAGCTGTGACAACGACGGCAGAGAGACGGCAACCAGAGTGAAAAACACGGTAAAAACGGCAGTAACAACAAACTCTTTCATATTTTGTCTCCCTTGGCTGACTGTTGATGGAACAAAGATACCATAACTGTGCGGTAAAACAATAGTAAAATGTATTTATGTTGCCATTTTGAGTGGTGGTGGGTCTAAAGCCTCATTTTTGCATTTTGGCGTCTATTTTATCATCTTGCCTTCTCTGTGATGCTGATGAGCGCTTTGGGTTTGAGGTGTAAGTCTATAAAATTCATATTGTTATATGTTTGTCACGTTGGTTTTTTGATGGGTTTTATATGAGGCTTTTCGGGGTTGATTGAAATTTAATTCGGTTTCAAGCCCCTCTTTGGCGTCTGAAGTTGTCGTCGAAAGCAGGTTGGCTTATTCCTTGGCTGAATGTGAAGGCTGCATCCATTTTTTGTCGCATCTTGTACCGTGAAGCCTGACAGGACGCCTCCTTCAGGGGGCGGGGGCTGCACCCGCTTCTCAGTCAGCGCGTAAAAATAGCGAACAAAACGGGAGGTTTGCCATTGAGGGTGGGGCGTATGGTGGCCCCTGCAGGGCGAACATTTGCTCATGCCATGTGTCTGTGTGCCCCGGCGTCACCGGTTGCCTGTGGTGGTGGGAGGAGGTCCGGGGGCTGACCTTGCGCCCGATGCCGGTAGAGGCTATCCAGCCAGTCGGCATACCCGAGAGGCGTGAGCGGCTAACCTTGGCAACAAACCGGCGTCCATTCACCAACGGCGAGAGGGTCGCCACTGACTATTCGCGGGTTTAGGAGGCGGGGGTCGGCTCCGTTCGCCGGTATGGTGGGCATGGGGACAAGACTGGGGGGAAACAGCGCAGCAGTAGTGCGGTAAGAGAGAGGGGGCCTACAACTGCCAGTTTCGCCCGTTGCCGGGTACAGGACTCGCATAAAAAAACCCTCCAGCGGAGGGTTTTTTGTCACACAGGCTGAGCAAGCGACGGACGCTTAGAACAGGGTGGTGGAGAGATCGTACAGCTCCTGATCGAACGGGCGTTTGAGATTCTCGATGCAGTCGATGATGTCGTGGTGCACCATCTCGTTGCCCTGGATCCCGACGCAGCGGCCACCCTGACCTGCCAGCAGCTGTTCAACGGCGAAGGCACCCATGCGGCTGGACATGATGCGATCGCGCGCGGTGGGTGAGCCGCCACGCTGGATGTGGCCCAGTATGGTGGCGCGGGTCTCGCGGCCTGTCATGGCTTCGATGTCCTTGGCCAGGGCGTTCACGTCTGTTACGTGCTCACAGATGGTGATAATGGCGTGCTTCTTGCCTTTTGCTTCGCCTTCCTTGATCTGCTGCAGAAGCTTGTCCTTGTCGAAGGTCACTTCTGGCACTATCACGTACTCTGCACCACCGGCAACGGCGGCAGACATGGCCAGATCGCCGCAGTGGCGGCCCATGATCTCGACCACCGAGATACGGTGGTGGGAGCTGCAGGTGTCGCGCAGACGGTCGATGGCGTCGACCACCACGTTCAGGGCGGTATCAAAGCCGATGGTGAAGTCGGTACCGGCGATGTCGTTGTCTATGGTACCCGGCAGGCCGATGCAGGGGAAACCCTCCTCGGTCAGCTTCTTGGCACCCATGTAGGAGCCATCCCCCCCGATCACTACCAGGGCGTCGATACCGTGTTTTTTCAGATTCTCGATCGCTTCGGCGCGCACTTTCTGGTCTTTGAAGGCGGGGAAACGGGCGGAACCCAGGAAGGTACCACCACGGTTTACCACGTCGGAGACGCTGTGACGTTCCAGCTTGACGATCCTGCCCTGATGCAGGCCGAGGTAGCCATCATAGATGCCGTAAACTTCCAGGTTATGGTGCAGACCAGCACGCACCACGGCGCGGATGGCTGCGTTCATACCCGGTGCGTCACCACCACTGGTCAAAACACCAATACGTTTGATTTGTTTGGTCATGAGTGCCTCTGGATCTAAGTTGTCGAATACGAAGTTTTGAAAATATGAGATAAGCCACATTGACTATAATCGGCTTTCGTATGGGATGCGGGGGCTACCATAGGAAAAGCGATATGCAGGAGGGGGCAAGCGCCCCCTCCAGGGCGACAGCTTACTTGGCTGCGCCAGCAATGATCTGGGAGAAGTCGTCCACTTTCAGGGACGCACCACCCACCAGGCCGCCGTCGATGTCCGGCTGACCGAACAGGTCGGCTGCAGTGGCGCCAGTGACGGAACCGCCGTACAGGATCTGTACCTTGGCAGCCACGGCGCCGTCAAACCCGGCCAGGTACTGACGGATGTGGGCGTGGATGGACTGAGCGATTTCCGGCGTGGCAGTCTTGCCGGTGCCGATGGCCCATACCGGCTCGTAGGCAACCACGGCGTTGCTGAAGGAGGCGATGCCACAACGGTCAATGACGGCTTTCAGCTGGGCTTCAACCACTTTCTTGGTCACGCCAGCTTCAAACTGTTCCAGCGTCTCACCGATGCACAATACGGGAACCAGACCCGCTTTCTGAATGGCTTCATACTTGGCAGCGACCACGTCGTCACTCTCTGCATGCAGGGTGCGGCGTTCGCTGTGACCGACCAGGGAGTAGGTGCAACCGAAGGCTTTGAGCATGGAGGGGGCGTTCTCGCCGGTGAAGGCACCGGACTCGTGAACGTCGGCATTCTGGGCACCGTAGGCAATCTTGCTGCCGGCGGTCAGCTGCTCAACCAGACCCAAAAAGATAACCGGCGGGCAGACGGCGACTTGCACAGAAGGATGAGCGGCAGCAGCCGGGGTCAGTCCTTTGATCAGAGCTTCGACAGAAGCTTTGGTGCCGTTCAGTTTCCAGTTACCCATTACCAGGTGCTGTCTCATCTTGTATATCTCCTAGGCATTTGATTGCGCGACATTATATGAATTGAACCGAGCCCAAGATAGCTGACCCGGCGGCAAATAACGTAATTTTTTTTCGCTTTCCTGATCCAAATCAGGAATGAAAGGCTCGATTGCTCAATCGTTAACCTGCCCTCGCAAACGGGCCCACCATACCCCAATCCATTCGTGAATGGCAGCCTCGGAATACATCAGATAACGCCCCTTCGGCAGGTAGCTGTAGAGGGGTTGCGCCACCTGACTTTGCTTGGCGGTGTAGTCGGTAGGGGCCGGCACAGCGTTGAGTCCCTGTCCCTGATAGAGCGCCATGGCCCGTGGCAAATGGGTGGCCGAACTGACCAGCGCCACCCGCTTGCCCTTGAGATAACGGCTGATGCTGACGGCTTCGTCATGGGTATCCTTGTTGTTTTCAAACAACGTCATCCGCGAGCGGGGAATGCCCAGACTCATCGCCATGCGGGCATTGACCTCGGCGTTGGAGAGGGGATCTCCGGACACATAACCGGAGAAGATGAGCTCCGCTTGTGGATAGGCCATGGCCAGCCGCACACCCTCCAGGGTTCTTGCGAGGGCTATATTGTTCTGCCAGGCGCGCTCGGGCACCGCCGGATCGCTCACATGGCCGTTGCCCAGCACCACGATAGCGGTTATATCCGGGTGCTGGCTTATCTCGAAGGGCGGGAAGGTCTGCTCCAGCGGGCGAGCCAGCTCATAGCTTATTGGTCGCATGCCCATCAGGGCGACGACCAGCAAGGAGAGGGTCGCCAGCAGCTTGCCGGTTTTTTGAAAACGGGTGAACCAGAGCAGCAAGAGCGCCAGCAACAACAATGAGAGGGAGAAGGATAGCGGCATCAGCAATTGGCCTAGCCATTTCTTGATAACAAATAAGTTGGCAGCAAACAGGTTGAGCTCAAACACCGGGATGTCGTCCTTGAGTTTTCAGCAAATTCGGGATGTGACAGAATACCCCTCTTTTTTCGTCAGGCCCAATCCTGTGGCCAAAAGTTGAGTGTGTCTTGAAGCAAGATCAGAGTTTTGACGGGCGCGCCGACAAGTTCGCTCGCAACATTTATGACTCCACCAAGGGGCGCATTCGCACCACTGTGGTGTGGAGCGATATCGAAGCCTGCTTGGCTCGCCTTGGCAACCGGCCCCTGCGCATCCTGGATGCGGGGGGCGGATTTGGCTACTTTGCCCAGAAGCTGGCGGCCATGGGTCATCAGGTGGAGCTGTGCGATCTCTCCGCCGACATGCTTGAACTTGCACGGGTCCAGATCGCTGAAAAGGGGCTGGAAGAGAGAATTCGTCTCATCCAGTGCCCCATTCAGGATCTCAAGAGCCACGTGACCGGTACCTTTGATCTGGTGCTCTGTCACGCCGTGCTGGAGTGGCTCGCCGAGCCGCGCCAGACCTTGCTCGGTCTGTTCCCTTTCGTCAATGCAGGGGGCATACTGTCGCTGCTTTTTTACAACCGTCATGGCCTGCTGTTTCAGAGCCTGGTGGTGGGTAATTTTGACTATGTGCGCCTCGGCCTTCGCAAGAAACGCCAGACCGCCCTGACCCCTACCAATCCGCAGTTGCCGGAGCAGGTGTACGACTGGATTGGGCGAGGGGGGCTCAAGATCATCGGCAAGACAGGGGTGCGGGTCATCCATGACTACATGCGCCACAAGCAGGATCAGGTCGAGAAATTCGATGATCTGCTGGCCATGGAGCAGCAATATTGCCGCCAGGAGCCGTTTATCTCCCTGGGTCGCTATATCCATGTGATGGCGCAGAAACCGTCAAGCTGACAAGCAGTCTGTCTGGCAGCCTTGTAATAACAACGAGATGGCCAGATTTCCATGATGAGGCCATCCAAATGGATAACAACGAGATGATGACGTCATGATGAGTACATCCCGTACCCTGCCCGAGCGTTTTTTGCCGGAGATAGTAGGGTGGGTCAGGCAGGAGGAGCTGGCGCTGAGCCTGCCTACCGACCGGCTGGCCTTTCTGATTGCAATCAAGACACTGTCCGAAGATGAGTCGGACTTGTCGGAAGCGGCGCTGCACGATGCCTTTGGCTACGTCAGCAACGCCTTTGGCCAGATGGACGAGACTCTGACCGGTCGCGCCAACAACGCCATCAACGACCTCATTCGCCAGCAGCTGCTGTCGCGCTTCAACACCGACATGGTGGCGGGGGAGAGTCTCTATCGTCTGTCGCGGCTGGGAATGGGGATCGTCGACTTCTTCATGGATCAGCGCCAGATCGACTCCATCAAGCTCTCCATCCTGCTCGAACACCTGGCGACTGAGCTCGACACCGCCCGCAAGGCGGCGCTCGAGACTAATACCCGCGAGCAGTGGGATGCCGAGGTGCTGCCACGGCTCACCTTCTCACTGGAAGAGACCCTGGGGCGCATCGATCTCACCCAGCGCGCCATGGATGAGCAGCAAAATCAGGTCAAGAGCGAGATAGCGGCCCTGCTGACCCAGAACTGGATCGATGCCATTCACAGCTGCGAAAAACTGCTGCACGAGACCGGCCAGACCCTGCGCGAGCTGCAAGATACCCTGGACGCCGCCGGCCACCGCCTGCAGGCGGGGCTGCTCAACATTCAGGAAGTGGCCCAGGGACGCGACGATCTGTTCCACGTCGAGGAGTTGACCCATGCCCTGCAAGGGCGGCTTGACGTCATCACCAGCTGGGGCCAGCAGTGCATCGAGCTCTGGTCCCGCTACGACAGGCACGTTCACAAATTTATCCGCAACGCCATTGACATGGACAAGAACCGCGCCTTCAGCCAGCGGCTGCGCGACTCCATCCGCAATTTCGAGCAGCATAACTGGCTGCTGCGTATCGCCGAGGAGCCCCGTCTGCTGGAGCTGCGGGATGAAACCATTGCCATTCACGACGAGGAGGTGACCGGCGAGGTGCCCCTCGAGATGGAGTACATGGAGATGGTGGACATCAACCAGGAGCTGGCCGAGCGCATCGAGCGCTACTTGGCCCGTTACCCCGAACAGGGCCATCAGCTGGACCTGGCCGATGTGCTGCGGGAATACCTGCTGGATTACCCGGCTCACGCCCATTTCGATGTGGCGCGTCTTCTGATCGACCAGGCCGTGCGCCTGGGCCATGCCAGCGGTGAGCGCGAGCTGCACCACCAACCCGCATGGAAACCCATTAACCAAGCTGGATCCAAGGTTCAGGCCTATGTCATTGATCAATACTGAGTTTCCCTTGCCGCTGCGGCTTGCAGAGGCGATTGCCAACCCCTTGTTTCCGCGCATCGACACCGCCTTGCGTTCGGGCCGTCACATCAGTGCCGACGATTTCGAACAGCACTCGGCGCTGGTGGAGTACCACAACGAGCTGGAGATCTTCTACGGCCGTTATCAGGTGGAACTCATCAAGGCGCCGGAAGGCTTCTTCTACCTGCGTCCGCGCCCCAGCGCCGACATCGGCACCACTGTGCTCTCCGAGCTCGATATGCTGGTGGGCAAGGTGCTCTGCTACCTGTTCTTAAGCCCTGACCGGCTCGCTTCGGAAGGGGTGTTCGCCATGGGCGAGCTGCAAGAAGAGGTGCTGAGCCTGGCCGACGAGAAGCAGCTGCTGCGGATGGTCAACAGCCGCTCCGGCGGCACCGATCTCGACAAGAAGAAGCTGCTCGAAAAGATCCGCACCTCCATGCGCCGCCTGCGCCGCCTTGGCATGATCACCTCCCTTGGCAACAGCGACAAATTTCGGGTCAACGAATCTGTATTCCGCTTTGCCGCCGACGTGCGCTCCGACGAAGATCCCCGCGCCGTGCAGCTGCGGATGATCCAGGAAGGGGAGGCGATCTTCCACGATGACGAGATGCCGAGCAGCGACTCGCTGTTTGAAGACATTGAAGCGGATCTTGATGAAGAACAGCTTGAACTGGAGGTAGAAGATGACCTGCCGCGTTAAATACAAGGCCCTGATGGAGGCAACGTCGTGAGAGGCAAATTCAAATCCCTGACCATGGTCAACTGGAACGGCTTCTTCGCCCGCACCTTCGATCTCGACCAGCTGGTGACGACGCTCTCCGGCGGCAACGGGGCGGGCAAGTCCACCACCATGGCGGCCTTTATTGCGGCGCTCATTCCCGACCAGTCTCTGCTCCATTTTCGCAACACCACGGAAGCGGGCTCCTCCAGTGCGTCGCGCGACAAGGGGCTCTACGGCAAGCTGCAACGGGGTTCCTGTTACTCCGTGCTGGAGGTGATGAACAGCCGCGAACAGCGGATCTGGGTCGGCGTGCACCTGGAGCAGATCCAAAACCGCGACAACAAGGTCAACATCACCCCGTTCGCGCTGGTGGATGTGCCGGAGCAGCTGCAACCCACAGATCTGCTGCTGGAAAAACTCGATGGTGGCAAGGGGCGTATTCGTGCCTTTGCCGATCTGAAAGGGGCCGCCGCCGAGCTGGGGGCGCTGAAGGTCGCCAAGTTCAATACGGTGACCGACTATCACAACTTTATGTTCGAGTTCGGCATCACCCCGAAGAAGCTCAGGGATCAAAAAGATCGCGGCAAGTTCTACCGTCTGATCGAAGCCTCTCTCTACGGTGGCATCTCCTCGTCCATCAGCCGATCCTTGCGCGAATACCTGCTGCCGGAGAACTCCGGCGTGCGCAAGGCGTTTGCGGACATGGAGGCGGCCATCTACGAGAACCGCCGCACCCTGGAAGCCATTAAAGAGACGCAAGGTCAGCGGGATCTGTTCAAGAACCTGATCACCGAGACCACCCACTATGTGGCGGCGGACTATGTGCGCAACGCCGCTGAAAAGAACCGTCTCTCCGAGCTGGCGCTCAAGGCGCGTCAGGAGCTGGCACAGAAACGCCGCATTCTGGCCGAAGAGCGCCAGCGCGCCATCTATCTGGCCGACGAGGTGGAGCAGCTCACCAACCGCGAGAAATTGCTGACCGACGAGCTGGAATCGGCTGCCGAGCATCTGGCCAAGGTGATGGCTGCTGTCAGCTTGCAGAAGAAGATCGAGATGTATCGCGCCGATCTGGCGGATCTCACTGACAAACTCGAACAGCAACAAGCAGTAGTAGAAGAGATCCACAGCCAGCTGCTGGAAGTGGAAGAGCGCAAGGAGCTGGCGCAGGCCGAAGTAGACAGCCTCAAGACGCAGCTCGCCGACTACCAGCAGGCGCTGGACATTCAGCAGACCCGCGCCATCCAGTACCGTCAGGCGGTGCAGGCGCTGGAAAATGCCCGCGCACAGTGCGAGCTGCCGGGGTTGAGCGCCGAACAGGCGAGCGACACCCTGCACCAGTTCCGCGCCGCCGAGCAGAGCCTCACCAGCCGGATGCTGGGGGCCGAGCAACAGCTGGCGCTGGCCAAGGCGGCGGTAGCCGAGCATCAGGCCGCGCTGACGCTGCTGCTCAGCATTGCCCCCGAAACCGCCCGCGATGCCGCCTGGCCCACCGCGCAGGCGCTGCTCAAGCGTCATATCGAAGACAAGGCCCGCGTCAATCAGGGGCAGGGACTGCGCGCCGCGCTGGCTCGCCTTGAGAAAGAGAGCGACAGCCAGCAGGCGCTGCTGCGCTTGCGCGACGAGCTGGCTGAGGCATCTGGCCAGCTGATCGCGAGCCAAGACGAGCTGGAGTTGTTTCTTGAGGCCCAGCGTACCCGTCAGGAAGAGCTCGCCGATCAGCAGGCGGAGGTCAACCAGCGCCGTGCCAGCCTCGAGCATCAGGGCGCCCAGCTGGGCCGTGATATCGCGGAGCTGACCAAGCTGGCCCCGCGCTGGCTGAAATCCTTTGAAAAGCTCGAGCAGCTGCGCGAGCAGAGTGGTCTGCCACTCGCCACCGCCGAGGCGCTCTCGTCCGGCATGCAGAGCGTGCTCGACAAGGAGCGCGAGTTCGAGCAGGAGAGCAACCGCATCGCGGCGCAGAAGCAGGCGCTGGAGCTGCAAATTCGCAACCTGCAACTGGGGGCTGGCGAGGCGGATCCGCGCCTGGCCCGCATCGCCGAGCAGGTGGGGGGCGTGCTGCTCTCCGATGTCTATGACGACATCTCCATCGACGATGCCCCTTACTACTCCGCGCTCTACGGCCCGGCCCGCAGCGCCCTGGTGGTGCTCGACCTTGAGGGCGCCATCGAGCGGCTGCAAAAGCTGGAAGATTGCCCGGAGGATATCTACCTCATTCAGGGCAATCCCGACTCTTTTGACGAGGATCTGGTGGAAGCGGACGAACTGGGGGACGCCGTGCTGGTGCGCACCAGCAAGCGTCAGGTGCGCTTCTCCCGTTACCCCGAGCTGCCGCTGTTTGGTCGCGCCGCCCGGGAAAAACGGATCGAGCAGCTCGATCTCGAGCGGGAAAACCTGATTGAGGGCTATGCCAAGGCCGCCTTTGAGCAGCAGAAGTACCACCGTCTCTACGGTCACTTCCGTGACTTTATCGGTCAGCATCTGGATATCGCCTTCCGCCCCGATCCCGAAGCCGAAGTGCAGGCCAAACAGCATGAGCAGCGCAAGCTGCAAGAAACCATAGCCGAGTGCGACAAGCAGCTGGCCGAGGCCAAAGCGGCCACCGCCCAGCTGGCCCGCTATATCCAGCTGGTGCAGGGGATGTTGCCCTTTGCCCACCTGTTTGCCGAGACAGACCTGGCAGCCCGCCTCGAGGCGGCCCACGCCGACGTGGAAGCCCTGAAACAGGCCGAAGCCTTTATCGCCAAGCACGGCAAGGCGCTCGAGAAGCTTGAAACCATGGTGCAGGTGTTGCGTCAGGATCCGCAGGATCTCGCCGCCCTGCAGGCGGCGTTCGACGAGACGAGCGAATTGCTGGCCGAGCAGAAGCGCCGTTGCTATGCCCTCGATCAGCTGGTGGCCCGCTTGCCGCACTTTGCCTATCAGGATGCGCAAGACCTGCTGGGCAAGGCTTCCGAGATGAGCGAGCGACTCAAAGAGAAGCTCAAAGCCGCCGAGCTGGCGGCCCGCACTGCCGGGGAGCAGCACAAGCAAATTGCCCAGCGCCACACAGAAGCGTTGCAGCTGCGCACCGCGCTCGATTCCAGCGCCTCGGCCAAGCGCCAGACCCTGACCGAGTTCGAGCAGGAGCTGGCGGCCATGGGGCTGACGCTGTCGGAGGACATGGAAGAGAAGTCCCGCGCCCACAAGAAAGAGATTGAAGAGCTGCTCATTCGCACCCGTTCCCGTCGCACCAGCGCCGAGGCCCAGTTGCAGGTGACCAAGCGCGAAATCGAATCCCTTGGCGGTCGTCTCAAATTGGAGGGCAAGGATTACTACAGCGCCCGCAAATCCCTGGTGGGTCACAAGGCGAGCTGGTCGCGGGTGGTGCGGCTGGCGCGGGAGACCGACGTCGAGAAGCGCCTCAACAAGCGCGAGCTGGCTTATCTCGACAGCGACGAGCTGCGCTCCATGTCGGACAAGGCCCTCGGTGCCCTGCGGGTGGCGGTGGCGCACGACGAAGCGCTGCGCGATGCGCTGCGTCTGTCGGAGGGCAACCGCAGCACCGAGCAGAAGGTCGCCTTCTACGTGCAGGTTTACCGTTACCTCAAAGATCGCATCCGCAACGACATCATCCGCTCCGATGATCCGGTCGAAGCGATCGAGGAGATGGAGATCGAGCTGGCCCGTCTGGCTGACGAGCTCAAGCAGCGGGAAAATCACCTGTCGCTCTCCTCCCATGAGGTGGCGGCCAAGATCACCAACATCATCCGCCGCGAGCAGAACCGCATCCGGGTGCTTAACCAGGGCTTGCAGAACATCGCCTTCGGTCTGGTGCGTGGGGTGCGGCTCAACGTCAATATCCGCGAGGCCCACACTCGGTTGCTGACGGCGCTCGCGGATCAGAGTGCCATGCACAACGATCTGTTCGCCGACAAGGAGCTCAGCTTCTCCGAGGCGATGGCCAAGTTGTTCCAGCGCCTCAACCCGCAAACCGAGCAGGGGGATCGCAGTTATCAGGTGATGGGCGACGTGCTGCTCGACTATCGCAACTATCTGGAGCTGGAGATCGAGGTGCAGCGCGGCGCCGATGGCTGGTTGCGGGCCGAGAGCGGCGCGCTCTCCACCGGTGAAGCGATCGGTACCGGTCAGGCCATCTTGCTGATGGTGCTGATCAGCTGGGAGGAGGAGTCCCGCCGTCTGCGCGGCAAGGATATCGCCCCCTGCCGCCTGTTGTTCCTCGATGAAGCGGCCCGTCTGGATGGCAAATCCATCGCCACCCTGTTCGAGCTGTGCGAGCGGCAGGATATGCAGCTGCTTATCGCGGCGCCGGAGAACATCAGTCCCGAGAAGGGCACCACCTACAAGCTCATCCGCAAGGTACAGGGCAAGCACGAGCATGTGCATGTGGTGGGGCTGCGCGGCTTTGGCTTTAGCGATGACAAGCTGATTGCCTGACCTGTTTCTGGCTCATCCTGACAAGGGATGACGGGTAAATAGGTGAAAGGGAGGCATTTGCCTCCCTTTTTGCGTGGAAGATATGGCAAAGTAGCCGCGCGGTCACTGCGTGGCAACATGGTGAGTGCATTGGACCGATGGCAAGGTGAGCCTGCCTGCGAACGTGCCACCAGTGTCACGAACCACATAGAAGAACAGAAAGAAGAAGAGAGGGGAAAGGTGCAACATATCCAGAAAGGGCTGCTGTTATCTCTTTGCCTGCTGCTGGCAGCCTGTAGCAGCCGTTATGACGAGAGTCACGGCGGCAGCTGGCGCGGCTATAGCGAGACCGGTTACGCCAGCTATTATGCCGACCGCTATCACGGTAAAAAGACCGCCAGCGGCGAGCGCTATCGCAATAACCTCAATAGTGCCGCCCATATGACCTTGCCTTTTGGGGCCATGGTGCGCGTCACCAACCTCGCCAATGGCAAGAGCGTGGTGGTCAAGGTCAATGACCGCGGCGCCTTTAAAAACGGGCGCATTATCGATCTCTCCAAGTCTGCCTTTAGCACCATCGGCAATATTCGCGATGGGATTATCAAGGTAAAGGTCGAGGTGCTGTAAGGGAACTCCTGGCGTCAAAGTTGATGTATTGAAATGTTGAGAGTAACGAGACGTTATTTTTCATAAGGTAATTGAAAAAAATGAGTACAGTCGATGTAGTAGACAATATCGTGAAGGTTATCACTCCACTTATTGGTGTTGCTTGTGGGGTTTATTTAGTACCAATAACAGAGAAAATGAAAAGTAAAGCTGCTACTTTACAGCTTTTATTAAATTATCAAGAAGAATTGAAAGATGTTGAGAGACAAGCCAAAAAACTCGCCATTGATTTATATGATTCCCAAGTCGAACTTACCAGCTATAAGTCTGGTGAAAGTGACACAGCTATTTTCAAGGGGCTAAATACTATCGATGTCTATTTTTTAAATGATGTTCTTAAATCTGCATATTCACAAATTAGTTTCGATGAGCGCAAAGCAATTAAAGCGTTGATTTGTCTTGTCAAAGAATTTAATGGGTTCAATAATCAATTGGTTAATTTGGTTTCAAGTAAAAATGAAGTGTCACTGGACTTTAAAAAATCCATAAAGTCTGCGGCAAGTATTTATTGGATCTGCAACAAGCTGAACAATACATCAATCTTTAAGTATTCTGAGGACCATGACAATCAATTGGAGTTAAATAAAGCACTGAAAGCATTGGGTATTCCTCCTTTATAGAAAGCATGATTGACACGTAAAGATCCCATTTTGGAGAGTTGTGATGGCAATTTTGAATATTTTGACGGCTCCCGACCCCAAATTGAGGCTCAAGGCCGAACGGGTTGAGGATATCACTGCCGTGCAGAGTCTGATTGATGACATACTGGAGACCCTGTATGCGACGGAAAATGGTATTGGCTTGGCCGCAACCCAAGTCGGCCGTCAAGAGGCAATCGTTATTATCGACTTGTCAGAGAGCAGGGATCAACCGCTGGTATTGATCAATCCGGAAGTGAACAGTGGGACTGACAAGGCTTTTGGGCAAGAGGGATGTCTATCTGTTCCCGATTATTATGCGGATGTTGAGCGTTACCGCTCGGTGGTGGTATCTGCACTGGATCGAGAGGGCACACCCATTACCATCGAGAGCAGTGAGTTTTTGGCGATTGTCATGCAACATGAAATTGACCATCTTCATGGAAATCTGTTTATTGATTATCTTTCTCCACTCAAGCGGCAGATGGCACTGAAAAAAGTGAAAAAATCCATCAAGTCTGCAAGCTAGCACTCTCTGATGAGAACGTTTGATGGTTTATGGATATGGGGAGGCGTGAAACTGACACACAGTATTGCCATGAATATCAAGGTGCTATTTAACCGAACTGGCAGACGCATTGGGTTGTTGGCTACTGTGTTGCTGAGTACATTTTGGGGAGCGCTCCCCGTATCTGCCGACGAAGAGCAGTTGCCGGCCGAGTATCGTCCCTTTGTGCAGCAGTTGGTCGATGCGGCAGAAGCCCGGGATCATCAGGCCCTTGCCAATCAAATGAAATACCCCTTCAAGTTGGAGTATCCCATTCCCGCCATCAAAACCCCGGCGGAGACGCTGACCCGTTTTGACGAGGTGTTTGATGACGCCATTTTAAACAGCATTGCCAGCTCCCGGGTCGGGCAGGATTGGCAGACCATGGGCTGGCGCGGCATCATGCTGGGCAGTGGCGAGGTGTGGCTGGATTTTGATGGCAAGGTGATCGGTATCCATCATCAGACGGCGCGGGCCGCCAAATTGAAAGGGGAGCTTATCGCCAGGCAGAAAAGCGGTCTGCATCCCAGTGTGCGGGAGTACAAGAGCCCCGAGCTGATGTGGCAGACCGAGAAATTCACTATCCGCATCGACGAGTTGGGTGATAGCCGCTATCGCTACGCCTCCTGGGCCAAGGGCAAAGCGCTCAGTGACAAGCCGGATCTGGTGCTGAAACATGGCACTGTCAGGGTGGATGGGACGGGGGGCAACCATACCTATCAATTCAAAAGCGGCCCCTACCGCTACGAGTGCGTCGTCACCGTACTGGGTGAGCGTGGCGTGCCACCGGGTGAGCTGGTGGTCTATAAAAACGACGTCGAGATAGTGCACCAACCGGTGATCAAGGTGCTGTGACAGCAAATCCACATACAGAGAGATCAAAGAGCGGCCAGGTGCCGCTCTTTTGCTTTCGCAAACTGAGGGATGATCTTCGCTAGCTTTGCGGCACTCTGACCCCTTTATCGAGATAGAGGCTGCTGTAGTGGGCGCGGTGGGTGACAAACATCACCTGATGGCGGCTGCCGTCGGAGAGAATGATAAAGTCGCCAGCCTGGGCAGGGCTTTGCAAGGTGATCTCCTGCTCGGGGGCGGTCAACTTGTCGATCTCTTCCTTGAAGGTGAGGGTGTACGAATACATAGGGTTCTCCATTGCAGGACCGTATACAGACACGCATTACAAGGCTAGTTGCCATTGTCCGGATCCGCGGCGCCCAAGCGGCACCTGTGCGGCATTTAATTTAACGGGTAAGCTGGGTCTGCTTATCTTATGGATGGCGGCATGGCCTGCGTTCACACGTGTCCCTCGCTGGGGTTCCATAACAGGGGACAGGGTGAGGCTCCCGCCTTTTTCAGCACGTAAGCAAGGAGTGGTCATGAAGGAGTTGGCGCAGGGGCGAACCCTGATGCAAAGGGAAGGATTGGTCACCATATTGTTGGCCCATGCAGCCCGGGATCAGCTATTTCATACCCGCAACCCCTTCGCCTATGGTGGCGTCTATGAGGATCCTGCCACAGGTGCAGCCACCGCTGCCTTTGCCGGTTACCTGCGAGATATCCATTGGCCCCACGGCGGCATCATAGATCTCTTCCAGGGGGAGGATATGGGGATGGCGTCGCACCTGCACGCCGAGATCCCGGCCGAACCCGGCAGCTCAATCCGGGTATTTGGTCGAGCCAGATTGATGTGAGTGACACGCAATGAAATAACCGCCCACGGGCGTTTTTTGACCTTGTGCTGGTGCGAACTTCAGCGAGTCTCGGCTTATTGCGCCCGTTATGCGTTCTGGCCATGCTCCCCAGACGGGCAGCACTTTGCGTGAACGGGGGTGAGCCACTGCAGCAGCTGACGACTGACCTGCAGGCTGCCGAGCAGGGCCATATGGTTGGTGCGGTAGGCAATCCAGCAGTGGGAAGGGGGGAATGCCAGCTGGTGGCGCACCTCGTCATGTTGGCCGAGGGCGCTGCGCAGGGGCACAAGGCCATCGCCGATCAGCCGATCAGCCAGCAGACCGCGCTTGGCCGCCGTGGTGGCCGCTACCGTGAAGCAGGCCACGCCGGTGGGCAAGGGCATGGGAGGGCGAGGATCGGGCAAGGTGTGCGTATCGCCCTGCGGGGGCGGCGAGTCCATCACCTTGCCGTGACGCAGATCCTTGATACCGGCGCTGCGCAGCTGTGCCAGCCTGACAAAGGGCTGGGTATAGGCGGTGGCCGGCAGTAGCTGCTCCAGCCAGTGGCCGGCGTGTTCAAGGGGGGCGCCATGATGCGGCGTGCCGAGAAACACCATGTTTTTCAGGACGTCGGGCCAGTCCATCTCACGCTGGCGGGCATGGTGACAGGCGCTGCGGATCACCAGCCCCCCCATGCTGTAGGCCAGCACGCTAATCTCCCTGATCTGGCCAGGCCAATGGCGTGTCAGCTGGGCCAGTTGGCTAGCCAGCTCCCGCCCGTTTTGCGCAACGGGCAGGCCCGAGTTGTAGCGCACATAGACGGGCACATAGCCCAGTTCGTCGGCCAGCCTCTCCCCCAGGTTGAGCGTTTTTTCTTTTTCCTTCCCCCTGGTTTGGCTCTGCCACTGCAGATCGTTCATACACAGGCCATGCACCATCAGTAGCACCCGGCTCTCGGCGGGCAGGCTCGACGGCATGGCGTGCCAGTCCAGGGGCTCACCGTGATAGCGCAGTGTCATGGGGGTGGCGAGGGCATTGTGGCTCTCGACCAGCTTGTCCCCCATCACCCCATTGAGGGTGGCGAGCAGGGCGGCGCGTTTGGGCGTTTCGGGGATCTGGTGCAAGGGAGGCGTTGGCGGCAAACGGGCAAGCAGGGCATGGATGCCACCGCTCAGGGTATGGGCAGCGCCGTGTACCCCCTTGTAGACCAGACCCGTGATCCCCCGGGTCTGACCCTGGGCCTTACCCCTTATTCCCATGCCACTCAACACAGCCTGATGGACGGCCTCGGTGATCTGCACTGCCGCAGGCAGGGCCTGGGTGAGCAAGTGGGCCAGCTCGCGGATATCGGAAAGATGCCAGGAGGAAACCGGCGGCTGTTTTGTCGACTGGGTCATGGGGTCGCCCTCGGAGAGATGGTGTCAGCAAGCAGGCTTGTACCAACTGGGTGGCGTGCTGGCTGGCACAGACCCATCCAGCTTGCCGTGTTTACCTCGGGTTTACCAGTGAAGCCGCGGGCAGATCCTGCGGGGCCGAACCTCTTACTGCGTGGGGGCCGCGAGAGGGCTTTTCCTGGTGCGAGACGGGTCACGGTAACGGACAGTAAAATCCTCTCTACTTGGTCATATGGCACCGTAATGAGGAGGCGAGGATGTCACTGTTTGATGATCGCAAAGTACAGGATCTCTGTGCCCGTTTGTTGGATAGCACAAATGAGAAGGGGTATTCACTCGATAGCAAGCATGGACAAGAGCTGCTTGCCTTGTTGCAGGCTGTGGGCGGTGTCAAGCCGGTGGGGCGCAGCGCTCGCTATATGTTGACCCCCGAAGGGCACGACTATCTTGCAAAGCAGCTGACCCAAACAATGCCTCAGATGCTGGACAAACGAGACAGCGTGCAGACCCTAGGATTGACGCTGCCATCGCCCCTGAATCAGGCCAGTTTTCATGCCCTCTGGCATGGGGATAGCAAGCATCCACGTAGCGACACAGGCCCAGTTCAAGGTGCGATGGACATAGCACTGACGCAGGATGAAGTGATCCGGCTGCGTACCCTGAGCCCGCTGTCACTCATCGATCTGGGCGGTCAGCACCACGAGATGACGGCACAGATGGCGCTATTGGGAGAGCTGGCCTTGCCGGAGCGCAGCGTGGCCAGGTTGCAGGGCATTGAGTGGCAAGGGCGGCAGATAGTAACGGTGGAGAACAAGGGCGCCTTCGTGGATTACCCACTGCAAGCGGGGGACCTGCTGCTTTATGTGCCTGGCCGAAATACCAAGCTGGCACGGCAAGTGATTCCGCTGTTGCCTGCGGCTGTGCCCTGGGCTCACTTTGGCGATCTGGATCTGCGGGGATTGGATATTGCCACCGAGCTGGCCGGTGCCATTCATCGGCCCCTCGCACTCTGGTTGCCCGACACTCTGATGGCGTATATCCATCACTATGCTCGCCCTCTGACCCATCGGCTTGAGGGGCAACAGGTCAACAGAGGTAAAATCCCTTGGTGTACCGAACTTGCGGCAGGCAGGCCCGGTGATCCATTGGCGGAGGCGCTCACGCATCTGATCGCACACGGGTTGTGGCTGGAGCAAGAGGTGTTGGTGCTGGCCAGGCGTTGGCAGCCATGGCCATTGGGGGGGGGCTTGCGGCTAATGTCGCCATAAAAAAACCGCCTGATGGCGGTTTGTTTATCATGCCGGCCCTTACTTCAGGGCTTTTTTCAGCTTCTTGATCTTGCCTTCGTGCTTGGCAATTTTCTCGAGGCGAGCGGCGATCTTCTTCTTGATATCTTTCTTGCTGGTTTTGGCCATCTGTGTTGCTCCTTTTGCAGTGGGGACACCATGGGTGTCCGTGAGTCTGTCCATCGACGTCCCAGAGTGCCACAAGGTTTCCGTATGAGGCAAGTTTCTGTCGAAAAAAACTGCACATTTCAGCCTGGGGGGGGAGGCAAAACAGGGCAGCATTAGCTGCGTATAGCCTCGGTTGCAGGAGACGTCGGTTTGGGTTGGGCTATGACCAGAAGGTATATGCGGCATAGCGTGGCCAGCAAAAAGCGCCCCGTGGGGCGCTCTTGGTATCACGGGCAAACCGGGTTATATCAGGCTTTTTTCAGGTAGGCGGCGACCAGCACTATCTGCACGCCGTTGACCTTGCCTTCGATGTGCAGCGGGTTGTTGGTCAGGCGGATGCCCTTGACCAGGGTGCCGCGCTTGGCGGTGAAGCCGCCGCCCTTGACGTCCAGATCCTTGATCAAGGTAACCGAATCGCCTTCGACCAGCATAGCGCCGTTGGAATCCAGGGTCGGTACGCTGTCGTCATCGTCGCCAGCCTGACCGGCTTCGGCCCAAGCCTTGGTTTCGTCTTCCATGTACATCATGTCCAGCATGTCCTGAGCCCACACTTCGCCCTGGCCGGACAAATTTTTCAGCTGACGCCACGCCATGACCTGCACCGCAGGAACCTGACTCCACATGCTGTCGCCCAGGCAACGCCAGTGATTGACCACTGTGGTCTCCGGCTGCTCCAGCTGGCTACGGCAGGTGTCACACAGGGCAAGGCTGTGATCATCATCGCTGGCCGGTGAGTGGGGCACAGTGAAGGCAGTCAGTGCCTGTTCGGCGCCGCACAGTTCACACTTGGCGTCTGCGCGCGCTTGCAGGATGGCATTGATGGTCATGTTTTGGTTCCATTAATGTTGGTGAAATGGCCCGCCTGAGCGAACCAGGGTAAAGAGGGGGCGAAACATAGCATAAAACCCCTCGCTTTGTCAGGCCAACGCCCGGGCTACAGGTTGTTTGCCAGGCTGACACCTGTGCTCACGGCGACAGACCCGCATTGGCGAGTGCTTTTTGGGGAGGGATCGCTAGAATAAGCCTCTTTTTTGACTGCAAGACAGGGGCACGCGTGCTGGCTCAACGTTTTCAACAACTGGATAGATTGCTGACCGAGACCCGGCGCTGGTGGCAATACCAACCCTATCATCACCTGAACCTGGCATTCGCCGACGAGGCCCCTGCGCTGGCCGCACGGCTCAATGCCATGCCCCTTGAGCAGATCAATCGACTCGATGGTGACATGGTGGCGCTGTGCGGCCTGCTAGCCCCCTGGATCCCGGCGGGGGAGACGCTGCATGCCCTGAGTGAACTCGCGCGCTTTACCCCCGAGCCCATCCAGTGCGCCAAGGAGATGGCGCTGCACATGCCGGGACGCAAGCAGGCACAGATAGAGGCCTTTACCGGCTGCCTGCCACCCCATCAAGGCTCCTATCTGGAGTGGTGCGCGGGCAAGGGGCATCTGGGGCGGCTGGTTTCCCTGCATCGCCGGGCAGAGATCCTGAGTCTGGAGCTGCAAGGCCCGCTCTGTGAGGAGGGGCGTCGGCTGGCGGCGCGTGACGGGGCCCGCATGCAGTTTGTGCAGGCGGATGCCTTTGCGGTCGATGCCGGCCAGTTGCTTGCCACCGAGCATCATGCCATGGCGCTGCACGCCTGCGGCGAGCTGCACACCCATCTGCTGGCGCTGGTGGCCGAGCGTGGCGCCCAGGGGGTGACCATATCCCCTTGCTGCTATCACCTGATCCGTGGCTCTCACTATGTCCCCCTGTCCGCCGCCGCTCGAGCCAGTGATCTGCACCTGGCCAAGGCGGATCTGCGGTTGCCGCTGCAGGAGACGGTGACCTCAGGTGCTCGCATCTCGCGCCTGCGCGAGTTGGAGGTGGTGTGGCGGCTCGGGTTTGACTGCCTGCAGCGCCAGGTGCGCGGGGTGAACGAATACCTGCCGGTGCCCAATATGCAAAAAAGCCTGCTTACCGGCAGTTTCGAGGCGTTTTGTGAATGGGCGGCCGATCGCAAGGGGATAGCCCTGCCTGCGGGAATGGACCTTGCCACTTTTCTGGCGCAGGGGGAGGCGCGTTATGGCGATGTCGCCCGCATGGAGCTGGTACGCCATCTGTTTCGTCGGCCGCTCGAGATCTGGTTGGCGCTCGATCGGGCGCTCTTCCTGCAAGAACAGGGCTACCGGGTGGAAGTGGGCGAGTTTTGCGACAAACCCATGACCCCCAGAAATATCTTGATCCGCGCCGTGCGATCCTCGCTCGCATAAACCCCTCAGTGATATGCCCCGGATTGCCCTGCTGCCAGCGGGGCATACTGTGGCTCATCAGACAAGTCAGCGTCCGTTTCAGGGCCCACAGCCGCATCGGTATGGGAAACACCGCTCAGCTTCAAAATAAGCTGCTGTGTGGTGCACCCATCACGTGCGACGGCGCTGCAGCCAGCCATACACCGGCCAGACCATCGGCACCTTCCTGATGCTCAAGGGGATTTTCAATCTGACTTTGCGAGTAGCTCAGGGGCAACTCAACTCCCTGTTCGAGTGGCCACTGTGTGCCCCCGCCCCTGGCTGGTCAGCAGCATGCTTGCACTGTGCAGGTGGCCAATCGGCAGCCCTCAAAGGGTCGTATCACCGATCGACTCGACAGGCCTGGCGGTGTTTGAGGAAGGCGAGTGGAAAGTCAGAGAACACAGTGCCGAGAAACGGCGAGTCTGGTATGTCCCGGTACAAGTTGTTGCTGGCGGCACCTATGGCATCGGCATCAAGGGATGACGGCATGTCTGCATGGGAACCCTGAGTAAACATGCGACCTCCACTGTCAATAACATATTGATATCGAATGTGGGGCGCATGCGTGGCCAACTACTCTTCGATATCGAGTAATACCAGAATGGCGCTGTCACCGCCCCATTCACGGGGGGCTTGATGGAAGGCTCGCACATTGGGGTGCTGGGCCAACCAGCTGGGAATGCGCTGCTTGAGAATATGTTTGCCGATGCCGTGCATCACGGAGGCGACATGGATGTTCTCTTTTTGGCAGAGGGTGAGCAGGGCGGCCAGCTCCTGTTTTGCTTGCTGCTGGTTCATGCCGTGCAGATCCAGATAAATCTCCGGCGGATAGATGCCGCGTTTGAGCTTTTTGAGCTCGAATTTTGACACATCGTCACGCACGTAACGGGTCGGGCCATCCTCGTCCAGATGAGGCTGGTACTCGTCGCTGAAAAAGTGGCCAACCCCAAGCTTTTCGCGGCTTTCGCGCAGTTCGCGTTTCTGCTTGACCGGGCGCAGGTCGGCCCTTATGGTATCTTGCTTAATTTTCCGGGTACCTTTGACCGCATCGCGAAACAGCAGGCTTTCCTCGATCGTCGGTGAGGGCGTTTTTTTCATCAGATGCTCATTTATTAGGTATGCGTCTTGCCCGCTACTGTAAGTGGGTGCTCGGGCCGGATATTACTCGACTTGGAGGTGGATTTGGACAAGATATTTATCGATGAGGTGGTTGCCGAGATGCACACCATCCAGGACATGTTGCGCTGGGCCATGAGTCGTTTCAACGACGCCGGGATTTTCTACGGACATGGTACCGACAACGCCTGGGATGAGGCTGTGCTGCTGGTACTGCCCACGCTACATCTGCCACCGGACGCGGATCCTGGCATGCGCCACTCCCGCCTCACCACCAGCGAGCGTCATCGCATCGCCGAGCTCGTCATTCGCCGTGTGCAGGAGCGCGTGCCGGCCGCCTACCTGACCAACAAGGCCTGGTATGCCGGTTGGGAGTTCTACGTGGACGAACGAGTACTGATCCCCCGTTCACCGATTGCCGAGATGGTGGCCAACCGCTTCGCCCCTTTCCTTAAGCATGAGCCGACCCGGATCATGGATTTGTGCACAGGTTCCGGTTGCATCGCCATCATCATGGCCCATGAATTCCCGGATGCGGAAGTGGATGCCATCGACATCAGCGTGGATGCGCTGAATGTGGCTGAGCGCAACATCACAGATCACGGTCTGGAGCAGCAGGTCATTCCTATCCGCTCCGATCTGATGCGTGATCTGCCGGCGGGTGACAAGTACGATCTCATCGTCTCCAACCCGCCCTATGTGGACTCCGAAGACATGTCGGATCTGCCGGATGAATTCCGCCACGAGCCCGAACTGGCGCTGGCTTCCGGCTCCGATGGTCTCAAGCTCACCAAGCGCCTGCTGGCCAATGCCGCTGACTTTCTCAAGGATGACGGCGTGCTGGTGGTCGAGGTGGGCAACAGCATGATCCACCTGGAAGCCCAGTTCCCGGAAGTGCCTTTTACCTGGGTCGAGTTCGAGAACGGTGGTCACGGCGTGTTCGTGATGACCAAGGCCGAGCTGGAGCAATACCAGGACCATTTCGCGATTTACAAGAGCTAAGCAGCAAGGAGCACCCATGGCAGGAAACAGTTTTGGCCAACTCTTTCGGGTCACCACCTTTGGCGAGAGCCACGGCTTGGCGCTGGGCGCCGTCGTCGATGGCTGCCCGCCCGGGCTCGAGATAAGCGAAGCGGATCTGCAGGGAGATCTGGATCGGCGCAAGCCCGGCACCTCCCGTTACACTACCCCACGCCGTGAACCGGATGAGGTGAAGATCCTCTCCGGGGTGTTCGAGGGCAAGACCACGGGGACCTCCATCGGGCTGCTCATCGAGAATACTGATCAGCGCTCCAAGGACTACTCCGACATCAAGGATGTGTTCCGCCCGGGCCATGCCGATTACACCTACCACCAGAAATATGGTCAGCGGGATTATCGGGGCGGTGGTCGCTCCTCCGCCCGTGAGACCGCCATGCGGGTGGCGGCGGGCGCCATCGCCAAGAAGTACCTCAAGCAGATGCATGGCATCGAGCTCACCGGTTTCCTCTCCCAGCTTGGCCCCATCAAGGCCGAGGCGTTCGACGCGGCGCAGATTGAGCAGAATCCCTTCTTCTTCCCCGATGCGGGCAAGCTGGAAGCGCTCGATCAGTACATGCGCGATCTGAAAAAAGAGGGCAACAGCATTGGTGCCAAAGTGCAAGTTATTGCGCGCAATGTACCGGTGGGCCTCGGCGAGCCGGTCTTCGATCGCCTCGATGCCGACATCGCCCACGCCATGATGGGCATCAATGCGGTGAAAGGGGTGGAGATTGGCGACGGCTTCGCAGTGGTAGAGCAAAAAGGCTCGGAGCACCGTGACGAGATGACCCCGGCCGGCTTTGCCAGCAACCATGCGGGCGGCATTCTGGGCGGCATCTCATCCGGTCAGGATATCGTAGTGAGCTTAGGCTTAAAGCCCACCTCCAGCATCACTGTGCCGGGCAAGAGCATCAATACCGAAGGCGAGGCCATCGAGATGATCACCAAGGGTCGACACGATCCTTGTGTCGGCATCCGTGCTGTCCCCATCGCCGAAGCCATGCTGGCGCTGGTGTTGATGGATCACCTGCTGCGCCACCGCGCCCAGAATCAGGGTGTGTTGACCCATACCCCGCAACTGCGTTGATCGGTATAGCACCCTGTCGCATCATCGGCTGATGAGCGGTCACGAATGACAAAGGCGACCTTGGGTCGCCTTTGTCATGTCTGTGCAGTGCCTGTTGGCAGTTGCAGGGCTATGGTTGGTGCCGGGTCAGCAGATCGGCCGCTTGGGGATCAGCATCTAGGCGGCAGGTGGGGGGCGAAAACTGGCCATGGGTTTTAGGCAGGGCAGTGATGGCCTGATTGACCCGGGTCAGCTGCTCATCGCTGATACTCTCCTTGGCAAACATCAGACTGACCGGTTGGTGGTGCAGCAGTAACTGACAGCGGATCACCCCTTTGGCACCCAGTTGGGAGAGCCGATAACCGGCATATTGCCACTCCATGATGATGCCATCGAGCCGATGGGCCAGCAGCAGATCGATCAGCCGATCATCGGTATTGTACTCGGTTGCCACCTTGAGGGCGGGGCACTCATCCATTTGATGGATGGGGCGAGTTCCGCGCAGCTTGCCAATCTTGAGCCCTTTCTCGTGACAGAGGGTCGGCAGGGTATCGAGCTTCTCCCAGCGATCCTGTTGACCGGGGATGGGATTATGACTCAGTAGTACATAGGCGCTCTGGCGATAGGGCGCTGAGAAGCGGGCATACTTCTGACGAGCCGGCAGCGGCAATGCCGCCATCGCCACGTCCAGCTGATCGTGTTCCACCAGATGCACCGCCCGTGCCCAGGGAAGCTCGCGAAACTTGGGGGTAACACCTGCTTGTTGCAGGATCTGGCGGGTCAGCGTGATGTCCAGCCCATCCAGCTCGCCCCGGTTGTCTATGTGGCTAAAAGGAGGCCAGTGGCTCCAGGCCACGGTCATGGTCTGACTGGCTTGCAGCGCAGGGGCTAGCAGCAGAAGCAGCATGCCGATCCCTGCCTGCCATCTGCTGCGGGAATTGCCGAGGGGACAATATCGCGTGGTCATAGCTAAACCTCGTTACTCTGTTCTTCTATTCCGTGCTTCTGCCCCCCATGCGTGCGAGGGTGGTTATTGTGTTACCAGTTAATAGTGTGGTATGTGCGTCTGTTATCAACAGGATTATTCGCAGGGGAGTGTGGGACTTTTCTGTTCGTGCTGGGAGGAGCATCACATTTTTCTCGTTTATCCCGAGCAACTCCGTTAGACTGCGCCTCTATTCTTTCCCCTTTGCTCTGCTCCCCGGGGAAATCGTTGTTTTCTCAATAGGCCCAGATCTTGTGAGATGGCATCGGCTCAGCAGAGGAGCCCCACCACAAATCCCCGGCGCCACTATCCCTAGCAGGTAATTATGAGTTTTTCTTCCCTCGGTCTGGCCGAACCCTTGTTGCGTGCCGTTGCCGAGCAAGGCTACGACACCCCGTCTCCCATTCAGCTGCAAGCGATCCCCGCCGTTCTGGCTGGCCGCGACCTGATGGCGGCGGCCCAAACAGGGACCGGCAAGACCGCAGGCTTTACCCTGCCGATGCTGCAGCGTCTGATGGAGAGCAAGCGTAAAGTTTCTCCCAACCGGATCCGCGCCCTGGTATTGACCCCGACTCGTGAGCTGGCAGCCCAAGTGGGCGAGAGCGTGCGCAACTACGGCAAGCATCTGCCGATGCGCAGCCACGTGGTCTTCGGTGGTGTCAGCATCAACCCGCAGATGATGGCGACTCGCCGTGGTCTGGACGTGCTGGTTGCCTGCCCTGGCCGCCTGATGGACCTCTACAACCAGAATGCTGTCAAGTTCGACGAAGTCGAGATCCTGGTGCTGGACGAAGCGGACCGCATGCTCGACATGGGCTTTATCCGCGACATCCGCAAGATCCTGGCCCTGATGCCCAAGCAGCGTCAGAACCTGCTCTTCTCCGCGACCTTTGCCGAAGAGATCCGCGAGCTGGCCACTGGCCTGCTCAACAACCCGGCGGTGATCGAAGTGGCGCCGCGCAACAGCACTGCCGAGCGTATCGAGCAGCTGGTGCACCCGTGCGACAAGGCCAACAAGATCGGTCTGCTGAGCCATCTGGTCACCAGCAATGACTGGCAGCAGGTACTGGTGTTCACCCGTACCAAGCACATGGCCAACCGTGTTGCCGAGACCCTCGACAAGAACGGCGTCAGCGCCGCCGCCATCCACGGCAACAAGAGCCAGGGTGCCCGTACCCGTGCCCTGGCCGGTTTCAAGGATGGCAACGTCAAGGTGCTGGTGGCGACCGACATCGCTGCCCGTGGTCTGGATATCGACAAGTTGCCGCAAGTGGTCAACTTCGAGCTGCCCAACGTGGCGGAAGATTACGTTCACCGCATCGGCCGTACCGGTCGTGCCGGTGCTGCCGGTCACGCCATCTCCCTGGTCGCTGCCGACGAAGGGAAGCTTATCAAGGCCATCGAGCGTCTGACCAAGCAGAACATCCCGTGCGAGCAGGTGGCCGGTTTCGAAGCCTCCCGCGAAACGCTGGACAACATAGCCCGTGGTATCGGCGCGCCGCTGCGCAAAGAGCCCCGTGATCCGAGCGAGCAGCGCCGTGTTGCGCCGCGTCCGCAGGGTCAGGGCCAGCGTCAGGGCGCCGGTCGCTCCGCCAATGGCGGCAACGCCGGCGGTGCCCGCACCGGTAACGGTGGCAAGCCAAAGCCGCAGGGCGGTCAGCGTCCGGCTGATGGCGCGGGTAAACCGGCTCAGGCCCGTCGCCCCCGTCGCTCTACCCACAACCAGTAAGCGGCTCGGGAGCCTCTCTCCCCAGCTGATCGGTTGATCTAAAAAGCCCTGCCAATCTGGCAGGGCTTTTTTTTGTCCGCGAGTCAGCGCTTAGCCGGTCGGCAAACGGTTAGGGGATCAGCGCCGTGATCAGGATATGGGCCGCGCTCACCAGGATCACCGTAAAGGTCAGCCCCATGCCTACCACCCGGTAGCGGAAGTTCTCTGGCGTGCGGCTCATGCCAAACGCATGGCTGAGGCGGCCGCACAGCAGGGCGGCCCCCAGCAGATGGATAAGCCAGGGGGTGTGGTGGCTGGATTCGACAAAATAGATCAGCAGCAGGGCGAGGGGGACATACTCGGCAAAGTTGGCGTGCACCCGCATGACCCGCAGCATGGCAGGATCATCGCCATGCCCCAGCGCCACCCCCTGACGGTGGCGAGTACGAATGGTGCGTATGCTCAGCAACACAAACAGCAGGGCGAGCAGGGCCGCGTAAACAGGCAGTATGGTCATGGTATCTGGCTCCCGGTTTGATGATGTCGAGTCGCTTGCAAGCCGCTTTCGCGTTGATTGCCCCGATATTGCTGGCGCCTCAATGGTTTGCCTCTGAGGGTAGCAGCAAATTGCAGCAGATTGACCCGCCATGGGCTCATCAACTGCCGAGCGCGCTGGTGGCCACTGGCGCCACGGCAACATGCTAGTGGTGGCAAGCAAACCTGATTGGGCATCGGTAAGCGTGACGACAGTTATCTGCGCATTCTACTCGTTCACGGGGCATGAGCTGCGCTACGCAGGGCGGTTCGCAAGGCTCAGCACGCAGGTAGTTGGCGGGCAGGCGTGATGGGCTGACACAGCGAGATCTCACCACCATGTGGCTGTGGTCGCGCTCGCCCATGATCGAGAATTTGAAGCCGATTTTGGAATAGCGGTATGAAAAGGGGCGACCTCCGGTAACGAGGGCGCCCTGAGCAAGCGGGGGAGAGTCACAAGCTCACAGCAAGCAGAGTTGAGAAGAACCACCAGTTACGCAGGCAATCATGACGTGATAACGAGGTGGGTCAGACCCTGGCTGGCAAAACCCGAGGTGAAACTGGGCGCTCGGGTACGTCGCGTTGATAGAGGCGCCAGCCAATTCCATCAGGGACAAATGGGCTCATCGCCTGCTTCCAGTCCCGTTACTCATGATAAAGACAGATCCACTCATTCCACTCATTCGCACCCTCCTTAAGCAACCAATTAAAAAATAAATTGCCATGAATGGGGTTCACGTGAGACCATTTTTCTCCCCCAGTGGAGAAGCCTCTTAGGTTATTGCTCTTGTAACTCATCTGTTTGTCACAGGCCACCTCCTGCAAACCAAAAATCGCCATCAGGATTTTGTTAAATATGTTAAATGAAGAATTAAGCTGCCCGCTGAGCGCGGCCCAGCAGGAAGTCTGTCTCGCTATTGGTCAGGAAGGCCGCAACCTCCATTATCACCTGTGTGATGTGATAGAATTCAACGGAAATTTGCAGACATCGTTGCTGGAACAGGCCATCAGAACCGTGTGCCAGCAGGCCGAAACTGTGCGCGCCGCGTTCGAAAAGGACCAGGCTACCGGGCAATACCGACAACGCCTCAACTCGACACTGCACGACACCTATTTTTCCTGGCACGACCTGTCCACCACACCGGATCCGGAGCAGGCCTACTCGGCCATGTTAGAGGCGTTGCTGACCAGCGATATGGATCTTGCCCATCAACCGCTGATTCGATTTCTGGTCGTCAAGCTGGCTGACCGCCGCCACTGCATGGTAGAGCTGGGGTCCCACTTGGTGGTGGACGGCTTCGGCCACGCCATCTTGTTCAAGCACATCACCGACTGCTATGTCCGGTTGGCGCGTGGTGAGGCAATCGAGTCTCTGCCTGCGCAGCCGCTGAGCCGGGTCTTCGAAGCAGAACAGGCGTATCGCCAGAGCGAGTCCTATCTCAAGGACCAGTCTTACTGGCGCCAATACTGTCTGGAGCTGCCCGCTCCCACTCAGCTGGTGCCCGGCGACATGCCTCTACGCAAGCTGAACCGGCTGCGCAAGACCTTTTCCGGCGCAGCGGTGGAAGGGTTGCGCGAAGCCGCCACTTTGCATCGACTTCGCCTGTCCAGCGTGTTGCTTGCGGCCTGCGCTACCTATCTTTACAGGATGACTGGCCAGAGCGATCTGGCGGTGGGCATGCCGGTAGCAGCCCGCCAGCTAAAGGCCCTGCGCGAGATCCCAGCCATGGTGGCCAACATATTGCCACTGCGCATTTCGTTTACGCCAGCATCCACAATATTGTCGGTCGCGGCGGACATCCAACGCCAGTTGCGGCGTCATCTGCTGCACCAAGGCTACCGTTCGGAAGCCATGATCCGCGACCTGTACGCGGAACGCGGCCAAAAACCACTGTTCAACACCCTGCTCAATATCGTTGCCTATGAGCAGGACATGGGCTTCGATGGCTGTGAAGCCACGGTTCAGAACGTCGCCAACGGCCCTGCCGATCATCTCGGTATAGACATCTTCGACCGCAACGTTGACGGCCGGTTGGAGATAGGCTTCAACGCCAACGCCGATCTCTACCCGCTTGAGGCGCTGGAATTGCATTACGCGCGGATGACCCAGTTGCTGGAGCATTTCGCCACTGGGCCGGACACCCTCGCCGAGGATTATCCGTTGCTGCTGCCCGGCGAGCGCGAACGCTATTACCCGTTGTTGGCGCAGGCAGACGCTTCACCTGTCTTTGCCGATGCCTTCACTGCTTCCGTGAGGAGCCATGGTCACCTGCCGGCCCTGCGCCAAGGCGAGCGCGAACTCAGCTACGCCGAGCTGGATGACCGCGCCGACCGCCTGGCCAGCTTGCTGCTGGCGCGTGGCGTGCGGCCCGGCGACGACGTTGCCGTCATCGTCTCGCGCAGCATCGAATGGGCGGTGGCGGCGGTGGCGCTGTTCAAGCTCGGCGCCGGTTATGTGCCGGTTGATCCTGAACTGCCGGAGGCCCGCATCGAATACATCCTGGCCGATGCCGCGCCGGCCGCGGTCATCGTTACCGCCGGCAACGCCGTCAACACCGCGCTCGCGCCGGAGAAACTGCTTTTCCTGGACGCTGCGGCGCTGGATGCGCTGCCGCCTGCCGCTCTCCCGCTCCCCCGCGTGGCCCCTGCGGCTCTCAGCTATCTGATCTACACCTCGGGCTCCACCGGCAAACCCAAGGGCGTGGAAGTGACTCACCGCAACCTGGTGCCCATCGCGGACACCGCCATCCGGGCGGCTGAGCTGCAAGCAGGCCAACGTGTGCTGCAATTCATCGCAGCCGGTTTTGACATGTCGGTTCTGGAAATCATGATGACGCTGCTGGCCGGCGCCACGCTGGTCATCTGTGATAAAGTATCCAGCGCGCCCGGCAAGGCGTTGGCCGCTCTGGTGAAACGGGAAAACATCAAATTGCTGGTGATGACGCCCAGCCTGCTGGCCTACCACCAGACCGAAGACTTCCCCCGGGACACCGTCCTGATGCTGGGCGGCGAACCTTGCACGCCGGCGCTGCTGGCGCGCTTCTCCCACTGCCGCCTGCTCAATGTCTACGGCCCGACCGAAACCTCCTTCGCTACCTCGATCAACGCCGACTATGGCGATGGCGACCTCTCCATCGGTACCGCCACCGCCAACACCCGGCTCTACGTGGTGGATCCACGGCAACGGCTGTTGCCGCCTGGCGCCTGGGGAGACTTGTTCATCGGCGGACCCGGCGTGGCCCGCGGTTACCGCAACAGTCCGGAGCTGACGGCCAAAGGCTTCGTCCCCGATATCCTGGACCCCAGCAACACCATGTACCGGGCCGGCGACCGCGTATTTTTCGACCATGCCGGCCGCATCCATTATCAAGGCCGCCAGGACAACCAGATTAAGCTGCGCGGGCTGCGGATCGAGTTGGACGAGATCAAAAACGCCCTGCTGGGTTGTAGCGGTGTAGAGGATGCCGTCGCCTTGCTGCGCGATCTGCCTCAAGGCCCGGCCATCGTCGGCTATGTGGCCAACCAGCAGCTGGAGCTGGACAGCGAGGGGCTGAAACAGGCGTTGAGCCGTCAATTGCCCCATCACATGATCCCCAGTGTCATCATGGTGGTCCCGGTCTTCCCGCTCACGCCCAACGGCAAACTGGCCACTGGCGAACTGCCCACGCCGACGCTGCAGGACGACGGCGAGCAAACGCCGCCGCGCACCCCGGAAGAAGAGATCATGTGCCGGCTGTTCGCGACTGTGCTGGAATGCGGCGAGGTCTACGCCAATCAGAATTTCTTCGCGCTGGGCGGGCATTCGCTGCTAGGTCTGCAGCTGATTAACAACATCAGGGAAACCTTCGGCGTCTCCTTGGGTATCGCCGACTTCCTGGCCGCCCCGACCCCGCGCCAGCTGGTTCAGCGCCTGGAGCGGCCAGCCGCTTTCAGCGACCCCTTCGACGCCATGCTGCCGCTGCGCGTCCAGGGTGGCCGACCACCGCTGTTCTGCATCCATCCGGGCGGCGGCATCGCCTGGCCCTATGCCGGCCTGTTGCCCTTCTTGTCGGAGGATCAGCCGCTGTACGCCATCCAGTCACCGATACTGCGCGATCCGGACCGCGTCATCGGATCGCTGGACGAGTTGGCACAGGAATACCGACAGCGTATCCAGGCGGTGCAGCCGCGTGGGCCGTACCAGCTGGCCGGCTGGTCGGTGGGCGGCAATCTGGCGCTGCGCCTGGCCGCCATGCTGCAGGCCGACGGCCACGAGGTCAGCTTCCTGTGCATGTTCGACAGCTATCCGCTGCAAGGCGGGCCGGCCTCGTTGAAACTGGACGACGCCACCATCATCACCCGGATGACTCGCGCCATCGTCGGCGCGCCGCGCGCCGGCATCAAAGGGTTGAAGAGTGCCATGGAGGAGGTGCTGGGCGGCAGCCAGGTTGGCGAGGAGTTCCTAACCCGGTTGGTGAATGATTCAAAGCTGATGCTGGAGCTGCTCGCTCGCTGCCGCTACCAACGCTACGACGGCGACTTGATCTTCATCCGCGCCACCACCGACATCCTGCGTCCCGAGGATCAGCAGCCGTCGCTGTGGCAGCCCTATATCTCCGGCAAGTTGATAGAGTACGAGGTGAACGCGCCCCATGAATGCCTGCTGCAACGCCAGTATCTGGAACAGTTTGGCGCTCAATTCTCTGCCGAGTTGCAGCGGCGGGCCCCGATCGTCAGGGCCAGCCAGCAAGCCCTGGTAGAATGGGCGTAGGTTTCGGGGGCGCCCGGCTTGCCGCGAGATCTTTCCGGTGTCATGGCGAGGATGCCACTCGGCTGAACCGGCCGAATTCACCCCGCGATATTGGAGCGCAGCGTAGGGCGCCTGAGACGAGAATGTCCGTTCTGGTTAGGGAGGTACGAAAAAGTCCTTGGTCTGAGATCGCAGGGATGAGGTTCAGCATGAGTCACCCGTTCACGAACCTGCCGCCGACCTGATAGAACAAAGGGAGGCATCTGCCTGAATGCCAGTCAGTTAAGCCTGACTGGCATTGTTTTTATGGGCTTGTTTCACACTGTACTGCTGTGCTCTTGGCGTTACCCTGCGGGGGTAACGTCGCTCTCTTCTCGCGGGTAATACGAATTGCCCGCTTGTTTACCGAAGCCTGCCACCCACCTCGGGAGATGCCCCGGTAACACATACCGCATGCAGCTCAAAATCATGGATAGGGAAGACCAACGCCATGTGAGCACTCAGGGAAGGTGCGAACAAGTCATATGACACAAAAACGCCACCTCCTAACCAATTGATTTTAAATGGATAAATTTTCCATTTTTTGTTCATGAGGTCCTTATTCTCACCCTCTAATCAGATCCATGCGGATCAACACAAATCAGATAACAAAATAAAGCTGCACAGAACCTTAACCAGCCACATAAAAAAAAACAAATAATATATAGTTAAGAACTGCATCACAAAGTCGCGGGTAATTAGTTTCTTTCGAACAAAACCTAATTAAACTCCATCAGGACCCGAACGAAGTATCAAGATAGATAGTATCTTCTTATTGGCATAAAAGTTAATAGTGACGTTTATCCTAACAGGATAAAAATAGGAAGAAATTTCTTTTGGTTACTTTATGGCGTTGTTTCCAAAATCGATGCAGCTTGCATGGAACTAACTGAAAATGTGGCGATCTGATCACCACTATTCCCTTCAAGTCTGCATCATGGGCAAGTCGCTTCACCCCATCACCAACTGGCCTCAAGGTATTTGGTGATGGCGAGTGGAAAGTCGTAAAACACGGTGCTGAAAAGCGGCGAGTCTGGCGTAAGTTGCATTTGGCGATTGATCCAGCGAGCCCGGATATCGTGCGGCAGCATTGCAGTTGGAAAATGTCCATGACGCCGAGGTGCTGCCAATATTGCTCAGCCCACTGCGGCGCACGCTGGGCCATGTTGATGCTGATGGTGCTTACGACAGCAAAGCCTGCCATCAGCTGATAGCGAGACATGCCACGCCCGTCATCAATAGGATGACAGAAAACGAAATATATCTGAATTTATTTCCATCATCGGTTCACTGGGCAATATTCAGCCTGTGGCGGGCGTTGGCTGACAATATAATATCACCAGACAGAGGAGGGTCACCCCATGATATTGATCTCATAGCCCTGAGTGTTTCCTCGCGGCAGAATGCGCAAGACATCAGGCTCCCGCTTCATCGTTCAGGCGATGAACCGGAACGCGAGGCTAAAAACAGGTGTCGCCCGCATCAAAAAGGGGCAGCGCTATGACAGCGCGACCACCGTGTAATAGCATCGGCGAGCGCCGAATATTCCACCCTGGACTGTATCGTAGTCCTTGTTTTGCCATATGAAAGACCTACCATGAACATCTGCTCATTCACGGCGATAAAAATGGTTGGCATTGTTCGGCAAGCAAGCAGTATCACGCCGAAATATAATCATCAACAATAGGGTTGTGCTGTTCCACCTCATGATGGAAATAGTCTGGCGTGCTTCGACAAGGAATTAACAATGAAAAATAAAAAACCACGTAAAATCATCACTCGGGTTCCCACTCTCAGTTTGCTCACCCTGGCTTTGCTGGCAGGCAGCGTGCAGGCCGAAGACATAGGCGAGCGTACCGATCAGGGCATCACCATGCTGGCCAGCCTGCAATCGGAGCAGGGACTTGTCTACTTCAACGCCAGCATCTGGCTGGATGAGCAGCAAGCCACCAAGGGGCTGACCCCTGAGCAGCTGCACGAACGCGTGCTGGTGAAGGGTGAGCGCGTCTTCATCGATTTCAGCGCCATCACGGATAAGGACGAGCGGCAACAGGCCAAAAAAGCCATGGAGCGGCTGACCGGTATTTCGTTCGATGCGGACTGGGTATTGGTCTCCGCTTACAAGGGAGCGCTGATGTTTACTCCGTTGGGGGGCGTCGATGATCCGGCCTTCTATCAGGTGATGGAGCGGGTCGAGAGTCTTGCCAAGCGGGGCAAACGCTCCCTGATCCAGCCGGCCGCCGCTGACGCCAGCTTGCCTCACGTGGCCTTCTATCTCAACGTCAACCGCCCGATCAGTAACGCCGAGTGCACCTTCCCGCGCTCTTACCGTTGGGGTCAGGGGGATTGGCATTTTTGTGACTCGCCGAACATCTCGCTGGTCTATCGGGTCAATCTGATGCGCTCCCTGAAATCTGACACCACGGGCGCCGCCACGCCGGACGCCAAGTTGGTGCGGATCTCGCTGGATGAGGAGTCGGCCGGTGCCGGCATCCACCTCAACAATAGGCTGGACTATGTTGCAACCAACAACCCTAGTTGGAGGACGCCAGAAAACATGGACTTTGGCACAGACGCCATCGCCCAGGATTACAGTTTCACCATCGCAGCCTCCAACACCAAGGCGTCTGTGCTCAAGAGCGAGCCCACCAACCTCAACACCGAGTATAAGCAGAGTGTGACCTCCGGCGTCACTGTGGGGGTAAGCGGCGGTGGCGATCTGAGCAAGGCTGGGCCCAAGGCCATGCTGAATGGCTCGGGCACCTTCACCCAGAGTCGCACGCTCACCTATGACACTCAGGACTATAGGGTCAATTACTCGGGGAGCGCCCAGCAGGTGAATTTCAGCTGGGTGCGGGAGCAATATGCCACTGCGCAGTCTCTGCTCTACTCTAATGAGTCCCTGAATAAGGACAAAGGCTACCCTGTGGATCACAATCGCATCAAGCCGCTCAGCTACATGGGATTCGTGCCGAATCTTGACGTCATCTACAAGGCGAGCGCGGGCGAGACGGGCTCCACCGACTTTTACATTGACTCCTCGGTCAACATCCGTCCCATTTACACCGGATACGATTTTGCATTTATGACGAAATACTATGGCTTCGACGATGCCAATATGCGCAGACGGGTGACTGCATCCACCAGTTTCACGGTGGATTGGAAGCACCCGGTGTTTACCGGCGGTCGCCCGGTCAACTTGCAGCTGGGGGGCTTTAGCAACCGTTGCCTGAGCGTCAATACCCAGCAAAACGTGAGCGCCGTGATGTGTAACGAGACCTCGACCGACCAGTCTTTCATCTATGACCAGTACGGCCGCTATGTTAGTGCACGGGATACCGGCTACTGCCTGGATGCCAGCAACCTCGGAAAGATGCAGGTCTGCAGCCTAGACCTGAGACAACATTGGGAGTGGAAGCCTAATAGTGATGCGCTCAGCAACAAGAGCACCCATCAGCTGCTGGGTCACAACACGCAGACGGGGGCGCTGGCGCTCTATGACGAGAATGGCCTGCCTGGTGACGTCAGTCTGCGTACCCTGACCAACTACACCCAGGTTTTCGCCTTAGAAAAGTAAACCGGCAAGTGATTGAATGTTAGTATCTTGACCAATAAAAGCGCCGGCAACTTGCCGGCGTTTTCATGAGGGTCAGCCGAGAGTCAGGCCTTGGGTTCGATCAGCGGGGTGAGCCGCTCGGCCAGCTTGTAGAAGGTCTGTACCGAGGGGGGCTGGGACACCACTGACGCTGAGGTGCTGCCGACATTGCTCAGCCCACTGCGGCGCAAGCTGGGGCGAGTTTATGCAGATGGCGCCTATTACAGCAAAGCCAGCCATCAGCTGATCGCGCACAAAGGAGCGACAGCCTGTATTTCACCTCGCAAGCGTGCGGGGTTATGGAAAAAGGGAGATCCGATACATGAGGCGGCGCTGGTGATGCGCAAGGAAGGGGTGGCGCACTGGAAGAAGATGTCGAGGTCTCACCGTCGCTCGCTGGTGGAAACGGCGATGTGCCGGTTTAAACAGTTGATGGCGGGCAAAATCAGTCTGCGAACATACAGTGCGTCTATGGCGGCTATCGAGGATCCCGGTTTGGCGCTGGCGGGGGAGATCGGCATAATGGCGCTCTCACAGAGCAGAGGAGATCTCATGAAATATATCGGAGCCCACGTCAGTGCCGCCGGCGGGGTGGAGAACACCATCGCCCGCGCAGAGGCTATCGGCGCAAACGCCTTCGCCCTGTTTACCAAGAATCAGCGCCAGTGGCAGGCCGCGCCGCTGTCGGAGGCCAGCATTCGCGCCTTCAAGCTGGCCTGCGAGAAAGCCGGCTTTCGCCCGGAGCAGATCCTGCCCCATGACAGTTACCTCATCAATCTGGGCCATCCCGATCCCGATGGACTCGCCAAGTCTCGCGATGCCTTCCTTGATGAGCTCAAGCGCTGCGAGCAGCTCGGGCTTTGCTACCTCAATTTCCACCCCGGCAGCCACCTCAAACAGATCCCGGAAGCGGCCAGCCTGACACTGGTGAGCGAGTCCATTAACTGGGCGCTGGAACGCAGCCAAGGGGTAACAGCGGTGATCGAAAATACCGCCGGGCAGGGCACCAACCTCGGCTGGTCGTTTGAACACCTGGCCACCCTCATCGACGGGGTGGAGGACAAGAGTCGGGTCGGTATCTGCTTCGATACCTGCCACGCCTTCGCCGCCGGTTATGACTTGCGTACCCCTGAGTCCTGTGCTCAGGTGTTCGCCGATTTCGATCGCATCGTCGGCTTCCAGTATCTCAAGGGGATGCATATCAACGGCGCCAAGTGCACCTTCGGCAGCCGGGTCGACCGCCACCATAGCTTGCGTGAAGGCAATCTGGGGGAGGCGGTATTCCACCACATCATGAATGACGACCGCTTCGACGGCATTCCGCTGATCCTGGAGACCATCGACGAGACGATCTGGGGCGACGAGATCCGCTGGCTGCGCAGTCTGGCCAAGGCATAACCCGTGCAGGAGACAGAACGGATGTAAACAGAGGGACTGAGCGGGGCGCCACTGCGCTGGGGCATTGCCGGAGCAGGGGCCATTGCTCGTCGCTTCTGCCGGGACGTGAATGAACATGCCCGCCTGGGGCAAGTGGTGGCGATCGCCGCCCGTGATCAGACGCGGGCCCGGGCCTTTGCCGAGGAGCAGGGGTTGCCTCTTGCCTATGATGGCTATCAGGCGCTGGCGGCAAGTGCGGAGGTGGAGGCTGTCTATGTTGCGGTGATCCATCCCGAGCATGCCGCCCTGATCAGGCAGATGTTGCTGGCGGGCAAGCACGTGCTGGTGGAAAAACCGGCAGTGACTCACGTCGCTGATTGGGATGTGCTGGTGCAGCTCGCCCAGGCCCGTGGCCTGCTGCTGATGGAGGCGATGAAGGTGATGTGCTTCCCCGCCATGCGCACGTTGCTCCAGCGGCTCAGTGCCTTGCCGGCACCCAACCGGCTGCGGGCGGCCTTCGGCTCGGTACAGGCGCGAGACGGCAAGCTGTTTGATCCTGCATTGGCCGGGGGCGCCGCCTGGGATGTGGGTGTCTATCCGCTCTGGCTCTACGCCGCGATCTGCCTGCAGCGGGATCTCCCGGCGGGGGAGCCAGAGGTGCGTCTGGTACGCCAAACGGGCGAGGTGGATGAGTCAGTGCATTTTGCCTTTACCGGCCCCCTTGCGGCTGAGCTGGATGCCTCCATCGTCCAGGATCTCGACAAGGCGGCGTATCTGGGCGGCGAGGGCTGGGCCCTGCAACTGGTCGGCAAGTGGTGGAACCCACAACAGGTTCGCTGGCTCACGGGCGATCCCTTGCCTGCCTGGCCGGGAGACATAGCAGAGCCGGTGGCAGGCGGTGGCATGCAGCATGAGGCGGATCATTTCGCCGCCTGTGTCAGGCAGGGATTGAACGACTCCCCCTGGGTGCCGCAGGCCCTGACCAGAGACGTGCTGGGGTGGGTCGAGCGCGGCTTGCAAGTCGGCTCGTGATCATGGCTATGCAGAGAGGGCGCCGGAGCGCCCTCTCTTTTTATCTGATCTTTTGCCGGCTTGAGCGGGAAGCGGCGAGAGACAGGCTGGCGCGCGAGGGGTGTCGAGCACCCTATCTGCTCGTTGGTGACCCTGCTGTGGCCGCCTGAGGTTGAGGCAGGGCACCCTCTTGTGCGCGGCAAAACTGCAGGAAGCGGCGCAGGGTGGCCGAGTGGTATTTTTGCCGATGCCAGATGAGGGAGAGCTGGCGGGGAAACCGCCGGGCAAGGGAGAAGGCGACCAGCCGACCGGCCTGCAACCTGTCCGATACCGCCAGGCGGGAGATGAAAGAGATCCCCAGCCCTTTTTCAACCGCCAGCATCACCGCCTCCAGGGTGTTGAGCTCCAGCCCCGCCTGCCAGCGGGGCAGCTCGGGCAGGATCTGCTGTTCGAACTGTTCGCGACTGCCCGACCGGGGTTCGCGCAGCACCCAGGTCTCATCGCTCAGTTGGGTGAGCGACAGGCGGTTGCGCCGGGCGAGGGGGTGGCCGGGGTGGGCCACGATCAGCATCTCGTCATTGAGCCAGGGTTCGCTGACGAGATCCGGGTGGTGGTTTAGCCCCTCTATCAAGGCCAGATCCAGCTCGAAGTTGGCCAGCAGATGGCAGAGCTGGTGGGTGTTGGTGATGGTGACCCTGGGGGGCAGGCCCAGCTCCTGCTGGCTGCTGGCCAGCAGGGTGGGCAGCAGGTAGTTGCCTATGGTCTGGCTGGCGCCGAGGCGCAGCTGGCCGCTCGGCTCGGCGTCGGGGCTGAACAGGGTTTCGATATCCTGCATCCGGGTCAGCAGCTCTTCGGCGGCCGGTTGCAGCAAGCGCCCCTCGTTGTTGAGCTGCAATCTGGGATGGATGCGATCGAACAAGGGGGTGGCGAGCTGGCGCTCCAACTCCTGCAACGACTGGGAGACGGCGCCCTTGCTCAGGCAGAGCTCGTTGGCGGCCAGCCCCAGATTGCCGTAGCGGGCGATGGTGGCGAATACCTTGAGTTGTTGCAGGGTCAGCTTCATGTTTGGTTAGCCTGAACGATTGGTTCGATTCATTTAGATATCGTAAACGATAGCTGCTCTTTATCCTATGCCCATCGTCTCTCACAAGAGGTTTCAGACATGATCGCAAGAACCCGTCAATCCTTGGGCAAAGCCCCGACCCCCATGGCGGGCCTGGCACTCGGGATCGCCAGTCTAGGTTGGTGCTGGGAAAATGCCGGTCAGTTCGATGGTCGCCTGCAGTTGCTGGGCGCCGCCATCGCCGCCGTGCTGCTGATGATCCTCACCTTCAAGTTTCTGCTCCATCCGCGCCTGCTGTGGCAGGATCTGGCTCACCCCGTGGTGGGCAGCGTGGTGCCGACTTATGCCATGGCCACCATGGTGGTCTCCAAAGCCGTTGGCATGTTGAGCCCGGGCATGGGCGAGGGGCTCTGGTTGTTTGCCGTGGTACTGCACCTTCTCTTCCTGGCGACCTTCATCTGGCACAGGGCCAAGCAGTTCGAGATCCATCACATGGTGCCGAGCTGGTTTGTACCGCCGGTGGGCATTATCGTGGCTGACGTCGCCTTTCCCGGCGGCCAGTTTGCCGTGCTGGCCGACGCTCTGCTCTGGTTCGGCCTGCTCTGCTACGGCCTGATGTTGCCGTTGATGCTCTACCGCCTTATCTTCAGCCATGAAGTGCCGGATGCCGCCAAGCCGACCATCGCCATTCTGGCAGCCCCTGCCAGCCTGTCACTGGCGGGCTACCTGACGGTGACCGAGGATCCTTCCCTGCTGCTGGTGGCCGTGCTGCTGGGGATCGCCATCCTGATGACCGGCATCATCTACCTCGCCTTCTTCAAGCTGCTGCGTCTGCCGTTCTCGCCGGGGTATGCCGCTTTCACCTTCCCGCTGGTGATAGGTGCCACCGCCCTGTTCAAGGTGGGACACCTGCTGGCGCAGTGGCCGCAAGCGACCCACTATGTGGCGCAGATCAATCTGCTTGCCCACTTCGAACTGGGCGTCGCCACCCTGATTGTCGGCTACGTGGCCTTGCGTTATCTGATGTTCTTCCTGCCGCTGGGTGAGAGTGGCAGGGTGTCCGGCATGGCTCGGTATGAAGCCCGCCGCTAGGTAAAGATCCTGTTGGAGAGCAAGGGGATAAGGGGTCAGTCAACGAGAAGAGCATGGGTGATGACATACTCCACTGGCCAGACCTAGTGACAGCGCTTCGCCAGTCGGAGCGCTTTTTTGTCTGCTGTTAAGTGTCGAAGGAGACTTTTTTGCCGCTGGGGAATCCATTTTTTGAACCAGCGCTCACCCTGAGGTGCTCATGATGAATTTCACTGGTATTACCTGTCAGGATGAATACAATGCAACCCCATTTTCTTCGTTTGACCTCATTCATGTCTTCCCTAGATCCTGTGTTTGACACCTCTTTTCAGACCCGTTTATTGCGACCGCGTTACTGGCCAAGCTGGTTGGCACTGGGTGCGCTGTGTCTGCTTGCCTTCGTGCCACCGCGTTGGCGTGACAAGCTGGCAGAATGGCTGGCGCCGCTGGTGCTCAAGGTCTCCAAGAAACAGATCTACATCGCCAAAACCAATCTGGATATCTGCTTTGCCAACAAGAGCCAAGCCGAGCGTGATGCCATCCTGATGACCTCGATTCGCATCGGTCTCAAGACCCTGCTCGGCTTTGGTGAGTTCACGGTGCGCAGTCCCGCCTACCTGATGAAGCGCATCCAGGTGAGTGGCTGGGAGCATATCGAGGCGGAGCAGGCCGCCGGCCGCCCCATGATCCTGGTGGTCCCCCATAGCTGGCCGGTCGATGCTGCCGGCTACTACTTCACTCAGCGCGGCGTGCCCATGTGCACCATGATGAAGAGTGCCCGCAATCCGGTCTTTGACTGGCACATCAATCGGGAGCGGGCCAAGAATGGCTGCCGTGTCTATGAACGCAGTGCCGGTATCAAGTCGGTGATCAGAACCATCAAGCGTGGACACAGTTTCTTCTATCTGCCGGACCAGGATCATGGCCGTGAGGCGAGTATCTTCGCTCCCTTCTTCGGCTATCCCAAGGCAACTCTGCCAGCCCTGCCACGTCTGGTGCAGCTCAGCGGTGCCCGGGCTGTGCCCTTGCTGGCCTGCTATGACGAGGCGCACTACTGCTACCGTCTGGAGATAGAGGCGCCGTTTACGGATTATCCCAGCGCCGATCTGATGGCGGATACTTGTCGCATGAATGACATGGTGCAGCAGCAGCTGACCCGCCATCCCGGCCAGTACATGTGGTTCCTCAAGATCTTCGATACCCGTGAGGATCAGGAAGGGCCGGATGGCCTCTACGAAGAGGGCATTAAGCGGATCCGGGGCGATCTTCCCCCTCGTCCCTGAGCGGGTGTCAGCGCTGTTTGTCATGGCCCTTCGGGGCCATTTTTGTGGGCGCCACGCCTGGGCTTGCGCAGCCCGTGGCACCCCAAAGTGGAAAAAAATATCAGGATAATTACAATAACCGTTTATTTTTTATGACTTGATGGTGGCCATGTCCTCACACGATCCGGTTTTTGACTCCTCATTTCATGCCCGTCTGCTCCATCCGCGCTGGTGGGGCAGTTGGCTGGCGCTTGGTTTTTTGTGCCTGCTGGCCCTGGTGCCTCACGGCGTACGCGGGTGGTTTGCCAATGCCATGGCCCCGGCGTTGCTGCGCCTTTCCAAAAAGCAGGCTTACATTGCCGAGACCAATCTCAAGATCTGTTTTCCCGAGCTGGATGCGGCCGGACGCCGCACTCTCTTGCTCAAAGCGATCCGCACCGGCCTCAAGACCTTCATGGGCTTTGGCGAGCTGACCCTGCGCAGCGCCGCGCATCTTAAAAGCCGCATCAAGGTGCGGGGCTGGGAACATATAGCGGCGGAACAGGCCGCCGGGCGTCCCATGATACTGGTGGTGCCTCACACCTGGGCGGTGGACATGATTGGCCGCTACCTGAGCGACGAGGGGCTTGTTCTGTGCACCATGATGAAGAGCCCGAAAGATCAGGTATTTGACTGGTACATCAACCGCGAACGGGCCAAGGGGGGCAAGGTGTATGAGCGCAGTGTCGGCATCAAGCCGGCCATCAAGGCCATTCGCAGCGGCGCCAGTTTCTTCTATCTGCCGGATCAGGATCATGGCCGCGAGGCCAGCCTGTTCATCCCCTTCTTCGGCCACCCCAAGGCGACCCTGCCGGCCCTGCCCAAGCTGGTGACGCTGACCGGCGCCAGGGCTGTGCCCATCTTCGCCTGCTACGACGAGGATGAAGAGTGCTACCGGCTTGAGATTGACCCCCCGTTTGATCCTTACCCCACGGACGATTTGACCGCCGACGTCAACGCCATGAATTGCATGGTGGAGCGACAGTTGCGCCGTTATCCCGAGCAGTACATGTGGTTTCTCAAGATCTTCGAAACCCAGGAGCATCAGGCGGGGCCGGACGGTCTCTATGAAGAGGGGATTAAGCGGATCCGCCGCGGTCTGCCACCCGAACCCTGAAGGGAAAGACATCGGTTGGCATGTTGGGCACAGGGTGGCGACAAGCGCTTGTCTTGCAAGCCGTGTGGTGGGCAAAAAGTCGGCAATTAGGGCGCCGCAGGGCGCCAGATAACAGGGATATGCACGCTGGCCCCACAGGGGCTATCTTCTGATGCGCAAATAGGGTAAAAGGGCGGCCATGAAAATTCCAAATCGAATCCAACCTCTGGTTGATGACGGCCTGGTCGATGACGTCATCAGCCGGCTGATGAGCGGCAAAGAGGCCGACGTCTATGTGGTGCGCTGCGGTGACGAGATCCGCTGCGCCAAGGTCTATAAAGAGGCGTCCAAGCGCAGCTTCAAGCAGGCTGTGGTCTATCAGGAAGGGCGCAAGGTACGCAACAGCCGCAGCGCCCGCGCCATGGAGAAGGGCTCCAAGTACGGTCGCAAGCAACACGAAGAGGTGTGGCAGAACACCGAGGTCGATGCCCTGTTCAAGCTGGCGGCGGCCGGGGTGCGGGTGCCACAGCCCTATGTCTGCCTCGACGGCGTGCTCCTGATGGAGCTCATCACCGATGAGGAGGGCAACGTGGCCCCCCGTCTCAACGATGTGGCGCTCTCGTCCGAGCAGGCCATCGCCGATCACGCCAAGGTGATCCGCTACGTGGTGCGCATGCTCTGTGCCGGCCTCATCCACGGCGATCTTTCCGAATTCAACGTGCTGGTGGATGGCCAGGGGCCCGTCATCATAGATCTGCCCCAGGTGGTGGATGCCGCCGCCAACAACCAGGCCAAGGCCATGCTGGAGCGGGACGTCAACAACATGCGCAACTACTACGGCATGTATGCCCCCGAGCTGCTCAAGACCCGCTACGCCAAGGAGATGTGGGCCTTGTTCGAAGATGGCAAGCTGACCCCCGAGAGCGAGCTGACCGGCCTGTTCGAGGAGAGCACCGAGGCCATCGATATCGATGCCGTGCTGCATGAAATCGAGAGCGCCGAAGAGGAAGCCCATGCCCGTCTGGCCCGAATGAACGCCGAGCAGGAAGACAGTTACTGATCGCCCCTCATCATCACCTCATCAGTCACACCCTGAGCGCCTTAGCGGCGCTCTTTTTATTGGGCCCGCACAGAGTCAGGCTGGCCGCCATCCAGAGGGAGAGATCCGGTAAAACCGCACCCAGCAGTTATCTCCGGCATGGTAGCGGCGATCCAGCCATTGTCCGTTGGCAGATTCAATGATCTTGAGGGAGGCTCTATTCGTTTCGTCGCAGCTGATGAGTACTGGGCTGGTCAATACATGTTGCTGCAACCAGAGCAGCAGGGTACGGGCGACCCCTTCACCACGGCGGGAGGGGCGGGTCTCGTAGCCGATGTGGCCAAGCCACGCCCGGGTGGCCGGATTGTCGCCGTGGCGCAGGCGCAGGGCCCCGAGGATCTCCCCTTTCTCAAGCGCAAAGTAGGTAGTGGTAGGCGGATACCCCGTGGGCAGCTGGCGTCCCTCGGCATGATGGAGCAGGCTTTGCAGCCAGCCATCGGGATCAAACTGCGCCACCTGATAGAGCGGCAGGCCTGCTTCACCGCATTCGGCCACATAACGGCGATAGGCGGGCGCATCGGCACGTTGCGCGGCCCGGCACACTATGGTGGCCGTCATGCGCGCAGCGCTGCCGTCTGCAGGGGCTTGGCCGCGCCACCGACGTGCGACAGCGTGACAAACAGCACCAGCCTCGACAACTGTACTGAGGAAAACAGATTTTGCATCAAGGGGTCTCTATGGGCTTCGTCCTGCCGGTCACTGTGTCTCGACCCTGAGGGTCGCCATGACAGTGCTGGATGACAAGATGCATCCCGCTCATTATCAATGGCTTGAGCTGTTGTAGTCCGATAGCGACCACAATCGGAACGATGGCGGCAGCTGATTCGATTCATCAAGAACTCGAGACGGGGGGCGTCGATCGCGCTACTGATCTGAGTGGGTCAGGTTGGCTGCACCGGCAGCGCCATGATGGTGGCCTCCCGACCCAGGTGGGCCAGCAGGCGGCGCACATCGTCCAGCGTGATGATGAGGGTGGCGGTGTTGACCAGCGGATGGCACTGCACCTGTTCGGCATGCCAGATGGTTTGGTCCACCACCAGCGTCACCGCCCGTTCTGTGTCGCGCACCATGGCGAGCAGGGTGACGGCGCCGGGGGTGAGGCCGAGCACCGCATTGAGCCGCTCGGGGGAGCCAAAGCTCAGCCGCTTGACCCCGAGCGCCATGGCCAGCGCCTTGAGATCGACCCGACTCTCCTCCGGCGCCACCACCAAAAACAGCCGTTCACTTTTCGGGTCGCGCAAAAACAGGTTCTTGGTCCTGGCGGCGGGCAGATCGGGCAGCAGTGTGCTCGCCTCCTCACAGGTGAAGACAGGGGCATGGTCGATGCGCTGGTAGGAAATGGTCAGCCGGTCCAGCAGGGAATAGAGTGTCACCAGGGCTCCTTGTAGTAGGCAAATAGGCGCAGGGAACGGGCCGTTATGACTGGGCACCCGGCGCATGGGCAGAGGGTCGAGCTTACCAGCTTGGCGCCTGCCGCGCAGCCTGGCGTGGCGATTGCGGCCAGGCACTGTATGAACGTACAATAGTCTCATCCCAAGGCCGACCTCTTTATCCTGAATGACTGCGACCCAGCCCACTGTGACTGTCACCTCTCCTGCCACGCCTCCTCGCGACGGTTTTATCCTGACCCGTCATGGCCGGGACCTACGTGGCCGTGCCGGGCAAGGGGGGCGCACCGAGATAGTGATGTGGCTCTGGAGCGCGCAGGGGCCGGTGCGGCTGGTGGTGCCGGGGCAAGAGCCCGTGTTCTTCCTGCCGCAGAGCCACATGCAGGAGGCGGCCGAGCTGTTCAAGGGGGCTGGGGTGAGCGGGCGATTTCGCCGCCTGCCGATGCACACCTTCGACGGGCGTGCCGTGGTGGGCTGCTATTTTTCGACCCTGAGCGCCTTTCACCGTGCCATCGAGCTGCTGCTCATTCGCGGGCTGGAGCACTTCGAGGCGGATATCCGGCTGCCGGAGCGTTTCCTGATGGAGCGCTTCATCACCGCCGGGGTGCGTTTTGGCGGCCATGCCTTGCAGAAGGGGGGCAAGCGTGGCTACTGGGAGGTGAACGAGGCGCGCTGCGCCCCGCAGGCGGTGACGCCGAGCCTCTCCTGGGTGTCGCTGGACGTGGAGTGTGCCATGGACGGGGCCCTCTTCTCGGTAGGGCTCTATAGCCGTGAGGATGCGCGGGTCATCATGATTGGCGCCCCCGAAGCCGGTGCCGAGGCGTGGGAGACTCGCATCGAGTGGGTGGCGGATGAAAATGGCCTGCTGAGCGCGCTGGAAACCTGGTTCAGCCAGCACGACCCCGATCTGGTGATCGGCTGGAACGTGGTCAATTTCGATTTTCGTCTGCTGCTGCGCCGCGCCGAGCTCAACAAGCGGCGGCTGCGCCTTGGGCGGGGGCGTGAACTCTGCTTCTGGCGCTCATCGCGAAACGATCCCCAGACCGGCAACGTCATCATCCCGGGCCGCATGGTGCTCGACGGCATCGATACCCTCAAAAGCGCCACCTGGCAGTTTGCCAGCTACAGCCTGGATGCGGTGGCAAGCGAGTTGCTCGGCCGCGGCAAGGATATCGAGGATGTGGCCAATCGGGGAGAGAAGATCACCGAACTGTTCCACTCCGACAAGGAGGCGCTCGCCCGCTACAACCTGGAAGATTGCAGGCTGGTGTGGGAGATCTTCGACTACTGCCACCTGATCCCCTTTGCCATCGAGCGGGCCTCTCTCACCGGGCTTGAGCTGGACAGGGTGGGGGGATCGGTGGCGGCCTTCACCAACCTCTACCTGCCGCGGCTCCACCGCGGCGGCTACGTGGCGCCCAATCTGCCTGCCGATGGCGGGCTCGCGAGCCCCGGCGGCTATGTGATGGACTCCAAACCCGGTCTCTATCGTCACGTGCTGGTGCTCGATTTCAAGAGCCTCTATCCCAGCATCATTCGCACCTTCTGCATCGATCCCATGGGGTTGATTGAGGGGTTGCAGCACCCGGACGAGGCCATTCCCGGCTTTCGCGGCGCCCTGTTTTCCCGTACTCGCCACTTTCTGCCGGATCTTATCGCCACCCTGTGGGCGGCGCGGGACAGGGCCAAGGCAGCCAGCAACAAGGCGCTCTCCCAGGCTATCAAGATCATCATGAACTCCTTTTACGGCGTACTGGGCTCGGGTGGCTGTCGTTTCTATGACCCCAGGCTTGCCTCTTCCATCACCTTGCGCGGCCACAGCATCATGCAGCAGACCCGGGAGTGGATCGAGGCGCAGGGGTTTGAGGTGATCTACGGTGACACCGATTCCACCTTCGTCCACCTGGGGAGGGAGACAAGCCCGCAGCAGGCGGATGAAATTGGCCATGAGCTGGCCCGAATGATCAACGACAACTGGAGTGCGCTGATCAAGCGTGAATTCGACCTGCCGAGCCATTTGGAGATCCAGTACGAGACCCACTATCGTCGCTTCTTGATGCCCACCATTCGCGGCTTGGAGAAGGGGAGCAAGAAGCGCTACGCCGGCCTGGTTGGAAAACAGGAAGAGGGGCGAGGGGAGGAGGAGCACCTGGTGTTCAAGGGGTTGGAATCGGTGCGCACCGACTGGACCATGCTGGCCAAGCAATTCCAGACCCGGCTCTACGAGCTGGTGTTTCACGATGAGGACCCCAGCGGTTATGTGCGCACCATAGTGGATCAGACCCGGACTGGCCTGCACGATGATCTGCTTATCTACCGCAAGCGGCTGCGCCAGAAGCTCGAAGAGTATCAGAAGAATGTGCCGCCCCATGTGCGGGCGGCGCGGCTGGCCGACGAGGAGAACCTGCGCCGCGGTCAGCCCCAACGTTATCAGCACAGGGGCACCATCGCCTATCTGATGACGCTGGGCGGCCCGGAGCCGCTGGAATACAGACGCAGTGCCATCGATTACGAGCACTACATCGACAAGCAGCTAAGGCCCATCGCCGACGCTATACTGCCCTTCATCGGCGAGTCATTCGACCGGATCTGCGGCCAGCAGCTGGATCTCTTCTAGCGACGTCGCACCCGCAACCAGGGGCGGGGCTGTGTCAGGATGGCGGGGAAGCGATGGCAGTAAAGCAGAATGCAAAAAGCCCGCTCGATGAGCGGGCTTTTCTAATCTGGTGCGTCCTAGTGGATTCGAACCACCGACCCCCACCATGTCAAGGTGATGCTCTAACCAGCTGAGCTAAGGACGCAGGGTGCGCGATGCGGCTTTTCCATTTGCGAGAAGTGGTGGGTTTAATTGGATTCGAACCAACGACCCCTACCATGTCAAGGTAGTGCTCTAACCAACTGAGCTATAAACCCACATCAGGCAACTTTTTCTATTCGCATGAGGTTGAACCTGAAGGAGGTCAACTCACGGGAATATGGTGCGTCCTAGTGGATTCGAACCACCGACCCCCACCATGTCAAGGTGATGCTCTAACCAGCTGAGCTAAGGACGCATACTCGGTATTCTGTGATGGTGCGTCCTAGTGGATTCGAACCACCGACCCCCACCATGTCAAGGTGGTGCTCTAACCAGCTGAGCTAAGGACGCATCACAGAAAAGTGGTGGGTTTAATTGGATTCGAACCAACGACCCCTACCATGTCAAGGTAGTGCTCTAACCAACTGAGCTATAAACCCACTTCATTGTTTCTTCACTACGCCAGCACTGCTGACGTGGTCGGCATACTACCCATGCCCCCCAAGGCTGTCAACAGGCCGCACGCACAAAGGAGACTGTTTGCCCAGTTCTTGCGCAGCCTGTTGATTTTGCAGGCGAGTTGTCGCTTCCAACGCCCTGTTACTGGGCCCGCGACAAGGTAGTGCAGGCCTCCGGGGTGGCAAAACGACCGTAGATGTAGCGCAATCTCGCCCCCAGCATCAGGGCGGCACTGGTGAGGCCGACGATAAAGCCGATCCAGAAGCCCTGCGGCCCCATCCGCGGTACCAGCCAGTCGGTCAGACCCAGGATCATGCCGGTCGGCAGCCCCAGTCCCCAGTAGGCGACGATGGTGACGTAGAAGATCGCCTGGGTATCCTTGTACCCGCGCAGTGCCGCGGCCGCCACCACTTGCACCGAATCGGAAACCTGATAGATGGCGGCAAAGAACAGCAGGGTAGCGGCCAGCGTGATCACCTGCAGGTCGTCGGTGTAGATAGTCGCTATCTGTTCGCGCAGCAGCACGGTCAGGGCAGCGGTGCAGACGGCGACGGCCATGCCCAGCATCAGACCAGTACGGGCGGCCACCCGGGCGTGATGGGGTTGGCCTTCACCTATGCTGTGGCCGACCCGGATGGTGACACCCACCCCGATGGAGAGGGGCAGCATAAACACCAGGCTGGAGAAGTTGAGCGCAATCTGGTGGCTCGCTACCGTCTCTGCGCCAAAGGGGGCCAGCATCAGGGCCACCACGGCAAACAGGGTCACTTCGCAGAAAATGGCCATGGCGATGGGGAAGCCGAGGCGAAACAGTCGCCACATCCGGCTGCCGTTGGGGCGTGCAAGCTGGGCGAACAAGTTGATCTTCTTGAAGTGGGGGGAGAGCTTCACGTAGACGATCATCGCCAGCAGCATGGCCCACAGCACGATGGCGGTGGCCACACCGCAGCCGACGCCGCCGAGCTTGGGCATACCGAAATGACCGTGAATGAAAATGTAATTGGCGGGAATATTGACCGCCAGCCCGACAAAGCCGATCACCATGGTTGGCATGGTGTGGGAGAGTCCCTCACTGAAGTTGCGCAGCACCTGGAACATCACGAAGGCGGGTAGGCCCCACAAAATGGCGTGCAGGTAGCCGGCAGTCTTGGCAGCCATGACCGGATCCACGTCCATGAAGTGCAGCGCCAGCGGACTGAAATAGAGCGCCACCATGGCGATGGGGGTCACCATCAGGGCCAGCCAGAAACCCTGGTGCACGGCCGGGCGGATCTCGTCCCGTTTACGGGCGCCGTTGAGCTGGGAGACGATGGGGGTGAGCGCCATGATGATGCCCTGCACCAGCAAGATGATCGGCAACCAGAAGCTGGAGGCAACCGACACAGCCGCCAGATCCACGGCACTGACCTGTCCCGCCATCACGGTATCGACAAAGTTCATGGCGATCTGGGCCACCTGGGCCACCAGAATGGGGCTGGCTAAACGAACGAGCTGCCTCGCCTCGGACAAGTAACGTTGCACTGACACCTCCGAGTGGATCAGATAAAAAGAGAAAGAGCGGGTAACGGATGGGCTTTTGTCTCCCCACTGCGGGGAGACAACATGCGGGGGGGCATTCTAGCCTGAAAATCAACCATCGCGAAACGGTTGAGCCATGGCTTTGTAGCGGGTTCAGGCGTCTTCGTGATCGCTGATCAGCAGATTGGCGGCGGCATAGGCGGCTTGCTCGCGCAGGTCGGCTGGCACCCGCTCGTCAGAGGCCACGGCGTTGAGCGCCCTGATGGTCGCGGCGATGGCCTGCGGCACATAGCCCTGATCACCTGAGCCGATCTGGTTATAGGCGATGCGAATGGCCTCACAACATTGATATACCTGCATTTCTTTTCCTCGTTAACCCGAATGTAAACGCCGCCACTATAGCGATCGAGGGCTGGCTTGTCAGCTGGTGCGCTTGTCAGTGCCGCAACGCGGGGTTAACCTGCCTTTTTTTCGTAGCAGGAGACGAGACATGTTCACCGGCATAGTGCAGGGGACCGCCGAACTGGTGGCCATTGAAGAGCAGCCCAACTTTCGCATCCACGTGATCCGTATGCCAAGCCGGGTTTGGGGCGAGGGATTGGCGCTCGGCGCCTCCGTGGCCCATAACGGCTGTTGCCTGACGGTTACCCGGGTGGAAGGGGATCTGGTCAGCTTCGATCTGATGCAGGAAACCTTGCGTTTGACCAACCTCGGTCAGTTGCAAACGGGGGACAAGGTCAACGTGGAGCGGGCGGCCCGCTTTGGTGACGAGATTGGCGGCCATGCTATGTCTGGCCACATCATGGGCACGGCTGAGGTGATCTCCGTCATCGACACCCCCAACAACCGTCAGGTGTGGTATCGCCTGGCCCCCGAGTTGATGAAATATGTGCTGACCAAGGGTTACATCGGTATCGACGGCATCAGCCTGACCGTGGGGGAGGTGCGTGAGAACACATTTTGCGTCAACCTGATCCCGGAGACCCTGGCCCGTACCAACCAGGGCTGGGTCAAAGCGGGCTGGCACACCAATATCGAGATCGATCCCCAGACCCAGGCCATCGTCGATACGGTGGAGCGGGTGCTGGCGGCGCGCCAGCCGGGGTGATCTGCCAGGTTTTGCTCGCTTCTGGCGACTTGCCATAGAAAAGGGCCTGCATCCTGCAGGCCCTTTGTGATCCCTTGTTCGTGTTCGATTGCAGTCAAAACCGCGTGACTGTTTTTTGTGATTCGCAGTCAGAACAGCTGCTCGTCGTCGGCATCCACAAACAGCTGCAGGCAGTCGCGGGCCTCATCCCGGTGCAGCCGCAGGTGGATGGGGTTGCAACAGGCCATGCAATCTTCGTAGAACTCCTGATCCCCCTGGCTGGCATCCAGCTCGACCCGGGTGTGGTGGCCACAGTGGGGGCAGACGATACGCTTGCTGGTGTACTCGATCATAGTGACCTCCTGGGGCCGAGTGGCCGCCTATCTTCCCTGATTCTAGTCGGCCAGGAGGGGGTTAACCGCGAGCAAGTGCACGTTTATGACCAAGATCAAGGTGGGGTGCTTCAGGCTTTCTGGCCCTATGCGCCCCAGGCGCGCGCGTTCACGCCACCCAGCTGGCCAGCATGTCGGCATCCAGTTCGGCCAGCGAGCTTAGCTGGTAGTTGGCGATAGCCAGACGGGGATCGCCCACCAGGGCGGGATCCGGCACGATGAGTGCTTTCATGGAGGCCGCCTTGGCCGCCAGCAGGCCGGTAAAGCTGTCTTCGATGGCCAGACAGTGCACAGGTTCGACGCCGAGCTTCTCGGCGGCGTGGATATAGACATCCGGGTGCGGCTTGCCGAAGCGCTCCACCTCGGCGGAGTGAACCGCCATAAAGCGATCGCGGATGCCGAGCTTGCCGAGTACTGCCTCCACCATAGCGAACGGGGAGGAGGTGGCCAGACCCACTTTGAGGCCGCGCGCCTCGATAAGGTCGAGCGCGTCCAGCACACCCGCCTTGGCCTGACCTTCGCTCAGAATGAGGGCATTGACCCGATCCAGGATGCGCTGCACCACCTCTTCCTGGCTGGGGCCCACCCAGGGGCGGAGCCGATGCCAGTGGGCGACCAGCTGATCGATGCGCACGCCTATGGTGGCGTTGCAATCCTCCTCGCTATGGGGATGCCCCAGCTCTGAGAAGACGGCCATCTGGGCCTGTTGCCAAAAGGGTTCCGAGTCGATCAGAACACCATCCATATCGAAGATCACCGCAGCTAACATCTTGTACTCCTGACAGATTGGAAGGGGGATTATAAGCCTGACCGGCAAATGCAAAAGGGGCAGTGCCATGCCCCTTGCGCCCGATCACTCGGCAAACGTTTGTTTTTCTGTGGCAAAAAAAGCCCTTAGAACATCACCTCGACCTTGGCGGCCACGGCTTTGGCTTTTTCCACCGCAGCCGGGCAATCCTCTGCGCGGGCCAGCGCCACGCCGAGACGGCGGCGACCGGCGATCTCCGGCTTGCCAAACAGCCGCAGCTGGGCACCCGGTACCAGCGCCAATGCCTCGCCAATCCCCTGATAGCGGATATTCTGGCTGTGCCCGTCGCGTAGCACCACGGCAGAGGCGCTCGGCCCGTACTGGGTGATGGTGCCGACCGGCAGCCCCAGAATGGCGCGTACGTGCAGGGCGAATTCGGAGAGATCCTGAGAAATCAGGGTCACCATGCCGGTGTCGTGGGGACGAGGGGAGACTTCGCTGAACCACACCTCATCGCCCCTGATAAAGAGCTCGACTCCGAACAGGCCATAGCCGCCCAGCGCCTCGACCACCTTGGCGGCGACCTCTTTGGAGCGAGCCAGCGCCAGTTCGCTCATCACCTGCGGCTGCCAGGATTCGCGGTAGTCGCCATCTTCCTGACGGTGGCCGATCGGCTCGCAGAAGTGAATGCCATCGACGGCGCGTACCGTGAGCAGGGTGATTTCGTACTCGAAAGGAACGAAGCCTTCGACAATCACCTTGCCACGACCGGCGCGGCCACCCTCCTGGGCATGGGTCCAGCTCTCATCCAGCTTGGCGAGATCGCGCAAGACGCTCTGCCCCTTGCCAGATGAACTCATTACCGGCTTTATCACACAGGGCAGGCCGATGGCCTCAACGGCGGCGACAAACTCCTCCTTGCTCTGGGCAAAACGGTAGGGGGAGGTGGGCAGACCCAGGGTCTCGGCGGCGAGGCGGCGGATCCCTTCCCGGTTCATGGTGAGCTGGGTGGCGCGGGCGTTGGGCACCACCTTGACCCCTTCTTGCTCAAGGGCGGCCAGGGTATCGGTGGCGATCGCTTCAATCTCGGGGATGATGAGGTCGGGTTTGATCTCGGCGACCAGCTCGCGCAGGGCGTTGCCATCGAGCATATCCAGCACCCGGGCGGCATGGGCTACTTGCATGGCGGGGGCATTGGGGTAGCGGTCGGCGGCGATCACTTCGATCCCGAACCGTTGCAACTCGATGGCGACCTCCTTGCCAAGTTCGCCGGAGCCCAGCAGCAGGGCACGGGTGGCGCCGGGGCGGGTTGCGGTTCCAAACATACGATCTCTCCTGATGTCGATGGTCACTGTTGATGGCCGCTATTGCACACTTGATTGCGGGAATAGCGGGCAAAAAAAGAGGCACGCATGGCGTACCTCAGGAAACGGGTTTGTGAGCGCGCTGCTCCAGATGGGTCAGCAAGGTAATGGCGCCAATGATGATGGCGGCGCCCAGCCACAGCCTACCGGGAGGCGCCCAGCCAAAGACCAGCCAGCCTGCCAGCACGTTCATCGGCAGCTTGGCAAAATCGAAAGGCTGGACGAAGGAGGCTTCCGCCACGCTGTAGGCGCGAGCGATGGACATGTGCGCGAGTGCCGACAGAATGCCCGCTGCCGCCAGCAGCAGCCATTGTGGCTCGGTGGGCCACTGCCACACTGGCAGCGCCAGCATGGCGTTGAACGGGGTACTGAAAATAAGCAGGTAGACCACGATAGTGTGGGATGATTCGTTGGCCGCCTGATAGCGTACCAGCAGGGAGTAGCCCGCCCAGAACAGCGCCGCCGCCACCGGCAGCAGGGAGGCCCAGCTGAAATCGTCAGCCCAGGGGGCGAGGATCAGCATGGCGCCGGCAAAGCCCGCCAGGGTGGCCAGAATACGGGCCCGGCTCACCTGCTCCTTGAGCAGCAGGGCGGAGCCCAAGGTGGCAAACAGCGGTGAGGTCATCAGCAGAGCGATCCCCTGCCAGATGGGAACGGGCACCGCCAGTGCCCACAGCCAGAGCTGGATGCCGATCACTGCCAGCAACACCCGCAGCAGGTGCAACCGGAACTGATTGGTCATCAGGGATTGGCGCAGGCCGTGACGAACCAGCCAGGGCAACAGGCAGATCAGGGCGATCAGGTATTGATGGAAGGCGACCTGGGTAGAGGCAAGGCCGAGTGTGAAGCTGACATACTGGCTCAGGCTGTTGACGGCGGCGAAGCAGAGTCCTGCCACCATCATCCAGACTGCACCGGCCAGAGGAGAGTGCCTGCGCGAGGGTATCATGGGATCCGGGTCGCTGGAAAAAAGTGCGGCGGATCATAACGGCAATCGTTTGTTCTGCCAAGGGTTGAAGCGCGGCCGCGGGGCTGGCTGGCGAGGAAGTGGCCTTGCATCAAAAATTTTGAACAAGTTGAGCATCTATTTTCGCTATCAGCAAATAAGCACAATGTTTAGAGTGACCTCCATCGACAGCAACGCTGTTCAACCGACAACCAAATGGAGTTTCACCATGGCCAATATCCTCGTACTCAAATCCAGTATCCTGGGTCAATATTCCCAATCCAACGCCCTGATCGACGGCTTCCTCGCCCAGCATCAGAGCGATACCGTGACCGTGCGGGATCTGGCCGCCCTCAACCTGCCGGTGCTGGATGGCGAGCTGGCCTCCGGCCTGCGTGGTGGTGACAACCTCAATGCGCGCCAGCTGGCGGTGATCGCCCAGTCCGACGAGCTGATCGCCGAACTCAAAGCGAGCGATCTGGTGGTGATTGCGGCCCCCATGTACAACTTCAACATCCCGACCCAGCTGAAAAACTGGATCGATCTGGTGGCTCGCGCTGGCGTTACTTTCCGTTATACCGAAACCGGTCCGGTCGGTCTGGTAGAGAACACCCGTGCCCTGGTGATAAGCCCCCGCGGCGGCATGCACGTCGGCAGCGCCACCGATCTGGTGACACCTTACATGCGTACCGTGCTCGGTTTCATCGGCATCAAAGAGGTGGATTTCATCTACGCCGAGGGAATGGGGATGGGCCCGGATGCACAAGCCAAAGGCATGGCGCAGGCCAAGGGGCAGCTGGAAACTCTGGCACTCTGATCAAAAGACTGGCCATGGCGAGTGCGGCATGGCGCCCCCGCCATGTCCAACCAAACAACGCAGCCCTCGGGCTGCGTTGTTTGGTTTGGTGCGGGCGCAGAGACATGGATCAACAGGAGCAGAGGGCGCGAGTCAATCCCGAATGAAGCGGCGGCAGCCACTGCCCACCATCAGGCACACGGCGACCAGGGAGCCCAGTAACAGGGTGCTGAGCCACTGTTCGGCGCTGTCGGGCAGGCGGGGGTAAAACAGGCTGATGATGAGCAGGCTACAGAGGGTGATCAGGCTGGTCTGTCGGGTCAGGAGCATCATGGGTCGTCCTTGGCTAGCGGTCGCGAGTGAAAGGCTAACCACCGAGTATGACAGCTTGATGTATCCATACATGTCGCTGGGTGTCATTGCACGGGGCAACCATCAACATATCAGCTTTTACCGCCAGAGCCAGTGCCGTTGGCCGGGTTGTGATCCGGATCCCTATCTGAACTGTTTCTGATCCGGCCGGTAGTGGAAATCGCCGCTGGCAAGCCTGGCGACCAAGGCTTTCTGGTCGATCTCCTGTGCCTTGCAGAGATCATCCAGATCATCAAAACGATCACGCAGCTGCATGTTGACAAGGCTCAGCAGCATGTTGATGTCCATGGTGGCGACGTTATTCAGGTTCATGACGTGTGCTCGTTATCCAGCAGATGGAGCTGTTCGATGGCGTCGCTGACGCTTTGCAGGTGCAGGCGAATGGTCTGGCGCGCCTCGGTGGGCAGATAGTCGGTGAGGGTATGCTGCCAGCTGCCCGCTTCGGTCTTGAGTTGCTGGAACAAGGTGAGCCCGGCCTGGGTGAGTGACACCAGACTGACCCGCTTGTCCTGTTCGCTGCTTTCGGTAAACAGGATCCCCTTCTCCACCAGGCGGTGGATTTCGCGGGAGATCCGCACCTTGTCCATCCCGCTTGCCTCTACCAGCTCTTTCTGGCTAATGGGGTAGTTGGGGCCGAGCACCATCATCAGGCGCCACTGGGGCACCGTCAGCTGATAGCGCTGCTGGTAAAACTGCTCAAAGGTATCGCGCACCATTTCGGCGGCGTGAACCAGCTGATAAGGAGGGTAGTGCGCAAGCAGCTCTATGATCTTTGACATATGACATCCTGCTGTGACGGCTGCATCGGGTGCAGTTTCTCTTGATACTTTGACCTTGATGATACGTAACACAAGGACATTTGTCTGAACAAGCACCAGAGAAATGTGCGGTTGCGCACGTCATCCGCCGCAACCGGGTCTGTTCGAGGCTGGTTTTTGCCTCGGGCTGGTCAGCCTTTACGCAGCCAGATCAAGGCGTTGTGCTTGAGCCAAGCCTCGCGGCTCTGCAACGTGTAGCGCGCCGCCTCATCGCGACTGCCTGCCTGCCAGCTCTGGGGCTCCTGCTTGGGCAGCTTGCGCTGACCCAGCAGACAGGCCGGCACGTGGGCGTTGGCCTTGATGGCCGCATCCAGCTGTGGCAGCGCCGCCTCGGGGCCATCACAGACAAAGGCCATCAACGCCCTGTTGTAGAGCAGCCAGCTGGAGGCCTCGTCGAAGCGGACCAGCAAGGCGCGCAGGGCGCTCCAATCCCCTTGCAGGGCATAGAGACTGGAGAGGGTATAACGGCAGCCCAGCTCATCGGCGATGCACAGGTCGAGCAGCGCCAGATACTCCTGGCGAGCCTGCTCCAGCTGGCCGAGGCGCAACAGACAATCGGCCCGGCCGGCCCTGGCGGCGAGCAGGGGGCGGGCCTCGTAGGCACTCCAGCTGTGGCCAGCCATCTGTTGCCAGAAGGTGTCGTCGAACAGGGGCTCGGCATCGATAATCACCTTGTCAAACCAGCCAAGGCGAGCCTGGGGATCGCGGCAGGCATCGGCCAGTTCGAACCACTGTTGCCACTGCTCGGCCTGCTTGCTGTCGAGGGCTGCCTGAGCGTCGGGCACTGCCTGATACTCATCCAACTGCAGCAGCTGATTGAGCGCCGTCTTCATGTTCTGACGCTGGCGTTTGCAAAACTCCATGAAGGGCAGCTCGCTGCCAGCCGCCACGTGCAGCATCTGGGCCATGGGCTTGTCGCGAAACAGGCTGAGTTCGGCGGCCAGACTGAAGCGGTACTGGGTGGTAGGATCGTTCAGATCCTTCGGCTTGGGCCAGCAGGCAAACCCCTGGCTGAAACCGTAACACCACTGGCCAAGGGGGTGGCTCTGCGCAAACACCTGCTCCGGGCTGTCGGTAGGGAGGCGGCACTGGCTTGGCAAGGCGAGCTGGGCCACGTCAGCCTGTGCTTCCAGCTCGGCGATCAGGTGGTGCAATGCCTCGGCACTCTTCTCATCCAGCTCGGCATCCTGTTCCAGCAGTCCCGCCAGCGGGGCTTGCCAGTCAGGGGCATCCGGTCCCACCAGGCGGGCACACAGAAAACCGTGCAGCGCCGGGTAGGTCATGTCCTGCCCACTGTGGGTCTGGATCCATTGATTGAGATGACGGGTACGAGTGGATGGATTCATCGACAGTTCCTCTGGATTTTAACAGCGGCGCAGTCTACCAAAAAGTGGGGTTATTTGCAGCCAAGCCCTGGCTGACTGGCGATGATATCGCCACAAGCCGAGCTGGCTACCCCGAAAATCGTGTGGGAGAAGGGCAAGGGGACTAGGCCCGGTTACCGCTCTTGAGGTAACATGCGCGCCCATACGGGCAATGAAATATTGGCCATCCGGATAATGAAAGAAGAGATCACCATGTTACAGATTGGCAAGATGAACACCCTCACCGTAATCGAGCTAGAAGACAGGGGCGCCTGGCTTGCGGCCGACGAATATGGCGAGCTGCTGCTGCCCAAGCGTCAGCTGCCGGAAGGCGTGGCCGAGGATGACGGTGTGGAAGTCTTTCTCTATCTGGATGCCGACTGCGAGCCGGTGATCACTACCGACAAGCCCTTTGCCATGGTGGGCGACATAGTCGGCCTCAAGGTGGTCAATGCCAACAAGATCGGGGCCTTCCTCGACTGGGGCATGAAAAAGGATTTGTTTGTGCCGACTCGCGAGCAGAACAAACCCATGCAGGTGGGCCACGTCTATCTGGTGCACCTGATGCTCGACAACGAGGGCCGCATGGTGGGCACCAGCCGGCTGGAACGTTTCCTGCGCACTGATCAGCCACCCTTCAAGGCTGGCGACGAGGTCACGGCGCTGCCGGGCGAACACACTCCGCTTGGCATCAAGGCTGTCGTCAACGGTGAATACTCCGGCATGCTGTTCAAGAACGAGGTGTTTGGCCGGGTGATGACAGGTCGACCGCTGACCGCCTGGGTCAAGCAGGTTCGTGATGATGGCAAACTGGACTTGACCCTGCAAAAGCCGGGAATGGATCGGATGGACGACGCAGGTGGCCGGATCCTGACCCGGCTGATGAAGCAGGGTGGCAGCCTGGCCGTGGGCGACAAGAGTGAACCCGAGCTCATCTACAAGCTGTTCAACATGAGCAAGGGCACCTTCAAGAAGGCCATCGGCGGTCTCTACAAGCAGGGTAAGATTGTCATCGAAGACAACTGCATCACGCTGGTCGAGGCAGAGACCGCAGCGTCGCCGGACGGCGAATAAATGCCGAGTCCCTGTATCGGCCAGTGTCAGGCCAGGGATGGGCTCTGTCTCGGCTGTGGTCGTACCCTGACCGAGATAGGGCACTGGTCGGCCATGGAGAGCGACGCCCAGCTGGCGGTGATGGCAGAGCTGGATGGGTTAAAAAGCACCCATGTGTGCCCTGGCTGTGGCGAACCGGCGTTTTGCGCCGTCTCGGCCGGTCAGACCATAGATCAGTGCTGGTGCAGCCAGCTGCCTGCCTTGCCGATGCAACAGGCCAGCACCTGCTGGTGTCGACGCTGTCTGGCCAAGGCCATAGCGGCGCAGGCTTAGCGAAGAACAAAAACAAGAAAGGCGCCCATGGCGCCTTTTTTATGCCTGTTGCTGGCGGTGCCAGCGCACATGAACAGGGTGCTCGTTCAGATAACGGGGCAGCAGGAAGGTGGCATAGATCACCTCAAACTCATCCTGATGGTCCAGCAAGCCAACCCACACTTCGACCCAGCGCTCCATGTCGACCGGTACACCGAGTTCGGTTGACCAGTCTCCGTTGGGCAGAGTCGCCTCGACGGCGCCACGCTGTTCGAACTCCAGAGTGATGTCGACGATTTGTTCGGGGGCCAGCATGTCTGCGGCCTGCTCAAGAAACTGATCATAGGCCCATTCGACCAGCTGATCCGGGGTACGCTGTTCCATGAAATCACTCCAGATACATCGAGGTTCGCTACTGTAGCAAGTATTGACGGTGGCGGCCAGACCAGTGCGGATGGCCGCTTGTTGCCTATCCAACGAAGCGGACAGGAGGTATGGTTGATGAGGTGGTTAACCCGGGCTGGCTGAGCCCGGTCCGTGTTCACAGGAGTGAGAACATGAAGCGACGGGTGCGGCGACAGCAGATCAAGCGACGGCGGGAGGCCTGGTGGTGGCACTATCTACCGCTGCACCAGAGCACGGTTGGCGGTCATTTGGGCCCACCGGCCGAGACTTCCCCGCCGAACTCTGACTGACCTTCTGTGGCCGGGGAGCGTGATGGGGTCGAGCCCATAGGTTTGAGGTGCGCCTACCGAGCCCGAATGCCTTAGTCGGCCTGGTGCACCCTGTTGAGGGTGACCTGGCCCAGCTGCCCCATCTGGCGGCGGATCCAGGCCGAACGCTGCTGCACATAGGGGGAGGGCGGCTTGACCCGATAGCGCCAGGGATTGGGCAGGACGGCGGCCAGCAGGGAGGCTTCATAGCGGGTCAAGCGGGCGGCCGGTTTGCCAAAATAGTGCCTGGCGGCGGCTTCGGCGCCATAGATGCCGGGACCGAACTCCACGATATTGAGATAGACCTCGAGGATGCGTGACTTGTCCCAGCCCAGCTCCATCAGCAGGGTGAACCAGGCCTCGATCCCCTTGCGCAAGAAGCTGCGATCGCTCCACATGAAGAGATTCTTGGCCGTCTGCTGGCTGAGGGTGCTGGCGCCCCGCACCCGCTCGCTGCGCTGGTTGTGCTTGAGCGCCGAGCTGATGGCATTCATGTCGAAGCCGTTATGGTCTGGGAAGCGCTGATCCTCGGCGGCGATCACCGCCAGCTGCAGCTCCCGCGAAATGCGCTCGAGCGGCACCCAGTCGTGCTTGACCTCGGCCACCTTGGCGGGCGGAAACAGGGCCCGCTCGATGCGCCATGACCACATGAGGGGATCGATGAAGCGCAGCAGTGCCACCGAGACGATGGAGCTGACCAGCGCTGCCAGCAGCAGCCTGCCGAGCCAGCTCAGCAGGCGTCGCCCCAGTGCGGGTCGCACGGGCTCGGGCTCGCTCTCCCAGATGTAGTGGCGCGGATCATCGGGATCCGGAATTATTGGGGCAGCCATTCGATGTGGCAGAATTTCTCGTCAACACGGCGGGAGAGCAGCATGCGGGCAAACAGATGCTCATACTCTTGCTCGGCATTGCCAAGCCCGACCCAAATCTCGGCGTACTCGGCATCGCTCACCGCAAAACCCACGTCCGCTTCCCAGTCATCGGCCGGATCGGTCTCCGCCAGCAGACCCCGATCGTTGAACGCCTGGTTGAACAGGGCTATCTCCTGCTCCGGCAGGTTGTCGGAGGCCAGCTCCATGAAGAGTTCGAGGGCGGTGTCGAGCAGTTCCTCGACGCTGTGCATTTCGTCGTTCAAAGACATTGGTCTGTTCCAGATAATAAAAAAAGAAGCCCCGCTGGCGATGCCGGACGGTGGCGCGCGCTATTCTAGCTGGCCCCTTCTCCCTTGGCGAGATCTGCTCCGCGAGCCGGCCCCATCTGTGACAATAAAAAACCGGATCCTGGTACAGGATCCGGTCTTCATTGAGGGAAGGGGTCACGCATGGGGCGTCAGCTCATCCCTTCTTGTCATCGGCGAAGGTGATGTTGAGCTCCAGCACCGACAGCTCATCACTCTTCTTGTCCAGCTGGACCGTGATCTTGTCAGGGTCTATCTGCACATATTTGCGGATCACCTCGAGCAGGTCCTGTTTGAGCTGGGGCAGGTAATCCGGCCCCCCTCTGGATGAACGCTCGTGCGCGACTATGATCTGCAACCGCTCTTTGGCCAGTTGTGCGGTGTTTTGTTTCTTGTTGGAACGAAAATAATCCAATAATGACATGTTTAACTCCCGAACAGTCGGCTAAAGAAGCCCTTCTTTTCTTCTTCCAGAAAACGAAAATCCTTGGTGTCGCCCAACAGACGGGCAACGGCATCCTCATAGGCCTGACCGGCATCGGACTCCTTGTCCAGGATGACCGGCTCCCCCGAGTTGGAGGCGCGCAGTACAGCCTGGGACTCCGGGATCACCCCAAGCAGCTTGATAGCCAGGATCTCTTGTACATCCTGCACGCTCAGCATGTCGCCACGGCTGACGCGGGTCGGGCAGTAGCGAGTGAGCAGCAGGTGTTCCTTGATCGGGTCTTCGCCGCGCTCGGCACGACGGGACTTGGAGGCCAGGATGCCGAGGATGCGATCCGAGTCACGCACGGAAGAGACTTCCGGGTTTGTGGTGACGATCGCCTCGTCGGCAAAGTAGAGCGCCATCAAGGCACCCGCTTCGATCCCGGCTGGCGAATCGCAGACGATGTAATCGAACTTCATCTCCGCCAGCTGATCCAGGATCTTCTCGACCCCTTCACGGGTCAGGGCGTCCTTGTCCCGGGTCTGGGAGGCAGGCAGGATGAACAGATTTTCGCAGCGCTTGTCCTTGATGAGGGCCTGATTGAGGTTGGCCTCACCGTTGATCACATTGACGAAGTCATACACCACGCGCCGCTCGCAGCCCATGATGAGATCCAGATTTCTCAGGCCAATGTCAAAATCGATGACCACCGTCTTGTGGCCACGCTGAGCCAAACCTGTGCTCAGGGCCGCGCTGGTTGTGGTCTTGCCAACGCCACCTTTACCCGATGTAACGACTATGATTCGCGCCATTCTCGCTTCCTTGTAACTCTATTTGATATGGTCTATTCGGAGTTGTTCGTTATCCAGCCGGACATGTACTGGCTGTTGTATCAGGCCGGCCGGCAGTGCATCGCTCAGTTGAAACGTGCCTGCGATGGATAGCAGCTCAGCCTGTAATTGCTGGCAATAGATCCGTGCCTGGGTGTTGCCCTTGGCACCGGCTATGGCCCTGCCGCGCAGGGTGCCATAGATATGAATGCTGTCATCGGCGATGACTTCGGCTCCCGGGCTCACCGAGCCCAGTATCACCAGCGAGGTGCCAGCAGCATAGAGCTGCTGGCCGGATCGCACCGGGCCCACGTGTACCTTGCTCGGCACCAGAGGCGCCGGGGTGGCGTTTACCTCGACCACGGGCGCCGGGATGGGTGTTTTTTCCGGCGGATGCTCGGCCTTGCGGCTCTTGCCAGAGGCCATCACCGCCAGCCCCGCCGCTTTGGCGGCCGTCTTCATCGCCTCATTTTGTGTCCCTGTGATCCCGACCAGCACGAAATCCTCAGACTCCACCAGCTCCTTAAGCTGTTCGAAGTCGGGAATATCCGCAAGCCGTTCCACATTGATGACGAGGGGAGCACAATTAAAAAACAGGGGTGCCTGGGCGACCTTTGCCGCCAGCAACTGGCGGATCCGCTCAGGCTTGCCATCGCTGATATGCAACACAGAAATAGTGAAGGTGGTCCCTTTCAATTCGTTATCGCGCTCAACCATGAATCTTCCCCGAGACAGAGACGGTAATCCGTTATTGTTATTCAATTCCTGATGTTATAGTTTGCCACCATCAGAGGCAATAAACCCGTCGGATTATATCAATTTCCATGTTATGTGCAGTCTATAAAAGTCGCAAAAAAGCCGAGACCTATCTTTTTGTTGAAAGAAGAGAGGATTTTTCCCGTGTACCCGAGGTGCTGATGAGGACATTTGGTCGCCCTGAGCTGGTATTGATGACCAAGCTGGACCCAGCCAGGCCCTTGGGGATTGCTTCGACCAGCCGGGTGATGGCGGCGCTGACAAGCCAGGGCTTCTATCTGCAGGTGCCACCGCCGCCGGAAAATCTGCTGGAACAGCACAAGGCACAATTAAAGGCCTCGCGCTGATGAAGTGTCGGCTGGCTCTGTTATTATTCAGCGGGCTGTTAAGTGCCCCGTTGCAGGCCAGCCCCGATTTTTACGCCTATGTGGCTGGACTCAAACAGCAGGCCCTGGCCGCCGGTATCAAGCCCGAAACGGTGGCCGCTGCCTTTGCCAATATTCGGGTCATCGAGCCCGCCATCAAACACGATAAAAACCAGCCAGAATTTAAACTGACGCTGGACAGCTATATTCCACGCGCGGTTCCGCAATGGAAAGTCAATCAGGCCAAGGCCCTATATCGTCAGCATTTGCCGCTGCTCACAAAAATAGGGGCAGAATATGACGTGCAGCCCCGTTTTATTGTCGCCTTGTGGGGCATAGAAACCAATTTCGGTAAATTGACCGGCACCTATCCGCTGATCTCCTCGCTGGCAACCCTGGCCTGGGATGGTCGGCGGGAGGACTTTTTCAAGGGGCAACTGCTGGATGCCCTGCGCATCATAGAGCAGGGGCATGTGACCCCATCCGCCTTCAAGGGCTCCTGGGCCGGTGCCATGGGGCAGGTGCAGTTCATGCCATCTTCCTTCCTCAAGTACGCGGTCGATCAGGATGGGGATGGCAAGAAGGACTTGTGGGGCAATCTCGCGGATGTGTTTGGTTCGGCAGCCAATTATCTGCAGCAGAATGGTTGGCACAGCGATGAAACCTGGGGGCGTCAGGTCAAGTTGCCAGAGGGGCTGGATCCCGCCTTGCTCGGGCTGGAGCAGACCCGGCAGCTGTCGGCGTGGCAGGCTCTCGGCGTTCGTCAGCTTGATGGTTCACCCTTGCCCGGGGTCGAGATGCAGGCCTCTCTGGTGCGCCCCGATGATGCCAAGGGCCGCGCCTATCTGGCTTATCCCAACTATCTGGTGTTGCGCCACTGGAATCGCTCCCACTATTTCGTGGTGGCGGTGGGCACCCTGGCCGATCGCCTCGTGGAATAATCGGTGCAGACCCGGACGATTCAGGTGGTGTGTGGAACACTGTATTTATCTTGAGGGATGAATGGGGCGCGGGAATATGGGATGAGCAGGGATGACAAGTCAGGCGAGGCAATCGAAATAACGGGCAACAAAAAGGCGGGAATTCCCGCCTTTTTGTATTTTTGGCAGCCGCTGCTTATTCGCAGGCAACCTGCATCACCTTGATGGCCAAGCCACCACGGGAGGTTTCACGGTACTTGGAGTCCATGTCCTTGCCGGTGATGTACATGGTCTCGATGACCTTGTCCAGGGAGACGCGGGGCTTGGAGGTACGACGCAGGGCCATGCGGGAGGCGTTGACCGCCTTCATGGCTGCGATGGCATTGCGCTCGATGCAAGGTACCTGCACCTGACCGGCAACCGGATCACAGGTCAAACCCAGATTGTGCTCCATGCCGATCTCGGCGGCTTCACACACGTGCTCCGGGCTGCCGCCCATCAGTTCGGTCAGACCCGCGGCGGCCATGGAGCAGGAGACACCCACTTCACCCTGGCAACCCACTTCGGCGCCGGAGATGGAGGCGTTCATCTTGTAGAGCATGCCCACGGCACCGGCAGCCAGATAGAAACGGGTGTATTCGTCGCGACCCACCGGCTGGATGAACTTGTCGTAGTAGGCCAGCACGGCCGGGATGATACCGGCGGCGCCGTTGGTCGGTGCCGTGACGACGCGGCCACCGGCGGCGTTCTCTTCACTCACCGCAAGGGCAAACATGTTGACCCAGTCGATGATATTCATCGGATCGTTGGAGAGATTTTCGTTGGTGGTCAGCTGACGGTAGAGGGGCGCCGCGCGGCGGGGCACACGCAGCGGGCCGGCCAGCACACCTTCGGTGCGACAGCCACGCTCAATCCCTTCACGCATGGTGTTCCAGATCTTGCCGAGCTTCTTGTAGATCTCTTCCGGGGTGTTGAAGCACTTCTCGTTCTCCAGCATCAGGGTGGAGATGGAGAGCCCGGTCTGGCTGCAGTGGGCGATAAGCTCCGCCGCGCTCTTGAACGGGTAGTTGACAGACATGTCGCCGCTGTCGGCCTTGCCGAAGTTCTCTTCGTCGACGATGAAACCACCACCGATGGAGTAGTAGGTCTTGCTGTAGACAGCGTCATCTTCGATGAAGGCGGTCAGCTTCATGCCATTTTCATGCAGCGGCAGGGCCTCATCATGGAAGACCATGGCACCCTTGGGGAAGCTGACAGTGTGGCAGTGCAGGCCGATCGGCAGGCGGCCGGTCTGCTCTACGCGGGAGATGAATTCAGGGATGGCGTCGATGTCGACGTTTTCCGGCAGGTTACCCGCCAGACCCATGATGATAGCGGTATCGGTGTGATGACCTTTACCGGTCCAGGAGAGTGAGCCATAAACATCGACCTGGATCCGGGTGATGTCACGGATCTTGCCGCCTGCACGCAGTTCATCCACGAACTGTTTGGCAGCTTTCATCGGGCCGACAGTGTGGGAAGAGGAGGGGCCAACACCGATTTTGAAGATATCAAAAACGCTGATCATGTAACAATTACCTCAGGATAGAAGGGGGCGCCATGCCCACTCGCAGAAACGGGGTGATCCATGGGACGAGGGCGTCGTCGCCGAGGTCAATGAACCAGATAACCGCAGTGTAACGGTTCAAAGCCTAAAAAAAGTTGAAATAGATCTATTTTTGTTGAATCAGAGACGCGAGTATAAAATTTATTTTGATGCTTATCCATTTTGTTAAGCGTTTGCCCATAAAAATACCCGGCCAGGCCGGGTATTTTGGGACGAAGTGGAGTCAATTGGCTGTTATTAACATTCTGTAATGTTAACCGCCAGGCCACCGCGAGCGGTTTCCTTGTACTTGGTCTTCATGTCGTTGCCGGTTTCCCACATGGTCTTGATCACCTTGTCCAGGGACACCTTGTGCTCACCCGTGCCACGCAGGGCCAGGCGGGAGGCATTGATGGCCTTGACCGCGCCCATGGCGTTGCGCTCTATGCAGGGCACCTGCACCAGCCCGCCCACCGGATCGCAGGTGAGGCCCAGGTTGTGTTCCATGCCGATCTCGGCGGCATTCTCGACGATGGCGGGACTGCCACCCAGGATTTCGGTCAGGGCGCCGGCGGCCATGGAGCAGGCGACGCCCACTTCCCCCTGGCAGCCCACTTCGGCCCCCGACAGGGAGGCGTTCTTCTTATATAGGATGCCGATGGCGGCGGCGGTAAGGAAGTAGCTCAGCAGCAGTTCATCATCCACCTTGCGTACGAAGCGATCATAGTAGTGCAGCACGGCGGGAATGATGCCGGCGGCGCCGTTGGTGGGGGCGGTGACCACCCTGCCTCCGGCGGCGTTCTCTTCGTTGACGGCCAGCGCAAACAAGTCCACCCACTCGATCACCATCAGGGGATCCTTGTTGAAGTTGGTCTCGCAACTGAGCTGACGATGGAGGGCCGGGGCCCGGCGTTTCACCTTGAGGCCACCTGGCAGTACCCCTTCACTGCGACAGCCGCGCTCGACACAGGCCTGCATCGCCTGCCAGATCTTGCGCAGTCCCGCTTTTATCTCTTGTTCGCTGCGAAACACCTTCTCGTTGGCCAGCATCAGACCCGAGATGGAGAGGCCACTCTCCTGGCAATGGGCCAGCAGCTGGGCGCCGCTCTCGAACGGGTAGGGAATGGGATGGGCGGCATCGAAGCGGGCCGCCTCTTCTTTGGCGTTGGCAAAGTGGCTCTCTTCTATAATGAAGCCGCCGCCGACCGAGTAGTAGGTCTGCTCGAACTGCAGGGTTTCGCTGGCGAAGGCCCGCAGCGTCATGCCGTTGGAGTGGGCGGGCAGTGTCTTGCGGCGATTGAAGATGATGGCGCCACTTCGGGCGAACTGGCATGGCTGCTCGCCTGCCAGCAGCAGCGACTGGTTGCGATCCACTTCGCTGAGGAAGGCGGGAATCGCCTCTATGTCCACTGATTCCGGATCAAAGCCGGCCAACCCCAGAATGATGGCCTTGCCGGTGCCATGGCCCTTGCCGGTCTGACCAAGGGAGCCGTAGCATTCCACTTCTACCCGTTCGATCCGGGGTAGCAGACCCTGTCGCTTGAGCTCTTTAACAAAGGTGCAGGAGGCCCGCATCGGCCCCACGGTATGCGAAGAAGAAGGGCCGATCCCGATGGAAAACAGGTCGAAGACACTGATCATGACACCACTCCGATTATGGGGTTTGTCTAAACATTGTAATTTTTTTGTAGTCGATGGAAAGCAGGGAAGCTGAGGCGTGTGATGGCGGCATACAAATGAGTGGCTGGCAGCGGGCAGGAAAGGTTGGAATGAGCGCGCGGGCGTCAAAGAGAAGGAGCGGGACTTGGGCCCGCTCCTTGGCACGGTTCAGCCACTCATCTGCATTCGGTCACTCAGTCGAGGAATTCGCACAGATAGGCGGTGGGGGTTTTCACCTCCAGCTTGAAAGAGGAGTGGCCCGCCACGTCGAAGGATTGGCCCTGACTGTAGGTGCGCCATTCATCCTCATCGGCCAGTTGTATGGTGAGGGCACCCTTGACCACCGTCATCCGCTCGGGGGCGGCGGTATTGAACTGGTAGTCGCCCGCATTCATCACGCCGACCGTGGCTTTATCTCCTTTTTGCTCGAAACCAATGGATTTTACATTTCCGTCAAAATATTCGTTAACTTTCAGCATGTTTCCATCCCTGTATGCACGTTTGAATAGCAAAAATAGCACATTTTTTTGTCAGTTGTCATGAACAAAGCAGCAAAAATCACCATGTTCCTTTTGAATCTTTACTTTTTTGCAAACTTATCAATAACTCCCGTTAACGATCTGGCGATTTAAAATAGCAGATAAATGTGAGATAAAGCGCGCGCTCAGGGGAATGAACAAGGTTTCTTCCCCTGTTTGGTTAATTACACTGGGAAAGTGTGAATATTTGCTAATAAAAGGAACATTCTGTGTTAACAAAAGGACTCATAAAGAACGTTGGCTTCCAGGTTGTGGTGGCCATGGTGCTGGGGGCACTGGTGGGGGCGTTCATGGGTGAACAAGCCACCATCTTTGCGCCGCTCGGTACCCTTTTTATCCAGCTGATCAAGATGCTGGTGATCCCGCTGGTGGCCGTCGCCATACTGTCGGGCGCGGCCAATCTGGGCGCCAGCCCGGCGGCAGGCAAGATAGGGGTCACCACCCTGGTTTTCTTCCTCGGTACCTCTGCGCTGGCCGTGCTGCTGGCGCTGGTCATGGGGCAAATGTTCAAACCGGGCGTCGGGGTCGATTTTGGCTCTATGGCTTCCATGTTCTCCGGTGACTACGCTGACAAGGGCGCCTTGCCGGATGCGGTGTCGACCCTGCTTGGCATGATCCCGACCAACGTGTTCCAGGCACTGAACGAGGCCAACATTTTGCAGATCCTGGTGTTCTGCATGTTCCTCGGCATCGCGCTGGCCAAGCAGCCCCGCGAGCGCGCCAAGCCGCTGGTGGACGGGCTCAACACGCTGGTGGACGCCTTCGTCTGGATGATCAACAAGGTGATGCTGATAGCACCGCTCGGGGTATTTGGTCTGATGGCCGAGGCCATAGGCACCTACGGTTTCGACGTGCTGACCCTGGTACTCAAGTTGTTCGTGGTCTATGTGGCTGCCACGCTGATCTTCGGCTTTGTGGTCTACCCGCTGCTGGTGATGATCTTCTCCAATACGCCGGTGATGACGTACTTCTCTGCCATGAAGAAGCCGCAGATCGTCGCCTTCTCCACCGCCTCTTCCATGGCGACCCTGCCGGTGAACATGGAAACCTGCGAGCGGGATCTGAAGGTGACCAACGCCACGGCTTCCTTTGTGTTGCCGCTCGGTGCCACCATCAACATGAGCGGCAATGCCATCTATTACGGTCTGGTCGCCATCTTCTTCGCCCAGGTCTACAACATAGATCTCTCCATGGGTGCCTGGGCCGCCATCATAGTGACCTCGACCCTGGGAGCTATTGGTCAGGCCGGAGTGCCGGGCCCGAGCTTCCTGGTGGTGGCCGTGCTGCTGGCTGCCGGGATCCCGATCGAGGGGCTGCCGCTGTTGTTTGCACTGGATCGCCTGTTCGACATGATCCGTACCGCCCTGAATATCACAGGGGACGCGGCCTGCGCCATTATCGTCGACCGCTACAGCCCGGATTACGATCCGGATCGTTGGTCAAAATAACAAGAACACAAACGAGTCATTGAAAAAGGGGCCGTTCGGCCCCTTTTTATGGTTTATCCCCAGTGCTTCTCTGCAACTGGTTCAGTGCCTGCTGGCAGCGCTGCTCGGCGGCATCGAGTTCCAGCAGCACCATCTTGATGTCTTCCAGCTGCTGCTCCAGCATCTCCCGCTTGTCGGCAACCAACCCCAGCATGGTCTGCAGCTGGGTTCGGCTACTCTTGTCCGCATCGTAGAGATCGAACAGATCGCGTATATCCGCCAGGCTGAAACCCAACCGCTTGCCGCGCAGGGTCAGCTTGAGGCGTACCCGGTCCTGCCGGCTGTAGATCCGGGTCTGTCCCTGACGGGCGGGATTCAAAAGTCCCTGATCTTCATAAAAACGAATACTTCGGGTCGTCACATCAAATTCACGGGCCAGTTCGCTGATGCTGTAGGTCCGTGAGTCATCCTTGGTTCGGTTCATGGCGCTATCTTGACTGTCATTTTGTTGTCAATGCAGGCTGGCACCTTACCCAAACGTCAACTGCCCCGCAAGTCTTGTTCCCGCAGCGGGAGCAGCATATGTTATGTCCAGGTAACAAGGAGAGTGCAATTGATGGATATTGTGATTGTTGCGGCCAAACGCACCCCCATGGGGGGCTTCCAGGGGGCGTTGGCCAATGTGTCTGCCCCTGAGCTGGGCGCTTGCGCCATTGCGGCCGCCATGGTGCAAGCCGGCCTCAAGGGGGAGCAGATAGATGAAGCTTATATGGGCAATGTGCTCAGTGCCGGGGTGGGCCAGGCGCCTGCGCGTCAGGCGGTGCTCAAGGCCGGCTTGCCGGACAGCATCCCCTGTACCACGGTCAACAAGGTGTGTGGTTCCGGCATGAAGGCGGTGATGCTGGCGGCAGATGGCTTGCGCCTCGGTGACACTCACATCGTGATCGCAGGCGGTATGGAAAGCATGAGCCGTGCGCCCTACTTGCTTGACAAGGCGCGCAGCGGTTTTCGAATGGGGCATCAGAGTGTGCTGGATCACATGTTCCTTGATGGCCTGCAGGATGCCTATGAAGGACAACTGATGGGACATTACGCTCAGGTGAGTGCTGATCGCGCCGGTCTGGCCCGCTCCGACATGGACGCTTTTGCCATCGCTTCCCTGGCGCGCGCCCTGGCGGCGCAACAAAGCGGTGCCTTCAGGGATGAGCTGGCACCGGTGCTGGCCGGAGATACCCTGCTGCTTGCCGAGGATGAGCAACCCGCCAAGGCCAGGCCCGATAAGATCCCTCACTTGAAACCGGCATTTAGCAAGCAGGGCACCATCACGGCAGCCAACGCCAGCTCCATTTCGGATGGGGCGGCGGCGCTGATCCTGATGCGGGCCGAGACGGCCGCGCAACTGGGTCTGCCCGTGCTGGCACGATTGGTGGGTTATCAGAGTCATGCGGCCGCCCCTGCCGAGTTCACCAGCGCCCCGGTCGGCGCCATCCACAGCTTGCTGGCCAAGGTGGGCTGGCGAGTGGAAGAGGTTGACCTGTTCGAAGTCAATGAGGCGTTTGCCATGGTCAGTATGCTGGCAATGGCGGGCTGCAAGCTGCCCCATGACAAGGTGAATGTGAACGGCGGGGCCTGCGCGCTGGGTCATCCCCTGGGGGCAAGCGGCGCCCGGATCCTGGTCACCCTCATTCATGCGTTGCGCACGCGTGGCCTGAAGCGGGGAGTGGCTAGCCTGTGTATCGGTGGGGGAGAGGCGACGGCGGTTGCCATCGAGCTGGGTTAATCCGTGTCTGCCATGGCCTGGAGTTGCTGGTTGACCCAGGCCGTTGCGGCCAGATAGAGCTGGCTGACCTTCTCTTCATTGAGCCCGAGCCGGGCCGTTTTGGCGGTGATGCGCTGCCAGTTTGCACTCTCATAATCCTCACAGAACGAGAGATAAAATCCCAGGTTGCCCTTGCGTTCCAGCAGGGCGACCCGGATCTCCTCGATCAGGGGAATGGTGCCGAGCAGCTTGTCCATCGGCTGTTCCATCAGCACATCCAGCAGCGAGAACAACCCTGTGATGAAGGCTTGCTGTGCCTGCTGGGTAGGGGCATGGGCGTGGGCCAGCAGCTCGCAGAAACGGGCCCGGATCATGGACATCTGATAGAGCTCGGCGCTCTTGCCATGGCCGGCACTGGTGGTGGCGACCAGGGTTACAAAGCGCTTGAGCTGGGCGTGGCCAAGATAGACGGCCGCCTGGCGAAAGGAGGAGATCGGATTGGCGTGGCTCTTCAGGTGGTTGACGTAACGCAGCAGCTTGAGTGACAGCGATATGTCCTGACTTAGCAGTTGCTCGATGCGATTGAGGTCGGGTTCCTCCTGATTGACCACATTAAGCAGTTGCATCACCACCACCTGAGCGGGCTGCATGGTGGCCTGTTTCACCATTTCGGGTCGACTGAAGAAGAAACCCTGGAACAGATCGATACCGAGTTTTTTCACCCGTTCGAACTCCGCTTTGTCTTCTACCTTCTCCGCCAGATAGGTGAGCGAGAGGTGCTTATGCTGCTGGATGAACATCTTGATCCGCAACAGCGAGGTGGCGCGCAGATCGAACTTGATGATGTGGATATAGGGCAGGAAGCGCTCCCACTCGTCCGACATGGTGAAGTCGTCCAGCGCCAGCTGATAACCTAGCCCATGCAGCTGCTGCACCTTGGCCAGCAGGGCATCATCGGGATCGGCATCTTCCAGGATCTCGATGACCACCTTATCTTGTGGCAGGCATTCGGCCAGCCCCTCCAGCAACAGGGAGTGGGGGAAGTTGATGAAGCAGGGATGCCCACCGAGCAGCTGATCGATGTTCTGTTGCAGGAACTGCTCGACCACCAGTCTGGCTGTGGCTTGTTGGGAGGAGATCACCGGAAAGACATTATTCAGACTGTCGCGGAACAGCAGCTCATAGGCGTGGGTATTCAATTCCCGATCCAGGATGGGCTGCCTTGCTACGTATGAATACATGCATCTCTCCAGTGTGGGTACTGGACTGATTTTATTGTGAAGATGCGCACTATGCCAGTGCTACCGGACTGGAAACGGTCAATAACTGGCATAGTGCTTGTATGGCAGGAGAGATCTGCCTCTGCTTGGGCTAGAAGAGGTAATTCAACTGCAGGCCGGCCAGCCAGGCATCCCCTTCCGAGGTACCCTGGAAGGTGGAGGTGGTCTGCGGTAGCCCGGGTTTCAGCTGCATGGTTTCGGTCACCTCCACCTTCTTGCCATCGATCAGGGTCAGACCCAGATCCAGCGAGAGGTGGCGGTCGATCTGGTAACCCACCCCGGCGCTATACCAGACCCGATCAGAGTCAGGGATTGAGATGGTACGGCGATCTGCCGGCACCGGGCTGTGGTCATAGGCCAGGCCGGAGCGCAGTTGCCATTGTGGTGCCAGCTGATAGGTCAGGCCCAGAGCGTAGCGCCAGCTGTCTTCCCAATGTTCGTCCTTGATGTGCATGACGCCGTGGTGGTCTAGCTCGGATTCGAGCTGCACGAACTTGCTCCAGTTGGTCCAGTTGATGCTTGAGTGCAGCGCCAGGCTAGGCGTCAGCTGATGAAACAGCGCCAGTTCGGCGGTGGCGGGCAGGGGGAGTTCCAGGCTGCCGGTATCGGTAAATGGCTGATCGTTTTGATCGATGCCGATGGCATCGCCAGAGAGCCTCAGGGTCACGTCGTGGCGGTAGGAGAGGCCGATGCGAGTCGCATCCGACAGCGTCAGCAGGGTACCCAGGTTCCAGCCCATGGCCCAGCCATCCCCCTTCAGGTGCTTGGCGATCTTGTTGTTGGAGGGGAAGGTGCCACCCACTTCCCCTTCCCCCTGAATGGCGGATATGCCGGCACCGACAGACCAGACACGGTTGATGCGATAGGCCAGTGAGGCACTCAGATCCAGGGTCTTGATATCGGAGACATTGCCGAAGTGACCGGCATTATAGTTGTCCGGCATCTCGACGCCGAGGCCGTAGTAGGCGGTCGCTGCCAGCCCCAGTCGCCACTGCTCATTGAGCGGCACTATCAGGTAGGCGTTCGGTATCCAGGCATCATCGGCAATGTCGTGGGCGCTCGCATCCAGCGTAACGGGTCCCATGGCGGTGGGGACCCGGGTGATCCCTTGGATGTTGACGTCGGGGCGCACATAGATGAAGCCGCCGGAGAAGGCCATGCGATCGAAGCGGGTCATGGCGGCGGCGTTGCGGGAGAGCACGCTGGCATTGTCGGCGATAGCGGCCTCGCCTGCGAAGGCGCGGCCCATGCCGGTGGCGGATTGTTCTGCCAGCTGGAAACCTGCCGCCTGGGCCTGGCTTGATAGCATCAGCAGGGCGATGAGAGACGGCGTCATGGTGGAGTGCATGGGATGGTCCTTGAAAGTGAACTTGGCGTTCAATCTGTCTTATGGTCGGGTGCAGGATTTTATATGGTATGACCAGTAAGGCAACGGCAGAGGCGTTGTGGGGAGAAAAACAAGATTAAATGCTGAAGGATAGGGGGCTAATAGCTTGATAAAAAAGGAAAAGTGAACAACTGTTTGCTACAGATGTACGCTGAAAACGAAATTGGGCATAAAAAAGAGCGCCCGTAGGCGCTCTTGTCAATTGGCTGACGATCAGAATTTCATGTTGAACTGAGCGGAGGCCAGCAGGGCGTTACCGTGGGAGGTACCCTTCCAGCGCAGCGCTTCGCTGTTTTCGACCAGCTTCTCGTTGACGTCAACTTTCTTGCCGTCCAGATAGGCCATACCGAAATCGACGCTCATGTCCTTGTCGATGTGGTAGGTGGCACCGGCGCTGTACCATATGCGATCGGAGTCCGGGATACTCAGGCTGCGGTATTCCTGCGTGATCGGAGTCTTGTCGTAGGCGAAGCCGATGCGAGCTTCCCAAGCGGGATTGACGTACCAGGTGCCGCCCAGCGAGTAACGGGTGGAGTCCTTGAACTTCTCCGGCTTGTGCAGGCAGACACCGACACCGTCAGCGCTGTTGCACTGGCCGCTGGTGGCCTTGAGCTCCTGGAAGGCACTCCAGTCGGTCCAGCTCACCGAGTAATGCGTGGCAAATTGCTGGTTCAGGCGGTGGTAACCGGCGAATTCGGCCTGGGCTGGCAGCTCCAGCGGCAGTTCGCCACCGACTGTCTTGAAGCCGGAGGAGGTTCCCCGATAGTCACCCTTGAAGGTCAGGTCTACCTGGGAGCGATAGGTCAGGGCGAAACGGTTGTTCTCGTTCACCTCATACATGGTGCCCACGTTCCAGCCGTAACCCCAGTCATCCCCTTTCATGTGGCTGACGATGGTGTCCTTGCCGATGCCCGGCACGCCACTCAGTGGCGGCACGGCGGCCAGCACACCGGCTCGGCGGTTCAATTCAGCCTCGGCATACACCAGGTTCAGACCCGCACCGACACTGAATTGCTGGTTGACGCGGTAGGCGATGTTCGGGTTGATGTTGACGGTCAGCAGCTCTGTATCGCCGGCAATGGAGCCTGCGTTGAAGTTGTCGGAATATTCGGTGGACAGACCGTAGTTGGAGAATATGCCGATACCCCATGCCCACTGATCGTTCAGCGGCTGGATGAAGTAGGTGGCAGGCACGAAGGCGCTTGGCGCGATACCGCTTTCGCTGGCGCTTGCCAACTTGGTGGGGCCGGCATAGATATCACCATTTACATCCACATCCGGCTTGATATAGGTGCCGGCGACGGAGAGTGCCATCTTGTCAAAGCGGGTCATGGCTGCCGGGTTGCGTGACACCACGGAGGCATTGTCCGCCACGACGGCTTCCCCTGAGTACGCGCGACCCAGACCGGAGGCTGAGTGTTCGTTCAGCTGGAACGCGGAGGCGAAGGTTTGGGTACTGGCCAGGGTGACGGCGGCAGCGATCAGGCTCTTTTTGAAAAAGGCAGTTGTCATAGTGTTCTCTCTTGTAGGCAGATTTTCTGTCAGCATCAGGGCTTTTTTGCCACCGTATATGACAAGATCTGTTGTTATTTCAGCTTCTTCCCATTCAATTCTGGCGTGATTCTATGGTTCTGGTAGGAGGTAAGAAATCAGACCAGTGACAGCAGAATACATAAAAGTGACTATTGTGTTAATCATTTGTTTTAACTTGGCGTTTAAATAGTCTCTTTTGCCACTTATTGAATGAAATCCGAGCGTTAATGCTGATCCGCATCACAAAAATAATTTTGACCATTTGCAGTGATTGGGCGGCAAATGAGTGAGGATTGTGGTGGGAAAGGAGAGGAACGGGCAGACAACCGGATTGTCTGCCCGTGCAGTTGACTCGATGCGATGCGATGCGATGCGAGTCAGGATTGGGTTAACTCCTGTTAAATCGACCAGTGCAGACGGGACCCCAGCGCCTGCACCATCGGATCCAGTGGCTCCTGCATGTCACCGATTAACACCATGTTGGCCCCCTTGAGTTGTACTATCTCCCCCTTGAGCTGGCCATCTTCGAAAGTGGGCTGCAGGGTGAGTGGCACATGCTTGGGCACCAGGAACAGGGTCACGGGTCCCATCTTGCCCTGGAACACCATGTGCAGCGCCGGTCCCTGGTAAAAAGCACAGTGATTGACGTAGGTGACGTTCAGGTCTTGCATGCCCATCAGGGTGGCGCCATATTTCTCCATCTTGGCGTTGATGGTGCGCAGGCTCACCTTCTCATCCACATCCTTGATGAAGGGCTCCTCCCCGTAGACGTGGGCCATGGCGACCTGGGCAAGGGAGAGTTCAGCCGGTGGCGTCAGCGGCCAGCTGAGCCAGCGGGTGCTCATGCCGAGCAGGAAGGCGACCGAAGCAGCCATGGCCAGCGGGCGCCATTGGCTGCGCGGGCTTACTTGCAGGGGAACCTGGCTCTCCTGTTCGGCGTTCAGCGCCTGCCTGAGCAGGATGCGCTCGGCCAGCCCGGCCGGTACCTCGACCTCCAGCGCCTGATGCAGGCGACGGTCCAGCTGCTTCATCTCGTCCAGATGCTTGCGATTGGCGGGGGTGGCCTGCGCCGCATCGAGAAAGGCGGGGTCATGCTCCAGCGGATGGGTGATGGCCCGCCGGCGAAATTCCAGCTCATCCATTGGTGTGTCCTCTCTGTTGTGTCGTTGACTCCATGGCCTCTTTGATCTGGTTGCGGGCCCGAAACAGGCGAGTCATGACGGTGTTCTTGTTCAATCCCAGTTGCGCCGCTATCTCGTCGCCGCTGAAGCCCCCCAACACCTGCAACAGCAGGGGCTCCTGATACTCGGCGGGCAGGCGGGCTATGTGGCGTCTGAGCCACTCGTTTTCCATCTCCTGCTCGTTGTGCAAGGCATCCGGATCGCTCTGGGGATGCTCGTCGAGATCGATGAGATCGAACTGCTTGCGCTCGAACCGGCGGGCATTCTCCCGTCGCAATATGGTGATGAGCCAGGTCTTGGCGGCCTTGTCATCGAACAGCGAGTCGATGCCCTTCCAGGCGCGCAGGAAAGTCTCCTGCACCAGATCCTCCGCTACCTGCGGATCCCGGCATAGCCAGTAGGCGTAGCGATAAATGTCCCCGTGCAGGGCATGCACCAGGGCTTCGTATTTGGTCTGTTTGTCTGCCATGCCTCCATAGACCGGGGAAACCGTGGGATCCTTTCCGACGGTGGCTCCTTTTTTTTTGAAAATACCTAACGCCATCGCTGGGCTTCCTTTATATGAGTGTCCCCAAGGGTCATTGACCCAGGCGTGCCAGTAGCATGAGGCCAGAGGCTATCGCAACAGGTTCATACGCGCATAGCGGGCCGGCGAGGCCTTGCCATGGGGGCTGACGGTCAAAGGGGGAGGCCTGGGTGGCAAAACAGGCGCGATCCAGTGCGGCGAGTCCGGTGGCAAGCGCGGGGGCATGGCGACAGGGCAAGTCAGTGAGGTGTGCGGTGCGGTGCGCATAGCGTCGTGGCCAGCGCAGGCTGGCCCATGCCAGCAAGGTCGCTCTGGCATGGTTTGCATCCTCGCGCCGCAGTGCCCGCTGCAAGCGATAGAAGGCGTGCCAGCGTGGCCACCCTTGCCAGAGGGCGCGCAGCAGCAGGGCCCAGATCACCCAGTAAAGGCTCTCATGGTTTGGTCCGGTGAAGGCTTCCTGTGTCGGTGTGACTGCCTCGATGCGCAGCGGGGTGGCGGGCAGACGGGCGTATTCGATGCGCCCGCTCCGGGTGTTGAACCAGGGCAGCGTGATGGCTGGCAACAGGTAGTCGCCTGGCGCTGTGGCCGTCAAGGCCTGACGCCACTGGCGCTCGAAGCGCAGCACCCCCTTGGCGAGAAAGCGCTCCTGCTGCTGTTCTCCATCCGGTCTTGCCGCCATTGCGGCGGGCAGGGCTGAGGGCCCGGTGAGCTTGGGCAGGGTGAGCCGGTTGCCATCGCCCCCTTCCATCACCAGCGTCAGGGTGCGGATCACCGGCTCTCCCACCCTGGCACCCGAGGCCGGACTTAACTGCTGGCTCAGGGTCAACTGGCTGGCCACTGGTTGCTGCGGCGCCAGGTCGATTTTCACAAACAGGGTGTCCGCTCTGGCCGAGAGGGGGTCACTGGTGCCGTTATCCTGGGGCAGACGGCCCTGAAAACGCGGCGATACCAGCGGATGTAGCCCGGGCTCTCTGGCCTGCAGCAGCCAGTTGCGGGTCAGCCGGCCCGGCAGTCCTGACCCTGCCGGGGCCTGCCACTGATCCTCGCCCAGGCGGCGAATGGTGAAGGCGTCGCTGGCTGGCTCTGTGAGGTTGGGGGCCTCCATGTTGGCGGGTAACCAGAGGCTGAGTTGATAGATGAAGGGTTGGCCCGGATAAAGCGGCCCCTGATGCAGCACCCTGGCCTGCAGCTCTATGGGGGAGATGGCCTGGCTGGGTTGCGCTACCAGTGTGCCCGCCTGGCGGCGCAGCGGCAGGGGCAAGGCTGGAGTCTGCTCCTGCCCAAGTGATAGGGAGGGCACAACCTCGGGGCTCGTATCCAGGGTGTGCAGCGGGATCTGCCAACGGGTCAGGCTGTGCACGGGAGTGGTGACCCGGCTCATGGTTACCTTGCCCACTGCGAACTGGCGCAGCAGGGGGGCGATGACGAGTTCGTTGCTCTGGCGCTCCCCGTCCGCCTCTATGACCAGCAGCCAGTCACGGCTGTCGGCCCCCGGCAACAGCTCTGCCCTTGGCGGCGCGGCCAGCACAGGGGTTGAAAGCAGGCAGAGCAGCAGCCAGCAAGGCAGCACACACAGCAGAGGATTGATTTTCACCAGGTGTCATCCCCTTTCAGTGCTCTATTCCAGGTGCCTTTCACCTCTTCCTTGAGCTGACGACGCTCGGCCTCCTTGCGCAGCCGCTGCTCCAGCAGCACCACGGGGGGGGCTGGCGGCAGCGGCGCGTCCGGGGTGGTGGCCTGCTCGGGGGCGTCGATGGGCTTGGGATCTTGCGCAGCCGGGCTGGCCTGGGGCGGCTGGGCTCGCAGCAGGGCGAGGTTATAGAGTGCATCCTGGTGGCCGGGCTCTAGCGCCAGCGCTGCCAGATAAGCTTGCTCGGCGGCGGCAAGATCCCCGAGCTGTACCAGCGCATTGCCCCGGTTGTAGTGGGCGGTTGCACTGTTGGCACGGGTGTAGGCGGCGACGGCCCGGGCGTAGTCACCGGCTCTGTACCAGGCATTCCCCTGCCAGACGGGGTCCTGGAAGCGGCGAGCCGCTGCCAGATAGTGCCCCTGCTGGAACGCTTGCCAGGCCTGGCTCTCCTGCGTGGATAACGCGGAGGCTGGGCTGGCCTGCAAGGGAGGTGGACTGAAGAGGCCAGTACCTGCGGCCAGCAGAAGCAGCCAGAGCGTGCCGACGCGGGCCAGCAGGGCCAAGGGCAGCAGGGGCAGCAGCAACCAGGGGCCCAGATCCCGTGACTGATGGGCCGTCAGCGTCTGGCTCATGGGGAGGGGGGCAAAGCGTGGCAGCCCGGCCTGCAGCCATTGCAACTGACCGCCAAGCTCGCTGGCCAGCTGCTGCATGGTCGCCACATCGGGGGCGGGCAGCTCGCGGCCTAAGGTTGCGCCAAAGCCTTGTACCTCGCTGGTGGCGGGCGGCAGTCTGCTGCTTTTGCCGCCGTTGGCGAGCAGGATATCGAGGCGGGGCGCCGCCTGCTGATGACAAAACAGGCTGCCCTGACAGGGCCAGAGCGCACGGATCCTCTCTGCCTGCTGCGCCGAGAGACCGTCGGTGACCAGCAGCAGGCGTGCTTGCTGGCCCGGGGGGATCTGGTCGAGCGCCAGCGCCACGGCGCGCTCGGGGGCACTCCCTTGTTTGGGCATGATGGCCGGGCGCAGGTCGGGCAACAGCAGCGCCATGGCCTGGTGATCCCGGGTGGCAGGCATGGCGAGGTAGGCATCGCCGGCAAACAGTATGAGGGCGATGGGGCGCCCCTCCTTGCCCGGGTGGGCCTCGGCCAACATATCCTGCAGCAGCACCCGCACCCGGGTGGCTCTGTCTGGCAGCAGATCGGTAGCCAGCATGGAGCGGGAGAGATCCAGTAACCAGATGTCGAGGGCCGGTGTCGGGATGGCCTGGCTCTGCTGGCGCAGGGCGGGGCCGCTGAGGGCCAGTATGACGGGCAGACCCGCCAGCCAGAGCCAGGGCAGGGTACGGCGGCGCCCCGGCAGCAGGTAGGCCTGCATGGCAGGGGCGAGCAACGGTGGCTGCCGGCGACGACGCCAGCCCTGCCACAGCCAGGGCAGCAGGGCCAGCAGCCAGAGCGGGCGCAAGAGGATCAGCTCCATGACGGCCATCCCTGGCAGCGTTGTTTAATCATGAGCCTGCCCCCGTGGCAGTCGCCAGCGTAGACGCAAGGAGCGGGGCCAGCGCAGCCGGGCGGGCCAGATCAGCAGCAGCCAGGCCAGCGCCAGCGGCCAGGGGTAGAGCTCGACGTTGGGTCGATAGTGGGTGTGGGGCGTGGCGACGGGCTCCAGGGTATCCAGGGTCTGGTTGATGGCATCGAGATCGCTTTGGGTGCGGGCGCGGAAATAGCGGCCATGGCCCATCTTGGCCAGTTGTTGCAGCAGGGCCTCGTCCAGCTCGGTGCTGGGATCGCTCTGAGCCGGAGCCAGTGCCTCGGCGAAGGTATCGGGATCGGCCCCCACCCCCAGGGTATAGAGGGTCATGCCGCTGGCAGCGGCCCGTTTTGCCTCGCTCAGGGGATCGGCGCTGCCCGCCGTGTTGCGACCATCGGTGACCAGCAGCAGAGCGGTGGGGCGGTTGGGGTCGGCGTGCTGGCGGGCCAGCAGTATGGCTTCCCCCAGTGCCGTGGTGCGGCCCACCAGATCGAAGTCCAGCTCGCGGGCCAGGGTGAGCAGAGCCTGGGTCTCCTGGGTCAGGGGCGAAAGCAGGTAGGCGTGATCGGCGAAGACGATGAGGGCGATGCGATCGCCGGGGCGGGCCTGGATCAGCTGACTTATCTGCTGGCGCACCGCACTGAGCCTGTCCCGTTGCTCCCCCTCATCCAGCATGTCCTGGGTACGCATGCTGTCGGAGAGATCCACCGCCAGGATCAGATCCCGGCTGCTCTGGTAACTGACGAGGGGCGGCTCCTGCCATTGGGGGCGGCACAGGGCCAGCACCAGGGCGCACCAGCACAGGGCCATGCGCCAGAGTGGCTGGCCGGCGTGGGCACGCAACAGAGGAAAGCCGTCGTGCGCCAGCGTAGTTCCATGGTGCTGGTCGGTTGAACGCGGCGGCAGGCCGAAGCGCACCAGGAGTGGCACTACCAGTGCCAGCGCAAACCAGGGCCAGGCGAGGATCATGATGATCTCCCGGTCCTAGTGCTGGTGCGCAGGCGCGCCAGACCCTGTTGCCAACGGATCCTCAGTGTGATCACCCTCTGTGGCAGGCAGCAGCAGGCTCGCCCCCAACGGAGGTAGGCGCGGCGCAGCGCCTCCCGTTGGCGGGGATCCGGTATCCCCTGACCGTAGAGCCAGTGTGGCCACAGGGGGGCAAACTCACGGAACTGGCTGCCTCCCTGCCTGTCCAGAAACGCGAGCCAGGCCTCCCCTTGCAAGGTGCGCACCTCGGGCCAGCGGCCAAGGGTGGCCTCGCGCAGCGCGGCCTGCAGTCGGGGCACCAGCTCGGGCGCCTGCCAGTCGATTTGTCGCTGCCAGCGGCGATAGCGCAGCAGGCTGAGCAGGGCCGCGCCGATCAGCGCCCCCATCAGCAGTATGATCAGCAGCGCCCACCAGCCCTGAAGGCGGGGATCCGGTGCCTGGACCAACATGGGGCCAGGGTGGATGTCGCGCAGCTGCGCCGCCAGCGCGGACACGGGAGGCGCGCTGGAGATGGCGGCGAGCAGGCTCAGAACTGGCGACACGCACCCTCCTGCCACTGGCGTTGCAGCGGCTGGCCGTTGTCGAGCCGGTAGAGACGCTGCACCAGCGGCAGCAGTTGCTGATGGCTTTGCCGGGCCAGCCGCTCGGCCGCCCGTTGGTAGCGGTGGGCAAAGCCTGGCTGGGTGGCGTCGAGCCAGCCTCTCTGTCTGCCCGCTTGCACCGCCAGCCGTCCCTGGTCGGGCAGGTCTGCCTCCAGCGGATCCCGGATCTGCCAGCAGTGGATGTCGTGGCGTCGACCGAGCAGTTGCAACTGCTGGCAGAGGGCCGCATCGCAGGGTTGGTGATCCGTGATGATCGTCAATCTGGCGCCATGAGGCAGGGTGAGCCGTGCCAGGGTCTGGGCCAGTGATCGCGGCAGGGGCGTGCGATCCAGCCCCTTGTCGTAGTGGTGACACAGGGCCTCCAGCAAGGGCACCAGGGGGCCGCGCTGGGGGTGGACATGGCACTCAACGCCGTGGCAGATCAGGGTGTTGGCCTGTTTCTCCCCCTGCCACAAGAGGGCCGCCGCCAGCTCGCAGCCCAGGCGTGCCTTGAGTTGGCAACGGGATCCGAAGTACATGGCGGGGGAGAGATCGAGCAGCAGCCAGTGGGCCTGATCCTGCTCCTCGCTGTAGAGTCGGGTGTAGGGGCGACCGAGCCGGGCTGTGACCCGCCAGTCGATGTGGCGCACCTCATCCCCCGCCTGATAGGCGCGCAGCTCGCGAAAGGTGAGCCCCGGCATGCGGCCAAGCCGGCCCTGCTGGGCCGCTTGGACACGCGGCTTCGGCCCCTGTCTCGCCCACAGCCGGATGGCCAGCAACTGGGCCAGGGTGAGGGCAATATCGGGATGTGCGCGGGGGGCCGGGTGGGAAGTCAAGGGCACGGTATTGCGTCCAGTAGTCGGGCGATCAGGATGTCGTTGTCCAGGTTGTCTGCCAGTGCCTGATAGCTGGGAATGAGGCGGTGGCGCAGTATGGCCGGTGCCAGTTGTTGTATGTCTTCCGGCAGCACGAAGTCCCGTCCGGCGAGCCAAGCCTTGGCGCGGGCGGCGCGGGCCAGGCCTATGCTGGCCCTGGGGCTGGCACCCACGGCGATAAGGGGCGCAAGCTCTGGGCAAAGGCCGCTGTCCGGGCGAGTGGCGCACACCAATTGCACCAGATAGTGCTCGAGTCGCCCCTGCATCTGGACTGCCTGTACCGCCGAGCGGGCCGCCAGCAGGTCGGCCTGGCTCAGGGTGACTGGCGGTGGCGTCAGCTGTTCGCCCCGGGCGTTGAGTTGCAAGATGGCGAGCTCCATGGCAGGGCTGGGGTACTCCACCAGCAGCTTGAGCAGGAAGCGGTCGAGCTGGGCCTCCGGCAACGGGTAGGTCCCTTCCTGCTCTATGGGGTTTTGGGTCGCCGCAACCATGAACAGCGGTGGCAGGCGCCAACTCTTCTTGCCCACCGTTATCTGGTGCTCGGCCATGGCTTCCAGCAGCGCGGATTGCACCTTGGCGGGGGCCCGGTTGATTTCGTCCGCCAGCACCAGGTGGTTGAACAGGGGGCCGGGCTGGAACACGAAGCTGGCGTCTTGCGGGTGAAACACCTCGCTGCCGGTGAGATCGGCAGGCAGCAGGTCGGGGGTAAACTGGATGCGGGCGAAACGCCCCTCCACGGCCCCGGCCAGCGCCTTGACGGCGCGGGTTTTGGCAAGACCGGGGGCGCCTTCGATTAACACATGTCCTTCACATAGCAGGGCGATCAGCAGCCCTTCTATCAGTGCTCCCTGTCCCAGAATTTGACTGCCAAGATAGTCCCCAAGCTGTCTGAACTCGGCTGCTGCCATGTGATGAACCCGTTGTTTTTATGGAGGTTGCTCTTTTTATACTCCAGTTGGCCCCCGAGGGCGAGGGAGGGGGCAAAGATGGGGCCAATTAAGTTTCAATCAGCCGTATGAAATTTGTGAGTGGATTGTTAAGATGTGGCGCAATGAGGTCAGACCTCTGCCTTTTAACCCAAGGAGCCAGGATGAAACAGCCATTGAAACTGACGACTCGCCAGGGCGAACGGATTGCCGTCGTGGCGGGTTTGCGTACCCCCTTTGCCAAGCAGGCCACCGCCTTTCACGGCGTGCCCGCGGTGGATCTTGGCAAGCTGGTGGTGAGCGAGCTGCTCGCCCGCACCGATCTCGATCCCACACTCATCGACCAGCTGGTGTTCGGCCAGGTGGTACAGATGCCGGAAGCGCCCAACATAGCCCGCGAAATCGTGCTCGGCACCGGCATGAGCGTTACCACGGATGCCTATAGCGTGTCGCGCGCCTGCGCCACCAGTTTCCAGGCGGTGGCTAACGTCACCGAATCCATCATGGCCGGCACGGTCGACATCGCCATCGCCGGCGGGGCAGACTCCTCCTCCGTACTGCCCATCGGCGTTAGCAAGAAGCTGGCGCGCGCCCTGGTGGACCTCAACAAGGCACGTAACCTGCAGCAGCGCTTCAATATTCTGCGGACATTGAGGATCAAGGATCTGATGCCGGTGCCGCCCGCTGTGGCCGAGTATTCCACTGGCCTCTCCATGGGGCAGACCGCCGAGCAGATGGCCAAGAGCCACCAGATCAGCCGCGAGGCGCAAGATGCGCTGGCCCACCGCTCCCACAGCCTGGCGGCGCAAGCCTGGGCCGATGGCAAGTTGAGCGGCGAGGTGTTTACCGCCCATGTGCCCCCTTACACGTCGCCGCTGGAGCGAGACAACAACATCCGCGAAGCGTCCGATCTGGCGAGCTATGCCAAGCTCAAACCCGTGTTTGACCGGATGCATGGCACAGTGACTGCCGCCAACGCCACCCCGCTTACCGACGGCGCCGCCGCCGTACTGTTGATGCGCGAAGGGCGGGCCAAAGAGCTGGGACTTGAGCCGCTTGGTTATATCCGCAGCTTCGCCTTCTCTGCCATCGATGTCTGGCAGGACATGCTGATGGGTCCCTCCTATGCTACGCCGCTGGCGCTGGACCGCGCCGGCATCACCCTCGCCGATCTCACCCTGATCGACATGCACGAAGCGTTTGCCGCCCAGACCCTGGCCAACCTCAAGATGTTTGCGAGCGCCGAGTTTGCCCGTGACAAGTTGGGGCGCAGCCAAGCCATAGGTGAAGTGGACATGGACAAGTTCAACGTCCTCGGTGGCTCCCTGGCCTACGGCCACCCTTTTGCCGCGACGGGCGCGCGCATGATCACCCAGACGCTGCACGAGCTGCGTCGTCGAGGTGGGGGATTGGGGCTTAACACCGCCTGTGCGGCGGGTGGGCTCGGTGTGGCCATGGTGTTGGAGGTAGAGTGATGAGCGAGAAGAGTTTTTCCCTGGCGGTACGCCAGGATGGCATCGGTATTCTCACCATGGATGTACCGGGCGAGAGCATGAATACCCTGAAGGCCGCCTTCGTGGACGAGGTCCGCACCGTGCTGGCCGAGGTGAAGGCCAACAAGGAGCTGATCGGTCTGGTGGTGGTCTCCGGCAAGAAGGATTCTTTCATCGCCGGTGCCGACATCAGCATGCTGGCGGCCTGTAGCAGTGCCCCGGATGCCCAGACGCTGTCGCGGGAAGGGCAGGTGATCTTTGCCGAGATCGCGTCGCTGGCCATCCCGGTGATCGCCGCCATTCATGGCCCCTGCCTTGGCGGCGGGCTGGAGCTGGCGCTGGCCTGCCATGGCCGGGTGGTGACCGATCACGCTAAAACTGTGCTGGGGCTGCCGGAAGTGCAACTGGGCTTGCTGCCGGGCTCCGGCGGGACCCAGCGGCTGCCGCGCCTCATCGGGGTGGCCAAGGCACTGGATCTGATGCTGACCGGCAAGCAGGTAAGAGCCAAGCAGGCCAAAAAACTGGGGCTGGTGGACGATGTGGTACCACTTTCCATCCTGCTTGAGGCCGCCATCAAGCTGGCCAAGAAGGGCAAACCCCGCCACGAGCTGAAGCGGGATCTGCAGGGCAAGCTGCTGGAGACCAATGCGCTGGGTCGCAAGGTCCTGTTCGATCAGGCCCACAAGGGGGTCAAAGCCAAGACCCGGGGCAACTACCCGGCGCCGGAGCGGATCCTCGAGGTGGTACGCATCGGGGTGGAAGAGGGCATGCAGGCAGGCCTTGCCGCCGAATCCCGCCACTTTGGCGAGCTGGTGATGACGGCGGAATCCGCCGCCCTGCGCTCCATTTTCTTTGCCACCACCGAGATGAAGAAGGAGGTCACCTATCTGGGGGCCGAACCGCGCAAGGTCACTCACGCCGCCGTGCTGGGCGGGGGCCTGATGGGGGGCGGCATCGCCTTCGTGACCGCCACCAAGGCGGGGGTGCCGGTGCGGATCAAGGATGTGGCAAGTAGTGGTATCGGTAATGCCATGCGCTACAGCTACGAGATCCTGGCCAAGAAGCTCAAGCGTCGCCACATGTTGCGCAGCGAGCTGGAGAAGCAGATGAGCCTGCTGTCAGGCACGTTGGACTACTCGGGTTTTCACCGGGTGGACATGGTGGTGGAGGCGGTGTTTGAAGATCTCGCGCTTAAACATCAGATGGTGAAGGAGGTGGAGCGTGAGTGCGGTGACCACACCGTCTTTGCTTCCAATACCTCCTCCCTGCCCATCCACCAGATAGCGGCCGAGGCGGCGCACCCGGAGCGGATCGTGGGGCTGCACTACTTCAGCCCGGTGGACAAGATGCCGCTGGCCGAGATTATTCCGCACGCTGGCACCAGTGCCGAGACGATAGCCACCACGCTGGCGTTTGCCCGTGCCCAGGGCAAGACGCCCATCGTGGTGAAAGACGAGGCCGGTTTCTACGTCAACCGTATCCTGGCCCCCTACATGAACGAGGCGGCGCGGCTGGTGCTGGAAGGGGAGCCGGTGGAGGTGCTGGATGGCGCCCTGCTCGATTTCGGTTTTCCAGTCGGCCCCATCGCCCTGCTCGACGAGGTGGGGATAGACGTGGGGGCCAAGATCTCCCCCATTCTGGAGAAAGAGCTGGGCGGTGAGCAGTTCCAGGCGCCCAAGGCGTTCGACAAGCTGCTGCAAAACGATCGTAAGGGACGCAAGAACGGCAAGGGCTTCTACCTCTACGGCAAGGCGGCGCCGCGCAACAAGCTGACCGGCAAAGAGGGCAAAAAGACGGTGGACGAGAGCGTCTACGCCGTGCTGGGAGTCAAGCCTGTGCCCAAGCAATCCCGGATGGAGATGGCCGAACGCTGCGTGCTGATGATGCTCAACGAAGCGGCCATGGCGCTGGACAGCGGCGTGGTGGCCTCGGCCCGTGACGGCGACATAGGCGCCATCTTCGGCATCGGCTTCCCGCCCTTCCTCGGTGGCCCGTTCCGCTACATGGACACGCTCGGCATAGCACATCTGGTGGGGCGCCTCGATCACTACCAGAAACGCTACGGCGACCGCTTTGCACCCTGTGAACGTCTCAAGGCGATGGCGGCGGAGCAGTTGAGCTTCTACTAAGCAGAGTGTCGTGCCGGTGACGGCAGGGCCCATCTCAAGGAGGCGACCCCCGGGTCGCCTCCTGCATTTTGTGCGATCCCTGAAGGGGCGGCAGGCAACATGGGTTGAATTGTGTCCATATTTGGCCTGGCCAAGGGCTAAATTGTTGATCCAGCGCAAAGTAGCCCCCTATTTATTACTTTGGTGGCATAGGACTCAGGCGCCGGTTGGGGTCAAATAGCGTCATCAGGAACGGGGAGATAACCCCGTCACGAAAGGAACACCCATTTCACTGGATGAAGGACACATAATGAGTCTGCTTGAACAAACCATCTGGACTGTATTGGGATACGGGGCCATGCCCTTTATCTTCCTGAGCGGGTTTGTGGCGGTGGCAGTGACCTGCTGCTTGCTGCTCAATGCCTTCGGGGTCAAGTCCGCCGAGAAGTGATACGCTTCTTTCGTTCATACCGCCAAATGCCAGTCTTCGGACTGGCATTTGTTTTTTTAGCCTTTTTCGACACTTATCCGCGAGACTCAGGCCAAATGTGTGGTCAAGGTGGTCGAACCGATCGCCGATTTTGATTACACTGACGCGCAGTTTTTCCACCCCGGATTGATCACTCAAGGTATTCAAGGTTTCTATGGCTCTCAAGGCAACCGTATTCAAGGCTCAACTCAGCCTGTCCGACATGGACCGCCACCAATATCAGGACGTCTCACTGACCCTGGCTCGTCACCCTTCCGAGACCGATGAGCGCATGATGATCCGGCTGGCGGCTTTCGCCTGGCACGCCGCCGAGCGGCTGGAGTTCACCAAGGGGCTCAGTGCCGACGACGAGCCCGAGCTGTGGCGCAAGAACTACTCCGACGAAATCGAGCTCTGGATCGAACTGGGCCAGCCCGACGAGCGCCGTCTGAAGAAGGCGTGTAACCGCTCCCGTCATGTGGTGCTCTACCTCTACGGTGGCCGTGGCACCCACGTCTGGTGGAAGCAGAATCAGGGCAAGCTCAGCCAGCACGACAACCTCACGGTGATCGAGCTTTCCGACAGTCAGACCCTGCCACTGACCGCCATGGTGGCGCGCACCATGCACCTCACCTGCACCATCTCCGACGGTCAGCTCTGGGTCAGCAACGGCACATTGGAAGTGACACTGGATCCCGTCTTGCTGATGGGGCCACCCGCCCGCGAACTGTAAAGAGCCCGCCCATGTTCAGCGCACTGCTCAATATCGTCATCCCTGTGTTTGCCGTGGTGGGCCTCGGCGCGCTCTATGGCCGGTTGCGACCGGGCGGGGCATTGGGCTATGTCAACCGAGCCAATATCGAGCTGTTTACCCCGGCGCTGGTGTTTTCGGCACTGGTCAAGTACCCGCTGGCACTGATGGCCCACCTGCCGCTCATCGCGGCGGGGGCCTTGGTTATCCTGTTGCCGGGTTTGCTGCTCTCCTTGCTCAGGCTAACAAGCATCAGCCGGCCGGCGCTGATCCTGCCCGCCATGTTTCGCAACACGGGCAACCTCGGCATTCCGCTGATGGTGCTGGCCTTTGGCGAGCAGCAGCTGGGCGCCATTATCATACTGTTCGTGCTCTCCAACCTGCTCCACTTCTCGGTGGGCATGTTCATCCTCTCGGCTAACACCTCCCGCTGGCTCTGGCTGCGCAGCCCGGTGCTGTGGGCCGCCCTCGCCGGTTTGCTGGTGGCTAACCTGCACATTGCGCTGCCGGAATACCTGGTGACCAGCGCCTCCTTGCTCGGCCAGATCTCGGTGCCCCTGATGCTGTTTGCCCTCGGTATCCGCCTGATGGAAGGGGAGCTTGACCACCTGGGGCTCGCCCTCAAGTGCAACCTGCTCTACCTGTTGGCGGGCGGCGTCTCGCTCTGGCTGGCGGTCTGGTTGCTGCCGTTGCAGGCGGAGTGGATCCCGCTGCTGATGCTGTCGGTGGCGCTGCCCCCTGCGGTGCTCAACTACATGCTGTGCGAGCAGTACCAGTGCCAGCCCGAGAAGGTGGCCAGTATCGTGCTCGGCGGCAATGCGCTCTCGGTCGTGGTGATCCCGTTGGCGGTCTGGCTGGCCCTGCATCTGAGCGGTTGACCCTGTGTTGCTTGCAAGGACGCCTGCTGGCGTCCCTGGCTTGCTCCTTCGCTCTCATTTTCCCCAGTCTGCGCCAACTCTCACTCCCGGCAGAGGGGGGAGTGCAAGTTCCCTTTTCGTGATCCTCGGCGAAGTTGCTGCCGTCGAATTGGCATAGTATCTGGCCAGCATGAATCCCACCCTGGGTGGGAGCCAAGGGATTAACAGCATGATGTCCGTCAGTAACCAATGTTTGTTGATGCAGATCCAGCCCACCATCTTGCGCTTTGCCAAGATGCTGGCCAGCGTGCTGCAACTGGAAGTGGAAATCGTCGACGCCAACATGGTGCGGGTGGCGGGAACCGGCCCTTACGGCACGTTTTTCGGCCGCCAGCTGGAGGGGGACTCCCGCCTGTTGCGCTACGTGATCGAACACCAGAGCGAGAAGATAGTCACCCACACCAGCGAGGATCCTGTCTGTGAGGGGTGCAGCTGCAAGGATAGCTGCCGGGAACGCGCCTTCCTCGGGGTGCCCATCATGGTGGAGGAGACCTGCATCGGGGTCATCAGCCTGGTGGCCTTCAACGCCGAGCAGCAGGCCCGCCTCAATAACAACCTGCAGGAGGTGTGCGACTATGTGCAGCACATCTCCAGCATCTTCGTGGCCAAGCTGCTCGATTCCCGTGGCTTGTCAGACGGGGTCAACAAGGTGTTCCTGACCCTGATGAGTCACATGGATCAGGGGTGCCTGCTGCTCGACGAGAAGAGCCAGCTGTGCTATGCCAACGAGGTGGCGCTCAAGCAGCTCAACTGCCAGCAAGAGCAGTTGCTGGGGCGCGAGATTGGCGTGCGTCCGCTCACCTTCGCCCAGCAGGGGCTGACCGGGCACATGCAGCACATCATCACACTGGCTGATCGCCAGGAGCTCATCATAGGCCAGCTGCACCATGTGCAGGGCCAGCAGCTGTTTCTGATGGCGTTTCACCAGTCCCATCCGGCCCTGAGCCAACCGCTGGAGCCGGACGAGGGCATGGCGCTCCTGATCGGCGAAAGCAAGCCGATGCGGGCGTTGAAAAAACTGCTCCATCGCATCGCCCTGAGCCCCTCCAGCGTGCTGGTCTGCGGTGAGAGCGGCACCGGCAAGGAGGTGGTGGCCCGCGCCATTCACCGCCTCAGCCCTCGCCATGACAAGCCTTTCATCGCCATCAACTGCGCCGCCATTCCGGAGCAACTGCTGGAGAGTGAGCTGTTTGGTTACGTGAAAGGGGCCTTCACCGGCGCTTCCAGTGGCGGCAAGCAGGGGCTGATCCAGGCCGCCCATCAGGGCACCCTGTTTCTCGACGAGATAGGGGACATGCCGCTCACCATGCAGGCCAAACTGCTGCGGGTGCTGGAGCTGCGGGAAGTGACGCCGATAGGTGCCAGCCGCCCCGTGCCGGTGGACATTCGCATCATAGCCGCGACCCACCAGCATCTGGAGCAGTACATTGCCGAGGGCAAGTTTCGCGAAGACCTCTTCTATCGTCTCAACGTCATCCCCATTCACCTGCCGCCGCTGCGTGAGCGGGCAGGGGATGTGGCGCTGCTGACCCACTACTTCCTCAACTTGCACACCAGCCGCATTGGCCTCATCTATCCGGGGCTGAGCCCGGAGGTGATGGGCCTGCTTGAGGGATATCGCTGGCCCGGCAACGTGCGCGAGCTCAGCAACCTCATCGAATACCTGGTCAACGTGGTGCAGGCGGGGGAGGTGATCGAGAGCATACTCCTGCCCCCCAACATATTGCGCAACCAGCGCCGTGATGCAGAGGCGATATCTGAGGATTTGCAGCAGCCCTCCCATCTTTTGCACAATCAATGGCCCGGCGCCGGGGAGAACCCGGTGGCTGCGGGTCGTCCCGCGCCGGCCACTGCCTCTCCCGCCATGGCTGAAACCGGCCCGTCCGAGCGCAGCCGGGAGCTGCCCCTCGGGGAAAACGGGCTGGAGAGCATGGAGAAGCAGGCAATAGAGGAGACCTTGCTGCGCCTTGGCAACAAGAAGCTGGCTGCCCAGGCGCTGGGCATTGGAATTGCGACCCTCTATCGCAAGATCAAGAAGTACGAGATCGCCGCGCAAGCCTGATCCTCACACCGCCGCTGGTCGCAAGCGGCGGTTTGCTCGCAGATAATGGCTGCGTCTGGGGCACGGAAATTATCATTATGATAATTTACCCGCCTTGCCTATCAATTCGCTGCCCGTATCTGATAGCCAGGGTGATAATTATCAGCGCTTATCCTGGCACTATTTTAAATGTCACTGAGGTGTGCCGGCATTTATCGTGAAAGTGCCACCCAGTATGGCTAAATGGCGCTTTCATGTGCGCTGGCGCACATCTATTTCTCTGTTTTTCGTTATTTCTCCTGAAATACCGCATTGGCACGCTTATTGATTGCTTTTATTTGACGCTGACCGATGAACTCACCCAATGACCCTATTTTCGGTGACCTTGTGAGTGGAAGGGGAGCAATCCATATCTCATCAACAGATTGGGGCTAACGATGAAAGCAGTGAACCAGTTAATCAAAGAGATCAATAAGCTCAAATCCAACCTGCATGAAAAGGACTTTCTGCTGACCTGGGAGCAGACCCCCCAGGAGCTGGCGCTGGTCCTCAAGCTAGCCGAGGCCCTCAAGGGGCTGCGGGCCGAGAACATCGCCACCAGGCTGTTCAATACCGGCCTGGGTATCTCGGTGTTTCGTGACAACTCGACCCGTACCCGTTTCTCCTATGCTTCGGCCCTGAACCTGCTTGGCCTCACCCAGCAGGATCTGGATGAGGGCAAATCCCAGATCGCCCACGGCGAGACCGTCCGTGAAACCGCCAACATGATCTCGTTTTGCGCCGATGCCATCGGGATCCGTGACGACATGTTCCTCGGTGCCGGTAACGCCTATATGCGTGAAGTGGGCGCCGCACTGGATGAAGGGTTCGAGAAGGGGGTGCTGCCCCAGCGCCCGGCCCTGGTCAACCTGCAGTGCGACATTGATCACCCGACCCAGTCCATGGCTGATCTCGCCTGGTTGCAGGAGCACTTCGGCAGCCTGGAGAGCCTCAAAGGCAAGAAGATTGCCATGACCTGGGCCTACTCCCCGAGCTACGGCAAGCCGCTCTCCGTGCCGCAGGGCATCATAGGGCTGATGACCCGCTTTGGCATGGACGTGACCCTGGCGCATCCCGAAGGGTATGACCTGATCCCGGACGTGATCGCGGTGGCCCATGAGAACGCTAAGGCCTCCGGCGGCAGTTTCCGTCAGGTCACCTCCATGGAAGAGGCGTTCAAGGACGCCGATATCGTCTATCCCAAGTCCTGGGCTCCCTACAAGGTGATGGAGCAGCGCACCGAGCTGCTGCGTGCCAACGACCACGCCGGCCTCAAAGAGCTGGAGAAACACTGTCTGGAGCAGAACGCCAAGCACAAGGATTGGCACTGCACCGAGGAGATGATGACCCTTACCAAGGGGGGCGAAGCGCTCTATATGCACTGCCTGCCCGCCGATATTTCCGGCGTTTCCTGTCAGGCGGGCGAGGTGAGCGAAGGGGTATTCGAGAAATACCGCATCGCCACTTATAAAGAGGCCAGCTGGAAGCCCTATATTATCGCCGCCATGATAGTTGCCCGTAAATTCTCGGCGCCGGGTGCCGCGCTTGAGGGCTTGCTCAAAGAGGCGCAGAAGCGCGTCAAATAATGGTTGGGCCGGGCCGGGAACATTTCCCCGCCCGGCCATCATGGTGAAATTATTATCACGGGTTCTCTCCCCGGTGCCCCTTTTAATCAATGATCCCCGGCGAGATGACTCTCTGTGAGGTATTCATGTCCCAATTTTCTCTGAAGATGGATATTGCCGATAACCGCTTTTTTACCGCCGAGCCATCACCGCTGTTTTCCCGTGTTGAAGCACAAAAGGCGCGTGCCTTTCATAAAAAACTGGCCGGTTATGAGCCGACCCCCCTGTGCGACCTGAAAGCGCTGGCCGCCTATATCGGGGTGAAAAATATATTGGTCAAGGACGAGTCAAAGCGCTTTGGCCTCAATGCCTTCAAGATGCTGGGTGGCGTCTACGCCATCGCCAACCTGCTCTGTGAAAAATACGGGGTGGCCATCGAGGATTTCTCCTTCGATCTCATCAAACGCACCATCAAGGAGCCGATGACCTTCGCCACCACAACCGATGGCAACCACGGTCGCGGCGTTGCCTGGGCCGCCAAGCAGGTGGGGCAGCATGCGGTGGTCTACATGCCCAAGGGTTCCACGCAGGAGCGGGTGGATCACATCCTGGCGCTGGGGGCCGAGTGCATCGTCACCGACATGAACTATGACGATACCGTGCGCCTGACCATGAAGATGGCCCAAGAGCGCGGCTGGCACATAGTGCAAGACACCGCCTGGGAGGGCTACACCAGGATCCCGACCTGGATCATGCAGGGTTACTCCACTCTGGCCGATGAAGCGGTCGAGCAGATGCAGGGGATGGGCATTAAACAGCCCACTCACGTGCTGCTGCAAGCCGGAGTCGGGGCGCTGGCGGGCGGGGTGCTCGGTTATCTGGTGGACTGCTTCGGGGCGAGAAACCTGCACAGCATAGTTATCGAGCCGGATCAGGCCGACTGCATCTACCGCTCCGGCGTGGCGGGGGAGATGGTCAACGTGGGGGGCGACATGCGCACCATCATGGCCGGTCTCGCCTGCGGTGAACCCAATCCCCTCGGCTGGCCGTTGCTCAAGAGTTGTACCACCCAGTTCATCTCCTGCCACGACAAGGTGTCGGCGCTGGGGATGCGGGTGCTGGGCAATCCCCTTGGCAATGACCCTCGCATCATCTCCGGTGAGTCCGGCTCGGTCGGTACCGGCGTGCTGGCGGCAGTGCGTCACCACCCGGATCGTGAGGCGCTGATGGCTCGCCTCGGGCTGGAGCGCGACTCGGTGGTGCTGATCATCAACACCGAAGGGGATACCGATGTGACCCACTATCGGGAAGTGGTGTGGGAAGGCAAACACCCGGCCTGCGATTAACCCGGCTGCGAGTCACTCCCTGCAAGAACAGAGACACGAATTAAAGAACAGATCGCGCCTCGCCCACGGGGCGCGGTGACGGGTACAGGGCGTTGCCGACGAACAGGCCGCGCACTCTCGAATGTTTGGAGAATTACAATGAGCAAGCAAATTCCGTTTGAAATGGTGTTGGAGAAGGCTTACCAGTACAAGGCCGAGATGAGTCAGTTCCTGCGCGACATGATCGCCATCCCGAGTGAAAGCTGCGATGAAGAGCGCGTCGTGCTGCGCATCAAGCAGGAGATGGTAAAAGTGGGGTTCGACAAGGTCGAGATTGACCCCATGGGCAACGTGCTGGGCTATATCGGCCAGGGCCCGCACCTGATCGCCATGGATGCCCACATCGATACCGTAGGGGTCGGCAACCGCGCCAACTGGACCTTCGACCCCTATGAGGGGATGGAAGATCACGAGATCATCGGCGGCCGTGGCGCCTCCGATCAGGAAGGGGGCATGGCCTCCATGGTCTATGCCGGCAAGATCATCAAGGATCTGGGGCTGGAAGATCAATACACCCTGCTGGTGACCGGCACAGTGCAGGAGGAGGACTGCGACGGTCTGTGCTGGCAGTACATCATAGAGCAGAGCAAGATCCGCCCCGAGTTCGTGGTCAGTACCGAACCCACCGACTGCCAGATCTACCGTGGCCAGCGCGGCCGCATGGAGATCCGTGTCGAGGTGCAAGGGGTGAGCTGCCACGGCTCCGCGCCGGAGCGTGGTGACAACGCCATCTTCAAGATGGGCCCGATCCTGGGCGAGTTGCAGGCGCTCAGCCACAACCTCGGCAACGATGACTTTCTCGGCAAGGGCACATTGACCGTCTCCGAGATCTTCTTCACGTCGCCAAGCCGTTGCGCCGTGGCGGACAGTTGCGCCGTCTCCATCGACCGCCGCCTCACCTGGGGCGAGAGCTGGCAAGGTGCGCTGGACGAGATCCGCGCCCTGCCTGCGGTGCAAGCCGCCGGAGCCGAGGTCTCCATGTACCAGTACGACCGTCCGGCCTACACAGGTCTGGTCTACCCGACCGAGTGCTACTTCCCGACCTGGAAGGTGGAAGAGGATCACATCACGGTCAAAACCCTCTCCAAGGCCTATCGCGAGCTGTTCCGCAAGGAGCCGGTGGTGGACAAGTGGACCTTCTCGACCAACGGGGTCTCCATCATGGGTCGCCACGGTATTCCGGTCATCGGCTTTGGCCCGGGTAAAGAGCCGGAAGCCCACGCGCCGAACGAGAAGACCTGGAAAGAGCATCTGGTCAAGTGCGCCGCCATGTACGCGGTGATCCCCATGCTCTATCTGGCCGAGCTGGACAAGTAAGGGGGGCGGAGGGCGAGCGCTATCGCCGCCCTACTGTTGCAAGTGTGGCAAGTGCCCCGTCTGTGGTCAGGCGGGGCCTTGGTGTTTGAAGCGATCTGAGGTTCGAGGTGGTGGGGATGAAACGGCTGATCAAAAACGGTGTGCTGGTCGATTCACAAGGGGAATATCGTCAGGATCTGCTGATCGAAAACGGGGTGATCCGCGCGCGCGCCGCCGATATCCAGCCCGATGGCGAGACCGAGGTGATCGATGCCAGCGGCTGTTACGTGATGCCGGGCGGCATCGATGTCCACACCCACTTCAATATCGATGTGGGCATCGCCCGCAGTTGCGATGACTTTTTCAGCGGTACCCGTGCCGCCGCCTGTGGTGGCACCACCACCATCGTCGATCACATGGGATTTGGCCCGGCGGGGTGCAATCTGCATCACCAGCTGGCCCGCTATCACGACTACGCCGCCGATCAGGCGGTGATCGACTACAGCTTTCACGGCGTGATCCAGCATGTGGATGACGCCATCCTTAATGAGATGGCCACCATGGTACAGGAGGAGGGGATAAGCAGCTTCAAGCTCTACCTCACCTACCAGTACAAGCTGGGGGACCATGACGTGCTGCGCGCCCTGGCCCGCCTCAAAGAGGTGGGGGCGCTCGCCACCGTCCACCCTGAGAACGATGCTGCCATCGCGGCGCGCCGTGCGGCCCTGTTGGCTGCGGGCCACCATGAACCCTGGTATCACCCGCAAAGCCGTCCGCTGGAGTGCGAGGCGGAGGCGATTGCCCGGATGATCAATCTGGCAGGGCTGGCGGGCAATGCGCCGCTCTATATCGTTCACCTCTCCAACGGCTTGGGGCTGGAGTATCTGAAACTGGCGCGCCGTCAGGGTCAGCCGGTCTGGGTAGAGACCTGCCCGCAATATCTGCTGCTCGATGACGCCTGCTACTACCGCGAAGACGGGGTCGACTTCCTGCTGAGCCCGCCGCTGCGCTCACGCCGCGAGCAGGACAAGCTGTGGGTCGGCGTCGCTGCGGGCGACATCGATACGGTAGCGACCGATCACTGCAACTTCTCCCACGCCCAGCGCATGACCCTATCAGGCGGCGATTTTAGCCGCTGCCCCAACGGTTTGCCCGGGGTCGAGAACCGGATGCTGCTGCTGTTTGCCCACGGGGTGCTCGGTGGGCGCATCTCGCCGTCGCGCTTCGTGGCGCTCACCAGCGCCAATTCGGCGCGCCTGTTTGGCCTCTGGCCGCGCAAGGGCAACCTGCAGCCGGGGTCTGACGCCGATCTGGTGCTGATGGATCCCCGTGGTGAGACCCAAATCCGCCACGCCGCACTGCACGATAACGGCGACTACAGCCCCTACGAGGGGATGCGCTGTTCCGGCCGGATCAGGATGACCCTGAGTCGCGGCGAGATAGTGGCCCGCGACGGCGAATTTACCGGGCAACGGGGGCATGGCCGCTTTCTGGCCCGGGCACCTTTTGATCCGCAGCTGGTTGATCCGCTGCTGGGCAAAGCGGTCAGCGCGCCACCCCCTTGCGCCACGCAGTTGGTAACCCGTTAGGGCGGGGGCCGTTTGCCACGGCACAAAAAGCAGCGATAGAGCGAACAATCGGGCCGGTATGACGCCGGCCAACCCTCATCATCGGAGAGCACAAGATGAAACAGCGTATCGTACTGGCCCTGGGGGGCAACGCTCTGGGCAACAACCTGCCCGAGCAGATGAAGGCGGTGCAGAGCACGGCGCACACCATCGCCGACCTGATTGCCCAAGGGCACGAGGTGGTGGTCACCCACGGCAACGGGCCGCAGGTGGGGATGATCCAGCAGGCGTTCGAGGTGGCGGCCCGCCACGACCCCAAGTCCCCCCATCTGCCCATGTCGGTCTGCGTGGCCCTGAGTCAGGGTTATATCGGTTATGACCTGCAAAACGCCCTGCGCGAGGCGCTGCTTGCTCGCGGCATCCACAAGCCGGTCGCCACTCTGGTGACGCAAGTTGAGGTGGATAAAAACGATCCCGCCTTCCTCGACCCCAGCAAGCCCATCGGCGGTTTTTTCAGCAAGGAGGAGGCCGAGGTACTGATGGCCAAGGGGGAGCGGCTCAAAGAGGATGCCGGTCGCGGTTATCGCCGGGTGGTGGCCTCCCCCAAACCCATCGACATCATCGAAAAAGAGACAGTCGCTGCCATGCTGGCCGCCGGTCAGGTGGTGATCACAGTCGGTGGTGGCGGCATTCCGGTGCTGCGGGAGGGGAACCACCTGCGCGGCGTCAGTGCGGTGATCGACAAGGATTGGGCCAGTGCCAAGCTGGCGGAACTGATCGACGCTGACATGCTGATCATCCTCACCGCGGTAGAGAAGGTCGCCATCAACTTCGGCAAGCCCGATGTGCAGTGGCTCGATACCCTGAGCGTGGCCGATGCCAACAGCTTTATCGCCCAGGGGCAGTTTGCCAAGGGCTCCATGTTGCCCAAGGTGGAGGCAGCGCTCTCGTTCGCCACCTCCCTGCCTGGGCGAAAATCCCTGATCACCCTGCTGGAGAAGGCGGCCGAGGGGATCGCCGGCAAGACAGGTACCCTGATCAGCCTGTAGTGTGCTGCGCGATGGCGGGTTGATAGACAGGGGGCCTTGGCCCCCTGCTGTTTTTGGCAAGGGCGCTGCCGTGGCTGAGGCCGATTTGCCCGCAGGCTATTTGTCCGTAGGCTATTTGCCCATAGATCGTGGGCAGCCCGCGAGCACAGGGGTAAGATGGCCACCCCGAGAAAGGGTGACCAACTGAACAAAAGGCGAAAGGCAGAGCAATGCGTGGTACGAAATGAGCACAAAGATCAATATGGCGGCGCTGGGGGGGCTGGTCCTGCTCACCGCTATTTGGAGTTACAGCTGGATCGTGATGAAGCAGGTGATGCTCTACGCGGGGGCATTCGAGTTCACAGCCCTGCGCTGCCTGTGCGGTTCTCTGGTGTTGTTGCTGGTATTGACCCTGCGCGGGCGCCGTTATCTCAGGCCTACTCCATTTCGCTATACCCTGGCCATCGCCCTGTTCCAGACCTGCGGCATGGTGGGGTTGGCCCAGTGGGCTCTTATCAGCGGCGGGGCGGGCAAGGTGGCCATTTTGAGCTACACCATGCCGTTCTGGGTGGTGATCTTCGCGGCGCTCTTTCTCGGTGAGCGGATGCGCAAGTTGCACTATCTGGCGGTCGGGGTGGCCGCCTGCGGGCTGCTATTGGTGATCCAGCCCTGGCTGCTGCACCTTGAATCCCTCAAGAGCGCGCTGCTGGGGATCGCGTCTGGCATCTGCTGGGGGATCAGCGCCATCATCGCCAAGCGGATGTATGCCCGCTACCCCGAGGTGGATCTGATGTCCCTCACCACCTGGCAGATGATCTACGCAACCATAGTGATGGCACTGGTGGCGGCGCTGGTGCCGGAGCGGCCCATCGACTGGCAGCCTTATGTGTTTGGTGCACTCGCCTACAGCGCCATCTTCGCCACCGCGCTGGCCTGGAGCCTCTGGCTGTTTGTGCTGAAAAAATTGCCGGCGGGGATTGCCAGCCTCAGCACCTTGGCGGTGCCTGTGACCGGTGTACTGCTCTCCTGGTGGCTGCTCGGCGAAAGCCCGGGGCCGGTGGAGGGCAGCGGCATCGCACTCATCGTGCTGGCGCTGTTGGTGATCAGCCGCAAGGGCAAGCGCTCCGTGGTGTCGGTGGCGGGGGCAACCCGCGTCAAGCTGGTGTGACGGTCGCGGCGGCGAGGGCCTCTTGCAGGTAAATGACCGGCCACTCAACAGAGCCCGAGACAGGGGCACAAGGCCCAGTTACAATGGCGAAAGATAGTTGTGCAGGCGCGCAGGCATCTGATTTGAAATGATAATTTCAAGGACTTTAACTGCAAGGATGAAACCGTATGATGACGTTGTTGTGGTTGGCCATGGGCCTGGTGTGTCTGGTGGTGGGAGCTGAATACCTGGTGCGGGGGGCATCACGCCTTGCCACCATGATGGGCATCTCCCCGTTGGTGGTGGGATTGACCATAGTGGCCTTTGGTACCAGTGCCCCTGAATTGGCGGTGAGCATTCAGTCGGGCCTCGAGGGGCAGGCGGGGATCGCCGTGGGTAACGTGGTCGGCAGCAATATCTTCAACGTGCTGTTTATTCTCGGCGTCTCGGCCTTGATCGTGCCGCTGGTGGTTTCACAGCAGTTGGTGCGTTTCGATGTGCCCTTGATGATAGCCGTATCGCTGCTGGTGCTGATGTTTGGTTGGGATGGCCGTATCTCTTTCTTCGAAGGTGCCTTGCTGTTTGCCGGTATCCTTGCTTACACCGTCTTTCTGTTTGTCCAGAGCCGCCGTGAAACCAAGGCAGTGCAGGCCGAGTATGAGCAGGAGTTTGGCCAAAAAGAGCCGGTGACTTCAGCCAGCTTGCCCCGCAATCTGCTCTTTATCGTGGCAGGCTTGGCGCTGTTGATCCTGGGCTCCCGGCTGCTGGTCGGCAGCGCGGTAGAGATTGCCCACTACTTCGGGGTCAGCGATCTGGTGATTGGCCTGACCATAGTGGCAGCCGGTACCTCGCTGCCGGAAGTGGTGACCTCCATCGTCGCGGCCCTGCGCGGTGAGCGTGATATCGCGGTGGGTAACGTGGTAGGCAGCAATATTTTCAATATTCTCTGCGTACTGGGGCTTACTTCCATGGTGACGCCAGGGGGACTTGAGGTGTCGGCCACCGCCCTGCAGTTCGATATTCCGGTGATGATTGCGGTGGCGATCGCCTGCCTGCCCATCTTCTTTACCGGTTACACCATCGCCCGCTGGGAAGGGGCGTTGTTTCTGGCTTTTTACATCGGTTACACCACTTGGCTTATCCTCCAAGCCACATCCAATCCGCTGCAAAGCCAGTTCAGTGCGGCGCTGATCGGCTTTGTGCTACCCCTGACGGCGATTACCCTGGCTGTGCTGGCGTTTCGTGCCTGGCGTCAGCAGCGGGTCATGCCGTGATATACGTTTGAGCGCAGTAACGTGACAGGCCGAAAAAAGCCCCACCATCACTGTGGGGCTTTCTCTTTGTGTGGCGGGTTGCGAGTCAGCAACTCGTGGCTCATCCCTTATCTACGCTTGGCCAAGTGCATCATGGCCTCCAGTACGGCGCCACCGATGGCGCGGGCCTTGTCAGAGACAGTCGTCGCATCGGCGCGCTCGCCGCGGGGGTCGATATCGCCGATCTTGAAGCCGACCGGCACCTCGATGCCATCGCTGAGCAGCCCCCGCACCATGCCCGAGAGCGGCGCTATGATGGGGGCATCCCCCACATGGGCAATCACATCGCCCTCCTGCACCAGATCGCCGAGCTTGATAGTGCTCTTCATCACCCCGGGGGCGGGGGCGCGCACCACCCGGCGGGCGGAGTGCCCCTCGATCACCCCGGGAATGCCGGTGTTGGGCTGGGCGGGGCCCTGATAGATGACCCGTCCCAGATGGTGGCCGCGGTTGGTCTCGATCACTGCATCGCAGTCGCGCCCCGCCTCAAAGCCCGGGCCGAGGGCCACAGTGATGGGGGCCATCTCCTTGTGAGTGCCGAGGTTCTGCTTGGCCAGGATGGCATCCACCAGATAGCGGGGCTTGAGCTCACTCAGGGTTGCGCAGTCGGGGTCAACCAGCAGCGGGATAATGCCCCTATCCAGCTGCTCGAACGCCTGCTCGACGCTCTCGACCCGCTTGGCGCGCACCCCTTCGACGCTGGTTTCACCGTCAAACATCCCTTGCGCGAAGGCGACGGTGCGGCGGATCACGGTAGGCTTGTCGAGATCCAGCATCACCACTTTGAAGCCCGCATTGTGCAGCCGCAGCGCCACCCCGGTGGCGATGTCGCCGGAGCCGCGCATCACCACCAGCTGATCCCGCTTGAGGCGCACATCGTCCTGCATCAGGCCACCTGTCTTGCCGTTTTTCACTTGCAAGAGTTCGGCGAGGATGCTGATGGCGATCTCCTCGGGGGTCTCGGCACCTATGTTGTAGCCGATGGGAGCGTGCAAGCGCTGCAGTTGCTCCTGACTCACCCCTTGCTGGCGCAGGGCCTGGGTGAAGGTCTGTACCTTGCGCTTGCTGGCGAGCAGCCCCAGATAGGCGAGGGGACGGGTGATGAGCCGATCCAGCGCCTCCTTGTCCTGATGGTTGGTGGCGATGATGACGAAGTTGGCGGGCTCGATGGCCAGCGCCTCGATCACCGCGCTGATGGAGTCGGCCTGCTTGAGATGGGTGCCAGCGGGGAAGTGGTCGGGGTTGAGGCTCCCTTCAAAACAGTCGCCCACATGGATATCAAAGCCGAGCGGCGCGGCGGCATGGGCCAGCGCCCGGTTGACGTGACCGGCGCCAATCAATACCAGATGGGGGCGCAGACCGTAGACATCGATATAGACCGACATGGCGCCGCCGCAATCCGACCCCACCGCATGTTCGCCGTTGCGGGCCATCCGGCCGTGGAAGATGCGCGGCTTGCGCTCGGCAATGGCGGCCACCGCCTCTTCGATCACCAGCCGCTCTATCATGCCCCCGCCTATGGTGCCGAGGATCTGGCCATCGGCCATCACCAGCATCTGGGCCTGATGGCGGGGGGTGGAGCCACGGCTCTCGATGATCTGGGCAATGGCGAACGGGGTGTTGGCTTGTTCCAGTCGGGCTGCGTGTGAAAAAAGATTCATAAGGTACCTCATTTCATCCTTAACGGGTCAGGCGCGCGGTGACGCCACCAGTTCGCCATCCAGAGGGGCCTGGCGCACCACATGACGAATGGCGATAGGCTCGCGCACCGCCCCCTGCCAGATGGCGTGGAGCTCGGGGTGACGGGCCAGCAGCCTTATCAACTGCGGCTGCCATGACGCCTCATTTTGATAATCGCCATTGATAAACCAGATCCGCCGCGCCCTGGCCGGGGTGCCCTTGAACATCCCCTGAGGGTGGGATATGAGCCGGTCAAACAGCGTCCAATCCAGCGGCTCACCGGCTGTAATCCCGCACAGGGCCTGGAGCTCGGCCCAGCGGTGGATCTGCTGCGGGTCTGCCTTGGCCCCCACCATGGCGCCACCCACCAGGGCGATCACCCAGTCGCTGCTCAGGGGAATGCAAGGTTCGTGCAAAGCGGGCACTTTCAATAACTTGTGATGGGCGCCGTCTGCCTCTACCAGGATGAGATCGAAGCGCTGCTGCCCCTTGAGCAGATCGATCTGCTCGGGTGTCAGGCCTGCCACCTTGCCGCTGGTCCGATCGATATGGCTGAACAGGGCGACCAGGGTGGGGCCATCGGGCACTTGCTGGCAGCGGGTAAGCTGGCGGACGGGGTCGGCTTCCAGGATCAATTCCCGATAGTGTGACTGGGCTGGCAGAAACATCCGGGTGGTGGTGGTAATTAACACCCTTTTACCCTGCTGATAAAAATATTCGGCCAGCCAGAACAGGGTGCTGGTTTTGCCGCCTGCGCCACATAGGCTAATTAAGGTAGTACGGCTATCTATATTTTCGGTGAGCGGGTTTAATAGCGTGTCAATATCAGGAAAGGCACGCTGGACAGGTGAGGTAATGGGCATGGCAACGACCGATTCAAATAAGGGCGCAAGCAGTGAACAGCACTGTCATTCCAGAGCGAGATGCGACTGCATAATAACGGCAGCCGGCCTCTCGTCGCGAATGGGCGCGTGGAAACTGATGCTACCGTATCGCCAGAGCACGATTCTTGATGAAAGTCTCAAAAATGCCCTCGCTTTCTGTGATCGGATTATTCTGGTGGTGGGGCATAGGGGTGACGAGCTGAAGGCACGCTATGCTGACAGACCCGAGATCCTGCTGGTGGAAAACCATGATTATGCACAGGGGCTCGGCAGCTCCATCCGGCTGGCATTGGCGGCCAGCAGCAGCGACTATCTCTTCATCTCCCACGGCGATCTGCCCTGCATTCCCCTCGATGTCTACCAGAGGCTCTGGCAGGCACGGGGCCCCCACACACTTTTCCCCCGCTATCAGGGAGAGTCAGGGCACCCGGTGTTGCTGCCATCATCGCTTGGCAAGGCGCTGGCCGAGGCACCTGTTCAGGGCTCCATCCGCCGCTGGCTGATGGCACATCCCCATCGCTTCGTCGAGGCACACAGTGACGCCATCCTGCTGGATGTGGACACCCAGGAGCGTTATCAGGCACTGCTGCGGGCAGACGGCGCGGGCTGAGCCTGGCTGTCTGGAATGCATAATTATGAAACTCTGAGCCAGGGCTAACAGGGCTTTTTTGCCGGTATGGTGGCAGACATTATCACCCTGCATGGCCTGATAAAGGCAGGCGTCACGAGATTATCAAACTGATATTCAATCCCGCTAACGTGAGACTTTCTCAGCATCTGGCGCTCTTACAATGTTATTAATTCACGTTATTGATAGCCACTCTCATCCCCGAGGCCGGTATTGCAAGTCGATACATCATTAATTCGAGGTGCCTCACGCTTTTACGCTCACAAATTTAAATGTGCCAGCACTGGCCTGATTGTTGCTCTTGTCTGTTTCAAGGGGTTGCCTTGTGAATGAACCCCATTTATTCACCCAGTCAATGAGCAAAGCCGCAGCAAGGAGATCACCATGGGCGATATTATGCGACCCGTTCCGTTCAAGAACCTTCTGACCCGTATTTTCGCGGAATATAAAGAGAGTCAGAGCATTTTCGGTATTCCCGCCGCGCAATTCTATCGCAAGCAGGACGCGCGCAAGATCACTGTGTTCGGTGAAACCTGCGAAACCCCCATAGGCCCGGCGGCTGGCCCCCATACCCAGCTGGCCCAGAATATCGTCACTTCCTGGTTGACCGGCGGGCGCTTTATCGAGCTCAAGACGGTGCAGATCCTGGACCGTCTCGAACTGGCAAAGCCCTGCATTGATGCCGAAGACGAGTGCTTCAACACCGAGTGGTCTACCGAGTTCACCCTGCCCAAGGCATTTGACGAGTACCTGAAAGCCTGGTTTGCCCTCTATCTGCTGGAAGAGGTGTTTGACCCGCGCCTTGAGGGGGAGGCCAAGTCCTTCATCTTCAACATGAGCGTGGGGTACAACCTCGATGGCATCAAACAGCCGCCAATGCAGCAGTTCATCCACAGCCTGAAGGATGCAAGCAGCAGCCCGCAATTTGCCGAGTATCAGCAGGTGGTGCGCGAGCTGGTGGCCGACCCGCAGTTTATCGCCGATCTGGGACTGGGGGAGCGCCGCAGCCGCCTGCAACAACTGGCGGATCGCATTCCGGCCGATCTGGTGCACGGCGTTACCCTTTCTACCATGCATGGCTGCCCGCCCAACGAGATCGAGGCCATCTGCCGCTACATGCTGGAAGATAAGGGGCTCAACACCTTCGTCAAACTGAACCCGACCCTGCTGGGCTACCCGCGGGTACGCGAGATCCTCGATACCTGCGGCTTTGATTACATTGGTCTGAGCGAAGCGTCGTTCGATCACGACCTCAAGCTGGATCAGGCCAAGGCCATGTTGACCCGCCTGCTGGCGCTGGGGGCCGAGAAGGGGCTCACCTTCGGGGTCAAGCTCACCAACACCCTGGGCACCATCAACCGCAAGGGGGCGCTGCCGGGTGATGAGATGTACATGTCCGGCCGCGCGCTGTTCCCGCTCTCCATCAACGTGGCTGCTGTGCTGTCCCGCGCCTTCGATGGCAAGTTGCCCATCTCCTACTCGGGCGGTGCCAGCAAGTTCAATATCGCGGAGATCTTCGAGACCGGTATTCGCCCCATCACCATGGCCACCGACCTGCTCAAACCGGGTGGCTACCTGCGCCAGATCGAGTGCCTCAAAGAGATCGACGCTTCCGATAGCTGGGGCATGAGTCAGGTGGATGTGGCCAAGCTGGAAGCGCTTGCCGCCAAGGCGCTGACTATGGATTACACCCAGAAGGAGTGGAAGTCCGACGATCGCATCGAAGTGGGTGGCGGCCTGCCGCTGACCGACTGCTACGTAGCGCCCTGCGTCACCGCCTGCGCCGTGCATCAGGATATCCCCGAGTACATTCGTCTGATGGGCGAGGGGGAGTATGTGGCTGCGCTGGAACTCATCTATCAGCGCAACGCCTTGCCCGCCATCACCGGCCATATTTGCGATCACCAGTGCCAGTACAACTGCACTCGTCTGGATTACGACAGCCCGCTCAATATCCGCGAGCTCAAGAAGGTCGCGCTGGAGCGCGGCTGGGAAGGGTACAAGGCGCGCTGGCACAAGCCGGCAGGCAGCGGTGACAAGCACCCGGTTGCGGTGATTGGCGCAGGCCCTGCCGGTCTCTCCGCCGGTTACTTCCTGGCCCGTGCCGGTCATCCGGTCACCGTGTTCGAGCGCGAAGCGGATGCCGGTGGCGTGGTCAAACACATCATCCCCGAGTTCCGTATTCCGGCCGAGCTTATCCAGCACGATATCGACTTTGTCGCCGCCCACGGGGTCAAGTTCGAGTTTGACTGCGATCCGGCGCTCACCATCGACAAGCTGCACGCCCAGGGCTTTACCTATGTCTTCGTCGGCATCGGCGCCGACAAGAATGGCGGCATGCGTCTCGAAGGGGGTCATGATCGGGTCTACAAGTCATTCAACTTCCTGCGCAGCTTCAATCAGGGCAAACCGCTGCCGCTGGGCCGCCATGTGGCGGTGATCGGCGCTGGCAACACCGCCATGGACTGCGCCCGCGCCGCCCTCAAGGTGCCGGGTGTGAGCGATGTGACCGTGATCTACCGTCGCAGCGAAAAAGAGATGCCCGCCTATCGCGAGGAGGTTCTGGAAGCGGTGGAGGATGGGGTGCGTTTTTGCTTCCTCACCAATCCGGAGCGCTTTGACAAAGATGGCAAGCTTGTCGTGCGGATGATGGCGTTGGGGGATCCTGACGAGCAGGGCCGCCGCCGTCCGGTGCCCACCGAGCAGACCGAAGTGATGCAGATGGATGCGCTGATCACCGCCATCGGCGAGCAGCCAGACTGCGAAGTACTGAAAGCAATGGGCATTCCCCTGGGCAGCGATGGTTGGCCAGAGGTGGATAGCCAGAGCGGCGAGACCAGTCGTCGCAACGTCTTCCTGATTGGTGATGTGCAGAGCGGCCCATCCTCCATCGTCGGTGCCATCGGCGGTGCCCGTCGCGCCGCGGATCGGGTGCTCTCTCGCGAGCATATCGCTGGCAGCCATGCCGAGGTATCTGTCCAGCCGTCGGGCAAGGATGAGATCTACCGCCGCAAGGGGAGCATCGCCGTCACCATGGTCGACAAGGGCGAGCGGGAGGCCTTTGTGGCGCAAGAGGCGCACCGCTGCCTCGAGTGCAACTACCTCTGCAGCAAGTGCGTGGACGTCTGCCCCAACCGGGCCAACGTCGCCATCGCGGTGCCGGGCTTCAAGGACGAGTTTCAGACCCTGCACCTGGATGCCTACTGCAACGAGTGTGGTAACTGCGCCCAGTTCTGCCCGTGGCAGGGCAAGCCCTATCAGGACAAGGTCACCATCTTCAGCCTGCCCGAGGACTTCGACAACAGCCGCAACCCCGGTTTCTATCTGGCTGACGGTGGCGAACTGCGGGTGCGTCAGGGTGGCGAGACCTATCGCCTGACCATAGACGCCCAGAGCCGGATCAAGGATGCCCCCGAGGCCCTCGGCGACATGTGCCGCATCATCAGCCATGTCCACGCCCATCACCACTACCTGCTGGGGGCCGTTGAGGCCTGAGCGAACAACGAATAAGCGAAGGAGCACACCATGTTTATTCTGAAAAACGTCACCGCCGTCCAGCTGGAGCCGACTCTGGTACTGGAAGGGGTGGATATCGCCATCGAAGGATCGCTTATCAAAGCGGTGGGGCCCAATCTGCGGGCCCTCTACCCACAGGCCAACTATCGGGAGATGGGAGGCAAGCTGGTGATGCCGGGCATCGTCTGTGCCCACAACCACTTCTACTCCGGCCTGTCGCGGGGGATCATGGCCAACATCGCCCCCTGCCCGGACTTTATCTCCACCCTGAAAAACCTCTGGTGGCGGCTCGATCGGGCGCTCGATGAAGAGTCCCTCTACTACAGCGGCCTCATCTGCTCGCTGGAAGCGATCAAGAGCGGCTGCAGCGCGGTGATCGACCACCACGCCTCGCCCAACTTCATCAAGGGCTCGTTGAATGTATTGCGCAAAGGGTTTGTGGAGGCGGGTCTGCGCGGCATGACCTGCTTCGAGACCACGGATCGCAACGGCGGCCTCGCCGAGCTGCAGGCCGGGGTGGAGGAGAACATCCTGTTCGCCCAGCAGATCGATGCGGCCAAGGCCAAGGGGAACGAACCCTATCTGGTGGAGGCCCACATCGGCGCTCACGCTCCCTTCACCGTGCCCGACGAAGGGCTGGCCATGCTGCGCGAAGCGGTGCAGGTTACCGGTCGTGGTCTGCATATCCATGTGGCGGAAGACCGCTACGACATGGCTCACGGCCACCACCACTATGGCAAGGAGCCCATCGCCCGGCTGGACGAGTTTGGTCTTATCGACAGCAAATCCCTGGTGGCCCACGGCATCTACCTGAGCCCGTCCGACATCGAACTGCTCAACAGCCGCGATGCCTTCCTGGTGCACAACGCCCGCTCCAACATGAACAACCACGTGGGCTACAACATGCACCTGCCGGAGTATCGCAATCTGGCGCTCGGCACCGACGGTATCGGCTCCGACATGCTCGAAGAGCTCAAGTTTGCCTACTTCAAGCACAAGGATGCCGGCGGCGCGCTGTGGCCCGACAGCTTTGCCCGCTTCCTGTGGAACGGCAACACCCTGCTGGAGCGCAACTTCGGCGCCAAATTTGGCCGGCTGGAGCCGGGCTACAAAGCCGACCTCACCATCTGCGACTACGACTCACCAACCCCGCTGGCACCGCGCAACCTCGCAGGCCATCTCGCCTTCGGCATGGGTTCTGCCAGCGTCAACAGCGTGATGGTGGAGGGGCGCATGGTCTATCAGGACCGCGAGTTCCCGTTCGATGTCGCACCCCTTTATGAGCAGGCCCGCAAGGTGGCGAGCCGCCTGTGGCAACGGATGGATCAGCTGGCCTAAGGCCACCTTCCACCGTTTTGGACCGGATTGCCCGCCCAGTGGATTCACCGCCGGCGGCGGGCAGCAAGAGTAAGGACGACACATGATTGAGCAATTCTTCCGACCCGAACAACTGGGTCAGGCTTTGGAACTCAAGGCCAGCTTCGGCAACGACGCCGTCTACATGGGGGGCGGCAGCAAGCTTAACGCCGCGCCGACCCGCACCGACAAGAAGGTCGCCATCTCGCTGGACAAGCTCGGGCTTGGCCAGATTGAGCAGCAGCAGGGCCAGCTCCATATCGGCGCCACCGTTACCCTGCAAGCCTTGAAAGAGGATCCCCGCACCCCGGCCGCACTGTGCGAGGCGTTGGGGTTTGTCTACTCCCGCCATGTGCGCAATCAGGCCACCGTCGGTGGCGAGATTGCCTGCCAGTTGCAGGACTCCCCGCTGCTGCCGGTACTGCTGGTGCTTGAAGCGGTCGTCGTTCTGGAGAACAACCTGCTGCAACCCATCGACGCCTATCTGGCAGGCCAGCGCAATGCCCTGGTGCTGGGGATTGTGTTGCCGGAGCCTGACTTGCGCTGTGCCACTCGCCGCATCAGCCGCAACGCCGATGGCCTTGCCGTGATGACCGCCGCGGTAGCCCTCGATGCCCTTGGCGAAAAGCGGGTGGCCGTCGCTGGCGTCACCCCGCAGCCAATGCGTCTGCGGGATGTGGAGCGCCGCTCCCTGCACGATGCCGCGCTGGAGGCTGCCGTGAGCGAGCTGATTTCGCCCCGTGAGGATCTGGCGGGCAGCATAAGTTACAAGCGGTATATCACCGGCGTGGTGGTGGCGGATCTGCTGGTGGACTGCCAGCAGCAGGAGGTGCAAGCATGATGGAACTCAACTTTACCCTGAACGGTGCCCTGCGCACCGTCATCTGCAAGGCCGGTGATAACGCCCAAATGGTGCTGTTCAGCCAGTGCCGGATGCACTCGGTGCGCAACAGCGACGACGGCTTCGGTTTTGCAGGCTCTGACGCCATTTTCTTCAACGGCAAGGTGATCAACGCCTCCCTGCTGATCGCCGCCCAGCTGGATGGATCAGAAGTGCGCACCGCCGAGTCGCTGGGCAGCTGGGATCGCTTAAGTCTGGTGCAGCAGGCGATGGTGGATGTAGGTGTGGTGCAGTCCGGCTACAACGATCCGGCCGCGGCGCTGATCGTCACCGACCTGCTTGATCGCCATCCCGATCCCACCCGTGATCAAATCGACGATGCCCTCTCGGGCCTGTTTCACCGCGATGGCGGTTATCAACAGTTCTATCAGGCCATCGAGCTGGCCTGCTCACGGATGAAGAACCCGGATTATCTGTGCCAGATCGCCCCGGAGTTTCGTGACGACCTGCGCCATATCGGCAAGAGCTGCCCGAAAGTGGACGCCGCCAAGATGGTGCAGGCCAAGCCCTGCTACGTGGAAGACAGGGTTACCGACGATGCGCTGATCATCAAGATGCTGCGCAGTCCCCATCCCCATGCGGTGATCACCAAACTCGATGTGAGCCGCGCGCAAGCGCTGCCGGGTATGGTGCATGTCATTACCCATCTCAACTGCCCGGATGTGTTTTACACCCCGGGTGGCCAGAGCGCCCCCGAGCCGTCACCGCTCGATCGCCGCATGTTTAGCCGCAAGGTACGCCACGTTGGGGACCGGGTTGCCGCCGTGGTGGCTGAGAGCGAAGCAGTGGCGCTGGCTGCCCTGAAACTCATCGAGGTCGAGTATCAGGTATTGCCTTCGGTCATGAACATTGACGAGGCGATGGCCCCCAATGCACCACTGGTGCATGACGAGCCCATCCTCTACATGGCGGGTGCGCCAGCGGATCTGGAGCAGCAGAACGCCTGCTCGGTACGCCGTGGCGACGAGCACATGATCATCAACTTCCCCATCGGCTCCCGCCCGCACGAGAACATCGCCGCCAGCGTCCATGGTCAGATTGGTGACGTGGTCAAAGGTTTCGCCGAGGCAGACGAGATTGTCGAGCGTACCTACGAGTCGACCCAGGCCCAGCAGTGCCCGACCGAGCCGCACATCTGCTTTACCTACATGGATGGGGATCGTCTGGTCATTCACGCCTCCACTCAGGTGCCCTGGCACGTGCGCCGTCAGGTGGCACGCATCGTCGGCCTCAAGCAGCATCAGGTGCATGTGATCAAGGAGCGGGTAGGGGGCGGCTTTGGCTCCAAGCAGGATATCCTGCTGGAAGAGGTGTGCGCCTGGGCGACCAGGGTCACCGGTCGTCCGGTCACCTTCCGCTACACCCGTGAAGAGGAGTTCATCAGCAACACCTCCCGCCACGTGGCCAAGGTGAAGGTGAAAGTGGGGGCCAAAAAAGATGGCACCATTACCGCCATCGAGATGGATTTTCGTGCCAACACAGGCCCTTACGGCAACCACTCATTGACAGTGCCGAGCAACGGCCCGGCGCTCTCTTTGCCGCTCTATCCGTGCGACAACGTGCGCTTTACCGTCAACACCTACTACAGCAACATCTGCCCGACCGGGGCCTATCAGGGTTACGGCGCGCCCAAGGGTAACTTCGCGCTGACCATGGCCATTGCCGAACTGGCGGAGAAACTGGGCATCGATCAGCTCGACATGGTGGAGCACAACCGGGTGCACGAAGGGGATATCCTCAAGGTGCTGGGGGCCATCGGTGAGGGCAAGATGCCTACTTCTGTGCCCCACGCCGCCAGTTGCGCTCTTGAGCCCATTCTCAAACAGGGTCGGGAGCTTATCGCCTGGGATAGCCCCAAACCCGCCGACGGGGATTGGCGTATCGGTCGTGGCGTCGCCATCATCATGCAAAAGTCGGGGATCCCCGATATCGATCAGGCCAACTGCATGGTCAAGCTGGAATCGGACGGCACCTTTATCGTCCACTCCGGTGGCGCCGATATCGGCACTGGCCTCGATACCGTGGTGGCCAAGCTGACCGCCGAGGTGCTGGGTTGCCCGCTCAGCGATGTGCATGTGATCTCCGGCGACACCGATCACGCCCTGTTCGACAAGGGGGCCTACGCTTCGTCAGGTACCTGCTTCTCCGGCAACGCGGCCAAGATGGCGGCCGAGAACCTCAAGGCGAAGATCCTGCTGCACGGCGCCGCCATGCTGGGGGAACCGGTGGAGGATGTTGAACTGGCGTTCCCGGGCTTGGTGCGCGGCAAGCTGGGGGAGGTGAGCCTCGCCAAGCTGGCCCACAAGGCGGAGACCGGTACCGGCTTCGGCATTCTGGTGGGCACCGCCAGCTACATCACCTCGGAACTGGCCTTCCCGTATGGCGCTAATTTCGCCGAGGTGGCGGTCAACGTCAGAACCGGCCAGATCCGTCTCGACAAGTTCTACGCCCTGCTCGATTGCGGCACGCCTATCAACCCGGAGCTGGCCCTCGGCCAGATCTACGGGGCGACCATGCGGGCCATCGGCCACACCATGACCGAAGAGATCTGCTACGACAGCAAGGGCATCCCGCTCACCCGGGATCTGAAGAGCTATGGCGCGCCCAAGATTGGCGACATTCCGCGCGATTTTCGGGCCTTCCTGGTGCCGAGTGATGACAAGGTTGGCCCCTACGGCGCCAAGTCCATCTCGGAGATCGGGGTGAACGGTGCGGCACCTGCCATCGCCACCGCCATCCACGACGCCTGCGGTGTCTGGCTGCGCAAGTGGCACTTCACGCCGGAGCAGATCCTGCGCGAACTGGGCAAGCTGGAGCACAAAGTGTCTGCATAACAAAGAAAAGGTGAGGGGCGGGCGCAAGCTCGCCCCCAGCACCTGGCTGCAGGTAAACCGTTATGACCCCATAGGATCGGGCCTGCTTTCCATCCAGTCGGTCAACTTCTCCTTCGTGACCGTGATGATCGCCCTGGGCGGTGCCATGAAGAAAGATGGCCTGCACGAGGAGCTGATCGTGCCTCAAGTCGATCGCACCTGATTGTTAAAGCCACAAGAACGTCAACAGAACAAAAGAAACAGGGACACGGTTATGAAAAACGACAACTCTGTCAAAGCGGTGCGCGGCAGTTTCTTCGACATCACCCGGGTGGTGGATCAACCCGAGGCGATTGAGGCCAACGCCCGTCTGGTCGAGGATGGGCTGCTGATCATTCGCAACGGCTGCATCGACTGGTTCGGTGAGTGGGAGGAGGGCAAGGAGCGTATTCCGGCCGAGGTGCGGGTGCGGGATTATCGCGGCAAGATGATAGTGCCGGGCTTTGTCGATACCCACATTCACTATCCCCAGAGCGAGATGGTGGGGGCCTACGGCGAGCAGCTGCTGGAGTGGCTTAACAGTCACACCTTCCCGGCCGAGCGGCGCTACAACGATCTCGAATATGCCCGCGAGATGTCCACCTTCTTTATCAAGCAGCTGCTGCGCAACGGCACCACCACGGCGCTGGTGTTCGGCACCGTTCACCCCGAGTCGGTGGATGCCCTGTTCGAGGCGGCCAGTCGCATCAATATGCGGATGATCGCCGGCAAGGTGATGATGGATCGCAACGCGCCAGATTATCTGCTCGATACAGCCGAGAGCAGTTATGAGCAGAGCAAGCAGCTTATCGAGCGCTGGCACGGCAATGGTCGCCTGCTTTATGCCATCACACCACGATTTGCACCTACCTCGACACCCGAGCAGCTGACGATGGCGCGGCGACTGCGCGAAGAGTTTCCCACCACCTATCTGCACACCCATCTGTGCGAGAACAAGGAGGAGATCGCCTGGGTCAAATCTCTGTTCCCGGCGCACAAGGGTTATCTAGACGTTTATCACCAGCACGGGCTGACCGGCCACAACTGCGTGTTTGCCCACTGCGTCCATCTGGAAGAGCAGGAGTGGGATTGCCTGAAGGAGACTGGCTCCACCATCGCCTTTTGCCCCACCTCCAACCTCTATCTCGGTAGTGGCCTGTTCAAGCTGCACAAGGCGTGGCGCAAGCAGATAAAGGTGGGGATGGGCACCGACATCGGTGCGGGCACCACCTTCAACATGCTGCAGACCCTCAACGAGGCTTACAAGGTGATGCAGTTGCAAGGGGAGCGGCTCTCCGCCTATCAGGCTTTCTATCTGGCCACCCTGGGCGGCGCCCATGCGCTGGGGCTGGATGAGAAGATCGGCAGCTTTGCGCTGGGCAAGGAGGCGGATTTCGTGGTGCTCGACCCGGTCGCCACCCCGCTACAGCAGCTGCGTTATGACAACTCCACCACCCTGCGGGACAAGCTCTTTGTGCTGCTGACGTTGGGGGATGACAGATCCATCTACCGCACTTATGTGGATGGCCAACTGGTGCACGAACGGGGGTAGGGGATGGAGGGGCTGCCACGGCGTAGCCCCGAGGATACGGTGGCTGGCGTGCCCACAGGGAGGCCAACACCCAAGTAAGAGCGGGGCACGTTTCCCCGCAACAGAAGGTGAAATGGCCCAGTTTTTTTGATCAGCAAGGCAAACGTTTGAGTCAAGGCTGCCTGCCCTGGTCTGTCTGTCGCACTCTCTGCCGCCCTCGCCTGTTTTTCACCAGACTGGCGCTCGGCAGACCCGCAGATCCTGTCGCCATTTCGTCATGGAACATTCAGGCGCGTGTGAAGGAGTTGGGTATGACCCAAGCAAACAGCAGGACAAACAGCGTGGAACCGCTGGTCAATGATGACGCCGGCAAGAGCGCATCGCAGCAACAGCCGATCACGGCTCTTGATCGCTACTTTATGATCAGCGAGCGGGGCAGCAACGTCAGACAGGAGGTGCTGGCGGGGCTCACCACTTTCCTTGCCATGGTCTACTCGGTGATCGTGGTGCCGGGTATGCTTGGCAAGGCGGGCTTTCCCCCCGGCGCCGTGTTTGTCGCCACCTGTCTGGTGGCAGGCTTTGGTTCGCTGCTGATGGGGCTCTGGGCCAAGCTGCCGATGGCCATCGGCTGCGCCATTTCGCTCACCGCCTTTACCGCCTTCAGCCTGGTGCTGGGGCAGCATATCCCCATTCCGGTGGCGCTGGGCGCCGTCTTCCTGATGGGGGTACTCTTTACCGCCATCTCGGTGACCGGGGTGCGTAGCTGGATCCTCGACAACCTGCCGATGGGGATTGCCCACGGCACCGGCATCGGGATCGGTCTCTTCTTGCTGCTGATTGCCGCCAACGGGGTGGGGTTGGTCATCAAGAATCCGTTGGAGGGGCTACCGGTGGCACTGGGGGCCTTTACCTCGATGCCGGTCATCATGTCCCTCATCGGCCTTGCGGTGATTGTCGGGCTGGAGAAGCTGAAAGTACCGGGCGGGATCCTGCTGGTGATCATCGCCATCTCCCTCTTCGGCCTCATCTTCGATCCGGCGGTGACCTATCAGGGGCTGTTCGCCCTGCCGAGCCTATCGGACGAGCAGGGCAAGTCCCTCATCTTCAGTCTGGACATCATGGGGGCCCTCTCGCCGCTAGTGCTGCCCAGCGTGCTGGCGTTGGTGATGACGGCGGTGTTTGATGCCACCGGCACCATACGGGCGGTGGCGGGACAGGCCAACTTGCTTGATAAAGATGGTCACATCATCAACAGCGGCAAGGCGCTCAGTGCCGACTCCCTCAGCAGTATCTTCTCCGGCCTGGTGGGGGCGGCGCCGGCTGCCGTCTATATCGAATCGGCAGCGGGCACGGCAGCGGGTGGCAAAACCGGCCTGACCGCCACCGTGGTCGGCGGCCTGTTCCTGTTGATGCTGTTCCTCTCGCCGCTCTCCTATCTGGTGCCGGCCTATGCCACTGCGCCGGCCCTGATGTATGTGGGGCTGCTGATGCTGAGCAACGTCACCAAGCTCGACTTCGATGACTTTGTCGGCGCCATGTCCGGCCTGCTGTGCGCCGTCTTTATCGTGCTCACCTGCAATATCGTTACCGGCATCATGCTGGGCTTCAGCGCCCTGGTGATTGGCCGCATCTGCTCCAACGAGTGGCGCAAGCTCAATCCGGGCACCGTCATCATTGCCCTGGCGCTGGTGCTCTTCTACGCCGGTGGCTGGGCCATCTAGTCCAGGGGGCTGGTGTCATTACGGGAGTCTCATCGGGGGGGACCGACAGGTGGCCCCCGATGCTTTTCAGGCGCGGCAGGTACCATTTTGATAATGGGGATTACCAGATTGATAACGGGTCGTATGCCAGCGGTTGGATGTGCATGAAAAATCGGCAATCCGGCCGCGCCATCAGCCTGGCCGGGGTGCCGGATGGGATCTTCTTCACACTTATCCTCATCGCTGGCCTGCCTACGTGAAACAGGCGCATATCTTGCTGTTTTTTATGCCGGTTCCAGATTTTTCCCTTCGAAAAAGGACTTGCATATGTCCATAGGATTACCGCTCAAGCGGGTGGATGCCGAGGCCAAGGTGACCGGCAGCGCCCGCTATACCGATGACAACATCATGCTCGGGATGCGCCACGCCAAGTACGTGAGAAGCAAGATCGCCCACGGCAAGGTGATCGCCATCGATGCCACCGAGGCGCTGGCGCTGCACGGGGTTGCAGCCGTGTTTACCCATGAAGATGTGCCGACCACCTGTTTTCGCACCGCCGGCCACGCCTGGTCCCTTGATGAGACCAAACGGGATGTGAAAGACCGCCGTCTGCTCACCGACCATGTGCGGCACTTCGGCGATGGCGTCGCCATAGTCGTGGCCCGCGATCCGCTGGTTGCCGAAAAAGCGGCCTCGCTGGTCAAGGTGACGTACGAGCCGTTGCCGGTGATGACAGATGCCGAGAGCGCGTTGGCCGACGGTGCCTATCCCATCCACCCGAGCGGCAACCTGCTGCGCCAGAGCCAGCTTCGCGCCAATGACCCGGAACAGGCCATTGCTGCCGCCGATCTGCAGTTTCAGGCACACTACCGGACGCCAGTGGTGCAGCACTGCCATCTGGAGACGGTGACCTGCTATGCCTACATGGATCAGCCGGACCACATCATCGTCGTCTCCAGTACCCAGATCCCCCAGATAGTGCGCAGTCGGGTGGCCAAGTCTCTCGGTCTGCCCTGGTCCAGTGTGCGGGTGATCAAGCCCTATATGGGCGGCGGTTTTGGTAACAAGCAGGATGTGCTGGAAGAGCCGATGGCGGCGTTTCTGAGCTACCAGCTCGGCGGCGTACCGGTCAAGGTGACCTTGAGTCGGGAGGAGTGCTTCTTCGCTTCCCGCACCCGCCACGGCTTTGCCATCGACGGCAAGATGGGCCTCAACCGCGACGGCACCCTCAAGGGCTATCAGCTCGGCGTGCTCTCCAACACCGGCGGGTATGCCTCTCACGGCCACTCCATCGCCAGCGCCGGTGGCAACAAGATAAGCTACCTCTATCCGCGCAGCGCTTTTGGTTATGACGCCAAAACCTTCTACAGCAACCTGCCCACCGCCGGTGCCATGCGCGGTTACGGTGCGCCCCAGGTGATTTTTGCCCTCGAATGCATGCTGGATGACGCCTGCGTCGAGTTGGGTCTCGACCCGCTCGATGTGCGCATCGCCAACGTGGCGCGGGAAGGGGATGTCAATCAGGTCAACCAGAAGACCCTCTACAGCGCCGGGCTACCCGAGTGTCTGCTGCGTGGTCGCGAGATGTTTGAGTGGGATCGGCTCAAGGCCGAGTGTCTGGGGCAGGAACCTGCAAGCCGGGTGCGACGTGGCATCGGGGTCGCCTGTTTCAGCTACGGCTCCAACACCTATCCGGTGGGGGTCGAAATTGCGGGGGCCCGCATGCTGCTCAATCAGGATGGCACCGTCAATCTTCAGATCGGCGCCACCGAGATAGGGCAGGGATCGGATACCGTCTTTGCCCAGATGGCGGCCCAGACCCTGGGGATCCCGTTTGAGCAGATCCGGGTCATCTCGACTCAGGATACCGACATCACCGCCTACGATCCGGGCTCGTTCGCCTCACGCCAGAGTTATGTGGCGGCCCCTGCCATCCATCAGGCGGCGCTGCAACTGCGGGCCCGCATTTTGTCGCTGGCAGCCCAGCTCTGTCATCAGGATGTGGGATCGCTCACCCTGATCGACGGCTACGTGGTGCTGGCCGGCGCACCGGACAAGGTGCTGATCAGCGTGGCCGAGGTGTCGGTCAACGCCTATTACCACCTCACCATTGGCGGCCAGATCACCGCGGAGGTCTCCCACAAGACCACCACCAACCCGCCCAGTTTCGGCTGTACCTTTGTCGATCTCAGCGTTGATATCGATCTCTGCAAGGTCACCCTCAATCGCATCATCAACCTGCACGATGCGGGCAAGATCCTCAATCCACAGTTGGCGGAGGGGCAGGTGCATGGCGGCATGGGGATGGGGATCGGCTGGTCGCTGTTCGAGGAGATGATCATCGACGCCAAGACTGGCGTGGTGCGCAACCCCAACCTGCTCGACTACAAGTTTCCCACCATGCTGGATTTGCCAGAGCTTGAGTGCGACTTCGTGCAGACCTATGAACCCCAGTCGGTTTATGGCCACAAATCACTGGGGGAGCCGCCCATCATCTCCCCCGGCCCCGCCATTCGTAACGCCATTCGCATGGCGACCGGCGTCGCCATCAACGAGCTGCCCATCACCCCCAAGACCCTGTTTCGGGAGTTTGTCGCGGCGGGTCTGATTACCGAGGGATCACGGGAGGAGCAACGCCATGTTTGATATTGCCCGTTACTACAAGGCCCACAGCGTGGCCGAGGCCGTTGCCCTGCGCCAGGCAGACCCCGAGGCGCGTCTGTTGGCCGGTGGCACCGATGTGATGATCCAGCTGCATCACCTCAACCCTGCCTATCGCCATATCGTCGATATTCACGACCTGCCCGAGCTCAAAGGGGTGAGCGAGCTGGCTGATGGATCGATCCGCATCGGCTCTGGCACCACCTTTACCGAGATCATCGAAAACGAGCTGGTGCAGCGCCGCCTGCCGATGCTGGCAGAAGCGGCCGCCACCATAGCCGGTCCGCAGATCCGCAACGTCGCCACCTATGGCGGCAACATCTGCAACGGCGCCACCAGTGCCGACTCGGCAGCGCCCACAGTGGCACTGGAAGCCGAGCTGGAGATCGCCGGGCCCAATGGCACGCGCCGTATCCCCATCGCCGGATTTCACACAGGCCCCGGTAAGGTAGCGCTGCAACCGTCGGATATTCTGGTGGCGTTTCATTTTGCCCCGGATACGCACCCCCATGTGGGCTCCCACTACTTCAAATACGCCATGCGCGGTGCCATGGATATCGCCACCATCGGCTGCGCCGCCTACTGCCAGATTGAGGATGGCCACTTCAAGCGCCTGCGGCTGGCCTACGGGGTGGCGGCACCGACCCCGATCCGAACGCCGCATGCGGAGGCGGCAGCCGAGGGACAACCCCTGACCCGGGCGACGCTGGCGGCCATTGCCGAGGCGGTGGTGGCCGATGTGGCGCCGCGCTCCTCCTGGCGGGCAGAGAAAGCCTTTCGCCTGCACCTTATCAAAACCTTGGCGCAGCGGGTGGTCGCCTGCGCTGTCGAACGTGCCGGAGGCAAGATCCTATGATGCAACCGCAAACCTGTCCCACTGTTGCGATCCAGTGCGAGATCAACGGCAAGCCTTACTCCTATGCGGTGTCGCCCACCATGTCGCTGCTCTACTTCCTGCGCGGGCAGGGGCTGATCAGTGTGAAAGAGGGGTGCAGAGTCGGCGAGTGCGGTGCCTGTACCGTGCGGGTGGATGGCATCGCCATCGACAGCTGCCTCTATCTCGCGGTATGGGCCGATGGCAAGTCCATTCGTACCGTGGAGGGGGAGCGGCAAGGCAACCAGCTCTCCGATGTGCAGCAGGCCTTCATCGACGAGGGGGCTGTGCAGTGCGGTTTTTGCACCCCAGGGCTCGTGATGGCGAGCGCGGCTTTACTCGACAAGACAGATCGCCGCCCGCTGACCGATGCGGAGATCCGCCGCGGCCTTTCGGGCAATCTCTGCCGCTGCACCGGTTATCAGAACGTGGTGCGGGCGGTGAAAAAGTGCTGCAAGGGGTAGGGTGAGATTAGCGCCCCGAACACCCTGTGCGGGGCGGCTATGTTGGGGACATGCCTGCTCCCGATATAACCGCCAGCAAGGCGGCATCTGGCGGCCATGCAAACAAAGGAGAGGGGGGCCTGGAAAACATTATTTTGGTTGTCTCATATTAAGGGTGTGATATTTATCCATAGGAGGTCGGGAGTATTTTCGCCCGGCGACACAGTGATGCTATATGGCCGGGCATCATCTGCCGTCGTCGCTATTTCCACCTTATTGTCCCGTGAATGGCCGCTCGCGATTCGGCCTGGGTATCGCTGGCGTGATCCTTTCTCAAGCTGCTGTTTTTGCTTGCCATGTCAGCCTGTGTCGCCATCTTGTGCGCCGTTACGGGATATTGGTGGCCGCAAATGCCAATGGTCGAGCGCCGCTCATCTTGTGGCAGACGTGTCACTTGAAAACATTATTTTTTCGTCACCTACTCGCAACAATTTTCTGTCATTGTTAGCCAGCTCGCGGCGGCCCGCATAACGCGGGGCACCAATAACATCTCTGCTAATAAGAAAAGGAACATTGGCTATGTCAGGAAGACACTCTCTGGTGGCGCTCGCGGTCGGGCTGGCGCTGTCAGGACAGGTACAGGCACAACTGCTGATCAGCGAATATCTGGAAGGATCCAGTAACAACAAGGCGGTGGAGCTGAGTAATCTTGGCGCGACGCCCGTCGCGCTCTCTCAATACCGGCTGGCGCTCTATGCCAACGGCAAACCTCTCACCGATGCCCCCACCAACAGCCTGGCGCTGCAAGGCACCCTCGCCCCGGGCGCCAGCCTGGTGTTGGCCAACCCTTCCGCCAACGCTGAGATCCTGGCCAAGGCCAATCAGACCAGCGGCAATCTGGTGTTCAACGGTGACGACGCCCTGGTGCTCTATCACGGCAGCGAGATAGTGGACAGCTTCGGGCAAGTGGGGGTGGATCCGGGCACGGCCTGGGTGTCAGGCAGCGTCTCGACCCTGGACATGACGTTGCGCCGCAAGGCCACCGTCACCACGGGCCGGACTGATGCGGCTGGCCCCTTCAATCCGGCGCTTGAATACGTGGCCGCCGCCAAGGATGACGCCAGTGGCCTGGGTTGCAGTGGCGATGGTCCCTGCGATGGCCCTCTGCCCCCGACCTTCGTCTGCCCGATCGATCAGCTGATACCCGTGCCTGCCATTCAGGGCCCGGGCAGCAGCAGCCCGCTGGTGCCGACTGGCAAGTTTGAATCCGAGCAGACCTATGCCACTCGTGGTGTGGTCACTCAGGTGGTGAACGGTCTCTACAAGGGCTTCTTCATCCAGGACCGGCAAGGGGATGGGGATCCGGCCAGCTCGGACGGTCTCTTCGTCTACAGCACCCAGACCAACAGCGCCATAGTGCCGGGGGCCGAGGTATGCGTCTCGGGCAAGGTGAAGGAGTACTTCAACCAGACCCAGCTCAATGCAGATCAGCTGGTGGTGACCCAGCCCATGGTGGCCTTGCTGCCGGCGGTGGATCTGGTGCCGGTGGCGGGTGAAACGCTGCACCAGCTGCTGGAGCGCCACGAGGGGATGCAGGTGCGGCTGGTACCCGAGTCCAGCCTGGTGGTGACCCGCAATTTCAGCTTCGATTACGACGGCAAGCGCAACAACCTGGTGCTCGCTTATGGCGCGCCTCTCATCAAGTCGACCCAGAAGTTTGCCGCCCTGAGCGAGGAGGCGAGCCAATGGGCCCTGCGCAACCAGCAAAACCAGCTGGTGGTGGAAACCGACGCCAAGGCGCCGGATGGGGTGCTGCCCTGGTATCCCGCCTTCAATGCCGAAGATGGCTACCTGCGCATCGGCGACAAACTCAACGGGCTGGAGGGGGCGCTGGGTTACTCCTACAACCTGTTCCGGCTGGTGGCGAGCAACCGCATCGACAGCAGTGACATAGACCACAGCGGCTGGGACAGGGTAGATACTCCTGAACTCGCCGAGGCAGGGGATCTGCGGGTCGCGAGCTTCAACGTGCTCAACTTCTTCACCACTGTGGTGGGCGGGGATGCCAACCCCACCGGCAGCAACCGGGGCGCCCTGACGGTGGCGGAGTTCGAGCTGCAGCGTACCAAGATCGTCAGCGCTATCACCCGCCTCAACGCCGATGTGGTGGGGCTGATGGAGATAGAGAACAACGGCTACGGTGGCAACTCCGCCATCGCCAATCTGGTTGAGGCCCTCAACGCCGCGCAATCGGATGAAGCGGATCACTACCGCTGGATCGCCTCGCCCGATGGCCAGCCCATCGGCACCGACGCCATTACGGTGGGGCTCATCTACCGGCCCGCCAGCGTGACGCCACAAGGTGCCGCCAGCCTCATAGTGCTGCCGGTGCAGCAGGCCGAGGCCTTGGACGCCAGCGGCAAGCCGGTTGCCATCAATCAGGGCATGCGCGAATCCCTGTTGCAGCAATTCAGCTCGCCCAAGGGGGATGCGCCCCTGACGCTGGTGGTCAACCACCTCAAGTCCAAGGGCTCCGCCTGCTTTGAGGATTACCCCGACTACGCCAGCGCCGATCCGCTGGATGGTCAGGGCCACTGCAACGCCCTGCGGGTCTCCGCCGCCAAGGTGCTGGGGGAGAGCCTCAAGGACATGAGCGGGGATCTGCTGCTCATCGGCGACCTGAACGCCTATGGCATGGAGGACCCCATCCGGGTGCTGACCAGCTATGATCCGGCCGCGCAGCCGCGCCAGATCATGAGCGCCTCCTTCACCACACTGGCGGGTCAGCCCTATGAGGAGAGCGGCAGCGCCCTTGGCAAGGGGTATGGTTTTGTGAACCTCAATACCCGCTTCCATGGCACCGACACCTACTCCTACAGCTACGAGGGGGAACTCGGCAACCTGGATCACGCCCTGGCGAGCCCCAGCCTGGCAGCCAAGGTGATCGGTATCGAGGATTGGCACATCAACTCCGCCGAGAGCAACTTCTTTGAGTACGGCAGCAAGTACACGGGTCAGCTGGCCAAATCGGACGGCCCCTTCAGCGCCTCGGATCACGATCCCGTGCTGGTGGCTATCCAGTATCCGCTGCCGCCTGCCGGGGTGATCAGTCTGGATAGCGCCGCCGCCAGCGTGGAGGAGGGCAGCGCCCTGAGCCTCACCGTCAGCCGCCGCGATGGCAGCCATGGCGAGGCCAGCGTGCACTACCGCATCGTCTTTGGTAGCGCCGATGCCAATGATGTGGCGCCACTGACCGGCACCCTGAATTGGGCAGCCGGCCAGAGTGACAGCCAGACCATCAGCATCCCGGTGAAGAGCGACACCCTGCGCGAGGGGGATGAGACCTTCACCCTGGAACTGTTCGATGCGAGCGGCGCTGCGCTGGGTGAGCAGCGCCAGACTCTGGTGACCATCAAGGACAAGCTGGCGCCGTCCACCATTGCGCTGGCCCGCGCCACCATGACGGTGAACGAGGGGCAGTGGTTTGCCGAGATCCCAGTGGTGCGCAGCGGCGATTTGAGCAAGCCGGCCCGTGCCCAGTTGGGCCTTGAGGGGATCACGGCGCGCTGGGGACTGGATTTCCTGCCCTGGTTCAGTCAGTCGGTGAGCTGGGCCGCCGGTGAGGGGGGCAGCAAGTCCATCAAGGTGCTGATCCTGGATGACTGGTTTGTCGAGTCCACAGAGCAGTTCAAGGTGAGTCTGCGTCAGCTGCAGGGGGGCAAACCGGGTGCAGTGCAGGAGACCCTGGTCGATATCAAGGACAACGACAAGTCCTGGTGGCCGTTTGGTCGTCACTGATAGGTGTCATGAACATGCGTGATACAAGGGGCCTGCGGGTAATGCCAGTCAGTTAAGCATTTTTATGACTAAATATTCGAGATATTGAATATCAAAAACTGTTCCATGGTTGAAGAGTCAATTTGGCTCCAACCCTTGCCCTGACTGGCATGCAATAAAAAGAGGGAGGCATCATGCCTCCCTCACTCTTTAGCCCTTATCCCCTGCGGGTTGGGACTCAAATTCTCTTAACTGACTTGCATTAGGGCCTGCGGGCCCCTTTCTGCTGAGGCATGATGGGGTTGGACTGGGTGGGCGGCCATGCCAGATGAAGCGGCTGGCGCGCAACAAAAAGGCCCATCGGTGTGATGGGCCTTGGGGTGCTCATAGGATGGGGCTTGTCAGGATTGACTCTGGCTGGTCGATCACCAGCTTGCCATCCTTGACCGGTATGGTGGCGCCGGGGGCCTTGTCCATGCGGATGACGCCTTCCTGACCGGCGAGGCGGTAGGTGACATCATAACCCAGGGTACGGGTGCTGCTCTCCTGCACCGTCTTGCAGCGTTGCTCGGTGGTGGTGTAGGTATCGCCCGCCTGCATGTTGCCCTGCACCCGATTGCCAGCATAGCCACCGGCCACGGCGCCTGCGGCTGTGGCCACCTTCTTGCCGTTGCCGCCACCAAACTGGTGGCCGACTACGCCGCCCAGCGCCGCGCCAACCACGGTACCCAGGATCTTGTTCTCATCCTGCACCGGTTTGCGGTGGGTCACTGTGACGTTGCGGCACGCCTGACGGGGCGTCTTGATGGTCTCGGTCACCGGCTTGCTGGCCAGCACCTCGGCAAACTGCGGTTGGGCTGAAAACAGGGATCCGCTGGCGGCGGCCGACAATGCCAGCGCAGAGGCGACACCGATCCCGACACCTGCCAACATGGATTTGTTCATTTTGCGTTCTCCTGAAATGCATCACCTGATGCGGCTGTTGCTTGCCGCGATCTTGGCACAACCCGGGGGATGAACAAGGTGGCCAGCGTGCAGGCACGACAAGCCCTGACTGCACTAAAAAGCCCCTTGTCAAAAAGGTGTCGGGCTTTGGCGACACAGGGCATGGATGGCGGCTCAGCGGCTGGGCGGCAGGTCACCCGGGTTCGGGTGGATGCGTCGCAATGTGCGATACATATGGACGCTTTTTATCTATGTTGCGTCAAGCCATCGCTATCGTGCTGCAATCTGCGGCCTCTTGTCCTCTGACGCGGGCGTGAAGGGCTGGCCTGCTCGCACAGACTCATGCGGTAAGTGCTTGATAAATCGCTTTACTGACGGGAACAGACTGTCGATAACAGATCACGGCAAGCATTTTGCTTGGTCTTGTGGCAGAGAGGGTGACGTGCCCATGAGTGACAGTGGCCCATCCCTTCTCGGCGCGATGCAGTACCGATGAGCCAGATAAAGCCGTCATCATCTCGGGGCGCAGCAAAGCGATAACGGTAATGCAGGGGCCATCCCGATGCGGCACGCGTTGGGATGGCGGTGGTCAAGCAAGTCGGCAAGGGGGACTTATGTCGATGCTGCCAAGATGGATACAGCCGGCCGTACAGGCCGGGATCATTACCCAGCAGCAGGCACAGCGGCTGCTGGCCTCTCTTTATCAGCCCCTCGGTGAGGCGGCGCAGGAGCTGCCCGCCGACATAGTCGACATCAGTCTCAAGCTTTACTGTTTTCGCCAGCAAGGTCGGGTGCGCCATTGATACACGAGTGAGAGGGGGTATTCCCGAGCCGCTGGAGCCGCGTGCCCCATAGCGCGCCACTTTTTGGGGCAGGCTTTCTCTGGTAGTGAGCACCGCCTCAGATCATCATCACCTGCACCACCAGCATCAGGGCGCCAAAGCCCAGCACAAAGCCCACCATGGGCAGCACGAACTTGACCCACTTGTTGAACTGGATGCCGAGCATCTGCAAGGTGACCAGCACCAGCCCGGTGGGGGCGAGGAACAGCATGGCGTATTGCCCCCAGTTGTAGGCTGACACCACGATATAGCGCGGGATCATCACTGTATCTGCCAGCGGCGCCATGATGGGCATGGAGAGCACCGCCAGCCCGGAGGAGGAGGGCACCACCAGCCCCAGCAGGGTGAACACCAGCATCTGCGCCACCGCGAACACGGCGCCGTGCATACCACAGACCAGATCGGAGGCGTAAGCCAATATGGTGTCCGAGATCATCCCCTGATCCAGCACCAGATTGACCCCCCGCGCCAACCCGATAATCAGCGAGACCGCAATTAGCTCCGATGCGCCCTGGGTGAAGGCCTCGACCGCCTCTTTCTCTTTGAGGCCCGAGATGAAAATAATGATGATGGCGATGGAGAGGAAGGAGGCCGCCATCTGCGGGAACCACCAGCCCGCCATGGCGACACCCCACACCATGAGCGGAAAGGCGAGGATAAACAGGGCCAAGATGATCTTGCGGCGCAGGGTGAAGGGGACACTTTCATCCAGTGCCCCTTGTTTGAGGAAACGAGCGCGAAAGCTTTTGCGATCCTCATAGGTGTAGGAGAAGGCCGGGTTGGCCTTGATCTTCTTGCAGTACCAATAGAGATAACCGATCACCACCAGGGTGCCCACCAGACAGCCGACGGCGCGAAAGATCAGCCCCTCGGTAAAAGGGATACCGGCGGCGTTGGAGGCAATCACCACCGAGAAGGGGTTGATGGTGGAGAAGCTGGTGCCCATGGAGGCGGCGAGAAAAATGGCCCCTACGCAGACGATGGCGTCATAGCCGAGCGCCAGAAAAATGGGCACCAGTATGGGGTAGAAGGCGACTGCCTCTTCCTCCAGCCCACAGGTGGTGCCCCCCAGCGCCATGACGACGCAAACCAGCGCCACAAACAGGAACTCGTTGCCCCGGGTCTTGCGAGAGAGCGCGACCAGCCCCGCGCTGAAGGCGCCGGTCTTGTTGATGACACCGATAAGCCCGCCCAGCACCAGAATGAAGACGATGATATCCGCCCCCTCTATGGTGCCCTTGACCATGCTGACCGCCACGTCGGCGAGTCCCTTGGGGGCCTGCACCAGCCGCTCATAGGTGCCGGGAATGGCGATGGGCTTGCGGATGGTGCCGCTGGTGAATTGCTCCACCGCAATATTGATATTGAGTTGTGCCAACGCATCCTGGGTGGCGGGTATTCGGCTAATGTCGCCCTGCGGGTTATGGACCATCAGGGTGTTGTTGGCCTGGTTATAGGAGAGCTTGGAATAGGCCCCTGCCGGAATGATCCAGGTCAGCGCAATGGCCAGCAACATAATAAGAAACAAAATGGTAAAGGCAGTGGGAAATTGTCTGCGTGGCTGGGTATTCGGCTCGGCACACATAAAATGCTCCTCGATAACGCAGGTTCGGACTCGGCGGAATATCGGGGCGACAGGGTTCCTTCGTCATGGGGCGGGAGTGCACAGTTCTACTGGTAATGACGCGCTCGTTGGCGAGAAATCTGGCCTGATATTGAACATCCGGTAGATCGTTTCACACTGCAACCGTAACCCGAACGCTGTTGGATGAACATGGGGGCATGTTCGCTTTATGGGATGGCTCACACAATTAATTCACTGCTGATTTTAATTGCTGATATGTAATGTACAGCATTATGCAATAACTATTTCATTACATAGGCAAGGTGACCTGCCTTGAATTAACGTCATGAACATAATGCGCAGTCAGATGAATGAAGTATCAGATAAACCGATTTTAACTAAAGAGTGTTTAGCCACCTTCAACCTGAACTCTGTGCCATAAAATAAACAATGAAAAATCGGAAATATTTTCCGTAAACAAGCGCATCATCTTCACTCACTTGCCCAAGACCACCACCGGCAAAGTGCAAAAATACGTGCTGTGCCAGCCGTTGGGATAGAGAACGTCAGCGAAGTGGTAATACAAGCAGGAGGGAAAAGAGAAGGGGATATGAAGGGCCGGGAGCCCTCCCGTGGCGTTACCTAGCATGCCTTGGTCGCGACACAGTTGCGACCGCTCTGCTTGGCTTGATAGAGCATCTGATCGGCGCGGGCATAGAGGCTCTCCATCGGTTCTTCTTTGCCATTTTCCACCAGCCCGGCGCTGATGGTGATGATCAGCTCATCGCCATCGGGCAGCGGCAACGGGCTTTGCATGACGTGCAGGCGCAGCCGTTCTGCCAATGACGCAGCGGCTGAGAGTGTGGTATTGGGCAACCAAATGGCAAACTCGTCGCCGCCGATACGGGCCAGCACATCTTCACTGCGCAGCACCGATAACATGACCTTGCCCAGATGAACCAGCGCCCTATCCCCCAAGGGGTGGCCATAACGATCGTTGATGCACTTGAACTGGTCCACGTCCAGCACCACCAGCACAGAGGTGAGGTGGTGGCGGGCATTCAGGCTCAGGTTCTTTTCGCACACCTCAAAGAAGAAGCGGCGATTATAGAGACCGGTGAGACCGTCTCGCACCGACTGCTGATGCAGTTGCTCCTTGAGCTGGTGCAGTTCGGTGATATCGGAGGCGATCCCGATCAAGGTTGGTGTGCCATCGGCCAGCAGAAAGGGCACCTTGACGGACCAATAGTAGTGCTGCTTGCCCTCGATGTCGGTCAGCATCTCTTCCCCGGCTTGCAGTTCACCGGTTTCAAATACCGGGTTATCCAGCAGCCTTGGCTGGCAGGCACTGGTTGGTGGAAACAGCTCATCATCGCGTCGGTTGATGATCTGCTCGGCAGGCATGCCAAGCAGGTCGGAGACCTTTTGATTGACGTAGAGAAAGCGGTGCTCGCTGTCTTTCATATAGATAAGGGCATCCACGTTGGCGAGGACTATCTCCAGCAACTGGTGCTGCTCCGCCAGGCGCGCCTCGATCAACTTGTGTTCGGTGATATCGGTGGAGATACCGCACAGGCCGATCAGGTCGCCATCCCGGTCATACATGGGCTTTTTGACGGTCCAGTAGAACCGCTTTTCACCTGTGGAGTTGAGGTAGTTGATCTCTTCCCGGGCGAGGGCGACCTGCTGATCCAGCACCAGCCGGTCGTTGCGCGCAATGGCATCCGATAATGCAAGATCAAAAAAGGCCCGATCATCCTGCCCCTGCAGCTCGGCAAGGGTACACCCAAAGAGATCCAGCACCGCCTGATTGGCATAGGTGTAACGGCCCTCCAAATCCTTGGTAAAGAGGTAAGCATCCGTCTCGTTGAAGATGGATTTGAGGTGATCCAGCTCATGCTGCAACCGGGTGGGGAAGGGGTCATCCTTCATGGGGTTGGCCATCCTTGATCAATGGGACCTGTGTATACGGGGCCAATATGTATCAACTGTTTTAAATTAAGCACTGATCCCGACATATTTCGCGATTATTTCCGCGACTTTTGCGTTATGTCACAAGATCGCGCGATTGACCAGGCGCCGCCATAAATCCACTGGATTCAAATGTTTTCATTCGATTCCTATCCTGCTTGTCACTCCCCTATGCTCTCTGTGTTGGTGATTTACGGCGTTGGCAACATATGGGCGTCCAAATGGTTAAAAGGGAAGCAAACAGGTCTTTAATCAATTTTTTTCCAAGATGACCCTGTTATCATCCCCTGCAACGCAGCATGGGGAGGTTCGAGATGGCAGTGGCACCGTTTAAATGGAATGCAACAATTCAGTGGGATGGACCGGGGGCCATTGCGGGCGGCGAAGAGCTGGCCGGTGATCGGCTGGATCGTGCCCGCTATGCCGAGTTTCTCACCAACTATCTGGTGGCAGAGGGCAAGCAACGCAACTATGTGCTCAACCTCAATGCTGAGTGGGGGGCAGGGAAAACCTGGTTTATCAAGCGCTGGTATATGGAGCTGAAAGCGCACTATCCCACCGTCTATATCGATGCCTGGCAGCAGGACTTTTCCGATGACCCCTTATTGACGGTCATTTCGTCGATCATTGAACAACTAAAAGCAGAAGCGGGTAGCCCTCAGCTTTCCCCCTATCTGTCGACCAAATTGGCATCATTGTTAAAAGCAACCGCGCCGATAGTGACCAAAGCACTGTTTAAAAAAGTCTCTGGCATCAATATCGATGAAGTCCAAGAGGTCATTACGGCTGATGACGCGGGAAAACTGGTTGAATCACTTTTTCAAGATACTCGTAAAAAGACAGAAGCAGTACAGTTGCTCAAGCACGAAATACCGCAGTGGGTAGAGGCGATTATTGGCAAGAAAAAGAAACAGGCACCCGCATTTATCCTGATTGATGAGCTGGATCGTTGCCGCCCCTCCTATGCAGTAGAGATGCTGGAGACCATCAAGCATATATTTGATATTAAGGGCGTGGTGTTTGTTCTGGCAACGGATACCGAGCAGTTGCAGCATGCTATCAAGGTTATTTATGGGGAGGGGTTTGATGGTAAAAAATATCTTGAACGATTCTATGATAGCCAACGTACTTTGAAACAAGGCTCTCGTTATGAGATGGCTAAATCAAGATTAGATCTTTATGGTGATGAACTTTGGTTACCAGAAAAATTCTTTTTGTATCCCAAAATGTCAAAGATGCAGCTTGCTGAAACCATTGCTGATATATCAAGGGTTTTTGAATTGTCTCTTCGAGATATGCATAGATTAATATCACATCTAGTTGCAATAATAACCAACCTTAAGAAAAGTATAGATATTGTTTTCTTAGTGACTCTTTATTGTATTCATCTTAGAAAAAAAGATTCATACAATGCCCTGATAATGGAAAGGTATAATTTGAAGAAACTTTTGTCAGATGGGGGCGATCCAAATTTCGACTGGATAAAATGGGCACAAAAACTCGATATTCATACGTTGCAGTCTGTAAGCATTAGTTTTGACTTATCTGGATTAGATGAAAGATGTCGAGCTGCGACATCAAAAGTGGATGCACTTAATTACTTTATTTGGATGTATGCGTTAAGCTTTGATTATAATACAGATGTTGATTTTCTAAATAAGCAAATAGATTCTGAAGTTATGTTTTATGAAACCTCATATCAAATACAGCAAGCAGTAATTCAGTTGGTTAATAAAAGTTCTGATTTTAATATAATGGATTATGAAGATTTCTTGACTCTCGGATTTAATGATTAAACGGGCTGACAGCCCGTTTAATCATTTACGGTTATTTATTATGCCGCTCATAAAGCCGCTGCACCACATCCTGTAATCCCAGCCCCTCGTTTTGCAGCAGTACGGTCAGGTGGTAGAGCAGATCGGCGGATTCGTTGATGAGCTCCTCCCGATCCTTGGCCATGGCGGCCAGTGCCACTTCTACGCCTTCTTCACCTACCTTCTGGGCGATGCGCTTGGTGCCTTTGCCGTAGAGGCTGGCGGTGTAGCTGGTGGCCGGATCGGCCCCTTTGCGAGAAGCCAGTACCTGCTCCAGCTCTGCCAAAAACCCGAGCGGTGGCAGCGGGTGGCCATTAAAGCAGGAGGGGGTGCCCTTGTGGCAGGTGGGGCCGACGGGGTTGGCGGCGATCAGCAGGGAATCCTGATCGCAGTCGGTGCTGATGGCTACGAGTTGGAGCACATTGCCCGAGCTTTCACCCTTGGTCCACAGTCGCTGCTTGCTGCGGCTAAAGAAGGTGACCTGACCGGTAGTCTGGGTCTTTTCCAGCGCCTCGCGGGTCATAAAGCCCTGCATCAGCACCTCGCCGCTGGCGGCGTGCTGGACGATGGCGGGGATCATTCCATCGCACTTGGCCCAGTCGAGCTGCTCGGCAAGGGCGCGCGCGCTGGCGGTTGTTTGTGCATTTTCAGAGAAGTTATTCACGGATGGCGACTCCTTCGGTTTTCAGCCAGCGTTTCAATTCGGGAATGGGGATAAGGCCCTTGTGGAACACAGAGGCGGCCAGCGCCCCGTCCACATCGGCGAGGGTGAAGGCATCGCGAAAGTGTGCCATGGCACCGGCACCGCCGGAGGCAATCAGCGGCACCTTGCAGACGCTGCGCACCAGTTTGAGCTGCTCGAGATCATAACCCTGACGCATGCCGTCCTGATTCATCACGTTCAGCACGATTTCGCCCGCGCCGCGCTTTTGCACTTCCTTTACCCAGTCGAGGGTGTGCCAGGCGGTGGTGCGGGTGCGACTCTCGTCACCGGTAAACTGTTTGACCTGATAGTGGCCCGTGTCGGCATCGAAGTAGGAGTCAATGCCCACCACCACGCACTGCACGCCAAAGCGCTCGGCCAGTCGGCTGATGAGGGTCGGGTCGGCAAGGGCCGGAGAGTTGATGGAGACCTTGTCGGCGCCAAATTCGAGGATCTGGCGGGCGTCCTCCACACTTTTGATGCCACCGGCAACGCAGAAGGGGATATCGATCACCTCCGCCACCCGGCTCACCCAGCTCTTGTCCACCACCCGGGCATCGCTGGAGGCGGTGATGTCATAGAACACCAGCTCGTCAGCGCCCTCTTCGGCGTAGCGGCGCGCCAGCTCGACAATACCGCCCATCACCTCGTGGTTGCGAAACTGCACCCCTTTGACCACCACGCCATCTTTCACGTCGAGGCAGGGGATAATGCGTCTTGCCAGCATCAGTTGCCTCCTGTGGTAACGGCTGCGGGCGTTTGCCAGCAGGCGATGGCGTCACCCACCGAGAACTTGCCCTCCAGCAGGGCGCGGCCAAGGATGATCCCCTTGACGCCGGAGCCCTTGAGCGCCTCGATATCCGCGATGCCGCCAATGCCGCCGGAGGCTTGAAAAGCGACGCTCGGGTAGCGGGCGCAGAGATCCCGATAGAGCTCGACGTTGGTGCCAGCCAGGGTGCCGTCACGGCTGATGTCGGTGCAGAGCACATGCTTGAGCCCGGCGGGGAGGAAGCGCTCGATCAGCGCTTCGATGGTCACGCCGCTGTTCTCCTGCCAGCCTGCCACCGCGATATGGCGATTGCCCTGCTCATCGATATTGACGTCCAGCGCCAGCACTATCTGCTCGGGGCCATATTTCTCCATCCAGCTGGCCACCAGATCCGGGGATTTGACCGCAGTGGAGCCAATCACCACCCGGCTGGCACCGGCGGCCAGCAGATCTGCCACATCCTGCTCCGTGCGCACGCCACCACCGACCTGCACCGGCGCTTCGGTGGCCGACAGCAGTTGGGTCAGCAGTGGCAACTGGCGCGCCTTGGCATCCTTGGCGCCGTCCAGATCCACCAGATGGAGCTGCACCGCCCCCTGGGAGACATATTCATCGAAGCGCGCCTGCGGGCTGCTGCTGTATTCGGTCTTCTGCTCGTAGTCCCCCTGATAGAGGCGAACCACCTGACCGCTGATCAGGTCAATTGCGGGAATGATCATTCATAGCTCCAGAAAATTTTGCAGCAAACGGGCACCAGCTGCGCCTGAGCGCTCCGGGTGGAATTGGGCGCCAAAGAAATTGTCACGGGCGACAATCGCGGTAAAAGGCTTGCCGTAGTCACAAGTCGCCAGCGTCGCTTTTGTCACCTCCAGCGCATAGGAGTGCACGAAGTAGAAGTAACTGCCGCTCGGGATCCCCTTGAGCAGGGGATGGGTCTCGTCATGCTCAATCTGGTTCCAGCCCATATGGGGCAGGCGCATGCTTGACTGGTGTAAGGTGCCCACCTCCATCAGCCGGATCTTGCCCGGTACTATGCCAAGGCAGTCGATAAGCGTATCTGGCGAACCCTGCGTGCCCATGCTCTCTTCAGAGGCCTCCGCCAGCATCTGCATGCCGAGGCAAAAGCCCAGCAGCGGCTGCTTGGCGGCGCGGATAAGGGGCACCAGCCCCCGTTCGTTGAGGTTGTTCATGGCGGCCACCGCAGTGCCGACACCGGGCAGGATCAGCTTGTCGGCCTGCTCGATATCAGCCGCTTGGTTGGAGACCAAGGGCCGCACGCCGAGGCGCTCGAACGCCATTCTGACCGAGGCCAGATTTGCACAGCCTGTATCGATAATGACCAGCTTCTGCTTGCTCACATCCATCACAGCACTCCCTTGCTGGAGGGGAGGTCGCTCCCTTCCACCCGAATAGCCTGACGCAGGGCGCGGCCAAAGCCTTTGAACAGCGACTCCACCTGATGGTGGGTGTTGCCGCTGCCCACCTTCATTTGCAGGGTGATGGCCATGGCATCCGAGATTGAGCGGAAGAAGTGGGGCACCATCTCGGTGGCCATCTCGCCTACGTTGTCGCGGCCAAAGCCGCTCGGGCAGTCAAACACGAAGTAGGGGCGGCCGCTCAAATCCAGCGCTGTGCTCACCTCCTGTTCAGTCAGCGGGCGCGCATCGATCACTGCCTGCACCTCGTCCATCGCCAGCACGAAGCCGAAGCGGCCGATACCGCGTTTGTTGCCAAGGGCTTGGCGCAGCGCCTGGCCGAGGGCCAGCCCAACGTCTTCCACCGTGTGGTGATCGTCGATATGCAGATCGCCGCTGACGTTCAGTTTGAGCTGGAAACCGGCGTGGGTCGCTATTTGATCCAGCATGTGATCAAAGAAGCCGATGCCGGTGGCAATCTGGTTGCCGCCGCTCTTATCTAAATCTACCGCTACCTGAATGCGGGTCTCTTTGGTGTAGCGCTCCACCTCGGCAGTGCGGCCCTTGCAAAGAAGCTGATCACGGATGGCGAGCCAGTCGTGATCCTGCGGGTGGTAGCGAATACCGCCAATGCCCATGTTCTCGGCAAGTTGCAGATCGGTCTGACGATCGCCAATCACGAAGGAGTTGGCAAAGTCGATGCGACCTGAGGCGAGATACGCTTTCACCAGTCCAAGGTGGGGTTTGCGGCAGCTGCAACCGTCGGTGGGGAAGTGCGGGCAGATCAGCACCTGCTCCCACTGCACCCCTTGCGATTCAAACAGGTGCATCATCAGGTCGTGGGGCGGCTGGAAGTTCTCCAGCGGCAGGCTGGCGGTGCCCAGCCCATCCTGATTGGTCACCATCACCAGCACGTAACCGGCGGCCTGCAACTCGCGCAGTACCGGAATGACCATGGGCTCGAAGCGCAGCTTGGCGAGGCTATCCACCTGCTTGTCGGTCACCGGCTCTTCTATCAAAGTGCCGTCGCGGTCGATAAACAAAAACGGGGTCTTCATCGCTACATCCTTGTCTTACAAAGTGGGAGAGGGCAGATCACGCAGTACGGCCAGCACGGCGTCCATCTCGCCCTGATAGCCGATGGTGACGCGAATGCTGTTGTCCAGACCCGGTTTGCTGGAGAAATCCCGCAGTATGATGCCGGCGGCCTTCATGGCGGCAAAGACGGCGGCGCCATCCACAAAGCGCACCAGCACGAAGTTGCCCTTGTCCTCGAATACTTCCTTCACGCAGGCAAGCTTTGTCAGCTCTGCCTTGAAGGCGGCTTTTTGCTTGTTGAGCTCTATCACTCGCTCGCGCATCAGCTCCAGCCCCATGGGGGAGAGTGCCTGCGCCGCGATCTGGGCGATGGGCTCGGGGATGGGATAGGGGGCGATCACCTTGGCCAGCATGGCGATCACCTCGGGGCTTGCCAGCGTAAAGCCGCAGCGGATCCCCGCCAGGGCAAAGGCCTTGGAGAGGGTGCGGGTCACCACCAGATTGGAGAAGCGGGCCAGCAGGTCCACCACGGACGCCTCTGGGCAGAACTCGATATAGGCCTCGTCCACCACCACGATGGCGCGATCCCGGGCCTTCTCCAGCAGGGCAATCAGGCCATCGCGACCCACCAGATCCCCGGTGGGGTTGTTGGGGGAGCAGAGAAACACCAGCTTCACATCGCCGAGGCGATCGGCGATGGCGGGCCAGTCCGGCTGGCGGCTGGTGGTGAGCGGTTGCTCGACGATACCGACGCCACAGGTCTCGGCGCTGATGGCGTACATGCCGTAGGTGGGGGGGCAGATGAGGATCTGATCTTCACCCGCTTCGCAGAAGGTGCGAATAAGCAGCTCGATGGCCTCGTCGGCGCCGCGGCTCACCAGCACCTGATCGGGGTTGACTCCGGCGTAGGCGGCATAGCCGCTCACTACCCCGGCCGGTTGGCACTCGGGGTAGCGGTTGAGGCGGCTCCCCTCGATGGTGAAGGGATAAGCCTGCGGCGCCTCGTTGGCGTTGAGCCAGACGTGGCCCTTGCCACCGATGCGGCGGGCGGATTGATAAGGGGTGAGGGCCCGCACCACGCGGCGCGCCAGATTGGCAATGCTCATGACAAATCCTTCTGCTGTGCTGTTTGTTGGGGCGAGGCGGCCAAGGCGTTCAACCTGAGGGTGACGGCATTCTTGTGGCCATCGAGCCCCTCGGCCTGGGCGATGCGCTGAACGATGGGGCCGAGCCCCTGAATGCCCTCAACGCTGAGTTCCTGCACCGTGTAGCGGCGCTGATAATCGGCCAGCCCCAAGCTTGAACAGGTGCGGGCATAGCCATAGGTGGGCAATGTGTGGTTGGTGCCGCTGGCGTAATCGCCGACCGACTCGGGTGTCCACTGGCCAAGAAAGATAGAGCCGGCGTTCTCGAGCTTATCCAACAGATCACGAGGCGCTTGGGTCTGCACAATCAGGTGCTCCGGCGCGTAGGCGTTGGAGATGGCGCACGCCTCGGCCAGATCGTCACAGAGGATCACCAGACTGCTGCCAAGCGCCTGCGCGGCGATCTCGCGGCGGCTCAACTTGGCCAGCTGGCGCTTGATCTCCCCTGCGATGGCATCGGCCAGCAGAGGCGAGGTGGTCACCAGCACCACCTGACTGTCAGGGCCGTGCTCGGCCTGGGAGAGCAGATCCGCCGCCACGAAGGCCGGATTGGCGCTCTCGTCGGCAATCACCAGCACCTCGGAGGGGCCGGCTGGCATGTCGATGGCGGCGCCGCGCCAATCCGCGGAGACCTGCCCCTTTGCTTCGGTCACAAAGGCGTTGCCCGGGCCGAAGATCTTGTCCACCTTGGGAATACTTTCTGTGCCGTAAGCCATGGCGGCGATGGCCTGGGCGCCGCCGATGGCGAACACCTTCTCGACCCCGCAGGCGCGGGCGGCAAACAGGATTTCGTCGCTGGCGGGGGACGGGGTGCAGAGCACCACTTCACGGCAACCGGCGATGGCGGCCGGAATGGCCAGCATCATCACGGTGGAGGGGAGCGGCGCGCTACCCCCCGGCACATAGAGGCCGACCCGGCTGATGGGCTGGGTGCGCAGCTCGCACACCACCCCGGGTTGGGTCTCGACCCGTACCACCGGTTGCACTTGGGCCGCGTGGAAGGTGCGAATATTGGCAATGGCCGCTTCGATGGCATTTTTGATGCTTTCATCCAGCCGCGCGCAGGCAGCTTCAATCTCATCTTCGCTGACGCGCAACTGCTCACGGGGGGCGCGCTCGAAGCGCAGGCTGAGCTCGCGCAGGGCCTCATCGCCACGGCTGCGCACCGCTGCGATGATCTCTTTGACCACGGCGCCGATATCGGCCTCGTCATTGAGGGCGGGGCGGGTCAGCACGTCGGCCTGCTGGGCAGGAGAGAGGGTCTTCCAGATCAGGGTCTGCATAATGTCCCTTCCTTATTCCATCATTTTTTCGATGGGCAGCACCAGAATGGAGCTGGCGCCGAGGGCCTTGAGCTGCTCCATGGTCTCCCAGAACAGGGTCTCGCTGGAGACGACGTGCAGGGCCACCTGATTGGTGTCTCCAGCCAGCTGCATGATGGTGGGGCGCTCGGCACCCGGCAGCAGATCGGTGATGGCATCGAGCTTGTCTTTGGGGGCGTGCAGCATGATGTACTTGCTCTCGCGCGCCTGCTGCATCCCTTGAATACGGGGCAGCAGTTTGTCGATAAGCTGCTGCTTGGCATCGGACAAGGGGTTGGGGGCCTGTACCAGTACCGCCTTGGAGCGGTAGATCACCTCGACCTCTTTGAGGCCATTGGCCTCCAGCGTCGCGCCGGTGGAGACCAGATCGCAGATGGCATCGGCCAGCCCGGCACGGGGGGCCACTTCCACCGAACCACCCAGCATGACGCTCTTGAACGCGAGCCCTTTTTCGTCGAAGAAGCGCTTGAGCAGCCCCGGATAAGAGGTGGCGATACGCTTGCCTGCCAGACTCTCTGGCCCTGTGTAGGTCACATCATCCGGCACCGCCAGCGAGAGGCGGCAGCCGCCGAAATCGAGCTGCTTGAGGGTTTTCACTTTCGCAGGCAACCCCTGGGAAGCGCGAATGAGTTGCGCCTCCTCCAGTACGTTCTCACCTATGATGCCAAGGTCAACCACCCCTTCCATCACCAGACCCGGGATATCGTCATCACGCACCCGCAGGATGTCGATGGGCATGTTTTCCACATGGGCGATGAGGCGCTGCTCGCGCAGGTTGATCTTGAGGCCGCAGCTCTTGAACAGGGCTTGGGAGTCCTGGCTCAGACGACCGGACTTTTGCATGGCGATACGCAGGCGTTGTGTTTCCATTTGCTCGATTTCCTTCTAGTCAAAAACGAAAAAACCCTCGGAAGTATGTGCTTCCGAGGGTTTATGAATCTTGCGGTCCTTTTGGAAGTCACCAGTTAAGTGTCTTCCAGCAGTCAACCTCCTGAAAGACTAGTCGGGATGATGATGGTGGTGATGAGTCTTCAGGGTGGTGAACTGCATGTAATCAATCCTTTACAAATAAGATGTCGTAGTTGACGCCTGATTTACACTACCTGCCTTGACAGAAAATGCAACCGGAAACTGTGATTTGATCGATTAAAGTTGAGGAAACGGTTTTCTGGTCGATAACTAGACAATACCCCCTACAGGAGTCGCTATCATGCCCAGCCAGGACCTGTTGTTCCCCATTTTGCCGCGGGCGCCAGCGACCCCGAGTCCTGACGACATCAAGCGGGAAGTGACCCAGATCAGTCAGAAGCACCAGCTGCGCAAGACCAGCACCGACAACGGTGAGTCCCAGCAGCGTCAGCAGGCCTATCCCTCTGCCAAGCGTGATCAGTCAAAGCCTAAAGAGGACGATCACAAGCCGGATCCCGAGCACCAGATCGATCTCTTCGTCTGAACGCATTATCAGTCCCGTTTTAACCGCATTTTTGGCATAATGCCCGCTTTTGCTGCGGGACGCCCTTTTGACCATCCAGACCCTGTTCAAGCCAGATGGCCCTCTGGCCAGCCACATCGACGGCTTTGTTGCCCGCGCCCCGCAACTGGCCATGGCCGAGGCCGTCTCCAGTGCCATCAAGCGCGGTGGCCGTCTGCTGGTGGAGGCGGGAACGGGCACCGGCAAGACCTATGCCTATCTGGTGCCTGCGCTGGAGTCTGGCAAGCGGGTGGTGATCAGCACCGGCTCCAAGAACCTGCAGGAGCAGCTCTTCTATCGGGATCTCCCGACCATCACGGGGGCGCTCTCCTACACCCCACCAGTGGCCCTGCTCAAGGGGCGCAGTAACTATCTCTGCATCGAGCGGATGAACCGGCTCCTGAGCGAATCCCATCTGCAAAAGCCGGAAGTGCTCAATGATCTGGTGAAGGTCAAATCCTGGTCCACGGCTACCGATAACGGCGATGTGGGGGACATCCCGGGGTTGCAGGAAAACGCCGAGATCCTCACCCACGTCACCAGCACCAACGACAACTGCCTCGGGCGTGACTGCCCCTATTACGACGACTGCCATCTGGTGGTTGCTCGTCGCCGCGCCATGGATGCCCAGGTGGTGGTGATCAATCATCACCTCTTCTTCGCCGATATGGCGGTGAAAGACACTGGGTTTGGCGAGTTGGTGCCCGAAGCGCAAGTCTATGTGTTCGACGAGGCGCACCAGTTGGCGGAGATCGCCACCAACTACTTCGGCAAGTCGGTGGGCAGCCGCACCATCCAGGATCTGGCGCAGGATATCCAGCTGGCCTATCGGGCCGAGGCGCACGACATGGCCCAGCTCGGCAAGGCGGCGGACCGGCTATCCATCGCCAGTCAGGATCTGCGGCTCGCTTTCGGGGTGGATGGCGGCCGTGGCAATACCCGTGACATGCTGCGCCAGCCGCTCTGGGGGCAGGCGTTGGCCCGTCTCAACGACGCCATCGGGCTCTGCTACGAGGTGCTCAAACTCGCGCTCGGGCGCGGCGAGCAGCTGGATCACGCCTTCGAGCGGATCTGCGAGCTGCGCACCCGCCTTGGGGAGGTGCTGGCGGTCAATCAGACCGGCTTCTCCTACTGGTATGACTGCTCGCGGCTGCATTTTTCCCTCAATTTGACGCCGCTCTCGGTGGCCGAGCGCTTTGGCGCCGAGGTACTGCGTCCCGAGGTGGCCTGGATCTTTACCTCCGCCACCCTGACGGTGGACATGCGCTTCGATCACTTTGTGGCCGAGCTGGGACTCGCGGGCAGTGCCGAGCTTATTCTCGACAGCCCGTTTGATTATACCGAGCAGGCGCGGCTCTGTGTGCCCCGTTTTCTGCCCGAGCCCAATGCCTTTGGCCGTGGCGAACAGCTGGCCCAGCTGATGATCCCCCTCATCAACAAGACGCCGGGGGGCTGTTTCTTTCTCTGCACCAGCCATCAGGTGATGCGTCAGGTGGCCGAGGTGCTGCGCCGCGAGATTGGCCGCACTGTCTTGCTACAGGGGGAGGACAACAAGCAGCGGCTACTCAAGGAGTTTGTCGAGAATGGCCGCGCCGTCTTGGTGGCCACCAGCAGCTTCTGGGAGGGGATAGACGTGCGGGGGGCTGCGTTGTCGTGTGTTATCATCGACAAGCTGCCGTTTGCCAGCCCAGACGATCCCTTGCTCAAGGCACGGGTCGATGATTGCAAGCTCAAGGGGGGCGATCCCTTCGCCGAGCTGCAGTTGCCCAAGGCAGTGATAGCGCTCAAGCAGGGGGTGGGGCGGCTCATTCGTGATCGCAGTGATCACGGCGTACTGGTCATCTGTGATCCACGCATGGTCAATAAACCCTACGGCGCTACCTTTATCAAGAGTTTGCCCGCCATCCCTCGCACCCGGGAGTTGGGGACGCTGGGGCGCTTTTTCGATCGCGGTGACTAAGTTTGCCGCCAGATAACAGAGTTGAACAACGGGTGAGCATATCTTGCTTGCCGGTTATGTAATTGACTGATTTTATAGAGATTGGAAAGCATGAACGAGTTGAAGATCCTGGCCGTTGATACCGCCACCGAAGCCTGCTCCGCCGCCTTGCAGGTGGGTGACGCGCTGTTCTCTCGCTGGGAAGAGGCGCCGCGGGATCACACCCGTAAAATCTTGCCCATGGTTCAGGCTGTGCTGGACGACGCCGGGATAACCTTGGGTGAGCTCGATGCCATCGCGTTCGGGCGTGGCCCGGGGTCTTTCACCGGCGTGCGGATCGGGATCAGCGTGGCCCAGGGGCTGGCGTTTGGGGTTGGCGTGCCGCTCATCGGCATCTCCACCCTGGGTGCCATGGCGCAAGGTGCCTATCGTCTCGATGGTGCTGAACAGGTGTTAACCGCCATCGATGCACGGATGAACGAGGTCTATTTTGGCCGCTATGAGCTGATCGATGGCCGCATGCAACTGGTGGGCGACGAGGTGGTGAGCGATCCCGCGGCACTGGTTGACGCCCGTGGCAAGCTGGCGGGTCCGGTGACCTGCGTCGGTACAGGTTTTGAAACCTATGGCGAGACCTTGAGTGGTCTTGCCGATGAGCTGGCGGTGAGCCAGGTACGCTTCCCGGCGGCCATCGACATGCTGCCGCTGGCCCGCGCCGCCTGGCTAGCGGGGGAGGCGGTGCCGGTAGAGCAGGCGACGCCGGTCTATTTGCGTGACAAGGTGACCTGGAAAAAATTGCCGGGTCGCGAATAAGGGCAGGAGGCTGCGTTGCATGCCTGTCGCTCTTGCCATAAACCTGCATCCCCCTGCCGGACAGGGCCTGGTAACAGGTTCGGTATCCGGCAAAAAGGAGAGTGACATGATGAAACGTGCGATCGTGATAGGGGTGGCAGGCTTGCTGCTCGGCGGGTGCAGCACTGTTCCGAAGGAGCTGGCCTATGAGCCGGCAAACCAGCTGGTGGCCTATCAGCCCGCCCTTGGCGGGATGGAGGGCAAACCGGCCCGCTGGAGCGGCGTCATCTCGGCAGTACAGAACAAGGCGGATCAGAGCGTCATCGAGGTAGTTTATCTGCCGCTCAAATCCAACGGGGTTCCGGAGCAGACCGAGCAGAGTCCGGGCCGCTTTCTGGCCATCATGCAGGGCTTCGTCGACCCGACCCTTTACGCCAAGGGGCGCAGCCTGACGGTGCTCGGCACCATAGGCCAGCCGGTGGATGGCCAGATTGGCGAGCACAAATATCGTTTCTCGGTGATCGATGCCACCTCCAGCAAGCTGTGGCCGCCAGTCAAAGAGGTGGAAATCCGCTATATGGATCCTTACTTCTACGACCCCTTCTATGATCCCTTCTGGCCGAGACGGCCGCTGCGTCGCTAAGGTTGCTCATGACAATCATCATGCAGGAAAAAATGCTCACCCTGGCCGATGGTCGCCGGGTGGCCTTGCTTGACAACGAGCAGCAGGGCAAGCTGCTGCTGATTGCCTTGCATGGCTGGCTCGACAACAGCGCCAGCTTCTTGCCGCTGGCGCCGCATCTGGGTGATTTTCATCTCATTTGTGTCGATCTGCCGGGGCACGGTCACTCCGATCACAAGACCACTCCCTATGTCTTTGTCGACTGGCTGGACGATCTCTACCAGATCGTGCAGGCGGCAGGCTGGTCGCGTTTTACTCTGCTTGGACACTCCCTCGGGGCGTTAATCACCTCCGCCTATGCCGGGGTGTTTCCCGAGCAGGTGGAGCGGCTCATCATGCTGGAGGGGTTGGGCCCGCTCAGCCAGCCCGATGAGGAGGTGCCGGCGCAGTTACGGCGGGCGATTTTAAATCGCAGCCGCACCCGGGAACGCAATGCCAACGGCTTTGCCTCGGTTGATGAGGCGGTGGCCGCCCGTTGCAAGGTGGCGGATATCACGCCGCAGGCGGCGCGGCTTATCTGCGAGCGACAACTGGTGGAGCGGGCAGGGCGCTGGCATTGGCGCAGCGATCCCCGTTTGCGGGAATTGTCGCCACTGCGCATGGGTGAGGGGCAGGCCCAGGCGCTGATCCGTGCTATCCGCTGCCCTGCGCTGTTTATCCGGGGCGAGCAGGGCTTTGCCAGCCTGCTGGCGCAGTGGCAGTTGCGTCATGGCGCATTCGAGCAAATAGAAATGGTCGTTTTGGCGGGAAACCATCATTTTCATATGGAAAACTCGGCCGATACCGCCGTTTGTATCGAAAAATTTTGTCAAATTCGCTAGAATCACCGGCTTTCAATCATTCCAGGTTTGTTTTCCCCCTCACACGTATCCGTTGTTAATTCGCTGTTAATTGATGTGGCCCTATGTAAATATGGGTGACATTAGAGCATGAGCTTAAAACGACCGATTGAATTGGATGTGAACAGGGACGGAGGCAATACAGTGAGCGCACAGGTGCTAGTTATGCAGGAGAAGTTCGTGGAAAAAGTCTGGCTGAAGCGTTATCCACAAGGGGTTCCCGCCGAGATCAACCCAGACCAATACAGCTCCCTGGTCGACATGTTTGAGGCATCGGTGACCGAGTTTGCCGATCAGCCTGCCTTCGTCAACATGGGGCAAACCATCACCTACCGCCGACTGGAAGAGCAGTCCCGCGCCTTTGCCGCCTACCTGCAAAGCGAGCTCAAGCTCAGCCAGGGGGATCGGGTGGCTGTGATGATGCCGAACCTGTTGCAATACCCCATCGCCGTGTTCGGCATACTGCGCGCCGGTATGATAGTGGTGAACGTCAATCCGCTCTATACCCCGCGCGAGCTGGAGCATCAGCTCAAAGACTCGGGGGCCAAGGCCATCGTTATCGTCTCCAACTTTGCCCATACCCTGGAAAAAGTGGTCTACGATACCCCGATCAAGCATGTCATCCTGACCCGCATGGGCGACAACCTGGGGCTGGCAAAAGGCACCCTGGTCAACTTCGTGGTGAAATACGTCAAGAAGCTGGTACCCAAATACAACCTGCCCCACGCCAGCACCATGCGTCAGGCACTCTCCAAGGGGCGCTACCTGCAGTACATCAAGCCCGAGATCACCAACGATGATCTCGCCTTCCTGCAGTACACCGGCGGCACCACTGGCCTCTCCAAGGGGGCCATGCTGACCCATCGCAACATGATTGCCAACGTCGAGCAGTGCCTCGGCGTCTATGGCCCCATGCTGGCGCGGGGCAAGGAGTTCGTGGTCACGGCACTGCCGCTCTATCACGTCTTCGCCCTGACGGTGAACTGTCTGCTGTTCATGCGCCTGGGTGGCTACAACCTGCTCATCAGCAACCCGCGCGACATCCCAGGCTTTGTCAAAGAGATCAGAAAATACCCCTTCACCTGCATCACAGGGGTCAACACCCTGTTCAATGCCCTGGTCAACAACGGCGAATTCCAGTCGATGGATTTTGGCAAGTTGAAGCTGACCATAGGGGGGGGCATGGCGGTGCAACGGGCGGTCGCCGAACAGTGGAAGGGGCTGACCGACACCCCGCTGCTGGAAGGTTATGGCCTGACCGAGTGTTCGCCGCTGGTGAGCGTCTGCCCCTACGATCTGCTCGACTACAACGGCTCCATCGGTCTGCCGGTCTGCTCCACCGACATCCGTCTGGTGGATGACGCCGGTCAGGTGATCACCGAATGTGGCAAGCCCGGCGAGATGCAGGTGCGCGGCCCCCAGGTGATGGTGGGTTACTGGCAGCGTCCCGAGGCCACTGCCGAGGTGATGCAGGATGGCTGGCTCTGTACCGGCGACATCGCCGTGTGTGACGAGCAAGGTTTTTTCAAGATCGTCGATCGCAAGAAGGACATGATCCTGGTCTCGGGTTTCAACGTCTATCCGAACGAGATCGAAGACGTGGTGGCGCTTCACCCCAAGGTGCTGGAAGTGGCTGCGGTTGGCGTGCCGCACAAGGTTTCCGGCGAGCTGGTGAAGATCTTCGTGGTCAAAAAAGATGCAAAACTGCAGGAGGACGAGATTATTGCCCACTGCCGCACACATCTGACTGCCTATAAGGTGCCGAAACTGGTAGAATTTCGCGACGAACTTCCCAAGACCAATGTGGGCAAGATCCTGCGCCGCGTGCTGCGCGACGAGGAAATTGCCAAGCAATAACGGGCGATCCGCCGCTGTCATGCAAAACCGTGGGTCATGCCACGGTTTTTTCTTTTGGCCCTGATCAACGCGCAGGCAAAGATGCACTATCAACTCATTTCACAGCAAGCCGAACTGGAACAGTATCTCGCTTCCCTGGCCGACGTTCCCCTGGCCATCGATACTGAATTCGTCCGCACCCGCACCTATTACCCCCAGCTGGGCCTGTTCCAGATCTATGATGGCGAGCATCTGGCCCTGCTGGATCCCCTGGCTCTGAACCTCGCGCCCCTCTGGCAACGGCTTGGCCGGGCAGGGCAGATCGCCATACTGCACGCCTCCGGCGAAGACCTGGAGCTGATCCAGCACGAGGCTGGCCATCTGCCCAATCAGATGCACGATACTCAGCTGGCGACGGCCTTTCTGGGCTATGGCGTGTCGGTCGGTTTTGGCGCCCTGGCCAAGGATTTTCTCGGCGTGGAGCTGGTCAAGGATCAGGCCCGCACCGATTGGCTGGCTCGTCCGCTCACCGAGCGTCAGCTCGAATATGCGGCGGCTGATGTGTTCTACCTGATGCCGCTCTACGAGAAGGTGATGGCCCAGCTGCACGAGAGCGGCAAGTTTGCCTGGTTCGAGCAGGAGTGCCAGAACCACTCGGCCCGCAAGACCCAGGGCTGCGATCCCCGTCAGGCCTATCTCGACATCATCAATGCCTGGCAACTGGGACGCCGTGAACTGGCCATACTGCGCGAGCTGGCTGCCTGGCGTCAGCAAGAGGCGGTGCGCCGCGATCTGGCCCTTAACTTCGTGGTCAAGGAGCTGCATCTGTTCAAGATGGCGGAGCGCAAACCCACGTCGCTGCGCGATCTCAATGAGCTGGGGCTGGCTCCCATCGAGATCAAGATCCATGGCAAGCGGATGCTGGACATAGTCGCGACGGCCCAGCAGAGCGACCCTGCGGGCTGGCCTGATCCCATTCGCCGGCTGGTGGATTATCCCCAGTACAAGGCCGAGCTCAAGCGCATCAAGGGGATGGTGGAGGAGAAAGCCAAGGCCAGCAACATCCCGCCGGAACTGGTGGCGAGCAAGAAGATCATTCACCAGTACTTCACCTGGAGCTGGCGTATGAGCGATGAAGAGCGTGCTCGTGCTGACAAGCCCATGCTGCTACAAGGGTGGCGTCATGAGCTGGTGGGGCATCTGCTGGCACAATAAGCGACATAGTCAACAATGGGCCCAGCGGGCCCATTGTTCTATCTGCCTCACGGCTGCGGGTAGTGGTAGCGTGCGAGGATCTGCCTATATTCAGGGCTCTGCAGTAGGGCCCTGATGGCCTCGTCGAGCCGTTGCAACTGCTGTGGCGTGGTGGTGCGGCGGTTCAGCATCAAATGCACGGGTGTCTGCTGGATATAGATCAGATTGGATAGAAACGGCAGGCTGACCAGCCTGGAAGCGAGGATGCACAAATGTGCATCCCTCAGAGTTCGTGGGCGTGGAATCCCTTGCGATAGCGGGCTTCGCAGCGTGGGCAGCGTTGCAGGGTCGGATCCAGTTCGAGTTGCTCAATGGCAAGCGGCTCTTCGCAATCGGAACAGATGCCATAGAGCCCCAGATCCATTTGACAGAGAGCGGCATCAATCCGCTTGAGGCAGGCCACGCTCTGCTCCACCTTGGGCAAGTCGAGGCGACTGGTCAGCTCTACCAGCTGATCCCGTTCGCAGTGATCTACTTTTTCCGCCCACTCGTCACGCCGACAGGCCTTGAGCTGACCTATCAGCTCTTCTCTTACTTGTGCCCAGTCAGTCAGCAGGCGCTCACGCCACACGGCCAACCGAGCTTGCGTCATTTCACACACACTAGCCCCCAACAGACGAATTACAAATCCAGGGCAGTATAGGGAGACAACAGGATTATCAAGATGATATGCGTCAAGTAAAAGACGGTTAGATCACAGCTTTCGAGGCTTGCAGCAAGGCCTCCCGAATGGGAGCCGTCTCCTTGAACAGCCTGATATCGCGAAACAGCAGGTCGGCTTGCGGGTATTCCCGCTTGAGGTAGCTGAACCACTGCTTGATGCGGCTGGGGTAATAGTCCGCTTTCTCGCTGGCCAGATCCTGCTCGGTGTAGCTCACCATCAGCTGCAACACCTGTGCCCAGCTCATGTGGGCGCAGCCGGTCTTCATCACGTTGGCCAGGTTGGGCAGGGAGATGGCACCGCGCCCCACCATGAGGGCATCACAGCCGGAGACGCTGGCGCAGGCGAGGGCATCTTTATGATCCCAGATCTCGCCGTTGGCCGTGACAGGGATGGGCAGGGCGCGGCGGATGGCGTCCACATACTCCCAGTGGGCCGGGGCTTTGTAGCCTTCGCGCTTGGTGCGGGCATGCACCGCCAGCTCGTTGGCGCCCGCCTGATAGACGGCCTGGGCGTTCTCCAGGTAGAGATCCTTGTCATCGTATCCGAGGCGGATCTTGGCGCTCACCGGCAGATGGGCTGGCACCGCCTCCCGCACCGCCTTGACGATGCGGTAGATGGTGTCGGGCTCTTTGAGCAAGACGGCGCCGCCCTTGCTCTTGTTCACCGTGGGGGCAGGGCAGCCAAAGTTGAGATCGACCCCGGGGGAGCCAAGCTCGATGGCGCGTGCCGCGTTCTCGGCCAGCCATTCGGGGTGTTGCCCCAGCAGTTGCACCCTTACCGGGGTGCCGGCGCGGGTCTTGCCACCCTGCTTGAGTTCGGGCGCGAGCCGATAAAATACCTTGGCAGGCAGCAACTGATCGACCACGCGGATAAACTCGCTGACGCAGAGGTCGTAGTCGTTGACGGAGGTGAGTACCTCCCGCATCAGGTGATCCAGCACCCCCTGCATGGGGGCCAAAATAACGCGCATAGCTGCTTCCGAAGGCAAGGGGAGAAAAAAGAGCGCAGATTGTAGTGGCAATGGCCGGCGTTGTCAGCCATCAGCCCACTCGTTGAGCCTCATCAGCCGACGCTCGCAGGTCTGGGTTGTCAGCTTTTGGGTCAACTCTGTTACGCTAAGCAGAGCTGAATTGAAGAGGAGCGGCCATGAAACGTTGGTGTCTGATGGGATTGGGCTGGTTGGCATTCGTCACCGGCATCATAGGAATCGTGCTGCCCCTGTTGCCGACCACCCCCTTCATGTTGTTGGCGGCGGCGCTGTTTGCCCGTTCGTCCCCCCGCTTTCACCGCTGGCTGCTGGCTCACCCCTGGTTTGGCCCGCCCATCGTCGATTGGCAGCAGTATCGCGGTATTCGTCGTCATGCCCGTCGGCGGGCCATCATCTTCATTCTGCTCACTTTCTCGGTATCGCTGGCGGTGGTGCCGCTGCTCTGGGTCAAGGGGCTGCTGGTGGTCATAATGGTGATCCTGCTCACCTGGTTAATGCGTCTGCCGGTACTGGAGCCAGTTGCAATGGCGAAGTGAAGTCCCTAAGCTATTGCGGCAATAATGCTATGGAGTCGGCCTGTCATTTTTGCGTGACGGGCCTTTTTATTTCCCGCTGGCGGGAATCGAGAAATACGGCCACGCCTGGGCTCAAAAAATAAGCGGTCAAACAATGAATCCGGATACCCTGAAATTTATCGAAGCGAGCATCAAGACCATCCCCGACTATCCGAAGCCGGGCATTCTGTTTCGTGACATCACCAGCCTGATAGAGAACGCGGAGGCCTTCAAAGCTACCATCGATCTGTTGGCTGAGCATTATCGTGATCAAGGGATCACCAAGATCGTCGGCACCGAGGCCCGCGGCTTCATCTTCGGTGCACCGGTCGCCTTCGCCATGGGCCTGGGGTTTGTGCCGGTGCGCAAGCCGGGCAAGTTGCCCCGTGCAGTGATCGAGGAGTCCTATGCCCTCGAATACGGTACCGATACCCTGCAACTGCACACTGATGCCATCGTGCCGGGTGACAAGGTGCTGGTCGTCGATGATCTGCTGGCCACCGGCGGTACCGTCGATGCGACCGTCAAGCTCATCCGCCGGGCCGGTGGTGATGTGGCCGATGCGGCTTTCATTATCTCCCTGCCATCTCTGGGCGGCGATGCCCGCCTGACGGCGGCCGGCATCAAGGTCGTCTCACTGGTCGAATTGGCTGGCGAGTAATCCCCCCGGATGCAACGCAGGCCTCGTCAGCCTGTTGCGTGTCCCGAAACCGGTGCCCATCCGGGCATCGGTTTGAAATTCAAGCGATCCCTCCCGCCCTCGCCGATAGCCGATACAGCCCGCCTGGCATTTGTGTTAGCATTCTGTCTCAATGCCTTGTCATCCCTGCATCGAGACTTATGAGCTATCAGGTTCTGGCGCGTAAATGGCGCCCCCATACGTTTGAACAAGTGGTAGGCCAGCATCATGTGCTGACCGCCTTGACCAACGCCCTGGATCAGGGACGGCTGCATCATGCCTATCTGCTGAGCGGTACCCGTGGGGTTGGCAAGACCACCATAGCCCGCATTCTGGCCAAGAGTCTCAATTGTGAGCAGGGGATCAGCAGCCATCCGTGCGGTGTGTGCGACACCTGCCGCGAGATCGATCAGGGCAACTTTGTCGATCTGCTGGAGATTGATGCGGCGTCCCGCACCAAGGTGGAAGACACCCGCGAGCTGCTCGACAACGTGCAGTATCGCCCGGCCCGCGGCCGCTTCAAGGTCTACCTCATCGATGAAGTGCACATGTTGTCGCGCCACAGCTTCAACGCCCTGCTCAAAACCCTGGAAGAGCCGCCCCCCTATGTGAAGTTCCTGCTGGCCACCACGGATCCGCAGAAGCTGCCCATTACCATCCTCTCCCGCTGCCTGCAGTTTCATCTCAAGAGTCTGGATCAGACCCAGATCGCCAAGCAGCTCGAATGGGTGCTGGATCAGGAGGGGCAACCGTTCGAGCCGCGCGCTCTGCAAGCCTTGGCCAAATCGGCCGACGGCAGCATGCGCGATGCCCTGAGCCTGACCGATCAGGCGCTGGCTCACGGCAATGGCAGCGTGCGTCTCGAGAGTGTGCTGGCCATGCTGGGTACGCTCGATCACCGCCACCTGCACCAGTTGCTGGAGGCCATCTTGCGCCAGGATGCTCCGGCGGCCATGGCCAAGATCACCGAGATTGCGACCCTGGGGCCCGATTTTGATCAGCTGCACGCGGAGCTGGAAGGGCTGCTGCATCGCATCGCCATGGCGCAGTTGCTGCCCGCCACCGTGCAGGAGCAGGGGGCGGATGCCGATGCCCTGTTGCAGCTGGCTCAGGCCATGAGCCCGGAAGAGGTGCAGCTCTGCTACCAGATAGTGCTGGGGGGGCGTAAGGATCTGCCCTGGGCCCCCGATGGCCGCACCGCGCTCGAGATGACCTGCCTGCGCATGCTGGCCTTCTCCCCGCGCCGTGAGGCCGTGCACCCGGCCAACCTTGCCGCTCTGTCGCCCGTGGCTGGTGTGAGGACTGCACCGGCCCCGCTGGGAAAGCCTCAGGGGGTTGAGCCAGCCCCCGCTTCGGCCACCGCGACTGTGGCCCCACCGGCTGTCTCTACTGATGCTCCAACCCTCACGCCGGGGGTGCCCTCCCTTGTGCAGGCTGAGCCTGTCATCCCTCGCTCTGTGGATGAGCAAGAGAATGCCAGCGACGCGCTGAGCGCGCCGCTGTTTGCCGAGCAGGACGAGCTGCTGCGTGAAGCGCAGCAGATGGGCTATGAGGGATCCTCTGGCGCGAGTGAGCCAATGGCTCCCGTCAGCAGGCGTGACGACGCGCTGCAGGACGCCTCATTGACAGCCCCGCTATCCCCTGAGCCTCATATGGAGGCAGCTCCCGTTGCCGAGCCGCAAGCGGCCCCCTCTGCTGCGTCCAGCATGCAGAGCCTGCTGGGCAAGCGCAATCTGCTGCGCAGCCGCCTGCGTGGTGAGCCAGGGGCCACCGCCGTTGCGTCTGCACCACCTCGTGTTGCTCCCACCAGGCCGGTGACGGCCCCCGAGGCCAGCCCGATCGTGCCGCCGGTTGCTGCGCCAGCATCCCCCGGCTGGCCACCCGCTGCCGTGGCGCCGATCCAGAGTACTGCGGTAGCGGGCTATGAGGATCTGCCGCCGCTCGACGCCTATGACGACAGTGGCAGCGATTACGAGGAGTACCTGAGCCAGGGCTTTAGCGATGCGGTTGCCAGTGCGCCCATGCCGAACCGGTTGCCGGCGGCTCCTGCGGCCAGCGCCGGGCCTGCCTATGCTCAGGCTGCCCCTGCTCCCGTTCCCGCCAGCGCTCGCCCCAACCCCGACGATCTGCCGCCCTGGGATCTGGACGGTACGTCGGCCGCGAGGGCACAGGTCGCGCCTGCCGTGTCCAGCCCCGCACCCGCGATGCCCCAGGTTGCTGCTGCCAGCGCACCTCAGCCGACGGCGACCTCCGTGATGGAGGCCATCGACTGGGATGAGCTGGAGAGCGACAGTCAATCCGAGGAGGGGGAAGCGGTCGCCAGATTGATCCCGTCCTCCTTGCTGGTCAACTGTGGGGATCCCTGGTCCGAGCTGATTGCCCGCACCGGGGTCGGCGGTCGGCTGCGTCAGCTGGCGATCAACGCGGTCATGAGCCAGCAGGGAGAGACAGTGCAGCTGATCCTCAAGCCCGAGCAGCGCCACCTGATCAGCGATCGGGCCCGCGCCGATCTGGCCGAGATCATAGGCCCGGAGCTGGGTCAGGCCGTGCAGGTGGAGGTGACCCTGGGCCTGGTACCCGATAAGGAGACGCCCCTTGAGATAGAGCACCGCCTCTATTTGGGTGTGCGCGAGCAGGTAAGCCGGGATCTGGAGTTGGATCCCAATGTGCAGTTTTTAGTTCAGCGGTTTGGTGCCATGCTCCACCACGAGAGCATAGAGCCGCTAAGCAATTGAATTCGATGTTTAACACCCATGCCGGGCTCAGTGCCCGGTTGAAAAGCGGTTTGTTTGTCCCCATCTAGGACAGACAAGCCCACAGCCCGGCGCTGGATGCCGGATTTCAAGACGAGAGACGACATATGTTTGGTAAAGGTGGAATGGGGAACCTGATGAAGCAGGCCCAACAGATGCAAGAGCGCATGCAGAAGATGCAAGAGCAGCTTGCCCAGATGGAAGTGGTCGGCGAAGCCGGTGCTGGTATGGTCAAGGTCACCATGGCCGGCAGCCACAGTGTGCGTCGCATCGAGATCGACCCGAGCCTGATGGAAGATGACAAAGAGATGATCGAAGATCTGGTCGCTGCCGCCGTCAACGATGCCGTTCGTCGTGTGGAAGAGCAAAACAAGACCAAGATGGGTGAGCTGACCGGCGGCATGCAACTGCCCCCGGGCATGAAGCTGCCCTTCTAAGCATGTCGACGTAAATCCAATGCTTCGATAGGGCAGCGCGGGCTAAGGGCCAGGCAGATCTGATGCTCTCGCGATGTGACGCAGGGTGGGTGTTTCGTACGTTCCCCATCTGGCATGGCAAGCCTCATCAAGCATGACCAGGACGCAGTTGATGCAGGCACTCTGTATCAGCTGCGTTTTTTTATGGCGTGCGTGCCAAGTCAGCCCCTGTTGCGGCGGGCGTTATGGCTGCTGTGCCAAAAAGTGAAGGCGCCCTCGGGCGCCTTCTTGGTTGGTGCACGTGCTTGCGTTTCCCCACCAGGGTGTTCCACCTCGCTTAACTCAGCCAGCCTGCCGCCATGGCCAGCTTGCCGCAGAGTGCTGCCAGCACTATGCCGAGCAGGGTACGCAGGAGCCAGATCACCACCAGCTGGCTCACGCTCACCGGGATCCTGGTGGCCAGGATGCAGGGGATAGAGGCGGAGAAGAAGAGGACAGAGCTGACCGAGATCACGGCGGTGACATAGCGCACCAGCAGATCCGCATCTTTGAGCAGGATGGCGGGCAGGAACATCTCTGCCAGCCCGGCCGAGAGCGATCTGGCGGTCTCCAGTGGCTCGCCCAGATCAAGCAACCAGGTCAGGGGCCACAGTAGCCAGCCCAACAGGTCGAACAAGGGGGTGTGCTGCGCCAGCAACAGGCCGAGCAGGCCGACCGACAATATGGTGGGCACCACGGCGGCCGCCATGCTGAGGCCATCTTTGAGGTTGTCTTGCAACTGGCGCAGCAGGGGGTCTGCCTGACTGGATTGGCTCAGCCCGGATGCCAGCGCGGCTTGCCAGCGGCGCATGCCGGCTGGCAGTGGCTCATCGGTTTCCCCGTGATGGGCCATGTTGGAGATAGGGGGCACGCGCGCCAGAATGGCGGTGATGACAAAGGTGATCACTAGGGTGGACCAGAAATAGAAGTTCCAGTGTTCCATCAGGTTGAGGGTCTTGGCCACAATGATCATGAAGGCGGCCGACACGGTGGAAAACCCGGTGGCTATGATGACGGCTTCCCGCACCGTGTATTTGCCCGCGAGGAAGACCCGGTTGGTGATGAGCAGCCCAACCGAATAGCTGCCGACGAACGAGGCTACCGCATCAATGGCGGAGTGCCCCGGTGTGCGCCATAACGGCCGCATCACGGGCTGCATCAGTACCCCGATCAGTTCCAGCAGACCGAAGCCGAGCAGGAAGGTGAGGGCCATGGCACCGATGGGCACGATGAGGCCGACCGACATGGCCAGCTTGTCGAACAGAAAGGGCAGGCGATCCGGGGTCATCAGCCAGGCCGGTCCCAGCTCGGCGACATACATCAACGCCAGACCAAGACCGAGCAGCTTGAACAGGCTCAGGAGTCTGTCGATGGGACGCGCGCGCCAGCGGCCATCCAGCAGCGGAGTCACGGCCCCATAAGCGATCAGTAACAGGATCAATCCCAAAGCCAATGGCCGCTGTGCCATCAGCAAGCCAGCCAGGTGATCCACCAGTATGGTGCTGCGTCCTGCCAGCTCGAACGGGATGAAAAAAATGGCGATGCCAAGCAGGCCGGTCAGCAACAGCTTGATGCCGGCGCCTGATTTCGTGGGGGCGATGAGCACATTGTCCTGTTCCATCTCGTCATTTCTCCTTGGTGGTGTAACGCCTGCCCGACATCTGACCGAGTAAATTGTATATACATTACCGTCCCGGGCTCACAAATCAAACATAAAATTAACCAAAATGAAACATCGGTGCATTGGATCTGGCGTGAGATGGCGATCTGCGCGTATGGGAGGCAAAGGGGGGATGAGTGGCGATAACAGCGTGGCTGGATAGATGGGCAGTAAAGGGGGTGAGTGCAGTCAGGCAGATGTGGCGCTATGGTGCTGGCATTGTCAGACCCAAAATAACTAGGCCAGGGGAGGCAGGGGGCGGGATCTTTATTGGAGCCGGGTCGGTTGTTGGGGCCAAAGGGGAAAAAATGCGAGGTTTGTCATGGGAGCAGGATCTCACCGTGGTGGTAACCCCGATGACGATAAAAATATCCATAGCGACAAAAATCATATAAAACATTAACTTGGATTTAAGATTTTCGCTTTCACCCATCCTTATGGACTTTTATCATTACTATTTATGGATCAGTTATAAAACCTTTGTTCATTTGACTACTTTTCGGGTTTCTCATTGCAGAGTAAGATGCCACCTCAATAAAAATAAGAATTAGGAGTTCGGGAGTGAAGGCATTAGCAAAAGAAAGGGTATCACCCTATATAAGCCAGTTATATGAGTGCGGTATTAATGATTCTGACATTAAGTTGGTGGTGGATCAGTTCCGCTCCGATGTGTCAGGCAGTTCTTCGCTGTTTCTGTTACGGGATGATGACAAGAGCGACGGGATAAAACTCTTCTCCAGCGGGCTGACAGAGGCACAGCAGCAGTTCTATGTACAGCACCATCGCCAGGATGTGTGGTTCAATCACTATCTGGACAAGGGCTGCCAGGGCATAGTCAATGCCACGACACTGTCCAATTCGACGGGGCTGCTTGCCAGTTTCGGTGCGCAATTTGCGGCCGGGGGGGTCTGCCGGGTAAAGGGGCGGGGTCTTAGCAGCTTGTGCACCTATCGTGGTGCCAGCCAGGAAGATTTCAGCGCTCAGGATATCTCCTCGCTGGCAGAGGTTTATTCTGGTTTTGCGGCCTGGAGTAACCATTATTGGAACTTGCTGGCGCTGGAAACCCAGAACTATCAGCTGCAGCAACTGGTTAAAAACCATAATAAGCCCAGCGCCATCGTCGATGACAAAGGCCATATCCATTATTCCAATGTGGCCTTCAATCGTATCTCCGATGAGAATGTGGAGTTACGGGCCGTTAATGGTATGTTTTCGCTGCACAATAAGGAGCAACAACGCCAGTTCAAGGAGATCCTGAATGGCTTTGCTTACTTGTTGCCAGGAGCGAGCGCGTATATGTCTATTTCCCGACAGGCCAATTTAAGGCCGCTGCTGATCCAGTGTACGCTGATGAGCGGTCTCAGCCGGTTCGAGCGCTATGTGGAAGTCGTGCTGCGGGATCCCGAGCACTCTTTCAATCCCGACATAGAGGCGCTGGCCAGCCTCTATCCGCTGACCATAGGCGAGAAGGAGCTGCTGGTGCTGATGAGCAAGGGTTACAGCAGCAACGACATCGCCGAGCTGCGTGGGGTCAAGGTGGAAACCGTCCGCTCGACCCTCAAGGGGGTGTTCAAGAAGACCGACTGCCACAGTCAGAACGAGCTGCTGCTGTTGCTGCAATCCTTCTCCTGATCGGGTGCGAGCTATGCTTGGAGTGAACCGGACATAGTGTCCGGCTTGCGCCTCCCGCCCGGGAGGCTGGTTGGGGGAACGCACAATGGAATCACTCAAGGCAAAGGATTATATGCAGACCCGGCCCATCACGTTCAGCGCTGACATGATGGTGCAGTCTGCGGTCGAAAAGTTTCTCAACAGTCACCAACTTGGTGGCCCTGTGGTGGATGCGCTGGGTCATCTGATCGGCTGGGTTTCCGAGCAGGACTGCATCGCTGTCATGCTCAAGGAGGCCTATCACTGCGAGCAGGTGGCCCAGGTCAAGGATGTGATGCGCAAGGAGGTGCTGGCGGTCGGGCCCGACACCAGCATTCTGGAGCTGGCCGAGATGATGATGGGGCAAAAGCCCAAGATCTATCCTGTGGTGGAGGAGGGACATCTGCTCGGGGTGATCAGTCGTCACAATGTGATGCTGGCGATCCACGCCCAGCTGGCTACCTGTTTCGTACACAAGGCCCGTGCCTGATCGGATTGAGTGTCATGAGTCATCGGGAGCAGGCCGCGGCCTGCTCTTTTTATTCAGGTCATTCAGATACTTCTGTCCAAACGCCCGTTATTCCGCTTTTCATCGCCATCCCAATCGCTTTAAGGCTTGCACCGCTCTTCCTCGCTCTTTAGGATCTCCCGAAGCTTGTCGATATGGCCCCTCTGGGCACTCATTTAAGGAATTCGTACCTTGTCTCTCTCTATCGAGGCGCTGCGCCGCCGTCTTTCTGCCTGCATGAATCTCGATGCCCGCCGTCTTTCCAGTCGTCTGCACGGGGTCAAAAAGCTGCCTGAGGGCAAGCAGGCTGCCGTGCTTGAGACCATCGCTGCGGATCTGGATGTTGCACAGGCGCGTTATCAGTCTCGTCTGGCGGGCGTGCCCAAGGTCACCTATCCGGACAATTTGCCGGTCAGCCAGAAGCAGGCGGAGATCGCCAAGGCGATCAGTGAACATCAGGTGGTGATCATCGCCGGTGAAACCGGCTCGGGCAAGACCACCCAGATCCCCAAGATTTGTCTCTCGCTCGGGCGCGGGGTGAAAGGCTTCATCGGCCACACCCAGCCGCGGCGCCTCGCGGCCCGTACCGTGGCGGCCCGTATTGCCGAGGAGATGGAGTCCGAGCTCGGCCACTACGTGGGTTATAAGGTGCGCTTTACCGATCAGGTGAGCGAGCAGACCCACATCAAGCTGATGACAGACGGTATTTTGCTGGCGGAGATCCAGAACGACCGTATGCTCACCCAGTACGACACCATCATCATCGATGAGGCCCACGAGCGCAGCCTCAACATCGACTTCATCTTGGGCTACTTGAAGCAGCTGCTGCCAAGGCGCCCCGATCTCAAGGTGATCATCACCTCGGCCACCATAGACCCGCAGCGTTTCTCACGCCATTTCAACAAGGCGCCGGTGATCGAGGTTTCCGGCCGCACCTATCCCGTGGAGGTGCGTTATCGCCCCCTGTTTGTCGATAAAAAAACCGGCGACAAGAGTGAAGTGCTGGAGGAGCGCGACGAGCTGCAGGGCATCTTCGATGCGGTGGAGGAGCTGGCCCGCGAAGGGCTGGGGGATATCCTCATCTTCATGAATGGCGAGCGGGAGATCCGCGATACCACGGAGGCTCTGCGCAAGCTCAATCTGCGCGACACCGAGGTGTTGCCGCTCTACGCCCGTCTCTCCAACGCCGAGCAGAACAAGGTGTTCCAGCAACATGCCGGCCGGCGGATCGTGCTCGCCACCAACGTGGCGGAGACCTCGCTGACAGTGCCGGGCATTCGCTACGTCATCGATCCGGGTACTGCCCGTATCAGCCGCTACTCCTGGCGCACCAAGGTGCAGCGCCTGCCTATCGAGCCTGTCTCCCAGGCTAGTGCCAACCAGCGCAAGGGGCGTTGCGGCCGGGTGGCGGACGGTATCTGTATCCGCCTCTACTCGGAGGAGGATTTCAACGGCCGTCCGGCCTTTACTGATCCCGAGATCCTGCGTACCAACCTGGCCTCCGTCATTCTGCAGATGCTGGCGCTGGGGCTTGGCAACATGGAGGCTTTCCCCTTCGTCGAGCCGCCCGAGTCACGCCACATCAAGGATGGCCTGAGCCTGCTCAAGGAGCTGGAGGCGGTGCGTGAACTGCCTGCTCGTCACCTCGCCGCCCAGCAAGCTGGCCAGGATCAGGAGCCCAAGTTACAGCTGACCGACATTGGTCGTCAGCTGTCGCGCATCCCCCTTGATCCGCGTCTGGCGAAGATGGTGATCACGGCGGCGCAAACCGGCTGCTTGAGCGAGGTCATGGTGATCACGGCGGGCCTCAGTATCCAGGATCCCCGCGAGCGGCCGATGGAGAAGAAGCAGGCCGCCGATGAGCAGCACAGACGCTTTGAAGACAAGGATTCTGATTTCCTCGCCTTCGTCAATCTGTGGAACTACCTGAAAGAGCAGCAGGATGCGCTCGGCAGCAACCCGTTCCGCCGCATGTGCCAGAAGGAGTTTCTCTCTTACCTGCGGGTGCGCGAGTGGCAGGATATCCACTTTCAGCTGCGCCAGACGGTGAAAGAGTTGGGTTTCAAGGCCAACCATGAACCGGCAGATTTCAAGACGGTGCACTGCGCCCTGCTGACCGGTCTCTTGAGCCATATTGGCAACAAGGATCTTGAGAAACCCGAGTTTCTCGGTGCCCGCAACGGCCGCTTCCACCTTTTCCCGGCGTCGGGCCTGTTCAAGAAGCCGCCCAAGTGGGTGATGGCCGCAGAATTGGTAGAGACCTCGCGTCTCTACGCCCGGGTCAATGCCAAGATCGAACCGGAATGGGTGGAACCGCTGGCGGCGCATCTCATCAAGCTGCACCACAGCGACCCGCACTGGTCGAAGAAAAATGGCGCCGTGATGGCCAAGGAGAAGGTGACCCTCTATGGCCTGACCCTGGTCAATGAGCGCACCATCAACTTCAGCCGCCTCGATCCGGCCCTGTGCCGCGAGCTGTTTATTCGCCGCGCGCTGGTGGAGGGGGATTTCGAGACCCGTCACCGTTTCTTTGGCGAAAACCGCAAGCTGCTGGCCGAGGTGGAAGCACTGGAGCACAAATCCCGTCGCCGCGACATTCTGGTGGATGACGAGGATCTGTTCCGCTTCTACGATGCCCGTTTGCCGGAGGAGGTGATCTCAAGCCGCCACTTCGACAAGTGGTGGAAGGAGGCGCAAAAGCAGGATCCCGAGCGGCTCAACTTCGAGAAAGAGATGTTGATGAAGGGGGATGCGGCCCACATCAGCGATCTCGACTACCCCAACTTCTGGCAGCAGGGACGCCTCAAGCTCAAATTGAGCTACCAGTTCGAACCGGGGGAGGCGGCGGATGGCGTCACCCTGCACATTCCGCTGCCGCTGCTCAATCAGGTGGAAGTGAAAGGGTTTGAGTGGTTGATCCCCGGGCTGCGCCATGAGCTGCTGGTGGCCCTCATCAAGTCGATGCCAAAGCCAATGCGTAAGAACTTCGTGCCGGCGCCCAACTATGCCGACGCGCTGCTCGCCAGCCTCAACCCCGAGCAGGGGCCGCTGCTGGACGAGATGGAGCGCCAGCTGCGGCGGATGACCGGGGTCACAGTGCCTCGCGAGTCGTGGGACTGGAATGCGGTGCCCGATCACCTGAAGCTCACCTTTCGGGTAGTGGATGACAAGCACAAGCAGGTGGCGGAAGGGAAAGATCTGGAGGCGCTGAAAGAATCCCTGCGTGGCAAGGTGCAGGAGACCTTGTCGCAAGTGGCGGATGACGACATCGAGCAATCCGGCCTGACCCTGTGGAGCTTTGGCGAGCTGCCCCAGGAGTACAGTCAGAAGCGCGGTGGCTTCGAAGTGAAGGCCTATCCGGCGCTGGTGGATGAGAAGGACTCTGTTTCCATCCAGCTGGTGGAGAGTCCGGTGGCCCAGCAACAGCTGATGTGGGCGGGTCAGCGCCGGCTGGTGCTGCTCAACGTGCCATCTCCCATCAAGTACTTGCAGGAGAAGCTGCCCAACAAGGCCAAGCTGGGGCTCTACTTCAACCCCTTTGGCAAGGTGGCCGAGCTTATTGACGACTGCATTGCCTGTGGCTGCGACAAGCTCATCGAGCGCCACGGCGGCCTGGCCTGGGACGAGGCGGGGTTCGAGGCGCTCAAGGAGTATGTCCGCGCCGAGCTCAACGATGCCGTGGTGGAGGTGGCCAAGCAGGTAGAGGCAGTGCTGACCCTCTCCCATGAGATCAAGAAGCGGCTCAAGGGCAAGATGCAGCTCGATACCGCGTTTGCCATGTCAGATATTCAGCTCCAGCTCGACAAACTGATCCATAAAGGCTTTGTGACCGAGACCGGCTGGCAGCGTCTGCCGGACTTGTTGCGTTACTTGCGCGCCATTGAGCGCAGGATGGAAAAGTTGGCCATCGATCCCAACCGGGATCGGGTTTACATGCTCAAGGTGCAGAGCGTGGAGGCCGATTACAAGGGGCTGCTGGCCAAGATCCCAACATCCCAGCTGATCCCCGCCGAGGTGGCCAATATCCGCTGGATGATCGAGGAGCTGCGGGTGTCATTTTTTGCCCAGAATCTGGGGACCCCCTATCCGGTGTCAGATAAACGGGTGCTTAACGCCATCGCCCAGTGCTAAGCTGCTATCTGTCTGTTTTAACAGCGTGATATCGTTTTATGAGGAGGGGCTGTCAGTCAGATGGCCCCTTCAAACCACAAGTCAGGGAGGCAAGGATGCTGGGGATCTGGTTGAGTGTGGCGCAGGTGGTGATCAGCGGTTACCAGCCTATTGCAGAGCAAACCTGGGTGCAGTTGAACCCGGAATATTACCCGCTGCATCGCTCCCCGCCGGCCATGTTCGTGGCCTGGCGGGGCAATCAGTTCCCCCTGCTCGAACTCAAGCAGAAGAAGGGGCGCTGGCAGGTGCTGTTTCCGGCCCGGCTGGTGCCGCCCTTCGATCTGTTTGAGGGGGAGGCGCAGCTCTCCAAGGCGTATCTTGCCAGGCTCAGGCGCATCGATGAGGCCGCTTATGGCTTGGCACCCATCGCGCCTGTCACGTCACCGCATTATGGCGAGCAGGCGGTGGCCAGTCTGGGGGTCCCCTTCATGGCTGAATTCACGCCGCCAGTGATGCCGGGTCAGCCGCGCGCGGCCAGTTTGGGCGCAGAGCCGCAGGGTGTGAGCCTGGCCCTGAACGCAGCCTGGCGCGCACCGGATACCCTGCTGGTCCATGTTGCCCATGGCGAGGTGACGCCTGCGGTGAACGCATCCCCCAGCGGTGAGACGCTGACGCTCTCGGCGCCAGCGGTCGGCAATGGCAAGCGGGTCTGTCATCAGGTGGCATCCGGAGAGACACTGTGGCGCATCGCCGCCAACCTGGCCCAAAATGGCACTGTCACTGGGGCGGCGGGAGACACTTACAGCTATCTGTTGGCCATCGTTGATGACAATCGTCCGCTGATGGGCAACAGTATCCGGGTCAAGGCGGGGGATACCCTATACTGTCCGGCTCCCCAGACCCTGGCCCGCTTCGATGCCCTGAGTGCGGCAGAGCGACAACAGCGGTTTGTTCGGCTGGAGCAGGGGCGTTAAGGTCTCTTGTTACTGTTCTGGGCCCGTGCTAGTATGCGCCCTCGTTTTGCGAGGTGCTGACCGGTCGCAGTCAGCACCATAAATTCATCTATATGAGATAACCACTATGTCTTTCGTATTCCAAGCTGAAGTCCGTTCTGACCTGGGGAAAGGTGCGAGCCGCCGCCTGCGTCACGCTGACCAAGTTCCTGCCATCATCTACGGTGCCGGCAAAGAAGCTCAGTCCATCACTGTTGACCACAAAAAATTCATCATTGCCCAAGAGAAGCCGGAATTCTACGAATCCGTGCTGACCCTGGTCATCAACGGTGAAGAAGTCAGCGTTAAAGTGAAGGCTATCCAGCGTCACCCGGTTAAGCCGAAGCTGGTTCACCTGGACTTCGTTCGCGTTTAATCGCGAGCTATCCAGTTGAAAAAAGCCACTCTCAGGAGTGGCTTTTTGCTGTCTGGCGTTTGATGCAACGCGCAGCAAACTATGAAAAAGAGGGCAACCCCGGGGTTGCCCTCTTTTTTTGCGTGGCTGGCCCTCTGCGCCCGTTACCAGAGAGGCTGGGTCAGGTAGGGGTTGCTTGCTTTCTCACGACCGAAGGTGGAACTGGGGCCGTGGCCCGGAATAAAGACGATCTCGTCACCCAGTGGCAGCAGGGTCTCGGTGATCGACTTAATCAGGGTGGCGTGATCGCCCCGGGGGAAGTCGGTACGGCCAATGCTGCCGGCAAAGAGCACATCGCCAACCCAGGCAAGTTTTTCGGCCTGGCTCAGCAGCACGATATGGCCCGGGGTGTGGCCGGGGCAGAAATGGACCTCCAGCTCGCAGTTGCCCAGCGTCACCTTGTCACCCTGCGCGAGCCACTGGTCGGGGGCGAAGGCGGGGGTATGGGCGAAGCCGAACATCTGGCTCTGCTGGGGCAGCATGTCGAGCCAGAAGGCGTCTTCTTTGTGGGGCCCGGTAATGGTGACGCCGGTCTTTTCCCGCAGCTCAGCCGCCGCGCCCACGTGATCCAGATGACCGTGGGTCAGCAGTATGTGGGTCAGGGTCAGCCCGCGCTTGGCGATGGCGGCCAGAAGTTTGTCCGCTTCGCCACCCGGGTCGATCAACGCCGCCTGACGGGTTTCATCACACCAGATAAGGGAGCAGTTCTGGGCGAACTGGGTGACCGGGATCACCTCGAATGTCAACATGTGGGGTCCTCTTGTTAGAAAGGGGATGAGGTCAGCCTTGTTGCGCGTTTGTGCGCTGCTCGGCGAAGTAGTCGAGACAGGCCTGCTTGTCACCCCGGAACACGATGCGCTCCTGCTTGTTGCCAAGCTGGTAGAGATACATGGGGTCGTAGTAGCGGGTCAGCAGCAAGGTGATCCAGGCCAGATGCGGCTCGGTCGCGCCACTGCTGGCCTGCTCGGTGAGGGCTGTCTGCATCAGCGCATCCAGCTCGCGGTGAGCCTGATCGCCGAGGCGACGCTTGAGACGGGCCAGTGCATCGGTGAGGTAGGCGGCAAACAGCGGCCAGCCCTCTTGTGCGCCGAACATGGCCTGATAACGCAGCCAGAGATCGTGCACATAGTCCTGGCGGATCTGTTCGGCCCTCTCTCCCTGCGGCACATCCACCACCACCAGCGGGGCCTTGCACATGGAATCGAACAGCGTGTTAGGCAGGCAGCAGCGGCCAATCAGCCGGCTCTCATCCTCCACCACGAAGGCTTGTTCGCCCTTGTGGCGGCGCTTGAGCAGCTCGATGGCCATGTTGTTTTCAAAGTTGATGTTGCTGGGCTGGCCGCCGGGCAGCTGACCAAAGGAGGAGCCCCTGTGGCGGGCATGGCCTTCCAGGTCGAGCGCCTGGGCCACATGGCCCAGCATATGGGTCTTGCCGGAGCCGGTCATGCCGGTCAGCACGCTCCAGTGGCACTCGGCCGCGGCCTTGTCCAGGGTATCGATCAGAAAACGGCGCAGCTCCTTGTAGCCACCGGCGACCCGGGGACGGGTGATCCCGGCATCAGCCAGCCACTGTTGAACGGTTTGTGAGCGCAGGCCACCGCGAAAGCAATAGATCAATGCCTCGGGCTGCTGGCGCAACTGTGCCAGCCAGCCTTCGACTCGCTCGGCGCGTACCGCTCCCCCCACCAGGGTGTGACCAAGCTCAATGGCGGCGGCCTGACCCTGCTTCTTAAAGCAGGTCCCCACCTGGGCTCGCTCATCGTCTGTCATCAAGGGCAGACTGGTCGAGCAGGGGAAGGCCCCCTCCTTGAACTCGATGGGGGCGCGCACGTCTATCAAGGGCACATCGCCTAAAAATATGTGGGCGTAGTCCGTGGCCAGTGGTAATTCACTCATTGGACAATCTCGATAAAGCGGGTGCCCTCAAGGGGCTTGATCTGGCCGATGGGCGAGAGCGCAAGGCCCGCTTCCCGCGCGATGGCGAGCAGCTCGGCTTCGCTATCCTTGCCCACGGCGACCAGCAGGCCACCGCTGGTTTGCGGATCGCACATGATGTTGCGGGTGCGGTCATCCATGGCATCCAGCTTGTGGCCGTAGGAGTCGTGGTTACGCAGGGTGCCGCCCGGTACGCAGCCCTCGGAGAGGTAGTAATCCACCTCGTCCAGCAGCGGCAGCGCTTCGAAGTCGAGGCGGGCACTGACTTTGGAGCCTTCGCACATCTCCAGCAGGTGACCGGCCAGACCAAAACCGGTGACGTCGGTCATGGCGTGAACCCCCGGCAGCTCGGCAAAACGCTGGCCAATCTTGTTGAGGGTGCACATGGCGTTGGGGGCCAACTGCTCGTGCTCGGGCTTGAGCTTGCTCTTCTTCTGGGCGGTGGTGAGGATGCCGATGCCAAGGGGCTTGGTCAGATAGAGGGTGTCACCCACCTTGGCGGTGTCGTTCTGCTTGATGGCATCCAGAGGCACGATACCGGTTACCGCGAGGCCGAAGATGGGCTCGGGGGCGTCGATGCTGTGGCCACCGGCCAGCGAGATCCCCGCTTCATGGCACACCTGACGGCCACCGTCGATCACCTGCTGCGCAATCTCGGGAGCGAGCGTGTTGATTGGCCAGCCGAGAATGGCGATGGCGACGATGGGCTTGCCGCCCATGGCGTAGATGTCGCTGATGGCGTTAGTGGCGGCGATGCGGCCAAAGGTAAAGGGATCGTCGACGATGGGCATGAAGAAGTCGGTGGTGGAGACAATACCCTGACCGTTGCCGATATCGACCACGGCCGCGTCATCCTTGCTGCTGTTGCCCACCACCAGGGTCGGGTCGTCAAAGCCCGGGATCTGGCTCTTGAGAATGGTGTCGAGCACCTTGGGAGAAATTTTGCAGCCGCAGCCAGCACCGTGGCTGTATTGGGTCAGACGAATGGAAGACATACTTACCCCTTATGCAGAGGCTCTGTGGAGCCGTCTTGGTCAATGGGCGGCCTTGTAGAGAGGAAGACAAGAAGCCGCAAATATGGGTGGCCTCGGTGCCAACAGCGGCAGCGATGACTGGCAGTTATGGAAGGCCGCCAGGCCGGACGGGGAACAAAGGGCGACAAGGTGCGCCAGCGCAGCCCCGCCAAGGGCCACAGGACGGGGCATTATGCCACAAATGCCCTCTCTGGTTCGAACTGGAATTCATACAAAGCACAGGGGATTGGCGGGAAAAATGAGAGAGGGGACAGCCTTCGCCATACGCTGGCCGTGAGGCATATCCCCCTGTGTTGTCCCGATGAGGCTGAGCCTGTCTCGCTTCGGGGCCATGTTTGGGCGGCGGACCTTACCCGGCTTGCTCCATCACCGGCTGGCGAGCCTTGCCCCAGCGGCGCAGACGCCGTTGCAGTGGCCGCTCCAGCAGGTTGTAACTTAAAGAAGATAGCCCGATCAGCACCGCCAGCATCAGCAAGGTCGCCACCACGCCCAACAGCGGGTGGGTCTGGGCATACCACCACGCGGTGAGCTCCGGCGCCAGGTAGTGGATCAGTTCGCAACCCGTGAGCAATACCAGCGCATGCAGCAGGTAGATGGAGTAGGAGAGATCCCCCAGCCAGTTGGTGAATCGGTTGTCCAGCAGGCGCAGCAGCGGACTCTGGCGCGCCCCCTGTGCGGCGGCAATCCAGATCAGCAGCACGTAGGCACCAATGAGCAGCAAAGTCAGTGGCGGCGTCATGGTGAACTGCATCAGCGCGAAGGGCAGCACAAAGGCGATCAGCAGCGGCAGATCCCGTTGCATCATGGGCAAGCGTTGTGCGGCCTTAACCCTGGGCAGCAGCCAGAGCCCGAGCACAAATTCACTCACCCCGCGCCCCACAGCCAGCGCCCCGCTGGTGACATCCAGAGTGCCGCGACTGTGCACGATAAACGCCAGCACCGTCAGCGCCAACAGGGGCGCGAGATGGCTCCAGCGACTGCGGGATACCGCGAGCGGAATAAGCAGCGGGAACAGCAGGTAGCTTATCCACTCCACGCTGAGCGACCAGGCGGCGAAGTTCCAGGTCAGTCCGTGATCCGTCACCACCTGTAGCAGCAGGAAGGCGCTTGGCAGTGCCTCGGCCGGGGTGAAGGGGGAGCCGAAGGGGGGCATACCTTCCCACTCCCACATCTTGAACAAGGGGCCTGCATAGAAGCCCACCCCGTGCTGCGCCTTGTAAAGCTCCCAGCCAACCAGCAGCACCAGGGTCATAAAGTAGAGGGGGTAGACGCGGGTCAGCCGCAGCCAGAGAAAGCGGCCATAGCCCAGGGTGCGGGGCGTGCGGGTGAAGGCCTCCCCGTAGACGTGGGCCAGCACCAGTCCGCTCAAAATAAAGAACAGATCGACCCAGAGGTAGCCGTTCTCGATGAGTTGCGTGTGGCCTGCGATCGACTCCATCCACTGGGGAAAGAGCACTAATCGGGCATGGAACAGCACCACCATCAGGGCAGCGATGCCCCGCAGCGGCGTTAACAGCGGCAATGATTGATTCATATCGGGATCCCTTGTGATGTTCAGCTTGGCCTGACATCGTTTTTTGTTGTTGTGCCGCCCATCAATCCTGACGGGGCGGCGGCCCCGGCTTGGCTGCCGCAGGCGGGATCACACTACAAAAAAGAGAGTCATACGGGTGTGATTTAAGTCATAAATGTGCAGGGATTGTGCAAAAAAGTTAAACAGAGAAACAGTGGAGAGCAGGTAGGGAAAGAGGAGCAGGGCGGAGAGGCTGGTCATCGGGATGGGGGGCGAGTTTCAGGCTCAGGTCTATACACAGCGACGCAAAACAATCAGGCCCGCAAGGGGCCTGATTGATCACAAGGGAAGATGACGGCCGATCAGCGGGCGCGCACCACCAGACCCTTGAGGTAGAAACCTTCCGGATAGGCGGTGCCGATGGGGTGATCGGAGGCTTGTGACAACAGCTCCAGGATCTGGGCATCGCGACCGGCATCGAGCGCCGCATCGGCCACTATCTTCTGGAACAGGCTCTGCTCCATCAAGCCAGAGCAGGAGTAGGTCAAGAGCACACCACCCGGCGCCAGCAGTTGGAACGCCAACATGTTGATGTCCTTGTAGCCGCGGCAGGCACCCAGCAGCTGGGCCTTGCTCTCGGCAAACTTGGGTGGATCCAGCACGATGACATCGAACTTCTCGCCCTTTTCGCGGTATTCACGCAGCAGCTTGAACACATCGTGGCGGACGAACTGGGTGTTGCTGATATCGAGCCCGTTGAGCTCGGCATTCTGGCGAGCGATATCCAGTGCATTCTGGGAGAGATCGACGTTGACCACCTCTTTGGCACCACCCTTGAGGGCATAAATGCCAAAACCACCGGTGTAGCTGAAGCAGTTAAGGACACGTTTGCCTTCGGTGTACTTGGAGACCGCCTGACGGTTGTCGCGCTGATCCAGATAGAAGCCGGTTTTGTGGCCGTTGCGAATATCCACCAGGATCTTCACGCCGCCGTTCTCTTCGATCACGACCGGTTCGGTCGGGGCTTCGCCATGGATGACACCGGTGCGCTCTTTCAGCCCCTCTTTTTTACGTACTGCTACGTCGGAGCGCTCATAGATGTTGCACTCTGGGTAGAGGGTACGCAGCGCCTGGGTGATCAGCTCACGCTGGAACTCGGCACCGGCGGAGAGGATCTGGCACACCAGAAAATCGGCATAACGGTCGATGGTCAGGCCCGGCAGGCCGTCAGATTCGGCAGCGCACAGGCGATAGCCGGTGAGACCCTGACGCTTGATCAGCGGATCGCGAGACTCTTGCGCATATTTGAGGCGGCGGATAAAGAAGTCGAGATCGATTGTCTCTTCTTTATCGAAGGTCCAGACCCGGGCACGGATCTGGGAGCTGCCTGACCAGGCACCACGGGCGAGCCATTTGCCATCGTTGGCGTAAATCTCGACGGTATCGCCGTCAACGGGGTTGCCTTCAACCCGCTCAATCCCCTTGGAGAAGATCCAGGGGTGACGGCGCAGCAGGGATTTTTCGCGGCCTTTGACGAGATAGATGAAAACGCTCATGGGTGTTTGCCGATGGTAAAAAGAAAAGGGGCCACATTCTATGTGGCCCGCTGGTAAAACTCAAACAACCTTGGCAAGAGAGCCCGGTTTGTCTGATCTGGCATCGGGCTCAGATCAGCTCTTGATCCCCTTCAATGCTTGGGCCAGCTCGGTTGCCGTGCCTTTGAGCCCGGCAGTGCCGGCCACCGAAGCGCTGGCGGATTCCTCCACCTGACCCGCTTCGTGGCGCACCTGGTCCAGGTTGCGGGTGATCTCCTCGGCGACTGAACTCTGCTCTTCGCTGGAGGTAGCGATCTGGGTACTCATCTCCAGTACTGCATCGCTGTGATGGCTGAGCTTGTCGATGTCGAGCCCTACTTCGCTGATCAGCGCCTGGCTGCTGGCAGCGCGGTCAACGGTTTTCTCCATGATGTCGTTGAGGGCACCGGTACCGGTCTGCAGCTCTTCGATCATCTGCTGGATCTCGACGGTGGCCTGCTGGGTGCGGCTGGCGAGGGTGCGCACCTCGTCGGCCACCACCGCAAAGCCGCGTCCCTGCTCACCGGCCCGTGCCGCCTCGATGGCGGCGTTGAGCGCCAGCAGGTTGGTCTGCTGGGAGATGGCGTTGATGACGTTGACCACCTCGTTGATCCGGTTGGCGTTGTCGGTCAGCCGCTCTACCGCGCCGGAGGCATTGCCAATCTCGTCGGCCAGGGTGCGGATAGTGGCGATGGTAAGGGATACCCGGGCGGCGCCATTGGCCGCCTCTTCGCTCGACTGACGGGTCTGTTGCAGGGTGTCGTTGGCGTTGCGCGCCACTTCGCGGATGGCGGCCGACATCTGCTCCATGGCGGCGGCCAGGGAGTCCATGTGCTGGCGCTGGGAGCGGGCCATGGTTTCCCCTTCGCTGGCGTGATCGCGAAACTCGTCGGCGGCCATGGTGAGCGCCTCGGCAGACTCCTCCACCAGTTGTACTATCTTGTGCTGGCGGTCGGTGAATCTGTCTATGCTGCCCGCGAGGATGGAGAACTCGTCCCGCACCGGGAAGAAATTGAGGCGGAAGGTGAGATCCCCGTCAGCCACTGTCTGCAACGCCTTGTTGGTGGAGTAGAGGGCACCGGAGACAAAGGTCATCAGATAGTGGGTGATGAGGGCCAGCAAGGCCGCCAGCACGGCGATGATGGTGAGGGTAGTACCTTGTCCTTCCCACATGGAGTAGCGACCGGCATCCAGGCTGCCTGTCACGAAACCGGCCTGGCCTGCGCTGGCGCTGAAACGGTAGTTGTCGCCCTGCTGGCTCAGGCCGGCACTGCCGGTCGGGCTGACGGTAAGATCGGCGGGCAGGGTGAGGGTGGCTTGCTGGCTTACCAGTTGGGCGCTGGTCTCGACCCGTTGTTTGAGTTGATCCAGCCGGATCTGCATCTGCTGATCATGACCATCAGCCAGCAGGTACCCGGTGAGCAAGGCGATGAACAACAAAGGGCACCAGAAGGTGATGAGAAATTTTTCGCTGATCGTGAGGTGAATGAGATAACGGTCAACCCACCGGAATTTTACTTCTTTCATAATGGCATTGCGTCCTGCAAGGGGAAGAGAGTGTCGCGCTCATTATCGCCTTGGGGGAGAATTTCTTAAGGGGAAGGTGTGAGAAATGAGAGAGCAATCGTTTGTCGTACGAGTCTGGGGTCAGGTGCAAGGGGTTGGATTTCGCTACTTCACCCGAGAACAGGCGCTGCAACTGGGGCTGCGCGGCCACGCCTATAACCTGGAGGACGGGTCGGTGGAGATCCTGATCTGTGGGCCCGAGCACAGGGTGCAGATGATGCTGGGCTGGCTGGAACACGGGCCGCGCACCGCCGAGGTGACCCGGATGGAGTATGCAGAGGCGCCGCCGCCCAAAGGGAGTGGCTTTCATACCAATTGAGCGCAGCGAAACCGCCATGTCACGCATGAAAACGGGAGCCATCGGGGCTCCCGTTTGCACATGTTGGCGTCAGCTGGCCTGGGCGGCGTCGGCGATGGCCTGGGTCTTGGCCAGCACGGCCTGCAGAGCCGGGCGTTTGGCCAGACGATCCCGATAGGCGGCCAGCTTGGATGGAATGGTCTGCTCGAAGCGGGTTGCCCACATCAGGGTATGGGCCAGCAGTAGATCCACCAGGGTGATCTGCTCGCCCAGCAGGTAGCCGTGCGCCGGCACCCAGGACTCGGCGATGGCTGCCGCCTTGTCAAACTCCCACTTGGCGGTGGGGAAGATGGCCGGCAGGCGCTGTGGTTCGGGCAGTGCAAACTTGTGCTTGCCGATGGTCCACAAGGGTTGCTCCAGCTCACAGGTGATGAAGCTGACCCACTGGGCATGCAGCGCCGATGCCTGCGTTCCTCTGGCTGGCAGCCAATCTGCACCATAGTTTTCTGCCAGGTACTGCATGATGGCGGCAGATTCGGTCAGCACAAAATCCCCATCTTTGAGCACCGGCATCTTGCCGCTCGGGTTCAGCGCCAGAAACCAGTCGCTGCGATTCTCGCCCTTGGCGAAATCGAGAAACTGAAATTGCCACGCCACGCCCAACTCTTCCAGTAACCAGGAGATGCGCAGGGCTCGACTGACAGGGGTTCCGTATAAGGTGATCATGCTTGCTCCTTGCCTGATGGAGGGGGCCGATGTGCGGCCCGAAGTGAACAGGCAGTCTAGGCAAATTGCGTGGCGGCAACAAGCCGATATGGGAGTGGTGGCGATGGGAGGCCGCTGCCATGCCGTGTAAAATGCCGTGTAAAAAGGGGGATCAAAAAAGAGAGGCCAAATGGCCTCTCTTCTCATGGGGGGTGAGCAAGCGTGCTTATTTGACGCGCATGCCTGGCTGAGCGCCTTCCTGCGGCTCCAGGATCCAGAGATCCTTGCCGCCCGGGCCTGCGGCCAGCACCATGCCTTCGGACATGCCAAAGCGCATCTTGCGCGGCGCCAGGTTGGCCACCATCACGGTCAGCTTGCCTTCCAGATCTTCCGGGTTGTAGGCAGATTTGATGCCGGCGAATACCTGACGGGTTTCACCGCCCAGATCCAGTTGCAGCTTGAGCAGCTTGTCGGCCTCCGGTACCGCTTCGGCCTTCTTGATCAGTGCGACCCGCAGGTCAAGCTTGGCGAAATCATCAAAAGAGATGGTCTCGCTGATGGGGTCGTCTGCCAGCGGGCCGGTGATCTTGGGGGCTTGCTCCTTGGCAAGGTCCTCCTTGGAGGCCTCTATCATGGCTTCAATCTTGGCGGGCTCGATGCGGGAGAAGAGTGCCTTGAACGGAGTCAGCTGATGGTTGGTCAGTGGCAGTGCCACACCATCCCAAGTGAGGGTTTCACCCAGGAAGGCTTCGGCACGTTCGGCCAACAGCGGCATGACCGGCTTGAGGTAGGCCATCAGCACACGGAACAGGTTGATACCGACCGAGCAGACCGCTTGCAGCTCGGCGTCTGCCCCTTCTTGCTTGGCCAGTACCCAGGGCGCCTTCTCATCCACATAGCGGTTAGCCTTGTCGGCCAGCGCCATGATCTCGCGGATGGCACGGCTGAACTCGCGCGCTTCATAGGCCTCGCTGATGGAGGCGCTGGCATTGGCGAACTCGGCATAAAGCTCGGGCTCGGCACAGGTGGCGGCCAGTTTGCCGTCGAAACGCTTGGCGATGAAGCCGGCGTTGCGGGAGGCGAGGTTGACCAGCTTGTTGACCACGTCGGCGTTGACCCGCGCCACGAAGTCATCCAGGTTCAAGTCCAGATCGTCGATGCGGCTGTTGAGCTTGGCGGCGTAGTAGTAACGCAGGCACTCCGGATCCAGGTGGTTCAGATAAGTGGATGCCTTGATGAAGGTGCCCTTGGATTTGGACATCTTGGCGCCGTTGACGGTCACATAGCCGTGCACGTTGACCTTGGTCGGCTTGCGGAAGTTGGCACCTTCCAGCATGGCTGGCCAGAACAGGCAGTGGAAGTAGGCGATGTCTTTACCGATGAAGTGGTAGAGCTCGGCGCTGGAGTCTTTGTTCCAGTAGCTGTCAAAGTCGATGTCGCCGCGCTTGTTACAGAGGTTCTTGAACGACGCCATGTAGCCGATGGGGGCATCCAGCCAGACGTAGAAGAACTTACCCGGCGCACCCGGGATCTCGAAACCGAAGTAGGGGGCATCGCGGGTGATGTCCCACTGCTGCAGGCCGCTCTCGAACCACTCCTGCATCTTGTTGGCCATCTCTTCCTGAATGGCGCCAGAACCGCGCACCCAGCCGGCCAGCCAGGTTTCAAACTGCGGCAGGTCGAAGAAGAAGTGCTCTGAGTCTTTCATGACTGGCGTGGCGCCTGAGACGGCGGATTTCGGATCGATAAGCTCGGTCGGGCTGTAGGTAGCGCCGCAGCTGTCACAGTTGTCGCCGTATTGCTCCGGAGACTTGCACTTGGGGCAGGTGCCCTTGACGAAGCGGTCCGGCAGGAACATGGATTTTTCCGGATCGAACAGCTGGGTGATGGTGCGACCCTTGATAAAGCCACCGGCTTTCAGACGACCGTAAATCAGCTCCGCCAGCTCGCGGTTCTCGTCGCTGTGGGTGGAGTGATAGTTGTCAAAGCTGATGTTGAACCCGGCGAAGTCGGTCTGGTGCTCTTTGGAGACGGCCGCAATCATCTCTTCCGGGGTGATCCCCATCTGTTGCGCTTTGAGCATGATGGGGGTGCCATGGGCATCATCGGCACAGATGAAGTGCACCTGATGACCGCGCATTCGCTGATAACGAACCCAGATATCGGCCTGGATGTGTTCCAGCATGTGGCCAAGATGGATGGAGCCATTGGCATAAGGGAGGGCGCAGGTTACCAGCATTGTACGAGGATCAGTTGCCATATAGTCGTTCTTGATGTGCTTGTTGGGATGATACAGTGCCGTGCATGTTACCCGAATTGGGGGTAGCCTGCCTAGGGTTGTGGCGCTGTCCGCCCTGGTGCTCGCGCTGGTTGGCAAGCAGGCAAGCCACTGATTTGTGTGCGGTAACCGTTCACCTCAAGATAATGACAAGATAATGAGGAGTTAATGGTGATTGATTCAGTAAAACAGATCCTGGCCGAATTTAAACCGACAGGGTGGGGCAAGGATCTGGTTGCGGCCGGGTTTGTGCGCAGCGCAGCGTTGCAGGGGAAAAGCCTGACCATAGCGCTGGTGTTGCCCTTTGCCGGGCGTTCCCTGTTTGAGCAGATCAAGCAGGACTTCGATGTCCGGCTGCGCGGCGCCACCGGCGCTACTCGCATCGACTGGGTGTGTGACATCGAGGTGGCCAGCTTGCCGCGGGCGCAAGGGCTGGCAGCGGTGCAGGGGATCCGCAACATCCTGGTGGTCGCCTCCGGCAAGGGCGGGGTGGGCAAGTCCACCACGGCCGTCAACCTGGCGCTGGCGTTGCAAAAGGAGGGGGCGCGAGTCGCCATTCTGGATGCGGATATCTATGGACCCTCCATTCCGACCATGATGGGAACGGTCAAGGAGCGCCCCAGCAGCCGTGACGGCAAGCTGATGGAACCCGTGATGGCCTGCGGCCTCAAGAGCAACAGCATCGGCTATCTGGTGGATGAGCAGGACGCCACCATCTGGCGTGGCCCCATGGCGAGCAAGGCACTGGCCCAGATCCTGCACGAGACCCGCTGGGGCGAGGTGGATTATCTGGTGGTGGACATGCCGCCAGGCACGGGTGACATCCAGCTCACCATGGCCCAGCAGGTGCCGACCTCGGCGGCGGTGATCGTGACCACGCCGCAGGACGTGGCGCTGGCGGATGCCCGCAAGGGGGTCGCCATGTTCAACAAGGTCAATGTGCCGGTGCTCGGCATCATAGAAAACATGAGCTATCACCTCTGCAGTGCCTGCGGTCATCACGAGCCCCTGTTTGGGACCGGCGGCGGCCAGAAGATGGCGGAGCAGTATCATGTGGCACTGCTTGGTCAGCTGCCGTTGCACATTGATATCCGCCAGCACATGGATGATGGCCGCCCGACCGTGTTCGGTGCACCGGAAGGGAGCCTGGCTCAGGCCTATATGAAACTGGCTCGGCGGGTGGGGGCTGAACTCTATTTCAGCGGTAAACCGATTGCGACCCCCCTCTATACGGTGGCGCTGGATGAATAATCGGCTGTCGTGTGGTTGAGGTGGATTTGAGGGTGGGCATGGCTCACCCTTTTTTATATAATGGATCGGTTTAAACAATCCCCACTGCTCTTCTCTTTAGGTATTTTCAATGTCTGATACTCAACATTCGTGTGTGATCATCGGTATTGCTGGCGCATCCGCGTCTGGCAAGAGCCTTATAGCCCAAACCATTTATGAAGAGCTGGTGGCCGAACTGGGCGCGGGGGAAATCGGTGTCATCTCCGAAGATTGCTACTACAAGGATCAATCCCATCTGACAATGGAAGAGCGGGTCAAGACCAACTATGACCATCCCAGCTCAATGGACCACAGCTTGCTGGTTGAGCATCTTGGCTCTTTGCTCAAGGGGGAAGGGGTAGACCTCCCGCAATATTCCTATTCCGAGCATACCCGGATGGCAGAAGTAAGCCATTTTGCCCCACGCAAGGTGATCATTCTGGAAGGTATCCTGCTGCTGACCGACAGCCGCTTGCGTGATCTGATGGATGCCTCCATCTTCATGGATACCCCGCTGGATATCTGCCTGCTGCGCCGTCTGGTGCGTGATGTGCAAGAGCGTGGTCGTACCATGGATTCCGTGCTTAAGCAGTATCAGAAGACGGTACGTCCCATGTTCCTGCAGTTTATCGAGCCTTCCAAGCAGTACGCGGACGTGATCGTACCCCGTGGTGGCAAGAACCGCATCGCCATCGACATGCTCAAGGCGCGTATCCGCCACATGTTGATTGGTTGAGATGAAACAAGCCGGGTGATGCCCGGCTTTTTTAAATGAACATTTTGTCAGGAGAGTCGCCCAATGCGTCTTTGTGATACCGATATTGAACGCCATCTGGATGAAGGCAAGATCGTCATTGAGCCAAGACCCGGTGTTGAGCGGATCAGCGGCGTCAGCGTCGATGTACTGCTGGGCAACGAGTTTAGAGTGTTTCGCGATCACACTGCCCCCTATATCGACTTGAGTGGCCCGAGCGGCGAGATGGCTGATGCCATCGATCGGGTGATGAGCGACGAGATCCACATTGCAGATGGGGAAGCCTTCTATCTGCACCCGGGCCAACTGGCGTTGGCGGTAACTTATGAATCCGTTACTTTGCCGGCCGACATCGTCGGTTGGCTGGATGGCCGCTCCTCCCTGGCCCGGCTCGGGTTGATGGTGCACGTCACCGCACACCGGATCGATCCGGGTTGGTCCGGTCGCATCGTGCTGGAGTTCTACAACGGCGGCAAGTTGCCGCTGGCGCTGCGTCCCAAGATGAAGATCGGCGCACTGAACTTCGAGATGCTCTCCGGGGCAGCGGCACGTCCCTATAACAAGCGGGAAAATGCCAAGTACAAGAGCCAGCAGGGCGCTGTTGCCAGCCGTATGAATCAGGATTGACCAGCGGTGTTGCATGATCCGGTCGACAGCCGAACCGGTGGCAAGGTGTTAACGAAGGGTGCCATTGGCGCCCTTTTTTTCGGGTTTGGCACGGATTGGGGCGACAGGGCAGCATGGGACGGGTGTAAAGGGGTAGGGGAGTGGCTTGCTTTCGCATGCCCTGTGTACAGATGTCGCGATTCTGTCGGTCGAAATCTGACGGTTAAGGTGAGCTAAACACAGTGTTGCCGTGCAAGATTGTGATGAATTGTCCCCATTTGGGGACTTTTTTTGTCAGCGTGGGTCTGTTTAATTAATCGCAGACAAGCCTTGTGGTGACTGGCTTTAAGTTATTTTTTGATAGAATGCTCTTTTTTTTTCTTACTGAAATATTTCAACAGCGGGTATGGCACAACCAGCCTTCTGGCATAATCCGCCGCAACTCATAAACAGGTTTGTTTTTATGTTTGAAATGTTTAGTGGTTTGGGTTTGTGGTGGTCAATCGGTTTGGTATTGGCCGTTTTTTTTGTGTTGGCCTATGAGTTCATCAACGGTTTTCACGATACCGCCAATGCGGTAGCAACGGTTATCTATACCAAGGCGATGCCGGCTCACCTGGCGGTAGTCTCATCGGGGATCTTCAACTTTTTGGGTGTCATGTTCGGTGGTCTGGGGGTGGCCTATGCCATTGTCCACTTGCTGCCGATTGATTTGCTGTTGGGCATGGATTCCACCCAGGGTTTAATCATGGTGTTCTCCCTGCTGTTTTCCGCCATTGTCTGGAATCTGGGGACTTGGTTCCTGGGCATTCCGGCCTCCAGTTCTCACACACTGATCGGTTCCATTCTGGGGGTGTGCGGTGCCTATGCCTGGCTCAACCATCAGCCGCTGACTCAGGGTATCAACGTCGCCAAAGCGATCGACATTATGCTTTCCCTGATCATCTCCCCAACCGTTGGTTTTATCGTGGCAGCCCTGTTGTTGTTTGCCATGAAGCGAGTCTGGCTGGGCAGCAAGATCCACAAGACTCCGCAAGAGCGCCTGCTGGTGGATGGCAAGAAGCATCCGCCGTTCTGGGCCCGTCTCACTCTGGTCGCCTCCGCCATGGGGGTGAGCTTCGTGCACGGATCCAACGATGGTCAGAAGGGCATTGGTCTGGTGATGCTGGTGTTGATCTGCATGGCCCCGGCCTATTTCGCACTGAACATGAACAGCCGTTCCTACGATCTGGATCGCACTCAGGATGCCAACCAGCGCATCATGGAGATCTACCAGCGCAACCAGTCCGCGCTCTCTGGTGTTATCAACTTCTCTGCGCCGGCAACGGCTCAGGAAGAGCTGATGACCCACTGCTCCGCCGATGGCGTGCTGCAGGCGATGGCAACGCTGGATGCCCGTCTTGGCGCTGTGCGCACCTATGAAGAGATGGACCTGACCAATCGTCGGGAAGTGCGTCGCCTGCTGCTGTGTATTGACGACACCGCCCGCAAGGTGTCCAAGCTGCCGTTGCCGGCCAAGGAGTTGACCGATCTGGCCAAATGGCGCAAGGATCTGACTGCGACCGCCGAGTATGCACCGACCTGGGTGATCGTCTCCATCGCACTGGCGCTGGGTTGCGGGACCATGGTGGGTTGGCGTCGTATCGTCTACACAGTCGGCGAGAAGATTGGCTCCACTGGCATGACTTACAGCCAGGGCATTGCCGCCCAGATCACGGCTGCAGCTTCTATCGGTGTGGCCAGTTTGACCGGTATGCCTGTCTCCACCACCCATATCCTCTCCTCTGCGGTAGCGGGGACCATGGTGGCGAACAAGTCAGGCCTGCAGAGCCAGACCATCAAGACCATATTGATGGCCTGGGTGCTGACCTTGCCGCTTACCATGCTGCTCTCTGGTGGCCTGTTTCTTATCAGCCACCGCCTGTTTGGCGGCTGATAACAGCGCATATCCCAGACATTGACGAAGGGCCTACGGGCCCTTTTTTCATGTCTGCAGATTTAAATGGGGGAGTGCAAGGCACTTGTTTGGTCAGACGGAGGGGATGAGAGCCGATGACTTGTTTCTGATGTTTTTGACTCTTTATATGCCATCAAACTAGATGTGTTAGAGACACAGCAACACAAATGGACCAGTATGGATAATCCTGCCTATTCAACAATCGTCTATAGGCATCATAGGGTCCAATCGGATACAGGCATGCTGTCTGACTTGCCATCCGCTGAAAGGCATAGGGTGTGAACCTGGGGGTCAGGAGCGCGGCAACCTGTCACTCTGATGTTTGTGCTTGGCTCTGCGCGCGGGAGCGCTGTCGCCTGGGGCAAGTCGAGGTAATGGGGCGACCAGGATATCTCTCCAGGCCATGGCGCTATTAATTGATGGATATCCGCCTGACAAACACACAGGGTGACTCATAAGCAACAGGGCAGACTGGCTGGCTAGGCATGGCAGGGTACGTCACTAGGCGTTGCAGCTTATTGAGCCGTACAGAGTCGACTATTTTCGCGTATTGGCAGACTTGCGAGGAGAAGGCGTGGCTTTGGCGTGACAGAGTGCTTGATGCGCAAAGAGAAAATCTATGTGGAAAGGCAGGGGCCAGTGACTCAGTGACACCAGAGTCCACACTGAAGATAAAAAAGAGCCACACAGTGTGTGGCTCTTTTCCATCAGGCTAGCTGGTTGGCAATCAAGGACGACCAGCCGGGCTGGTTGCCACGTTGACAGCAGCCGTGCTACCACCATGACGGCCAGAGCTTGCCACATCATTGCGCACCAGCGGTGCCTGCTCGACAGGCGCACGGTCAGGCACGGCAGGGGCCGCCGCCGGCGTTGCCATCGGGGCAGAAGCCTTGCGGGCACCCGCCAGCAGACCGGCACCTTTCGTAGCCTGGTTGACCACGGGCGCAGTAACGGCAGCGGGTGCTACCGGTTCTGCCTGGGCGACCACGGCTACGACTGGCTCGGCAACAACAGGTTCAACAACCTGGGGCGCGGGTTCAGTTGCAGGTGCAGCTTCCGCGACAACGGGTGCAACAACCTCGGCAGCCACCTCGATGACAGGTGCGACTGTGGTAACGACGTCGTCAGCAGGCGTGACAACGACGCTCGCTTCGGCAACCACAGGCGTGGCCACCACGTCAGCGACAACCGGCTTGGCAGCAACAACAGGGGCCGCTTCAGGCTGGGTGTCGCTCACAACAGGGGCGGCGATTACCACGGCTTCGGCTTGCTCACGGGCTTCTTCGGCAACAGCTTCCACCACCACATGCTCGGTCAGCGCAGCAGAGGCTTGTACGGCGGCAGCAATGGCTTCGGCGCTCGGGATTGTGATGACGGGCACTGCCGGCTCTTCCACTTTCACCTGAGCCGCATCAGCCTGCGCGGCTGTGGTCAGGATGGTGGAGTCTGCTTGCTGCTCGTCATCATCGCGCTGACTGCGGGCATCTTCGTTGATGCGCTTGCGACGCTGACCTTCGATACGCTGGCTGCGCGGCGTACGACGGGAACGACGCTGGCTGTCGGCCTGTTCGTCACTCTGTTCCACTGTGTCAGCGGTATTGGCCACGGTAGCAACCGGCTCATCAGTCGGCTGGGTAGCAAGGTTGCTGACCGGTACATCGGCACGGATCTGCTTGCGCAGTTGACGACGTTCGCGGCGTTCGGCGACTTTCTGCTCTTTCTCCTGCTGAGGCTCGGCACTGACCACGGCAGTTTCAACGGCGTCGACCGCTTCAACGACCAGCTCTGCACGGGGCTCACGCGGGGCTCGGGGCTCACGAGCAGGACGCGGGGCACGCGGTTCGCGTTCCTGGCGAGGTTCGCGGGGCTCACGTTCCAGGCGCTGTTCTGTGCGCACTTCACCGCGGGCTTCACGTTCCTGACGGGGCTCACGCTCTTGACGCGGTTCGCGTTCTTTACGCGGACGACGATTGCGGTTTTCACCACCCTCGCGATTGGCCGCGCCTTCGCGCTTCTCGCCAGCTTCTGCTGTGTTGCGGTTGCTGCGGTTGTCGTCACGACGGGGACGCTGACCACGGCCACGGTTTTCATCACGCTGATGACGGTGACCTTCATCCTTGCGCGCTTCCCGCGGCGCAGCCGGTTTCTCGGCAGGCGCTTTGACGTCGCTCGGGGCGGCATCGCCAGCAAACAGACCCGAAATGGCCTTGAACAGCTTGCCAAACAGACCCGCTTCAGCGGCAACCTGTGGCTGTGCTGCGACGGGCGCAGGCGCAGCAGGGGCGGCCGGTTGAGGAGCCTGGACGAAGCCTTGCAGCAGCGGTTGCTCGCGCTCGATCACCTGAGCCTGCTTCGGCTGGTAGACCGGCTTGGCAATCTCGGTTTTGAGCTCGTAGCTGGCCGCTTCCGGGATCTCGTTCTGACGAATACGGGTCACTTCATAGTGCGGGGTTTCCAGATGCTGGTTCGGAATGATGTACAGACGTACTTCATTACGCTGTTCCAGACTGGCGATGGAGGCGCGCTTCTCGTTGAGCAGATAGGCGGCAACATCGACCGGCACCTGAGCATGAACCTGCTCTGTGTTGTCCTTCATGGCCTCTTCTTCGATGAGACGTAGGATGGACAAGGCCAGTGATTCGTTGTCACGGATGACGCCCTGACCCTGGCAACGGGGGCAGATGTGGCTGCTTGACTCGTTGAGGGAGGGACGCAGACGCTGGCGGGACATCTCCAGCAGACCGAAACGGGAGATCCGGCCCAGCTGGATGCGGGCGCGGTCCTGATGTACGGCTTCACGCAGACGGTTTTCCACTTCGCGCTGATGGCGAACCGGCGTCATGTCGATGAAGTCGATCACGATCAGACCACCCAAGTCACGCAGACGCAATTGACGGGCAATTTCGTCGGCCGCTTCCAGGTTGGTTTGCAGCGCCGTCTCTTCGATATCGCCGCCCTTGGTGGCGCGGGAGGAGTTGATATCGATGGAGGTCAGCGCTTCGGTCGGGTCGATGACGATGCTGCCGCCGGAGGGCAGGCGCACTTCGCGCTGGAAGGCCGACTCGATTTGGCTCTCAATCTGGAAGTGGTTGAACAGGGCAACTTCACCCTTGTACAGCTTCACGCGATTGAGGAAATCGGGACGAACCAGCTCGATGTGAGCACGGGCACGTTCAAAGATGACAGGGTCGTCGATCAGGATCTCGCCGACATCGCGACGCAGGTAGTCACGAATGGCGCGCACGATCACGTTGCTTTCCTGGTGGATAAGCACGGGAGCGGTACGGTCCTGTGACGCCTTGTGGATGGAGTCCCAGTGGTTAAGCAGAACGTTCAGATCCCATTCCAGCTCTTCCGGGGATTTGCCCACACCGGCGGTACGCACGATGAGGCCCATGCCGTCCGGCACAGTCAGTCCGTTCAGGGCTTCTTTCAGTTCAGTCCGTTCATCACCCTCGATGCGGCGGGAGATACCACCGGCACGGGGGTTGTTCGGCATCAGCACCAGGTAGCTACCGGCCAGGCTGATAAAGGTAGTGAGGGCTGCACCCTTGGTGCCACGCTCTTCCTTATCGATCTGGACGATCACTTCCTGGCCTTCGCGGACCACTTCTTTGATGTTGGGACGACCCTGATAGGAGTAACCGGAGGGGAAGTAATTGCGGGCGATCTCCTTCAATGGCAGGAAACCGTGACGCTCGGCGCCATAGTCGACAAAAGCAGCTTCGAGACTGGGTTCTACACGGGTGATTTTACCCTTGTAGATGTTCGCTTTTTTCTGCTCGTGTCCCGGACTTTCAATATCCAAATCGTAGAGCTGTTGTCCGTCAACAAGCGCTACGCGCAACTCTTCTTCCTGAGTCGCGTTGATTAGCATTCTTTTCATTGAGTTCTCGTTATTTTGTCATTTTGATTTCCTCCACAGGATCCTGCCGGCGCCGGCCTCGGGTCTTCAGCATACTTGGGCAACCTCCCGGTTGGGGTATGCATGAGGCGCAAACTAAGGGCGCTCTGGTTCGGCCTTCTCGAGAAGGCATGAATTAAGGATGCCGGTGTGGAGACAAATAATCGGTTCTGTTTGTGTTCTCCATGCGCTGTACCTCGCACCCGGGAACCGTCATGTTCTTGTATACACGGTGTTTCGGGATTGGGTGGCATAAATTTTGGCCACTTAGTACAAGGCTTGAACACAATGACAAAACCTTGTTTATTATCCCATTTAAACCACTTTTATAGCAAGGTGCCATTTTTCAACAAAGCATGCAGCCAAGGGCCGCCGGCGGTGTTAAAATCCGCGCCATGACACAGATACAACAACAAGTGCGGCTGCTCACCATCGAAGCTGAGCATGAAGGGCAGCGCATCGACAATTTTCTTAAGACTCAGCTAAAGGGCGTCCCCAAGAGCCTGATCTATCGCATCCTTCGAAAGGGGGAAGTGCGCGTTAACAAAAAGCGCATCAAACCGGAATACAAACTCTGCCCAGGCGACGAGGTGCGGGTCCCCCCCGTGCGGGTTGCCGAGAAAAACGAACTGCCCTCAGCCAACCTCGGTAGCATTCAGCGTCTGGAGAGCCAGATCCTGTTTGAAGACGACGCCATGATAGTGCTCAATAAACCGTCCGGCATGGCTGTGCACGGTGGCAGCGGCCTGAGCTTCGGTGTCATTGAGGGGCTGCGCGCTCTGCGCCCGGATGCCCGTTTCCTGGAGCTGGTGCACAGGCTAGATCGAGATACCTCCGGCGTGTTACTGGTTGCCAAGAAGCGCAGTGCCCTGCGCAGCCTGCATGAGCAGTTGCGAGTCAAGACCATGCGCAAACAGTATCTGGCGCTGGTGCGCGGCCAATGGCAGCCCCACGTCAAGGTGGTCAATGCGCCGCTGCGCAAGAATGATCTGCAATCCGGTGAACGGGTGGTGCGGGTCAGCAGTGATGGCAAGCCATCTGAAACCCGTTTCCGCATCGCCCGTCAATTTGCCGAGGCGACCCTGGTCGAGTGCAGCCCAATCACGGGTCGTACCCACCAGATCCGGGTGCATACCCAGCATGCCGGTCATCCGATCGCCTGTGATGACAAGTATGGGGAAGCGGCCTTTGACGAGAAAATGCGTAGCCAAGGGCTGAAACGGTTGTTTTTGCATGCTTGGAAGCTGAGCTTTACCCACCCGGTCGATGGTCGCGAGATGCAGGTGGAAGCCCCGCTCGCACCAGAACTCGACAACTTCCTGAACAAGCTGGCTCGCTGATGAAAGAGGTCCGACTCGCCATTTTCGACTGGGACGGTACCCTGATGGACTCGGTGGGGCGGATTGTGGCCTGCGTCGCGGGGGCGGCTCGCGATTGCGGCGAGCCGGTGCCCACTGCGATAGAGACACATCAGATCATAGGGCTCAGCCTGGAGGTCGGCATTCCACAGCTGTTTACGCTGGTGCCGGGTGGCGAGCGGGCCAACGCCCTGATCGCCCGCTATCGTCATCACTATCTGCATGACGGCACGCCCAGCCCGTTGTTTGCCGGGGCGAGTGGGCTGCTGCATCACTGGCACGGGCAGGGGATTGCGCTGGCGGTGGCCACCGGCAAGTCTCGCCGTGGCCTGGATCGGGTGCTGGATGATACCGGACTGCGGCCGCTGTTTGCCGCCACTCGTGGCGCAGACGAGGCCAACTCCAAACCCGCTCCCCTGATGCTGACGCAAATTCTGGATGAGCTGGGCTTAGCGGCGCATCAGGCGGTGATGATTGGCGACTCCATTCACGACATGGCGATGGCAGAGGCGCTGGGCATGCCGCGGATCGGGGTGAGCTGGGGCGTGCACGACAAGCGCCGGTTGCAGGCACATGATCCGCTTGCCGTCGTCGATACCATGGATGAGCTCAAGCGGTTGCTGGGCTAGCGCCTTGCCACATGTCTGATGAAAACGGGAGCCTTGGCTCCCGTTTTTCATTGCTGGGCATATCGTTCCCATCAGGGGAGGGTGAGGCCGTGGCGTTCCAGCAGCTCGATCAGGCCGATCAGAGCATTGGGATCGCGCCCCTCCAGCCCCTTGAACAGTACTATCCCCATACCTTCACATTTGAAACTGCCCGCGCAATCAAGGGGCAGCTCAGCCTCTACATAGCGGCGAAGGGCGGCTTCATCCAGCGTGCGAAAGTGCACAGTGAAAGGTTCTACCAGCTGTTCAGTCCGGCCGCTGGCGGCATCCAGCACGCACAGGCCGGTATAAAAGGTGACGCTGCGGCCCTGTGCAGCCATCAGTTGTGCCACCGCCTTCTCCACCGTGCCCGGTTTGCCCAGAGTCTGGCCGTCGCAGACACACACCTGATCGGACCCTATGATCAGCCCTTGATCAAATCGGTCGGCAATGGCGTTTGCTTTGGCATGGGCCAGCCGCGCCACCAGCGCTTCGGCAGATTCGCCGGGCAGGGGAGACTCATCTACCTCGGGGGCCGCACATTCAAAAGGAAGACCGATTTTTTCCAGCAGGGCTTTGCGGTAGCGGGAGGTGGAGGCGAGGATCAGCTGTGTTGGCATTGTGATGTCCTGGTTCGATGCAGTCAGGCGCCGATGGTATCGCCGCGCCGTGAGCCGGGCAAATACCTGATGGGGTTTTCGTGTTTGACATGATCTGCCGGTATCGCCGGATGGAGTCCGTGTGCTTGCAGTGAGCAGGGAGCGCGACGTCCCTCGGTTTCCATATTGGAAAGTGCCGTTATCGACTCTTTCATCGGCCTCTTCCCTATAGTGACAGGCTTATCCGACTGTCATGCCTTGGGTGACAGTCCGCTACTGCTGGAGTTGTCATGCGTCCCTACCTTGTTTGCAGTTTTTTGATGATCACCCTCTACCCGGTGGGCATAGATCTCTACCTGGTCGCGCTCCCCCAAATCGGGGGCGCGCTAGCGGCCAGCGCGGCGCAGCTGCATACCGCGTTTTCAGCCTATCTGTTTGGCATGGCTGCTACCGTGTTGGTCGGCGGACTGCTGGCTGACCGATATGGTCGCAAGCCGGTGATCCTGGCGGGCGCCCTGATCTTTGTGCTGGCCTCGCTGGCGGCCGGCAATGCTGACTCGATCACAGTATTTCTACTGGGCCGCATCGGTCAGGGGATAGGGGCAGGCACTCTCTATATCATGACCTTTACCGTGCTGCGGGATGTGCTGGCGCCGGCCCGGCTGGCGGCTGTCCTATCAATGATCAACGGCATCATTTGTGTGATCCCCGTGCTGGCGCCTCTGCTCGGTTATCTCATTCTGGCCCGCTTCGACTGGCCAGCCATCTTTCAGGCCATGGCCCTGCTCGGCGCCGTGGTGGGATTGGTGACTCTGCTCTGGCTGCGGGAGACCCGCCCAGAGGAGGGCAGGCAGGCCACTGGCCATCCTGCCGATCGCCTCGGGTTTCTGCGTTCGAAGCAGTATTTGTGGATGTGCGGCCTGACCAGTACCGGCATGACCTGCATCCTGACCTATGTCAGTACCTCGCCCATGATATTGATGACGGAGATGGGGCTGGATACCGCCGGCTACGCCGAGATCATGATGGCGATGGCCGTGATCAGCATGATCACCTCCTTTCTCAATCCGGTGTTGATCCGCCGGTGGGGCAAGGAGAGGGTGCTGGCCTGGGCCCACGGCGCCTTGGGGTTGGCACTGCTGTTGCTACTGGCTTCCCGGCAGGAGGCGCTGTTGATGGCGCTGGCCCATGATGGTTTATCGCAGCTGTGGGCGCTCTGGCTGATCTGTTTTGGCTTTGCCTTCGTTTGCATCGGTTTTTCCGCCAGCTTCGGCATCGCGATGGGTGAGGCCCTCGCCAGTTGCCAATACCATATTGCTCTGGCCAGTGCAACCCTGTGCATTATTCAGATAGCCAGTTCGGCGCTCTATATCTGGCTGATGGGCTGGCTTGGTCTGGCCCCCCTCTTGTTACTGGCTTATTCGCTCCTGCTTGCCGTGCTACTCTATCTCGCCTTTCGCATCATGGGGCCTGTTGTCGACCAGGCGCCCTGCGATCCCCAGCCCGTGGAGAACATCTGATCATGCGCCCTCTGGTCGAACTCGACCTCAATTTGTTGGTGGTATTCAGGCTGTTGCTGCAAGAGCGCAGCGCGACCAAGGTGGCCAAACGGCTCAATGTGACGGCGCCGACGGTCAGCAAGGCGCTGGCTCGCCTGCGCGACTGGTTTGATGATCCGCTCTTTATCCGCACGCAGCGGGGGCTCGAACCCACCAACCTGTCGCTGAGCCTGGAAGAGGAGCTCAAGGAGTGGTTTCAGCTGTCGGGCAACATAGCCTCCCTCTGCGGCAACGCGATTCCGGAAGGCGCTGCCTTCAGGCTGGTGTTGGAATCTCCCTTTTACACCAGTTTTCTCAACAGCTTGCCCATGGTTATCTACGAGAAGTACTGCAAGTCGACCATCAAGGTGATGAACTGGGATCACCACTCCCTCAGCGACATCATCAATGGCGATGCCGATCTCGGTTTCTGTGCCCGCGAGACGCACCCTGGCTCCTTGGCCCGCGTCAACCGCCTGCCTTATTACATCGATCACGAGGTGTTGTTCGAAGACAGACCCGTGGTGTTCTTGCGCAAAGATCACCCTCTGCTGGCCCGCACGTGGAGCCTGGACAATGTTCTCGCCTACCCCCATGTGAGCGTGGTGTGGGAGGCCAGCGATGCCTGGGCGCTCGACAGCCTGCTTGATGATGAGGGACTCAGCCGACGGGTACCGATCCGGGTCTCCAGCTTCGAACAGGCGCTGCACATTGCCGCCCAATCGGCTCACGAGCTGATCGCGGTCGTGCCGTCCTATTGCGCCAGCTATGCCAGCTTGCATCACGACAACCTGATCTTCTTGCCACTGCCGCTGGAGGAAACGCTGTATTCCCAGCTCGACATCGCTTTTATCCTGCTCTGGCACAAGCGCAACAACCACAATACCAAGGTGCTCTGGCTGCGAGACGAGATAAAGCGGCTCTACCACGAGCACGTGGGGAAGCCCGGCTAGCCACCATCTTCCCGGGACATCTCGGCCCGCCAGCAGACAGGCCTCCCTGTCAGTCGAAAAGCGGCTATAAGCATAAGCAGGATCAGGCGAGGGCATCAGATGACAAAACATGGAATATGGTTGCTGTGGCTGCTCTGTTTACCGGCATGGGGACAAGGGTGGCAACTGCAGACGGGGGAGGCCGGCATCTTGCTATGGACCCGCGCTCACCCACCGGGGGCATTTGTGGCCCTGCGCCTGGAAATGAACGTAGCGGCCCCCCCATCCGCCTTGCTGGCCGTGCTGCGCGATACTAGCCGTCATCAGGAGTGGCTGCCACATAGCCTGGAGGTGCGTGTGCTGGCAAAGCCAGCGCCCGATGAAGATTTGGTGTATACCCGCTTGTCAGCACCCTGGCCTGTGCAGGAGCGAGAGCTGATCACACACTCTCGCCTGCAGCGCAACGCCGATTGCAGCCTGCAACTGACGGTCTGGGCGGTGCCCGATGCACTGCCGCCCCATCCGGGGCGAGTGCGGATCCAAGCCAGTGAAGGGCGCTGGGAGGCATTGCCACAACTCAATGGCACCACCCTGGTGCGTCTTGAAACCTACACCAACCCGGGCGACAGCCTGCCGAGCTGGATCATCAATCCAATTGCTACCGAAGCGGCGCTGGACAGCTTTCGAGCCATTCGCCGGCTGATGGAAGCCATGCCACCCCAGCCCTGTGCGTGTGCGCTGCAACATCCGGCGGGCAAGTGGCAGTCATGCCAGGTCATTCCTTGACGACAGTCTTTGTTCAGGCTTGCGTCTTGATGTGTATTCTCCAGGCTTAAGCCGGAGGCGCCATTCAGGTGTTGTTTATCAAGAACTCGCCTTTATCTTTTCACTGACCTGTCATCCGGGTAAATAGTCGGTAGCACCTATCCATTTTTCATGAGGGACAGTATATAGCGGCAAACTCATGATATTTTTCATGCTTCGTTTATTCCCTGCCTTTATCGTCACAGTGGCATATAAGCGCTTGTCCGCTGTGTTGACCGAGGGTGGCCACATTAAAGATTTCGTTCATTTTCAGATCAGGTTTTAACGCCTCTTTTGCTTTGTCGTTGCATCTGGCACCGGCCTCTTCATCCATCAGATCTGAATTGCGGTGATAGTTACTATCTGACCCTATCAGGAGATATCATGAAGCCATCACATATTCTTGCGGCTGTTATGCTGGTCACAGGACGTGATGGGCGCCGTCGTAGCTGATGAGGCACCGAGAGACCTTGTGAGCCTGAGGCTGATGAACCGGGGTTCCCGTGCAGGCGCCCACATTGAAATCATAGGGGAGGGTATTGATACCCAGTGATGGTGGTGGTCACACGCCAGCAATGCTGGTGCATTGAATTGGCGGTGGAGGTTTTCAACCATTATCTGATGCCAGATATGTCATGTCATCAGAATGCTGTATATAAACTATTTCCCATCACATTTATATGTGCATGTTAATGCTGTTTCACCTTCGCCAGTTATTCATTGTGCCTTGATGAGCGTGATAAAGGCACCCGTGCTCAGCAAGGTTCAATTTGCTTCATCAGTGGCTGGAGATAAGATCCTGATGGTAACGACAGGAGCGGCCTGAATGAAAGACGGTCATGAGCTGTCGTATGAAAGAGCGACCGCCCTTGTATCTGTGAGCCGGCATCCTCTCACTGTTACATCAAGGGGGGGTGGATTGAGATGGAAGAATCGGCCCTCATGACGAGCGCTACCGCCAGATAAACATGATCAGTTGTCAGCAGGCATTGCCCGCGGCGGATGAAGGGGGTTGGACCATGTGGCGGTCATTTGACGACAAGACTTCGGATCCGCACACCTGAAGGGACCGCAGATACAAGGTCAGCGAAACCCCCGCACACGCGATATGTGCCGAATGCAGGCAGGATCCTGTGTAGGATCCTCAGGTTTATGGCATAATCAGCCACCGATGAGAACAAATCCCGGCATCTCAGGGACTTGTATGGTTAAAATCATCGGCGGTAAGGACTTTTTCCTTTGACTATCAGTTGTTGGACCTATAATATTCGCGCCCTATGCAAAAGGTGAAGTTGCCCGTTAAGGTTGATCCAGTCCGTAATGCCTTGAAGCTGCTCGACTATGTCGGGATAGTGGAAAAGTCGCAGATGCCCAGGCTGGAGGCATCAACCGCAGGCTTGCAGAGTGATGTCGATGTATCACTGCACTTTGGCAAAGATGTCCAGAAGTTGACCGTTATGAAAGGCACTGCCCATGCCAAGGTTGACCTGGTTTGCCAGCGTTGTGGAGATACATTCGAACACCTTTGTGAAGCTGATTTTATCTACACTCCGCTGTTTGAAAAAACAAACGAGGAAGAACTGCCGGAAGCTTATGAGCCCATTGAGTTGGACGAAAACGGCGAGATAGATCTTCATCAAATCCTGGAGGATGAACTCATCCTCTCGTTGCCTCAGGTGGCGATGCATCCGGTGGATGCTTGTCCGCGCGGTAACATGGAGATGACTTGGGGTGATATCAAACCTGCTGATGAGCGGCCGAATCCCTTTGCAGTTCTTGAAGAGCTTAAACGTAAGTGAATCTAGGAGTTAGCCTACAATGGCCGTACAACAGAACCGTAAAACCCGTGCCAAGCGTGGCATGCGTCGTTCACACGATGCGCTGACCAGTGCAGCTCTGACTGTTGATCAGACCAGTGGTGAAATTCATCGTCGTCACCACGTGACTGCCGATGGTTTCTACCGCGGTAAAAAGGTAATCGCTTAAGGATTGCCTTTGTCTACGCAAACTGTCGCGCTAGACATAATGGGGGGAGATATTGGCCCCTCGGAAACAGTGCCTGCCGCCGTGCAGGCACTGTCTCTTTTGCCCCAGTTAAAACTGATCCTGGTCGGTGATCAGCACCAGACTACCTCCTTGTTGCAGCAACATGGCTTGCTGACTCATCCTCGCGTTCGTTTCGTACATGCATCCCAAGTGGTTGGCATGGGCGACAAGCCGATCGTGGCGCTGCGTACCCTGAAAGATTCCTCCATGCGGGTTGTGCTCAATCTGGTGAAAGCGGGTGAGGCCGATGCCTGCGTCAGTGCTGGCAATACCGGCGCCCTGATGGCCATGGCCAAGTGCGTGCTCAAGTCCCTGCCCGGCGTCGACAGACCCGCGCTCATCAAGGCGCTGCCGACCTTGAGCGGCAAGCGTACCGTGATGCTGGATCTGGGGGCCAATGTCAGCTGCGATGCTGACACCCTGCTGCAATTTGCGGTGATGGGCTCAGTGGTGGCCGAGAAGGTGGAAGGCATTGCCTTTCCCCGGGTCGCCTTGCTCAACGTCGGGGAGGAGGAGATCAAGGGCAACGATCTGGTGCGTCACAGCGCCGAGCTGCTGCGTCAGTGCAGTGCGCTCAATTTCGTCGGCTTCGTCGAGGGGGATCGCATCTTTAGTGGCGAGTGCGACGTGATTGTCTGTGACGGTTTTGTCGGTAATGTTGCCCTCAAAACGGCGGAAGGTGTGGTACGGATGATGGCCCAGTTGGCCGGATATCCCCGCAAGAAACACAGTTTTCTTGGCCGTATCGCCGGATTTATGTTCAAACGGCGTTTTTCTTACCTGAACCCCGACCAGTATAACGGCGCAAGTCTGTTAGGATTGCGCGGCATTGTGGTAAAAAGCCATGGGCGAGCCGAACGGCGCGCTCTGTGTAATGCGATCCTGCTGGCCGCACAAGAGGCCAAGCATCAACTTCCATTGCAAATAGCAGATCGCCTTGAATCTGTCTTTTCCGACAGGGATCTATAAGAACTCTATGCATAGCAAAATTCTGGGTACTGGCAGTTATCTGCCGAGTTCAGTGCGTACCAACGCCGATCTCGAGCAAATGGTTGAAACCAGTGATGAGTGGATCGTGGAACGTACCGGGATCCATGAACGCCGTATTGCCGGTGCCGACGAAACCGTCGCCACCTTGTCTCACCAGGCCGCCCTGCGCGCCCTGGATGCTGCAGGTCTGACCGCAGCCGATCTCGACATGATAGTGCTGGCCACCACCAGCGCAGAGAACGCCTTTCCGGCCGCAGCTTGCGAGCTGCAGGGGCTGCTCGGTGTGCCTGGCATCCCCGCATTTGATGTGGCGGCCGCCTGCGCAGGTTTCACCTACGCACTCTCCATCGCCGATCAGTTCGTCAAATCTGGCGCAGCCCGCCATGTGCTGGTCGTCGGTGCCGATGTGCTGTCCCGCATGTGTGATCCGCAAGATCGCGGCACCATCATCATTTTCGGGGATGGTGCCGGCGCTGTGGTGATTGGTGCCAGCGAGACGCCTGGGATACTGTCGACCCATCTCCATGCCGATGGCCGTTATGGCGATCTGCTCAAGCTGCCACACCCTCGTCGTGGCATGCCGGGAGCCGAACTCGAAGCCTACATGTATATGAAGGGCAACGATGTGTTCAAGGTGGCGGTCACCCGTCTGAGCGAGCTGGTGACTGAAACCCTGGCCGCAGCCGGTGTCGAGCCGAGCGAGCTCGACTGGTTGGTGCCGCACCAGGCCAACTTCCGCATCATCAGCGCGACGGCCAAGAAGCTCGGCATGAGCCTCGACAAGGTGGTGCTGACCCTCGACAAGCACGGCAACACCTCTGCCGCCTCCGTGCCCATCGCCTTCGATGAAGGGGTGCGCGACGGCCGGATCAAACCGGGTCAGCTGGTGCTGCTGGAGGCCTTCGGCGGTGGTTTTACCTGGGGCTCGGCGCTGGTTCGCCTCTGATCTTCAGCGGGATGGGGCCCTGCGCCATCCCGCGACCGATTTCGTTTTCGTCTTACCTTAAAGGAATCAATGATGACCCAATTTGCCATTGCCTTCCCGGGACAAGGCTCCCAAACTGTCGGCATGCTGGCCGAGCTGGCCGAGCAGCACGGCGTGATCAAGGAAACCTTCGCCGAGGCGAGCCAGGTGCTGGGTTATGACCTGTTTGCCCTGATCATGGATGGTCCGGTTGAAGATCTGAATAAAACGTGGCGCACCCAGCCAGCGCTACTGACCGCCTCCGTCGCGCTCTGGCGTCTGTGGCAGCAGCAGGGTGGGGCGACCCCCGCCATCATGGCCGGCCACAGTCTGGGGGAATATTCAGCCCTGGTGTGCAGCGGTGCCTTGGCCTTTAGCGATGCGGTCAAACTGGTTGAGCTGCGTGGTCTGGCCATGCAGGAAGCCGTACCGGAAGGCACAGGCGCCATGGCCGCCATCATAGGTCTGGATAACGAGGCCATCGCCGCCAACTGCGAAAAAGCAGCGCAAGGTCAGGTGGTCTCCCCGGTCAACTTCAACTCCCCGGGCCAGGTGGTGATCGCCGGTCACAAGGAAGCGGTTGAGCGCGCCAATATCTTGATGAAAGAGTCTGGTGCCAAGCGCGCACTGCCACTGCCGGTCTCCGTACCCTCTCACTGCGCTCTGATGAAACCTGCTGCAGAAAAACTGGCAGCTGCGCTGGACGGGATCGAGATCAAGGTTCCAACCATCGCAGTCATCAATAATGTCGACGTATCCTGTGAACAGGATCCGGCCGCCATCAAGCAGGCCCTGGTGCGTCAACTGTTCAGCCCGGTCCGTTGGTCCGAGACGGTGGAGCGGATGGCCAATGAGGGGGTCGTGCTGGAAATCGAGATGGGGCCGGGCAAGGTATTGACCGGGCTCGCCAAGCGCATCGACAAGCGAGTGGAAGGCATCCACGCCAACGATGTCGCCTCTTTCGAGCTGGCATTGGCCCAGTCCAAGTAAACAGGAGCAGATCATGAGTTTTACCGATAAGGTTGTGTTGGTTACCGGTGCCAGTCGTGGTATCGGCCGGGCCATTGCCGAAACATTTGTGGCCCGTGGCGCAAAAGTCGTTGGCACTGCAACCAGCGAGAGCGGCGCAGAGGCTATCAGCGCCTATCTGGGTGAGCAGGGCTGTGGCATGGCACTGAACGTGACCAGTCAGGAATCCATCGAAACTGTCTTCGCGGCTATCAGAGCACGCTTTGGCGAGATCGACATCCTGATCAACAATGCCGGCATCACCCGCGACAACCTGTTGATGCGCATGAAAGATGATGAGTGGAATGAAATCATCGACACCAACCTGACTTCCCTCTATCGTTTGAGCAAGCCAGTATTACGCGCCATGATGAAGAAGCGTCATGGCCGGATCATCAGCATCGGCTCAGTGGTCGGTACCATGGGCAATGCGGGCCAGGTCAACTATGCCGCCGCCAAGGCGGGTCTGGTTGGCTTTACCAAATCGTTGGCACGGGAAGTGGCATCCCGTGGTATCACAGTGAACGCGGTTGCGCCCGGTTTCATCGAGACCGACATGACCCGTGCCCTGAATGACGATCAACGTGCCGGCATCATGAATCAGGTGCCTGCTGCCCGTTTGGGCGATCCAAAAGAAATTGCCGCAGCTGTGGTATTCTTGGCGTCTGATGACGCTGCCTATATCACTGGCGAAACCCTGCATGTTAATGGCGGGATGTACATGGTGTAATCAATTTGTCGTGAGATCTGTTCAAATTTGCGATAGTACGCCGAAGTTTGGCGAATTTCGTGGTTTGACCAGCGGCAAGCTACTTGCAAACTCACGTCAATTGAATAAACTACCCCAACCAGACGCAATAGCGTATTTTTAAAGGAAAATTCAGGTCATGAGCAACATCGAAGAACGCGTAAAGAAAATCATCATCGAACAACTGGGTGTTAAAGAAGAAGACGTTAAAAACGCTGCCTCCTTCGTCGACGACCTGGGCGCTGACTCTTTGGATACCGTTGAACTGGTAATGGCGCTGGAAGAAGAATTCGATACCGAAATTCCTGATGAAGAAGCCGAGAAGATCACCACTGTTCAAGCGGCTATCGATTACATCACCGCTAATCAGGAATAAGTTCCTGTTCTGAAAGAAGCGGCCCAAGGGCCGCTTCTTTTATATTGACCCCTTTCAAAATAGCTCTCGGAGACTAGCTCAGTGTCAAAACGCAGAGTCGTGGTGACCGGCTTGGGGATGCTTTCCCCGGTGGGCAACACTGCCGAATCCAGCTGGCAAGCCCTGCTCAACGGGCAGAGCGGCATTTCTCCCATCGAACACTTTGATGCCAGCGAGTTTGCGACCCGTTTCGCAGGCCAGGTTAAAGAGTTTGATCCCGAACAGTACGGCATCAACCGCAAAGAAGCCCGCAAGATGGATCCCTTCATCCAGTACGGTGTGGCGGCGGGGATCCAGGCACTGGAAGACTCGGGTCTGGTGATTAACGACGCGAACGCAGAACGGGTTGGTGTGGCCATAGGTTCCGGCATCGGTGGTCTGGGTCTGATCGAACAGAACCACAGCAGCCTGATTAACGGTGGCCCGCGCAAGCTGAGCCCCTTCTTCGTACCGTCCACCATCATCAATATGGTGTCCGGTCATCTCTCCATCATGAAAGGCCTGCAAGGCCCTAACATAGCCGTGACTACTGCCTGTACCACGGGTACTCATGCCATCGGCATGGCCGGCCGCATGATCGCCTACGGTGATGCGGACGTGATGGTAGCCGGTGGTACCGAGAAAGCCTCCACCCCGATGGGGATGGGCGGTTTTGCAGCGGCCAAGGCGCTTTCTACCCGCAACGACGAGCCGCAAAAGGCAAGCCGTCCGTGGGACAAGGATCGCGATGGTTTCGTGCTGGGTGATGGCGCCGGTGTGCTGGTGCTGGAAGAGTACGAACACGCCAGGGCCCGTGGCGCCAAGATCTACGCCGAGCTGGTCGGTTTTGGCATGAGTGGCGACGCCTACCACATGACAGCGCCCCCTGCTGATGGCAACGGTGGCGCCCGCGCCATGAAAAATGCCATCAAGGATGCCGGCATTGCGCCCGAGCAGATTGGTTACATCAATGCCCACGGCACTTCCACCCCGCTGGGTGATGTGGCTGAGCTGCGGGGCATGAAATCAGTGTTTGGCGAGCACGCCACATCCCTGATGATCAGCTCCACCAAATCCATGACGGGTCACCTGCTGGGCGCTGCCGGCGCCATCGAGGCGATCATCACTGTGCTGGCGCTGCGTGATCAGGTGGCTCCGCCCACCATTAACCTGGATAACCCGGATGAAGAGTGCGATCTGGATCTGGTGCCCCATGTGGCCAAGCCAGGTAGCTTCGACTACGCCCTCTCCAACTCGTTTGGTTTTGGCGGCACCAATGGCTCACTGATCTTCAAACGCGTATAATTCGCCCCGGGGCGGACAGTATGGGCCCGATACGTCAGTATCGGGCCTTTTTTATCGGAGGGATCCTTTTGTTTATCAATGGAGTATCGACAGACCTATTGTCCGCCAGGGATCGTGGGCTGGCATACGGGGATGGTCATTTCACCACCATGCTGATCAAGCATGGTCAGGTTGTCTGGTGGTCGGCTCATCTGGCTCGCCTGCAGCAGGCCAGTGCCAGACTCGGGTTTGCCGAGATGGACTGGTCAATCCTGACCCGCGAGGTGGCGCAGCTTGCCGCCGGTCAGACGCAAGCTGTCGCCAAGGTGATGCTGACCCGTGGCATCGGTGGTCGAGGTTATGACGGCAGCGGCTGCCAGACGCCGACCCGGATCGTCTCCCTTGCCGATTACCCGAGCCACTATCAGGGTTGGCAGCAAAACGGCATTCCACTGCTGGTTTGCCAGCAACGGCTCGGTGATGCCCCCATGCTGGCAGGACTCAAGACCCTGAACCGGCTGGAGCAGGTGTTGCTGAAAAACGAACTTGCAGCGCGTTCGGGAGTCGAAGGTATAGTCTTGAACAGTCGTGGATTTCTGGTAGAAGGTGTCAGTGCCAATCTGTTTTGGCGCCGAGGCAAGACGGTGTTTACACCGGATCTTGCTCACTGCGGTATTGATGGCATCATGCGGCGGCATGTGATGGGAATGCTAAAACAGATGAGTATTGAACTGCGTGTCGTGGAGGCTCCACTGGAGTCACTGTGGCAGGCCGAAGAGGTATGGCTGACCAATACCCTGATGGGCATAGTGCCGGTGAACGGCATTGGGGATACCCAATATCCCAGCCCGGTATTGATCCGCCGTTTACAGGAGCTTTTGGTCATTGAAGTTTAATCGGCTTTACACCTTACTCGCGGGCGCGGCACTGACAGTCGCCGTGGCCGGGGGCTATGTACATTACAAATGGCAGCAGGTGGAGACGCTCCCCAACAAGGGGCCGACGCGCCTCTTTACCGTCGAGAAGGGCGCCCACGCGGCGCGCCTGATCGCCGAGCTGGGGGAGGGGGAAACCAGCCCCTGGGCAGTACGCCTTTGGCTGCGAGGCCATCCCGAGCTGGTTGCCATCAAATCTGGCACCTATGAGATCAAGGAAGGGGCACCTCTCAAAGAGACCCTCGCTTTGTTCGCCTCCGGCAAGGAGTTTCACTTCAGCCTTACCTTCGTCGAGGGTTCCCGTTTTGAGGATTGGTTGAAGCAGCTCTCCGGCGCGCCTTATCTGGAGCGGCTGACCGTAGAGCAATCTGAAGCTGACCTGGCCCAGGAACTGGGCATCGAAAATGGCAAATTGGAGGGCTGGTTCCTGCCGGAAACCTACGCTTATACCACCCATGCCAGTGACATCTCTATTCTGCGTCGCGCTAATCAGGACATGAAAGCCTTCCTGCAGCAGAGTTGGGACAAGCGCCAGGCCAATCTGCCCTACAAGACCCCTTATGAGGCGCTGATCATGGCCTCTATCATCGAAAAAGAGACGGGTCAGCCAGACGAGCGGGCGCAGATCGCCTCCGTGTTCGTCAACCGCCTGCGTCTTGGCATGAAGCTGCAGACAGATCCCACCGTCATCTATGGGGTCAAGGATCGTTACGATGGCAATATCCGCCGTAGCGACCTGACAGATGTGAATCCATACAACACCTATGTGATCAACGGCCTGCCACCCACGCCCATCGCCATGCCGGGCAAGGCCTCTATCGAAGCGGCGCTCAATCCCAAGTCGACCGACTATCTCTATTTTGTCGCCAAGGGGGGCGGTGCCCACTATTTCTCCAAGACCCTCGATGAACACAATCGGGCGGTTCGCGAATACATATTGAAGAAGCCCTAATGTCTAAATTTATTGTGATTGAAGGACTGGAAGGGGCAGGGAAGAGCTCCGCGGTGCGCTATGTTACCGATTATCTGCAACGCCACGGCATAGACCAGATCGAATGCACTCGTGAGCCCGGGGGAACCCCGCTGGCCGAGCGGATGCGCGCCATCGTCAAGGAAGTTCACGACGAGCGTCTCACCATCGAAGCCGAGTTGCTGCTCATGTATGCCTCCCGGGTGCAGCTGGTCGAGACCCGGATCAAACCGGCACTGGCTGAAGGACGCTGGGTGGTGGGAGATCGCCACGATCTCTCCTCCCAGGCCTATCAGGGCGGCGGGCGTGGCATTGATGCGGGGCTCATCGGCGCCATCAAGCAGGCAGTGCTCGGTGACTTCAAGCCGGATCTCACCCTCTATCTCGATATCGATCCCGCTCTTGGTTTGCAGCGTGCCCGTCATCGTGGCGAGCTGGACAGGATCGAGCTGGAGCAGATCAGTTTCTTCGAGCGCACGCGCAGCCGTTATCTCGAACTGGCCGCCAAAGATGATTCCATTCGGGTGATCGATGCCGGACAAACTCCGGATCAGGTCAAAGCTGCCATTGAGGTTGCACTGGACAATTACTTATCGAACAAGCCTCTATGTATCCCTGGTTGATCCCGGATTGGCATGCCCTGAGTCAGACGGCCCAGGCCGGTCGGCTGGGCCACGCCTGGTTGTTGCTCGGCGATCCCGGGCTTGGCAAGGAGCAGCTTGCTGAACGATTGGCGCGTTTGCATCTTTGCCAACAACCGGATCGGGGGGAACCCTGCGGCCAGTGTCACTCCTGCCAGCTGTTTGACAAGGGACATCACCCGGATCTTGGTACCCTGCCTGCTGATAGCAAGACCATAGGGGTCGAGGCTATACGCGAGATCTGTGCTCGTCTGCAGAACTCGGCCCAGCTCGGCCGGGGTAAGGTGGTGATCATCCCTGATGCGGAGCGCATGACGGAATCCGCCGCCAACGCCTTGCTGAAAACCTTGGAGGAGCCAGCCGGGGACAGCCTCTTGCTGCTGATTGCCTCTCAGGTTTCCCGTCTGTTGCCTACCATACTGAGCCGCTGCCACAAGCACGTCTGCCAGTTGCCAACGGAAGGGGAGACGGTGCGCTGGTTGGCCGAACAGGGTCACCAGGCCACATTGGCCCAGGTACGGATCTGTCAGGGAGCACCGCTGCGGGTGTTGCGTTACATAGAAGAGCAGCAAGATGGCAAACGTCGGGAGTTGCTGGGGAGTTTCGTCTCCCTGTCACTGACCCCGACCCGGGCCACCCATGTCTGCAGCCAGCTGGCGGATGAAACGCAAGTCAGGCTGCACTGGTTGCAGCTGTTTTTGTGTGATGCAATCAAGACTCAGGCTGGCTGCGGTCATCATCAGCTGGCGATGCCGGATCTGGCGGCCCTCAGCCAGCAGTTGGCCGAGGGCAACTCCAGCGAAAAATTGCTGGAGGCGGAGCAGCAGCTCGTGGCGCTTAAGGCTGCCTGCCAACCTAGGCAGCTTTCCAATCCCACCATTCATTTGATGAACTGGCTCAGCCGCTGGTTATAAATCTGACAAGACGCAAAGGTTCTTTATGTTACTCGTTGATTCCCATTGCCACCTCGATCGCCTCAGCTATGGCAGCAAGCAGACCAGCATGGCTGATGTGCTGGCCAAGGCCGCGAAACTGGACGTGGGATATTTTCTCTGTGTCAGTGTGACTCAGGCACAGTTCCCGATCATGCTCGAGGCGATCGCTCCTTATCCCCAGGTGTTTGCTTCCTGTGGTGTGCATCCGCTCAATCAGGAACCCGGTGTTGATGCGGCGTTATTACTGACGCAGGGCGCAGATGACAGAGTGGTGGCCATAGGGGAAACCGGGCTCGACTACTTCTACTCGCCAGAGAACAAGGAGGTGCAACAAGCCTCTTTCCGCGAACATATCCGCGTCGCTCGCGCCTTGAACAAGCCGCTGATCATTCACACCCGTGATGCCCAGCAAGATACCCTGCAGATCATGCGTGAGGAGGGGGCCGATCAGGTGGGTGGTGTGTTGCACTGTTTCACCGAGTCCCTCGAGATGGCCCAAGCCGCGATGGCGATGGGCTTTTATATTTCCATTTCCGGCATAGCGACCTTCAAGAATGCATCTGCACTGCAAGAAGTGGTCAAGGCATTGCCGTTGGCGCGCTTGCTGGTCGAAACAGACTCTCCCTATCTTGCTCCTGTTCCTCATCGGGGGAGGGAGAACGAGCCCGCCTTTGTCCGAGATGTTGCTCAGTTCGTTGCCGACCTTCGCCAGATCTCGCTGGCCGAGCTGGCGGATGCGACGAGCCGAAACTTCTTCGAGCTGTTCAAGCTGGCAAAAAAGTAAACGAAGAGGCCCCTGATAATGGGGCCTCTTTATTTCAAATAATCAGCATCCTTTCCCTCGACAGTATTACCAACGCCACCTGTTATCTCTCACATAAGCAGGCTTATTCAAGACGATGCTAGACAGGAGAACATGGAGGTTCAATGAGGTTTAATTAAGGATCTTCTAAGTATCGATAATATTCATTATCGATACTTGATGTCTAGGATGGATCCTGTAAGATCCATTTAAACTTCATATGAATCAAAGCGTTCTGTGGCATATCCAACCCTATCCGGCTCAGCATACCAATCATTGCAAACCGTCTTCGATGCCCAGCTAAATTCTCGGGCACGCCGCTTTTTGCGCGGTGCAAAAGCGGATTCCACCCTCAATGCCTATCAGGCTGATACCCGTATTTTTGTCTTCTGGTGCCAATTGCACGGGCTGGATCCGCTGCAAACTACCCATCACGACATCATGAACTTTCTGGCTGATCAGGCCGACGGGGTATTGGCTGACTGGGTATGGCTGGACAAGGAAGAGGGCAAGGGGGAACTGCGCAACGGCGAACCTCGAAAACCGGCAACCTTGGTGAGACGTCTGGCGGGGATCCGTTATGCCTTCAAGCAGAAGGGCATCCATCCCATGCCGACCGAACATGCCGAAATCAAGGAGATGATGCGCGGTATTGTCAGGTTGGGGGATAACCGCAAACGCAAAACTGGCGCCCTGACGCTACAACCATTGACTCAGGTGCTGGATGGCATCGACACTACTGCTCTGGCGGGCCTGCGCGATCATACCCTGCTGCTCTTGATGTTCAGTGGCGCCTTGCGCCGCTCGGAAGCGGCCCGAATTGAAGTAAGCGATCTCGATTTTGTGGGGCAGGGGATCCGCCTTCGCCTCAAACCGAGCAAGCATCAGCTCCATGAAACCGAGATAGCCCTGATCCCTGGCAAGCACTATTGTCCCGTATCGGCACTGCAAAACTGGCTGCGCAAAAGCCGGATCAGCGACGGGCCGCTGTTTCGGCGGATGAACCGCTGGGGTCAACTCATGACAGAACCGCTCGGTCCCCAGGGTATCAACCTGATGATCAAGCGCCGAACCGGTCACGCCATCGACGATCTCTACGTCAGTGGCCACAGCCTGCGACGAGGATTCATTACCTCGGCGGTCACCGCTGGCAAGCCCATGAACAAGATCATCGAGGTGACTCGCCACAAGGACATGCGTACCCTGCAGGAGTATTTCGATGATGCCCACAAATTCTCCGATCATGCGCTGGATGGCTTGCTGTGACAGCTATCATGACACCTATCTCACCAATGTATAACTGAGGGGCCCTAGCCGGACATTACAATCTGGGGCTAACATAATGACCGCGCATTTTTATTTTTTATGTTAAATTGTATCTTGTTGATCTGATGATATATTTATTGCGCGTTGCCAAGGTGTCCGATGAGAGGGGAGAACCCTCTTGTTCAGACAACCGTCATCAACAGGTTAGAGATAACAAACATTGAAGCAAACCATTGCAAGGTCATATGAGCCAGGAAATAAACGTGGATGAGGCCCAAGAGGCTGTCCCACACAACAATGCCGAGCGGCAACGCCAACATGTGAAGCGTAAACAGGAAACCCACACCAGGTTGCAGTGCTGGATAAGCAATCGTCACGCCGAACGGTTGCAGGCGTTGGGGTTGCATCTCGAAGACAGTCAGGCCTCGCTCATCGAGCAGGCGATCGATCTACTCTATCAACATGAACTGTCATCCCAGCCCCAAGTTGAGCAAGAGATGGCTGAGGCGCTCGAGTGAGGGGCAGGAAACAGACAGTGCGGACATAAAAAAAGCCAGGTACGAATTCCTTGTACCTGGCATAGGGGAATTGGCTCCTTGCAGAGCCGTGCGCTAACTGGTGTTCGGACAGCCTTAAGCTTAGACAAGGCTCAAGGCTTTTCAAGATCCGCACAAAAGTTCAACCGATGTGTGGGTTTTTAAGACTCGATCAGACGCGAGTCATCACACACTCAGGCGCCGAACAGATTGTTGTCGCGCACCAACTCGCGGGGCAGGGCATTCTTGACCCGGCTGCCAACCCACTTCCCCATGCCCAGGGTATGACCCTGATAACGAACGATCACCTCGCCCGAGCCAGCCTCCTGCTCAGGCCAGACATCCCGCCCCATCATGAACTCCCGCGCATTGGCGCCGTCGAGTTCGATACATCCCAGAGTGGCCTTGTCGCCATAGGCCAACGCCCACTCATGAGTGAGGCGATAACCTTTCTTGAAGGTTTCAGCCAGCTTGATGCCGATGCGATCAAAACGCAGCTTGCCCTGCACCTGCTCAAACAACAGTGGAAAGAGCCAGATCTCGTCATTGCGACCAAACAGCTGGCCCTGTGGTACCACGCCAAAATGGGCTTCAATCTCGCGCAACATGGGCTCGGCCTCTTTGACGGGCAGTGGCGAGAAGGGGAACTTGCCGAGTTTGCCCGGCTTGAACATGGTATTTGGCACTGAGTGATGCTTGCGCAATCTGGCGACGAAAAATCCCTCACTGTCGAAGATCTGGGGCCAAACGTGCAGATATCCTTCGGGCGTACAGGCCAGCTGTGCATGGGGGAACAGGTCGGCCAGCGAGTCAACACTCAGGGCATCACCAAACTTGTCCAACAGGGACTGACAGACCGCCTGGTTCTCCTGCTCGCTCAACGTGCAAGTGGAGTAAACCAGCACGCCACCGGGTTTCAGGGCATGAAAGGCGCTCTCCAGCAGACCTTGCTGCACCGCCGCAATCTCGTCGATGCTCGCTATGCTCCAGTTGCGCAGGGCATCTTCATCCTTGCGCACCGTCCCTTCGCCGGAGCAGGGGGCATCGAGCAGTATGGCGTCGAAGGTCTCCGGCAACCACTGGCCAAACACCTTGGCATCGAAGTGGGTCATGCCCACATTGGTCACGCCGCAGCGCTGAATGTTAGCGCTGAGCACCTTGAGCCGGCTGCTGGAATATTCGTTGGCAACCAGCATGCCCTGGTTGTTCATCAAGGCCGCGATCTGGGTGGTCTTGGAGCCGGGGGCGGCGGCCGCGTCCAGCAGCATGCCATCTCGCTTGACCTGATCGCTGGCAAATAGCGCGGTAACCGGCAACATGGAGCTTGCTTCCTGGATATAGAAGAGGCCGCTCAGGTGTTCTGCGGTATTGCCAAGGGGCACGCTCTCGTCGCGGCGACTCAGCCAGAAGCCGGTCTCACACCAGGGCACAGCCTCGAGCTGCCAGCCCAGCGGTTGCATCAGTTCGCAGAATGCGGGTACCGAGATCTTCAGCGTATTTACCCGAATACTGCGTCGCAGTGGGCGCCGGCAACTAGCCACGAAAGAGTCCATTGTGAGATGCGCTGGCATGATGGCCGCAATATGGTGCAAGAAGTGATCGGGAAGATAGGTATTGTCGTGCACTGTGCCGTCTCGCTGACCCAAAAAGAGGGGCGACATCTTATCACACGGCTAGGAATATTCTTAACGGGCAATGAGCAAGGGGAAAATGAACAAGCCCGGCACTGGGCCGGGCTTGGAACAAGAGAGAAGTTCAGGGCTGGATGCGGGGACTCCACTTCAGCCACTCTTTCTCCGCCTTGCCATACAGTGGGTAGCTGTGGCCAGCCTTGACGGTCGCCCCCATATCGTGCTCTGGGGTATTGAATGCGATGCCGCCCGCCAGCAGGCTCTGCACGGTTTCCACCTCTATGGTCCCCCCGGTCAAGCCTATGTCGGCCTTGACCCCGGAGACATTCCAGAAGCGGGTGTTGGCCCGCACCAGATGGGCATATTCCTTGTCGACACTCACATCGATCAGCACCTCACTGCCATCGCGCGCCAGCGTAATCCCGGTGACACTGCCCACCATGAGTTTACGAAACAGCAAGGGGCTGCCGACGCTCAGGCCATTGACCGAGGGGCTCTTGAGGGTCAAGGCCAGGCCCACCTGACCACTCTGACTCAAGGGGAAGCGATCCTTGCCGGCCCCTTGACCTGGCAGAGCCTCCACAAAGGCCCCTTTGATCAGGGTGTCGAGGTGAGCGACGCCGCCCAGCCCCAGCTTGGCCTGTACCAGAGTAAAGCGGGCGCCAGATTGCAAGAAACGACCGGCATAGTGACCATCCAGCTCGGCCTTGAAGATCACTTGCCCCAACGATGGTTCCAGCTCGATCTGCTCAATCTTGCCGATGTCGACCCCGCGATAGCGGATCGGGCTGCCAATGCCCAGACCCGGGTTGCTCTCGGCGGTCAGGGAGAGGCTGCGCACGTTCGCCTTTGCCTGCTCCTTGCTGTCAAACAGCTGGTGACTGCTGCGGCCGGAGCCCAGCCGATCGAACTCGATGGCGCCGCGCAGCAAGGTGGCCAGATTGCCCACCTTCACCTGCACACCATCGACCCGCACCCGGGCATCCAGTGCCGGTTTTTTCCAAAATTGCGGAAGCTGTGAGAGCAGAGGGGCATAAACACCATCAATTTCGAGCTCGATCTCGACCCCCTCTTTGGCGGCGCGCAGCTGCTTGACCTTGCCCGCCTCAAGCCCCAGATAGAGCACAGGGGAGCCGATGCCGATGCCATCTGCCTGTTCCGCTTTCAATAACCAGCGCTGGGGCTTGGCATCCCGGGTGCCTAACAGGGCCAGTTCCTGACTCGGGTAGAGGCGGTTTATCCGCTCACCGCTCGCCGCCTGTACCAACTTGATGCCCCCGCCGATCCAGGCGCTGGCCGGACTGGTCTCCACCTTGATACCGCTGAGATCAGCCTCGATCTGCAGCGGCGCTACCCGATAGAAACGGGCCCGTGCCAGCAGATGTTGATACTGGCTGTTGACCACCAGAGCGACGCTGGCATTGCCCCTGGCATCCAGAGTCAGCTGACTGATCTGGCCTACCGGCAGCCCCTTGTACCAGAGCGGTGCCCCTTCATTGAGCCCCGCCAGATCGTCGGCCTGCAGAGTGACCCGGGTGCCACTGACTTGATCCTTGCTGCTCAAGATCATGGCCCTGACCCTGTCACCTTCCACGTAGTCAAGGCGAATGGCCGGGCCGGCCAGCAGACGATCCGCATGTTTGAGGCCGGCGGCACCGAAGGAGACAGTCTCCCAGACGAGGCGACTGTTGTCGGTGATCCGAAATGCCTGTTCAGGATTGATCAACGCCGTCACCACCCGACCCTTGTCGGTCAGGCGAACGGGGTCAACCCGGCCAATCTCGATCCCTTCGAAAAGGATGGGCATTCCCTCCTTGATGGGCAGATCACCGGCCACTATGTCGATCCGCTCGCCACGGGCCGCTTCGGCCAGCCCCTTGTAGAGGATGAAGGTCTGGCCTTTCTCCGGCTCGGGGGAGGCTTTGGGGGAGTCAAACGCTATGCCGCCGCTCAGTATGGAGGTAAGGCTGCCAGCCTCCACATTGACCCCGGCCAGGCTGAAGGAGCCTTTGATGCCACTGATGTTCCAAAAGCGGGTATCGGCCTTGATAAGGTGTTCGAAACGCGGCTCGATCACCAGATCAAGGATCACGTTCTGGTTGTCCTGGCCGAGACGGGTGTTGATGACACTGCCTACCTCAATACCGCGGAAATAGAGTTTGGCGCCGATCCCGATAGATCCCAGCGAATCGGCGGTCAAGTGCAGCATGCGCCCCTGTGCCTGATAGCCGGGGGGAGGGCCATCCAGCGCATCAAACTCCTCTTCCAGCGGGTTGTTCTCCCGACCGGGTTGCAGATTGATGTAGTTGCCAGAGACCAGGGTATCCAGGCCCGAGATCTCGGTGAGTGATGCCTTGGGGCTCACCAGCCAGAAGTCGGACCCCTTGCGGATAAGCGGCCGGGCACGACTGTCAATCTTGGCCAGCACGGCTATCTTGCGGCCGTCCTCGGCCAGCGCCAGCTCCTGCACCACACCGATAGCCACACCCTGATAGCGCACCTGGGTCTTGCCCGGCAAGATGCCATTGCCCTGGGCAAAGTTGATGCGAATAAGTTGGCCACTGCTCGCAAACTGCTGGTAGACGAAGCCACCTGCCAGCAAGAGGGCAATGGCGGGCAACAACCAGACTGGCGACAACCAGCGACGCTTCTCAATGACGGGTTCAGCCCCGATCATACCGACTCCTTAATTGGCTGACATAAACAGCAGTTCAGATACAAACACATCACCGCCTGCGGCGTTGCCTTGCGACAGTGCCGGCGGTTATTCACTATTCGGGGCATCCCCATCCCTGGACAAGCGGGATCTGTGTTCACCAGACCATCAACGGGCCGCCTTGTCCCAGAGCAAGCGGGTATCCAGCATGCGGGCCGACATCATAGTCAGCACCACCACACCGGCAAACGCCGTGGCGCCGGGTCCCGCCCGTACATTGAGCAGCACGCCGCGATCCACCAGCGCCACCATCAGCGAGATGACGAACAAGTCCAGCATGGACCAGCGGCCGATGAAGTCGATGATGCGATACATGATGAGCTGACGCTTGCGCCGCACCGGCGTGGTTCGCTGCAACTGCCAGCAGATCCAGCCCAGCCCCAAAATCTTGCCCACCGGCACTATGATGCTGGCAGTCAGCACTATGGTGGCGATACCCGACATCTTGCTGCGGTAGAGCATCATGATACCGCTGAAGATGGTATCGGACTGCAATAACCCCTTGTTGTAGAAATGGGTGATGGGCAACAGGTTGGCGGGCAGCAACATGAAGGTGGCCAGCGCCAGCAAGCCCCAGGACCAGGCCAGGGAGTGGGGGATACGAACCTGCAACCTGCTGTGACAACGGGGGCAGACGCTGCCTGCCTGATAGCGCACCAGCAGGCCACAGGTGTGGCAGCGGCAAAGCCCCAGCTCACGAGCGCTGGTCTGGGACATGATCCGGCTCCTCCAGTGGTACGCGCTCCCAGTAGGGGGCAGGATCGAACAGGATCAGCAGCGTCATGTTGAGCAGCATCAGGATCCCCAAGCTCAGCAGGCCGCCGCCGAGGCGCACATCGGCGATGTCGATCAGCTTGAACAGGGCGACCAGCAGGCTGACCATGTAGACCTCCAGCATGGCCCAGTGACGAAATACCTCCACGGCTCTTAAGGTCGGTGCCAGTATGTGCCAGCGCTTGGCAAGGCCGGAGGCCAGTGCAAAGATCCCCAGCAGCAAGCCCACCGGCGCCAGTACGGCGCACCAGAATACCAGCCCCGCCACCCAGAATTCGTGCTCGACCATCAGCACCAACATGCCCTTTAACAAATTTGCGTCCGAGTTCACCCCGGCCAGACGCAGGTAGATGAGCGGTTCGAAGAAGGCAGAGGGCAGCAGCAAGAACCCCGTGATGGTCAGGGCCATCAACTGGGAGGAGCGGAAGGCATAGCGTCCATACAGATGCTGATGACAGCGGGGACAGTGAGCGTGGCGGCGCAGGGGCAATAACTTGCGTTCGATCAGCAAGTCGCAAGCCGGGCAGACGATCACGGGATTGGGATCCGACATTACGATTCAATCTGTTGAAGGAATTGGTGAAATTTACCCTAAAACCCGCGCCCTGTCTTGCCTGACGCCGTTCTGCCACGAAAGTATGATTGACGTTAACGTAAACGTGATATTAGATAGTCAGACCAGACAAATGAAAGGAGTCATGATGTCCAGCCTTACCCCCTCGGCAGGCCTGCGTTTTCGCACCGCCCTCGCCAACGAACGGCCCCTGCAGATCGTCGGCACCATCAATGCCTACATGGCCCTGATGGCCGAGCGTAGCGGCTTTGCGGCCCTCTATCTCTCCGGCGCCGGGGTGGCCAATGCCTCCTATGGCCTGCCGGATCTCGGCATGACCTCCCTCAATGACGTGCTGATCGACGCAGAAAGGATCACCGCTGCGACCAAGGTGCCCCTGCTGGTCGACATCGACACCGGTTGGGGCGGCGCCTTCAATATCGCCCGCACCATTCGCGCCTTTGAACGCGCCGGTGTCGCCGCCGTGCACATGGAAGATCAGGTGGCCCAGAAACGCTGTGGCCACAGGCCCAACAAGGCGGTGGTCTCGCAGGAGGAGATGTGCGATCGCATCAAGGCGGCGGTGGATGCCCGTCAAAACGGGGAGTTCGTCATCATGGCGCGCACTGATGCACTGGCGGTGGAGGGGATTGGCCCGGCGCTGGAGCGCGCCGCCGCCTACGTGGCCGCCGGGGCAGACATGATCTTCGCCGAGGCGGTGACCGATCTCGGTCAGTATGACCGCTTCAAGCAGGCGGCCGGGGTGCCCATTCTCGCCAACATGACTGAATTCGGCCAGACAGCACTGTTTGACAAGGCCGAGCTCGCCGAGCACGGCGTCGACATGGTGCTCTACCCGTTAAGCGCCAGCCGGGCAGCCAATCAGGCCGCGCTCAACGTCTACCAGCACATTCGCCAGGATGGCCACCAGAGAGCCGTCGTGGACACCATGCAGACCCGGGAATCGTTATATGACTTTCTCGGTTATCACCATTACGAGCAGACACTGGATCGTCTGTTCACATCCAGGGATTAGGAGGCAAGATTATGGGACAAGAGAAGCCATTGGGCGGCGCAGGCCTGCGGGGTCAGAGCGCGGGGGAAACCAGTATCTGTACCGTGGGCAAGAGCGGCACAGGACTCACCTATCGCGGCTATGACATCAAGGAGCTGGCGGATGGCGCCCAGTTCGAGGAGGTTGCCTATCTGCTGCTCAAGGGCGAGTTGCCCAGTGAACAGCAACTGCTGGACTACAAGCGCGAACTGCGTCGCCTGCGCATCTTGCCCCGTGCCCTGCTGGAGGTGCTTGAGCTCATTCCCGCCAATGCCCATCCCATGGATGTGCTGCGCACCGGCTGCTCCATGCTCGGCGATCTGGAGCCGGAAGAGGGCTTCGAGCACGAACATGAAGTGGCCGATCGGCTGCTAGCCGCCTTCCCTGGCATCCTTATTTATTGGTACAAGTTCAGTCATGAAGGGGTGCGCATCGCGCTCGATACCGACGAGGAGTGCATCGGTGGCCACTTCCTGGCGCTCTTGCACCAGAAGGCGCCGAGTGAGCTGGAACGCCGGGTGATGCATGTCTCCCTCATTCTCTATGCCGAGCACGAGTTCAACGCCTCCACCTTCGCGGCCCGGGTCTGTGCCTCGACCCTGTCCGATCTCTTCTCCTGCGTGACCGCCGCCATCGGTACCCTGCGCGGCCCGCTGCACGGCGGGGCCAATGAAGCCGCCATGGCGATGATCGCACCCTGGCAGGATGAGGCTCAGGCCAGGGGCGAGCTGCTGGCAAAACTCGCGGCCAAGGAGAAGATCATGGGCTTTGGCCACGCCGTTTATCGCACCTCGGATCCGCGCAACGTCATCATCAAGGCGTGGTCGGCCAAGCTGGCCGAGGCGGCGGGGGACACACGCCTCTACCGCGTCTCCTGCGAGGCGGAAACAGTGATGTGGGAGGAAAAAGCACTCTTCCCCAACGCCGACTTCTTCCATGCCAGCGCCTATCACTACATGGGGATCCCGACCAAGCTGTTCACCCCCATTTTCGTCTGCTCTCGGGTCACCGGCTGGTGCGCCCACGTGATGGAGCAGCGCGAGCACAACAGGATCATTCGCCCGAGCGCCGATTACGTCGGCCCGGCCCCCCGTCATTTCGTCTCCCTACAACAACGATAAGGAAATCACGATGTCCGCCAACGTCGACGTTAACCACAGACCCGAGCCCGATCAGGTGCTGGTCGATATTGCCGATTATGTCTGCAACCATCCCATCACCAGCCAGGCGGCCCTCGATACCGCCCGCTACTGCCTGATGGACACCCTGGGCTGCGGTCTGCTGGCGCTGCGTTTTCCCGAATGCACCAAGCACCTGGGCCCCATAGTCGCGGGTACCACTGTGCCCTTTGGTGCCCGGGTGCCCGGAACCCAGCTTTGTCTCGATCCGGTCAAGGCGGCCTGGGACATCGGCGCCATCATCCGCTGGCTCGATTACAACGACACCTGGCTTGCCGCCGAATGGGGCCATCCTTCCGACAACCTGGGGGGTATTCTGGCGACCGCCGACTGGCTGTCGCGCACCCGCGTGGCAGAGGGCAAGGCGCCGCTGACCATGGCCGATGTGCTGACGGCCATGGTCAAGGCTCACGAAATTCAAGGGGTGCTGGCGCTCGAAAACTCCTTTAATCGGGTTGGCCTCGATCACGTGGTGCTGGTCAAAGTCGCCAGCACCGCCGTGGTGACCCATATGCTGGGAGGGAGTCGGGATCAGGTGATCGATGCGGTCTCCCAAGCCTGGGTCGATGGCCAGAGCCTGCGTACCTACCGCCACGCGCCCAACGCGGGTTCTCGCAAGAGCTGGGCGGCGGGGGATGCCACTTCCCGCGCGGTGCGTCTGGCGTTGATCACCATGAGCGGCGAGATGGGCTATCCCGGCGTATTGAGCGCCCCCAAGTGGGGCTTCTACGACGTGCTGTTCAAGGGCAACCAGTTCGCCTTGCATCAGGGCTACGGCAGCTATGTGATGGAGAACGTGCTGTTCAAGATCGCCTATCCCGCCGAGTTCCACGCCCAGACCGCGGTGGAGTGCGCCATGAAGCTGCACGGTCAGGTGAAAGGGCGGCTGGACGAGATCGACCGCATCGAACTCACCACCCATGAATCGGCCATTCGCATCATCAGCAAGGTGGGGGCACTCAACAACCCGGCCGATCGGGATCACTGCCTGCAGTACATGGTGGCAGTGCCGCTGATTTTTGGTCGCCTTATCGCCGAGGATTACGAAGATGGCATCGCTGCCGATCCCCGCATCGATGCGCTGCGCGGCAAGATGGTGGTGCAGGAGGACAAGCGCTACAGCCGCGAATATCTGGAGGCGGACAAGCGATCCATTGCCAACGCCATCCAGATCTTCTTCAAGGACGGGACTCACACTCCTAAGGTAGAGGTGGAGTACCCGGTCGGCCATCGTCGCCGTCGGGAGGAGGGGATCCCGCTGTTGGTAGAAAAATTCCAGCATAACCTGGCCACCCGTTTCCCGGCCAAGCGGGTACAGGATATCCTCGCCCTCTGCCAGGATGGCCAGCGGCTGGCCGGCACGCCGGTCCACGCCTTCATGGATCTGCTGGTGATCTGATCCGCGGGTTTCCCCCAGTAACAGAAGCGGGCCACACGGACCCGCTTTTTTATTGCAGTATCCAGCACCACCTGTCAATCCAGCACGCTGGCATCCCCATCAAACAACGCCGCCATGATGGCGCTTTCCCGGCTGGCGATGGTGTCCAGAAACTCGTTGGCTTTCCCCATCTGATGGCAGACCCGATAGCCTCGGTCGACAAACGAGAAGAGCTCGCCAAGGCCTGCCAGATGGGCCGGTCCCGACATCAGTTTGAGGGTGGTGCCAAGGAAAGGCTTGCGGGCCAGCCTGTCCAGGGTGAGCCCCAGTTCGGTGACCAGGGTTATCTGATGGGCGCGCCGCTCGGGTTCACCCACCTCCCGATAGGCGAGGGCATACGCCTCTGCCGTCAGCCGATGGATGGCGCCACTGCGACGCAGCGCCACCACCATCAGGTAGTCGAGCTCCTCGGAGAGGGCATCGAGTTCGATCGCCTGCGCCAGCACCTTGAGCCCGGACTCCGGCAGGAATCGCTCGGCGGTGGGCATCACCCGCATCACGTCCGCATCGCGGCGGGCACAATCGCCAGGACCATAGAGATCCGTCAGGAAAAACGCGGCAGCCGGGCCATAGCGTTTGCTCTGCAGCAGATCGCCGTGGGTGCGGCCCAACCGATCCGCCTGCCACTGGCGCAAGCTGTCCCTGTCTTGTTGATCTTCCGGGTGGGTGCGCATCTGTTCACGCAGGGAAGCAACCCGGTTGAGCTGGCGATAGAGCCGCCCCAGGGTACTCTCGTCGGCTTGCGGGTCATCGGCTATGTGTGTCTCTTGGGTCATATGCTGCTCTCTGGTGACCTGCACCGAATGGCCTGGCGGCTAGATAAAACGAGGGCATGAACCCTGAAGGGGAAGCGGGGCTGCCACTCAGGTACGCCTTTGCCTGTTAGTGTAACGCGAGCGGGAATGAGGAGAAAAGCATGGAGCATTTACTCAACCGTCTTTGTTAAGTGAGTCCCAATTATGTTGCAAATGGCTTTCACTTGTTTGATTCATGTGTTTAATATCAGTAAATGTTGTCACCGCTCAGAGAGTTAGCATGTTTCTATACGATCCCCTTGTCGGCAGCAGCCTGTCGACCATCAAGGTCAACCGCCAGCATCCCTTGGGATTAGCGGGGGTACGGCTCGCCGCCGAAGCCATCGCGCAGGACATGAGCGAAGAGTACGAACTCGACTGTGAGTGGGAAGATGAAGAGGAGACCCGGCTGATGTTTCGCGGCGCCGGGGTCAATGGCTTTCTCTGCCTGACCGACAACAGCCTGCAGCTGGAGGTGCGTCTCGGCCTGATGCTGCTGCCGGTACGCAGCGTGCTGGAGCAGGAAATCCTCGAATATGTCGATCATCGCCTGCCTTGTCCCTGTCAGGGATAACCCGGGGCAAGAATTCAAATATTCACTTAATACCGTCGCCGACAATAGCTGCGAATTAGCACATTTGTATATTAATTGAACGATACATACCCTCCGGATAACAATAAATCGGGAGGGTATGCACGGGCTGATTATTTGTTCTGCGATAAAATATTCACGGCGCTACGTGTCGTTCTGTCCAGACAGAAAGAATTAATCGAAGCGTATTGGCACCAACATATAGGACTCCTGTTTGTTCGCCATCGATAATGTGGTTTTCATGAGAAGGCCGCGGACAAATAAGCGAAACGGTAGGGAAAATACCATGTCACCCTGTGAACTTATCTCCTGTGTCGATACCGCCTGGCTGCGGATGGACAGGCCCAACAATCTGATGCAGATCGTCGGCGTGCTGATGTTTGATGGTCAGTTGGATGAAGCCCAGCTGCGTGCCAGCCTTCTGTACACTCTGAGCGTGCAACCCCGTTTTCACCAAAAAGCCAGCCTGGAGGGGGGAGAGTACTACTGGCGCGACGATCCCGATTTTGATCTTGACCAGCATCTCAAGCGGGTGATCCTGCCGGGCAAAGCTGGCAAGGAGGAGCTGGAGCGGCTGGTGGCCGATTTTGCCTCCACCCCGCTCAACCACCAGCGCCCCCTGTGGGAGATGCACCTGGTGGACACCTCCCTCGGTGGGCAGGCGCTGGTGGTGCGTTTTCATCACGCCATGGGAGACGGCTTCTCCCTGGTGCGCGCCCTGCTTACCATGATGGATGACAGCCCGACCCCGGCGCCACGTCCGCAACCCGATCCGATTACCGGCGAGCATGATGACGACGAGCAGGACGCCCATCAAGGCAGCCGTCTGCTGCGGGCCGGGCTCAAGCTGACCGGTACCCTCTGGTCCAAATATGTCGAGGTACTGACCCATCCCACCAAGGCAATGGATTACCTCAAGACAGGCCGGGATGTGACCGCCGAGCTCTACACCATCGCCACCCTCTCCGACGATGCCAAGTCCCGGCTGAAGGGGGAGACAGGCAGCGCCAAACGGGTGGCCTGGTCTGAACAGATCCCGCTACCGGACGTAAAAGCGGTAGGGCGGGTGCTCGGCTGTTCGGTCAACGATCTGCTGATCGCCGCCACCGCCGGGGCATTTCGCCACTATCTGCTGGCACAGGGGGACGAGGTCGATGACATCGAGATCCGCACGCTGGTGCCCGTCAATATGCGCGCGCCCGACGACAAGGGGGCCCTTGGCAACCGCTTCGGGCTGGTGGCCCTGGACTTGCCCATCGACATAGCGCACCCGCTGCAGCGGCTTCATGCGGTGCGGGATCGGATGCAGGCGCTGAAATCCTCCCTGCAACCGGCGGTGGTGCTGAATCTGCTGGAGGTGATGGGCATGGCCCCCAGAGCGGTGCAGCAACAAGCCATCGACATTCTGTCGGCCAAGGCCAGCGCCGTCATCACTAATGTGCCCGGCCCCCAGCAGACCCTCTATCTGGCCGGTGCCCGCCTGCGCCAGCCCCTGTTCTGGGTGCCTCAGGCCGGTGACATTGGCGTCGGCGTCTCTATCCTCTCCTATGACAACAAGGTGCAGCTCGGCCTCATCACCGACAAGAAGCGGGTGCCGGACCCTGAGCTCATTGCCCTGCGCTTCGCCGTGGAGTTCGAACAGCTGCTGTTGCTGGTGCTGATGGAGCCGGATCTGCTCTACGATCCCGAGATGCTGGATCAGCTGCTGCACGGCTGAGCCTCTCTGGCACGCCACCCGACATGAAACAAAGAGGCCAACCCTGGGGTTGGCCTCTTTCATTGCGCAGCACCGCCGTACTATTCGTCCTCCAGCTCCTCACGGGCGGCTTCCACATCGAGCCGCTCCATGGCATCCACCGGCGCGCACTCGGCCGCCTCGCCGTAGAGCGCCTCGGCGGCCGCCATCTTGCTCTTGCCATGCATCATCACCATGGCATTGGCGTACTCCATGCGAGCGATGGCGGAGTGGGGGATGATGGCCAGCGCCGCCTTGAAGTGACGATCGGCCTCCTCCTTCTTGGCGCCATAGGTGATGCTGCCTATCATGGCACCCAGTTTGTCGATGATCTCCGCATGCCAGGCGCCGAAGGCGATGTGCGCTTCCGCATGGTCGGGCGCCAGCGCCAGCGCCTTGTCCAGACTGGTCTTGATCTTGTCGCCTATGCCGAGCGAGAGTGCCTTGGAGACAGAGATTACCTGGCTGTAACGACCCAGCGCGAGGGCGTGAAAATACCAGGCGTTGGCATTATCGGGCTGGCGCTTTTGCAGTCTTTCGGCGTTGCTGGCCGCCAGTTCGAACGCCTCCCGCTTGGCATACTTGTCCTCCAGCAGGTAGCTGGCATGGATCACCAGCGCCTTGTTCACCACGTTGAGGCCAGCGTCACCGGCCTCCAGTCCCAGCGTCACCGCCTGACCAAAGTCGCCGGCATGGTAGGCACGCCAAGCCGCCTGCACCTGTTTGTCGGCAGGCCAGGGCTCGGCATCCCCCTGATGCAGGCGGGCCCAATGTTGCTTGAGACCGGCCCCCGCATAGTCATAGGCCGCTTCCGGCCAGGGGAACGGGGTGAAATCGGACAATTTGGGTTGTGAAGTGGTCATGTTGTTCTCCCTGTTAAAAATCGGAATCCTGTTCGCTCGTCGCAAGAGACGGGCGGTAATGAATGGCGATAGCATCCAGATGGGCACGGGCATTGGGCCGCAGGCGAGGGGCCACCAGCTGCATCACCTGAAACACCCCGAGGGCAATGTCAGCATCGGCACGCGGGTGCAACGCCCGCTGATAGGAGATCCAGAACGTGCCCACCAGCGCGATATTGGCCGCCAAGGCACCGATCTGGGCGTCGCTGCCCAGCAGCAAGCCACTGCCGGCCAGGCTGTGGCAGATGGCGGCGGCGGTCTGTTCCTTGCGCCGTAGCAGGGCCGAGAAGCGCAGCTCCACCTTGTGATTGCCGCTCATCAGGGTGCTGATGTCGTAATAGAAGAAGCGGTACTTCCAGATGAGTTCGAACATCAGGTGCAAAAAGAACCAGATGTCTTCCGTCTCGTCCAGCGGGGGGGTGACTGTGTCGAGCAGATGGGCCATTTCCTGTTCGAACTCGCCGAACAGGGCGTTGACTATCTCTTCCTTGTGATGAAAGTGGTAATAGAGATTGCCCGGACTCATCTCCAGCTCGGCCGCGATGGCGGAGGTGGTGACGGTCGGCTCGCCCAGCATGTTGAACTGGGCAAGGGCGGTGGCCAGGATCCGCTCCCGCGTCCGCCGCTTTGGTTTGCTGTCCATGCTACTCCTTCAAATGGCGACGACCCTTGCCGCCATAGCGGCGGGTCAGCCAGTGTTGCAACCGGGTCAGTGAGATATCCAGCGCCGCCACAGAGCCGGTGCCCGGAGTCAGCAGGGAGCGCTGCTCATCGGCCAGCGCCCCGAGATCCAACTCGAGGCCATGTTTGGCGAGAATGGGGCCGAGCTCGGCCCGCCGCTGCCACAGATCCTGACGGGTATGCTGGAAGGCGTGCTCGCACAGATGGCGCCGATCCCGGTAACTGAACACATTGGTAAAGAACATCTCGCCATCGGCCGGGGAGGGCTCAAACAGCAAGGCATCGGCCTGTGGATACTGGTGCTTGTAACGATCCATCCCCACGTGCATGCGCGAATGGATGATGGCGCGAAAGGTCTGGGCCAGCACCACCGGCAAGCCACTCTCCACCAGACTGGCAGGGTATTCACTCGCCATGCCAGCATCAAACGGTACCAGCGGGTTGATGCAGAACACCAGATCGGCCCCTTCCTGCAGTGCCACCGAGGCGTGCAGCGTCTTGATGAGGGCCCCGTCCACGTAGTAGCGGCCATTGATCAGCGACGGCGGAAACAGACCGGGCAGGGCGGCAGAAGCCTGCACTGCCGCCGAAATGGGCACCTGATCCAGCCCAGGGCTGCCAAAGGCGACCGCATGGCCAGTATCGAGCTCGGTGGCGATGACAAACAGACGGCTCTTGAGTTCACGAAAATCGTTGCTGCGACCCCGGCGAGAGAAGAACTGGGTCAGGATCCGGTCCACCCCGCGACTGTCGAACAAACCGGTCGGGATCGCCTTGGACAAGCCCTGCAAGGAGCCAAGCAGGCTCTTGTGCCAGGGGGCTGAGAGGTAATCGGCCAGACATGCCCAGGCCAGTGGCGGCAAGGAGGAGATCCGCTTCGCGTATTCTCCGAAGGCGGGACGCAGCAGGGTGGAGGGATCAAAAAATTCGCCGCTGTCGTCGCTGAGCAGGATCCGCACCAGCTTGTCGGGGGAGATGCCATTGGCCAACGCCGAGGCGATCACGGCCCCCGAGCTGACCCCCACATAGATGTCAGCCTGCTCGAAACGCAGTCCCTTGATGCTGTCGGCCAGAGCGGCGCAGGCTCCGATCTCGTAAATCCCTCCCAGAGGGCCCCCTCCGGCGAGGGCAATCGCAATCGTGCTCATGACATGGCCTCCCTTCTCAAGCAAAACCGGCCCAGCAAGAGGGCATGGGCCGGTGGGTTATGATGCAAGGCCAATCAGGCGTTGCCAGGCAGATTAGAAGAGGGCTGTCTCGCCTTTCTCCTTGACCTCTTCCACTACGTTCTTGACCTCAGTCGCCAATGCCTTGACCTCTTCTTTCACCTTGGCGATGGGCGCTGCGGCTGCTTTCTGCACCGGAGCTTTCTTGACGACGGGTTTCTTGGCCGCAGCAGCAGCCGGTTTGGGCTCCGCGGCTGGCACGTCCTCTTCATCCTGCGAATCGATGAGTTGTTGCACCACCTCGGTCAGCTCGGCCATGCGCTTGGAGAGCTTGTCGATATCCTTGCGGGTCGGGATGCCAAGGCTGGCGACGGCACGGGCCACACGATCTTCGAACACCTGCTCCAAACGGCCCCAGGTGCCTGTGGTCTTGTCCGTCATGGCAGCGATCTTCTCGTCTGCGCTCTGACGAGTACGGGTCTGCAATGCCTCGCCTTCCTGTACCAGGGCTTCGAAGATCTTGCCCCCTTCCTCTTGCGCCTTGGCGTAGGCGCCCAAGCCCGCCAGCCAGATCTGCTGGGTGGATTCCTTGATGGTTGAGGTGAGCTGGTTGTCGGTCACCGAGCTTGCCAGCGCTTTCAATTTCTTGGCCATGATTGTTTCCTTACTGGTGAGTGAGATATAGGTAATGACGACAACCTTGGTACATTCGTTGTGGCATTACTGAGCTTTCATCCTCAGTTTATGGCGAAAAAATAGAGGGTTCTACCTAATAACGGAACAGCCAGTCGTGGTATTTTTGGTCTGGGTCACGAAGATGATGTTCAAATGAACATTTCCATTTGAAGCGTGATATATCTAACGACAACTAACAGCCCAATCAGTAAGGGAAATAAATACCATGGACTATTTCATCACGGGGGGCAGCGGTTTTATCGGCCGCCGGCTGATTAAAAAATTGCTGCAGCGCCCGAATAGCCGTGTGCACTTTTTGATGCGCGCAGCCCATCTTGAGCGGATACCCGCTCTGCTGGACTACTGGGGCGTCGACGCGCAGCGCGCCATTCCGGTCGTCGGGGACATGACCCATCCGCAACTCGGCGTGAGCGTGGCCGAGCAGGAGCCGCTCATCGGCCAGATCGATCACTTCCTCCATCTCGCCGCCATCTATGATCTCAACGCCAAGGCGGGCATTCAGCAGCAGGTCAATGCCGAGGGCACCCGTCAGGCCTTGCAACTGGCCGAGCGACTCGGCGCCCGCTGCTTCCATCATTGCAGCTCTATCGCGGTGGCAGGCCTGTTCGACGGCCTGTTTAGGGAAGACATGTTCGATGAGGCCGAGCACCTCGACATGCCCTATTTCCAGACCAAGCACGAGGCCGAGGGCATAGTGCGCAAGGAGAGCACCATCCCCTGGCGCATCTACCGGCCCGGTATAGTGGTGGGGGATGCCAATACTGGCGAGATGGACAAGGTGGATGGCCCCTATTACTTCTTCAAGACCATCCAGAAGCTACGCCGCATGCTGCCGCCCTGGATGCCCGCCATCGGGGTCGAAGGAGGACGCATCAACTTGGTGCCGGTCAACTTCGTGGTGGATGCCATCGATCACATCGCCCACCAGGAGGGAGAGGACAACAAGGCGTTCCACCTGACTGACTCCCATCCGATGCGAGTTGGCGACATGCTGAGCACCTTCGCCCGCGCAGCCCATGCACCCGAGCCCGCCATTCGCATCAATGCGGCCCTGTTCAGCTTCATTCCCCGCCATCTGATGACCATGCTGATGGCGCTGACGCCGGTGCGGCGTATTCGCGATGCGGCGATCGCCGATCTCGGTCTGCCCAAGGATATCTTCCGGCTCATCAACTATCCCACCCGCTTTGACAACCGCGAAGCCCAGCGGGTGTTGAAAGGGACCGGTATCGAAGTGCCCCCACTGCACAGCTATGCCTGGCGGCTGTGGGATTACTGGGAACGTCACCTCGACCCCGAGCTGTTCATCGATCGCACCCTGCGTGGCCGAGTCGAGGGCAAGGTGGTGCTCATCACCGGCGCCACCTCCGGCATCGGCAAGGCCACCGCAAGAAAGCTGGCCGAGGCGGGAGCAACCGTGCTGACCATTGCCCGGGACGAGCACAAGATTGCGCAGACCCAGGCCGAGTTTGCCGAGCTGGGCTTGACCCTGCAGGTCTATCAGGGGGATCTGGCTGATCTCGCGCAGGGGGAGGCGATCACCCGGCAGATAGTGGCCGAGCATGGCGGGGTGGACATCCTCATCAACAATGCTGGCCGCTCCATCCGCCGCGCCATCGAGGACTCTTTCGAGCGCTTCCACGATCTGGAGCGCACCATGCAGCTCAACTACTTCGGCACCCTCAAGGTGATCATGGGGGTGCTGCCCACCATGATCGAGAAGAAGAAGGGCCACATTATCAACATCTCCTCCATCGGGGTGCTGACCAATGCGCCGCGCTTCTCCGCCTACGTGGCGTCCAAGTCGGCGCTCGATGCCTGGGTGCGTACCGCGGCGTCCGAGTTTGCCGACAAGGGGGTCAACTTCTCCATCATCAACATGCCGCTGGTGAAAACCCCCATGGTGGCGCCGACCAAGGTGTATGAGCAGGTGCCCATGATGACGCCGGAAGAGGCCGCCGATCTGGTGTGCGACACTATCATCAACAAGCATGTGCGGCTGGCCACCCGTCTCGGGGTATTTGGTCAGGTGATCCATGCCCTGGCGCCACGGGTGGCTCAGGTGATCATGAACACCAGCTTCCGCACCTTCTCGGATCCGAAAGCGGGCGGCGAGTCCAAGGCCTCAGCAGATCAGATGGCAGTATCGACCCTGATCAAGGGCATTCACTTCTGATATCAGAAAGCGTGAAATAAACCGGGGCCTGAGCAATCAGGCCCTTTTTGTTTGTAGCTGGGGGCGGGCGAGCAGGGTCAGCAGCAGGGCCGTGGTGCGGCGCGAGTAGATGAGGGAGAGATGGCCAAGGGCCGAGATCTCTATGTCCTCCATGCCTTCCATGCGCTGACGGGACTGGGGCAGCACAAAGTTGTCATGACTGGTGCGCACCGAAATCCCGGGCACACATAGCGGCACTGCGGCGAAACGCTGCAGCCATCCGGAGCCGGGCTCCATCTCCCGTGCGTTGTCTCCAAGACCCATGGCAGCCAGCTGGCTGCCCTGATGCGGGGTCGCCAAGGTGATGAGTTGCGCCACCTTGCCCCCACCGGCCAGGGCCAGGTAATCACGGCACACCAGCCCGCCCATGCTGTGGCCAATCAGCACCAGCTGAGCGGCGCCGGTGGCGGCCAGCACCTCATCGATGCGCCTGGCCAGCAGGGGGACCATGTCATCGAGATGACCGAAGGGAGGGGTCAGGGTCACGGTGGCGACCACGTGGCCAGCAGCTTCCAGGCGGGCACGCTGCAGCCGCCAGATCCCGCGACTGCAGCCGTAACCATGTACCAGCAACAGGGGCAGGGGAGAAGGGCGGAGCCTGTCAGGCGCCATCAGCAGCCGCTCAAACGGCAGCAACCAGGTGAAGGTGAGCAGATAGGCGAACATCTCCCTGATCACCATGTGCAGCCAGGCACGCAGACCGATGGCGGGAACAGGGTAGAAACGGGAGAAACCCCAGGTCAGCAATACCACCAGGCAGCGCAACCCTAATAGCGCCAGCACCACAAACAGCAAGGAGAGCAGGGGAGAGAGACCAATGACCAGATGAGCGATGCCCCCGAGGAGCGTCACTTCAACCAGCAGCAGTATGAGCAGTTGTCTTGTTATCGTCATGAGCCCATCATCCGACTTGCGTCAAGTGGATGTCAAATGACCCTTTCATCAATGTGATAACGGCCGCGTAATGGGTCCGACCACCATGATAAAAGCCCGTTGGGCAGGGTTATTTGCAATACTGTATATCCATACATATACTGGTGTTCACTATCATGAGGAGGACGCCACTATGGCCGTTGAGATCAAATATGTTGTCGTGCGTGGGGGAGTGGAGAAGATGACCTTTGCCAGCAAGAAAGAGGCAGATGCCTATGACAAACTGCTGGATACCGCCGATGAGTTAATGACCCTGCTGGCGGGGGCTCCTGTCACTCTCGAACCGGAACAGCAGGAGAGCCTGGCCTTCTACCTGGCCGAACAGCGTGATGTACTGCAAAACGTGCTGCGCGGTGGCAAGGGGCAGGGGAGCCCCAAAGAGGAGCCACAGCAGGCTGCAGAGAAGATCGATGCCGACAAGCCCAAGGGAAAATCGCTTAAAAGCGTGGCCTGAGGGGCGCAGGAGGGATGCTGGGTTAACCTTATCCCAAGGGAGCCCTTGCAAACCATTCACATATGTAGCATTAAAAATCATTTTTATGGCTATTTACCCCGAGAATTTTCCAACAGAGGTGCATATCCATTGAATAGCGTCAGAATGGGGTGCAAACCGGTTGCAACGGACGATCCAGCCTCATACACGTCCTGATTATTCGTCACACAGTGATGCCGATAACCCCATTTATCGGCATCAACTTTTGAGCGAGGCTACCGGCCTCCATCCCATGAACCAAGCAAGCACCACCATGACCTCTATATTACTTCCGCCCGCCATGCCGCTGTTTGATGGCCTGGCTCACCTGGAGGCGGGCAATCCCCAAGTCAATCAGTATCTGGCCAACCTCAGCCTGAACAACGTACCCGATGCGGGGCTCGTCTACGAACTGGCGGTCGACTGGCTGCTGGAACAACGCCACAACGAGAACAACTACAAAACCTACCGCAGCGAGTTGACGACATTTCTGCACTGGTGTTTCAGCGCGCTGGCTATCAGCCCGAAAGATCTGACCCGGCGCATCATGATGCGCTACCTCGACTACTGCCAGGCACCGCCAGAGCAGCTGATTGCCTACCGCAACGTGGCGCAGTTCATTCTCGACAAGGAGTGGGGAGAGCGGCTGCCCAACCCATTGTGGCGACCGTTTCTTGGCAAACGGGAGCTGGGCCGCGAACTGCCATACCGCCTCAGCGAGCAAGCAATGAAAACCAAGCTCGCCATCCTGTCAGCCTTCTTCCAGTTTCTGATCCAGGAAGAGTACATGGACAGAAATCCGGCACTGCTGCTGCAGCGAGTCAAGCGACCGGTCCAGCAGGAGCCCGATGATCAGGGCCAGGCCTTCAGCGAGCTGCAATGGTCTTACGTCATGCAGGCCGCCGACCAACTGGCAACCGGATCACCGGATCAGCACGAGCGCAGCCGCTTCCTGATAAGCCTGATGTACGCCTGTTATCTGCGCATTTCGGAAGTGGCCGCCAGACCAGGCTTCACACCGGTCATGGGCCAGTTTCGCCGCGATGGCAAAACCGGCGTCTGGGGGTATTACATTCCACGCAGCAAGGGCGGCAAGCGGCGCACAGTGGCGGTATCCCATGCCTTGCTGGAGGCCCTCGAGCGCTATCGGATCTTCCTGGGGTTGTCGCCATTGCCGGCACCCAATGAACAGACACCGCTCTTTGTGCGCCACAAGGCCGCCGCACACGGCCGGGAACAAGGCGAACTCAATGCCAATCTCGGGATCCGCCAACTGCGTGAACTGGTCATGACGGTCATCCAGACTGCCGCTAACCTGGCTGAGCAAGACGGTTTTGCCCAAGACTCAGCCGAAATGCGCAACCTGACCCCGCATTCCATTCGCCACACCGGCATTACCCACGACATCAATCTCAACGGGCGGCCGCTATCCCATGTGCAGGCCGATGCGGGCCATGACAGCATAGACACCACCTCCAAATACCTGCACACCGGCAACAGAGAACGCCACGAAAGCGCCAACCACAAACCGCTAGACCGACTGCACGAATGAACAGGCAAAAATGAGAGATAACAAGTTAAATGGCATGCCAAGTGGCCAACCCAATAGCCAGAATCTGCAGCCTGATAAACCAACATCTGACACCTCGTTCTGTCCAACAAACTACAACTGCGCATAATGTTCAGTATTTATGTTGAAAACTGGCCCCCGCGATAATCCCGCAGAGGCAGGGGGTCCTCCGCCAGGTGTCTGTTTGCCTGGCGGGGGATTTTTCATATAAATCGCATTATGCGCGGTGGTCTGTGTGCTCTCACCCCCCACCCCTAGGCGTAATTGTCTATCTCCATCACGTTCTGTAAGAAAAAATAGAGACAGGGCTAGATCGCGCGAAAATATTGCCAGTAGAATCCCCTCGAATTCAAATGACCCCACCTAAAGCTTGCCGGTGCGCCCGGCTCTGAGAGAGAAAAATGAAAGGGAATTTTATTGTTGCATCTGTATTTTCGATTGCAGCTTTAACAGGGTGCTCTTCCACCCCCAAAGATTTGGGGCAGCCGTTCGTTCAGGATAAGAGCAAGAGCGTGGCGTTGAACGTCGCGGGTTACGCGGGTTACCCGTATCTGCTGAAAGACAATTCCTATAGCAAAGGGCTGGACACCGTTGTCACCTCAACGAGCAATACTTTGCTGCTGGCAAATGACCTGAGTGGTAGCTTGGGCTCCATCGGTGGTGGAGCGCTCGGTGCGGGTTTGGGCTTGATTTCTGGTTTGGTTGCTCAGTATCCGCTTGATAAGGCGAAAGTATTTACAGCCAAACTACAGCCAGGTGAGGACTACAGATCGGCGGCTACCGCGCTGCGGGTTCTGAAGGAGAATTACCAGAAAAGGGCAAAGGATGCAGACGAGTTCGAAGACTTGAACGGTTTCTTCGAAAATCCAAGTCTGGATGCGTATGTCTGTGAACCGACGATGCTTAGCTCTTGGGATTACAGCTGTTTCGATCCGGCTTACGAGGGCTTTGATCTCTATGTGCGGGCCATCCGACCGGCTACGGGCAATGAATTTCCGCAGGTAATGCCACTGGACAAAGGAAACTACGGTGTCTTTTTAATTAGTAGCGGTAAGGGTGGTGTCTTGACCCCGAAGAAGGATGCGCCCGACGCTTATTTCTATATGGAAGAAGGTTCATATGTCCTCGGTGGCACTAACACGATCCTGCCACGTGTCGCTCCTCGTGAAGACGGCAAGCGCCTCGTGTTCATCGACGGTAAAGCGACCCTGATCTGATGGCCAGCCAACACTTGAGAGTGGCCCAGGATGCTCTGCGCGGGGCCAGGACGATAGGCGACTTGCCCTCTGCGGAAACCTGCATAATCGCCATGAAGATCGCGACAGTGCACATTGCGGAGCGGGTAAAGTGTTCGTTCCACTCTGCAATCAAATCGGGAGCCCCGGTGTACCGTGCATTCAACCTCACGCACCAGGATGTGAAGGCACACAAGCATGCCAATTTGCTGATGCTCAATGGGTTGGATGTGCCGGTGTCCTTCTGCGAAGGGGAGATTGACTTGCCACAACCGCAACAGTTTCGTTACCGGAGCATCTGAAATTGAGCCGGGCAAGAAGTAGGCACCCAAATAGTTGTCTCATTTTAAGGCTGTGAGGTGTCTAGGGAACTGGGGGCGATTCACCGGCCTAGCAACAAGGAGAAGTCAAGGGGCCTACCGGCCCTTTGCCTTACCCCCAAGCCTGACCGCGCATAATGCATATTATGTTAAATGCGATATCTTGTTTCCTGTTCCCACTAATTGAACTGTGTATAATGGCAACAATTGATCCTATCTCTGACCGGATGTCTTAAGTGGCTGAATTAACATCAGAACAACTAAAACCCGCTTTTTCGATTGAACAGTTCACTGCCCTCAGCAAGATCGAACCCATACCTTTCGCCGCCTTGCAACCCAGAGCCATTTCTGGCATCAAACGTCTCGCCAGTTTTGATGGCGACTGCCCGGTCATGCTGCTCAACGGCTTCCCCGGTGCGGATTATGAAGGTGTGTGTCAGACGCTGATTGCCGCCTCAAATGGCAGGGATGGTGACCTGTTCGATCTCTGTTACACGGAGAACCTGAACAACCCGTTCAAACCAATCTGGTTGCGTCTGCAGCCCGGTAGCGGCGTCGAGTTTTGTGAAATGGTTGGCGAGCTGCTCAAGCTGATGAGCCACCATCTGGATGCCGAGCGCCTGGTCACCCGCATCATGCGCAAGCAGAACAACGACCCCAAGATCGATGACTTTCTCTCCGATCTGGCGGCTCATGTTGCCCAGGGACTCGAGTTCCAGCATCCCGTGCTGATCAACCTGCTGATCCATCATGAAGAGCAGGAAGCCCCTGTGATTTATGGCCGGGATCTGAACTGGGATACCCTGTTTGGTTCCATCAACTATCAGACAGAGCAAGGCTCAGTGTATGCCAACCAGCATCTGCTTGAACCTGGCCTGTTACGCCAGGCCAACGGTGGCTACCTTATTTTGCAACTCGACGAGTTGCTGGATCAGCCCCACCTCTGGTTCAAGCTCAAAAATGCCATCCAGAAAGGCGAACTGGACTGGAACGCCTATCAGGAAGGCAAAACCCTGACCCCCTTCTTTACCCCCGAAGCGACCCCTATCCGGCTGAAGCTGATCCTGGTTGGCGATCGCCTAGAGGTATCCGAGTTCCAGATGTTGGACAGGGACATGTCCGAGCGTATCTTTCTGCGCGCGGATCTGGTGTCAGAAGTCAATATTGAGGAAGACTTGCCAGAGTTCCTGCAATACCTCGCCTGGATCCGTGAACGCTGGGCTCTGCTGGACTTCACCCCGGCGGCCCTCGCCGCCCTCTGTCGTCATGCCAGCCGCCTGTGTGACCATCAGGAGTGGCTCTCTCTGTCCGAGATCCAGCTTGGTGCCATCATGCGCATGGCTGACAGCCTAGCCCGCGAGATGGAAGCCGACACCGTGACCGATGAGCATATCCGGTTGGCGCAGGAAGAGCAGGACTACCGCCTCAACTACTTGGTGGAGCAATCTGATCAGGGTGTCATTGATGGCCAGATCCTGCTGCAAACCGATGATGAGGAGATTGGTCAGATCAATGGCCTCTCCGTCATTCAAGTCTCGGGCCACCCTTATGATTTTGGCGAACCGGTACGTCTCACCGCGACCGTGCACTTGGGCGATGGCGACATTGCGGATGTCGAACGAAAAGCGGAGCTGGCTGGTCATATCCACGCGAAGGCGATGATGATCATCCACGGTTATCTCTCCAACAAGTTTGGTGCAGAGACCCCCTCGCCGCTCTCTGCCAATCTGGTGTTCGAGCAGTCCTACCACGAAATCGATGGTGATAGTGCCTCTCTGACCGGCCTGTGTGCCCTGCTCTCCGCCCTCGCCCGCCAGCCCATCTATCAGCATTTTGCCGTTACTGGCGCCGTCGATCAGTTCGGCAATGTGCAGGCCGTGGGAGGTGTGAACGAGAAGATTGAAGGCTTCTTCCGGGTATGCAAGATCCACGGCATCACCGGTAAGCAAGGCATCATTCTACCGGGCACCAACATCCAGCAGTTGAACCTCTCCGACGAGGTGATTGCCGCAGTCGAGGCAGGTCAGTTCCACATTCATCCAGTGGATCATGTGGAAGAGGCTATCGAGTTGCTGACCGGCTGCGTGGCGGGTGAACCGGATATGCCGGATACCTTGTTCGGTCGAATTCAGCAGCGCCTGGACGAGCTCAATGGCACGGCGTTCAAGGGGGGCTTGCTCCGTCGCCTGCTGGGCCGGTTGTTCGGCTTATAATAAAAGAAGTGATCGGAGTTGTTTAGCGCACAAGTGTACGCTAAATTGGCTCGGCTTTGACCCATATGAAGGATAAACAGCGTGACCCTAGACAATACCGCCATTGATGCCCGCCTTTCCCTGTGTGAACAAGGTAAAGACTCGTTTACCCGTGAAGAGTTGCTTGCCTGCAGCCGTGGCGAATTATTTGGTGAGGGTAACAGTCAGCTGCCCGCCCCCAACATGTTGATGATGGATCGCATCGTCAAGATCAACGATAACGGTGGCGAGCATGGCAAAGGCGAGATCCTGGCAGAGCTCGACATTACGCCGGACCTCTGGTTCTTCGATTGCCACTTCCCGGGTGATCCCGTGATGCCTGGCTGCCTGGGGCTGGATGCCATGTGGCAACTGGTCGGCTTCTTCCTCGGCTGGAAAGGTGGCCCGGGTAAAGGTCGTGCTCTGGGTGTGGGCGAAGTGAAGTTCACTGGCCAGATCCTGCCGACCGCCAAGAAAGTGACCTACAAAATCACCTTCAAGCGTGTGATTAACCGCAAGTTGGTCATGGGGATCGCCGATGGCGTGGTGGAAGTAGATGGCCGCCCCATCTATAGCGCCACCGACCTGAAAGTGGGCCTTTTTAAAGATACCACCGCATTCTGATCAACTGATCCAGTGGTAAGACAGAGATAACGTAAAGGGGCCGCGATGGCCCCTTTCCTTTTGTAATGAGTGATGAAGTACCTACTACTTCATGAAGAGGCCTGAGCCCCGCCCTTCCATGGCGTCACGCCAACCACCAAGCCAATGCCCTCTGGCATCCAGACATTGATACGGACATGCTTCTTTCTGTTTGCCGACAACGCCAGCCTGATAACCACGAGCACGAGCTCTTTCCAGACGGTCCCGTTTCTGTCTCTTCATCATCTACGACCCTCTTCGTGGAACAAAAAAAGCGACCAATTTTTCATCGGTCGCTTTCATCTTTACCCCACAGAGTGGACAGGGTCAAACAAAAAATTCCATGCTATCCGGTCATTGTGACACAAGACACTGAACCACATTAATTTTTAGTGACATGCCTTTTTATCGTTGGTAACGACGCAGCCAGGTAAACGGCAGAGCCAGCAGAGTCAACCAGAACAGGCTGCCACCACCGCTGCCGCCATCCTGGCCAGTCTGGTTATTGACCGGCGCATTGGCAACCACGTAGTTGGCAGGTTCATCGTTTTTGAAATCTTTCACAACCGGTGCCAGCTTCACGCTGACCACAGTAGCATTGCTGCGGTTGTTGAGATCGCTCTCGCTGTTGTAGCGATAAGCCGTCGCCGCCACGGTACCATTTGTGCTGATGCCGCTGGCATAAACGATGTGATAGTAGTAGCCGTTCTGGGCACACTGCTTGGCACCGGCATCGTCCAGACCACAGATGAGGTCGTTCAGATACCAGTTGTTGCCGGTCGCCGCGTTGAGCAGGAAACCTTCCTGCATGCGGTTGGTACCATTGACCACAGGTTGGGTCTGGTGACGAGAATCACGCCAGCCAACGACCATATTGTGGTTGTTGATGGCAGCAGCTTCTGAGCCTGCACCGCTGATTGGGCGATCTTGTAACGGCACACTCGCCGTCTGTTGGGTGTTCAAGTTGAACACGAACATCTCGACCGGGCGGTTCTGGCCCTTGTTGATGCGATAGAGCTGGTTGCCAATCACATAACCGTTGTCATTGACCCCCACAGCCCAGCTGTGTTGCAGCTTGGCGTCATCCTTGCCCGGCTCGCCTTCGGCCAGCGGTATGATTTGGGTGGTGCCCACCTTGCTGTTATCCAGATCCAGCGTCCAGTATGCCGCCAGATTGCGGCCATCCAGGTAGTTGGTACCTATCTCGCCGGTAGAGGAGTAACCCACCCCGTACAGGCTGCCGTTGAATTCACCAACGGCGAGCGCGGAGGCGGTCTGCACCACCTCGTTGCGACCACGGGCATATTCATTGGCCTGGACCAGCTTGTTGAAGGTGCCGGCGCTGTCGAGCAGCCAGAAACTGGCCTGTGTGTTGAGACCCGGACAGTAGCGATAGTCACCATACTGACCATCGTTGCCGGCGAAGCACCAGTTATAGGGCTCGGAATTGACGGCGATGTTCTTGCCGGTGGCCGCGGTGCCGGTCACCAGATACTGGCCATTGTCCAGCTTCTTGATGCTGGTCGGCACGCTCAGACTGTGGCTGCTGGCGCCATCCTTGAGGTTGACACTGTTGCCGTCATTAACGACGGCAAATGCGGTGCGCAGCTTGCCATTCATCTTGTAACCGACCTGAGTACCAGGCACGTCACCCAGTGCAGTCACCAGACCGTCAACTTCACTGCGAACGACATAACCCACGTTGCTGCGTTGATCGACAGCATCCAGGAAGTCACGACGCCACTGGAAGGCGAAGTTGCTGTTGTCGCTCCAGAAGGCGCTGCAGACCGAGTTGGAGAGCATGCAGCCCTGCTCAAAACGGAAACGATCGACCAGGAAGTCGGCAAACTGCACGGTCGAGAAGTGCTCGGCCATGTTGTTTTTGGTGTTGATGCCGATGAGCCCGTTGCCATCGGCACTGATCCCGCTGGCATATCCCTTGTCAGACCCGTCGACAATGGTGAAAAAGGGGCTTTGTGCCGCCTGGGCATGCAGGCTGGCGCTGACCAGAATGGCCAGCATGGATAATTGCTTTTTCATCTACTTCCTTAGTCCTGATGTTTCAACGCTTCCAACTCCTCCCAACGGGAGAAGGCTTGTTCCAATGCAGCCTCTGCTGCATTCAGGGCATCCAGTTTGAGCTGGGTTTGATCGCTCGGCAGGGCGAAGAAACCGGGATGGTTTACCTCGGCCTGCAGGGCATCAAGCTCCGTCTCCAGCTGTTCCAGTCGTGCAGGCAGATTATCCAGCTCCAGCTGCAACTTGTAAGAGAGTTTTTTGGTTTTTGTGACCGCCTGGCTCGCCACAGCGGCAGGCTCTGGCGTTTTGGCCTGCGCCACTTTCGCCGCCTGCTGCGTGCTTTGCAAGGCACGGGTCGCCATCATGTCGGCATACCCCCCCACGTAATCACTGATACGGCCATCCCCTTCAAACAGCCAGCAGCCGGTCACAGTGTTGTCGATAAACCGACGATCGTGGCTCACCAGCAACAGGGTGCCAGGATAGTCAGCCAGCAGCTCTTCCAGCAGTTCCAGCGTTTCGACATCCAGGTCGTTGGTTGGTTCATCAAGGATCAGTAAATTACTGGGCTTCAAGAACAATTTGGCCAACAGTAAACGGTTTTTTTCGCCTCCTGACAAGGCTTTCACCGGGGTACGTGCCCGCTTGGGTTCAAACAGGAAGTCCTGCAGGTAACCCAGAATGTGGCGGGAACGACCGCGTACCATCACTTCCTGCTTGCCCTCCCCCACGTTCTCCATCACCGTCTGCTCGGGATCAAGCTGATCACGATACTGGTCAAAGTAGGCGACTTCCAGCTTGGTGCCGCCCTTGACCAGGCCACGGCTGGGGTCGAGTTGACCGAGCAGTAACTTGATAAGCGTGGATTTGCCGCAACCGTTAGGGCCCACCAGAGCAATCTTGTCGCCGCGCAGCACTTGCAGATCCAGCCCTTGGAACAGGGTACGATCGCCAAAGTCCAGCCCCAGCCCTTCGGTTTCGAACACCAGCTTGCCGGAGCGATTCACATCGTCCATTTGCAGCTTGGCCTTGCCCTGCAGCTCGCGACGCTGGGAACGCTCCATTCGCATCGCCTCGAGGGCACGAACACGCCCTTCGTTGCGCGTGCGGCGCGCCTTGATGCCCTGACGCACCCACACCTCCTCCTGGGCCAGCTTGCGATCGAATTCGGCATTTTTCAGCTCCTCGACCCGCAGCCACTCCTCTTTACCCAGCAGGTACTGATCGTAGTTGCCAGGCCAGGAGGTGATCTCGCCGCGATCCAGATCGATGATCCGGGTCGCCAGCTTGTGAATAAACTCCCGATCGTGAGAGATGAAGACGATGGCGCCGCGAAAATCCTTGAGGAACTCTTCAAGCCAGTTGATGGCTTCGATGTCCAAGTGGTTGGTCGGCTCATCCAGCAGCAACAGATCGGGGTCACAGGCCAGTGCCCGGGCCAGTGCGACTTTGCGCAACCAGCCACCGGAGAGGCTATCCAGGGTCGCGTCGGGATCGAGGTTCAGCAGGGTCAGCACCTGGCTGATACGGGTTTCGAACTGCCAGCCATTCTGATAATCGAGCTGTTCTTGCAGCTCGCTCATGATGCGAATGTTGGCATCGCTGGGATCGTGGGCCAGCTCCATGGAGATATGGTGATACTGCTTGAGCAGCTCGCCGACACCAGCCAGCCCTTCGGCCGTGTAGTCAAACACGGTCAGATCGCTGGAGGCGGGCGGATCTTGCTCGAGGCGAGTGACCTTCAGATCCTGCTGTTGCACCATGCGGCCATCATCGAGCGGCAGTTCGCCGGCGATGACTTTCATCAGGGTGGACTTGCCTGCCCCGTTGCGCCCGACCAGACAGAGACGCTCACCGCGCTCTATGCTGAGCTCGGCATTGTCGAGCAACGGGAAGTCACTGAACGACAAGCAAGCGCCGTGCAATGTTAAAAGAGCCATTTTCGTTCCTTATTTCATATGAAAAAACGGGCGACAGACTGGGTCTGCTCCCGTTTCATCGTCAAATCAGCATTAATCCTGACGTGCAATCCAGGCCTTCAACTCAACCCGTGTGAAGGGCCAGCCCAGCTCACGCCCTGCCTCATCCCGCAGCACCGGAATACGCACCCGATAGGCGGCAAGCCACTGGGCATCGTCCATGATGTCGCACTGGCGAGTCTGGTCAGCCAGTCCGGCCTCCTCCACCAGCCCCCATGCTTGTTCGCACAGATGGCAGCCGTCGGTGTGAAACAGGGTCAGCATCAAGCTTCTGCTGGCGCCTCGGCGTGGGTGATGATCCAGCAGTTGTGGATATGCTGGTTACGCTCGAAGTCCTTCGGTCGGGTCTGCTGGGTGATGTTGCGAGCCTTGAGACCTGCGGCCTCAAGGCCAGCCAGATCCATCTTGAAGTGGCGCTTGTTGTTGGAAAACACCAGGGTGCCATCGGCCGCCAGCAGACGCTTCAGGTGCTGCATCAGCAGCAGGTGATCGCGCTGTACATCGAAGCTCTCGTCCATCCGCTTGGAGTTGGAGAACGTCGGCGGATCGATGAAGATGAGGTCGTACTGCTCATCCGCTTCCGACAACCACTTCAGGCAATCGGCCTGCACAAACTTGTGCTGACGGCCCACCAGCGAGTTGAGCCGCATGTTGTCCTGCGCCCAATTCAGGTAGGTGTGGGACATGTCGACCGTGGTGGTCTCGCTGGCACCGCCAAGACCTGCGTGCACAGTGGCACTGCCGGTATAGGCGAACAGGTTCAGGAAGCGTTTTCCCTTGGCCATCTGACCCAGCATGCGGCGAGTCTGACGGTGGTCGAGGAACAGGCCGGTATCCAGATAGTCGTAGAGGTTGACCCACAGACGGGCACCGTACTCCTGCACTTCCATCCGGTGCTGCTCGGCGGCGAGCTTCTGATACTGCTGTTTGCCCTCCTGACGCTCGCGCACTTTCAGGATCACCTTCTCGCCGTCCATGCCGGTCACCTTGATGGCGGCCTGCACCATGTCGAGCAGACGCTGGCGGGTCTTCTGAGCGGGGATGTCCTTGGGCGCGGCATACTCTTGCACCACCAGATAGTCCTGATAGCGGTCGATGGCGGCGTTGTATTCCGGCAAGTCGGCGTCATAGAGGCGATAGCAGTCGATGCCCTCTTTGTTGGCCCACTTCTCGAGGGTTTTAAGATTCTTGCGCAGGCGGTTGGCAAAGTCCTGCGCCACCTCTTTTTGGGATGCCACGGAGTCGAGCGCGATCTGATAGTTACGCAGCTGACACTCGAGCGCCCCGTTGAACAGACGATATTGCTTGTCGGCACGCAGACGCAGACAGCTCAACAGCTCGGGCGAGGCAGAGAGAATGGAGACGCGCCAGCCCTGGAAGCTGCGACGCAGGGCATCGCCGAGGGCCTGGTGCACTTCCAGCAGCGCCGGGAATTCGCCAAGACGCTCGCCATAGGGCGGGTTGGAGATCAGCATGCCGACCTGACGGGCCTCCCCTTCGACGCTCGCCATCGGCAAGGGGTTATCCAGTGCACTGACTTCGGCCTGCTTGAAGGTAATCAGGTGCGCCACCCCGGCCGCCTTGGCGTTATCGCGGGCCTTCAGCAGCACGCGGGGGTCGGCATCGCAGCCAAACAGCTTCACTTCGCAGCGCTGCATGCCGCGCTTGGCGCGCACCTGGGCTTCCATCATCAGGCTCTGCCACAGCTCGCTATCGTGTTGCAGCCAGCGATCAAAACCGAAGCGCTCGCGGCGCAGGGCCGGCGCCATGTCGGCGGCGATGAAGGCAGCTTCAATCAGCAAGGTACCGGAGCCGCACATGGGATCCATCATGGACTCACCAGCCCAGCCGCTACGGGCTATCATGGCGCAGGCCAGGTTCTCTTTGAGCGGCGCTTCGCCTGTGCCCTGACGATAGAAACGCTGGTGCAGCGCCGGGCCTGACAAGTCCAGCGTGATATTGGCCTTGCCTTTGCCCAGGTGCGCCATGATGCGGATATCCGGCGACTTCTTGTCCACATCCGGGCGCACGTGACCCCGCTTGGTGAAGCGATCGACGATGGCATCCTTGATTTTCAGCGCGCCGTACTGGGTATTGCGAATGGCGGGGTTGGTACCGGTAAAGTCCACCGCTATGGTGGAGGTACCGGAGAAGTGCTCTTCCCAGGGGATGGTGTGGGCGCCCAGATAGAGATCCAGATCGTCGTTCATCTGGAATTCGGACAGCACCAGCACGATACGGGAGGCAAAACGGCTCCACAGGCAGGCCTTGTAGCCAATCGCCAGTTCGCCTTTAAAGTGGACGCCAGCAACGGTCTCACGGACCTGCTCTGCGCCCAGGGTGGTCAGCTCGTCGGCCAACAGGTTTTCCAGCCCCTTGGGGCAGGTTGCAAAAAATTCTTTCATCACGCTCACGGGGAACCCATAAAAATAGTGCCGCATTATACCTTAAGAGCCGATCCGGAGCAGCAAAAGCTTGGTGATGACGCCAGAAACAGGGCGTTTATCCCCGCCCATTCTGCCATCCCTTGATACCAGGTCAGCCATGCCAGGCATCCGATGATGCCTTGAGCAAGGTCAGCTGATGGGGTGACAGGGTATCGCCGCACACTCGCGGCAACCTGCGTCGAGCTAGACTTCCCTTGCCAGCAGGCAAATATCATCAACATCCGTGACGCGGCGGATATAAACACATCATGACTGCCATATTTGACAGGCGCCAAACAAGGCTCTCTGAGTTATTGTCCTTGCGACAAAGCATGTACTTTCGTTACCCCGTGTTTTGCCCTCCCGTTATCGTCCGTATACAGGAGGGCTATTTTTTTACTGTCCGCTTCCCCCATTTGTTAAACTGCCAGACTGTCATATCTATCAGGTTTCAGGCACCACCATAAGCCTTAGACTAGTTTGGTGGCTGGAATAACAGCTTATCCCTCCTGTAGAGTGTTTTTGCGCCCTCTCATCTTCTTGATGCGAGGGCATTTTTGTTAGCTGCATTAGAGTATGAAAATAATGCTGTTGGCCATGGCCGACATCTGGATTGAAAAAACTCGCTTGCTTTGGATGATGTCACTGGATACTTATCATTCGTGATCTATTCAGACTGACTTGGCCATAAGCCAAATATAAGAAACCCGCATCTCGCGGGTCTTTTAGAGCCATAAAAATGGCATCAAATTGCCCAACGCAGGCCGAATGATGTCACCGCCACGTGTTTTCTGCCGGGCACATTATCCAGCTTGGGGGCATACCCGATTTCCAGAGCCAGATTTTTATACCCCAGGCTGACTACCGGCAATACCGCAAAGCCATTGATGCCTGAGCCATCAAGATAACCAGCCTGCAGCCCCAGACCGGCGAAGAAGCTCTCGGTGAGATACCACTCCTTGCGATACATAAAGCCTGCATAGACCGCAAACTTTTCGTAAGAGTCCTCATAACCGCCACCACGCAATGAGAGTTTGCCGGTATCGCTATCCCCCAGAAAAACCCAATCTATCCCGAGGCCCGGGTTGATATTGTTGAAGTCACAGGTTTTTCCGTGCGGTCCTTTTGCCGCTTGGCAATCACTGTGGATTGATGCTCCATAGATGAGGACCGACAGATCTTCTGTCGCAGAGACTGTGAAAGGCAAAAATAATAGACTACTAGTTAGTAGATACTTGTTTATTGTCATGAGTCGTTTCCCTGATCATGTTGCTGACACGTATCAACCGGATACACATCTATTACACAGCACAATTTTGAGACTACGGCGTTTACAGGTGAGCCTCAAGTGGCACAGCTCACATTTGCAAGGTTAATAGCGGTGAACGAGAAAAAATATCAGTGTGACCAGGCAGGAATTGTCATGTTGCATTCATAATGAAGAGAAATACCCTGAGTCAGGATGACATCAGGTTATTTTACACCCTCCTACAGAAGACAAGAGCGAAACATCAGCCCACCTGACGGTATTGTGTCTGGGCCGGTACTCTGGCGATCATGCGGTTGTTCATGACCTTGATCACCCCGAAACGGGGCAGGATCTTGCTGGCGGTCAACATCAGATCATCCGTCAGATTCAGACAGACACTGGCCTGTTCACCCGCCTCGATCACCATGAATTCCCCCTTGCCATGAAGGGTGGTCATGCACACCAAGGCTCCGGTCTCAGGAATAATAAAGGGATGCACTTCACCAAAGAACCAGCTTTGCGGCATCATGGGTTTATAAAAGCGACTGACAGCGATGGCATTGAGTACCAACTGGACCTGATGGGGGGTGCTCCAGTCGAGTTCGACAGCCTTGTCCATTAACTGATAATAGAGGGCAGCATCGTCCACGCAAAAAGGCTGGGTAGTGAAGGAACCGGGTACAAGCTGGCGCCCTTTATATTCGGTAGCGAATATCATGCGATCGGATAAATCCAGCATCAGACGATCATGATGAGCATCATAATGCCACTGCCAATTGTCATTGGGTTGGATACACATGGGGGCGCCCTTACTGAAAGTCGTTACTCGACTTTATTCCATGTCGAGAATTTCAGCAACTTTAAATAAAGGGCACCCATTTATTTCTTAAATATGGGTCACAATCTCTTTGACCAGATTCGGGCCTTTATAAATAAATCCGCTGTAGATCTGGACCAAACTGGCACCCGCTGCCAGCTTCTCCCGCGCTGCCATGGCGCTGTCTATGCCCCCCACCCCTATGATGGGCAGTGCGCCGTCCAGTGCTTTGGCCAGCTGACGGATCACCTCTGTGCTCTTGTGCTGCAACGGACGCCCACTGAGGCCACCCGCCTCACCGGCGTGGGGCATGTCATAGATCATCTCCCGCTCCAGGGTAGTATTGGTGGCTATCACGCCATCGATCCCGTTTTTGATCAAGGACGCGGCCACCTGATTAATTTCATCCAAACTCAAGTCCGGTGCAATTTTAACGGCGAGCGGCACGTACTTCTTATATTGGGCAGCCAGCTCCTGCTGACGGACCTTGAGCGCGGCCAGCAACTCATCGAGTGCATCGCCGTATTGCAGCTGGCGCAGACCCGGGGTATTGGGGGAAGAAATATTGACGGCAATATAGCCAGCATGATCATAAACCTTGTCCATGCAGATCAGATAGTCGTCTTTGCCCTGCTCTATCGGGGTGTCCTTGTTCTTGCCGATATTGATGCCGATGACACCCTGATATTTGGCTTTCTTGACCTGGGCGACCAGATGGTCAACACCCTTGTTGTTGAATCCCATCCGGTTGATGATCCCCTCTGCCGGAATAACCCGGAACAGACGAGGTTTGTCATTGCCACTCTGGGGCTTGGGGGTCACTGTACCTACTTCAATAAAGCCAAACCCCATGGCACCAAATGCATCGATACACTCCCCGTCCTTATCCAGACCCGCAGCCAGTCCGACCGGATTGGCAAAATAAAGCCCCATGACAGTGACGGGGCGTTTGGGCAGTGAATGGCGGAAGAAACAATCCAGTGGCGTACCGAGAAGGCGGGGCAAATATTTGATGGAGAGATCGTGTGCCTGTTCAGGATTGAGCTTGAACAAGAAATGCCTGGCGAGGGGGTACAACATTTTTGCTCCTTAAAAAAGCCCCGGCAACTGGCCGGGGCTTTAGGGGTTATGCCGAGGTTCGGCAATTCAACTGGAGCAGGTTCAACTCTCGCAAGGCCACCGAGAACTTGGCGAACTCGTGGGTGCTCGTGGTCTTGAAGTCGGCCAACATATGGGTCCAACGGGACAAGAGTTGCTCATGCTCCGAAATCCAGTCGGCCAGTATGGTAGCGCATTCTCCCTGATCTTTGCACCCTTCCAGTACCACAGATGTGAGACTGCGTTGCTGCCAGTCCAGATCTTCACGGAAGGAGGCCCGTGCCATCGCCTGCCAGTGGTTGCCCACCGGCTGATGGTTGATCTGCTCGAGGAACCAGTGCAGATCGAGCTTGGCACCGAGGCGATAGTAGACGTTGGCGGCGCGCAATATGTCGGTCTTGTGCTCCGCGGCAATCTGTGCCAAATCCAGGCTGGAGAAGAGGCTGCTCATATGGGCCACCTGACGGGCGATGGCATCCGGCACCTGCTTGGCCACCAGCGCAGCGACTGCCTGCTGGTGCTCGGCGACCTCGCTTTCGTCCATCACCTCGTAGAGGTGGGTCGCCAGGGTCTCGAACGCCGGGCGGAAGAACGCGATGTTCTCAGCGATGCTCCAGCTGCGATTGCGGGCACGCAGGAACCAGCGGGTGGCGCGGCGCACGATGCGACGGCTGTAGAACATCAGTTCGAGCTGGATCTGGGCATCCACCTGGTTGTCGCACCCTTCGATGTCACGCCACAGGGCCCCTAAGCCAAACACCTCGCGGGCCATGGCGAAACAGCAGGCCACTTCGGCCACCGAGGCGCCTGTCTCGTCCTTCATCCGGCTGGCGAAGTTGAGCCCCATGTCATTGACCAGCATGTTGGCCACCCGGGTCGCAATGATCTCGCCCCGCAGCGGATGCTGGGCCAGCTGGGCACCGAACTGCTGCTGCAGCTTGGTCGGGAAGCTGGTGACCAGCATGTTGGCCAGGAAGGGCTCCTCGGTGACCTCCGAGCAGTTGAGCTGCTCCTTGAGCACCATCTTGCCGTAAGCCACCAGCACCGCCAGCTCGGGACGGGTCAGGCCCTGCCCTGCCGCCATCCGCTCGGACAGCTCCTCATCAGAGGGCAGGAACTCCAGCCCCCGATCCAGCTTGCCTTCGCGCTCCAGCCCCTGGATAAAGCGTTGCTGCTCCTTGAGCTGCTCGGTACCCCGGAAACTGGTGACCGAGATGGACTGGGACTGGCGGTAGGCGTTGGTGATGACAATCTGCGCCACGTCGTCGGTCATCTCATAGAGCATCTGGTTACGCTGCTTGAGGGTCAGATCGCCAGCGGCCACCAGCTGGTTGAGCAGGATCTTGATGTTGACCTCGTTGTCGGAGCAATCCACCCCGCCCACGTTGTCGGTAAAATCGGTGTTGATGCGACCGCCCTGACTGGCGTATTCCACCCGGCCGAGCTGGGTAAAACCCAGGTTGCCACCCTCACCGACTATGTGAGCACGCAGATCACGACCATTGACCCGCAGCACGTCGTTGCTGCGATCCCCCACTTCGGCATCGCTCTCGCGAGAACTCTTCACATAGGTGCCGATGCCCCCGTTCCAGAGCAAGTCCACATTCAGGCAGAGCAGCGCCTTGATCAGCTCGTTCGGCGCCATGCTGGCCTTGTCGGTACCGAGCAGGGTCTGGATCTGCGGGCTCAGCTTGATGGACTTGGCTGAGCGCAGGAAGATGCCGCCTCCTGCCGAAATGAGGTCGCGGTTATAGTCATCCCAGCTGGAACCCGGCAGCTCGAACAGCCGTTTGCGCTCGACAAAGCCCTTGGCCGCATGGGGCGTCGGGTCGATGAAAATGTGTATGTGGTTGAAGGCGCCCACCAGCTGGGTGTGCTCGGAGAGCAGCATGCCGTTGCCAAACACGTCCCCCGCCATGTCGCCGATGCCCACGCAGGTGAAATCGGTGGTCTGGCAGTTGATGCCGATCTCACGGAAGTGGCGCTTGACCGACTCCCAGGCGCCGCGCGCCGTGATACCCATCTTCTTGTGGTCATAACCGACCGAGCCGCCGGAGGCGAACGCATCGCCGAGCCAATGACCATATTCCTGGCTTATCTGGTTGGCGATGTCGGAGAAGGTAGCGGTGCCCTTGTCGGCCGCCACCACCAGGTAGTAGTCATCCTCGTCGTGGCGTACCACGGATGTTGGCGGGATCACCTCCCCCTGGATGATGTTGTCGGTCACATCGAGCAGACCACGGATGAACAGGCGATAGCAGGCCTTGCCCTCCTCCTGGATGACGGCGCGGGCCGCCCCCACCGGCATCTGTTTGCAATAGAAGCCGCCCTTGGCACCGACCGGCACTATCACTGTGTTCTTCACCTGCTGCGCCTTGACCAGACCCAGCACCTCGGTACGGAAATCTTCCTTGCGATCGGACCAGCGCAAACCACCACGGGCAACCTTGCCCCAGCGCAGATGCACCCCTTCCACCCGAGGTGAATAGACGAAGATCTCGAATTTCGGCAGCGGCAGCGGCATGTCGGTGATGCTGGAGGGCGCCAGCTTGAAGGAGACGTACGGCTTGACCTGACCATCCTTGTCCAGCTGGTAGTAGTTGGTACGCAGGGTGGCGTCAATCATCTCCACATAGCGGCGGATGATGCGATCGTCATCCAGGTTCGCTACCTGATCCAGCTTGGCGGCCAGCTGCTCGTGGAGCTTGGCCTGTACCTTGGCATCCTGTTTGCCAGCCGGGTCGAGGCGCTGCTCGAACAGGGTAAACAGCAGCTGGGCGATGTCGGGATAACGGGTGAGCGTCTCTTCGATGTAAGACTGACTGAAGGAGACACCGGTCTGGCGCATGTACTTGGCGTAGGCACGCAACACCGAGACCTGACGGCCGGTCAGGCTGGCACCCAGGACCAGACGGTTGAAACCGTCATCTTCCAACTCCCGGCTCCAGACGGCCGCGAATGCCTGCTGGAAGCGCTGTTGGCTCTGTTCCAGATCAAACGGCTGATCGCCACGTAGCAGCATGGAGAAATCGAGGATCCAGAACACATCCCCAGCAGGGGTACGGACCTGATACGGGGTCTCGCCAATTACCCGCAGCCCCATGTTTTCCAGCATGGGCAGCACATCGGAGAGGTGAATGGGTTCGGTGCGGTGGAACAGCTTAAGGCGGACCCGGCGATCGTTCTCTTCCTCCTGGGCACGGTAGAACAGCATGCCAAGGGAATGGGTTTCACTGAGATTGTCCAGCTCAATGATGTCGGCCACGGCGGAGCCCGGCAATACATCTTCCTTGTAGGCACGGGGGAAGGCGGTGCTGAAACGACGACGCAGGGCATTGCCACGGGCCTCGCCATAATGGGTCAGCAGCACGGAGTCGAGTCGGTCGTCCCAGCTACGGGCCGCTTCAATCAGGTTGTTCTGTACTTCGTTCACGTCCACATCCACGTTGTTATTGTTGACCCTTACTATGTAATGGGTCCGCGCCAGCACGCCTTCGGAGAAGTAGACGTTGAATTCCACCTCTTCGCTGCTGCCGAAATACTTCTGCAGGATCTGCTGGGTCTTGACCCGCAGCGCCGTGTTGTAGCGCTCCTTGGTGACATAGACCATGCAGGAGAAGAAACGACCGTAGAGATCGCGGCGCACGAACAGCCGCAGCATGTCCCGCTCCTGCATCTCCAGCACGCCGAGACCGGTGGCCAGCAGCTCCTCTTCGCGCGCCTGGATCAGCTCATCGCGGGGATAGGTTTCCAGCACGTTGAGTAGGGCCTTGTAGGCGTGAGAGCCCTTCTCATGACCGGACGAGGCCATGATGCGCGCCAGCCGGTGGCTGATGAGCGGGATCTGGGTCGCACTGGTGTTGTAGATGGAAGAGGCATAGAGACCGATGAAGCGATCCTCCCCCACTACCTTGCCGTGCTCGTCAAAACGCTTGATGCCGATGTAATCCACATAGGCCGGACGGTGAACCCGGGACTTGCTGTTGGACTTGGTGAGGATCAGCAAATCAGAGCTCAGGGCCGCATGACGAGCACTGGCCGGCATGTTGCCAAGGCGCTGCCTCTCATCCTTGATGGAATTCTTCATCAGTCCCAGGCTGGAGTCCGACAACGGCAGGATCTCGTGATCCCCTTCCACCGCCTTGACGTCGTAGCGGCGATAGCCCATCAGGGTGAAGTTATGGGCGGCCACCCACTTGAGGAAGGCAACACAGGAGGCGACATCCTCCTTGCTGACCGGGCTCTTGCGCTTGGGCAGCTCGTCAATGATCTCGTTCAGGCGACCCAGCATGGGCTGCCAGTCGCCGACCGCCAGGGCCACTTCACCGGCAACCGAGTTGAGCTCGGCGGCCAACGCCTCCATCTGATCGTCACTGGTCAAGTGATCGATCTCGATAAGGAAGGCGGTTTCGACCGATGTCTGCCCTGCCGTGTTGTCGAGATCCAGAATGGCGCTGATCTTGCCATCCGCACCACGGATCAGGTGCAGCGGCTGGTGCAACATCATGTGGGCCGTGATGTTGAGGCGCTTGAGGGTCATGCGGATGGAGTCCACCAGAAAGGGGGAGTCCTGCAGTATGATCTCGACGATGGTGTGGGGAGACTGCCAGCCGTGGCGGGTCAGCTCGGGATTGTAGACCCGGATGTAGGGCTCCGTGCTGGTACGCTGGTTGAGCGCATTCCACAGGCTGAGCGCGGCGCCGTAGAGATCGCTGTCATTGCGATCATGCAGATCGGTGCTGGCCATGTTGCCGTAGAACTTGGCAACGAAGCACTCGACCAGGGAGGCACTCTTCTTGGGCAACTTCTGATGGATCAGGCTGAGAACGTTTTCGAGCAGAACTGAGGTAGGGGCGTCTTTCAATGCCATTGCTATATTCCTTATCGGACGACATTAACCACCGACGGAAAGACATCCACCCTAGATGCCCACCGGTACAGAGTTGCTGCGCAGTGTAATGTCTTGGATCAAGGAAGGCGAGAAAAGGTGATAAGGAGATGTTAAAAACAAGGGGCAGATCACGGCTTGAGCTGTGAAAAATTTTGCCAATTTAGCAAAAAACAGAAAATCCCACTGGATGAACACGAATTTACCAGATAGATAGTGATTGAAAGCAGATAATTACTCGGGATCCTGTTCAGATTTTGTTAATTTATGCGTTCCAGGCTGATAAAGCGATAATCATCCTGGGTGTTCAGCCGAAAATAGCCGTATACACCATTGATAGCGACGAATGGCCGGATTTTTTCCAAGGCCAACTCTATGGTCAGACCCTGCTCGGTACGCACCACCAGCCGTCTGGCATGGCCCTGATACATCAGCATGATCTCATCGCTGTTGAGCGACAGCCGGAAAGTAAACTGCTTCACTGTGACTCCTGATAAAAAACACCTATGGACGGCCACCACAGAGCGATCGCGCCGGTACCTTGACATCCTGCGCGACAAACAGGGCAGGAGAGCCGGCTCCCCTGCCCTGCACCACTCGATTACTGCTGCAACGCCTTGCTTATCTTTTCGAACAGATCCCGTGCCAGCCCGTCCAGGTTGAACAGCCGGAGCAGCTCTGCGCGGATCAGCGCCTTGCGTGCCTCATCCAGTCGTTTGAACTGGATGAGCGGGGTGATGAGGCGAGACGCCACCTGAGGATTGACTTCGTTGAGCTCGATCAGCAGGTCGGTCAGGAAGCGGTAACCACTGCCGTCGACGGCGTGGAACTGTACCTGGTTGTTCATGGCAAAGCTGCCGATCAGCGCACGCAGCCGGTTCGGGTTGCGAATGCTGAAGGTGGGGTGGGCCATCGCCTGGCGCACCTCGACCAGCACGTCGGCGGCAGGTTTGCTGCCCACCAGCCGCAGCCAGTTGTCCAGTACCAGTCCATCCCTGGCCCACTTGCCCTCGAAGTCCGCCAGTAAGGCAGCCCGACATGGCAGCAGATAGCCGTTGGCCACCTGCAGCGCCGCCAGGGTATCCGTCATGTTGTCGGCATCCGCATACTGCTCGCGCACCAACGCATCGGCATGCCCGGTATTCAGTGCCGCCAGATAACCGAGCACCACTCCTTTGAGGGCCCGTTTGGCCATATCGGCGTGCACCACCTGATAACCGGTCAAACGCAGGCGCTGGTAAGTGGCCGTCAGCCTGGCACCGAACGCCTGCGCCAGCGAGGTGTGAATGGTATCCCGCGCCTGATGGATGGCATCGATATCGGCCACCTCGAACAACTCGGCTAGGGTAGCCTCCCCCGGCAGCGCCAGGATCTCCGCCTTGAGAGCCGGGTCCAGCTCGTCATCGTCCAAAATGGCGACAAAAGCTGCCAGCAGGGTCTGGGAGAGCTCAACCCCCTGCCCGTGCTGGACCCGTGCCACCCCGTCGATGACCGCCTTGTTGAACAGCATCTGGGCTGCATCCCAGCGGGCAAACTCGTTGCGGGCAAAGCGCATCAGAAAGGCGAGCGCTTCATCGCTGTAGTCGTAGTGCAGCTTGACCGGTGCGGAGAAGTCCCGCAGCAGGGAGGGAACCGGCTTGACCGGCACCTGATCGAACACGAAGGTCTGCACCTCGTCCAGCACGTCGAGCACGTTACCGATGGCCTTGCCCTGATATTGCAGCGCAATGACGGCACCTTGTTCGTCATAGAGCTCGATGTCCAGCGGGATGTGCAACGGCAGTTTTTGCGGCTGATCCTGGGTCGGCGGGGTGTGCTGGCTCACATGGAGGCGATAAACGCCGCTGGCGGCATCGTACTCGTCAGTGACGGTCAGCTCCGGCGTGCCGGACTGGCTGTACCAGCGGCGGAAACGGCCGAGATCCACACCGGAAGCATCCTCCATCGCCTGCACGAAATCATCGCAGGTGACCGCCTGGCCATCGTGGCGCTCGAAGTAGAGCTTCATCCCGGCTTGGAAGTTGGCTTCCCCCAGCAGGGTGTGCAGCATGCGGATCACTTCCGAGCCTTTCTCGTAAACGGTCAGGGTGTAGAAGTTGTTCATCTCTATCACCCCATCCGGGCGGATGGGGTGTGCCATGGGACCGGCGTCCTCGGCAAACTGCGGACCACGCACGGTACGCACATTGTTGATGCGGTTGACCCCGCGTGAACCCAGATCGGAGGAAAACTCCTGATCCCGGAACACGGTCAGCCCCTCTTTGAGGCTGAGTTGGAACCAGTCACGGCAGGTAACGCGGTTGCCGGTCCAGTTGTGAAAGTATTCGTGGCCGATCACCCGCTCGATACCGTGGTAGTCGACGTCGGTAGCGGTAGCCGGATTGGCCAGCACGAACCTGGAGTTGAAGATGTTGAGTCCCTTGTTCTCCATGGCGCCCATGTTGAAAAAATCCACCGCCACGATCATGTAGATGTCGAGGTCATATTCGAGGCCGAAGCGCTGTTCGTCCCAGCGCATGGAGTGGATAAGGCTCTCCATGGCAAAGCCGGCACGGTCCAGATTGCCCTTGTCGACGAAGATCTCGAGGGCGACCTTGCGGCCGCTTTTGGTGGTGTAGTGGCTACGCTCTACATCGAAATCACCGGCCACCAGCGCAAACAGGTAGCTCGGTTTGGGGAAGGGATCCTGCCACTGCACGAAATGGCGGCCGCCATCGAGCTCACCGCTGTCGACCTTGTTGCCATTGGAGAGCAGGAAGGGATATTTGGCCTTGTCGGCAGTGATGCGGGTGCTGTAGCGCGCCAGGATGTCGGGCCTGTCCAGGTAATAGGTGATCCGGCGGAATCCTTCGGCCTCACACTGGGTGCAGTAGGCATCGCCAGACTTGTAAAGCCCTTCCAGGGCAGTGTTGGCGGCAGGATCCAGCAGGGTAACGACTGTCAGCACGCATTCGGCCGGCAGGTTGAACAGCGTCAGGCTGCTCTCCCCCTGCTCATACTCTTGATAAGGCACGCCATCCACACTGACGCTGTGCAGGGAGAGTCCCTCCCCATCCAGTACCAGCGGCGCATTGTGTTCACCGTTGCGACGCAGACGGGAGATGGCGGTGACCTGGGTCAGCGGCTCCTGCAGTTGAAAATCGAGATCTATGCTGTCGATCCAGTAGAGCGGAGCCTGATAATCCTGGCGATATTTGGCCGTCATGGCCTGGGAGTGATCGGTCATTATTGTTTGCTTCCACGCTTGTAATTGACGTGTCAGAGGCTGTCACAACCGGTTGGCAGGGTCAAATAGTTTGCATTCAGCCAAAAGAAAGGGCGACCTGAGTCGCCCTTGTATACATGCTTTTTCACAAACCAACGTCAGCCCTGCTTGCTGAGTCTGGCCAGATCCGCCGTGATATTGGCAGCCTCAACCAGATACTCGTCGGGGGCTTCAAAATCCGCCGGCAACTCGTCGAGACTCTTCACCGCAGGCTTGCCAAGGCGAGCCAGGCGCTCATTGGTGCGCGTCAGCGCCTTCTCGTCCTGTTTGGCCTGATCAGCCAGACGCTCCGCCTCGTTGAGGGAGACCGACTTCTTGTCCTTCTCCTCCTTGTAGTCGGCGATGTCCTGCATCACATAGGCAAACTCGGGATCCTTGGTGATCCGCGCATCGTGCGCCGACTGTAGCTTGGGCAACACACTGACGAAGTTACCGAGCTTCTCGTAGCTGGCCGAGGCTATCTTGTCCCACGGCAGCGCGTTGAACTCACGGCTCTCGCCCGTCTCTTCCGGGGCGACCGCGGTGGGGAAGCGGATGTCAGGTGCCACGCCCTTGTTCTGGGTGCTGCCACCGTCGATCCGGTAAAACTTGGCGATGGTGTACTGCACGTGACCCAGTGGCTGCTCGTAGAAGTCATAGACCTTGGCGAGGCTGCGATGCTGCTGCACTGTGCCCTTGCCGAACGAGTTTTCACCCAGGATCAGGGCGCGGCCATAATCCTGCATGGCAGCTGCGAAAATCTCGGAGGCCGAGGCACTGTAGCGGTCAATCATCACCGACATGGGGCCGCCGTAGTAGACGTTGCCATCGTCATCGCCATTGACCGTGATGCGGCCCATGTGATCACGAATTTGCACCACGGGACCGCTGGCGAAGAAGAGACCGCTCAGGGCGGAGGCTTCGGTCAGCGCACCACCGCCGTTACCGCGCAGATCGATGATCAGACCATCGATATTCTGCTTGTTCAGGCTGGAGAGCTCCTTGATCACGTCGTCGTGCAGATTGACGTAGAAACTCGGGATCTCGATGACGCCAATCTTCTTGCCTTCGGCGTTAATCACCTTGGACTTGGCGGCTCTGTCTTCCAGGCGCACCTTGTCGCGGGTCAGCTCAATCTGCTCGGTCTTGACGGTCGCGCCTTTACCGCGCTGGATCTCCAGCTTCACCTTGCTGCCTTTTGGCCCCTTGATGAGTTCGACCACGTCATCGAGACGCCAGCCGATCACATCGACAATCTTGCCATCGTCCTGCCCTACCCCGGTTATCTTGTCATCGGGCTTGAGGTGATTGGACTTGGCGGCCGGGCCACCCGGTACCAGGGAGCGAATCACGGTGAAATCATCATCCGCCTGCAACACGGCACCTATGCCTTCCAGCGAGAGGTTCATCTCGGTGTTGAAGCGATCGGCATTACGCGGGGATAGATAACTGGTGTGCGGCTCGATGGCACGGGCGAAGGAGTTCATGAATAGCTGGAACACGTCCTCGCTCTCGGTCTGGGACATCCGCTTGATGGCATTGTTGTAACGCTTGCCAAGCAACTCCTTGATCTCGGGCCACTCCTTGCCACTGAGCTTGAGGCTCAGGGCATCGAACTTGACACGCTGACGCCACAACTCGTTGAGTTCTGCTTCGTCTTTGGGCCAAGCCACCCCTTCCCGATCAAAGATGTAATTGTCGGGCTGGGTAAAATCGAAAGGAGTATCGAGCAGTTTGAGGGCGTATTCGAACCGCTCATAACGCCGCTGCTGACTCAGATTGAACATCTCGTAGGCAGGTGCCAGCCGTCCTCTTTCGAAGTCGGTGTCAAAACCGTTACGGTACTTTTCAAAGCGGCTGATATCAGAGGCCAAAAACAGGTTTCTGCTGTAGTCCAGATTCTCCAGATACTTGTCGTAAATCACGGAGGAAAAGGTATCGTCCAGCTTGAACTGCTTGTAATGCGAGCGGGTAAACAGATTGGCAATTCGCTTGCTAGCCGTAGCATGTTGGCTCTCTTGAGCCAACACAGGCAAATCACTTTCCTTGAGCACCGGCTCGATGGCCTGTGCAAGCCCGGCAAGCGCCAGGCTACAGGCAACGAGGGAAAAACGAATTACGCCATGCTTCAACATTTGTCTCCTTAGAGAACCAGATGCTCAAATTTGACCCGCAGCATCATGCCGGTCTGCAGTTGGACCTGAACGTCATCCTTGGTCACTTCCTTGATGGTCGCCGGTACAGGAGACTTGCCCAGCACGACCCTGACGCCTTGATCCACTTTCAGATTAGCAGCATCGACCTTCACCAGCGGCGCATCGGCAACGGGGGCCTTGGGTGCGGCTTTGGGCTTGTCAGATTTGGCGACAGCATCAGCCTTGCGCGGGGCAGGACGACGGGGCTGCTTGGCCTTCTCTTCTTTAGTATTGGTACGACGGCTGGCAAAGACGCGTTCTTTGCTCTCTTTCAGGGCTTGCTTGGCATGTTCGATGTGCTCTTCGGTGAGCAGTTCACCCGGATTTCCGTCCAGATCGACACGGGCCTGGCCAGCCTTAAGGCCATGCAGGTAACGCCAGCTGGAGGTGTATTGACGCAGTGCAGAGCGCAGCATGGTCTTGGATACTCTGGCGTCGTCAGCAAGACGCTCGGCCAAATCCTGGAAGATGCCAATCTTGAGTGGCTTGGCCTCTCCTTCAGCGATGAAGCAGGCCGGGAATTTCTCGACCAGGTAGGCAACGATCTCTTTACTGTTCTTCAGCTTCTCAGTGTTTTCCATGTATAACCTTGGCTTTCATATAAACGCGCGGGCACGCCCGAGCACAACAAAGGCCCCATTATAGAGAGCTTGGGGCCTTTTGCGAACCATCAAGCAATGACTTAGAGCATGCTTTCCAAAATTTGCACTGTTTCTTCCAACCCAATCCGGTCTTCTGCGTCAAAACGGTTGAAAATTGGGCTATCGATATCCAGCACGCCAATGATCTCGCCACCACGGCGCACCGGGATCACGATTTCCGAGTTGCTGGCGCCATCGCAAGCGATATGCCCTTCAAATTGATGCACATCGTCAATGAGCTGGGTTTGCCCCTCAGCAACCGCAGTGCCGCATACCCCACGGCCGACCGGAATACGTACGCAGGCCGGTTTGCCCTGGAACGGACCGAGCACCAGGGTATCTCCCTGCAACAGGTAAAAACCCACCCAGTTGATCTCGGCCAGCTCCTGATTAAGCAGCGCGGACAGGTTGGCCAGATTGGCAATCAGATCGGTTTCCCCCTCCAGCAACGCCTTGGCCTGCTGGTTGAGGGTGCGATAAAACGGTTGTTTTTCAATCATGATTAAATGAACTTCACTCCCTGATAATCTGTGCAAGGTAACGCCCTGCCTGAAAATTTCAAATCTATTTTCACCTTCACCCCCCTCCTTTTCTTCATAAAGGCAGCCATTCAACGACTGACCGAGAGTTCCAACTGCTGGCGCTGGCCATTGTTCCACTCGATATTGAGCAGCCAGACCATCACTGCCGAGGTGCAGGAACCCACCAGGGCCGACCCCTGCCAGCCGCGATCTGCAGGCTCGAAACTGACCGGTATGGTACCCATGAACATGTCTCGCCCCTCCAGCCAGGCTTTCACCGGTTTCAAGGCGGGATCCCCCCCCTGAAGCAGTATCACGAAGTCATGTTCGGCCTGCACCGGCAAGGAGGCGACGCTGACGGTCATCGGTTTGTCGCCCACCAACAGGCTGCAGGAGGCGTGGGACAGATCACAAATCTGATCTTTTTCTGCCCCTGCCACCGCCGTCTGCCCCCCGCCAAACCAGGTTCGATAAGCAACCAATCCGAGCAAAATGGCCAGAACGATCGCCAAATGGGCAATTTTGCGTGAAGTGAGTCTCTCTTTCATGAAAAAACAACCTTTTAAGATGCCTTAAAAATGACATTTTCGTGATCTCGCGCAAGGTAAATAATTGAGCAGGCGAGACCAGTCGGAGCCAAATATATCACTGTTTATACTGTTATTTTACCTGTCACTTCAGTATCATTCCCAACGAATTTTCATTTAGCTACTTTTTGCTTTTCCTTTTATTAACAGTTGTTAACAGAAGGTTGGCAGTAGCCAATGATGTCGGTCCATGTCACTGGACAAAAAATCAAACAACAGCAGCATCGGAAGCGGAATACAACGATGAGCCATATAACTAACCATCCTGAGTACAACTACACCGTTGTTCGCCAGTTCACCGTCATGACGATTGTCTGGGGAATTGTCGGCATGTCGGTTGGCGTACTGATCGCAGCCCAGTTGATCTGGCCTGCCCTCAACTTCGAGACCCCGTGGCTGACTTACAGTCGTCTGCGGCCCCTCCATACCAACGCAGTGATCTTCGCCTTCGGCGTCAGCGCACTGATGGCCACCTCGTTTTACGTGGTGCAACGCACCTGTCAAACCAGACTGTTTTGTGGCCCCCTGGCGACCTTCGTTTTCTGGGGCTGGCAGGCAATCATCCTGTCTGCCGCCATTTCGCTGCCGCTGGGATACACCACCTCCAAGGAGTACGCAGAGCTGGAATGGCCGATCGATATCGCCATCGCCATCGTCTGGGTCGCCTACGCCGTCGTTTTCTTCGGCACCCTGGTCAAACGTACCACCTCCCACATCTATGTGGCGAACTGGTTCTTTGGCGCCTTCATCATCACGGTGGCCGTGCTCCACATCGTCAATAGCATGGCCGTGCCGCTTTCCGGCATGAAGTCCTACTCCATGTATTCCGGTGTCATGGATGCCATGGTGCAGTGGTGGTATGGCCACAACGCGGTAGGCTTCCTGCTGACCGCCGGCTTCCTCGGGATGATGTACTACTTCGTGCCCAAGCAGGCGGGTCGTCCGGTTTACTCCTACCGCCTCTCCATCGTGCACTTCTGGGCGCTGATCTCCCTCTATATATGGGCCGGTCCGCACCACCTGCACTATACCGCGCTGCCTGACTGGGCCCAGTCGCTGGGCATGGTCATGTCCCTGATCCTGTTCGTCCCCTCCTGGGGTGGCATGATCAACGGCATCATGACCCTCTCCGGCGCCTGGCACAAACTGCGTTATGACCCCATTCTGCGCTTCCTGGTCGTGTCCCTGTCGTTCTACGGCATGTCCACCTTCGAAGGCCCCATGATGGCGATCAAGACGGTCAACGCCCTCTCCCACTACACCGACTGGACCGTAGGTCACGTCCACTCAGGCGCACTGGGTTGGGTTGCCATGGTATCCATCGGCGCCGTGTATCACCTGATCCCGAACCTGTTCGATCAGGGTCGCATGTACAGCATCCGCTTGATCAACGTGCACTTCTGGCTGGCCACCGTGGGCACAGTGCTCTACATCGTATCCATGTGGATTTCCGGCGTGATGCAGGGTCTGATGTGGCGTGCGGTCAACGACGACGGCACCCTGACCTACAGCTTCGTGGAATCGCTGCAGGCCTCTTATCCCTTCTACTTCGTGCGCTTCCTGGGTGGCTGCTTCTTTGTCACCGGTATGTTGCTGATGGCCTACAACGCCTATCGCACCATCACTGCGCCCAAGGGTTCCCTGGAACCTGTCGCACAGCCAGCATGATTGAAGAGGTCAACGCATGAGCAACAAAAACCGTCACGAGATCTTTGAAAAGAGCGTTCCCATGCTGGTGGTCGGCATCATATTTGCCATCAGCCTGGGGGGCCTGGTCGAAATCACCCCCCTGTTCTTCCAAAAGCAGACCACTGAGCCGGTAGAGGGCCTCCTGCCCTACTCTGCCCTGCAGATGGAAGGCCGCGATATCTTTATCCGCGAAGGCTGCTCCGTTTGTCACAGCCAGATGATCCGTCCGCTTCGCGCTGAAATTGAGCGTTACGGCCACTACTCGGTCGCGGGTGAAAGCGTGTGGGAGCACCCCTTCCTTTGGGGCTCCAAGCGTACCGGCCCGGATCTGGCCCGTGTGGGCGGTCGCTATTCAGACGACTGGCACCGCGCTCACCTGATCAACCCGCGCGATGTGGTACCCGAGTCCAACATGCCGTCCTTCCCCTGGCTCGACACCAATGTCCTGACCGGTGAACTGACCGGGAAGAAACTGGCGCTGTTCCGGGATCACTTCGGCGTGCCTTACAGCGACGCTGACATCCAGGGTGCAGCTGAAGCCGTTAAGGGTAAAACCGAACTGGATGCACTGGTAGCCTATCTGCAATCACTGGGTCATGCCCTGAAATAAAGGAGTCAGGATATGGATTACGGCACATTTCGCGGCCTTTATACCCTGCTGTTGATGGCCATCATGATCGGCATCATCGTCTGGGCATACAGCAAGCGCCGCAAGGCCTCTTTCGACGAGGCTGCCAACTTGGTGTTTGCCGACGACGAGCAACCCGGTGCTGATAACAAGAACGCAGGAGCGAAACAATAATGAGCACTTTGTTTAGCATTTTTGTGACCGTCCTCAGCCTGGGGACCATACTTGGCTGCTTCTTGCTGCTGGTGTGGTGCTTGCGCGACAAAATGGGCGTGGAGGAGGGCAAGTCCATGGGACACTCCTTCGACGGTATCGAAGAGATGAACAACCCGCTGCCGAAGTGGTGGACCTACATGTTCTTCTTCTTCATCGTCACCGGTCTGCTCTATCTGCTGGCCTTCCCGGGGCTGGGTAACTGGAAGGGTCTGCTGGCCTGGCAGAGCTCCAACCAGGATGTTCGCTCGCTGGCCGAGTCCAAGGCTGCGGCGGCCTCCGCCAAGGCTGAAGGTCGGGCGGTGGAGTTTGACCGCGAACTGGTCAAGGCTGACGAGATCTACGGCGCCAAGTTCCGAGAGCTGGCCTATCAGGCCGATGGCAAGACCTATCGCGCCATTGAAGAGATCGCCGCCGATCCAGAAGCGCGCAAGGTGGGTCAGCGTCTGTTCCTGCAGAACTGCTCCCAGTGCCACGGTTCCGATGCCCGCGGCGGTCGCGGTTTCCCGAACCTGACCGACAGCGAATGGCAATGGGGTGGTCAACCGGATCAGATCAAGACCACCATCATGGACGGTCGTCATGGTGTGATGGCTGCCTGGGGTGAAATCCTCGGCAAGGACGGCGTTCAGGAAGTGGCCTCCTATGTGTTGAGCCTCTCCGGTCGCAAGGTCGATCTGGTGGAAGCGAAGAAAGGTGAAGCCCGCTTTGCTATCTGCGCAGCCTGCCACGGGGCCGATGCCAAGGGCGGTATCGCCGTCGGGGCACCGGATCTGACCAACAATATCTGGCTGTATGGCGGTTCCCGTCAGGTGGTCGAGCAGACCATCACCCACGGTCGTCACGGCGTCATGCCAGCCTGGAGGGATATTCTGGGCGAAGACAAGGTGCACCTGCTCGCCTCCTACGTTTATAGTTTGTCCCACAACAACATGTAAAATAAGCAGTAACATGTGATAAGCACGTGATTACTCAGCAAAAAGCCTCGACTCTTCGAGGCTTTTTGTTATCTTGTGTTGGCTGGAAAGCCTCCATTCTGTTAATCATACGTTTCGGTAGCACTCACTATGTCCCAACCCTGGTATCGCCAATTTTGGCCCTGGTTCATCATCACCCTCCCGGCCGCCGCCGTGATCGCCAGCATCAGCACTGGCATCATCGCCAGCAAGGATGGCGTCAACCTGGTCGCCGAAGACTATTACAAGCAAGGCAAAGAGATTAATCAGGACCTGAGCAAGTTCCGTCGCTCCGAAGCCCTCAACATTCACATCGCGCTGGAAGTGAATGACAAGGAGCTGACCCTCAAACCCCTCTCGGGAGAGATTGCCCCCGGTCAGGCCCTCTACCTTTCCCTATTCCATCCGACCCTGGCCGGCATGGACAGCGAGCACATGGTGACGGCTGACGCCAGCGGCGTCTATCGCCTGCCGCTCGATAAACCATTGAATGGGAAATGGCATATCCGGGTCGATGCCCTCAATCACGAATGGCGTCTGCAAGAGACAGTCCAGCTCCCGACCAAGGCGCCCGTAGAACTCGATCCCAAAGGACGTTAAGCCATGACTGGCGGTTTTCACCCTGGCGACGCAGCTTCCCGCCAGCACGCCCCATGCCTAGATCGCTTACCTTGCCTCCCAGGGCAAGACGCCATCAACGCTTGTTTCCATTGCGGTGAGCCGGTACCCGCCGGCAGTCGCTATGCACTCGAGATCAAGGGCATAGTCCAACCCATGTGCTGCCCCGGCTGTCAGGCGGTGGCAGAAACCATCATGGAGTGTGGCCTCTCCAGCTATTACGAGCACCGCACAGCGCCCGGTATCAAGGGTGAACTGGTCCCGCAAGAGCTGGCTGCCCTCACCCACTACGATCTGACCGAGGTACAGCAGGATTTCGTCACCGACAGCGGCACGGGCAGCCACAGGATGCGCGAGATCCTGCTCAGCGTGGAAGGGCTAACTTGCGCCGCCTGCGCCTGGCTCATCGAGCGTCATCTGACAGGCCTTGCCGGCCTGCATTACATCAACGTCAATACCACCACTCACCGTGCGCGCATCAAGTGGGATCCGGACAGGCTTGCCTTGAGCGACATCCTCAAGGGGTTCGCCAAAATAGGCTATCGTGCCTACCCATTCCAGACCCACACCCAGGAAGCGCTCTACGCCAAAGAAGTGCGCAGCTACATGTTCCGGCTGGCACTGGCGGGCTTGGGGTCAATGCAGGTGATGATGTGCGCCGTGGCGCTCTACATGGATCTCTTCATCAGCGTCGAGGATGAGTTCATGGTCTACTTCAAGTGGATAAGCCTGCTGCTCTCCACCCCCATCATGATCTATTCGGCCCAGCCATTTTACGTGGGAGCCTGGCGCAGCCTGAAACAGGGCCACCTCTCCATGGACGTGTCGGTATCGCTGGCACTGATTGGCGCCTTCGTCGCCTCCATGTGGGCCACCGTCTTCAACACCGGCGAGGTCTATTTCGACTCCATCACCATGTTCGTCTTCTTCTTGCTGCTGGGACGTTTTCTGGAGTTACGGGCCCGGCGCAAGGCGTCCGAGTCCAGCTCCAACCTGGCGCGGCTGGTGCCCATCATGGCCACGCGCATCGATGAAGATGGCGAGCATGAGGTGGCAGCCAAGATGCTGCAGGTAGGAGACAGGATACGGGTACTGGCCGGCGCCACCCTGCCGGCCGATGGTCTCATCGTCGAGGGACAGGCAAGCCTTAATGAATCCATGCTGACCGGTGAACAGTTGCCGCTGCTCAAGCAGGTGGGTGACAGCGTTTATGCCGGTACCATCAACACGGATGCACCGCTCCAGATCCGGGTCAGCCACCGTATCGAGGAGTCGCGCATCGCCCAGATCATGCGACTGCAGGATCATGCCCTCGATGACAAACCGGCCATCGCACAGATGGCGGATCAGCTGTCGCGCCACTTTATTCTGGTGCTGCTGATCATTGCCGCTGCGGTCTGGACCTTCTGGCACTTCCATCAGCCGGAGCAGGCCTTCTGGGTCACCCTGGCCGTGCTGGTTGCCACCTGCCCCTGCGCCCTGTCGCTGGCCACGCCGACTGCGCTCACTTCGGCCACCGCCAATCTGACCCGCAACGGCATTCTGCTGCGCCGTGGCCATGTGCTGGACGTGCTGACCAAGGCTAACCGGATCGTGATGGACAAAACAGGCACCCTGACCACAGGCAACATCAGCCTGATCAGCACCACGGCGCTGGCCGAGCTGAGCGAGGCCCAGTGCCTCTCCATCGCCCGCGCGCTGGAAGCCTACTCAGAACATCCCATCGCTCGCGCCTTTCGCAGCAAGGCGGCGGACGAAGCTGTGTTGCTGGCGGCAAGTGAGGTGACGCCCGTCATAGGTCACGGCATTCAGGGCAAGATCGCAGGCCAGCATTACCGTATCGGCAGCGCACGCTGGCTGTCCCTGCCCGCCGGGCAGACGGCCAGCCAGGGCCTTGCCATCTATCTGGCCGATGAATCCAGGCTGCTGGCCCGTTTCATCCTGGCAGATACATTGCGCCCGGATGCCAGGGCGCTGATCCAGGCTTTCAAGGCCGCCGGTCTGCAGACCACCATACTCACGGGTGACAGCTCGGCCCAGGCCGACGAGGTGGCCCGCGAACTCGGGGTCGATGAACTGGTGAAAGGGGTCACGCCGGATGGCAAGCTGGCCTATCTCAAGGAACATGAGGCCCGCGGCGATATCAACATCATGGTGGGGGATGGCATCAACGATGCCCCCGTGCTGGCCGGTGCCCACGCCTCCTTCGCCATGGCAGGCGGCACGGATCTGGCCAAGAACAGCGCCGATGCCATACTGCTGGCCGACGATCTCTCCCGCCTGCTGGAAGCGCGCACCCTGGCCATTCGCACCCGCAAGATCATCCAGGAGAACTTCGCCTGGTCCATCGGCTACAACCTGCTGGTGCTGCCGCTCGCGGCCAGCGGCTGGTTGCCACCCTATGTGGCGGCGGCGGGCATGTCTCTGAGCTCCCTCATCGTGGTCACCAACTCCATGCGGCTCAATCGCTGAGCCATGGGCGCATGCATACGCACGATAAAAAGGAGCCCGCGTTTGCCGGGCTCGCCGGGCCCCAGGCCACCAACGGATATATCATGACCACTCTCATCGCAAGGCTTGCACCATGAACATCATCTTCGTCCTTATCCCCATCGCCATCCTGTTTGTCATCATCGCCGGCGCCCTCTTCTTCTGGGCCATTCGCTCCGAGCAGTTTGAAGATCTCGACCGCCAGGGCTCCAATATCCTGTTCGATGAAGACTGCCCCGCCCAGAAAACCAGCAAGCATACATCCGATGACCGCCAGCCTTGATCTTATCGGGGCCCTGCTGGTGGGGCTGGCGGGTTCAGGCCACTGCATCGGCATGTGTGGCGGCGTCTCGGCCGCCCTCTCCATGGCCATCCCCCCCGAGCAGCAGCACTTCTGGGGCCGGCTCGGTTACCTGCTCAACTACAACCTGGGCCGGATCCTCAGCTATGTGTTAGCCGGAGCTCTGGTGGGAGGCCTGCTGGCCACGACCAGCGAACTGGGTGCAGGCAAGCACGCTATCGCCGGCTTGCGGCTGGTGGCCGCGCTCTTGATGATAGCGCTCGGTCTCTACCTCGCCGGCTGGTGGCAGGGCATATTGCTGCTTGAGCGCATCGGCGCCCGACTCTGGCCTCGCATCAAACCGCTGGCGGGCAAGTTTCTCCCCTTCACCTCGGCCTGGCAGGCCTTTCCCTTTGGTATGGTGTGGGGCTGGCTGCCCTGTGGCCTGGTCTACTCCATGCTGACCTGGAGTGCGGCGGCGGGTTCCGCCGGTAGCGGTGCACTCATCATGCTCAGTTTCGGTATCGGGACCCTGCCGACACTGTTTGCACTGGGGGGGCTGGCAGACCGCCTGCGCTACTGGCTGACACTGCGCAGTTTGCGCCAGGGCGGCGCAGTTTTGCTCATCGCGTATGGGCTTCATACGCTCTGGATAGGGATTGCGTCCTTTTGAAACCCTATCCAAAACGGATGAGTTGATGGTAAACTTGTTTGATATAAATCAATTATTCGTATGAGCCTATGATCCCGGAAAAGAAACCTGGCAGACGTATTCAGAGCGGTGGCTGTGCAATTCATTGCCAGGATTGCAGCATCAGCCAGCTCTGCATTCCCTTCACCCTGAACGACAGCGAACTCGATCAGCTCGACAGCATCATTGAGCGAAAGAAGCCGATCCAGAAGGGTGAGGAGCTGTTCAAAGCAGGCGATGAGCTGAAATCGCTCTACGCGATCCGTTCCGGGACCATCAAGTCATACACCATCACGGAACAAGGCGATGAGCAGATCACCGCCTTCCACCTCGCCGGTGATCTGGTTGGTTTCGATGCTATTCATAAGCATGCCCATCCCTCCTTCGCCCAGGCGCTGGAAACGGCCATGGTGTGCGAGATCCCGTTCGACGTGCTCGACGAGCTCTCCGGCAAGATGCCCAAGTTACGTCAGCAGATCATGCGACTGATGAGCAACGAGATCATGGGCGATCAGGAGATGATACTGCTGCTCTCCAAGAAAAATGCCGAAGAGCGCCTCGCCGCCTTCCTGCACAATCTGTCGGTGCGTTTCTCCGAGCGTGGCTTCTCCGCCAAGGAGTTTCGCCTCTCAATGACCCGCGGTGATATTGGCAACTACCTCGGCCTCACCGTCGAGACCATCAGCCGTCTGCTTGGCCGCTTCCAAAAGTCCGAGCTCATCAGCGTCAAGGGCAAGTACATTACCGTGCTGGATCATGTGGCCCTCGGTATCATGGCTGGCGCCACCCGTCCTCCCAGCGGTTAATCTCCCTTTGTTGCCGGATCGGTTTACGCTGAATTTTGATCCGGCACACGTCTCCTTCCCTCCTCCTGAGCTAAGCTGTAATGGCTAAAGGTCTGCCATAATTGGTATTTTTGCCAAGGAGGAGGAGAACATGGTCAAGTACCGAAAAATCCTGGTCGTTATCAACCCGGAAGAAGAGCGGCAAATTGCCCTCGAACGTGCGGTCAAGGTGGCTGAGCTGGATGAAGGCGCTCAACTGACCCTGTTGCTCACCATTTACGACTTCTCGTACGAGATGACCGCCATGCTGTCGGTGGACGAACGGGAAGAGATGCGCCACGGCGTGATCGCCCAGCGCCGTGAATGGCTCGACGATATTCTGACACCCTACCGTGCCAAGGGGCTGGACTGCGAGATCAAGGTGGTCTGGCACAATCGTCCCTTCGAATGCATCATTCAGGAAGTGCTGGAGAACCGCCACGATCTGGTGGTCAAGGCGACTCACCATCACTCGTTTCTGCAAACCTTCATCTTCACTCCGACCGATTGGCACCTGCTGCGCAAGTGTCCCTGTCCCGTCCTGCTGGTCAAGGAGGGCCACTGGCAACGGGGCGGCAACATCATAGCTGCCATCAATTGTTCCAGTGACGATCAGGAGCAGAAACTGCTGAACGAGCGGATCACGGAGGAAGGGATCGCCATCGCCGAGCTGCTCGGCTCCAACCTCTACTTGGTCAACACCTATCCCGGCACCCCGGTCAACGTAGCCATCGAGCTGCCCGAGTTCGATCCCAACGCCTATAACGATGCCATTCGCAAGCACCATGAAAGTCTGCTGCTGAGCCATGCCGACAAATATGGGATCAGTCATCTGTGGACTCGGGTGGCGGAAGGTCTCCCGGAAGAGGTGTTGCCCGATCTGGCCGATAGCCTGCAGGCCACTCTGATGATCATGGGCTGCGTCGGTCGCACCGGCCTCTCTGCCGCCTTGCTCGGCAATACCGCCGAACATGTGGTGGATCGTCTCGCCTGCGACATGCTGATCCTCAAACCCGCCGATTACAGCAGCCCGGTAGACCGCCGGCGCAGTCAATCATAAGACGCCTTTCATCCTGGCATCTTGCCCTCCCCCGGGACATGGCTATAATAACGCGCTTATTTGTGTCCCGGGTTTTACGAGCATGCTAGAAGAGCTGAACGCCAAAGATAAATACAGTTTCAACAAACTGCAGAAGCGCCTGCGGCGCAACGTAGGTCAGGCCATTGCCGACTTCAACATGATTGAAGAGGGCGACAAGATCATGGTGTGCCTGTCCGGTGGCAAGGACAGCTTCGCCATGCTCGACATCCTGATGAGCCTCAAGGCAAGCGCCCCCATCCATTTTGATCTGGTGGCCGTCAACCTGGATCAGAAACAACCCGGTTTCCCCGAACACGTGCTGCCAGAGTACCTGGCCACCTTGGGCGTTGACTTCAAGATCGTCGAGGAAGACACCTATTCCATCGTCAAGGACAAGGTGCCGGAAGGCAAGACCACCTGCGCCCTCTGCTCCCGTCTGCGCCGTGGCATTCTCTATCGCACCGCCCAGGAACTGGGTTGCACCAAGATTGCCCTCGGCCATCACAGGGACGACATACTGGAGACCCTGTTCCTCAACATGTTCTACGGTGGCAAGCTCAAATCCATGCCGCCCAAGCTGGTGAGCGATGATGGCAAGAACGTGGTGATCCGCCCGCTGGCCTACTGCAAGGAGAAAGACCTGGTGCGCTATGCCGAGGTCAAGGCCTTCCCCATCATCCCCTGCAACCTGTGCGGCTCGCAGGAGAACCTGCAGCGTCAGGCCATCAAGCAGATGATGCAGGATTGGGATCGCCGCTTCCCCGGCCGGATCGAGACCATGTTCACCGCCATTCAGGACGTGATCCCGAGCCACCTGCTCGATCACAATCTGTTCGACTTCAAGAGCATCAACCGTGACTCAGGCATCATTGATGGTGGTGACAAGGCGTTTGATCCACCTGAACTGCCCAAGGCACCGCTGCTGGACATCGACGAGATGGACATGCTGGATGTGATTGAGGTGCGCTAAGCACGATAGACACACGCCCGCAGCAACAAAAAAGGAGCGCCTGGCGCTCCTTTTTTTATCTCACAGGCAAGCGGCTGGCTCACTCCTTGTGCAGCCAGGGGGTCAAGCGCAGTATGTCACCCTGCAGTTGCAGCGTGCCCGCGGCGAAATCCGCCAGTTGCGCGTTGCTGAGCAGCAGCTGCCCCCCTTGCCAGGAGAGCGGTTGCTGGCGGGCACCGTCGACGAGATAGGCGGTGCCAGTCGGCTGTATCAGAGTCACCCGCACGCCCGCCATCTCGGGCAGGAAATACTTGCCGACCATGCCAGCCAGCTTACTCAACAGGGCTTGCATATCCTGCTGACGCCTGACCACCTCAGCTACCTTGAGATCCCACTGGCTGCCTGACACGGGCTGCACATCGGCCATCACTTGCACTGACAGATCGCAGGCCGTGTGTTCGTCGGTCAACCCCACCACCACGGTCGCCTTGTCCAGATTGAGATCGTCGTCGTAGGGCAGCCGCAGCTCGCTGTCTACCGTCACCTCGGCGGCCACGTCCCGATCCAGGGTAAAGACCCGAGCCGAAGTGAGCAGGCAGTGCTGGCCATTTTGCTGATCGGTCAGGTAAAAGCCCAGCCTGGCGTGACCAAACTCCCCCTTGGCGAAGGTCTTCATCTGGCTGTAGAAGGTGCTGTACTGCAGATCCAGTGAAGGCTGCGCCAACCCCAGGGTGGGCAACAGCAACAAGCCTGCCGCCGCGCCAAGTCGAGTCCTCTTCATATGCCATCCTTTTGCATTGCGCACTCATGATGCGCTGAAATATGCCTTTGCCATCGTCTGGCCTCAGACTCGCTAGGCATTGAAATGATCGGGGCCTTCGCTCACTTCCGTCACTTCGACCGCGACCCCGCACAGATCCCGATAGAGGATCCCCTTGCAGTTGAAGTAGAGGGGGGCCACCCAGATAAGGCCCAATCCCATGGGGATCAGCGCCAGGAAAAACAGTACCAGCATGGCACCGTGCAGCAACACTATGCTGGGCCAGCCGCGGGCAAACAGCTTGAGCGACACCAGAATGGCCTGCACCGGCGACAGGCCGCGCTCCAGCACCAGCGGAACCGAGAATACCAATCCCATGCCGATCAACGCAGACGGGATGAAGGCCAGCACCACCGGCAGGCCCACCAGTTCAAACAGGGGGCCAAACAGGCTGGTGAGCATACTGCCGAGCAGACTCAGGCTGCCGAGACGCAGGAAGTGGCGAAAGAAATCGAAAACCTGGCTCGGGCGGGCACGCACACCGACCGACTGCTGCAATCCCAGCATGTCGAGGGACGAGGTCATGGGCGACATCATGATGGTGATAAGCAGGCTCAGCACCAGGGCTATGTCCATTCCCCCCTCCTGATTGAGGTGGGGGGCCAGCAGGGTATTGCTCAGCAATATCCAGATGGCTGTGACACCGACGATGGCCAGCAGCAGGCCGAAACCGGTGCGCCGCGTCTGTTGCCAACTCTCCTGCAATACCCCCTTGAGGTCGAGACGATATCCCTGACTCAGGGACTGTTCGAGGGAACCACCGATCCGCATTTTATTACTCAATTGACTATCCAACATCAGAGAAATCACTATTCAGGGAGCACATTATAGCGATTTGACCCGGCATGCGTAGCCGTTTTTCCCCTTATCTGCTGGCCAAAAAGTCTTTGATTTCATAAGGGGCCACCATCGCAGTCTGCACAGCTTCCGTCCGGATCTGATCACCACGCCAGTATGATGCTTCCCATCTGCATCAGCCGTCTGGTGCAGTCGTGGGGGTGACCTCTCTGCCTTGGCCCGCCGCGGCGATGAGCGTTGGATGCTAGAAGGTGCCGCAAACACATGCGCGATGGCGTGGCCATCGGCGAGTTCCCCAAGGGGGCGACCCACTATCAACAGATGCGGGCACGCCCCGGTGTGCAGCAAGCCCTCTGATCCCGCGACCTGTGGGTGCAAGTGCTCTGTCTGGCACCCTTTTCCCCTTCCCTATCCTCTGCATTGAGATCGTTTTCACATTTCTACCCTCTCACAGTGGATCGATCGCGCCTTAGGGCCTATCTTTTTCACATGACGCAACCGGTTGCGTAACCGGTTGCCTGGATGAACATCAGATATGCGGACGCGAGTCTGCCGAGGTGCTGTATGAAACGAGGCGTATTGCTCAATGCTCCCCTGAGCGCACTGGTGGCAAAGCTGGGCCACACCGACGAGATCACGGTCTGCGATGCAGGCTTGCCCATTCCGGCAGGCCCTGAGCGGATCGATCTGGCGCTGATGGCGGGCACCCCCAGCCTTGCAACCGTGCTGACCGCCCTGCTCACCGATCTGGTGGTGGAGAAGGTGATCATGGCGAGCGAGATCAAGCAGATCAGCCCCGCCGCCCATCAGGCACTGGTCGAGCAGATAGAGGCGCACGCCGCTGCCCAAGGCAAGCCCATCACCATCGAATACTGCCTGCACGAGGCGTTCAAGACCCGCTCCCGTCAGAGCAAGGCGATCGTGCGCAGCGGCGAGGTCACCCCCTACGCTAATATTATTCTCTGCGCCGGTGTGGCGTTTTAAGCCTCGTCAAGGAAGCTGCAAATGAGCACAACCTCCTCCTCGCCCCTTTCTCCCATTCTGGAGCTCACCGGGATCGTCAAGACCTTCCCCGGTGTGCGCGCCCTCGACGAAGCGGGTCTGCGGGTCTATCCCGGTCAAGTGATGGCCCTGCTCGGCGAAAATGGCGCTGGCAAATCCACCCTGATGAAGGTGCTGACCGGCATCTATCAGGCCGATGCGGGCAGCGTCAGTTATCGTGGCCAGCCGGTCCATTTCAAGGGCCCCCGCGACTCCCAGGATCAGGGGATCAGCATCATCCACCAGGAGCTGAACCTGCTGCCGGAACTGTCGATTGCCGCCAACATCTTCCTCGGCCGCGAACCCCGTACCCGTTTTGGCAACATCGATCACCCGCAGTTGCGCGAGCGCGCCAGCAGCCTGCTGGGCCGACTCGGCGTCAAGCACGGGCCGGATACAAGGCTTGGGGATCTGTCGATTGGCGAACAGCAGATGGTGGAAATCGCCAAGGCACTGTCGTTCGATGCCAGCGTCATCATCATGGATGAACCGACCGATGCGCTGACCGACACCGAAACCGAGCAGCTGTTTGTGGTGATCCGCGAGCTGCGCCAGCAGGGTTGCGGCATCGTCTACATCTCCCACCGCCTCAAAGAGATCTTCCAGATCTGCGATCGGGTCACCGTGCTGCGCGACGGCAAGTGGATCGGCGAGAAGGCGGTAAGCGATCTCGATGAAGACAAGATCATCGAGATGATGGTGGGTCGGCGGCTGGAAGAGCAGTATCCGCGCCTTGCGCGCGAGCTTGGCCCCGTCAGCCTGCAAGTGAAAGCACTGGCCGGTCCCGGTGTGCGCGGGGTGAGCTTCTCCCTGCATCAGAGGGAAATTCTGGGCTTTAGCGGCCTGATGGGGTCAGGGCGCACCGAGCTGATGAAGCTCATCTACGGTGCCAGCCCCATCAGCGCCGGTGAAGTGGAAGTTGACGGTCACGCCCTGGTACCACGCAGCCCGGCCGATGGGCTGGCTGCGGGCATCGCCTATATCTCCGAAGATCGCAAGGGCGACGGGCTGGTGCTGGAGCTCTCGGTGCGCGAAAACATGAGTCTCTGTGCCCTTGGCGAGTTCATTAGCCACGGCAAGATTGACGGCAAGGCCGAACGCCAGGCGGTGAGCGACTATGTGCGCCTGTTCAATATCAAGACCCCGAGTCAGGATCAGCTGATAAAACTGCTCTCCGGCGGCAACCAGCAGAAGGTCGCTATCGCCAAGGGGCTGCTGACCCGGCCCAAGGTGTTGATCCTGGACGAGCCGACCCGCGGCGTCGACGTGGGTGCCAAGAAGGAGATCTATCAGCTCATCAACCAGTTCAAGAAGGAGGGGATGAGCATCATCCTGGTCTCCTCCGAAATGCCGGAAGTGCTCGGCATGAGCGATCGCATCATGGTGATGCACGAAGGGCGCATCAGCGCAGAGTTCAACACCCGTGACGCCAATCAGGAGAAACTGATGGCGGCGGCAGTCGGTAAACAGTGGCAAGCAGAGCAAGAGGCATCCCAATGACAACCCAACCCCTTTCCCGCCGCGGCATCATGAGCAAGGCCTGGTGGATCGAGAACAAATCCCTGATCGCCCTGCTGGTGCTGATCGGTGTGGTCTCGGCCTTAAGCCCCAACTTCTTCACCGCCGACAACCTGCTCAACATACTACGCCAGACCTCGGTCAATGCCATCATGGCGGTTGGCATGACGCTGGTCATCCTCACCGCCGGTATCGATCTCTCGGTCGGATCTGTGCTGGCCCTGTGCGGCGCGCTGGCAGCCACCATGGTCGCCATGGAGCTGCCCATCGCGCTGGTGGTGCCCCTCACTCTGGGAGCAGGAGCCCTGCTGGGCGGCGTCAGCGGCCTCATCATTGCCAAAGGCAAGGTGCAAGCTTTCATCGCCACACTGGTCACCATGACCGCCCTGCGCGGCGTGACCATGGTCTATACCGAAGGGCGCCCCATCTCCACCGGCTTCAGTGAGGGTGCCGATCACTTCGCCTGGCTCGGTACCGGTTACCTGTTCGGTCTGCCAGTGCCCATCTGGCTGATGGCCATCGTCTTCCTGCTAGCCTGGTTCATGCTCAACCACACTCGCCTCGGCCGTTACATCTACGCCCTGGGCGGCAACGAATCGGCCACCCGCCTCTCCGGCATCAATGTGGCCAGGGTGAAACTGGCGGTGTATGGTTTGTGCGGTATGTTGTCGGCACTGGCCGGGCTCATCGTTACCTCCCGCCTCTCCTCGGCCCAGCCGACTGCAGGCATGGGTTACGAGCTGGATGCCATCGCCGCCGTGGTGCTGGGTGGCACCAGTCTGATGGGTGGCAAGGGTCGCATCATGGGAACCCTGATCGGGGCACTCATCATCGGCTTCCTTAACAACGCCCTCAACCTGCTCGACGTCTCGTCCTATTACCAGATGATCGCCAAGGCCAGCGTGATTTTGCTCGCCGTGATGATCGATAACAAAAGCAAGTAAGCACACACAAGGAATGAAATGATGAAAAAGCTCAATACCCTGCTCGCTGCCGCCATCATGTCCGTGCTGGGCACAGCCCAGGCCGCCGATCACACCCTGGCCATGGTAGTTTCCACCCTTAACAACCCCTTCTTCGTCACCATGAAAGAGGGGGCTGAAGCCAAGGCCAAGGAGCTTGGCTACCAACTGGTAGTACTGGACTCCCAGAATGATCCGGCCAAGGAGCTCTCCAACATGGAAGATCTCACCGTGCGCAAGGTCAATGCCATCCTGATCAACCCGACCGACTCCGAGGCTGTGGGCAACGCCATCCGCCTGGCCAACAAGGCCAACATTCCGGTGCTGACCCTGGACCGTGGCGCGGCGCAGGGTGAGGTCAAGGCCCACATTGCCTCCGACAACGTAGCCGGCGGCAAGCTGGCTGGCGACTTCATCACCCAGAAACTGGGTGCCGGTGCCAAGGTCATTCAACTCGAGGGGATCGCCGGTACCTCCGCCGCCCGTGATCGTGGCGAAGGTTTCGCCCTGGCCGTGGCCGCCAACAAGCTGCAAGTGCTGGCTTCCCAACCTGCCGACTTTGACCGCACCAAGGGTCTGAACGTGATGGAAAACCTGCTGGCGGCCCACCCGACCGTACAGGCCGTGTTCGCCCAAAACGACGAAATGGCATTGGGTGCCATCCGCGCCGTGCAAGCCGCCGGTAAAGAGGTGATGATCGTCGGCTTCGACGGCACTGACGATGGCAAGGCCGCCGTGGCCAGAGGTAAACTGGCCGCCACCGTGGCCCAGCAACCAGCCCTGATCGGTGCTATTGGCGTCGAGACCGCCGACAAGGTGCTCAAGGGTCAACCGGTAGAAAAATCCATCCCGGTACCGCTGCAAGTGGTCAGCAAGTAAGGTGACGGGGGAGGTTCGCCTCCCCTTTTTCCTTTCAATCGCGGTGCCTCCCGGCTTGGATTCACCCTACCAAGTGTTCAAGCCAAGATGCATCAGGAGTAATCAACATGAATCGTCTCGTCGTTCTGGGCAGTGTCAATGCAGACCATGTGCTGCGCGTACCCCACTTTCCCCGTCCGGGTGAAACCCTGACCGGTCACAGCTATCAGGTTGTCCCCGGTGGCAAGGGGGCCAATCAGGCGGTCGCCGCCGCGCGGCTCGGCGCTCCCGTCTCCTTTATCGCCCGTATCGGTGATGACGCCATCGGCCACCAGATGAAAGCTGGTTTTGCCCAGGATGGCATCAACGTCAGTGCCGTTGAGCTCGACGACACCCTGCCCACCGGTATCGCCATCATCTATGTGAGCGATGAGGGGGAGAACAGCATAGGCATCTCCGCCGAGGCCAACGGTGCCCTCTCCCCTGCCATAGTGAAGCGCCACGAAGTCCTGATTGCCGATGCTCATACCCTGCTGTTGCAACTGGAAGTGCCGCTCGAGAGCGTATTCGAAGCGGCCCGTCTGGCCCGCGCCCACGGCACCCGGGTAGTGCTCAACCCGGCGCCCGCCCGCCCGCTCTCGGGCGACCTGCTGGCGCTGGTGGATCTCATCACCCCCAATCAGACCGAAGCCGAGCTGCTGACCGGCGTCAAGGTGTGCGACGAGGCCAGCGCCCGCGAGGCGGCTGCCCGCTTCCACCAGATGGGAATAAGCGATGTGATGATCACCCTGGGATCGCAAGGGGTCTATTGCAGCAACGAGCAACAGCAACAGCTCATCCCGGGTTTTCGGGTCGAAGCGGTAGACACCACAGCTGCGGGCGATACCTTCAACGGCGCCCTGCTGGCTGCCGAGCTGGCCGGAGTCGATTTCAAGGCAGCTGTGCTCTTTGCCCATGGTGCGGCAGCCCTCTCCGTGACCCGCTTCGGGGCCCAGAGCTCGATCCCGGAGAAGGGTGAAGTCGACGCCTTCCTGCTTGCCCAGACTGCGCAGGGGCACTGATGGCCAACATCAAGGAGGTGGCGGCGCTGGCCGGTGTCTCTACCACCACCGTCTCCCACGTCATCAACGAAACCCGCTTCGTGGCAGAGGAGACCCGGGAGCGGGTCTTTGCCGCCATGCGCGATCTCAACTACGCCCCCAGCCTGGTGGCCCGCAGCCTCAAGGTGAAAGAGACCAACAGCATCGGCATGCTGGTCACCACCTCCAGCAACCCCTTCTTCGCCGAGGTAGTGCGCGGGGTGGAGCGCTACTGCTTCGAACAGGGCTACAACCTGATGCTGGGCAACACCGAAGGTCAGGCCGAGACGGCGCTTTCCTACCTCAAAATGATGCTGCGCAAGCGGGTCGACGGCCTGCTGATCATGTGCAGCGAGGGGCAGCAAGAGGTGTTCAACCAGCTCGACTGGCTCAAGAACCTGCCGGTGGTGGTGATGGACTGGGGCATGGAGAGCAAGGACGTGGATCTTATCGCCGACAACTCCCATCGCGGCGGCTATCTGGCCACCCGCCATCTGATTGAACTGGGCCATACCGACATCGGCTGCATTACGGGCCCCCACAGCCGCGCCCCCGCCAACCAGCGGCAGGCAGGTTTTGAACAGGCGTTGCAGGAGGCGGGTCTCACGGTCAATCAGGAGTGGATCCAGGAAGGGGACTTTGATTGCGCCAGTGGTTTCAGTGCCATGCAGCGGCTGCTGGCCCAGCCCAAACGGCCGAGCGCCCTCTTCATCTTCAACGACATGATGGCCATGGGAGCCATCAGCGCCGCCCATCAGGCGGGATTGAACATACCGCAGGATATCTCCATCGTCGGCTATGACAACGTGGCGCTGGCGCAATACCTCTCGCCACCGCTCACTACCATCAATCAGCCCAAAGAGGATCTGGGACGCCTCGCCGTCACCCGGCTGCTAGCGCGGATCAACGGGGTGAGGGTGGACAATCACCTGATCACTGTCGATCCTGACCTGGTGATCAGACAATCCTGCGCCCCCTTCCCCGCCCCCTGATTTTCTAAACACAGCATGCAAAAGGTCTCCCCTGGGTCTAACGCAAGGCAGTTAAGAGAGTTTGATTACCAACCCACGAGGTATAAGGCTAAAGAGTGAGGGAGGCATGATGCCTCCCTCTTTTTATTGGATGCCAGTCAGGGCAAAGGTGTCAGCCACATTGACACTTTAACCATGGTACCGCTTCTGTTATTCGAAATTTCGAATATTTAGTCACAAAAATGCTTAATTTACTGGCATTAACCCCTGATTCGCCCTTTTTATCGCAGCCAATAAGGCCTGCAGCTCACTGCGCACCCGGTGCCAAGCGTACAACAACGGTTCCAGCAGCAGGTTATATGACTATTTGTGCCAAAAAAGTCCCACGTTTGGGTTGCCAGTGTGGCGATTTCACCAGGTCATTGCAGCGGTGGCATGACACAGTAGCTCAGGAACCGCGCATCTCCATCCAGTTGTGACCGTCGATCTGCTTGGGTTGATGCACACCACAATGTTGCAGCAGCTCGTCAACGAAGGCGGGTACCAGCAAGGACGCCGGTCCGTAGCGCTTCTCGTCAAACTGGCTGCCCACCTCACTCGGCTCCAGATTGAGCTCTATGGTATGGGCACCATTCAGCCCGGCCTCATGCACGAAACCGGCGGCGGGATAGACAGCCCCCGAGGTGCCGATGGAAATGAAGAGATCGCACTGGGCCAACGCGCCGTAGATGCGATCCAGCCCCAGCGGCATTTCGCCAAACCAGACCACGTGCGGGCGCAATGGCTGAGGAAACTGGCAGCAGGAGCAGAGCTCATCCTGATGCAGATCGCCACGCCACTCGATCACCTGGCCCGACTCGGGACAACGGGCCTTGAGCAGCTCCCCGTGCATGTGGATGAGGTTAGTGCTACCCGCACTCTCGTGCAGGTTGTCGATATTCTGGGTCACCAGGGTGACTGTGCCCGGCAGCAGGCGCTCGAGGCGAGCCAGCGCATAGTGGGCCGGGTTGGGGTGGATCTGCGGCTGTTGCAACTGATGGCGGCGCGCGTTGTAGAAGCCTTGTACCAGGGTGGGATCCCGCGCGTACCCTTCCGGGGTCGCCACATCCTCCACCCTGTGCTCTTCCCACAAACCATCGCAGGCACGGAAGGTCTTGATGCCGGATTCAGCAGAGATCCCGGCGCCGGTAAGGATGACGATGTGTTTAGCTGACTGCACCATGATGATTTTCCTCTAACCGCATACAAGGCTGACCTTAGCACAGGGTGAAAAACAGGCCTATTCGCCCTTGGTCTTATGAGGATACCCGCGTCACAGGGTATCAAGCACGCTCAAATCAAGCCGAACAAACACCAGCTCCCGCCCCGTCACCAGGGTGAGCGGCAGCCCCAGCCCACGCAGGAGTGCCAGCATGGGGCGATTCTGGGCCAGCACCTCTGCCGTCCATTCACGAATGCCTTCGGCGCGCGCCAGCAGCGCCAGTGCCAACAAGATGCGCCTGCCCGCCCCCCTGTGCTGGAAGTGATCCGCCACCAGGCAGGAGAACTCGGCTCGATCCGGGTGCAGCCGCCGCCGGATGGACTGGGCCTGGGCCAGCGGCCGCCCCAGACCATCGGTGAGCAACAAGCCTATCTGGGGCGCTCTGGGATAATCGAGAAAAAAAGCGAGCTGATCGGCGGTGGGGGGCTGTTTGGCCCGCATGAAGCGCAAGTAAATGCTCTGCTCGCTCAGTGCTTCATAAGCCGCCTTGATACACTCGGGATCGGCCCCCGCCAGCTCTTGCAACCGGCAGGGGATGCCCCCCACTTCCATCATCAGGGGCAAGGATGCCCGCGAGGTGGGATGCAGCCAGCCAGCCAGGCTGTGGCGCAAGCGCGCTTTATCGGGAGGCCAACACAAGTAGCGGGGCACGGGTTACCAGCGCCCTGTCATGCCGCGATCGCGCCACAGCTCGTTATCGAGCAGGTTGAAGGGGTCATCCAGATAGAGGGCGATGCCGAGCTCCCTAGCGCGGTTGATGAAACGCCCGAGCAGGGAGTCCGGCGTCATGGCCTCCAGCCCGGGCAGCAGGCTCTGTCCCAGCAGCAGATGCTGCAGGGGCATACGTTCCAGCAGATCGAACGGCATATGCTGATCATTGTCAAGCAGCAAGGCGAGCCTGGCCCCGGCCAGACTCGCCTGTAGCACCAGGGCAAACCGCTCCGCCTGACTGAGCAGGTGGTCACGGCGGTGAATGACCAGCGTCAGCTCACTGGCGTCTCGCCCCTGCTTGCCCAACCACTCCCGCACCAGCTCCCAGTGTGGTGGCAAGCCGGTCACCGCCAACCAGACAGGCAACTTGGAGGGGGGATCCGAGATAAGCCCCAGCAGCCCCTTCTCCGCCCCCTGCCAGGTACGAATGGTGCGGCGCTGGCCACTGAGCCGCTGTTGCCGCTGCGGCCCCAGGTAAAGCACTTTGAGCAAGCGCAGCAGATCGTCGGTCAACAGGGGCTTGGCCAGCGCCGCCACCACGTTGAAACCGGCGTCATGCAACAGGCGCCGGGCACCGTCGATCAGGGTCTGGTCATGCGCAGACAGCAAGATAATAGGCAGGCCGCTTTGCCGGTACTGGGGCTGGCTCATCAACAGGCTGATGGCATCCTGCTCCACCAGACTGAGATCGCTGATGAGCAGTGTGACCTTCCCCTCCGCCAGCACCTGGATACAGGCATTGCCATCCTGCACCCATTGACAGGAGAGTCCCAACCCCTGGATCTCTTGCTGAATGTGAGCACCCTGAAACGGGTGATCCTCCAGCAACAAGATCTGTGTCCCGGCCAACCACTGCCGCCACTGCTGATAACGGTCATGCACGCCCGCTAGCCAGTCATCCGAGAGCCGATAGATGCCCTCACCCTGCGCCACCAGTTGCGGCAGGTAGTCGGCGCCAGCGTGCGAGGCTGGGTCAAACAGGGCGATGGCACCGGCGGCAAACACCCCCTCCCAGTGCCAGCAGGCGTCTGGCCTGGTGCGGCGCAGGGTCGCAAACTCGGGCAGACTGGCCGCCTGGGCCGCTCGATAGGCAATCCCATCCAGCGCATAGATGGTCACGGGATAGAAGAAACGCTCTTGTGTTCCTTCCGAATCCAGTAACGCCAATAACTCTTCATCTGTGATGATCATGTCAGACTCTCTCACCTAATCGCCGGCAGACCTCATCCAGAGCGCGCCGCAGTGGGGATATCAGGGGTTGCCGTGGGTCTTGTTTCCACTGCTCGATCACCTGGATCAGCGGGGTGGCCCCGACCATTTTGGCGGCCCCCTTCACCTTGTGTAAAGCTGCATCGAGCGCCATCTCATCCCCTTGTGTGATGTAGTGATCAATGTCGGCCAGATCTTGGCGAGTGGCCTCCAGATAGAGGGTGACAAGTTCAGCGCTCATCAGCGGCAGCGCCTGTGCCGGCCATTCCGGCGCCAGATCCTCGTCTGATGCCTTGAGCGGGGGCGGGACTGTGTCACCTGACGTCGGCAGGCTGCGCAGCAAGTTGGCCAAATCCTTGAGTAGCAGGGGCTTGTCCAGATGTCCCCGGCAACCGCAACTGGCCAATCGCTGGGCCGCCTGCTCGCTGAGATCGGCGGTGATCACGTAGGCTGGCAGATGCTGCCAGCGCACCGAGTCACGCAACTGCTGACACAGCTGGGCACCATCCATCACTGGCATCTGCAGATCGGTCAGCACCAGATCCACCGTCTCGTGCTGCAAAATGTCGAGCGCCAGCTGGCCATTGGCCGCACTCAGTACCTGGGCCCCCAGCTGGGTCAGCTGCATGCTGATCAACACCCGATTCACCTCGTGATCTTCGACCAGCAGCACCCGCATCCCCTGTCCCGGCAGACTCATCTCCTCTTGAGCAGAGGACACCAGCCTGGGCTGCAACAAGCTGACCACAGCGCCGGGTACCCAGGGTTCGCCCTGCCAGTCCCAGTAACGCAGTCCCTGATCATCGTCGGCGGCGCGCAACAGGGGACCGGTGGGATCCTCGCTCAGGCCGAGCTCGCCAAGCCAGGGCAAGAGATAAGCACGCTCCGTATCGTTCAACTGGATATTGACGCAGGCCACTTTCGGTTGCCAGCGCGGCGCCTCGTGCAACAACACCAACGGCAAGGTGCAGGTGAAACGGCTGCCCCCGAGGGGACGCGGCTCGACCCGGATCTCGCCGCCCATCTGCTCCATCAGCTGATGGCTGATGGCCAGCCCCAGTCCGGTGCCCTGAGCTCTGGGCTGGCCCTCCTCTCCTCCCTGCTCGAAGGGTAGGAACAGGCGAGGCAGCAGATCGTCGCTGATGCCGGGCCCCTCATCATCCACCCCACACAGCAGGCAGTTCTCTTCACGCCGGGCCCACAGCACCACCTCACCGGCAGGGCTGAACTTGATGGCGTTGGCGAGCAGATTATGCAGCACCTGCTGCACCCTATGGGGATCCAGCTCAACCTGTGCCGGCAAGTGATGATCGATATCCAGTCGCAGTTGCAACCGTTTGGAGCGGGCCTTGGACCAGTGCACCGCCGCTATATGCTCACACAAGTCCACCAGATCGGTCGGCTGGGGAGAGAGCGCCAGCTGCCGGTTCTCGTTGCGACTGAAATCGAGCACATCGTTGAGCAAGCCGAGCAGCTCGTCCCCCGCTTGTCTCACATGGGAGAGCGCAGAGCGCTGCTCTGCCGATAAGGGGGTTTGATCGAGCCACTCCAGCAGCCCCAGAATGGCATTCATGGGGGTACGGATCTCATGGCTCACCGCCGCGAGAAAGCGTCCCTTGGCCAACACAGCTTGCTCGGCCCGCTCGTGGGAGGCTTGCAGGGCATGCTCCTGCTCGATTCTGGCGGTCACATCCTGCACCACGCCGTAAACGCGCCACCCCCCTTCCGGCTGGCTGCGACCCCGACCATAGAACTGCAACCACCGCGTTCCTTTGCCCGGATGGGCATAACGCAGCGCATAGGAGAAGGGTTGCCCTGCCTGCAGCATGGCCAGCATAGGCATCCGCATCTCGCGCCTGTCCTGATGCAGCAACCGGCTGAGTACGCTGTCGGGATCGCGGCGGATCTGCTGGCTGGCCAACCCCAGCAGCTCGTAACTGCCGCGGCTGATGAACTCGACCTGCGTTATGCCGCCCTGCTGCAGAATGAACTGAATGACGACCCCGGGCACTGTATTGGTGAGGGCACGCAGGCGACGCTCGGCCTGATGCAGCAAACGGGTGCGCTCGCGCAGAGCGCTGATATCGGACAGTGCGATCAGATCCCCTGCCTGTGTCGGCTTGCCCAGCTGCAGCGGGATCTGGGCGTAGGAGAACACCTGATCCCCGAGGGACAAGGTTCCTTCCGTCCCCTGTAACTGGGGCGATGGCAGGCTGAGTTCGGTCAGATAACGGGCCTCCAGCCGTTTGGCCTGCTTGTTGCGCTTGATGATCTCACCCTGATTGTTCCGCAGGAAGACGGGGGCCGGCAGCGCCTGGAACAGGGACTCCCTGAACTGGCTCTCCAGCGCCAAGATCTGTTCCATCTCGTGGCGCTGATTCACCTCCCGCGCCAGCTGCTGGCGGGAGCGCCAGATCAGCCAGATGATGCTGGTGCTGATCAGTAGCGCCAGTAATATGGAGCCCAGCCAGATACCGTAACTGACCCCCGCCTGCGGGGTCAGCACCAGCCGCTGCCAGCGCTGGTTGAGTTGATCATTCTGCCTGCCGGTGAGGGTCATCAGGCTCTGCTCCATCACCCCAACCAGTTTGGGGCTGCGGGAGGCTATGGCAAAGCCAAGCCCGAAGCGGATCGGCAACTCCTTGATGTCCAGGCCATCCAACTGGTTGTTGCGCAGCGGATATTGCAGCTGGTACAGCTCGGCCAGCATGGCATCGGCTTTGCCTGCCCGCACCTTCGCAATGCCAGACTCAATCGTCTCGCTCTTGCGCCACTCATGTTGGCCAAAATGTGCCAGCATGTCGGGATCATAGAGGCTGGCAGGCACCACCACCGCCCCCTTGAGTGCTTCCAGTCGTTCGAACGACTGGGACTTGCGGCTGACCAGAGCGTAACGACTCACGACCATGATGCGGGTAAAGTCGAACTCGCGGGTCAGGGCCGGGGTCTCCAGCAGGCCCGCCATCATATCCGCCTCGCCACTGCGCAGCTTGACCAGTGCCTCCTCCTTGTCCCGGGCTGGCACCACATGAAAGTTCAGTCCGGTCTGCAGGCTAATCCGGCGCAGCACATCGGCGCTCCAGCCCGTTAGCTGCCCCTGCTCGTCGATGCCGCTATAAGGCATAAACGCAGGATCCACCACCAGCTTGATGGTACGGGAGGTGCCGACCAGCAAGGCCTGTTCTTCATCGGTGAAGTACAGTGGGTTGATGTCCTGCTCTCCCTGTTCTAAATAGCGACCCAGATCCTTGTAGAGGCTACCGGGGGGCATGTAGCGGATCGCCGTGTCGACTAGCTCCCTGAGCTCCGGTTTGTCCCGCATCATAAGGCGATAGCTGATCACCAGCTCATCGTTGCGCAGCCGGCGCAACCGCAATCCCTCATCCGGGTATTCGCGCATCAGGTAACGCAGTTGCAGGTAGTCACCGAGATAGGCAGTCCCCTTGCCTGCCACCAACGCCGCATGCCAGTTGTCAACATCGGTCAGGGCCAACTGGGTTGCATGGGGATAGAGCGACTTGAGCACCTCGCTTGCCTGCCTGACGGGCGACACCAGAAAGGTGCCGCGTTCCAGCTCACCGCGATAGACAATGGCGGATTCCGCCTCCAGCAGGGCGCGGCTCAGGGCCATGCCAGGCAATACCTGCAGTGAAGAGCCGACATACGGGATGAGATCACAGCGTCCCGCTAGCAGCCCCTGCTGCACGGCGGACCAGTTTGGCAATTTTTCGTGCAGCAATGGCACCGGCAGCTGCTCGGCCAGCCGCTCCAGCTGATCGATCAGCAAGCCCCCCGACTCTTCGAGATAGGGTGGCAGGATCAGGGCCGGATAGCAGATGGTCAGCGGCTTGAGTGCGTCGGTATAGGCCTGGGTGGCCGGCGACAGAGGCAAGGTCATAGCCTGCACCGGCATTGCCAGCAGCAGTGTGAGTAAAAGGTGGTTTTTTATCATGAAAAAGTAAAAGCCAGGCGGTTGCCTGGCTTTTTATCACTCGTTGGGTTCAACATTTTCTACCCTGGCCTTGAGCTTCTGGCCAGGCCGGAAGGTCACCACACGACGAGCGCTGATAGGAATATCCTCGCCCGTTTTGGGGTTGCGTCCGGGACGCTGATTCTTCTCACGAAGGTCAAAGTTACCGAAGCCTGAAATCTTGACTTGTTCACCACGCTCTAGCGCCTGTCTGATTTCCTCAAAGAAGGCTTCCACCATATCTTTGGCTTCACGCTTGCTCATCCCCAGCTGGGTGAACAGGTGCTCTGCAATGTCGGCTTTGGTAAGCGCCATAGATCAATCCCTCAAGGATGCATTCAACTCTTCACCAAGGGCCCGCACGACATTGTCTACGGTCTCGGCAATCTCTTTCTCCTCCAGGGTGCGCTGGGTGTCTTGCAATACAAGACTGATGGCCAGGCTCTTCTTGTCCTCTGCCATACCAGCACCCTGGTATACGTCAAACAAGTTTATTCCAACTACCTGATTTCCGCCAACTTTTTTAATTACTGCAAGGACATCGCCAGCCAGAACCGCAACGTCGACCACCACTGCGATATCGCGACGGTTGGCAGGGAAGCGAGAGACCTCGGTTGCAACCGGCACCTTGGCAGGCGTCAGCTTGTCCAGCTCCAGTTCAAACATGACGGCGCGGCTCTTGAGACCCAGCTTCTTCTCGAGGCTCGGGTGGATCACGCCGATATGGCCGATGACCTCGCCATTACGCAAGATGGCTGCGCTCTGGCCCGGATGCAGGGCGCTGTGCTCGGTACGCTCGAAGCTAAAGGTGGCCCCTTCGGCGGTGAGATCCAGTATCGCTTCCAAGTCTCCTTTCAAATCAAAGAAGTCGGCACCACGGCTCTTGATGTCCCAGTGTTCATCACTCTGGTTGCCAATGATGATACCGGCCAGCATCGGCTCCTGACGGATGCCATTCTCGGCGCTTTCATCCTGGATGAAACGCAGACCCTGCTCGAACAGGCGCACGCGCGGCTGCTGGCGGTTCTGGTTGTAGACCACCGCCTGTACCAGACCAGGGAACAGAGAGACGCGCATGGCGGACATCTCGACCGAAATCGGGTTCGGCAGCACGATAGCATCACTCTGCGGGAACAGGGTTTGCTGGGTCTTGGGATCGACGAAGCTGTAGGTGATCGCTTCCTGGAAACCGCGATCAACCAGCAGGTCACGCACGCGCTTCAAGGTCACCTGCCCTTCTGCCTGCTCAACCATCGCCAGAGAGGCGGCAGGTTTGAGGTTCGGGATGTTGTTGTAGCCGTAGATGCGGGCCACTTCCTCGATGAGGTCTTCCTCGATGGCGATATCGAAACGCCAGGAGGGTGCCAGCGCAGTCCAGCCGTCAGCATCAACCGTCACCTGCATGCCGAGGCGGGTCAGGATCTCGACCACCTGAGCATCAGCCACGCTGATACCGATCACTTTGTCGAGCTTGGTGCGACGCAAGCGGATAGGGGCCGCTTTCGGTAGATGGGCATCGGATTTGACCTCGATGACCGGGCCCGCTTCGCCGCCGCAGATATCCAGCAACAGGCGGGTGGCACGATCCATCACCTTGGCTTGCAGCTCGGGATCAACACCGCGCTCGAAGCGATGGGAAGAGTCGGTGTGCAGACCATAGGCACGAGCACGACCTGTGATGGAGAGCGGCGCAAAGAAAGCGCACTCCAGCAGGATGTCGGTGGTGGTCTCAGAGACGCCAGTGCGATTACCGCCGAAGATACCGGCCATGCAGGCAGGGCCTTTGGCATCGGCAATCACCAGGGTGGTCTCTTTGAGCTTCACTTCATTGCCATCGAGCAGGGTCATCGGCTCGTCAGCGTGGGCGCGACGCACCACCAGTTCCCCGTCAAGCCGAGCCAGATCGAAGGCGTGCATCGGCTGACCGTATTCCAGCAGCAGGTAATTGGTGATATCGACGATGGCGTCGATGGAGCGAATACCGCCACGGCGAAGCTTCTCTTGCATCCAGAGCGGGCTCTGGGCCTGCAGGTTCAGCCCCTTGATGACGCGACCCAGATAACGGGGGCAATCGGTCGGTGCCTCAACCCGGATCGGGAAGGTCGCATCACAGGTGGCAGCAGCTGGCGTCCAGGTCGGCTCGACCACGTCCACGCTGTTGAGCACGCCGATCTCGCGGGCGAGCCCCGCGATGCCGAGGCAATCGGCACGGTTCGGGGTCAGGTCCACGTCGATCGCCACATCATTAAGATCGAGGTAGTCGCGAATATCGGTGCCAATGGGTGCATCGGCCGGCAGCTCGATGATGCCATCAGCTTCGACGTCGATACCCAGCTCACTGAAAGAGCAGAGCATGCCGTGAGACGGCTGGCCACGCAGCTTGGCTTTCTTGATGGTGAAATCACCCGGCAGGGTCGCCCCTACTTTGGCCACGCACACTTTCAGGCCAGCGCGGCAGTTCGGCGCGCCGCAGACGATATCCAGCAACTCGGCCTCGCCCACGTTGACCTTGGTCACCCGCAGCTTGTCGGCGTCCGGATGCTGGGCACACTCAACCACCTCACCCACGACCACATTGTTGAACTGGCCAGCCACCGCTTCCACGGCGTCCACTTCCAGACCGGCCATGGTGATCTGCTCAGCCAGTGCATTGTCACTCAACTCGGTGCGGACCCACTCCATCACCCAGGATTTACTGAATTTCATGTTCTCTCGCCCTTACTTGAACTGCTTGAGGAAGCGCAGATCGTTTTCGAAGAAGGCACGCAGGTCGTTGACCCCGTAACGCAGCATGGTCAGGCGCTCAACGCCCATGCCGAAGGCAAAGCCGGAGTATTTTTCCGGATCAATACCGACCGAACGCAGTACGTTCGGGTGCACCATGCCGCAGCCCAGCACTTCCAGCCACTTACCGTTCTTGCCCATCACGTCCACTTCAGCGCTCGGCTCGGTGAACGGAAAATAGGAAGGACGGAAGCGAATGGTCAAGTCTTCCTCGAAGTAGTTGCGCAGGAAGTCGTGCAGAATGCCCTTCAGCTCGGTAAAGCTGGCATGCTCGTCAACCAGCAGGCCTTCAACCTGATGGAACATCGGGGTGTGAGTCATGTCGTAGTCATTACGATAGACGCGGCCCGGCGCGATGATGCGGATCGGCGGCTGTTGCTGCTGCATGGTGCGGATCTGCACACCGGAGGTGTGGGTACGCAGCATCAGATCGGGATTGAAGTAGAAGGTATCGTGATCGGTACGCGCCGGGTGGTGAGCCGGAATGTTCAGCGCATCGAAGTTGTGGAAGCCATCTTCAATCTCGGGACCGCACTCCACTTTGAAACCCATCTCGCCAAACAGGCGTTCGATGCGCTCGACAGTGCGAGTCACTGGGTGCAGACCACCGTTCTCGATACGACGGCCCGGCAGGCTGATGTCGATGGTCTCGGCTGCCAGCTTCTGGTTCAGAACAGCCACTTCGAGGGTCTCACGACGCTCGTTCAACGCATCCTGAACCTGCTGCTTGGCCTGGTTGATCACGGCACCCGCAGCGGGACGCTCTTCGACGGACAAGGTGCCCAATGTCTTCATCTGCTCGGTAAAAAAGCCCTTTTTACCCAGATATTTGACCCGGATCTCGTCAAGGGTCGCAACGTCATTGACGCCCTCAATCTCGGCCTTGGCCTGGCCGACTACTTCTTCAAGCTGTTGCATGTCTTCCTCGTCACCACTCCCGAAACAGGAGCCTGTTAGGCTAAATAAGGTCAAGAGGAGAATAATACAAAAAAAGCCCCTTGGCTGACCATAGTTATGGTGGGCTTTTCTCCCTAGAAATCATTTTGTTATCGGGTAAGCAGCCTATCCTGCCCCCTACTTGCATTAAATATGGGGAAAGAACACTAGTTTGTTGGCATATGAAGGGACTTGTTGCAGGGATGAAGCGCACTGGGTGAGCACAACAACAGGATAGAAGAATGACGGGCAGCAAAAGACGAGCAACAAAAAAGGAGGCCGAAGCCTCCTTTTATCTTTCATAACAGGACCGGATTAAACCAGCGCTGCTTTAGCCTTTTCAACCAGGGCGGTGAAAGCCAACTTGTCGTGAACGGCGATATCGGACAGGATCTTGCGATCGATCTCGATAGAAGCCTTCTTCAGACCGTTGATCAGACGGCTGTAGGACAGACCATTCTGACGGGCTGCAGCGTTGATACGCGCAATCCACAGCTGACGGAACTGACGCTTTTTCTGGCGACGGTCACGATAGGCATACTGACCAGCTTTGGTTACCGCTTGTACCGCTACGCGGTAAACTCGGGAACGGGCGCCGTAGTAACCTTTGGCGGCTTTCATTACTTTCTTGTGACGAGCGCGAGCAGTCACACCACGTTTAACTCTTGGCATTTTTCACATCCCCCTTATGCGTACGGCAGACAAGCGACAACACGTTTGTGGTCGGCAGCAGAAACCATGAACTTCGGCCCCAGCTTGCGCTTACGCTTACTGCTCTTCTTGGTCAGGATGTGACGCAGGTGGTTGTGCTTGCACTTGAAGCGACCCGAGCCAGTCTTCTTGAAGCGCTTTGCAGCACCCCGGTTGGTTTTCATCTTCGGCATTTCATACTCCGCATTGTGAGTGACAACAAAATCGCAAGGCGAACTGACTCATGGGCGAACCCATGAGTCAATTTCTTGTGGGCCTTAAGATTTCTTCTTAGGTGCGAGGACCATCACTGCTTGACGGCCTTCGACTTTCGGGAACGACTCTACTACGGCCAACTCTTCCAGATCGTTTTTGACGCGCTCCAGAACCTTGATACCAAGATCCTGGTGGGCCATTTCACGACCACGGAAGCGCAGGGTGACCTTAGCCTTGTCCCCGTCTTCCAGAAAGCGAACCAGGTTGCGTAGTTTTACCTGATAGTCGCCTTCGTCAGTGCCAGGACGGAATTTGATTTCCTTGACCTGGACGACTTTCTGCTTTTTCTTCTGTTCTTTGGTTGTTTTGCTCTTTTCGTAGAGGAATTTGCCGTAATCCATGATCCGGCAAACGGGCGGTTCAGCGTTAGGGCTGATCTCGACCAGATCTACTCCAGCCTCAAGGGCCAAGTTCAGTGCATCATGGATCTCGACGACACCCAAAGGCTCTCCGTCAATACCAGTGAGACGAACTTCTTTCAGACGAATCTCGGTATTGATCCGGTGAGCGCGGGCTTGCGGTTGCTTGCCCAGTTTTTTTCCGCCTTTTATAGCTTATTCCTCCACTTTCTTTTGTCCGCGGGTCTGAACTTCCTGGGTCAACAGAGCCACTAGCTCTTCAACAGGATAAGTGCCCAGGTCAGCCCCTTTACGAGTCCGTACTGCAATCTTACCGGCTTCAACTTCTTTATCGCCGCAGACCAGCATGAAAGGTACTCGCTTCAAAGTATGCTCGCGGATTTTAAAGCCAATCTTCTCATTTCTCAAGTCCGCTTTTGCGCGAAGACCCGCATCATTCAATGCTTTGGCTACTTTTACCGCATAATCGGCCTGATTATCTGTGATATTCATGACCACAGCCTGAGTCGGAGCCAACCAAGTCGGGAACAGTCCGGCGTACTCTTCGGTCAGAATACCGATGAAACGCTCGAGTGAACCCAGAATGGCCCGGTGGATCATCACCGGTACGTGGCGTTCGTTGTCTTCACCCACATAAGTGGCACCCAGACGTCCAGGCAGGGCAAAGTCGAGCTGCACGGTACCACACTGCCAAGCACGATCAAGGCAATCATGCAGGGTAAATTCGATCTTGGGACCGTAGAAGGCGCCCTCACCCGGCTGCAAATCGTACTTCAGGCCGTTCAGCACCAGAGCTTCGGCCAAGGCGGCCTCTGCGCGATCCCAGGCTTCATCGGAGCCAATACGCTGCTCGGGACGAGTCGAGAGCTTGACCACGATATTTTCAAAGCCAAAGGTGCCGTAGACGTCATAGACCATACGGATACAGGCGGACACCTCTTCCATGATCTGCTCTTCGGTACAGAAGATGTGAGCGTCATCCTGGGTAAAACCACGCACCCGCATCAGACCGTGCAGGGAACCGGACGGCTCGTTGCGGTGGCAGGAGCCGAACTCGGCCATGCGCAGCGGCAGATCACGGTAAGACTTCAGACCCTGGTTGAAGATCTGCACATGACCCGGGCAGTTCATCGGCTTGATGGCGTATTCGCGGTTTTCGGACTGGGTGGTGAACATGGCCTGGGCATACTTCTCCCAGTGACCTGAACGCTCCCACAGCACCCTGTCCATCATGAAGGGACCCTTCACTTCCTGATAGTCGTACTCTTTGAGCTTGCCACGGATGAAGGTTTCCAGCTCACGGAAGATGGTCCAGCCATCGTTGTGCCAGAACACCATGCCAGGCGCTTCTTCCTGCATGTGATACAGGTCGAGCTGCTTGCCTATCTTGCGGTGGTCGCGCTTGGACGCCTCTTCCAGACGCTGCAGGTAGCCTTTGAGCTGCTTCTTGTCAGCCCAGGCCGTACCGTAGATGCGCTGCAGCATCTTGTTGTTGGAATCGCCACGCCAGTAGGCGCCAGACATCTTCTGCAACTTGAAGTGGTGGCAGTGACGCATGTTGGGCACGTGCGGGCCGCGACACATGTCGACGTACTCTTCGTGATGATAGAGACCGGGCTGATCATCACGGGCAATATTCTGATCCAGGATCTCGACCTTGTAAGACTCGCCACGGGCGTCGAACACGTCGCGTGCTTCCTGCCAGGAGACTCTCTTCTTGATGACGTCGTAATCCTTGGCGGCCAGCGCCAGCATGCGCTCTTCCAGGGCAGCCAGATCGTCGTCGGTCAGGGTGCGATCCAGATCAACGTCGTAGTAGAAACCGTTATCGATGACGGGACCAATGGCCATCTTGGTCTGGGGCCAAAGTTGCTTGATGGCATGACCCAGCAGGTGAGCACAGGAGTGGCGCAGTATGTCCAGACCTTCTTCGTCTTTGGCGGTGATGATGGCCAGGGAAGCATCGGCTTCGATCAGCTCGCAGGCATCCACCAGTTCACCGTTTACCCGACCGGCAATGCACGCCTTGGCAAGACCCGGACCTATGTCCGCGGCCACGTCCATGACGGAAACGGAGTGAGCAAATTGACGTTGGCTGCCGTCAGGCAGAGTAATGATTGGCATTGTGTGTTTCCTTATACAGTGGTGCCCCCTACCAAAGGGCACATGCGGGATGGAAAAATCATTCAAAAAGGGTGATGTTCTGGCTCTCTACAGCACTTTGCAGAGGCGCCCAGCACCGCAAACAGCTTGCTTAACGGCACAAGGCAAACCAAAAACCGAACCATGCTACCAGAAGTAGTCGGGGGTGTATCGGGTTTGATGAGATTTTCTACAGCCAAATGAGGCGCTTGCCAGTTAGCCACCAAGCAGGGGTTGCCAGTTGAAATCGAAGGTACTGCTCCCCTCCTCGGCCAATGCGAGCTCCTCCAACACCTTCAATGCAAGCTTGTTACCCTTTTGCGAGGCCTGATAGAGCCACTGCTTGGCTTGAGGCAGATCGACCCGACCACTCACCCCCATCAGGTGCAGCACGCCAACTTTGAGCATGGCGGGCACGTCACCGTTGCGGGCCGCCAGCTCCATCCAGTGAAATGCCTGCCGCAGATCCCGTTTCACCCCGGCGCCGCGCAGATAGACCTCCGCCAGCCGGTATTGGCCAAAGGCATCGCCCGCCTGCGCCGACTGGCGATAGAGGCTGATGGCCAGATCCATGTCCTGATCTGTGCCCTGCCCCACTTCGTGGCTCCACCCCATCAGCGCCTGTGCACGAGGGAGCCCCTGCTCGGCCAGCGGTTGCCAAATCTTTGTCGCCGTCTCGAACTGGCCGCTACGCCAGGCCCGGTTGGCCGATGCCAGCGCCTGCTCGGTGGAGAGCGGGATCAGCCGCCAGATGACCAGGCCAAGCACACCGATAAACAGCCAGCGGGAGACAATGGGTTTCATGATGATTTCCGTGATCCAGTTCGCACTTTGTCTATGTAAACGAAATGTAGCGACGGGATCAAGCAAGAGATCCATTTGCCATGCCGTTTCAGGCAACGATTACTAAACAGGGGCTTGTATTTCGATGCGCTCACTTGCAAGATAACTGTATATATAAACAGTGTTGGCATGATGTGATGGCAGGACGAGGCAGTTTCCACAATGTTGATCACCGCTTCAGCGGCCAGCGGGTCGACACGGTCGATGACGGCTGGGCCCAAACCGAGTGGGAAGCGGCATTTTCCGCCAGTGATCCCCGCACCGAGGTGAAGGAGATAACCGCCCGCAGCATCATCAGCTACAACCGCTCACCGGATGTGCCCTTTGGTCGCTCCATCAACCCCTATCAGGGGTGCGAACATGGCTGCATCTACTGCTATGCCAGACCCAGTCATGCCTACCTGGAGCTCTCCCCCGGCCTCGACTTCGAGACCAGACTGTTTGCCAAGCTCAACGCCGCCGAGCTGTTGCGTCAGGAGTTCGCCAGACCCGGCTACCAGCCGGACACTATCGTGCTGGGGTCCAACACGGATCCTTACCAGCCCATCGAGCATCACTATCGCCTCACCCGCCAATTGCTGGAAGTGATGCTGGCCCATCGCCATCCGGTCGGCATCATCACCAAGAGCGCCATGATATTGCGCGACCTCGATCTGCTGGCCGCGCTGGGCCGGGAGGGGCTCTGCCAGGTGATGGTGTCGGTGACGACATTAAATGAAACCCTGCGGCGACAGCTGGAACCCAGGGCGAGCACAGGCACGGGTCGGCTCAAGGTGATCGAGAAGCTGGCACAGGCCGGGGTACCGGTCGGCGTGCTGGCCGCGCCCATGATCCCGCGCCTCAACGAGCCTGAGCTGGAACAGATCATCAAGGCGGCGGCCGAGGCCGGTGCCCACTGCGCCGATTACATACTGCTGCGATTGCCCCACGAGCTGACCACCCTGTTCAGCGACTGGCTGGATGAGCATTACCCCGGCCAGAAGGAGGCCATCCTGAACCAGTTACGGGCCAGTCGGGATGGCGGACTCAACAGCCCCGCCTTTGGCGCCCGCATGCGCGGTGAAGGCCAGTTTGCCGACTTGCTCGCCCAGCGCTTTCGGCTCATCAGCAAGCGCTTGGGCTTGGGCCAGCGCCATCTTCAACTGCGGCGGGACGGCTTCATTCGCCCGGGCGAACAACTGCGGCTGTTCTGATCGCCCCGACAAGTCAACCGCGCTCACAACGCCCTCTTCGCCGGCCACCACAAACCCTGCCGACGAGCAGGGCCTCACCCCCTTGGCCGAGGCGAGTGCGTGGCCTTGCCCTGCGCGATCAATTCGGCTGGCAGTCGTGATGGCTCATGGGCCACTTCGTCCTCATACTCCTCTGTCAGCGATGCTGGTTGATGTTCGCCCCATACCCGGCTCCACCAGATCTCCCACATTACCCAGCTAGTCATAAGGTGCTCCTGTTTGATGGCTACACATCGCCGTCTGTTAAATGCGACAGGGGTAGCTTGGCCTCATCCCATGACAGGGGGATGACGCAAGCATGATGAATTGGGGACAACGACATTAAGGAGGAGTACGGCAATGCTAGCGGTGCAAGTGATCAGCGACGCGTACAGCAACAGGATCAGGCTGATCCATCAGACCTGTGGGCGCTCGCCATCTGGTGCAAACTGCAGCAACAAAAAGAGCGACCCAAAGGGCCGCTCTTTCGCATGTAAGGCAAACGGGCGATTATTCGTCGCTCGCGGCACCCTCTTCAGTGGACCCTTCAGTGGATCCTGCATCGGCAGAGCCGGCATCTGGCGCGGTATCAGTGCCTTCGGACACCTCACCGTCAACGGCCACGATGTCGTTCTCTTCTTCGTCGCTCTCCGCGATACGCTGCAGGCCAACCACGGTCTCGTCTTCACCGGTACGGATCAGACGCACACCGCCGGTGTTACGGCCAATGACACTCACCTCGGCAACGCGAGTACGGACCAGGGTACCGCCATTGGTGATCAGCATGATCTGGTCGGTATCTTCGACCTGGATCGCATCGATCACCTTGCCGTTACGCTCGTCCACCTTGATGGAGCGAACGCCCTGGGTACCACGGCTCTTGGTCGGGTACTCGGTCAGCGCGGTACGCTTGCCGTAACCGTTCTCGGTGGCGGTCAGGATGGCACCCTCGCCACGGGGGACGATCAGGGAAACCACCTTGTCACCATTGAGCAGGCGGATACCACGTACCCCACCGGCGGTACGACCCATGGGACGCACGCCCTTGAAGGTACCCTTGCTTTCGGTGCCTTCGCCGTTGTCGCTGCCATCGTCGTCGTTACCGGCGTCAATGACACTCTCGTCATCCCCGTCGACCTCATCGCTGACATCGGCATCGGCGGCATCGGCACGGCCGCTACCTTCTGCAAAGCGAACCACCTTGCCCGCATCGGAGAACAACATGATCTCGTTGCTGCCATCTGTGATGTCCACCCCGATCAGCTCATCGCCCTCTTTGAGGTTGATGGCACGGATCCCGGAGGAGAGCGGACGGCTGAACGCAGACAGGCTGGTTTTCTTCACGGTACCGTCAGCGGTGGCGAAGAAGACATACTTGTCGTCAGCGTACTCTTTCACCGGCAAAATGGCGGTGATGCGCTCACCCTCTTCCAGCGGCAGCAAGTTGATGATCGGACGACCACGGGCGCCACGGGACGCCTCCGGCAGCTGATACACCTTGAGCCAGTAGACCTTGCCACGGGTGGAGAAGCACAAAATGGTGTCGTGGGTGTTGGCCACCAGCAGACGTTCCACAAAGTCCTCTTCCTTGATCCGGGTGGCCGACTTGCCACGACCACCGCGGCGCTGGGCCTCGTAGTCGGAGAGCGGCTGATACTTCACATAACCCTGGTGAGACAGGGTCACGACCACGTCTTCCGGGGTGATCAGATCTTCGATGTTGATCTCGGCACTGGAGGCGCTGATCTCGGTGCGGCGCTCGTCGCCATACTGCTCGCGCACGGCCAGCAGTTCATCGCGGATCACTTCCATCAACCGTTCCGGGCTTGCCAGGATGAACAGCAGCTCGGCGATCAGATCCAGCAGAGATTGATACTCTTCCAGGATCTTCCCGTGCTCGAGGCCGGTCAGCTTGTGCAGACGCAGATCCAGGATGGCCTGGGCCTGCTGTTCGGTCAGGAAGTATTGACCTTCCCGGATGCCGAACTCCGGCTCCAGCCACTCCGGACGGGCCGCGTCGTCGCCTGCTTTTTCCAGCATGCCGGCCACGTTGCCGAGATCCCATCCCCGAGCTACAAGCTTGGCTTTGGCGTCGGCAGAGGTGTCGGAGTGACGGATCAGCTCGATGATGGGGTCTATGTTGGCCAGCGCGACCGCCAGACCTTCAAGGATGTGGGCCCGATCCCGCGCCTTGCGCAGTTCGAACACGGTCCGGCGAGTCACCACTTCACGGCGGTGCAGCAGGAACGCATCCAGGATGTCTTTAAGGTTCATCACCTTGGGCTGGTTGTTATCGAGCGCCACCATGTTGATGCCGAACGTGGTCTGCAGCTGGGTGTGCTTGTAGAGATTGTTCAGCACAATCTCGCCAGACTCGCCACGTTTGATCTCGATAACGATGCGCATGCCGTCCTTGTCGGACTCATCGCGCAGGGCACTGATGCCCTCGACTTTCTTCTCTTTGACCAGCTCGGCGATCTTCTCGATCAGCCGCGCCTTGTTCACCTGATAAGGCAGCTCGTGAACCAGGATGGTCTCACGATGGGTCTTGTCGTCCACTTCCACTTCGGCCTTGGCGCGCACATAGACGGAGCCGCGACCGGTGCGGTAAGCCTGCACTATGCCGGCGCGACCATTGATGATGGCGCCAGTGGGGAAATCAGGCCCTGTGATATAGGTCATCAACTCATCGATGGTGAGATCGCTATTTTCGATCAGCGCCAGACAGCCGTTGACTATCTCGGTGAGGTTGTGAGGAGGAATGTTGGTCGCCATGCCCACCGCGATACCGGATGAGCCGTTGACCAGCAGGTTGGGCACCTTGGTGGGCATGACAGCCGGGATCATCTCGGTGCCATCATAGTTGGGCACCCAGTCCACGGTCTCTTTGTCCAGATCGGCCAGCAGCTCGTGGGAGATGCGGGCCATCCGCACTTCGGTGTAACGCATGGCGGCGGCGCTGTCGCCGTCGACCGAACCGAAGTTGCCCTGACCATCGACCAGCATGTAGCGCATGGAGAAATCCTGCGCCAAGCGGACGATGGTGTCATACACGGCAATGTCGCCGTGCGGGTGGTATTTACCGATTACGTCACCGACCACACGGGCCGATTTTTTATAGGGCTTGTTCCAGTCGTTCCCCAACTCGTTCATAGCAAACAGAACGCGGCGGTGAACCGGTTTCAAGCCATCACGCACATCCGGCAGAGCTCGTCCTACGATCACGCTCATGGCGTAATCAAGATAGGAACTCTTGAGCTCTTCTTCGATGTTGATCGGCGTGATCTCTCTGGCCAGATCGCTCATAGAAAGCCTTAATCCCTAATTAGTTGTTCTTTGGCTTAAACAGCGCGTCATGGTAACACACTGAGCCAAATACCTTAAGCCACAAATCCGGATAACAAGTCGGGCTGGTGTGACAAAGTGTGTCCGTTATAATGCCCGCCAGGACAATAGATTGCGCCCAAGTCTTGCTACCTGCGCGCCCTGCCACAGGATCATCAGAAAATGAATAGTGATGCCAATGTCGATCTGACAGAAATCGCCAAATTTGAAGCCATCGCCTCCCGCTGGTGGGACATGGAGGGCGAGTTCAAGCCACTGCATCAAATCAATCCGGTGCGCCTTGACTGGATCACCGACAAGAGCGGCGGCCTGTTTGGCAAGCAGGTCCTCGACATCGGCTGCGGGGGCGGCATCCTCTCCGAGAGCATGGCCCGTCGGGGCGCTCGCGTGATGGGCATCGACATGGGCAAGGAGCCGCTCGGCGTCGCCCGCCTCCACGCCCTCGAGCAGGGCGTGGAGCTCCAATACCAGCAGATGACGGCGGAGGAGCATGCCGGCCAGGCCCCTGGCCAGTATGACGTGGTCACCTGCATGGAGATGCTGGAGCACGTGCCGGATCCGGCTTCAGTGCTGCGCGCCATCGCCACCCTGGTACGCCCCGGCGGACGGGTGTTCATCTCCACCATCAACCGCAACCCGAAAGCCTATCTGATGATGATCCTGGGGGCCGAATACCTGATGAAGATGATCCCCAAGGGCACCCATGATCACAAAAAATTCATCACCCCCGCCGAACTGTGCCGCATGGGTGAAGCGGCGGGTCTGTTGGTGCGGGACATGAGCGGCGTACACTATTCGCCGCTGACCGGCCAGTTCAAACTCGGCAAGAACGTCGACGTCAACTACATGGTGGAATTCATCCGCCCGGAGCAAGGCTGATGGGCGACTCTCACCCGGCGCCGCTGCGCTGCGTGCTGTTTGATCTCGACGGCACCTTGCTCGATACCGCACCTGACTTGGGCGCGGCCGTCAACCATGTGCTGGTGAGCGAAGGCTTTGCCCCGCTCTCTGATGCCATCATTCGCCAGACCACCTCCAACGGGGCGCTCGGGCTACTCAGGGCCGGGCTTGGCGATGAGCTGCTCGAGGAGCTGGGCGCCACTCGCCTGCGCGCCGCGCTGCTCGACTTCTACGCCGCCCACCTGTGTGTCGGTACCCGTCCCTATGAGGGCATGCTGGAGCTCATTGAATGGCTGGACGAACGCGCCCTGCCATGGGGCATAGTCACCAACAAGCCGGGCTTTCTCACCGAGCCACTGCTGGCGGCCTTGCCCGAGCTTGCCAGCTGCGGCGTGACGGTCAGTGCCGATACCCTGCCGGTACGCAAGCCCGACCCCGCGCCCATGTTCTTCGCCTGCGACCAGCTAGGGGTCGAGGCAGCCCACTGCCTCTACGTAGGGGATCATGTGCGCGACATCGAAGCGGGCCGCAACGCCGGTATGCGCACCGCCGTCGCGGGTTGGGGTTATCTGAGCGATGACGAGGATCCCGCCGACTGGGGCGCAGATCTGCACTTTGATACGGTACAGGCCCTGCACCACTGGCTGCGTTACGAGGTAACCTGACCCCATGATCCGCCTGGTCACAGGCATTGATGGATCATAAAGGCAGTTTTGTTGCCAAAAGAGACCTAATTGAGCACCACCCGCTGGGGCATACGGGTACGCAAGGATGCGATGGGAGGTCAGGAGTGATCTCCCATTTTTGCCGTTTGGCAACCGCTAACCGACAGGGACAGGACACCTTTTGACCCAGGCTGCACAAGGGATAACCAGACTGAATTTGCTAGTAAAAACACCCCGTTTTCGCAAGCAAAAAAAGTTATTTAAATTTTCCATGTTCGATCATCAGGCTTGCATTTACCGGATCGGACGCATGAAAACCCACTCACTGTGAGCAGCCACTAACATGGGTCGCAACACCCACAATTTATCCACAGCTAATGCCTTATCCACAGATTGCAAAGCCGGGTAGACCTCACTATCTTGTAGCTCGAACTTAAAATAACACTATATCTTGTGATTCATCGCACAACATGCCCCCGCTCCCGCAGTCGATCACGACCAGGCGGTCAAGGCCGTGCGATGGTTTTTCGGGAATCAACTACAAAGGTCATCAGCCAATGAACTTGTTTGTGACGAAGCGTAACGGCCACAAAGAACCCATCGATCTGGATAAAATTCACCGCGTGCTGGATTGGGCCGCCGAGGGACTCGACAACGTGTCGGTATCCCAGGTGGAACTCAAGTCCCACATCCAGTTCTATGACGGTATCCGTACCGCCGATATCCACGAAACCGTCATCAAGGCCACTGCTGATCTGATCTCCGAGCAAAGCCCGGATTACCAGTACATGGCTGCCCGTCTGGCCATCTTCCACCTGCGCAAGAAAGCCTACGGCCAGTTCGAACCGCCCCATCTCTACCAACACGTCGCCCGTCTGGTAGACATGGGCAAATATGACAAGCACCTGCTGACCGACTACACCCAGGCCGAATTTGAGGCGCTCAACGAGCACCTGGATCACTGGCGTGATATGGACTTCTCCTACGCCGCCGTCAAGCAGCTGGAAGGCAAGTACCTGGTGCAGAACCGCGTCACCGGCGAGATCTACGAGAGCCCGCAGTTCCTCTACATCCTGGTAGCAGCCTGCCTCTTCTCCAAGTACCCGAAAGATACCCGTCTGGACTACATCAAGCGCTTCTACGATGCAGTCTCGACTTTCAAAATTTCCCTGCCGACGCCCATCATGAGCGGCGTGCGGACCCCGACTCGCCAGTTCAGCTCCTGCGTGCTGATCGAGTGTGATGACAGCCTGGATTCCATCAACGCCACCGCCAGCGCCATCGTGCGTTATGTCTCCCAGCGCGCCGGTATCGGCATCAACGCTGGCCGTATCCGTGGTCTGGGTAGCCCCATCCGTGGTGGCGAAGCGTTCCACACCGGTTGCATCCCCTTCTACAAATACTTCCAGACTGCGGTCAAATGCTGCTCCCAGGGCGGCGTGCGCGGCGGGGCGGCCACCCTCTTCTATCCGCTGTGGCACACCGAGGTGGAAAGCCTGCTGGTCCTGAAAAACAATCGTGGCGTGGAAGAGAACCGGGTCCGTCACATGGACTACGGCGTGCAGATCAACAAACTGATGTACCAGCGCCTGATCAAGGGCGGCGACATCACCTTGTTCTCACCATCCGATGCCCCTGGCCTGTACGATGCCTTCTTCGCCGATCAGGACAAGTTCGAGGCGCTCTACGTCAAGTACGAGCAGGACCCGGCCATTCGCAAGAAGACCATCAAGGCGGTCGACCTCTTCTCCCTGATGATGCAGGAGCGTGCCGGTACCGGTCGCATCTACATCCAGAACGTGGATCACTGCAACACCCACAGCCCGTTCGATCCGAGCGTGGCGCCGGTACGCCAGTCTAACCTCTGCCTCGAAATCGCGCTGCCGACCAAGCCGCTCAACAACGTGGATGACGAAGAGGGCGAGATCGCCCTGTGCACCCTCTCCGCGTTCAACCTCGGCGCCATCGAGAAGCTGGAAGATCTGGAAGAGATGGCCGATCTCGCCGTGCGTGCCCTGGATGCCCTGCTCGACTATCAGGATTACCCGCTCAAGGCTGCCCAGAAAGGCAGCATGAACCGTCGTACCCTGGGGATAGGCGTCATCAACTACGCCTACTACCTGGCCAAAAACGGCGCCCGTTACTCCGACGGTTCCGGTCTGGCGCTGACGCACCGCACCTTCGAGGCGATCCAGTTCTACCTGCTGAAAGCCTCCGTGCAGCTGGCCCGCGAGTTCGGCCCCTGCCCGGCGTTCAACGAGACCACTTATGCCCAGGGCATTTTGCCCATCGATACCTATAAAAAGGATCTCGACAACCTGTGCAACGAGCCGCTGCACCTGGATTGGGAAACTTTGCGTGAAGAGATCCGCACTGTGGGTCTGCGCAACTCCACCCTGACCGCCCTGATGCCAAGCGAGACCTCCAGCCAGATCTCCAACGCCACCAACGGCATAGAGCCGCCGCGCGGCCTGGTATCGGTCAAGGCCTCCAAGGACGGTATTCTCAAACAGGTGGTGCCCGAGTATCATCGCCTGAAAGATCAATACGAACTGCTCTGGAAGCAACCGAGCGTCGATGGCTATCTGCAGTTGGTCGGTATCATGCAGAAGTTTGTGGATCAGGCGATCTCCGCCAACACCAACTACGACCCCGCCCGTTTTGAAGGCAACAAGGTGCCGATGAAACAGTTGCTCAAGGATCTGCTGACCGCTTACAAATACGGCCTCAAGACCCTCTACTATCACAACACCCGTGATGGTGCGGATGACGCACAAGCCGATATGCAAGATGACGGTTGTGCCGGTGGGGCTTGTAAAATATAAGCCATTGCAAGATCTGACAACCGGGCGGGAGCGACAAGCTCCCGCTCTCCTGTTTAATCCATTTAATACATTCTGGTAACCATGGCCTATTCAACTTTCTGCCAAACCCAAAACGACCAGCTCAAAGAGCCGATGTTTTTTGGCCAATCGGTCAATGTGGCCCGTTATGATCAACAAAAGCACGAAGTGTTCGAGCGACTGATCGAGAAACAGCTCTCCTTCTTCTGGCGCCCGGAAGAGGTCGATGTCTCCCACGACCGCATCGACTATCAGGCCCTGCCGCCCCACGAGCAGCACATCTTCATCTCCAACCTGAAGTACCAGACCCTGCTGGATTCCATCCAGGGTCGCAGCCCCAACGTGGCGCTGCTGCCACTGGTCTCCATTCCGGAGCTGGAAACCTGGATCGAGACTTGGGCCTTCTCGGAGACTATCCACTCGCGCTCCTACACCCACATCATTCGCAATATCGTCAACACCCCGGCCCAGGTGTTTGACGACATCGTCACCAACGAGCAGATATTGAAGCGCGCTGGCTCCATCAGCTGCTTCTACGACGATCTGATCGAGGCGACCGCACTCTACAACCTGCACGGTGAAGGGACCCATAGCGTCGCCGGACAGATGCGCACCATCACACTGCGCGAGCTGAAGAAGAAGCTCTACCTGTGCCTGATGAGCGTCAATGCGCTGGAGGCGATCCGCTTCTACGTCAGCTTCGCCTGCTCCTTTGCCTTCGCCGAACGCGAACTGATGGAAGGCAACGCCAAGATCATCAAGATGATCGCCCGCGACGAAGCGCTGCACCTGACCGGCACCCAGCACATGTTGAACCTGATGCGCACTGGCCAGGACGACCCCGAGATGGCCGAGATTGCCGCCGAGTGCGAGCAGGCCTGCTTCGAGATCTTCAAGGAAGCCGCCATTCAGGAGAAAGAGTGGGCCGAGTACCTGTTTCAGGACGGTTCCATGATCGGCCTGAACAAGGACATCCTCTGCCAGTACGTGGAGTACATCACCAACCTGCGCATGAGTGCGGTCGGTCTGCAGTCAGCCTTTGCCGGCGCCAAGCAAAACCCGATCCCCTGGATCAACACCTGGCTGTCCTCTGACAACGTGCAGGTCGCCCCGCAGGAAGTGGAAGTGAGTTCCTACCTGGTCGGCCAGATCGACAGCGAAGTACATGCCGACGATCTCGGTGACTTCGAGCTGTGAGTCAGCTACCCGATATGCTGGTCGACCTGATCGACAGCGAAGTACACGCAAATGATCTCGGTGACTTTGAGCTGTGAGTGACGCCACCAACACGCTGGCCACTGCCCCGCAGCCTGCAACACAGCAAGAGGCCACACAGGCGCCGCTGGTGCAGACCCGCGACGGTACCCTGCTCGCCCATCCCGGCGAGAGCGTGTTGGAGACCCTGGAGCGCCACGGCCATCATGTGGAGTTCCAGTGCCGCAGCGGCTATTGCGGCGCCTGCCGCACGCCCTTGCTGGCAGGCTCGGTGCACTATGCCAATGTGCCGTTGGCATTCGTCTCCCCAGGCGAGTGCCTACCCTGCTGCTGCAAACCGGTCGGGGCCATCCGGCTGGACATCAGGAAAGGCTGACGCAGCAAGCACCACACGCGTTGCCAAACAAAAAGCCGCCGGATTTGACTCCGGCGGCTTTTTTATTGCGGCTAACTGGTTTGACTCACAGCCAGGGGGCGGCGGTCGGCCCCTGGTGCAGGCCCAGCTTCCAGACCCGGCCAAAGTGCTTGTAGTGACCGGCGGCCACACCGGCCTCCTCACCCATGCCATGGTAGAGATCCAGGTGCCCCTTCTTCACGGCGCCCCCCACATCCAGCGCGATCAGGAGCCGCAGCTGATGTTTGCCGGTCCAGTTGCCCTCTTTGTCGAGCAAGGGGACTTCAGCTAGGATCGGCGTGCCCATCGGCAGCAGGGTCTTGTCAGCCGCCACGGCCGCCAGCGGCAGCAACGGAATGCCGGCCGCCCCAATCACGTCATTGGTGGGACGACGCTCAAAGAAGACATAAGAAGGATTCTGCTCCACCAGCTCCTTGACGCTCTCCTCCGGTTTGCTGTTGGCCCAATCCTTGATGGCCTTCATGGACATCTTCTCCTTGGGCACCTCACCCCGGTCGATCAACACCCGGCCGATACTCACGTAGCCATGACCATTCTTGCCGCTGTAACCCAGGTATTGCAGCCGATCGTCATCGCCGTAGTGGACAAAACCTGAGCCCTGTACATCCATCAGGAAGTTGTCGATGAGGGATTTGCTGTAACCCAGCTCCAACCCACGGTTGGCCAGGGCCCCCTGATGGATCTCGGCCCGGCTCGGGCAACGGCCACCGCACTTGGGCATGGCATAGATGGGGTACTTGTACTTGGCATCCGGGCGATGACGCACCTCCAGTACCGGCGAGTAATAACCGGTAAACAGCACGTTGCCCATGCGATCGGCGCCACCCATCTGGGCCAGGCTGATGCCGTACTGGGTGATATGGGCCGGGTTGCCGCCATTGGCCACCCAGCGGGAGAGCTGGCTATAAAGCTCGCCATAGCGACGGGTCATCTTGCCGGAACGCTCCAGCACCAGCTGGCTCTGGGGACCAAACTTACTGAAGTCAGCGTGCTGGAGACTGTTGACACCTTCTACCCGCACCAGATCATCCGGCAGGGGGCCGTCCAGATACTGCTTGCCCAGATTGACCGGCACCTCGCAGTTCAGAAAACATCTGGCATCGGGTTTCTTCTTGGGCACCGGTGCTTGCTCAGAGTTGCCCGCACAACCGGCCAGCCCCAGCACTGCGGCGGTCAGCCAGTACGCATGTTTATTCATATGTCCTCATGTAACACCAAGCCTCATGCTTGGCGGGGAAGATGCCAAATTTGCAGGGGGAAAGCAAACGCCATCAGCCCCTTGGCAACAGATTTCTCCTAAGGGGATCTTCTGGGTTATAACAAGGTAACAAGGTGTGAGAGGCCATGGATGGAACAGCTCGAGATCTTCCCGCTGCAGAGCCCCTGCATCGGGGTATGCGAAGTGAACAACAAGGGCTACTGCAAGGGCTGCCTGCGCAACCGGGAGGAGCGTTTCAACTGGCTCACCATGACCCCCACCGAGCAGCAGGAGGTGATGCGCCTGTGCCGTGGTCGCAAGGCCCGGGTGGACGCTGCGCGTCGCAAGGCACAAGAGGCCATCCAGGCCAGTGAGCAAGAGCAGGCCGGCTGGGACTTTTGACTTTTCCCCACTATCCTCCCCCTCTTTTATCCCTTTCTCATCAGCCACAAAAAAGCGGCCCGCAGGCCGCCTTGTCAATAATTGCATTTATTTACGTTGCACCACTCAGGCCGTCGCCAGCTTGCCCTGCGCTTCACCGCGCTTGAGCATGGCGTAGGAGACACCGGTCAACAGCGAGCCTGCCGCAATCGCCACGATATACAGCATGACGTTACTGATGGCGTGGGGAATAAAGAGCACGAACAGACCGCCGTGGGGGGCCATCAGCTCACAGCCAAACAGCATGGAGAGCGCACCGGTCAGGGCGCCGCCGACCATACAGGCCGGGATGACGCGCATCGGATCCTTGGCGGCAAACGGGATGGCCCCCTCGGAGATGAAGCACAGACCCAGCACAAAGGAGGCTTTACCCGCTTCCTGCTCCGCCTTGATGAACTTGGTGCGTGCCAGGAAGGTCGCGATCCCCATCCCCAGTGCCGGTACCATACCGGCCGCCATCACAGCCGCCATCGGGGCGTAGGTTTTGGAGGCCAGCAGACCCACACCAAAGGCATAGGCCGCCTTGTTGACCGGACCGCCCATGTCGAAGCACATCATGGCGCCAAGAATGACACCCAGCAGCACGGCGTTGGCAGAGCCCATATTATTAAGGAATTCGGTCATGGCATTCATGATGCCAGCCACCGGACCACCCACCACGTAGATCATCACCAGACCGGTAAACAGGCTGGCAAACAGCGGAATAATGAGGATGGGCTTGAGCGCTTCCAGGGTCACCGGCAGACGTACCTTGTCGCTCAGGTACTTGGCGCTGTAACCGGCCAGAAAACCGGCCACGATACCGCCAAGGAAACCGGCGCCCAGCGAGCTTGCCAGCATACCGCCAATCATGCCGGGCGCGAGACCCGGGCGGTCAGCAATGGAGTAAGCAATGTAACCGGCCAGCACCGGGATCATAAGGGCAAAAGCCGAGCCGCCACCGATCTGCATCAGGGCGGCGGCCAGGGTGCCTTCTACCTTGAACGCTTCAATCCCGAACACGAACGAGAGCGCGATGATAAGACCGCCCGCGACAACCATCGGCAACATGAAGGAGACACCGGTGAGCAAATGCTTGTAGGGGCCTGCTTTTTCCTCTTTCTTGGGCTGGCTGCCGCCACTGTGGCGATAGAGTGTCGCCTCATTCCACGCCTTGTCGAGCTCGGCGCGAGTTTTCTTGAGCGCAGCGCCCGTGCTGGTGCGATAGACCTGCTTGCCATCGAAACGGGCCATGTCCACTTCGATATCGGTGGCGAGGAACACCAGATCGGCAGATGCAATATCCTCGGCAGTCAGGGCATTTTGGGCACCAACCGAGCCTTGGGTCTCGACGCGGATCTGGTAACCCAGCTGCTTGGCCATGGTCTCGAGCGCTTCCGCCGACATAAAGGTGTGGGCCACCCCGGTCGGGCAGGCGGTCACCGCCACGATGCGCTTGCCAGCGGCGGCCGGTTTGGCGGCAGCATTGGCAACGGCGGAGTCGGCTTGATGGCGATAGACGCTGGCTCCGCTGGTGGCTGCCTCCAGCAAGGCGGCCGGATCCTGCAGGGCGAGATCCATACTCCCCTGATAGACCGGCTTGCCATCATAGGCGGCGAGATCCACCGGGGCGCTTGCCACGACCAGCACCAAATCGGCTGCGGCAATCTGCTCCTTGTTCGGCACCTGACGGGGTTGCACGCTGGCGCCGACGTCGAGGGTGAGCTCCCAGCCTGCCAGTTTGGCCTGCTGTTCTATCCGTTTTGCAGCGAGAAAGCTGGTGGCTATGCCCGCTGGGCAAGCCGTAACCAAGATTGCTTTCATTGGGCATCTCCTGAGTTTTTCATTGAGGGGGTATTGCATTGAACCGGTGCCAGATCATCCAGACGCTGTACGCGCACCTGCTCAAGTAAGGGGTTGAGCACACTGATATCGCTAAAACCGACCGCCACCTGACTGACTGCCAGTGCCGAAACGGCGGTCGCCAGACGCAGGATCTGCTCCGGCGCCCAGCCAAGACTCAGACCGTGGGTCAGCCCCGCCACCAGTGAGTCGCCGGCACCGACTGTGCTGATGACATTCATACGCGGCGGAATGGCCTGCCAGGTGGCATCAGGACCAAACCAGACGAGGCCATCGGCGCCATTGGAGATCACCACATGGGCGATACCCTGAGTCTGTAACTCGCGGGCGCAAGCGGCCTGCTCGCTCAGGGTCTTGATGGGACGACCGGCCCACTGGCTCAGCTCCTCCAGATTGGGTTTGATCAGGGTCGGCGCAGCCTTGATGCCTTCGCTTAAGGCCGCGCCGCTGCAATCGAAGATCACCTGCTTGCCTTTGGCCTTGAGCAAGCGAATAAGATGGGCGCAGTAACTGGGGGCCACCCCTTTGGGCAGGCTGCCCGCCAGCACGAACCACTCGGCTTGCGGTGCCAACTCGTCGATGGCCTGCTCCAGGGCACTCACTTCCCCTTCGTGAATGGTGAGCCCCGGCAGGTTGAGATCGGTCACCCGGCCCGAGTGCTCGGAGAGCTTGACGTTGATACGGGTGCTGCCCGCTACACGCACAAAGTGATCAGCCAGCGCGCGCTCTGTAAACAGGGAAACAAAACTCTGCTCATTGTCAGCGCCAAGCCAGCCGGTCACGCCCACGTCGCGGCCCAGATCTTTCAACACCATGGCGACGTTGATCCCCTTGCCCGCGGCGCGTAAGGACGCCTCGCTCACCAGATTCACTTCACCAAGGTTCATCGCCTCGAGACGGGTAGTGAGATCGAGCGCCGGGTTGAGGGTAATGGTGACAATCTTCATCAGTGTGCCCCCTCACCCAGACCGGCAGCGATGGCCTCGCCGATCCCCTTGAGGGCCGCTTCGGCATCCACCCCTTCGGCGCGAAACGCCAGACGGTGACCGCACTTGACGCCAAGACCAATGACCTTCATCAGGCTCTTGGCGGAGACTGCTTCGCCGCTACCGTCCAGATTGGCAACGCGAATGTCTGATTCAAACTCTTTGGCTACCTTGACCAGCATGGCACCCGGACGGGCATGCAGGCCGTGGGGGTTAATGATGGTGAAGGTCTCGGCAAGACCACTCGCGGGCCCGGCCTGCAGCATGGCCAGCCCATCGCTGCCCGCCAGCGTTGCAAGTTGACCGGCGGCGGCCAGTTTGGCCAGATTCTCAAGTTGCGGCAGATGGCTGCTATCTGCGGCACACAGCAGCAGCATGGCGCTGACCGGCAGATCACCTGCGGTGAGTGCATTGCTCGGCGTTGCCAGCACCCAACCGGTCTGGGCGGCTTGCGCACGAGCCAGCCAGATCCCCTCGCCCAGATAGGCGGGATCGCTTGCCAGCAGCGACGTCACCATGGTGGCATCGCCCCAACCCGCTGACTTGGCGCGGGCGGCAGCACCCAACAGCAGTTGGTCGCGATCATCGGCCGGGAAATCCGCCAGGGTCAGGTATTGCGCCTCTTTCGCAGCCGTGGCGCCGGTCAGGATGTTGATGATGGTGTCGGCATCAGTGGCCTCTTTCAATTGCGCGGCAGCCTGCTCATCACCCAGCACATGGGTGAGCTGACGCAAAATGCCCAGATGCTCGTCGGACTTGGCGGCAATACCGATGGCGACATAGGCAATCTGCCCCTCATCCCACTCGATGCCCTGGGGGAACTGGGCCACCATGACACCGGTGCTTTTCACCAGATGGCGGGTGTCGGTGGTGCCGTGAGGAATGGCGATGCCGCTGCCAAGATAGGTAGCATGCTGCGCCTCGCGGGCCAGCATCCCATCCACATAGCCTGCTTCTACCAGACCGGCTTCGGTCAGTTTGCCTGCCAGCAGTGCAATGGCTTCCGACTTGGTCGCCACCGACTGTCCCAGCAAGATTTGCTCTCGCGCCAACTTCAACATAGAGACTCTCCATCAGGTTCCGGCCGCGCCGGTACAACACAATTGAACATTCGGGTAACTCGCCTGCTGACAATAGACAAGATCGGGGTTGATTGTGATCGTGGCCCGATTTTCAGGCCACTGTGCCTATTCGTTACTGACAGGCTGAATCGTTTCACCTACACTCAGACTGAATCGTTTCAGCGGATTGATCAAGTACCCACCAAGGGTGCTTTTCAATGATATGATCCTGCGCACACTTTTCGGTGCCCTCACCCGGCAGTGACCGTGGGCCTTGCAACTCAAACAGAGCCAATATGATGAAACTGGATGAAATCGCCGCCCTCGCCGGTGTCTCGCGCACCACGGCCAGCTATGTGATCAATGGCAAGGCCGACCAATACCGCATCAGCCAGGCTACCCGCGACAAGGTGATGGCGGTGGTCACCGCTCACAACTATCAGCCGGATAGCCGTGCCGCCTCCCTGCGTGGCGGCCAGACCAAGACCCTCGGCTTTATCCTGCCTGACCTGGAAAACGCCAGTTACGCCAAGCTGGCCAAGCGGCTGGAACAGGGGGCGCGGGCGCAGGGCTATCAGCTGCTGATCGTCTGCTCGGAAGATGATCCCGCCACCGAAAAAGAGCTGGCCCAGATGTTGGTCAGCCGCCATGTGGATGCCCTGCTGGTCGCCAGCTGCCTGCCGCCGGACGACCCCTTCTACGGCAAATTACAGGCGCAAGGCAGCCAGATCCTCGCCATCGACCGGGCCATGGCCGCCGACCAGTTCGTCACCGTCGCCAGTGAAAACGAGAAGGCGAGCTTTGATCTCACCAGCTCCCTGCTCACCCCCGCCCTGCGCCATATCGCCTTGATCACCGCCCTGCCAGCACTCACGATCAGTGAGGAGCGCAAAGCAGGCTTCGAACAGGCGGTTGCCAGTCACAGCGCAGCGCGCCACCTGTGCGAGGGCGATCACTTCTCCCGCCTCGAGGGGTATCGCCTGATCAAGGCGCTGCACCAGCAGCTGGGCCAGCTGCCGGAGGCACTGATCACCACCTCCTATATCCTGATGGAGGGGGTGCTCGACTATCTCTTGGAACAAGAAACCGATATGAGCCAGCTCGCCATGGCCACCTTCGGGGACGATCGGCTGCTCGACTTCCTCCCCTTTGGCATCAACTCCCTGCCCCAGCAGCACGATGCACTGGCCAGTCAGGCGCTGGAACTGGCGCTCAAGGCCGTCAACGGCGAATACCAGAGTGGCTTGTACTACGTCAGCCGCACCCTCAAACGCCGTCGCTGACCACCTCGCTGCCGGGCCGATTTACCCCATAAGTTCGGCAGCGTTGCTTCTCTTCATCCCATGCCCGCACACTCTCTGCCTGCGGCAGTCAACCCCTCCCAAACCCGATGCCTGGCGCCTTTGCAAGAATGGGCGCCCCCTGCCCCAGCCTATTTTTTCGGCACTTAGTCATGTCTGTCATCTTTTATTGCCACTTATTGCCACAAGCCAGCACAAGATCCGCATAAAAGGGATTGTTTCCGTTATTTTGATCCGCTAACGTGGCAACCATCTTTTACAACTGACAGGTTTTAGGTACAGATGTTCCCGTTCCGATATTGCTAGCCTCCGGCCTTATCCCCGGAGGCGCCTTCTGATCACGCCCATTGGCCCTCTTGTTGACGTAAACACTGTGCACCACTGGTTTGCACTGACACCGCTACTTTCGGATGGATAACATGAACACCAAAACCCTGGGTTGTACCCTGTTGATTGCTGGCACCACCATAGGCGCCGGGATGCTGGCCCTGCCGCTGGCCTCCTCTTCCCTTGGCGGCCCTGCCACCCTGATGCTGATGGTCGGTCTCTGGGCCCTGATGGCCTTCACCGCCATGTTACAGGTGGAGGCGAGCCTCAACACCGGCAAGTGGTACCTGCACCAGCTGGCGGATCATCTGCTCGGTCCCTGGGGCAAGCGCATCGCCTCCTTCTGTATCCTGATGCTGTTCTACTCGCTGGCTTCCGCCTACATCAGCGGCGGCAGCAGCCTGCTGGCACAAGCGCTGGCCGATGCGGGCATGACGCTGACTCAGGAGCAGGCGGCATGGGCCTTTACCCTGCTGTTTGGCGGCATGGTCTGTGTCGGTACCAAGCAGGTGGATTACCTCAACCGGCTAATGTTCACCGTGAAGTTGGTGATCATGGTGGCGGTGCTGGCACTGCTGCTACCCCGCGCCGAAGGGCAGCACCTGCTCTCCATGCCGCTGGGTCAAGGCTTGCTGCTGGCGGGCCTGCCGGTCATCTTCACCTCGTTCGGCTTTCACGGCTCCATTCCAAGCGTGATGCTCTACCTTGGCGACTGCCCCAAGCAGCTGCGCAGGGTCTTTGTGTGGGGCTCTGCCCTGCCGCTGATCCTCTATGTGCTGTGGCAGGTGGCGATCCTCGGTCTGCTCGGCCAGCAAGCGCTGCTGCAAACCGGCGGTGCGCTCGATAGCCTGTTGGCCAACATCGGTCAACTGGTGAGCTGGCCCGCGTTTAATCAGGCGATGCACCTGTTTGCCGATCTGGCACTCGCCACCTCCTTCCTCGGAGTGACGCTGGGGCTGTTTGACTTTATGGCCAAGGTGACCCGCCGCAAGGACAACTGGCAGGGCCGCAGCCAGACCGGTCTTATCACCTTTGTACCGCCCCTGCTGTTTGCCCTCTACTTCCCGCAGGGCTTTATCATGGCGCTCGGCTACGCCGCCATCGCCCTGGCGATACTGGCGGTGCTGCTGCCGGTGGCGCTGGTATGGCAGAGCCGCAAACAGGCGCCCGCCCACCACTACCGCGCCCCGGGTGGCGTGGTGGCACTTGGTCTGACCGCCGCCATGGGCGTGCTGATCGTCGGAGTACAGGTCAGCGTCAGCCTCGGGATGCTGCCCGCACTCTAATACTGACCGGTATGAAATGGTCCATATAGCAAAGCCCCGCCAACGGACATTGGCGGGGCTTTTTGATCGTGACAGGGTCAAGCTCACTGCAATGACGGAAAACTCAGACGCTTAATGGATCTTGGCTATGGATAATCCATCGACAATTGCACCTCAAGCCAACTGCAGAGTCACAGCTTGGTCAACAACTGGGTACTGCTGATTGACATCCGGACCATGTGTTATTTTTAAAAACCATTGCCCTTCAAATGTAAATAAAGGAAAGGAATTAGAATATCTTCTTCAAACATAGATAACTTATCTTGGTGATGATTTTGAGACTCATATCTTCATGGCATCCATCCTCGTTTACTGCCCTCGTTGCTACTCGACTGCGTATATCGCCATGGTAAGCCCCCTGCCGGTCACCTTCGCTGTCGTTGCCCTGCCTGTCCCCACGTTTTTCAGCTCACTTACACCTATGAAGCCCGTAAACCTGGCGTAAAAGAAAAGATTGTCGAGATGAGCTTCAACGGCTCAGGTGTCGGTGCCACCGCTCGCATCCGCTACATTGGCATTTACACCGTGCCGCGCGTCTTAAAAAACTCGCACCAAGGCAAGTAACTACCGAAAACGTTGTGTTGGATGATGCGGCGCTTATCTGTGAACTGATGATGGCGTAAACGGTTTTTGCGCTTCGCTGGGATCATATAGTAATGCCTCAGTACATAACGATTACTGAGGCATTTATATTAGATAAATAGCCTAGGGCTATCGTTGATTATTATGTACGAAAGCTACCAATCAAACCCTGCAGTTGGCTAGCAAGTCTCGTTAATTCATCACAAGCTTGCGACATTTGATTCGCTCCAGCGGAGACATCCTCTGCTGCAACGCTAATATTTGATATGTTACGATTCAACTCCTCACTTACTACTTCTTGCTCTTCTGTTGCTGTTGCGATTTGGGTGCTCATTTGTGATATTTCGTTTGTTGCCAGACGAATATTGGCGATCACAGTGCCAGCTTCTTGAGCCTTTTCGACTGTATCATGTACAATCGCTTGACTAAGTTGCATGGTGTGGCCGGCGTGCGAGGCTCTTTGTTGTAGCTCTTGTATAATTGTATTTATTTTTGTGGTCGAGTCTTGAGTCTGCTTTGCTAATGTACGCACTTCATCAGCCACAACAGCAAATCCCCGGCCTTGTTCACCAGCCCTTGCGGCCTCAATTGCTGCATTAAGGGCTAATAAATTAGTTTGTTCCGCAATACCTTGAATTACATCCAGTACAACACCAACATTATGACTATTTTCATCAAGTTGATTAATTACTAACGCTGTTTTTTCAATAGATTCAGCAACACTCTCTATGCTTGCAATTGTATTAATTACAGTTTCTGAACCATGTTCCGCCGAACGGCTCACTAATGTGGCAGTGTTGGCAGCATCCGAGGTATTTCTTGACACTTCTTTAACTGTTGCTTGCATTTCATTCATAGCAGTAGCAAGTTGATGAAGTTCATTTTGCTGTTTATTCATGCTCTCAGCAGACAATTTTGCTACCGCACTAATTTCCTCCGCAGAGGAACTTAACTGCACAATAGAACCAGAAACCTCACTTACTAGTTTATGTAGATTGTTTTGCATTTTAGAAATACCCGATGCAAGCATGCCTATCTCATCGAGATTAAACTCTTGTAACTTGACCGTCTTTGTAAGGTCCCCGTTAGAGACTGCATCAACTATTGTAAGGAGCGCGTTAATCGGTGTTTTAATTTGGCGATTTAAATAACGCAAAACAAAAAGCATGAATATAATACATACAATCCCTAGTATAGTACTATTTCGCATAGCTGAATAATAAACCAATTCAGACTCATCATTAAGGGTATGGCCTACCCGTACATTTATATCATCCAACTTGTCAGCTAACTGGAGAACATTATTTATACTTGTAATGTCGCTGAAAATCATATCCACTTGATGCGTATCATTGCGTATCATTGCATTGTAATATGATTCCAGTGAGGCTAAATACTCTTTCCCCATCTTGTTTAACTCATTAAAAACAGCCTCTTCCTCAGGTGAGTTAAAGTCCAAAGATAGATAGTTTTGAGCGGCAGCATTATAGGTCAACTGTAAATTTTTAACTTGTTCTTTCCGAGAAATGATCTCCGGCTGATTTCCTTTATAAAAATAAATCGTTGCTGCCAGCTGACTTCTCCTTGCGCTCTGCAATGTTTTTTGCATCGTTCCAGCATAACTAACAGATGGCAAAAGATTTTCAGCCATTACCGTTGTTATTTCGTCAAGATGGGATATTTTAGACACCTCATACGACATAAGACTCAATATGAATATACCCACCAAGCCTAATACGCCGAATAGCTTCTGCCCAATCGTTAACCGCTTTAACATGTAGACCTCTTTTTATAGATAACGTTGTTTTCATCTGAGTGTTTATTTTATTAAATTCTCATCCATTGTTTTTATATGAGAATTAAAATGCAGAGCTAATAAAGAATGCACCTATTACAACATCACCATATTTTAATGGTGGAAAATTCAATTACCACTACTGCCCTTTACTCCTAGCAGATATTAATCAAACGGCATTTTATATTGAACATAGCAGAGTAATATAGTTTAAAATGTGACTTGCCGCAATAATTCACTATTATCAAAAAGCTTTTTAAAAACCATAAAGGGATGCGAATGAACTCCTTATATGAGTTGGGAGTTCCCATATGGAGCCAGATAATACCTCCAATAAATTGCAGTGGTGTTTTTCAATAAAGGCGCCGATGACTTTCTCGTGGATTTCAAAAATCGAGAAAAACAGATGGTTTTACGGGCCCGTCGCTTGAGGCACGTTCTGAGCGTCAGGTTGTTACGCTCAATACGCTGGATGAATATTTTCCGGTCAGATGTATCTCGGCATGGTTAATGGGATGGTCGCCTCTACCCAGAGTGGCATCTGAAGTGTGAATTGCACCTTCTTTACTTCCCTAAGCCCGTCATCTGCGCCATACACACCATAAATAAACAGGCTCTGCCTGATGTGGCAGAGCCTGTTGTACCAACGCAATCCAAACCGAGTGATTTACAACGTCTTGCCGTCGCTTGCGATCACCGATTGATACCAGTGGAAGCTCTCTTTCTTGATGCGACGCAAGGATCCGCCCTGCTCATCGCGGTCCACATAAACGAAGCCATAACGCTTCTGATAGCCGTTGAGCCAGCTCAGGATGTCGGTGAAGGACCAGGCGCAATAACCAATCAGTTCAACCCCGTCTTGCAGCGCCTCCTGACAGGCGATGAGATGACTCTTGAGGTAGGCGATGCGGTAATCATCGTCCACCTTGTCACCCGCCCCCAGTTGGTCAAACTCGCCGAGGCCATTCTCGGTGATCATCAGCGGCAAACCATAGCGGGAAGAGAGGCGGCGCAGGGCGATACGCATCCCGGTCGGGTCGATGGCCCAGTCCCAGTTGCTGGTTTCCAGATGCGGGTTGGGCGCCGTTTTGTAAAGACCGGGAATGCCGCTCGAGGGGGTGGTGCCCTTCTGCCCTGTGGTGTTGATGCGCTGCAGGGTCTGACCGCCCAAGGGGTTATCGGTGTAGGTCAGGGTGTAGTAGTAGTTGACGCCAATATAATCTGGCATGCCTTCACGCAGCAGCGCCAGATCGCCGGGCAGGATCTCAGGCGCCTCGCCATTTTCTTTCAGATAGGCAAGCGCCGCCTGGGGATAACGGCCGAAGCAGTAGGCATCCAGCCACCAGTAGCTGGTGAACTCCTCGGCATTTTCGAACGCCAGCATGTCTTCGGGGTCACACGACGCCGGATAGGCGGGCGAATAGGCGAAGCTCGGGCCGATCAGGCCGTTTGGCACATGCTGGCGAAACGCCTTGATCACCCGGGCATTGGCCAGAAACGCGATATGGTTGGCAGCAAAGAAGCGCTTGCGGTCTTGCACTGCGGGCGGATGGGTGCCGAGCTGATAGGCGTTGGTCAGGTTGTAATTTTGCTCGTTGAGCGACACCCAGTACTTCACCTTGCCGGCAAAGCGCTGATACAGCGTCACGCAGTAGCGCTCGAAATCCTCGATGATGCGTCTGTCTTCCCAGCCGCCGTACTCCTCTTGCAGCGCTTGCGGCAGATCCCAGTGGTAGAGAGTAAGCACCGGCTCGATCTTGTGCGCCAGCAGGGTGTCAATCAGCTTCTCGTAGAAGGCCAGACCCGCTTCGTTCACCTCACCCCGGCCGGTGGGGAAGATGCGCGGCCAGCTCACCGAAAAGCGATAGGCCTTGAGCCCCATCTCCGCCATCAGCGCCACGTCCTCCTCCATGCGGTGATAGTGATCGACCGCCACGTCGCCGTTGCTGCCCTCAAAGGTCTTGCCCGGCAACTTGGTGAAGAGATCCCACACCGAGGGCCCCTTGCCATCGGCATTCCAGCCCCCTTCCACCTGATAGGCGGCGGAGGCGGCGCCCCACAGAAAATCTTTCGGGAAGTCATTGAGCGTGTGGTGATGCATCTGGTGTTGCTCCTTCTGCGCTGATGGTTCAGCCATCTCTGATACGTCGACGCCCCCATACAAGGCGCCCCGAATAAATTGGCATAAGCATCGAACAGTTCTAAAATTCCGTCCAATGACAAATGTGGCCATTCAACATTCCCAACAGGAATGAAAGGAGCTGTGGTGGAGCTACGGGATCTGAAAGCCTTCGTGACCCTGGGGGAGGTGTTGCACTTCGGTCAGGCGGCAGTGCGCCAGCATGTCACCCAGTCGGCCCTGAGCAAGCAGATAAGGCGGCTGGAGGAGGAATTTGGCGGTGAGCTGTTCGAGCGCAACGCCAGCAGCACCCGCCTGACCGTGCTGGGTCGGGCGCTCTATGAGGATGCCTGTGCCCTGGTAGCCCAGAGCGAACAGCTAGGGCGCACCGCTCGCGACGCGCTGGCAGGCAATAGCGGCACCCTGCGCGTCGGCTTCGGGGTTGCCACCAAGATACTGGTGCCCGCCGCCATCGCGCGCTTTCGGGCCGAGCGCCCGCAGGTGACCATAGAGCTCAACGACCTCTCCACCCATCACCAGTTGCTGGCCCTGAGCGAAGGCAGGCTGGATATCGGCTTTTGCCGCCTGCCTGCCCCCAAGGGGTGGCACTGCCTACCTGTGGTGCAAGCGCACTTTGTCGCGGTACTGCCCGCCAGTTACAGAGAGGTACACGAGCTGGCGGATCTGGTGGACAAGCCGCTGGCCATTCTGCGCCGGGACAAGGCGCCCTCGTTTTACGACAACCTGATGCACTACCTGGCCCAGAGCGGAGTGCGCTTTCGCGATATCCAGTACGTGAATGACTTCGCCGCCGGGGTCGCCACCGCAGCCGCGGATATCGCCTGGACCCTGGTGCCCTCCTCCACCACCATAGAGCACCCGGATGTGCTCACCCTGCCCCTGCGCGAAGCCGAGGCAAGCTGGACGATCGGTCTCATTCGCCCGCCCCACGGCAAGGGTCCGCTCATTGATGCCTTCTGGCAGATTATCGCTACCATGACGGCGCCAGCGGTCGAACCGGATTAACCTCTGCCACGCCCCCCCGCCGCCTCTCCCTCGCGGGAGAGGTCCCCACCAGAGATGGCGGCCCCATGACGGCCTTTATTGCGTGAACCGCGTCTGCCAATGATGGGGAAGCGAGACCAGATCATCTTTTCGATCAAGGCATTAAGGTAGGTAGGTCAGGCCGGATAGTAGTAGCTTTTCGACAGTTGGCTCCATTAGAATCAACCGGCTTATTTCCACTACCGCACCTTGATACCGGACGCCTTCCTGCTCATGCTACTTCTTCCTCGGTTCCTGAAAATTGACCTGCGCCGCCTCATACTCGTACTGGCCGTCATCAGCGTCATGGCGACCCTGGGCAACAGTTTTTATGCCACTTACGAGGCACAGCGGGCACTGCTGATCAGCAACACCCTGGATGCCAATCGCGTCTATGCGGCCAAGCTGGCCGAGATGACCAACACCATGATCCAGTCCAGTCAGAGCCAGCTGGCCTACAGCGCCGCCCTCCTCGCCCCCGCCATGACGGATCACAATACCCTCTTGAGCGAAGTGCGGCGACTGCAACAGCAAACGGCGACCTTCAACTCGGTGGCCATCGTGAATGCCGATGCCATGGTCATGGCCGTCTATCCCGATACGCTGCAGATAAAGGGTGCCAAGCTCACCTCCCAAAGCGCCAAGCTGTCCATCACGACCCACCAGCCGATGATCACGGATCCGTTCGTTTCACTCTCGGGCAACTATCTCATCAGCATCTCCTACCCTATCTTCGACAAGGAGCAAACCTATCTGGGCTATGTGACGGGCACCATCTACCTCCAGTCACAGAACATGCTCTCCGGCATATTGGGCCAGCACTACTACCGGGATGGCTCTTCCCTTTATGTGGTTGACCGCAACAGAACTCGCATCTACCACCCGGACAACGCCAGGGTAGGCGAAAAGATCCGCGACAATGCGGTGGTCGACAAGGTACTAAACGGCGAAGAGGGGGCGCTGGAACTGACAAATGACGAGGGGACTGACATGCTGGCCGGATTCGCCCCCATCCAGCAGACCCACTGGGGAGTCGTCGCACAGCGTCCCCGCACCGCCACCCTGGCCGGGCTGGACACGCAGATGATGACAGTGCTGTTCAAGCTCATTCCCATCAATCTGCTGATCCTGCTCTTCATCTGGATTTCCGCCATCTTCATCTCCAAGCCCCTGTGGCAGCTGGCCAACAAGGCCAAGCTGATGGATCAGCAGGAGGCACTGAAAAACATCGCCAGGATCCGGGTCTGGTACTTCGAGGCGGCCCAGCTCAAGCAAGCCATGCTCAAAGGGCTGGGTCTGCTCAATACCAAGATCGATAAGCTGCACAGCGACAGCCACACTGACGCTATGACGGGCCTCTCCAATCGAAGGGGCATGCAGCAGATGCTGGATCACTATCAGGCCCTGGGCCGGCCCCTCGCCGTGATAGCGCTGGACATAGACCACTTCAAGCAGATCAATGACAGCTTCGGCCACGATGTCGGGGACCAGGTGCTCAGCGCGCTGGCCAGCCTGATGCAGCAGGGAGCCAGACAGGCAGATGCCTTGTGTCGCAGCGGTGGCGAGGAGTTTCTGGTGCTGCTGCCCGAGCTGTCGCTTCACCTTGCCCACGAGATCGCCGAACGGCTGCGCCAACGGGTAGCCGCCCATCCCATGCCCGGCACCGGGCACATTACCATCTCGCTCGGCGTCGCCTATTGGCCTGGCGAGGGGAACGACGATCTCAGTGCCGTGTTGAAGCAGGCCGACAAGGCGCTCTATGAAGCCAAGCATCGTGGTCGCAACCAAACTGTGGTGGCCAACGACCAAGGTGCCCTCATCCATGACGACGCGCCCCCCCTTCTAGTAGCACCGCCTGCTGATACCCAGGAGCACGTGATCACCAGCTAGCCACCGTCATTGGGGGTGCGCACAGGACCTGGCCATGGGATCGCTTAAACGAACGCCGTGCTATGGCACGCTTTATCGTGGGGATCAGGTGCAACATGGGGCGGGATACTGCGGAAATGTTGAAGACGAACCAAACCTGTTCAGACGGCTTGTACCAAGGAGATCTGTGTCAGGCGAATAGCTTACTCCCTACACGCAGAGCAATCGTTGCGTCGATAAAGATCAAACGCGCCCTGTATAAGGCGCATAACATCGACGGTCGGCTTCAATATCACACTGGCTTGTGCGAGCCCGTTTATTAATGCGGGCCCGGAGGGATCGCATGACAGGATCCGCTCCGGGTTATATTCAGATGTCAAGCCACTGGGTCACCCGGCTTGGATTTGCCTTTCCTCCCCCCTACTTCAAACGCAGATCATTATTGACAGAGGTAACACCGTTAACGCTTCCTGCAACAAAAACCGCCTTGCTGATATTGGCCCTGTCTTTAACAAAACCACTCAATTGCACGACGCCTTTAAAGGTTTCAACATTGATTTCAGCCGATTTCAGATCCGGGTCTTTAAATATGGCTGCGACAACCTTGGTGGTAATCACAGAATCATCAACATATTCGCCAGTGCCTTCTTTGGTTGATGTTGATGCACAGCCTACCGCAGTCATCAGAACGGCAATAGCCAATAAAATTGAAAATCGATTTGTAGTTTTCATTTAAGGTCTTCTCCAAATAAGGTTAAACATTCTAATTACGACAACAGGAATGCATGATTCATTAAAAATCGTATCTATGAATACTGACGTTTGCATAGCAAGCGCGGACTGTGAACCACAAAATATGCATTCGCCTTTCTCTAACAAAGCAGCCTACATTTTATTGGCTGGCTTGTTACACTCCAATTTACTGTCATCTCATCTTGCTGTCTGTGCGCTAACGAACATGACGCTTAGTTACTCTTCAAGTATATTTACAAGGTAACCACTGAAATTAGCCACTTTCAGCATGCGCATCAGCGAACATGTCATAGACCTCGATTCCCTCGAATAATCCGCAGCAAAACAAAAGCTACCGCAATAACAAGCAGCACATGAATAAAACCACCAAGTGTGGTGGCGGTTACCAGGCCAACAGCCCAAAGTAGAAGCATAATTATAGCAAGGGTATATAGCATACACTCTCCTAAGTAATGGGTCATGATTGCTCATGAATATAATATTTAGCATTTCTGCCGTGTATTATTTAGGGTGTGACATGTCTTTATTTTTCTGTTCAAGCTGACTAAACAACCGAGATACCAGCAAAAACATATCTATTCCCGACGCCAAACGTGACTTCACCCTGTTGGTTGTGACTTGCGCACCTTGCCTTTGCAACCCCTCATAACCGAGCAAAAAACCAGCGCAGACAGCAGAACAAAGCGTAAGAGGATGGGTTAAGTTCGATTGAAACCCTCGTTTCATGAGATGAGACAGCCCGACTATCTTCAACTGACGAGACTGCAGCCGCTGCCTCAAGATGGCAATCTTCTCCTGTCGGGAGCCTTGAATAACGAGGCTGGTGTGACACGCTACAGGCAGCTTCATAAAGACGATCCAAGCATAGTTGAGGGCTTATCTGATTGATGGTATGGGTTAACTACTCATTGATACATATGCTCTGCTGATAACGACGAAACCTTATCATAACCCCGCCAATTGCAAGTCCATTGCCAATACTGATGATGAATAAGGCGCTACTTGTAGCCATTCCCTGCTCGAGTAACCAAAATAGTGAGGCCGCGGCCAACATCAACCACAAGCTGATTAATAAAAAAGCCCCGATCAGACCACAGACAAGCAGGCCAATCAGGCTGCTCACTGCTTGCTGAACTTCCAGCCTGAATAACTGCAATCGCTCTTGCAGTTGTTCACTAAGCAACCCCCAAATAGAGGTCACCAAGCTGGTAATTGACACCGGTTTCGTCGGTGTCAATTCTGCGTCAGAAATAGGTGCACTATCTGAGGTCTGCTTCATTTTCATTAACGCTTCTTCAGTAACCAACCCACTAAAAATCCGGAGGAGATGGCAAGACCGAGCACCATGAGCGGCTTGTCATTAATATGTGCACGACACTGTTCGAGAAGTTTAACTTTCATTTTTCGCAGACTATCGCTTTCCTGCTCAAGGGATTCGGCAACATTAACAGCAACGTCAGCTAATTTATTCACCGCTTTATGAGAGCATTCGCTCAAATTGTTAAGCGCAGGAGACACTGTCTGCGATGTACTGTCGATAGCGTCATGCAACGTCTTGCTGGTATCGTCAACCGAATCAGAAACACTCTTGCCTGACATGACTTGCTTTTGTTCACTCATCATTGCTCTCCCATTCAATATGATAAAAGGCGGATGAAACCATCACTATCCGACCTGACAACATGAGACTTAGCGAAAGGACACCGGCCATGGATTAAAATATTACCTGGCGGTGTTACATAAGACACGGGTCAACGCAGGAGTAAATGGATAACCCCTATTTGCAGGGAGGCTAATTCAGCCTACCACATCAGTTCACCACGCTATAAATTTGACTACCAATATATTCCTTTTCGATCAAGATCATAATCTTGCAGGCCAAGGGGGTCTGTACGGTAGAACACATAAAGCGCATTTGTACCATCACCGTCACGTATTTATATCCCCGTATGTGCTGTAGCGCACAAACTGCAGGCGCGCGATGTGTGATTATGTTAGGCTGGGTAATGATTTATTTATAATTTGGAATGTGCATGACGGATAATTACCATCCCCAGCAAAATCACCTGCTGGCTGCACTATCAGCTGACACATATAGCAGATTGCAGCCCCATCTTGAATTGATGAGTTTCCCGTTAGGGATGGTTCTCTATGAATCCGGCGATACCCTGCACCATGTCTATTTTCCTCTCGATTCTATCGTCTCGCTGTTGTATGTGATGAAAAACGGGGCATCAGCCGAAATTTCTGTCGTCGGTAATGAAGGGTTGATCGGCATTGCACTGTTTATGGGCGGAGAAAGCACCACTAATCGAGCGATTGTGCAGAGCGCAGGTCACGCCTACCGCCTGAAAGGACAGCGGTTAAAATCCGAGTTCCATCTCCACAGCGATATGCTGCATCTCATGTTGCGTTACACCCAGTCGTTGCTGACTCAGATGGCACAAACGGCGGTCTGCAATCGGCATCACTCCATTGATCAACAGTTGTGCCGTTGGTTATTGCTATCACTGGACAGATTACCCGGCAACCAGCTGACCATGACCCAGGAATTGATCGCCAACATGCTGGGGGTACGCCGTGAAGGCGTCACAGACGCGGCGGGCAAACTCCAAAAACAGGGGGTCATCGAATATCATCGTGGCCAAATCACAGTACTGGATCGCCCCAAACTGGAGCAATTGAGCTGTGAGTGTTACTTGGTGGTCAAGCAGGAGACGGAACGCCTGTTGCCTTATATGCATTAGGCTGCGTTCCTAAAGTAGTCGAAAAACGCTCGCCCCATTCTATGGGGCCCCATCCTTCCAGAAATACCGCATTTATTCACTTCAAAATCACCTGAACGGGCCTCTTTAGAGGCCCTATTCATGGTTTAACATTGCGGCGCCTGAAATTTGAACACGTTGAGAACACAACCTGGGCATGGATGGTCGTCCCTGTTTGCCAAGCGAAATATGTTGTGGTGGTTTTACAGGACATCAATTGCAGCCATAGAACCGAACCGGACTGTTCTGAGGTAAATAAAACGCCTCTGTCCCTGATGGTGACTGAGTCAGAGAATGATTGCGGGTGTTGCCAGTCATCCATACAAAGTGGATTACCGAGATACAAGATAGGGAGATAGGGAGATAGGGAGATAGGGAGATAGGGAGTGACTTGATGAGTTTCTGAAAAAGGTGGTGGCCCCACCAGCCGCATCCCGGCACTCGAGTCCCCCGCCTTGGCTGCTACCTTCCGGTCCTGACCAGGTTGACGAGTTATCAATGCGAGAGGACCAATGGGGCCACCGGCGACGAGAATAGCAAAGTCCCGTTTCATTGCAATGGCTTTCTACCGAGGGACGAACCGTTTGCCTTATTTTTCAACAATCTGCCGAATGAATCAGCTAAACAGCATGAACTTGGCCCCCACCAGCAACATCAGCAGGGCGAACGCCTGCTTGAGCCGTTGCGGGGAAAGTCTATGGGCAAGCTTTGCCCCCACACGGGCAAACTGGGTGCTTGTGAGCACTATGCCGAGTAAGGCGGGCAGGTAGATGAAACCCAGGCTCCATTCTGGCAGGGAGGCATTGCCCCAGCCGGCATAGAGGTAACTGAGGCTGCCCGCCAGGGCGATGGGCATGCTGCAGGCGGCAGAGGCCGCTACGGCGCTGCGTATGGGCACGCTGTTCCAGCTGAGATAGGGCACGGTGAGCGAGCCACCGCCGATGCCAAATAACGCCGACATCCAGCCGATAACGGTGCCCGCGATGCCGGTGCCGACAGGTCCCGGCAGGTGCCGCTCCGCCTTGGGCTTGAGGTTGAGCCCCATCTGCAGCGCCATGGTCCAGGCGAAGCAGCCGATGATGATGTTGAGGGTGCTGGCGCTGAGCAGGTTGGCTGTCATGCCGCCAAGCCAGGCGCCGATCAGCATGCCGGCCCCCAAGCGGCGGATCACCACCCAGTCGACCACACCGGCCTCCTGATGTGCCCGCAATGAGCTGAAACCGGTGAAGATCATGGTGGGCAGCGAGGTACCCAATGCCAGATGGGTAATGATATCGGGGGGGACCCCCTGAGCGTGAAAACTGAGTACCAGCACGGGCACTATGATGAGACCGCCGCCGATCCCGAACAGCCCCGCCAGCATGCCCGCGAAAGCACCCAGCAGCAGATAACCCATAAACAGCATAACAATTCCTTCCGAGGCGGCGCCTGACCATCCAGGCCAGAACGCGCATAAAAAAAGAGATGGCCCTTGGGCCATCTCTTCATTGTGCCGGTTAACTCAAGGGAATGGTACCGTCCATCACCTTGTAGAAGGCCAGTACGGCGCACCCGAGCAGGGCCGCCGTCATCCCCTGCTCCAACCGGTTGAGGCCGCGCAGCCCGTGGTGCTGACGCGCCTTCCAGTAGATGAAGATGCCGGGGCTGTAGAGCAGCGCCACCAGCAGCAGATACTCGACGCCGGCGGCATAGACCAGCCAGCAGCCATAGAGGGTGGCCATCAGTGCCAGCAGCAGGTCACGCTTGCGCTGGTGGGGCTGGCCCTCGTAGGTCTCCCCTTTCAGCGCCAGCTTGAGGCCATAGGCACCAGAGAAGACATAGGGCACCAGTGCCGCCGAGGTGGCAATGTTGACCAGCGCCAGATAGGTGCTGCTCTGGAAGTAGATGATGATGAGGAAGGTCTGCACCAGGCAGGTGGAGCACCAGAGCGACACCTTGGGCGAGCCATTTTTGTTCTCCTTGGCAAACCAGCCAGGGAAGACCCCTGTCTTGCCCGCTATGTAGGGCACTTCCGCCGCCAGCACAGTCCAGCTCAGCAGAGCCCCCATCACCGAGATCACCAGACCTATGTTGATGAGCCAGGCGCCCCAGGGGCCCACGACGGCTTCCAGGATCATGGCGGTGGACGGATTCTTGAGGGCGGCCAATTGTGGCTGACTCATGACCCCCAGAGAAAACAGGGTCACCATGACGTAGAGTGCCAGCGCACCGAGCAGTGCCAGCACAGTGGCACGACCCACATCCTTGCGATGACGGGCACGGGCCGAAACCACCACGGCCCCCTCAATCCCGATAAAGACCCAGAGCGTCACCTTCATGGTGGACTTGACCTGATCCATCACGGAGCCCAGCTCCATGTTGTTCTGGCCCCAGATATCCAGGGTGAAGGTGTCCATATTGAACGCCAGCAGCACAGCGACACAAAAGACGATGAGCGGCACCATCTTGGCGATGGTGGTGACAATATTCACCAGCGCCGCAACCTGGATCCCGCGCAGCACCAGGGCGTGCACGGACCAGATGAGGATGGAGGCGAGCGTGATGGCCACGGGGGTGTTGCCGTCGCCGAAGATGACATTGTCCGGGGTATCGAAGAAGTAGCTCAGGGCGCTAAACACGACGATAGCGTAGGAGACGTTGGCCAGCAGCTGGCAGAGCCAGTAACCCCAGGCGGCGTTGAAGCCGATGAAATCGCCAAAACCGGCCTTGGCATAACTGAAGATACCGCCATCGAGATCCGGGCGGCGCGTGGAGAGATTCTGGTAAACCAGCGCGAGACAGATCATGCCAAGACCTGTGATGGCCCACCCCAGGGCAACGGCCCCGGCGCTGGCATGAGCGGCAATATTTTGTGGCAGACTGAAGACCCCGGCGCCGACCATAGAGCCGATCACCAGCGAGATGAGGGCGCCGAGCCCTAGTTTCTTGTCCATCTCAATCCTGTTTGATTAAGCGGCGGCTGAGCATCCGTATTCATACAGCGCGCAATATGGGAGGGGCGAAAAATCCGTACCCCGTGAAAAAGGCGGCAACTATATTGCATGACTATTCCGACCGCAATCCCTCGTACCGTCAATCATGCGCCGTCTTGACCGCGCGCAATTCTACAGCACTGACTTCAAGCGCCTGTGAGCTGGCTCAAATTAAGAAAGACCCGTTGATATTTCACATTTCCCCATGACTTCGCCCCCGTTTTTCCAGATCGGCCCTGCATGAGCATGCAGCTTGTCGTCAGGGCGTGTAGCCAGCTTGCTGACAAAGGGTTCAATAAAAATGCCCCTGTGCCAGAGGCCAGGGGTATCTTCTTCACCGCCGATAAACTCAGAGCCGCAAGCCGCCATCGAGCGCTATCATGCGCCCGGACAGATAGTCATTGGCGAGAATAAAATGCACGGTTTCAGCCAGCTGGTGCGCCTCCCCCAGGCTGCCGACCGGGATGGCCTGCTGCATCCTGGTCATCGCCTCCGGTTTCATCGCCGCCGTCATGTCGGTGGCAAACACCCCGGGGTCTATGCCCATCACTCGAATGCCATGGCGAGCCAGCTCCCGCGCCCAGGTGACCACCAGGGAGGCCACCCCCGCCTTGCTGGCGGCATAGTTGCTCTGGCCTATGTTGCCGGCACGGGCAATGGAGGAGATGTTGACTATCACGCCGCCCTGCCCGCCCTTGGCCATCAGGGCTGCCCCTTCCCGACCACAGAGGAAAGTGCCGGTCAGGTTGACATCGATGACAGCCTGCCACTGGGCCAGACTCATCTTCTCCACCAGTTCTCCCTCTTTCACCTTGATCAGCATGCCGTCCCGCAGGATCCCGGCGCAATTGATGAGGCCATGCAGGCCACCCAATTGTTCTTTGATCGCAGCAAAGGTCGTCTCCACCTCGGCTTCACTCGCCACGTTGCAGACGAACAGGGCGCACTGGCCATCACGACTGCGCAGCTCCGCTTCGGTCACCTCCAGATCGGTGCGATTCACATCGATCAACGCCAGTATGGCGCCCTGCTCCGCGAGCCTCAGGGCGATGGCACGGCCAAACCCCCGCCCCGCCCCCGTGACGGCGATGACCTTCTGCTTGATATCCATGGGTACTCCTTGTTGTTAACTGAGTTGCAGCCCGCTTGATGAGGTGATGCGCACACTGCCGCAGACTAACCGGCCTGTGACGGGTCCGGCGTTTTATCCAGATAGAGCTCAACGATGCTGGAAAAATCCTTGTGCTCATGGCCCTGCGTCGCGTGCAGGTTGAACAAGTTACGAGCCAGCGCCCCCATGGGCACGGCGCTGTGGGCATGCTCGGCCAGCGCCATCGCCAATCCCAGATCTTTGACCATCAGCCGGGTCATAAAGCCCCCCTGATAGTGGCGGGCGGCGGGCACGTTCTCCATCACACCAGGCCAGGGGTTGTAACGCTCCAGGCTCCAGTTGTTGCCCGAGCTCTTGCCCATGATGGTGGAGAGGACGCCCGGATCCAGTCCCTCCTTCACCCCGAGCGCCAGCGCCTCGGCGGTGCCCGCCATGTGGATGGCAAGCAGCATGTTGTTGCACATCTTGGCGATCTGGCCCGCCCCGAGCGCCCCGGCATGAAACAGATTCTGCCCCATGTGAGCCAGAATAGGCCTGGCCGCCTCGAAATCCGCCAGTTCACCACCGACGATGAAAGTGAGGGTCCCCGCGCTCGCCCCCGCCACCCCGCCCGAGACGGGCGCATCGATGAAGCGAATGCCGCGCGCCCTGGCCGCCTCCCCGATCTGGCGAGCCGAGGCCACGTCTATGGTGGAGCAGTCGATCACCAGAGCCCCCGCAGGCAAGGCCCCCAGCAGATCCTGTCCACCATTGCCGCCAAGCCAAAGCGCCCGAACATGCTCACCGGCGGGCAGCATGCTGATGACCACCTCACAATCGGCCACCGCCTCGCGGGCATCTCCTGCGGCGATACAACCCGCGGCGATCGCCTTGGTAACACTCTCTGGCATCAAGTCAAACACCTGAACCCCATGCCCCGCCCTGGCCAGGTTGGCGGCCATGGGCCCACCCATGTTGCCCAGCCCGATAAACCCTATCCGTGTCATCTTGTCTGCTCCTTGCCGTGCTGGTTATCCAGCAACCTGTGTCTATTCATCCGCCTTGGCGCCTGACGCTCTCAGGCTCAAGGCGTCAGGGGGTTTTTCCCTTCGGGCCAGCGATAGAAGGCATCCAGCCAGTCAGTGCCGGGCGGTGGCGCCTGCCAGCGAGGTGATTTGTCCTTGTCGATGAGCAGCGCACGCACCCCTTCTACAAAATCCCCCCTCAGCACGCAGTTAACCGAGAGCGCCAGCTCATCGGCAAACACCTCGGTCAGCGACTGGCGGCGCGCCTGCCAGTACTGGCGCCACAGGATGGCGCGGCTGATGGGGCTGCCGCCGCGACAGATGTCGCGGGCCTGCGCCAGGCTCCCCTCGCCCAGTTCGGGTTCGAAGAGAGCATCGTACAACCGATCCAGTACCCCTTGCAGGGTGCGCCCGGCCAGCAGGGCATCGATCTTGGCCTGATGGGGCATGATCACAGGGGCTGGCAGCAGTTGGTCTGCCTCTGCCTGCAAGCCGCTAAGCAACTGTGCGATCTGCTCGCGCGGCGCGACCTTTCCCCCCCACCCCAATTGGGCCAGCCGCGGCAACAAGTCAGCCCGCTCGCGGCTGGTCATGGCGTGATCCGCCAGTCCCAGGCCGATGGCATCCGCGCCGTTGAAACGCGCACCAGTGAGCCCGAGCCAGAGTCCGAGTCGTCCCGGCATCCGGCTTAAAAACCAGCTGGCCCCTACATCGGGATAGAGACCGATAGTCACCTCTGGCATGGCGAACAGGCTCTTCTCGGTCACCACCCGAAAGTCGGCGCCAGCGAACAGGCCTATGCCGCCCCCCATGCAGATGCCATCCGCCACGCAGATGAGGGGCTTGGCATAGCGGTGAATATGGTGATCGAGCCGATACTCCTGCTCAAAAAAATCCCGTGCATATCCAAACAGCGCCTGCTCGCTCTCCTCCTGTTTGCGGTAATAGAAGGAACGGATGTCACCGCCGGCGCAAAACGCCTTCTCGCCAGCCCCTTGCAATACCACGCAAACCACACCGGGATCCTGCTCCCACTGCGTGAGCGCACGCTGCAGAGCCTGGATCATCGGCAGACTCAGGGCGTTGAGGGAGGCAGGACTGTCCAGGGTCAACACGCCGATATGATGGCCATCCGCCGTGGGGTGGGTGGCTACACGTACCGCGTCATTCATGAATCCTCCCCCTGCTTTGCAGATACCTCGTATTGCCAGCACGGGGGCCGCTTCTCCAGGAAGGCCGCCACCCCTTCACGCTGGTTGGCGTCCTCAAACAGCTTGAGGAACATATGACGCTCCAGCGGCAAGGCACCATCACGAGGGCCACAGCGCCCCTGATTGATAAGGCGCTTGCAGGCATGCAGGGCGCTCGGGCTCTGGCGCTCCACCAGCTGGGCCATCTGGTGCGCCGCGTCCCAGGCGTGCCCCGTTTTCACCACCTCCTCCACCAGCCTCATCTCGTAGGCCAACGTGGCATTGACCTTCTCGCCACAGAGGATCATCCGCTTTGCCCAACCTGGCCCCACCAGCTCGGTGAGGCGCTGGGTGCCACCGGCGCAGGGCAGCAAGCCCACAGAGGCCTCCGGCAGTCCCAGCATGGCTTGCTGTTCCGCGATGCGGATATCGCAGGCCAGCGCCACCTCCAGCCCGCCCCCCATGGCATAACCATTGATGGCGGCTATGCTGACGCCGTGGAAATCGGCCAGTGCCTGGAAGGCGCGGCCAAAGGCCTCGGCCACCTCACGCGCATGATCCAGATCGCCATCGGCAAACATCTTGAGATCGGCGCCGGCGCAGAAGAACTTGTCCCCCGCCCCGCGGATCACCAACGCCACCACATCGGGGCGGCTCTCGAGCTCCACCATCATCTGCAAGAAGGCCTGCAAGCTGGCCAGGGTCCAGGTGTTGGCGGGCGGATGGTCGAAGGTGATGTAAGCCACGTGACCGTGATATTCGAGCCTGATCCTTGTCATTGCATTGTCCTTGTAAATGAGACTGCCCCATGATGACAGGGTTGAATGGAGCCAACATTCGACTGACTCACAAAGCCTGACGACGGTTCAGGGGCAAATAATGTGTTAAGCCAGCGACAGACCGGGATCTGCCAGCAGGCGGCGGGCGATGATCAGCCGCATCACCTCGTTGGTGCCTTCCAGGATGCGGTGGACCCGGGTATCACGCAGGTAGCGCTCCAGCGGATACTCGCGGATATAACCATAGCCGCCAAAAAGTTGCAGAGCCTCGTCACAGACGCGATAACCTACATCGGTGGCAAAACGCTTGGCCATGGCGCACCAGGCACTCTTGTCCGGACTCCCCCGGTCCAGCTTGTCAGCGGCCTGACGTACCATCAGGCGAGCCGCCGCCAGCTCGGTGGCCATGTCGGCGAGGCGAAACTGCACGCTCTGAAATTCGCTGATAGGGTGGCCAAACTGCTGGCGTTGCTGCACATGGGCCAGCGCATCGTCCAGCGCCTGCTGGGCGGTACCCACAGAACAGGTGGCGATGTTGATGCGCCCGCCATCCAGCGCCTGCATGGCAAACTTGAACCCTTCCCCCTCCTGACCCAATCGATAATTCGCGGGAATGCGCACCCCGTTGAAGGCCACTTCACGGGTGGGCTGACTGTTCCAGCCCATCTTCTCCTCCGCCTTGCCGTAGACAATCCCCTCACTGTCGGCGGGCACCATGAAGGCAGAGATCCCCTTGGCCCCGTCGCCCCCGGTGCGGGCCATCACCACCAGCACGTCCGTGCTGCCTGCCCCCGAAATGAACACCTTGCTGCCGTCGATGAGATAGCTCTCGCCGTCACGCACCGCACGGGTCTTGAGTGCCGCCGCATCTGAGCCCGCCCCCGGCTCGGTGAGACAATAAGAGCCCAGCAGCTCGCCGCTGGCGAGCCTGGGCACCCATTGCTCGGCGACATCGCCAGGCAGCCAGCTGCCCAACATCCAGCTCACCATGTTGTGGATGGTGAGGTAGGCAGTGGTAGAGGTGCAGCCCATGGCGAGGCGTTCGAAGATGAGGCTGGCATCGAGCCGGGGCAGGCCAAGCCCGCCATATTGTTCCGGGGTATAGAGGCCGCAAAAGCCGAGCGCCGCCGCCTGTTTGATGGTGGGAATGGGAAACTCGTGATCTCTGTCCCAACGGGCGGCATGGGGTTTGAGCGCCTCATTGGCAAAGGCGGTCGCCACCTCGACATAAGCCTGTTGATCCTCGGTCAGGGTAAAATCCATTTTGTCCGCTTCCTTGTGTCCTGTGTCTGTTGTCTGTCTGACCCACGCGCAACGCAGGTTGATAGCCAGGTTCGCGCCAGTCGGCATTGCCCAGTCCTGTCTCTTTCTCCCTTAACGCAGGCTGATGGTCATATTGGGGCCTGTGGGGATCTCCTCGTCGAACCAGCGTTCGGTCACCGTCTTGGTCTCGGTGTAGAAGCGCACCGCCTGCTTGCCGTAGGCGTGCAGATCCCCGTAGAAGGAGCCGCGCCAGCCGGTGAAGGAGAAAAATGGCAGCGGTACCGGAATGGGCACGTTGATCCCCACCTGACCCACAGCCACCTCGTGACGAAACTTGCGGGCCGCAGCGCCGCAGCCGGTGAAGATAGAGGTGCCGTTGCCGTAGGGGTTGGTGTTGATGAGGGTCAGCGCCTCGTCCAGATTGGCTACTTCCAGGCAGGCGAGCACAGGGCCGAAAATCTCCTCTTTATAAATTCGCATCTCTGGGGTCACACCGCGAAACAGGGTCGGCCCCACCCAGTTGCCCACCGGATAACCCGCCACATCACAGACGCGGCCATCGAGCAGGCATTCGGCCCCCTCCTTGATCCCCGCCTCGATGAGGCCCTCTACCCTGACTTTCGCCTCCGGGCAGATGAGGGGACCGTAGGCCGCCTCGGGATCGTGCCAGACCCCTGGCCTCACCTTGGCAAACTCGGCGGCAAGCTCGGGGATCCACTCCCGGGCACTGCCCACAAATACCGCCACACTGATGGCCATGCAGCGTTGCCCGGCCGCGCCGACGCCTGCCCCCACCAGGTTGCTCAGCACCTGCCCCTTGTTGGCATCCGGCATGATCACCATGTGATTCTTGGCACCGACGAAACACTGGGCCCGCTTGAGGTGTTCAGTGGCGGTGCGATAGACGTGGGCCCCGACCCGGGCAGAGCCGACAAAGCTGACCGCCTTCACATCCGGATGGCACAACAGCGCATCCACCTGTTCGGCGCCGCCGTGTACAACGGAGAGGATGCCCTTGGGGGCCCCCGCCTCGGTGAACAGCTCGGCCAGCCGCATGGGGGTGAGCGGATCCTGCTCGGAAGGCTTGAGCACGAAGCCGTTGCCGCAGGCCACCGCCAGCGGGAACATCCACAGCGGTATCATGGCGGGAAAATTGAACGGCGTGATGCCGACACAGACCCCCAGCGGCTGCACCCAGGAGTGGCCATCGACCCGGCGCGCCACGTTACCCATGGTCTCCCCCATGGTCTGGCTGGCGATGCCGCAGGCCTGCTCCACCACCTCGATACCGCGCCACACATCTCCCTTGGCGTCCGCCAGATTCTTGCCGGTCTCCTGGGCCAGCAGGGAGGCCAGCTCATCGTGATGGGCTTTTAGCAGATGCTGGTAGTTGAACATGACCCGCGCCCGCTCGGGGGCTGGCACATCCCGCCACAGCAGATAGGCGTCGTGGGCACTACGCACCGCGCGCTCCACCTCAGCCGGGGTAGCCCTCGGCACCCGCGCCAGCAGACTCTGATCCGCCGGATTGGTCACCTCGATCCACGCCTCGCTCGTGGAGGCACAGGCCTCGCCACCGATATAAAGCGGCACATCGCCGTACTGGGTCTGATGGTTACTCATGCCCTGCTCTCCTTGCTGGCAGACTGCAATGGGTACTGGCTGGTCATGCCGCTCACTCCTTGAGTTCGGTTGATGGAGGGGAAACGAGCCGCCTTGCAGCCGCCACCCGACAAATTTACCTTAGACTAACAATCAATTTACGTTTACGATAACGTAAACTTAACACACAAATGGACTGACCAGTTTGGCCCCCTATTTCGGCTCGTCGGGGCAGTCAGACCGGTAAGCCCCCGTCATTCAAAGGAGAGCAGGATGCACGCAGTGATGGATGAGACCCTTTGCGCCCTGACCGAGCAGGTCGAGGCCTTCTGCCAGAAAGTGATAGCGCCGCGCGCCGCCGAGATCGATCACAGCAACGTCTTCCCGCGCGATCTCTGGCCACAAATGGGCGAACTCGGGCTGCACGGTATCACGGTGGCGGAGGAGTATGACGGCGTGAGCCTCGGCTATCTGGCCCACGTGCTGGTGATGGAGCAGGTGAGCCGCGCCAGCGCCTCGGTCGGCCTCTCCTACGGCGCCCACTCCAACCTCTGCATCAACCAGATCCACCGCCACGGCACCCCTGATCAAAAGGCGCGCTATCTGCCCTCCCTCGTCAGTGGCCAGCACGTGGGGGCCCTGGCCATGAGTGAGCCGGAAGCCGGCTCCGACGTGGTCAGCATGCGCCTGACCGCCGCGCGCGAGGGGGAGCATTTCGTCCTGAACGGCAACAAAATGTGGATCACCAATGGCCCGGATGCCGATACCTTCGTCATCTATGCCAAGACGGATGCCCAGGCCGGGCCCAAGGGAATATCGGCCTTTATCGTCGAGGCGGGCACGCCCGGGTTTACCACGGCCCAGAAGCTCGACAAGCTCGGCATGCGCGGCTCCAGCACCTGCGAGCTGGTATTTGACCACTGCCGCATCCCGCAACAGAACCTGCTCGGCCCCCTGCACGGCGGGGTCAAGGTGCTGATGAGCGGGCTCGATTACGAGCGAGTGGTGCTGGCGGCGGGCCCCCTTGGCATCATGCAGGCCTGCATGGACGTGGTGCTGCCCTATGTGCGCGAGCGCAAGCAGTTCGGCCAGGCCATCGGCGAGTTCCAGCTGGTACAGGGCAAGCTCGCCGACATGTACACCCGCCTCGCCAGCAGCCGGGCGCTGGTCTATTCGGTGGCGAGCGCCTGCGATCAGGGCCGCACCAGCCGCAAGGATTGCGCCGCCGCCATCCTGTTTGCCGCAGAAAACGCCACCCAGATGGCGCTCGATGCCATCCAGCTGTTGGGGGGCAACGGCTACATTAACGAATACCCCACGGGTCGCCTGCTGCGGGACGCCAAGCTCTACGAGATAGGCGCAGGCACCTCGGAAATTCGCCGCTGGCTTATCGGCCGCGAGCTGATGGGAGAAAACGCATGAGTCGTATCCACTCCCGCCTCGACACGGCGAGTCCCGAGTTTGCCGAGGGCCGCTCGGCCATGCTGGTACTGGTCGAGGATCTCAATGCCCGTCTCGACGAGATAGCCCAAGGCGGCGGCGAGGCCAACAACGCCCGCCATCAAGCCCGTGGCAAGCTGCTGCCCCGCGAGCGCATCAACCAGCTGCTGGACCCGGGCTCTCCCTTTCTCGAGCTGTCGGCGCTGGCCGCCTGGCAGGTCTATGACGAACCGGTGCCCGCCGCCGGTATCATCACGGGGCTGGGCCAGATTGCGGGCAGGCTCTGCCTGCTGGTGGTGAACGATGCCACCGTCAAGGGGGGCACCTACTACCCGCTCACGGTGAAAAAACACCTGCGGGCCCAGGCCATCGCCGAGCGGCTGCGCCTGCCCTGCCTCTATCTGGTGGATTCCGGCGGCGCCTTCCTGCCCATGCAAGACGAGGTTTTTCCCGACCGGGAACACTTCGGTCGCATCTTCTACAACCAGGCCCGCATGTCGGCCCAGAACATCCCCCAGCTGGCGGTGGTGATGGGGCTTTGCACCGCAGGCGGTGCCTATGTACCCGCCATGGCTGACGAATCCATCATGGTCAAGGAACAGGCCACCATCTTTCTGGCGGGGCCGCCACTGGTCAAAGCAGCCACCGGCGAGGAGATCAGCGCCGAGGCCCTCGGCGGCGCCGAGGTGCACTGCGCTCACTCAGGCGTGGCGGATCACCTGGCCCGTGACGATGCCCATGCGCTGGCAATCGCCCGCACTTTGGTCAGCAACTTGGGAGAACACACCACGCAATCCACTCCGGCCTATGAAGCCCCCTGTTATCCGATAGAAGATCTCTACGGTCTGGTGGGGACCAGCCTCAAGCGCGCTTACGACGCCCGCGAGCTCATCGCCCGCCTGGTGGACGGCTCCGAGTTTGACGAATTCAAGGCACTGTTTGGCACCACGCTTGTCACCGGCTTCGCCCGGATCGAAGGCATGCAGGTGGGGATCCTCGCCAACAATGGCGTGCTGCACAGCGACAGCGCCCAGAAAGGCGCCCACTTTATCCAGCTCTGCAACAGGCGCGGGATCCCCCTGCTGTTCCTGCAAAATATCACCGGCTTTATGGTGGGCAGTACCGCAGAGCGGGAAGGCATCGCCAAGCATGGGGCCAAGCTGGTCACCGCCGTGGCCTGCAGCCGGGTACCCAAGATAACGCTCATCGTCGGCGGCAGCTTTGGTGCCGGCAACTACGGCATGTGCGGCCGCGCCTATGAGCCCGACTTTCTGTTCAGCTGGCCCAACAGCCGCATCTCAGTGATGGGGGGGGAACAGGCCGCCAGCGTGCTGGTGCAGGTGCGCCGCGACAAGCTGGCCGCCGAGGGCAAGCCGTTGAGCGAGCAGGAGGCGGAGGCCATCCGCGCGCCCGTGATCGCCCAGTATGAACGGCAGGGTCACCCCTACTACGCCAGCGCTCGGCTGTGGGATGATGGCGTCATAGATCCAGCCCAGAGCCGCACCGTACTGGCGCTGGCACTGGCCGCTTGTCAGGGGGCCGAGACAGGCCCGGAACAATACGGCATCTTCCGGATGTAAAGGAGCTCGACATGTCCGATCCACTTTTCAGCGGCGCTCAGCAAGGATTTCGCCTGGAGCGTCACGGTCCGCTGGCCGAGCTGGTGCTCTCGCGCCCCGCCTGCCACAACGCCTTCGATGCCGACCTCATGCTGGGGCTGCTCGATTGCCTCGACGATCTGGCCCATCGCCACGGCCACGCCGAGCGGCCCCATGCCCTCTTGCTACGGGCAGAGGGCAAGCACTTTTGCGCTGGCGCCGATCTCAACTGGATGCGCAACCTGGCCCACGCCGATTTCGAGCACAACCGCGAAGACGCCCGGGTGCTGGCGCGGCTGATGCACACCCTGGACGAGCTGCCCTTCCCCACAGTGGCGCTGGTGCAGGGCGCGGCCTATGGCGGCGCACTGGGCCTTGTCTGCGCCTGCGATCTGGTGCTGGCGAGCGAGGATGCCCGCTTCTGCCTCTCCGAGGTGAGTCTGGGACTGGTGCCTGCGGTGATCAGCCCCTATGTGGTGCGTGCCATGGGCATGCGCCAGGCGCGCCGCTACATGCTGAGCGCCGAACCCTTCGATGCCATCACCGCCTGTCGGCTCAATGTGGCGCACCAGCTGGCCAAGCCGGATCAGTTGCTGGCGCAAGGGCGCGCGCTGGCCCTGCGGCTTTGTCACAACGGCCCGGAGGCGATGAAAGAGACCAAGCGGCTGCTGACCGCCATCGAGAGCCATGGCACTCGCCTGCATGAAGAGAAAACCGTCGAGACTATCGCCCGGGTACGGGTCGGGCTCGAAGCCCAGGAGGGCATGCAGGCCTTCTTCGACAAGCGCCCTCCCGCCTGGCGCCCCCGTTTCAAGGATGAAGCATGACCCACGATCACCCCATCAAGCGCCTGTTGATTGCCAATAGAGGCGAAATCGCCGTGCGCATCATCAAGACAGCCCGGCGCCTTGGCATCCACACCATCGCCCTCTACTCGGACGCTGACGCCTGCGCCATGCATGTGCGGGAAGCCGACGAAGCCTGGCATCTGGGGGCAGCTCCCGCACGGGAGAGCTACCTCGATGCCGCCAAAGTGCTGCGCATCGCCCAGCAGGCCAAGGCCGATGCCATCCACCCGGGCTACGGTTTTCTGTCAGAGAACAGCGACTTTGCCACCGCCTGTGAACAACGTGGCCTGCGCTTTATCGGCCCCAGCGGCAGCGCCATCCTCGCCATGGGCGACAAATCGGACGCCAAGGCGCTGATGCTGGCAGCCGGCGTGCCTGTGCTACCCGGCTATCACGGCGTGGATCAACGCCCCGAGTGGCTGCGCGAGCAGGCCTTGCTGACTGGCTTCCCGCTGCTTATCAAGGCCGCCAGCGGCGGCGGTGGCAAGGGGATGCGCCGGGTCGATCAGATCGACGAATTCGACGAGGCGCTGGCGGCGGTCAAACGCGAGGCGCTGGCCGCCTTCGGGGATGATCATGTGCTGCTTGAGCGCTATCTGGCCCGCGCCCGCCACGTGGAGGTGCAGGTGTTTGCCGATAGCCTGGGCAACGCCATCTATCTGGGGGACAGGGACTGCTCCTTGCAGCGCCGCCACCAGAAGGTAATTGAAGAGGCCCCCGCGCCGAACATAGCGCCTGGCCTGCGCAGCGCCATGGGCGAGGCGGCCGTCGCCGCCGCCAGGGCCATCGACTATCGAGGTGCCGGCACCATCGAGTTTCTGCTGTGCGGGGATGAGTTCTTCTTCATGGAGATGAACACCCGCTTGCAGGTGGAACATCCGGTCACCGAGTGCGTCACCGGTCAGGATCTGGTGGCCTGGCAGCTGACGGTGGCCGAAGGCAAGCCGCTGCCGCTCACCCAGGATAAGGTGGTGCTGCGCGGCCATGCGGTGGAGGCTCGCCTCTACGCCGAGGATGTAGGGGCCGGTTTCCTGCCCGCCAGCGGCCCCATCGCCTGGCTCAGTTGGCCCAAGGGTGTGCGCATCGATACCGGGGTCGCCGCCGGGGATGAGGTGAGCCCCTATTACGATCCCATGATTGCCAAGCTCATCGCCCACGGCCAGAGCCGAACCGAAGCGTTTGCCAAGCTGGCTGATGCGCTGGCGGCGCTGGCGCTCGGCCCCCTGGTGCACAACGGACCGCTGCTGCTGCGCCTGTGTCAGGAGCCGGACGTACTGGCCATGCACCATCACACCCAGTGGCCCATCCCCACCGAGCCGCAAGCCATCCCGGAACTGGCCTGGCCGCTGGCCACCCTCTGGCTCGCCAGCCGCAGTGCCGATGCCACTCCCTGGCAACAGGCCCGCGGCTTTCGCTTGGGGGCCAGCAGAAACTGGACGGCGGCGGTGCGCATCGGCGACGAGGCCCGGGTGCTGACCCTGTCCGGGCACGCCGGCACGCTGACGTGGCAGGGGAGCTCACTCCCCTGTGAACTGGGCACCGATCATCTCCGCCTGCAACACGCTGGACGCTGGCAGCGCTACCCCGTCCAGGCACTGACCGCCACCGAATTCGTGTTACAGCTCGATGACCAGCGCATCCGCTTCTGCGCCGATGATCAACACCATCAGCCTCATCATGATCAGCACACCAGCGCCGCCCAGGGTGCAACGGCCCCCATGCACGGCATAGTCGTGGCGCTGCTGGTCGAGGCCGGCCAGCGCGTCAGCAAGGGCCAACCCCTGCTGGTGCTGGAGGCGATGAAGATGGAACACGTCTTGAAAGCCGACCGGGATGGGGTGATCGAGACCCTGCAATGCAAGCAAGGGGAACAGGTAAGTCAGGGGGCCATACTGGTGCGCTTTGCCGATGCCGTGGATCAACAAGAGAGCGGGTCATGAAGAGAGAATCCGGAATGCAGGATGACAAGGTGAGCCTGGTGGAGATGGGCCCGCGCGACGGCCTGCAAAACGAGGCCAGTTCCCTGCCGCTTGTCCAGCGGCTGGAGCTGATCGCGCGCCTGGCCGAGAGCGGCCTGCAGCGCATCGAGGTGGGGGCCTTCGTCTCACCCAAAAAAGTGCCGCAGATGGCGGACTCCGCAGCACTTTTCAAGGCCCTGCCGCGCAAGGGAGCGACCCGTTACGGCGCCCTGGTGCCCAACCTGCAGGGCTTGCAGGCGGCCATTGCCGCCCGGGTCGACGAGATTGGCCTCTTCACCGCCTGCTCCGATGGCTTCACCCGCGCCAATATCGGCATCGGCGTGGAGGAGTCTCTGGTGCGCTTCGCCCCCCTGGTGCAGGAGGCGCGCCACCTCGGCATCAGGGTACGGGGTTATCTTTCCACCGTCATCGCTTGCCCCTTCGACGGCCCGACCCGTCCGAAACGGGTCGCGGCCATGGCCGAGCGGCTGCTGGATCTTGGCTGTCATGAGATCTCTTTAGGCGACACCATAGGGGTCGGCACCCCGGGCACGGTCGCGCCCATGCTGGATGCGGTGCTGCACGAGATCCCGGCGGGCCGGCTCGCGGTGCACTTTCACGACACCTATGGCCAGGGGCTGGCCAATCTGCTGCCGGCGCTGGAGCGCGGCATCCGCACCATCGACTGCTCGGTAGCCGGGCTGGGCGGTTGCCCCTATGCGCCGGGGGCCTCCGGCAACGTCGCCTCGGAGGAGGTGGTCTACCTGTTGCACGGGCTTGGCATGAGCACAGGGGTGAGTCTCGATAAATTGGCCGCCACCGGTCAGTGGGTGAGCGAGCAACTCGGTCGTCCCAACGGCTCCCGGGTCGGCCAGGCCCTGCACGCCCATGCCATGCGGCTTCGCGCCGCACTGTCAACAGGAGCAGATCATGATCTCTGACCCCCCCGTCAAGCGGGCCCGGCCTCTCGGGGTCCACGCGACGACAGATCCGATTTGCTACAGGAGCGCACCATGATGACTGATCCCCTGCCCGGCAAGGAGATCACCTACAGCATCTCCGAGCTGGCCCACGAATTTGATATCACGCCGCGCACCATCCGCTACTACGAGGATGAAGGCTTGATCACCCCGACCCGGGAGGGCCAGACCCGCATTTACAGCCACAAGGACAAGATCCGGCTGAAGTTGACCCTGCGCGGCAAACGACTCGGCTTCAGCCTGGCGGAGATCCGCGAGCTGTTCGACATGTATGACACGGACAGATCGAGCAAAACCCAGCTTCACTCCATGATCCAGCTCATCGACGCCAAGCGCCAATCCCTGCGCCAGCAACTGGAAGACATCCAGATGGTGATGGCGGAGCTGGAGGCGGCCGAGCAACGCTGCGCAAATTCCCTTAACAGCTTGAAAACCAGCGCAGATTAACCGAATCTGGGATCATCTCACCGCCCTGGTGCCCCCATGAAACACTGGTGCTACGGGTTGTTATTGCTCTGCTCCACGGCATGCCCCCCCTGTTCCAGGTCGGGGGTTACCCTTATCCCCCTTCGTGATCAAGGAGGGTGAAAACCGCTATCGCGGGCTGACGCGGGATCTCATCGCCGAACTCAACGCGATGCAGCAAACAGTATCCGCAGCAAGTCGCCCGCCTGCTGCGATCGGACAAATGGGATCAGCCGTACGAGCTTCACTCCAACAGCTAGCCAGCTGGAAGCCTGGCTGGCCCAGTTGCAGAGCAGCGAAAGAGCGATACGCCGTTGGACAAAGTACGGCGCAAGGCATCAATCGGAGCCACGATCGTCTCCTGATATTTTGGTACCCTATACGCATCAATTGGAGAGCCTCATGCCCAAGCCCCTGCGTGCCCGCCTGTTGCGCTATGTCCTTTACCTTAGCGCCGTCTTGCTCATCTCCCTGCTCATCCTGTTATGGCAAGCCCCCACCCTCACCCAGCGCCACCTGCCGGGCTGGCTGGCCAAGCATTACGGCCTGAACCTGACCCTGGGGGAGATAAGCGTCGGCCTGCGTCACCCCTCCCTCGCCATCGGTCCCTCGGTATTGCTCGATGAAAAACAGCAACCCATCATCGCCTTCGAGCAGTTGCAGATTATCCCCGCTCTGGGCGAAAGCTGGCGGCAGAAAGCCATCATACTGAGTGACGCAACCCTCACCCGGCCGACGGTGCAGCTTGTTCGTCTCCCGGACAACAAGGGGACCATCCGCTTCAACCTGACCGACGCCCTGACCCGTTTGCTGACCCCAACGCAGACGCCCGAGCCGGCTGGCAGCGAACCTCCCCTGATACAGATAACCAGGCTGGCCGCCACCGCGGGTCATATCCGCTATCAGGACAGTCGCAAGAGCAGCAGCCCGGGCTGGGTGCCGCCGCTCACCCTGAGCGGGCTCGAACTGCAGCTGCCGGATTTCACCACGGCGCCCGCCCACACCAACCCGTTTCAGTTGAGCGCCAGCCTCAACCAACACAGCCCGCTCAAGGCCAGCGGTCAGTTCGATATCATGACGGGGGCAGGCAAGGGCAGGCTTAGCCTGGGCAAGCTGGCGCTCTCACCCTTCGCACCGCTCTGGGCCGCCTATCTTAAGGTCGATCTGGTGAAGGGCGAGGCCAGTGCCGAGCTGGATTACCAGCTCACGCCGGGCAAGCAAGGGCTGGATTGGCAACTCACCAAGGGCAAGCTGACCCTGAACGACTGGCAGCTCAAGCAGAGCCAGGGCGCCGAGTTTGCCCGCTTCAAGCAGCTGGCGCTGGCAGGCATTGCCATGGATGGCGGCAAGCAATCGATCCAGATCGACCAAATAGCGCTCAAGGCCCCAGCCATCACGGCCGCCCTGGATGCCAGCCAACAACTGGATCTGGCCGCCCTGCTGATCCCGCTGTCCGCCGCCCAGCCGGCGGGCAAACAAGCGGATAGCGGCAAGCCGTGGCGCTGGTCGCTCAAAGAGACCCGCATCAGCCAGGGCGAGCTCAAGCTGACCGAGTCGAGCAGCGGCAAGCCGCAATTGCGGGAACTATCCGGGCTGACCCTCACCCTCGGCCCCCTGAGCAGCCAGGCAGGCCAACGCAGCCCGCTCACCCTCAATACCACCCTCAACGCCCAGAGTACGCTGGCGTTTGACGGTGCCCTTACCCTCACCCCTTTCGCCCTCAACGGGGAGATCAGGCAGCAGGGACTGCCCCTCAAGTGGGCCCAACCCTACCTGCAGGATCTGCTGCGTATCAGCGTGCGCGATGGCCTGCTCGCCAGCCGCACCAAGCTGGCCATCGCCACCGATGCCAAGGGGACGCTGAGCCAGCTCGACGTCACGGGTGGGCTCGACATCGAGCGTCTCACTGTGCTGGATCGGGCCGACAATCAACGCCTGCTGCAGATAGAGCACCTGCAATTGAGCGGACTGCACTATGACGGCATCAGCCAGCAGGTGAGAATTGGCGACATCTTGCTGCGAAAGCCCTTTGCCCGCATCGAGATCAACGAGGACAGGGTGACCAACGTCCAGCAACTGCTGCTGCCGCAAGCCGCCGGGACCAAGCCGGCCAGTGGGCCCGTTCCCCGCATCACCATAGATCAGATCCGTACCGAGCAGGGCAACCTGCGCTTTGCGGATCGCAGCCTGAGCCCGGAGTTCGTGGTGGACATCGCCTCCCTCACGGGTCAGAGCCGCCATATCAGCAACATTCCCGGCCAGCGTTCGGATCTCGCCTTCAACGGCAAGGTTGACCGCTATGCCCCCGTGACCATTCGCGGCGGCACCAACCTGCTGATCGAACAACCTGTGCTGGACGTGGCCGTCACCTTCAACAACCTCGAGCTCACCACCTTCACCCCCTACTCCAGCACCTATGCGGGATACGCCATCGACAAGGGGCAGCTCTCCATGAAGCTGAACTACAAGCTGAGGGGCAACCGGCTGGAGGGGAACAACGACATCACGATCAAAAAACTGCAACTGGGGGAGAAGATCAAGAGTGAACAGGCCAAAGATCTGCCGCTGGGGCTGGCCATCGCCCTGCTCAGCGACGCCAATGGCGTCATCCAGATGAACCTCAAGGTGAAGGGCAATCTGGATCAGCCGGATTTCAGCCTGGGCAACATCTTCTGGGATGTGCTGAGCAACACACTCAGCAAGGCCATCACCTCCCCCTTCTCCCTGCTGGCCTCCCTGGCCGGAGGCACCGAGGATCTGGACGAACTGCTCTTCCTGCCCGGTGAGCCGGATCTCACACCCACCCAGCAGACCAAGCTCGCAAAGCTGGCACAGGCCCTCAAGGAGAGACCCAGGCTCAGCATGAACATTCGCGGCAAGGTCAATTTCAACGAGGAGCGCCCCATCTTGCAGCGCCAGAAGCTGGAACGTGCGCTGGCCAAGATCACGGGCGCCCCGGTCGACCTCTCCCTGCTGGAGCAGGATCCCGTCCTGCAAGCGGCACTGGCCGAGGCCTATGAGGCGCGCTTCAATGAGGATCTTGGGGATCTGGCCGATCGGCTGAAACTGGATAAATCGAGCCCGGCCCTGCGCGCCCAGGCGGAGATCCTGCTGCGGGATCAGCAGCTGATCACCACCAAGTCCCTGCGCAACCTCGCCATGCGCCGCGCCCAGAACACCAAGGAGTATCTGGTGGATACCCAGGGAATCGCGCCAGAACGGCTGTTTGTGCTCGACAGCCAGGTGCGGGAAACGGACAAGGAAGCCAAGGTCGTCCTGACCCTGGATGATTGAGCAACGGGGAGCCAAAAGCCCCCCCCTTGATCACCCTGCCGGTTATCTTTTCACATCGCCATATTGCGGCGCTATTATAGCGGTGCTATGCGCCAGGCAGATGGCGCTGGTGCGACTACCCGTGCCCCCATTTCCTGATGCTCCCGTTGTCAGCCATGCTATCCCTGCTTGGGCCCCTGCCCAACCGGCAGACTCCCAACATAAGCTGAGGTCTGTCTCAACTTGATATAGCAGTGACACATTCTTGTCTGATGGCATATGAGGCTGTTTTTTAGCCGGATACCACTCGGGCAATAAAAAAGAGGGACAAGGCGCGGCAGTCAAACATGCCCACGCCCCATGTTGCTTACTTTCAGAAGTGGCGTTTTTCATACAAAAAACAAACCTTTTCAGCGCTATTCATTCACCTGTTATCTACCTGAATGGCACGAATGGTTCATGGGGTAAAATTTCGTGTGGTTTTTTACCATTTCTGCGGTTCCCCCTCTTGCTCGGGGCCAAGAGCCTGCCTAAAATCGCGCGTCTTTTATCAACCCCCCACCTCTATTTTTTTGGAGAACGCCACGTGAGCGAAAAATTGGCCAACCCTGCCCCTCTGGGTCTGATGGGTTTCGGTATGACCACCATTCTGCTGAACATCCATAACGCAGGTTTCTTCCCCATCAGCGCCATGATCCTGGCCATGGGCCTGTGCTATGGCGGTCTGGCCCAGATCATTGCCGGTATTATGGAGTTCAAGCGTGGCAACACCTTCGGTGTCACCGCTTTCATCTCCTACGGCACCTTCTGGTGGAGCCTGGTGTTCCTGCTGGTGATGCCGACCATGGGTCTGGCCGAAGCCACTCCCGCTGCCTACATGGGCTGGTATCTGCTGATGTGGGGCATGTTCACCCTGTTCATGCTGGTTGGCACCGTCAACTACCCGCGCGTGAAGCAGTTCGTGTTTGCCTCCCTGACAGTGCTGTTCTTCCTGCTGGCCGCCCGTGACTTCACCGGCAGCACCCTGATCGGCACCATCGCCGGTTTCGAAGGCATCATCTGCGGCGCCAGCGCCATCTACCTGGCCATGGCCACCGTGATCAACGAGCAATTTGGCCGCACAGTGCTGCCGATTGGCGATCACAAGAAAGCCGCAGCCGTGCAACTGAAAGCCGCTGCCTGATAGGCAAGCGATTCAGATTGTGAAAAAGGCACCTTCGGGTGCCTTTTTGCTATTCAGATTACATCATCTGCGGATCGGTTATCAGACAAGTGACCCCGTTTGCGCCTCTCCCGCCAACAAGCGGGTCGCCGGAAAACGCAGGGCGGGATCCTGGCTAAAGAACTGGCTTAGTTGCCGGTATACCGCGGGATAGACCTGCTGCAAGCGCTGCGGATCGGTAAAGAAGCTCTCGCAGCACACGGCAAAAAACTCGGCCGGATGCTCGGCGGCATAGGGATCGATGGCGGTCACCTCGTCGCGGGCCAGCTGGGCGTTCATGGCATCGAATGCCCCCTGCAACGCCTGGGTCCACTGGCGCGGCTCCATGCCTGCCGGCAGTGGTGGCGCACCATCAGCCTCCCCCCCCAGCATGTCGAGCTTGTGGGCCAGTTCGTGGATCACCAGGTTGAACCCATCCCAATCCCCATCCTGCTGCAACTCGCTCCAGGCCAGCACCAGCGGCCCCTGCGGCCAGGACTCACCGGCGTTCTCCTCTTCCCACTCGCTTACCAGACCGAACTCATCCTGCACTTCCTGACGGCGAGTTACCGGCTCGGGGATCAGGATGATTTCGTGAAAACCGCGATACCAGTCGAGCCCCAGATGCAAAATGGGCAGCACGGCCTGCAGGGCCAGCACCGCCTGCTGGCGAGGAGTGAGCTCGACGCCAATCTGGGTGAGTGTCTTGCGAGCCAGAAACTGCTGCGCCAGCGCAACCAGCCTCAGCTGATCACTGCGGGTAAATCCTTGCAAAATGGGCACGGCCGCCAGTGCTTGCTGCCACTCCAACGCTCCCGGGGCATTCTCTTCCTGCCGGGATGCGCCACCAAACAGACTCCATAACCTGGACCAGAACACGCAGACTCCTCTTGCTGATCAGAATAATTTCACGAACCGTTTCGGGCGTTCAAGGTAGCCCTGCGCCAGATAGAAGCGATGAGCCTCTTCACGCTTGAGACTGCTGGATAACTCCAGTTGGCTGCAACCCTGCGCCAGGGCGCTGGCTTCTGCCGCCGCCAGCAAGGCAGCCCCCACACCCACCCCCCTTGCACCTTCATCGACGACCAGCGCCGAGATCAGGCCCCAGTCTGGTGCAACATGCAATGGCCGCAGGCGGTGCCACACCAGCACACCCGCCACGTCAGTCCCATGACACGCAAGCAGCACCTCGGTAGCCGGATCCAGCCTACCCCCGCGCTCGCCCACCTCGGCCGTGCTGGCCGGATAGCCGAGCTGCCCGAACAGCTGCGCCATGGCATCGGCATCCGCCTGCGCGGCGGGCCGGATCTGCCACTCTTCACTGTCCATCTTCATCGTTGGCCTCCATTTTGCTCTGTCTCAGCCCCCTCCATACATCGAGGTGCAAACGACGATGATAAGGGGCTTATGCCGTATTGTGTCCAGTCAAATCGGCCATTTGTTAATGTCAATTCACAAATTAACAAGTTAACAACATATTTCACTGGGAAGCCCACGAACAAATGGATATGTTAAAACCCGCGGACTTGGCAGTTGAAAGTCCCGCACACGATGAAATGACCCTCTTGGTCACCCACTATTTTAAGGGAGCGGGGCGCAGACCCCGCCAAGACAGCACGACAAAGGAGTTGTTGTACATGAATGAGATCGTCAATGCCATCAATGGGGTAATTTGGAGCCCAGCGCTCATCTTTCTGTGTCTGGGGGTAGGCCTCTACTTCTCCCTGCGCAGCCGCTTCCTGCAACTGCGTCACATCAAGGAGATGATCCGGCTGATGTTTGACGGCAAGAGCACGGATGCCGGTGTCTCCTCCTTCCAGGCGCTGGCCATGACCCTGGCTGGCCGGGTCGGTACCGGCAACATCGCCGGTGTCGCCACGGCCATCACCTTCGGTGGCCCGGGCGCCCTGTTCTGGATGTGGATGGTCGCCTTCTTCGGCGCCAGCTCCGCCTTCGTGGAGTCCACCCTGGGTCAGGTCTACAAGGAGAAGATCAACGGCGAATACCGCGGCGGACCGGCCTTCTACATCGAGAAAGGGCTCGGCATGAAGTGGTATGCCTGGACCTTCGCCATCGCCACCATCTTCGCCTGCGGCGTGCTGCTGCCGGGGGTGCAGGCCAACTCCATCGGCTCCAGCCTGCAAACTGCCTTTGATATCGATCCGAACGTCACCGCCGCCGCTCTGGCGTTGCTGCTCGGCTTTATCATCTTCGGTGGTGTGAAGCGGATCGCCAGCTTCGCCAGTACAGTGGTGCCCTTTATGGCGCTGGGCTACATCATAGTGGCCTGCGTCATCATCGCCCTCAATATCACGGCCCTGCCGGGCGTGATCCTGCTGATCTGGAAGAGTGCCTTCGGCTTTGATGCCGGCTTTGGCGCCGTGTTGGGTCTGGCCATCATGTGGGGGGTCAAACGCGGGGTTTACTCCAACGAAGCGGGCCAGGGTACAGGGCCACACGCCTCCTCCGCAGCAGCGGTGAGCCACCCGGCCAAACAGGGTCTGGTTCAGGCGTTCTCCGTCTATATCGATACCCTGTTCGTCTGCTCTGCCACCGGCTTCATGCTGCTCATCACAGGCCTTTATAACGTACAGGGACCGGATGGCGTCGCCCTCTATACTGGCATTGCCGGCATCGCAGCGGGCCCGGGTTATGTGCAGACCGCCATGGAGAGCATGATGCCCGGCTTTGGCAGCATGTTCGTGGCCATCGCGCTCTTCTTCTTCGCGTTCACCACCATAGTCGCTTACTACTATATCGCCGAGACCAACATCGCCTACATCAACCGCAAGGTGAACCGTCCCTGGCTGACCTTCGTGCTCAAGCTGACGCTAATGGCCTCCACCGTCTATGGCACCGTCAAGACCGCCGATCTGGCCTGGGGGCTGGGTGATATCGGGGTCGGCCTGATGGCCTGGCTCAACATCATCGCTATCCTCTTGCTGCAAAAGACCGCCTTCGCCTGCCTGCGGGATTATGAAGCCCAGCAGGCCAAGGGGCAGGATCCCGTGTTCCACCCGGAAAAACTCGGCATCAAGAACGCCGACTACTGGATGGGTCACCGCTCCGAAGACAACCTGGAACAGGAGAAGGCCGGCCACCCGTTCGAGCCGGATCGCAAGATCTCCTGAACCGCAATGACATAAGACATCGATAAAAATGGCAGCCTCGGCTGCCATTTCTTTTGCACTTTATCTGCTCGCGGTCAGAGCGGATTGCGCCTCGGCCCGAATGGCAAGCGCCAGCGAAACAGGCTGTTGAACGTGGCGCGCCACTGATTGGGCCGCCCCAGGATCTGTCTCTGCAAACGGGTCTCTTCCTTGAGCATCACCTCATCGCTGCGCGCCCAGGCCTGATGGTAGAGCTGCTTGATCCCCGCCAATGCATCTGGCGACTTGGTGATGAGCGTCCTGGCGAACTCGCGCGCCTCTGCCAGCGGGTCCTCGCAGACCCGGCTCACCAGCCCGAGGGATTTGGCCTCGACGGCATCCAGCTCGCGCCCACTCATGGCCAACTCCATGGCCGTGTCCACCCCCATCAGGTTGCGCAGGGTGACGCTGCCGCTCATGTCGGGAATAATGCCCCACTTGATCTCCATCACCGAGAAGCGGCAATCCGGGGTGCTGAACCGAAAATCAGCCCCCAGCGCAATTTGCAGGCCGCCACCGAAACAAACCCCCTGGGTCACCGCAATCACCGGCACCGGCAGCTGGTGCCAGCCGTAGGCCACCCGCTGGGCCAGGTTGGTCGCTTCATCGGCCTCACGCTTGAGGATGTCGAGCGCCGCCACCGGCTGCTTGAGCATGGACTTCACATCCAGTCCGGCGCAGAAGGCACGTCCCTCACCGTGCAGGATCACGGCCCGCAACCCTTTGTGCTGCTGCAGCTGGCGCAGCGTCTCGTCGATGGCGCCGAACATGCTTCTATCCAGCGCATTGAGTTTGTCCCCCCGCGCCAGCATCACTTCGGCGATACCGTCCCGGATCTCGCACTTGACCCTTGGTTTTTCCATCTCCCTTGTCCTCTCCTTGATCCCTGTCATTGACTCACTGGTCATACCACAACGTTATCAGAGTGTGATCACCAGGTACAGTGAGGGCATCCGTTTCCCGTTGCAGATGCTGCGTGCGACTAAAGTCGGCTAGCTCACACGCCACCGCTTTGTCAGACTGACCTGACGCCACCGGCCAAGGATTGCCATGACCACTCTGTTCAACTTTGCCCGCCCGCCGTTTGACTGCCTGAACGCCGAGGCGCACCAGCGGCTCGCGCAGAGCCTTTCCATCTGCTATTTCCGCGCGGGCCAGGTGGTGCTCAATGCCGGCGATGTCCCGCCAGGCCTCTATCTCATCATCAAGGGGACGGTAGAGGAGTCCGCGCCTCACCACCACTTCGGTGACTACGGGGCCGATGATCTGTTCGACGTGCGGGCCCAGTTTGACGGTCGCTGCCGCCACAACTTCACGGCGCTGGAAGATACACTCTGCCAACTGATCCCCCGCCACACCTTTCTGGCCCTCTGTGAACAGACGCCGGCACTGGCCAGCTACTTCACCGCCAATCTGGCCGAGCGGCAACAACAGCAGTCACAACGGGAACGGCTGGGCCAGAAAAATCTGGCGGAATTTATTCTGACCAGAATAGAACCCGACCATCTGCAGGCGCCGCTCGTCGTCGAAAACCGGCTCAGCCTGCTGGCGGCCACCGAAGCCATGGTGGCGCAAGGCACCGATTGCCTGCTCTACCCCGCCCACGACGGCTCGCTCACCCTGGCGACCCGCAAGACCTTGCTCCACGCCCTGACCCTCAAGGGGTTGCCGCTCACCGCGCCCCTTTCGGTGCTGACCCCCACGCAGCTGATTGGTCTGCCGCTGGAGAGCTATCTGTTTGATGCCCTGCTGCTGATGACCCGTCACCGCATCAAGCGACTGGTGGTGTGGCGCGGCAACGAGGTAGCGGGGATCCTGCAACTGACTCAGGTGCTGGGGCTCTTCTCGACTCACTCCCACGTGCTGACGCTGCGCATCGCCCGGGCAGACTCCCTGCCCGCGCTGGAGGCGGTGGCCCGCGAGCAGCAGCAACTGACCCGCTCGCTGTTTGCCCAGGGGATCCACACCGCCTTCCTGATGAGGCTCATCGCCACCATCAACGAGCAGCTGATCGCCAAGGCCTTTGCCCTGCTGATCCCCCCCGAGGTACAGGACAAGGTGTGTTTGCTGATGCTGGGCTCGGAGGGACGCGGCGAGCAGATCCAGAAAACCGATCAGGACAATGCCCTGATCCTGCCCACCGGCCTGCATTGGCCGGATCAGCAAGCGGATCTGGCCGCCTTCAGCGCCCTGCTGGAACGGCTCGGTTATCCGCCCTGCCCCGGCCGGGTGATGGTCAACAACCCGAACTGGGTGAAAGAGGTCAACGAGTGGCAACAGGAGATTGAGCGGGCCTGCGTCAACGCGGGCGAGACTGACTTGCTCTGGCTCGCCACCCTGGCCGATACCCACCCCATCGCCGGGGATCGCAACTTGCTGCCTCCCATCGCCCGCAAGCTGCGGGAGCAACTGGCCGATCGGCGGGATCTGCTGGCGGAGATGGTGCGGCCGGCGGTGGCCTTTCATGCCCCGCTCACCCTGTTTGGCAGGCTGGAGCGGGCGCCGGATGGGCTGGATCTCAAGCGGGGTGGCCTCTTCCCTCTGGTGCACGGCATCCGCATGCTGGCGCTGGAAGCGGCCATTCTGGAGACCTCCACCCTGGGGCGTATCGAGGCGCTGGTAGCGTGCGATCGGCTCAGTGCCAGCTATGGCAGCAATCTGGCGGAGGCGTTCCGGCTCTTTATCCGCTTGAGGCTGCGCAGCCAGCTCAAGGGGGGCGACAGCCGGGTGCAGATAGGTGAGCTCAGTCACGGCGAGCGGGATCTACTGCGCCAGGCGCTGCATCAGGTGAAGAAGTTCCAGCAGTGGCTCACCTTGCACTTTCGTCTGAGACAATAGGCATGTGGAACCACTGGCGACGCCGTTGGCTTGGCCGCGCTTTCCGTGAGGGGGAGTTCGCTCCACTCTTCACCCTACCGCCGGGCGATGAGCGGATTGCCCTCGATTTCGAGACCACCAGCCTGGATCCCGAGCGGGCGGAGATAGTCTCCATCGGCGCAGTGCGCATCCAGGGCAACCGGCTGATCACCGGAGAGGCCCTCTCCTTGCGGGTGCAAGCGCCCGCCAGTCTGAGCACGCAGTCTGTGGTGATCCACGGCCTGCGTCATCAGGATCTGCAACAGGGATTAACGTTGGAAGCCGCGCTGCGCCAGCTGCTCGACTTTATCGGCCCGCGCGAACTGGTGGGTTATCACATCGCCTACGACCTGCGCATTCTCAACCTGGCCTGCCAGAAACTGTGGGGGCTAACCCTGCCCCAGCGGGGCATAGAGGTGAGCCGCCTCTATCACGACAGCCTCTATCGGCGCTATCCCGACGCGGCCATCGACCTGCATCTGGCCGCCATCTGCCAGCATCTGGCATTGCCCCCCCTGCCCGTTCACGACGCCCTGAGTGACGCCATCACGACCGGCCTCATCTACCTGCGTCTGGCTCAAGGCGGCCCATTGACTTATCCCAAAGTCTAATTGCCCACAAGAAACATTTAATTCACATTTCAGTTACATGAGCAGATCTGCTGCTCGGTAGGGGCCTCCCTTCATCCACCGCTGACACTCAATGTCATGGAGCACTGCAATGGAACAGCAAACTTATCTCCGGATCCAGCAAGATCCCAACTTCCAGGAGCTGATCACCAAACGTCAGCGCTTCGCCTGGACCCTCTCCATCCTGATGCTGGGGCTCTACCTGGCCTTCATCCTGCTCATCGCCTTTGCCCCCGACTGGCTCGGCACCCCCTTGAGCGAAGGCTCCACCATCACCCGTGGCATCCCGGTCGGGGTGGGGCTGATCCTTGCCTCATTCGTGCTGACCGGCATCTATGTGTTCCGGGCCAACGGCGAGTTTGACGAGCTGAACCAGAAGATCCTCAAGGGAGTACAGTCATGAAAGGCAAGTCTCTGCTGTTGCTGGCCTCGCTGGCCTCTTCCCCCCTGCTGGCGGCCGACGCGCTGACCGGTGAAGTCCATCGCCAGCCCCTCAACATCTCGGCCATCGTCATGTTCGTGATCTTCGTGGCGGGCACCCTGTTCATCACCTACTGGGCCTCCAAGCGCAACCGCTCGGCCTCCGACTACTATGCTGCCGGCGGTCGCATCACCGGCTTCCAGAACGGGCTGGCCATCGCCGGTGACTACATGTCCGCCGCCTCTTTCCTCGGCATCTCGGCCCTGGTCTACACCTCAGGCTACGATGGCCTCATCTACTCCATCGGCTTCCTGGTGGGCTGGCCCATCATACTGTTCCTGATCGCGGAGCGGCTGCGTAACCTCGGCAAATATACCTTTGCCGACGTGGCCTCCTACCGTCTCAAGCAGACCGAGGTTCGCACCCTCTCCGCCAGCGGCTCTCTGGTGGTGGTCGCGCTCTACCTGATCGCTCAGATGGTGGGAGCAGGCAAGCTCATCGAGCTGCTGTTCGGCCTGCAATATCACGTCGCCGTGGTGCTGGTCGGCATACTCATGGTGCTCTACGTGCTGTTTGGCGGCATGCTGGCCACCACTTGGGTGCAGATCATCAAGGCGGTAATGTTGCTCTCCGGTGCCAGCTTCATGGCCATCATGGTGATGAAATCGGTCAACTTCGATATCGGCGCTCTGTTCAGCGAAGCGGTCAAGGTGCACGAGAAAGGGATCGCCATCATGAGCCCGGGCGGTCTGGTCGCTGACCCCATCTCCGCCATCTCGCTGGGCCTGGCCCTAATGTTCGGCACCGCCGGCCTGCCCCACATATTGATGCGTTTCTTCACCGTGAGCGATGCCAAGGAAGCGCGCAAAAGCGTGTTCTACGCCACCGGCTTCATCGGTTACTTCTACATACTGACCTTCATCATCGGCTTTGGCGCCATCCTGCTGGTCAGCACCAACCCGGCCTTCAAGGATGCCACCGGCGCCCTGCTGGGCGGCACCAACATGGCGGCCATTCACCTGGCCGATGCGGTCGGTGGCAGCCTGTTCCTCGGCTTCATTTCGGCCGTCGCGTTCGCCACCATACTAGCGGTGGTCTCTGGCCTGACCCTGGCGGGCGCCTCGGCTGTCTCCCACGATCTCTATGCCAGCGTCATCAAGAAGGGCAAGGCCAACGAAACCGACGAGCTGCGCGTCTCCAAGTACACCACTGTGGTGCTGGGGGTGGTCGCCATTGGTCTGGGGATCCTGTTCGAGAAGCAGAACATCGCCTTCATGGTGGGCTTGGCCTTTTCCATCGCGGCCAGCTGCAACTTCCCGGTGCTGTTCCTCTCCATGTTCTGGTCACGCCTGACCACCCGTGGCGCCGTCTACGGTGGCTGGCTCGGGCTGATCAGTGCGGTCAGCCTGATGATCCTGGGCCCGACCGTGTGGGTGAAGGTGCTGGGCCATGCCCAGGCCATCTTCCCCTACGAGTACCCAGCCCTCTTCTCCATGGCAGTGGCTTTCATCGGGATTTGGCTGTTTTCGGTCACCGACAAGTCGCAGAATGCAGCCGAGGAACACGCCAAGTTCCTGCCCCAGTTCGTCCGCTCACAAACCGGGTTCGGCGCCTCCAGCGCCACCGCTCACTAAGCGCAATTCCCCTTTGCAAGCCGGCCCCGTGCCGGCTTTTTTCATAGTTGCCCATCATGAGCGGCAACCCGAGTGCAATGGGCACGGCTCACTGTTCTTGCTAACATTTTCGGGGATGGATGACTCCCTGATAGCTTCCTCAAGGAGTTGGAAGAAGCATGGTTGCCCAAATAGACGCGGTTTGAACAGAACCTACCGGGGAGGCGGGGCCGCAGTCAGGTCTATACCGGCCAAGCCATCTCATCTTCCTGATGATCAAGGGTATTTTCAACCTGACTTTGCGAGCGACTCAGGGGTTGCTCGACTCCCTGTTCGAGTTGATGAATATGCCGCTCTGCGCCCTAGTCAATGGCTGTGTCAGCAATACCACCCGCACCCGTCAGAAAGCACGGTGAAGTCAGACTCATCTGACTGATTCTCTTAAAGTGACACTATATGTATTGTAAAAAGTCTGCGTGGTGTGGGGGCGTTCAACTCGGTTGCAACTCCTATTGAAAACGCCAGCATTGCAGCTGGCGTTGTGGGGTCCCATTTCATCAAAAATGATAAACAAGACCAGTATTGATACTTCTGATACTGGCATCATAAAAGTTGATGTCAGAGTCACTTTTTCTATAAGAGGCGCTGATTAATCCGTTGAGTCCCTTCACGTCAAACAAGCGGTGCCAAAAGAAGCTCGCGCTGATACCAAACTCGTCAGAATCAGCCTTGTCACCGAAGATGGGATTGACTTCATCGTAGCTCATTTGGCCGAGATAGATGTTGCTGACCAATGACCACTGACTGTTGTTGTAGCCGTGAGACAGCAGGATTTGGGTCTTATCATAGCTCATGGCACTGCCATCGAAACTACCCTTGCTGTATACCAGCTCTGGGCGCAGCACGTGGCCGGGGGTAAAGATCCAGTCATAGGACAGAGTAACATCACTGGTGGTGCCGTTACGATCTAGCATGTCGCGTTGTGCGCTGCTGAGGCCCAGGCTCTGACCGCTCCGCTCCTCAGAAATATCGAACTTGCGCATGGTGAAGGAAGTGTTGAAATGGGTTCCCCAAATCTGATCCCACGCTAAACGGCCCCCCCCGGACTTCATGTCTGTCTCATGGCGATTGCCTTCTGCATAGGGGTCAGACCAAGTATCTGCCGGCAGCAGCGGGAAAACGTAAGCCAGAGCTACAATCCCTTTATCTCCCATCTGCTGACGCACACCTAATTGCTGGGTGAAGTCAAAACGCACCGCATCTTGGATAAGGTTACCAAGGAACAGCTGAGTACGCGTCTCTGCAAATGTATAACGGAGATCTGCACCAAAAATCGGCGTCACAGAAGAGTGGCTTTCTGGTGAGTTGAACAAGCCAGCATGGCGGTCATTGTCATCATTCGGGCCTTTGTACATATTCGATTTGTACTCAAGGGTGCCGACCCCCCCTATGACAAAACCTGAGAAACCAGATTGAGTTGGGATCTTGATGATCTCAGCATTGACAGAGGTTGTTGCAAGCAGTGCCACTGCAATAAATGATAGTTTTTTCATTGACTTAAACACCCCAAAAAATGTTTGAATTTTCCCGCTAGCTGCTTGAATAGGTGGCTGTTGATTCCCGGACACCACTGTCTATTCGGGAGGTATCTGATGAAGCTTACGCTTAGATTGCTGCGCCCTCATGGCAGGACGATGTCTTTATCGGCATGCGCTGAATTAGGTATGGGGATCATGCCACTGATAATACCAAATGAGGTTAAAAAATGTGAGTGATTTATCATTTACTTGCTAAAAATCAGATGTTTTTGGGATGTGGGTCAATTTTTTTAAAAATAGATCGTCGTTGGCGTTATACACGACAAAAGTGACCGCAAAAATGAACCATCTGAGACAGGTATAAGTGCAACTCTACCGTCGCTCGCTGGCGCAAACGGCGATGCGCCGGTTTAAACAATGGCTGGCGGGGAAAATCAGTCTGCGTAACTACAGCGGCCAAGTGGGAGTAATGATGGCGTATATGAGCGCGATAAACAAACTGAACGCCCCAGGTCCACCGCCCATCCCATTAACCCCGCTCTGACTGCTTACGGCTCTGGCATAAGAAAGCGGGCTACAAGGGCTTAATGCAAGTCAGTTAAGAGAGTTTGAGTCCCAACCCGCGAGTCACAACGAGAAGATGGTCGAAGTGTTAACAGGGGTCGAGCGCCGTCGACGCCGGACTCCACAAGAAAAGATCGCCATCGTGCAGCAGACCTTTGAGCCCGGGATGACCGTCTCTCATGTTGCTCGCTTGCACGACGTCAACGCCAACCAGCTTTTCAAATGGCGCAAACAATTCCAGGAGGGCTCTCTCACAGCGATCACCGCAGGTGAGGATGTTGTCCCTGCTTCCGAGTTGGCTGCGGCTATCAAGCAGATCCGAGAGCTCCAGCGTCTGCTCGGGAAGAAGACCATGGAGAACGAGATCCTCAAAGAAGCCGTGGAGTATGGCCGAGCAAAAAAATGGATTGCGCATGCGCCCTTGTTGCCGGGGGACGACGATTAAGTGCAGTGAGCCAGGCTCTTAATGTATCGCGTGCGCAACTATCCGTTCGTGTTCATCGAAAACCGGGTTGGCAAGATGGTCGTCATCATCGCCAGCGTGATGATGCAGCCTTACTTGGCCGTATCATGGAGGCGATGGCAGAGCTTCCCTCCTATGGCTATCGCCGGGTCTGGGCGCTGTTACGGCGTCAGTCAGAGGCAACACGACTGCCTGTAGTAAACGCTAAGCGGGTACATCGCGTTATGCGCGATCATGGCCTGCTGCTGGAAAGAAAACCGGCGGCACCGTTGGCCCAGCAGGCACATAAGGGGCGTGTTGCCGTCAAAGAGAGCAATCGACGTTGGTGCTCGGATGGCTTTGAATTTCGCTGTGATAACGGTGAAAAACTACGTGTCACGTTCGCCATGGACTGCTGCGATAGGGAGGCGTTGGACTGGGCGGCCAGTACCGGGGGTTACGACAGTGACACAGTGCAAGATGTCATGCTGAGATCTGTCGAACGTCGCTTCGGGGATGCGTTGCCGGCATCACCGGTAGAATGGCTGACAGATAATGGTTCGGCGTATCGAGCCCATGAGACCCGCGCGTTTGCACGAGAAATCGGGTTGGAGCCCAGAACGACGGCGGTGAGAAGCCCACAGAGCAACGGTATAGCGGAGAGCTTCGTGAAGACGATGAAGCGAGACTATATCGAGATGATGCCGAAACCAGATAGCCGAACAGCGGTAGGCAATTTGGCCATCGCGTTTGAGCATTATAACGAGCACCACCCGCACAGCGCCTTGGGATACCGTTCACCCCGGGAATTTCTGCGCAGTCGGGTATCACAACCCTAAGCGGGAAAAAGTGTCTGGACCTATGGGGTCAAATCCACCACGCCATGGAACCGCTCCATCCACTCTTTCAACCGATGGTGATACCCGTTTACGTGCTGGATGTGATACGCACCGACCACCCGTTCGCCTTGACGATTGCGCACCACCTGATGGGTTACACCCTGTTCTTTGCTGAAACAGGCATACACACCCGCTCCATCGCTACACAGCACCGCATCCGCTGACACCAACGGCTTCAACACCGCGATGACCGTCTCGGCATCGATTCTCTCCAACTGGAAATCCGCATGGTGGCCTGCACGGTCTTGTACCACCATCACCGGGATGTAATCTGGCCCGGTTCCACGAGTTCGACCTTTACCACCGCGATGACGTGCCGGACGCGGCAGTCCCCGCTGCCCCTTGAACGATTCAAGGAAGAAGGTCTCATCAACCTCAACGATGCCCTCTTCCCGGGTGGCCTGATGGGTTGCCATCGCGCGCAAGAAGCGGTGACGCCAGAGGAACGCGGTGTTTTTGCTGACCCCACAGCGCCGCGCGGCTTGGCGGACAGTCAGTCCTTCGATGAGGGCTTGCGCGTAGTCTTCCCAGCACTGGGCTTTGCGCAACCGGGCCAGAGGAGTTTTAGTCAAAACGGTGCTGGTGCGCAGACACAGTTTGCAACGGTAGCGGCGCAGTCCCCGACTCCATCCCCAGGGTGCCAGCTGGGTGACATCAGCCTGACAATGTGGGCAGCCACTGCATGCCGGTAACTGAGTATTGAGCGAGGTAATGATGTGGGGTGCAGTGAGCTCCTGCTGAGCAACACGGCGCTGGCGCAGGGTTAACTGGGGAAAAAGGGACAACAGGTGTTGAAAGGCTGGGGTATCCATGATGGTAGACCTCAAGGTGATGGCCTACTTCAAGATTAGCCTTTCAACACGTAATTGGGACAGAGCCTTTATTAAAGTCATCATGCAATTTATTTTTGATTAAAATGACCAATTACTCAATAATGTTCAGGCTGTAGCAAGCTCATGCTGCGACAATACAATTAGTCAACACGATTAATTACATTGTCATTTTTACTATGGGCTCAAGCTCAAGGAGTCCGAGTGGACATTACAAGATTTGTAGAGACATTCAACCAAATTAAGACTGACGTTGAACTCAATCAGGCTCTGATGGCGTTTGCGCAGACGATGGGGTTCAACCAGTATCGTTTCGCCTTGATGGTCCCTCAGAGCCTAACTCGCCCTAAAGCCATTATTTTTTCACATTGCAATGAGACCTGGGTCAATCGCTATGGCAAAGAAAACATGTTGTCAAGAGACCCCGTCATCTATCTTGCCATGCAGCGACTATTGCCAATCTATTGGCAAGACCTCCATCTTGAGCCAATTCTCCCCAATGGCGCCCTGGCATTGATGGCTGAGGCGAAAGCATGTGGTTTGCATGATGGTGTTTCCTTCCCATTTCGTGGTACTGGTGGGGAGTCAGGAATCTTGTCTTTCATCACTGAAGAGAATAATTTGGATATCAAGGCGGTCAGTCCAATATTACGGTGGGTTACAGACTACATATTTAATGCTGGGATCCGAGTCGTTAGCTCGACAGAGCGGACGCCAGCATTGAGTGCTCGCGAAGTAGAGTGCCTATTTTGGGCCAGTGAAGGAAAAACGGCTGAAGAGATGGGCGAAATACTCTCACTTTCTGCGAGGACTGTGAATTACCACATCAAGGAAGCTGTGCAGAAAACAAACTCGGTGAACCGCTATCAAGCCATCGCTAAGGCTGCCATGGGAGGGCTTCTACGTCCTGACCTAACCCTAGCTAAGATCGAGGATTATTTGTAAGGCTTAGGCTGTGTTATTAAAGTGATAACGATGTCAGCTCATATTTTCTCAACAGCTGAAGAGCAATGTATGCAGTGACCAGCTAACCGCTGCTCAATGGGTGCTCATCGACGTTGACCTATGATGCCCTGACGGCCCCAATGTCAGGGCGTCCAAAGATGCTGCCGGAGCGCGTAAAAAATCCGGTGGTAATACCCCGAATCAATCCTCCCCCGCCCTTTCCTGGCCCGGTCTTGTAACTTACACAGCCGACAAACATCGAGGCTCACCAGACAAATACCACCTTTGCATGTTTGGAAAGGGAACTTAATGTCCGTGTGCATACGGCAAAATGAAGTGCAGGAAAGTATGCAGACCCTTTCGAGCACAGGCAGTGTCAAAACCTGCTGTAGGTGACCTCTAACAAGCCATTCAGGAACATGCTATTGGTGATGGCCTATACCGGCATCCGCCCTGTGGTGAGTTACGCGCTGTTAGCTGGGAGGATGCCGATGTTGCGCAGCGCGTGCTCCACCTCCGATGCACCATCACTCAACAGAAGATGCGATGCAAACTGCCGAAGGCAAATCACACACGAATAGTGCATCTGATGCCGCCGGCGCTGGCCGCATGACAGGAACAATTGAAGATAACTGGGGCTCTTTCGGACGCAAAGATTGACATGCACCTACTAGGTGGCATGATCGTGCGCCAAACATTGCGCCCAGTATTTCGTCCAACCACGTTTGTACCAGGTAGAGCACCGTTTTACTCCGCAGTTTTCCTGGTGGCGCCATGGCGGGCTGCAATCAAAAAGTCAGGGGGGCGGTATCGTCGTGCCTATCAACTTCGGCATACTTTGCCAGTTGGAATATCACTGCTCACGGAAATCTTGCTTTCATAGCTGAACAAATGGGCCCCAGCTCAGCAAGGATGTTGCAAGAGGTCTATGGAGAATGGATCGGATCCGCAGTGAGGCCGACCTGATTTCGAGTGCAATACAAAAAATGGGCATGTGCTCCAATAGCGCCCCAAAGTTTCTAACCAGTGCAATAATGCATTGATAATTAAGGATTTTATTTAAACCCTATGCTAAGCAGCAACAATATCACCATGCAATTCGGCGCCAAGCCGCTGTTCGAGAACATCAACGTCAAGTTTGGCGGCGGCAACCGCTATGGCCTGATTGGCGCCAACGGCTGTGGCAAGTCCACCTTTATGAAGATCCTCGGTGGCGACCTTGAGCCTACTGGCGGTAATGTGAGCCTGGACGTCAATGAGCGCATCGGTAAGCTGCGCCAAGATCAGTTCGCCTACGAAGAGATGCGCGTGCTGGACGTGGTCATGATGGGACATAACGAGCTGTGGGCCGCCATTGCCGAGCGCGATGCCATCTATGCCAACCTGGAAGCCACCGACGACGACTACATGAAGGCCGCCGAGCTGGAAGGTCTGGTCGCCGAGTATGACGGTTACACCGCCGAGGCCCGCGCAGGCGAGCTGCTGCTGGGTGCCGGTATTCCCATCGAGCTGCACAACGGCCCCATGAGCGAAGTGGCGCCGGGCTGGAAGCTGCGGGTGCTGCTGGCGCAGGCGCTGTTCTCCAACCCAGACATCCTGCTGTTGGACGAACCGACCAACAACCTGGACATCAACACCATCCGCTGGCTGGAGCAGGTACTGAACGATCGTGAAAGTACCATGATCATCATCTCTCACGACCGCCACTTCCTGAACTCGGTCTGTACCCACATGGCGGATCTGGACTACGGCGAGCTGCGCGTCTACCCGGGCAACTACGACGACTACATGACCGCCGCCACCCAGGCCCGCGAGCGTCTGCTCTCTGACAACGCCAAGAAGAAGGCCCAGATCGCCGATCTGCAATCCTTCGTCTCCCGTTTCAGCGCCAACGCCTCCAAATCCAGCCAGGCTACCTCCCGCCTCAAGCAGATCGACAAGATCAAGATTGAGGAAGTGAAGGTCTCAAGCCGTCAGAACCCCTTCATCCGCTTCGAGCAGGAGAAGAAGCTCTACCGCAACATCCTGGAAGTGGAAGGCGTTGCCAAAGGCTATGGTGAGGCGCCCCTGTTCAAGGGCCTGAGCATGATGCTGGAAGTGGGCGAGAAGGTCGCCATTCTGGGTACCAACGGCATCGGTAAGTCCACCCTGATCAAGACCCTCATGGGCGAGCTGGCACCGGACAGCGGCACCATCAAGTGGTCTGAGAACGCCCAGATCGGCTACTACGCCCAGGATCACGCCGACGATTTCGACACCGATCTCAACGTGTTCGACTGGATGGCCCAGTGGAAACAGGCCAACGAAGACGAGCAGGCGGTACGCTCCGTGCTGGGTCGTCTGCTGTTCACTCAGGACGACATCAAGAAGCCGGTCAAGGTACTCTCCGGTGGCGAGCAGGGTCGCATGCTGTTCGGCAAGCTGATGATGCAGCGTCCCAACATCCTGATCATGGATGAGCCGACCAACCACCTGGACATGGAATCCATCGAATCCTTGAACCTGGCGCTGGAGATGTATCAAGGGACCCTCATCTTCGTCTCCCACGACCGTGAGTTCGTGTCGTCCCTGGCGACCCGCATCATGGAGCTGACCGAGAGCGGCATCCGCGACTTCGGCGGTACCTACGAGGATTACCTGCGCACTCAGGGCGTGGTGTAAGCTTCGCCTGTCAAGGCGCCTCCATCGAAACAACCGGCAAGCGATTGCCGGTTTTTTTATGGTCGGCTATCGTCCCCTGCTGATGGTCAATCTTGGTCGCGTATAGCCAACGCAGCCAACATAACGACTTCAGCACCACCCCAACAGATAAAAAAGGCTCTGTCCCAATTACGTGTTGAAAGGCTAATCTTGAAGTAGGCCATCACCTTGAGGTCTACCATCATGGATACCCCAGCCTTTCAACACCTGTTGTCCCTTTTTCCCCAGTTAACCCTGCGCCAGCGCCGTGTTGCTCAGCAGGAGCTCACTGCACCCCACACCATTACCTCGCTCAATACTCAGTTACCGGCATGCAGTGGCTGCCCACATTGTCAGGCTGATGTCACCCAGCTGGCACCCTGGGGATGGAGTCGGGGACTGCGCCGCTACCGTTGCAAACTGTGTCTGCGCACCAGCACCGTTTTGACTAAAACTCCTCTGGCACGGTTGCGCAAAGCCCAGTGCTGGGAAGACTACGCGCAAGCCCTCATCGAGGGACTGACTGTCCGCCAAGCCGCGCGGCGCTGTGGGGTCAGCAAAAACACCGCGTTCCTCTGGCGTCACCGCTTCTTGCGCGCGATGGCAACCCATCAGGCCACCCGGGAAGAGGGCATCGTTGAGGTTGATGAGACCTTCTTCCTTGAATCGTTCAAGGGGCAGCGGGGACTGCCGCGTCCGGCACGTCATCGCGGTGGTAAAGGTCGAACTCGTGGAACCGGGCCAGATTACATCCCGGTGATGGTGGTACAAGACCGTGAAGGCCACCATGCGGATTTCCAGTTGGAGAAAATAGATGCCGAGACGGTCATCGCGGTGTTGAAGCCGTTGGTGTCACCGGATGCGGTGCTGTGTAGCGATGGAGCGGGTGTGTATGCCTGTTTCAGCAAAGAACAGGGTGTAACCCATCAGGTGGTGCGCAATCGTCAAGGCGAACGGGTGGTCGGTGCGTATCACATCCAGCACGTAAACGGGTATCACCATCGGTTGAAAGAGTGGATGGAGCGGTTCCATGGCGTGGCGACGCACTACCTGAAGAACTACCTGGGTTGGCGCAGGATGCTGGAGCGTTACGGAAAAGGCGTAAATATCAAAGCATGTTTGCATGAGGCGCTGGGGCGCCCCATGCAACACGTAATTGGGACATAGCCATAAAAAAACGGCCCCATCACGGAGCCGTTTTCAATGGATGAGAACCGGTCGGGTTTATTCGACGGTGGCTTCCACATCGGTGAAGTACTCAATCTTGGCCGCTTTGCGCAACTCTTCGATCAGCGATTGGTAGCTCGCCTGGGCCCTGCCCTGGCCAAGCTGGCCTTGCAGCAGGCTGACCATCTCGGATGGCTCCTTGGGCACGTTGACCTTGTCCAGGGCCACCACAACACGATCGCCATTGGCTTCGGTCACCAGCTCGACACTCGGCTTGCCATCCTGCGGATGAGGCATACGGAACGCCTGCGCCAGCAGGTTCTGATCCATATCCTGAGTGAAGCGGACAACGCCGCTGTGCGTCTCCACCTTCAGACCCAGTGCGGTCAGATCGGCCTGAATGTTCTCACCGGCCTTCAGCTTGTCCAGCAGAACCTGCGCCTTGCCACGGGCCACTTCACTGGCCTTGTCGTGCTTGATGGCAGCAATCACCTGCTCCTTGATCTCCACCAGCGGTTTGGCCGCTCTCGGTTGATGGCCGGTGATGTGCATGACCAGGGCCTTGCCATCCGCCAGCTCGATCACGTCGGAGTTGGTGTTGTCATCGCGCAGCTGCTCGGAGAAGGCAACGGAGAGAACCTTGGGATCGTTCAGCGGAGCTGGCGCCGTCGCCTGGGTGAAGTAATCGGAAGATTGTACCTTCATCCCCATGGTATCGGCGGTAAAGTCCAGCGAATCCGGGTTCTCGAAGCTGCTGTCAGCCATCTTTTGCTGCTCGGCAAAGAACAGCTCCTTGGCCTTGTCAGCTTGCAGACGGCTGATGGTGTCTGCTTTCACATCGGCAAACGGCTTGGTCTGGGCAGCTTCAACCCCCAACAGTTTGATGATGTGGAAGCCGAACGGGCTCTTCACCACGGTGGAGAGATCGCCCGCCTTGTTCAGGGCAAAAGCCTCCTTCTCGAAGGAAGGATCCATCACCCCTTTCTCGAACCAGTCCAGTTCGCCACCTTTTTTGGCGGAGAAGGTATCGGAAGAGTTGGCCTTGGCCAGCGCAGCGAAATCATCCCCCCCCTGGGCCTGGGTCAGCAAGGCGTCAGCCTTCTGCTCGGCCGCGTTCTCGTCCTTGCCAAATGGGATCAGGATATGCGCCACACGGCGACGCTCGGCACGCTGGAACAGGTCCTGGTGCTGATCGTAGTAATCCTGGGCATCCTGCTCGGTGACCTGGATATCCTTGCCGAGGGTGGCGGCATCCAACAGCAGATAGTCGACCTTGACCTTCTCGTCGTTCATGAAACGGGCGCTGTTGGTCTTGTAGTACTGCTCCACTTCCTCATCGGAGGCTTGAACATCTCCCAGGTAGGCGGCAGCAGCCAGACGCACCAGGCGCAGATCGCGGGTCTGGTTGTAGAGCCGGTCGAGCTGCTCGGCTTCACCCTTGAGTGCAAATTCGGAGCCCAGCAAGGCGCCCATCAGCTGCTGACGCACCATGTCCTGGCGCAGGGAGTCACGGAACATCTCGGGAGTCATGCCGGCACGACGAATGAGCTGCAGGTAGCGGTCATTGTTGAATTTGCCATCTTCGGCAAACTCCGGCATGGCGAGAATGGCCTGCTTGATCTGCTCGTCGCTGACGCGCAGACCCAGCTCGCGAGCCTTGCTGTCAAACAAGGCTTGATCGATCAGTCGGTCCAGCACACCGCGGCGGAACTGCTTCATGTAAGCGGGATTGGCGGCCAACTGGCTGAAAGACTCCCCCATTTGGGATTCCATGCGGGCCCGCTCGTTACGATAGGCATTTTCCAGCGCAGCCGAGCTGATCTCATTGCCGTTGACGGTGGCGGGGGCGGTACGTGCCGGGCCATTGAGGTAGCTACCTACACCGGCCAAGGCAAAGGAGAGGATGATCAGGCCCAAGATAACCTTGGCTACCTTGCCTTGCGCCCCTTCGCGTAGTTTATCCAACATCATGTGTGTACTTATGCTCCCGAACTCGATGGGCGTAAATAATGAAAAGGCGCACCGATTGCGATGCGCCTTGGTCAATCAGTATGAGGGAGAGCCCTCTCACTTGTCTGGTCTGCGACCAAGGACGGTGGCCGATGTGATATCAGCGCCCGGACTTAGTTGACCGCGTCTTTCAGGGCCTTACCGGCTTTGAAGGCAGGAACTTTACCAGCGGCGATTTCGATGGTCGCGCCAGTTTGCGGGTTACGGCCAGAACGGGCAGCACGCTCGCGCACGGCGAAAGTACCGAAACCCACCAGAGCAACCTGGTCACCCTCTTTCAGTGCTTCACCTACGGCGTCAATGAAAGCATCCAGCGCACGGCCAGCAGCGGCTTTGGAGATATCAGCACCGTCTGCAATCTTGTCAATCAGTTGAGATTTATTCACTCTTATATTCCCCTTTTATCGAACATCGCTGCGGCGCCGATTTCCCTGGCCACAACAAGTGGAGGTTTTATAGCAAGCCTCCTGATCAGTTGCAAGTGACAATCTAGCGCAAACCCGCGCCACATCACGCATTGCGACTCATCATGAGTCCCCGAACGGGGTCAAGGCTACTGCCGTTACCCGGCGCATGCAAGCCTTAACCACCCCCCGAATGCGCCAAATTTGCGGCGCATCAACATTTACACGTCAGAAACGCGCTCAAACCCCTGCGGATTGTCCTGCAACGCCAGTTCCAGCACCTCGTCAATCCAGCGAACCGGATAGATTTCAAGGTCTTGTTTGACGTTGTCCGGGATCTCTTCGAGATCACGCTCGTTCTCTTTCGGGATAAGCACACGCTTGATACCACCGCGATGCGCCGCCAGCAGCTTCTCTTTGAGACCGCCGATGGGCAAGACTTCGCCGCGCAAGGTGATTTCCCCCGTCATGGCCACATCAGCACGGACCGGATTGCCGGTCAAGCTGGAGACCAGGGCGGTACACATGGCGATACCGGCGCTCGGACCGTCTTTCGGGGTCGCCCCTTCCGGCACGTGCACGTGAATATCGCGCTTCTCGTAGAAGTCCGCATTGATGCGCAGCTTCTCGGCACGGGCCCGCACCACCGTCATGGCGGCCTGGATGGACTCCTGCATCACGTCACCGAGCGAGCCGGTGTAGGTGAGCTTGCCCTTGCCCGGCATGTTGGTGGTCTCGATGGTGAGCAGATCGCCGCCCACTTCGGTCCACGCCAGACCACATACCTGACCCACCTGGTTCTGATCGGTGGCCTTGCCGTAATCGAAACGCTGCACCCCGAGGAACTCCTTGAGGTTGGCCTGATTGACCAGAACATGCTTAATGCTCTTGTCCAGCAGGATGCGCTTGACCGCCTTACGACAAATCTTGGAGATCTCGCGCTCCAGATTCCGCACCCCCGCCTCGCGGGTGTAGTAGCGGATCACCCCGACCAGGGCAGAATCTTCGATGGTGATCTCGGACTCCTTCAGGCCGTTGCGCTGGATCTGCTTGGCAACCAGATGCTGCTTGGCAATGTTGAGCTTCTCATCTTCGGTGTAACCGGAGAGGCGGATCACTTCCATCCGGTCCAGCAACGGACCCGGGATGTTCATGGAGTTGGACGTGGCCACGAACATCACGTCCGACAGGTCATAATCCACTTCCAAGTAATGATCGTTGAAGCTGTTGTTCTGTTCCGGATCCAGCACTTCCAGCAAAGCGGAAGCGGGATCGCCACGCATGTCCGAACTCATCTTGTCGATTTCATCGAGCAGGAACAGCGGGTTCTTCACGCCAACCTTCGCCATCTTCTGGATGAGCTTGCCGGGCATGGAACCGATATAGGTACGACGGTGACCACGGATCTCCGCCTCGTCACGCACCCCACCCAGCGCCATGCGCACGTACTTGCGACCGGTCGCCTTGGCGATGGACTGGCCCAGCGAGGTCTTGCCCACACCGGGAGGCCCGACCAGACAGAGGATGGGCCCCTTGAGCTTGTTCACCCGCGCCTGCACTGCCAGATACTCAAGGATGCGATCCTTGACCTTCTCCAGGCCAAAGTGATCCGCGTCCAGCACCTCTTGCGCCTTGCCAAGGTCTTTCTTGACCTTGGAGCGCGCCTTCCACGGCACCTGCACCATCCAGTCCACGTAGCTGCGCACTACGGTGGCTTCGGCAGACATGGGGGACATCATCTTCAGTTTGGAGAGCTCGGCCTGGGCCTTGTCACGGGCCTCCTCCGGCATCCCCGCCTCTTCAATCTTGCGATTGAGGGCTTCGAACTCGTCCGGGCTGTCTTCCAGCTCACCCAGCTCTTTCTGGATGGCCTTCATCTGCTCGTTGAGGTAATACTCACGCTGGCTCTTCTCCATCTGCTTCTTGACGCGAGTACGGATGCGTTTCTCGACCTGCAGCAGGTCAATCTCCGACTCCATCATCGCCATCAGAAACTCGATGCGCTCGGACACAGAGGCGATTTCCAGCACCTTCTGCTTGTCTTCGAGCTTGAGCGGCATGTGCGCGGCCATGGTATCGGCCAGACGTGCAGCATCGTCGATCGCCGAAATCGAGGTCAGTACCTCGGGCGGGATCTTCTTGTTGAGCTTGATATAGCCTTCAAACTGACCGATGGCGGAGCGTACCAGCACATCCTGGTCCTTCTCGTCGATAGCGGTGGAGGCGATGTACTGCGCCTCACCGACGAAGAAGTCCTTGTCATCGATCATCCGCTCAAGACGGGCACGCTGGCCACCCTCCACCAGCACCTTGACGGTGCCATCCGGCAGCTTGAGCATCTGTAAAATATTGGCCACAGTCCCGACGGTGAAGATCTCCTCCACCGTTGGCTCATCGGTTGACGCATCCTTCTGGGCCACCAGCAGAACTTTTTTGTCCTGCTCCATGGCCGCTTCCAGACAGCGAATGGATTTTTCCCGCCCCACAAAGAGTGGAATGACCATGTGGGGGTAAACCACCACGTCACGAAGAGGCAGGACGGGAATCTCGATGCGTTCTGAACGCTCTAGGTTCATATATGTCCTCTCGGCTTGTTATACCGTTGGCAAAGCGCTTGGCTGAGTATATGGGGGCGCAGAGATGAGATTCAATCGCCGAAACCGTAAAAAGCATGAAAGGGGCAAAAAGCCCCTTTCATTTGATTAAAAATCAGACTGTTACTCTGATGCAGCGGCCTGGGTCTCGGGATTTTCGTAGATCATCAAGGGCGCGGAGTCCCCTTTGATCACCGTCTCGTCGATCACCACCTTGCTGACACCGTCCAAGGACGGCAGGTCATACATGGTATCGAGCAACACGGCTTCCACGATGGATCTCAGACCACGGGCACCGGTTTTCCGCTCCATCGCCTTGCGCGCGATGGCGTTCAGGGCGTCGTCACGGAACTCCAGCTCCACCCCTTCAAGATCAAACAACGCGGCATATTGCTTGGTCAGCGCGTTCTTCGGCTCTTTCAGGATCTGGATGAGGGCTGCCTCGTCCAGCTCGGTCAGGGTCGCGACCACCGGCAGACGACCGATGAACTCGGGGATCAGACCGTATTTGATCAGATCTTCCGGCTCCACCTTGGCGAAGTTTTCGCTCAGGGTCGCTCTGGCATTCTTGGATTTGACGTCAGCGCCAAAACCGATGCCGGTGCCCTTGACGGATCGCTGCTCAATGACCTTGTCCAGACCGGCAAAGGCACCACCACAGATGAAGAGGATCTTGGAGGTGTCAACCTGCAAGAACTCCTGCTGCGGGTGCTTGCGTCCACCTTGCGGCGGGACGGAAGCAATAGTGCCTTCGATCAGTTTGAGCAAGGCCTGCTGCACACCTTCCCCGGACACGTCGCGGGTAATCGAGGGGTTGTCTGACTTGCGGGAGATCTTGTCGATCTCATCAATGTAGACAATGCCACGCTGGGCCTTCTCTACGTCGTAGTCACACTTTTGCAGCAGCTTCTGGATGATGTTTTCCACGTCTTCGCCCACATAACCGGCTTCGGTCAAAGTGGTGGCGTCGGCCATGGTAAACGGCACATCCAGCAGACGAGCGAGTGTTTCGGCCAGCAGCGTCTTGCCGCTACCGGTCGGGCCAATCAGCAGAATGTTGGACTTGCCCAACTCCACACCACCGGCTTCGCTGCTGTTGCGCAGACGCTTGTAGTGGTTGTAGACGGCCACGGCCAACACCTTCTTGGCATATTCCTGCCCGATCACATAGTCATCCAGGTGAGCACGGATTTCATGAGGGGTCGGCAGCTCGCTACCATCACGCTTGGGAGAGATCTCGCGGATCTCTTCGCGGATGATGTCGTTGCACAGCTCGACACACTCATCACATATGTAGACGGAAGGGCCAGCGATCAGCTTGCGCACTTCATGCTGGCTTTTGCCGCAAAAAGAGCAGTAGAGCAGCTTATCACCCTCACCCTTGCGTTTTTCTGTCATTCAGCAACCTCGTTTTATCAATAGAGGATGGATCGTCCTGTTGAGTTTACAACAGTCCGGGACACCCTGCTCAGCCGCGCTGGCTCAGGATACCGTCTACCAGACCATAAGCCACGGCTTGATCGGCGGACATGAAATTGTCACGGTCGGTATCACGCTCTATGTTGGCCATGTCCTGCCCGGTGTGGAAGGCCAGACGCTCGTTCAGGGTATTCTTGATCTTCAGGATCTCCTGGGCATGGATCTGGATATCAGATGCCTGGCCCTGGAAACCGCCCAACGGCTGATGGATCATCACGCGGGCATTAGGCAGGCAGAAACGCTTGCCCTTGGCACCACCGGCCAGCAGGAAGGCCCCCATGGAGCAGGCCTGCCCCATGCAAACTGTGCTGACATCCGGCTTGATGAACTGCATGGTGTCATAAATGGACATGCCGGCCGTGACGGCACCCCCCGGAGAGTTGATGTAGATGCTGATGTCCTGATCAGGATTCTCTGACTCCAGGAACAGTAACTGGGCTACCACCAGATTCGCCATATGATCCTCGACCTGACCGGTCAGGAAGATCACCCGCTCCTTCAGCAGACGAGAATAGATGTCGTAGGAACGCTCCCCTTTTGCAGTTTGCTCTACCACCATGGGGATGAGCGCATTGCGTGGGGATTCAGTCACATCGTTATAGTTCTTGTACATAAGGCATTGTCCCTAAAATAAAATGGCCCGAGTGGAGATCACACGAGCCATTATACTTAACAGTCTTGACCTTAAGTCAAATGTTCTTAGGCAGCGGCACCGGACTTATTGATCACTTCGTCAAAGGCAACTTCTTTCTCGGTCACTTGTGCCTTGGACAGGATCAGGTCGATGGCTTGATCTTCAACCGCCAGATTGCGCACGCCATTCAGCATTTGCTCATTCTTCTGGTAGTACTCGATCACTTCCTTCGGATCTTCGTAGGCAGTGGCCATGGACTCGATGATGCTGGTCACGCGGGCATCGTCAGCCTTGATCTCATTGGTACGGATCACGTCGCCCAGCAGCAGACCTACGCGAACACGACGCTCGGCCTGGGCCTGGAACAACTCGGCCGGCAGCTCAGGTGCGTTGCCGCCCTGGAAACCACCGAAACGCTGCAGGGCCTGCTGACGCAGGGCGTCAACTTCCTGCGCAACGGCAGCCTTCGGCAGATCGATCTGGTTGACTTCAACCAGGCCGTTCAGCACTTGCTCTTTCACGCTGTTTTTCAGGGCTTGAGCCAGTTCGCGCTCCATGTTCTTGCGCACTTCGGCTTTCAGCTCTTCAACGTTACCGCTCTCGATGCCGAAACGCTTGACGAACTCTTCGGTCAGCTCAGGCAGGATCTGCTCTTCAACCTTATTAAGCTTGGCAGCGAACTTGGCCGCCTTGCCTTTCAGGTTTTCAGCGTGGTAGTCAGCCGGGAAGGTCACGTCGATGGTGAACTCGTCGCCTGCTTTCTTGCCCATGATGGCGTCTTCGAAGCCAGGGATCATGCGGCCGGCACCCAGTACCAGGTTGAAGCCTTCGGCTTTGCCGCCGTCGAACTCATCACCATCGATGGAACCGATGAAGTCCATGGTCACACGCATGCCATCGGCAGTGGCGGCATCAACATCAGCCCAGGTGGCGTGCTGCTTGCGCAGGGTGTCGATCATGTTGGCCAGATCCGCATCCTTGACAGTCGCAACCGGCTTCTCGACCTTGATGGTCTCGAGGCCAGCCACTTCAAACTCGGGGTACACTTCGAAAGTGGCGCTGAAGACGAAGTCCTGACCTTCCTGGATCTCTTTCGGGTCCATGGTCGGGGCACCGACGGGGCTCAATTTGTTTTCGATGATGGCCTTGATGAAGTTGCTCTGCATCATTTCATCAGCAACGCGAGCGTGAGCCATGGCACCGAACATCTTCTTGATGATGGTAACCGGCGCCTTGCCAGGACGGAAACCGTCGACGCGACGGGTTTTGGCCAGGCCATTCAATTCTTTACGCACGGCAGCGTCAACGGTAGCAGCCGGTACAGTGATGGTAAGACGGCGTTCCAGACCCTGGGTTGTCTCTACAGAAACTTGCATTCTTTTACCTCGTTCAACTCAGCACTGTGTGCTGACCCTTATTGCCCCTGGGCAAAGCCCGGAGTCTTCCTGTTTATAAAGACAACGACTGTCTTTGTGATGAGAAAAGATGACGCGGCATTATAGCGGCGCACTTTGGTCGAGTCGAGCCACACATCCCCCAACGAGGGGCCGAAGGCACAATTCGCGCAAATCTGACTCTTATATGGGGAAGCCCTGGCCCGACTTCAAGCGCGCGATACACAAGAATTTGCACTTGCTCACCTTTTTTCGCGCAAAGGCCTACTTTTTCAGCTCATTTCCCGCGAAAAAGCCGCCCTGTTCGTGGACTGCGACCCAAATTGTCCACCCCATCACATCAACCATTGCGTCCATGGCTGCTGCTCGCTATGGTGACAACCAAATTTATGAGTCTGGAGTGACCAACATGGCCTTTTTCCGCTTCTTGTTTAACCTGCTCTGGTTTCTACTGGGGGGCGTCTTCATGGGGCTGGCCTGGTGGCTGGCAGCTCTGCTCTGCTTTGTCTCGCTGATCGGGATCCCCTGGGGTCGTGCCTGCTTCGTCATCGGCATCTTCACCTTCTTCCCGTTTGGCAAGCAGGCGGTGAGCCGCAAGAGCATGACAGGGCAGAGTGACATAGGCACAGGCACCCTGGGGTTGATCGGCAACATCCTCTGGTTCCTGGTGCTCGGGATCTGGCTGGCCATCGGCCACATCGCCTCGGCGCTGGCCTGCTTCGTGACCATCATAGGTATTCCGTTTGGTATCCAGCACCTCAAGCTGGCGCTGATCGCCCTTGCCCCCATTGGTCAGATGGTGGTGACCAATCACGAAGCCGAATCCGGTCGCTACATTCGCTGAGTACCACGAAAATCGCACAGGCAAGCTGCCTGCGCCGCAAAAAAAGGGCAGACTAGAGTCTGCCCTTTTTCATTGCTACCGCCCGAGGCCAGCCATGCTTCCCAGCCACTTTTTCGCCAATCTCGCCCGCATGAGACTCATCTATCGCTGGCCACTGATGCGCAACATACAACCCGAAAACATCGCCGAGCATAGCCTGCAAGTGGCCATGGTGGCCCACGCCCTTGGGCTCATCCACAATCGACTGTTCGGTGGCAATGTGGACGCCGATCGCGCCGCTGTGATGGCGCTCTATCACGACAGCAGCGAGGTGCTGACCGGCGATTTGCCAACCCCGGTCAAGTACTTCAATCCCGAAATTGCCCGGGAGTACAAGAAGATAGAGCTGGCCGCCGAGCAGCGTTTGCTCGCTATGCTGCCACCGGAACTGATGGAGGATTTTCGCCCCCTGCTGGACTCGGGCGCGCAGGATGCCGAACTGGCCCGACTGGTGAAGGATGCCGATACCCTCTGCGCCTACACCAAGTGTCTGGAGGAGTTAAGCGTCGGCAACCGGGAGTTCGAACCGGCCCGCAAACGGCTGGAGGGGATGCTGGAAGCACGGATGAGCCCGCAGATGCGCTACTTCATCGACGTCTTCGTGGCCAGCTTCTCGCTACCGCTCGATGAGCTGAACGCGCACTAAGCCACGCCACACGACCTGAAAACAGAAGGGCCCGCCGGTTTGCACCGGCGGGCCCTTCGTTCTTTATCGGCGGCTCAGATGCCGCGCATCAGTGACCCAGCTCGCGGGATGGCACCAGTCCGCTCGCCCGCCAGGCGGGATAAAGCGTCGCCAACAGGCTCATCAGTATGGCCGCTCCGGTCACGATCAACAGATCCTGCAGATGCAATTCGGTGGGCAGGAAGTCGATGAAATAGATGTCAGGGTTGAGGAACCGGTGGCCGATCACCCCTTCAATGAAGCTCAGGATCTGGGTCAGCTTGCTGGAGAGCAGACCGCCGAGCAGGGCACCGAGCAGCGCCCCCATCACACCGTTTACCATGCCCTGAATGACGAAGGTGAGCCGGATCTGGCCTGGGCTAGCCCCCATAGTCTTCAAGATGGCAATTTCGCTGCGCTTCTCGTTCACCGCCATCACCAGGGTGGAGACGATGTTGAAGCAGGCCACCGCCACTACCATCAGCATCACCACGTACATGACGGTACGCACCATCTGGATGTCCTGATAGAGATACCCCTGGCGGCTCATCCAGCTACTGATGTAGACGTAGTGCGGGAATTTCTGGGCGGCGGCCACCGTGATGGACTGCGCCTTGAGCACGTTCGTGACTTTGAGGCTGAAGCCCTCCACCGCACTGCCCATGCCGGTGATGGCCTGGGCATCGGCCAGGTGCATAAAGCCGAGCACACCGTCTAATTGGCCACCGATCTCGAGCAATCCCACCACCTTGAGGGATTCGCGTTTCGGGTTCTTGATGGCGGATGCATCGCCCGCCTGAGGCAGCAAGAGCGCGACCGTATCCCCGATGGTGACCCCCAGCTTGTCGGCGATGGTCTTGCCGAGAATGAGCCCGTGCTCACCCGCCTGCAACTCGCGCAGACCGCGCCCCGTCATGTACTTGCCCGCTTCGGACAAATTGGCTTCGAGCTCGGGCAGCACAGCGCGTACCTGCAATCCCTTGAGGGCATTGCCGTGCTCCAGCAGCCCATCAAGCCGGATAACGGGCGCGGCGGCTTCCACGCCGGGCTGGGCCAGCAGGTAGTCGCGCAACGTGGGCCAGTCGGGCAGCGGCGCCTCCATCCCCATCAGCTCGCCATGAGGCACCACGGAGAGCACTCTGTCTTTCAGCTCCCGCTCGAACCCGTTCATGGCAGACAAACCCAGAATGAGCGCCATCACCCCCAGGGCGATGCCGATGAGGGAGGAGGCGGAAATAAAGGCAATGAAGCCGTTGCGACGACGGGAGCGGCTGTAACGCAGGCCCAGAAAGAGGGGCAGCGGTTTGAACATCAGGCAACCTCCGCCATGATGCCGCTCACCAGGGTCACCCGCCGATGGAGCTTGGCAGCCAGGCTGAGATCATGGGTGACCACCACAAACGCCGTACCCAGCTCGCGGTTGAGCTCGCACAAGAGCTCGTAGACGGCGGTGGCACTGGCGTGATCCAGGTTGCCGGTGGGCTCGTCCGCCAGCACCAGGCTCGGCTCATTGACCAGGGCACGGGCGATGGCCACCCGTTGGCGTTCGCCACCGGAGAGCTCGGAGGGTCTGTGATTGAGGCGATGGGAGAGCCCCACCCGCCCCAGCATGCGAGTCGCCTTGTCGGTGGCACTGGCCACCGACTCGCCGGCGATCAGCAGCGGCATGGCTGTGTTCTCCAGTGCGGTGAACTCGGCGAGCAGGTGGTGGAACTGGTAGACGAACCCTAGCTCCTGGTTGCGGAATTTGGCCTGGGTGCGACTGTCCCAATGATGGATATCCTGCCCCTTGAACAGCACAACGCCGCTCGACGGATTGTCCAGCGCCCCCATCAGGTGCAGCAGGGTGGTCTTGCCCGAGCCCGAGCTGCCCACCACCGCCAGCATTTCGCCGGGGGCGACGGACAAGTCGATTCCCTTGAGCACCTGGGTCTCCAGCTCGCCCTCTTTATAGACATGATTCAGTGCCTGACAACGCAGCAGAGGTTCACAGGAGAAGGGGTCATTCATAAACGGGGCTCCACTAACGCCAGATGTAACAATATAAGATGAATTATTCATAACGCAGCGCCTCGGCCGGTTTCACCCGCGCCGCACGGGCCGCAGGATAGAGGGTGGCGCTGAAGCTGAGCAGCACGGCCCCCAGCAAGATGGTGATGACCTGGGCCGGCTCCACGATCACCGGCAGGCCGCTGCCACCGGCCGTCATGTAGAGGTTGAGCCCCACCGCATCGAGCAGGGGGTTAAGACCCAGAGAGAGGCCGAGCCCGACCAGACCACCGAGCAGGGCACCAATCACACCGCTGGAGGCGCCGAGCACCATGAAGATCTTGACTATCCCTGCCTCGTTCATGCCCATGGTGCGCAAAATGGCCACCTCCCCCTCCTTGTCGGTGACCACCATCACCAGGGCAGAGAGGATGTTGAAGGTGGCGACCGCGATGATCAGCACCAGCATGAGCCCCATCATACGCTTCTCCATGGCAACCGCCTGGAACAGATCGCCGCGCTCGCGGCGCCAGTCCTGCCACTCCAGTCCATCTGGCAGCGTCGTCTTTATCACCTGGTCGGCGGCGAAGGGGTCATTCAGCCAGAGTCGAATGCCGCCGACGGTTTCTGTCGGCAGGCGCAGCAGGCGCTGGGCATCCCCCAGCGCGATCAGCGCGACCTGGCTGTCCACGTCGGCACCCACCCCGAAGATCCCGGAGACGGTAAACAGCCGCTGGGCCGGCACCCGGCCAAAGGGGGTGAAACGGGTACCTTCGGTCAGGATCAGACGAACCTGATCGCCCATGGAGACCTGGAGGCGATTGGCCACCCCCTGCCCCAGCACTATGTGATAGTCACCGCGCTGCAGACTGTCGAGGCGTCCCATCTGCATCTGGGCGTGCAATATGTCCTCCTTTGGCCACAGGGCCGGGTCTATGCCCTGCACGCTGACGCCAGTGAGCTGACCCGGGCTCTGCAACATGCCTTCGCTGTCGAGCATGGGGGCGCTGGCAATCACATGGGGCAAGTTGGCCAGATCGGGTAAACCTGCGGGCTGGGCGTCGATACGGCCAGCCTGATTGGTCACCACCACATGGGGGATCACCCCCAGGATGCGCCCCTTGAGCTGCCCCTCGAAGCCGTTCATCACAGAGATGACCACCATCAGGGCCGCAACCCCGATGGCGATACCAAAGGTGGAAAACAGGGAGATGAATGAAACGAAGCGGTTACTGCGTCGTGAGCCTGCGTAACGAAGGCCAATGGCCAGCGACAGTGGCTGAAAAAGTCCAGTCTTCAAGGATATCTACGTTGCCAACAAAATAAGATACCGGATAATAAAGGGAAACCGTCTATGACAACAAGGGATAGCCTCCATGCAGGAACAGTTCTTCAGCGTCACCCATGCCACCCCGGTCAATGTGATCCCCATGCCCGGTGACTTTCATCTGCCGACGCTGGAGGCACTGGAAGCCGAACTGCCCGAACCCTTTCGCATCGCCTCCTCCATCACCTCCATCGACATAGTGACCAGTCGCCTGATGCGCAACCAGAACGAGTCGATGCACGACCTGGTGGAGATAGTCAATCAGCAGTCCCGCAAGATCGACATGATCATGGGCTATGTGCTGTCGGTGCAGGATCACCCCGAGCATCGTTTCCACACGCTGCGCTTTAGCGCCGGCCAGCTCACTTACCTGCATCCGCACCAGGGCCATGGCGAGCCGCCGCACCTGCACCAGATAGTGCGGCTCAAGATATTCCTGCGGGAAGAGGCCTCCGCCATTTACTGTTATGCCCAGGTCAAGCAGCTGGAACCGAGCGAACACGGCATCCACGTGCTGCTCGACTATGTGAGGATCCGCGAGGATGACCGCGAACTGCTGGTGCGTGCCAGCCTGCATGTGCAATCCAAGCAACTCAAACTTCGTGCTCAAGACCGCCAACGTTAAAAGAATCGAATGATGCCAATGAAGCTTCCCGCCTTGCCCGCCAAGGCGGGCCAAAAATTAACGCTCGGCCAGTTGACAGGCAGCAGCCTCTCGCTGGTTGCCGCCCGCCTCACCCAGGAGGCCAACCGCCCCGTCCTGCTGGTGACCGCCGATACCCCGAGTGCCCTGCGCCTCGAGCAGGAGCTTCAGTTCCTGTTGGCAGAGCAGGGCTCGCCTGTGCTGATGTTCCCGGACTGGGAGACGCTGCCCTACGACACCTTCTCCCCCCATCAGGACATCATTTCCCAGCGCCTCGAGACCCTCTACAAGCTGCCGCAGATGAGCAACGGCGTGCTGATCGTGCCCATCTCCACCCTGATGCTGCGCTGTGCCCCCCGGGCCTATCTCGACAAGTACAGCCTGATGGTGAAGGCCGGCCAGCGTCTCAACCTGCAACAGTTGCGGGGACGCCTGGCCGAAGCCGGCTACGTGGCGGTGGAGCAGGTGCTGGAGCACGGAGAATTTGCCGCCCGTGGCTCACTGCTCGACTTGTTCCCCATGGGCAGCAACAGCCCCTATCGCATCGACTTCTTCGATGACGAGGTGGACTCCATACGCCCGTTTGATCCCGAGACCCAGCGATCCAGCGACCCCGTCAAGACGGTCAGCCTGCTGCCGGCCCGGGAGTTTCCCACCGACGAGGCGGCCATCGAGCTGTTCCGTGGCCAATTTCGCGAACAGTTCGAGCTGTCGCGCGCCGAGGGCTCCGTCTATCAGGAGGTGAGCAAGGGGCGCTGGCCCGCGGGCATCGAATACTATCTGCCGCTCTTCTTCAACCAGACAGCCAGCCTGTTCGATTATCTGCCGGACAACACCTTGCTGCTCACAGTAGGGGAGATCTATCCCGCGGCCCAGCGGTTCTGGAATGACATAGGCCAGCGCTATGAGGACAGACGTTGGGACAACACGCGCCCGCTGCTGCCCCCTCAACAGATCTACCTGCCGGTGGAGCAGCTGTTTGCGGCGCTCGGCCACTATGGCGCCGTACGGTTGCAGGAGGCTGCCACCGACGGCGGGGCCGGCCAGTGGGATCTCCCCATCGCCCTCCTGCCTGAGCTGCAGCTCGATCACAGCAAGGAGCAACCCATGCTGGCGCTGGGCCAGTTCCTGGACAGCTTCACGGGCCGCACCCTGTTTGCGGTGGAATCAGAAGGGCGACGCGAGGTGCTCGGCGATCTGCTGGCGCGCATCGCCCTGCAGCCCAAGGAGTTCTCCTCCCTCGAGGCCTTCATGGCGAGCAAGGCGCGCCACGGCCTGCTGGTGGCGCCGCTGGAGCGGGGCTTCCTTCTGCAGGAGAGCGGCAAGGACGCACTCGCCCTTATCACTGAGACCGAGCTGCTGGGGGGCAAGGTACGCAGCAAACGCCAGCGGGAGAAGAGCAAGAACCTAAGCTCAGATGCGGTGATCCGCAACCTCGGCGAGCTGACCCAGGGCCAGCCGGTGGTGCACCTGGATCACGGGGTCGGCCGCTATCTCGGGCTTGAAACCATCGATGCCGGCGGCCTGCCCACCGAGTTCCTGACCCTGGAGTATGCCGGTGGTGACAAGCTGTTTGTGCCGGTTACCAGCCTGCACCTCATCAGCCGCTACACCGGCTCCGACAATCCGCCCAGCCACAAGCTGGGCGGTGAGGCTTGGGTCAAGGCGCGGCGCAAGGCGGCGGAGAAGGTGCGCGACGTGGCGGCCGAGCTGCTGGATGTGTACGCCCTGCGGGCAGCCCGTCACGGTTTTGCCTTCCAGCACGACAGGGAGGCTTACCGCCAGTTTGCCGCCGGTTTCCCGTTCGAGGAGACAGAAGATCAGCTCAATGCCATCAACGCTGTGTTGGGGGACATGTGTCAGGCCAAGAGCATGGATCGGCTGGTGTGCGGCGACGTGGGCTTTGGCAAGACCGAGGTGGCGATGCGCGCCGCCTTCGTGGCGGTCCATGGCGGCAAGCAGGTGGCGGTGCTGGTGCCGACCACCTTGCTGGCCCAGCAGCACTACGACAACTTCCGCGATCGCTTTGCCAACTGGCCGGTGCGAGTCGAGGTGCTGAGCCGCTTCCGCTCCGCCAAGGAGCAGAATGCCGTCATGAAAGAGCTGCGCGAGGGCAAGGTGGACATCATCATCGGCACCCACAAGCTCTTGGGCTCAGAGCTCACCTTCAAGGATCTGGGGCTGCTGGTGGTCGATGAGGAGCACAGATTCGGGGTACGCCAGAAGGAGAAGATCAAGGCGCTGCGGGCCGACGTGGATATCCTGACCCTCACAGCGACGCCGATCCCGCGCACCCTCAACATGGCGATGGCTGGCATGCGGGATCTCTCCATCATCGCCACCCCGCCCGCCAAACGGCTCGCCATCAAGACCTTCGTGCGCCAGCAGGAGCCTGCGGTCACCCGCGAGGCGGTGCTGCGTGAACTCAAGCGTGGCGGTCAGGTCTACTACCTGCACAACGACGTGGAGAGCATCGAGAAATGCGCCAGCGATCTCGCCGAGCTGGTGCCCGAGGCGCGCATCGGCATCGCTCACGGTCAGATGCGCGAGCGCGATCTTGAGCGTGTCATGTCGGACTTCTACCACCAGCGCTTCAGCCTGCTGGTCTGCACCACCATCATAGAGACCGGCATAGACGTGCCGAGTGCCAACACCATCATCATGGACCGCGCCGATCATCTGGGGCTGGCCCAGTTGCACCAGTTACGGGGCCGGGTTGGCCGCTCCCATCACCAGGCCTATGCCTACCTGCTCACCCCCCATCCCAAGCTGATGAGCAAGGATGCGGTCAAGCGGCTTGAAGCCATCGCCTCGCTCGAGGATCTTGGCGCCGGCTTTGCGCTGGCGACCCACGATCTGGAGATCCGGGGTGCCGGCGAGTTGCTGGGCGACGATCAGAGCGGCCAGATCGAATCGGTCGGCTTCACCCTTTACATGGAGATGCTGGAGCAGGCGGTCGAGGCGCTGAAAAATGGCAAGGAGCCGTCGCTGGAGCAGCTGATGAGCCAGCACACCGAAGTGGAGCTGCGCCTGCCCGCACTCTTGCCGGACGACTACATACCGGACGTCAACATGCGCCTCTCCATGTACAAGCGCATCGCCAGCGCGGCCGATGAGCAGGAGCTGCGCGAGCTGAAGGTGGAGCTGATCGACCGCTTTGGCCTGCTGCCGGAGGCGACCAAAACCCTGCTGGAGCTGGCCGCCTTCCGCCAGCGCGCCACTGCGCTGGGCATTCGCCGGGTGGAGATGAGCGAGCGCGGCGGTTACCTGGACTTCACCCAGGAGACCCGCGTCAACCCTGGCTATCTGGTCAAGTTGCTCTCCGAGCAGCCGCGCATCTACAAGATGGACGGGCCGACCCGCTTGCGCTTCCAGGTGCCGACCCCGGACCGGGCCATGCGCCTGAAACTGGTGGATGGCTTGCTGGCGGATCTTGCCAGCCATACCAGTCACTGAGACGAGTGACCTCACTCAAACAAAACGGGAGCCAATTCGGCTCCCGTTTTTTATCTGCTCATCGCAGGCACAACATCCGGGTATTAACCCTGATTGGCAGGATCCTCATGGGCGGAAAACTCCCGCATAAAGGCCTCGGCCCGCTCCACCATCTTGGTGGAACCGACGAAGTAAGGGGTGCGCTGATGCAGTGCGGTGGGCTGGATGTCCATGATGCGGCCAAATCCGTCTGAGGCCTTACCACCGGCTTGCTCCACCAGAAACGCCATGGGATTGCACTCATAGAGCAGGCGCAGCTTGCCGTTCGGGGAGTTGGTACCGGACGGATAGATGTAGATGCCGCCCTTGAGCAGATTGCGATGGAAATCGGAGACCAGAGAGCCGATGTAACGGGAGGTGTAGGGTCTGTGGGTCGCCTCGTCCCGCTCCTGGCAATATTTGAGGTACTTCTTCACCCCGTCCGGGAACTTGATGTAGTTGCCCTCGTTGATGGAATAGATCTTGCCCTCCTCCGGGATGCGGATGTTCTCGTGGGAGAGGCAGAAGCAGCCAATGGACGGGTCGTAGGTAAAGCCGTTGACACCAAAGCCGGTGGTGTAGACCAGCATGGTGGAGGAGCCGTAGACCACGTAACCGGCAGCGACCTGACGGTTGCCCGGCTGCAGGAAGTCTTCCAGGGTGACACCGGCACCGGACGTGCTGACGCGGCGGTAGATGGAGAAGATGGTACCGACCGAGACGTTGACATCGATGTTGGACGAGCCGTCGAGGGGATCGATCAGCACCACGTATTTGGAGTGACGGGAGAGCTCGGAATCGAAGGAGACGAAATCCTCCTCCTCTTCAGACGCCATGCCACACACTTCGCCGCGCGCCTCCAGCGCCGCCTTGAAACGCTCGTTGGCGTACACATCCAGCTTCTGCTGTACCTCGCCCTGCACGTTCTCAGCGCCCATGGAGCCAATGATATCTGCCAGCCCCGCCTTGTTGATCTCCCGGTTCACCACTTTGGCGGCCAGACGGATGGAACTGAGCAACGAGGTCAACTCCCCGGTCGCGGTGGGATAATCCGCCTGTTTTTTGACGATGAACTCGCCCATGGTGATCATGTTTCGCATTATTGTTCCTTTAAGATCGTTTCCGTTGGCTTTGAAAACGTTTGCACGCATCGACAAAAAAAGTGCCGATCCTCGGCAGCCTTGTTTTGTAACCTAATGTAACGTTTGTTTTTTGTTTTTGCAGCGAATTAAGCCGCTGGATAAATGCGCATCATGGCCCTCCAGACCCCACAAAAACACGCTTAAACCGGTGTCAATCGGTAACTTTCACCATGTTAATTCGTGATGCAAAGTCACGAACAGGCCGCCATGGTGGGTGCAACGGCCCACTTGGCCCCCCTATCTGGGTAGCTGACGGCAAGGTCAGTGCCCTCCTCTTGAGATCTCCAGATCGATCCCGCACACTGGCCAGGCGTTGGAAGCAAAAAAACATAAGGATATTCAATGAAAAGGACTCTCATTGCCGGCACGGTTGCTGCCCTGTTCGCACTCCCCATCATGGCGGCCCAGGTACCTGCCGGTACCCAGCTGCTACCTGCGGAGCAGCAAACCTTCATTCGCAACATCAATACGGAACCCGCCTCCATCGATCCCCAGATGGTGGAAGAGAGCGCGGGCAGCGATATCGTCAACGACCTGTTCGAGGGGCTCTACACCCTGGATGGCAAGGGTAAACTGCAACCTGCCGGCGCACTTGGCTACGAGCTCGACAGCACGGGCACCGTCTACACCTTCAAGCTGAGGCCCGATGCCAAATGGTCCAACGGCGAGCCGGTAACGGCGGCCGATTATGTCTATGGCTGGCAGCGGGCGGCGGATCCCAAGAATGCCTCCAACTATGCCTGGTTCATCGAGCTGACCGGCGTCACCAACGCCAGTGAGGTGGTACAGGGCAAGCAGAGTCCGGATACGCTGGGCATCAAGGCGATCGATGCTCATACCCTGCAGATCACATTAACGAACCCGGTGCCCTTCTTCCTCAAAACCCTCTCTCACTACACCACCTTCCCGGCGCCGAAGGCGACCATAGAGAAGTTCGGGCATGAGTGGGTCAAGCCAGGCAACATCGTCTCCAACGGCGCCTTTGTGCTCAAGGAGTGGACCCCCAACGAGCGGCTCATCGCCGAGCGCAATCCCCTCTACTGGGATAACCAGAACACAGTGCTCAACAAGGTGCTCTATCTTGAGATAGTCTCGGATACCGCCGCCTACAACCGCTATCGCGCCGGTGAACTGCACTACACTACCTATCCGCTGGAGCAGTACAAACAGCTCAAGAGCAAGAGCCCTGAAGAGCTGGTCAACGCGCCCATGCTCGCCACCTATTACTATGTGTTCAACACCCAGCGCAAACCATTCGACGACCCGAAAGTGCGCAAGGCGCTGTCGCTTGCCATCGACAGGGACACCATCACCGAGAAGATCCTGGGGCAAGGTCAACTCTCCGCTTTCAGCCTGACCCCGCCGAGCGTGGACGGCTTCGAGCTCAAGCGCCCAGTCAGCCAGTTGCTGAGCAAGGAGGAGCGCATCAAACAGGCGAAAGCGCTGCTGAGCGAGGCGGGCTACGGCCCGGACAAGCCGCTGGATGTGGATATCCTCTATAACACCAACGAGAGCCACAAGAAGATAGCTTTGGCCATCTCCTCCATGTGGAAGCACAACCTGGGAGTCAGCGCCAAGCTCAACAACATGGAGTGGAAAACCATGGTGTCCGCGCTCAATGAGGGGGATTTCGGCGTCAGCCGCTACTCCTGGAACGGGGATTACAACGATGCTTCGACCTTCCTCGACATCATGACCTCCAGCAGCAGCGCCAACAGCGGCAAGTGGTTCAACAAGCAGTATGATGCCCTGCTGGCCAAGGCCCATGACTCCAAGGATCCGGCCGAGCGCAACCAGCTCTATCAGCAGGCCGAGGCACTGATCGATGACGAGGCTCCCATCGCCCCCGTCTACTTCTACGTCAAGTCACGGCTACTCAAGCCCAGTATCAAGGGCTATCCCTATCAGAACCCGCAAGACGTGGTCTACTCGAAAGACCTCTACCTCACCGCGCAGTGACGCCCTCACCCCCTAAACAGAAAGACCGCCTCGAAGGCGGTCTTTTTTTCAATCTTCCCGACAGCTCGCCAGCGCCCCTCTAGCACGGCGACGCAGTACCACGGGCCTGACCAGCAGTTGCGCCAGCAAGACCCCGAGCAACGTCATGCCGCCCCCTATCAGGTGATAGCTGGTCAGCTTTTCCCCCAGCCAGCTGATGGCCAGCGCCGCCGTCATCACGGGCAACAGGTTCATGAAGATGGCGGTACGGCTCGCCCCCAGCAGGGCTATGCCCTGCATCCAGAGCCAGGGTGACAAGGCCGAGGTAGGGATACCGGCGTAGAGGATGAGCCAGAGCGCGCGGCCATCTGGCCACTGCCCGTCCACCAACAGGTAAAACGGGGTGAGAAACAGCAGGCTGCACAGCACCTGGCCATAGAGCATGGACCAGTTGTCCAGCCCCAGATCCCACTTCTTGAGCAGCACGCTGTAGAGCGCATAAGTCGCCGCCGACAGCAGCATATAGACGGATCCGATGTGAATGCCCCGGGTGATCAAACGGGAGGGATCCCCCTGCCCCAGCAAGATGGCCAGCCCCAGAATGGAGATGGCGCCACCGAGCAGAGCGCCCCAGGTCGGACGCTCACGCAGCAGCCAGATGCTGAGCAGCACAGTGATCAACGGAGTCAGCCCCATCATCAGGCCTATCTCGGTCGCCCCCAGGGTTTGCGCCGCGTAGTAGCCGAAGGTCTGGTTCAGCACCATGCCGAGCAGGGCCAACGCCGCCAGGTGATAGAAGCCGGCCCGCAGCTTGGCGCGATCCCGCCAGGCCCGGTGCGCGAGGAAAGGCGTCAAAATGATGGCTGCCACCATCCATCGCGACCAAGCCAGCGCCGCCGGTGAGAGCACCCCGACCGCCAGCTTGCTGACAATGCCATTGCCGGCCCAGATGGCCATGCAGGAGAAGGGAAACAAGAAGGCAAAGGGCATCACTATATCCAGAAAAAACGAGCGGGTATTCCCGGCGGGAGTCGGGAGTATAGAGAGGCAAGCAGGATTAGCAAGTACCGGCCAGCCTTGTCAAGGCAGGCAGGTTTGAAACGGCATCGAACAGAGCCAATGTGGGCAGATCAGGGCCAAAAACAATCATGCCCGCACGGGGGCGGGCATGAAGCGACGGGATGGAATGGTGAAGCAATCACGCCGCATCCATGTGCAGTCTGGAGATCATGGCGTTGACCTCGACCACGGTCTGGCGGTGGGGGATGTCAGCTGGCGTTGGCATCATCAGCAAGCCTGACTGGAAATCAAAACGCCCCCTGCCGTGGATATAGATCCGTCCCTTGAAGAAGGTTTTGACATGTTTTGCCACCATCAGTGGCAGGTACTTCTTGAACACTCTCATCGTTTGCAACCTCTTGCAGTTGTATCCGTATGACAGCAGCTTCTGCGAAATAATTCCGTAAAATCTATATAAACATCCGGAAAAATCGCGACTCTCTTCCCCAAAAAACCAATTTATAACTTTTTATTAACTTTTAGCGTATTGTATGTGGTCCTTCCAACCAGAGCAAGACCCCCTTGTCATCTTGCCACTCGATACAGGCCAGACCCGAGGTGGCAAACATGGGCGCACCCGCCGCAGGACAGAGGCTGTGCACCAGATACCCCACCAGCGGCAGGTGGCTGACCATCAAAATATTGTCATGTGTTGCCGCCAGCGCAGTGAGATAGCTCGCGACAAACGCCGGGTCGCCATAGGGGGTGATCTCGCTGCTCTCCTCGACCCTGGCGGCCTTGGGTAATTGATTGCATATGCTCTGCCAGGTTTGTCTGGCACGCAGATAATTGCTGTGAACAACCAAACCCAGTTCGCCATCCAGCTGGGGCGCCAGCCAACTTGCCATGTGGATGGACTCTTTAATGCCCTGCTCGGTCAGTGGACGCTGTTCATCTGTTTTCGCATTCATGCCAGCCTGGCCATGACGCATGATGTAGATTTTCATTACAACCTCGCCCAAGGGGCCTGTTTTGATAGCGGGGGGATCTTACCCCGCCATGCTGGGGGAAACAATTGCGCTACCTCTCAGAAAAGGGTTTGCCTCACTGGATAGCGGGGTCGATAATCATGTTTAAATTCAAATAAATCCAACATGAGTCACGCCCCAATGAGCCCATATGCCAGTCCTAATGACCATCGGCAGTACCACTATCTGGAGCTGGCAAACCGGCTCAGGGTCTTGTTGATCTGCGATCCCGATACCGACAAGTCAGCCGCTTCCCTGGCCGTCAACACAGGTCATTTCGACGATCCGGCCGATCGACAGGGGATGGCTCATTTCCTGGAGCATATGCTGTTCCTGGGCACTCGTACTTATCCCAAACCGGGTGAGTACCAGCAATTTATGAGTCGTCATGGTGGCAGCAACAACGCCTGGACCGGCACCGAGTTCACCAACTTCTTTTTCGAGATAGACAACGGCTTCTTCGAGGCCGGGCTCGACCGTTTTTCCCAGTTCTTCATCTGCCCCACCTTCACCCCCGAATGGGTGGACAAGGAGCGCAACGCAGTCGACTCCGAGTACCGCCTCAAGCTGCAGGACGATGTGCGCCGCAGCTACCAGGTACATAAAGAGACGGTCAACCCGGCCCACCCCTTCTCCAAATTCTCGGTCGGCAACCTGGATACCCTGGCCGATCTGCCCGGTCGGGATCTGCGTGCCGATCTCATCCGGTTCTACGAATCTCACTACAGCGCAGATCGCATGGCGCTGGTGATGATCTCGCCTGAATCCATCGGGACCCAGATTGCGTGGTGCGATCGCTTTTTCGCTCCCATTTTGAATCGCAATTTGGGAATACCGCCCCTGACGCACCCCCTCTATCGCCTCGACGATCTCGGCATCCGCATCCGCATCAATCCGGTCAAGGAGACCCGCAAGCTGGCGCTGACCTTCCCACTGCCCAACGTCGACGAGTTTTATGACAAAAAACCCCTCACCTTCCTGAGCCACCTCATCGGTTATGAAGGGGATGGCAGCCTGCTCTCCCTGCTGAAAGCGAAAGGCTGGGTCAACCAGCTCTCCGCCGGGGGGGGCATCAGCGGTGCCAACTTCAAGGATTTCGGGGTGAGCTTCGGCCTTACGCCGCTTGGGCTCGAACACGTCAACGAGATAGTGGCCGCCCTGTTCGGCTATCTGAAGCTCATCGAACACGGCGGGGTGGAAAGCTGGCGCTACGAAGAGAAGCGCACCGTGCTCGAGTCGGCATTCCGCTTCCAGGAGCGGGGCCGGGCACTCGACACCGTCTCCGGGCTGGTGCTCAACCTCTTTAGCTACAAAGCCGAAGACCTGCTCTACGGCGACTACATGATGCGCGAATACGACGAGGCGCTGATCCGCCGCCTGCTCGCCAAGCTCACCCCACACAACCTGCGCATGACCATCTCGGCGCCAGAGCTGGCCACAGATCGCCTCGCCCGCTGGTATCAGACCCCCTATGGCGTCGACGTCATCACGGAGGCTGAGAAGATCCATTGGCAACAGAGCAAACCTGACCCGTCACTCGCCCTGCCCTTGCCCAATCCCTTTATCAGCAGCCGGCTCGATCCGCGCCAGCCGGCGTTGCAGGCCGACATGCCCGCCTGCCTCATCGACAGGCCAGGGTTTCGGCTCTGGCATCTGCACGAACATCAGTTCAGCGTGCCCAAGGGCAATCTCTACATCTCCATCGACAGTGAGCACGCGGTCAAAAGCCCACGCCACATCGCCATGGCACGGCTGGCGGTGGAGCTGCTCACCGATCACCTCAACGCCCTCACCTACCCGGCGGAGCTGGCGGGGCTGGGCTACCAGATCTATGCCCACCAGGGCGGCTTTACCATCAACCTGAGCGGCTTTGCCGACAAACAACCGCTGCTGCTCGACATGATCCTCGGCAACCGCACTCTGGGCTATCCGGATCCGAACCGCTTCGCCGAGATCAAGGAGCAGCTCATCCGCAACTGGGACAACCAGTCCAAGGCTCGCCCCATCTCCCAGCTGTTCAACCAGCTCACCAGTTTGCTGCAGCCGAACAACCCGCCGTTCGAGCAGTTGCTGCGCCATCTGCGCACCGTGGAGCTTGGCGAGATGCCGGCGTTTGTCGCCCAACTGTTTGGCGAGGTGCACATCGAAGCCCTGGTACACGGTGACTGGGACGCCGCCGAGGCACTCGAACTGGCCGCCCTGCTGGAACGCCATCTCGGCGCCAACAGCCAGCCCAGTGCCGAGACCCGCCGCCCGCTGATCTCCATTCAGGACAGAGGCACCCTGATCCGCGAGCAGGGTTGTGAACACGAAGATTCGGCGCTGCTGGTCTACTACCAGTCCCGCACCACCCGGGCGCGGGATCTTGCCTGCTTCGCCCTGGCCAACCACATCATGTCATCCAGCTTCTTCCACGAGCTGCGCACCCGCCAGCAGCTCGGCTACGTGGTGGGTGCCGGCAACCTGCCCCTCAACCGCCACCCCGGCCTTATCTTTTATATCCAGTCCCCGGTGGCAGGGCCGCAGATCCTGCTCGATGCCGTAGAGGAGTTTATCGACCTCTTTCCCCTGGCCATGCTCGAATTCACCGAGCAGCAGTGGCAAGAGAGCAAGGCGGGACTGCAAGCCCAGCTGAGCGAGCGGGATGCCAACCTGCGCAGTCGCGGCCAACGGCTCTGGGTCAGCATAGGCAACAAGGATCTGGGCTTTGAACAACGCGAAAGGGTGTGCAATGAGGTGGGCATGCTGAGCCGCGCCGATCTGGTGCGCTTCATCATACAGCTGCGCTCACGCACCTCGGATCGGCTGATCCTCTGCAGCTATGGCCAGGGCCACGAGCACGACGAGCGCATCACAGGTCAGTTTATCGATGATCCCAAAGCGTTCCGGCTCAATGCCAGCACCTGCTAGGCCTGATAGAGACATTCTCGCCCATCAGCCAATCCCGCCCAATAAAAAGCCGACCCCTGGGGGTCGGCTGGAAAAACCATAATCAATTGCGACCAAGGCCGCCAAAAGTGAACATGAGCGTGAAAATCAGACACTGTGTTGATGGTGGACCGGATGGTTCAAACCAGAGCGCACCTGCCAATATCAACAGTGATTGAGAAACAGGCTCATCATAGGCACGCCACTCCCTTGCCACGTTGATCTATGTCAAAGGAGGTAGCAAAGAGTCCGTGATCTGTGGCTTTGTCGAGCGGGATCACACTTTCAGCCCCGGCGGATCAGGCGATAGGCCACTTCATCGAAATAGGAGAGCTGACCGGAGAGCACCCTGGGGTGGTCCACCTCTGCCGCCCGGCCCAACACCTCCACTCGAAAATCGCGCTCGAACAGGGTGCGCACTTCCATCTCCCCCACCGAGAAGGGCGGCTGCCGCTGCTGCTCCGGCTGATACTCCAGGGTCACCAGCAGGATCTGGCCACCGGCTTCCATCAGGCGGCTCATCAGCTCCGCATACTGACGGCGCATGTCCGTCGGCAAGGCGATCAGGGCTGCCCTGTCATAGGCCAGCCGGTAACGACGCCCCAGCTCGGGGGCGGCAAAAAAGTCCCCCTGATGGATGCGCAGGGAGCCGTGCTGATGACACTGATAGGGGCCCAGCTCGCCGAGGGTATCGGTGAGCTGGTTTTCACTGAAAAACTGTTCGATGGCGAGCGCAGAGAGCTCGAAGCCATCGATGGGGTGCCCCAGGCCATTGAGCCAGAGCATGTCGCGGGATTTGCCGCACAGGGGCACCAGCACGGGTTCTTCCTGTTGCTGGGCAGACCACCAGGATTGCAGCCAGCGATTGAAATCCGCCTGATGAAAGCCAATCCGGTTCTCTTCCCAACGCTGATGCCAAAACGCCGCTTCCATCGTTATTACCCTTCTGTGCTAAAGATGCCTCAATATCACAACTTAACCGGCACCGCGCAACCCTTCCCCTGCCCTTTTTGTCAGACAGACGATGACAACGCGATACACGGCGATACCCCCTATTTTTGACACGTTTGTGGCAACAAGGTGGCCCTGATCCTGTGTAACTACGTTATGGGTCAGGCAGTTCAACAGATGACAACATGTGGGTGGGCGCACAACATCGGCCAACAGATCACCCACGCGCCGCTGCCAGCACCCTTTCGATATGGGCAAAATCAGGGCGCTCGGCGGGCGAGTCACAGAGGCAAGCCGCGCTCAGCCGATGCAACTCGTCGAGCTGTGATGACTCTGCCTCACAGCGCGCAAGCAGCTCCTCCAGCAGGCAGCCAAAGGCGCGCACCTCGAGCCGCTCAAGGCCCAGCGCCCGCTCGCGGTTGTTGCGGTCATACAAGGAGGCCGCGCCAAAATCCCCGAGCAGGGCGTGGGCCGGGGCGCCAGGCTCACGAGCAAAGAGGATATTGTGGCCGTAGAGATCCCCGTGCATGATGCCCGCACGGTGCAGATGGCCCGCCACCGACGCAATACCATGCGCCAGCGCCAGCGCATCCGGCACACTCAGGCGCAGCGCATCGGGATACACATCCCGGGTGCAGGAGTCCAGGCTCGGCGGCCCCGCCAGATTGGCAAACTTGGGGTCTATCAACGCCATCACCAGCGCTGGCATGCCGGAGGGGTGATCCGCCACCCGCCCCAGCACCCTGATGAGGTTGGGATGAGTGCCCACCGCCAGCGAGGCCGCCATCTCGCAATGAGGCAAACCGTCGCTGGTCACCGCCCCCTTGAACAACTTGACCGCCACCGCCTGCGGCCCGTCACCTTGCAATCCGTCGCACGTGACGCGGGTGGCACTATGGATAACGCCAGAGGCCCCCTGCCCCAGCAGTTCGCCCAGTGCCAGCGTGTCCCAATCAAGGGTCGCGACATGGGCATCATCGATGGCCCGCGCCTCCTCCCCCTCGCTAAAGGGGTTGCCGGAATAGGCGAGCCAGGCGAGACGCGGCAGCGACAGCAGCCAGTCGGGGAAGCGTTCGATCCGGTTGGCGGCGATGCGCAGCAGCTCCAGCTTGCGGCAGTTGACAAGGCTCGCGGGCAGTTCGCGCAGGCGATTGCCCGCCAGCATCAGCTTTTGCAGGGCATCGCACTGACCCAACTCATCGGGCAGCCGTTCAATGACGTTGTCGGTCAGGATCAGCCAGCGCAGCCCCGCAGGCAGCGCTTTGGCCGACACGCTGGCAATCCGGTTGGCCTTAAAACCCACCATGGTGAGCGCCGGACAGCGCCCCAGCACCTCGGGCAACGCTGTAAAGCGGTTATCGGAGCAAAAGAGGATGCGCAGCTTGGTGAACCCGGCCAGCTCGTCAGGAAGCGTGCTTAGCTGGTTGCCGGTGAGATCCAGCACCTCCAGCGTCTCTTTCAGGCTCAAGATCTCGGGGGGAAAAACCGTCAGGTTTTCAGAGAGCTTCAGATGGCGGGCACCGCACAGTTCACCCGCGCGCAGCTGTTCCAGAGTATGCATAACCGTTTCTCAATCCTGATGACCGCCCTGACGGCGTAGCCCGCCATCAACGCGCGCCGAACCTGAGTCCGGCGATTTTAAAGGGGGGCATTATAGAGAATTCGGGGCGCAGATCGCCCCTTTTGTTGCCTTGGTGACGGAGCATGGCGCTCAGCGGCGTTGTTGCCCAAATTAGCGATTAGGCCACAACTTCCCCAGCCCCAGGTGATAGCTACACTTGGGGCTTTCTAACAGGCAGACCAAGGGCATTCAGTTTGTTCATCGCACACACGTAGGCCATGATCTCTCCCACTTGTCCGTTGTAGTTACGTAGACTGATTTTTCCCGTCAGCAATTGTTTGAACCTACACATCGCCGTCTCAGCCAATGAGCGCCGATGATACCCGGACTGCTGCTTCCAGTGAGTCAGCCCCTCCTTACGCATCACCAGAACAGCTTCATTGCGTGGATGCCCCTTTTCCCATAAACCGGCATTCTTGCGCGGCGGAATACAGGCCTTGGCTCCTTTGCGCTTTATCAGTTGATGGCAGGCCTTGGTGTCATATGCGCCATCGGCATACACGGTCCCAAGTGCTCGGCGTAGCGGATTGAACAGGGTCGGCAACACCTCGGCATCATGAACATTTTCCAACGAGGCCTCGGCTGCCACGATGTCGTGGGTCGCCGGGTCCACCGCCAGATGCAATTTGCGCCAGACCCGTCGCTTGTCATGGCCATGCTTTCTGACCTTCCATTCGCCCTCGCCAAACACTTTCAAGCCGGTGGAATCGATAACCAAATCGCTCACCTTGCCCTTGTGTGGCTGGCGGTATATCACCTTCACTGTACTGGCGCGCTTGCTGACACAGCTGTAGTCGGGGGCACACAGCGGCACATTCATCAGCTCAAACAGCGAGTCGAGCAGGCCCTGTGTCGCCCGCAGGGAGAGATTGAAAATGCCCTTGAGCATGAGAAAGGTACAGATGGTCTGGTCGGTGTAGAGGGCGCTTCGTCCCCGTCGGCCATGATGTTCTTGATGGAACCAGTTATGAACGACATTCTCATCAACCCAGAACGTTAGCGAGCCGCGTTTGACCAGGGAACGGTTGTACTGTGACCAGTTGGATATGGCGTGAAGCGACTTGCCCATGATGCTGATTTGAAGAGGGATTTGGTGATCAGATCGCCGTCTCCACCATAAGTTCAATTCAGGTCACTCTGATTTGGGCAACAACGCCGCGCTCAGCAACACCGTCCCATCGAATTGACGAAACACATAGGGTGCAATAAGCGCAGCGCATTGCACCGTTTACAGCGCGGCTTTCGCACAAGTAATGGAGTACCAAATTAGTGGTGCAATTTCATTGCACCCTATGGCACTTGTAAATGCTAACGCTTGGTTAAGAGGCGAGCTTTAGCCCGTCCCAGTGAGCGAAGCAAACGGATTGAACCATTTATTAGAGGCCGGCTCACCGAGCTCCTTCCCTTCTAAAAGGCTCCACCTCATGCAGATATCGAGTGAATGTATCTTTCGGACGCTCAAGTCCATTTGATGCTAATGTTCGCGAAGCCATACCTCTGTGATTGCTACCGTGAGTTAATAGGTGAAGCATGACTTCTTCTATTGATAGTTTTCCATGCTCACCGTCAGTAAATGTAAAAGAGATGATTTGGCTCAGGATTTCTGGAGTAGCTGTTGAGGAGAAATGCACAAGCCATGAGTCATTCCTCTCAATTCGTTCTTTTAGCTCTGGGTACGTTGGTGTTTCTACCGTATTGTCAGCAGAGTAAAGCTCTGGGGTTCCTGACATTCGGCTGATAAATAAACTGTCAACTACCGTGGTGTGGTTAAGGATTCTAATGAAGAAGACTGCATCGCTCTCCGGAAGCAAGTGCAACTGGCGCTCTCCGAAAGTCAGCAGTTCAGAGTTAGCCCATTGTTTATACTTAAATGCGTTTGTAAACAGCAACTTGGAAGTCTCCATTTTCTGTTGAGGGCAGTGCTTTCTCGCTCCAGCACCTAACAATGATTAGATGGAAGGCGGTACTCATCCAATAGCAGAGCCTTCCGTATAACTCCGCGTCATCTTCATAACCACCTCAAAAAACTCATTTAAATCATTACATTACCACACCATCACTGGCATCTTAACGTATTCATTTGACTTCTTCTTTTTGCTCTACCATTACCACTGTATAAAAAAACAGTTTGGGAGTCAGCCATGGAAAGCACCACCAAACTACGCCTGCGTGAACAAGTCAGTACCGTGATGCTCTGACATCAACTGTGGCCTCGGCTTGCCCGTGCCATTCCCGAATAACAGCCAAGCTACCGCCAGACAGCCTCTAGTTTGTGGCTTTTTATCCACGCGATGTCTCTGGTCTGATTCATTGGTGACTCTAAAGAGGCCATATCCAGACGGATATCTTAGCGAGCAAGGCAGATAAGCAAAAGCGGATGATGATAGTTTCCCGAGCAAGATCAATAAATTAATTAATAAGAACAAATACTGGCCACATATCAGTGGTGCCGGCTCGTAGATAAAGAAAAGACGCCCTCGGGCGTCTTTTCTTATTGGTGGGTTTGGGGCTAACCGGTTGGGATCATTCCCCCTCCCCGCCTTACCCCGCAACCAAATCAGATCGGGGTGATGGAGGTGATATGGGCCGACCCATCCAGAGACTGGAAGATCTGCACCACGGCTTCACCGTGGATCGGCTTGGCAAGCGGCACTGTGGTTTTGCATTTGAAACGGTAATTGGTGCCGGCTACCACCTGGGTGGAAACTTCAAAGGGTGTGTACTGCACCCCGACAAATCCTTTCATCGCCTGGTTGAATACGGCCTGATCTTCTGCGGTCAGCTTGTGGTAAGCCGTCCATCCGCCAACAAGCACTGCTTGTTCTGACATAACAAACCCTCCGTGATCTCTTGTCCCTACTCGTATGGCTGTTCGGGATCCGCCCCGTTGATTCAAGTGGTTTCCGGTCTCCACCGGGGTGCCTTCTGGCCGGTTGGCGCGCTGGCTCCCCTTTGCCACATCGTTGTCCGCATTGCTTGATAAGGCTTGATAACAGCGGTCTCGATGGGCATGAGAGAGCCTAGTGCCGATGCCCAAAATCACCTCCTGTTACATGTGACAGGGGCAAGGTTGGGCAATAGCTGCTATCGGGCAGAAAAGTGAGGCGCAAACGATTGGAAAAAGAAAAGACGCCGCAAGGGCGTCTTTTTGCATTTTTATGCTCAAAGGGCAGAAGGGCGTGAGCCGCTTATTCCCATTCGATGGTTGCGGGCGGCTTGCCGGAGACGTCGTACACCACGCGAGAGATACCGTTGATCTCATTGATGATGCGGTTCGACACATTCCCTAAGAAGTCATAGGGCAGATGGGCCCAGTGAGCAGTCATAAAGTCGATGGTTTCGACGGCGCGAAGCGCAATCACCCAGTCATATTTGCGGCCATCGCCCATGACGCCAACGGAGCGCACCGGCAGGAAGACGGCGAACGCCTGGCTGACCTGATTGTAGAGGTCGGCCTTGCGCAGCTCTTCGATAAAGACCGCATCGGCTTTACGCAGCAGATCGCAGTACTCTTTCTTCACTTCACCCAGCACGCGCACGCCCAGACCCGGGCCCGGGAACGGGTGACGGTAGAGCATGTCGTAGGGCAAGCCCAGCTCGAGGCCGACACGGCGCACTTCGTCTTTGAACAGCTCGCGCAGCGGCTCGACCAGACCCATCTTCATCTCGGCCGGCAGGCCGCCGACGTTGTGGTGAGACTTGATGACGTGGGCCTTGCCGGTGGCGCTGGCGGCCGATTCGATCACATCCGGATAGATGGTGCCTTGTGCCAGCCAGCGGGCATTTTTCAGCTTCTTGGCTTCGTCGTCAAACACCTCGACGAAGACACGGCCGATGATCTTGCGCTTGGCTTCCGGCTCATTTTCACCCGCCAGGGCAGAGAGGAAGCGCTCTTCGGCTTCGACCTTGATGATGTTGAGACCGAAGTGGTCACCAAACATCTCCATCACCTGCTCACCCTCGTTCAGGCGCAGCAGACCGTTGTCAACGAACACGCAGGTCAGGCGATCACCGATGGCGCGGTGCACCAGCATGGCGACCACGGAGGAGTCGACACCGCCGGAGAGGCCCAGGATCACTTCATCATCACCCACTTGCTCGCGGATACGGGCCACGGCGTCATCGATGATGGTGGCCGGGGTCCACAGGCATTCGCAGCCGCAGATGTCTTTAACGAAGTGCTCCAGCATGCGGGCACCCTGACGGGTGTGGGTCACTTCCGGGTGGAACTGCACGCCGTAGAAACGCTTGGCCTCATTGGCCATGGCCGCGTGGGGGCAGGTGGCGGTCTGGGCGATGGTGGTGAAGTCGGCCGGGATGGCGGTGACCTTGTCGCCGTGGCTCATCCACACATCCAGCAGCGCATTGCCGTTGGGGGCGATGGCATCTTCGATGCTACGCAGCAGGGCATTGGTCTGGCCCAGCACTTCAACCTGGGCATAACCGAATTCACGTTCGGTGGAGGATTGCACCTTGCCACCCAGCTGCTCGGCCATGGTCTGCATGCCGTAGCAGATGCCGAACACCGGGACACCGGCGTTGAACACATACTCGGGGGCACGGGGGCTGCCCGCTTCGGTCACAGACTCAGGGCCGCCGGAGAGGATGATGCCGCTCGGGTTGAATTCGCGGATCTGCGCTTCGGTCACATCCCAGGCCCACAGTTCGCAGTAAACACCGATCTCGCGCACACGGCGGGCAATCAGCTGGGTGTACTGGGAACCGAAGTCGAGGATAAGGATACGGTGCTGGTGAATGTCTTTAGTCATTTTATTCCTGCATCAGGCTGATGTTGTAACAAAAAGCTCGGGGATAAAAAGGGGTGGAGAAACGGGGCCGTAGCCCCGTTTTATCAGCCCATCCGATAGTTGGGGGCTTCTTTGGTAATGGTCACATCGTGGACGTGGGACTCTTTCATCCCTGCACCCGAGATGCGCACGAACTCAGCCTTGGTGCGCATGTCGTCAATGGTGGCGCAGCCGGTCAATCCCATGGAGGAACGCAGGCCGCCCATCTGCTGGTGAATGATCTCTTTGAGGCGGCCCTTGTAGGGTACGCGCCCTTCGATCCCTTCCGGCACCAGCTTGTCGGCGGCGTTGTCGGTCTGGAAGTAACGGTCGCTGGAGCCCTTGGACATGGCGCCCAGAGAACCCATGCCACGGTAGGACTTGAAGGAGCGACCCTGATAGAGCTCGATTTCGCCCGGAGCCTCTTCGGTACCGGCAAACATGGAGCCCACCATGACGCAACTGGCGCCAGCGGCGATGGCCTTGGCCACGTCACCGGAGAAACGGATGCCGCCATCGGCAATCACGGGGACGCCAGTGCCTTCCAGCGCATCAACGGCATCGGAGATGGCGGTAATTTGGGGCACGCCAACACCGGTTACGATGCGGGTAGTACAGATGGAGCCCGGGCCGATACCCACCTTGACCGCATTGACGCCAGCCGCAACCAGCGCCAGGGCGCCGGCGGCAGTGGCCACGTTGCCACCGATGATTTGCAGCTCAGGATAGGCATCGCGGGTCGCCTTGATGCGATCCAGCACGCCCTGGGAGTGGCCGTGGGAAGAGTCAATCAGCAGCACGTCCACACCGGCTTCCACCAGGGCGGCGACGCGCTCTTCATTGCCAGCACCGGCGCCGACGGCAGCACCGACGCGCAGGCGACCACGCTCGTCTTTACAGGCGTTCGGCTTGCGCTCGGCTTTTTGGAAGTCTTTGACGGTGATCATGCCCTTGAGTTTGAAATCGGCGTTGACCACCAGCACCTTCTCGATACGGTGCTTCTGCATCAGGGCAACCACCTCTTCACGAGGGGCCCCTTCACGCACGGTCACCAGACGATCTTTCTGGGTCATGATCTGTTCGACTGTCTGGGAGAGGTCGATCACGAAACGCACGTCGCGGCCAGTGATGATACCGACCAGCACGTTACCCTCGGTCACAACCGGGTAGCCGGCGAAGCCATTCTTGTGGCTCAGCTCCTTGACCTGGGCAATGGTCATGTCAGGGCGTACGGTGACGGGGTCAGTGACCACGCCGCTCTCGTACTTCTTGACCTTGCGCACTTCTGCAGCCTGCTGCTCGATGGACATGTTCTTGTGGATAAAGCCGATACCGCCTTCCTGAGCCAGTGCGATAGCCAGACGGGCTTCGGTCACTGTGTCCATGGCAGCGGAAATCATTGGGATATTCAAGCTGATAGAGGAGGTCAGCTTGGTACGCAGATCGGCAGTATTGGGAAGAACATCGGAGTGGGCGGGAACCAACAGTACATCGTCGAAGGTTAACGCTTCTTTGGTAATCCTGAGCATGGCAATATCTCACCGTTGAGGAAGTGGGGGTGTAAAATATTGCCGACGAAGTTTACTCACCGATTGGTCACTGGTAAAGAAGTTTTTTGAATTTTTTATGGCGTAGCCTCTTTTTGAGGGGCCAACGGGCTAAAAATCCAAGATTATCAGTGCTGAAATGGCCATTTCAGGGCAAAAAAGTTGACCAAGTGTGGTTTTATGCAAAAAGCCTGCTTGCCGCACTCCCCCGCTCCTTTACCTCGGAGCGACGCCCAGTGCCTGTGCCTCTCCTCCACCTGCTCGGGCGGTGTGTGACTGCCGTGCCAAACCCGTAGAACCAGAGGCGTTATAGCAATAGCGCCACGCATGATGGGATTTATTTCACTGGCGAAAATTTCTGTGGCAAAGAACAAATAAAGTCTCGTATGATCCCCAACCAAACGTTGGATATGGTGTGCCCAAACATCTTGAAAATAACTGGATAACGGTTTTAAACAACTCAGCATAAGTATCAAAAATATCCAGATGCCAATATTGATAAGAATAAAGGAGGTATTTTAAACATGGCATTTACTATAAGATTAAACTCGCTGATTGCCTTGTTGTTCGGCCTGATCGCTGGAAGTATTGGCGGCTATCATTTTTCAAAATGGGAACCCGTTATTACAGAATATATAGACACTGTCCATCACAGGGATAATTATGAATCAAACCCCGATCCATCTGCGGCTATGTCCGAGCAGGAAATAATGTAGAAGCAGTTAACAAAACAACTTCAGCAATATACAGGCAAACCTCTAAGCGAGACAGATGAATATACGGTAGTGATCAAAAACAGGCTTGAGAGTAAACTAAAACTCACCAACCAGATGAAGGGGCAAGAGTGCAAGTTAAATATCCACATGGCCCCAGATGGCAAGATCACTCAAGTAAACATAATCTCTGGTAACACCGAACTATGTAATGCGGGTGTTGATGCCGCCAAAAAAGTCTACAAATTTCCAGCCCCTAAAACAAAAGAAACATATGAGATGATCAAAGAATTCAACATCCAGCTAAACCCAGCTCTATGACATCCACATCTCGGTTCTTGAGACGCTCTGAGTTAAGATAGCGGCCATCGTTTTATCCCGGCCCCGCCGGAGCAGACCACAGGTACGCCATTGAACCGATTTACCCCATCCAATGCGGCGAACGGCCGCGAGCAGCAGGTCTTTACCGTCACCCGCCTCAACAGCGCCGTGCGCATGATCCTGGAGCAGGATCTGGGGCTGGTGTGGCTGACCGGCGAGCTCTCCAATCTGGCGATGCCAAGCTCCGGCCACTGGTACTTTTCGCTCAAAGATCTGGGTGCCCAGGTGCGCTGCGCCATGTTCAAGGGCAACAACCGGCGGGTGGCGTTTCGCCCGCAAGATGGCATGCAGGTGCTGGTGCAGGCGCGAGTCTCCCTCTATGAGCCGCGCGGCGACTACCAGCTGATCATCGAATCGATGCAACCCGCTGGCGACGGCGTGCTGGCCCTGCGCTTTGAAGAGCTCAAGCGCCGCCTCGGTGCCGAGGGGCTGTTTGACGAGAGCCGCAAGCGGCCGCTGCCCCGTGAACCGCGCGCCGTGGGCCTCATCACCTCCGCCACCGGCGCCGCCCTGCACGATATGCTGACGGTGCTTAAACGCCGCGCGCCGGATCTGCCCCTCTTTATCTACCCGACCCAGGTGCAGGGGAGCGCGGCCATCAGCCAGATCGTCTCTGCGATTGCCCTTGCCAATCGCCGCGCCGAGGTGGATGTGCTGATCGTCGGGCGCGGCGGCGGCTCGCTCGAGGATCTCTGGTGCTTTAACGAAGAGGCGGTGGCACGCGCCATTGCCCACTCCGCCATTCCCGTTATCAGCGCCGTGGGCCATGAGGTGGATGTCACCATCAGCGACTTTGCCGCCGACTTGCGCGCCCCGACCCCGTCGGCCGCCGCCGAGCTGGTCGCGCCAGACAATCAGGCCCGTGTCCAGCGCCTCGCCCATCTGTGGCAACGACTGGCACAGGGCGTTGGCCGCCACCAGATCGCCGCCCGCCACGGCTTCGCGCTGCTGCAAAAAAGGCTCGACCATCAGGATCCAAAACGGCGACTGGAGCAGCAGTCCCAGCGCCTTGATGAGCTCTCCGCCCGCTTGCAACAGCTGATGAGTCAACGGCTGCATCAGGGGGAGCGGCGCCTCGCCAACCTGGAGTTGCGCCTGCAAGGCAAAAGCCCGGAGCGGTTACTGGCCGCAGGCAAGCGCCGCCACCAGCTGGCCGAAGAGCGGCTCTATGCGCTGATCGCCAAACGCCAGGATCTGGCGAGCCACCGCCTCGCCATGCTCACCGCGCGCCTCGACGGTGTAAGCCCGCTCGCCACCCTGGGGCGGGGTTACTCTATCACTCGCACCCAAAGCGGTGAGGTGATCAGCCGCGCCGCCCAGGTGAACGCCGGGCAAACCCTGGTCACCACGCTCGCAGAGGGGTATCTGCAGGTGCGGGTGGAAGAGACGCACAACCGATAACCAAACACGGGGGGCGCTTTTCAGCGCCCCCCACCCCGTTTTATCCCCTTCTCTATCGTTGCCCCCTGTCAGTCATACCAGCGAATGCCGCACCATGTCGGCCGGGTGAGCGGGCACAATGTCCGATCCCGCCAGCGGGTTGCGTTGCAAGAACTCGAACAAGCCGGCCTGCAGATTGACGTGCCAGAAACGCCCCGCCAGGGTCAGTTCAAGCTGCCCCGGCGTGAGCGTCGCCAACCCGTGCCGCTGCCAGGCCTCAAACAGCGGCAGCAGGTGAGCCCGCAGCGACGCGGGCAGACGAGCCAGCATCAGCCAGCCGCTGTCGAGGGCACCGCGCAGCAGGCCGTCCATGAGGGCATTGGGGTTCTTTCCCATCACCATGCCGGGCGCCCGTTGCTTTCTGGCCAGCGCCTCGTGCCAGAGGGCCAGATCCCGGCCATACATGAGGCCGTGGCCGTGCACGCTGCCTCCGGCCCCCGCCCCGAAGGGGAGGATCTCGGCGCCGCGCTTGGCCATCTGGTTGTAGCGGCTCCGCTCGGCGTCGCCGCGCCGCCAGTGGCTGCAGGAGAGTCGCTGCCAGCCGCCCTGCTCCAGCGTCTGGGCGCCATAGGCATACATGCCGGCCCGCTGCTGACCATCGGCCGCCCAGCCCAGCGACCCCTTCTCCTGTGCCCGCGCCAGATTGGTACCCGCCATGGCGATCAACTGATAGAGATCCACGCCCTGTACCCCGCAAGCCATCACGTCCGCGATATCCTGGCGCCACACCGCATCATCCTGCCCCGGCAGGCCAAAGATGAGATCCGCCACTATCACAGCGGCCTCATCCCGGGTCAGCTCGGCCAGACGGGCCAGCAGGGTCTGCCTGTCATCCAAGCGGGCCGCCTGTTGGCGCACCCGGGTGTCAAAGCTCTGCACCCCGAACGAGAAACGGTTGAAGCCACCCGCCAGCGCGGCCTGCCACTTGGCATCATCAAAGCCATTGAGGCGCCCCTCCAGGGTCACTTCGGCATCTGCGGTCAGCGGAAAACCCTGGATAGCCCTGGCCAATCGCGCCAGATCCTCGACCGCCATGTCAGTCGGTGTGCCGCCCCCCACATAGACGGCAGAGCAGGGCTGGCTCTGTCCAAAGGGGGTATCCGCCGCCTGCTTCAGGCTGTCGCACAGAGCCGCCATGTAACGGCTCATACGCGCCGGATTGGCGCCATTTTCGAAGAAATTGCAAAAGCTGCAGCGCTTGCGGCAAAACGGAATATGGATGTAGAGCGCCCGCTCACCCGCCTCGCTCTCTTGCTGCCACCAGGCTTGCCAGCCGCCAGGGTCGAGGGTGAAGGGGCGAATACCACCCCGACTGGCATGGGCCGAGGTTTTGGCACCGAAGGCAAATTTAAGGGGATCCGGCGTGTCGAGTCCGGTCATGGTCGGGGTCAGGTGTAATGTCATCACTGGCTGGGTTACCACATGGAAATAATGCAAATGATAACCACTATCAATTAATGCCAAATTTGTGCTGGATCAAACCACACTCAAACAACCCAGCTTTGCTACCCATCCTTAACCTCCATCATGGATCCAGTTAACAGATAATTTACTCAAGATGGGGTAGTGTGTGCCGATAGAGAACCATCTCCCCCGCCCTGACGAGCGAGCGTGAGGAGAGTCGCCCGGCATTGACGCTCGCCCACCTGCGCATGGACCCTGCAAACGATGCAAAATCTGTCATTAAACTGGAAAATCTTCCTCCCCCTCACCCTGGTAATCGGCTGTACCTTCGCCCTCAGCTTCGAACTCTCCGCCTGGCTGCAACGGGATCTCGCCATCCGGCTGGCCGGTGAAAAGGTCGAGAGCGCCGCCAACACCTACATGGATCAGCTCAACGTCATGATGATGACGGGGGCCATCGCCAACCGACAAATCGTGCAGACCAAGCTCAAGAGCGAGGCGGGGATCGTCGAGGCTCGCCTGATCCGCGCCCCCGCCGTGACTGACTTGTTCGGACCCGGTCACCCGGATCAGCAGGCAGAGGATAGCTGGGACCAGCGCGCCATCGCGCAAGGGGAGACCATACTTGAGCAGCAGGGCAATCGGCTCACCCTGGTCAAGCCCTTCAAGGCGTACAAAGAGTACCGCGGCACCCAGTGCACCACCTGCCATCAGGTGCCGGAAGGCACCGTCATGGGGGCGGTGCGGATCAGTTACGACCTCAGCCACACGTTCGGCGAAATTCGCCACAACAACCTGATCCTGAGCGGTAGCCTGGTGGCGGTGTTCGGGCTCGGTTTCGGCCTGCTTGGCTGGGTGCTGCAGCGCTACATCAAGCGACCGGTGCGCCACCTGCAACTGACCATGACTCGCATGGCCAAGGAGCGGGATCTCTCCCTCCCCCTGCTCAACCCGAGCCGGGATGAGCTGGGCCAGATGACCCGCGCCGTCAGCGACATGGTGCAGGGGTTTCGCCACAGCTTGCAGGAGGTGGAGCACGCGACCCAGCAGCTCTATCAGGAGTCAAACCAGATCAGGCAGGTCGCGACCCAGACCGAAGGCTCGGCCCGCCAGCAGGAACAAATGACCACCCAGGTCGCCGCCGCCGTCAGCGAACTGGCCGCCAGCTCCCACGAGGTGCGAGAGCACGCCCGTCACAGTGCCGAGCTCTCCGCCCTCACCAACCAGGATGCGGCCAACACCAGTCGCCTCGCCCAGCACTCCATCACTGACATGGGCGAGATGTCCGCCGAGATTGCGCGGGTCGATCGGGTGATCCAGCAGCTCGACAATCGCTGCCTGGCCGTCGATGGCGTGCTGGAAGTGATCAAGGGGATTGCGGATCAGACCAACCTGCTGGCCCTCAACGCCGCCATAGAGGCGGCCCGCGCCGGCGAGCAGGGTCGCGGTTTTGCGGTGGTGGCCGACGAGGTACGCGCCCTCTCCAACCGCAGCCGCGCCGCCAGCGAGGAGATCTCCCAGATGATCGCGGCACTGCAGAAAGAGGCCCAGAGCGCCGTTGCGGTGATCGGGGATGCAAAATCCAAGGCGGACGAGAGCATCCACAAGACCGAGGAAACCCTGGCCGCCATGCAAAACATCATAGGTCGCATCGCCAGCATCAACGATCTCAACGCCCAGATGGCGCAATCTGCCGAGGAGCAGGACAGGGTCTGCAGCGAGGTGGACAGCTCGGTGAGCGACATTCGCAACACCTCCAACGACACCCTGGGTCAGGCGCACGCCGCCAATCTCGCCAGCATCCAGCTGGTGGAGCAGTGCCAGAAGCTGGAACAGTTGCTCAAGACCTACCGCTGGTAAGGCGTAACGCCGCTCAACAAAAAGCGCGACACGGGGTCGTAATGCCAGTCAGTTAAGCCTGACTGGCATTGTTTTTATTGGCCTTTTTCACACTGTACTGCGGTGGTCTTGGCTTCACGCTGCGGGGGTAACGTCGCTCTCTTCTGGTCGTGACGTCCTCTTCGCCGAGCAGGGTAGTGATGAGCGTGGGGGAATGAGGTGGAAGAGCGACCCAAGCTGGGCAGCCTGGCTGGCGTGAAGAAAGTCGGGAGCCTGAGTGATACGCATAAAAAATCCGAAACCAATCAACACGTTTCGGATTTTCACACTTCAGCAGGAGCGGTCAATGGACCCTTCACTTATCGGCATTGCACCCTTGGCACCCCTTTTCTCATACTGATCTCTCACCCATACAATATGTGGATCAGGGTGCCGCCTTGCTGGCGTTCATCCTGGCCTTCACCATGCCGATCACCATGGGCAGCAGCGAGATGCCGATGATGCCGAAGATCAACAGGGTAAAGTTCTGACGTACCACAGGCAGATTGCCAAAGAAGTGGCCGGCGTAGACAAACGAAAGCACCCACAGCAGGCCGCCCACCAGGTTGAACACCAGGAAGCGCGGATAGGTCATGGCGCCCATGCCCGCCACGAAGGGAGCAAAGGTACGCACGATAGGCAGGAAGCGGGTGATGATGATGGTCTTGCCGCCATGCTTGGCATAGAAGGCGTGGGTCTTGTCCAGATAGTCGCGACGGAAGATCTTGGAATCGGGATTGCGGAACAGCTGCTCCCCGAAGAAGTGACCTATGGTGTAGTTGACCACGTTGCCCAGCACGGCGGCGATGATCAGCACGGCGGCCAGGGTGTGCACGTCCAGCACGCTGCCGACGGTGAGCGCACCGGCAGCAAACAGCAGGGAGTCACCCGGCAGGAAGGGGGTGACGACCAGCCCTGTCTCGCAGAAGATGATCAAAAACAGAATGGCGTAAACCCAGATACCATAGTTTTCAAACAGCTCTTTCAAATGCACATCAACATGCAGAATAAAATCAATCGCAAACAGGATCAGATCCATTTTCTCATACCCATAAAGTGAACGGCGTGGAGTCTACGCCAATGCATTCCGAGCCACAATCTTCCCACAATCCTCTTTTATCCCGGTTAAACGCAACCCGTACGACGCTATCTTCGTCATGACAATACCATCAAAGAGGAAATGCATCTTCTCGACACCAGCCAGGCCAACCGTGGTTCAGTCACGCTTATCCAGTGCCGCGCTAACGTGCGCTGGCAGGCATTTATCCCAGCCCCATAGCAACACCAGCAGCAGCGTCACATCATCGAGCCAACCGAGCAGGGGCACCACATCGGGGATGAGATCCACCGGGCTGATGCCATAAAGAAAGATGAGGATCACCAGCCCCCTGGCCCACCAGGGCGTGGCCGGGTGGCGAAAGCCCAGATAGAGGCGACGCACACGCCGCCAGATGAGCCAGCGTTTGCCCATTAACTTTCGATCAACTCGTGGCGCAGCCGCTGGATCTGGTCTCGCAGCGCGGCCGCCTGTTCGAACTCCAGATCCCGCGCATGCTGGAACATCTGTTCTTCCATCCGCTTGATCTCTTTGGCGATCTCGCTGGCAGAACGGGCATGGTATTCCCCTTGCGGCTCGGCGGCCTTGCGCCCTCCCCTCCCCGCTTTGCCCGCGCTGCGGCTGCCCCCCATGTCCATCACGTCCCCCACCGACTTGTTGAGCCCCTTGGGGGTGATGCCGTGTTCAAGGTTGTGGGCGTGCTGCAGGGTGCGGCGGCGCTCTGTCTCCTCGATGGCCACCCTCATGGAGTTGGTGATGGTATCTCCATAGAGAATGACCTTGCCGTTGAGGTTGCGGGCGGCGCGGCCTATGGTCTGGATCAGCGATCGGGTGGAGCGCAGGAAGCCCTCCTTGTCCGCATCCAGAATGGCCACCAGGGAGACCTCCGGCATGTCGAGCCCTTCGCGCAACAGGTTGATGCCCACCAGCACGTCGAACTTGCCGAGGCGCAGATCGCGGATGATCTCCACCCGCTCGACCGTATCGATGTCAGAGTGCAGGTAGCGCACCCGCACATCGTGATCCGCCAGATACTCGGTCAAGTCCTCCGACATCCGCTTGGTGAGCGTGGTCACCAGCACCCGCTCCTCGACCGCGACACGCAGCCGGATCTCGGAGAGCAGATCGTCCACCTGGGTGGTGACAGGGCGCACCTCGATCTCGGGATCGAGCAAGCCGGTGGGACGCACCACCTGCTGCACCACGTCGCCACCGGACTTGTCCAGCTCGTAGGGGCCCGGGGTAGCCGACACAAACACGGTCTGCGGCATCAGCGATTCGAACTCATCGAACTTCAGCGGCCGGTTGTCGAGCGCCGAGGGCAGCCGGAAGCCGTACTCCACAAGCGTCTCCTTGCGGGATCTGTCCCCTTTGAACATGGCGCCGATCTGCGGCACCGTGACGTGGGACTCGTCGATGATGAGCAGGCCATCCCCCGGCAGGTAGTCAAACAGAGTGGGCGGCGGCTCCCCCGGCGCGCGGCCGGAGAGGTAACGGCTGTAGTTCTCGATGCCGGAGCAGTAGCCCAGCTCCTGCATCATCTCCATGTCGAACTGGGTGCGCTGGCTGATGCGCTGCTCCTCCACCAGCTTGCTGAGCGACAACAGCTGCTCCCGACGGCTCTTCAACTCCACTTGGATGTGCTCGATGGCACCCAAAATGGTCTCGCGCGGGGTGGCGTAGTGGGTCTTGGGGTAGATGGTGTAGCGCACGACCGTTTGCTCGATGGCGCCGGTCAGGGGATCAAACTGGGAGAGCCGCTCCACCTCTTCGTCAAACAGCTCCACCCGCAGCGCCAGCTTGTCCGATTCGGCGGGGTAGATGTCTATCACCTCGCCACGCACCCGGAAGGTGCCACGCTGAAACGCCATGTCGTTGCGGGTGTATTGCAGCTCGGCGAGACGGCGCAGTATGTCCCGCTGATTGATCACGTCCCCGACTTTGAGGTGCAGCATCATGCTGAGGTAGGCCTGAGGATCCCCCAGACCATAGATGGCCGACACAGACGCAACGATGATCACGTCCCGCCGTTCCAGCAGGGCCTTGGTGGCCGACAGCCGCATCTGTTCTATGTGATCGTTGATGGAGGCATCCTTCTCGATGAAGGTGTCTGTGGTCGGCACATAGGCCTCGGGCTGGTAGTAGTCGTAGTAGGAGACGAAATACTCCACCGAATTCTCGGGGAAAAACTCTTTCATCTCGCCATAGAGCTGGGCCGCCAGCGTCTTGTTGGGAGCCAGTATCATGGTGGGGCGGTTGAGGGTCGCGATCACGTTGGCCATGGTGAAGGTCTTGCCCGAGCCAGTCACCCCGAGCAGGGTCTGGTGGGCGAGGCCGGACTCGATGCCATCGAGCAGGCGGGCGATCGCCTCTGGCTGATCTCCCGCAGGTTCAAACTGGCTGGCCAACTGGAATAACTTGCTCATGACGACTCCCGACAAAAAACAGCAAGGCAGAAGTGTACTCCGAGTTGGGGTAACCTGGGTATCCACTCTCTTGCCAAAGCGGCTATTGACCTCGAAAAGCGAGCTCTGTATAGTGCCCCTCCTTGCCTGATGTTCCCCCGTAGTTCAGTCGGTAGAACGGCGGACTGTTAATCCGTATGTCACTGGTTCAAGTCCAGTCGGGGGAGCCAATTCCTCACCATCTCGGTGCAAGTTATCCACTTTAGTACTTTCCTCTGCCAATTTTAATGCACAAGCCGCGCCCTGCGGTGACAACCTCTCTTTGTTTCCTCTCCTGGCTCGACAGCGTTTTGTTCTGCCACACATAACTATTTGATTTTTATAGAAACATTTTTCTTCAGGTATTTTTTGAACAGCCCTTGTACCCCAGTATTGGCGCGGCCTGCAGGCTGATCACCAAGATTCATGAACAGGGTTATCCACAGATTCTGTGGGTAAGTCAGCCAAAGCCAGTCACGGCCTAGCTTCGCAGGCCATCGCCGCCAGCGACGGCCCATTTCCTTTGCGATCCCCACTTTCTGCTGTTTTTGAGCGCCACTTCAAATGGGTTAAAAGGCCACTGATCAGATACTTTTTCCAGATATCTTTTCGCCATCCCTTGCACCATGGGTCATCCCCCCACCCGCCACCCAATACCGGTTTCCATTTCGGTCCATCCCCCCCAGTCAGATATGCTGAAAAAATACGAAACCTGGCCGCCAAACAGCAGGTAATAAATTTTCAAGCGGGTTGTACGGGCCGGGAGTGCAGATAGCAGGAATCACTCATTGACAGCGGGGCAAACAGACGAAAATAGAGGTTATTTTCCTGCCAGCCCCGAGGTTTCCCTCGACCATGGCAACAGCGGGATGCTTTACTGCCGATTAATCCCCCTTTGACACTTCTTTATTGATGAGGGATCCGGCACAATATCGGCCCCACTTTTTTCCTCGGTTTTTCCGGGCATGACCATAGATTTCGTGACACTGCTACATCAAAGCGACTCCCTGCTGCTGTTCGTGGTACTGGCCTTCGGCCTGCTACTAGGCAAAGTCAGAGTCGGTAATTTCCAGATTGGCAACACCATAGGCGTGCTGTTTACCGCCCTGCTGTTCGGCCAGATGGGCTTCGAGTTCACCGCCACCACGGAGAACGTCGGCTTCATGCTGTTCATCTTCTGCGTGGGTATAGAGGCGGGACCGCACTTCTTCAGTGTCTTCCTGCGCGATGGCATCCACTACATCACCCTCACCCTGGTGATCCTGCTGACGGCATTGCTGTTGACGGTGGGACTGGCCAAGTTCTTCAACCTGGGGCCAGGCATGGCGGCAGGTATATTGGCCGGTTCACTCACCTCGACCCCGGCCCTGGTGGGGGCACAGGATGCCCTGCGCAGCGGCCTGCTCAACCTGCCCCACGGCACCGACATGCAACCCGTGCTCGACAACATGGGGATCGGCTATGCCCTGACCTATCTGGTGGGTCTGGTCGGACTGATGCTGGTGGTGCGCTACCTCCCCTCCCTGGCACGGCTGGACCTCAACACCGAGGCCCAGAAGATAGCCCGCGAGCGGGGGCTTTCCGACAGCGAGAGCCGCAAGACCTATCTGCCCATCATCCGCGCCTACCGGGTCGGCCCCGAACTGGCAGCCTGGATCGGGGGACGCACCTTGCGTGAAACCGGCATCTATCCCCACACAGGTTGCTATGTGGAGCGGATCCGTCGCAACGGCATACTGGCAAGCCCGGATGGTGACGCCGTCATCCAGGAGGGGGACGAGATCGCCCTGGTCGGTTATCCCGAGAGCCACGAGAAGCTTGACGTCAACTATCGCAACGGCAAGGAGGTGTTCGACCGCAACCTGCTTGACCTGCAAATAGTCACCGAAGAGATAGTGGTGAAAAACGATGCTGTGGTGGGCCGCCATCTGGTGGAGCTCAACCTCACCGAGAAGGGCTGCTTCCTCAACCGGGTGGTGCGCTCCCAGATCGAGATGCCGTTCGATCGCAACATCATGTTGCAAAAGGGCGACGTGCTGCAGATCAGTGGCGAGAAGCAGCGGGTCAAGCTGCTGGCCAACAAGATAGGCTTCATCAGCATCCACAGCCAGACCACGGATCTGGTGGCCTTCACCACCTTCTTTGTGCTGGGTCTGCTGATCGGTTCCGTCTCCCTGGTGTTCGGTCAGCTCGAGTTTGGTCTGGGCAACGCCGTCGGCCTGCTGCTGGCGGGGATCCTGATGGGCTACCTGAGAGCCAACCACCCCACGGTCGGCTATGTGCCGCCGGGCGCCCTGCGCCTGGCCAAGGATCTGGGACTCGCCGTCTTTATGGTGAGTACGGGTCTGAAAGCCGGTGGCGGCATCCTCGATCACCTCAGTGAGGTGGGTATGGTGGTGCTCTTCTCAGGCATGCTGGTGACCACGCTGCCAGTGCTGGTGGGCTACCTGTTCGGGATTTGGGTGCTGAAGATGAACCCGGCCCTGCTGCTGGGGGCCATCACGGGCGCCCGCACCTGTGCCCCGGCGATGGATGTGGTCAACGAGGCGGCCAACAGCTCCATCCCTGCTCTCGGCTATGCCGGCACCTATGCGGTGGCCAACGTCATGCTGACCCTGGCGGGCTCCTTCATCATCGGCTTCTGGTTCTAGCACAGGATCGCACCACAACAAGAAGGGAGCCATATTGGCTCCCTTCTTCATTTCCCCCCCATCACCCGCACGCAGCGTCGACCCACAGCGCCGCTTCTCACCCGGCCTAACCAGACGAAGCCTCTCATACCGCCATGACCAGAATGAACACAATGACCACAACAGCCTTAATGGCCATTACGGTCAGATTGTTTTACAACCCATCGCGATTAATTAACCTTCCCGCAACAATCCAAAGGAGTACACCATGTTGCAAGGAACCCTCAAGCGCACCCTGCTCTGCTGCCTGCTTGGCGCCAGCCTCGGCGTGCAAGCCAAGATAGATGAGATTCATTTCCTGATCCCGGGTGGCGCCGGCGGTGGCTGGGACAACACAGCCCGGGGCACGGGCGAGGCGCTAACCAAGTCCGGCCTCATCACCACCGCCTCCTATCAGAACATCTCGGCCGGTGGCGGCGCCAAGGCCATCGCCCACCTGATCGAGACCTCGGCCCAGTCCAACAAGACGCTGATGGTCAACTCCACCCCCATCATCGTCAAATCCCTCTCCAAGGAGCTACCTCAATCCTTTAGGGATCTCACCCCGGTCGCCGCCATCATTGCCGATTATCAGGCGCTGGCCGTGCCGCTGGACTCCCCCTACCAGAACTGGCCCCAGCTGCTGGCAGCCTATGAGGCCAACCCCGCCAAGGTGAAGATAGCCGGCGGCTCCGCCCGTGGCAGCCTGGATCACCTGGTGGCGGCCATGACCTTCAAGAATGCCGGGGCGGATGCCAGCAAGCTGCGTTACGTGGCCTATGACGCCGGCGGCAGCGCCATGGCAGCGGTGCTCTCAGGGGAAACCCAGGTGCTCTCCACCGGCTTTGGCGAGGCGATGGAGGCGGTCAAGTCCGGCCAGATGCGGATCCTCGGTGTCACGGCACCCGAGCGCATGCCGGATGCCAGCGAGATCCCCACCTTCAGCGAGCAGGGTAACCCGACTGTCTTTGCCAACTGGCGCGGCTATTTTGCCTCCCCCGCCGTCAGCGTCGAAAAATCCGCCGAATTCGCCGCCCTGCTCAAGCAGATGTACGACAAGCCAGAGTGGGAAACGGTCAGGGCCCGCAACAGCTGGACCAATCTCTACCAGTCCGGTCCCGAGTTCATCGCCTTCCTCAACCAGCAGGAGCAGCAGATTGGCGGCCTGATGCGCGAGCTCGGCTTCATCAAGTGATCCCTCAACCTGTGGCGGGCCAGTCCCGCCCATCGGAGTCATCGTCATGCACCTGACCAAGGAGCGATTCGGAGGGCTGCTGTTTTTGCTGCTCTCCCTCGCGTACGGCTATCACGCCACCCTGATCCCCGGCTACCCGGGGGACGAATATGAACCCTTTACCGCCAGCACCCTGCCCTATGCCCTGGCTGGCGTCGGCACCCTGCTCTCCCTGCTGCTGATCTGCTTTCCGGGCGGGGAACGGCTGCAGCGCGAAACGGGCAACTGGCGGCTGGTATTTGCCCTGCTGCTGCTGATGCTGGTCTATGGGCTGGCCCTCGGCTGGCTCGGCTTTGTCATCGCCACCACCTTGTTCCTCATCGGCGGGATCCGCTTGATGGGCGAGCAGAGCCTCGCCTTCGCCTGCAAGGTAAGCCTGCCCTTCACCCTCATCTTCTGGGCACTGCTGACCAAAGGGCTCAACGTTTACCTCGAGCCGGGTCGGCTATTCACGCAACTGCTGGGATAAGGAGAATCCATGTTAGACGGCATTTTGCAAGGACTGGGCACCGCCATGATGCCCATCAACATCTTTATGGTGATCGTCGGCTGCTTCGTCGGCACCTTCATCGGCATGCTGCCGGGCCTCGGGCCGGTCACCGCCATCGCTCTGATGATCCCCATCACCTACGGGCTGGATCCGGCCTCCGGCATCATCTTGATGGCCGGGGTCTACTACGGCTCCATGTTTGGGGGATCCACCTCCTCCATCCTGATCAACACCCCGGGCTGCTCGGCCAGCATGATCACCGCCATCGACGGCTATCCGCTGGCCTGCAAGGGACAGGCGGGCAAGGCGCTGGCCATCGCCGCCTACGCCTCTTTCACCGGCGGCACCCTGTCCGCCATCTTCCTGATGGTGGCGGCCCCCCTGCTCGCCAAGGTCTCCCTCTCCTTCCAGTCAGCAGACTACTTCGCCCTCATGGTGCTGGGGCTCTCCGCGGTGGCGGCGTTTGCCGGCAAGGGCCAGGTGCTCAAGGCACTGATCATGGCGCTGTTCGGCATCATGCTCTCCACTGTCGGCATCGACCGCAGCGTCGGGGTGGACAGGTTCACCTTCGGCCTGCCGGACTTGCGCGATGGCTTCTCCTTCCTGTTGCTGGCCATGGCCACCTTCGCCCTGGCGGAGATCCTGATGACGGTATTGCGCCCGGGCAAAGACACCAGCAAGGAGGAGGCGAGCAAGATCCAGCAACTCGGCTCCCTCAAGCTGAGCAAGGCCGAGGTAAAAGAGATAGCGCCGCCCATAGCGCGCTCCTCGGTGATGGGCTTTCTTATCGGTGTGCTGCCGGGCGCTGGCGCCACCATCGCCTCCTTCATGGCCTATGGCGCCGAGCGCAACTTCGCCAGCAAGCGCAGGCAGGAGGAGTTCGGCAAGGGCAGCCTGACCGGTATAGCCGCACCGGAGGCGGCCAACAACGCCGCCTCCAGTGGCGCCTTCGTGCCCCTGCTGACTCTGGGGATCCCGGGCTCGGGCACCACGGCGCTGATGCTGGGGGCACTCATCGCCTACGGTATTCAGCCAGGCCCGCGCCTGTTCATGGAGCACCCGGAGGTATTCTGGTCGGTGATCATCTCCATGTATCTGGGCAACGTGGTGCTGCTGATCCTCAACCTGCCGCTCATTCCCTATCTGGCCAAGATACTGCAGGTGCCGCGCCCCGTGCTCATTCCCATGGTATTGCTGTTCTCGCTGATCGGGGTCTACCTGGTCTCTTTCAACACCATGGACATCTATGTGATGGTACTGGTAGCGCTGATCGCCATCGGCCTGCGCCTGCTGGACTTCCCCATGGCCCCCATGCTGCTCGGGTTCATTCTGGGGGGCATGCTGGAGGATAACCTGCGCCGGGCCCTGGTGATCAACGACGGCTCACTGAGCTTCCTGTGGGAGCGACCCATTACCCTCGGCTTCACGCTGGTGACTCTGGTGATGCTGCTGTTGCCAGTCTGGCAGTGGTGGCAGTCCCGTCGTGCACCGGCTGCCAGTCTGCAGTCCGATCCGACCTGAATCCAGGGTTTTCATGAAGCAAAAGAGCGCCGAAAGGCGCTCTTTTTATGGGGCAATTCCCATGCTGCCAGCATATCGCGACTGGCAGCTTGGTGCTGGCGCATCCGTGTTAGCGCTTCTGTATTGACTGATAGCGCCGCTCCGGCCGGCCCACAGTGCCATATTCCAGCTCCGGGCTCGCCAGCTGCTGACCCACCAGAAACTCCAGATAGCGGCGCGCCGTGGTACGGCTCACCCCCACCCGGTTGCCTATCTCCTCGGCGCTGGCCCCGACACTGGTCAATGCCGCCAGTACCCGTTGCAAGGTGAGCGCGTCTATTCCCTTGGGCAGGCCACCGGCCGCCACCTGCTGTAGCGGTGTACCAAACAGGGCATCCACCGCCTGCTGATCGATATCGGCAAGGGCCGCCAGGGCGGCGCGGCTCTCGGCATAGTTGCCCAGGGTATCGCGTAGCCGCTCGAACACCACGGGTTTGAGGATAAAGTCCACCACCCCGAGCCGCATCGCCTCCTGCAGGGCGCTCGCCTCCCGCGCAGCAGTGAGCAAGATCACATCCAGGCTGGCCCCCGCCTGGCGCAGTTCACGCAAGAGGGAAAAGCCTTCACCATCCGGCAGCCACACATCCAGCAACACCAGATCGGGTTGGAGGATGGCTATCTGCTCTCTGGCATCGAACAGGGTGAGCGCCACCCCCAGCACCTCGAAGCCCGCCAGCCGCTGCACGAATCGAAGGTGGATCTCGGCGATGGCCGGATCATCTTCGACGATCAGGATCTTGATCACTCACACCTCCTTGGGAATGTAACAGACGACGCAACTTCCCTGCGCCGTGGCTTCGATGGTGATGGTCCCCTGCAGAGCATCCAGGGTCTTGCGCACCAGGGAGAGGCCGATGCCGTGACCGGGCTCGACCTTGCTGCTGACGCCGCGCTCGAACAACCTGTCCGCCAGGGCGGGATCTATGCCGCCCGCCCCGTCTTCCACCTCCAGAATGAGATCCTGGCCGAGATCGCTCAACGAGACCCGGATCGGCTGATAAGGCGCGCCGTGGCGACGGGTCGCCTCGAAGGCATTGTCGATGAGATTGCCCAACACTGTCACCAGCTGGGAACCGCTGACACGAAGGGGAATGTCGTGCAGATGAGCCTCCGCGTCGACCTCCAGCATCAACCCCAGCTCATGGGCCCTGTGATACTTGCCAAGCAGCAGCCCTGCCACCTTGGGCTTGGCGATGGCCCCCATCAGGAAGCTGAGCAGGGTCTGCTCGGTAGCAGCCTCCCGCCCGATGAAGGCGAGCGCCTCCTGGGTGGCACCGAGCTCGATCAGGCCGGCAATGGTGCCGAGCTGGTTGTTGTGTTCGTGGGTCTGTACCCGCAGCAAGTCGCTGTAGGCCTGCACCTGGGAGAGCTGAGCACTGAGCTCGGCCAGCTCATCCTTGCGCCTAAAGCTCGACACGGCGCCGATCAGCTTGCCGTCCCGCACCAGCGGCAGCCGGTTGACGATGAGCTGCTGACCGTTGAGCACTATCTCTTCATCAAACTGGGGACGGGGATCCTGAATGAGGGAGAGCATGCGGCTCTCCGGCAACAAGCGGGTGATGGGCTGGCCTATGGCCGTCCTCGCCGCCTGCTCGTCGAGGCGCAACAACCGGATGCCATTGGGGTTGAGGGAAGTGAGCCGCCCCTGTTCATCTATGGTGAGGATCCCTTCACGCACCGTGCGCAGGGTACAATCCAGCTCCGCATAGAGGCGCCCGATCTGCTCGGGCTCGAACCCCAGCAGGGCCCGCTTGTAGCGGCGTGCCAGCCAGGCAGCAGCGGCGCTGTTGAGCAAGACGATAATCAGAGTCATCGCCAGACCAAAGCGCAGAAAACCCTGCAGATCCGCATCAATGTCGCGCACCAGATAACCGACCGACACCACGCCGATGACCTGTTCCATCTCGTCGCGGATTGGTCCCTTGCCGCGCACTGAAACCCCGAGCGATCCCTCAGCCCGGGAGGTGTAAGCCTCCCCTTGCTGGGCTCGCTTGGGATCGTCACCGACCATGGGCTGGCCGATGCGATCCGCATTGGGGTGCACCAGCCGCCGCGCCTCCTTGTCGCCGATGACGATGTAACTGGCGCCAACCTCGGCGCGGATCCGCTCCACCAGCAGGTTGAGCCGGGCGGTATCACCCCGCTTCACCCCGGCGATGATCCCGGGTTCACGAGCCACCAGCCGCGCCACGTCGAGGGCCTGATCCCCCACCTCGCGGTAGCGCTGCTCGGAAACGTAGTAGTAGCTGGCCCCGCTCAGCAGCACCAGTTGCAGCAGACTGACCAGACAGAGCATCAGCAGGAAGCGTCCTTGCAACCCGAGTCTCATGCCTCCTTGTCACCTCGCAACAGGTCGAGCAGCAGGCTGCCGTCGCGCAGGACCTTGTGCACCTGCACCGAGGTGGGCTTGGTGGGATCTTCGTAAAAGTGGGTAGACTCGATTTGCAGCCGTACCAGGTATTCGGCCGGCAACTGGCTGGCCAGAGACTGGTGCAGCATGGGGAACAGCAGCCGATCGGCGCGGGTTATTTCCCCCCCCAGCAGCAGCTTGCCCGGATTGAGCAGGCAGATGAGGTTGGAGAGCACCCGTGAGAGACGACCGGCCGCCTGATGCAATATGTCCTGGCACAGGCTGTTGCCCGCCAGCGCCAGCTCGCACAGCTCGCGGATGGTAACGCTCTCGGGCAGATCATGCTCCTGCATGCGTTCACGCAGCTCCCGGTATTGCGCCTCCAGTGCCTGATTGGTCACCAGGGTACAGGCGCAGCCAAAGCCACCGCAGTAGCAACGCTGGCCATAGGGCTCGAGCTGCAGGTGGCTGAGATCGCCGAGCAGGGCCGACTCGCTCTCGATGAGCTGGCCATTGACTACCATGCCGACACCTATGTCGTTGTGCACGAACACCAGCACCGCATCGGCGCAGTTTTTGGCGGCCCCCCACTCGCGCTCGGCCTGGATCCAGGTGCGCACGTCGCCACTGACCAGCACGGGTACTTCGAACGCCTGTTGCAGGGTGGGGCCAAGCGGCCAGTTACGCAGATCATAAAAGGGGAAATGCTTGACCATGCCGGAGTGGCGCTCCACCTGCCCCGGCAGGCACAGTGCAATACAGGCAAGGCGCAGCGCTTTCTTTGGCAGGAAACCCTGGATGGCGCGCACCAGGCTGACCAGCAGGTCGGCACGCTCAGCCTCGCTGAAGGTGTGACGATGACGGGCGAGGGAGCGACCGGCCAGATCGAACAGGGCCATGTCCACATAGCCACGGCCAAGCCGCATGGAGAGGAACTGGAAGCGACGCTCGTTGATGCGCAGCAGGGTCTGACGGCGACCACGGCCCACCGAGCTCTCGCCACAGGTCACCACCAGACCGCCATCGAGCAGTTCACGGGTGATCTTGGTGATGCTGGCCGGAGAGAGGCCGGTCAAACGGGACAGATCGGTACGGGACAGCTCCTTGTGCTCCTCCAGGCTGGCGTAGACCAGACCATAGTTGAGCTGACGGATCAAATCGATACTGCCTTTCACGATCTCATTCATAGGATATGGGTTAACGAAAAGAGCGGATGGTGACAATTTTCCCACATTCTCCGCCAATCCCCAAATTTGCCGTCTGGAAATCACGTCCAGACGGCAAAAATGCGATCAGTAGCGGAATTGGGAGACAAGTTTGCGCAATTTGTCACCCGTGCTGGCCAAGTCGCGGGTGGTACTGTTGGACGCCACAGCCGCATCGGTCAGCTCGCTGACGATCTGCTGTATGGCCACCAGGTTCTTGTTGATCTCCTCGGAGACCGCATGTTGCTCCTCGGCCGCCGTCGCTATCTGTATGTTCATATCATTGATGGTGCTGACCGCCATCACCATGCTGTCGAGGGAGGTGGCGATATGGCTCGCCTCCTGTACCGTCTCCTGGCTGCGCTCCTCGCTGGCCTGCATCACGTCTACCGCCTGTTTGACACCGCTTTGCAACCGCTGCAGCATCTCGTTGATCTCCTTGGTGCTCTGCTGGGTACGGCCCGCCAGGGAGCGCACCTCGTCCGCCACTACCGCAAATCCGCGCCCTTGCTCGCCCGCCCGCGCCGCTTCGATGGCGGCGTTGAGTGCCAGCAGGTTGGTCTGTTCGGCAATGCCGCGAATGACCTCAACCACGGAGCCTATCTTGCCGGTCTCGTGCGCCAGCTGCTCGATAACGCCGGAGGCGGTATGCACCTCGTCCACCAGTCGGTTGATGCTGTTGATGGCGGAATCCACCACCCCACGGGCGGCATCGGATTCGCGCGCTGCGTCGCTGGTAGCAGTGGCTGCGTTGGAGGCGCTGGCCGCCACTTCCTGAGCGGTGGAGCTCATCTCGGTCACGGCGGTGACCACCTGATCCGTCTCCCGGCTGTGGCCGTGCATCTGATGGTCATAGTGCTCGCTCAGGTGGTGCAGCTTCTCCACCGCACTGAAGAGATGATTGCTGGTCTCCCCCACCTGACTCACCACCGACTGGATCCGCTCGACGAAGCGGTTGAAGGCGGTGGCCAGCTGGCCAATCTCGTCATGACTCTGCACCTTGAGGCGCTGGGTCAGATCCCCCTCCCCGTCGGCGATGTCATTGAGGGCCGATACCGCATCTGCCAGCGGTCGGGTGACCCGATTGCCGATCAGCACTGTCACTGCCAGGGTTAATCCCAAGATCACCAGGATCAACAGCACACTGCTTTGCAAGGAGTTGTGCATGTTGCTCTCACGCTCGGCGCGCAGTGCCGCCAGCTCGTTGTCGATGTCATCGATGTAAAAACCCGTGCCGATGACCCACTGATACTTGTCGAGCACCAGGTTGAAGGAGAGCTTGGGCACATCCCGCCCGATGGAGGGCTTGGCGGTCCAGTACTCGGAGAAGCCATCCCCCTGGCGCGCCGCCTTGATGATCTCCTGGATCAACAGCTTGCCCTTGGCATCCTTGTCCTGCCAGCGGTTTTGACCCTCCATCTCGGGGCGGGTCGGCAGCAATACGGTATTGCCCTGAAAGTCATAGATGAAAAAATAGCCATCGCTGCTATAGCGCAATGGTCGCAGGATCTCGGTGACCTGCTTGCGCGCTTCCGGGGAGTCTGGCTGGTTGTAGACCCTGTCGACGGCCGTCTTGGCGAGCATCAGGTAGCTGCTGAGCAATGCCTTGCGATCCTGGATCGCATTCTCCCGCGCCACCACCAGATCAGCTTCCAAATCACTCTTGAACATCATGTAGTTGCTGAGGTTGACCACCAGGGCCATCAGGAGCACGGGGATAGCTCCCAGCAACAAAATTTTCTGCTTTAGCGTCATCTTTCACATCCTTACAGCTGTCTTTATTGGTGTTTCGTTCCTACCTAACCAGTATAGGGCGCTGGTCGGCAGGGACCCGCTTTCGCTACAATCCCCGCACCTCCTCTATCGACCCTGATGGGCTGACATATGAAAAAATGTCCTTGCGGTTCAACTCTTTCTTTCGAACTGTGCTGTGGATCACTGCACCAGGGGGCCGAGGCGCAGACCCCGGAGCAGCTGATGCGCTCCCGTTACAGCGCCTTCGTGCTGGGACTGGGCGACTATCTGGTGCACAGCTGGCACCCTGATCATCTGGGGGGATTGACGGCTGATCAACTCTCCCACACCGACACCCGCTGGGACGGGCTGGAGATCCTCGCCGCCCAAGGCGGCCCTTCGGACAAAACCGGCGTGGTGGAGTTCAAGGCCTGGTTCAAGGAGGGGGATGAGCGCCACTGTCTGCATGAGCGTTCCCGCTTCGTGCGCCATCAGGGACGCTGGGTCTACACAGATGGCGAGCAGGATCCGGCACCACTGCCGGCTGGTCGCAACGACCCTTGCCCCTGTGGCAGCGGCAAGAAGTTCAAGAAATGCTGTGGCTGAGTGACGGCTAACTCATGCAGAGGGGGCCCTGATGGCCCCTTCTCATTTAATACGGGAGTGTGACAAGAATCACGATTTGCTCATTATTTCGCACACAAATGAGCGTTTACGAGCATTAATTTGGCCCATATCAAACATTTTCGGCCCGAGAGGCGCCACACTGGCGTCATCTGGAAGAGATGAGACGGGCAACAATGAAAAGAATAACCACACAAGTCGTCATCATAGGGGGTGGCGCCACCGGAGCCGGCATCATGCGCGATTGCGCACTGCGCGGCATCGACTGCATCCTGCTGGAACGGGATGACATCGCCGCCGGCACCACCGGCCGCAACCACGGCCTGCTCCACTCGGGTGCCCGCTACGCGGTGACGGATCCGGAATCCGCCCGCGAGTGCATTCAGGAGAATCGCATCCTCAAGCGGATCGCCAGCCATTGCGTCGAGGAGACGGGCGGTCTCTTCGTCACCCTGCCGGAAGATGACATCAATTTTCAAAACACCTTCATGAATGCCTGCGCTCTGGCAGGCATAGATGCACGCCAGATGGATCCGTCTGATGCGCTGCGCCTCGAGCCCAACGTTAACCCGGCGCTGATCGGCGCCATTCAAGTGCCGGACGGCACTGTCGATCCCTTCCGCCTCGCCGCCGCCAACGTGCTGGATGCCAAAGAACACGGCGCGCGCATCTTCACCCACAGCAAGGTGCTGGGGCTACTCCGCACCCAGGATCGGGTCCATGGCGTCAAGGCCATCAACACCCGCACTGGCGAGGCGTTCGAGGTGGAGTGTCAGGAGGTGATCAATGCCGCCGGGATCTGGGGCCAGCAGATCTGCGAGTACGCCGATCTCGGCATCCGCATGTTCCCGGCCAAGGGTTCGCTGCTCATCATGGATTACCGCATCAACCAGATGGTGCTCAACCGCGCCCGCAAACCGGCGGATGCGGACATTCTGGTGCCGGGCGATACCATCTCCCTCATCGGTACCACCTCCAGCCGCATCGACTACCACAAGATTGACCAGCTCACCGTGGATCCTGACGAGGTGGAAGTGCTGCTGCGCGAGGGGATCAAGCTCGCTCCCATCATGGCGCGCACCCGTCTGCTGCGCGCCTACGCCGGGGTTCGCCCCCTGGTGGCGGTGGATGGCGACGAGACCGGCCGCAACATCAGCCGCGGCATAGTCCTGCTCGATCACAGCGATCGCGACGGCCTCAAGGGCTTCAACACCATCACCGGCGGCAAGCTGATGACCTATCGGCTGATGGCCGAGTGGGCCACCGACCTCATCGCCAAGAAGCTAGGCAACACCAAGCCGTGCCGCACTGCCGAACTCAGCCTGCCCGGCTCACGGGATCCGGAGAAGGTTTCCGCACCCGGTCTGTCGGTGCCGGTCGAAGGCTCCGCCCAATACCGCCACGGCGAGCGGGTCATCGCCTTCTTCCGTGACAATCCCAAGGCCAACGCCCTCATCTGCGAGTGCGAAATGGTCACCGCGGGTGAAATCGAATATGCCCTGCGCGAGCTGGACGTGGACAACCTCATCGACCTGCGCCGCCGCACCCGTCTGGGCATGGGCCCCTGTCAGGGTGAACTGTGCGCCTATCGCGCCGCCGGCCTGATGCAGGAGTATGGCAAGGCCGATGGCCGTCAGGCCTGCGTCATGCTGCGCCAGTTCCTGGAAGAGCGTTACAAGGGCACCCGCCCCGTGCTGTGGGGCGATGCCCTGCGTGAAGCGGAGTTTACCTACTGGATCTACGAAGGGCTGTTTGGTCTGGGAGAGTGGACGGCGCCCCATCTGGTGGCCGAGCCTCCCTTTCCTCTCGACCCCGTGACCAAGACAGAAGACCACAGCCAGGCCCCATTGGCTCAAGGAGTGCAGTCATGAAATTTGACAGTATCGTGATAGGCGGCGGCATGGCGGGCCTCTCGGCGGCGCTGCGCCTCGCCGAAGCGGGTCAGAAGACGCTGCTGATGGCCTCTGGCCAGAGTGCCCTGCACTTCTCCTCCGGCTCCATCGATCTGCTGGAGAGCGACGGCGATCCCCGCACCGCCCTGCCCGCCTTCATGGCCGAGCATCCGGATCACCCTTACAGCAAAGTAGGCCTGACCAACATAGAGGCAAGCCTTGCCGATCTGCAGCGCCACTGCCAAGAGCAGGGGCTGCCCCTGTTTCGCCAGGAGACCAACCACCAGCGGCTGACCCCCATAGGCACCCTGAAATCCACCTGGCTGTCGCCCCACACCTGCGCCTGCCTGACAGATGCACCGGCCCCCGATGCCATCTTGCTGGCTACCCTGGAAGGGTTTCGCGACTTTCACCCGGCGCTCGCGGCCGCCAACCTGGCGACCCATCCACGCTTCGCCCACTGCCACATCATGACGGGCGAAATTCGCCTGCCCCAGCTCGCCGAATTCAGCCGCAATCCCCACGAGTTTCGCTCTGCGGACATAGCCCGCCTGTTTGACAAACAACAGGGCGACCAGCCCGATCTGCTGGCAGATCTGGCTCGCGAGATCTGCCGCATAGTGCACGAGAGCAGCGATCCCGGTTGCCGCCATGTTGTATTGCCCGCCTGCCTGTCGCTGGGGCTGGTCGGCCCCCGTCTGGCGGAGCTGGAAAAACGCACCGGCTGCATCATCAAGGAGGTGGCGACCATGCCGCCGTCACTCATCGGCATGCGGATGCAAGAGGCCCTCAAGCGCCGCTTCCTGGCCCTTGGCGGCACCTTCCTCACCAGCGAACGGGTGCTGGGCGCCCGCTATGAGGGGGACAGAGTCATAGGCGTACACAGCCAGAATGGCGATGACCAACTGTTCGAGGCGGACAACTTCGTGCTCGCCTCCGGCAGCTTCTTCAGTCGCGGCCTCGAATCCCGGCTGCGTGGCATTCGCGAGCCTATCTTCAATGCCGATGTGCTGAGTCTGGAGGAGCGTGACGCTTGGGCCGGTCGCCGCCTGTTCGACCACCACCCCTTCATGGGCTTCGGGGTCAAGACGGATGACACGCTGCGGGTAATGCGCGGCGGCAAGCCGCTCACCAACCTCTATGGTGCTGGCAGTGTATTGGCCCATTACGACCCCATTAAAGAGGGCTCCGGCTCCGGTGTCGCCGTTGCCACCGGCTGGCAGGCCGCCTGCCATATTCTGGCAGGGGTGTGAGATGCCAACCCTGCATTTCCTGACTGCGGGCCGTTCGCTGCCCGCTCGACAACCCCATTGCCGCGTCCCTTGCGCTTTCAATCCGGCCCGGGAGGAGTAAATCATGCTACTGGATCACGCCAACCAAACTTTCGATCAGTGCATCAAATGCACCGTCTGCACCGCCTACTGCCCGGTGGCCAAGGCCAATCCCGCCTACCCCGGCCCGAAACAGGCGGGCCCGGATGGGGAGCGGCTGCGCATCAAGAGCCCTGAGCTGTTCGACAGTGCCCTCAAGTACTGCACCAACTGCAAGCGCTGTGAAGTGGCCTGCCCGAGCGGGGTGCGCATCGGCGACATCATCGCCAAGGCCAAACACAAGTACAGCGGCTTCAAACCCGGGATCCGCGAATTCGTGCTCTCCCACACCGATCTGATGGGCGGCATGTCCACCCTGATGGCGCCCGTGGTCAACTTCACCACCGGGCTCAAGCCCATGAAGCTGGTACTGGACAAGGCGCTGGGGGTCTCCTCCCACCGCGACCTGCCCAAGTATTCGCAAGGCACCTTCCGCGGCTGGTACAAGAAGCAGAAAGCCAGCCAGGCCCAATATGAGCGCCAGATAGCCTATTTCCACGGCTGCTACGTCAACTACAACCACCCGCAGCTTGGCAAGGAGCTGGTGCAAGTGCTCAACGCCATGAACATAGGCATGCAACTGCTGGAGCGGGAGAAGTGCTGCGGTGTGCCGCTGATTGCCAACGGCTTCATGGACAAAGCCAAGCAGCAGGCGGCCTTCAACATCAAGCAACTGGAGAACACTCTGCTCGGCAACGAGATGCCGCTGCTGGCCACCTCCTCCACCTGCGGCTTCACCCTACGGGATGAATACCCCCACCTGCTGGAGCAGGACAACCACAAGGTGCGCGATCGCATCTCGCTGGTGACCCGCTTCCTGTGGAACGAGTTCTACAAGGGCAACAAACCGGCCATGAAGCCGCTGGACCTGCACATCGCCTACCATACCCCTTGCCACATGGAGAAGATGGGCGGCGTCATCTACACACTCGAATTGCTGCGCGCCATTCCCGGGGTCAAGGTGACGGTACTGGAGTCCCAGTGCTGCGGCATCGCCGGCACCTACGGCTTCAAGTCGGAGAACTACGAGACCAGCCAGGCCATAGGTGAAGGGTTGTTTGATCAGATAAACCGCCTCAAGCCTGATCTGGTCATCACCGACTGCGAGACCTGCAAATGGCAGATCGAGATGAGCACGGCATTTCGCTGCGAACATCCCATCCACCTTCTGGCTCAGGCGCTGGCATAAGGGACCACAGTGGCAGATGGATATAGAGATGAGCACTCCGATTTCCGCTGTGCACACCCCATCCACCTGCTGGCCCAGGCACTGGTCTGATAACACAATCGCCCGCGAATGGATAAACAAAGAGCCGGCAATCGCCGGCTCTACCTTTACTCGTTTGCGTGTTCAGCGCATCAAGGGTGCTGGATGATCAAACTCTGGTTATCAAGCATGGACTGCAAGATATCGTGGGACGAGCTACTGGCAACATGCCAGCTGCTCAAGTCCACGTCCTTCAGGGTGATCTGCTGAGTCACCTGGCCATCCCCCGCCGGTGATACCGAGAGACTCACGTCGCTCAGCCCGCTGCTGCCGGTGGCCACACTGGCGGAGAGGTGATTGAGCAAGCCATCCACGCTGTTGTCGGTCACCCCGTGCAACATGTCAGTCAGATCGATCTTGTCCCCCTCTTCCGGGCGAAAGTCGGTAATGGTATCCATGGCAGGCAACGCCGCCGTCCCCTCATCACCACTTCCCCACACGAAGAGATCGCTGCCGGCACCGCCAGTCAGAATGTCGTTGCCTTGGCCCCCCCTGAGCACGTCATCCCCCTGGCCAGCCAGGATCTGATCATCTCCACCGGAACCAAACAGCCAGTCACTCTGATCCGAGCCCTGCAGGTCATGGCCGCTCTGGCTGTGGACGATGACCGTATCGGACGGGGAACTGATGATAGCGCCACCCACACTGGACTCTGCACTCAGGGTCAGGGCGTGATCTCCCACCGGCAGATCCTTGAGATAGATCGGCACGGATTGATCCATCGGCAGTAGCCAGTCACCGTTGCTGTCGGCATGACCCACGCTCTGGCCATGCTCGTCCACTACCTGGCCGCCGCCCAGGTTGTGGATGCGAACGGAGAGCTCACCCGGCGCGGGGCTGACCACGCTGGCGCTCAGGTTGAGCGGTACCCAGGCCCCCTGCAGGGCGTGGATCTCATGAGCCCCCAGATTCAAGCGCGGATCGTCCGCCTCGGCGGTCACAGTAATGCCGATCTGGGCACTGTCGGTCAGCGCCCCACCCGACCCCGTGTTACCCTGATCCGAGGTAGTGATGGTGAGATTGTCATCGCCCCAGAAATCCTTGGCTGGTTCATAGTGCAGCTGGCTGGCAAGCAGGTTATTGATATCGACAAGAGAACCCACCAGGGTGATCTCGCCGGTACCTGCACCCTGCACCCCCACGGCGCCGCTAGCACCCAGCAGGGTTAGCACACCGTGCTCGACCCGCAGCACCATGGACATGGGGGCAGTGCCTGCATCCACGTCCTTCACACTGATACCGGAAAGCGACAGCGAACCATCCTCTTTCACCGTCATGCTGCCCGGCACCTGATTGATCGGCGCGTCGTTGACCGGCTGCACTTCAATCGCCACCACATCGGTATCGCCAAGAGCACCGCCGCTGCCGGTATTGCCAAGATCATTGGTCACCATGGTGAGCTGATCCTGGCCATTGAAGTCCTGCTTACCCTGATAAGTCACCCCCCCGGACAGCAGCGCATTGATGGCATCAAGCGACCCGCTAAGCACCAGCGTACCGGACCCGTTTCCGCTCACGGTCACCCCGCTGCCCGTAGCCAGATTGAGGGTACCGTGCTCGACCGAGAGGCGTACCTCAATGGGGCTGCTGCCCGCATCCACATCTTTCACCTGCAAACCGTTAATGGTATACGGCGTGTCCTCCTCGGCCACCAGCGCTGTCGCAGGCAGCACGTTGACCGGCGCATCGTTGACCGGGCTCAGATCCACATGGATGGTGCTATTGACCTCGGGACCAAGGGCGCCGTTGTCGAGACTCTGGGCCGTCACCTTGAGATCCAGCGTCCCGTTGGTGTCATTGGTCACCAGTTCGACAGCCCCCAGCTTGCCGCCATCCGTGGTCACTTGCCAACGCCCCCCTCCCAGATCAACCACAGTGCCAGCAACGCCGTTTGGCAAGCGGATCTGGGCACCATCCGGTACCCCTTCGATGGTGACCCGCACCTGCTCCGGGCCATGCTCATGGACATTAGCGGCAGTGCCGCCGGTTACCTGGGTATCGTGGGTCTCTAGCCCCAGATCCAGGGTGATCACATCCCCTTCGGTGCCACTCGCCTTGTCCTGAATGTCGGCGATGATGACATCCCCCACCGGATTGACGGTGACGGTGAAGCTGCCGCTGGTCTCGAGCGGAATAGAGAGCCCCTTGTCCAGGGTAAAGGCGCTCAAGGAGAGATCCACGCTACCGCTGAAATCCGCTGGCGGGATCAGGGTCAGTTTGGAGAAGTCAGTCCCCACCGGGATCTGCCAGACGCCACCGCCATTGTTGACCGCTGGAGCCGACAGCGTGAAGCCATCCGGTACCCCCTTGATCTGCAGCGCGACTATCTGTTCCGAGCCATCGTTGTCGACAAGGGCCGCGCCAAATCCGGCGAGGTTGACCGTGCCATCCTCATTGCCTGCCACATTGTGTACCGTGAGCGTGGCCGGGTCGTTGACCGGCTTGACCTCAAATTCCACATGCCCGTTCCAGCTACCTTGCGCCGTGCCCGTGGTGGCGGTATCCAGAATATCGACCTTGATATCCAGCGGTACCTTGCCGCTAAAGTGCTCTTTTGGCACAAATACCAGATCCTTGAGCGCCGCCATATCGCTCACCACCAGCGTGGTCAGTGGCTGGTTGCCCACCAGGAAATAGCCAAACTTGGGATCGACGGTAATGGTCACCTTCTCCACAGTCTCGAGACCGCCATCCGCAATGCTCGGGCTGATATCGGCCAGTTTGACCGAGAGGTTGAGGTGAGTCACTGTGTCTTCAACGTTACTCGGCTGACCGTTCACATCCCTCACCTGCAGCGTCAGCTCAGGGTGACCATCCTGGCCGCCGTTGATATCCACTTCGGGGGTGATGGAAAGAGTGACTTGCTTCTCGACTGTCTTGGTATCACCGCTCACCGTATCGGTGTTGACCAACCGCACATTGAAATGCAGGTTGTTGCCAGCATAATCCTCCGGCAGGGTCAGAGTCAGCCTGTCAAGGTCACTGAGGCCGCCCGGCAGCTTGATCAGATACTCGTTATTGACGAAGTCGAAGGTCAGCCCCTCTACATTCACCCCGGCTGGCAGACCGGTGATAACGATACTGAGTTCATCATCGCCCATATCCGCAGCGCCAAGGGTAACCATGTTCTTAAGCTGGGCACCAACGTTGACTCCGTGATCTTCTACGCCGGTTATAGGGGCTCTGTTGTCAACGTCGACGGTTGCTGCAACCTGATTTGACTCAATTTTATCTTTAAACTCGGCAGTGGCCGTCAGCTTACGATAAGCCGGCATACTGACATCATGTTCATTGTTATCGCCAAGATCGATCACTTGGGCACTCACCTTGAAGGTGACGGTACCACCAGGATAACCACCAGGAGCGTGTAAAGAATAATGGCCAAGCGAGCTACTCGGTACAGTCCAGTTGCCCAGACCATCGTTAATCCCCCCCACCACCACGAAACCGGGAGGCAACTCGCTTATCACCAGATAGTTGATGGTCTCACTGCTGCTAAGATCCAGATCCTCAAAAACAAAGACACCGTTGAGCGGAATGTCATCTCCATCAGGACTGACCAGAGCCCCCCCGACTTGTACCAGATTGCCATCGAGTTCCACCACCGCCTGGATATCGACGTGCAGTTGCCCATCAATCACTTTGTTAGCCACCACACTGGAATCCACATCATGCTGGGTCACGGTGACATGGCTTTGAATCGTAATATCCCTGTCACTATCTTCCGGCGCTTTCACCAACAGCTGCCCACCCTTGAGCAGGCTGTCGAGTTGAGCGGAGGTCAACGAGACATTGCCCCCACTGATGGCGATCTGGGTATCAACGCCACCTGCACGCAACCAGATTTGGTATCCATCTGCCACGCCCGATAGCGTCAGACCAGTCACCTGTTCGGCCCCATCGGTCAACACCGGATGCCAGTCGAGCGCAACGAACTGATCTTCAAGACCATGGCTGGTCTTGCTGTAGTGGGTCGCATCGATCTCCGGTTCAACCTTGATGTGCAGGGGCACATCGAAGCTCTTCTGATCGCCATCGCTCTCGGTCACCACGACCTTGGCAATCAGATGCAGATCAGCGGTGCTATTGGGTGGCGGCTGGATCTGCAGATTGCCCAGATCCGACACATTGACCTGATACGTCGGTTTACCACTGGCATCGAGTCCGGCAAAGGTGAGGGTCAACTCATTGCCACTGGCATCGAACACCCTGGCTCCGTCTGGCAAACCACCCAACACCATGTTGAGACTTTCCGAGTGATCGAGAGGGGTCTCTACCCACTCACCGGATGCCAGTTTGAAGTTGAGCGGCGCCTTGCCATCCTCGGCCACCGTGATGGCGTACCCTGCCCCTTCAGACGCCCAACCTGTGCCGCCCAACTCGACGTGTGGTTTATCCACGACCCCAACCAAATCCACATGGATGGTCTGGGCGCCGGTCTCCTTCTCGTTGACCATTGTATGGATCTGGCCATTGGCATCGGTCAGCGTTGCGGTGTCTTTCACCACTCCCTTGACGGTGAGATCGAAATCGACGTTGCTGTTTTTCGGGGGTTCAAGCTTGAGCTCGCGAATGCGGTCATAGGGCACCTCGTAGTAGCCCGCCGCATTCTGGCCCACCGCTACACCGCCAAGCAGCAAGGTTGCCCCGGCAGGCAAGCCGCTGATGCGGACAAACATCTGCTCGGAGCCATCAAGTTTGTCACCCAGCTGAGCCAGGGAGATCTTGCTACCCAGATCGAGCAAGATGTCTTCCTTGCCCTGAATATCACGAATGGTCAGCTTGGCATCATCCGCCTGCGGATTGACGTTGATCACCACCGCCAACGGATCGCCGAGGGCTGTCACCTTGTCGGTCACCACAGGGATATTCTCTGTGCTCACCGGTGTCACCACCAGCTTGATGTCACCGCTGTAGTCCTTACCGGGCACCACGATTATCTTGTTGATGTCGCCGCCAGCAACGGTGTAGAGGCCGTTTGCCCCCGGGGTGAGCACCTTGCCATTCAGGGTCAGGCTGCCCTGGCCCGACTCCCACTTGATCTGGTAGCTCAGGGTTTCGGAGCCATCGGTGTCGGTGAGCGCGGCCTTCACATTTAGAGCGATGCCGGTGCTGTCCTCATTGGTGCTGTAGTGCTGATTCGTGCTCGCCCCATCCCAGAGCGGCTTGTCGGCAATGCCCTCTACCGTAATGTCCAGATTGCCGGTCAACACCGGGGGCTTGTTCCCCTCGGTGACGCCCACCTGTAATTGCACCGGGAAGCGCAGCGCGCTGCCCCCGTTGTTGTAGCTCGAGTAGTCATGATTTGGTACGAAGGTGACACCGGTCAGCTGGAACCTGTCATTGGTATTGGCCACCGCCACCATGGCCTCTGGCGGCACCTGATACCAGGTCTTGCCACCCTGGGTAATGGTGGTGAGTGCGATGCCGTTCAAGTAGAAGATGCCCTGGGCATTGGCCGGTGCCTGGATAAGCAACTGCTCCACATGCTCGCCCCGATCGAAGTCGCCTATATCCAGGTTCATGGTGATGGGGATCCCCTGGCCGGGATTGGTCGCCCCCGTATCCTCTTGGCCGGTGGCCGCGCTCACGGTGAGCTTGCCTGCCTCATCCTGGATGGTCAGGGTCAGGACCCCATCATCAGTATCTCGGTCCCCGTCCACCAGATGAAATTCAATCTGCTGCACCAGCGTGGTGTTGCTGTGATCGATGCCCGATTTGGCGGTAAAGCTGTAGGTTCCCTCGGCATTGATCACCAGAGTGCCGATGACTTGCCCTGTGCCGTCAGCCACCGCGATGGTGGTGTTGCCGCTAGCTGCGATGGGGTGTTCGGTACCATTGATAGTCACCGATTTCACCACCGCATCGTCCGCCCCCTCGCTGGCGGTGGCCAGCAGATCGCCGGTCACTTTCGCACCTTCATTCAGGGTCTTGCTCGCATCCACGGCCACGGGCACATCATCCTGCACGCTCACATGGCCAATCACTTCGGCGCTGAGGTCTCCGTCACTGTCTCGCGCCTGTAACGGCAGCTGGATATCCAGCAGATCCTTGCCCTGGACGCTGTGATCCAGATTGCCGGATAGCTCGAAGGTATAACGGCCGGAGACATCCAAAGTCAGCTTGAAGATAACCTTGCCCGCGCTGTCCTTGCCAAGATACACGCCCGGCTGGCTATCGGCGCCGATGGTGACCGCCTTGCCCCCCGACGTGAGGCTGTTGAGGGCGTTGAAACGTGCCACATCCAGTTGCAGAGAGACCACCCGGTCGCTCCCGGCGGCAATCGTCACCTGGCCGACGGCGACTTCGCCCATGCCTGACGGGCTGGTCCCCCCATGCTGGCCACCGCCACCATTGAGATCCGACTCCTTGACGGTCCCCCCCTCGACATTGGTGATCACTGGATCGGCCGCATCAGAGATCACCGCCGTGGTGTTGCCGGTGGTCACACTGCCATCGCTATCAGTGACCTTGACTGGCAAAGTCAGTTCCAACTTGTTGTCAGCGCCGTGATCCAGATTGGTATGCACCGTCACCTGATAGCCGATCTCCGCACTGGTGTGAGCGGCGATGCTGGCGGGGACGGTGGGGATGGACACAGTCATCACTACCAGACCGCCGCCGGTCACCGCCTGGAAGGTATGGCCATCCGTGCCAACGGCCTTCCAGGTCAAGGCTTCGCCATTGTGGGTAATGGGCTTGCCACTGGCATCCATGACCTGACCGGAGAGGGCCAACCGCACATCGACCACAGGGTCTGAGTCGGCCTGGATGGCGATCTTGCCGCTCGCCTGCTGGTCATCGGTGGCCAAGTTGGCGCCATCGAAACGCCCTTCGCCGAGCGTCACGCCGGTCAGGGTGAGGGTCGGTTTCTCCCCTTCCCCAATCGTGATATTGAGGGTGCCGCTGGTGCTGTCGTTGTTACCACCCGCCTTGTCGTAGTCGTTGACGATCACCTTGATGGGCAGCTCGGTCACGGCATTGCCGCCCTGATGAAGCCCTTGATAGAGGGTGACCTGATAGTCAAATCCGTTCTTGCCCGCCTGATCGAGGCTGCCAGTCAGCTTGACCTCGAACACCTCGACCCGCTGGCCATCCACCATCACATAACCTTTGAGCAGCTGGCTGCCGGGGATGGCGGGATCCCCATCAACCAGCTCGTATTTGACGCTCTGGCCGAGAGCAGTGAGTTCCGGTTGCTGGTTGGCATCGGCAAAGGCCACTTCGGCCACCCGATCCGACCCGGCTTGCACATCAAAATGGCCGGTTTGGCTCAGGCTGTTACTGCCGGTGAGGTCCCCCTCATCCAGCGTCACGCCAGTGCCAACGATAAAGCTCGGCGCCTTGCCATCCACAATGGTGAGCGGCAGCGTGGTGCCGACGCTATCGCCATCCTGGTCAGCCAGGGTGACGACAAGCGGCAGCTTGAGGGATTCACTCCCCTTGTGGTCCAGCTCGCCGGTCAGGGTGACCTTGGCGGTGACGCTCCAGTTGCCGTTGTTGTCGACCAGACTCAGCTCGGCGCGCAGTACCACCTGTCCACCGGCGGTCCCGACCAACTGACCGTTGGCATCGAGGGAGAAGGTGACCGGATTGCCGTGGCTGGTCAACCCGGTCAGGGTGCCCTGAATCGCGGTGATATCAAAACCAAGGGAGCTGGGGTCGAGGGCATCACTGCCGTGCGCCACCGAAAAACTCATGGTGCTGACGGCTGCCGCCTCCCCTTGCGCCGTCTCGGTCATCGTGGTGCCAGTCACGGCAGAGATGGTCGGGTTGGCGCCATCGCCCACCGCGACTGTAATGGTGGAGGAGACCTTGTCGCCATCACTGTCGAGCAGGGAAAAGCCCGCTTGCAGCAAGCTATTTGCACTGCCCTGATCGAGCTGCTGATGGAAGGTGACGCTGTATTTGCCGTCATCGCCGAGGGTCAACTCAAACACCAGCTTGCCATCGGGGGTATGCCCCTCGATACGGTGATCGGCCACCGTGATGGCAACGGCCTGCTTGCCCGAGGTGAACCCTTGCAACCCCGGCTGATTGGCATCGAAGGTGATGCTGGCCAATGGATCGCTGCCTACCGTGATGGCCAGATCGCCAGACAGGCTCTGCCCCAGCTGCCAGTCGCTATCTTCGCTTACGGTGACCGAAACCGGATTCACTTGCGGCAAAACACCGTCGGTAATGGTGATATTGAGGGTGCCGAGGTTGCTCTTGTCCCCGTCAACGTCGCTGCCTTGTACGTTCAAGCCGAGATTAAGTCGATCGGTCGCCACCGGCTCGTCAAACACGCCGGTCAGGGAGACGCTGTATTTGCCATCCAGCTCGATGGTGACGGTGAGGATAGCCTTGCCCTGCCAATCCTTGACGATCAGCTGGTTGTCTTTAACCTCGTAACTCGTCGCCTTGCCCTGGCTGGTGAGCCCCGCCAGCGCAGGTTGGCTGGCCTCAAAGTTGAGGGAGACCAGACGATCGCTGCCCACCGTCACCGGCAGCTGACCATTGATGCTCTGGTTGCCCCCCTCTTGCAGGGCGACCCCCTTGTCCAGACCGAGCGCAGGATCGGCGCTGTCACTTACTGTGATAGTGGCTGAGCCCTGACTCTGGCTGCCATCGCTGTCGGTGACTTCGACCGGCAGGGTCAGCTCCAACTTGTTGTCGGCACCGTGATCCAGATTGGTATGCACCGTCACCTGATAGTTGATCTCTGCGCTGGTGTGAGCGGCGATGCTGGCGGGTACAGTGGGGATGGTTACCGTCATCACCACCAGACCGCCGCTGGTCACCGCCTGGAAGCTGTGGCCATCCGTGCCAACGGCCTTCCAGGTCAAGGCTTCGCCATTGTGGGTAATGGGCTTGCCACTGGCATCCATGACCTGACCGGAGAGGGCCAACCGCACATCGACCACGGGGTCTGAGTCGGCCTGGATGGCGATCTTGCCGCTCGCCTGCTGGTCATCGGTGGCCGAGTTGGCGCCATCGAAACGCCCTTCATTGAGCGTCACGCCGGTCAGGGTGAGGGTCGGTTTCTCCCCTTCCCCAATCGTGATATTGAGGGTGCCGCTGGTGCTGTCGTTGTTGCCGCCCGCCTTGTCGTAGTCGTTGACGATCACCTTGATGGGCAGCTCGGTCACGGCGTTGCCGCCCTGATGGAGCCCCTGATAGAGGGTCACCTGATAGTCAAACCCGTTCTTGCCCGCCTGATCGAGGCTGCCGGAAAGCGTAACCTCGAATACCTCGACCTGCTGGCCATCCACCATCACATAACCTTTGAGCAACTGACTGCCAGGGATGGCGGGATCCCCATCAACCAGCTCGTATTTGACGCTCTGGCCGAGAGCAGTGAGAACCGGTTGCTGGTTGATATCAGCAAAGGCCACTTCGGCCACCCGATCCGACCCGGCTTGCACATCGAAGTGGCCGGTTTGGCTCAGGCTGTTACTGCCGGTGAGGCCCCCCTCATCCAGCGTCACGCCGGTGCCGGGGATAAAGCTCGGCGCCTTGCCATCCACAATGGTGAGCGGCAGCGTGGTGCCGACGCTATCGCCATCCTGGTCAGCCAGGGTGACGACAAGCGGCAGCTTGAGGGATTCGCTCCCCTTGTGGTCCAGCTCGCCGGTCAGGGTGACCTTGGCGGTGACGCTCCAGTTGCCGTTGTTGTCGACCAGACTCAGCTCGGCGCGCAGCACCACCTGCCCACCGGCGGTCCCGACCAACTGACCGTTGGCATCGAGGGAGAAAGTGACCGGATTGCCATGACTGGTCAACCCGGTCAGGGTGCCCTGAATAGCGGTGATATCAAAGCCAAGGGAGTTGGGGTCGAGGGCATCACTGCCGTGCGCCACCGAGAAACTCATGGTGCTGACGGCGGCCGCCTCACCTTGCGCCGTCTCGGTCATCGTGGTGCCAGTCACGGCAGAGATGGTCGGGTTGGCGCCATCGCCCACCGCCACGGTAAGGGTGGAGGAGACCTTGTCGCCATCACTGTCGAGCAGGGAAAAGCCCGCTTGCAGCAAGCTATTTGCACTGCCCTGATCCAGTGGCTGATGGAAGGTGACGCTGTATTTGCCGTCATCGCCGAGGGACAACTCAAACACCAGCTTGCCATCGGGGGTATGCCCCTCGATACGGTGATCGGCTACCGTGATGGCAACGGCCTGCTTGCCCGAGGTGAACCCTTGCAACCCCGGCTGATTAGCATCGAAGGTGATGCTGGCCAACGGATCGCTGCCTACCGTGATGGCCAGATCGCCAGACAGGCTCTGCCACAGCTGCCAGTCGCTATCTTCGCTTAAGGTGACCGAAACCGGATTCACTTGCGGCAAAACACCGTCGGTAATGGTGATATTGAGGGTGCCAAGATTGCTCTTGTCCCCGTCAAAGTCGCTGCCTTGTACCTTCAGGCCGAGGTTGAGGCTGTTAGTCGCCACCGGCTCGTCAAACACGCCGGTCAGAGAAACGCTGTATTTGCCATCCAGCTCGATGGTGACGGTGAGGATAGCCTTGCCCTGCCAATCCTTGACGATCAGCTGGTTGTCATTGACCTCGACACTGGTGGCCTTGCCCTGACTGGTCAGCCCGGCCAACGCCGGTTGGTTCGCATCAAAGTTGAGGGAAACCAGACGATCGCTGCCCACCATCACCGGCAGCTGACCATCAATGCTCTGGTTGTCCCCCTCTTGCAGGGCAACCCCCTTGTCGATGCCCAATGCGGGATCACTGCCATCATTGACGGTCAGCGTCAGGTTGGCACTGGTACTATCGCCGTCGATCTCGTTGGCGCTCACCTGCAAACCGAGGGAGAGGCTGTCACTGCCCTGATGATCCAGCGGCCCGGTGAGGGTGACAACTACCCGACCAGCCAGATCGCTGCCCTGCTGCTCAGCCTTCAGCTCGGCGCGCAGCACCTCTACCCGTTTGCCACTGCCATCCAGGTAGTAACCCACCAGGGTGCGATCACCGGCAAATTCGAACGTCAGCGGATGGCCATCACTCCCCAGCCCGGCACCGTTGAGGGTGGCCAGGGTCTGGCTCTGGTTACTGAACACCAGCGAATCCACCAGCAGGGGATCGGCGGTGTGTTTGACCACAAAGCTGCTCTCGCCCACCACGGCGGCGCCGTTGGTAAAGGCATCTTCGGTCAGGGGAATGGCCGGGATGTCGAAGCTGGGCGGATTGCTGTCCACCAGAGTGAGCACCAACGGCGCCTTCACCAGATCGCCGTCGCTATCGCGATATTCGAGGTTGAACGGCAGGCGCAACGTGTCCTGACCGTGATCCAGACTCTGACTCCAGACGATGCGGTAGCTGCCGTCATTGTTGAGGGTCAGGGTGAAGACGGTCGAACCACCGGCGGTGGCGGTCAGGGTCTGACCATTGATGGTGTAGCCGAGAGGCACACCGTGGCTGACAAATCCCAGCCCTTCCAGCGCACTCTGGTCGGCAGCAAACTGAACTTGCAGATTGCCATCCTGACCGGCACCGGTATTGAGACTGCCGGTCGCGGTCACCGGGCCATCGGCCAAACCTGCTTCGGAGAGTGTCAGGGTCTCGCTCTGACCGATCAGCGGTGCGCCATCGCTTGCGCTGTTGCCCGCCAAATCGGTGACGCTGGCACGCACTTCAAAGGATTGATTGATGCCGGAGAGATCAAGGCCGCTCACCTGCCAGCGACCATCGGCCCCTACCAGCGCCGAGGTAGTCAGCAGCGGCTGGCCATTGCTGTCGACCAGGGTGATGGTGACATTCTGACCCGCTTCCACATTGCTGCTGGAACCGCTCAGGGTGGCGCTGTTATTGCCAAACAGGGCGGCGGTATCGAGATCATCGATGTCGATGAAGGCCTGGGTATCGACATTGATAACAAGGGTATCGCTGGCGCGGTTGCCGGCAATATCCACTGAATTGACCTGAAACTGGTACTGGCCATCGGCCAGGGTCTGCGGCAACTGATATTGCCAGTTACCGGCGGTATCCACCGTCAGGACGGTGAGCACGCTGCCGCCAAGGCTCAGGGTCACGGTGGCGCCGGGCTCCCCCTTCCCTTGCAGCAGCGGGGTATTGTCGCGGGTCAGATCATCGGTCTGACTGGCACCGCTGTCGCTCTCATCGGCGAGATCCAGAGTAATGGTGGTGATGGTATCGAGCAGGGTCTGGCCGGTGTCGTTGGCATTGTTGCCCGCCTGATCCTGGGTATTGGCCACAATCTGCAGCGGGCCATCCACCAGCTTGCCGGTGACATCGCCAAAGTTGGCCTCCCAGACCAAGCCAGGCAGCACCACGGTCGTTACTGTCAGTGAATTTCCCGCCTGGTCGATAAGGGTGACGGTGACCGGCTGGCCCACCTCCACATCGAACACAGTGCCGCGGATGATGACGCCCGCCGCTTCATCGGCATTGATGATGTTGTCGCTGGTTTGGGGGTCGGTGATGGTGATAGCGGCAAAGAGGTCGCGCTCTTCGGAAAACAGCAGCTCATCGCCCTCAGGTTGAGCTGTGTGATAGGTGTCGAAACCAGCCTCGGCCAGGGTAGCGTCATTGGTACGATCGACCACAACGAATCCGCCCGAGCTGGAACCGGCGACACCGCCGATATTACCTGCAGCCGCGGCAGCATTGCCCGCCGCGGTCTCCTGGAATTGAGCTGTCGGGTCTATCCCCTGGCGGATAGCCTCTTGCAACGAGGCCAGCTCCGGATCGGCCAGTTGCCCATCACCAGCGGGAGTGGCAGGCTCAGGTTTGACGGCAACCGCTTGCTCACCGGTGGCATCACTGCCCGGCTCGGCTAGTTGAAAATGGCCTCCTTGGGCGGTTTGGAGGCGGTCCCCCGGCTGCAACGCCATCCCCACCTTTGCGCGTATGGCAGATCCATCTGCATTGATGACAAACACAGAGCCCTCAAGTTGGGTGATCACCGTGGACGTTTCAATTTGCAACTCAGCCATACAGCCTCCAGTACCATTTTACGCACTGATATCAGTATCAACCGGATACTCATTTGTTCAATAATCATACCGCACCAGGCAGCTTGGGTCTTTTCGCTATTTTCGACAACAAAAGCGATTAAATGGCCTTAACTGACAACTTTGTGCATCAGGCAAGGGTTCTTGAACAAAACAAGATTTGAATGGCCCCGCCTCCACCCCTCTAGTAACAGGCTTATTCGCTCGCATGTGAGCATTTCGGTCGCGTGACGAGAAATTTGCCCAGCACCTCGATGAACTGACGACTGCTGGCGCGCCACATGGTTCGCACTCAATATGCCTAAAATGCATATTTAGTCAAAAAATCCACATACGAAATGGCGATGCAATCCGCGTTGTGACAATGGCAAACGGGATTGGCAGCAACATGGCTCGTTCATGACGGTATCGATACCCCCCTTACATCGGATGTTCTGCGGTGAACAAGGAGTTGAGTTTTCATAAAATTTAATCGAGATCTCATTTCAACGATCAATCCGGTGCACCAATTGATCTGGCACAACTCTCCTGCTGATTAATCATCATTAAATTTACCTATTTGATAGGGTAAGCCTCTAGAAATCACATATTGCGCGGTTTTATTCATCGCCAACCACACGTCTGCCCACCCCGCCCAATGGGGATGAAATCCACGCAACAAGATGGAAAGGGTCAGACCAGGACATTTATCTGGGAGTGATAAACGTGGGTTCACAACACAGGCATACCAAACTGGGCTTCGCTGCCCTGCTGCTAACCAGCTGGCTTGGTGCCAGCGGCTTTGCACAGGCTGATGAGACAACCACCAAGGGCAAGATAGAGGCACGCAGTGAGCTGTTCGCCAAGGATCACACCGATCAGTTCACCAGCTGGCAGGCCACCCGCGAGAGCGAGACGCGCACCGATGCGTTGGCCGAAGATCCCAATATGATCGTGCTGTGGGGAGGCTATCCCTTTGCCAAGGATTACAACAAGCCACGCGGCCACTTTTATGCCCTGACCGATGTGCGCGAGACCCTGCGCACCGGCGCCCCTAAAACTGCCGAAGATGGCCCGCTGCCAATGGCCTGCTGGAGCTGCAAAGGCCCGGATGTGGCCCGCGTTATCGATGAGAAAGGCGAGGATGGCTACTTCAAGGGGATGTGGGCCAAGGGGGGGCCGGAGATTGTCAACACCATCGGCTGCGCCGACTGCCACGACACCGCCTCGAAAGAGTTCAAGGAGGGCAAACCGGCCCTGCACCTCTCCCGTCCCTATGCCGATCGGGCCATGACCGCCATCGGCAAGCCGTTCAAAGAGCAAGGTCGTTTCGATCAGCAGTCTCAGGTGTGCGGCCAGTGCCACGTGGAATACTACTTCAGCGGCCCCACCAAGGCGGTGAAATTCCCCTGGGACAAGGGCACCACGGTTGAGCAGATGGAAGAGTATTACGACGAGATCGGTTTCGCCGACTGGACTCACGCCCTCTCCAGGACGCCCATGCTCAAGGCCCAGCATCCGGAATACGAGACCTGGCGCGCCGGCATTCACGGCCAGAACAACGTCGCCTGCGTCGACTGCCACATGCCCAAGGTGCAAAACGATCAGGGCAAGGTCTACACGGATCACAAGGTGGGCAACCCTTTCGATCGTTTCGAGCAGACCTGCCGCAACTGCCACACCCAGAGCAAGGAGATGCTGCAAGGCATAGTCCAGCAGCGCAAAGAGGCGGTGATCGAGACCAAGCTGAAGGTCGAGAAGCAGCTGGTGCACGCCCACTTCGAGGCCAAGGCGGCCTGGGATGCCGGTGCCACCGACGCCGAGATGAAGGACATTCTGCAGGACATCCGTCACGCCCAGTGGCGCTGGGACTATGCCATCGCCTCCCACGGGGTGCAGATGCACGCCCCCGAAGTGGCCCTCAAGGTACTTGGCAGCGCGCTGGACAAGGCCGCTGACGCCCGCACCAAGCTGGCTCGCCTGCTGGCGACCAAAGGGATCAGCCACGAGATCGCCATCCCCGACATCTCCAGCAAGGAGAAGGCCCAAACCGGCCTTGGCATGGATATGAAACAGATGAACAGCGACAAGGCCCAGTTCCTCAAGACCACAGTCCCCGCCTGGGATGCCGAGGCCAAAGCGGCCGGACGGCTGGCACAGTAATGGCGCCTGCGGGCCCGACCAGATCGGGCTCGCAGCGGATGGAAGCTTCCTATGGGTGATTTAACGATGGATTTCTTACGACTGATGCTGATGGCAGCCATGCTGCTCACCAGCCTGCAGGGTCAGGCGGCCGAACCGGCAGCCGTCCCTGTTCCGGCCACACCTGCCCCGGCCACACAGAAGGTGGAGTTTTTACGCAATCCCAATGCGGCCTGTACCGACTGCCACAAGGAGCAGGCCTACGGCATGCACGGCAAGCATGGCCAGGCAACCAACCCCAACAACCTGGCGCCGGTCACCTGCACCAACTGCCACGGCCTGCCCTCTCCCCAGCACAGGGAAGGGGTCAAGGATGTGATGCGGTTCAGTGACAGCTTCAACGACCAGCAAAGCGCATTGCAAGATAAGCTGAGCAGCGCCAACGACACGCAAAGCGATGAGGCTTACCCCATCGCCGAGCAAAACGGGGTCTGCATGAGCTGCCACGAGCCCAAACCCCTGCGCGAGGCACTCTGGGCTCACGACGTGCACGCCACCAAGCTCACCTGCACCAGCTGTCACCAGCTGCACCCGGCCAAAGATCCCATGGCGGGGATCCCTGAAAAATCCCGCATCAAGCTTTGCGTCGACTGCCACAACAAGCAGCATGAGGCGATCAAAGCCACGAACGCCGCCCCGGGCAAGGAGGCACAATGAGCTGCTCTCGCCGTCACTTCATGGCGGGGATGAGCGCGGGGGCCCTCATCATGATGACGGGGCCTGTTCGCGCGACTGCCCTCACCCACAGCCAGACCATCAACGGGGTGCGCTATGGCATGATCCACGACGAGACGGCCTGTATCGGCTGCACCGCCTGCATGGATGCTTGCCGGGAGGTGAATCAGGTGCCGGAAGGGGTTTCGCGCCTCGAGATCATCCGTTCCGGCCCCGTCGGTGAATTTCCCGATGCCGAGTACCGCTTCTTTCGTAAATCGTGCCAGCACTGTGATAACGCCCCCTGCGTGCACGTCTGCCCCACCGGGGCCTCCCATATCAGGGCGGAGGATGGCATCGTCGAGATGAACCCGGACTTGTGCGTCGGTTGCATGTACTGTCTGGCCGCCTGCCCCTACCAGGTGCGCTTTATCAACCCGGTGACCAAGGTCGCCGACAAGTGCGACTTTTGCCGCAAGACCAATCTGGCGGCGGGCAAGGAGCCAGCCTGTGTGGGATCCTGCCCCACCAGGGCGCTGGTGTTTGGCAATCTGGATGATCCGGGCAGCCCCATCGCACAGCGGCTGGTGAAGGAGACCAGCTATCGCTACAAGCAGGCGCTCGGCACCTCGCCCAAGATGTACCGCGTACCCAAAGGGGAGATAACCTCATGACCATGCAAGCGGCCTTTCACTGCCCCTCGCGGGGGTGGGGAGTTGCCCCATCGCCATCGACCCCGGCAGTAACAGAGGGAGGGAATAACCATGTGGCATGACGCCTTTCATTTCCCTTCTCTTGTCTGGGACTGGCCGATCGCAATCTATCTCTTTCTGCTCGGCATCTCCGCCGGCGCCACCACCCTCTCGGTGCTATTGCGCCGCAAGGGGGCTGGCAGCGAGAGCGGCATCATCAAGGCGACTGCCATTCTGGCGCCGCTCAGCGTCGTGTTGGGACTGCTCATCCTCATCTTCCACCTGGCCCGCCCCTGGACCTTCTGGAAGCTGATGTTCCACTACCAGTTCGACTCCGTGATGTCGATGGGGGTCATGCTGTTCCAGCTCTATATGGCTGTGCTGTTCGCCTGGCTGGCGGTGGTGTTCAGAGCCGATATTGAGACGCTGCGCCGCCGGTTGCTGAAAGAGAAGTTCGCCTTTGTGGATAATCTCATCGGCTGGCTCGCCCGCATCGAACGGCTGCTGGCACCGCTGCTGTTACTGCTCGCCGTGCTCTTGGGGGCCTACACCGGCTTTCTGCTCTCGGCGCTCAAAACCTATCCGCTGCTCAACAACCCGGTGCTACCGGTGCTGTTTCTGGTCTCCGGCATCAGCTCCGGCATTGCCGCCACCATCTTGCTGGCGGTGACCCTGTTCAGGGAGAACCACCACAGTCAGGGGGTGAGCTTTGTCCACCGCTTCGAGCGGCCGGTGCTGGCGGTGGAGCTGTTGCTGCTGGTCTGCTTCTTTACCGGCCTCTACTTTGGTGGCGGCCAGAAAGAGGTGGCGATGTGGGCTGCCATCGGCAGCGGTTTCTGGGCTCAGGTGTTCTGGGTCGGGGTGGTGGGGATCGGCATGCTACTGCCCCAGCTGCTCGCCCTGCTGATGCCCGCTCGGCTACGGGAGAGGAACGGCCATCTGGTACTGATCTGCAGCCTGACCCTGATGGGGATCTTGCTGCTGCGCTACTTCGTGCTCTACGCCGGCCAGATGACAGTAGTTTAAAGGTATGATCTCCAGCGCCAGCCACCTAGGGGAGACTGGCGCTGGTTTGTTGCTGGCCCAATTAATTTCTGGTGATGCCACACCCGCTGCCTGCGGAGTCTCCCCGCCAAACAGGAGACAAGGCGGCGTATGTGCCATGACATGAATGAGATCAAAGATTGAACCTGGAGGTTTTGTGCTGGCGGAGCTTGGCTATCTCTCACTGCTACTGGCGGCGGCACTCTCGCTGCTGCAGGGCACCTTGCCCTGGCTGGGATTGCGCCTCGCCTCCCCGACCCTGCTGCGCAGCGCCAAGCCGCTGGCGCTGCTCAATGCCGCCCTGCTGGGGGCTGCTCTGCTGCTGCTCGCCAGCTGCTTTGCCCGGGATGATTTCACCGTCAGCTATGTGGCCCAACACGCCAACAGCGCCCTGCCCCTGGGCTTCAAACTGGCTGCGGTCTGGGGCGGCCACGAGGGCTCCATGCTCTTTTTCGTCTTTGCACTGGCCTTGTGGGGGGCCTTGGTGGCGATTTGTTCGAAGCATGTCGATCCGCTGATCACCGCTCGGGTGCTGGCCATCATGGGGCTGATCGTCGGGCTCTTTGCCCTCTATACCCTGATCTTCTCCAGCCCGTTTGACCGCCAATTCCCGGGGCCGCTGGAGGGGCGCGATCTTAACCCCATGCTGCAAGATATCGGTCTTATCATTCACCCGCCCCTGCTCTATCTCGGCTACGTCGGCTTTGCGGTCAACTTCGCCTTCGCCATGGCGGCGCTGCACTCGGGCAGGCTGGATGGCGCCGTGGCCCACTGGAGCCGCCCCTGGGCGCTCGGCTCCTGGATCTTTCTCACTGCCGGTATCGTGCTGGGCTCCTGGTGGGCCTATTACGAACTGGGCTGGGGCGGCTGGTGGTTCTGGGATCCGGTGGAAAATGCCTCCCTGCTGCCCTGGCTGCTCGGCACTGCCCTGCTGCACGCCCTTGTGGTCTGCGAGAAGCGCGGCGCCTACGGCCACGCCGTGCTGTTGCTCTCCATCTTCACCTTCGCCTTGAGCCTGCTCGGCACCTTTGTGGTGCGCTCCGGGGTACTCACCTCGGTGCACGCCTTTGCGGTGGATCCCAACCGCGGCCTCACCCTGTTGCTGCTGCTAGGGCTGCTGTTAACCTGCGCCCTCACCCTGTTTGCGCTGCGCGCCGACACCCGCGCCCCCTACGCCAGCTTCGGCTTACTGTCAAAGGAGGGACTGCTCGGTGGCGCCATCCTGCTGCTCTGCGTGGCCTGCGCCAGTGTGCTGCTCGGCACCTTCTACCCCATGGTGTTCCAGTCGATCCATCTGGGCTCCCTCTCGGTGGGTGCCCCCTACTTCAACACCATCTTCGTGCCGCTGGCGCTGCTGCTGATGGGGCTGATGACCCAGCTTCCGCGCCTGCGCTGGCAGCAGCTTGCCGCAAGTCCTCGGCTCAACACCCTGTTGCCGCCGCTGTTTGGCCTGCTTGGCGGCGGGCTGCTTAGCCTTGCCTATCTGGAACAGGGATCTTTTTCCGGCAGCTGGAGCGGCATCCTCGCCAATATGGTGAGCCTCTGGCTGATGGCCAGCCTGCTACTCCCTTTCTCACAACTGACCTCACTTCGTGAGTTGACGTTCAAGCGGCTCGGCAGCTTGCTGGCCCACCTCGGGGTGGCGGTGTGCGCCCTCGGCATTGCCCAAGTGAGCCACCACAGTCAGGAAGGGGGCACAGTGCTTGGTGCCAACCAGCCCTACCGACTCGGCGCGTTCGAGTTTCGCTATGAGGGGCGAGAGCCGGTGCGCGGCCCCAACTACACCGCCGAGCGCATCACGCTTAGCGTGCATAAGGACGGTAAAGAGGTAGCGCGGCTGACGCCGGAGCGGCGCCACTACAGCGTGCGCACCATGAACATGAATGAACCGGGCATAGCATGGGGGCTGTTTGGCGATCTCTACGTGGTGCTGGGCGAGAAGATGGGGCCCGATGCCTATGCCATGCGGCTGCACTACAAGCCGCTGGTGCGCTGGATCTGGCTCGGCGGCCTGTTGATGATCGCGGGCGGCACCCTGCGCCTGCTCGCCCGTCGCCCCTTGCTTGCCTCCCGCCCCATTGCGGTTGGTGCCTCCCATCACCGGCTCGAACAGGAGGCGTTATGAGATCCCGCCTGCGCCTCTTTGTTCCCCTGCTGCTGACGCTGGGCCTCGGCGCCCTGCTCTGGCTCGGTCTCGGGCAAGATCCCTATCGTCAGGATGAAGCGACGCTGGGGCGTACCCTACCTGCGTGGCAGAGCGACAATCTGCTGGATGGGAGTCCGATCCAGACCGCCAGCCTCAAGGGTGAGCCCTTTGTGCTTAACGTCTGGGCCAGCTGGTGCGTCAACTGCCGCGCCGAACATCCGCGGCTCACCGAGCTGGCGGGCACAGTGCCCCTCTACGGCCTCAACTATCGGGACAAGGGTGAGGCGGCCCGCGCCTGGCTTATCCAGGCGGGCAACCCCTATCGCGCCGTGCTGGCCGACCCCGACGGTAAACTTGCGCTGGAGCTCGGCGTCTACGGCACGCCGGAAACTTATCTGTTTGCCGCCGATGGCACCCTGCTTGCCCGCCACACCGGCGCGCTCACCAACGAGATCTGGCAGCGCCAGTTTGCACCGCTGCTCGACAAGGCTCGAGCAGACGCGCAGGCGAAGGCCGCCACGACTGCACCATCTAGAACGCCAGCTATTGCACCATCTATTGCAATACCAACTCGGGAGACACAGTCATGATGTGCCGTCCTCTTGCCAGAGCCCTGCTGGCCCTCGGCATGCTGTTGAGTGCAACTGCATTTGCCAGCGGGGTCGATACCTATCAGTTTCGCCATCCCGAGCTGCAACATCGGGCGCAAGAGCTGGCCCGCGCCCTGCGCTGCCCCCAGTGTCAGAACCAGAATCTGGTGGAGTCCAACTCCCCCATCGCCCGGGATCTTCGGCTCGAGGTGTATCGCTGGGTGGACGAGGGACAGAGCGACGAGCAGGTGATCGCCCGCATGACGGAGCGCTTTGGCGATTTCGTCCGCTACGATCCCCCCTTCAAGAGCAGCACGGCGCTGCTGTGGGGCGGTCCCCTGCTGCTGTTGGGGCTCGCGCTGTTGACCCTGTTTCGCCGCCTGACACGCACAAAGACGCAGACCATCCCTGTCGTTAAGGCAATCGTTGAGACAATCCATCAACCCGCAGCCGATCCTCGCAGCGAATTGAATCTGCTGATCATGCATGGGGAGCAAGCAGGCCTCTCACCCGACCAGCCGATCTACAGGGAGCTAAGCGCCGCCCGCCTTGCCAATGCCACACCCGCCACAGAGTTGGCCCTTCACGCACAACTGACCAACCAGCGTGACAATCGCGGTCGCAATAGCCGCCACACCCTCGTCTTGCTGTTGCTTGGCATCCTGGCAATCGCTGCCGTTGCCACTGTGTATATGAGCAGCGGCCGCTATCAGGCATGGCAGGCTCATGCATCCCGTCCCGACCCGCTTGCAGGGCTGAGCCCGTGGGACCTGCAGGAAAAGGAGCTGGGGAGTCTGCATCAAACCTTGCAGCGCAGCCCCGCCGATCTCGACAGCTGGGCGGCGCTCGGTCAGCTCTATCTCTATCGGGGCGAATATGACAACGCCCTGCTCGCCTATCAGCGCCTTGCCCTGCTGGAGGGGGGGGCCAGCGCGGCGACTAAAGCCGCCCAGGCCACCGTGCGCTACTATCAGGCGGGCCAGCAGCTTACCCCGGAGGCAACCCGCCTGCTGGAGAGCGCCCTCAAGCAGGATGCAGGGGAAGTAAGCGCCCTGATGCTGCTCGCCGCCGATCATTTCCTGCACGGCCGCTACACCCGGGCCATTGCGCTGTGGCAACAGCTGCTCGATAGCGAGCGCCCTCGCATCAACCGTGCGGCGCTTATCGAGGCGATCCAGACGGCGAAAATGATGGGGGGATAACCCGGTTGATTGGGGGTATGTCGTCGTCGTAATATTGCGCCTCGACCACAGACGTTAATCATCTCCTGGCAGAGATGACGCATATTTATCCAGCAAGCTGTTCCACTTTCCAGACTATTTCTACTGCCATGTAAGCCAACGATTTCCGACATATGCCGGCGACTGGGTGGATGTTAATCTGGTGGCAAACTATCTGGCCAAGAGCAGCCTGAATGAAATAGACGCCATTGGTCTGCCAGCGGAGACGTTTTTCATTTAAGACCCCTTTATCCCTGTCGTTTTAATTACAGACGGCAAACCAAGCGAGAAAAAACCATGATCCCCATTCGCTGTAAAGCCGTCTCCGGTGTCGCCCTCTCAACGATGGATGGCGAAACAAAGCTGCTGGTGATGAAACGCGTAAAGGGCGGTTTCTGGTGCCATGTGGCTGGCACGATTGAGGCGGGGGAAACCGGCTGGCAGACCATTATTCGCGAGTTTGGCGAAGAGACGGGTATCACGGTTTGCGAGTTATACACAGCCCATTATCTGGAACAATTTTACGAAAGCACTTCAAATACGGTGGAGGTAGTGCCGGTATTTGTGGTCTATTGCCCGCCCAATCAGGTGGTCACCCTCAACGACGAGCACACCGAATATCGCTGGTGCACCTTGGCCGAGGCCAAGGGACTGGTGAGCTTTCCCGGCCAGCAGGCGCTCTATGACCATGTCTGGCACTATTTTGTCGAGCGCAGTCCCTCGGCGCTGATGCGAGTAGCAACAGAAGCCTGAAAATGCAGGCTCTCTCAACGCAGGTGGTGCCGCTTGCGCCACCGCAAGGGGGATTAACGGGCCGCCTGGCCCCAGAGACGCAATATATAGTGCGCCACCGTGACGGGTGACGCTGACATGTATCAGACTCGCTCATGGTTGGATATTTCCCCGATCGAGTCGTCATTTAGCCGTCAACATGGGGATTTCAAGGCGTACGATCCCATTAAATTGAAATATCGGGCCATTAGACGTTGTGAAGCGTCAATTACCGTCATATAACTTAGCCAAATGTTCCAGTCATTCACGGTAGCGTCAAAACATGATTATTCGTCCTTTTCTTACCCTGCTGCTCGGTGCCTTCCTCGTTCCCGTCAGCATGGAGAGCGCCCAAGCCAATCCGTTTACGGCCACATCCCACTCCCCCAAACGCTTTCTGGAACCGCGCAACGATCTTGCCCTGAGTTCGGCTGCCTTCGTGGTGGCCAATCCACGCACCGGCGAGGTGCTGTCAGAGCGCAATGCCAATCGGGTGATGCCCATCGCCTCCATCACCAAACTGATGACGGCGCTGGTGGTGCTCGATGCCAATCAGCGCCTCTCCGAAATGCTGACCGTCACCATGGCCGATGTGGATCGTCTCAAGGGAACAGGGTCGCGGCTGGCGGTAGGATCGCGTCTGAGCCGGGCCGACATGCTGCACATCGCCCTGATGTCGTCGGAAAACCGCGCGGCCTCCGCACTGGCCAGACATTACCCGGGGGGCCAGCGCGCCTTTGTCGAGGCGATGAATGCCAAGGCCCGCATGCTCGGCATGTGGAACACCCAGTTCGCAGACAGCACGGGGCTCACCCCTCGCAACGTCTCCAGCGCCCATGATCTGGCCAAACTGGTGGCTGCTGCCTCTGCCTACCCACTCATTCGCCAGTACTCTTCCACCGAGGAGCGCATGGTGCGCAACGGCAAGCGCCAATTGCACTACCTCAACTCCAACCGCCTGGTGCGTGAAGGCAGCTGGCCTGTCACCCTCTCCAAGACGGGTTACATTCGCGAGGCGGGGCGCTGCCTGGTGATGGCAACCCAGATAAACCGCGAACCGGTGATCCTGGTGCTGCTCAATGCCGATACCCCCAACTCCCGGGTGGCGGATGCCAAACGGATCAAATCCTGGCTGGAGACCTCCGGCCGCATGAGCCTGACTGCCCAATCCCGCCCCCAGCCCAAGCTGTTCAGCAGCCAGTAATATGCTTCAGACGCTCACGGTAAAAAGCCCTCGCACTGTCGTGCGGGGGCTTTGCTTTTGATGCCGTGCCAATACCCCGGGTTACACCGTCGGAGCGTTAGAGCGGCTTGAGCCGCGCGGTGAAATGACGCAGCAACGGCGGCTCGTAGTCGAAGGTAAGACCGCGGAGCTCGCTGGCCCGCGCCTTCACCGCGATCAGGCAGTCGGCCACATAGTCCATGTGATCCCGGGTGTAGACCCGGCGCGGAATGGTGAGGCGCAGCAGCTCGAAGTCTGCCGCCTCCTGCTTGCCGGTGGCGGGATCGCGCCCCAGCAGCAGGGAGCCGATCTCCACCCCACGCACGCCCCCTTCCAGATAGAGCGCACAGGCAAGCGCATGGGCCGGGAACTGCTCGGCCGGAATATGGGGCAGCAGTTTTTTGGCGTCCACAAACACCGCATGACCGCCAGTGGGTGTCTGAATGGGAATGCCCGCCTCGGCCAGCCGCTCGCCCAGATAGGCCACCTGACCGATGCGATAGGTCAGATACTCCTCATCCATCCCCTCGCGCAGACCGATGGCGAGCGCCGCCATGTCCCGCCCGGCGAGGCCGCCATAGGTAACAAACCCTTCCATCGCCACACAGCGCACCTGCACTGCACGAAACAGGTCGAGATCCTCCTTGAAACAGCAGAGACCACCGATATTGACCAGCCCGTCCTTCTTGGCCGACATGGTGAAGATGTCCCCCAGGGCAAACATCTGGCGCACTATCTCCCCGATGCCTGTCTTGGCGTAAGCCGGGTCGCGCGCCTTGATAAACCAGGCGTTCTCGGCGAAGCGGGCGGCATCGATCACCACCGGAATCTGGTGGCGACGGGCCAGCTCGGAGACCGCCTCCATATTGGCCATGGAGACCGGCTGACCACCGGCGCTGTTGCAGGTCACCGTGATGATGACACCGGCCACGTTGTCGGCCCCGACGGTCTCGAGGGTGTCGGTCAGACGAGGGAGATCAAAATCCCCCTTCCAGGCATAAGGGGCCGTGGTGTCGAGGGCTTGCGGGGTGAGCAGGTTGATGGCCCGCGCCCCCGCCAACTCCACATGGGCCTTGGTAGTGTCGAAGTGGTAGTTGGAGATAAAGACCGGCGCCTTGCCCTGGCAGCGCTTGACCAGCTCGGGGAAGAGGATCTGCTCTGCCCCGCGTCCCTGGTGGGTGGGGATCACATGCTGATAACCAAAGATCTCGCGCACTGTGCGCTCCAGTTCAACGAAGTTGCGGCTGCCCGCATAGGCCTCATCCCCCATCATGATGCCGGCCCACTGGCGATCCGACATGGCACCTGTGCCGCTGTCGGTCAGCAGGTCGATGTAAACATCCTCTGCCAGCAGCAGAAAGGGGTTCCAGCCTGCGGCCTCGAGTGCGGTGCGGCGCTCGGCGCCTGTGGTCTGCTTGATGGGCTCGACCATCTTGATACGAAACGGTTCGGGTATACGACGCATGATCTTCTCCTTGCACCAGCCGTGCGAACACCTGGCGACAGTCACCAATATGAAATGAAAACAAGTGGGGTTAACGCAGGGAGATCAGCGGCGAGGGAAGTCGCACACCAGCACTATATCTTGCAGATACCAGGGCAGTGTGTGGGGACTGGCGGTGGGCCAGCCTGATGGGGCGTCAGCAGTTCGGGTCATCACATCCTTTCCTGTGGTGGTCTAACACGAGCAAGCCAGTAAAACGCGCATGCACCATGCAATGCGCTGACCACTCTAGGCAGAGGCTGTATGGGGCGACAAGCGACACGCATCACCGTTGCGATCGGGCGCACAAATTTAACAACCCAGTTACCTTTGGCCGCATAGACGATCATGGGGTGAATGCGGAACCAGCCAGCCCAGGCCCCCACCAACACATCCTGCCGCAGTCATAAACATCGCATTATTGTGATAAATCATCATTATCAGCTGGCAATAAATGTTAACGCAGTGATAAATCATATTTTCAAACGAGTGGATTTGCCGATCACGCTACCGGTGATAACGTGTGGCCTGTGCGCTGGGTCCCTCTCTTTGTCCGCTCGCGACAAACGCAGTAACGGGAGCGGGCCAGCCCTCATAAAAACAGCAGGATCGGCCGGTGGCGCCTGCATAACGACAAGGATGGTGTGATGAAGATAGTGGTGTTGGGTGGTGGCGTGATTGGCGTAGCCAGCGCCTGGTATCTGGCCAAGGCAGGTCATCAGGTGACCCTGCTGGAACGGCAGGAAGGAGTGGCGCTGGAGACCAGCCATGCCAATGCCGGTCAGATCTCTCCCGGTTACGCGGCGCCCTGGGCGGCGCCCGGCATTCCCCTCAAGGCCGCCAAGTGGCTGCTGCAAAAACACGCCCCCTTCACGGTGCGCCCTACATCGGATCCATTTCAGCTGCGCTGGATGCTGAAGATGTTCGCCAACTGCACTCCGACTGCCTATGCCATCAACAAGGGGCGCATGGTGCGCCTTGCCGAATACAGCCGTGACTGCATGAAGGGGCTGCGTGATGAGCTGGCCCTGGATTACGAGGGACGCCAGCTCGGCACCCTGCAGCTGTTTCGAAGCCAGGCCCAGCTTGATGCCAGCAAACGGGATATCGAGGTGCTGGAAGAGTATGGCGTGCCCTACCAGTCATTGGATGCCAGCGGTTGTGAGGAGGTGGAGCCTGCGCTGGCGCGGGTACGCGGCAAGATAGTGGGCGGCCTGCGCCTGCCGGGTGATGAAACCGGCGATTGCTTCCGCTTCACCAAGGCACTGGCCGCCGAGGCGCAAAAACTCGGGGTGGAATTTGTCTTCAACTGCGCTATCGACGAGATTGAACTGGCGCAGGGGCGCGCCGTAGCGGTGCGGGCCGGTGAGCAGCGTTTCAAGGCCGATGCCATCGTCTGTGCGCTGGGCAGCTATGCCACCGGCTTCCTGCGCCCGCTTGGGCTCGATCTGCCAGTCTACCCGGTCAAGGGCTACTCCCTCACCCTGCCGATGGCCAACCGCGATGCGGCGCCACGCAGTACAGTGCTGGATGAAACCTACAAGGTTGCCATCACCCGCTTCGATGATCGGATCCGGGTCGGCGGTATGGCGGAGCTGTCGGGTTTCAACCTGGCGCTCAACCCGAAACGCTACGACACCCTGGCCATGGTGGTGGGGGATCTCTTCCCTGAAGGGGGGGACATACAGCAGGCCGAGTTCTGGACCGGGCTGCGGCCTATGACGCCAGACGGTACCCCGCTGGTGGGCCCAAGCCCTGTGCCAGGGCTCTGGCTCAACACAGGCCACGGCACCCTGGGCTGGACCATGGCGGCAGGGTCGGGCCAGCTGTTGGCGGATCTCATCAGCGGCAACACGCCCACCATCAGCGATAAGGGGCTGACCCTGGCCCGCTACGGCTGAGACTGAGACTGCCACAAGGCCTGATCCTGCAGCAAGGCCTGCCGATCCTGGCGACTGCTGCCGAGCAGCTCACCGTACTGCTCCTGGGCAAGATCGCCCTGGCGGGTCGCGATGCACTCGCTCGGCTGGGGAACGCGGCCTAGGTAGCCTGTTGCAGAGAAAGGCCAGCGTCACTGCCACGGCAGAGGCCAGCGCGCAGGCAAGCGGCTCACACAAACATGGCGTCCGGTCCGCCGGCCGCCCTGTTTGTATTTTTCATCAACAAAGTGATGTCCGGATGCACACGGTTGCATCCAAAATGTGACGCCGCAGAAAGTTCTCACAAAAACAATGGGTAACGATCCCTTTTTTCTCTTCTCTTAACGCTTTCTTAAGACTTGCCGTGTACCCTTGATGTCAATTTCATCAACAGAGCCACTCATCATGAGCACCATCAGAGACGCCCTGCGTCGCTTCGACGGCCAGCGCCGTTGCTGGACAACCGGGCTGGAGCGGGCAGCCCTCGCCTGGCTTGCCAAACGCGGCAGGCTGCCAGCCTCAAGCCAGCCAGCCCAACGGATCCTCATCATTCGCAGCACGAACCGCATCGGCAACAATCTGTTCTTGCTGCCCTTTTTGCAAAAGGTACGCAGTACCCACCCCAACGCCGACATCGAGCTGGTGTGCAGCGGTGGCCAACTGCTCCCCTTTCTGGCCGATCTGAAACTGCAACAGGTGCATCAGGTCAGATTGCAGGGTAAGCAGCTGATCGCGGCCCTGCCCGTGCTGTGGCGCCTGGGGCGCCAACAGTATGACCAGGTTTATGTACCGTTCGCCTCCAGCACGGATCACCTCATCGCCGCCTGGGTGCGCGCCAGCGAGAAGCTGGGTTTTGAGGAAGCCAGGGGGGATGTGCTGTTCGATCGACCGATCGCCTCCAACGACCAGTGCCACTATGCCCACCAGCCGCTGCAACTGCTCGGCCTGCACGCAAGCCTCGCCGATCAGATTGAACTGGGCAGTATGCTGCACACCGCCTGCCCACACCTGACGGCGTTGATACAGAGCCACCCGGGCCGACCCCTTATCGGCTTTTTCACCGGCGCCCGCAAGGGCAAGGGGCTCTCCCTCCCCCAATGGCAGCGGCTGCTCGGGGATCTGCGCCGCCAACGCCCGGATGCCCTGCTGATCCAGTTCAATGATCCGGCCGATCCCCTGCCTCTGCTGGGCGACATGCCGGTCTCCCTGCGCAACTTGAGCGAATTGGCCCGCTTCGCCAGCGGCCTCGCGCTCTTTGTCAGCTGCGACACGGGCCCGCTCCATCTGGCCGCCGCCAGCGGCGTGCCTTGCCTGGGCCTCTTTACCCAGACAGATCCCGAGCGCTACGGCTGCCTCGGGGCCCAGCACCGCAACCTGGTCGTCAACGATCGCAACGCCATTCCCCTCGATCCCCACTGGCTGGCCGAGACGCTGGCACGTGCGCAAACACCCAGAGAGCGGCAACCCGCCCTCTCCAATGCGCAATACCAGAGCCCATCCCAGGCCCCCCAGCTGGTGGCACACTGACCACGATGACGCAGCCACAAAGAGGGCGGCCTTGGCCGCCCTCTTTGTTTTAACAAGCCGTGATCCGGCGCCAGGGTGCAACAGCCTCACCGATAACGCGCCTCAATGCGAGCCAGCTCGCCACTCTGACGCAGCCTGACCAGGACGCGGGAGAACTCGGGCGCCCGGCGCTGAAAAGGAGAGGTATGGGCGATGCAGAGGGTGAGCGGGGTCAATCCCAGCTGAAGCGGCACCTCTATGATGCGCCCCGTCAACCCCAGCTGGCGAAGCTTGAAGTTGGCCACGATGGGATCCGTGATCATCACATCCCCCCTGCCAGCAGAGAGCATCTTGAAGACGTTGTCCACGTTCATGGTCAGATGGACCTTGAATCCCACCAGATTCTCCTTGCCCCAGCCATTGCCTATGTAATCGAGGATGGTGAACGTCTTGAGATCCGCCAGGGTGCGAGCCTGATTGAGCCGCGCCAGCTGGGGGTGCCCCGCCTGGGTGAACAGGGTCAGGGTAGAGAAGGCGACCGGCTCCTCCACCACCCGGGTGTAGTCCCCCCGCGCCCGGGTAGGCACAGTGACAAAGCCATCGGCCTGGCCGGCTAGCACCAGTTTCTGGGCCCGCAGCCAGGGATACCCCTGATGAGTGGCGCGGATGCCGAGCTCGGCCGCGACACTGTCCATCACATCCACCATGATGCCCCGCATCTTGCCTTGCTCGTCACGCCAGGAGTAGGGGGCAAAATCATCGAAATAGACCATGTTGAGCGAGGGGCCTGGAGCAGCCAGGGGGCAACTGGCCAGCAACAGCGCCCATAGACAACCGATCCAGACACCTGTTTTCATCATTTCCTGCCCCGCCCACATCACCCAGCCCTGAGCCTAACGCACGCGCCCGCACAAAAACAGAGGGAAGGCATGCGCCTTCCCTCTTTCATTATGCCCGTACTCTGTCGTGGTTTACTGCTGTGTTGCCAGCATGACTGCCGAACTAAGCCAGCTCGGCCCGCAGCGCCCTGGTGGCATTGACCATCACCTTGAGGGCCGCCTCAGTCTCTTCCCAACCGCGGGTCTTGAGGCCGCAATCCGGGTTGACCCAGAGCCGCTCGGCCGGGATCTGTTTGGCTGCCTTGCGCAGCAAGCCCTCAATCCAGCTCTGGCTCGGCACGTTCGGCGAGTGGATGTCATACACGCCAGGCCCGATTTCATTGGGATAGTTGAAGCGTTCGAACGCTTCGAGCAGCTGCATCTGGCTGCGACTGGTCTCTATGGTGATCACGTCCGCATCCAACGCTGCCACCGCCTCTATGATGAGGTTGAAGTCGCTATAACACATGTGGGTATGGATCTGGGTGCTGTCCACCACAGGGCTCGCGCTCAGACGGAAGGCGCGCACCGCCCAGTCCAGATACGCCTGGTGATCCTGTTTGCGCAGGGGCAAGCCTTCGCGGATCGCCGGTTCGTCGATCTGGATGATCTTGATGCCGGCAGCTTCGAGATCCGCCACCTCGTCGCGAATGGCCAGGCCAATTTGCAGGGCGGACTGCTCACGGCTCACATCTTCGCGCGGGAAGGACCAGCAGAGGATGGTCACCGGGCCCGTCAGCATCCCCTTCACCGGCTTGTCAGTCAGGCTCTGGGCAAACCGGGTCCACTCGAGGGTCATGGGGGTCGGGCGGTCGATATCGCGGGTGATCACCGGCGGCTTGACGCAGCGGGAGCCATAGCTCTGCACCCAGCCGAAGCGAGTGATGGCAAAACCGTCCAGCAGTTCACCGAAATACTCCACCATGTCGTTGCGCTCGGCCTCGCCGTGCACCAGCACGTCCAACCCGATGGCCTCCTGGCGCTCGATCGCATCCTTTATCTGGGCCTGGATACCCGCCTCGTAGGCGCTATCGTCGATGCGACCGGCCCGCCACTCCTGACGCAGCACCCGAATTTCCGAGGTCTGCGGGAAGGAGCCTATGGTGGTGGTCGGCAACAGCGGCAGCTTGAGATCATGGCGCTGGGCCTGCGCTCGCACCGGATAGGCACTCTGGCGGTCGAAATCACTGTTGGTCAGGCTGGCAAGGCGCGACTGTACCGCTTTCTTGTGTACCCGGCTGTCGGACTCCCGCGCCACGATAGGCTGACTGTAGGCGGTGATCTTGTCCAGAGCTCCGCCATCGAGATAGTCGGAGAGCAGCCCCAGCTCATAGCACTTTTGCAGGGCGAAGGCGAACCAGCTGCGGGTCTGGGTGTCCAGCTCGTGCTCCAGGGTGAGATCCACCGGGCTATGCAACAGGGAGCAGGAAGAGGCTACCCAGAGCCGCTCGCCCAGCTTCTCTTTCAATGCTTTCAGCGTCGGCGCCAGCTTGGCCAGATTGGCACGCCAGACGTTGCGGCCATTGATCACCCCGGCAGAGATGACCCACTGGGCCGGCAGGTGCGGGACCAGCGTCTCAAGCTGCTCGGGTGCCGCCACCAGATCCAGGTGCAGGCCATCCACCTTGAGGCTGGTGATGATGTCGCGCTGATGGGCAACCGAGCCGAAATAGGTGGTGAGCAGCAGCTTGCAGGGACCGCTCAGGCGCTCATAGGCATTGAGATAGGCCAACCGCCACTCGTCCGGCAGGTCCAGCGCCAGCACCGGCTCATCGATCTGCACCCACTCCACGCCTTGTGCAGCCAGCTTGGCCAGGATCTCCTGGTAGACGATAAGCAGACGGTCGAGCAGTTCGAGGCGCGAAAAGCCGCTCTCTTTCTCCTTGCCAAGCCACAGATAAGAGACGGGCCCCAGCAGCACAGCCTTGACTGGCAGTCCCAGCGCCTTGGCCTCTTCCACTTCGTCAAACAGCTGGCTCCAGCCCAGCTTGAAGCGCTGGTCGCGGCTGAACTCGGGCACCAGGTAGTGATAGTTGGTGTTGAACCACTTGGTCATCTCGGCGGCGGCGGCAGCCGGGCCGGTCGGCGCACGGCCACGGGCCACCCGGAACAGGGTATCGAGATCGGTGTCACCGTGGCGGTGACGGGCAGGCACTGCGTCCACCAGCAAGCTGGTGCCGAGCACTTGATCGTACCAGGCAAAATCCCCCACCGGCAGCAGGTTGACCCCGGCGGTGCGTTGGGCCTGCCAGTGACGCTCACGCAGGCTCTTGCCGGTGGCGATAAGTTCCGCCTGAGTGGTCTCGCCACGCCAGTAAGATTCGAGGGCAAATTTCAGCTCGCGCTTGGCGCCGATACGGGGGAAGCCTAGTGTGTGTGCTCGTGTCATAGGTCCAATTCCTTATGCTCATTCATCTGATGGGAAACTGGATGATTTGGCCATCCAGATGTTTACACATCCAAAATGACAAGATAAGGTGGCGTTGGCTATTGAATCCTTTTCAACAGCCTCTCAAAAAATCCGCGATTGATGCAACAAGGAGCCATGTTATGGCAGTGCCAAGCAATGCAGGTCTGGAAATCAAGCACTTGAGAACCCTGACCGCGCTGGCCGAGCAGGGGTCGCTGGCCGGTGCCGCGCTGACTCTCAACCTCACCCAGTCAGCCCTCTCCCATCAGCTCAAAGAGCTGGAGACCCGCCTCAATCTGGAGCTCTACCTGCGCAAGAGCCGCCCCCTGGTGCTGACGGCGGCAGGCCAGCTGCTGCTGAGTCTGGCCCGCCAGGTGTTGCCCGCGCTATCCCAGACCGAGAAGCAACTGCACGCCCTGCAGAGCGGCGATGCGGGCAGGCTGCATCTGGCGCTCGATTGCCACAGCTGCATCCAGTGGCTGCTGCCGCTCTTGCCCGACTTTCGCCGCCAGTGGCCGGGGGTGGATCTGGAGGTGGAGTCGGTGCCCGGCTTTGATGCCATCAATGCCCTGCTCGGCGGTCAGCTCGACTTGCTGCTCACCTCGGACGTGCAGGCCCGCGGCGATCTCCACTTCGAACCGCTGTTTGCCTTCGACCTCAACTTGGTGATGGCGCCGGATCACCCCCTCTGCCACCAGAGCCGCATCGAGCCGAGCGACCTTGGGCCAGAGGTGCTGCTGGTCTACCCGGTGGAGCGCAGCCGCATGGATATCTTCAGCCGCTTTTTGCAACCCGCCGGCGTGGAGCCCGCCCGCTGCAAGCTGGTGGACAATACCTCCGTCATGCTGCAGATGGCCGCCGCCGGGCTCGGGGTCGCCGCCCTGCCGCGCTGGGCCAGCGAGGAGTTTGTGCGACAGGGCTTGCTCGAAGCCAGGCCGCTGGGGGGCGGAGTCCGCCGTCATATGTATGGCGCAGTGCGCGCCGCCGACAAGGATCAAGCCTGCCTGCAGAGCCTGTTCGAGCGCATTCGCAGCAAGATGGGTGAGCAAAAAGAGGCGTAAAAACACCGCCGATGGGGCAATACAGGTCAGTTAAGGGTCTTTTCAGCGTGGGCCATCGTCTGCCCTGTCTCGTGCAAGAAGATCCGCTGCAGCTGCCAGCACGGCCAGGGGATACGAGTGGGGAAGATCGGTGTCATTGAGGGTCGGGAACGCGACCAGCAGAGGGGCATGCCCGCCCAAGTGGCCACATTCAACATAGCCGCCCCCCATGCCTTCAACAAAGCCGTCAAGCCAGGTTGTCAACCTGTCACAAAAGTAACGCATTTCCCTGTCAGATTGTTTTAAAACAAATATATCAATTAGCCTGAAAAGCCCATAAAGTCCTCGTTCGAATCTTTTTTCAGGGAGAGCAAAGATGAAAAAAATTGCCTTGATCACCGGAGCCCGTGGCGGCATAGGATCTGCTATCACCACCGCCTTGCTGGCCCAGGACTATCGCATCATTGCCACCCACTCCAGCGGCAACGGTGCAGCGGCCCACGACTGGTACGGGGAGCAGGGTTATCGACCGGATCAAGTGCGGCTACTGCCACTGGATGTGACAGACACCGCCATGTGTCGTACAACACTGGGTCACCTGTTGCAGGACGAGGGCCGGGTGGACGTGCTGGTCAACAACGCCGGCATCACCCGGGATGGCGCCTTCAAGCGCATGACACCTGAGCAGTGGTTCGAGGTGATCCAGACCAACCTGTGCAGCCTCTACAACGTGACCCAGCCGTTGTTCGACGCCATGTGCGAGCAGCGCGATGCCCGCATCATCAACATCTCCTCGGTCAACGGCCAGAAGGGGCAGTTCGGTCAGGTCAACTACTCGGCAGCCAAGGCGGGCATGCTGGGCTTCACCAAGGCGCTGGCGGCGGAGGGAGCCCGCTTCGGGGTCACGGTCAACGCCATCGCTCCCGGTTACACCGCCACCCCCATGGTGGAGGCGATCCGCAGCGATATCCTCGACAGCATCAAGGCCGATATTCCCATGCACCGCCTCGCCAAGCCGGAGGAGATCGCCGCCGCCGTGGCCTTTCTCGCCAGTGAGGCGGGCGCCTATATCACGGGGGAAACCCTGTCCATCAACGGCGGCCTCTATATGAAATAGCGCCGGGATCAATGCAAGCGACAGAGGGCAGCCAACAGGCTGCCCTCTGCTTTTAGCAAGTCAAGACAAGATGGCGCGCCCCCTGTCAGTCACCCGGCTCAGGGGCGCGCCGGCACGGCCCCCGACGGCTCGGCGAAGTGGCTGCGCAGGGCCGTGATCACTCGTCGCACCTTCTCCGGGATCTCCCGCTGGGGAGTAATAGCGTGGATCTCCATGGGCGGCACCCGAAAGCCCGGCAGCAGCTCCAGCAGCCGACCCTGGGCGAGATCCTCGGCGATTTCCCCCTCAGGTTGCAGCGAGACCCCCTGCCCCACCAGCGTGAACTGGCGCAGCGGCAAGACGTTGTTGCACACCACCCTGGGCTTGGGTTTGACCTTGTGGCCCTGCCCCTTGTCGTCGAAGAAGGTCAGGCCCCCGCTCAGCATGTCCGCCGCTAGCCAGTCGTGTTCCAGCAGATCTGCCGGGCTACGCGGTGTCCCCTTGCGTGCCAGATAGGCGGGCGAGGCACAGAGCAGCATCCGGGTCTGGCCCAGCTTGCGCGCCACCAGGGTGGAGTCGGACAGGGTGCCGACCCGCAGCGCCACGTCAATGCGCTCGGCGATGAGATCCCGCTTCTCGTCGTCGGCGATGATCTGGATGCACAGGCCGGGATGGGCCTGCAACAGCGGCGACAAGGCCCGCGCCAACGGCTGGCCCGCCATCCCCACGGGCGCCGTGATCCGCACCTCGCCGAGCAGGCTGTCGCGTACCTCGGAAAGGCGCAACTCGGTCTGGTTCAATGTCTGTTGCAACGACTGGCATCCCTGCCACACCACTTCCCCCGCCTCGGTCAGGTTGAGACGACGGGTGGAGCGGTGCAGCAGGGGGAGGCCAAGCAGGCTCTCCAGCTGGCTGATATGCTGGCTGACGGCGGAGGGAGTCATGCCCAGGGCCTTAGCGGCGCCCGTCATGCTGCCCGCCTCCACCACGGCGGCAAAGATGGCGTAACGTTTGAGCTGTTCCATTGTTAAATCCAGCTTACAAGTGAATCAATTTCATAGCCGATTATTAAATCACATTCGACGGCGTAGGATAGCCTCATTCCAACAGTGAAGGAGAATCCCCCATGAAAATTGCCCTGATCGGTGCCAGCGGTTTTGTCGGTACAGCCATCCTCAATGAAGCCGTCAGCCGCGGCTATCACGTCACCGCCATCGTCCGCGATGTCAGCAAAGTCGCTGCCCACCCGCAGGTCACCGCCGTGGCGGTAGATGCCCAGAACCCCCAGGCACTGACCGAGGTGCTCAAGGGGCACGACCGGGTGATCAGCGCCTACAACCCGGGCTGGAGTGCACCGGACATCTACGACCAGTACCTCAAAGGGGCCAAGGCCATAGTCGCGGCAGCCAAAGCAGCCCACAGCTGGTTGCTGGTGGTCGGTGGTGCCGGCAGTCTGGAAATCGCCCCCGGCGTACAGCTGGTGGATACCCCGGACTTCCCGGCCGAGTGGAAGCAGGGCGCCCTGGCGGCCCGCGACGGTCTCACCGCCCTGCGCCATGAAACCACCCTCGACTGGCGTTTCGTCTCCCCGCCCGTGTTCCTCGAACCCGGCGACAAGCGCGGTGGCTATCACCTCGGTGGCGATCAGGTGCTGTTCAGCGGCGACAAACCTGCCGGGATCTCTGTCGGCGATCTGGCCGATGGCGTGCTGAACGAGGTGGAAAAACCGGCCCACCTGCGCCAGCGCTTTACCCTGGGCTACTGAGTAGGTAACGCGGGGAGCAGGCCTTTGCCTGATCCCCGCTCAACGCACATAACAAGCAGGGAGGCATCAGCCCCCCTGCTTGCTTCCCGTCCCCGATAGCCCGGCCCACTCCCGCCAGTGACCGCTATGCCAGCCAGACGCTTGTTCTCGCAATAGCCGGATGCCCGCTGCGCTGGTGGGACTGTCGGTACCAGGCCCCATAGACCGCTCAATAAACACCCACCCGAATGAGTGTCGAATTCTATTTCGATTTTTGTATATAACTAAGAATAATTTGTTGTTTCCGTCTTATAACACCGAACAGTAGCATCACCCTCAATCCAAATGGCGCCATCTTTACCGATCGGCCCGGTGGCTCACCACCGATCGACGCGCTGTCGTTTTTGCACTGAGTGGCCGGAAAACAGCCCGGCGCTCAGACAATGAGGAGGTGCACATGGCACATTCACCACTGCCGAACATCGATCTCGCCGCACTCGAAGGCGCCCCTGACACTCGTCGTCAGATGCTGGCCCAGCTTGGCCGAGCGGCCCGCGAAATTGGCTTTTTTTATCTGACAGGCCATGGCCTGAGCGAGGCGCAACAGACAGAGACCCTGGCGCTGGCGGCCCGCTTTTTCGCCCTGCCGGAGCCGGAAAAACGCGCGGTGCAGATGGTGCTCTCTCCCCATTTTCGCGGTTACAACCAGGTGGGTGCCGAGCTCACCCGCCAGCGGCCGGACCGGCGCGAGCAGTTCGACATTATGAATGAAGCGCCTGCGCTGGCAGAGGACGAGATCCATTCCCCCTGGCAGCGGCTGATAGGCCCCAACCAGTGGCCCGCCGCCCTGCCCGAGATGAAAACGCAATTGCTGACCTGGCAGGAACGGATGAGCGACATCACCCTCACCCTGCTCGCCGCCTTTGCCGAGGTGCTGGAACAGCCGGTCGGGGTGTTCGAGGGGAGCATTCGCGGCGCCCCCTACCAGCACATGAAGCTGATCCACTACCCGGGGCAAGAGACGGGCAGCAGCAGTCAGGGGGTCGGCGCCCACAAGGATCCCGGCTACCTGACCCTGGTGATGCAGGACCATCACTCCGGGCTGGAAGTGGAGACTGCCACCGGCTGGATCCCGGTCCCGCCCCTGCCGGGTGCGCTGGTGGTCAACATCGGCGAGTTGCTGGAGCTTGCCTCCAACGGCTATCTCAAGGCGACCCTGCACCGAGTGGTGAGCCCGCCGCCCGGGGTATCACGCCTCTCCTGCGCCTTCTTTATGGCGGCGCGGCTCGATGCCACCGTGCCCCTGCTCACCCTCTCCCCCGAACTGGCAGCGCAGGCACAAGGCCCCGAGAGCGACCCCGCCAACCCGCTCTTCTATCAGGTGGGGGAGAACGTGCTCAAAGGGCGGCTGCGCTCCCACCCCGACGTGGCAGCCCGCCACTATGCCGCCGCCCCGGCTTCAGCCAACCAGCAGCCGGCAAGCGGGCAGACGACAAACAGCGAGCGGCGCCAACCGCAGCCAGCCTGACGCTGCCACACCGATTAGACGTGGGATGCCGCAGCGTCCCGCCATCAGATGACACAAGCAGTTAAGCCACAGCCTGGCAATGACGGAGTAATAGAATGAAATTCAAAACCATGAGCGTGCACAGCGGCCAACGGATCGATCCCCAGACCGGCGCCCTCACCACCCCGATCTATCAGAGCAGCACCTTCAGCTACTTCAATGCCCAGGCGGGCAAGGAGCGTTTCGCAGGTCAGGCCCCCGGCTTTATCTACAGCCGCTTTGGCAACCCCACCACAGCCGAGCTGGAGCAGAAACTGGCCGCCCTTGAGGGCGCCGACGAAGCGCTGGTGGTGGCAAGCGGCATGGCAGCGGTCAGCGCCATCATGTATGCCCTGGCCGACTGCGGCGATGAGGTAGCCTATATCGGCCCGCTCTATGGCGGTACCGATGTGTTTCTCAAACAGACCTTCAGCCGCGCTGGCATCACAGTCACCGCCTACGAGAGCGATCAGGATCTGCTGGCCAATATTCGCCCCGCCACCAAGGTGGTACTGTTCGAAACCCTGACCAACCCCACCCTCAAGGTGGTGGATCCACGACTGGTGGTGGAAGCAGCCCGCAAGGTGGGCGCCATCAGCGTGTGTGACAACACCTTCCTCACCCCCTATCTGCTGCGTCCGCTGGAGCTTGGCATCGATATCGTGATGCACAGCGGCACCAAGTATCTGGGTGGCCACGGCGACATCATCGCCGGGGTAGTGGCTGGCTCCCACGCGCTGATGAAATCTATCCGCACCGTGGCCCTCAAGCATATCGGCTCCCCCATAGGCCCGCAGGAGGCCTACCTGCTGCAACGGGGAGTCAAGACCCTGCCACTGCGCATGGATGCCCACCTGCACAACGCGCAGAAAGTGGCCGGGTTCCTGGCCGCCCACCCGGCGGTGAAGAAGGTGATCTACCCGGGCCTCGTCAGCCACCCGGGCCACGATGCCCTCGGCGCCTTCGCCAGTGGCTTTGGCGGCATGGTGAGCATAGAGCTGGAAGGCGGCTTTGCCCGCTGTGCCACCCTGCTCGACAACCTGCAGCTGTTCGTGCAGGCGGTGAGTTTGGGCGATCTGGAGAGCCTGGCCTGCCATCCGGCCAGCACCACCCACGCCGCCATGGACGAGGCGAGCCGTCTCGCCGCCGGAGTGAATGACGATCTCATCCGCTTCAGCATCGGGGTAGAAGATGCCGACGATCTGATCGCCGATCTGGCGGCGGCGCTGGCCGTCGCCTGATGCCCTGGCCCCTTTCACGGCTTAAAAAAACAGCCCGCCCCCTGAAAATGGGGCGGGCTGTTGATATCAGCACCGAAAAACACCCTCATCAAGGTGCGGCAGAGAGCCGCTGCACCGGCCAACCCAGGGTGGCGAGCGCGGGAGCCAGCACCTTGGCATCCCCCACCACCAGGATCACCATGTCATCGGGGTCGAGCCAGCGGCGGGCCAAGTCTCGCAAGGTGAGTGTCGACAGCTGGCTGACCGTCCGTACCCGCTGCTCCACATAATCCTGCGGCCACTGCGCCAGCAAGATGGGCAGCATGTACTCCACCTCCTGCGGCAGCGTCTCGTAGTCCAGCGCCTGACGGTTGAGCACACCTTCACTCAGGGTACGCACCTCCAGTCGGGTCGGGCCCTGCCGCTGGTATTTGTCGAGCTCTTGCAGGATCTGCTGCAGGGCGGCCCGGGTCACCTCGGTGCGCACGCTGCTTTGCAGCAGAAAATAACCCGCCTGACTGTTGCCACTGAAGGCGGTATCGATGAAGTAGGTGTATCCCAGCTCTTCACGCAGGCGGATATGCAGCCGATCCGCCAGGGAGGCATTCATCAACCCGGCCAGGAACTGCTCACCAAACCCGTCGTTCGCCATGGCGCGGCGCCCCATGCGAACAAGGCTCTGGCTGGCGCCGGGATTATCCAGCAGATAGATGGCCCGTTTGGCCTGCTGGCCGGTAAAGCCGAGGGGCCGCAGGCTGGGCGACTGCCCCTCTGGCTCAACCAGAAAAGAGAGTGCACTCACCACCTTCTCCTGCGCCAGATCCCCGCTCACCACCACCTTGGCCTCCCCGCTGCGATAGACAGACCGATAGAAGGCGCGCACATCATCCAGGGTCAGAGATTGCCACTGTGCCTGTGGATCCGGCACCCTGGCCAAACCGTCGATCAGCGCATGAAACTGCTGATCGGCCTGCCACTGGGGCTCTCGCACTTGCTGCTTCAACCATTGCTGGGTCTGGAGCTTGAGGCGCTGGAAATCTGCCGGTCGCAAGGCTGGCTGCAACAACAGCTCCCTTACCAGCGCCAGCGTCTCATCGAAGTGGGAGGTCATCCCCTGCACCGTGATCTGGCTGTAGCCTGCCTCATAGCCAAAACTGAGGCTGGCGCCCAGCTGACGCGCCCGCTCCTCAATGGCGGCAGCCTGCCACTGCTCACTGCCCTGGGAAAGCATGCCGGCAGTCAGATCAGCCAGTCCGGCCTTGCCCTCTGGCTCGGCCCGAGACCCACCAGGCCAGTTGATGCGCATGACAAAAGCGGGCACCTCATCGCTGTAGTGACCGAGCAAGGAGACCCGCCCCCCCAGGCTGGCTTGCCACAAGGTGGGCAGTGGCACGGGCAACGCCCCGCCACTGGCCGGTTCCTGACGCCGGTCCAGGGTCTCCTTGACTGGGCGTGAGTGCAAGAGAGGCCCTACCAGGGTACGCGGCAAGGGGGGCGGTTCGACAAAATTGACCGGACCGGCCTGCCACGCTTGATGCGCCTCGGGCACCACGCTCAGCACCACCCGGGGTTTGTGCAGTACATAGTGGTCCAGGACCCGTTTTACCTCGGCGGGTGTCACCCGCGCCATCCGTTCGAGATAGCGATGCAGGTAATTGGGCTCCTGAAACAGGCTGTGGCCCGTGCCCAATAATTCCGCCTTACCGGCCATACTGTCCAGCGACCAAATCTGGTTGGCACGCAAGGCATTGGCAGAGTGCTCGAGCCGGGCCCTGGGGACGCCCTCCTGGGCCAGTCTGGCAATGACACCGTCAATCTCGCGCTTGATGGGTTCAAGCTCGGCGCCCTGATCCAGATTCGGAATAGCCTGGATCACCAGCATACAGGCGAGCACGCCGCACTCATGACGGGCAGACACGAACACCAGCTTGCCACTCTGTTGCAACTGTTGTTGCAGCAGGCCACTGGCGGAGCCCCCCAGTTGATCGGCCAGCAGATCGAGGGCTTCAAAACCCGGGTCCTGGGCCGACACGGTCGGATAGGCCAGCACCAGCATGGGGTCCTGTACCTGGGCTGTCAGGGTACGATACCGACTCTTTTTCAGCGCCACAGGCCGGGGCACAGAGCGAGCCTGACCGGGGGCTGGCGACAAGGTGCCGAAGTAGCGTTCGACCCAGGCCAGGGTTTGCGCCGGCTGAATATCTCCGCCGATCACCAGAGTGGCATTATTGGGGCCATACCAGCGCAGGAAAAACTGGCGCACGTCCTCCAGGGTGAGGCGATCCAGATCCGCCATCCTGCCAAACGGCGTGTTGAAATAGGGGTGATTGGGTGGATAGAGGGTACGGTTCAACACCTCCAGCACCCGGCCATAGGCAAGCGTGTCGACCAGGTCGGCTCGCTCGTTCCTGACCACGTCACGCTTGGCGTCAAACGTTTGCTGATAGAGCGCATCCAGCAGAAACCCCATGCGATCCGACTCCAGCCAGAGCACTTTCTCCAGCTGATTGGCCGGCACCGTCTGGTAATAGCGAGTTTGATCCCGTGTCGTCAGCCCGTTGATGTCACGCCCCCCCACCTGCTGCAGCAGACGGATATGCCCCTCCTCCCGCACATGGGCAGAGCCCTGAAACATCATGTGTTCGAACAAATGCGCCATGCCGGACTGACCTGGCACCTCTTGCGCAAGCCCGACCCGATAATTCACTTCCACATGCACCAGCGGATCCGAGTGATCCTGCGTCAGTATCACCGTCAGACCGTTATCCAGCCGATATTGCTGATAAGGCACGATCAGCGGATTGGCTACTCTCTTCTGCTCCTTGATCAGCACAGGGCCAGCCAGGGCAACACCACAGAATAAATACAATAGACTCCACGTGACTCTCATGTGTTTCCCAATTCTCAAGCCTGAACATTATTATTGTTTTCTGTTGTTGCACTTACGTCATATTCACGCCAATTCGCCAGCCGCCCCATCATTCATCTCTATTCGTATGATGAGATGAACCATGCTGGCAGGCCAGAATGCTGGCGACACATCGTCAGGTGACTGAACCTTATATCAATATTTGCCCGCCATGGGTGCCATGCCTGCACACGGGCAGCACACAGGGCCAAGGCCGCCAAGTGTAATCAATCGGGGCCCTGAGGGATATCTTGCGGGCATTTTCATTTGTAACAAGCGATGAGATGAGCAGAGAAAAGCATTCAGCATGGCCACCACAAGCCTTATTTCCAACGTGGATTAATTACCCTGTTTCAAGGTGTTAAAAGGCGCACATGCATGCATTCATCACTGGAGTAACGATTTACTGTTGAGTCAGGAGAAAATAAGCAACCGGAAATGAATAATATCAATTCGATAAATAACGAGACGATTCCTCTGCATGAGCACTGTCAGGGTGACTCTGCTATTGCACCAGAAAGCCCACACTCTTCGCGCTAAAACAGGCAAAAAAACAGGGGGCCGCGGCCCCCTGCTTCACACTCACCCAGGTTGGATCAACCGCGATCCAGCAGTATGTTGAGCATGCGGCGCAGCGGTTCGGCGGCGCCCCACAGCAGCTGGTCGCCCACGGTGAAAGCGGCCAGGTATTCCGGGCCCATGCTCAGCTTGCGCAGACGCCCCACCGGGATGCTGAGGGTGCCGGTGACGGCAGCCGGAGTCAGCTCGCGGGCGGTGATGTCGCGATCGTTGGGGATCACCTTCACCCAGTCGTTGTGCGCGGCCAGCAGGGCTTCGATCTCAGCCAGCGGCACGTCCTGTTTCAACTTGATGGTAAACGCCTGGCTGTGGCAGCGCAGGGCACCGATCCGCACGCACAGACCATCCACCGGGATGGCGGCATCTTCGATCCCCAAGATCTTGTTGGTCTCGGCCTGGCCCTTCCACTCTTCGCGGCTCTGGCCATTGTCGAGTTTGGTGTCGATCCAGGGGATGAGGCCACCGGCCAACGGCACACCGAAGTTGTCCACCGGCAGGGTGCCGGAGCGGGTCTTTTCGGTGATCTTGCGCTCGATATCGAGGATGGCAGAGGCGGGATCAGCCAGCTCCACCGCCACTTCGTCGCGCAGCAGGCCCATCTGGGTGACCAGCTCGCGCATGTGGCGGGCACCGCCGCCGGAGGCTGCCTGATAGGTGGCCACGCTCACCCACTCCACCAGATCGGCCTTAAACAGGCCACCGAGGGCCAGCAGCATCAGGCTGACGGTGCAGTTGCCGCCAACGAAGGTCTTGATGCCGTCGTTCAGGGCATGCTCAATCACGTCGCCGTTGACCGGATCCAGAATGATGACGGCGTCTTTCTCCATCCGCAGGGAGGAGGCAGCGTCAATCCAGTAGCCTTGCCAGCCAGCGGCTTTCAGGCGGGGATAGACATCCTTGGTGTAGTCGCCGCCTTGCGCCGTGATGATGATATCCTGTTCGGCCAGCGCCTCGATATCGAAGGCGTCCTGCAGGGTACCGGCATCCACGCCGACATTGGGGGCGGCCTCACCGGCCTGGGAGGTGGTGAAGAAGGTGGGTTGAATGCGGGCAAAATCCTTCTCTTCCAGCATCCGGCTCATCAGTACCGAACCCACCATGCCACGCCAACCGACCAAACCTACTTTTTTCATAATGTCCTACCCTGGATAGCTGCTATTGAAACTGTGTATTGAAACCCGTAACCCCTTGTCCGGCGTGGGCCGTTCACAAGTAGATTACAAAATACGTGTTGCGAAAAATGCGTCTGCCCACATTACGGATTGTGACGGCGGGTGCAAGTCGAATTGCGCAATATTCTGTGCCGTTCGCTGCAATATCCGCCAGCTGGCCCCCAGGAGACGACCCTGCTGACCCCGCTACCATGGGGATGAGCGGGCTGTTCTCGCCATGCTGGCCAAACAGGCCGCTCGGTACCGCCTACGCAGTCGATACCAAGCGGATGTGGAGCTGGCTGTTCAACGCGCCCGCCCCTCGTCCGCATACTGTGCCTGCTGCTGATCATCGGCGGGATCCCGGGCCTGAAGTTTATCGGCTGACCCGACTGCCGATCCCGGATCTGTCGATAGCTAAACGGGGCCCTGTCCCCGTTTTTTGCCTGCCAAACGCGCCGACCCCTGCTATTATCTGCGGCCAAACATGAGCCAATAAAAATCAGGATATTGTGATGACCGACCACACTTTTATTCCCGGCAAGGACGCGGCACTGGAAGACTCCATCGACCGTTTCCAGACCAAGCTGCAAGCCCTGGGGTTTAATATCGAAGAGGCCTCTTGGCTCAATCCCGTGCCCAACGTCTGGTCCGTGCACATCCGGGACAAGGAGTGCGCCCTCTGTTTCACCAACGGCAAGGGTGCCAGCAAGAAGGCGGCGCTGGCCTCGGCCCTTGGCGAATATTTCGAGCGTCTCTCCACCAACTACTTCTTCGCCGACTTCTATCTGGGCGAGCAGGTAGCCAACGGCGACTTCGTTCACTACCCGAACGAGAAGTGGTTCCCCATCGTGGGGGATCAGTTCCCCGCTGGCCTGCTCGACAGCTTTACCCGCAAGTTCTACAACCCGGACGGCGAAGTGACCGCCGACATGCTGGTGGATCTGCAGTCGAACAACGAGGAGCGCGGTATCGTCGCGCTGCCGTTTGAGCGCCAATCCGATCACGAGACCGTCTATATCCCGATGAACATCATCGGCAACCTCTATGTTTCCAACGGCATGAGCGCCGGCAACACCCGCACCGAAGCGCGCACTCAGGCGCTCTCCGAGGTGTTCGAGCGCCACGTGAAGAACAAGATCATCGCCGAGGCCCTGAGCCTGCCGCTGATCCCGGCGGAAGTGATTGCCCGTTATCCGGGGATTGCTGCCTCCATCGCGGCGCTGGAAGCGGAAGGTTTCCCGATTTACAGCTTCGATGCCTCACTGGGTGGCCGCTATCCGGTCATCTGCGTGGTGCTGCTCAACCCGAGCAACGGCACCTGCTTTGCCTCCTTCGGTGCCCACCCGCGCTTCGAAGTGGCCTTCGAGCGCACCGTCACCGAACTGCTGCAAGGACGTGGTCTCAAAGATCTCGACGTGTTTGTACCGCCGTCATTTGATAACGAACAGGTCGCAGATCACCACAACCTGGAGACCCACTTCATTGACTCCTCGGGCCTCATCAGCTGGGATCTGTTCAAGCAGGATGCGGACTTCGCGTTCGCCGACTGGGATTTTCGCGGCACCTCGCAGGAGGAGTTCGATCATCTGATCGGCATCTTCCACGAGCTGGAGCAGCCGGTCTACATCGCCGACTACGAGCACCTGGGCGTCTACGCCTGCCGCATTCTGGTGCCGGGCATGTCCGACATCTATCCGGCCGAGGACTTGCTGCTGGCCAACAACAACATGGGGGCCAACCTGCGCGAAGTGATCCTGGCGCTGCCATCACTTGATTGGGATGCCGAGCAGTATATGGCGTTGTTTGATCAACTGGATGAAGAGGGGCACGACGAACGCACCCGTGTGCGTGAGCTGCTGGGCATCGCCGCCGCCAAGGGCTCCGCCCTGCACACCCTGCGCGTCGGTGAGCTGAAAGCCATGCTGGCACTGGCCGCCGGTGAGCTGGAGACGGCACTGGATCTCATCGACTGGACCATGGAGTTCAACCAGTCGGTGTTCCCGGCGGATCGCGCCAACTATTACCGTGCCCTGCGTGCCTGCGTCGAGCTGTTCATCGACGAGGAGCGGGATCCGGAGCAGTACCGCGCCGTGTTTACCCGCATGTATGGCGAAGAGACATTGGCACAGGCATGGGCCAACGCCAGCGGCGAAGCGCGTTTCCACGGACTGGAGGCGGCCGACTTGTCGCTCGCCCAATTCCCTCAGCACCAGAAGCTGCTGGCAGCGTATGAAAAGCTGCAAAAAGCCAAGCGAGCCCATCATTGGGCCTGATGTGGTAGTCTTTGGGGGGCCTTGATGGCCCCTTTTGCTTTATGGTGCCCCGGCAGGGGATGTGTTATTCAATGATGAAATAAAAAACAAAAAATACCTCTTAGGGGGTTGCCAACGCCGAGTCCATGATGTGAGGAGGATGAAAAGATGCCTTGCCAGCACACCTTTTCAAACCTGACCAATAAATTCTTTAAAATCATTATATTAAAAAACCGGCATTTCTGTTTCAGCTGAAACCTAGTGTAACGGGAAGCTTCCAGGGGACTCAAATTTTTGTAGTAAAATTACATTCACAATCTGCAATTCTTGATCGGAGTCAATTTTGACGATCTGGCCCTTTGTTATGATTTCCACAGGCAAAACAGCAGGTACATGAGAATTGAAAGCAGAATCTCCCTTTGATTGTCTCAAGCCAGAAGCCATCGCTGCACTGGCAGAAGATATAACCTATGCCAAGGCAACCAAACCGGCATGCAAGGTCATCCCTCTGGCCATCACAGCAGGCGCTTTCATCGCCATCGCTTTTGTCTTTTTTATCACAGTCACCACGGGTACCGGCAATGTCGCCTGGGGCCTCAGCAAGCTGGTCGGCGGACTCTGTTTCTCCCTCGGTCTTATCCTCTGTGTGCTACTCGGTGCCGAGCTGTTCACCTCCAGCACCCTGACGCTGGTCGCCAAAGCGGCCAATCGCATCACCTGGGGCCAACTGCTCAAGAACTGGGGTCTGGTCTACTTCGGCAACCTCATCGGCGGTCTCATCATAGTCGCGCTCATCATCATGTCGGCCCAATACATGGCGGCAAATGGTCAGTGGGGCCTGAACGCCCTGAAAGTGGCCCAGCACAAGATCCATCACACCTTCTTCGAGGCCCTTGCCCTCGGTATTCTGTGCAACCTCATGGTGTGTCTCGCCGTGTGGATGGCCTTCGGCGCCCGCAGTGCTACCGACAAGGTAATGGTCATGCTGCTCCCCGTCGCCATGTTCGTGGCCTCCGGTTTCGAGCACAGCATCGCAAACATGTTTATGATCCCGGTCGGTATCGCTATCCATGCGGTAGCAGGCCCGGAATTTTGGCAGGCTGTCGGCCAGGATCCGGCGACCTTCGCCGACTTGACCGTATCCAACTTCGTCCTACACAACCTCATTCCCGTCACCATTGGTAATATCATTGGTGGTGGCGTCATGGTTGGTCTGACTTACTGGTTTATCTTCCGTCGTCATCATTAAGGATGATTGCGGGATACTACATCAATACCGTGTGAGGTAATGAAAATGGCAGAACTTAACGAACAGTTCCAAAAAGCATGGGAAGGCTTCGCGGCCGGTGAATGGCAGTCCTCTGTCAACACTCGTGACTTCATCCAGAAGAACTACACCCCGTATGAAGGTGACGAGTCCTTCCTGGCTGGCGCGACCGACGCGACCACCAAGCTGTGGGACAAGGTCATGGAAGGCATCAAAATCGAGAACCGCACTCATGCGCCGGTCGATTTTGATACTGACCTGCCCTCCACCATTACCGCTCACGATGCCGGCTATATCGATCAGAGCCTGGAGCAAATTGTAGGTCTGCAGACCGACAAGCCGCTCAAGCGCGCCATCATCGCCAACGGCGGTATCAAGATGGTTAAAACGTCTTGCGAAGTGTACGGTCGTCAACTGGACCCGATGGTCGAGAAGATCTTCACCGAGTACCGCAAGACTCACAACCAGGGCGTGTTTGACGTTTACACCAAAGACATCCTGAACTGCCGTAAGTCTGGTGTTATCACCGGTCTGCCGGATGCCTACGGCCGTGGCCGTATCATAGGTGACTACCGTCGTGTTGCCCTGTACGGCATCGACTTCCTGATGGCCGACAAACTGGCCCAGTTCAAGTCCCTGCAAGCTGACCTGGAAAACGGCGTCAACCTGGAAGCCACCATCCGTCTGCGCGAAGAGATCTCCGAGCAGTACCGTGCCCTGGCACAGATGAAGGTCATGGCTGCCAAGTACGGTTGCGATATCTCCGTACCGGCCAAGACCGCCAAAGAAGCCGTCCAGTGGACCTACTTCGCCTACCTGGCGGCAGTCAAGTCCCAGAACGGTGCTGCCATGTCCTTCGGTCGTACCTCCAGCTTCCTGGACGTGTACATCGAGCGTGACATCAAAAAAGGCGTGCTCACCGAGCAAGAAGCCCAGGAGCTGATGGACCACATGGTCATGAAGCTGCGCATGGTTCGCTTCCTGCGTACCCCTGAGTACGATTCACTGTTCTCCGGCGACCCCATGTGGGCGACCGAGACCCTGGCAGGTATGGGCGTTGATGGCCGTACCCTGGTCACCAAGAACAGCTTCCGTATGCTGAACACCCTGTACACCATGGGCCCGTCCCCTGAGCCGAACCTGACCATCCTGTGGTCCGAGAAGCTGCCGGTCGGTTTCAAGAAGTACTGCGCCAAGGTATCTATCGAGACCTCTTCTGTTCAGTACGAAAACGACGACTTGATGCGTCCGGACTTCAACAACGATGACTATGCCATCGCTTGCTGTGTGTCCCCGATGATCGTCGGCAAACAGATGCAGTTCTTCGGTGCTCGTGCCAACCTGGCCAAGACCATGCTGTATGCAATCAACGGCGGTATGGATGAGAAACTCAAGATCCAGGTCGGTCCCAAGACCGAGATGGTGACCTCCGAGTTCCTCGACTACAACGACGTGATGGCTCGTCTGGATCACTTCATGGACTGGCTGGCCAAGCAGTACGTGGCAGCCCTGAACATCATCCACTACATGCACGACAAGTACAGCTACGAAGCCTCCCTGATGGCGCTGCACGACCGTGATGTGTATCGCACCATGGCTTGCGGCATCGCCGGTCTGTCCGTTGCGGCTGACTCCCTGTCTGCCATCAAGTACGCCAAGGTCAAGCCGGTTCGTGACGAAGATGGCGTGGCCATCGACTTCGAAATCGATGGTGAGTACCCGCAGTTCGGTAACAACGACGCTCGCGTCGATGATATCGCCTGTGACCTGGTAGAACGCTTCATGAAGAAAATTCAGAAGCTCAACACCTACCGTGGCGCCGTGGCTACCCAATCCGTACTGACCATCACCTCCAACGTGGTGTATGGCAAGAAAACGGGTAACACCCCGGATGGCCGTCGTTCCGGTGCGCCGTTCGGCCCGGGTGCCAACCCGATGCACGGTCGTGACCAGAAGGGTGCGGTTGCTTCCCTGACTTCCGTCGCCAAGCTGCCGTTCGCTTACGCCAAAGATGGTATCTCCTATACCTTCTCCATCGTGCCGAACGCCCTGGGCAAAGACATGGAAGCGCAGAAATCCAACCTGGCGGGTCTGATGGACGGTTACTTCCATCACGAGACCAACCTGGAAGGTGGTCAGCACCTGAACGTGAACGTGATGAACCGTGAAATGCTGCTGGACGCCATGGAAGACCCGGAGAAGTATCCGCAGTTGACCATCCGCGTATCCGGTTATGCCGTTCGCTTCAACTCTTTGACCAAAGAGCAACAGCAAGACGTCATCACCCGTACCTTCACCGCTTCTCTGTAATCGCTTATTGCCAAGCAAGAGTTGCAGTGACTAAAAACCGGCGCCCAGGCGCCGGTTTTTTTATGTCTGTTTGCCCGCAGTCATCCACTCGATAGGGATCTGACAGCCCTCCCCCTTCACCAGGAAGTGACTGGGATGGATTCTCCCTTCCCCCTCTTGCCCCCGTCTTTTCCCTCTTTTCAATAAAACGGAAAGCCGCAACGGGAGCCTTCGATAGTCCCCCATAGCCCCCGCAAGGCGTGCTCAGTGCACTCTCTCACAGGGAAGGTGCAGGATGAGGCAGAGCCTGTGTATCGCTCGTAGCAGGCCACCAGCTAGCAACAGGGGCAGAAGAGTATGACTCCCCTGCCCCTGCGGCATATCAACGGTACTGTGGGCCGGATAACGGCTTGGCCGATCCGGGTTCAGCTCGCCCAGGTGATGATGTGATCGATCCACTCACCGGCATGGGCTTCGTGGACCACCTTGCCGCGCACCGACTGACCGGCCTGATGCATGGCGGAGCGACTGCCGGTGATCAGCGGATGCCATTCGGGCAGGGTCTGCCCCTCGGCCAGCAGCCGGTAGGCACAGGTCGAGGGCAGCCAGTCATACTCGGCAATCTTGTCGACCGTGATCTGCAGGCAATCGGGCTCTTTCTGGAAGCGGTTGCCGTAATCGGAACACTGGCAGGTCTTGGTATTGAGCAGATCGCAGGCGACGTTGGTGAACACCAGTTCGTCGGTGTCCTCGTCAATAAGCTTGTTCAGGCAGCACTTGCCGCAGCCGTCACACAGGGACTCCCACTCCGTCATGGTCATCTGTTGCAGGCTCTTTTCCTGCCAAAAAGGAGTTGGCTGCATTTTCTCGACTTGCTGCATGGAGGGGCTCGCTAAATAGACCAGTAAAGCGCGTGGTTATACGCCTTATGGCCCGATTTTTCAAGATAAACGGGGAAACGCCTGATCTGCACAAGGTTGGATAAACAGTGTGATTCGCTGCGCTAAGCGCCAACCTATTACATTTTTAGTTTGTAGGGCGGGTAATCCACCGTTTACCAAAGCCCAGCAATCGAGAATGATAAATGGGGCGTTTTCTTTATAATGGCTTCGCGAGCCTCCGATTACGCCTACCGGTTAATCGAACCTACCGCTCTCATATAAAAAGGTATTTAAGAACGGGGATGATAATCCGCTGAGCCTACAAAACCCACCTTTTACTTTTATCCATAAAAATGCCGCCCATCGTGAAGTGAACCCCATTTATTAGAGATAACGGGCTAACGAGCATTACCAGCCGGTGACTTCACGCAGGGCCTTGCCGATATCGGCGAACGACCGCACGGTTTTCACGCGTATAATAGGCTGACCGAGTGCAGTACACGCTTTTTCAACAATATTTATGTGGCGGCATGCCATACCATGATGGTGGTTTCCCAGTGACCATGGGTTGATTGATGTATCGCGTTGAAGCCTTGGTCACGATAAAAGTCAACGTTATGTGTTTCGCACTGCAAGTACAAAGTCGAAACACCACGGGAAACCGCCATTTCTCTAGCCGCGCTCATCAATTTTTTGGCGATACCTTTTCGGCGATGCGCCGATGGAACATAGACGCCTCCGATCCAAAACTCATATTCAGGGTATTTTTTATTTTCCTGAATTTTCAGCTCCAATGTTCCAACCAGTTCCTCCTCGTCATGTGCGACCAGACTAAATGGGATATCCCGATTTGAGGCTTTGATTTCAACTTTTTTACGTACCATCTCTTTCGTAACGTCTTGTACATGAGAGGCCCATTCATCGAAATACCAGTCGACTATTTTCGATACTTCATCTGGATGGTCCGCAAGCAATGAAATTTCCATACATCCTCTTTGCCAAGTAAGCATCATGTCATTCGTGGCGACGAACATTCAGACTCGAGGATGAGCTCGAATCGTCATCGCTATTGGCTTATTTCTCGAATTCTGCGAGCCCTGGCGCAGCACAAATCATTCTTAAATTCGCGAAAATGAACAACCATGTCAAACCATTTGGCATAAAAAATGCCGACCATCAGGTCGGCATTTTGTTTCAGAGATAACAGGCTAAAGAACTTACCAGCCGGTTACTTCACGCAGGGCCTTGCCGATATCGGCAAGGGAACGCACGGTTTTCACGCCGGCATCTTCCAGGGCGGCAAATTTCTCTGCTGCCGTGCCTTTACCACCGGCGATGATGGCGCCCGCATGACCCATGCGCTTGCCAGCCGGGGCGGTCACGCCCGCGATATAGGAGACCACCGGCTTGGTGACGTGGGCCTTGATGTAGGCCGCCGCTTCTTCCTCGGCGCTGCCGCCAATCTCGCCGATCATCACGATGGCTTCGGTCTTGGGATCGTTCTGGAACATCTCCAGAATGTCGATGAAGTTGGAACCCGGGATGGGGTCACCACCGATACCGACACAGGTGGACTGGCCGAAGCCCTCGTCCGTGGTCTGCTTGACCGCTTCGTAGGTCAGGGTGCCTGAGCGGGAGACGATACCCACCTTGCCCGGCTTGTGAATGTGGCCCGGCATGATACCGATCTTGCACTCACCCGGGGTGATCACACCCGGGCAGTTCGGGCCTATCATGCGCACGCCCGTCTCTTGCAGCTTCACCTTGACCTCGAGCATGTCCAGGGTCGGGATGCCTTCGGTGATGGTGACGATGAGCTTGATACCGGCGTCGATGGCTTCCAGGATGGCGTCCTTGCAGAAGGGCGCCGGCACATAGATGACGGAAGCGGTGGCGCCGGTCACTTCGACTGCGTCACGCACGGTGTTGAACACCGGCAGGCCCAGGTGGGTGGTGCCACCCTTGCCCGGCGACACGCCGCCGACCATCTGGGTACCGTAGGCAATCGCCTGTTCGGAGTGGAAAGTACCCTGACCGCCGGTGAAGCCCTGGCAGATCACCTTGGTGTCTTTGTTGATCAGAACGCTCATTATTTGGCCTCCGCTGCTTTAACCACTTGCTGAGCTGCGTCAGTCAGACTCGTTGCGGCGATGATATTGAGGCCGCTGTCGGCCAGTTTACGGGCACCCAGTTCGGCATTGTTGCCTTCCAGACGCACTACCACGGGCACCTTGACCCCCACTTCCTTGACCGCGCCGATAATGCCTTCCGCGATCATGTCGCAACGCACTATGCCGCCGAAGATGTTGACCAGCACGGCCTGCACCTTGCTGTCAGAGAGGATGATCTTGAACGCCTCGGTCACGCGCTCCTTGGTAGCGCCGCCGCCGACGTCCAGGAAGTTGGCCGGTGAGCCGCCGTGCAAATTGACGATGTCCATGGTACCCATGGCCAGACCCGCGCCGTTGACCATGCAGCCGATGTTGCCATCGAGCGCCACATAGTTCAGCTCCCACTGAGCGGCATGCGCTTCGCGGGGGTCATCCTGAGACGGGTCGTGCATCTCGCGCAGCTTGGGCTGACGATACAGCGCGTTGGCGTCGATGTTGATCTTGCCATCCAGGCAGTGCAGGTTGCCCTGGGTCGTGATCACCAGCGGGTTGATTTCCAGCAGGGCGAAGTCGCAATCCAGGAACATCTGACCCAGACCCATGAAGATCTTGGTGAACTGCTTGATCTGATCGCCGACCAGACCCAGCTTGAAGGCCAGCTCGCGCGCCTGATAGGCCTGCGGGCCTACCAGCGGATCGATGGCGGCCTTGTGAATGAGTTCCGGGGTTTCGTGGGCAATCTTTTCAATATCCACGCCACCTTCGGTAGAGGCCATGAAGACCACGCGACGGCTGCCACGATCGACCACGGCGCCCAGATAGAGCTCCTTGGCGATGTCGGTGCAGGATTCCACCAGGATCTTGGTGACCGGCTGACCGTTGGCGTCAGTCTGATAGGTCACCAGGTTCTTGCCGAGCCAGTTCTGGGCAAAGGCGCGGATCTCGTCCTTGCTCTTGGCCAGCTTGACGCCGCCCGCTTTACCGCGGCCACCAGCGTGGACCTGGCACTTGACGACCCAGGTATTGCCGCCAATTTTGTCAGCCGCTTCAGCCGCTTCCTGCGGGGTAGCACAGGCATAACCTTCGGAGACCGGCAGGCCATACTCGGCAAACAGCTTTTTTGCCTGATATTCATGCAGATTCATAGATGCTCTATCCGTGTTGTAGGTATTTCCGTCCGGGGCTCGTGTTTCTCAATCCCCTGTGAATGGGGGCCTGGGCGGCCCCTCGTTATCTTTCTAATTTGCTCGGAATGTCGCTGATTGCCTAGACATCCAGCAACAGACGGGTCGGGTCTTCCAGCAGCTCCTTGATGGAGACCAGGAAGCCCACCGACTCACGACCGTCGACGATGCGGTGATCATAAGAGAGGGCCAGGTACATCATCGGCAGGATCTCGACCTTGCCATCGACTGCCATGGGTCTGTCCTGGATCTTGTGCATCCCCAGGATGGCGCTTTGCGGCGGGTTGATGATGGGGGTGGACATCAGGGAGCCAAACACGCCACCGTTGGTGATGGTGAAGTTGCCGCCGGTCAGTTCATCCACGGTCAGCTTGCCGTCACGGCCCTTGCCCGCCAGATCCTTGATGGCCTTCTCGATGTCGGCCAGGCTCATGTTGTCGCAATCGCGCAGCACGGGCGTCACCAGCCCGCGCGGGGTGGAGACAGCGATACTGACGTCGAAGTAGTTGTGGTAGACGATGTCGTCACCATCCAGCGCCGCGTTCACTTCCGGGTAGCGCTTCAAGGACTCCACTACCGCCTTGACGTAGAAGGACATGAAGCCGAGCTTGATGCCGTGCTTCTTCTCGAAGATCTCGCCGTACTGCTTGCGCAGTTTCATGATGGGCGCCATGTTGATCTCGTTGAAGGTGGTCAGCATGGCGGTGGTGTTTTTGGCTTCCAGCAGACGCTCGGCAATACGCTTGCGCAGACGGGTCATGGGCACACGTTTCTCGGTGCGACCAACCAGCGGCGCTACCGCAGCCACAGGGGCAGCAGCGGCCGGCGCAGCGGCCGGCTTGTTGCCACCCTTGATGAAAGCTTCCACATCTTCCTTGCTGATGCGACCACCTTTACCGGTGCCGGTCAGCTTGGTCACGTCGATGGCATGCTCTGCCACCAGACGGCGTACCGCGGGGCTTAAGGCCTCGGCGCCATCATCGGCAACCGCGTCTACCGGCTTCTCTTTGGTCTCTTCACCGGCCACGGGAGCTGGCTTGAGCGTGGCGATCAGCTGGCGGGACAACACGGTCGCCCCTTCCGCTTGCAGGATGTCGCCGAGGATGCCGGCTTCCGGCGCGGGGACTTCCAGCACGACTTTATCGGTTTCGATGTCAACCAGTACTTCGTCACGGGCAACCAGATCACCCGGCTTCTTGTGCCAAGTGGCGATGGTGGCATCCGCCACTGATTCCGGCAGGTCCGGTACCTTGATCTCGATAGTCATGTAATCAGTTCCTTGTTACTTCTTGTTCAGGGCTTAGGCCAGAGTAAGGGCGTCTTCCACCAGGGCTTTCTGCTGCTTGGTGTGGACCGACATGTAACCGACGGCAGGAGAGGCCGAGGCCGGACGACCGGCATAACGCAGACGGGCACCGCTTGGCAGCACACCATCGTAGTGGTGACGGGTGCAGTACCAAGCACCCTGGTTCTGCGGCTCTTCCTGACACCAGACAAAATCGGTGACGTGGTCGTAATCGGCAAGAATGGCGCGCACTTCTGCTTCCGGGAAGGGATAGAGCTGTTCAATCCGCACCAGGGCCACATCATGCTGCTCGGCCTTGCGACGGGCATCGAGCAGGTCGTAGTAGACCTTGCCGGAGCAGAACACCACCCGTTTGACCCCTTTGGGATCCAGCGCATCGATCTCGCCGATGGCGTTCTGGAAGGTGCCTTGCGCCAGCTCTTCGAGCTTGCTGACCGCCATCGGGTGGCGCAGCAGGGATTTGGGCGACATCACGATGAGCGGGCGGCGCATCGGGCGGATCACCTGGCGACGCAGCATGTGGTAGACCTGAGCCGGGTTGGAGGGCACGCACACCTGCATGTTGTGCTCGGCGCACATTTGCAGATAACGCTCCAGACGGGCGGAGGAGTGCTCCGGGCCCTGGCCCTCGTAACCGTGCGGCAGCAGCATGGTCAAGCCGCACATACGGCCCCACTTTTGCTCGCCGGAGGAGAGGAACTGGTCGATCACCACCTGGGCACCGTTGGCGAAGTCGCCAAACTGGGCTTCCCAGATGGTGAGGCCGGCCGGCTCGGCGCTGGCATAACCGTATTCAAACGCCAGTACCGCCTCTTCAGACAGGACGGAGTCGAAGACTTCGAATGGACCCTGTTCATCGTGGATATTGCACAGCGGCGTGTAGGTGCTGGCATCGTTCTGGTTATGCAGCACGGCGTGGCGGTGGAAGAAGGTGCCACGGCCGGAATCCTGCCCCGTGATGCGGATGCGCGAGCCCTTGGCTACCAACGAGGCGTAGGCCAGGGTCTCGGCAAAGCCCCAGTCCACCAGCTTGTCACCGGCGGCCATGGTGCGTCTGTCTTCGTAAATCTTCTCGACCTGGCGTTGCAATACATGGGCAGCCGGATACTGACTGACCCGCTCACCCAGTGACTTGAGCTCATCAAGCGCCAGGCTGGCGTCATAGTGCATGGCCCAGTCGTGGCCCAAGTACGGGGTCCAGTCGACGGAGTGCAGCTCCATCGGCCGCCACTCCTTGACCACCCGCTCCCCCTTGTCCAGGGCATCGCGATAGTCATTGACCTGGGTAGTGGCCAGCTCCTGGTTGATGCTGCCTTCCGCCACCAGCTGATCGGCGTAGATCTTGCGCGGGGTCGGATGCTGTTTGATCTTCTGGTACATCAAGGGCTGGGTTGCGCTGGGCTCGTCCGCCTCGTTGTGACCGTGACGACGGTAGCAGACCAGCTCGATCACCACGTCGCGTTTGAAGGTGTTGCGGTAATCCAGTGCAATCTGGGTCACCAGCACCACGGCTTCCGGATCGTCACCGTTGACGTGCAGCACGGGGGCCTGCACCGCTTTGGCGATGTCGGTGCAATATTCGGTGGAGCGCACGTCACGCATGTTGGAGGTGGTGAAGCCCACCTGGTTGTTGATGACGATGCGCACAGTCCCGCCCACGCCATAGGCACGGGTCTGGGACATGTTGAAGGTCTCGGCAACCACACCCTGCCCGGCGATGGCCGAGTCACCGTGAATGGTGATGGGCAGGACGCTGGAGCCATCCTTGTCACCCCGTCTGTCCATACGGGCACGGACCGAGCCGATGACCACAGGGTTGACGATTTCGAGGTGAGACGGGTTGAACGCCAGCGCCAGGTGGACGTTGCCGCCCGGGGTCGCAAAATCGGAGGAGAAGCCCATGTGGTACTTCACATCCCCTGTGCCCCAGGACTCGCCATGCTTGCCAGCGAACTCGTCGAACAGCTCCTGTGCCCGTTTGCCAAGCACGTTGATCAGCACGTTCAGGCGACCACGGTGGGCCATGCCGATGACGGCCTCCTTGCAGCCCTGCTCACCGGCGCGACGGATCAGCTCCTTGAGCATGGGCACCATGGCATCGCCCCCTTCCAGCGAGAAGCGCTTGGCACCGGGGAACTTGGCGCCCAGGTATTTTTCCAGCCCTTCGGCGGCGGTCAGGCTCTCGAGGATACGGGTCTTCTCCTCAATGCTATAGCTGCCCTTAGCCTCGATGGATTCGAGTCTGTCCTGCAGCCAGCGTTTCTCCTCGGTGGAGGTAAGGTGCATGTAATCGGCACCTATGCTGCTGCAGTAGGTTTTCTTGAGCGAGGCGTAGAGATCGGAGAGCACCATGGTCTCGCGACCAATCGCGTAGGAGCCCACATTGAAGGTGGCCTCCATGTCGGCGCCCTGCAGGTTGTGGAAGGCAGGATCCAGTTCGGCAACGGTTTCACGGGTCCAGAGTCCCAGGGGATCCAGATTGGCATTCTGGTGACCACGGAAGCGGAAGGCGTTGATCAGTTGCAGCACCCGTACCTGTTTCGCATCCACTTGCGGATCGGACACAGCCGCACTGTAACGGGAGGGATCCTTGGCCAAACGACGGAAATAATCGCGGACTCGGGAATGAGGTTGTTCTACCGCATGGCCATTGACCTGAGGCAGCTGTTCAAACAGGCTGCGCCACTCGTCGGCTACGGATTCGGGGTCTTCCAGAAAGGATTCGTACAAATCCTCAATATAGCTTGCATTCGCACCAGCCAGGTGAGATGACTCCAACCAGGCCTTCATCACGCCGTTATGCATTTCTATCCCTTGTACATCTTGTTCACTGCAGCGCAGCTTGTAGGGTTTAAATAGCCATCCTGCCATGGGGACGGATGGCTATCCAGAGGTCGGGCCTGGCGCGTGACGCCCTGGCCCTGATACTAAACAGCCCGATTGAGCAGCATCGACTTGATCTGACCGATGGCCTTGGTCGGGTTCAAGCCTTTGGGACAGACGTTCACGCAGTTCATGATGCCGTGGCAACGGAACACGCTGAAGGCGTCATCCAGGTTACCCAGTCGTTCGCTGGCGGCGGTGTCGCGGCTGTCGGCCAACCAGCGATAGGCGGCGAGCAGCCCGGCCGGGCCGATGAACTTGTCCGGGTTCCACCAGAAGGAGGGGCAAGAAGTGGAGCAGCAGGCACAGAGAATACACTCGTACAGGCCATCCAGCTTGGCGCGCTCTTCGGGGGATTGCAGGTGCTCACGCACGGGCGGCAATTTCTCATCGTTGATGAGGAAGGGTTTGACCTTCTCCCACTGGGTGTAGAACTGGGTCATGTCGATCACCAGATCGCGGATCACCGGCAGGCCAGGCAAGGGGCGAATAATGACGCTATTGCCCTTTTTCAGCAGATCGGAGAGCGGGGTGATGCAGGCAAGACCGTTCTTGCCATTCATGTTGAGACCGTCTGATCCACAGACCCCTTCGCGGCAGGAGCGGCGGAAGGCGAGCGTGGGATCCAGCTCTTTCAGCTGGATCAGTGCATCGAGCACCATCATGTCGGAACCTTCAGGAATATCAAGACGATATTCCTTCATATAGGGGACGTTATCAACATCCGGATTGTATCTATAGACAGAGAATGTGACGTTCATTGTGTTTGGCTCCGCAATCGTTAAGTCCGCACCTTGAAGAAGCGAGATGGGAAGGCCTCCCACCTCTGCACAGACCGGCGAATGTAGCCATACGCCGATAATGTGACCTTCATTGTGCTTGTCTCCGCCATTGGTCAGTAAGTCCGCACCTTGGGTGGGAATGCCTCACGGGTTTTCGGAGACATGTTGACAGCGCGACGGGTCATGGACTCGGTGTCCGGATGATAGAGGCTATGGCACAGCCAGCCCTCATCGTCGCGATCCGGGAAATCGAAGCGGCTGTGGGCACCACGACTCTCGGTACGGAAGTTGGCCGCCACCGCAGTGGCAAACGCCGTCTCCATCAGGTTGTCCAGCTCCAGGCACTCGATGCGCTGGGTGTTGAACTCCTTGGAGGTGTCGTCCAGACGGGCATTCTTCAGCCGCTCGCGGATGCGCTTCAGCTCGGCCAGCCCTTCGGCCATGGCATCCCCTTCACGGAACACGGAGAAGTTGTTCTGCATGCAGGTCTGCAGATCCTTGCGGATCTGAACCGGATCTTCCCCGTCGCGGTTGTTCTCCCAGCGATTGAAACGGGCCAGCGCGGCGGCCAGATCAGACTCGGAAGCCTCGCGGCCATGTTCCATCTCACCCAGGGTGTTGACCAGGTGCATGCCCGCAGCGCGGCCAAACACGATCAGATCCAGCAGCGAGTTGCCGCCCAGACGGTTGGCACCGTGTACCGAGACGCAGGCGATTTCGCCCACGGCAAACAGACCGACCACGGGGACGTCGTTGCCATCTTTATCCTGCGTCAGACACTGGCCATTCACGTTGGTCGGCACGCCGCCCATCATGTAGTGGCAGGTCGGGATGATGGGGATGGGTTCTTTGACCGGATCCACATGGGCGAAGGTGCGAGAGAGCTCGCAGATACCCGGCAGACGGGATTCGAGCACCTCTTTGCCAAGGTGATCCAGCTTGAGCTTGATGTGCGGGCCCCAGGGACCGTCACAACCACGGCCTTCGCGGATCTCGATCATGATGGAACGGGCCACCACGTCGCGGCCTGCCAAGTCCTTGGCGTTTGGCGCGTAACGCTCCATGAAGCGCTCGCCGTCTTTGTTGAGCAGATAACCGCCTTCACCACGGCAACCTTCGGTCACCAGCACCCCGGCACCGGCGATACCGGTCGGGTGGAACTGCCAAAACTCCATGTCCTGCACCCCTACCCCGGCGCGCAGCGCCATGCCGACACCGTCACCGGTGTTGATGTGGGCATTGGTGGTGGACTGGTAGATACGACCGGCGCCGCCGGTGGCCAGCACAGTGGCTTTGGCCTTGAAGTAGACGACTTCACCACTCTCCATGTCGATGGCGGTACAGCCAACGATGTGACCGTCCTGGTTTTTCACCAGATCCAGCGCATACCACTCGGAGAAGACGGTGGTCTTGTTCTTTACGTTCTGCTGATAGAGGGTGTGCAGCAAAGCGTGACCGGTACGGTCGGCCGCAGCCGCTGTGCGGGCCGCCTGTTCACCACCAAAATTCTTGGACTGGCCGCCAAACGGACGCTGATAGACGGAGCCATTGTCAAAGCGGGAGAAGGGCAGGCCCATGTTCTCCAGCTCATAGACGGCCTCGGGGCCCGTCTTGCACATGTATTCGATCGCTTCCTGGTCGCCGATATAATCGGAACCTTTCACCGTGTCATACATGTGCCACTGCCAGTTGTCGTCGTGGGCATTGCCCAGCGCAACCGTGATCCCGCCCTGGGCAGAAACCGTGTGAGAACGGGTCGGGAAGACTTTGGATAACAGAGCGCAGCTCTTGCCGGACTGGGCAATCGAGAGCGCGGCGCGCATGCCGGCCCCACCAGCACCGATCACGACCGCATCAAATTCACGAGTTGGAATAGTCACCTTACACCCCCCACAGTACAACGAAGCCGGTCATCAAATAGACAAACAGCACCACTACCAGGGCAAATTGCAGCGCACCGCGCAGCCCCACCGGCTTGATATAGTCGGTCAGTATCTGCCACAGACCGATCCAGGCATGGATCAATACGCACAGCAGCGCCAACAGGGTGAATACCTTGGTGAAGGTTTTGGCGAAGAAGCCGGTCCACACCTCGTAGCTGATGTCATTGAACGCGACAAAGCCAACCAGATAGAGGACGTAAGCCGTCATAATGAGGGCGGTGGCACGGATCAGGATGTAATCATGAACACCGCTGCGCCCGAATGTTGCAGAATTGGTTACCATACCAGTACTCCCGCCAATACCGCCAAAACCGCGGTGATCACGAAGGCCACACGGGCACTCTGATTACCGGATTCCAGCTCTTCCCAATAGCCCATGTCCATGACCAGATGACGCAGACCGCCCACAATGTGGTACGCCAGCGCAGTCAGGATCCCCCACAACACGAATTTGACCAGGAAGTTGTCCATGATGGACACCACGGTTTCAAATCCTTCGGGAGAGGCGAGTGAAGTACCAAGCATCCACAGCAAGACAGAGAGCGCCACAAAGGTGATCACCCCTGAGACACGATGCAAGATGGAAGCGATGGCGGTGACAGGAAAGCTGATCGTCTGTAGGTCGAGGTTTACAGGTCTCTTTTTATTTTTCACGGCTTTGCCCACTCAGCTCCATTGAGCACGTTAGTTATTGTTTTTACACGCTTATGAGGGCACGGAGTGGCATTTGCTAGGTTTTTGTTACCAAAACAACTCAAAAAAGCCAAAAACAACATTTTCAATATCGCATCCGACTTTGCACAAGCGTTTCAAACACCGACAGCCATCACCCACGAGGCGCAGTATATCGGCGGGCTTAACCAATGACAATCAATTAGCTACAAAGAAAACCCAAAACCGTAAACCAGATCTCACAACTCATTTAACAAGCCATTAATGTTCATCCAGAAAAATTGACAGCACCCCTTAACTCTGTTTCAAATAGGGCGCTCCAGCTGCCCCTGGTACAGGTCAGAACCTTTGCCAGCGTCATCAAACTCGTAATAAAGTAGAGCTGGAATCAAATTATAAAAGAGCAAAGGAGACGTGCTATGGCTGATAAGATAGCCACCCTACACCTGCCCGGTAAAGACCCGGTAGAACTACCGATCCTGTCTGGGACTATCGGACCCGACGTGATCGACGTCAGAAAATTGGGCGCGCAAGGGTACTTCACCTTTGACCCCGGTTTTATGGCCACCGGTGCTTGTAAATCATCCATTACCTATATCGATGGCGATCAGGGTGTCTTGCTGCACCGTGGTTACCCTATCGCCCAGTTGGCCACCCAGGCCAGCTACCTCGAAGTCTGCTACATACTGCTGTACGGCGAGGCGCCCACCAAGGCGCAGTACACCGAGTTCGAGCGTCTGGTCACCCGCCATACCATGGTGCACGAGCAGATCGCCTTCTTCTTCCGCGGCTTCCGTCGTGACTCCCACCCCATGGCCATCATGTGTGGTGTGGTCAGTGCGCTGTCCGCCTTCTATCACGATGCGCTCGACATCAACAACGAAGAGCACCGCGAGATCTGTGCCTTCCGTCTGCTCTCCAAGATGCCGACCCTGGCCGCCATGTGCTACAAGTACTCCATCGGTCAGCCATTCATGCAGCCGCGCAATGCCCTCTCCTATGCTGGCAACTTCCTGCACATGATGTTTGGCGTGCCGACCGAAGAGTACAAGGTCAACCCCATCGTCGAACGCGCCATGGACCGCATCTTCACCCTGCATGCGGATCACGAGCAGAACGCCTCCACCTCCACCGTGCGTCTGGCCGGCTCCTCCGGTGCCAACCCGTTTGCCTGTATTGCCGCCGGGATCGCCTCCCTGTGGGGACCAGCTCATGGCGGTGCCAACGAAGCCTGTCTCAAGATGCTCGAAGAGATTGGCTCTGTGGATCGCATTCCCGAGTTCATCGCCAAGGCCAAGGACAAGAACGATCCGTTCCGTCTGATGGGCTTCGGTCACCGGGTTTACAAGAACCACGATCCCCGTGCCCAGGTGATGCGCCAGACCTGTCACGAGGTGCTCGAAGAGCTGCAGATCAAGGATCCGCTGCTGGATGTGGCCATGGAGCTGGAGCGCATCGCGCTGTCGGACGATTACTTCGTCGAGAAGAAGCTCTACCCGAACGTGGACTTCTACTCCGGCATCATCATGAAGGCCATCGGCATCCCTATGTCCATGTTCACCGTGATCTTCGCCATCTCCCGCACCATAGGCTGGATTGCCCACTGGAACGAGATGCACTCGGACCCGGATCAGAAGATCGGCCGTCCGCGTCAGCTCTACACCGGCTTGGCCCAACGGGAATTCACCCCGCTCGATCAGCGTTGATGCACTGAATCGACACGGTTTGTCAGCAAGGCGGTCATTGACCGCCTTTTTATTTACCGCTCTAATGCCCCCCTTGTCGATCAGAAGGAGTCCATCATGAGACCACTGTTCATCAGCGCCGCCCTGCTGCTTACCGCCTGTCAGAACGCACCGACGACCCCGTTACAAGGGGAAACCCTCTACATCAACAGCCAGCTGGTCGACTGCGTCGGTGTCGGCCCCATGCTGTGCATGCAGGCTCGCAGCGATGAGCAGCAAGCCTGGAGCCTGTTTTATCAGCAGATAGAAGGCTTTCAATTTGAACCTGGCTACCAGTACCAGCTGACCGTCAGCAAGGAGCGGCTCAACGACGTGCCAGCGGATGCCCCTTCCCTGCGTTATCACCTGATCAAGCAGGTCAGCAAGCAGACCGCTCGTTAAGAATACCGGCCACAAAGAGCCTCATTTGGAGGTTGTCATTCAGTTCATGAACGCATTCTGGTACGCTGGCTGACAGACATATTATGTAATCAGCACACCCAAGCAGCGATGCCCCATGACGATGATCCAGATACGCACGACCCGGGCCAATGACTGGCCCACCATCATGGCCATTCAGGATGAGTGTTATCATCAGCTGGATCCTGAACCCCTCGAGGTCATGAGCAGCAAGGCCGAGTTGGCTCCCGACTGTTGTTGGGTGGCCGAATATCAGGGCAAGGTACTGGGTTACCTGCTCTGCCATCCTTGGCGCGCCCACCAGCCCCCCGCCCTCTCGGTACCCATGCAGACGCTGGCGGGGAACGACGAGTTCTACCTGCACGATCTGGCCGTGTCAGCACAGGCGCGCGGCAAGGGCATTGGCCAGCGGCTGCTGGAAACCGCCCTCGCCTTTGCCAGCGCGGAAGGCTACGAGTATGCCGGGCTGGTGGCGGTGCAGGATGCCCCGACTTTCTGGCGCAAGCAGGGCTTTGTGCCCGCCAACACTCCCAAATCGTTGGACGAGTACGGTGAGGACGCTGTCTATATGCGGCTACCCTTGACCGACCTCGCCTGAGGGTCGACCGATTGCCAATAAAAAAGGCGCCTTGCGGCGCCTTTTTTCACATCATCGACTCATCAAGCCTTGAACTTGCTGAACACCAGTGATGCGTTGGTACCGCCAAAGCCGAAGCTGTTGGACATGACGGTATTGAGATCAGCCGCCTCGTACTCGCGTACGATGGGCAGCCCCTCAGCCTTCTCGTCTAGGGTCTCGATGTTGATGCTGGGGGCGATAAAGCCGTGTTCCATCATCAGCAGGGAGTAGACAGCTTCATGCACGCCCGCAGCGCCCAGCGCATGGCCGGTCATCGCTTTGGTCGCGGAGATTTTGGGGCCGTTAGTGCCAAACAGCGTCTGGATAGCTTCCAGCTCCTTGGTGTCACCCACCGGAGTGGAGGTGCCGTGGGTGTTGATATAGTCAACCTTGCCCACACCCTGCATCGCCATCTTCATGCAACGCACAGCGCCTTCACCGCTCGGAGCGACCATGTCGTAGCCATCGGAGGTGGCACCGTAACCGGTCAGCTCGGCATAGATGTGAGCACCACGGGCCAGGGCATGTTCCAGCTCCTCGACCACCAGGATGCCACCGCCACCGGAGATGACGAAACCATCGCGGTTGGCGTCATAGGTACGGGACGCTTTTTCCGGGGTGTCGTTGTACTTGGTGGACAGGGCACCCATGGCGTCAAACTGTATGGTGGAAGACCAGTCCAGCTCTTCACCGCCGCCGGCGAAGACCACGTCCTGCTTACCCAGCTGGATCAGTTCCATGGCGTGACCGATGCAGTGGGCAGAGGTGGCACAGGCAGAGCTGATAGAGTAGTTGACACCCTTGATCTGGAACGGGGTCGCCAGGCAGGCAGAGGTAGTGGAAGACATGGTGCGCGGCACCATGTAGGGGCCCACCCGCTTGACGCCTTTCTCACGGGCAATGTCGCAGGACTCTGAGGTGTTCTTGCCGGATGCACCACCGGAACCGACCACCAGGCCGGTACGCTCGTTGGAGATCTGATCTTCCTGCAACCCGGCATCATCAATTGCCTGTTGCATGGAGAGATAGGCATAGGCCGCAGCGTCACCCATGAAACGCATGACTTTACGGTCGATCAGTTCAGACGGATCGAGTTTGATGTTACCCCAGACACGGCTACGCAGGTTGTGCTGCTCGAACTGCTCGGAATAGGTGATGCCAGATTTACCTGATTTCAGGGAGGCCAGCACTTCTTCCTTGTTGTTGCCGATACTGGAGATGACGCCGATACCGGTGATCACTGCTCTTCTCATTAATTCATCTCGTCTGGAAAAACTGGCGCCAAGTCTACCCGCTTTCGGCTGCCAAACTGGTCTGCTTTCACGTAGAATGCCCGCGTTCTTATGACGCGAGCAGAGGGAAACGTGAGTCAAACATCCTTACATCATGCCCGATTGGACTGGAATGAAGCGGGAACTCCACTCTCCAGTGACTTCGGGGATGTGTACTTTTCCAATGATAACGGTCTAAGTGAAACCCGCTACGTCTTTTTGCAGCAAAATGGGTTGCCAGCGCGATTTTCTCACCACAATAGTGACAGTTTCGTGATAGGTGAAACAGGTTTCGGCACAGGCCTTAACTTTCTGGCGACAATGAAAGCCTTCCTTGAACAGGCTCCCCACACCGGCAACGGCGCCCGTCTGCACTTCATCAGTTTCGAAAAATTCCCCCTCACCCAGGGCGATCTTCGCAAGGCACTGGCCGCCTGGCCCGAGCTTGCCCCCTTCAGCCAGGCACTCATCGCACAGTGGCCACTGCCCGTCCCTGGCTGCCATCGTCTGCACTTTGCGGGCGGCCGCATTCGACTCGATCTCTGGCTGGGGGACATCAAGGATATGCTGCCGCAAGTGCCTCATGGTGAGCAGGGGCTGGTGGATACCTGGTATCTGGATGGATTCGCACCGGCAAAAAATCCCGAGATGTGGACACAAGAGTTATTCGAGGGCCTGGCCCGCCTGGCTCGTCCCGGTGCAACCATCTCCACCTTTACCAGCGCCGGCTTCGTGCGTCGTGGCCTGATTGCCGCGGGGTTTGCCATGAAGAAGGTCAAGGGCCATGGCAGCAAGTGGGCAATGCTGGCAGGCGAGCGGGTAGACAAGACACCACAGCGCACCATCGCCCCCTGGTATGCCAGACCGGCGGGGCAAGACGGCGAGGTGCTGATCATTGGCGGCGGCATCGCCTCGGCCATGACGGCGCTCTCGCTGGTGGAGCGGGGCCGCAAGGTCACCCTGCTCTGCGAGGACAATGAACTGGCTACCGGCGCCTCCGGTAATCGACAGGGGGCACTCTATCCCCTGCTCAACGGCGAGCACGATGCCTTGTCACGCTTTTACTCGCTGGCCTTCGGTTATGCACGCCAACGGCTGCTGACCCTGGCCGAGCGCCATGCCATCGCCTTTGAATTGTGCGGTGTGGTGCAGCTTGGCTATGACGACAAATCCAGCGCCAAGCTGGCCAAGATGCAACAGGGCCCTTTCCCGCCCGCGCTGATGCACCCACTGACGCCCACTCAAGCCGAACACGAATGTGGCCTGCCCTCGGGTCATGCCGGGGTCAGCTATCCGCTGGGGGGCTGGCTCTGTCCGGCCGATCTCACCCGCGCAGCCATCAAGGAGGCGCAAACCAGCGGCCTGCTGCAAGTGGAATACGATTGCCCAGTCACGGCTATTTATGAGCAAGCAGATGGCTGGCGGGTTGAAAGCCATGAGAGGCGTCAATGGCAGGCCCCCAATCTGGTCGTGGCCGCCGGTCATCAGTTGCCCGCCCTGCTCCCCTTTGCCGAGCTGCCGCTCTATCCGGTGCGCGGTCAGGTGAGCCATGTGCCGACCACGGCCACTCTGAGCCGGCTCAAGACGGTGCTCTGTTACGATGGCTACCTCACGCCCGCGCACAACCAGCAGCACTGTATCGGTGCCAGCTATGGCCGTAACCAGCACAGCCTCGAGTTTCGCGCAGAAGAACAGCTGCAAAACCAGACCCGGCTGCAAGCCTGCCTGCCGGAGCAGATCTGGCCAGCCGAGGTGAATATCAGTGGCAACGAGGCACGGGTGGGCGTGCGCTGCGCCAGCCGGGATCACCTGCCGGTGATGGGGCCAATCGCCAGATTGGCAAGCCTGGCAGATCACTACGCCAGGCTCCAATTTGATCAGCCACATGCAGCGCCGCTACCACTGCATCCCGGCCTGTATGTGCTGGGGGCGCTCGGCTCACGGGGCCTCTGCTCGGCGCCGCTGTGCGGTGAGCTGCTTGCCAGCGAGATCTGTGGCGATCCGCTACCGCTATCCGCCGATCTGCTGGAAGCGCTCCATCCGGCGCGCTATTGGGTGCGCAAACTGCTCAAGGGCAAGCCCCTCAACTGACCGCCAGCCCCGGTTGGCGAATCCACCCCAATAAAAACGGGCTCCCCACCGGGAGCCCGTTTTTATCGCTGGTAACGCCGACCAAGGCGCTAGATGCCCTTGGGCCAGATCACCCCCAATGTGCGGCCGTGATCCGTCTGTTGCTGCAACTGGGTGAAGCGCTCACGGGTGCTGGCCAGCACCCCCTGCCCCTGTTGCCAGGCCTGATATTGCAGGGCGGCGCAATCGCGCTCCACCGGCAGTTGTGCCAACTGGATGCCAAGCTGGCTGACGCTCTCCAGCAAGATCTGCTTGTGACGGCTCTCATAATCGAACATGGCGGTCACCAGCGTGTCCCACTTCTGGCGCTCTGCAGCAGAGGCCCTCGCCTTGTCCATCCAGTTCGGTACCATTACCTTGATGCGGGTGGTGATCCTGACCTGCTCCAGCGCGCAGCGGTCGGCCTCGGGGCGGGTCTGCAACTGCCAGGAAAGTTGGTAGCTGGCCATGCCGATATGGCCGCGGGCCTGGGTCTGCCCCTGTTTTGCTATCTGGCGGGACACACTGACGACATCCGGTCCAAACACCCGGTAAAACTGGAAATCAACCTTGATGTCAGGCTCGACCTTGATGCCGGTATAACGAGAACGTTCGGCCCCTGCTGTGGCGGTATACAGCAAGGCTGCCACCATGAAAACTTTGCTGATCATTCCCATTTATGCTGCCTTGACCTCGTTGATGCTCGGGGTGTTATTTTAATTAATTATCAACGTATTAATACTCGACGCAGGAGATTAACCGCGATCCCTGCGACTGTCACCCACTCCCGTCAAAAAGCCCGAGTATCAGATTGACAAGTCGCAACCCCGCGCTTTCATTGATTTGAAAGCAAGATCACAAGTGATGATTGACATCATGGTGAGCCATCCCTGATTGGATAACAATCGTCGAGTTTTATGTTGATACTTTTCGGGATGGGTCAGATGACCCTCCACGTTGACGCCAAAAATGTATCCACCTTCAATTTCGGACTCAGGAACTCACTCTATGATGGAACTCCTTATTGGCACCCTGGTCACCCTGACCGTGGGTCGCTACATCTTCAAGGGCTACTCGGCCACCGGGGTGCTGCTCAGTGGCGGTCTGCTGCTGCTGACCATTACCGCCCTGATGGGCAAGGCCGTACTGCCTGCCAGCGTCACCTCCACCGGTCACGTGGCCACCGACGTCTTTGAATATGTGCGCTTCCTGCTGGTGGATCGTGGTGGTGGCCTTGGCATGCTGATCATGGTGCTGTGCGGTTTTGCCGGCTACATGAGCCACATAGGTGCCAATACCATACTGGTGAAACTGGCCAGCAAGCCGCTCGGCATCATCAAATCACCCTATATCCTGCTGGTGGCCGCCTATCTGGTGGCCTGCGCCATGTCGCTGGCGGTGAGCTCTGCAACCGGTCTGGGCGTCCTCTTGATGGCCACCCTGTTCCCGTTGATGGTCAACATGGGGATCTCCCGTGGCGCGGCGGCGGCGGTGTGCGCCTCGCCAGCCGCCATCATTCTGGCACCGACCTCCGGTGACGTGGTGATGGCTGCTCAGGCCGCCAACATGCCGCTGCTGGATTTTGCCTTCAAGCTGACTCTGCCCATCTCGCTGATTGCCATCGCCTGCATGGCGGTGACTCACTTCTTCTGGCAGCGCTACCTGGATCAGAAATCGGACGAACACAACGAACCTGTCGCACCGGGCGATCTCATCACAGACGCCCCCGGCTTCTACGCCATACTGCCGTTCACCCCCATCATCGGCGTGCTGCTGTTTGACGGGAAACTGGGCCCCAAGCTCGACATAGTGACCATCATTATCATCTGTCTGGTGCTGGCCGCCCTGCTGGAACTGGTGCGCAAGCGCAATGGCAAGGAATTGCTCGACGGTCTGCAGGTGTGCTGGCGCAGCATGGCTGACGCCTTCGCTGGCGTGGTCATGCTGCTGGTGGGGGCCGGTGTGTTTGCCCAGGGTCTGATGGGGCTCGGTTTCATCGCTAACCTGCTGGGTCTGGCGCAAAGCTTTGGTACCGGCGGCCTCGTCATCATGCTGGTACTGGTGGTCATCACCACCTTGGCCGCCTTTACCACGGGTTCCGGCAACGCTCCCTTCTACGCCTTCGTGGAGCTTATTCCCCATCTTGCCACCAGCCTGGGCGTCAATCCTGCCTACCTGGTCATCCCCATGCTGCAGGCCTCCAACCTTGGCCGCACCATATCCCCGGTCTCCGGCGTGGTGGTTGCCTGTGCGGGCATGGGTAATCTCTCTCCATTCGAGGTGGTCAAGCGCACCTCGGTGCCGGTCGCCGTCGGCCTGGTGGTGGTGATCCTCGCCACCCAGATCATGGTCCCCGCCTGACATTCGGCCTGAACCTGCGGGGGGACTGACTCTGGCCCCTGCCAGAACTGGCGCTTTCCTCACCAGCCCGGCGTCCTGCCGGGCTGGTATCTTCCCCCGAGGTTGGAGTAGACTCTGAGCTCTTTTTTTCTCTAAGGAGGACCGAGATGAGTATTACGGTTCAACTTGCCCACTTCAGTGACTGCCACTCCCATTTCGATGGCGCCCCCATGCGCTTCTCCCCCGTTGGCGAGTCCGAGTGGCGTACTCAATGTGGCGGCTATGCCCGCATCCTTTCCCGGCTCACCGCCCTGCGTCAGCAGGCAGACGCGGCGGGTCAGACCTGCCTGCTCCTGCACGGCGGCGACACCTTCCAGGGTTCGCTTTATTTCAACCGTTTCAAGGGGCGAGCCAACGCAGATCTGCTGAGTTTGCTGCAGCCGGATGCCATGGTGATTGGCAATCACGAGTTCGATCTGGGCAACGGTCCTCTGGTGGAGTTTTTGCGCCAGCTCGACTTCCCAGTGCTGGCCGCCAACCTGGACAGCAGTCAGGAACCGGCCGATACCCCGTTGCGGCTGAGGGGCCTGCCCATGCTCCATGACGCCAGCCGCCCCTGGCACAAACGCATCATAGACGGAGTGCCCTTCGCCCTGCTCGGCATCACACTGCCGCAGATGGCCGCCATCGCCAATCCCGATGCCTATACCCATTTTCACGGCATCGAGGAGACGCTGGTCGCCGCGATCAGCGACATCAAGGCCGAAGGCATTCACCACATCATCTTGCTGAGCCATCTGGGGCTTGAGCAGGACAAACGCCTGGCTGCTCGCTTTCCGGAGTTCAGCCTCATCATCGGTGGCCACACTCACAGTCAGCTGGGGGATCTGGCTCCGCTCGGGCTCGAGAGCGACGGCAGCTATCCGCTGATGGTGAACGACGTCGCCATACTGCATGCGGCCCACAGCGCGCTCTGCCTCGGGGTGTGCGAGCTGGAATTTGACGCGCGCGGCCGAGTGCGGCGCAGCCAGGGCCAGCTGGAGTGGCTGCCCTGGCAACCCTGGCCGTTTGACTCAGCGCCGCCAGCCGGTCTGCACTTCTGCGAGCCAGCGCCTGAACTTGAGGCGCATCTGGCCAAGCGCTACCGGCCCGAGCTCGAAACCATGACCCAGCGCATTGTGACCCGGCTCGCCGGGCCACTGCACCATCAGCGCCTGCCCGACGCCAACCTGCCAGCCGGCAGCCAGGTTGCCCCCCTGGTCGCTCACGCCATGCTGACCGGTGCCCGTGAACAGGTCGGTCAGGTGGATTTCGCCCTGCACAACGCAGGGGGCGTGCGCTGCGCCCTCGAACCCGGGCCGCTCAGCGAGGCGGATATCGCCGGTCGCCTGCTGCCCTTTGCCATTCCGCTCACCCTCTATCGGGTGCACGGCCATGAACTGGCCGAGGCGCTGGAGGGGGCCATCGACAACGCCACCAACAACGGCGTGACGGGTAACGGCAGCGGCAGCTTCCCTTATACTGCCGGCGTCCGTTTCAGCTACCAGGCAGACAAGCCCAAAGGGGCCAGGATCACCCGGCTGGAGTGGGAGGCGAGCCCGGGTCAGTGGCAGCCGGTCGAGGCCGATGCTATCTACCGGGGGGTATCAAGCGCCTATACCGCCTCCGGCAAGGAGGGCTACACGGCGCTGGCCCGCACCCTGACCCAGCACAATCAGGAGCTCGGCATCACGCTGGCGGATGCCTTCATCCGCTGGGCCCGCTATCTGCCCGAGCTGAGTGTCATGCCGCCGCTGCTGGTGTATCAGGGCCCTGGCGCCATGTCGTGAACCCAGTGGGACTCAGACCACCACTTCTGCCACGTTTGTCATAAAAAGTGCCGCTTTCTTGCCAGAAGGCGGCACTTTTGCAAATTATTTCAAGCACATCTGCCACGCCCATTGCATAGCGCAGTCAGGCTCGGCAAGATAGGCCCGCTTTCGAGACTTCCCAGCTGGAACAGGTCACCCATGAATCATGTCATCCGCTTTACCCCTCCTCGTGTCAATCCGGGCCTTAGGCCGCTGGTGATCCTGCTCACTGGCCTGCTGGCCTTGCTGTTTTGCCTGCGCAACCCGCTGTTTCATGGCATGGCCCCCGGCTTCGATGCTTCATTGTTCGCTGTGATGGGCAAGATGTGGAGTGAGGGGGGCGTGCTCTACCGGGACATGGTCGACATCAAGGGCCCCATGATCTTCGCCCTCAATGCACTCGGTTACCACCTGGGTGGCTTCTTCGGGATCTGGCTGCTGGAGTGGGCGCTCTGCTGGCTCGGTCTGCTGGCCAGCTGGCAAGCATTCGGCCAGCTCGGCCTCTCCCTGCGCGCACGCCTCGGTAGCATGCTGGCGGTGCTGGCGCTCTACAGCACCCGTTATTACTACGGCAACATGACCGAAGACTGGACCTTCCATCTGGCCCTCCTCGCCCAATGGGCCTTCATCACCATGCTGCTGGACAAGCGCTTCAGCTGGGGACCTGCCCTGGTGGCGGCGCTGACCTTTGCCATCGTAGCCTGGATGCGCACCAACAACGGCGCCTTCTGGGGCGCCTGGTATCTGGTGCTGTTCTGCCACTGGTGCCTGCGCGAACAGTGGCGCTGCGCCTTCGCCCTGCTCTTCTCCAGCCTGCTGGGACTGGCGCTGATAGGCGCCCCCTTGCTTGCCTACTTCCAGCACCACAGCCTGCTGGCCGAATTCAAGTATTACGCCTTCGACATCTTCTTCGAGGGCAGCTACGGTAACGGCTTCTCGCCAGATGTGGGCAGCGTCGGCCTGCTGCGCACCGGCCTCATCATGCTGCTACCCGCCTTCATCATACTGATGATGAGCCGGCGGCAGGAGTGGTATCTGCCCGTCCTGTGCGCCACCCTGTTCGGCGTAGTGTTCACCCTGGTCGCCAACTCCGTTTCCGGCCATGTGTTCGATCACTACGATGTGCTCTATCTGCCGCTGGCCCTGTTGCCGCTCGCCTGCCTGCTGGATCGCAGTGAGCAGCAAGCCGATGGCCTCGGCCTGCTCTGTATCTCGCTGGTGGTGCTGACCGCCAGCTGGCTGCTGGCCCAGCAGCTCGGTTACGGCTGGAGCACCAAGGAGTGGTCGCTGGAACGGGTGCGGGAAGTGCTCGGCAACAGTCTGCTGTGGGCCCTGCCCGTGCTGATCCTGGTGCCCCTGTGGCGCGCCTGGGATGTGCGCAGTGCCACCCCCTGGCTCGCCTCGCTGGCCATGCTGGTCCTGCTGCTCAACAACGCCTGGGAAGGTAGCCTGAAGGGCACGCCGTTCAACCTGCCGGCCCAGGTACGGGTCGATCGGATCAAGGCCGAAACCGGCCCGACCGACAAGATCTGGGTCGATGGCATACAGCCGCAATATTATCTGTGGACCGATCGCCAGCCGGCCTCCGCCTATCTCTTCTTTGCCAACGTCAATCCGCCCTACGACGTGCGTGAACGTGTGCTGGCCGACATCAAGCGCCAGAGTCCCAAGTTCATCATCGCCAAGCCGGAACGGATTGCCGACGAGCTGAAAAAACCGAGCTCCCCTTCCAGCCTCGCCTTCTATCAATTTCTGGTGAACCAGTATGAAGAGGTGGACCCCGGCCTTTATCGCAGGCGCTGATCCCGCACCATCGCCAGCAAGGGCCGTCATTGATCACAGTGACGGCCCTTTTGCTTGGACGAACACACGCAGGAAAGAGAGCAAGCCCTACCCAAGCCAACGCGGGATGACTACAATGGCGCTCTTTTTTTGATGTGACGAGTGACAAACCATGGCGGAACTGACCTATCTCGGGGGCTACCCGGACCCGCTCAAAGCCCAGGTACAACAGCTGATCGCGGCGGGAAAGCTCGGCGACATGCTGGAAAAACGCTACCCGGACAGTCACCTGATCCAGAGTGACAAGGCGCTGCTGGGTTACACCATGGAGTTGAAGAACCGCTATCTGAAAAGCTCGGCGCCGCTGTCCAAGGTGATTTTCGATGGCAAGATCAACGTGATCAAGGATGCCCTCGGCCTGCACACCTATGTCAGCCGGGTACAGGGCAACAAGCTCAAGGCCAAGAACGAGATCCGCATCGCCGCCCTGTTCAAGGAGGCTCACCCCGCCTTTTTGAAGATGATAGTGGTGCACGAACTGGCCCACCTGAAGGAGAAGGATCACAACAAAGCCTTCTACCAGCTCTGTCAACACATGGAGCCGGACTATCATCAACTGGAGTTTGATCTCAGACTCTGGCTCACTTGGCGCGATATTGAGCGCGCCGCGCGCTGACCGATTGCCGTTTCAAGGAGGAAACATGATCCCATTGCGCCATCCGCTACTGCCCCGTGCTCGCACATTCAAGGGAGGCTTGATGAGCCTGTGGAGTCTGGTGTTGCTGCTCCCACCGCTTTCCCTGCACGCCGCCGACCACTGGCAGAGCGACGCCTATCTGACGCAGAGCTTCTTCGAAGTCGCCATGAAACAGGAATATGGCCACGAGCAGAATGTGCGTTTCTCCCGCTGGCAGCAACCCATCCGTCTCAGGCTCATCAATGAATTTGGCGACAAGCCGCTGCAGGCCGAGGTGGTCAAGATCCAGAGCCAGCATCTGGCCAGCATCATAGGTCGCCCGATCACACTGGTGAACGACAACGCCAACATCACCCTGATCATGACCCAACACTCGCAGATGGCGAGCTGGGCCAAACGGACCATGGGCCAGGATGCCTCCATCAAGATGGCGCTCAAAGAGGGGCTGTGCATAGCCAACTTCGCCACCAATGCCCGCTATGAGATAGCCCGCGCCACCGTCATCATTCCGGTAGATTACAGCCGGGCCAAGGGGCGTTTTCTCGATTGCGTAGTAGAAGAACTCACCCAGGTGATGGGCCTGCCCAACGACTCGGACAAGGTGTTTCCCTCCATCTTCAACGACAACAGCATCGACAGCTTCCCGACCGGACTCGATTATGTGCTGCTCAAGCTTGCCTATCACCCCGCGCTGCATCCCGGCATGACGGCCGCCGAGGTCCACGCCGCCCTGCCCGAGGCCATCAAGGCGCTGCGTGCCCACCGCGAGATAGCCCAGGCCAACCAGCGGGTACAGGTCAATAGCCTCAAGCGCTGGGCCGGGTTGTAAGGCGCAGGATCCCCCTTCCAGCACGATGTGAGCAGGTAAATTCCATGTGTGGCCAGAAACGGAAAAACGCAGCCGGGGCTGCGTTTTCTCTGATCCTTGTTGAGTCTTTCTGGCGCCTGCCATACACGACTCAGGGCGGCCAGCGAGCCTCAGGAGGCGGCGTTTTCCGGCATCCAGCTGTCAGCGTTCTCCCACACCTCCTGCACCATGGCCTCCGCCAGCTCCTTGTCTTCCTTGCTGGCACGGCTGACCGTCATCGCCATGGCACCGCCCGGTGCGACCCGCACATGCAGGTCGGGGAACTTCTCGCCCAACTGCTTGAGCAACTCCTGACGCAGCGCCTCCATGGTGGTGGTAGGGATCTGATGTTTCTTGTCGATGATGATTTCCAGACGCATAGGATAAGTCTCCATGATTTATAACTGTATTTTTATACAGTAAAAATCAAAAGTAAAGGAGGGATTATCTCCTTCCCCGGACCACCCTTCAATCAAACTCGCTGCGACATAGCAGATAACGAGAACGCTAGCGTCTGCCCGAGAAGAAGACCATGAAGAACGAGATCCTCAAAGAAGCTGTGGAGTATAGCCGAGCAAAAAAATGGATAGCGCATGCGCCCTGGTTGCCAGGGGACGACGATCAAGGAGTGGATGGCGTATGTAGGTGCAATCAACCAACTGAACACCCTTGGTCTGCCTGTCAGAAAGCGCCGGGGGTAACGGTCACTTGACGCTGGGGCAGTTGTGGCTTGATGGTTGATTTGGGAAACAACGCACTCTTCACCCTCTTCGGCAGGGGCGATTACCAGCACCAGTTACTCGTCACTCTCATCAGGGGATCTCGCCTCTTCGCTGCGTACAGGCGCCCCCTTTTGCATACTGCTGGCCACCCGAAACGTCTCGGCCTCTTGAAACATCTCGGCAGCATGGCGCTTGTCAATGGCAGCGATCATCTCTTCCGGAGGGCAGATCAGCAGGCTATCCTGCATCCGGGTGATATCTTCATCGACGAAGTGTTGGCGATTGGCGAGAAATACGGCGTACATATTCTGGTAGACCGAGTAGCCGTTTTTTTCCGCAAGCTGCGTACCGACCCGCCACAGAGAAGTGCCCCTAGGGTCGATGATGCAGTGGGCGTTGCTATAGACCAGCCTCGGCTGCCGCAGGCGACCCTTTGGACGCTCGCAGGTGATGGCATCCAGCCCTAGTCTCAGAGTCGCTCCCCCTTTCTTGTAGACCAAGATGTCATCCCGGTTGAAATCATTACATGGTAAGTGAACCGCCATGTTGTACTCACCGATTAACTCAAAGCGATCAAGCTCGGAGAGGATACCATCGGCATTGAGATAGAGAGTCGGGTTACCAATGGCAGAGGTTACAATATTGACAAACAGCAATTCTGAAGACTGGTCGTAATCTATAATGGAAATATGACCTTCTTCATTATTAGCAAATGCAAACCCGAAATAAAAAATAGCTACAATCCAAATAAATTTAGATTTTTTAACCCAACGTCGCCAATTGAAACGCCATGGAGCTATAAAAAAATATAAATCAAGATATTCACCCTTTCTATTTCACGATTTTAAACTGCACTCTGCAAGCCAATCAGAATATATTAAACACAATAACTAAAATTACTTTAATTCTCTTTCTAAACTGATTCCGCACGTTACTGATTCTTTATTTTAAATTTATTTAGCTTACCATTTCTTAACACTCCTTCAAATGTATCTTCCCCACCGAAATCATTAATGACAACTACTTCAATATTGCCATTTCCATTTATTCCTGTTGCTGTTATCGCACTTTCTCCATATGGAGGAATCATATCGCCTTCAAACTCAACCCCATTTTTCCTGAATGAGATTATATTTACATGATATGGCGTCGTATTTCGGACAACCAATAGATTATCTTTTAGTGATAGCATTAGTAACTCTGGTGCGATTCTAGCATCACCAGATAAATTCGATGGTCGATAGAATAGCTTAATACTCTGTTGAAGAGCGACTTGTAGACTATCATCTACCTTCGAAGACATAGGAATTGCCAATACATTCACCCAAATAAATGACTCCCTATCTTTTGGCAGACCTGACCCCTCATAAAAAATACGAAACATATTGCTTTTTTGAGGGGCTATTTTAACAAGAGGTGGTGTCATGGCGAATGGAAGCACCTCACTTTTGTCCGCACTTAGCCACCCTTGAATAAGTATTTCATCATCACTTGTGTTGTAAACTTCAAATGATGACTCTTTCATCGATTCGTGATGAATAATTCGTGTTGTAGATAGATAAAATGTGGCGTTAGCATAACTAGAAATAAAAGTTGCCAACAGCGTTAACATCAAAAAAAATGCTCGCATCTTCTTTCCTTAGTCCTCAAATAGATCGCGCATATGTATGATGATCTGTCATCAGCTCCACATACTAAATAGCTGTTCCGAATAGTAGATCACCGGAGGAAGGGAACTCAGTCCAGTTTGTGCGATCTCATTAGTCGCCAAACAAAAAAAGCCACGCCCAAAGGACTGAGTTGATGCCTATCCTACCACCCCTGCCACGATCACAACGGCGCCGCATTCACAAAATCATCCATGCCACGCGTGATAAAGGGCATGCTCGTCGCTTGATGGCAATCTTGCTGTTACATGAAGGACACACGATCACTGATATTCATCACCTTACCGGCGCTGCTCGCTCGACCATCGGCCGTTGGCTTCGGTGGTATCGAGATGAAGGTGTGGGTGCGTTAGAAGCCTTACCGGCTGGCCGAGCCCCAGTCTTACCTATCGCCAAGATTGTCACCTTACTGGTGTTGCTCATGCAGTTTTCTCCTCAAGATTTTGGTTATCAGCGCAGCCGTTGGTGTACTGAGCTATTGGCCATCAAAATCAATCGGTTAACAGGGCTCAATATGGCAGCCTCCACACTTCGTCGATGGTTACCTCGTATGGGCATTGTCTGGCGCAGGCCCGTGCCGACCTTGCGGATAAAAGACCCGGCCTATCAGGAGAAAATGGCGAATATCGACGCTGCTCTGGCCCGTTGTGATGCCGCTAATCCGGTGTTTTATGAGGATGAAGTCGATATAGACCTCAATCCCAAATTAGGGGCCGACTGGATGTTCAGAGCGCAGCAAAAGCGGGTTGTCACACCGGGGCAGAATGCAAAACATTACCTGGCAGGCGCTCTCCACGCAGGCAACGGAAGAGTACTTTACGTCAGCGGGATAAAGAAAAACTCATCCCTGTTTATCGCCATGCTGGAAAAGCTGCGTCACCACAACCGACGAGCCAAAACCATCACGCTGATCCTCGATAACTACATCATTCACAAAAGCAAACAGACCGAGCGATGGTTGAAGAAGCATCCCAAGTTCTGCCTGGTATTCCAGCCAGTTTACAGTCCTTGGGTTAATCACATAGAACGGCTGTGGCACAAGTTACATGAAACCATCACGCGCAATCATCAATGCAGAGGGATGGCCAACCTGCTGACTCGAGTGAAACACTTCATGGATACCGTGTCTCCTTTCCCTGGGAATGGCTATGGCACAGCGAAGGTGTAGCACTATTAGGATCAGTTATTTAGCGATACGAAACACCTACAATGGCTTTAAAATCTAACGTACCAGGTTGTGGTTTACCACCATCCTTAGTCACTATGGCATTAAAACTCTTTACTAAAGGAACATTTACATTTCCAGTCCCCATCGGAATCTCCCCCGGACGCGAGCTCGCACCGCTCGAAGCGACAGGGAGTATTTGCACCGCACCACCATTAACAACTTCTAATTTAAGAGCATACCCAGTTGCCGTCCCGTTGTTTTTCAGCGATGTACTCGTTGTAGCAGGACTGTTAGCATCACTGAAAGATGTAGACACAGTTGTCCTTCCACTACATCCCTTGACAGTCACATTAAACTGTGTCGGTTTAGAAATATCGGGATTCAAGTTAACTAAAGGGGGGACATCGAGTTTACATGATGCCACATTTACTGTTATGGTCGTTTGGGGTGACCATAACTGAACTGGGGTCACTGTCTTAGTACCCTCAACCGTCATGTTCCCAACGTGTCTCCTTGGTACATTATAATTGCCATTTTTCAACTCACCGATAATATGGTATTGCACTCGAGATTTGAATCCTATACCGGGGTAATTACTCTTAATCATTAAGGATTTTGTACTCCTTAGCTGATTCCATGGCATATTCGGATCAGCCATAAAAAATGACACCCCAATACCAGGAACATTAGGCAGTTGATAAACAGTGTGTCCGGCCCCACTATAATGGGTCACCGGGTTCCCTAATGCACCATTGTATTGCGCATAATAGGACGTTTCTGTAGGAAGAGTACTATTACAATTAGAAAAAACTGTTGGTATGCTCCTTTCAGTTGACATGTTACCTAAAGTCCCAAGAGGAACTGCATGCTGACCACCGGTAAAATCCCTCGTTATAGCGGTAGAAAAATCTAACGTGGTATAAACTGAAGTGCAAGCTATGGCACCATTTGAAAAAATAAAAAGAAATATCAAGCATAATTTATTTAAGTTCATCATGATGCTAATTTTACCGTTTTCATAATATGATTTTTTAAGCAGGTACCAATGATCAGAGGTTATTGTCATCTTCGGCACTGCAAGACCGCGCTGTTAAAGTTACCAGCGTTACTTTCGGTAAGCCGGTAGGGTACCTGGCAACGCTCATCTCTTCTAACTATCACCAACTCCCCTTGCGGTTGATCGAGTAGCGCCAGAGCACGGCCATTGGGGTCAGCCAAGGCGAGCAGAGTGCCATTGCTCAATTCAAGCTGCGTACCAAAAGGATAGGGCTGACCACTGTCATCGAGCAGAGTAAACTGAACTCGGATGACCTTGCGTGCAGAAATTTGGGCATAGCTTATCGCCCCCCTACGCGGTACTACTTGCGCTGCGCCGTTTTCCAGCTCAACCCCTGCAGCTAAAGTCTGGCTATCTACTGAGACCTGATTGCGCCGATAGGGAGTACTGTTTTCCAGCAGGGCAAAGCCATTGGAGCCGGTTTTAGCTCGGCTACTATTGAAACCAACCCCCTCCTGACCAGGAACCTCCACCAAGATGGCGCCGTCATAGAAGGTGGGTGCCGCGTTGAGCTTGCCACCGTTATGGACGATCAATGATCCTGCCCAGTGGGTATTCACAGTGTGATAATCACTACCCTGACTAAAGCCTATACCGCCTTCACCAAAGGCAGAGCGCAGGGTGCTGCTCGCAGACCAACGTTGATTTCCCAAACTGTCACGACTTGCGTCAAGGTTGTAACTATAAGCATCCCAATTACCAGAGAGGCCAACATTTTGTCTGTTGGTATGAGACCTATTACTCCCTTGTTCCCACGTCTGCTGACTGCCTCCAATAGAGAGGCGGTGCTTTCCTTCACCCCAAGAGAGCGGATGTGATGCGTAAAAAGTAAATTGAGTCTCATCGCGCCAACTACTGTGGTTACGCTCCGCCCCCAGTTGATAGCTCAGGCGTTGCCAGCTGTTGCCATAACTCGCCGAGAGCGAGCGTGAAGTTGGCTTGCGATCCCAGTAACCAGTTTCACTTGCGGCCAATGTAAGTTGCCCCCAATCACTGGCGAGTTGCTGACTGACCGAAAGGTGCATATTAGAACGAGTCCGGGAACCATAAGAAGTCACCCCCTTGGGGCTGAAATCATTGATATGGTCATCAACACTACGATAATCTTCCGTCGCATAGCGGTAACCCGAAAGCGCCAACGTGGTGCCTACATCATGAAATACCCGTCCATAGCGAAAACGATAACTCTGCCCCTGATAATGCCCCATCCGAGTGTCGCTGTCGGAGTGGGTGACATCAAACGAAAAGGAACCCAAGCTGCTACCAAAACCTAAGCCAGCATTAAGAGCATAATACTGCTGCATGCCCTCAACCCCACCATATAGGGTAAGATTTGGCAGGAAGCCATAAGCTCCATCCACTGAGGAATACCAAGACTCTGTCGCCGGTAACAGGTCTGTCTCAAGCTGGCCCAAACTGAACTGATAGCGGCTAGTCCCTTCGCGAACCATCACAGGTAGCATGCCAAACCCTTGGGTCCGTACTTTGCGGGTGCCACCCGCCTCAATAACTGTGATCTCCAAGTCACCATTACTGCCGAATGTAGGTATATCGCGAAATTCGAAGGGACCGGGGGGCACAGGCGCACTGAAGATCAGGTTGCCACCCTGACGGATCTCAACCGTGGCATTAGTGTCAGCAACCCCGACTACAACCGGCGAGTAGCCACGTAGCTCGTCGGGTAGCATTGCATCGTCAGAGCGGATCTGCAGTCCCAATAAGGATTGGCTATTAAATATGTCTGAACTGCTATTGATCTGACCAGCACTGAGCTGACTTCGCCAGTCAGTCAGATCCCTTTCTGCGAAGGTACGCAGGCTTTGCCAATATCCTTTGTCATTAACACCGTTGAGCTGACTTTGATTACGCAAACGCCAAGGGCCAATATTCACCCCCGAACTCATGCCAAGATAGTGGCTATGGCTATCAGTATAATTGCGATGATGATCAAATCGGCTTTGCAAGTTGTAGTTAACAAACGCAGCATTGACCCCCTGATCCCATAAAGCTGGGTCTACGTAACCTCGAGTGCTGCGTTTTAAAGCGGCTTGGGGGATGGAAAGGCGCAGTTTCTGGGCTCCGGTATCATAGTCCCAACTAGCATGTTCTATCTGCGCCAGGTCCACACAAGATATAACATTGCTGAGTAGCTCACTTTTGACGCCAAGCCTTTCCATCAATTCTAGAGTGATACAAGGTGCAACCTCACCCTCACGGGAGGAAAAAACTATATTCTCCATAGAGAAAAGCAGTTCATTGAGATACAGCTCAACCCGATATTGCCCTGGAGCAATATTTCCTTGTTTAAGAAAAAGCTCAAGATCCAGTTCACTGCCACCTTGCAAGAAAGCGCTGTTGAATTTAGGCTTGCTACTCACGTTTTCAGAGTCAGCAAAAGCCCCATCTGTGGCAGTAGCGGCTATAATTCCGCTCAGATAGGCAGAGAAAAAACACTTCTTTTTCAGATTGAGAGACATTGAGCAACCTTTTTTGTTGAGCTAGTACCTATTCTGTGGCGGCAGAAAAAACAACCCAACATTTCAAATAAAAATTAACAATCAATCTCACACAACCTTTAAATCTGATGAGTTGAGATTATTTATTACCCCGCATGCCTGCGGAAAGTCCATTTATAAGCTTCCCATTAAATATGGTTTGCCCACCAAAATCATTGATAACGGCGATGTCAAATTCACCAGTTGACCTTATCCCAGGAGAGTCGATTGTGAGCGAATCTCTCGGCGCAATCATTTTTCCTTTTAGTGTTAAATTACCCTGGCGAAACCAAAGCATATTGATGTAGTAAGGCGTTGGATTATAAAACTCCAACTTGTTACCTCTAACAGTGACGTTAAGCTGAGTTGATGCAAGATTGGCAGTTCCGCTTAATCCAGCTGGGCGATAGAAGAGCTTCACTCTCTGCCTTAATGCTAACTGTAGCTGGTTATCACCCTCAACTTGCAGTGGTATCTCTTGTACATTAAGCCAAAATACCGACTCTTTATCTTGTGGCAAGCTGTGCCCCTGATACAAGACCCGTAATAATTGGTGCTGGCCTCCTTTCATTTTAACCAGTGGAGGGGTTACCGCAAATGGAGGTGGATTATTATTATCCTCCTGAGCCAACCAACTTTGTATCAAGACTTCTTTGTTTCCATTATTGACAACATTTATTGATGCATCTTTTTGTTTACTCTCATAAATTACCCTCGTAGCAGAAAGACTAATAGATGCATTTACGTAAGTAGGATAAATAATTACACCAAAACACGTCAGCAGGAAAAAAATATACGCATAGACTTTACTCTGATATGGAGAGCATGGCCGAAGCCATGCCTCACATTGATCATCTATTATTCGTAAGTCATTACGAAAGGCAGTACGGCACTCACTTCACCAGCAGAAACAGCCGTCCCTGAGCCATCTTTTGCATAAGTCGCTGAAATCATAATGTTGGCATTGCCAGCGATCATGGGAGCCGTAATATTGGCAGCGCTACCTTCTGAGAAGTCCAAAGGCTGACCATCGTTACCCATTACGACAATACCGACACCTTCTGCAGCACCTGCAGGAGCTGCAGTATTGTTAAGAACCTTACCTGTAAAGCTATTCGGATTTGGCATCAGCGCCATGGTAACCGTTCCATCGTCAGTTGTCCCGGGACACACAACCTGCGCATTCAGGCTGGTTACACCATTATGCTGACCGACGTTTTGCACAGCTTCAGTACCGAAGGTAGGGAGTTGCATAACCAGATTTCCGCCACCGACAAGCTGGCACGATGCTGCGGTGATGACACCGCTAAATTGAATTTCATCAGCGTTTGCATTCATGCCGATTGCTGAAAGGGAAAACAACAGAGCTGCGGAAATTACATTTTTCTTCATGGTTAAATATCGCCTATAAGCTTGGTTAGATCGCCCATTTTTTATAATAACCAGAATGGCAATATAAGTAGACATGGGCTAATTCATGGTCTGTTGCTGATTATGTATAGTAGCTACATAACTGATCCGAATATTGCTACACCTTGCCGAAAAACTTGTTGTATCAAGTATTCCGGCCATCGGGTGGCAACGCCTGATATGACAAGGTTGACACCGGGGCTCCGGCTCAATGCCACGGGTAGAGAGATGCTGCACCAGTGCCGTGATTTACTATTCGGAACGACAACTTTTGTCATCATACTGACAGCTTACGGCCCCGTATAGCAGCCGACACCGACTCTAAATGTAGGAATAATCCCAATCGGTATTGCTGCCACATATCCTGACAAGCGTGTCTGATGGCCAGGGATGGCACCTCATATGTTATGTGGCTCGGTTGACGCCATTCATAACGGGTCCATCACGCACCGCGGACATGACCTGCGTTGCACTGACTGATGCGCAAGGTGGTTCGACGCCTTGCTTGAGTCAATCCATCTAACTCGCGGTATTCCCACCATTACCATTTTGCCAGCACGCCGGTTACACTGTGACGAGCGCTATCATCCGCCGTTCAAAAGGAATATCTGCGCAGTCGGGTATCACAACCCCAAGCGGAAAAGAGTGTCTCGATGTATGAGGCCACATCAAGGTCAATAACACAGGGGCCACTGATTACCACACTAGCAGGTACTGAATATGGCGGCGGCAGTCAGGGGAAAAAGCAGGGCGGGTGTGTGAGCACGCGGTTTCGTCAACACACCAGACCCAATATGAGATAGGGAGGAGATATTCCCCTCCCGGAAAAGATTACTGATATTGAATTGTATAGACTACATTGCTGACCACGGTTCCGGCTGTGGTTTGGTCTTCAGCATAATAACGTACTATGTATGGCAGTGTCGTGCTATTGCCAGACACATCTTTATACTCGGTTTTCGTCACCTGATTGGTGTTACCCGCCTGGATGACGGCCTGAGACGCGCTAGAACCATCGAGCAGTTGCAGGCTTACGTTTGATGCCGTGCCCGTCAGGTTCTTCAGTCGCCCAGTAATGGGATCCACTGATGCACCCGCTTCAAAGTAAGCAGAGGCAGTCTCCAAGGCGCCAAAACAGTTGTTCAGTGCCATCACAAAGCCTGTGTCACCGGCTGTTTTCGTGGCGCTGTCCAGCTGGTTGATGCCGACAGTAGGCAGAGTGACGGTGGCATTCGCTCCCTGGCCATCAACAACAACGTCACAGGTGTTGCTAGTCAGTTCGCCGCTAAAGTTGATGGTACCGGTAGAGGCGGCTTGCGCCATACCGACAGAACCGAATGCGGCAACCATGGATGAAACGAGAGCTAATTTTTTCATGTTAATTTACCTGTCTTTTTTAAGTTAAAGAGTTCAGTGTTCCCACTGCGGGATATATTCGACGGTGGACGATATTCAATGTCATACCGGCCGATAAACAGCGCTAGACACCTCCCTGCAGTCTTTAACATAGGTATTATTTCATTTCCTTATGGGCCTATCAGAGAGCAATGATTAACGCTCATCAACATCCTGTACTGTTTTGTCCTGCCTTGCTGTTGGGATAAATACTACCGTGCAAAGGCAAACCTGCGCAGTGAACTAATATCAAGAAATATTATGTGTAAAAAAACTGATATTTATCAGGTTGATACGAATTTTTCTTATGCCAAAAAGAGGGGGTATGTGGATTTGACCCCATAGGTCCAGACACTTTTTCCCGCTTAGGGTTGTGATACCCGACTGCGCAGAAATTCCCGGGGTGAACGGTATCCCAAGGCGCTGTGCGGGTGGTGCTCGTTATAATGCTCAAACGCGATGGCCAAATTGCCTACCGCTGTTCGGCTATCTGGTTTCGGCATCATCTCGATATAGTCTCGCTTCATCGTCTTCACGAAGCTCTCCGCTATACCGTTGCTCTGTGGGCTTCTCACCGCCGTCGTTCTGGGCTCCAACCCGATTTCTCGTGCAAACGCGCGGGTCTCATGGGCTCGATACGCCGAACCATTATCTGTCAGCCATTCTACCGGTGATGCCGGCAACGCATCCCCGAAGCGACGTTCGACAGATCTCAGCATGACATCTTGCACTGTGTCACTGTCGTAACCCCCGGTACTGGCCGCCCAGTCCAACGCCTCCCTATCGCAGCAGTCCATGGCGAACGTGACACGTAGTTTTTCACCGTTATCACAGCGAAATTCAAAGCCATCCGAGCACCAACGTCGATTGCTCTCTTTGACGGCAACACGCCCCTTATGTGCCTGCTGGGCCAACGGTGCCGCCGGTTTTCTTTCCAGCAGCAGGCCATGATCGCGCATAACGCGATGTACCCGCTTAGCGTTTACTACAGGCAGTCGTGTTGCCTCTGACTGACGCCGTAACAGCGCCCAGACCCGGCGATAGCCATAGGAGGGAAGCTCTGCCATCGCCTCCATGATACGGCCAAGTAAGGCTGCATCTTCAAGGGGCCAATCTAGTATGAGCTATTCTGATGGGGCTGATTTTTACAATACAAGGTGGAGCTGCCTAAATCAGGGGGTATTAATGGGGGGGCTTTCCTCCCCCAAACGGTATCTGAGTGCCAACGTGGCGAATATAAGTTTCCATAGATGAGAGAGAGACGACCATCCCATTAACGCCCTTTGGGGCCCGCTCGCCGATGGCATCGATGCACTGATTGGCGCGGCACCCTTTTGAGCTCATCGGCCTTGATCCGGGCTTCTCTCAGGGTCAGAGTCGGATACCGACCAAAAGAGGTCCGGATCCGCTTCCCGTCGACCACATGCCGAACCTGGAACGCAATAAGCAGACCCTGACACTAACCCCATCACCGTCACTCACTTCGCTCGGGCCAGCATATGGTTTACCATTCCCCCTCGAAGCCAGTTATCTGATAATGCCATTGCTACCCCATAAAATTTTGTACCACTCTCATGGGGTGTTCTGTACCAGATAATGTACCAGCAGGCCATTGAACAACGTCAGGTTCGGGTGAACGATGAAAGTGTATTCGGCATTTACACCTCACCACAGCGACACTAAACCCTGAAAAATCAATCAGAAGCGTGAACATAAAAGAATACATGAGCACATCAAAGAACCAAGCCACACAGCAAACCTTCTATTTCCACGTTTTGCAATATGTCTTTTTTAATAACCGGATTTATAAAGGTTTATGGCTCTAACGCTGATGAGAGCGGTACACAATTGGGACGTGGTAAAATTTGAGAGGCATTGCTACAGATAGTAACAGTATTCGTCCGAGCAACTTAACCGACAGAACTTCATCCGTTTTTTGCCGTAATAGAGCCAAGCCAGACCCGTCCAGCTGTTTCATATTTGAAACACCACATGCAGAAGTTCGTGGACATAAACTGCAGAAGTTCATTTTTCTTTTATATTTAAATAAGTTGCTGAAGAATTCAAACATCCTCACTCGAGACTAAAAGGCTCACCCATGTAGAAAGCACCCACCAGCAGACCATAAACAAGCCGCACTCGCTCATCCCGCCCCAGCAGTACGCCGAGCAATACCTCGCCGCTGGCCGAATCGTCCCCATGCCAGAAGCACCAGAGGGCTGTCTCCACTACATCCAGCCAGCTGGCATGGCCCAGCTGATTGCGTGACTTGCGCCGCCAGCTGCCACGCACCACAGCGCCGCTATTCGGGGATATGGCCGCCAGCGCCCGCTGCTCCATCACACTTGGCGTGAGTCCATCCAGCTTGGCCTGACGGCTGCCGCGCCCTCCTCGCAGCAATTTGTCGAGTAGCAGCGCCAACAGACGAAACGCATCCTGATCTTCAAACTAGGATTTTCCCCCCAGCAAGCTATTACTCTCGAAATATAGAGCTCATGTCATATTTGCGTATTCCGGCGAAGTTGAACAGCCATTCCGGCCAACGTGAAAACCCTGATCCTTAACGCGCTCACGTCATCTCGTTTCTAACTCGACGGTTCAGATTGGGTCAACTCACTTCTCCTCTTTCTCATCGATTCTCCCTTCAGTGACAGCCGGTGAGCGTTGTGCATCAGCCGGTCCAGGATCGCATCTGCCATGGGTGTTGTCCCCCAAGCTCGCGTACCACTCTTCAGTTGGCAACTAGCTGACCACTTCCGTCGAGTATTTCCCATACAGATCATCCATGATTTCCAGCAGTGCGTTGCGCTGCTCGGCATTTACCGCTTCCAATCCCCAGGGCGCTGTTTCCCAAATCGGTGCTTCTTGAATAGAACTAAGGAATATGCGAATAAGTACTTGATGAACAAAAAATGGAAATTTTATCCATTTAAAATCAATTAATTAGTAGGTGGCGCTTTTATGCCATATGACTTATTCGCACCTTCCCTAACTGAGGAAGCGGTGATCTGATCTCCACTTCCCCCTTCAAGCCATGCATCATGGGCAACAAATCCCCTATATTGACGTCACTAAATCCTGCCAGTTATCAGACTATTCCTACGGCATTTTGATCATTTCCTCCTGTATTATATGCAACCATATCCATTAATCAGGTGAGTGCCATGTTTGCGTTTAAAAAAGAAGAGTATCCGATGAATGACATGGCAACCGTGGCCGAGGTCGCAGTGCCCTTTTACCAGCCGATCATAGGCCGCGATCATCAGGTCAAAGGCTATGAGGTACTGGCCCGACGTTGGGAGCCGGCACAACAGAGTTATCAGGGCATCGACTTTCTCTCCCTAAGCCAGGATGAATCCCTGCATCTGGACATCGTCATGCTTAGGGCCATCATGCGCGATCTGCCGACCCTAGCAAAGTCCGGCCCCTATCTGCTCTCTATCAACCTCAACCCGACGCTGTGTAGCCCGACCTATCAGAACCTCTTGCTGCTGGTGTTGATGCAGGCGCATAAGGTGGGTATGGAGATCTGGTTCGAGGTGCTTGAGCACGCTCCGCTGCGCAGCAAGCACAGGGCACTGCTCGAGGTGCTGCGTGCTCATGGCGCCCACATCGCCTGCGATGACTTCGGCACTCAGGAGTGCAACTTCCAGCGGGTAATGGCGCTGCCCTACGAGATAATCAAGCTAGATCGCTCCCTGCTGCTGCAGGCAGCACGCACGCCCTATGCCTTCAAAATGCTGGCCGGTCTGGTGGAATACCTGCAACGACTAGGCATGAAGGTGGTGTGTGAAGGAGTCGAGACACTGCAACATATCGAGATAGCCAACCGGCTCGGCTGCGACTACCAGCAGGGCTACGCCTACGCCATGCCCTCACCCCTCTCCCGTTGGGCCTGATCGGGCCCGGACATTCATCACGCCTCTCGCACGCAGGCGGCATCAGCATGTCATCCCGCTGCCAACACCCCGCGACTGGGGCAGGTCCTCCCACGCAATACCGATTGTAAGGACAAGCAGAATGCCATTTAGAACCGCATGGTCATCAAGACGTTAGCGAAAGCTGTTGAAGTGGCAGGAGTAGTTTCAGAGATTTCCAGAGCTGCTAACTGATGATTTCGTGTCATGCTACCTATATGGGGATTGGCATCATTCAAATCAACTCAGTTTTGTTAGCGGCTCTAAAGTAGAGCAAACAAGACTCCGGTTTGAGGCCAGAGCACACTCTGTACACACATATGCAAATCACGACTTCCAATATATTACCATATCATATCCAGCCTCAATAAAACTGCGTTTAGGTTGCTCTTTAATTTCGTAGTGCATATATATTCCAGCTTCATCAGGAATGCTACTGAACTTTTCCGTCACAATTATATTATTAAACTTTACGGTCGGGCATTCTATGCAATCAGGCAAGGTGCGAGCATACATCTCATAGCATCCATCACCAAGGTGCATACGCACAGCAAGAGTCTGATGAATTTGATCAACATTTAATATATTTATTTTTTGAAGGCCCCTATGTGTTAGTGATATAAAGTCTGAATGTTCCTTGGCTGCTATCGCATACCAAGTTACATTGCCTTTTTGTGCATTAGCATTACACGCTCCACTAAGAATCAGAAGTAACATTGTTATGATATTTTCTTTCATCACCCAGCTCCATTTTAAATGCTCTCTGTAGAATGATTATCTTATCGGCTAACATCCGGTTTTTATGAGGGTAAATTATGTTTTTTTCGGCTTTGCTACCCAGCACAGATCCAATTAAGCCCGCTCAGTGAGATCATGTCCCCTACTGATATTAGAGATGAGGTTCAGCATGAGTCATCAACGCACTTTCGCGGATAGCGAGTTCAATGGTAAACGCCGCAAAACCCGCAAAGAGATATTCTTGACCCGCATGGACGCTTTGATCCCATGGGCCAGAATGCTCGGTCTCATCGAACCTATCTACCCCAAAGCGGGTAACGGTCGTCGTCCCTATCCACTCGACATCATGCTCCGCATTCACTGCATGCAGAAGTGGTATAACCTCAGCGACGGCACCATGGAAGACGCACTCTAGGAGATTGCCTCGATACGTCTGTTTGCCAAACTCTCCCTGGACCAGGCCATCCCTGACCGCACGACCGTCATGAACTTCCGCCATCTGTTGGAGCAGCACCAACTGGCACGCCAACTCTTTGACGCCGTCAACCCGTGGCTCTGTGAGGCTGGCATCTGATGAAGCAAGGCTCGCTGGTCGATGTAAAGGCCGCATGGGCGATTTCCATGCACCCCGGCAAGCTCAAGTAGCTCAAAAAAGCACCCTCGTAAAAACAAAGCGGTGATTGCATTTGAGAAGCTCAAATCCAGCATTCGCCCCAACTGTTCCGGCTCATCAAATACCAGTTTGGCTTTGTGAAAACGCGGTACAAGGGGCTCCGAAAAAACGACAACCAATTGGCGATGTTGTTTACGCTGGCGAATCTGGTTCGAGTGGACCAGATGATAAGGGCATGGGGAGCATGCGCTAAAGCGCCGTATTTGGGAGGGAATGAGACCGATGCATGGAATAATGAAAATTTAAAATGTGGGCATGTCACTCATGATGACCAACTTGATCGCACTCTCACCTAGGCTCGTGAGCGACGTTTTATCTCTCTCTCAATGCCTCCTTAGCTTTGTTCAACGGTTTTAGTAGATAATCAATAATAGTTTTACTTCCCGTTTTTATATCAACGGTGGTAATCATACCTGGAAACACCGCAAATTCCCTACCCTGTTTGTTCGTCAGATGGTTGCTGTTCGTACGGATATAGACGCGATAGTAGTAAACATCCCTTTTCACCTCATCCTGCAGCGTATCCGGCGAAATCATCGTCACCTCACCTTCCAGTCCACCGTAGATGGAGTAGTCATACGCGGTAATTTTCACCAGCGCTTTTTGACCCGGATAGATAAAGGCAACATCCCGCGGGGAAATTTTCGCTTCAATCACCATCTGATCGTCAAGCGGCACCAGACTCATCAGCTTACCGTTCGGGGGGATGACACCTCCGAACGTAGTGACGTCGATATCCTTAACGATGCCTCTTACCGGCGCATTAAATGTCAGACGAGTCAGGGAATCTTCACGCCCTTTCATCACAGAACGCTGCGCTTCGATCTCCGCATTCGCTTTCGCCAGCTCCTCTCGGGCACGGACGTAATACTGGTTTTTCATCTCTATGATTTTGTTCTCAAGCTCATTTTTTTGGCGCTCAAGACGTAAGACTTCAACCTTGCTGGCCGCCCCCTGCATCACCAGCGGGCGGGTTAACGCCAACTCGCTCTGCACAAGCTCTACCCCCTGGCGTAAGCCGGCTAACCCTTTTTCAAGACTCTCGCGGCGTGACTGATACAGCGCCGTCTCCTGCCTGACCAATTCCACGTCATCATCCAGTTCAGATGGGAAAACCTGCTCCGTGTCGTTCACCTCCGCATTCAGACGTGCAGCCGTTGCCATAGCAGCATTCAAGCGAGACGCACTCTCCAGCACGCTTGACTCGGTTTTCGTCCGGTCAAGCTGCGCCAACGGCTGACCGCGCTCGACGATGTCGCCTTCGCGCACCAGCAGACTGTGGATGATGCCCCCTTCCAGGGACTGGATCACCTGTTCGTGGGAAAACGGGATCACCTTGCCACTACCGGTGGTTACTTCATCAAGATGAAACACGCTCGCCCAAGTGACAAATATCGTCAGCAGGGCAAACAGCGACCATGCCACCCACGTTGATCGCGGCAGGGGCGGCTCCTTCAGACGGCAGTTAAAGCGGGCAAAATCATTCATGCTACGCCCTCCTCTGCTACCGCCGCCGGTTTCATGGTAACGGTACGCTGTGGTGCCTTTTGCAGGACACTACTGTACTGGCGAAAGATCTTATCGCGAGGGCCATCCATCACCACCTTACCGTTTTCCAGCACAATGATACGATCGACTAGCTCCAGGATCGGCAGACGATGAGTAGCCACCACCAGCGTCCGGCGCTTGCCTAACCACTGATTAAGATGCTGGATAAACTGCTTCTCGCTGATCTCATCCAACCAGGCGGTTGGTTCATCCAGCAGCAGAATGTTAGGCGAGGTAATCAGGGCACGAGCCAGCAGCAATGCCTGACGCTGACCGCCAGACAATCCAGCACCACCTTCGTTGATGATGTAGTTCAGCCCCATTTTTTGCTTGCGGACAAACTCCAGAGCGCCACTGTTGACCAGCGCCTGATGGACTTCATCGTCAGTTGCCAGTGGATTACCCATCAGGATGTTGTCACGCACGGAGCCAAAGAACAGCCGAGCCTGCTGGCTGAGCAGTTGCATGTCGCGGCGCACATCGGACGGATCCAGATGATTCAGCGCGATATCATCCAGCAGGATGCTACCTTGCTGAGGCTCCTGCATGCCCGCCAGAAGGTGCAGCAAAGTGCTTTTACCCGAACCATTACGGCCAAGCACAGCAATACGCTCCTCGGCACGTATCTGCAGTTTGCTGATGTTCAGAACGGTAAGTTTTTCTTCGTCGTAATAAAACCCAACGCCTTCGAGCGCATAATCACCACGCAGATGGGCTTTATGCACTTTCTTGCCCTGCAGTGGATCGTCAATCGGGCACTGCATCAAATCGTCTAGCCCCTTTCGCGCCACTTTTGCCGATTGCCAGCGGGAAAGCACGCCTGAAATCTGTGATAATGGCGCAATCGTACGGGACGCTAGGATCGATGTCCCCACCAGCGCACCTATGGTCATGTCCCCGCGGATCACCAGATAACAACCCACCAGCAACACCGCCGCGTAAACAATCGACTGCACTTCCTGCGTCCAGGTCAGCAGTAGCCCCGTTAGCCAGCGCTGCTTCATGCCCACGTTGGCCGCGACATCGTTGGTGTTATTCCACTGATTTTGGAAACGCTGCTCGGCACGCATCAGTTTGATGTCTTCAATGCCCTGTACAGCTTCAACCAGCGTGGCGTTACGAATGGCTGATTCGCGCATCCCTTCACTGGAGAGTTTCCCCAGTGGCCACTGTACCAGCAGGCCAGGAATAAGCAGTAACGGCACGGCGAGCAGCACAACCAATACCAGAGGACCGCCAATCATCCACAAAATAAACACAAACAGCAGGAAGAATGGCAGATCGGAGATCGCAGCAATGGTGGTTGAGGTAATCAGTTCGCGCACCGACTCCAGCTCGCGGATCTGTGCGATAAACGATCCTGTCGATTTGGAGCGAGCCCCATTTTTGATACGCAGCGCGTGGGCAAAGACGCGTTCAGAAATGCGCAGGTCAGCGCGTTTACCCACCACATCGGAAATATGCACGCGTAGCATGCGCATAATGAATTCGAAGATGATGGCAATCATAACGCCGCCAAACAGCACCCACAGTGTAGCCTCCGACTGTGATGGCACAACCCGGTCGTATACCTGCATGGAAAATACCATCCCGGACAGTGCTAGCACGTTGGCAACCAACGCTACCAGCATAATATCGCTGTAACGACGCCAGTCTTTCAGTGCCAGTTGCCAGAACCAGTTTTTCTCATAAGGCTTGATGTAGTCATCCACGCGCGCATCCGGCGTTGATTCAATCGGACGCAGCACCAGTAAACGTTTTAAACGCGAACCCAGCTCTTCACGCACAAGGACCGTTTCCAGACCGCCATCCCCGCTAAACTGGAGGCTGACATTCCCGTCACTGTCCATGCGGTTAATCACTGCAATTTGCCCTTCGGTAAATTCAGCGAGCAGTGGCAAACGCCACGGGTCAAGAGAGACCGACTCAGCAGCAACCACCCGTAGCCCAAGTCCGAGCTGGCGTGCCATCTCTTCAAGTACCAACTGGTGCGGGGACTGACTTTCATGGTTCATCGTGACCCGGACATGCTCCGCAGAGAAGTCCAGCCGATAGTGCTTAGCGATAATAAGCATGCCTTGCAACCAAGGCTCGTACTGCGGATGTGTATTCATAATGCTACGCCCTGTCCAGTGCGGTAATTTCGCACTGAAATGATGCCTTTGCGAAACGATTCAAAACCGAACAGCTTCCAAGCAGGTCCGAAAAGAATCTTGTGAAATATAGGGTTAACGCAATTCGTGTAAAAAACGCAAAAGATTGCGAGGATTTCTCCCAGAGGCGTTGTTTTACACAATTAACAGTTGATGGTTAGCCAGCAGTGTAGCCAGATCCGTCTGCACGTCGCTCAACGTCACCAGCGTGGTTGGTGAGAACTGGCCTCCCGTCCCGTCTAGGTCAACGTGGATCTCGGTACTGCTGCCGTTTTGCACAACGCCGATGTAATCGGTGATGTTGCCCGCACCGCTGTCCAGCGTCGCCACACCGTTCACATAGCTCGCCGAGCCTGTGCCGGTATAACCGCTGCCAGAAAACAGATCGCGCAGGTCGATGCGATCCGTATCCGCTGTTCCTTCCCAGGTCCCCACGGTAACGCCGTTCACCACATCACTACCGTTGCCGCCCGTGGCATCTGACGCATTGATCAATTTATAGAGCAGCGTATCTTGACCACCGCTACCGATATTGAAGATGTCATTACCGCCACGGCCTTCGAAGAAGTTGTCCGCTACATTACCGGTAAAGGCATCATTACCGGTACCACCGGCTAATCCTTCTATGTTAACGAACTGAGCAAAACCAAACCCGGTATCTTGCATAGTGGTCTTACTCAAGTCGATGCTCAACGATGTCGTGCCCACAAGTTTATAGTCAACGATATCCATACCGCCTTCCGAGGACCAGACGTTAAAATCCGACACCACACGGCTACCGCCACCTCCGTTATAGATGTGTGTGCCAGCCGTTGCATATAACGTGTCGTTATAGCCTGTCCCCACAATACCGACTGTGTTGGTACCGTCAGTGGCGGCTAGCAAACTATCAACCGCCGAGTCTCCATTTTCTGCCGTCAGCACATAAGTATGGTTCTTCTCTACCGCCTTAAGACCGGCCCAGGAGGCGTTAACGCTCTCGATAGTATTCGTAACGCCGGAAGAGTCGAAACCCACGGACGATACACCGCCGAAGTCATTACCACTGGAGAGCAATACGGCACTGTAGGACTTACTCGCATCAAGACCGTAGAAATAAACAAGTCCGGTGGAGTCGTTCATGTTCACGCCGCCCTGCGGGTTAATCACCTGCGAGCTGACAACCTTACCGGTATTATCATCCACCAGTAGCACCGTATTACCATAGAAGGCATTAATACCATTTGCATCAGAAATACGCAGAATGATGCTGGTGCCATCATTAATAGTACTGGTGTTTTCGATGTACTCCGTCTTGCCGCCTGCCGCGCGGAACACAACCAAATCCCGGTCACCGTCATAATCGAGATCCAGCGCCAGCGCGCCTGTCGTAATGTTAGTACTACCCTGGTTTGCACCGGTTAACAGCGTTTGCGACGTCCAGTTAACCTGACTGGTACTGGTGTTCACACCGTTATTCAGCCACAGCAGACCGATGTTATTGGCGTTAGTGGCAACAGTACTACCCGCAGCACCCGCAATTTCGATCAAGTCCATCTTGCCATCGCCGTTCCAGTCCACAGCCAGCGAGGACATACTATTCACGCTGTCGCCAAAGGTCTGAATACTCGACCCTGTTCCCACACCGTTAGCCGCCGCAGTTAAATTCCCAGAGCCATTGTTGTAGAAAAGGGCACTGGTGGCGTTACCCTGGCCGGTCAGCCCCCCAACAAACAGATCCATATAACCGTCACCGTTAAGATCGGCCCAGGTCATCGTGGTGAAGTAGTTGCTTGTTGCTCCTTGGTTTCCTGAGAAAACGCCCGTCACAATCTGGGTATTGGTAAGCGTATAGTTACCATTGGCATTCACACCATTGGTCACCACCACCAACCGGGTAGTCGCAGTACTGGAACCACCACCTGATGTGAAGTTGGTTCCTGTCGTTCCGTGATACACAATATCGACATAGCCATCGTTATTGAGATCCACGCCGGAAAGATCACGACTCATCTGCGCGTTGTTATTGTTGGTTGATGCCACACCGTCCTGTATCGTAGAGGTTTCAACGTACGCACCGCTTTTATTGAAGCCGATGACCGTGCCGTCCGTGTTCATCACGACCTGGGTGTCATAACCGCCCCGTGCATTGGAGTCGTTTGGAGTGCCATCGCCGTAGACCATGTCAACATAGCCATCGCCATCAATATCAATGCCCATCACGCCGCCAAACCAGCTGTAGGTGTTACTGTTAGCATCGTTGGTTTGTCCCACAACACCGAAGGAACCTACCTGGAAGGTGGTGTACGTACCATCAGCATTGTATTTGAACGACTGCTGGCCGTTCGCAAAGCCGGTATCCGCCCCCAGGATATCCATCAGGCCATCGCGGTCAAAATCGACAAATGATGATTGTTGCTGTCTGTCTGGACCACTGATGACAACGGAACCAAATGATCCCAACGTCGTCGAACTGGTCGCATTCTGCGTGAAGACCGTCGAGTTACTGAGAAGACGCCATGAACCATCTTCAGCAAGGGTCAACGCAGTACCGGTATCCTGAGAAGACGCCGCATTTGAGGTAAAGCTAATCTGCGGCGTTGGAGATACCGTCAGTTCATTCGTGGAGTCATCCGCCGTAATATGCGTACCATCGGCTTTATAAAGCACAGCCTTAACATCATATGTTCCCAGTGCGAGCGCATCTCCGTCAGGAATTTGCACGTACCAGGTACTGTTCTTCGGATCGACGACCACGACACCGTTGTGGGAACTGTAAACCACATTGTTGACCGTCACTTCAACGTATTCACCATCAAGGATCTCGAAATAAACGCGACCAGTAATGATTGGCGTGTTATCCAACGTGTCCTGAGTCCCCACATACATTTGCAGGTCAACAGTGAAATTAAACACCGGAGAATGTGCGCCTTCGTTTCCGGCGGCATCGACAACCACCGCGTAGAATTCACCTTGTTGGCCGTCGACCAGCGGATCGATCAGTGCGAATGACCATGCGATACCGTTCACATTTGCTTCGCCAAGCAACGTGCCATCAGCGCTATAAACTCGCACCAGTTCTCCATTCAAAAGACCGGCAGACAAGGTACCGTTAAGCACCGGGAGGCGATCATCCGTTGTCGTACCAGACCCGAATTCGCCGCGTAACGACCCCACCTCGTCGATATAGCTGACAATGGTCGCGGCGGTAGCAGACGGCGTCAGGTCAACGGTGACAATCTGCTGAGCCGTAGCGCCAGTGTTCCCTGCCAAATCCACCACACGGACCTGATAGGTGTGATCGCCTTCCGGCAGGTCACGTGAGTCAACGAAGGTCCAGCGATTACCATTCATGGTCACATACTGCCAGACCACACCGTTATCTACGCTGATCTGAACATATTCGCCACTGCCCAGCGGGGCACCGATGGACCCATTGATGGTCAGAGACGTATCCTTGGTCAAGTAGTCGCTGTCGCGATAGCCTGTATCTGTCGAAATGCTGTCGATGCTAACGGTAATTGCGCTATCCGGCGCCACAAGATCGACCGTCACCTCCTGGTGTGCAGACGCACCGACGTTTCCCGCGGTATCAATTACACGCACCCAGTAGTCATAGGTGGCATTTTCCAGCGTACGACCATCAATATAGAACCAACTGTTGCCGATAACGGTGGCATACTGCCATGTTATGCCGCTATCCAAACTGACCTGCACAAATTCCCCATCTTGCAGCGTCGCACCGAGTGAACCGTTAAGCGTCAGTGAGGTATCTTTAGTGCTAAAGTCGCTGCTGCTCAGGCCGGTATCATCGCTGATGCGGTCGATGGAGATAGTTTTGCTGGCGTCCGGCACGACTGTATCAATCGTCACTACCTGGCTGGCGGTGGCGCTGATATTGCCCGCATCGTCAACAACGCGCAGTTGGTAGTTATAATCACCGTCGGCCAGCGTTCGGCTATCTACATAGGTCCAGCTCAAACCACTTACGCTGACGTCGGTCCAAGTCACACCACCGTCTAGACTGATCTGCGCGTGGTCACCGCTGCCCAGCGCCCCCCCTATGGTCCCTTTCAGACTGATCTGGTTGTCGCTGGTGATAAAGTCGCTGCCAGAGAATCCTGTATCCTGTGTAATGGAATCCACGGTAATGGTGGTTGCCGCAGGCGCGGTAAGGTCAATCACCACGTCCTGGCTGTCCGTTGCCCCAACGTTACCAGCATTATCGATAACGCGAACCTGATACTGATACGTACCGTCCGTCAGGGTGCGGCCATCGGTGTAACGCCAGCTGGTACCGGTGACGGTCAGATCAATCCAGGTTGATCCACCATCTAGGCTAATCTGCGCTTTCTCGTTGTTGCCAAGCTGTGCGGTCAGGGAGCCGTTAACGATCACATGGCTGTCGTTAGTGATGAAATCACTCGCGCGGAGGCCAGTATCGTTTTGCAACGAATCAATGCTGATCCCCATAGACGGCGCGGTGAGATCCACAGTTACCGTATGATTATCGCTGACACTGTTACCAATAGTGTTGCTCACCAAGGCGTTAATCACATACGAACCGCCATCCGCCAGCGCGGTCACGTCTGCGCTGCCGACCGTGTAAGTCCAACTGCCGTCAGCCCGCACAGTTGCGGTGTAGGTTTTGCCGTTCAGCGTCACTGTCACCGTCTGGCCCGCAGGCGCGTCGGTGGTGCCGCTGACAACCAGAGGGGTGCCGTGTTCGGCTGCATTGACGATACCGTCTTTCGCAAAGGTGTTGATCGTGATGGTCGGTACGTCACCGTTCAGCGTCACGTCGTGCGTTCCGCTGCCCGGGTTACCGGCCTTATCACTTACCGTTGCCGTAATGGTGTAATCGCCGTCACTCAGACCGAGAAAATCACGTCCCGGCACAAACACCGACCACGAGCCGCCAGCCCCCACGGTCGCCTGATAGCTGTGACCGTTGAAGGAGACAGTCACCGTCTGCCCCTGTTCCGCCGTGGTGGTACCGCTGATAGTCTGGCCAGCCTGCTGCTCGGCGTTGTTGACGATATCGTCATCTGCCACGGTGCTGATGGTGACGGTTGGCGCTACTGTATCTACCGTTAAGGTATGCGTACTCTGGCCGTTGTTACCGGCTTTATCGTTGACCGAGGCGGTTACCGTTAGCGCGCCCTGACTCAGCGTGGCTATGTCTGCAACTGGAACGGCCAGTGTCCAGGTACCGTCGTTGCCGACCGTTGCGGCATAGGTTTTGCCGCCCAGCGTGACGGTCACAGTCTGACCCGCTTCCGCATTGGAAGATCCGTGAACGGTCAACGGCTGTTGTGCTTCCGCCGCATTCAACACATCGTCGCCCGACAGCGTATTAACGCTGATCACCGGCGCGGTAGTATCCACACTGATGTTATGCGTTGCCGAGGCGCTATTGCCCGCGCTGTCCTGAGCAGAGACAGAGACCTGAAAGCGCGCGCCATCGGCCAGTGCGCCCACGTCTACGGCGGGTACGGTTGTGCTCCAGGTGCCGTCGCTCTGAATGGTGGCCGTATAGCTCTTACCGTTCAGGGTCACTGTGACCTGCGTGCCGCTGGCGAACTGCGCACTTGAGCCGTTAATCACCAATGAGGTTCCGGCCTCTACCGCGTTGATAACATCGTCGCCACCAATAGTGTTGACGGTGAGCGCCACGGAGACGGTGTTAACCACAACATCGTGCGTCTGGGTGCTGCTGTTACCCGCACTGTCCGTGATGGTCGCGCTGATGGTCACGGTGCCGTCGGCAAGCGAGGAGATCACGCTGGCTGGTACGCCCACGATCCAATTGCCGCTGGCGTCAACGGTGGTGGTGTACTGGCTAGAACCGATGGTAATCACCACCTTATCGCCGACGTTCGCGCCGGTTGTCGTACCGCTAACGATCTGCGCTTGTGCATGCTCCACGCTGTTGATGACGTCATCGCCCGCCACGACGTTAAAGCTAACGGTCGGCAGCGTGGTATCAAGCGTAATCGCTTTGCCCGCGCTGCCCGGGTTACCGGCAGCATCGCTCACGCTAACCTGCACGGTGTAACCGTTATCCGCCAGTGCGGACAGGTCAGTGCCTGGCACGTTGACGCTCCAGATACCGCCCTGCTGCACCTGCGCGATATAGCTCTTACCGCCCAGCGTAACGGTGACCGTCTGCCCCACTTCGGCGGTGCTGGTGCCGGTAATCGTCACTCCTGCGGACGCTTCGCTGACGTTGATCATGTTATCGCCGGCAACCTTATCAATGGTCACGGACGGGGCGGTGGCGTCCACACTGTACTCGCGACCTGCCGACGCGCTGTTGCCATTCACGTTGATCACGCTGACCTGCACGCTGGCATCACCGTCTTTCAGACCCGCAAGATCGGTAGACAGCACAATGGCAGTCCATTTACCGTCGGCATCCACATTGGCAGTGTAGCTCTTACCACCAAAGAGGATGTTGACGGTCTGGTTGGCTTCCACGTTGGTCGTGGTGCCGGACAGCACCAGATCCGCGCTCTTCTCCGCCGCGTTAATCACATCATCAGACGTGATGGCGTCAACGCTAATCGCGACCGTCGCCAGATCCACTTTCACATCGTGATGAATGGACACCGGGTTGCCTGCCGAGCTCTGACCTTCAACGGTCACTGTGACCGTGCCCGCAGTCAGCGCACTCACGTCTGTCGCCAGGAGCGCCGCCGTCCAGGTACCGTCCGCCAACACCGTTGCCGCGTAGGTTTTGCCGTTCACAGTCACCGTCAGCGCTGTGCCTGCCGTCAGGCCATCGCTGGAGCCAGTGATAATCAGGTTTTGACCATGTTCGATGCTGTTGATCACATCATCACCCGCCACGGTATCCACGCGCAGGCCCGGCAGGTTGGCGTCTATAGTGATATCACGCTCGCCGGTGCTGCTGTTACCCACGCCGTTGGTAACGCTGGCCGTGACGGTCAGATCGCCATTACCCAGTGCCGTCAATATGGATCCCGGTACGTTTACGGACCAGCTCAGATCGCTCTGCACCGTGGCGGTGTAATTGTTGCCGCCGATAGACACCGTTACGGTATTGCCCGCTTCTGCGTTTGCCACTTTGCCGCTGATCGTCTGCCCTGCTACCACTTCCGCCGCGTTAATAACGTTATCACCCGCAATGGTGTTGATAGTCACCGCCGGCAACGCGCTATCGACCTGCAAGTTGGCGGTATTACTGATACTGTTACCCACGCCGTTGGTGGCCGCCGCGATCAGGGTGTAGTTGGCTTCACCCAGGCCAGCCAGATCCGCCGCCGGTACCGTCAGGCTCCAGCTACCGTCCGCCGCAGTCGTCGCGGTGTACTGCTTACCGTTGAGAGTTACGGTGACCACCGTACCTTCCGCGAGGTTGGCACTGGTGCCGCTGACACTCAGATCCTGCCCTTTCTCTACCGCGTTCAGTACGTTATCGCCACTGATGGCGTTGAAGCCCACGGACGGCAGGCCAGTGTCGACTGTCACGTTATGGCTGCCGGTACCGGTATTACCCGCTGCATCGGTGACGCTGGCGTTCACCGTTACGGTGCCGTCGCTGAGGCCAGAAATGATGTTGGCCGGCACGCCCACGCTCCAGTTCCCCGCCGCATCAAGCACGGTAGTGTAAGTCTGCCCACCGATAGTGACGGTCACTTGATCGCCTACCGCTGCGCCGGTCGCGGAGCCGCTGACGATCTGTGCTTGGCTGTGTTCGAAGACATTAATCACGTCGTCGCCCGCGATGGCGTTGATGGTCACCACCGGAACGGTCACATCTACCATCAGGTTGTGGTCGACAGACGCCGGGTTACCCGCTTTGTCGCTCACGGATGCCGTGACGGTCACGCTGCCGTCAGTCTGAGCGGCTAGGTCAGCGGCTGGCACGTTGACGCTCCAGATACCACCCTGCTGCACCTGCGCGATATAGCTCTTACCGCCCAGCGTAACGGTGACCGTCTGCCCCACTTCGGCGGTGCTGGTGCCGGTAATCGTCACTCCTGCGGACGCTTCGCTGACGTTGATCATGTTATCGCCGGCAACCTTATCAATGGTCACGGACGGGGCGGTGGCGTCCACACTGTACTCGCGACCTGCCGACGCGCTGTTGCCATTCACGTTGATCACGCTGACCTGCACGCTGGCATCGCCGTCTTTCAGACCCGCAAGGTCGCTGGATAACACAATGGCGGTCCATTTACCGTCGGCATCCACATTGGCAGTGTAGCTCTTACCACCAAAGAGGATGTTGACGGTCTGGTTGGCTTCCACGTTGGTCGTGGTGCCGGACAGCACCAGATCCGCGCTCTTCTCCGCCGCGTTAATCACATCATCAGACGTGATGGCGTCAACGCTAATCGCGACCGTCGCCAGATCCACTTTCACATCGTGATGAATGGACACCGGGTTGCCTGCCGAGCTCTGACCTTCAACGGTCACTGTGACCGTGCCCGCAGTCAGCGCACTCACGTCTGTCGCCAGGAGCGCCGCCGTCCAGGTACCGTCCGCCAACACCGTTGCCGCGTAGGTTTTGCCGTTCACAGTCACCGTCAGCGCTGTGCCTGCCGTCAGGCCATCGCTGGAGCCAGTGATAATCAGGTTTTGACCATGTTCGATGCTGTTGATCACATCATCACCCGCCACGGTATCCACGCGCAGGCCCGGCAGGTTGGCGTCTATAGTGATATCACGCTCGCCGGTGCTGCTGTTACCCACGCCGTTGGTAACGCTGGCCGTGACGGTCAGATCGCCATTACCCAGTGCCGTCAATATGGATCCCGGTACGTTTACGGACCAGCTCAGATCGCTCTGCACCGTGGCGGTGTAATTGTTGCCGCCGATAGACACCGTTACGGTATTGCCCGCTTCTGCGTTTGCCACTTTGCCGCTGATCGTCTGCCCTGCTACCACTTCCGCCGCGTTAATAACGTTATCACCCGCAATGGTGTTGATAGTCACCGCCGGCAACGCGCTATCGACCTGCAAGTTGGCGGTATTACTGATACTGTTACCCACGCCGTTGGTGGCCGCCGCGATCAGGGTGTAGTTGGCTTCACCCAGGCCAGCCAGATCCGCCGCCGGTACCGTCAGGCTCCAGCTACCGTCCGCCGCAGTCGTCGCGGTGTACTGCTTACCGTTGAGAGTTACGGTGACCACCGTACCTTCCGCGAGGTTGGCACTGGTGCCGCTGACACTCAGATCCTGCCCTTTCTCTACCGCGTTCAGTACGTTATCGCCACTGATGGCGTTGAAGCCCACGGACGGCAGGCCAGTGTCGACTGTCACGTTATGGCTGCCGGTACCGGTATTACCCGCTGCATCGGTGACGCTGGCGTTCACCGTTACGGTGCCGTCGCTGAGGCCAGAAATGATGTTGGCCGGCACGCCCACGCTCCAGTTCCCCGCCGCATCAAGCACGGTAGTGTAAGTCTGCCCACCGATAGTGACGGTCACTTGATCGCCTACCGCTGCGCCGGTCGCGGAGCCGCTGACGATCTGTGCTTGGCTGTGTTCGAAGACATTAATCACGTCGTCGCCCGCGATGGCGTTGATGGTCACCACCGGAACGGTCACATCTACCATCAGGTTGTGGTCGACAGACGCCGGGTTACCCGCTTTGTCGCTCACGGATGCCGTGACGGTCACGCTGCCGTCAGTCTGAGCGGCTAGGTCAGCGGCTGGCACGTTGACGCTCCAGATACCACCCTGCTGCACCTGCGCGATATAGCTCTTACCGCCCAGCGTAACGGTGACCGTCTGCCCCACTTCGGCGGTGCTGGTGCCGGTAATCGTCACTCCTGCGGACGCTTCGCTGACGTTGATCATGTTATCGCCGGCAACCTTATCAATGGTCACGGACGGGGCGGTGGCGTCCACACTGTACTCGCGACCTGCCGACGCGCTGTTGCCATTCACGTTGATCACGCTGACCTGCACGCTGGCATCACCGTCTTTCAGACCCGCAAGATCGGTAGACAACACAATGGCAGTCCATTTACCGTCGGCATCCACATTGGCAGTGTAGCTCTTACCACCAAAGAGGATGTTGACGGTCTGGTTGGCTTCCACGTTGGTCGTGGTGCCGGACAGCACCAGATCCGCGCTCTTCTCCGCCGCGTTAATCACATCATCAGACGTGATGGCGTCAACGCTAATCGCGACCGTCGCCAGATCCACTTTCACATCGTGATGAATGGACACCGGGTTGCCTGCCGAGCTCTGACCTTCAACGGTCACTGTGACCGTGCCCGCAGTCAGCGCACTCACGTCTGTCGCCAGGAGCGCCGCCGTCCAGGTACCGTCCGCCAACACCGTTGCCGCGTAGGTTTTGCCGTTCACAGTCACCGTCAGCGCTGTGCCTGCCGTCAGGCCATCGCTGGAGCCAGTGATAATCAGGTTTTGACCATGTTCGATGCTGTTGATCACATCATCACCCGCCACGGTATCCACGCGCAGGCCCGGCAGGTTGGCGTCTATAGTGATATCACGCTCGCCGGTGCTGCTGTTACCCACGCCGTTGGTAACGCTGGCCGTGACGGTCAGATCGCCATTACCCAGTGCCGTCAATATGGATCCCGGTACGTTTACGGACCAGCTCAGATCGCTCTGCACCGTGGCGGTGTAATTGTTGCCGCCGATAGACACCGTTACGGTATTGCCCGCTTCTGCGTTTGCCACTTTGCCGCTGATCGTCTGCCCTGCTACCACTTCCGCCGCGTTAATAACGTTGTCACCCGCAATGGTGTTGATGGTGACACCAGGCAGTAGGGATTCAACGCTCACTGTGTGTGACGTGCTGGTGCTGTTGCCCACACTGTCCGTCGCGGACGCCGTGACGGTGTATAGCGCTTCACCCAACTGCCCCACCTGACCTGCCGGTACAGTGGTCGTCCACTGTCCGTTGCCATCGACCGTGGCACTGTAGGCTTTGCCGTTCAGCATCACGGTGACTACTGTGCCCGCCGCCAGACCAGTCGCTGTGCCGGAAATAGTCAGATCCTGGGTTTTCTCGATGTTGTTAATCACATCGTCGCCGGACACAGTGTCGATGGTCAGAACTTGCGCGGTCAGGTTCACTTCAATGGCATGCGTAGCGCTGTTGCTGTTACCAGCTTTATCGGTCAGCTCGGCGGTGATGGTGTAATCCCCGGCCGTCAGCGCGTTAACGTCTGCCGCAGGCACCCCCACGATCCAGTTGCCCGAGGCATCCAGAATGGAGGTATAAGATTTGTTGTTGATGGTCACGGTGAGCACATCGCCCGCTGCCGCACCGGTGACGGAACCAGTGACAATCAGCGCCTGCGCGTGCTCGGCGCTGTTAATCACATCGTCGCCCGAAACGGTATTGATGATCAGCTGTGGCACAGTGGTATCGACCAGCACATCACGATCCACAGAGGCCGGGTTGCCCGCTTTGTCGGATACGACAGCGCTGATGGTGTAGTTTCCATCGGCAATAGCGCTCAGATCGATTGACGGCACGGTCACGATCCAGCTGTCGTTCGCCTGCACGATCGTGGTGTAGTCCACGCCGTTCAGCGTGACAGTCACTGTCTGCCCCACTTCGGCGGTGCTGGTGCCGATAATCGTCACTCCTGCGGACGCTTCGCTGCCGTTGATCATGTTATCGCCGGCAACCTTATCAATGGTCACGGACGGTGCGGTGGCGTCCACACTGTACTCGCGACCTGCCGACGCGCTGTTGCCATTCACGTTGATCACGCTGACCTGCACGCTGGCATCACCGTCTTTCAGACCCGCAAGGTCGCTGGATAACACAATGGCGGTCCATTTACCGTCGGCATCCACATTGGCAGTGTAGCTCTTACCACCAAAGAGGATGTTGACGGTCTGGTTGGCTTCCACGTTGGTCGTGGTGCCAGACAACACCAGATCCGCGCTCTTCTCCGCCGCGTTAATCACATCATCAGACGTGATGGCGTCAACGCTAATCGCGACCGTCGCCAGATCCACTTTCACATCGTGATGAATGGACACCGGGTTGCCTGCCGAGCTCTGACCCTCAACGGTCACTGTGACCGTGCCCGCAGTCAGCGCACTCACGTCTGTCGCCAGGAGCGCTGCCGTCCAGGTACCGTCCGCCAACACCGTTGCCGCGTAGGTTTTGCCGTTCACAGTCACCGTCAGCGCTGTGCCTGCCGTCAGGCCATCGCTGGAGCCAGTGATAATCAGGTTTTGACCATGTTCGATGCTGTTGATCACATCGTCACCCGCTACGGTATCCACGCGCAGGCCCGGCAGGTTGGCGTCTATAGTGATATCACGCTCGCCGGTGCTGCTGTTACCCACGCCGTTGGTAACGCTGGCCGCGACGGTCAGATCGCCATTACCCAGTGCCGTCAATACGGATCCCGGTACGTTTACAGACCAGCTCAGATCGCTCTGCACCGTGGCGGTGTAATTGTTGCCGCCGATAGACACCGTTACGGTATTGCCCGCTTCTGCGTTTGCCACTTTGCCGCTGATCGTCTGCCCTGCTGCCACTTCCGCCGCGTTAATAACGTTGTCACCCGCAATGGTGTTGATGGTCACCGCCGGCAATGCGCTATCGACCAGCACGTCATGGCTGCTGCTCGCACTGTTGCCTGCGGTATCGGTCACGATCGCCGTCACGGTGTAATTCGCTTCGCCCAGCGCGCTCACCGCAGAGGCTGGCACGGTGACGATCCAGTTGCCGCTGACGTCGGTGGTAGCGCTGTAGTTAATGCCGTTAAGGGTGACCGTAATGGTGGTCCCGTCCGGCTGGTTGTTGGTACCAGAAAGCAGCAGATCTTCGCCTTTCTCGGTAGCATTGATCACGTCATCACCCGCAAGGGTATTGATGGCGATCGTCGGTGCAGTCAGGGAAACCGCCACATCATGCGTCGCGGTAGTACTGTTACCGGCTTTATCGGTGATTGTCGTAGAGATCGTATGGTCGCCATTGACCAGCGCGCCCACATCAGCCGCCGGGATCCCCATGCTCCAGTTGCCGGACACGTCCAGCATCGCTGTGTAATTTTTACCGTTCAGGGTCGCGGTGATCACATCGCCCGCCTGTGCGCCGGTCACGTTGCCGGAGACAATCAGCGCCTGGCCGTGTTCAGCGATATTCACGATATCGTCACCCGCAACGATGTTGAAGGTGATCTGTGGCACGGTGATGTCCACCAGCACAGAGGCATCCGTGCTGACCGGGTTGCCCGCTTTGTCGGAAACGATAGCCGTTACCGTGGCATTACCGTCGGTGATACCAGCCAAATCGGCTGCCGATACGTTGAGCGTCCAGCTGCCGCCCATCTGAACCTGCGCGGTATACTGATTGCCATTGAAAGTCACGGTAACGGTCTGGCCCGCTTCAGCGGTTGATGTACCGCTCAGAGTCAGATCCTGCGCCGCCTCTGCTGCGTTCAGCATGTTGTCATTGCTGATGGTGTTAATGGTGACCGTCGGTGCAGTGGCATCAACGCTATATTCCTGCGCGGAAGAGGCCCTGTTGCCATTCACGTTGGTCACGCTCACCTTCACGCTGGCATCGCCATCTTTCAGACCGCTCAGATCTGCCGCCGGAACTGTGTATATCCAGTTGCCGTTTGCATCCACCGTTGCGTTATAGGTTTTACCGCCAAAGGTGACCGTAACAGTCTGACCCACCTCAACGTTGGATGAGGAACCGGAAAGCACCAGATCCTGGCCTTTTTCCGCCGCGTTAAGCACATTGTCAGCGGTGATGCTGTTGATGCTGATCGCCACCGGCGCGAGATCGACATCCACCACAGTCCCGATATTCACCGGGTTGCCAGAGGTATCCTGCGCGCTGGCGCTGATAGTGAGCGAACCTTCTGCCCACTGGGACACATCCGCCGCTAGTACAGCCGCCTTCCAGGTCCCGTCAGCCAGTACTGTTGCGGCATACTCTTTGCCGTTAATGGCCACGGTGACTGTGCTGCCTGTCACCAAGTCTGTACTGGTGCCGGACACAATCAGGTTCTGGCCGTGTTCGATAATGTTGATAACGTCATCACCCGCCACGGTATCGATACGCAGGCCCGGCAGCTGGGCGTCGATGGTGAAGTCCAGGGAAGAAGAACCGGTATTGCCGTACGCGTTAGTGACGCTTGCCGATACGGTCAAGTCGCCGTTACCGAGTGCAGTTAATTGGCTCTGGGTTAACGTGATGCCCCAAATGAGACCAATCTGTACTGTGGCGGTGAGAGTCTGACCGCCTAGGGTAATATTGACAGTGTCACCAGACGCTGCATTAGTCACCTTGCCGGTAAGGGTTTGACCCGCTGATACTTCCGCCGCGTTAACAATGTTGTCGCCCGCCAAGGTGTTGATGGTGACAACCGGCAGCGAGCTGTCTACTAGCACATCATGTGTGGCAGAGGCGCTGTTGCCCACATTGTCGGTGACACTCGCCGTCACTGTGTAATTCGCTTCGCCCAGCGCGCTCACCGCAGAGGCAGGCACGGTGACGATCCAGTTGCCGCTGGCGTCAGTGGTGGCGCGGTAATTGATGCCGTTCAGGGTAACGGTGATCGTGGTCCCTTCTGGCTGATTGCTGGTCCCGGAGAGCTGCAGATCTTCACCTTTCTCGCTGGCGTTAATCACATCGTCCGCTGCCAAAGTATTGATGCCAATATCCGGCGTGACGGTATTAACAACGACGTCAAGCGAGCTGCTGCCCGTGTTGCCGGACTGGTCGGTCACGGAGACGTTAATGGTCCAGGTGCCGTCTGCCAGACCCTGCACGGCGGACGCTGGCAGGCCAAGACTCCAGTTGCCTGCCGCATCCACCACTGTGGTGTAATCCACATTATTGATATTAATTGTTACTAAATCGCCCACAGCCGCACCGGTGACGGAGCCACTCAGGATCTGCGCCTGGGAATGGGCAAGCTGGTTAACGGTATTGGTATCGGTGACAAAATCGTTAATGGTCACCTGCGGTACGGTAGCATCCACCAGCCCAACACGGTTCGCGCTGCTACTGTTGCCCGCCACATCACGCACGGTTGCCGTCACTATGACGGTACCCTCGGCCAGTGCACCGACGTCAGCGGCAGGTACGCTCAGTTGCCAGGTACCGTCCGTCTGTACGGTGGTCTGATAGGTTTTGCCGTTCAGCGTCACGGTGACCCTCTGGCCCGCTTCCGCATTGCTGCTGCCGCTTAACACCAGTTCCTGCTGCGCTTCTGCCGCATTGATGATGTTATCGGTGGTCAGGTTATCGAGCGTAATCGTTGGCGGCTGGGTATCGACCGTCACCACACGCGATGCGTCGGCGCTGTTGCCGTTGACGTTAGTCACGCTGACGCTCACCTGCGCGCGCCCGTCAATTAGCGTTTCCATTCTGCTGGCCGGTACGGTCAGGCCCCATGAACCGTCCAGCTGTACCTGCGCGGTAAAGGTCTGGTCGACGAATTTCACCACCACGGTCTGCCCTGCTTCCACGCCCTGCGTCTGGCCGGAGAGGGTTAAATCACTGCCTTTTTCAGCAGCGTTCAGCATGTCGTCGTGGGTGACGGGATCGATGGTGACCGCCACTGCATTCAGGTCGAGTTCGATTAGGTGTTCAGCAGAAACCGTGTTACCCCAGGCATCTTGTGCACTGACGAGCACGCCGATGTCACCCGCCGTCCAGGCTTGAAGATCGGAGGCAGGTACACCGATCTGCCAGCTACCGCTGGCGGTGACCACGGCGGCATAATCGATGTTATTGATGGTGACGGTGATCTGCGTGCCTGCTGCCAGATGGGTGCTGGAGCCGGTGACGGTCAAATCCTGCTGCTGCTCAATGGCGTTGACCACGTCATCGCCAGAGATAGTGTTGACACGCAGGCCCGGCAGTTCAGCGTTGATGTTGATATCACGCTCACCTGTGCCGGTATTACCGTGGCTGTTGGTAACCGATGCGGTAAAGGTCAAATCGCCATCGCCGAACCCCTTAAGATCCGCTGACGGGATAGTGACGCTCCAAGTCAAATCGCTACCGACCGTTGCAATGTAGCTTTTGCCGCCCACGGTAATGGAGACAGTATCACCTGCCGCCGCGCCGGTGACGCGTCCACTCAGCGTTTGATCAACGCCCACTTCAGCGTTATTGACCAGGTTGTCGCCCGCAAAGGTATTGATAATCACCCGCGGCAGCACGGTATCAACCAGCAGGTTCGCGTTGGCAGAACCGCTGTTGCCGACGCTGTCGGTGCCGCTGACGTTTACGATGTAAAGCGTGTTCGCCAGATTCAGCACGTCAGAAACCGGCACCTGCACCGACCAGACGCCGTTTTCGACAGTGGCTTGATAGTTGACGTTGTTCAGCATCACGATGATGGCATTGCCGTCTGGCACATTGCTGGTGCCGGTCAGGCGCAGCGGCTGTATCGCCTCCTGGGCATTCAGGACGTTATCCTGGCTGATGGCGTCTATCGTAAATTCCGGAGGGTTACCGCTCAGCATGATGCCGCGCGTGGCGCTACCGGTATTGCCTGCCGCATCGGTAACGGAGGCCGAAATGCTGTGGTTGCCTTCACCCAATGCGCCCAACACGTACGCAGGTGCACCCACGCTCCAGCTGCTGTCCGCCTGCACTAAACCGGTGAGTGTCTGCCCCCCGACAGTGACTGTGACTACATCCCCCACAGCCGCGCCGCTTGCCTGGCCGGAAATAATCTGGGCCTGACCCTGCTCGCTGGTATTCAAAATATCATCCCCTGACACGGTGTTGATAGTTACCACCGGAGCTAGGGTATCGACAGTGAAATCGGCAGTGGTATAAGATCCATTCCCCGCTTTATCACTGACGTTCACCGTCAGGGTATAGTCGCCATTCGCCAGCGATTCCACCTCACTGGCAGGCAGCGTGACGTACCAGGTACCGTCGCGGTCCACCGTTACCGAATGGTTTTTCCCGTTCAGCGTCACCGTCACAATCTGACCAGCTTCCGCGTCCGTTTTCCCTGTCAGCGTCAGGGCTTGATTGTGCTCAGCCGCGTTGATAATGTTGTCACGGGCTATGGTATCGACCAAAATTGCAGGCGCAGTGGTATCAACACCAATCGTCTGGCTTCCGCTCACGCTGTTACTCGCCGCATCTTTGCCGCTTACGTTCACCGTCCAGGTGCCGTCACCTAGTGCCCGAGCGTCTGCTGCAGATACTTTAATGTTCCATGCGCCACCGGCCTCCACTTCAGTCGTGTAGGTTTTTCCGTTCAGCGTAACGGTAAGCGCTGTTCCCTCAAGCAGATTTTTGCTTTCACCGGAGAGCGTAAAACCTGCGGACTGCTCGCTGGCATTGATAACGTTATCGCCCGCCGTCGTCGCCAGCGTAATAGTGGCGACGGCGGTGAAGATGGTCACGGTGATGCTACCCGCAGAGGTAATTTTACTGCCGTCGATCTGCACAACCGACCAGGTATGTTCCCCGTCTGTCTGGGTCGGCAATTTTACAGTCCAAGTGCCATCTATACCGACCATGGTGCTGGCTATTGTGTTTCCTCTGCTGTCTTTGACCTGAATGGTCGCGCCCGACTGCCCAGTGCCGCTAAAGGTTGGGGTGTTATCATCCGTGATCTCTTTTGCACTCAGCACACCCTGCTTGTCACCTACTTTGTCCGTCAGCAAAAAGGTCGGCGTTGCACTTTCAACTTTGGTATTGTCGATGATTTTGGTTTCCCCGTCACCACCGTTTGCCAGCAGTGCGCCGATGGCACCGCCGCCCAATGCAGCCCCCGCAATCCAGCCCCACGGCACATCGCTTAAAACACCTCCCTGCTCAAGGAAAGGTTCGATACTGCTAATCCGTGTAGCCTGCGCGGTTAATTCGATGGCTGCAACGCCAGACGCTTCTCCGGCATCAGCAAAAGAAATATGAGTCAGTTCCTGTTGATCGTTGAAAACCAGTTCTGACTGATTATGGGTCTCAGGATCTTCGACAAAATAGTTATTGCAGCGGATAACGCTGCCATCTTTCATGTAAATAATGAGGTCTTTTCCCTGGCGGACATAACGCACCACGTCCTGAGCAGAACCCTGAATTTCAATGACACTTGGCGATGGAATAGAAACCGACAAGTTCCCCTCACCGGTTAATTTCGTTATCTCCGCTGTTTTTCGAATAATGACATCAACAACTTTAATGACTCTCATATTCTACCCCTTGCAGGTGCGCGGACACCTTTGGATATTATCGCCAGATGGACATAGTTCCCCCTGGGAAAAAACCATTCATTCCAGACTTATTTATCAGCAGGCGCTCCATCTTTAATCAATGTAAGTCGGGTAGTTTTTCAGCAGCATTTTTTTCTATTCCGACAAGCGTCATGAGATTATCAACAGCTGAGGCGTAATTAATTGCCGAGCTCCAGCCATCATATTCAGCCATTATTTTCGATGAGGAGCCCTGCCACACATCCTGTTCAACGCTAAGCAAATCATTTATGCTTCGTTTACTCAAAGTATATTCATTTTTGTAGACATCGCGGGCGCGTGACGCATGTTCCAGCTGTAGCTTGGCAGCAGCCATTCTCCCGCGCGCACCCGTCCAGTCTGCCTGCGCCACAGACGCCTTTTGCAATACAGCGAATCGAGCTTGGTCGACTTGGGACGATGCAATTGCCCTTGCCCCTTCAGCCTGACGCACCCGGGCTGAAACGGCGCCGCCCTGGTAAAGCTGCGCATCGATATTGAGCTGAATTTGATCGTCCCAGTACGAGCGCTTATCCGACTCATAGCGTGTGCGCCCCCCTTTGAGACTTAGCGTTGGCCAGTACTGAGACTTTGCGGTTTCCACTCCATATTGGGCCGAACGTTCCATGTTCTGCGCGGCCATTACCGCCGGTATCAACGAATAATCAATTCGGTCCAGCGAATCCGGCTCAACGATGAGGTTTGATGGCACAGGTGAATAGGTTTCAGCCTGCATGCCGGTCAATACAGCAAGCCTTGCACGGGCACTATTTAACGCTGCGTTATACTGTTCTACCATCGCTTGCATGCTGGCAATACGCGTACGTGCCTGGAGTTCGTCTGAAGTTGAACTCACGCCAGCATCCGCGCGTAATGTTGCCAATTGCTCGACGTTTTTGAGCGCCAGAACACTCTCTTTTGCCGCCTGTAACAGATCGTTGTAGCGTTTGACCTCCGCATAGTTCAGGGCCGTTTTTTCCGCCACATCAGATAGCGCGCCCATCAGTTGATAGCGATAGCTATCTCGCTGAGCAGAAGACTGACTAATGCTGTTGTTCGTCTTCCCAAAATCGTAAACTAGCTGTGTCAGGCTCAAGCCCAAAGCAGCCGAATTCCTTAGTGACCCGCTGGAATCTGTGGTTTGACTGTGGCCTGCGCTACCATTCAACGATATTTTCGGCATCCAGCCGCTACGCGCTTCATCTATTTTCGCCTGACTAATTCCCAATTGTGCAGCCTGCTGGATAATTGATGGATCGCGATCAACAGCGAAAAGGATACTTTCTTTTAATGTCATTGACGTGATAGAAAAAATACCTGAAGAGATGTGATAATCCGCTATCGCACCAAACGAAACAAAATTAAACGTTAACAAAAGAGAGAATCGAAGAAAACCGCAAAGCCTCATATGGAGCATACCCCCCCCCTAACACCAAATTCATTAACACCCATTCAGGTCCATTCTGGCCCAAAATCACACAATAAATAAACAATAACAATACAACACGACAACATTGATAGTAGCCCCTATTTACCGGGCCCTCAAGGGAAGGTGCGAACAAGTGGGTCGTACCTTCACCATCAACCCCTTGCCACATTTGAAATGCTCATTACTCCGAGATTCTGACTTTTTACCGCCCAAACCGGTCTTTTAAGCGCTATTTCGCCTCATTTACGAGGCTTATCTCGTTTTTTGGACGCAGCTACCCCATGCCCGTATCATCTGGTCCACTCGAAATAGATTCGCCAGCTTAAACAACATCGCCAGTTGGTTGTCGTTCTTGCGTAGCCCTTTGTACCATGCTTTCAGAAAGCCAAACTGGCGCTTGATAAGCCGGAACGGGTGTTCCACTTTGGCGCGGATGCTGGATTTGAGCCTCTCAAAAGCAATGACTGCTTTGTTTTGACGAGGATGTTTTTTGAGCTACTTGAGTTTGCCAGGGCGCATGGCAATCGCCCATTCAGCCTTCACATCGGCCAGCTCTTCACGATTTTCAGCCCCCTGATATCCGGCATCAGCGAACACAAACGCTTCCTTGCCATGGAGCAGATGACCCACCTGATTGAGGTCGTGCTCGTTGGCTGACGTGGTCTCCAGACTGTGAGTCAGGCCACTCTTGGCATCGACGCTGATATGAGCCTTCATGCCGAAATACCACTGATTGCCTTTCTTGGTCTGATGCATCTCGGGGTCACGCTCTCCACGCTTGTTCTTGGTGGAGTTGGGGGCCTCGATGATGGTGGCATCGACCAGCGTGCCTTGCTTCATCATGATGCCGGCTTCACAAAGCCACTGGTTGATGGCCTCGAAGAGTTGGCGTGCCAGTTGGTGCTGCTCCAGCAGATGCCGGAAATTCATGATGGTAGTACGGTCAGGGATGGTAATCCCCCCGAAAACTTGGGGTGCTCATAAGTAGAATTTTCTCGTATCTTGAACGCAGGAGGTTCTACATGAAAACATCATGCTTTAGCGATGCCCAAATCATCGCCATCCTCAAACAGGCCTAGTCTGGCTCACCCGTCCCTGAACTCTGCCGCGAGCATGACATCAGCTCCGCCACCTTTTACAAGTAGCGCACCAAATTCGGTGGCATGGATGCCTCTCTCATGGCTCGCCTCAAAGAGCTGGAGGAGGAAAACCGCCGTCTCAAGAAGATGTATGCCGAGGAGCGCCTCAAAGCCGAGATTATCGCCGAGGCCATAGCAAAAAAGTGGTGACGCCATCTGCCCGCAGGGAGATGGCTACCAAAGCCGTGTCACTCTTTGCCATTTCTATCCGGCTAGCCTGAGCCTGCAACATCTTCAAGGTCAGAGAAGGCTGTTATCGCTATCAACCCATGCTCGCCGATGAAAACCAGCTTATTGCGGAAATAGCCAGCGGAACTGGGGCTTTGGCCTATGCTTCCTCTACCTGCGTAACGTCAAAGGGTTTGCTTGGAACCACAAGCGGGTCTACCGGATCTATCGGGAGCTTGAACTGAACTTGCGTATCAAGCCCAAGAAGCGACTGGTACGTGAAAAGCCGCAGGCTCTGGCCATACCTGCGCAGCCCAACCACTCCTGGTCGATGGATTTTATGCACGATCAACTGAGCGATGGCCGGTCAGTGCGATTGTTTAATGTGATCGATGATTTTAACTGCGAGGCGCTGTGCATTGAGGTTGATTTATCATTGCCCGCTTCACGGGTCAAGCGCGCACTGGAACAGGTTATTGAGTGGCGTGGCAAACCGGCGATGATCCGGTGCGATAATGGACCAGAATATATCAGCGAAGTGCTCAAGGCGTGGGCGGCGAAACAGGAGATCACTTTGGGGTATATCCAACCAGGCAATCCTCAGCAGAACGCGTACATAGAGCGGTTTAACAGAACGGTACGTTACGATTGGTTGGCTCATCATCTGTTTGGCACGCTGGAGGATCTCCAAGAGTTTGCAACACAATGGCTGTGGGTTTATCACCATGAGCGGCCCAATATGGCGCTGGATGGTTATACCCCAAAGCAGCATCTGGCAAAGGCTGCATGACCTCTACTTTTGAATGCCCCTAAAAATGGGGGGATTACCTTCCACCGTAGGTATCAGACTTGTCACCAGAATTAATACTCACCAACAATCATTTCCTACCGGAATAAAACGGGATTGAAAGACAATTACTTTTTGATTTCCAGATTCACTTACCTTTACATTATGGTATATATCGCCCGGTAATAAATACTTACTATCAGCCTTTCCATCAGGCTGCTCACAGCCGTCCTTAACCATGAATTCAAAAAACGTATTTCCAGTATTTTTAATAGCAGATGACCCCTTGTCAAGTTGGTAATTAAATTGCATTTTTCGAGGGCGAACGACCAAGATTGATTGTAATTCCAGCTTTATCTCTAAAGCTCCTCTGCGAATGTTCTTCTCACTTTCATCGGTTTGAGCGGTTGGAGACTCTGTGAATATAACCTGATAGTAACGCTCGTGATCATCTACGTCTCCTCTATAATAAAATTTAACGTTTTGTACTTGTTTTGAATGCAATACAAAACGTTTAGGGGAGTAAAGAAGCTCACCTCTCTTCATATCTAGTTGTTGTCCATTAGCTGTCGGATTACTGATTTTATTCGCTCTAATCTCATAGATCTTGGGGGCCGTGCTGTTGTTCGTGACTGTTCTAGAAACAAAGGACTGGGATGGCTCCATCACAACGGTCATGGGACCAATGTCTATAGCCATTGCTGGCCAGGAAAATAAAAAAACAAATACTAATCGAATAACGTAGAGCATTTTATGTTCCTTCTGCTAACGCCAAGTTCCTTTGATGGTGATGGTGCCACTTTGATGGACCTCACCTTCCCATATGCGATTAGTAATAGTCTGCTGCACCATCGGGTCGGTCAGATCAAACTCAAGTGCCAAGCTATAAAAACGAGTAATGCCCTTGTCACCATTAGGATCTAACCATTCTTGTGGTGGTTGATTATCCTGGATCCCGAGTGAGCGAATATCAAGTGGTGTATTGTCACAACGAATCGGATGGCTTGAGCTAGAACCATATTGGGTTGAATCAAAGATCAATTTTGTCGGAACAGGAACAGCCTTGTCAGGTGTGATTTGGCTGAGCGGGTGGAAGGTACAATACCCTTGATAGGGGCTGCCAGCATCTTGCGATATCGAAATATCGAGAATATCTGCACTACTAGGGCCACTGTCAGAAATATTGTAAAAAAAGCGCAGAATATCCTTACCAACAGAGCCTTCACGGTAAGGATTCGTAATTCCATCGGAGGATAGTATAGAAACACTAAACTGGCGTGGTTTAATCTTGATCTCCGTTGTACCACTAAATTCATAATATCCACTTTCCGGAGAAAAACCATTCTTCATCTCGAAGCTAACTAGATTACGAGTCAGTTGTTCTTGTAGTCCCAAGCGCACAATCTGCCGAAAAAAGTTACTAGACATGAAGATGTAAATGCTGTTTCTCCCCCGAAGGTTACTGACATTATAACGAACACCTTTATTAACCCATGTGTTCATATTGGCACTCATCTGAAGGTCTGCTGCAGCGATCGCCGAGTTAAGCCCACCATGCTTCACATTAGTATACATGTATGGCTCAGTATATGTTTGGCTACCATCTTCATTAAAACTATAATCAAGAAAGCGACATACAATACCATCGCGAGTACCTATTCGATAATTTTCACACCCTTGTGAGCCAGGTAAAATAAATGGATTTCCATTGCTGTCCACAATCACTTCACTGACGCTATTTGTCTGTATAAAACGCAAGTGGCCTGCCTTTTTATGTCGTATTTTTCGTACATACCAATTACCACTACTTTGATCGGCACATCTGCCCCCTGCAATTGCGTCGTATCTTACTGTAGTAACGCACAAATTCATTTCTCTCTCAATTATAGAACCTACCGGTGCATTACGTAGATAATCGAAAAAGTTTGAGCTAAGTTTAGCGTGTCCCCAGCCATATGCGGCACCGATAAGACCATAAAATCCTTTATTATCTACTACGGCAGGTTTGTTGATTGACTCCGAAGCCTCAGCATCACAACCGGCGACATTATATAAACAACGCTGATTTACATATGGGCGACTGATAGGGCCATTCTCCCACATGTCAATATTTCGATTTGTAACGGCAGTGTTATAACCATTATCCACATATGCCAAGCTAGATTGACCGTTATGCTTTAGTGAAGTCCAAACATTGCTCCCAGTCAAACGAGGATCCAACCCATCAGTTGGCCCTACAAACAAATTACTATCCTCTTGATTTTCGATAAATAGAAAATTTCTTATCGGAGCATCAGGCCAAACTGTCTTAGGTACAGCTAATGCTGAGTCGAGGTTTAAGATAATTATAAAAAAAATAGCAAAGTGTCTCGCAATGTTTTTCATGGCTAATATCCTTTCACTATCGCGTAAGTCGGTAGCCCGCGACAAGTTATGTCTCCCACCCATGCGGCACCGCTTTCCTCTGCCAAGTCCAATTTTGCTTCGCAAAAAATACTATCTTGGTGGAAAGTTAATATGGGATGATTTTTGTCAACATCTAATGAAAACTCACCAGACTCATTGGTCACCGTGCTACCAATGTGATTATCGAGTCTTGCATTAGCTACAATAGTACCATCTTCTGCACGAACAACACCAAAAACAGTGACCATCTCTTTTATGTTATCACTTAAGTTTAGGGTTGCAACATTACCTGGAAATAAAGTATAGCTTTGTTTTCCTGCATTAATGTCATAGCTGTCTTTACTGTTTTTACTATTGAGAAGCTCAATTTCATACTCCTGAAACGGTCTTAATCCCAGAAAGGTTTGTTGCCCTAACAGGGGATAATCTTGTCCATTTATTTTGGCCAACATTTGGCCATCCTTAGCTATTCCTGTATTGATGATCACTCCAGAATTTGTTTCATTCTGGCTAGAAGCGATGAAAGTCTCATCAGTAGTGACAAGCGAACCACGAGATATTAAGTTACCATTGAGGTCACCTCCGTGACCTCGAGCCAGCATCATTGTGCCGGCCATAATTTTGTTGTCGAATCCTAACGTTCCGGATAGCCCCATATTATGTTCATCACTACCCTGTATCATTCGTGATGCATTGAACGAAGCATGATTAATCACACCATCCATACGTTTTTGATAATTTAAGTTGGCGGTAGTCTGCCCTTTTTCATTGCTACTCATACCAAAGCTAAATATATTATCAAATGGAATAGAATAGTCCAGCGTTAAACTTTTGTTATCGAATCCACCGAAGGTGGCACTATTGCTTTGCAGACTTGCCCGCAGTGATAGATTTCCATAACGACCAGAATATAGGTGTTGGTAGTAATCAATAAAACTTCGGTTACTATTAGTAACTCTGTCGTGAGATGTATTGAAATTAAATTGTCCTAGTTCAGAGACCCAACCGCCAATATTAACTGCGACACCTGTCGAATATAGTTCGGTATCACTGATCGTCAGCGTATCCCCTGTTGTCAATTTTTCTTGGCTAGCCCACAATGATACATTGTCGTGAAGTTGAATGGACTGGTTAGAGGCTAGTCGCCATGAGCTGTCTGAAGCCAACATCGTTTGTAGCTGTACATTCGCTTTATCAGCTATTTGCCAACTTACACGGGCTTCTCCTACTGCTGCATCAGCGAAAGCATAACCTGTCGTCGCAAGGTCTATTGAACCAATTGTTTTAGCTAGAGAAAGACCGATAAGTGGAGAGTCACCACTATTATCGGCTCCTTCCATAAGCCCCCCCCACCATTGCCAGCCCCACTCATGGGTAAAGTTGAGGCCGCCCATCAACTTGGTTACCCTCTGGTTACTGGTTTCAGTCAAACGCCCATCCACATAAACTTCCACTATCACGTTGTATACCCCGCCAGGGAAGGAGGTGGTATCGATACGCTGGTTACCAATAGGTAAGTTTTGTAAAGCGATCAGCCGGCTGTCACGATAGATCCTAACTTCTCCATTTGCTGGCATAAAAACCTGTACAGGGGTAGCCGATTCATTAACACTATTCTTGCGTGACTGAGCTTGATTACCGTAAGAGGCTCCATATATACGACCCGTGTTGAGTGCTGTCACGACACCAAGAGTTTGCAAATCCCAAGTGGATACCATTCCAGCAGCTATTCGGCGAGCTTCCAAGTCCCGTACGTACATTGTGCGATAGATATCGCTACTTTGCTGAGACTCTCCAACGTTATAGAGAGATGCATCTAATGCGAGGTGATGTGCTCCATAGCCGAACGTACTACCTAACTGGAAGAAGTTAGAGTCACTATGACCATTATCACTGTTACGTGAAAAGGAATAGCCCATGTTGTACCGATGAACACCCGTTAATGTCTCTACACTTGGCATTAGATCTATGCGATGATCCTGTTGCTCAGATTTACGGAAGGCTTCACGCGCAACATTAATGGTGAGCAGCATTGCCACTAGATCGAGTTGCATGCTGGCATTCTCATTAATATCAAGCATTCCGTTTTGGGAGAAAGTTCGCATATTGTTACTGGACAACAGTCTGGTCAGTGTGTCATTGAGCAGGTTCACTTGTTCACTGGCATTGAAATCGATATTTAAGAGATGTAGAGAACCCTGTTTAAGCAGCAAAGTAGCGTTACCAATAGGTTCATCAGCCATAGTGCTGATTTTGTTACTTTCATCTATATATCGTAGGTAAACAGGAACTGACAGACCATCTTCTAAAGCGGTGGCGAAACTAGCCGGAATGACAACATTTGCAATACGCAGAGGAGTGACAGCATTTGCCTTCACTTGAGCTATTAGTGACAAAGAAATGCACAAGGTAATGACAGAAATGAAATTCAGATGCATCTATTTCCTCACCAAAACAACTATCGAAATGAAGTCTTCATTTGATAACTACAAAGTTCTGTCCCAACCACAAGCCGATATGGCTATTTTTATTCATTACATTAACACGTTGAAATACTCGCTTTTTTCCAGGCAAATCATAATAGTTTTCTTTACATTGTTTATTCGGATTTTCACGGCACACACCATATGCGACCACACGATAAGAAGCATTTCCTTTATTTATTAGCGTGCCACCATCAAATACATAATCAAAATTACTTTGGCGAGGCGTCACCACTAAAATAGTACCAATTTGTGCTGATGTGGTTGCAACCGCTTGACGACTATCCTCTCGCTCCTCATCAATAGATAATGCAGTATCACGCCAAGTAATTCGATAATACCGTTCCTTCGAGTCTGAGGGACCTTTATAGAAGAAGCGAACATTGTTTTTTGCTTTAGCCGGTAGCATTAAACGGCTGGGAGAAAGTAACAGCTCACCATCAACCTCCATTGGTATCTCTTTACCACCTTCTTCCGGTGAAGATATACGAGATATACGGATAGTGACTAGGCGAGCTTGATCACTGTCATTTTCAATCTCTTTTGAGACCTCCTGCATGCCCGAATCAATAATGGTAGTAATATGTCCTACATTGATAGCAAACCCAGAAGTTGGATAAGCTAATAGCATTATCAGAGCAATTTTCGGTAACATACTATTGATTCCTCATCGGGGGGGATCGCCCCCCCCCAGTTAGGTTTGAGCTTGGTTATGACCAGTTAGCAACGAACTCGACGTTGACCTCACCGCTCCACAAACCATCAGGTAGTGCATCAAACGTAGCGTCAACACCGTTAACTGTGGCACTTTCAATATAAAAGTTAAATGAGCCCTGAGCAGTTGTACGCTGAGAATCATCCTTAAAACTTGTTGCCAAAGGTGAAAGGTTGCCGCCTGTTATGCCTGCTGCGGTATCTATAAGTGTAGTATAACTTGCGGTATTGACTGGTGTACCTTGCCAGTTAACACCGACATCGACGGTGGAGCCACCGCCAAGATGATTCAACGTCCCACTAAGCTTTTTAGCCTTAAGAGTGAAATCAGTAGCCGCAGCGTCACCCAAGATAGCAACATCAAACAGGCCATTAACAGTATTGAAGCCCTGAATGCCCTCTGCATACTGAAAGGATAAGCTTGTCAAAGGAGTAACAACCAAGATGGATTGAGTATCCTTTTTTGCTGTTGCTTGCCAAGTCGCGACGGCGGAGGCTTCTACAGCAGCTTGAACAGAGGTAATACCCATTCCGCCAATCACAAGAGCAACAAAAGCTTTTTTCATTTTCCAGTTCCTACATTTATATGAGCTGTATGCTCGCTTGCATTCCCCCTTATCATCCATGCATTTAGTACTGGGGACTTGGGGGGGTTAAATTTCGAACAGGAATGTACCGTTGATATGCATATGGGTCGATGAAAAGCTGTGTAGGAAAAATCTGGATATGATCTGAGTGTCACTACTATACAGCTTTAAAAAAAAGCATAAGCACATGTTTTAAATGAGAAAAGTCATTAGGAAACAGAGTTTGTTAATTTGTTGTTTATTGTTTTTTTGATTAGTAAATATTGACCAATCAGACCGATGTGCGAAGATCTAAAGAGCTTTTAAAAATAGCAGGTCACTACACTCGTGAAATTACTACCTGTAGCAGGTAAGCATGCCTTGTCACGTCAGCCTTCCAACCCAATGGTAGGAAGGCCTTACACCAAAATGTTTTAGGAAAAATGCAGAACAATCAGGATCAGTTATTTATACCCAGTGACAGCGAGCTCAATCGAAACTGGAACCATCGTTGTCTCTTTGCCATGTCCCCCCTTCAACTGAAATAGTTAATAGAGTAATGTGGATTTATATTTAAACTTTAAAAAACATTTTAATCCATAATTCAATCGACAATATTACTTAGAGTGTATTGATGCCCATTTAAACTGCAAGCCGCATCCATTTTTCTTCACAAAGGATTTTCTTTCCATGAGAGAGACCAGCCATTTGTTGGATATTTCTGTAATCTTATCGATTCAGAAGCTTCAAATAAAAAATGGGGCACGACTACCACATGCTTTCGGCATCCCTAACCGCTTGTTTTCAGCACTACCCAACTCGAATACGCATGATGGTTGCAACAGGTAGGTGCGCTGCTTCACCTGCTCATAGGATCGCAAGGTGCTCATACATGGCGTGCCTTGGTGGTGATGATACTACTAGGATAACATTCCGATGAAATGGTTGTTCAGGAGCTTGAGGATGCCGTAGAGCTCTGTAACAGAGTACATGATTATTCAGGGAACAAGTCATTAGTCCGATGCATTACGACAACTGGCAGCGATAGCTTAAACGCGATGAGGGGTGTAGCCAGTAACAGCCGAGAATTGACTCAACTGCCAGATGAGGCCCGCTAGGCTGGTGATACTTTTGATGGAAATACGAGCCCAATAACACGGCCATATACAAAAAAGTGACTATACTTAATAAAATCAACCTACCATTACTATTTATTTACAAAGGATATATATGGCAAGCGTATTAATTGTAGATGATCACCCAACCATTAGAATGGCTGTATCATTACTGTTACAGCACGACCTGCACACTGTTTGTGGTGAGGTAGATAATGGCATTGATGCACTTAAAGAATGGAAAAAAACGTCTCCTGACGTAGTTATATTAGATATTGGGATCCCAAAACTAGATGGACTGGAAGTAATAAAGAGGATAAAGAGCTCCGGCTCTCCAACACAGATAGTAGTGTTGTCCGCTCAAAACAGCCATCATATTATGCTTAGATGCTTGCAAGCAGGGGCAAGTGGTTTTGTATCTAAAATGGATGAATTAATGTTAATTAAAAATGCAATCAATGCATGTCTTAATGGACAAAAATATTTTCCATCCGATGTAATATCAAAAGCAAGATATACTACCAACACAAATAATAGTGATATATTAAATTTACTTTCTAATCGAGAGATGAGTGTACTACTTGCATTATGTAATGGAGTACCCAATAAAGACATCGCCAGCAACATGCTATTAAGCGAAAAAACCGTAAGTACATATAAAACAAGATTAATGCACAAACTTAATGTAGGCAACATTGTTGAGCTAGTTGAGTTTGCTAAACGCAATGGAGTAATATCCGTATGACTTCAATCATAAACTTTAAATCGTCATTTAATACACTTTTATTTATTTTATTTTTCAACTCAATAACATTCATTGCGAATGCATCTGATACTATACGAGTATTATCAAGAGAACCCACAGAAAAAAACAATGTTTTTCCTTCTTTGCATGAAGAACAGTTAGCATGGCTTCGTGAGAAGAAAACTCTGACCCTAGCGATATCACAACCAGACAACCCTCCGTTGAGTATTACATCCCGATCTGCTTTTTATGAAGGAGTTACAGCTGATGTCATTGGCCTTATATCCAATAATTTAGGTGTCGAAGTCGTCGTGAAAAAATATCCACATCGAATTGATGCTATTAAAGCAGTTAAAAATGGAGAGGCTGATTTTGTTCCATCCGCAAATAGCTATGATGTATCAGAGGATCTTATACTAACCAGGCCATATCTTGATGATTATCCGGCTCTTTATAAAAGAGTTGGCATTGAAATTTCAGATATTAAGAGCATAGCAGTGGTTGAGGCATATTTACCATTTTCAGAACTATTAAGATACTTGCCAAAATCCACAAAAATAACTACTTATCCATCCAGATATTCTGCTGTCGCATCTGTCGAATATGGAAAGTCGGATGCAGTGCTTATTGATATGATTTCAGGAAATTACATTATTAATAATTTTTATAACAACAGCATTCATCTAGCAAAGAAAATTTATACCAATACGGGAGGTTTTTCCTTTGGTATAAAAAAAGGAAATGATATGTTATTAAACATATTAAACTCTTCTTTAATGACAGTTTCGAATGCAAACAGAAAGTCAATTCTAGACCGCTGGAGTGGAGGCGGTCTATCTATCGATTCACAACTGGTATCGCTCACTCAGCAAGAATGGGAGTGGATCTATAACAAAGGAAAACTCACCATCGTATCTCAAACCAGATTTCCACCGCTGAGTTATCTTGATGTAAAAGGTAATATTCATGGCATGATAGTTGATATGTCTGAAATACTCAGCTCAAAACTGGGCATTCCAGTTAATGTGCTACCAGTAAATACCATAGCTGAACAGTATAGAGCTATTGAGCATGGTCAGGCCGACTTAATGCTCAGCATGACTTATGATAGTAGACAAAAGCAGTACCTTATTTCCCACGCATTTATTACCGAACCCTTAGTATATATTGTGAACATAAAAAATAAAGGCATACCCCCAGAAGTATTTTTAAATATAGGGCATGTCGCATTAATTAATGATTTTTCGCCATCTAAAGCACTTGAAAAAAAATATAAAATTGAAAGGAAGTCCTATTTCAATAAAATTCAAGATGCGTTAGCCTGTGTTGCCAATAGATCTTGTGATGTCGTTCTCATGCCATTTAGAATGGCAAAGTTTCTTATCAATTCAGACTATAGAGATAGTTTAACAATTGCTGGCGATGCTTTTGACTCCATTCCTATAAACGTAGGGTTTGCTGTAAATAAGTCCCAAGAAACGCTAATTGGCATTGTCGATAAAATATTGTATTCAATCCCGCCTGATGAAATTGACAAGCTGTCTACAAGTTGGCGAGTTAATGCCAAAAATGAAGTATATACATTCATTGACATGTTAAGAGATTTTGGTTTTTCTTTTTTTGTCGTGCTAACAACCTCCTCTATTTTTATACTTTTAGGGGTGGGGTTATGGCGGCAAGTAACACAGAAAAAGCGTATCTCTCACGCTTTAGATTCGCAACTTAAATTTATTGGTGAATTGATTGACAGTAATCCTCATCCTATTTACGCCAGGAATTTGAATGGCCGCCTAATCTTGTGTAATAACAGTTATGCCGAATTCATTGGCATGCAAAAGTCGGAGCTAATTGGCACAAGCATTGACGAACTCAATCTGCTGAGACCTTTCCTAAGTGAATTGGGCAATGTGTTTTTCAATGTGCTAGAAGAAGGAAAATCTCAGGATGGTGATTACACACTCCATTTTTCAGGAAAAAAAATAGATATATACCATTGGCTTCAATCTCCGAAGGAAATACCAACGGATAATCAAGTCGTGATAGGAGGATGGATTGATATCAGTGAGCGAGTTACTTTGCTATCCGAATTAGCCAGCGCATCTAACAATGCTTTAGACGCTAATAAGGCAAAGTCCACCTTTCTTGCGACAATGAGTCATGAGATCCGAACCCCTATGAATGCAATTATAGGTCTACTGGAACTGACTTTACGCAAAGGAAGATTAAAAAGTGAAGACCACGAGTCAATTAGCTTAGCTTATCAAGCTTCATTTGACCTCTTAGCACTTATTGGGGATATTCTTGACATTTCAAAAATCGAATCTGGCAAGTTAGAACTCTCTGCTACGCCACACAATTTGTCAGTATTAACTCAATCAGTAATAAATGTCTTTTCTTCTAATGCTCGCCTAAAAAATTTGACAATAAAGTTTAGCGTTAACCAAGACTTAACAGTTTTGATTGACCCAAATCGATATAAACAAATTATATCGAATTTGCTTGGTAATGCAATTAAGTTTACAGAAAAAGGCGGGATCACGATTGATATGGACCAAACGTCGAGTAATGGTATGTGTGAGATCTTTATAAAAATAAGTGACACTGGGATCGGCATTCCAAAAGAAGATATTGGCACTATTTGTCAGCCCTTCAGACAAGGGCCGCAACCACAAGACTTGCCTCAAGCAGGCACAGGGTTAGGGCTTGCAATCTCCAAGACGTTGTGTGAGATGATGGGAGGTTGGCTAGAGATAGAAAGCAAAGAGGGAGTAGGAACCACAGTATCAATCAAGATGCTGCTACCTTTAATCGACTCTTCATTGATCGAACCAATGCTAGATAGAGGTATTACAGAAACTGTCGAACTCATACCTAAATACAATTTTCTCATCATTGATGATCACTCTACCAACAGACAATTAATAAGCCAGCAATTACTTTTTCTGGGTCAGAAAGTTAGTACGGCTTCATCAGGTCTTGAGGCATTAAAGTTACTCGAAATGAATACTTTTGATATCATAATTACTGACATAAATATGCCAAAAATGAATGGGATGGATTTTACAACTCATTTTCGAAAATTAGAAGAGCGTGAAAAAAGAAGACGTACACTTATCATTGGCCTTACTGCTGATGCGCGCCAAGAACAGCACCAAAAAGCAATTGAAGTTGGCATGGATGACTGTTTATTTAAACCAATCAGTTTGGATCAATTGAAAGCCTGCATTAAAAATCACGATGCAATGTTCCATAATTCATCACCTGCTGATATTGCAAATTCAATCCAAGAAACTTTAGGGAAGCTTACATCAGAAAATGTAGAAATGATTCAGTCAATATTAATAAATTATATGCAAGCTTCTGAGGAAGATCTTGATAATATAATGTTGGCAAGTTCAAGTGGGGATATAAATGAATTTTTATCCCTACTACATCGGATAAAAGGTTCTGCTCGATTAGTAGGTGCTGACAATTTAGTAATGACATGTAGTAAATGGGAGCAGTCTCCATATTTACAGTGGTCAATGACAAGTTCATCACGCCAAATAAAAGAACAGCTTTCGCAGGTTAAGGATGGTATCGAACACTGGTTGAAAACAAATATTACGAAAGTATAATAATGAATACTTTCACTTATTTTTGGTACAATCCTCAATAAATTATAACATTATATCTGGCCTCGACAAAATAATATCGGGGCCATTTTATAATCTATAATCGATGTATGTAGTAATTGAACCATCCCGGACACCATTTTAGGTGGTACAGTCGCCACTGGCGTTATGGGATCGACACCCCTACCCAACACGGTATCTGACGTTGCGAATGCAAGTTCACACTGATGATAGAGGTGGCCACCATGAGATGTTCCTGTTCATACGATGCTCTCCCAAGTTAAATGCAGGACTGCATTGGGTAGGGGCGTCCATCACTACTGTAAATCTAAGCACTACACTAAGGTCAGAATCCCTTTGCCACTAGGCATATGACAAGGAGACATTCATGACATCTGCCAAACGAAGCCTTAAACCTTTCCATGTTCATATAGCAACTTTCTTTATCATGCTATTCACGTTACTGGGGATCGCGCTATTGAGCATACAATTTAAACAGAATATGCGACAAGGGGTAGAGCATGCGCGGCAGAGCTTTGTTCAATCTCGGGAACAACTAAGCCTCGCTTTGCAGTTGAACGAACAGCCCGCTCGCATGTCTCTAAATCTATTACGAAATGGAAAGCTTGAGGATATGGATAGCCTCGAAGCACGTCTAAGCTATTTGGCGCAAATGGTGACAGTGTTAGCTAATAGACCCAGCTATGGTGCTATCTATATCGGTTATCAGGATGGTGATTTTTTTCTTGTTCGTAAACTAACAAAAGTAAACAGTGGTGCGCTGCTTGATAAAAAGATACCAATTAATAGTGTTTGGCTGGTACAGAGCATGCACCACGGGGTTGGGGAGTTTCTTTACTACGATAAAGATTTGGTCTTGATTACACGACACATCGAACCCGAATACAGCTTTGATCCCCGCAGTCGTGAATGGTACAAACAAGCGAGCAGACGCTACGGGATTGTGGTAAATCGTCCATACCTTTTCTTCACAACGAAGGAACCGGGTATGACCATGGCCGTACAGAGTATTAATCGTCGTACTGTAATGGGTCTGGATATTAGCGTTAAAGGGTTATCGACGATGATTGGAACACTTGATTTGCCGATGCAAAGTCAGGTGGTGATATTCGATGAAAAAGCTACGCTGCTTGCCACTAATCCGGCAGACATGCCCAGCTTTAAACAGTTCACTAAGCTCCCTACACTGGCGATGCTCGGTCACCCTGCAATGGATGCTTTGCAACAACAAATTATCACGCACCCTACTTTACTTGGATCTCCAGCGGAAATTTACCTGAGCACTGTTTCTGGTCATAAGTGGTTGGTGAGCCTCTCTCCTCTTGGTGAGGACTCACCTTTCAATATCGCCCTAATGGTCTCACATGAACAACTACAGAAGCAGGCACGTCATGAAGCGTTTATTGTTCTTAGATGGGCGATAATGGGTCTTTTATTATTGCTACCCGTGATTTGGTGGGTCTCTAAGCGAACAGCGACTCCGTTGATTGCACTAACCAAGGAGGCCGAGCGGATCCAGCACTTCGACTTTGGCGAAAGTCGGATGCCCGAGTCGGCCATCCGAGAGATAGATGACCTTGCTCGCACGATGTCTAGCATGCGTCGGACCCTTGGCAACTTTATGAACATGGGACGAGCGCTGGCAGCCGAGCATCGCTTTGACTCCCTGAACAGCCGCATCCTGCACGAAACCATCGCCGCGGTACAAGCTAAAGGGGGATGTCTCTATCTGGCTCAGCAACATGAGATGCAGCCGGTGTATGCCCGCTGGCAGCAGGCAGATCTGGCAGTCGGGCTGGTCCCCTGGCAGCAGGCTCTATTGTCCGGATTAGCCAGTTCGCAGCGCATCTCGCTCACCGTGGATAAACAGGTATGGGCGCAGCACCTCAGCAGCTGGGGCCCTTTCCTCGGCTCATGCCAACTGGTGGCAGAGCCATTGCGCAACCATCGGCAGGTGCTGATCGGCTGCTTACTGCTGATCTTGCCGCGCTGTAGTGAACAGGAGCTTGCTTCGCGCATTAGCCTGATCGAGGCACTGGCAGGAATGTCAGCCTCCGCTATTGAGAACCAGCGCTTGCTGGAAGAGCAGAAGCAACTGCTCGAATCCTTTATCGAACTGATGGCTGGCGCCATCGACGCTAAAAGCCCCTATACCGGCGGCCACTGCCAGCGGGTGCCCGAGCTGACTCGCATGCTCACCGCAGCCGCCTGCGCCCAGCTAAAGGGGCCTTTTGCCGGTTTCACCCTCAATGATGAGGAGTGGGAAGCGATCCATATCGCCAGTTGGCTGCACGACTGCGGAAAAGTCACCACGCCGGAATTTGTGGTCGACAAAGCTACTAAGCTGGAAACCATCTATGACCGGATCCACGAGATCCGCACTCGTTTTGAAGTGCTCAAACGGGATGTCTACATCGAATGCCTTGCAGCCCACCTGCCGCAAGAGGTCAGGAGTGCTTGCCGGGATGAAGCTGCGCCACGCTGGGCCGAACTGGACCAAGAATTTGCCTTCGTCGCCGAGTGTAATCTGGGCGGTGAATTGATGGCTCCTGAGAAAATCGAGCGGCTCAACACCATTGCTCGCCGCACCTGGTTGCGCACCCTGGATGATCGGCTCGGTATCAGCCGAGAGGAGCTCAAGCTGCGCCAGGGCGAGCCTGCCCCCGAGTTGCCCTTCCTCGAGCCTCTGCTGGCCGACAAGTCTTGTCACCTCATTCCTCGCCCTGAACAGGAGAGGATCGACGAGCACAATTCATGGAACTTCAAGGTCAAGGTGCCGCACTATCTCTACAACCGAGGGGAGAGATACAACCTTGCCATCAGCCGGGGTACCCTCACCGAGGAGGAGCGTTACAAGATCAATGAACACATCATCCAAACCATCCGCATGCTGGAGCGACTCCCCTTCCCCCGCCATCTGCGCAGCGTGCCGGAAATTGCCGGCGGTCATCACGAGCGCATGGATGGCAGAGGCTATCCGCGCCAGCTGACCGGGCAGCAGATGAGCGTGCCAGCCCGCATCATGGTCATCGCCGATATTTTCGAGGCACTCACCGCCAGCGATCGCCCCTACAAATCGGGCAAGAGTGTCTCTCAGGCGCTTGCCATCATGGCCAACATGGTTCGCGAACAGCATATCGACCCGAACCTGTTCACTCTGTTTGTCAGCAGCGGGATCTGGCGCGAGTATGCAGCACGATTCCTAGCACCCGAACAACTGGACAAGGTTAATGAGGCTAATTTGTTGGCGTCATCAATAGCAAGTGGTTAGGGCAATGTGTAGTGGTCTGGTCGGTGTAGAGCTAGCTGCGGCCCCGTCGCCCGTGATGGTCTTGGTTGAGCCAGTTATCCATGGCGTCTACATCAACCCAGAAGGTGAGAGAGCCACGGCTAATCAGAGACTTGTTGTATTGATGCCAGTTGGTGACGGAGTGAAGCGACTTGATCATGATGCAGACTTGAAGGGGATGGTGGTGATCAGATCGCCACATTTTCAGTTAGTTCATAGCTATTGCCATGATCCTTAAAAAGACGCAAACAAAATAAATGAAGTATCCTTGTCGAGTGCTATATGTAACGTATCGATAGCGCTCTCTATCGCTAGGCCATAAAATGATGCCTTTCAATGAAAAGGACGCACCCCCTTTATCAAAAATAAAACACCTATCGGTTGTTAGAGCATTGCGAAAAAGGCCGCAGTCACCCGACTACTGCAGCATAGCCCCTCTAAAATTCAACATGAATCCCTTGAACGCTCAGTAATTGTCATCAACGATGGGAATATAGAACGTTACCAATGAAAAAATTCAATATCACGCCTAATGTCAACAAACTGCTATACCGCTATGAACATCCACGAACTAAGATACGACCATTAAAACACTATTTTTAACACAGTTTAACGACAAGCTTTACGTGATGGCATATAAATGGTCCATTGCCATATTATGGCAATTTTTATCGGAGATTTTTGCATGCAAATCGCTATGATTTTATCATGTACACAAACTCTAATCATTAAAAAATAGCTCTTAAAAAAACAAAGCCTTAAGCTAGTGAAACTACTATCTCAATGTCAAAAATCCGTGCCACTATATGGCAATGAACATTTGGCGCTGCCATATGGTGGCAGACACTTCTACCCAACGACTTGCTGAGCCTGTTCACCATACAGACAACTCAGAAAAATCATCAAATTATGAAGATAAAGCGACTGGATATGCAATAACCAACCCTTCCATACTCATCTCAGTATCTTGTTCCAAGATAGTACAATGGGATACCATTAATTATAACCAGGCCCCCTTGATACAACCCGATCGAATCCAAATTGGAATGAGCCTTATTATTCATATTATGTAGCCTTCGACGCCATCTTGTAGATGCTAAAGAATTATACCTTTTCATTCTGCCCTTAACTTATACCTTCTATATTTCAGGATGAAATACGCTCTATATAGAGAACCACATTGAACAAGATGAATGCTGAGCGATACCTCATATTATTTCACTTAGTATCACACTGTAATGATATATTTAATTTTGCTATCTGATTAGGGTAATCGATAGGGTTACGATTTTATTTTATGGCGGATAAAATAAATTAAATACGTCTTGTCACCCAGAGTGAGAATTGAAGAGATTTGAATCTGAAATATAATAATAGATACGAGTTTTATCCATATAACATTCTGGTGACCATCTTATCCAGACCAGTTCAACTTAGCGACTCTGGATGTTATTAGTCACACGAGGGGTGGTGCGTGAGACGGTAAATATATATAACGTGGAGCGACCGCATCATATGTTAAAATACAGAATCCCCGACGTGATACGTCGGGGATTCTGAGTGGTGAAATGCTAGTTGATAATGTGAGCTTGTACATGATTTTATGTTAGAGAGTTTTTCGCCTCTCCCTTTAGCAGCTCATTACTCAACTCGAGCGTTTTTTCAAGATAGTGGTCGCGTAAACCGGTTCTTAGACCGCTCGCTTTTGTGCTTAATACCCCCACCGGTTAAACGCCAGCGGCATTTTGTTCAGCTTCTCTCGGTGCTCTCTCCAATTTGGCAAGTGCAAATCCATCAGGGAGATAAATCGCTGGTTATGTTTGCGCTCTAACAGATGCACCATCTCATGAACCACAATAAACTCCAGGCATTCAGGGGGCTTCTTGACCAACTCGAGGTTTATCCAGATACGAGCAGTATCTGTTTTGCAGCTACCCCACATTGTCTTCATTCGCTTGATGCCCACAAAAGAAGGAGCAACCTTGAGAGTCGCCTGCCACTTGGTAATAAGTACCGGAAGACGCTGCCGTAGCAGTTGACGATACCACTCGAGCAACAACGCCTCACGACGATCAGCATCATAATGAGCGGGCACTCGCATGCGGATCCAGCCACCCTGCAGCTTGACGCTATGGTCGCCATCGGTCTGGATCACATCCAGTCGGTAGCCTCGTCCCCAAAGATAATGGGTCTCTCCGCTACACATCTTGCGCTCGCTCTGACGCGGCTGGGCAACAAACGCCGCCTGCTGCTGTCGAATCCAGGCCAGTCTTCGCACCACTGCAACACGAATGGCGGTATCAGACAAAGCAGTGGGCGCAGAAACCCGCACCCGTCCATCAGGGGGCAATACATTGATGTGCAGGTTTTTGATGCCCTTGCGCTGCAACTCGACAGTCAGCTCACCAAAGGTAACCAACGCCATCAATGGTACTCCGGCTGGGCTTTTACTAGGGTCATCACATCCACGACGGTCACATCGTACTCTTTGATCTCTTCGGCAATAGCAAAGGCAACCTCCCGCTCTTTGAAGCGATCACCGAGCCAGTCCGCCTTTTTAGTGTATCTGACGGCAGTATCGATCTTGGTCACCAGCACTTCATCGCGGCCCAAATTGTCATAGAGCGCGCGCTTGGCTGAGGTATCGACACTTCCAGGATAGGTTTCTGCCCCCCCACTGGCTGGACGTTTCACCTTCATAGCCAGCTCTCGCACTTTCTCCAGATACTCCTGGTAAGAGATAGCCTGGGAGCGACGCAGCTCAATCAGCTCATCGAGCAGCACCGACATCTTTTCGTAGTACTTGGGGTTAACCGGATTCTCGTCGACGATGGTTCGTCGCACGTTGTTTTCAATCGCCTCAGCCATGGCCTCGGGGTCTTTACGCAGCCCCTCGGGTGCCCCCTCAAGCCCTTCAGCCCCCCGCTCGATGATCAACTCCAACAATCCCAGCTCTTCAAAGTCCATCAGGGTTTCACTGGGGTCGGCATCGATATAGAGATCCAGCATCTGCCGCATCGCCGGCTCGAACTGCTTCATATCGACGTGATCACTACTGGCTACTTTGATCATGTCGCGCACTTTGCTGTAGTGCTCCACCTCACGGCGGATTGCGGCAGCCTGGCTCGCGCTATAACCGGCCTCTTCCATCTCTCCCGCCAGCGCGGTAAACGCACGGATAAGCTTGGCAACATATTGATAAAGGGTTAGACGCAGCGCCTCCTTGTCGAGCAGCTCATCTTCGTCTGCCCCCGGAGCACAGCAGAAGTAGTGCTGATAATCCAACTCTTCGCGGGGGGCCTTGACCGGTTCGCAGAGCGTTCGCACTGCCTCCAGGGCATCATCGAGATCTTGCTTCCCTTGTGCCAAGCGATCTTTCAGCAACCCAGCCACATCCTCCTTGTCATAGCCCTCAAACGCCTCGGCCGTGTAATCCTTGACGGTTTTCTCAAGAGAACGGAACAGGTCCTTGTAATCGACGATATAGCCATACTCCTTATCGGCACCATCGAGCCGGTTAACCCGACAGATAGCTTGAAAAAGGCTGTGATCGGCCATCTTTTTATCAATGTAAAGGTAGGTCGCAGACGGCGCATCGAAACCGGTCAGCAGCTTGTCCACGACAATCAGCAGCCGCATCCGACCCGGCTCCTTGATAAAACGCTGTTTGACCGTTTTCTCAAACTCCTCCACCCGTTTGCCGGCCTCATCCTCGCTCTGGCCAAAAAAGTTCGCCAACATCTTGCGATAGATGTGGTACTTCGCCAGCTTTTCGGTCAACCCCGCACCGGTCGTCTGTCCTTTGATGTTACTGGCATTGGGCGTATAGCTGGTGATGATGGCGCACTTATCTGCAAATCCTGCCTGACTGAACAGCTCATAGCTTTTGCAAGCCTGATAAACGCTGGCGCACACCAACATGGCATTGCCACGGCCATCCGCCAGGCGCTGTTTACGGTCAAAATCGAGCAGGATATCGGCTACGATCTGCTCAAGCCGTGAGCGGCTCGAGAGCAGCTTCTGCATTGATGCCCACTTCTCTTTAAGCTGCTGGCGACCAAGCCGGGAGAGCGCCTTGGTCTTTACTTCGAACCATTCATCCACCTTGGCCTGAGACTTGACCCGTTGGTCAATGTCGCGGGCCTCATAACGCAAGTCCAGCACCACCCCATCGCTCACCGCTTCGTCAAACTTGTAGGTGTGAATGAAGGGTCCAAACACCTCTACCGACTTCTTCTTATCCTTCTTCATCAGGGGTGTGCCGGTGAAGCCAATAAAAAGTGCCTCGGGCAATATGCTCTTCATGGCCCCATGCAACTTGCCCGACTGGGTACGGTGGCACTCATCCACAAACACAAAGAGTTTGCCCTTGGCCGCAAAATCAGCCGGCAGGCTGGCTTTGAGCTCGGCGATAAATTCATCGTCATCTTGTTCAGCCGTCTCACCTTTTTCTTCCGTATGCCTGCCGAATTTATGTACCAGAGAACAAAGCAGCCAAGGGTGTGCCTCGTTAAGACGACGCACCAGCTCGGCCCCACTCTTGGTACGCAGGATCTCCTCTTCAACCCCGGCAAATACCTTCTCTATCTGCTCATCAAGTTCGGTACGGTCAGTGATGATCAAGACACGACTGTCAGCGACATTCTCCCGGATCCACTTGGCCAGCCACACCATGGTCAGGCTCTTGCCGCTGCCCTGGGTATGCCAGATGATCCCGCCCTCATGACGTTCAATAAACCGCTTGGCTGCCGTGATCCCGAAATACTGGTTATGGCGACAGGTTTTCTTCACCCCACTATCGAACACGATAAAGTTGTGAATTAACTCAAGAAAGCGCCCCTTGTCGCAGAGCTGGGCAAGATGGCGATCCAGCAGATTTCCATCCTGCGAAGAGCCTGCCTCTTTCCACTCCAGATAGTACTTCTCGGGGGTTTCAATGGTGCCGTAACGCAGACCCTGGCTGTCATTGCCTGCCATGAGCAACTGTTGGGTGGTGAAAAAATTGCGAATGAAATCCTGTTGCTGGTTGTCGAGGTTTTGCCGGATCCCTTCACCGATAGAGACGGTGGATCGTTTGAGCTCAATCACCCCTAGCGCAATACCGTTGACGTAGAGCACCAGATCCGGCCGCTTGGTGTTCTCCCCGGCGACCGTCACCTCCTCAGCGATGGCAAAGTCGTTAGCCTCTGGATTGGCCCAATCCACCAGCCAGATGGTCTGATTCTGCTCACCCGTCCCGCACTTCTCCTTCACGCCGTAACGTAACAGGCGATAGACCTCTTTATTGGCATCATAGAGCTGGCGCCCCTCCCCCAAGCTGACCGCACGCTCGAGCTGGCGCAGGACTCGGGGAATAAGCGCCTCATCCACGCCACGGCCCATCAACCAGTCGGTCAGCAGAGCAGGTTCGACATTGCGATTGTTGGGGCGGGCGTGCCAGTTACCGAGGTAGTGCCACCCTAATCGCTGCTGAAAAAAGGTGACAACGCGTTGCTGGGTGGCCAGCTCTTTTTGACCGACTTTTCCCATAGGAGAAATTCCATGTGGACAACAAGATGGCCGAGGCTGCATAGCCAAACAACCAACCTGAAAGAGATGATATCTAAATCAAGAGAGCAGCAAACGCAGCCCCAGTCTTGATTCAATACTTAAGACAATGAGTTACATTGCGACGGAGTCAGACAAGACTACCATATTTCAAGAACATGGCGGTTGTCACTCATCAATGACAAACAGAAAACCCCTGCTGTAGGCGAGTGAGTGCAATCTGCAAACTCTTGTCATCAAACAAGCCAGCTTTGCGCCGTGCCCATTTTTCCCCTTTCGGCCAACGCAGGAGCCCAGCCCGCAGCGCCTCTACGGTGGGTTCGCATCCCTCTTGGTTTACCAGCCAGTCAACGGTTGCTAGCAGCTCCATTCCATAAGGCGATTCAAATCCGTCGATAAGCGCAGCCGCTTGCTCCAGCGCGGGTAAGTAAGCTCGCGCCTCGGTATGCAAATAGGTGGCGAGTTGTTGCTTCTTGTCATCATTGAACCAGATGACATCGAAGGGTTTGCTGTCTGGGATCCGCTTATCTGATTTGAGATAACTGCCGTCCATTGCATTCAGCAAGTGGGCCAGATTATTGGCATAAGGGCCATAATGGTGCGCCGTGAAGTGCAACTGCAGCGGATCTTGTGGTGCCGTTTGACGAATAAATCGCTCCAGAAACCATGCCAGTTTTTGAATTTCCAGCAGGCTGCACTCCATGCCAAGAAACCAGTAGCGACGGACCAGCTCGGCAATCAAGGCACGGGCCGGTGTGAGATTTTCGACACCAGTACGTTTGGCAACATTCTGGTACTGGTTGCTGGGTTCAAACAGCAGGATCTCAATATCCAGATCACCGAGAGCCTCTTCAATGGCCTGTTTTACTTCAGGCCATGGCAGGCCACCATTGCCTGCCCCTAGCGGGGGGATGGCGATAGATTTGACGTGGTTTTGCACCAGCCAATGTCGCAGATCTTGCAAGCCTTCCTGAATCCATGCCATCTGGGATGGAGATCGCCAATGTTGCTTGGTGGGAAAGTTGATGATCCAGCGGGGGCCGAGCAGCTCACCGGTGTCGGTGATGAACATCTTGCCGGTGGTCACTTGCCCTGACTTACAGGCAGCCGCATAGCGAGCCATGTTGTCGGGAAAGCGCTCTTTAAACATCAGCGCAATGCCCTTACCCATGACACCAACGGTGTTCACTGTATTCACCAATGCCTCTACAGGCGCATCCAACAGGTTGCCAGTCGTGTATTTTATCATCAGAAGTACCATCCAGGACGAACATAAACAGGTAGGGTCATACCTGATTGTGTCATCATCTGTTCAATCCGGTTTTTCACCCCTTCGTTGTAACACACCACACCAAACAATGCCTCAACCGGGCAGTGATGATGGACGAGCGCCTCTGCCTGATACCGCTCAAACTTTGCAGGGTCATCCGGATCACGCTTGAAATCTCGACGCTGCAAAATAGGCCAGTCGATGCGCTGCAGATCGCCAAGTTCATCGTAATAATTGGCCCATTGATAGTAGGCATGGCTATCGGTAAACAAAAACGCTAATTCAAGCTCTGCCATGCGGTGCAGACTCGATACCAAGATCAGGATTTCGTCGTTATCGCGCCGGGGTACCCCTCTCCCTGCGTGAATGTTGCTAAGCATCGGAGAAAAAGGGGTGAAGTAAAATGGCACATAGTCATTGAGCACGCCATAGGGGGCCAGCGGTACCGGATGATGGGCACGCTTGTTGATTAGCTCCGTTAGTCCAATATGCACCCAGCTATCGCTCTTCTCCGCACAATTCCCTGCCCAAAGCCCATTGGCCAGGATCCACGGCAGATTATCGCGATGTACGATGCGAAAAATCAGCGCCTTGTCGGGGTTGAGGGTACCGCTGTAGTCATATGGCATTGTCTTTTATTCACCTCGGTTGGCGTGCTCTCTGTATGGATTGTCTGTTTTTCGGGTCTACATCCCCTGCATCTATCACGCCTTCACTAGCTTGAAGTTCACCTGATAGCGATAGAACTGGATATTCTGTGTCACGCTCAAGGCACGACGCAATTTGAGGTCATCCTCCAGTGCAATGATCACCCCATGGACGGTCTGGTTGGCTTCGCACAACTCATCTTTGACGTAGCCCATGTAGCGCTGGATCTGCCCCACAACCACATCGCTGGCGCGCCCGCGCTTGAGCTCGACCACCAACAGACGTTGCTTGTCTTTGCTGACAGCCAGAATATCAATCGGTCCGGTATCCGAGGGATATTGCTGGCCCACCAGCTCACCATCCTCACTATAGATATCAAACCTCTTACCCAATTCGGTGGTGGCCCAGTTGGCAATCAGGAACTCTTCCAGATGCTTTTCCAGGGCAAATACCCCAGGGTCTTCCACAGTAGCATCGGTGTGGATCAGCGTTGGCGGCTGGTTTCCTGCTAGCAAGGCATCAAGCTCCTGGGCGTATTTGCTCAGGTTGCAGACGGTGGCAATCGAGCCTGCAGAATTTTTCAACTCCAGACTCAGCTCGTCCTTGCGCAACCGTTGCGGAAACCAGTTTACCTTGCGTCGGTGCGGCAACGGACCGCCCGGCTGATAGAAGTAGTCAGAGATCACTTCACCGGCATAATACTGGCCATTGCCATCGGGGCAGAGCACCCGATCATTGGTTAGCATCCCCTTGCAGATGGTGTGCAACATGCCACAGGCCAAACCGGCGGCGATGCGACTCTTGTCGGGATTGGAGGCAAGAAACTGCGGCACGAACGCCTTGTTAAACTCGCGCCAATCATCGGGTAACTGGGTGCTGAGATCCTGTTCAATCCCCCAGTCACCGCCGATAAAACCTTGCTGCTGACACAGCTCGGCATACAGGCTTTTGGCGCCAGCGAAGATACGGTAATAACGGCGGTTTGTACTCATGCTTGCACCTCCAGTGGCAGGCGGATACGGCCGGTCAGCAGTTGCTGCATCATCCCCTGTTTCAGGTCGTGGGCCTTGGCCAGCTTCAGCTCCAGCGCGGTAAGCTCGCTATCCATATCGGAGAGGACGTTGGCAATGGCGGATTGTTCAGTCTTGTCTGGGAAGATGACTTTCAACCTTCTTATAATCGCAAGATTCAAACCTCCACGCCCACCATCTCCCGTAGACAGTTCCCTTAATTCTTCATAGCGACTGTCGAGATTGTAAAAAAGAAACTCGGGACAATGTTCAGCTGATGGGAAAATAGATGCTATTGACTGATTGGTACAGAGCGGTATTTTGGCTATTGCAACAGTTCCGCGTGTTTTTCCCTGACCAGCAAGACCTATCAATACTGAGTCTGCAGGAACATACTTGGTACTGCTATTACCTAATCCTTCATCGGTGATTCGTACTGAGACATCAAACACTCTTTTTAGATGTAGTTCGCCGGAGCTCATCCAAGGATGTTCCCCTCCCCAATATGAAGCGATTGAAGTGCTAGGAGTACCACCTGCAGTACAGTCAGTAAATTGGATGATCTGCTTTATTTCCCAATCCTCCGGAATATCTCCCAGCTCGCTTAACTTATACCCTTTTGGGGAGCCGTCGGGACGCAGGGCGAACTGCGGAAGTCGGGTCCGGCCGGTCAGCAGTTGCTGCATAGTTGCAGTCTTGACGGACTGTTTCTTGGCGATCAGCCGTTCCAAGCCAGCAGTCAACGCATCAATGTCAGACAGTACATTGGAAATGGCGATTTGTTCTTGTTTGGATGGAAGAGGAATTGGATACGCTTTAAGTGCAGGCAGTTCAATCCCTGTCTGTCCAGATGAGCGTTGAGACAACATATCCATCAATAAAAATAATCTATCCGTCTTTAGGATATAGAATAGATATTCTCTATCAATTAGCCTTTTTGGTTCAGTTTTAATCAGTGCGACATTGTAAGCCCCGCTAATTCCCCTTAAGATTTGAAAAATAGGAGGACCATATCGACCGATCATGATGTCATGTTCAGAGCATAATTTTCTGGCCAAATATGCAGGTATGTATGTTTCATACTCAGATGTTTTGTAATCCCTTATTTGAATTAGCCGAATGTAACCGTCTTTGGGTTCCGATGAGAAAAAATTCTTCGCCGGCTGGGAACCGCCCGAAAATGAAGCAACATCATCTATTGTTACTAATGCCCAATCCTCAGGAATAAGTCCTGCCTCGGTCTGCTTATAGCCCGCCGGAATCGTCTGCTCGGTGGCCAATTCATCTGCTTTATGCTGCATCATCTGATCTGCCATTATGCCCACTCCAGCCCCATGGCCTTTAGATGGGCTGCCACCTTGGCCTCCAGCTCGCTAACGTTTTTAGTAAGTTGTGGCAGGGAGCTGCTATAGCGCTCCTCCAGCTCCTTGACCCGATTCGCCAACTGCTGGGTAACCCGCTCAATCTCGGCTTCCAGCGAAGATCGCAGGCTCGCTTGCCATTTGTCTTCCACCAGCAGAGTTTTAATCTCGTTATCCTGCAGCTTGGGGTAGTGAGCAAATACCGCTTTATGGAGGGATTCGCTGGCCTCTTTATGAGCCTTCTTGGCGCGGGTTTCGGCGTCGAATAGCTGCTGCGCCTGCTTGAGTACAGCCAGCTCCTCCTTGTCGGTGGTGACCTTGATGCGGGCCTTGACGCTGGCGCCGGTGACCTTCTCCTTGTCGTTCATGGCATCGACCAGTCCGCCCTCTTCCCCGCTCTGCTCCTCAATAAAGCTCTCCAATACCTGGCTCGCTTCATCCAGCGCGGCTTGCAGGGTATCGAGCTCTTTTTGCTCATTGGCAAAGAAGCGGGCAACCAGTAAGGCGGGGGGAATAAGCTCCGCCTTGTACTTGGCCTTGCCAATCACCAGATCCGGGCTCTCTTTGATTTTTTCGCCCTTGTCGGCAATCAGCTCGCGTAGCACCCGACCCGCTGGCCAGCCATCCTGTGAGAGCACATAGAGATCGTCTTGCAGTTGGCTTTGCCAGTAGTCCATCAGCAGCTGATAGATGGCATAGGGGTCGAGCAGCTCACCGGTCGCCTCGGCGCTCGCGCGGTAGTGCTCAAGCAGCGCTTCACTCACCTCGTCGATCAGCGCCTTGGGCGAGTCGCCCTTGGCAAACTCACCGAACTGGCACTCGCTAAACCACTGGGCGAACGGCGCCAGCACCGCTTGTTTGAAGCGGGCAAACTCCACACAGGCCAGTATGGTGCCCTTGACCTTGGCGGCGACTACCCGCGCCTCACTGTAACCGGGTCGCAGCGGGGCAAACAGGGTGGCCTTGAGGGTCGGGAATACCCGCCAGTAGCGGCCAAGCACTGCGATATCGCGATCAGGGATGCCCCCTTGCAGGTGGCCAGCCAGATCGTGCAGGTCTTCCCCTTCGCTGCCATCGATATAGCGCGGGATATTGAGGTTGTAGTCGTTGCCGGCGATCTCGCCAAGTGGCACCCAGCGGCTGTAACCATCCAGGGTCAGGCCGCGGGTGAAGGTATCGACAATCTTGTGAATGTCTTGCTCGCGCAGCCGGTTCTTGTTGCCATCTTTGATAAAGCCTTTGCTGGCATCGATCATAAACAGCCCTTGCTCATTGCTGGCCAATGCGCCCTCAACCTGAACAGAAAGGGCGCGGGTGTGGGCGCTCTCTTTGTCGATGACGATGATGCAGGCGGGAATACCGGTGCCGTAGAAGAGGTTGGCGGGCAGACCGATAATCCCCTTGATGTAACCCTGTTTGAGCAGGTTCTCGCGGATACGTGCCTCGGCATTGCCGCGAAACAGCACACCGTGGGGCAGGATCACTGCACCCTTGCCGGTGCTCTTCAGGCTCTTGATGATGTGCAGCAAGAAGGCGTAATCACCATTTTTATCGGGCGGCACGCCCCAGACAAAACGGCCGAACTCGTCGTGTTCGGCATCGAGGCCACTGGTCCAGTTCTTGTTGGAGAAGGGCGGGTTGGCTACGGCGAAGTCAAAGGTCTTGAGCTGGTTGTTGCCCTCCTTCCATTGGGGCGCAGCCAGGGTGTTGCCCTTCCAGATTGCTGCAGTGGGGTTGTCGTGCAGGATCATGTTCATCCGCGCCAGCGCACTGGTGGCGTTGTCCATCTCCTGCCCGTAAATGGTCAGTCCCTTGGGACCTGCTTCATCGCTCGCCTTGAGCAGCAAAGATCCTGAACCGCAGGTAGGGTCGTAGACGGTGGCATCTTGCGGGGTCTGACGGCTGATGCCAATCACCTTGGCCAGAATGCGCGACACCTCGGCCGGGGTGTAGAACTGCCCCTTGGACTTGCCCGACTCGGTGGCGAAGTGACGCATCAGGTATTCGTAGGCATCACCCAGCAGATCATCCCCTTCGGTACGGTTGGCCGACAGATCCAACCCCTCGAAGATAGCCACCAGCTTGGAGAGGCGGTCGATCATCTCCTTGCCCTTGCCGAGTTTGTCCTCGTCGTTGAAATCGGCAATGGTGATCACCCCTTGCAGATCGTTGGCGGTAGCCAGCGCACTGATGATGGTGTTGATCCCCTCGCCTATCTCCTTGCTGCCCTTGAGCGCTACCATGTCGTCAAAACTCGCCCCGGCCGGCACCTCGATCATGGCGTAAGGGTTGCCCTTGGCCTTGTCGGAGACGTATTTCACAAACAGCAGGGTCAGCACATAGTCCTTGTACTGGGAGGCATCCATCCCGCCGCGCAGCTCATCGCAGCCAGCCCAGAGGGAGGAGTAGAGTTCGTTCTTCTTGATAGCCATGAGTCAGGTATTCCGATAAGAGTCTGTTTGCGCCAAGGGCGCATGGAAAACGAAAAGAGGCAGAGCTTCCCAACCTTGTTGGTTGAGATGCCAGAAATTGCCAACAAGTTTACCTACTTGGCCCTGTTACAACCATGCCTGATATCACATCAGAGGGTGATGCGCCGACCGTTTGCTGCAAAAGCCATCATTTTCCTTCAAGCAGGGCTGGCGGTGAGCTTTTGCCGTGGTATTTGAGGGGCCCCCGGACATATGTTCAGCAGATGGTAGCGTCAGAAGCACACATGTAGCTGAGACTCATGAACAGGATCTTTAGCCGCAACCAATTGAAATAGATATGAAAAAGGCTTCGTTTGTGATCTGATTTTATCACCAAACAAAACCGCCACGCCCGAAGCCATGACTATTATCCACGCCAACCACTATCTCAATCAACTCCTCGCTCCCGCCGAGCTTGAGCGCATTGCCCGCCTCTGCAAGTTTTGCCTGCGTCTGCGCGCCACTACCCCCTGGAGGTTGGAGTGGGCTATAGATTTTCTGTTAAAAAATGCTCGCGAAACAAAGCAGAGAAAATTTATCCTAAACAGGATCTTGGTAGGGATTTTAATTGACGTATTTTCTTAAGGTCCTGTACATGATGCCCCGCTAACCAAGTTCAATACTGCCCCATCCCGCGATTAAAAAGAAAATAAAAAAGGCTCTCTGCATGGCTTGAGCCTTTACTATCCAGATTCCCGAGAATGCGCATTGTATCCCATCGTTCAATGGAAATTAGGATCTCTGGGACTTCAGTTATGATTCTCGGTAACGCTTAATGACATATATAGAGAGTCAATTCACCGTGCCAATACTGCTTGGCAACATTGACACAGTGATTAATGATATTGGAGTTAGGCTTATAGGCTCATTTTAAGTCGGCGAACCAACCCGCAGAGAACCAAAGCCAGCAATGATATTGGGCCAGTAGAACCACCACCACCACCGTTGTCGCCACCGCCGTTACCACCGTTATCAGTGTTGGCACCTTGCACAGTGATGGCCATCGGCTGGGTAATCACGTTACCGCCAGTACCGCTACGCAGACCGAGGGTGAAGCTCTTGGCACCAACGAATGCCAGATCACGAGCACTCACGCGCACTGTGTAGGTCGGGTTGCCTGCCGCATCGAGCGCTGTTTGGCCTGTAGTCGGGTCAAAGCGCACCAGTTGCGAGATACCATCGTTGTAGTGCTGGCCCACAACTGCGCTGCCAGACTTGCTATACAGCTCTACAGAGAGGCGCTTACTGGCTGCATCAGTGCCAGAGGCAGTGATGGTAACGTCGATATACGGCTTCGCATTGGTCAGGGTGGTGCTGTCGACTTTCATGGTGAAAGTGCGGTCAGCAACATCAGCACTCGGCATCACACCTGCACCAGTGCCTTTTGTCCATCCGTAGTAAGCACGGAGGTTGCCATCCGGCATGGTCAGGATACGTGCGGCATCAGGGCTGTCAGGGTTGTTGTAGAAGTTTTGGAGCAAGTATTTCTCGCTCGGGCCGTAAGGATAAATATCCCCTTGGTCGATCGCGGTAGGGCTGCCACCGAACATGTTGTTCTTGGTCAGATCGCCGTAACCACACATCAGACGACCAGCCCAGATACCACCTTGGTCGCAGAACCCTTCTGCACCCTTACGGTTGTAAAGATCTTCTGCACCGAACAGGTGGAAGGCTTCATGTGCGTAGGTATCAGCGCTGGTGTCATAACGGCTTACCCAGAAGTCAGGTCCAGCAGAAGCCATCCCATCATATTTGCCATCACGTTCGCCCTTGGTGGTGATCCACATATCGGCACCAGAGCTATGCACAGAAAAAGTCAGGTCTTGAATGTCTTGCTCGTTGTTGCAAATTCCATCCCAGAGTGGTGGTGCTTTGATGCCAAAATTAGGGCCATAAGAGTCACGGACTGCAATGACTTTTTCATTGAGAAGCACTGTTGCAGGACCGTAATCGCTTTTGCAGGTCGGGTTCAGGACGGTATCGCTCATAACCAGGATCTGCTTTACCTCGAAATGCAGGTTCTCAGGATTGCCATTTTTGATGATGCCCGTGCGTTGGCTGGTGTAATAGTCGTCCATAGCCGATACGCGCTGGTGAATGGTGTTGAATACCTTTTCGGCACCATCCTGGTCAACGATGGATTTAGGAACCATCACGTTTACATCAATAACCGTAGTGGCCATCACCGCATTGCTTGCAACCAAGGTTGCGGCAGCCATCAGGAATATCCTTGACATCTATAGTTTCTCCGGAACTAGTATACCCATATGAAACCCCAAACAGTACTCCAAACGAACCCCGCTTGCGACGGGTGACATGACTTAAAAAACATCATGATTTGTGAACGGATTCACAATCCTATAAAACACAAAAAACTTTATTAATTCTCAGCTTAACCCCCACTTTATTACCCCCTCGGGGCTAACCTATTCAATCGCTTTTTCAACTCTACCAATAATGAATAGAGCCACCCGTTGACTTAACAACACGAACACACTCTATACCCAACTATCAAGAGTTAAAACGAGCCAAAATTGTTATTGAAATTTACAAATCATAACCATAAGTCAAATTGTTCCATAGCCATTTTCATTGCTTTTATAATACACAAAAACAATTATTAAATTGATTTTCGTAGTATGAACATGACGACTTGTTTTTCTATATCATAAAAGCAAGCCGTCTAAAAATATGGCAAATTGACACATATACCAATCATGTTTAACCTCCTAAAAAATAGGAGGATATATGAACAACAATGAACCAGCACTAATAAGAACCAAAACGCTATTAAAAAAACTTGGCATATCCAGATCGACGCTGTACAGATGGATTAAAGAAAACAAATTCCCACCACCTATCAATAAAGGCTTTTATTCGGCCGCAGCGGTAAATAGCTGGATATTAAGGGGGAAGCACTCATCTTAGATGATGAAGTACACCATTTCATGGTTCAGTAATATTTAATTTCCTGCAAGGATTTTACTGCCTCCATTAATTTTGTATCCCATAACTCATATGCCTCACGTTGCTCATCAATCCAATCATGTAGATTGTAAATAGCCATGACACCCGCCATCCTGTGGCCAAGAATTTTTTCTGTGACTTGTGGTAGAACTCGTTCTTCCGATAAACGCGTACTCAACGTTCGTCGCATGTCATGCATACGCCAATACGGCAGATCCAGTTTATCTCGCACACGCTCTGCTAGCTGGATCAGAGACGCACTGCTCAATGACTTTCTCGGATTCACAGGTGAACGGCATACAGGGCCACCCTTTAGCCGAGATCTCGCCGCTGCTTCTTGAAGCAACATCACCACCCTGCCAGGAATAGGCCTACGTATTGGCGCCCCACATTTGGCACGAGCAGCGGGAACCGTCCAAATTTGCTCCTCCATATTGAACTCACTCCACTGTGCACCCAATGCCTCGCCGCTGCGACAGCCAAGCAGGATCACCAATTTGGCTGCCAATTTTAATCCGCGGCTGGCCCTGCTCTGCTCAAATGCAATCCAAATCTGAGCGAGTTCACGCATGGTCAACACACGAGTACCTCTCTCAGGTTGAGAGCCAACATCTTCGGTCCGTAATTGCAGCACCGGGGAGCCGCCAATGAGATTACGCCGAATACAAAAACTAAGAATGGACTTTAACCTGCGTAATAAATGACCGGCATTCTTGGGCTGTTTCTTGCCAATTTTATCAAACCACTCCAGCCAGCTGAAAAACGGGATCTGTTCAACCGGAATACCAATAAACAGAGGCTCGAAATAGCGCTGCATGGTATGCTCATAGAGCATGACCGTACGGGGCCGCAGCTTGGGCAGATGGTGCTCACGAAAATGCTCGCAGCACTGTTTCAGTGTGACATCATGCTTCTGGTGGAGCTTATCCCAGAAAACTCTGGGGTGTTCATTACGCTCAAGTGCACCACGGATAGCAGGGATCAACGCCCTGGCATCAGCGAGTTTAAGGTCGGGATAGCGTCCAATTTTGAGTCTCGCCGCTTTTCCTTGCCAGCGATAGCGATATTGCCACGAGATGGTGCCTCGCTCGGTGACCCGAGCTGACAATCCATCACGATCTGACAATTCCGTCTTGCCAAAGTAGGGCTTACCATAGAGGGCCCGTAGCTTCGTATCAGTAAGTGGCATATGACTCTCCTGTGACTGGTCATCTGATTTTTCACTGACACATTAACGCGTCCTAACGTGTACACAGATATGTACCAAACTGGTCTGAAACGGACTGAATCAAGATCGGACAAAGTGAGACAATCTGAGATAGCACTCCGTATAACGACTTGTTTTTCAAGCATATAAACACAATTCAGAACCACGAAATGAACCAGCAGACAAATCCTACCTTCTATTTCCACGATTACGAGACCTTCGGCATCAGCCCGGCGAAGGACAGGCCGTCGCAGTTCGCCGGCATTCGTACCGATGCGGATTTCAACCTCATCGGCGAGCCACTGGTCATCTATTGCAAGCCGCCGGCAGATTATTTGCCGGATCCGGAAGCCTGCCTGATCACTGGCATCACGCCGCAAAAGGCGATGAAAGACGGACTGTGCGAGGCGGATTTCATCCGCCAGATCCACGAACAGTTTGCCACCCCGAATACCTGCGTGCTGGGCTACAACAGCATCCGCTTCGATGACGAGGTAACGCGCTACACCCTCTATCGCAACTTCTATGACCCCTACGCCTACAGTTGGCAAAACGGCAACTCCCGCTGGGACATACTCGACATGCTGCGGGCCTGCTATGCCCTGCGCCCGGAGGGGATCGAGTGGGCATTTGACGAGGAGGGCAAACCGAGTTTCAGGCTGGAGAAGCTGACGGTGGCCAACGGCGTGGCTCACGCCAATGCCCACGATGCGCTCTCCGATGTGCTGGCTACCATAGAGATGGCCAAGCTGGTGAAAAAGGCCCAGCCCAAGTTGTTTAACTATCTGTTTGACCTTCGCAACAAGAACAAGGTTAAAGCACTGATCGACGTGGTGACCATGAAGCCACTGACCCATGTCTCCGGCATGTTCTCCCCCTGGCAGGGGTGCGTGAGCTGGGTGTCGCCGCTCGCCTGGCACCCCAGTAACCAGAATGCGGTGATCATGGTGGATTTGACCCGTGATCCAACCCCGCTCATCGCGCTCTCCAGCGACGAGATCCGCGAGCGGCTCTATACCCGCAAGGATGAGCTGGGAGATCTGGCGGCCATTCCGGTCAAGCTGGTGCACATCAACAAGTGCCCGGTGCTGGCGCCAGCGGCCACCCTGACTGCCGAGCGCGCCGACGAGCTTGGCATCGACCGGGAGCAGTGCCGCAAGAGCCTGGATCTGCTGCGGGCCCATCCCGAGGTGCGGGAAAAACTGGTGGAGGTGTTCAATCAGGAGTTCGCGGGCAACAATGACTCGGATCCAGATACCCAGCTCTACGCCGGTTTCTTCGGCCACGGCGACAAGGCCACCATGGATCTGGTGCGTGCCACCCCGGCCGAACTGTTAGGAGAGCGGGAATTTGCCTTCACAGACGCGCGTTTGCCCCAGATGCTGTTCCGCTACCGCGCCCGCAACTGGCCGCACACCCTGAGCGAGGCGGAGCAGAAGCGATGGCGCCTGCACTGCAGCGACTACTTCAGCCGCCGCCTGCCGGACTACGCCCCTCGCCTCGAGGCACTGGCCGAGCAGAATCAGGGTAATGAGCGGAACTTTGCGATTCTCAAGAGCCTCTATCACTACCTCGAAGATCTGTGAGATGTGATCGGCTTCACAGTTAAATATCGGTCTGTTCCCCTCGCCCAAGACATAATGGGAAGGGGAGCTAAGACTCCTGAAGTTTCAATTATTTGTGCGCTAATATTGGATTAACGGCCTTTGACTATCGACCCTTGGGGATGCCTCGTCTGATGCGTTCAGGATTATCCGGTTTCGGCTTGCTCGTCTGCTCCCTGCTGCCTTCGGCCTGCATGGCAGGCGTGCGTTTTGATGTCCCCGACTATTTGCTGCAACTGCCGCAGCAAACTTATGAGCTGATCGAGAGCAACTTCAGCCGCCTCTATCAGCAGACCGACTTCACTCCCCAGATCACCAACAGCTATTTCAACCGATCCGATCTCTACAACTTTGTCGGCGTGCCGCTGGCCATCACCCCCCAGGCCGGTTTTCAGCTGGAGGTGTTTGGTCAGCTCTACAATCGCGCCTCCCAGAGCTATGTGCACATGAGCCAGGACATGTCGCTCTATCGCATGATCCGGGCCGACATGATTGGCAACACCAATGATGAGGTCGCCATCGGCATGGGCCTCGGCATGCCCCTCAGCCCGCAGTTCACCTTCAAGGCACTGCTCTCCAGCAACGAGATCCCGGGCTATGGCGCCGCCAATTACGCCATCGGCTTCGAGTGGTGTTACTGATCCCCCGACATTTATGCCCGCTTTGCGAATAATTCAGGCTCCCATGGGAGCCTGAATTATGCTCGCCAATGTACTCAGCGGTAGCAGATAACCCGTCCCTCCCCCCCTTGCAGGGTGATCTCGGTGCCAACGGCCTTATCCTGCCAAAAATCGATGCCCCCTGCCGGCAGCAAAAACGCCTGGGGTTGCCCCTCCCAGTTGAACAGACAGAGCAACGAGCCCCCTTGCGGCAAGTTCACTTCCCCGCAGGCAAACGCCATCGACTCGAAACGGGCGGACGGAGTACGGGCCGCGCACAGGGCCAGCAATTTATGCAGTTGCACCGCTTGTGCTGCATCGAGATCCCGCAGCCGGTCCCCCGCCAGCATCATGCCACCGCTTGCCACCAGCGCAGCCAGATGGAAGCTGTACTCTGTGGGGCTGGCCTGCTGACTCGGCAGATCCCGCAGGCAGACGCAGTCAGGATCCAGCGCCCACAGCCGGTCGTTTTGCCAGGCGCGGCAGAAGGTCTCGCGGGCAATCTGGCGAAAACGGTGGCCATTGCGCTCCACGTCATCGCTCACCCGCATGCCGTGTACCAGCCCTAGGCTCGGCCAGATGGGGGCGTTGCAGCCGAGCAGGAAGGCGCCCTCACCCGCTCCGCGCAACATGGCCGCCATGCCGCGCCGATAGGCCTCGACCCGGGTGGCGCAAGGATCATGGAAGCGGCCGCCATGAATGGCGCCCCAGAAATTGGCATCCAGCTTGAAGTAGTGAATGCCCCACTGCTCGCGCAAGGTGCTGAACAGCTGCTCGAGATGCGCCTGCACCTCGGGGTGGGTGCCGTCCAGCACATACCAGGGAGTACAGCGCCAGCCGCCATAGGTAACCCGTTCGGAGGGGAGCGGCAGCCCGTCATCCCCCTTCACGAACCAGTCAGGGTGATCCTGAAACACTTGTGAGGTCGGCTCGGCAATAAAGGGGGCGACCCAGAGCGCAGGTTCGCAACCGGCACGGCGGATCTCAGCCGCAACGGCTGCCACTCCCTGTTCGAACTTAGGCGAAGGCGTGAGCCAATCCCCCATCTTCGCCTGATAGCCATCGTCGATCTGCACGTAGCGCAGGGCCGGAAAACGCCCGGCCCGCACCGCCAGATTCTCGCGAATATCGGCGGCGCTCACCTGTGCATAGTAGTGATACCAAGAGCACCACCCGCTGGGGCGGGTCGCCACCTCGGCGATCACGCTGCCGTGCTCGGCCGCGATCATGCTCGCCAATTCGGCCAGCAGCGCTTCGCGATCCGCCCCCTCCAGACAGAGCAGCGCCTCGCTCTGCCAGTGCTGGCCGGCAAACAACGGACGATCTTCACAGTTCATCAGGATCTGCAGGCGGCCATCCGGATAGAGGCGGAACTCGCCGCCAAAGCGGTGGCAGCTGGCAAAAGCGAGCAGCAGCCAGCCCTTGCCGTGTTCCACCAGCAGCAGGTTGTGGACAGTGTGAAAGCCGTCGTCGTCGCTGATGCGATAGACGCTGGCATCGGGGCAACGGCCCACCGGCTGCGGGGTCTGCCAGCTGCCCATAGTCTGGGCCAGCATCTGGAATCCTTCGCCATAAATAGCGCTCTCCACTGGCAGGCCCAATTTGCCGTCAAACAGCACCCAGCGGCCGACCGGCGTGGCATCAGGACCTGTGTTGTCGAGCCTGACCCGACACAGTGACCCCTCCCACTGACGGGTTTGCAACAGAGCCGGGGGCAGAGCGCTATCGGCTGCCAGTTGACGCACGCGGGACAAGAGGGATGTCATGGCTACTCCTTGTAATTCATCAACAAAACAATCAGTTCAGAACCAGGTCGTTTAAAAAACCCATCGAGTCAGAAAATCCTCAATAAAATCAGCCTCAAACGAACCGATTTCAGCTGTTATTGTTTTAATGTCGCGCCCCTGCCTCTCTGGTAAACTGCCCATTCATTCACAGTTACCAAGTAGGGGCTCACGTGATCGCGCAACGTGCCTTGCTGTACCTTCGTGACTTCATGGTCATCGTCGCCTGCCTGCTGGCGGGCAAAACCCTGGCAGCCATACTGCCGTTCGCCTTCCCCGGCAGCATCATCGGCATGTTGCTGCTGTTTGTGCTGCTCTCCTTGCAACTGGTGAAATTGCACTGGGTCGAGCTAGGCGCCGGCCTGCTGCTGCGCCACATGGGGGTGCTGTTTGTGCCGGTGGCGGTCGGGTTGGTGGCCTGGCTGGAGCCGCTGCGCCAATCCTTCGGCCTCATCATGCTCTGCATAGTGCTCGGGATAGTCTTGATCCTCGGCACGGTCGGCCGGCTCTACCAGAGGATGAACAGATGATCTTCTGGCTTGCCATTCCCCTGACCCTGGCGCTCTACTTTGCCACCAGAACCCTCTATCGCCGCCTGCCCTGGCCCATCATCAACCCTGTGCTGGTGCCCACCGCCGTCATCATAGGTCTGCTGCTCTGGCTTGATCTGCCGCTGGAACAGTACGAGAGCGGCACCCGCCCCATCACGGCGCTGCTGGAACCCGCCGTGGTAGCGCTGGCCCTGCCACTCTACCAGCAGGCCCGCCAGATCCAGGTCAGGCTCAAGCCCATCCTAATCTGTGCGCTGGCCTCCGTCTTGATCTCGGTCTGTACTACCCTGCTGATCGGTCATTTTATGGGCGCCGATCCGGCATTGCTGGCCTCGCTCGCCACCAAATCGATCACGACGCCGCTCGCCATGAGCGTCAGCCAGTCCCTCGGCGGCATTCCGGCCATCGCCGCAGCCGTGGTGGTGGTAACCGGGATTGTAGGCGCCCTCATCGGCTACCCGCTGCTCAAACTGATGCGGGTGACCGACCCCGAGGCCCAGGGACTGGCCATGGGAGCCTGCGCCCATGCCATCGGCACCGCCACCTCTGCCGAGAAGGGCATTACCCAAGGGGCCTTCTCGTCGCTCGCCATGGTGGTGTGCGGCATCCTCACCGCCGCCGTGGCTCCCCTGCTGTTTGCCATTTACCACTGGTTGAATTGAGTCTCACCGATCTGCTGTTGTGCGGGCCTTGCGGCCCGCCAAGTGCGAGCTGACGCACAGTTTGCGCAAGACAAACGTTTCCTCTACCATCCCCCTCCTTTTGCCCGTCAGGGCGTGAGCACGCTCACACATTTTGCCAAGCTTGCTCCCTACAATGATCCCCCAATTGGCCTTTGAGGACACACTATGCATCCCCGTTTTGCCAAGCCACTCGATTCTCTGCCCGCCCCGCTCAAAGCGGCGCTGCTGCCCATGCTGGATCCCGAACAGGGCGGCGAGTTCAATGCCCGTTTTACCCCTGAGCAAGTGACCATCCTGAAAGCCGCCACAGGTCTGGAAGACCGCGCCCTGCGCCTGGCCCTGTTGCCACTGGCCGCGGCCTGCTCGGTGGCCCCCATCTCCAGGTTTTTTGTCGGTGCCATCGCCTGTGGCCTGAGCGGCACCTGGTATTTCGGCGCCAACATGGAGTTCTCCGGCCAAGGGCTGTTCCACTCGGTTCATGCCGAGCAGTCCGCCATCTCCAACGCTTGGCTAGGCGGTGAGACAGGGATCAGCGAGATCACGGTCAATTACACCCCCTGCGGCCACTGCCGCCAGTTCATGAATGAGCTGAGCACGGCCAAGATCCTGAAAGTCTCTCTACCGGATGACCTGAGCGCCCTGCAATCCTTCCTCCCCCACTCGTTCGGGCCGGCGGATCTCGACATCACGGATGCCCTGATGAGCCCGCAAGCCCATGATGAGCTGATGCTCGAGAGCGAGGATCCGCTCTGGCAGGCCGCACTGGCCGCCGCCCGCCAAAGCTACGCCCCCTACAGTCAGGGCTATGCAGCGGTGGCGCTGCAATTTGCCGATGGCCGCCTCTTCTGCGGTCGCTACGCCGAGAACGCCGCCTTCAACCCGAGCCTGCCGCCAATGCAGATGGCCTGCGCCCATGCGGTGCTAAACGGTGAAGATCTCGCTACCCTCCGTCGCGCCGTGCTGCTGGAGAGCAAAAACGGCCAGATCAGCCAGCGGGACTCCGCCCAGTCCACCCTCAAGGCGCTGGGGTCGGTCGAGCTGGAATACCAGGCCGTCTGAGGTAAAAGAGGCCCATAAACAAGGGGAGCCACCGGCTCCCCTTGTTGTTTCTGCTGATTGCTTAGGATCAGGATTCCCAGATGATGCTCTGGGAGGAGGACCAGGCCTCGCCGATGTCCGCGTATTTCTGCTCCAGCAAGTGGCGGCGGATCTTCATGGTGGGAGTGAGTACACCGTTCTCTATGTTCCAGGGGCTCTTCACCACCAGAATGCCACGAATTTTGGCATGGGACTCCAGCTGCTCGTTAACCCGGTTACGCGCCGCCTCCAGCTGGGCGTTGATGGCGTCCCGACTCTCCTTCATGGCGCTCTCGGCCAGTTGCACCAGCGCGATGGGCTGGGGCATGCCGTAACCAATCACGCACAGCTGCTCTATGATGGGCTCCTGCCCCAGTAGCCCCTCGATGGGCACAGGCGCAACGTACTTGCCCTTGGCGGTCTTGAACACGTCCTTCATCCGGCCCGTGATGGTAAGGTAACCTTCCCTGTCCAGCTTGCCCATGTCACCCGTGTGGAGCCAGCCATCACCGTCAATGGCCTCGGCACTGTGCTCGGGATCCTTGTAGTAACCCAGCATCATCCCCTCGCAGCGGCAGAGGATCTCCCCCTCCTCGGAGATCTTGATAGTGACACCAAGACCCGCCTTGCCGACGGTACCGATCTTGTCGGCGCGAAACGGGTAGTTGATGGTGGAATAGGCGTGGTTCTCGGTCATGCCCCAGGCTTCGGTCACCTTGAGGCCGATGCTCAGATACCACTGCAGCAGCGCAGGAGAGACCGGCGCCGACCCGCAGCCCAGCACCCGCGCCTGATCCAGCCCCAGTCCCTTTTGCAGCTTGCGTTTGATAAGGCCCGAAATGAGCGGGATCTTGAGCAGCAATGCGAGCTTCTTCTGGGGCAGCTTCTCGTGGATCTTGATGCGGAACATGGCCCACAGCCGGGGCACAGAGATAAAGACAGTGGGACGGCAACGTTTGACGTCATCGATAAAGGTGTCGAGGGATTCGGGGAAGGCGATAGTGGCGCCTCCATAGAGGCTGCCGCCATAGATATAAACCCGCTCGGTAATGTGGGCCAGCGGCAGGTAGGAGAAGCCCCGATCAGCCTGGCTCAGGCCCACCGTCTCCACCAGCTTCTCGCACGACCAGGCGTAACGCTCGACGCTCAGCATGGCCCCTTTCGGCTTGCCGGTACTGCCCGAGGTGTAGACCAGACTCAGCAGGGAGTCAGGGGACTGTACCGGGCTGTCAGGGATGGGCTCGTGCGCTTCCAGCAGATCGTCCCACCGATGGCTGGCAGGCATGGTGTCATAGGGGAAGGCGATGCGCAGCAGATCGGCGGGCACGCCAGCCTCCTGGCTCTTCCAGTCATCCAGCTTGCCGACGAAGATCGCCTTGGCCTCGCTGTGGCGCAGCACATATTCGATGGTATCGACGTTGGCGGTCGGATAGATGGGCACGCTCACATACTGCCCCATCTGCATCGCCAGATCGGCGATAAACCACTGTGCGCAGTTCTTGGAGAGCAGCGCTACCTTGTCACCGGGCACCAGACCGAGGTGACGCAAGGCCGTCACCATTCGCCGCGCTTCATCGGCCACTTCACCCCAGGTGAAGTCGACATATTCGCGGTTGATAGTTTGACGCAGGTAGGTTCGATCAGAACACTGCCGCTCCCAGTGATAGAGCATCTCGAGCGGCAGTTTATTGGCAATGCGTGAAGCGGAGGCCATAGTTTAATCCCTGAAACAAAAGGCGAAACTTATTATTAACCTTTCACTAACTTCAGGGAAGAATAAACTCACACTTCAGTTTGAATTGTGTATCCGATCAAGCTTCTGCGTGTTGCTGCAAACGAATCCACATTGCCTGTACCAGGGTCTCATCCTCTTCGGAGAGTTCACCTTGCAAAATCGCCTCGTTGAGGCTGCGCAACACATAGCTCTTGACGTCCCGCAGCAGGGTCTTGCCTTCCAGCTCGGCCCGGGCAACCGCCAGCGAGATATGACCTCGCAGGTAGCCACCGGCAAACAGCTCATCCTCGGTCGCCGTGGCAACCATGCTGTCGATCAGTCCCAACAACGTGTGCTCAAAATCGTGAATCGTCATGTAACGCAGCCTCATTTCCAGCGTGGCAGGCAAAAAATTGCCGGCAAATTATTCGGGGGAGTGGAACCGCAATCCGGTTGATTGCCGCTCTCTGGCGCCAGGCCAACAGCGTCCTTGGCGTCCTATTCCGGGCTGGCCACCGGGTAGATGACCTGATCCTTATATCCCGTGGTTATGCGCAGATAACCACACAACGCCCGGTTCAATTGCGGATCATCGGTGTCCACCAGCAGCGGCCTGCCCGCGAGGGCGGCCAGCTTGGCTTTGGTTGCCAGTACCTGGATATGCTCCAGCCCGACACACCGAATCACCTCTGGACTCAATTGCTGATTTCCGCGTCCAAGCAGATGCCCCTGTCCGCCTATCAGGGTCATGATCAGTCGGCAGCGACGGCCACGGATCCGGGTCAGGATCTCGGCGGCGCTGAGATCCTGCCCGATAAGTCGGCCATTTTCCACCAGATCCACACCGAGCAAGGTATTTTCCAGACCCAGCTCGGCCATGCAGGCCGCCACCGTGCTGCCAGAGCCCATCAGATAGAGGGTCTCGGGCTCCATCTGCTCCACCACACCGGCGGCGAGATCCGCCAGCACCAGCTCTTCGGACTCCTTGCCCCCCTGCTTGACCGCCTGCACATAGCGCAGATCGCCGGGCACCAGCAGCTGGCCATAGTGGCGAGCCCGCACCTTGCCCAACCGGAATGCCTCTTCATCGATATCGCGCACCTCGCCATCCATCAGGCTGAGCAATTCGCCAGCGATCATTCGCGCCACCACCCGACCGCTGGCTGCTGGCGTCACCCCATAAACGCCGGAGTGAATTTTACAACCCGCGGGGATGCCGAGTACATGGCACGACTCCCCCACGGCGGCACAGATGTCGCGCGCCGTGCCATCACCACCGGCGAACAGCAACAGATCGACCCCGGCTTCGCGCATCAGCTCAGCGGCGTGGCGGGTATCATCGGCAGAGGTCATCTCCCCGGCCGGTTGATAGATGACCCGACAAGGCAGCCCCAGAGAGCGGGCCACCGTCTCCCCCATCTCTCCTGCCACTGTCAGCAGCTCGAATGAGTCGACCAGATCGCACAGGGGCAACAGGGCCTGCCGCGCCCGCGCCTGCGCCCTGGGCACGGCACCCAGCGCCAGCGCCTCGGCGACCATGCCGTCACTGCCCTTGAGACCGACCGCGCCGCCAATACCGGCGACCGGGTTAATGATGAGCCCTAAACGAAACATAGATTTCTCCCTAACATCGCCCGCCATTTTATCTTTTCAAGGCGCAGGGACAAGCCAAGTGGTGACTGCTAGAATGCGCAGCTTCAATTTTTTAACCAAGGTTCAATCATGCTGGAATGGGTTCTTGATCCCTCTGCCTGGGTTGCGCTCGCGACCCTGACCCTGCTCGAGATCGTGCTGGGTATCGACAACATCATCTTTATCTCCATCCTGGTGGGTCGCCTGCCGGAGGCGCAGCGTCAGAAAGCGCGTATTCTGGGTCTGGGGCTCGCCATGGGTACCCGGATCCTGCTGCTGCTGTCGCTCGCCTGGGTGATGCGCCTGACCGAACCACTGTTCACCGTGCTGGGTGAAGCCATCTCCGGCCGCGACCTGATCCTGTTGCTGGGGGGCTTGTTCCTCATCGGCAAGAGTGCCCACGAGATCCACGTCACCCTGGAAGGGGCAGCCGAGCCACAGAGCGTCAGCAAAGCGGCCTCGGGCTTTATCAGCACCCTGATCCAGATCGCCATTCTGGACATCGTGTTCAGCCTCGACTCGGTGATCACCGCCGTCGGCATGGCCGATCACGTGCCTGTCATGGTGCTGGCCATCATGATCGCCGTCTTCATCATGATGTTTGCCGCCAAATCAATCGGTGATTTCGTCGATGCCCATCCCACCATCAAAATGCTGGCCCTCTCCTTCCTCACCCTGGTGGGTTTCGCCCTGATGGCCGAGGGGATGAATCTGCACATTCCCAAGGGTTACATCTACTTCGCCATGGCCTTCTCGCTGACGGTGGAGATGATCAACATCCGCCTGCGCAGTCACCACGACCGCGAAAAGTTCGAGCAGTAAATGCCAGAACCACAAAAAAGAGCGCCTTATGGCGCTCTTTTTTATCCACATAACCGGCTTATTCGTTGCTGATGACAATGGCAACGCGGCGGTTTTCGGCCCGCCCGGCAGCGGTGTTGTTGTCTGCCACCGGATCCCGCTCACCGCGACCACGGATGTCCAGATTGGCCGGCTGCATGCCCACCGACACCAGCACCTCGGCCACCGATTTCGCCCGTTCAAAGGAGAGCTGGTCGTTGTAGAGCTCACGTCCGCTGGCATCAGTGTGACCATCAATCCGTGCCTTGTTCAGGCCGGCACCCAGCAAGGTTTTGCCCAGTTTTTCTACCAGAACTCGAGTCTTGGGGTTGAGGTCCCCCACGTTGGTGGCAAACAGCACCCGGTTGGAGAAGTCCAGCGTCCAGCCCTCATCGGTCAGGCGAAAGCCCTGCTCCTTGAGGACAGCGATCTGCTCTGCCGTCAGGCCGTGAGGGGCGCTTTGGCAACCCACCAGCACGCCCAACAGCAGGCCAATCAGGCCGGTTTTCATCAGGACATGGATCTTCATTATTACTTTTCCTCTGCAGACACATCGAACGCCAGCGGGTCTTGGCGTGCAAGCTCCCGACGCAGCCGTTTGGATTGGTACATGGCATGATCGGCCTGCTGCAACAGCTCAGCCGCGGTCAACCCCTGATCCGGATAGAGGGCTATGCCTATGCTGATGGCCGCCACCAGCTGGCGACCATCCCCCAGCACCACGGGGTCGGCCATGACCTGCTGGATGCGGGCTACTACATCCTGCACCTCGCTCTTTTGCAACACTGGGGTCAACAGGATGGCAAACTCGTCCCCCCCCAACCGACATACCAGATCCATCGGCCTGAGCTGATGTTGTACCCGTCTGGCCAAGGCGATCAACACGTCATCGCCGGCGGCATGGCCCAGGGTATCGTTAATCTGTTTGAAGCGATCACAATCGAGGTAGAGCAGCGCGAAACACTCCTCGTACAAGCGCCCCGTGGTCACAGCTTGATCCAGACGAGCCTCGAAAAGAGCACGATTGGGCAGGCCGGTCAAGGCATCGTGGGTCGCCCGGTGCAGCAGGCTGGCGTTCTCTCTCTGCTGATGAGCCTGCCAGGCTTCCAGTTCATCGAGCAGGGAGTTGAAGTCCTGACCAAGCTCGTGCAGCTCGGCGATATGCGCCTCGGGGACCCGCATGGCCAGAATGCGCTGACGCCTGACACTGTGAGCCACCTGCGCCAACTCCTTGAGTGGCACCGTGAGGGAGTTTTGCATCCAGCGCGCCACGTAGAGCGCCCCCAGCGTACTGAGGATGAGACAGACCAGCATGGCCATCAGTGTCTGCAGCAGAAACCGCAGCAGATACTGGCCGTGGCCAACCAGATGGATGCGGGCTATCTCCACCCCACCCCGCATCATGGGCTGATCGACCGGGCCCGGCAGTATCAGCCTTGCCAGATACTGCTCCAGCCCCGACCAGGGGGTGGTCATGGCCCGGCGCCAGCTTGCCAGCAGCTGCCCCGAAGGCAGATATATGCTGGCCTGCGCCACATCCTCATGGGTGACTATGGCTTGCAACGCATCCTTGGCGGCCTCTTCGTCATGGAACACCACCGCCGCTTCACTGGTGTAACTGATAGCGCGCGCCACCAGATCCAGGTTGTGATCCGCGTAGAGACGCAAGGCCAGCAGTGCGATACCGGTCAACAGCACACCGGCCATACAGACAGCGGTCAGGGACGTAACCATATGGGTGCGCCCCAGACTCTGTCGCAAGGTTAGCCGCTGAGTCCGTGGACGAAAGAGCCCTATCATGGTGTCCCCTCATCCGCCTTGGCCAGCTTCAGCACGGCAGGATGCACCCGCACCCCGCTCCTGGCAAGGGCATCCAGATTGACCCGGAACCGAACGCGATCCAGCCCGACCTGCAGGCAAAACACGGCGTCGACAACACACTCGGCGCTCTGCTCGCTGATGCTGAGGATCGGGCGATCCTGCAATCGCTGAAACAGGGACAGCCGCCGCTCCGGCGCCAATATTCCCAGGTAGAGTACGTCACAGCGCTGCCCCAGCGCCTCATCATCCACGTCGTAGCGACGGACGCTGACCGGCCGGCCATTGGCTTGCTGCTTGATGGAAAAAAGGGCGGCTGTATATTCCGTCGGCGCCGTGATGCACAGGCGCAACTCAGCAGGCTCGCTCGGCCAGCGGGTGTAGCTCAGAATGTCGAGGACTGTCTGGCGTACCTGTTCGGCACGCAGCTCGGCAGAGGTGAGTGGAACAGGCTCGGTGGCGAGCGCCAGCGAACAGATCAGCGGCGTCAACCACGCCAGGATTCGAACCGGTAGAAGAGAGTGCATCATGCCTGCGCTTATGCCCACGCCAGCACCCGCGAAGGCCTGGCGCCCACGAAGGGTGAGCCGGAGTGGAGGAGTATTGCGTTTATCAGCACCATGACAAGGCACCGCCAACAGAACAAGCAGGTACGTCACTCAATGTCGCAATCGTGGCAGGGGCGCACCCTGGTGTGAGCCCCGCGATCCCATCTGTATTCATCTGCTTACTTCTTGCTGATCCCGTATTCGCGCAGCTTGTTGGCGATGGCGGTGTGCGACACCCCCAGCCGTTTGGCAAGCTGACGGGTGGAGGGGAAAGCCGGATAGAGCCGCTCCAACAGTCGGCTCTCAAAGCGTTTCACGGCTTCGTCCAGTCCCCCTTCGAACCACTCGTCGATGAGCGGCATGGCATCGGCGGCCACCGGCAGATCGACGTGCTCCGGACCTATCTCGTCCCCTTCCAGCAATGTCATGGCCCGGTAGAGGCAGTTGCGCAGCTGGCGCACGTTACCGGGCCAGCGGTAGGCGGTCAGGTACTCGGCCATGTTGCGGGTAAAGCGCGGGCGCGGGCGCTGTAATTCGCTGGCGAAGCGGGAGACGAACTGCTGGGCCAGCGCCATGATGTCCGCCTTGCGCTCGCGCAGGGGCGGCAACGCCAGACTCAGCACGTTGAGGCGATAGTAAAGATCTTCGCGGAACTTGCCGTCGTGCACCAGATCCAGCAGCTGCTTCTGGGTGGTGCAGATGAAGCGCACATTGACCTTCACCTCCTGCTCGTCTCCCACCCGACGGAACACCCCGTCCTGCAACACCCGCAGGAACTTGGTCTGCAGATGGGGAGACATGTCGCCGATCTCGTCCAGCATCAGGGTGCCGCCGCTGGCCAGCTCCAGCACGCCACGCTTGCCTTCGGTGTTGTTGCCAAAGGCGCCCGGAGCGTAGCCAAACAACTCGCTCTCGGCCACGTTGTCAGGCATGGCGGCGCAGTTGAGGGCCATGAAGGGGTGGCTGGAGCGCAGGCTGGCGCCGTGACAGGCACGGGCCAGCAGCTCCTTGCCGGTGCCGGTCTCGCCGACGATGAGCAGCGGCGCATCCTGCATCGCCAGCTTGCTCGCCTCCACCAGCACCTGCTTCATCTTCTGGCTCTCCGCCTGCAGGTGCTCAAAGCCCCCCACTTCCACCGCGTGCAGCGCGCTGAAGTGCATGCCGACCCGACGGGCAGATTTGAGTACCACGACTGCGCCAGCCAGGGCCTGACGACCCTTCTCTTCGGCCACAAACAGTGGCATCAGGTCCGCCAGATACTCTTCGCCATTGAAGCTGAGCTTGCAGGTCTGTGGCTTGATCTCGCTCGCCTCCAGCCAGCGGCTAAAGGAGAAACCCTTGACCAGGGAGCCCAGGGCCATGCCGCGTATCTCTTCCACCGGCAGGGCCAGGGTGGTGAGGGCGGACTGGTTGGCCTGGGTCACCTTGCCCTTGGCATCGAGGGAGAAGACCAGATCCGGCAGCGCCTTGAGCAGGGCTTCAATCTCGTGGTGCTCGCGCTCGGAGGGCATGTAGGGGATGGTCTTGACGTCATAGACGCCGGGAATACGGCGGATCTCCGGCATCAGATGCTGGAAATCACGAAACTCCAGCTCGGGAAAGTTGAGATAGATGATGCCTGAGGTATCGATTTCGATGCCGCGCAGATCGATGTTGTGCTCCACCAGACGGTCGAGCAGTTCCCGGGTCAGGCCCAGGCGGTCTTCACAGCTGACTTCAAGACGCATTCGGGACACACTTCCTAGCTAACTCTATGAATGACCGGATAATACAGACTCGATCCCGCCAGTGCGAGCGCCAGCCCATAAAAATGCGGGCCCGCCCCGCTTTCGCCGGACAGGCCCGAGTCACTGGATGGGGCTTATTTGTGCAGCGGATCGCTGAGCAACTGGTCGGTGCGCGCTGCCATGATGAAGTCGTTGCGGTGTAACCCGCCTATCTTGTGGGTCCACCAGCTGACGGTCACCTTGCCCCATTCGGTCAGGATCGCCGGATGGTGACACTCCGCCTCCGCCAGTTCCCCCAGGCAGTTGGTGAAGGCCAGTGCCTCCTTGAAGTTGCGAAAGGGGAATTCGCGCCTCAGCTGCAACTCCCCGTTCACCACCAGCGGCTGCCAGTCGGGGATAAGCCGCATCAGCTCGGCGAGTTCCTGTTCGCTGACCTTGGGGGCATCGGCGCGGCACGCTTCACACTGCTGGCTTGCCAGTTCGGACATGGGTTTCTCCTTGTTCATCAATGGGGATCGGATAACAAAATAGGTCTGGTCAAATCAGCTCGCCTGTTTATCACCCGCGGGGGCAAAACGGGGCGGACGCAGCCCCAACCGGCGGGCATCGGACACCATGGCCATGATGTCCTGCTCAGCCAGACGGTAGAGTTCGGCCAGCTCGGGCAACACGAAATAGGTGGGCTGCATGATGTCGATGCGATACGGAGTACGCAGCACTTCTATGGGATCGAAGGGTTGCAGCACAGGCTGGCCACCGAGGGCATAGGCGGTCTCACCGATAGAGGAGAGAATGCCACCGCCGTATATGCGCAGCCCAGCAGGGGTATTGAGCAGGCCGAACTCCACTGTGAACCAGTAGAGGCGTGCCAGAAAGACTCGATCCTCCTTGCTCGCCTGCAGGCCCAGCTGGCCATAGACATGGGTGAAGTGAGCGAAGGCGGGATTGGTCAGCATGGCGCAATGGCCGAAGATCTCGTGAAAGATGTCGGGCTCTTGCAGATAGTCGAGCTCGTCCCGGCGGCGAATGAAGGTGGCCACCGGAAACTGGCGGTTGGCCAGCAGGGCAAAGAAGCGATCGAACGAGATAAGCGCAGGCACGGCGGCCACCGACCAGCCGGTAGCGGGTTGCAACACGGCGTTGATCTGGGCCAGCTGGGGAATGCGATCACGGGGCAGATTGAGGCGGGTCAAGCCAGCCAGATAGTCGTCACACGCCTTGCCTTCGAGCGCCGCGAGCTGACGTTCGATCAGGATCTGCCAGGTTCCGTGCTCCTCATCCGTGTAATGGATAAGGCCCTGAGGGTCCGGCTGGTGTGCGGTGTAGAGACTGGCCATGAAGGGTTCCATCCTGTGTGCCCGCCCGGTAACCCAAGCAGCGGCGACTCACGTTTGACTGATGGGATCACTGTAACGGTTTGTCCCTTAAAAAAGCAGCCGACCCCGGGGTCGGCTGCTGCTGACAATTGTAAATAATTTGTGACAACCACAATCAAGGCACGGCCCGTCACCCCTTGTTGAGATACCCCGCCAGCTGGCCGATGAGCCGCTTGCGCAGCTCCCCGAGCTTGGGTTTCTCGTCACCGCACCAGGGCAGCGGGCGGCACGCCTCTATGGTGCGCAACCCGAGTCTGGCGGTGAGCAGTCCCGCTCCCACCCCTTGTGCGGCGCGGGCGGAGAGCTTGGCTGCGAGCTCGGCCCCCAGCAAGTCCATGCCCACCTCGGTCACCAGCTCGGTGGCACCGGCGTAGAGCATGTTGCGAAACACCTGACGAATGAGGCGAATGCGGCTCCAGTAACCGAGCTCGATGGCATAGACGTCGGCGATATCCTCGATCATCCGCAAGTTGCGCCACAGCATGAGCATCATGTCGACGGTGGCAAGGGGACTCAGGGCCACCAGCACAGCGGCCTCCCCCGACCATTTGGCCACCCGGGCCTGGGCCAGCTTGTCCCGCTCGGTCAGCACCAGCTGACTGTAGAGCGTCAGCACTTCCCGATCGCTGTGACTCTCGTCAAGCTGGTTCAGCCAACGTTGGTAACCCTCCCGTCCCTTGTCACCGCTCTTCTCGGCGAGTACCTCGCAAAAAGCCTGTCCCTGCCCGACGCCCTGACGGGCCAGCAAATCGTCGGCGCGCGAGCGCACATCCTGGCGCCGCTGGAGGGTGCGCAGCCGCAGCCACTCTCGCCCCACCATGCCTGCCGTGCCCACGGCCACCAGACCGGAGGCCAGCAACCAGGCGCTGCCCCAGAGCGGGGTGGTGAGCAACTGATCGTAGAGAAAAACACCATATTGCCCCAAAGAGAGCAGGCCAACCGCCCCCAGTCCCCAGCCGAGCAGCCGGTGCCGCCGGCGCGGCTTGATGGTAAGCGCAGGCTCCACCTCAGTGAAATCATCCAGCTCATCGAGGCGCTCGAAGCTTTCTTCCTCCAAGCGCTGGGCCGGCGCTGGCGGTCGCTCGTCGCTTGCCACCGTCAAGGCGGGCTCCAGGATCACCTTGCCCTGCAGCGGCGCCGGTTCGGCCACCGTCGGTTTTGTCTGATCGTTCATCTTGTTGCTTGTTCCTCCACGCACCTGTGCAGCCATGCCTTACCTGCCTGCATTGCCGCACAACCTAGGTTATTCGAGGTGATCCCCGAGCAGAAACTCCAGCGCCGCATCGAGCCGGATATGAGGCAGCGCCTGATGGGCACTCATCGCTAAGGGGCGAAACGCCTGAAAATCAAAGCCCTGATTGTTCTCCCCCTGTTTATTCCACCATTGCGCAGGCGGAATATGGGGCGGCACTTCCCCCGGGAACAGCAGCAGCGGCTCGCCCGCGAGGCTGGTGCCGCGGATGGCGGGGAACTCGCGGCCATTGGCCACTCCCTTGCCCACCTCGGTCGCCTTGATGGCCGCGAGCGCCAGACACTCGGTGGTTATCCCCTCAAAACACGCCTGACCCCGGCCACTGCGCACCAGATGCTGGAGCAGGGAGACCATGGGCGCGTGCTGCTCGGGGGTGACGTGATCCGCCTTGCTCGCCACAAACAGCAGCTTGTCGATACGCGGCGAGAAGAGCCGGCGCCACCAGTTGCTCTTGCCGTAGGCGAAGCTCTCCATGATGCGGGCGATGGCTTGCTGCATGTCGCCAAAGCTGGCCGCGCCCGCGTTGAGGGGCTGCAGACAATCCACCAGCACGATCTGGCGATCAAACCCCGCAAAGTGCTGCTCATAAAAGCCCTGCACCAGGTGCTGTTTGTACTGCTCGAAGCGCTGCTTGAGGGTGGCGTAAAGGGTGCCTTCGGCGGGCTCACCAATCGGCGGCTGCCACACCCAGGGAACAAATTGCAGCATGGGGGCACCGGCATACTCCCCTGGCAATACGAAACGGCCGGGCTGGATCAGGTGTAACCCGAGATCCCGTTTGCAAGCGTGCAGATAGGCGGTATAGCGCTCGGCCAGCTGGGCGACCGGTCGCTCTTCAAAAGGCTGCGCCGCTTGCCACTCGGGGGTCAGCCAGCTGGCGGCGAGTGCTTGCAGCTCGGGGCGGCGCAGTTGATCGCGCACCTGCTCGCTCCACTGCTCGTAACTCATCTCTAGCAGCGGCAAGTCGAGCAGCCACTCCCCCGGGTAATCCACCAGATCCACATAGAGGGTGGAGATCTCCCCCAAATGCTTGCGCAGCGGATGGCGGGTGCGATAACGAATTTCGAGGCGCACCTCGGCCACCCCGCGGGTAGGCTCGGGCCAGGCGGGCGGATCCCCGAACAGGGCGTCGAGACCGCGCTCGTAGGCGAAGGTGGGAATATGGGCGTTTTGTTGCGGCACCCGGCGGGCACCCAGGATCCGCCCCTGGCGCAGGGCATCCCACAACGGCAAGCGGCCATCGATGGCCGCGTGTTCAAGCTGGTTGACCAGCGCCGTGATAAACGCCGTCTTGCCACTGCGAGAGAGGCCGGTCACCGCCAGCCGCAGATGGCGATCCCGTACCCGGTTCACCACGTCTGTGGCCCTGTGCTGCAAGAGCGACCACTTTTGTTCCAGTGTGTTGCGTATCAAGGCTTGTTCAATCCCTCAATTCATTCATCGGTTTCAGGTGCGCCGTCAGCTATGTCGAGTCGTCGGATCCCGTTCAAGGCAGGGCCTCGCTCAATCGGCGAGGCCAGGGATCACAGCTTGCTGAACTCCCGCTGCAGGGTGAACTCCTTGGAGGTCACCAGCTTCTCGATGCGCTGCAATCTGGGCTCCAGGGTGTCAAGCTCCTGTGCGATACGGTCCAATGCCTGATGCGGGGTGACACCGGCCTGCCAGCTACGCGCCTTCATCCGCACTTCGGCAAACTCTCCCTCTTCTTTTTCATAGAGAGTGACCGGCCGCTTGTCGAGCAGAAACCAGGCGGCAATGTAGGCAGTGAAGGTAATGAAACCGGCGAAGATGAGGCCGGTGATGGCCAGCAATCGCACGATCCAGGGCTCCACGCCGAAGTAGTCGGCAAGGCCGGCGCAGACGCCCGCTATCTTGCCCTGCTGAGGGTCACGATAAAGATTGCGCCCCTCCCGATTCGATGGACTCATACCTTGTTCCTCCAGCCCGGCACTTCCGCGTCCAGAATCGACTCCAGCGAGCCGACCCGCTCCTGCATCTTCTCGGCACGGGCCAGCAACCCTTGCAGCTGCTCTCGCTCGCTATCGGCGAGACCGGCGCCAATCCGTCCCTTGGCACGGTAGTGCAGCACCAGCCAGATGGGGGCCACCACGACCATGAAGACCACCATGGGAACCATCAATACGCCCAGCAGATTTTCCATCAGTTACTCCCCTTGTTTGCCTTCACGTTTGCTTTCACTCTGGCCCAGCTTCTGGCGCATCGCTTCCAGCTCTTTGCTGATCTGGTCGTCGACTTCCAGCTCGGCAAACTGCTGGGCCAGCGCCTTGTCGGATTGCCCCAGATCGGCGCGGGCTTCCATTTCGTCGATACGTCGTTCCATGCGCTCAAACTTGCTGACCACGGCCTGGCTCTCGCCACGGGCGACCTGGCTCTGCACGTTGAGACGGCTGCTGGCGGCTTCGGTGCGAATCGTCATCGCCTTTTGACGACTACGGGCATCTTCCAGCTTGGCTTCCAGCTGACGTATTTCGTCACCCAGCTTGTCGATGCCACTGTCCACCGCCTGCTGCTCGCGATAGAGCGTCTCGGCCAGTTCGGTCTGCTTCTTTTTCTCGATCAACGCGGCGCGGGCCAGATCTTCACGGCCCCTGGTCAGCGCCAGTTCAGCCTTGCCCTGCCATTCGTCAACCCGCTCCTGATGGCGGCTGACCTGACGACCGATCTCTTTCTGGCTGGCGAGGAAGCGGGCCAGATTGGAGCGCTCCTTCACCAGCTCGTCTTCCATCTCCTGGATGATCAGGCGCACCATCTTCTGGGGATCTTCAGCCTTGTCGAGCAGGGCCGTCAGGTTGGAATTGATGATGTCGGCCAGACGGGAAAAAATACTCATGATAGAACTCCTGTGATTGGCATGCGTTGTTTCTCCATTGACAATGGCAACTTGTGTGCCAATCTGGAACGAAATTTAACTTGTTGATTTATATGGGGAGGATACGTGGAGTTTCAAGGCCCCCTGTACAAGTAATGATAATAATCACCAACTTTTGGTAAGATTGACCAGCTTTTACAACTGACAGGGATCACTATGACCACGGCCACGGAAAGCCTGTTGGGGGAATCCAACGCATTCCTCGAGATCATTGAGCAAGCCTCACGCCTCGCCCCACTGCGCAAACCCGTGTTGATCATCGGCGAGCGAGGGACCGGCAAGGAGCTCATCGCCCATCGCCTACATTATCTCTCGGCGCGCTGGGATCAAAGCTTTGTCACCATCAACTGCGCTACCCTGAGCGAAAACCTGCTGGAGACCGAGCTGTTTGGACACGAGGCGGGATCCTTCACCGGCGCAGCCAAGCGCCATCAGGGCCGCTTCGAGCGCGCCGATGGCGGCACCCTTTTCCTCGACGAGCTGGCCACCACCAGCGCCCGGGTGCAGGAGAAGCTGCTGCGGGTCATCGAATACGGCGAGTTTGAGCGGGTGGGTGGAGCCAAGGCACTCAAGGTAGATGTGCGGCTGGTGTGTGCCACCAACGAGGATCTGCCGGCACTGGCCGACAGAGGGGACTTTCGCCACGATCTGCTGGACAGGCTGGCCTTTGATGTCATTACCCTGCCCCCCTTGCGGGAGCGACGCGAAGATATACTGATGCTGGCGGCACACTTCGCCCACGGCATGACCCGGGAGCTGGGCTATCCGTTGTTTGCCGGTTTCTCCCGCAAGGCGACCCAGCTACTGCTGGATTACCCCTGGCCCGGCAACGTGCGGGAGTTGAAAAACGTGGTGGAGCGCAGCATCTACCGCCAGGGTAATCCCCAGTTGCCGCTGTCCGAACTGGTGATCAACCCCTTTGATTCCCCCTGGCGCCCCCGTTCCCGGGCAAGTCTGGCCGCAACCATCGATGAGCCCATCCAGGCGTCCGTCTCCGCCCCTTCCCTCCTGCCGCTGGATCTCAAACAGGCGGTGGCGGAGTACGAGATTAATTTACTCAAGCAAGCCATGCAGCAATCCCAGTATAATCAGCGCAAAGCCGCTCAATTGCTGGCGCTGAGCTATCACCAGTTTCGCGGCATGCTGCGCAAATACCAGCTGCTGGACAGTGACAGCGATGCAGATTAAGACCCAGGGCAGCCAGGTTCAGACCGACTCCCGCAACTCGCCAGCCACGCTGGCACATTCGTATAAAAACATGGTTCTACAATGAGAATGTTCAAACCCTTGCTGCTTGGATTGCTGGTGCTGGTTACCGGTTGTCAGAAACAAGACGACGCGTCCAGAACGGGACTCATCTATTGTACGGAAGGCTCGCCCCAGACCTTTAATCCCCAGATATCCAACTCCGGAGTCACCTTGGATGCCAGCTCGCGCACCCTCTACGATCGCCTGCTGGAGGTAAACCCCAACACCCTGGCGCTGGAACCTGCGCTGGCCACCGACTGGCACATCAGCGAGGATGGTCTCACCTACACACTGACCCTGCGCAAGGGGGTGACCTTTCACCATACCCCCTGGTTCAAACCCAGTCGCACCCTCCATGCCGACGATGTGGTCTTTACCTATGCGCGCCAGCTCGATGAACAGCACCCCTATCACAACGTCTCCGGCGGCGAGTATCCCTATTTCTACAGCCTGGGGCTGGATCAGCTGATCAAGCGGGTCCACAAGAAGGGACCCGGGCAGGTCGTGTTCGAGCTGAATCGACCGGATGCTTCCTTCCTCGCCACCCTGGCCAGCGACTACGCCATCGTGCTCTCCGCCGAATATGCCAGTCAGATGCAACAAGCTGGCACCCCGGCCCTGCTCGACAGCCGTCCCATCGGCACAGGGCCATTCAGTTTCAAGGAGTATCGTCACAACGAGTTCATCCGCTATTTGCGCCATCCCGGTTACTGGGGCGGCGAGGCCAAAATAGAGCAGCTCATCTACGACATCACCCCCAAGTCATCCAAACGACTGGCCAAGCTGTTGACCGGCGAGTGCGACGTGATGAGCACCCCTGCTGCCAGCCAGCTCTCGGTGATTAAGCAAAAACCTGAGCTGAGCCTCTCGGTGCAATCGGGCATGAACGTCGCCTTCCTGGCCCTCAACACCCGCAAGCCGCCGTTCAACAAGGTGCAAGTGCGTCAGGCCATCGCCAGCGCCATCAACATAGACAACCTGCTGCAGGCGGTCTATTTCGAGACGGGCCAGGCCGCCAACAGCCTGCTGCCCCCCCTCTCCTGGGGCTACAATCCCTCCCTGCCGATGCGCAAACCGGATCTGCAGCGGGCGCGTCAGCTGCTCAAGGAGGCGGGGTTCGAACAGGGGTTCGAGATGCAAGTGCTGGTGCAGCCAGGCTCACGCCCCTACAACCCGGACGCCCTCAAAACAGCTCAGCTGATACGAAACGATCTGGCCAGGATAGGCATCAAGCTGAAAATTGTGCAGCAGGAGTGGCCCATCACCCAGGCCCGCCTCGCCAAAGGCCAATATGACAGCCTGCTCTCTGGCTGGATTGCCGACAACGCCGATCCGGACAACTTCTTTCGCCCCTTGCTGAGCTGCGCCGCCGTCGAGCGCGGCAATAACTACAGTCGCTGGTGCAGCCCGGCCTTCGATCAGCTGCTGGACGATGCGGTCACCACGCCCCAGCTGGCGTTCCGGCTGCGCAACTACTATTACGCCCAAACCCTGCTCAACGAGCAGGTGCCACTCATTCCGCTGGCCCATGCCCTGCGCACCTTGGCCAGTCGCAGCGACATTCAGGGGCTCTCCCTGATGCCCTTTGGCGGCACCGTCTTCAACCAAGCCCACAGGGAGTAAGCATGTTTCTCTATATACTGCGTCGCATCAACCTGCTGCTCATTACCCTGCTGGCGCTGACCTTCGTCGTCTACCTGCTGGACGTTCGCCTCATCGGTCAGCAAGCCAGTTTCTGGAGCGGTTATCCCGATTTCCTGCGCCGCATTCTGGATGGGGATCTGGGGCTTTCCAGCGTTTCAGGCCAGCCGGTGCTGGAAGAGATCCGTCACTACTTCCCGGCCACCCTGATCCTCTGCATGGCAGCCTTTGCCATCTCGCTGCTGGTGGGTATTCCGCTCGGTACCCTGGCCGCGCTCTATCAGGGCAAGCCGCTGGATCTCTCCATCATGACCGCCGGCCTCATCGGTTATGCGGTGCCCGTCTTCTGGCTGGCGCTGCTGGTGGTGATGTTCTTCTCGCTGGAGCTGGGCTGGCTACCCGCTTCGGGCCAGATCAGCCTGCTCTATGACGTGCCCTCCATCACCGGCATCGCTGTGTTTGACGTGCTGATGAGCAACGAGCCCTGGCGCCAGGCGGCGCTGCACGATGCCCTTCTCCACCTGATCCTGCCCTCGCTGGTGCTGGCGGTAGTGCCCACCACAGAGGTGATCCGCCACGTGCGCAGTTCACTGATCGACGTCATGAAGCAAAACTACATCAAGGCGGCGACGAGCCGGGGTCTCTCCAAGGCGCAGATCGTCTGGCGTCACGGCCTGAAAAATGCCCTGCCGCCGGTGCTGCCGCTGCTGGGTCTGCAACTGGGCAGCGTGCTCACCTCCGCCATGATCACAGAGGTCGTGTTCGAATGGCACGGGATAGGCCGCTGGCTCATCAACAGCATTGCCCTGCAGGATTACGCCGCCATCCGGGGCGCCACCCTGGTGGTCGCCGGCTTCGTCATCGTCATCAGCGTCAGCACCGAGCTGCTCACCACCCTCATCTATCCGGCGCGGCGTAAAGAACTCTATGCAAAACAAGACTAAACGCGCTCATGGCGTGACCCAGAGCCAGGTATCCTATGCAAGATAAATCAAACATCTATCCCGAGCTCAAGATCCTCTCGCCCCTTGAGCAGACGTGGGCCTCCTACAGCCGTAATCCGCTTGCCATGGCGGGGCTCTGGTGCTTTTTGCTGTTGCTGCTCATCACCCTGGTGGGGCCGCTGGTCGTTCCTTACGGCATCGATGAACAGCACACCGACAAGCTGCTGCTGGCCCCCTCCTGGGCGGCGACCGGCAATATCGACTACTTCCTCGGCACCGACGATCTGGGGCGCGACATCCTCTCCCGGCTGGTGGTGGGGGCACGGCTTACCTTCGGCAACGCCCTGCTGGTGGTGATGATTGCCATGGTGGTGGGCTCCGCCATCGGCATCCTGGGTGGCATGAGCAAGGGGCTGAAATCGAGCGTGCTGCACCACCTGCTCGATACCCTGCTCTCCATCCCCTCCCTGCTGCTGGCCATCATCATGGTCGCCATCCTGGGGCCGGGCCTGTTCAATACCCTGATAGCCATCACGCTGGCACTGATCCCCCCCTTCATCCGGGCGACCTACAACGCGGTTCACACCGAGATGCAGAAGGAGTACATCATCGCCAGCCGCCTCGACGGTTCGCCACCACTGCGGATCATGCGTCTGGCCATTTTGCCGAATATAGTCGAGACCCTGGTCGCCCAGACTACCCGCACCCTCTCTGCCGCCATTCTCGATATCTCGGCGGTGGGTTTTCTCGGCCTCGGCGCCCAGTCGCCCCAGCCGGAATGGGGCGCCATGCTGGCCGATTCGAGCGATCTCATCTATCTCGCCCCCTGGACCGTGACCCTGCCGGGCATGGCCATACTGTTCAGCGTGCTGGTCACAAACCTGGTTGGCGAAGGCATTCGTGAAGCGCTCAAAGAGGGGGACGACTGATGCGGTACTCTTTGCCGAAGATAGATAGGTTCACCATTGAACCCTGTTCATTCCTGTGCAGCGTGTGGGTCAACCATGCGCTGGCCGGTGAAAGCCCTCGTGAAGCGCTCAAAAAGGGGAATGCTTAATGCCCTTGCTAGATATTCGCAACCTGACCATCGAGATCGACACGCCCCAGGGCAAGGTCAAGGCGGTAGACAGGGTGAGCCTGACCCTGACCGAGGGGGAAATCCGCGGCCTGGTCGGTGAATCGGGCTCCGGCAAGAGTCTGGTGGCCAAAGTGATAGTCGGCATCCAGAAGGACAACTGGACGGTACGTGCCGACCGGATGCGCTTCAACGACATGGATCTGCTGACCATGGCCCCCAAGGATCGACGCCGGATCATGGGTCGCGAGATCGCCATGATCTTTCAGGACCCCATCAGCTGTCTGGACCCTTCCGAAGAGATAGGTTCCCAGCTGGAAGAGGCGATCCCGACCGATTCGTTCGAGGGTCAGTTCTGGCAGCGCTTCCAGTGGCGCAAGAAGAAGGCCATCGCCCTGCTGCACCGGGTCGGCGTCAAGGATCACCGCAAGGTGATGCGCGCCTATCCCCACGAACTGTCGGACGGCATGTGCCAGAAGGTGATGATCGCCATGGCCATTGCCAACAAGCCGCGTCTGCTGGTAGCCGATGAGCCCACCAGCGCCATGGAGTCCACGACCCACTCCCAGATCCTGCGGCTGCTGGACAAGATGAACAAGCTGGGCAACACCACCATCCTCATCATCAGCAACGACATCGCGGCCATCGCCAACCTGACCAACACCATCAACGTGATGTACTGCGGCCAGATGGTGGAAGTAGGCACCCGGGAGCAGATCCTGACCTCGCCCCATCACCCCTATACCGATGCCCTGCTCAAGTCCATTCCCGACTTTGACAAGCTGGTGCGCCACAAGTCACGGCTCGAAACCCTGCCCGGGGTGATACCGCCGCTACAGCACCTGCCCATCGGTTGCCGGCTCGGTCCCCGCTGCCCCTATGCCCAGAAACAGTGCGTACAGACGCCGCTGATGAGCAAGATCAAAGGGCACCAGTTCAGCTGCCACTTCCCGCTGAACATGGAAGAGCCGAAAAAATGAATTCAACACGTTATCAGCCCGTGGCCGCATGCTCTGCCACCAAGGAGCCAGGACAGTGATCGAACCCTCCCTGCTGCAGGTCAGAGGCCTTAGCAAGACCTATCAGAACCGCACCGGCCTGTTTCGGCGTCAGGCGGTCGAAGCCATCAAGCCGCTCTCGTTTGACCTTGAGGTCGGCCAGACCCTGGCCATCGTCGGCGAGGCCGGCTCCGGCAAGAGTACGCTGGCGCGGATCCTGGCGGGCATGATAGAACCCACCGCCGGCGAGATCGCCATCGAGGGTCAGACGCTGGTCCATGGCGACTATCAGACCCGCTGCAAGCTGCTGCGGATGATCTTCCAGGACCCCAACTCCTCTCTCAATCGCAAGATCCGGGTCGGCCAGATCCTGGAGACACCGCTGCGGCTCAACACAGAGATGAGCGACGAGGAGCGGCACGACAAGGTGGTACAGACCCTGCGCATGGTGGGCATGTTGCCGGATCACGCCCTCTTCTATCCGCAGATGCTCTCCGCCGGTCAACAGCAGCGGGTGGCGCTGGCCCGGGCACTCATTCTCAACCCCAAAATCGTGGTAGCCGATGAGGCACTCTCCACCCTGGACATCTCGGTACGCTCCCAGATCATCAACCTGCTGCTTGAGATGCAGGAAACCATGGGGCTGAGTTATGTACTGGTGGCCAACGATCTGGGGGTCGTGAGCCACATCAGTGACGAGGTGCTGGTGATGCACGAAGGACGGGTGGTGGAGCGTGGCAAGACGCTCAAGGTGTTCGCCGATCCCCAGCACGAGGTGACGCGCCGCCTGATCCAGAACTACAACAACGAATACCGCCGCTGATCCCCAGGCCGGAGCCGACCCTGGTACCGGCCACCCCTCTTCGTCATCTGCTTGAAAAAGCCTAAAAAAATCCCGGCTCAAGGGCCGGGAATTGCGCTCAAAAATGAATGCATCGCTCGTAGTAGGAACATGGCCATGGTAGGCCGCGCCTCTTACGTCAACCATTGTCAGATCTGACAGGCCGCCCGCTATGGAACCTGAACTGCGGATCCGGCGAGCAGATAAGCTCGGCTTCAATCCGGCCAAAGTAGGCGACCCGCTCACGGATATCCTCCCCCGCATACTGCTCGGCCAAGGCCAGATAGTCCTGATAGTGGCGCGCCTCCGAACGCAGCAGGGAGACATAGAAGCGACCCAGCTCCTCGTCCAGATGAGGCGCCAGCTTGGCAAAGCGCTCGCAGGAACGCGCCTCTATGTAGGCGCCGATGATCAACTTGTCGACTATGGTGGCAGGCTCGTGAGTGCGCACATGCTGCATCAGGTTGCGGGCATAGCGGGAGGCGGTCACGGGGCCATAGGGGATGTTGCGCGCAGCCATCAGCGCCAGTACCTGCTCGAAGTGGTGCAGCTCCTCCTGGATGAGCCGCACCATGGGAAACAGCAGCGGATTGCGTGCCAGCTCCTCGAACACGGTGCGATCAGACTCCCCCATGCTGCGCTTGCCCAGGATCTCGGCCTTCTCCGGGATGGCATCCAGCTCCCGATAAAATGCCAGCTTGGGCAACAGATGGCGCTTGCCCTTGGGTAGGCAGTAGCGCCGCACCAGGCTGTGGGCGGTGAGCGCAGCCTTGTTCTCGCAGTTCGCGTGATCGATGAGCAGGGTAGGCAGATGGGCGGGATCTCGCGCCATGGCCACCCACTCGTCCGGGGTCTCACACTGCAAAAACTGGTGCACGGGGGCTAGCAGGTCATCCATCTGAATTCTCGTCTGTTCTGGTTGATACGGCGGCGCGATAGGTGCGCGGCTGCCCATGCTAGCGGATCCCGCCGCCACTGCCCACACCCGGCGGTATAAGTGATTATTTTTACAGCAGATACCCCTCTGCTCCGCCGCCCAGACACGACAATGGGGGCCGAGGCCCCCATCTCATATCTTTCATGAACAACGAAAACGTTTAACTACCTTCGTTAAAAATTTCCAGGTTGCTGGTGCCTTCCTGCCACTCACGCACCGCCTTGTTGTCGTCGCTGCGCAAGGCATTCAGGTGGTCCAGATAAGATTGATCCACATCGGAGGTGACATAGTGACCGTTGAACACCGAGGTCTCGAAGTGACGCAGCTCGGGGTTGATCTCCCGCACCGCCTCTTCCAGATCTTCCAGATCCTGGAAAATCAGACCATCGGCACCGATCAGCTTGCACACCTCTTCCACTTCCCGACCGTGGGCGATCAGCTCGTTGGCAGTGGGCATGTCGATACCATAGACGTTGGGAAAGCGGATCTCCGGTGCCGCCGAGGCGAAGTAAACCTTGGCCGCCCCCGCTTCACGGGCCATCTGGATGATCTGCTCCGAGGTGGTGCCGCGCACGATGGAGTCATCCACCAACAACACCTTCTTGCCCTTGAATTCCGAGCTGATGGCATTGAGCTTGCGACGTACCGACTTCTTGCGCTGGGTCTGACCCGGCATGATGAAGGTACGGCCTATGTAGCGGTTCTTCACAAAGCCCTGACGGTAAGGCAGGTCGAGGGTATGAGCTATCTCCAGCGCCACATCACAGGAGGTCTCAGGGATGGGAATGACCACATCCACGTCCAGATCTTCCCACTCACGTGCAATCTTCTGGCCCAGCTTGCGACCCATGTTAAGGCGGGCGGCGTAGACGGAGACCTTGTCGATGCATGAATCGGGACGGGCGAAGTAGACGTATTCGAAGATGCAGGAGCTCATCTGCGGATTTTCCGCACACTGCTCGGAGAAGAGCTGTCCCTGCTCGGTGATGTAGATGGCTTCACCGGGGGCGACGTCACGTACCGTCTCGAAACCGATGGCGTCCAGCGCCACGCTCTCGGAGGCAAGCATGTACTCCACCTGGCCCTGCTCATCGGCCCGACGACCCAGGATCAGCGGACGAATGCCGTTGGGATCGCGAAACCCGATGAGACCGTGACCAATCACCAGCGAGACCACGGCATAGGCGCCGCGGATCTGCTGATGGGTCTTGCGCACCGCAGAGAAGATATCCTCCGGCCGCAGTGCCATCTTGTCGCACAGATCCAGTTCGTGGGCCAGCACGTTCAGCAGCACTTCCGAATCGGAGGTGGTGTTGATGTGGCGACGGGCCACCTTGAACTGCTGCTCCTTGAGATCCTTGGCATTGGTGAGGTTGCCGTTGTGGGCCAGCACCATGCCGTAGGGGGAGTTCACGTAAAAAGGTTGGGCTTCAGCGGCACTTGAGCTGCCTGCGGTGGGATATCTGACATGACCTATGCCGATGTTCCCTTGCAGACGCTGCATGTGACGCACTTCAAACACGTCCTTCACCAGGCCGTTGGCCTTACGTTGCCGGAAGTTTCCACTGTCTATGGTCACGATCCCGGCGGCATCCTGTCCCCTGTGTTGCAACACCGTCAAGGCGTCGTAGAGGGCCTGATTGACGGGGGTGGTGCCAACTATACCGACAATACCACACATGTCTTTGCTACCTCGAAGTCACTATACCTGTTTAAGATAACTGGACGAGTTCAACATGAACCCGAAAAACCACTGGATCACCGGTTTGAACTCGGGAACCAGTTTGGACACCACCCACCAGTCGCTCTGGGAGAGGCTGGTAAAGGTATCCATAAAAAACAGCAGGGCACTGACAACCAGTACCCCGCGAATGGCGCCAAAACAGATGCCGAGCACCCTATCCGTGCCTGACAGGCCGGTCTTTTCAACCAGCAGCCCCACCACGTAGTTCACCACGGCGCCCAGGATCAGGGTCGCCACGAACAGAGCGGCGATGGCCAGGCCGTTGCGCACCATGGGATCCGAGAAAGAGGTAAAATAGATGGCGAGATCGGGATAGAAATGGCTGGCGATGAAGAAGGCGATAAACCAGGTGACAAGCGACATGGCTTCCTTGACAAAGCCGCGCACCAGGCTGATGAGGGCGGAAAAGCCGATGATGCCGATGATGGCGTAATCAATCCAGACCATAGAGAAAAGTGTCCTGCGAAATTGCGGCGCAGTCTAACAAAAACGATTGCGGAATGCTTGGGAAAGTTTTGCTGCACCGCGCCTGCGGATAAAAACGGGCGCCTGTCTGGCGCCCTGTGGGAAGTCAACCACCGACCTGGTAGAAGGTAGCCGCACCGGGACCAACCGGCAAACCGAGCATGAATACCCAGACGTAGAAGAGCAGGCTCCAGCCCACCAGAAACACCAGCGTATAGGGCAACATGGTTGCAATCAGGGTGCCTATTCCCAGAGACTTCTGGTAACGCACCGCCACCGCCAGGATAAGTCCGAAATAACTCATCATGGGGGTGATGATATTGGTCACAGAGTCGCCTATCCGGTACGCCGCCTGTATCACCTCAGGGGAGTAGCCGATCAGCATCAACATGGGAACGAAAATGGGGGCCGTCACAGCCCACTGGGCGGATGCTGACCCAATCATCAGGTTGATAAAGGCACACATCAGAATGAAGCCGAAGAAGAGCCAGGGACCTGTCAGACCCAGAGATTGCAGCAGCTCGGCCCCCTTCACCGCAAACACGGTGCCAAAGTTGGTCCAGGAGAAGTAGGCAACGAACTGGGCAGCAAAGAACACCAGTACGATATACATCCCCATGGTGCCCATGCTGGTGGACATGGCTTTGATCACATCCTGATCGCTCTTCATGGTTCCCACCACCTTGCCATAGACGAAGCCGGGAATGGCGAAGAAGATGAAGATGAAGGCAACAATCCCGTGCAGGAAGGGGGAGCCTGCAATGGCACCCGTATCCGGATGACGCAGGATGCCATCTGCCGGTACCACCGTCAGGGCCAGCAGAGCACTCACTACCAGCACAGCCACCAGAGCAGACCAGAGCCCGCGCTTCTCCTGCACACTCAGAGGTTCAGCCTTCTGATCCAGCACCACGCTGGCGTCGCTGGGATCATACTTGCCGAGCTTGGGTTCCACTATCTTCTCTGTCACCCAGGCCCCCAACAAGGTAACCAGGAAGGTGCTGACAAACATGAAGTACCAGTTCACCTCGGGACCAACCACATAGGTGGGATCTATGATGCGAGCCGATATCTGGGTGATCCCGGCCAGCAGGGGGTCCACTGTACCGAGCAGCAGGTTAGCGGAATAGCCGCCTGACACGCCAGCAAACGCCGCAGCCAGACCGGCCAGGGGATGACGGCCCAATGAGTGGAATATCATGGCTGACAGCGGAATAAGCACCACATAGCCAAGTTCAGCGGCAGTGTTTGACATAATGCCGGCAAACACCACTGTGAGGGTGACCATGCGCCGTGATGCGCTCATCACCAGGCCACGCATGGCGGCACTGAGCAAGCCCGAGTGTTCGGCAATACCCACACCAAGCAGCGCAACCAGTACTGTACCCAACGGGGCGAAGCCGGTGAAGTTGGTCACCAGATTGGAGACGATACGCTGCAGACCATCGGCACTGAACAGGCTGATCACCGTGATCATGCCGTCGATGCTGCGACCCGGAGCGCCTTCCGGGCGAGGGTCAACCACACTCACCTCGAACCAGGCCGCCACACCGGAGGCCAGGATCAGCGTGAGGGAGAAGAGCGCAAACAAGGTGATAGGGTGTGGCAACAAATTGCCCAGCCACTCCACCCCATTGAGAAAACGGTTAAACAAACCGGGGCGAGCGGGCACCAATGGTGTCGTCCTCGACGTCATTCATTACTCCTTATTCATTTGAAACATGCCACCGGCCGGTGCAGCCGATATGTCTGCGCTTCTAATGAACGTAAGCAAGGACACAATACGCACCCTGATCACCGAACCGGAATCAATCCTCGATGAATTGACCGCGAGCCTTTTACCTTCCTCCAACTGAATACAACATGAACGCAAAGTTCTGAAACAAAAAAGCCATGGCGAACCATGGCTTTTAACATGAAGGCGACAGGATCAGCCTATGTGGGTCAGACCGCCCATGTAGGATTGCAGCGCTGCCGGGATGGCGATGCGGCCGTCGATCTGCTGGTAGTTCTCCATCACGGCCACCAGGGTGCGACCCACGGCCAGGCCGGAGCCATTCAGGGTGTGCAGCAGCTGGGGCTTACCGTCGATGCGGACGCGCGCCTGCATGCGGCGCGCCTGGAAATCGGTGCAGTTGGAGACAGAGGAGATCTCGCGGTAGGTGTTCTGGGCCGGCAGCCACACTTCCAGATCGTAGGTCTTGGCGGCGCAGAAGCCCATGTCACCGGTGGCCAGCGCCATCACGCGATACGGCAGCTCCAGCAGTTGCAGCACCTTCTCGGCGTGACCGGCCATCTCTTCCAGTGCTTCCCAGGATTTTTCCGGGTGAACCAGCTGCACCATCTCGACCTTGTCGAACTGGTGCATACGGATCAGACCGCGAGTGTCACGGCCATAAGAACCGGCTTCGGAGCGGAAGCAGGGGCTGTGGGCCGTCATCTTGATCGGCAGCTCCTGCTCATCAAAGATCTCGTCGCGGGCCATGTTGGTGAGCGGCACTTCGGAGGTCGGGATCAGGGAGAATTTGCGCAGCTTGCCCTCCTCTTCCCCTTCACCCTCGATACCGGTGTTGAACAGGTCTTCGGAGAACTTCGGCAGCTGACCTGTGCCATACAGGCTGTCCGGGTTCACCAGATAAGGCACATAGCACTCGGTGTAACCGTGCTGCAGGGTGTGCAGGTCCAGCATGAACTGCGCCAGGGCGCGGTGCAGGCGGGCAATCTGCCCCTTCATCACCACAAAGCGGGCACCGGAAATCTTGACGCCGTTCTTGAAATCCACGCCCTTGGCCGCTTCACCCAGATCGATGTGATCGCGTACCGGGAAATCGAACGCACGCGGCGTTCCCCAACGACGCACTTCCACGTTGTCGTCCTCATCGCGGCCCACCGGCGTGGTCTCGCTCGGCAGGTTGGGGATGGCGTCGGAGATGGATTTGAGATCGCGCAGCAGCACTTCGAGCTCAACCTTGCTGGTTTCAAGCTCGTCGTTAATCTTGGTCACGTCGGCCTTGAGCGGGGCCACATCCTCACCACGACGGGCAGCCTCACCGATGGACTTGGAGCGGGCGTTGCGCTCGGCCTGCAGCTCCTGGGTACGGGACTGCAGATCCTTGCGTTTCTCTTCCAGAGCATTGACAGCCGCTACGTCCAGAACGTAGCCACGTGTCGCCAGACGAGCGGCAGCTTCATCAATCTCGCTACGCAGATATTTGGGATCCAGCATGGTTTACCTACTTTTTTAAAATGGGATCTGGGCCTGGGTCATCATGACCGGGCGAGAGAACAGATCCAGAAGTTAACATCGGTTGGCGCACCCCTATCGTCTTCAGGATCGCGCCTTCAAAATCAGGCCTTCGAAATCAAGAAGATGGCGCAAGGCCGAGACAAGCGGGGTCAGAGGGCCAGTGTATCAGACCGCCCCCCCGCCCGAACAGGGACTATTTACGTCGTTTTCACGGAGCTCACCGGTCGGGAAGACTCGCGGATCCTCCCTCGAACCCCATTCCTGACCACAGAGGCAAACCGGTACCTGAACTGCCTCATTTGAACAAGTGCATTCACCGGCCACCCCTCTGCCAACCGGGCTGTTCGAGGCGCCAGCCTGCTACTTGCCCCTTTGTTGCGGGCTCTGCCGGTCCAGCTCATGGAGGTAGTCAAGCTTTTGGGCAATCTGCTTCTCAAGACCGCGATCCGTGGGCTGATAGTACTGCTTGCCTGCCAGCTCTGGCGGGAAGTAGCTCTCGCCGGCGGCGTAGGCCCCCGGCTCGTCGTGGGCATAACGATACTCGGCACCATAACCCAGTTCGCTCATCAGCTTGGTGGGTGCGTTGCGAAGATGCGGTGGCACCTCGAAGTCAGGCAGGTTTTTCGCATCGTTGAGCGCTGCCTTCCAGGCGGTGTAGACCGCATTGCTCTTGGGGGCGCAGGCGAGATAGACGATCGCCTGGGCGATGGCCCGCTCCCCTTCCGCCGGACCGATGCGATGGAAGCAGTCCCAGGCCGACAGGGCGACCTGCATGGCGCGCGGATCGGCGTTGCCCACATCTTCCGAAGCGATGGCCAGCAAGCGGCGGGCAATATAGAGGGGATCGCAGCCAGCGCTCACCATGCGGGCGTACCAGTAGAGCGCCGCATCCGGCGCCGAGCCGCGAATGGATTTGTGCACCGCCGAGATGAGGTCATAGAAGTGATCGCCCCCCTTGTCGAAGCGGGCCACATGCTCCCCCACCACGGCGGCGAGCAGGGCACTGTCGATCACCCGCGCCCCTGCGCTGTCGGTCTCTGCCATGTCGGCCAACAGCTCCAGATAGTTGAGGGATTTGCGCCCGTCCCCATCCACCGCCTTGGCCAGCGCCTCTTTGACGCCGGGGGCAAAGGTGAGCGCCGGATCATTGAGACCACGGGGGTCCTGCATCGCCTGCTCGATCATGGCGAGGATGTCATCCTCTCCCAACCGCTTGAGCAGATAGACCCGGGCCCGGGAGAGCAGTGCGTTGTTGAGTTCGAACGAGGGGTTTTCAGTGGTGGCACCGATAAAGGTGATGGTGCCATCTTCGATATGAGGCAGGAACACATCCTGCTGGCTCTTGTTGAAGCGGTGCACCTCATCCACGAACAGTATGGTGCGTACCCCGCGCCAGCTGTTCTCCTTCGCCTTGTCGATGGCGGCGCGGATCTCCTTGATGCCGGAGGTCACTGCCGAGAGTCGCTCCACTTCCGCCTGGCAGTAGTGCGCCATCAGCTCCGCCAGGGTGGTCTTGCCGGTGCCGGGAGGTCCCCACAGGATCATCGAGTGACAATGACCCGCCAGGATCGCTTTGCGCAGGGGCTTGTCAGCCCCCAGAATATGCTGCTGACCAATATACTGGTCTAGGTTTTGCGGCCGCATCCGGGCCGCCAGCGGGCGAAAGTCCGATGAGAAATCCAGCGACAAGTTACTCATCTGTATTGACCCCCAGCGTCACACCACTCGCCTTTGACTGGCGCAGTGGCGAGCAATCCAACGACCGCGTGCTCATCAGCGCTGGTCGTCCAGCGCGACCCCCTTCGGGATCTTGAAAACAAATTCGTTGCCCTTGAGCACCGGCTTGCGGTTGAAACTGCTCAGGGTGAATTCACTCCACTGCCCCTGCGCCTCTTTCACATCAAAGCGGCTGATGTTGTTGGCCCGATCGAAGGTAACGCGGAAAGAGGCGATCAGCTCATCCTTGTTGCGACTGGTGACGATGTAGACATCCCCCTCCTGAGTCACGTCATAGTTCTTCCAGAACTTGTCGTCATTACCGGCGATCAGAATAAAGGGAGTATTGAGGACCGCATCCTTGAGCTTGAGGACAGTGACCTGCTCGACGAAGGGGTCATAGATCCACACATCCTGACCGTCGGCCACGATCAGGCTTTCGTCCGGCGAGGTGGTGTGCCAGTTGAAGCGGTTCGGACGCTGCACCAGCAGATCGCCGCTGGCCTTTTGCAGCTCCTTGCCCTTGCTGTCATAGACGGTCTGGGCAAACTTGGCGGAGAAGAGGCTGACACCCGCCAGCTTCTGTTTGAGATCACTGGCCGCATCGGCCCACACCTGGCTGCTGGCCATCAGCAGCACGGTACCCATCAACAGTTGCTTTTTCATCACGATCTTCATAAAGACGCTCTCGATAAAAGGCCACGCCCGTGGAGGGCATGGCCAGGGATAATATGAAACGGCGAGGCTTAGTCCCGCACCGGTGGCGGTGCCAACACATCGCGCTGACCATTGCCGCCCGGTGAGCTGACGATGCCCTGATTTTCCATCTGCTCGATGAGACGGGCTGCCCGGTTGTAACCAATCTTGAACTTGCGCTGGACGCTGGAGGTAGAACCTCGACGGGACTCCACCACAAAGGCGACCGCCTCGTCGAACAGGGGGTCGAGCTCTTCATCGCCACCGCCGCCATATTCACCGCTGCCGCCTTCGCCGCCTGATTCACCGGAGAGGATCTCGTCGATGTAGTTTGGCTCGCCGCGCAGTTTCCAGTCCGCCACCACTTTGTGCACTTCGTGGTCATCGACAAATGCGCCATGCACCCGGGTCGGGTTGGAGGTACCGGCTGGCATGTAGAGCATGTCACCCATACCGAGCAAGGATTCGGCACCGCCCTGATCGATGATGGTGCGCGAGTCGATCTTGCTCGACACCTGGAACGAGATACGGGTCGGGATGTTGGCTTTGATAAGACCGGTAATCACATCCACCGAGGGACGCTGGGTCGCCAAAATGAGGTGAATACCGGCCGCTCGCGCCTTTTGGGCGATACGGGCAATCAGCTCTTCCACCTTCTTGCCGACGATCATCATCATGTCGGCAAACTCGTCCACCACCACCACGATGTGGGGCAGCTTCTCCAGCTCCGGCGGCATCTGATCCATGGAGTCACCCGGACGCCACAGCGGGTCGAGCAGGGGCTCACCCGCCTCGATGGCGGCCAGCACCTTGTCGTTGTAGCCCTTGAGGTTACGCACCCCGACCGCCGACATCAGCTTGTAGCGGCGCTCCATCTCACCTACGCACCAGCGCAGGGCGTTGGCAGCATCCTTCATGTCGGTGACCACCTCGGTCAAGAGATGCGGGATCCCTTCGTAGACCGACAGTTCCAGCATCTTGGGGTCGATCATGATGAAACGCAGATCATCGGGAGATGACTTGTAGAGCATGGAGATGATCATGGTGTTGACCCCCACCGACTTGCCCGAGCCGGTGGTACCGGCCACCAGCAGGTGCGGCATCTTGGCCAAATTCACCACCACTGGCTCACCGGCTATGTCCTGACCCAACCCCATGGTAAGCGGGTTACGGCTGTCACGGAAGGCGTCGCAGTCGAGGGTTTCGCGCAGGTAGACAGTCTGACGCACCCGGTTGGGCAGCTCAATGCCGACGAAGGTCTTGCCCGGGATCACTTCCACCACCCGCACGCTGCTGGCAGAGAGGGAGCGGGCCAGATCGCGCGACAGGTTGGTGATCTTGCTCGCCTTCATGCCGGGCGCCAGATCCAGTTCGAAACGGGTGATGACGGGGCCTGGATAGACACCGACCACCTTGGCCTGCACGTTGTAATCGGCAAGCTTGGCCTCCACCAGACGGCCCATGCGGTCCAGCTCGTCCTTGCTCATCATCTGGGTCTTGGCTGGCGGCCTGTCCAGCAGCTCCAGGCTCGGCAAGGGCGCCATGCCAGGCAGTGGACGACGCTTGGGTTTGGTCGGTGCGACGGCAACCGGTGCGGTCACGTCGTCACCCTCGGCCCAGGGCAGATCGAGAGCGTCATCCTCATCATCGGCCGTGGTCAGGGCTGGCTGGCGACGTGCATTGTCAGCAGCGGCGCGCTTGGGCTTGGCCACGGGCGCAGGCTCGTCGTCTTCATCATCAAACTGGGGATCGAACTGGAAGGTATCATCATCGAGCTCGGGCAGCCACTCATCGGGCTTGGCCTTCTGACCCGCCTTTCCCTTGGCGTTGCGAGTCCAGCTGGTGTGGGGATCGTCCTCTTCATCCTCTTCCAGCTCGATGGCACCCAGGCCACCTTCCAGCAGGGGATCTGGCCCCTCAAAACGGGGCTGGCGCCAACCACCGGTCAACCAGCGGCCCAGGGTGGTGGGAAAGTGATAAACGGCGCTGACTGAACCAGTGCAGGTGGCACCGATCCGCTCGACTATGGTGAGCCAAGACCAGCCAGTAAACAGTGTGATGCCGGTAGCCACGAAGCAGAGCAGCAGCAGGTTGGCCCCGACGCCGCCAAACAGCGGCACCACGACAGAGGCGATCACATCGCCCACCAGGCCGCCGGCGGAAAAGTTCTGCATGTCATTGAAGTTCATGCTGGCGATGGCGGACATGCCGAGTACGGTCAGCACGAAACCCACCATCCGTACCGACAGGGTAAGGTAGTCCACGTCCAGCAGCCGGCTCGGGCGCCAGAACAGGCTCCAGCCCAGCAGGACAACCAGGGGAGGCACCAGATAAGAGAAGGCCCCAAAAGTGAACATTGTGATGTCGGCAAGCCAGGCCCCCGCGCTACCGGAGAGGTTCTTCACCTCCCCTTGCCAAGAGGTCTGGGACCAACCAGGATCGGCCGGGTGATAGGACAACAGGGCAAGCAAGAGATAGGCAGCCATCAGGGTGATGGCGATCAAGACGGCTTCGAAGATCCGTTGTGTACCTGATAAAGGAGTAAACAGCTTTTTATCGGCCAAACTCCGGCTCCTTTCTGAAAACATGTAATGCAGGGGATAAGGGGGCCTAGTATTCCTGAAAAGCCCACCGATTGTCAGCCAGTGCCTGATGGGCTGGGCCATATTTACAATCAACGCGATAAGAAGAAACGAGCGGACCGGCCGCTCGTTTCTGACTGTCGTGACTTGTCATAAGCCTGGCAAGTCATAGCATAACCTAACTCAACGGGTACTGATCACCAGACGACTGCTCTGTTTGACCTCTTCCATTACCACGTAGGTGCGGGTGTCATTGACACCGGGCAGTCGCAGCAAGGTTTCCCCCAGCAGGCGACGATAGGCCGACATGTCGCTAACGCGGGTCTTGAGCAGATAGTCGAAATCGCCGGAGACCAGATGGCACTCCTGGATCTCTTCGAGCACCTGAACAGCCTTGTTGAACTGTTCAAATACATCCGGCGCACCGCGATTGAGGGTGATTTCCACGAACACCAGCAGAGACGCGTCCAGATAATGAGGGTTCAGAATAGCGGCATATCCCTCGATATAACCTTGTCGCTCGAGGCGACGAACCCGTTCCAGACACGGTGTAGGACTCAGGCCAACTCGTTTGGACAACTCAACGTTCGAAATCCTGCCATCCTTTTGCAGCTCATTCAAAATGTTGCGGTCAATCCTGTCCAAATCCTTTAGCCGACTCTTAGCTTCCATCATTTTATTCCATCCTTTGGCTATTTTTTGGTACGAATCACCATTCACTTTATAATTATGGTCACAAATCCTGTCAATACCTGAATATGCTCGGTGAACACGCCGCTCAACATCATTGCAACATAAAGCACCAATCGATAGACGAGGGATAGCATGATTATCGGTGTACCTAAAGAAATAAAAAACCATGAATATCGCGTAGGCATGGTTTCGGCCAGTGTACGTGAACTAACAGCACGAAACCATACTGTTTTCGTCCAAAGCGGCGCCGGAAACGGCATTGGCTTCGGTGATGCAGATTATCGCGCTGCCGGCGCCGACATTTTGGCCTCCGCCGCAGAGGTTTTCGCCAAAGCCGAGATGAGCGTCAAGGTAAAGGAGCCCCAGGTCGTCGAACGCGCCATGCGGAGCACGGGTCAGACCCTCTTTACCTACCTGCATCTGACACCCATCTGCCCCAGACCCAGGAGCTGATCACGCGCGGCGGCATGCAGGTGCCCTGTGCCACTGCGCCAACACTTGTCAGCCATGACCACATTGCCCGGATGAAACCGGGTTCTGCCAGTGTCGGTGTGGCCATCGCTCAGGGCCGCCAGGTGGAAACCGCCCACGCCACAACCCATCAGGATCCCGCCTATATAGTCGACGAGGTAGTGCACGACTGTGTCGCCAACATGCCGGGGTGGTGACTCGCACCTCCACCGTGGCCCTCCAACAATGCCACTCGACCCTTCATCATCAAACTGACGGAGCAAGGCTATCGGGAGGCGCGGCTCAAAGATGACCACCTGCGCCACGGGCTCAACATCATGGCGGGTCACGTCACCTGCAAAGAGGTGGCCGAGGCCTCTACCGTTCCGCTGACCCTGTTGAGCTGATCGCCCTCCCAACCGGGGAGTCGGTGAGTCAGAATCCGCCCGCGATGGGCGTTTTTTATGTCCGAACGCACGCCAGTCCGCACCGATAATCGATTGCCACAATCGACTCACTGGCCTTTGACCCCGGATCTCGAATTACCTACAATCGCGCAAACTCATCACGTCTCGGAAATCACATCATGAGCCAAGTCACTCACAGCAAACTGCTGATCTTAGGGTCAGGCCCGGCCGGTTACACCGCCGCCGTCTATGCGGCCCGCGCCAACCTCAATCCCTTGTTGATCACCGGCATGCAGCAAGGCGGTCAGCTGACCACCACCACCGAAGTGGAAAACTGGCCAGGTGACCCAGAGGGGCTGACCGGTCCGGCCCTGATGGAACGCATGAAAGAGCATGCGGAAAAGTTCGACACCCGCATCCTGTTTGATCACATCAATGAAGTGGAGCTGACCCAGCGTCCGTTCCGCCTCAAGGGCGACAGCGCCGAGTACACCTGTGATGCACTGATCATCGCCACCGGCGCCTCTGCCAAGTACCTGGGACTGCCTTCAGAAGAGGCATTCAAGGGCCGCGGCGTCTCCGCCTGCGCCACCTGTGACGGCTTCTTCTATCGCAATCAGGAAGTGGCCGTGATTGGCGGCGGCAACACGGCTGTGGAAGAGGCGCTCTATCTGGCCAACATCGCCAAGAAGGTGCACCTCATTCACCGCCGCGACGAGTTTCGCGCCGAGAAGATCCTGATCAAACGTCTGCACGACAAGGTGGCGAGCGGCAACATAGTGCTGCACACCCACCAGACCCTGGACGAAGTGCTGGGGGATCAGATGGGCGTAACCGGCGTGCGTCTGCGCAGCACCCAAGACGACACCACCTCAGAACTGCCGCTGATGGGGGTCTTCATCGCCATCGGTCACCAGCCCAACACCCAGATCTTCGATGGCCAGCTGGCCATGAAAAACGGCTACCTGATCGTTCGTGGCGGGCTGGATGGCTTTGCCACCCAGACCAGCATCGAAGGGGTCTTTGCCGCCGGGGACGTGGCCGACCACACCTACCGTCAGGCCATCACCTCAGCCGGTACCGGCTGCATGGCGGCCCTCGACGCCGAGCGATATCTGGACGCGCAATAAGCGCAAGGGATATAAAAGGCATGCCGTGAGGCATGCCTTTTTATTTTAAGGAGCCGGATGAAACATAAAATACTGATTGTCGAAGACAGTCTGACGATCCGCCGCATGTTGATCCAGGCCATCGCACAGCAAACAGGCCTGGAGATAGATGCGTTCGATACCCTGGAGGGCGCCCGTCATTGCCAGAGGGAAGAGTATGTGGTGGCCTTGGTCGATCTCACCCTGCCGGATGCTCCCAGCGGGGAAGCCGTCAAAGTACTGCTGGAACTGGGCCTGCCGGTAGTGATCCTCACCGCCGATATCAGCGAAGACAAGCGGGAGGCCTGGCTGGAAGCCGGGGTGCTGGATTACGTGATGAAAGATTCGCGCCACTCACTGCAATATGCGGTGAGTCTGGTGCATCGCCTCTATCTCAATCAGCAGATTGAGGTATTGGTGGTCGATGATTCGCGCACCTCCCGCCATCGCACCATGGCCCAGCTGCGCAAACAGTTGCTGCAGGTACATGAGGCGAGCCATGCCCGCGATGCCCTGGCCCAGCTTGAACAGAACCCGGCCATTAGGCTGGTGTTGGTCGACTACCACATGCCGGAGATCGACGGCATCAGCCTAGTGCGCATGCTGCGGGAGCGCTACAGCAAGCAGCAGCTCGCCATCATAGGGATCTCGGTGTCGGACAAGCGCGGCCTCTCTGCCCGCTACCTCAAGCAGGGTGCCAACGACTTTCTCAACCAGCCGTTTGAACCGGAAGAGTTGCAGTGCCGGGTCAGCCACAACCTGGAGGCCCTGGAGCAATTCAACAGCATTCAGGAGTCGGCCAACCGTGACTACCTGACCGGGCTCTATAACCGGCGCTACTGGTTCAACGAGGGGCAGAAGTGGTTTGAGGAGCATCAGCGCCAAGGCACACCGCTCGCCCTCTGCGTGCTCGACGTGGATCACTTCAAGCAGGTCAACGATCACTGGGGCCATGCCATCGGCGATCAGCTGCTTTGTCATCTGACCCGGTTGCTCGCCCAGTTCTTCCCCGATGCCATGATCGCCCGCTTTGGCGGCGAGGAGTTTGCCCTGATGGTGCCCCATTGCACCGTGCCGGTGCTGCTCAAACGGCTGGAGGGGCTGCGCCAGCAACTGCGTCAACAGCCATTGTCACGGGAGATCCCGCTGTTTGCTCGCGCCAGTTTCGGGGTGATCAAGGTTGGGCCTGTCTCCATGGACGAGGCACTGAGCGAGGCGGATCGCCTGCTCTATCAGGCGAAGAACACGGGTCGCGACAAGATAGTGTCTCAGGACTCATCGGCATGAGCAAACCTTGGCAGATGAGCACCCTGTAGTACTGCCCGACGGATCCTCACTGTGGATATCGTCGGGTTGCTCTTCTCCTTTCAGCACCACTCAATAGGTCTTGTCGACACGCACCCCATCGTTGAAATAGAGGATACGCACCTTGTCGCCGTTCATGAATACCATGGCCGGATCATAATCCTGAATGACGTTGATGAGCCCGTTCTGCTCGTTGCGAATGAGCAGCTCCACCAGCTTGTTCTCCACCACAGTGCCGCCAGACTGATACTGCTGCGCTGCAGCCGCGCCGGCAAGAGCACCGACGGCGGTAGCAATTTCACGGCCGTGGCCGCCACCAAACTGGTTACCAAGCAGACCGCCCAACACGGCCCCCCCCAGCGTTTTCCAGCCGGAGTGCTCGGACTCCAGGATCTGGCGCTGGGTGATATTACGCACCGTCTCGACCTGGCCAAACACCACCTGATCCACGGGCCGCGCCGTGTTGCGCTCGTAGACCTGGGCACTGGCGGGTGCAGTGACAAAGCAGAACAAGCTGGATACTATCAGGATAATGGCCTTCATCTGTGAACCTCTTCGCCTTATGTCTCGCTATCTTACCCAATTGGATGATGAGCTGTGCTGGTTTCCCGACCCCGAGCACGCCCTGGAAGAACCCAATGGCCTGCTGGCGATCGGGGGGGATCTCTCCCCTGACCGATTGCTGGCAGCTTACCACAAGGGGATCTTCCCGTGGAATGAGCCCCACCAGCCGCTGCTGTGGTGGTCACCTGATCCCAGAGGGGTCATCATTCCGGAACAGTTGCACGTCAATCGCAGCCTGCGTAAATTTATCCGCCGTACCTCATTCGATATTTCCATCAATCGCGCCTTTAATGAGGTAATAGCGGCCTGCGCCGCCCCCCGTCGCAGTGCCAGTGGAACCTGGATAAGCACGCCCATGATCGACGCCTATCGACAACTTCACCGCCTTGGCCATGCCCACTCAGTCGAGATCTGGCAGGATGGCCAGCTGCAAGCCGGTCTCTATGGCCTCTCACTCGGGCGCCTCTTCTGTGGCGAGTCCATGTTCAGTCGCATCGACAACGGCGCCAAGCTGGCCATGATGGCACTCTGCAAGCACTTCACCCGCTACGGCGGCGCGCTAATCGATTGCCAGATGCAAAATGACTTCCTGGTCACCATGGGGATCCAGGAGTGGCCAAGGGCCACCTTCTTGACAGCCCTGGCCCAACTGAGTCGACAACCATTGGCCAAGCACTGCTGGCAACCGGAGAGCATCAGCCTATGACAGAAGAAGTGATCCTCAAGGTAGGGCTGACCCCCAAACATCAATGCAGCTATCTGGGCCATGAACAGGAGCAGCTGCTGGTATTGATGGACCACAACCTGCTCAATGCCAGTGGCTATGAGCGGCTGCTGACGGCGGGATTTCGGCGCAGCGGCAACGACATCTATCGACCTCACTGCCCCGCCTGCAGTGCCTGCCAGTCCCTGCGCATCCACAGTGAGCGTTTCATGCCAAGCCGCAGCCAGAAGCGGATCAGCCAGTTGAACCAGGACCTGGAGCTGGTGCTCAGCTACGATGATAAACCCGAATATTATCAGCTCTACGAGCGCTACATTTGCGAGCGTCACCGTGATGGCAGCATGTATCCCCCCAGCCGGACCCAGTACAAGGGCTTTTTACACTGCGACTGGATGCCTCCCCTTTACCTGGAGATGCGCAAGGACAACCAGCTGATCGGAGTCGCCACCACGGATCTGCTACCTCACAGCATGAGTGCCATGTATACCTTCTTCGATCCGGCCCATGCCGATCGCTCCCTCGGCACCTTCGCCATCCTGAGTCAGTTGGAACTGGCCAGGCGTACAGGTCGCACCTGGTTGTATCTCGGCTATCTGGTGGAGGAGTGCCGCAAGATGAATTACAAGCGCCAATACCTGCCCCACGAGCGACTGATCCACGGGGAATGGAAAAATATCGACACCAAGCCCGAGTAAACTTTACACATAGCCTTAAATCCGGCATGATCCAGCGGATTTTTGTTGTGGCTTATCAAGAGGATTCAATGGCTAAAGAAGACAGTATTGAGATGCAGGGCACCATTCTCGAAACCCTGCCCAATACCATGTTCCGTGTGGAACTGGAAAATGGTCACGTGGTTATCGCTCATATTTCCGGCAAGATGCGCAAAAACTACATCCGTATCCTGACTGGGGACAAAGTAACGGTAGCTCTGACTCCGTACGATCTCTCCAAGGGACGTATTGTTTTCCGCTCTCGCTAAGCCAGGAATTCAGCAAAAAACCCCAACCTTTCGGTTGGGGTTTTTTGTCGCTTTCTAACTATCAGTGCTTAGTGGGAGACAGCTTCAATATTGACCTGAAAATCAAAACTGAGGCTGTCATTTACCAACTCAACCTTTACTACCCCCCCATCAACCAGTGATCCGAACAGGATCTCATTGGCCAAGGGTTTCTTGAGGTGTTCCTGGATGACCCGTCCCATGGGTCTGGCTCCCATCGCCCTGTCATATCCCTTCTCGGCCAACCAGTGGCGGACACCCTCGGACACTTCAAGAGACACGCCCTTGGCATCCAGTTGTACCTGCAACTCGACAATGAACTTGTCAACCACCTGATGGATCACCGTCATGTCCAGATGGTTGAACCAGATGGTGTGATCGAGCCGGTTTCTGAATTCCGGACTGAACGTCTTGTTGATCACCGCCATGGCATCATGACTCATGTCTTGCTGCTGGAAGCCAATGGACTTGCGCTGGGTTTCCTGCACACCGGCGTTGGTGGTCATCACCAGGATCACGTTGCGAAAATCCGCCTTGCGCCCGTTGTTATCCGTCAGAGTCCCGTTGTCCATCACCTGTAGCAGCAGGTTGAACACGTCAGGATGCGCCTTCTCGATCTCGTCCAGCAGCACCACTGAGTGCGGATGCTTGAGCACTGAGTCGGTCAACAAGCCGCCCTGTTCAAAACCGACATAACCAGGAGGAGCACCAATCAAACGAGAGACTGTGTGTCGCTCCATGTACTCGGACATGTCAAAACGCAGCACTTCCACCCCGAGCGCCTTGCCAAGCTGCTGGGTGACCTCTGTCTTGCCCACCCCGGTCGGGCCAGCAAACAGGAAGCAACCCACAGGACGGCGTTCATTGCCAAGGCCCGAGCGTGACAGACGGATTGAGTCAGTCAGCACAGCGATTGCCTTGTCCTGACCAAACACCACCATCTTGAGGTTCCGCTCCAGGTTCTTTAGCACTTCCTTATCGGAAGAAGAGACAGACTTCTCTGGAATACGGGCTATCTTGGCGACTATGGCTTCGATTTCCGGCACATTGATCACTTTCTTGCGCTTGCTCGCAGGCAGCAGACGCTGCCCTGCCCCCGCCTCATCGATCACGTCGATCGCCTTGTCAGGCAGATGGCGGTCATTGATGTACTTGGCCGAAAGTTCGACCGCGGCACGGATCGCTTTGACGGTATAACGCACACCGTGGTGCGATTCGTAGCGGCTCTTGAGCCCCATCAGGATGCGAGTGGTGTCATCCACACTCGGCTCGACGACATCGATCTTCTGAAAACGACGGGCCAGCGCTCGGTCTTTCTCGAAAATCTGGGAATATTCCTGGTAGGTCGTCGACCCGACACAGCGGAGCAAGCCATTGGAGAGCAACGGCTTGATGAGGTTGGCCGCATCCAGCTGGCCACCGGAAGCTGCCCCGGCCCCTATGATGGTGTGGATCTCGTCGATGAACAGAATGGCCCCTTCCTGGCGCTCAATCTGCTTGAGCAGCACTTTGAGGCGCTTCTCGAAGTCACCACGGTATTTGGTGCCAGCCAGCAGGGAGCCCATGTCGAGTGAATAGATGGTGCTGCCGGCAATCACCTCGGGCACATCCCCCTTGACGATGCGATAGGCCAGCCCTTCGGCGATCGCCGTCTTGCCTACACCCGCTTCGCCCACCAGCAGCGGGTTGTTCTTGCGGCGACGGCACAGTACTTGGATAGTGCGGCTCAGCTCCTGATCGCGACCGATGAGCGGGTCGATTCTCCCCTCCAGCACCAACTGATTCAGGTTGGTCGCAAAACTCTCGATCTGGGCGGCAGAGACATCGTCATCAGACTCGGCGTTGTTACTGCTGTTATCCGGCTTGCTGTCTTTACGCACCCCGTGGGAGAGGAAATTGACCACATCCAGCCGGCTGATCTCGGCTTTCTTCAGGAAATAGGCAGCCTGTGACTCTTGCTCGCTGAAGATGGCGACCAGCACGTTGGCGCCGCTGACTTCAGTATTACCTGAAGACTGAACATGGAACACGGCACGCTGCAGCACCCGCTGGAAGCCAAGCGTGGGTTGAGTTTCTCTGTCTTCATCATCGCGGGGAATAAGCGGGGTTGTTTGACTAATGAATGCGCTGATCTCTTTGCGCATCAGCTCCACATCCGCACCACATGAACTCAGCGCCTCATGGGCTGAGCTGTTATCCAACAGGGCTAACAACAGGTGCTCGACGGTCATGAATTCGTGGCGCTCGTCACGGGCCAGTTTGAAAGCCTCGTTCAGCGTCTTTTCTAGATCTTTATTCAACATAGGCACCTCCCCTCAGTACAGCAACAATGTGGTGTCGTCATCGCCATCAAGTCATCAGATTCAAGCCTTTTCCATGGTACATAGCAGTGGATGCTCGTTGTTACGTGAATAGGTGTTGACCTGGACCACTTTGGTTTCGGCAATCTCGGCGGTGAACATGCCACAGACTCCCTTACCACTATAATGCACACTCAGCATCACTTGGGTGGCCTTGTCCAAATCCATACCAAAGAACTTTTGCAGCACCTCCACCACAAACTCCATCGGTGTGTAGTCATCGTTGTTCAGGACGACCTTGTACATGGGTGGCGGTTGCAGCTTCGTTTTCTCTGCTTGTGCAATCTCTTCATTAGCAAAGAGTTCTTTCTGCTTGCTCATAATCGCGCTTCGGTACCTCTAGATTACTACCGTCTAACACAAGATTGTCAATAGACTTGTTAACCCGATCACATCAGTTGTTAACAACTCCTTGACTCGCTCAAAAGTTAGACTAGATTGGTTACTTGCTAATCGGCGCCCGTCTGCTATGGGCATATGCTACTAGTTATAAAGGGCTGGCGCAGGTTACTCAACGACTTCAGGGTAATCAATAAAAGGATGTAGATGTATGGCAACCGGAACAGTCAAGTGGTTTAACAACGCAAAAGGATTTGGGTTTATCTGTCCGGAAGGGGGTGGTGAAGATATCTTCGCCCACTACTCCACGATAAAAATGGAAGGTTACAAGACCTTGAAAGCAGGTCAAGCAGTCAACTTCGAACTGCAGCAGGGGCCGAAAGGAAATCACGCCTCTGTCATCGTGCCAAACGAAGCACAGAACATGTAAGAGTCGAACTGGATAAATAAAAAAACCGGCTGACCGCAAGGTCGCCGGTTTTTTTATAGCAGTGCGCTCTTGCGAGCGTGAAGCTTGTCAGACGCAGGCTTCATCGGCCAGCACAGGGCCTAGTCGTGGTAGTCCTGACAGGCGCTCAGGGTATTTTCCATCAGGCTCGCCACCGTCATGGGACCAACGCCCCCCGGAACCGGTGTGATGAAGGAGGCGTGATTACGCGCCGTCTCAAACTCCACATCCCCCACCAGAGAACCGTCAGCCAGACGATTGATGCCCACATCGATCACCAAGGCCCCCGGTTTGATCCACTCCCCCGGAATGAAGTTCGGCTTGCCCACCGCCACGACCAGCAAGTCGGCACGACGCACCTGATCTTCCAGATCCTGAGTGAAGCGATGACAAGTGGTCGTGGTACAACCGGCCAGCAGCAGCTCCAGCGTCATCGGGCGTCCCACAATATTGGATGCTCCAACCACTACCGCATGCAGGCCGTGTGTCTTGACACCCGTAGCCTCAATCAGCGTCATGATCCCCTTGGGCGTACAGGGACGCAACGCCGGAATACGTTGAGCCAAACGGCCAACGTTGTACGGATGGAAGCCATCCACGTCCTTGTCGGGACGAATACGCTCCAGCACCTGAGTCGTATCACAATGGGCCGGCAGCGGCAGTTGCACCAGAATGCCATCTACGTCCACATCATCATTGAGCCGATCGATCAGGGCCAGCAACTCTTCCTGGCTCGCTGTCGCGCTCAGATCGTAAGAGCGGGAGATAAACCCCACCTCTTCACAGGCGCGGCGCTTGCTGCCGACATAGACCTGAGACGCCGGATCAACCCCGACCAGGATCACCGCCAGACCTGGCGCCCGTTTCCCTTGTGCCAACCGCTGTTGGACTTGCGCTGCGACCTGATTGCGAATCGTTTGCGCAACCTGTTTTCCATCAATGATTTTGGCAGACATCGTTCTTCACTCACCATGTGTTCAACTGCCGCGCATTGTCGCATTTTTTTGGCGCGGGTGTTAGCAGCGCTCGCTAAGCGGGCAATAAGTAGGCACTTGAATTTACTAGCGGAAAAATACATTGACGCTGCCTTTCCCGCTTGGGTATGATGCCCGCCCGTTGCCCAGTACCGCCGCTATCGGTATGCTGGACAAGAAATTTTCGGTGATTAGCGCAGCCCGGTAGCGCATCTGGTTTGGGACCAGAAGGTCAAAGGTTCGAATCCTTTATCACCGACCAAGTTCATCGATGAGCCAGCTTGGCTGATCGATACAGAGCGCCCTTAGCTCAGTCGGATAGAGCAACGGCCTTCTAAGCCGTGGGTCGCAGGTTCGAATCCTGCAGGGCGCACCATTAATAAATCCTCTCTCCCCGGGATGGATGGTATTAATGGAAATTTTCAGTGGTGGCTGTAGCTCAGTTGGTAGAGTCCCGGATTGTGATTCCGGTTGTCGTGGGTTCGAGCCCCATCAGCCACCCCATTACCCCTTTGCCTGCTTATTCCTTTTCTCAGAATCATCTTTGCTGTCCTGCTCGGTCACAAACACCTCAAAGTGCACAGCTTTACTGTCGGCGTCTTTCACTAAGCCGCTTGCACCGGCTTTGGCTATTTGATGTTCGCCCCAGTGACCGATGACCTCTCCGGCCTGAACCGCTATCGGATTAACACTGCGGTCAACGACGGGCGCATCCTCTTTGAATTCGACGGGGATACTCGGCTCGGCAGCCAGCCCTGCACCGATCTTGCTTTTCGCCAGCCAGCCAATGGCCCCTTTGCTGGCACTGGTCATCACCTGATTGGCGCTGTCTTTGACGGTGCCGCTGCCCACCTTGAACACCTGTACTTTACGAAACTCTGTCGTGCCGCCATTGATGTTCACCATCTGTGGCTCACCAGATACCACCACCTCACTGCCTGCAGGCAACCCCAAGCTCTCAGCTGTGGTGTCAGCGCTTTTACGTAGCCATGTATTGCTAGGGATCTTATAGCGAGCAGGCTTGCCTTCCGGTGGCGTCATCCACGTCGGCTTTTGTGGAAATTCCTGCTGCAACTGGCTTTGTGCGATATAGAACGGGCTGTTCGGTTCATCGACGTAGTGCACCAGAAAGTAATCGTGGGCCTCATCTCTGTGGTTGAGCAGGTTGCTCGGGGTTTGCTGGAGCAGCTTCACCTCAGCCCCTGTTTTGGCATACACAGGGTTACTGCCCGATAGTCGGCGTGTCAGCTTGAGGTGGGCCACCGGTTCATAGGTGGAGACACCCGAGCCCTTGACGGTCACTCGCGCCGCCTCTGGACTGTTGTAAGTGTTCTCACACGCGATGTGCATGTAGAGGCTGTAGAAGGTCAGCTGATTCTTGCTCTGCTCACCGGCCTCGTAGCGATGACGTACCAGACAAAACGAAGGGGAGGTATACAAGTCAATCTTTCCCTCTGGCTTGCCCTCTTCGGCGCTACGGGTCGCCTTGGCTGGTTTGGTCGCCAGCCGGTAGGCCACAATCTCCCCATCTGCAATGGCGCGTACAGCGCCGCTCGGGTGCCAGCCCCCTTTCTCACTGAGGTGGATGCCACCGTGCCAGATACGGTTGCGACCAATCAGGAAAGTGCCGCTCTTGAGACTGTTGATCTTCTCGATAAAGGCATCGAGGGAGGCCATCTCGCTGGGGGAGTTGCCTCCCCATATTAATTAAAAACACATTTATGCAGAGTCATCCCATCTTTTTTCTTTTCAGCTACAACAAAGTCAGGCTGCGTATCCCAAACATATTTTTGATCTTTCTCATCAAAAAAACCAAACCAATCAACAGCAAAGCTATTACTATTGCTATTAAAATTCAACTTGGCGATGGGTTTGCTTCTAGAAATCGAGTCCCAATTTATTATTTCATTACGAGACTCCAATACATCAACTAAAAACAATTCAGCGTAACCCCGTCCTGACTCAACCAGTCTCGCATCAACTAGCAAGTTATTATCATTGACATTGATTGTAACTGTGGAACTCTGTGATACATTTATATACCCACCAAATCCACCGCATTTAACAGACCAATAACCTACATAAGAGCCTGTATCAGCACTTACCATTTCAGATAAAATCATAAAAAAAACAAGAATTTTATTTCTCATTGTCAATCAACTCCAAAAAACCGGGCTTTATGAACAGTTAAGTTTTTCCAGAACGCTCTTCAGAAAGAAACTATTCATCATATCTCAAACATTCGTCCATTGTTTTTATTGGTTGTCCATGTCGACCAGGAGGAAGACTTGCCCACTTATAAATACAGCCATTTTCAATCGCCTATTTAATTTAGCTGCATCATAAATAAAGTCCTTGAAAGTTAATTTAAACATTGGTTATTATTAAGCCTTGCTCTGATGAAGCGCAACAACAGATAGTCAGGTTACATTTTCATGATGTCGCCAATAATTAACAATGGACTCAGCGAGTTCGGCTGCCATGGCTTGATCTCCATCACGCCGACAGACAAGATACTGGGAAAGCCAATTTTGATATTATTTTAGTTTCATTAGCTAACCTTACATGGATGAAGTCGCATCAATCGGGATCAATACTGTATCGATCATGCATCAACCGGTAGTCATGTGACCATTAACATAGGAAGAAAAAACAATACACGTCTAATAACAACTTACATCCACTTGGGAAAAATGACGCAGGCCTGATCATGTGTGAAGAATCAAGCCTACCTCTTTTATTATTTAACAGCTTCCAGTTAAGGAACAAGGCATCCAGCCAGAATATTCTCGCCCTTTAGTTGATTTATAGACGACATAATCCCAACCTGATTCATGTTTTGTCCTCAGAACAACATCACCTTCGATAAGATAAGACTTAGCTCTATTAATTGGTAGTGGCTCAGGAAAAAAATAACTTTTTCCTTTGATTTTTAACTTTACATCTTGACCTTTCATCCATGCATAAAATTCCGGCTTGGATGCTGTTTGTATAATTTTTTCCTTTTTATTATATGGAAAGGAGTAATCTATACTATTAGCTCCATTAGGATTTAAAATATCTCCACCAGAACCAAAATAAGATGTTAATTTATCATCCTTAGTCAACCTCCCATTAACATAAGAAAACACGATAACATTAAAATAATTAGACCAGTTCATTCCTGTGTCTGAATCTATTTGGGATTGTTGAATGACAAAATATCGGCTCTTTAATTTATCTGTGTTTAAGTAGAAGGCATCCTGCACTTTCCCCTTAGAAGATAAATAAGGAAGGTCATCAACAAAATATTTCTCCCCGTTATTTTCATCAAAGAATGTCGCGATAACATTATCGCCGACAGCCTCATCAACCCTGTCTACGAAAAATAGTTCCCCCTCATTACCTTGAATTGATATCTCTGACTGTGCTGCACAAGTAAATGACAATAAAAAAAGAAAGAATAAAGCTGGCATCAATTACACTCCCCAAATAATCTAACATGAAGCTCTCTTGCTTCCGCTGTAAATTCAACCCGTTCCTCAAGACCTTTTAGGCCAGGGTTTATAATCTTAGTAATCTTCTTTACTTTATCTAGATGATTTACGTTACTATCTGCGATAGAACCTAAATTGTTTGAACTCCAAAACCAAAATCCAGACAATACTATGGATGACATATCACTTTCAACTAACTCTGGGTTAGAGTATATATTTAAACCTGTCGCCAGAGCACACAACCTATAGTTTTCCGCATGAGTTAAATGCAACAAGCCACGTCCGCGATAATCTTTACCTGGAAATTCATTGCTCCCAAAAGCATGCTCTCCATATCCAGCATCATTATTCAATAGATGGCGTTTTATATAATCCATCTTCTCATCTCTGGATAAACTCAAACCTTTTCTTGCAAAACCATTATTGATGGCAGTTGGAGCCATAGAGTATAAAGATTCCGCTGTGTAACTTCTATAAACCAAAGACTCCCTGAACGCAGTGAATCGTTTCGTTTCATGTTTTCCTTGTCCTAGTAAATTTATTACTTGCTCACAAGAATTAATGCCATAGCTAATTGCACTCTCATTCCATCTGGCAATAAAATCATGAAGGCGAGAATCTGAAACAGATGATGGAGTAAAGGTTCGCATAAACTCAAAAGATAGTGATATATCTTTTTGACATTTATGGCATTTAATGGAGGTAAAAACAACAGGGGCTAATAACCCCATCATCCCCGCAGGATGAATAAACCAAGGCTTGGTATCACCCAAGATCGCGCTGGCATCTTCCATCCACGCCATATTGTTGTGTACCTGCATCGCATATTCATAGAGCTTCGGCTGGTCAGCCAACTCCTGCTTGAGACGCGGCCAATCGCCTGGCTTTACCCATTCGCTTTTATGTTTGATAAACAACATGCGCAACTTGCCCGCCAATTCCTCATCGGCCAGCGCGGCCTTGATATCGTTGCCGCTCAGGGTGCCATCGTTGTCTCTATCTGTCACCAGCTTGTCATAGAGGGTGCTGAAAAATTCGCTCGCCTCTTTCTGTTGGGACTCTTCACTGTCAGTGGCCGTATCAGCCTTGTCCAAAAAGCCATCTTCATCACTGCTGCCATCGACCAGCTTGACGCCCAGCTTGTGCCAGTCATGCTGGCTGACCACTTCGACACCATCAGCCAGCAATACAAACTCGCCCGCCAGCTCCCCGTCAGCCGCCGTCCGTTCACGCACCTTCACAAAGTTGTTGGCACCGTGACTGACTTTATCGGACTCTTTCACGGCCAACGGTAAGACCAGTGGCCCAAATTTGGCAACATCGTGAAAACCATGCTGACTATCGCTGGTGAGACGATAGGTAGTGACCTCTTGTTTCACTAGCAGGTAGCCTTGGCCACCGCTTACCCGCGCCTTGTTATTGATGCAATCTTCAAGCGCCTGCTTGTCGCTGCCTGCAACAAACACCTCAAAGTGCACAGCTTTACTGTCGGCGTCTTTCACTAAGCCACTTGCACCGGCTTTGGCTATCTGATGTTCACCCCAGTGACCGATGACCTCTCCGGCCTGTACCGCTATCGGGTTCTCGCTGCGGTCTACGACCGGCGCAGCCTCTTCAAACTGGACGGGTAGGCTAGGCTCGGCAGCAAGTCCCGCCCCCATCTTGCTTGTCGCCAGCCAGCCAATGGCCCCTTTGCTGGCATTGGCCATCACCTGATTGGCGCTGTCTTTGACGGTGCCGCTGCCCGCCTTGAACACCTGCACTTTACGAAACTCGGTCGAACCGCCACCGAGGGCCACCATCTGTGACTCACCAGATACCACCACCTCACTGCCAGCAGGTAGCCCCAGGCTCCCCGCCGTGGTGTCAGCCGTTTGCCGTAACCAGGTGTTACCTGGAATGCCATGACGGGCCGGTTTGCCTTCTGGTGGGGTCATCCACGTCGGCTTTTGCGGATATTCATGCTGCAACTGGCTTTGTGCGATATAGAACGGGCTGTTCGGTTCATCAACGTAGTGCACCAGAAAGTAATCGTGGGCCTCATCTCTGTGGTTGAGCAGGTTGCTCGGGGTCTGCTGGAGCAGCTTCACCTCAGCCCCTGTTTTGGCATACACAGGGTGACTGCCCGACAGTCGGCGTGTCAGCTTGAGGTGGGCCACCGGTTCATAGGTGGAGACACCCGAGCCCTTGACGGTCACTCGCGCCGCCTCTGGGCTGCTGTAGGTGTTCTCACACGCGATGTGCATGTAGAGGCTGTAAAAGGTCAGACGGTTCTTGTTTTGCTCACCCGCCTCGTAGTGATGGCGTACCAGACAAAACGACGGAGAGGTATACAAATCAATACCTTCCCCCAGTTTTCCTGCTGCGGGTCGCCTTGGCCGGTGTGGTCGCCAGCCGGTAGGCCACGATTTCCCCGTCCGCAATGGCGCGTACAGCGCCGCTCGGGTGCCAGCCCCCTTTCTCACTGAGGTGGATGCCACCGTGCCAGATGCGGTTGCGACCAATCAGGAAAGTGCCGCTCTTGAGACTGTTGATCTTCTCGATAAAGGCATAGAGGGAGGCAATGTCGCTGGGGGAGTTGCCTCCCCCAGCTGTCATCCCTGATCTTTAAAAAGCGACTGCGGTGATAACAGGCCAAACAACGCCTTGCTCAGAAAGGTGGGTGTCCTAGAATTTCTTGCCTTGTCAAAATAAAATGCAACAACTGAAAGCTATCTCTCTTCCTAAAATTTATTTTCATGCTATTTTACAATAAGTAAAACCTGCTGCCATTGCGTATTCTCCATCACGCCGACAGACAAAACAATGCGCCAACCAAATTTTGATACCGCTTTATTTTTATTAGTGTTACAACCGAGCTCATCATAAGGAAATAAATTTATTTCTTACAATTTTAGCGAACTCCCCCTCCACAATGGACGTAGCAAAGAGAGGGGGGGGTATTATTTTCTATCAAGAGCTTTCTTTATTGAATTGGCATCTTTATATTCACATGATGAATGCTTTTTATTGTCCTTATATACACCATCAAAGCAGTTTAAAAAACGATAATCCTGATTGTCACTTTCAAAGAATTGAACCATTAGTCCAGAGGGCTGAGGAAGTAATGAAAATCTAGCTGCTGAGTAAATACTTCCAACTTGAAATTCATTGTCAACTATTTCTTGATTGAGAACAAACATAGATCTTCCATTCTCTTTCGCATCAGTTTCTTTTGTTTCATAAAAGAATACCGATATTATCTTACCCTTAACGAGGCTGGGGATGCTTATATTATCTGATTTTCGTGAAGGCAATGCAATTGTATATACATTACCGGAAGATGCATCTTCGCTAGCGAGAAAAGAAACTATGGCTTCCTTCCCTTGATACACAGCTTTTATAGGGGGATGTAACTCGACAAGCCCACCGCCTGCATTTACTAAGGACGGAATTAATAAAACAATGCTAGTTAAATATTTTTTCATTTTTATGTATTCTCTTGAAATGATTTTTTCTTTCTTGATAGCTAGCAGTATTTAAATTAACAATTGCAGTAATGCTATCAACATTAGCATCAGAATCGCCTTGATCTGCTTTGATATATAGTCGATTGGACAACCAAAAACTAACAGCAGATCGTAGAACATATTTTACATCGCTGCTAAGAAGGTCTGGATTATTAATGAAGTCCACATTCTCGCCATGGATTTCGAGATTTTTTTGCCTAAATATTTCGTAGTTGGATTTTCCGGTTAGTTGTTTTAATCCTCTACCACGATACTTCCAGCCCTCACCGGAGGATACGCTTCCATTGCCATTTCTATTTGCATATGCTCTATTTGCAATAGCCTCTTGATTTTCTCTTGAGACATATTTAACTCCATTTTTATAACCATAAAGCTCAGCCTCTGATCTATTTCTAGAAAAATAGCTAAAAAGATCTATCAAGCCTGAAGAACTGTACGTGAAGTCTTCTTCAACTCTGCATTTTGCACCAGCCTCTTGTCTGACTTGCGCAAAAAAATGCGACAGTCTAAGGGGGGTATCCAACTTGTATTCAATAGCGTTTCCATTTATCTGCTCAGCAATACCAGCAAGCAACTCCTGCTTCTCTGTTTTACCATATAGCCCTTCAAAAACACGCCTTAACATTGCAACAGTAACGAACTCTTTCTGTTTAGTATTAGCCACCAACCCCATCATCCCCGCAGGATGAATAAACCAAGGCTTGGTATCACCCAAGATCGCGCTGGCATCTTCCATCCACGCCATATTGTTGTGTACCTGCATCGCATACTCATAGAGCTTCGGCTGGTCAGCTAGCTCCTGCTTTAGGCGCGGCCATGTCCCTGGCTGTACCCATTCGCTTTTATGTTTGATAAACAACATACGCAACTTGCCCGCCAATTCCTCATCGGCCAGCGCGGCCTTGATATCGTTGCCGCTCAGGGTGCCATCGTTGTCTCTATCTGTCACCAGCTTGTCATAGAGGGTGCTGAAAAATTCGCTCGCCTCTTTCTGTTGGGACTCTTCGCTATCCGTAGCAGTATCAGCCTTGTCTAAAAAGCCATCTTCATCACTGCTGCCATCGACCAGCTTGACGCCCAGCTTGTGCCAGTCATGCTGGCTGACCACTTCGACACCATCAGCCAGCAATACAAACTCGCCCGCCAGCTCCCCGTCAGCCGCCGTCCGCTCACGCACCTTCACAAAGTTGTTGGCACCGTGACTGACTTTATCGGACTCTTTCACGGCCAACGGTAAGACCAGTGGCCCAAATTTGGCAACATCGTGAAAACCATGCTGACTATCGCTGGTGAGACGATAGGTAGTGACCTCTTGTTTCACTAGCAGGTAGCCTTGGCCACCGCTTACCCGCGCCTTGTTATTGATGCAATCTTCAAGCGCCTGCTTGTCGCTGCCTGCAACAAACACCTCAAAGTGCACAGCTTTACTGTCGGCGTCTTTCACTAAGCCACTTGCACCGGCTTTGGCTATCTGATGTTCACCCCAGTGACCGATGACCTCTCCGGCCTGTACCGCTATCGGGTTCTCGCTGCGGTCTACGACCGGCGCAGCCTCTTCAAACTGGACGGGTAGGCTAGGCTCGGCAGCAAGTCCCGCCCCCATCTTGCTTGTCGCCAGCCAGCCAACGGCACCTTTACCGGCATTGGCCATCACCTGATTGGCGCTGTCTTTGACGGTGCCGCTGCCCGCCTTGAACACCTGCACTTTACGAAACTCGGTCGAACCGCCACCGAGGGCCACCATCTGTGACTCACCAGATACCACCACCTCACTGCCAGCAGGTAGCCCCAGGCTCCCCGCCGTGGTGTCAGCCGTTTGCCGTAACCAGGTGTTACCTGGAATGCCATGACGGGCCGGTTTGCCTTCTGGTGGGGTCATCCACGTCGGCTTTTGCGGATATTCATGCTGCAACTGGCTTTGTGCGATATAGAACGGGCTGTTCGGTTCATCAACGTAGTGCACCAGAAAGTAATCGTGGGCCTCATCTCTGTGGTTGAGCAGGTTGCTCGGGGTCTGCTGGAGCAGCTTCACCTCAGCCCCTGTTTTGGCATACACAGGGTGACTGCCCGACAGTCGGCGTGTCAGTTTGAGGGGATCCCCCGCTGCCACCGGTTCATAGGTGGAGACACCCGACCCCTTGACTGTCACTCGCGCCGCCTCTGGACTGTTGTAAGTGTTCTCACACGCGATGTGCATGTAGAGGCTGTAGAAGGTCAGCTGATTCTTGCTCTGCTCACCGGCCTCGTAGCGATGACGTACCAGACAAAACGAAGGGGAGGTATACAAGTCAATCTTTCCCTCTGGCTTGCCCTCTTCGGCGCTACGGGTCGCCTTGGCTGGTTTGGTCGCCAGTCGGTAGGCCACGATTTCCCCGTCCGCAATGGCGCGTACAGCGCCGCTCGGGTGCCAGCCCCCTTTCTCACTGAGGTGGATGCCACCGTGCCAGATGCGGTTGCGACCAATCAGGAAAGTGCCGCTCTTGAGACTGTTGATCTTCTCGATAAAGGCATCGAGAGATGGAACCTCGCTGGGGCCGTTCGCACCTTCCAGCTGCATGGGATAGACGATTTTCATCTTTGCTATTCAATCCTGTGTTATTCGTCGAACATCAAGCGGAGGGCTGATAATCGCTATCGGGCTCCAGCGCCTTGAGCAACGCCTCCATCGCCTTCTCGGTAGCAATGGCTTTGACCAGCTCAACCAGCTCGGGAGCCTTGACCACTTCCACCCCTTTGGGGATAACGGGCACCTGCCCCGCCCAGCCGGAGCCTGATCCTGCGCCGCCGCCCGCATTGAGCTTGATGGCGGGGCCGACCAGCTTGATGCCACTCGGGTCGACTTTCACAAAGCTGCTGCCGCCCTTGAGGGTAATTTCAGCCCCGGCTTCCAGCACCAGCTTGTCGCCCACCTTGATGTGCACCTCTTGCCCCGCTTCCACCAACAGTGCCTGTGCAATCTTCTGGTGAAGCGATGCATCTACCGTCAGCGAATAGTCAGCCTTGATGTGGTCGCGCTTCTCACCCTCCACCGTCAGGTGGTCGTTGGCCTTGATGCGGGTCACCCGCTCGTTGTCGATGTCACGATGCTCGTCATGCTTGATGTGCCAAGCCGCATCGTTCTCGATTAGCACATTCAGGTCTTTCTGACCGTGGATGTAAATCTCTTCCTGCCCCGCCTGGTCTTCAAAACGCAGTTCGTTGAAGCCCTCGCCCTGATGGGTCTCGGTGCGCAGCACGGTACGCGTCTTGTTGGCGGGCAGCTCGTAAGGCGGCCGGTTGGTGGCGTGGAAGGTGCGGCCGGTGACGATGGGCTGGTCGGGGTCCCCTTCCAAAAAGCTCACTATGACCTCATGGCCGATGCGCGGGATGGCCATCATGCCGTACTGGCCACCGGTCCAGTCCTGACTTACCCGTACCCAGCAGGAGCTCTGGTCGTTGGAGCTGCCGTAGCGGTCCCACGGGAACTGCAGTTTTACCCGGCCATGCTCGTCGCAGTAAATCTCCTCCCCCTCCGGGCCCACCACTATCGCAATTTGCGGGCCATCGACCATTGGCTTGTGGGGTGCCTCGGGGCTGCCGATGCGGGCGCGCCAGGTGGTGCTCGCTTTGACCACACCAAATTCGTTGTGGTAAACGGTCGGGCCGCTGCCGCCCTCTTCCTCCAGCGCCTGCGGCTGCAAGCCGGTGTGGCTGATACGCACAATTTGCCAGTCGGTGTTGAGGCTGCCGTTGGGGTGTTCGGTCAGCGAGAAGCTTTGGCCCGGCAGCAGGGCTGCGCTGTTGGACTTGCCACTGCCCGCCACAGCGTCATTGCGCAGGGCATCAAGGCGGTGCTGGGCAAACGCCTTGCCGCTGCCGTCCTGCTTGTAGCGGCCCGGATAGTCAAAATGCTGGTAAGTGTCGCGCTGGTGCTCGAGCTCAGCCCCCATTTTCTTCTGGGAGAGGCCGTAGGCCGGGGTCTTAAAGCTGTAGTCCTTGAGCTCTACATCTGAGGTGCGCACCGATTCGCGGTAGTGGAACTGGCGAACGTAGGCGCCCTGTTCCAGCGAGCGGTTGCCGAGGTTAAAGAACAGCTCAGGGCCAGCTGTTAATGCCGCCGCATCGTCGGCAAATACGATGCGATGTTTGCCTGCTTCGAATTCATGGAAATAGAACAGCCCCTCTTCGGCGGCCAAACGGTTCAAGAAGTCGAGGTCGGTCTCGCGGTACTGAACGCAGTATTCGCGCTGGGCGTGTTCGTTTTTCAGGGCAAAGGCGTAATCGGTGATGCCGTGCTCTTGCAGCAAAATAGAGAGGATTTCGTCAGGCTTTTGTGCCTGGAAGATGCGGGAGTTTTGGCGTAATCCCAATCGCCACAGGGCCGGTTTGACTTGCAGCTGATAGCGGGTGCGGCGAAAGCCGCTGTCCCCTTGGGCAAAGTCGCTCACTACCCCGCATACCCGGCGTTGCAGCTCGCCGTGGTACCACACCAGCAGCTCGCAGGGCTGGTCCAGCACGGCGCCGAAGTCGACGTCAGGCTCCGGGCTCGCCAATTCCAATCGCAACTGGAACGGCCCGTTCAGCGCCTCTTCCAGCGCAAACTCGGCCACCACGAAGGTGGTCTCGGGCAGCGCCCCCACCTTGACGGTAAATTGTAATCCTGTGCTGTCTGCCATAACGCTATTCCTTAACCTGCCTGTCCGCTACCCGAACCAATCACTACGCCACCGCAACCTATGCCGGTGCCGGTCACGGCGATGGGTTTGCCGTTGACCAAAACAGAGCCGACGCCCCCCGAGATGCTGCGCGGATGGGGAGGATTGTTGGGTTTGACGTGAGGGGCCAGCGGATCACCCTGCCGGGCCACCGGTTTGCCATCGAGAAAGACGTCCGGGCTAGCGGCAATCACGGGGGATGGGTGGAACCCATCGTGGTCGGTGCCAATGTCACCGAGCAATGCAATAGAAGGGCACATATAAATTCTCCGTGTGGGCAAGGGGCCGCCGTTGGGGCGCCCGCCATGGCGCAGGCTCACCATCATGAGCCGGGGCGCAGAGACACCAGGGGTAGCGACCTAGCAGCCTCCATGCCATGGCTGAACTGCCATAAATCACGTTTAAAATCAGTATTTTATGCTAACAACTCGCGCCGTTGAGCGGCGTTGCTGCAATGAATTGCGCAAGACAGGGCAAACAACACGGCAAAAATTGCTCTACCAGTCACATTCGCTAACTACTGCGCAATTCATTGCTCAAGACAGCATTATCAACTACCGTCAGCGCCCTGCTGCAACTGATAGAGCCGGATATTGAGCGCTTTCAGATCATTTTCCAGGCTTTTTAATTCGGCTGCCGTGATGGGCTCCCGGGAGGCCTTCCTCGCCTCCAACTCGCCAAGACGCAGGCTGAACGGGATGTTCTGCATCAGGTTCTTCTGCACCTCGTAGAGCTGGGACTTGAGGTAAGAGATGGTCACCGTCTTGCGCTGGCGCTCCAGCTCCAGCAACTGATCGAGCAGGGCATCCACCCCGGCGCGGGCATCCAGATAGGTTGGCATGCTGATGGCATCCCCCTGCTGACCGGCAAGCAGCGTTTGCCACTGCTTGTCCAGTGCCTTGACCGCCAGCGAGTCGGGATAGATCATCTGCAGCGAGCTGCGAAGCCCCTCCCCGTAGCGATACCAGTAGAGCGGCGAGGCCTGCTCCAACCGGACAAGCTGACTCTGATAACGGGCCACCAGTTCGCTCTCCATGCCCTGCAGGGTCTGCTCCCCCAACACAATGCGCGCCTGGCGAATGTCGTCATAACTGAGTGCTCGCGGCAGCTCGGCGGCCGGTTGTTGCAGACGCTGGGCTGCCACTGTTTTCTCCTGCTGCTGATGTTGCCAGCCGAGCCAGCCCATCACAGGCAGGGCGCAGCTAAGCAGGCCGCAACCAAACCAGAACCAGGCGGGCCGCTGCCGGCGATGTTGTTCAATCTTGAGCACGGTCGGCTTCATCTGTCCCTTTTCTCGTCCCACCAGAATGCTGCCCTGAGGCAGGTGCGAGGTCGCCGCCCCGGCAGAGGCGCCGTGATCGCTCTCCATGTCGGATTTGAAGAAGACCATGGGCGGGATCTGCAGTTCCTCCTTGAGGCCGGGCTCATCGGAAACGATGACGATCTCGGTCTCATCGAACAGATGGGTGTAGCCCTCGATAAAGTGCACCAGGTTCTCGACCCGGGGAATGCGGCTTAAGCCCGCGTTGTGCAGCTTCTCGCTGATAAGTTGCAGCGCCCGCTCGCAGCGGTAGATCAGTCGCTTGTCTTCATGGCTGATCTGGTACTGGCGGACCACGTCGCTGATGCGGGCGATGAACCAGTCGAGCATCTCGATACGGGCCCGCTCCTGATGCACCGGCGGCCAGAAGCTCTCCCACTGGGTCACGATCAGGTTGGCCAGAAACTCACACCCTTCGGTGAAGCCGCTCAGCCCCTGCAAGCGCGAGCGCGCCAGGGTGAAGTAGATGGCGGTCTGCAGATCCACCCCGTGCTTTTCGAAGATAAGGCTGGCGAGCTGATGGATCTTGCGCCAGTCCACCTCGGGGCGTGAGGCATGGCTAAGCTTGTTGATTTCGCTGCGCAGCGCTTCGTATTCCGGCAACATCCTGGGGTCACGCCCCACTTTCAGCGCCTGCTGACCTTGTTGATTCTGTGACATATTCGGTTCCAAAATGCGGGGGGCTCTGTGTCCCCCCGACATGATCAATAGAGGGATCCAGGCAATCTGAACTGGCTGAACAGGCCACCGGTGAAGGGGTTCTGCGCGCTGTCGGTATAGACGCGATAGGTCATGGCCCCCTGATCCACCGGGAAGCGCACATCGAAGGTCGCCTCATTGACCTGGGTCAGCTCCCCCTTGTCCATCAGGCGGAACATGGCCCAGGGGCCGACGAAGCCTTCGCTGCGCGGTGACCGTTCTCGGGCAGCCGGCACCAGGGTTATCTTGCTCTCGGCCCCGTCACGCATGGTGTTGGGCCACACCAGCGGGATCTTGGTGCGACGGCCATGGGCGTACTCCAGCAACTGGCCATCCAGGTTCAGCACGCTGCGCCGCTTGTTGGCGGTGAGCTCGATGGGCTCGAGGGCGAACTGCACCTCCAGGTTGCCCTGCTGGCTGAAGAAGATCTGGCGGATGCGGGCGGCCCTATCCAGCTGCTTGACCAGCTCGGCCTGCATGGGCGAGCTGAACTCTCCCTCCATCAGACCGCTCTCCACCATGGGTTTGAGATTGACCTGATAGAAGCTGTCCAGGGTGCCGCCCGGCGCAAAGAAGCGCTCCATCTCGGAGAGCGGCACATCCTTGGCTGAGCCCGGATCGAACGGATAGCGACCGGCCAGCTGGCTGTTAAAGGGCGCCAGCACCTTGTCCTGCCACTCCTGATTGAGGGACGACATGGCAAGATCAATCACCAGCCGCGAGCTCTGCTCGGAGAGCTGACCCACCCAACGGTCCAGCGGGGCAGGCAGGCTGCGGGCATACTGCTGCAGGGCGAACACGGGATCGGCGTACTTGTTGGTCAGACGCAGTTGCACCGCCTTGAGAGCCGATTGACCCGGCTCGGTAGCGTTGACGATGAGCTCCAGATAGTGCTGCAACTCCACCAGCTTCTGATTGACCTCCTGAATGAGCGGCCCCTGCTCGCCACGCCCGCCAAGGACGGCGTTGGTGGCCATGAAGGGACGCCCGATACGGGCCGTGATGGCCTGGGCCGGATCCCCTTCCACGTCGGAGACCTTGCGAATACGGGTGTTGTCATCCAACGAGGCCAGCACCCGCTGGAACGGCTGATCGTTGCCTGTGATGGCAGAGAGCACGTCGAGCGCCTGCTCGGGGCTCTCCAGGGTCTGCACATCCAGGTTGGTCAGCAACTTCTGCCACTGGTTGACGTAGTCGGTGACATAGCGATCGTTGACCTGACGGGCGATCTCCTTGCGATCGGCCTCGCTCAACTGGCTCAGCTTGCGCTGGCCCAGCACCCAGGCATCCATGGCGGTGAGATCGATCAGCGCCTTGTCCTGCTTGAGGAAGAAGTCGTTGAAACCGGGCCAGGTCAGCAACCGTGGCACCTGACCGGCGTTGTCGCTGCGCAGGGCAAACACGGCATCGAAGGTGGGGCCCACCTCGTCACGCACATTGAGATCCGGCGGCAATACATCACCCGCCTTCACCACCAGATTCTGATAAACCCGCTGATACATGGGCAATTTGCCCAGTTCACGCTGGGCACCATAGACAGGCTCCTTGAACGGCACGAAGGCGGTGATGGCGGCCGGATCCCGGGCTGCCCGGGCACCGTACCAGTCGGTGTGGTCGAGGGCGTAATCCAGGTGCCCCATCAGCTGCTCCTGCACCGCACCCTGCCCCGGGAAAGCCTGCTGCCAGCGGCTGGCCATGTACTGCGCCACCAGCTCCTTGTTGCGACCCGACGCATCGTCCAGCATCCGCATCACCCGCAGGATGGAGAGCTTCTCCTCGCTGCCAGCCGGTGCCTGCTCGAGATCCGCCAACAGCCCCTGCATCTGGGCCGGCAGAAAACGCAGGCTCAGCAGTTGCAGATAGGATCCTTCCACATAAGGGCCAATCTCGTCCCCCTGGTAGAGGCCAAGGTCGGCCACCAGCGGAGTGCGTTCACGGTAGTTACCAAAGGAGAGGGTCGCCTCGCGGATAAGGTTCAGGCGCGGCAGCTGGCTCACCCCGAAGGCATGTTCATCAGCCACCTCGTTGGTCTCCATGAAGGCCTGAGCCTTGGTCAGTACGTTGCGGCCCGCCTCTTCGTTGACCCGGTAGAAGTAGTGCCAACCACCGATAAGTGCCGCCGAAAAGAGCGACAGACAACCCAGACCAATGGCCATGCGGCGACGGCGATAGAGGGTGTGCAACCGGTTCTCCCCGGCCAGATGGGCCTCGGGGAAGATGATGGTGGAGAAGAGCTTGCGCACAAAATAGGTGTTGGACTCCCCGCGCAGGGCCGAGTGAATGGGCTCGGGCAGGTTGTAGCGACGGGACGCCGCCTGGGCAAACGCATCGAACGGTACCCCCTGCTGATAGACGGAGCTGATATAGACGCCGCGCACCAGCAGCGGCTTGCTCTCCTCGATGGCCAGGGTCTCGTCAAGCAGGCTGGTCACGTAATCTTTCAGCCCCGCCAGTTGACGCACAAACGAGAACAGGGCGTTGCGCTGGGCGGCATCGAGCCGGGCCAGCATCAGCTCGGGCAGATTCTGGTTGAGGTTGTCCACCCACTGGTCCCAGAACAGGGCCAGCTCCTGCTGCCAGGATTTGCCCTGGCTGTCGCTCGGGTTGAAGGTCACCCCCAGCACCGCCTCGCGGGCCTCCTTGTCGAGCTGCTCATAAACCACGTCAAAACCGCGCAGCAAGTCGAGCTTGGTGAAGGTGACATAGAGCGGCAGCCGGGTGTTCATGGTGGCCGACACCTCCTGCAGGCGGGAGCGCATCAGCTGGGCATAAGCCTTGCGCTCGGCCACGCTGGCGTGGGAGAGCCAGGCCAGATCCACGGTCAGCACCAGGCCGTTGAGAGGCTGGCGGCGACGGTGTTCGTTGAGCCAGTTCAGCAGGTGCAGCCAGAGCCGCTCGTGCTTGCGGGCTTGCGGATCCAGCTCGGGTTCGGATTGAGAAAAGAGCTCGCCGGCAGGATCCAGCATCACAGCCTGCTCCCCCAGCCAGCAGTCGACGAGCTGTTCCTGCGCTACGTCCCTCAGTTCGGTGTCGAGTCTGGGGTTGAGCTTGTTGGCCGGGTTGGCTCTGTGGATCAGGCTGCTCTTGCCGCTGCCGGGCAGCCCCAGCACCAGATACCAGGGCATGGCGTAGAGCGCGCCCTTGCCCAGATGGGTATTCAACGCCTGCAGCCAGCGATCCAGGAACTGCGCCTGCTTGTCGATGAGCCCTTTGACCGGATCCTGCTCCAGCACCACCTCGTGCTGACGCTCGGCCTTGAGTTGCTGCATCTTGCGCCAGACGCGCCAGGAGAGGACTCCCAGCATCAGCCAGAGCCAGAGCAGGGTGAATACCACCCGCCCCCACAGCGGCTCGAACGGCTTGGCGCCACGGATCTCGATACTGGGCCCCAGCCACCACACCAGGATGAGGGCGACGACCCAGAGCACCACACAGAGCAGGGGCCAGGAGGGTTTCAATTTCGGCAGCTGTTGCCGCAGAAAGGTAAAGATGGTTTTGAACATAAAATGTGATCCAACTCCGACTCAATGACTCATTTCGGCACTTATTTCGACAATGGGGCCGCATGGCTTTCCAGGCGACTGACCAGCCCGGGCTCCCAGTGAGATAACCCCAGGCGACTCGCCTCTTGCCACAAGTGTTGATAGTGCTGGCGCGCGAGCGCCTCCATGCCTTCTTGCGCCAACAGCTCCGCCTGCACCAACTGGGCATGGAAGCGGGCTCTTGGCTCTTTCAACTGCGCCATCCTTTCATCCAGCAGGGTGAGGGCCGCAGCCACCCCCTGCTCCCCATGACGCAAGGCCACCTCTTCAGCCAGACTGGACTCCCCGTCCCCCCCCCCACCGCCCAGCTTGGCGGGCTGCAACCAGCGGCTGCACTCGGGAGGCAGAAACGGGCTGCCATCGCTGAAGGTGAGATCCCGCAAGGTCGGCAGCCGCTGCAAGAAGCCGTCCAGCTCCTGCGCGATGGCCTGGGCCACGGCGCCAAATCCCAGCTTCTGGGCCACCTCGGCCGAGAGGCTATGTCCCTCGAACCAGTAGGGCGCCAGGGTCAGGCTCTGTTCGATACGCTGCCAGAGCGCCAGATCCGGTGCCCCCATTGCGGTGCGGTACTCATCCACCATGTCCGTCGACATGGGGGCCAACTGGGTTTTATGGCCCCCGGCGCTCATGGGCGGGGTGGTGATCCCGGCCCAGATGGCGTGACGGCGCAGGCGATAGCCCACCGCCGCCTCCGGCTGGCGCTCGATGAGCAGCTCGGCCACCTTGAGCTGGGTCTGTCGCCAGGCCCTGTCATTGGAGCTGTCGATCTCGATGCCCGAGCCCTTGGCGCTGCCGCTGAGCAGCATGGATCCCGCCATGCTGGCCGCCGTGGCCACGGGCGCGCCGCTCTCGGGCTTGGCATCGGCCTGAGCTTGCGCCACCTGCTGGCGCTGGGCCCGCTTCAACCCCATCAACAAGGGTTCGAGCAGCTCGCCCTTGTCCGGGCACTGGGCCAGCCAACAGGCCTCCAGCTGCTCTGTCTGGGCCAGCAGCTGAGCCAACTCGGCCGCCGAGGCACTTTCACTCACCCGCGGCAGAGCCCCCTCGAAGCGCTTGACGATCTGCACCATCAAGCGCTGTTTCTGGCTGACATTACCGGGCCAGGCCAGCAGCCAATAAGCCTTGACCCAGGCTTCCAGCAAACTGAGCGCGGCTCCCAGAGGGGTCGCCTTGGCCGGATGTTGCAGGCAGCGCAGCAGCTGGGCCAGCACCCGCATGTCCTTGGTGCGGCTCTCCAGCAGGCCGAGGCACGCCTCGGCCACCGCATTGAGATCAACCTGGCTGTGGGCCAGGGATCCCAGCTTGACCAGCTCGGTCTCCACATAATCCCAGCGCGGCTCGTCGGCCAGCACGGCGCCTCTGATTTGCTCATCCGGCAAACTGGTGAGCAAACGGGCACACCAGGGGTGTTGATAGCTCATGGCGCCCCCTACCAGCGACACTGCTGACGCACGGGGAGCAGTGCCTCTTTCAGACCACTGAGATCGACCCGCAGCAAGGCGCCGTTGTCGGCCCGTACCTGCAGCTCTCGATGGCCAATCCAGCGCTTGAGCTCCTCAATGGCGGGCAGGCCGCGGCCATATTCGAGCAACAGCCCCTGATCCCGGATAAACCAGCTCTGGTCACTGCTGCTTGGCTGGCCGTCCAGCTCAACCTGCACCGTCTCCCCCGCCCAGGGGGAATCGAGCCGCAGCCGGATATGGGTGATGCTATCGACACACCCTATGGCCAGGGTCGCCCCGCGCAACGCGGGACGGGTGAGCGTTGCGCTGCCACGCCCCTCATCCTGCTGTAGCAGGAAGGGAGGGCTGTCCGGCGTGCGAGCCTGCTCCTGTGCCCAGATGGCCTGCCAGGCGGCAGACTTGGGGGCGCCCCCCTCGCTCGTCTGGGTCACACCATTGCCAAGGGCGTCATAACAGGCGAGCCGGATCAGCGGCGATGGCTCGCGGCGGCACGCCTGCCAAGACGCCATGTCCAGCGGGGCCACGGCGCTGCTGGTGGCCAGCAACAGCGGCAACAAGCCGGGGATGTTCATCAGTTCACCTCCAGTTTCTGGCACTTGTGATCCAGAGTGCGCTTGGGAATATTGAGGCTCTCGGCCACCAGCATGCGGTTGCCCTGGAAGTAGCGCAGGCGCGCCTCGATGACGGAGGCCTCGTACTGCTGCATGGCCCGGCGCAGATCGCGGATATGGTTGTAATCATCCAGCGCATCGGGCAGCTCGGCACAAACCCGATCCCGCAGCTCCGGCGGCAAGGCGCTGAGCCCCACCTCTTCACCGTGACGGGTGTGGGCACAGGCGACCTCCAACAGATTGCGCAGCTCGCGCACGTTGCCGGGGAAGTCGTAACTTTGCAGCTGCGTCAAAAACTTGCGCTGCAACCCCGCCAGGGTCTTGCCATCCTGGGTGGAAAACTGGGCCATGAAGTGCTGGCACAACAGGGGGATATCATCCATGTGCTCCCGCAGGGGGGCGATGAGCAGCAGACACTGGCAGAGGCGGTGGTAGAGATCGCCCCGGAACTGCCCCTCCTCCACATGGCGAGTGAGTGGCTGATGGGTCGCGGCGATGAGGCGAAAATCGGAGTAACACTCCTGCTCAGACCCCAGTGGCCGGTAACTGCGGGTTTCGAGCACTCGCAGCAACTTGGCCTGCATGGCGGCGGGCATGTCGCCCACCTCGTCCAGAAACAGGGTGCCACCGTTGGCCTGGGCCACCAGCCCGGTCTTGTTGGCAAGGGCACCGGAGAAGGCCCCCTTCTGATAACCGAACAGCTCGCTCTCAATGAGGTTTTCGGGGATGGCGGCGCAGTTGATGGCCACAAACGGCTTGGCTGCGCGCTCGGAGCACTGGTGCACCAACCGGGCAACCACCTCCTTGCCGCTGCCCGTCTCCCCCTGAATGAGCACGCTCAGCTTGTGCTGGCCCGCTTGGGCGATCTGCTCGCGTAATCCGCGGATCACCGCTGACTGGCCGATAAGCTGATCGCCGAGCAGCTTCTCATGCTGACGCTGACGCTCCCCCTCTCCCTTCATCTGGCGCAGAGAGTCACGCAGTACTCCCTGATCCCGGCGACTGCGTCCCAGCTCGCGAATGAGGGTGAGCTGGTTGCAAAACACCTGTGACAGCTGGGCCAGTTCAGGGCGACCTGCCCACTCCTGCAGCACATCACCGCCGTCCATCATGGCCAGCACGGCAAACGGCTTGCCGTTGCCATCACTGAGGGGAAAGGCGTGCAGGCCACACTGCTGACCCAGGTTGGCCAGCAGGGAGCGAAACGCGGTGTGCTCGATGCGGGCTCCGCCGTGCAAGGAGTCCCAGGTACGGGACTGGGCCTTGTGCAACACATAGGCAAGCGGGTGGGAAAAATCATCCACCGCCAGCGCCAACGCCACCGCTTGCCCCTTGACCCAGCCGGTGCATTCGAGCTGGCGACCGCTCACATCCAGCATGCCAAGCAGGATACCCTTGGGCTGAAAGCTGGCATTGAGGGTCGAGGTCCACCAGTGACACAGGTGCTGCTCATCGCGCTGCTGTGTCAAGGCGAGGGCAAATGCGAGGGCTTGTTCCATGCTCAGCCCTCCACCTCGGCGACGAACTGGCGCTCGCTCACAGAGAAACGCACCCGCTTGATAGGCTCACCGGCCGAGAGACGCTGCAACAGTTGCAGGGAGACTGGCGGCAGCAGGGCACCGTCGATGACAGACTCCAGCATCCGGGCGCCGTTCTCGCTGCGATTGGCACGGCGCAGTATCTCCTCGGCAACCTCCTCCTCCAGTACCACCTCGGCACCGAAACGTTCCTTGAGCAGCTTGACCAGCCGGTTGAGCTTGCCACCCACAATCTGCACCAGGGTATCGTGGCCCAGCGGCAGGTAGGGGATCACCTCCATCCGTGCCAACAGGGCAGGTTTGAAGAAGGCGGCCAGCTCCGGATAGAGCGCATCCAGCAGCGCGTCGGGCTGCTCGGCGTAATCGACTATGGTCTGGAAGCCGAGGTTGGAGGTGAGGAAGAAGACCACGTTCTTGCAGTCGATGATGCGCCCTTCCCCATCGGCCAGCTCGCCCTTGTCGAACGCCTGATAGAAGAGATTGAGCACATCCGGATGGGCCTTCTCCACCTCGTCCAGCAGCACCACCGAATAGGGTTTCTGACGAATGGCCTCGGTCAGCACGCCCCCCTCGCCAAAGCCGACATAGCCGGGAGGCGAACCGATAAGACGGGAGACTGTGTGCTTCTCCTGATACTCGGACATGTTGATGGTGGTCAGGTACTGGCGACCGCCAAACATCAGCTCGGCAATCTGCAACACAGTTTCGGTCTTGCCGACCCCGCTTGGCCCCACCAGCAGGAAAGCGCCCAGCGGACGACCCGGACGACGCAAATCGGCGCGGGCGGTCAGCAGGTGTTTGTGCAGATGCGCCACCGCCACATCCTGTCCTTTAATGAGATCCCCGAGGTACTCGGGCAACCGGGTCACCACGTCAAGCTCCCCTTGCGAGATGCGGTTGAGCGGCACACCTGTCCATTCGGCGATCACGGCAGCCACTTGGGTCTTGTCGACATGGGCTGAGACCAGCACCTCGCCCTGCTGCAGGGCAGTCAGCTCGCGCTCGAGGGCCGCCAGCTGGTCAGCGGCGGCTTGTGGATCCAGCGGGACATCGGCGAGATCCAGCGCCTCTCTGGTCAACAGCTCATCCTGCTGATCGGCCAGCAGCGCGGCACGCAGCTCGACAATCTGATGCACCAGCCCCTGCTGCTGTTGCCACTGGGCCTCCTGCTCACGCAGGGTGTCACGGCAGGTCTGCTGGGCGGTTTGCAGTTCGGCGAGCCGCTCATCGTTGTCACCCAGACCTATCAGGCTCTGGCGCTCCAGTTGGCGGATCTCCAGCTCACGCTGGCGCAACGCGTTTTGCAGGTGGCTGACGGCGCGCGGCGGCGTGGTCAGGTTGATGGCCACCCGGGCACAGGCGGTATCGAGCACGTCGATCGCCTTGTCCGGCAGCTGACGACCGGAGATGTAGCGGGCAGAGAGCTGGGCGGCGGCTTGCAGCGCCTCCTCATCGATCAGCACCCCATGGGCCTTCTCGTAGATGCTGCGCAGGCCGCGCAGGATCACGGTAGCCTCCTCGGCATTGGGCTCACCCACTTTCACCAGCTGGAAGCGGCGCGACAGGGCGGCATCTTTTTCCACGTATTTCTTGTACTCGCCCCAGGTGGTGGCGGCGATGGTGCGCAGCTCACCCCGGGCCAGCGCTGGCTTGATAAGGTTGGATACATCCAGACCGCCCGCCTGATTGCCCGCCCCGATCAGGGTGTGGGCCTCATCGATAAAGAGGATGACAGGACGCACCGCATCCTTGACCTCCTGCATCACCCCCTTGAAGCGCTTCTCGAACTCCCCCTTGACCGAGGCGCCCGCCTGCATGGCGCCAAGATCCAGCGTCATCAGCTCCACATCGCGCAATTTTTCCGGCACCTGACCCGCGACGATGCGCAGGGCCAGCCCCTCGATCAGGGCACTTTTACCGACGCCCGCCTCCCCCACGACGATGGGGTTGTTTTTGCGGCGACGGGACAGGATGTCGATCATCAGATCGATCTCGTGATCCCGGCAGAGCACGGGATCCAGACTACCCTGACGGGCCTGTTCGGTGACGTTGACGGTGAAGCGAGCCAGCAGGCTGGCATCGGCTGGCAGGGCTGCCTGGGTAGCAGCGCCGCTGGCGGAGACGGTCACTTGCGTTTCGGCAGACTCTTTCACCCACTCATCGAACTGCTGGCGCAGCAGCTCGCGATTGACGTTGGCCAAGAGCCGGGTCACCGACCCCGGCAGGTAGCGCTGCGGGGTCATCAACAGCACCAGCAGCATGACGCCGCTGCGAAGCTGGGCGTGTTGCAACTCGGCAGAGGCCAGCAGCCAGCTGTCTTGCAGCCACTCCACCAAGAGCGGCGAGAAGGAGGGATAACCCTGACCATAGCCGTGATCGGCGGCCGAAGGTTGCAGCAAGGTTCTGAGTTCTTCGACCTCCACCTCGGCCCGCTTGAGGATCTGGCGCACATCGCTGAGCGGGGTATCCAGCATCTTCAGCAGCAGGTGCTCGATGCGGATCTCGGCCCCCTGATGGTTGACGCAGAGGGCCGCGGCCTCCTCCAACATGTGACGGCAGATGGGGTTGAGTCTTTCCACCAGTACCGGTAGCTCTATACGAATCAAAGCATGCTCTCCTCAGAATAATTATTTTAATAATTCGCCCAGTTGACGCAGTACGTCCTGGGTCTGGTTATTGAGTTGGTGGTGGTACAGGCCAAAGATGATGGCCAGGATCAGGGCCCCGCCCATGAACAGGCTGCGCAGGGAAATCTGTTTGCGCAGCTGGTAGCGGGACGCCTGCTGGCCGAGGTCGAGGTGGAACACGCTGGGGGCCTCACCGCTGGCCTCGGGGGCAAGCAGCTTGTGCAGCTGTTTGACGATACGCTCGAACTCGTCACGGCCCTGGCTCATCACCTTGTAGCGCCCTTCGAAACCGAGGCACAGACACAGGTAGATGAACTCCAGGATGTCGCGGTAACGCACCGGATCTTCCTGCAGACGGGTGAGCAGCACGAACACCTTCTCGCCGCCCCAGGTCTCGTTGTGAAAGCGCGTCAGCAATGAGTGCTCAGACCATTCGCTCTGGCTGCCCCAGTCGCGGCCCATCACGGCCTCGTCAATGAAGGTGCAGAGGATGTAGCGAAACGAGAGGACTACGCCGTTCTCGTAACCCTGGGCCATCAGCTCCTGTTCGATGGTCTGGATCTCGGTCACCACCCGCTGATAGAGATCGGGCACCCTGTCGTAACGCGACAGCAGGCGTACCCGCTGCACCAGCCCCAGCAAGGGGGTCACCGCATCTATCATGGGGTTGATGCTCTGGCCCCGCAGGCGGAACCAGTAGTCCGAATCCATGTCCAGCTGCTCGGCATGATCGAACAGCAGATCGCTGAGTTGCTCGTTCTTGATAATGTCCGTGGTCATCTCTGCTTATTCCTTGATGCGATCACTGGCTGCGAATAGCCCAGAGCTGCATGTCGAGCTCGGGGAAATCACCGGCAATGTGGAAGGCGAGCGTGTTACTGACCGCCAGCATCTGCCAGGCAGGGCTCTGCCTGTCGAGCTGGAAGTAGCTGTAACCGGCGTGATAGGGCAACTGGCGCGGTGCCACCGGCAGCGGCAGCAGCGGGATACCGGGCAACTGCAGACTGATGAGCTCGCGGATCTTGTCGCTCGACGCCACCTTGGTCTGCTGCAACAGCTGCTTGCGCAACTGCTCCTGCGGCATGCGGGCTCGCACCGCCAGCACGAAGTCGGCGCTTTGCATCAGCTCGCTCTCGTTGACCATGGCCACCATGATGCCGTACTGGTGCTTGCGCAGCTGGATGGAGACGGCACGCGGCGACAGCACGGTACTGAGGGCCTGACGCAGGGCCAGCATCACAGGCTCGAAACTCACCTGCTGATCGTCGTGACGATAGGCGGCAAACTCGGGCGGCAGACGGGATTCATCGGTAAAGGTCATCAACTCGCCACAGATCTGCACCAGGGCCTCGTGCAACCGCTCGGGATGCAGGGTGCCAAGGCGTGACAGATGAGAGAGCTGGGGCTGAGCGCGGTTGAGCAGCTGCAACATCATGAACTCGGCCACATCGGCAACCCCCTGCTGACCGGGGGCAGCGATACGCTGGGAGAGGCTGCGGGCCCGCTCGGCCACGAGGCCCGCCGACTCGCCGAGGAAGCGCTTGAGGGTCGGGATGGCGGAAACGCTGATGCTGCAGGGCATGAAGTTGGGATCCAGCACCAAACCGCCGTCGGGCCGCTTGTCCAGAATACGGGCGATGGCGAGCGAGGCATAGGCGCTGCGATCTTCCCGCTCCAGCATCAGCCGCATGCTCACACGCCCCACTTCCAGGGAGACCACATCCCCCCCCTCGCTGTGCAGGTCGCGTACATCGTGGCGATGGGCCTGCAAGCGGGTAGCCACCTGGCCGCCCTGATTGACCTCGTTGACCCCGCTCACCGACAGCGGCAGCGCCAGATAGACCTTCTGGTTGGCCACCGAGGCGTCGGTGATCTCCAGCGGCGTCGGCAGCACATCGTCGTTCGGGATGTTGAAGACGGTACCGTCCGGCAGTATGCCCGTGGCGCCCACCAGGGCGATGCGGCCAAAACCGAGATAATCCTCGTTGATGGCGAGTGACTGCAGCCCGTAGAAATAGTCAGACAGCGCGCTCAGGCGAGCGTGCAGCGCATATTCTGAATGTCTTTGTTGTTGCTGGAAGTGCTGGGGCTTGATAAAGAGCCCTTCACGCCAGATAACCCGATTTCGACTCGACATGGTTATTCTTCTTCTTTTTGTAGTTCCACTTCATCCAGGCGCAGGTGCACCAGGATGTGATAGGCCGTTCCCTTGCTCTTGACCTTGATGACCTTGCGCCACTCGGCGCTGTCCGGATCGGCGTAGCGTGCAATCACGCCGATGTAACGGGTCTTTTCGTCAAGCTTGACGGGGGGCAGGTATTTGAACTGGCCGGGCAGCAGGGTGTAGTCCTGATGATCCAGGTAGTTTTTGCCAAGGGCCTTCTCTACATCCGCCGTCACCTGGTCATAGTCGGTGGCGAGCAGCTTGGAATCTTCCGCCAGCACCACAACCTGAAACTCGATGGGCGCCGCCTCCCCGCTCTCGTTGGGGTTGACGTCGGGCTCCGCCAGCAGGCTCAGCCCCAGGGTAGAGGGCTGGTCACCATTGCTGCCCACCTGGATATCCGGATCCATGGCCACGTCGGCCATCTTGCCCATGGTGGTACACCCGGCCAGGGCCAGCAGACAGGCCCCCAGCATCAGCGCACGTATCATCCAATCAGTCCCTGTTGCTGACGCACGGCCTGGTCATATGCCTGGGCATAGACCTGATGGAACAGCTTGTCGAACCCCTGCTGACGGGCAGAGGTCAACTCACGGTAGTAGTGCTGATACATGTTCCAGGCCCAGCCTTCATCGGCCACACCCGGAGCACCGGTACGGCGGTAGTGTTCGAACCGCCCGAGCAGCGCCTCTGGTGAAAACGCCTGTAATATGCTGTCAAGGGCCGCGCCTATGGCCTGCTGGTTTGCGACGTGATGAATGCGCACATTGCGCAGGCTCTCGGCCACCGCCGCCGGCGCGGTCAGATGAACCGGGCTCTTCTGCTCGGCGAACATCACCGCCAGGGTCTCGTCATAGTCGAGCCCGAGGCGCAGCGGGTTGTCCTCGATGGGGCGCAGGTGCCGATCCGCCAGCGCCGCCTGATCGGTTTGCAACTGCAGCAGCCCCTCCACCATGGCACGCACCGTTTTGCCCATCTCTTCGAGCATGTCGTGAGCCTGCTGGGTATCTTGCAGCTGCAGGGATTGACCCAGGCCACGCATCAAGGGGGTCAGTGCCACGTGATCCACACCATCCAGCGAAGGGTGGTAGTCGGGGTGATTCTCTATGGTGGGCATATCCAGAAATTCTTGGTTCATGGTGTTCTCGACAGCAGAAAAAGGGGCAAGGGATACGGCGTCCATATCCGGTTGTGAACGTAGTGGTGCCTGCAGGCGGGAGTCCGCCAACGGGGACGGCGCCGCGCGCTCCTGCTGCAACGCCAGCAAGGGATCGACGGCGAGGGTGAGCGGATCGGCCATGGTCCGAGCGCCGTGCTCATCGCAGGTCAACCACTCATCGAGCTGCTCGGAGGGGCGGTTGCCCAGCACCTGTTGCAGGCTCTGCTCGGGGGAGATGGCCCCCAGATAAGCCCGCATCCGGAACGGGCCGACGATCAGTTCGTCACCCTGTTCGAGATGCACCTTGCGGGACCGCCCTATGGGCGAGGTCGCACCGTTGATATAGGTCTGACCGCTCAGATCACACAGGCAGAAGCGACCATCGTTGAGCTCGACTCTGGCGTGAGCCGACATGACGGCCCCCAACCTGTCCTTCAGTTGCCAGTCGTCCTGCTCGGAGGCGCCCAGAGTGCCCCCCATTTCGTCGAAGCGATACTGCACCTGCTGGCTGCCGTCGAGCTGCTCGCTGTTGAGCACCACCAGGGAAAGTTGCTGGTTAAAGTCGTCCACATTCACTCCTGCACTGATTCCGACACTGAATTTCCTGCGCTTATTCCTGTACACAGATAGTCACGAACGGGTCACTCGGCGGTTGGCCGAGAAAGGTACTCCAGCCCAGGCGCGCACTCTGTTCCTCCCCCAATCGCAACCCCCGGGCCTGCTCCTGGCCGAAACCGAGTCGCAGATCCCAGGCCAATTGGTCGCGCAGGATGAAGGAGACAAAGGTCACCAGGGCGTGAAAGTGCTCCCCGTTCGGGAGAAACCCGAGAAACTGGCCAAAACTCAGGTTGTTGATCTTCAATAAAAACTTGCCGGCGCAGTCGTTCACCTTGTCGCCGATGACAAAGTCGCTCCCCAGGGTGGCGCAAGCACCGCCCAGCCGGTTTTGCTGATCTTGCTGGATGGGCACCTTGCGCCACTGCCAGGCACTCACCTCCACATCCGCCAGATCGAAACAGTGTGCCACCAGACCGGCTACCACCTCGGGGGAGCGACTGGGGCTGGCCAGCATGCCCGCGTAAGAGAGCATCTTGGCGCGGTTGACTGGCAGGCTCTGGCAGACCGCCTCGTTACCCAGCCCCACCAGGGCAAACATCAGGCGGGAAAATCCATCTTCGCCGTTGTCCTGAAAGCGCACGTGATAGCGATACTTGCGCCAGATCCGGTGCAGCAGGGTCAGCAGGCGGTGATGAAAGAAGTCCAGAAACAGACCCAGCTTCTGCTCACCCTGGGCGTACTCCCACGCCAGTGAGTCCAGGTAATAGCCCGGCATGGGAGACTGGCTGCCATGCAGGCCGAGGAAGGCTACCTCCAGCTCGTGGCGACCCTTGCCATCTCTACCTATCTGCAACACGTCGCTGGTGGGAAAGCCCAGAGAGGCGGTCGCCTTGAAGCGGATGTTCTCGTCACTCGGCAGATGGTCAAGGCCGCGCTCCTGATCGGCACCGTCCAGCCGGTTGAGCAGCTCAACCAGCTGGAAGAAGTTGAAGCGAGGTGCGTCCCTGGTGGACGTCACATCAGGGAGTGCTGACCGATCTGGACTGGCCATTGATAGCGCTCCTTGTTGTCGAGATTGACCACCTCAAGCAGGTGGAAGGCGTTGACGCTGGCGTACAGCGAGAAGAAGTGCGCCAGTACTGTGCTGAACAGGTAGAGCTCCCCTTCGCTGCCAAACGCGGACTGGCGAATGGAGAGCACCGACTTGAGTCCACGCACCGGCATGCCCCGCACCAGACGGTCGACCGGGGTGGTTTCAATCTCCTCGATCCCCGCCAGCCGCTTGCGGGACGCCTGCTCCGCCTGCTTGTCATACAACGCAGGAAAGTCATAGGTACGCAGCACCTGCACCAGGGCATCCCGGCGCAGCAGGGAGACATAGTTAAGCGACAGGTTGGAAATGAGGGTCCAGTGCAGGCTGCCATCGAGTGCCGGGCGCAGCGGCCGGGTCGGCCTGATCAGGTTGCGAAAAGTGGCAAACGAGGGTGAACTGCCGGTCGGCACGCAGATGCTGCCAACCTTGAGACGAGCGGCGCGGGAGCGATTGGTGCAGGTGAGCGTGACAGAAATGGATTCATCCAGATCGATGGTGGTGGTTTCATCACCCCGCACGAACGAAAGGCTGTGCTCGAAACCATCGCCGCTGACCGACTCCCTGACCCGCACCCGGTAATAGAGCGCCAGCCTGTGCTTGGCACGTTCAATCTGGTGCTGAAAGCTTTCGAACGGCTGATAGATACGCGGCGTACCGCGGGAGCGGCCCAGATTGCCCTCGACCCACCCTTCAACCTGATCCACCGAGAAGATCTCGAAACTGTCAGCATGGCGATAGCTCGCCTTGAGGGGATACTCCGCCTGACGTCCGTTGAGATTGACCGGCTCACTGTCGTGCTGAAACAGGTTGATGGCCGGCACGCAGTTGAGCATGAAAGAGTCAGGGCGGATCTTGAGCTCCGCCGGCAGCGGCCGGTCGAAACAGAAATGTATTTTGAATTCACTCACCGGTAGCGGCTGTTTGGGCCACTCGCCACCCGAAAGTTCAAAGAAGAGGAAGCTCTCCGGGAAGCAGAAATACTCCTGCAAGATCCGGTAGCCGGAGTAAACGTTGTTCGGATAGGGCAACAACGCATCATCGCGCTCGAAGCCGACCGACTTCAACGCTTTGGCCTCCTGGCGAAAGCGCTTGCCATCGATCTCCAGCTCTATGTGGGAGAGCTGGTTGGAGAGCCAGAAGTAAAGCTCATAGGCGGTATAACTGTCGCCACCGAGGAAAAAGCGCAGCTTGTCCAGCTGCAGTTCGCTCAATGGCAAAGGAGCATGCAGGGCGATATCCAGCGAGATGGTGGAGAGATCGTTGCCACTTTGCGCCGAAATATGATGGATATCTGCCGGATAGACCCAGGTATCGTGACAGGTCTGAAAATGACAGGTCACCTCATCGATGGGCAGGCTGTCGAGCTGGCAACCCTGCCTGACCAGCGCCGGTTGGGCGATGGCCCCCGGAATGACCGAAAACTGCATGATGGTCATACTGGGTACGGGACGCAGATAGTTGGGCCAGAGCATATTGAGCAGACCATGGGTCAGCTCGGGGAACTCATCCTCGATCTTGGCGCGCAGGTTGCCCGTGAGAAACGCAAAACCTTCCAGCAGGCGTTCCACATCCGGGTCGGTATTCTGCTCCGACAGAAAACGGGTGAGTTCGGGATAGGCATCGGCAAATTCGCGCCCTTGCAGGCGCAAAAATGCCAACTCATCCCTGAAGTAATGTTCCAGCGACATTGATCAGACCATGCGGTAGTGACGGTGACTGTCCATATGGACGTTGAACGAGGTAACCTGCTCGATATGCTCCAGCCTCACGTGGGCCGTCACCTGAAATGACATCTCAAGCGGGCTAGCCTGATGGTCGGGTGAACAGACATCCACATGAATGATCCGAGGTTCATAACGACGGATGCATTGCCGGATCGCCTCACGGATCCGCCCCTTGATGTCCGCACTGCCCTGGGTGGCATCATTGAAATCGATGACACCCAGCTCAGGCGCACTGCGGCAATTACCGGGACGGGTATTGAGGATCTGCTCGAGCTGCCGCTTGACAGAATCAACCAATTCCTCAACTTCCGAATGGGGGGAAGAGCCAAGCCCCTCCCCCCGGATACGATCAAACAGACTGGCCGCATTTCCTCTATCCCAGGAAGAGAGATACGGCATCGGGCATTATTCCTTGTCCAGTCGACCTACCAGAGACAGCTCGAAGCTGGCCCCCATGTACTTGAAGTGCGGACGCACGGCCATGGCAACCTGGTACCAACCCGGCTCCCCTTCCACGTCCAGCACCTTGATCTGAGCGGCACGCAGAGGGCGACGGCTACGCACGTCTGCCGGCGGGTTCTCTTGATCGGCAACGAACTGCTTGATCCAGCCATTCAGTTCACGCTCCAGATCCTGACGCTCCTTCCAGGAGCCGATCTGCTCGCGCTGCAACACCTTGATGTAGTGTGCCAGGCGATTGATGATGAACATGTAGGGCAGCTGGGTGCCCAGCTTGTAGTTGGTCTCCGCTTCCCGGCCTTCCTTGGTGTTCGGGAACACCTTGGGTTTTTGCACCGAGTTGGCAGAGAAGAAGGCCGCATTGTCACTGTCTTTGCGCATGGTCAGGGTGATGAACCCCTCTTCGGACAGTTCATATTCGCGACGGTCGGTGATGAGGACCTCGGTCGGGATCTTGGCTTGCAGCTGACCCATGGCCTCATACACATGTACCGGCAGATCGTGGACGGCGCCACCGCTCTGCGGGCCTATGATGTTCGGGCACCAGCGGTATTTGGCGAAGCTGTCGGTCAGGGAGGTGCCCATCAGGTAGGCGGTGTTGCCCCACAGGTAGTGGTCGTGATCCGAGCTGATATCTTCTTGATAGTTGAAGCCCTTGATGGGGTTCTCGGTCGGATCGTACGGCAGACGGGCCAGGAAACGCGGCGCTGTCAGGCCCAGATAGCGGGCATCCTCCGACTCTCGCAGTACGCGCCACTTGCTGTAGGACGGACCTTCGAAGACCGATTTGAGATCCTTGATAGAGGACAGATCGGTGAAGTTGTCGACGCCGAAAAAGGCGGGGGCAACCGAGGAAATAAAGGGGGCATGGGCCATGGCACCGACGGCACTGACATACTGCATCAGCTTGATATCGGGTGAGCTGTGGGTGAAAGCATAATCCCCTATCACGGCACCGACGGGCTGCCCGCCAAACTGGCCATAACCGCTGGAATAAACATGCTTGTAGAGACCAGACTGGGTGATTTCAGGAGAAAACTCGAAATCCTCCAGCAGCTCCTCCTTGGTCGCATGCAACACCTGGATCTTGATGTTTTCACGAAAATCGGTGCGATCCACCAGCAACTTGAGTGAACGCCAGGAAGACTCCATCTCCTGCAGCTCTTTGGCATGCAGGATAACGTCCATCTGCTTGCTGAGCTTCTTGTCGAGCTCGACAATCATGCTGTCTACCAGCGCCCTGTTGACCGGATCGCTGGTGGTTCCGTTATCAAGGATGTTAGCGATCAAGGCGGCAACGCCTTGCTTGGCGACACTGTAGCCTTCATCAACCGGAGTGATGCGGGCCTGCGCCATGATTTCGTCCAGCAAGGACGAGGGAGCGGCACTCGCCCCCGCTTGAACCTGTTCTTCGACCAAAGACATGTTTTATTCCTTTCTCGTCAATCAATCCAACCAGCCGATCACTCGGCAGGTTTAATCAAATCCAGCTCCTTGAGCAGTTGCTCACGAGCCTCATCACTGGACAGCAGATCCTGCAAACGATTGCGGAAGGAGGGAATATTTCCCAATGGTCCCTTCAGGGCAACCAGCGCCTCGCGCAGTTCCAGCAGCTTGCGCAGCTCGGGTACTTGCTGGGCCACGCGGTCAGGGGTGAAGTCTTCCAGAGACTGGATCTTGATCGAAACCGGCATCTCCTCCTGGCTGTTCTCCTCCAGGCGATTGGGAACGTAAAAATTCAGTTCCAGTGCAGATTCTTTCATGACGGAAGAAAAATTATTCTTGTCGATGGAGACGGTCTGACGCTCCTCGATAGGCGTTTCTTCGGCACGTCCTTTCATATTGCCTACCACCATCATGGTCAGCGGAAGTTCAACCTCCCCCTGTTGCCCAGTGGTTGCTGGCACATATTTAATATTGACGCGCTCTTTGGGCGCAACAGTGGCGCCATCGATACTCTTTCCCATGCTTTAAATACCAAGTTATGGACCTACTCAGACCCAAAATCTTATAGCCGATGGCTTAACCAACAACTGTAAAAAATGACAGTTGACGATATCGCTGGGTAGCGAAAGGAAAATCCATTGGCCGCTTGATATGTTTTTGATAAATAAAGAGTAGATACTCTAATAATCAAAAACACAGTATTAACCTTGTTAATCACACAACCCACTCATGCCTCCACTCTTTGTGAGAGGTCATATTGGCTGAAGAGCCATTTGCGACAAATGGTATATTTATATATTTACTCGCGTCAACAAGACATTGAAAACCCCAACAACCTAAAACAAAAAAATGAACAAAAACAATCGCTTAATTGCAAATCAAAGGCGTGGTAAAAAACAAAAAATATATATGCACCATATGCAAAAGAAAAAATGACATAAAGTTCCATGAATGAGCAAGAGACTAAATTTATTCACTCGCACCAGCATGCGACAAGTGTTGGCGCAGCAAGGTGGGCACACTGCAAGCGTCAATAACTGGCGCACAAAGAAAAACACCCTGATATTGATATAAAATAGCCATGACTGAGATGTCCCCTCTCCCTGCTAAAGAATGAAAAAGTTAATCATCAAAAAGCCACTTTGATGAACTCAAGTGCATCAATCATGGAAAAAGTCATTTAATGATATAAATAAAAATGATGACCTACCCTATTGATTCCTGCTTCTGCTGCTGAGCAAACCTGTGCTGAGCCAGCTTCTGACCGGCACTCTTTTCCTTCTCTGTCATGCCTTTTTCCAGCTCATCACGTGCCTTGGTCGCATCATTATTACCATCCGTCGCAGCGAGCAGGCACCATGCATAAGCATGCAGTCTGTTGCGCGGTACCCCCAATCCCTGCTCACGCATCACCCCCATGCGATACTGGGCCGATCTATGATGGGCGTTGGCAGCCAATCGATATAGTGGTAAGCCAGCTGGTTGCCATCGGGCAGCTGCCAGTGGGACAGCCGCCCCATGGCATCATGCTTGAAATAGCTGGAAGCCCAGCCCTGATGCTCGGCCAGCAGATTGCCTGCGGTATCGTATTCAAAGGTGAGTGGCCAGGCGCCATCATCCACCTGGGTCAACTGACCGTACTGGTCATAGCTGAACTGGATTTCACGGCCATCGGGCAAGGTTTTTGTCAGCAGCCGCCCCATGGGGTCTCGCTCATAGCGGGTGACCAGCTCGGTCTCCTGCTTGCCGAACTCGACCTTCTCGCTCAGGTGGCCATTGAGGTCATAGCGATAAGCGGTGGTGCGGCCATCAAAGCCGGTTTCCCGCGCGACCAGGCCATTGGGGAAGTAGTGAATGCGGTGCTGCTCGCCATGCTCGTTCTCAATCTCGCTCAAGAAGAGCTTGGCATTGTCGTAGCGATAGTTAAGCTCACTGCCGTCCGGGTTGATGCGGCGGCTCACCAGATGCAGGCCAGGGTGATAGTCGTAGCGGGTCTCGCGGCCCAGCTCGTCCCACTCGGCCGTCACCTTGCCGTAGGCGTTATATTCGAAGCGGCGGGAGCCACCACCAGGCAGATACACGGCTTGCAAGCGATCTGCCGCATTCCATTCGTAACGGGTAATCGCGCCACGCGGGTCGCGTCGTACAATCTGGCAGCCCCGGTCGTCGTAGTGGAAAATAAAAAACAAAAAGGTCAGAAAAATTTAACTCTGACCAGTTTGCCTATCCAAATTTTGAAAAAATATTAACTGAGGCAATAAAGGAGGGAAGTTGATTATTCGGCGACAACTAGAACTGGATAGATTTAGCAGCATGCCCGATTACGCTACGCTAATCGAGCATGGGCCCAGTCAAAATGGTTGGCATCCAGAATCCCAGTGGTGCTAAAAAACACCTCTTATATTCACACCATTCTTCAATAAGCAGGGGAAATACGTTTTCCGACACAAAAGCGATCTAAGTCAATCTCAAAAAACCAATCTTGAAAGTTATCAATCACTTTATCTAACGCCCCCGCTATAGCAATGCCACTAACAGAACTTGGATGTTGAGATATATATTGATAGAAGACATTCTCTGTTGAAGGGTGTATTTTCCCAATCATATTACCTGTAATATCATAAACAGTTGCATCAAGGTGATCCCCTGTGCCATATTCCATAGAAACCACTACGCTTTTTTTCTCCGAATACACCGCATAACCTTTATTGGGGTGTAACAATCTAATCAACTGCTCACCACAAGCCCATTCACTATACATGAAATCAGTATCATTAATTATTTTCACTTTATTTCCTTCACATCGACAACCTTAAGGTGATTCATTTTTTCAACTGGGTCTCGTGACAACCTCAAATTAATTTGATTCGCGCCACCAGTGAGATATTTATAACTACGATCAGGTAGTTTTTCAATCTGAGGCCCAACCGGGCCTGCTAGTACTTCAAAGGGATGCGTTACCTCATATGTAACCACGCGATCGATACCGGCTGGTTTCCATGACTGCTTTACAGCTAGTTTATCCCATACAAAGTCTGCAGAATTAATATTATCCATAGTACCAAACCCACCAGGGCTAGTTATTGGCTGACCAGGCCCCAATGCCATATTAAAACGTTCCCCCGACTCAATAATTCGGCTCTTGGGAGTAAATCCAACTGGCCATGGCGATTCATTATCCCTGAGCTCTTCGAATGCACTAACCAACGAATGGTCATCTTTAAACTGTCCAGCATGATGTTGTTCAAACTGCTTAAATACGTCTTGCTGCTCGGACGGAATTCTGGAACGCGGCAATGAATCAGGACATTGACCTAGCACATTGCTTAACCCCAACGGATCCACCCAACCAATCGGGTTGGGGGCATACTGGTAGTTGTTCAAACCACCTGCCAAGCCTATCGGGTCGGGGGTGATAAATCTACCCGTTTCAGGCTGGTAGTAGCGGTGACGGTTGTAGTGAAGGCCGGTCTCGGCATCAAAATATTGCCCTTGAAAACGCAGCGGCGTCGCCACTTCCGCTATCTCTTCCCGCCACACATTGCCATAGGCGCGATAACGCACCTGCCAAGCGGTCGCTCCATTGCCACGAGTCAACGCCAGCGGGGTACCGAGGTGGTCAAGCTGGTAGTGGAATACCTCTGCATCCGTCCCTTCACCTTCCAACTGCACCAATGGCTTGAAGCTGCCCGGTTCATAGATAAAGCTGCGGTATTGCTCGTCGGTGCGATGCTTATCACCATCAGGCTGATAACTGCTTTCGGCAATCAGGTTGTTGGCCTGCCACAAGAATTCAGTAACCTGCTCGCCCTTTGCCCCACTCACCGTCTTGCGAATACGGCGGCCAAAGGCGTCGTAGTCATAATTGGCCGTGGTGCCATCCGGCAGTTCAGCCCTGACTAGCTGATGCTGGCAGTCATAGTGATAGTGGGTGACCAGTGATTGGCCTTTGCCCCGTCGCTCGATGGCCAATCGACCAAATTCGTCGTACTCAAAATGGCGATCGCCACTCAACAGCAGCCGGTTACCCTGGGTGCGGGCCCCATCAAACTGGCCACCCAGCGTCTGGCTCAACAGGTTGCCCGCCGGATCGTGCAAGAACCGCTCGGTCAGTTCACCACGCACCTCCAGCAAGCGATCCAGCGGGTCGTAGCGGTAGTGCTGCTCCCCTTGCACGCTGTCATTGATCTGCAGCAGATTGCCGGTGCGGTCATAGCCGTAACGCCGCTCACGAGCGACCTGTTTGCCCCGTTGCAGTCGCAGCGCCGTCAGGCGCCCCTGCTCGTCATATTCGTATTGTTGGGTCAGCGCCCCCTGGCTGCGGCGCAGCTCCAATCCTCCAACCATCTGGTGGCGAGTCAGCTCGTCGCCGTTCAGATCAATCCCGCTTAGCTCGCCATTGAGGTAGTGGTAAGCCAGTTGGTTGCCATCAGGCAGCTGCCAATGGGACAGCCGCCCCATGGCGTCATGCTTGAAATAGCTGGAATCCCAGCCCTGATGCTCGGCCAGCAGATTGCCTGCGGTATCGTATTCAAAGGTGAGTGGCCAGGCGCCATCATCCACCTGCATCAACTGACCGTACTGGTCATAGCTGAACTGGATTTCACGGCCATCGGGCAAGGTTTTTGTCAGCAGCCGCCCCATGGGGTCTCGCTCATAGCGGGTGACCAGCTCGGTCTCCTGCTTGCCGAACTCGACCTTCTCGCTCAGGTGGCCGTTGAGGTCGTAGCGGTAAGCGGTGGTGCGGCCATCAAAGCCGGTTTCCCGCGCAACCAGGCCATTGGGGAAGTAGTGAATGCGGTGCTGCTCGCCATGCTCGTTCTCAATCTCGCTCAAGAAGAGCTTGGCATTGTCGTAGCGATAGTTAAGCTCACTGCCGTCCGGGTTGATGCGGCGGCTCACCAGATGCAGGCCGGGGTGATATTCGTAGCGAGTCTCGCGGCCCAGCTCGTCCCACTCGGCCGTCACCTTACCGTAGAGGGGAAGTAAACAAACAAAAAGGTCAGGACATTACGTTATCCAGACCTTTACACATCCACATTTTGGAAGAGGGCTGACTGAATTAATAAAGGTTCAGTCCAGTGTCTGGCGATAACCAGACCTGTACAGATTGCTCTGTGAATGCCCAATTACGCTGCGCTAATCGAGCCTACGGCCCTAGTCATAACCACTGCTCTATAGTACAGACGCCTTACACTGGTTAAAAAATCATCCAACCCAAGTTATCTCTATTGAGTTAAAATTCTCTCTTACTACTCAGCTTCGAACGCTTGTTCTCAGTAAAAATGGTGAGAGTCTCAATATTTATATTGGTCTAACCATAACGATACATAGCTTCATCAAGTAGCTCTTTCTCAGCATCAGAGTACTTTGATTGGTCATACCCTTTCATACTCTCCCAAATCCCCCTTATGGGTATTCGTCTATTCTTATCTTTGAGAATTTCAATCAGATTTTCATAGTCATAAAAAAAATCCTCTTTATGATTTTCAATAAGAATTATTAATTGTTCTCTAAAGTATTCACCTTCGGTCATAATCATTCCTTTGGTAAAATATCAATTGCATCAGCCTTTATATATAAAGACTCATCCGTGTTAGGAACTAATTGTCTAGCACCACCCTTCCCATACTTTGGATAAGCCTCAGTGAATGGTTCTAGATCAGGCCCTTTACCCCCATGACTTCTAGGCACTTCCACTCTTGGAACACCTGAGCCATCATATAATTGCAAAGTATCAAACTTGATACGTAATCGTCCATCACTCCATGACTTATCTGGATCATTCATCGTCACATGTTTTGGCGCTCGAATCTGGAATGCCTCTGTAACCTGATTTCCTGTATCTAATTTATCAAAACCGAAATATGACAGTCGAGCTTCTCCCGTATTAATTGCATCTTGGCCGTATTTATATAATGAGCCATCATCATTTAAATATCTATCATACCTATACCCAGTACTCGGCAATGTCGAGTCGGGGCCACTTGGGCCAACATAAAAATCGGGTTTACTTTGGCCAACACTCGGTGGTGCTTCCGGCCCACCTTGCAAGCTTGGGCTGGATTTACCATCAATATTATTCGGCCCATTTTCTTTTACATTCTTCAACCCCAGCGGATCCACCCAACCAATCGGGTTGGGGGCGTACTGGTAGTTGTTGAGCCCGCCAGCCAAGCCTATCGGGTCGGGGGTGATAAATCTACCCGTTTCAGGCTGGTAGTAGCGGTGCCGGTTGTAGTGCAGACCGGTCTCGGCATCAAAATATTGCCCTTGAAAACGCAGCGGCGTCGCCACTTCCGCTATCTCTTCCCGCCACACATTGCCATAGGCGCGATAGCGCACCTGCCAGGCAGTCGCTCCATTGCCACGAGTCAGCGCCAGCGGGGTACCGAGGTGGTCAAGCTGGTAGTGGAATACCTCTGCATCCGTCCCTTCACCTTCCAACTGCACCAATGGCTTGAAGCTGCCCGGCTCATAGATAAAGCTGCGGTATTGCTCGTCGGTACGACGTTTATCATCACCAAGCTGATAACTGCTTTCGGCAATCAGGTTGTTGGCCTGCCACAAGAATTCGGTGACAAGTTCGCCGTTTTCTCTACCCACCGTCTTGCGAATACGGCGGCCAAAGGCGTCGTAGTCATAACGGGCCGTGGTGCCATCCGGCAGTTCAGCCCTGACTAGCTGATGCTGGCAGTCGTAGTGATAGCGGGTAACCAGTGACTGGCCTTTGCCCCGTCGCTCGATGGCCAATCGGCCAAATTCGTCGTACTCAAAATGGCGATCGCCACTCAACAGCAGCCGGTTACCCTGGGTGCGGGCCCCATCAAACTGGCCACCCAGCGTCTGGCTCAACAGGTTGCCAGCCGGATCGTGCAAGAACCGCTCGGTCAGTTCACCACGCACCTCCAGCAAGCGGTCCAGCGGGTCGTAGCGGTAGTGCTGCTCCCCTTGCACGCTGTCATTGATCTGCAGCAGATTGCCGGTGTGGTCATAGCCGTAACGCCGCTCACGGGCGACCTGCTTGCCCCGTTGCAGTCGCAGCGCAGTCAGCCGCCCCTGCTCGTCATATTCGTATTGCTGGGTCAGCGCCCCCTGGCTGCGGCGCAGCTCCAGTCCGCCCACCCTCTGGTGGCGAGTCAGCTCGTCGCCGTTCAGATCAATCCCGCTTAGCTCGCCATGCAGGTAGTGGTAAGCCAGCTGGTTGCCATCAGGCAGCTGCCAGTGGGCCAACCGCCCCATGGCATCATGCTTGAAATAGCTGGAAGCCCAGCCCTGATGCTCGGCCAGCAGATTGCCTGCAGCATCGTATTCAAAGGTGAGCGGCCAGGCGCCATCATCCACCTGAGTCAACTGACCGTACTGGTCATAGCTGAACTGGATTTCACGGCCATCGGGCAAGGTTTTTGTAAGCAGCCGCCCCATGGGGTCTCGCTCATAGCGGGTGACCAGCTCGGTCTCCTGCTTGCCGAACTCGACCTTCTCGCTCAGGTGGCCGTTAAGGTCGTAGCGATAAGCGGTGGTGCGGCCATCAAAGCCGGTTTCCCGCGCGACCAGGCCATTGGGGAAGTAGTGGATGCGGTGCTGTTCGCCATGCTCGTTCTCAATCTCGCTCAAGAAGAGCTTGGCATTATCGTAGCGATACTTGAGTTCACTGCCATCGGGGTTGATGCGGCGGCTTACCAGATGCAGGCCGGGGTGATATTCGTAGCGGGTCTCGCGGCCCAGCTCGTCCCACTCGGCCGTCACCTTGCCGTAGGCGTTATATTCGAAGCGGCGGATGCCACCACCAGGCAGATGCACGGCTTGCAAGCGATCGGCCGCATTCCATTCATAACGGGTAATCGCGCCACGCGGGTCGCGCCGTACTATCTGGCGACCCCGCTCGTCATAGCGCCAGCGGGTCACGCCACCGTTGGCACCCTTCTCCTCAATCAGCTGCCCAAGGCGGTTCCAGCCCAGTTCGATGCGGCTGCCATCGGGTTGCACCACGGTGCTGAGCTTGCCTTGCGCGTTATAGCTGTAGCGAGTCTCCCGGCCAAGGGGATCCCGTCTTGCAATCACATCCCCTTGCTCGTTGCGTTCAAAACGCCACTCACGATCCCCCTGCACCACCTTGCGAACCCGACCATCCCAATAGTGATAGGCGGTCTGACTGCCATCGGGAGCAATCTCGCACTCCAGCAAGCCCGCTTCGTCATAGTGGTAACGGGTTTCGCCCCCCAGCGCATCGCGGGCCAGCACTTTCTGACCCTTGTCGTTATAGACAAACTCGCTGACCGCGCCGTCGGGATCTTGCTGGCGGATCAGCCGGGCGTTGCTGTCATGCTGGTACACCTCCTGACTGCCATCAGCATTGCTGACTGTCACTTCACCCTTGTCATCATCCCAGGTGTAACTGACATCAAAACGGGCAACATCACTCCAGTGGCGAACCGCGCGCGCCAGCTTCCCTTCCCGCTCCCATTCCCAGAAAAAACCTGCGCCGCCCGCCAGTCGGCGCTCCAGGATCACCCCATCAGGGCGATAGCGGTAACGTTCGCACTCACCGGCCCCGTTTTCAGCCACCACCAAGTGCCCTGCATCGTCATAGTAATAACGTTGCAAGGTCGCTTCTGGCTGCCAGTTAATACCATCAAAATGCTGCAATTCGACAGCGGTCAGATATGCCTTTTGATAGACAATGCGAAGAGCCAGACCGCCCTCGTTTTCTATCCAGCAGGGGCGCCCCTGCTCATCGGCGCGGATAGTAAGCCGGTTGCCATAAAGATCCGACATGGCCGTCAGACGGCCTGTCTTGCCATGCCAGGTGAAATGCAGGAAGGGCGATCCCGCCTTGGCTACTATCACCTCGTCAGGCTCATCCCCCAGATAAACGGCCGCCTCTGACAACTGGTTGGTGATCATGGGTCTGGTTGCCGAGGGCATCGGCAACTCGATAGCAAGAGACTCTTGGTCCCACCAGGTCAGGCTATCACCGTGACGTTCGAGCCGATGGGCCAGCGCATGACTCCACCCCGCCCCCATGCCACAGGAACGCTCAACAGCTGACGTGCGATAGAGGCGACCAAAGGTAAACGGCAGCATGCCCGGTAGATGGGCATCCTCCAGCGCCAGCAACTCCTCGCCGGTGACCATGGACACAGGGCAGTTGTTCTTGCAGGTTTTAAATTCCGGCTGGCTGGCATGGCCAGCAGCGTTGGTCGCGGGTTTAGAGGCATCTGAAGTACCACCAACCTGCTCGATGGTGGTGTGTGACTTGTGCCTACGGGTCTCGGCCGTCGCTTTTTCTACAAGCGTCGGAGCTTCTCTGTCGATCAGCTTCAGATCGGCTTTTTTAAGCGGATTCAACGGCGCCACACCAGTCACCAACACCGGCTTGGCTACATCGATATGAGCTACCAGGTTGTGCTTTTTTGACATGGTGATCAAGGTTGTCGCCAGCTTGGTCATCCGCGCCTGCTGCTTGGCCGCCCTGGTTATGGTGGTCACCGCCTTGGTACCATAGCGGACGGCAATCCCGGCGCCACCGGTCAATACTACCCCAACCAACACATCAAACAGCACAGTGACCACCGCCTGGGTACCAAACTCCACCAGTTCATCCGGGGGGAGCATCTTGATCCAGCTCACCAGGGCATAAACATAGAGATAGAGCAGCGCCTCATCTTGAAGCACCAGCATGGCGCTCTCGATCTTCTCCACCCCCACTTGTGCCACATCGGCCGCTTTCACCCCGAACTCAAGCAGCTTCTCGGCATTACCCAGTGGATCAGCCAACAAATCATACAGGCCGGTTAAATCGTCCCATACCGAGGCAAGCGCCCCGCCAATCCCCCGCAACACCCCGGCGGCAACCGCAACACCACCACCGCCATTGCGTTGATAATTAACCCATGCTGATTGATGGGTCGAGGCCCACTCGCGCTCCAACCAGGCAGCCAAATCAGCCTGCACCGTCTGGTATGAGCTAAATAACCCGTCCAGATCGCTCTTCTTCACATTGGGATAGAAGGTCACCTGATAGGACTGGCCCGGAGTCAGCTTACCGACTTCAGCAATCCCCTTGGCATCCAGGGTTCCCTCCTTCGCGACCCCCTCACTGACAAAACGCCCACGAACCATCTTGCCCGCTTCCACCTTGTAGGGGGTGTTACCGATAGGAATAAAGCGCACGGATTCAAACAGATGGACCAGCCGCAAGGTGCCGCTCAACGGGCACTGCGTGACCACGGATTGCGCCTTCTTGCTGCTTGATGAGGCTTTTATCGTCTTGTCACCAACCTTGATGGTCTGCTCCATGTCCATACCGAGCATGTCGCCCAGAAAGAAACTCTCGGCATCCTTGCGGTACTCAGTCAGGGCATTACGATAATCGGCGATCACCTGGGTGAAGACGGCCTGGCCGGCATTACTCATGCTTGAACCTCGTTGAGCAGCGCCGCTTCCAGCGCTGGAAATAGATCGATATCAGGGGATGGACTACGGGAAATGAAACGGGCGATTTTGCACCTGAGATTGGCCTCGGGAAAAGACCAGTAAAGCTGGCCATTCTGATCTGCCAACTGTTGCATCAGGTTGTTGATAAGGGGACCTGTATCTTGCCCAGCCAACGCGGCTGCGATAGCGGAAGGAAGTTCCCACCAGGGAAACGGACGTGCAGCGCAGGGCTCCGATAGACCCCATGAAAATGCATTGCCCTGGCACCACATCGCATCCAGCTCAGGCAACAGCGTCGTCATGCCATCACCAAGCTGTGAGGCGATGGCAGACATATACACACCATCCCAATAGCGAAAGAACACGGCGTCCCCCTGATGCCAGACCTGGGTCAGCCCCTGAAAATGACCATAGAGGGTGCCAACAGGTTGCGCTGTCGCCAGAATAAATCCCCAATCGCGAGCATCGGTCGTCTCTGCCCATTCGATAAAAGGACTCTCCTTGTCCAGCGCGACCAGATAGGGCATCACGGGGAGCCAGTCGTGATAGGGGGTACCGAGATAGAGTCCGCGCGGTGTATGACTGCCATCAAGCTGGTAGTAGTGCTGCAAGGGCGCCGCATCACTGGCCCCTGCCAGTACGGCATAGAGTGGGCTAGTTTGCTCAGCCACCCACTCTGCAAGCGACATAGCCTCAGATTTCACAGCCGCCCTCCTTGCACTTCTCACACTCCTCACAGAAAGGTGCGGCACTCTTCATGGTCGCAAGCTGGGCAGGACTGAGCGGCACTTTGGGTATGGGGGGAACACTCACCCCCAAGGGGCCCAGGGGGGATTTACCGGCCCACCCCGACCCAGAACCGGCACTGCCGCCCGAGTTCATCTTGATAGTCGGGCCGACCATAGTGACGCCACCGCCATCGACCTTGATAAAGCAGCCGCCGACCTTGACGGTGATCTCACTGCCAGCCTCCAGCACCACCTTGGCACCGGCCTTGACGTGTACTTCCTGTCCCGCCTGGGTCAGCCAGCTATCTCCCAGCTTCTGGTGCATGGAGGCATCGACGGTGAGGGAATAGTCCGCCTTGATGTGGTCGCGTTTCTCGCCCTCCACCGTCAGGTGGTCGTTGGCCTTGATGCGGGTCACCCGCTCGTTGTCGATGTCGGTGTGCTGGTCGTGCTTGATGTGCCAAGCCGCATCGTTCTCGATTAGCACATTCAGGTCTTTCTGACCGTGGATGTAAATCTCTTCCTGCCCCGCCTGGTCTTCAAAACGCAGTTCGTTGAAGCCCTCGCCCTGATGGGTCTCGGTGCGCAGCACGGTACGCGTCTTGTTGGCGGGCAGCTCGTAAGGCGGCCGGTTGGTGGCGTGGAAGGTGCGGCCGGTGACGATGGGCTGGTCGGGGTCCCCTTCCAAAAAGCTCACTATGACCTCATGGCCGATGCGCGGGATGGCCATCATGCCATACTGGCCACCGGCCCAGCTCTGACTCACCCGTACCCAGCAGGAGCTCTGGTCGTTGGAACTGCCGTAGCGGTCCCACGGGAACTGCAGTTTTACCCGGCCGTGTTCGTCGCAGTAAATCTCTTCGCCCTCGGGGCCCACCACGATGGCGATTTGCGGGCCATCCACCATCGGCTTGTGGGGTGCCTCGGGGCTGCCGATGCGGGCGCGCCAGGTGGTACTCGCTTTCACTACGCCAAATTCGTTGTGGTACACGGTCGGGCCGCTGCCGCCCTCTTCTTCCAGCGCCTGGGGCTGTTCGCCGGTGTGGCGGATATGAACGATTTGCCAGTCGGTGTTGAGGTTGCCGTTCGGATGCTCGGTCAGCAAGAAACTCTGGCCCGGCAAGAGGGCTGCGCTGTTGGACTTGCCACTGCCCGCCACAGCGTCATTGCGCAGGGCATCGAGCCGGTGCTGGGCAAAGGCCTTGCCACTGCCGTCCTGCTTGTAGCGGCCCGGATAGTCAAAATGCTGGTAAGTGTCGCGCTGGTGCTCGAGCTCTGCCCCCATTTTCTTCTGGGAGAGACCATAAGCCGGGGTTTTAAAGCTGTAGTCCTTGAGCTCTACCTCTGAGGGGCGCACCGACTCGCGGTAGTGGAACTGGCGCACATAGGCCCCCTGTTCCAGCGAGCGGTTGCCGAGGTTGAAGAAGAGCTCGGGGCCAGCTGTTAATGCCGCCGCATCGTCGGCAAACACGATACGGTGCTTGCCTGCTTCAAACTCGTGGAAGTAGAACAGCCCCTCTTCGGCGGCCAAACGGTTCAAGAAGTCGAGGTCGGTCTCGCGGTACTGAACGCAGTATTCGCGCTGGGCGTGTTCATTTTTCAGGGCAAAGGCGTAGTCGGTGATGCCGTGCTCTTGCAGCAAAATGGAGAGGATTTCGTCAGGCTTTTGCGCCTGGAAGATACGGGAGTTCTGGCGCAATCCCAATCGCCACAGGGCAGGTTTGACTTGCAGCTGATAGCGGGTGCGGCGAAAGCCGCTGTCCCCTTGCGCAAAATCGCTCACTACCCCGCATACCCGGCGCTGCAGCTCGCCGTGGTACCACACCAGCAGCTCGCAGGGCTGGTCCAGCACGGCGCCAACGTCGACGTCAGGCTCCGGGCTCGCCAATTCCAATCGCAACTGGAACGGCCCGTTCAGCGCCTCTTCCAGCGCAAACTCGGCCACCACGAAGGTGGTCTCGGGCAAGGCCCCTACCTTGACGGTAAATTGTAATCCTGTGCTGTCTGCCATCGGTGAGCGCCCCTGAGATGTCATGCGGCCCCGCACAATCGGGAGCCATTCAAACTGTGTAAGAGATCCGTCATCGCCCCGGCGTTTCTGACACCATGGCTACCGCACACCCTTGACGGCGTGCGGCAAGACGTGAACTCGTCTTTTTTCTTGTGCCCGCTTGCGCAGAGCAAACAGGCATAAGAAAAAATCGCCGGGATGGAAAAGTGAATAGCAAGCGCGTCAAACACGCAGATGGCAAAAAGGGCACCGCAAGCAGTGCCCTTGTGTATCCCGTTACGCTTCGATCGGGGCGCGCCAGTCGTCAGCACCAGAGGTACCGGCAACGGTGTGCTCCCAGTCAATCTTGCGGTAGGCCAGAGAGACCTGGATAAGCTGGGTGAAGTCAGACTTCGCCGGGTCTTGGCAGTGCGGCATCTGGCAGTCGATGTCAACGATGGTGGCATCGGTCAGCACGGTAGAGAAGAAGTGCTCCTGCTTGCCTTCCACAGAGGTGCGGTACCACTTCAGGGTCACTTTCGGCAGCATTTCGCCGGAAGCCAGGGAGTTGTACATCAGCGGCACGGCTTTGTTCAGCGCAACAGTGAACTTGAACGGCTTGTGGACACGCTGACCAGCAGGCTGGCCGGATTGCGGGTCAGTCGGCACGGTGACAACGTGCTGAAACTCTTGTACCAGCATCTCGTCTTCGTGACCTTGTACGAAGATGTTGCCGACGGAGTCAGAGGTGAAGGCACCGGCAGTGATGTTGCCCTGAGTTTTACCTTCAATGCTGATATAACATGGAGTTGGCATGGGTATGCTCCTAAATAGGTAAGTTAAATGAGATAGCACTCGACCAACCTCTTAGCAGTGACCGTGCCAAAATTTTTTTAATATATAAAACAAATGCTTATCATCAAGCCGCGTGTTACCCTCGTCTACAGACGCGCAATTAGTTGCTCAATTAGAGTATACCACTGCAAAAAGTTGCTCTTTTGGCATTTATAGCCAAATGTGGCGCAACTTATTGCTCAAGGAAGAGCTTAAATCTAAAAAATGCCGCTCTTTTCTGAATTACCCCCAGTTCCCTAGACCCCTTACAACCGAGTGGTTTCCCAAATCGATGCAGCTTGAATGGAACTAACTGAAAATGTGGCGAGCTGATCACCACCACCCCCTTCAAGTCTGCACCATGGGCAAGTCGCTTCACCCCATCACCAACTGGCATCAATACAACAAGTCTCTGATTGACCGTGACTCTCTCACCTTCTGGGTTGATGCAGATGCCGTTGATGCAGATGCCATAGATAACTGGTTTCACCAAGACCATTACGGGCGACGGGGACGTAGCCAGCGCTACACCGACCAGACCATCTGCACCTTTCTGATACTCAAGGGGATTTTAAGCCTCACTCTGCGAGCGACCCAGAGGCTACTCGACGCCTTGTTCGCGTTGATGAATGTGCCGCTGTGTACGCCGGACTATCGCTGTGTCAGCAAGCGGGCCCGCACGGTGAAGGTGGCGTATCGGCAGCCATCTAAAGCGAAGGTTACCGACCTGCTTATCGACTCAACTGGCCTGAAAGTATTTGGCGAAGGCGAGTGGCAAGTCAGAAAACACGGCGCTGAAAAGCGCCGGGTGTAACGGTCACTTGGGGCTGGGGAAGCTGCATTCTTACGGCTGATTTGGGAAACAACGCCGATCAGGTCTAATCGCTATGTTTTCAGTTAGTTCCATTCAAACCGTATCGATTTGGTAAACAGCGCCGATTAGCTCATAAACGAAGCCTTTTTCATGTCTATTTCAATTAGTTGCTGCTAAAGTTCTTGTGTATGAGCCATGACTTGGCAATATTGGCTTGGATGAATTAACAGAAATGCTTTTGAGAAGGACTAACTTGGCTTTATATGAAACTGTAACATATTATTAGGCTGCCTCAGTGTTAATTTTAAGGTGAATTTATGATTGAAAAAGATGAGTTGCTAAAACCTTATTCCCTTGATGTTGCTAGTACGCTAACAGCGTTGAACGCTACCGAAAATGGCTTGGAAAGTAATGAAGCACAACGGCGACTAAAGTTATATGGCCCAAATAAGCTCCCAGAGCCGGAGGGCAAGTCAGCTTTTGTTCGCTTCATTAGCCACTTCAAAGATATGCTGGTCTATGTCCTCCTTGCAGCAGCAATCGCAACCGCATTTCTAGGACACTGGGTTGATACTTGGGTAATTGTCGGGGTCGTCGTCCTTAACGCAATTGTCAGTTTCGTACAGGAAGGGAAAGCAGAGACTGCCTTAGCCGGGATCCGTAATATGCTCTCCTCTCGTGCTCAGGTGCTACGAGACCATAAATGGGATGAAATTAATGCTGATGAGTTGGTGGTTGGCGACATTGTAAGATTGAAATCTGGCGATAGAGTCCCTGCCGACCTCCGCTTAATGGAAGCCACAGGGCTGCGGATAGAAGAGTCGGCACTGACAGGTGAATCGGTACCCGCAGATAAGGGGACTGCGGCGATGGCCACAGACTCTCCGCTTGGTGATCGCTCCTGTATGGCCTATTCAGGCTCAATGGTTTCTGCTGGACGCGGTGTTGGAGTCGTTACGGCAATAGGTGCTTTAACTGAGATTGGTCAAATCAGTCGAATGATCACTGAAGTCGAGACTCTGGATACTCCGTTAACAAAACAGATGGATCGTTTTAGTAAATCCTTGGCATGGGTTGTCCTATCCATGCTGGCGCTAATGCTGATTATTGGTGTGCTGTTCCATGGCCAAGGGATAGCAGAGGTTTTTATGGCTGCAATTGGCTTTGCAGTGGCAGCCATTCCAGAAGGTCTACCCACCATTCTGACCATTACCCTTGCTATAGGTGTTCAGCGTATGGCTCGGCGTAATGCCATCACCCGTAAACTAACCGCTGTCGAAACGCTTGGTGCAATTACTGTTATCTGTTCAGACAAAACCGGTACCTTGACGCGCAATGAAATGACAGCACAGAAAGTGCTCACCCGGTGTGGACAATATGATGTGAGTGGGGATGGATACCAACCGATAGGCGATATAACTATCGCTGATAAGAAAGTAGTTATATCCAATGCCCCATGTTTATCTGCACTGCTAGAAGTGGTGTCTGTTGCCAATGATACTCATGTGATAATGGAGAACGATGAGTGGCGAATCGTAGGTGAACCAACTGAGGCTGCTCTGCGTGTTCTTGGCAATAAAGCATCTTTTGATGCTACTGGCTACGTTCGCCTGGCCGCTATTCCATTTGAATCATCAAACAAATTCATGGCAACCTTAAACGATACGCCGTCTGGTGAACGGAAAATTCTCTTGAAAGGGGCACCGGACCGTCTAATCGAACGCTGTAAAACAGAGCTGAATGCAAATGGAGCAACTGAGGTGATCAACGCCTCATACTGGCATCAGCAAGTTGAAATGTTGGGACGCCAAGGGTTGCGTGTCCTCGCTGCCGCTACATGTGTGGTGCCTTCCAGTAAAAGTACATTAGAGTTGAGTGACCTTGAACAAGAAATGGTTTTTGTCGGTTTGATCGGTATTGTTGATCCACCGAGGCCTGAAGCGATAGCTGCCATCTCAGAATGCCATAAAGCCGGGATTCGGGTAAAAATGATTACTGGAGACCATGCAGATACAGCTAAGGCAATAGGTATTGAGATGGGCATTGGTAATGCCGAGACGATAAAGGTGGTGACTGGTGATCAGCTTGAGGTCGCAAGTGACGAGGAGTTACAACAACTGGCGGGTAGTTGTGATATCTTTGCCAGAACCAGCCCAGAGCATAAGCTTCGCCTTGTAATGGCTCTACAAGCTCGGGGGGAGGTTGTTGCCATGACGGGGGATGGCGTGAATGATGCTCCAGCGCTAAAGCGCGCCGACGTGGGTATCGCTATGGGCATTAAGGGAACTGAAGCCACAAAAGATGCCGCCGATATAGTACTCGCCGATGATAACTTCTCTTCTATTGAAAAAGCGATTGAAGAAGGAAGAACCATTTACGATAACATTCAAAAATCCTTGCTTTTTATTCTGCCAACCAATGGTGCGCAAGGTTTTGTAATGCTCTTTTCAGTTCTGCTCGGATTGACACTTCCTTTGACTCCTGTGCAGATTTTATGGGTTAATATGGTAGTAGCAGTCACTCTGGCACTTGCACTGGCATTTGAGCCCAGTGAGCCTAATTTGATGAGTCGCCCTCCACGTAAACCAGGTACATCAATTATCAGTGCGCCTTTCCTGTTGCGTGTGGCTATAGTATCTACGCTGATCGGCGTTTTAACTATGAGTCTATTTGCATTTGAACTGGCCTCTGGATCATCCGATGCTATCGCTAAAACCATGGCACTCAATGCTCTCGTATTGGCACAAACGTTCTATCTGTTTAATAGTCGGTATATCGAAGTTTCCAGCCTAAGCCTCTCTCGACTCCTTAGCAATAAGGTTGCTTGGTTAATGGTTGGTACGTTACTATTATTGCAAATCGCCTATGTCTATTTACCGATGATGAACAGATGGTTTGGCAGCACACCGTTAAGCATGACTCAATGGGGTATTTGTATCCTGTTCGGCTTCATTGTTTTCCTCATCGTTGAACTTGAAAAGTACATATTTAGAAAATCCAAAAAGGCGTAATGTAGTACTACGATAATAGAAGGGGCGATCAAGTTGGTCGCCCTTTCTGGTAAACTGGCTGTCTATAGTAATCAACTAAATCCGGCCCCCCGGTTAGGCTGATGTTCAGCTTCTGCTGCGGTATCCTGTCATTGTGTTGATGCGGACGCTGCTAGTTGTAGTCATCTATCAGGTAGTAACTGATATCCCGCTTCGCTTCCCGCAGGCTCATGGAGCCCGCAGCCGGGAGCCACTCCGTTTTAAGACTTCTGAACAACCTTTCCATAAGTGCGTAATTCTAACAGTTGCCACGCCGATTCATGCTCTGGGTCATGCGATTTTCCCCCTACATATTTGACGTGTGGCATTATTAAGTTAATATTCAGACTAATCTATATTATTTAACCACTTGACCAAGTATGGATACCTTACTTATAGATAACAGGGCGTGGTTTCCTAAATCAGACATGAGCCACAACTTCCCCAGCCCCAATAAATAGCTACAATTGGGACTTTCTAACAGGCAGACCAAGGGCATTCAGTTTGTTCATCGCACACACGTAGGCCATGATCTCTCCCACTTGTCCGTTGTAGTTACGTAGACTGATTTTTCCCGTCATCAATTGTTTGAACCTATACATCACCGTCTCGGCCAATGAGCGCCGATGATACCCGGACTGCTGCTTCCAGTGAGTCAGCCCCTCCTTGCGCATAACCAGAACCGCTTCATTACGTGGATGCCCCTCTTCCCATAAACGGCATTCTTGCACGGCGGGATACAGGCTGCTGCCCCTTTACGCGAGATAAGCTGATGGCTGGTTTTGCTGTCATAGGCGCCATCCGCATAAACACGCCCCAACTTGCGTCGCAAAGGGCTGAGCAGGGCGTTGCACCCGGGGTTTTAGTCATTACCGCATCGGGTACGGTAAATGGTCAGGCATTCAGCACGACCGCACCGGAGACCATCACCAATGCGGTTGTTACCCACATACAGACCACACCCGCTGCACTCTCATTGACTGTGGGCTCGGGCGAGCCTTACCATAGACGACAGCCTATCAGTATCGACCTGCGCATCCAACGCGGTACGACATAGTGCCGTATCAGCCAATATCAGATGGCATATCAAAAATCACACATAAAGAAAAAGCCCAAGCAATGCAATTGCTTGGGCTTATCATTTGGCGGTGAGGGAGGGATTCGAACCCTCGATACGTTGCCGTATACACACTTTCCAGGCGTGCTCCTTCAGCCACTCGGACACCTCACCAATTTGTTTTAGTCATGAGCTCATGCTTGCCAAGATCATTGCCTGGCATCTACTCGGGCACATCACCAAATTCTGGTCTGTTGTTTAACGTGTTCAGCCAACACAGTGTTCATGGCGCTGTTGCGCTGGAACGGGGCGTAATTTAGGGGAAAGCCCCGCCGGCGTCAACGGCTTTTTTTCCCTGACGAATCGTTCGCACATTTAACGCACAAATCAGTGCACGCATTCCGGCGCGACCTGGAACTCGGGCAGGTTCAGGAAGCCAAGGCGCTCGCATTCGGACACCACTTCATGGGTCGCGGCCGTGGTGCTTTCGACAAACAGCAGGAACTGTTCCACGGAGAGACCCGCCTTGGTAAACACTGTGTGGCCCACGATGAGACGCGGCAGGTTGTCATCAATGATGTCGAGGAACACCTTGAGCGACGGATATTGCATGTTGAGGCGACCCAGTTCGGCCATCAGCGGCAGCAGCGAGGAAGGACGCACTTCCAGCTCGGATGAAAACAGCAGCCCTTCCTCTTCGACAAAGATCCGGCTCTCCTGAATGCCGTCGACGGACTGCAGGGAGACAATGTGGATGCCATGACACTGATCGCAGACATAGTGCTCGATACGAGCCTGCTGCAACCAACGCATTATCATTTCAGAGCTGGGGATATTCATCATTTCCACGACACGATAAGGATCAAGGGGCGCAGTCTAAACCAATTTTCCGGCAACCAAAAGTGCAGTGGCCGGATAAGCTGGGCGCCAGCTTCTTTTTGGCAAGCACTATGCATATACTCAGTTATTCTCGCCCCACCTTCACCCCGCAGAAGGCCTGATGACCATCCAAGAAAAGTACCGCCTGCATCTGAAATCCTTGTCGGATGAACTGCTGGCCCTGCAAAAGCCCATTCGCATTCTGGATGCCATCAAGTGGCCCCGTCATCTCCAGGCCGATTTTCTGGCCAACGGAGGACGCGCACTGCCCGCCATCGATCAGCACTTCTACGATTCCCTGCCCCTCGGCTTCGATCCCCGCAACAAGTATCTTGAACTCAAGGAGTTGCGGGACAGGATCCGGCGCCGGCTGGGCCCTCAGGACGATCTGGGTCGCATACTGCAAGAGACGGTCGATCAGTACATGGTGGTGATCGAGATGCTGCGCCAACGCGGACAGCCTGATTTCTTGCGCTACAGCCAGCTGCTGTACGGCTCGGCCAGTGATCACCTGCGCGGCGATCGCAAGACCCTCAGGGAGCTGGGAGCCCGCTTGTGCGACATCTTCTCCCTGCCTGGTGCCCGCCATCTGGTGCGCCCCTATCCCAAGGAATTTGAAGGGGAAGCGGCGGTCGCCAAGCTGCAGGGCAAACTGTCGAGCTATTTCAGCGATGGCACGGTGCAGGTCAAGCTGAGCGATGGCATCGTCTCGGATGCCGCCGCCGGCAGCGATTACATCAAGCTCAATTCCCACGCCCGTTTCTCCGAGCTGGACCTGCAGGTACTGGAGGTGCACGAAGGCTGGGTGCACGTGGGCACCACCCTCAACGGCCGCCAGCAACCCTACGCCACCTGGCTCAGCGCTGGCTCGCCGCGTATCACCGCCTGTCAGGAGGGGTTGGCGGTCCTGATCGAAACGCTCACCTTCAGCTCCTTTCCGGATCGGGCCAAGCGCATCTCGGATCGCGTGATAGCCATCGACATGGCGGAGCGCGGCGCCGACTTTATCGAGGTGTTCCAGCATTTTGTGGCGCAGGGCACCAGCGAACACGACGCCTACATGATCACCCAGCGGGTGTTTCGCGGCGGCATGGTTGGCGGCGGTGCCTGCTTCACCAAGGATCTCTCCTACGTGCGCGGCTACGTGGAGACGGTCAACTTCATCCGCAGCGCTGTGCTGGAAGGGGTCCCCGAGATCCTGCCCATGCTGTTCGTCGGCAAGGTGACCCTGGACGACATTCCTGTGCTCTATCAGCACTATCTGGAGGGGCTGATCGATGCCCCCCGCTACCTGCCTCCCATGTTTCGCGATCTCACCGGGCTCTACGTCTGGTTCGGCTTCGCCTCGGGCATGTCACTGGTGGACATAGGCCGGGTCCAGCAACATTTTCGCCAGCTGTTCCATCGTCTGCCGGTGGCCGATCCCATCATTGCGCCGGTGGATATCGAGATCGACTGAGTCGTAAACAAACAAGAAGGGCGCCAGATTGGCGCCCTTCTCTCTTATCGCGGCCCGATCACTTGTAGGCCCGCCCTTCCAGATAGTGCTTGCGGCACAACGACACATAGCGATCGTTGCCACCGATTTCCACCTGCTCACCATCCCGCATCACCTGGCCAGCAGCGCTCACCCGGGAGTTCATGTGCGCCTTGTTGCCACACCAGCAGATGCTTTTCAGCTCTTCGAACTTGTCGGCAAGACAGAGCAGATGATAGGAGCCCGGGAACAGCTCCCCCCGAAAGTCGGTCTTGAGGCCGTAGGCCATCACGGGAATATCCTGCTCGTCGACGATGCGCGCCAGTTGGTAAACCTGCTCGCGGGTCAAGAACTGGGCCTCGTCGACGATGAACACATCGATACGCTTCTGGGCATGGCGCGCCTTCACCATCTCGAACAGATCGCAACTGTCACTGAACACATCCACCTTCAGCTCCAATCCCACCCGGGCACTGATCACCCCCACGCCGAAGCGGTCATCAATGGCCGGTGTCATGGCCAGGGGCTGCATGCCCCGCTCCAGATAATTGAAGTGGGCCTGGATGAGCTGGGTGGATTTGCCTGAATTCATGGTGGCAAATTTGTAGTGCAGTGAAGCCATGGTGTTGTTCCGAAACTGAATTTATGGGGCGCATGCTAACCAAAGCCCCTGCCAAAACCAAGGGGCCCGTGGGCCCCTTGTTCTATTTATGCCATAGCTAGCGCTCGATGGCGCCGAGCCTTGCGCAGATGATAACCGGAGAAGATCACAAACCAGAGCCCGCTGACAGTAAAGCCCGCCAGCACGGAATGCATCAGCCCCATGACCAGGTAACCGAGCGCAGCACCGAAGGCGATGGCCAGCGCATAGGGCAGCTGGGTCATCACGTGATCGATGTGATGGCACCCTGCCCCCGTGGCCGACAGGATACTGGTACTCGAGATGGGCGAGCTGTGATCGCCAAACACAGAGCCTGCCAGCACGGCAGCCAGCATGGGCAGCATCAGGCTGATATCACTGGCGGCCGCCATGTCACCGGCCAGCGGCAGCATGATACCGAAGGTGCCCCAGCTGGTGCCGGTGGCAAACGCCATGGCACAGGAGAGGATAAACACCACGGCTGGCAACACTTCGGTCGGCAGGTTGCCGTTGGCCATGGAGGCCAGGTACTTGCCGGTTTCCACGTCGCGTACCACGGCACCGATAGCCCAGGCGAACAGCAATATGTTGATGGCAGGCAGCATGGCCATGACCCCTTGTGGGGCGGCCTTAATCCAGTTATTCGCACCGAGCTTGAGGCGCATGGCCAGACCGATGGAGACCACCAGGCTGCACAGAGCGCCATAGACCAGAGAAGAACCGACGTTGGTATTCTCGAACGAGCCGAGCACGCTGAACGGCAGCCCTTGTTCGCTCAACGCGGCGGCGCCGGAGTGGATCATGAAATAGATGGTGGCAACGGTCAGGGTCAGGATCGGCAATACCATGTCGATCATGCCACCGTTGCTCTCTTCCGGGCTCTCCATATCCAGACCGATGGGGCGGCCCTTGGACTCATCCCACAGCTTGCCTGCCAGCGCCCACTCTTCGTGTTGACGCATGGGGCCGATATCGAGCTGGAACGCAATCACCACCAGCACCATGACCAGGGTGAACACCGCGTAGAGGTTCATCGGGATCATCTCGACAAAGGCAGAGATAGGGCTCTGATCTGTCAGACCGTGCGCCGCCATGATGCCGCCCACCAGGGCAATGATGTAGGCACCCCAGGAGGAGATGGGCATCAGTACGCAGACGGGCGCCGCGGTGGAGTCCAGCAGATAGGCCAGCTTGGCGCGGGAGATCTGGAAGCGGTCGGTGACCGGACGGCAGATGGCCCCCACCGACAGACTGTGGAAGAAGTCATCGATGAAGAAGGCAAACACCATCATGCCGGTGAGCGCCTTGGCCCCCTTACGGGTCTTGGCACGACGCTCAGCCCACTCGGCGAAAGCGCGGGTCGCACCGGAGACGCTCATCAGACTGATGAGGCCGCCCAGCAGCAGCATGAACAGGATCATGTTGACGTTGTCACTATTGAGTGCACCGTCGACCCAGAAGATCTTGAGCACAGTGTTCAACATGTAATGCAGGGAATCGAGCGGAGAAAACTGATTGAGCAACAGACTACCGGCAACAATACCAACGCCCAGCGACACCAGGACGCGGCGTGTGATAATCGCCAGAGCGACGGCCAGTAAAGGGGGAATGACAGACCAACCGGAGTCGGCGTAATGAATGATGTCCATGATCTCTTTACACCTAAAGACAGCAGGTGGAGATCTACCGAGAGGATAAAGAAACAAAACCCATGGGGAGGTTATACTCCTCAGCCCCTTCAGGTAGCGCTCCATAGTGGATGACTATGGCAGTCCTGCACCTGTTCGATGCAGAACCAGCAGCCCGGTATGATGGCCTGGCCACTTCGGCGCTGACTCCTTTCGTTGTGCATCACAGGCATCACCCTCCGCACAAGTACTTATAGGCAGCGCGCCTCTACTTAAAGGTATTCGGGGCACATTTTATCGCGCTGGCACGTTATAGCAAGTTTTTTGATTAAATCCCCATGCAGAGCGTTTAAAAATGGCGAAATGGTAGTCAAACGGTGCAATTATTTCGATTTTGTCGCTATTTTCATCTATTCAGAACTCAGTCGAGTATTATTTAGGTCAATATCGCTGGATCCTGCCTGAATCCGAAATAGCTCACTTAATTTTCATGCTGAATTTATTATTTCGCTTATCTTGACTTAATAGTAATCTGCCGTATAAATTACACAAAATTACTCTTTTTATTTAATTCACTCCTTTGCTCGCGTGGTGGACACTATGAACGAATTTTTGAAAGTACTGCTGAATATCCGTAGCTTGCGCGCAGCGTGCCGTGAGCTCACTCTGGAGCAATTGGAAGAGGGGATGGAAAAACTCTCTGCTATTGTTACCGAACGTCAGCAAGATGAATCCGCCGATCGTCAAGCCCGTGAAGAGCATCAGCGCAAGATTAACGAATATGCCGAAATGCTGAAAGCCGCCGGCATTGACCCTGCCGAACTGGTGGGAACCGTTGCCACTGAACCGGCCAAAGCCGCGAAAAGCAAGCGCGCCCCTCGCCCAGCCAAATATCGCTATCTGGATAACGGCGTTGAAAAAACCTGGACCGGTCAGGGCCGCATGCCGTCCGCGATTGCCAAGGCCGTTGCCGACGGTAAATCCGTCGAAGAATTTGCCATCTGATCAGATAAAATACCTCCAATAAAAAAACCTCGCACTGCGAGGTTTTTTTATGCCGGATGTCAGCTCATCAACTCCGTTCTGTCGCCTTGACCCAGAGCACTTCTGGCGTCGCGGTACAGGCCAGCAGATAGCGGGCTATGGTGAAGAACCAGTCACTCAGCCGGTTGATATAAGGCAGGATGGCGGGATTGATCTGCTCTGCACGGCTCAGACTCAGCAGCAGGCGCTCACAGCGACGGGTCAGGGTGCGCACTACATGGGCTTGCGCCGCTGCCCGGGAACCACTGGGCAAAATGAAATTGCGCAGCACGGGTAAATTGGCGCTGTAGTCATCAATTTGCCGCTCCAGTCGCAACGTCCACGCATTATTCACCTGCCAGATGGCCTCCTGCTGACCATCGCTGGAAAATGCCAGTTCACCACCCAGATCGAACAACTCTTGTTGTAACAATAACAGGTCGGCTAATAAGCCGGTTTCAGTGGCAGGAACCTCGGCAATGAGTAGACCTATATGAGAATTTAATTCATCAATATAACCATAGGTTTCCACCCGCATATCATCCTTGGCCAATTGCACACCATCGGCCAACCGGGTCATACCTTTATCACCCTGCCTTGTATATATTCTCATACCGACATCCTGTTAATAATGGGAACAATCATGGATTCGAGCCCGTTGAGCTTGATCTCATAGGCAAGGGCCAGCGTCTGGCCCAACGCGCCAGCGGGAAAGCCGGTACGGGCCATCCACACCAGATAGGGTTCAGGAATATCTATGATGCGCCGCCCCTGATATTTGCCGTAAGGCATCTTGTGGGTCAGGGTCAACAACACCCGCTCGTCAGACAGCCACTCCATATTAATCGATGTCCAAATATTTATGGGTCTGGATGGAGAGCCGCCAGTTACGGGCGATGCAGGTGGCCATCGCCAGCTGGGTGGCTCTGGGCTTCTGGCTGATAGGTTGCAGCGCAATCACCACGTCTGGGCGCAAGGTGGCGGTCGCCAGCAGGGCATCCAGCTCCTCGATATGGCGCTCAGTGGCCACTGGATGCTTGATCTCGTTGGCACGCTCAAGGGCAGATATCAGCACGGGCAGTCCCCCCTTCATACCAATCTTGGGCGAAACCGTGACCCAGGTATTGGCGTGGGTCTGGATCTCGCTGGTACCGCTGGTTTCGATCTGCACCTGATAGCCGGCTGCCAGCAAGGCACAGGAGAGCGCCTGCAAGTCATACAGACAAGGCTCACCCCCGGTGATCACCACATGCCGGGCCTGATAACCGAGCTGCTGGAAACTGGCCAGGATCTGCTCAGTGTTCATCTTGCTCCAACCATCGGATTCATTGGAACAGTCGAGCACCGCCTGAACCCCCACTTCACGAGCGGGATCGACAATCCAGGTATGACGGGTATCGCACCAGGGACAACCCACAGGGCAGCCTTGCAGGCGAACGAAAATGGCGGGCAGGCCGGTGAAGATGCCCTCCCCCTGAATGGTCTGGAATATCTCGTTGATTGGGTAGTGCATCTCGGTCACGGCTTGTTGCAAAAGTCGCGGATTATACCCCAAGCGAGGGCAAGACGCAGGCTCACAGTCCGCTTTTCTCGTACAGCCGAGCCATGATACCCGCCTTGTCGGCCAGATACAGGTTCAACCCCCGGCTACGCAGTTCACAGGCTGGACAGGTGCCACAACCATCGCCAGCGATGCCGTTGTAGCAAGTCAGCGTCTGCTGGCGCACCGTTTCCAGGTGACCATAGTGATCCGCCAGCGCCCAGGTTTCGGCCTTGTCGAGCCACATCAGCGGGGTATCGAAGCGAATGCCGCGACCCAGCCCCAGGGAGACCGCCTGATTGAGCGCCTTGACGAACTCGTCGCGACAGTCCGGGTAGCCGGAGAAATCGGTCTCGCACACCCCGGTGATCACCGATTCGGCGCCCACCTGGTAGGCATAGATGGAGGCCAGGGTCAGAAACAGTATGTTGCGACCCGGCACGAAGGTATTGGGCAGACCATTGTCCTGCAGCTCGCAGCTGATCGGAATGTCATCCCGGGTCAGGGCCGAGACCGCCAGTTCATTGAGCAGGGTCACGTCCATCACCTTGTGGGCGGCAATCCCAAGCGCACTGGCCAGTCGGCGAGCCGTCTCAATCTCCTCCCGATGGCGCTGGCCATAGTCAAAGGTAATGGCGTGCACCTCGTCATAATGGGCCAGAGCCTGCACCAGACAGGTGGTACTGTCCTGCCCACCACTGAATACCACGACGGCTTTTTTCACTTTTTCACTCCTTCAGGCAGTTCAAGTACGGCGACCTTGTGCAAAGTCATGCCACTGCCGGTTTAAATGGGTAAAGAGGTTCATCAGCGGAGCGAAGCGCGCGGGCTCACCCTCCCACTGGGATAACAGATGGTAGCCCGCCTCCAGGGTCGACAACGCCTCGGGAAACGGCTTCTTGCGAATGGAGTACTGGCCCGGTATGGCACCGAGCTTGATCCTGGGCAGCCGCAGCAGGGCCGGATTGCTGTGCAAGATGCGATACGCCTTGCGCCAGGTGCCATCGAGCAGCAAAAAGCAGACCTGACGGTACTCCCCCGCCTGGCGCAGTTGATCGCGCACCTGATCCAGCCCCAGCGCATGTTCGTCAGGCCAGAGCAGATAGCAGTGCACCTTGGGATCCGCCAGCAAGGCATTGAGCCAATGTGCCTCGGCAAAATCCTCCCCGACATGAATGCTGGCGCGGGTGAGGGAGGCGGCCAGCAGGGCTGCGGTCCCCTTGGGATGCCCCGCTTCGCTCGGATGCTGCAAAATATGGAGGGGAGCAAGATGAGACACCTGCTGAATATAATCACACAGACAGGCTTTGAGTGCTCTGGCGCAACGTGTACAGTATCGACTGTTCTTGTCGTTGGGCTGTTTCATGTCGTCAGAAAAATCAGGATTGCTCTGGGTCATCACGCTTTCACTCGCCAGCTTGTTGCTTTTCTTCACAGTACCGAATCATTTGCTCTCCTTCGAACGCGCCCTGATCGCCCAAGGCGAAGGGTGGCGCATCATAACAGGCAATCTGGCCCACACCAATTTATGGCACCTGCTGCTCAACCTGAGTGGCCTGTGCGTGATCTACAGCCTGTTTCGCGAATACCTGACGGGCTGCCGCCTGCCGGTATTGCTGCTGTTACTGGGGTGCGCGGTCGGTGTCGGCATCTGGTGGTTATGCCCGCAGACCCAGTGGTACATGGGGCTGTCGGGAGCCTTGCACGGCCTGTTCGTGTGGGGAGCCTTGCAGGACATACGCTATCGCCGCTATTCGGGCTGGCTGATGCTGTTGGGGGTGGTCATCAAGCTCGGAGTGGACTTCTACAGCGCAGGCGAGAGCCCGGCTTCTGCACTGATTGGTGCCCGGGTTCACATCGAATCACATCTGATTGGCTCGGTGGCGGGCCTGCTGCTCGGCCTGTTGCCGGTCAGTCTCGGCAGTCAGGCCATCAAGGAGTGATGGTGCCCAACACCAGGTTGCCTTGACAAAAAAGCAGGCCGGGGGTGTACCCGGCCTTCAAATCTTAACGCCCAGTCAGCTCCGCATTGATGCTGGACAACATGGCGGCGGGATCGTCTGCCTGGGTGATAGGGCGACCTATGACCAGATAGTCGGCGCCGGCTTGCGTCGCAGCCAGCGGCGTCATCACCCGGCGTTGATCCCCGGCCGCAGACCCGGTGGGGCGAATACCCGGGGTCACCAGCTTGAAGTCGGCGCCGAGCAAGGCCTTGAGATCACGAGCCTCATTGGCGGAGCAGACCACCCCATCCAGCCCGGCTGCCTTGGTCAATGTGGCGAGCCGGATCACCTGCTCGGCCGGGCTCACGTCCAGACCAAGCGGCGCCATGTCGGATTGCTCCATGCTGGTCAGCACTGTCACCCCAATAAGCAGCGGCGCCTTGTCGCCATAAGGCAGCAACGCCTCTCTGGCAGCACGCATCATTCGCTCGCCACCACTGGCATGGACGTTGACCATCCAGACTCCCAGCTCGGCACTGGCGGCCACGGCCTTGGCCACGGTATTGGGAATGTCGTGAAACTTCAGATCCAGAAACACATCAAATCCCTTGGCCACCAGCTGACGCACAAACTGGGGGCCAAACAGGGTAAACATCTCCTTGCCCACCTTGAGGCGGCACTGGGCCGGAGAGATACGTTCAATGAACGCGAAGGCATCGGCCTCGTGCTGATAATCCAGCGCGACCAGTACTTTGGGATCTAGCATCTCACTTCCTATTGATTGTTGTTCACCATCTGGGCATGGCGTCACCATCCAGGCCCAGGCTCAACCTGATAACACCGCAGCGGCACTTGCCGCACACGGCATCTCACTTTCAATTGATTTGGCTCTTATTCGCCGTCCAGGCCGCGGATCGGCTTGATGGATCCCCACTGACGGCAGGATGGGCACTGCCAGAACAGCGAGTGGGTGGCAAAGCCGCACTGCCGACACTTGTGGGTAGATTTGATCTTGATCTGTTCGCCAACCAGTTGCTGCAGCAACTCCAGGCTCTCCTTGGCAGGCCCCTCCTCCGCACTGGCCAGCTGGAAGCCCACCAGCTGGTAGAAACCCTTCATGGAAGGATGACGGCGCAGCTGGCGCAGCACCAACGCGCGGGCCTGACTCAGGCCATCACGCTCCTCCACCAGTTTGGCAAGGGCCAGGGTCACGCTGACGCCGGCGTGATCCTCCACCGCCTGCTCCAGCAAGGGAATGAGCTCGAGAGAGCGGCCCTGGCGCTGATAGCATTCGGTGAGCCAGGGGATGGCCTCGGAAGCAAAGTCGATGTCCTGCTCGAACACCCGCAGCAGATCCTTGCTGGCCTGCTCATACTGCCCCGCCGCCATCGCCAGTTCGGCCAGTCGCAGGCTGGCACGGGCACAAGCTGGATTGACACCCAGCGCCCGCTTGAGCTTGGCAAGCCCCGCAGGCTTGTCGCCGTCGCGCAATGCACTGTCTGCCTGCTCGCAATAGAAATGCGAGATGGGATCGGCCAGCTTCTTGCCCTGATATTTTTGCAACCGCACTGCGACCTCAATGGCCTTGTCCCAGTCACGTAACTGCTGATGGATGATCAGCAACTGGGCCAGCGCCGTCTCTTCATAGTCGCCGTCTTCGCACAGCTCGTTCCAGAGCGCCTCGGCTCTATCCAGCAAGCCTGCAGCCAGGAAGTCGCGCGCGAGCTCCTGCAGCGCGAGCTGGCGCTGTTCACGGGTCAGCTCGCGGGTCACCAGGTTTTGGTGGATCTTGATGGCTCGGTCGACCTCGCCACGCTGACGAAACAGATTGCCAAGCGAGAGATGGGTTTCGATGGTTTCGCTGTCTACTTCCAGCAGCTGGATGAAGAGATCCACCGCCTTGTCCGACTCATCAGACAGCAAATAGTTGAGGCCCGCCACATACTGCCGGGAAAATTGGTTACTCTGTTTCTGGGTGTCCTGGCGAACACTCCTGCGCCCCATGTACCAGCCATAGCCAGCGGCAATCGGCAACAGCAGGAAAAGCAGTTCAAGCATCGAGGGACATTATTCCTTGACTGCCGACCGAGCCAGCTCCAACTCGCGGGATTGACGACGCATGGTGCGGTTGAGGGTACGGTTTTGCATTTTTAGGCGCAAAAACAACAGACCGAACACCAGCCAGCCCAGCAGAAAACCACCACCAAAGAAGAAACCCAGCAACATGGAGAGCGAGAACTCCCCCTGGGCAATCAGATAATTGAACTGCACCAGCTGACCATTTTGCGACCCGATGGCCAAGGTCAGAATAAACACCAGCACCAGCGGAATGAGGGCCAAGATACGCTTCATAGGAGCTCCCTGTCAGTATCTAATGAAAGGCTGATTATCCTTAAAATCACGGGCAGACTCTAGCGCGAATGGGAAAAGACTTGGAGAAACCGGACGATTGGCACAATAGCGGCTATAAAAACAAAAAAGGCATACCCAAGTATGCCGTTTTCTGCATTATTCAATAATGTTCACGCGCTCGCGTAACTCTTTGCCAGGCTTGAAGTGAGGGACATATTTCCCGGTCAGCTCAACCTTGTCCCCGGTCTTGGGATTACGACCCACTCGGGGGGCACGATAGTGCAGTGAAAAACTGCCAAATCCACGGATTTCAATCCGATCGCCGTTTTGCAAAGTCGATGCCATCTGCTCAAGGATCTCCTTGATGGCAGCTTCGACATCTTTGGCCGGCATATGCATGCGGCTCGCAGCCAATTGTTCGATGAGATCTGATTTGGTCATAACGTTAAATCTCCTTCCCCGATCACATGCAATATTCATTACGCCAATATAAAAAAGGGCGGCGTGAAGCCGCCCTTTTCTTGCATCAAGGATTATTCACCCTTGGCAGCTTTGAACGCTTCAGCCATAGCATTGCTAAACACAACTTCTTCTTGTTGGTTCAGACTATCGATAGCAACACGCTCGTCAGCCTCGTCCTTAGCACGGACAGACAGGCTTACGGTGCGGTTCTTACGATCAACGCCCATGAACTTGGCTTCAACTTCATCACCAACAGACAGTACCAGAGTCGCGTCTTCAACACGGTCACGAGCAGCATCGGAGGCACGCAGGTAGCCTTCTACGCCGTCAGCCAGTTCGATCACAGCACCCTTGGCATCAACCTCGGTAACCTTACCCTTAACAATAGCACCTTTCTTGTTATCAGACAGGTACTTATTGAACGGGTCTTCTTCGATCTGCTTGACACCCAGGGAGATGCGCTCACGCTCCGGGTCCACTTGCAGAACAACGGCTTCGATTTCGTCGCCTTTCTTGAATTCACGAACTGCTTCTTCGCCCTGGTTGTTCCAGGAGATGTCAGACAGGTGAACCAGGCCGTCGATACCGCCGTCCAGACCGATGAAGATACCAAAGTCAGTGATAGACTTGATCTTGCCGGAAACACGGTCGCCCTTGGCGTGAGTTTCGGCAAACAGCTGCCACGGGTTGGATTTGCACTGCTTCAGACCCAAGGAGATACGACGACGCTCTTCGTCGATATCCAGAACCATCACGTCAACCACGTCGCCAACGTTAACAACTTTGGACGGGTGGATGTTCTTGTTGGTCCAATCCATCTCGGATACATGTACCAGGCCTTCAACGCCTTCTTCGATTTCAACGAAGCAGCCGTAGTCGGTCAGGTTGGTCACGCGGCCAGACAGACGGGTGGTCTCCGGGTAACGCTTGGCGATAGCAACCCAGGGATCTTCACCCAGCTGCTTCAGACCCAGGGATACACGGGTACGCTCGCGGTCGAACTTCAGAACCTTGACTGCGATCTCGTCGCCAACGTTGACGATTTCGGAAGGATGCTTAACACGCTTCCACGCCATGTCGGTGATGTGCAGCAGGCCGTCAACACCGCCCAGATCTACGAATGCACCGTAGTCGGTCAGGTTCTTGACGATACCCTTAACTTCTTGACCTTCTTGCAGGTTAGCCAGCAGGCTCTCGCGCTCGGAGGTGTTCTCGGTCTCGATCACGGCACGACGGGAAACAACAACGTTGTTGCGCTTCTGGTCCAGCTTGATGACTTTGAACTCGAGTTCTTTGTTTTCCAGGTGAGCGGTGTCACGGATCGGACGCACGTCAACCAGAGAACCCGGCAGGAAGGCACGGATGCCATTCAGTTCAACGGTGAAACCACCCTTGACCTTACCGTTGATGATACCGATAACGGTAGCTTGCTCTTCGTAAGCTTTTTCAAGCTGCAGCCAGGCTTCGTGGCGCTTGGCTTTTTCACGGGACAGCTTGGTTTCGCCGAAACCATCTTCGATAGAGTCCAGAGCTACGTCAACAGTGTCACCCACACTGATTTCCAGCTCGCCCAGGGCGTTCTTGAATTCTTCAGCCGGGATGGCGGACTCAGATTTCAGACCGGCGTCAACCAGTACGAAACCGTTCTCGATAGCAACGACAGTACCCTTGACGATGGAACCTTGACGGGTTTCAACGGAGTTCAGGGACTCTTCAAAGAGTTGAGCAAAAGATTCGATCATTGTTTATGTCACAAATGAAACATCCACTTGCAATCCGGCACAAGCGGGGCTGTTTTAAATAATCTGCGCCATCCTTGGTGCAGACGACCGGATGTCAGCTTGCGCTGGCATCACCAAGTTGTTGCTCTGCATAGGCGAGTACTGTTGCCAGCACTTCATCTATGGTCATGGCGGTAGAATCCACCACGAGAGCATCTTCTGCCGCTTTAAGGGGCGCTACGGCGCGATTTCTGTCGCGATCGTCACGTTCCCGAATCTCGGTTAAAAGACGCTCGAAGTTAACATCAAAGCTCTTATCTTGCAACTGCTTATAGCGGCGCTGGGCGCGTTCTTCCGCGCTGGCGTCGAGGAAAATCTTCACTTCGGCTTCGGGGAAAACCACGGTTCCCATGTCACGCCCGTCGGCGATCAGACCAGGTGCCTGACGAAATGCACGCTGACGGCGCAGCAGGGCTTCGCGTACCCGCGGGAAGGCGGCGATTTTGCTCGCGGCATTGCCCACCTCTTCGGTACGGATGGTGCGGGACACATCCTCCCCTTCCAGCACCACCTTGACCTGCTCGCTGTCCACCTGGAATTGCACATCCAGATTGGCAGCCAGTGGGACCAGTGCGGCTTCAGAATCGAGTTCTACATCGTGGTGCAAGGCAGCCAGGGCCAACACCCGGTAGATGGCGCCGGAATCAAGCAAGTGCCAACCCAGTTTCTCAGCCAGCAGCTGGCACAACGTGCCTTTACCGGCACCGCTCGGGCCATCGATTGTCATCACGGGGGCCATCTGAGGCATAATTTCTCTCCTGCACTCTTGTTGCACACATCCCGGAAGGGATGGGGTAATGGGCGCCTATTATACCCAAATGTGCCGAGCCTGACAGTCGTCAGGACGCACATTTGCACAGAAGCCGTCGCGATCGCGTGGTTTGCGTACAGCGACTCAAGTCATTAAACAGTTCAAGGTTTTGTTCTTATGGTTGTTATGGACAAGGCGCGCTAAACTGGCCGCCCTTTTTAAGCAGCTGTAGTAAGGAGCAACCTATGAGCAGCGTTACCCTCGTGGCCAAATCCAAGTTGCCGACCCCTTGGGGCACCTTCACGCTGGTAGGCTTTCAGGAAACCGGTACCGGCAAGGATCATGCTGCGCTGGTGATGGGCGATGTCACGGGTGATGCGCCTGTGCTGGGCCGCATTCACTCTGAGTGCCTCACCGGAGACGCCCTGTTCAGCCTGCGCTGCGACTGTGGTTTCCAATTGCAGGCAGCCATGGAAAACATCGCCAAGGCCGGTCGGGGCGTCTTACTGTATGTACGCCAGGAAGGACGTGGCATAGGCCTGCTCAACAAGATCCGGGCCTACCACCTGCAAGATCAGGGCGCCGATACCGTTGAGGCCAATGTGGCACTGGGCTTTGCCGCCGACATGCGCGACTACACCATCTGCGCGGACATGCTCAAGGCGTTGCACGTCACCAGCTTACGCCTGATGACCAACAACCCACGCAAGATGAAAGCGATGGAGAGCTTTGGCATTCCGGTGGCGGAGCGGGTTCCCCTGCAGGAAGGGCGCAATCCCCACAACGAGTTTTATCTCTCAACCAAAGCGAGCAAGCTGGATCACCTGTTCAAGAAGTGATCCCGGAGCACCGCACGCCCGCATAAAAAACGCCTCCCATCGGGAGGCGTTTTTGTTGGCAGACACAGTGGCTGGCCGTGCTAGCGGATAGGCAACTCGATATCGGCGAACATGGCATCCACATCGTCACTGGAGCGCAGTGCGATAGCGCGCTCCACCACATCCCGGGTCAGATGCGGGGCAAAACGGGTCATGAAGTCATACATGTAGGTACGCAGGAAGGATCCCTTGCGAAACCCTATCTTGGTGGTGCTGTGGGCGAACAGGTGGCTGGCATCGAGCGCCACCAGATCGGTATCGACCGCAGGATCCAGCGCCATGGTCGCCATCACGCCTATGCCAATCCCCAGCCGGACATAGGTCTTGATCACGTCTGCATCGGTGGCGGTGAAGACGATATTGGGTTCGAACCCGGCCCGGTTGAAGGCGTTATCCAGCTCGGAGCGCCCGGTGAAGCCAAACACATAGGTCACTAGCGGGAAACGGGCAATATCTGAAATGGAGAGCTTGCCAACCTGGGTCAAAGGATGACCCTTGGGCACGATCACGCTGCGATTCCAGTGGTAGCAAGGCAGCATGATGAGATCTTCATACAAGTGCAGCGCTTCGGTGGCGATAGCAAAATCGGCCAGCCCCTTGACCACGGCTTCGCTGATCTGGGTCGGTGTACCCTGATGCATGTGCAGGGAGACCTTGGGAAAGCGCTTGATGAACCCCTTGATCACATCAGGCAGCGCATAACGGGCCTGAGTATGGGTGGTCGCGATATGAAGCGTGCCCTGTTCGGGATGAGTATGCTGGCTCGCCACCGCCTTGATGCTTTCCACCTTGCCCAGGATCTCGTTGGCTATCTTGATCACATCTCGTCCTGCCGGTGTGATTTGGGTCAGATGCTTGCCACTGCGCTCGAAAATCTGGATCCCCAGCTCATCTTCCAGCATGCGTACCTGCTTGCTGATCCCTGGCTGAGAGGTATAGAGGCTCTCTGCCGTTGCCGACACGTTCAATCTGTGGTTGGCAACCTCAACGATATAACGCAACTGTTGGAGTTTCATGATGTTAAGCTCTAAAGGCGACTTGAACTAATACTAACAAACTTTTGCCTGATAGCCTTTTCTTCTTGGCTATTTATGGCTGGGCCTGCGCCAGCAAAAAATCCCGCAAGGCGCGGTTCGCCATGGAGAGTGGATCCCCCCGTCGCCACGCCACGCAGAGATCGAGGAAAATAGGCGGAGCAAACGGCACTCCGGTCAGGGCTGTCTCCTCGTCCAGCACCATCCGCAGGAAGGTGGTCACCGCAAAGCCCTGCTTCACCACCGCCTTGAGCAACGGAATGAGGTTGCTTTCGAAGGAAATATTGGGCTCACAGCCCAGCCCCTGCGCCAATGCCTCCATGTGCTCGCGGTGGTAGAAACCGCGCCGGAACATGGCCAGCTCCTGGCCGAAAAACTGGGTCAGGGAGACGGCAGGGACTTGCCGCAACGGGTGCTCCTCCCCCACCACCATCAACATCTCTTCACGCAGCAGTTGGGCCCCTTCCAGCGCAGGTGGCAGATCGCTGGTGATCAGGATGGCGAGATCCAGGGTGCCATCCACCATGCGGCTCAGCAGCTCACGCGAGCCCGCTTCCTCCACCCGGATCTTGAGGCCGGGATAGCGATGCTTGAAGGCCATCAGGATCGGAGGAAAGTAGTAAGAGCCCATCATGTAGGGAATGCCGATGCGCACCTCGCCACGCTCCAACCCTTTCAATTCGGCCATCTCGGCTTCTGCCTGGTGCATCTGCAACAACAGTCGTTCGGCATGACGGCAGAGCACCTCCCCCTCCGGGGTGAGCCGCACTGTGCGATCCTGCCGGTCAAACAGCCGCAACTCGAGTTGCTGCTCCAGCTTGGCGATGGCCATGCTGATGGCGGGCTGGGCCACATGCAGACCATTGGCAGCCCTGGTGAAGGAGCCAGCATCCCGTACCGCCAGCAAATAGGTGAGCTGTTTCAAGTCCATATCAATTAATCTTATTAGTTGGATAACTTAAATATATTATATTTATGCCCTGCGGCGCACTACTCTGCACAAAAGCCGTCAGGACAACCGCATATGATCGAAGTAGGCAGCCGTGAATGGAGACGCGCCACCCTGGCCCTGAGCCTGGGTTCCTTCCTGGTGTTTCTCAACCTCTACCAAACCCATCCACTGCTGCCACTGCTGGCAGATGTCTTCTCCGTCAGCTCGCTGACCGCGGGCTGGACACTGGCTGGCTGCACTGCAGGTCTGGCCGCCTCGCTGCTGCTCTGCGCACGCCTCGCGGACAGGTTCGGCCGGCGCAGGATCATGCTGTGGAGCCTGGCCGGTGCCATCCTGCTCTCCCTGCTCATCAGCTTGGTGCACCAGTTTGAACAGCTGTTGCTGCTGAGGATACTGCAAGGGATATTGCTGGCCGGACTGCCCGCCACCGCCATCGCCTATATGGGAGAAGAGTTCAGCAAACGCGCCCTCCTCTCCGCCGTCGGGGTCTATATCGCCGCCAACTCGCTCGGCGGGATCGCAGGCCGGGTCGTCGGTGGTCTGCTGGCTGGCTGGTTTGGCAACTGGCAACACACTTTTCTCGGCATCGGCCTGATAAGCCTGACCCTGCTGCCCCTCGTCATCTGGTTATTGCCCGCCCAGACCCGTTTCATGCCGGTCATCGCCGCTCCGGGCCAATTCCGGCAGGCCATCAGCAGCCACCTGGGCAACCCGCTGCTGGTCGGAGCCTATCTCATCGGCGGGCTCAACTTCATGGTGTTTTTGAACCAGTACAGCTACCTCACCTTCCTGCTGGCCAAGGATCCTTTCTCCCTGCCCACCCAGTGGCTCGGCATGCTGTTCCTGACCTATCTGTCGGGCACGGTCGCCTCCTCCCTGAGTGGTCGCTGCGCCCACCGCTGGGGGGCACAGCGCCTGCTGCTGGCGGGGATCTCGCTGATGGCGCTGGGCAGTGCACTGCTGTTGCACGGCTCGCTGGCGGCCATATTGACGGGGCTGCTCATCTCGAGCTTCGGGTTCTTTCTCGCCCACGCCTGTGCCAGTGCCTGGGTTGGCCAGCACGTGGAACATAACCGGGCGCTCGCCTCGTCACTCTATCTGGTGGGGTATTATCTGGGAGCCAGCCTGGGAGGCCTCTACCTGCACCCCTTCTGGGAGCGGGGTGGCTTGGTAGGATTGGTGCTCGGCATCGAGCTGGTGCTGGTGATCACCGCGGGCCTGAGCCTCTGGCTCGGTCACGTGAAGGGGCGTACCACCCGCCCCCTCTCCTGCCATATGCAGTCGTAGTCATCGGTCGGGCTCACACGCTTACACTGCGTATCATCAACGAGCACCTGTGCCCGCTCTCACAGCAATCCGATGTTATCGTAATAATCGGCGGGCACAGGCACCACAGCGCCAGTGCGCAGCTCTTCTTCGATCACCTCGGCCAAGGCGCGCAAGTGAAATTTGATCTGGCCCGACGCCAACATCAAGCCCACGTCCGGGTTGCGAAGATCATCCATGTTGCCAGTCTTGAACGGCACATCGGGATGCGCGGCGACCAGCGCTGGCAGTGACGGCACCACCAGCTCTATGTGCTCCAGCCCAGCCTGATGGCTGCGGCCCGGTTTGGGCGCCGCCAGTTCGATGCAGGGCACCCTGACGTCACCGCATTGCACGGGATGAAACAGCTGGTAGGTGGCAATAGGACGCCCCCCTATCATGCCTTCCACCAGCAGGGTACCGTACGCCGCCAGGGTCTGCTTCTGCGTCTGATATTCGACCAGCGTGGCCGCGCGGTAACAGAGGTGGTCAACGTCGATGGCATCGACATGGACAGCTCTTTGATCCAGTTCAGCCAGCAGCTGGCAAACAAATGGGGCCATGGGCCCCAGTGTGGTATCGAGTGGGTGGGACATGATCACCATTTCTTCTTGGGTTGGAACAGGACATCCAGCTCATCAGCCTCTTTATTCTTAATGCTCTGCAGCTCTTTCTCGCTGTGCTGCTGCAGATGGGCATCCAGCCCGGCCAGCCCCTGACGCATGTCTTCTTCACGGGCCATCAGATAAGGGTCCTTGTCAGATACCCCGGCCAAAGCAGAGAGCCCCTTGGTATAGAGCTGACGACAAGTGCCATATTGCCCCTGGATCTGGGCATCCATGGCCCGTTTGACCAGATTGGAGATGTTGATCTTGAGCTGCATCAGCTCGAGGCGACGATCCTCTTGGGCAAAACCGTGGGGATCTATCTTGCCCTTGTTGTGCTCGACCCGCAGCACCGCACGCATTTTCTTGACCAGTTGCAGCATCTGAATGGCCTGGCGGTCGGATTCGGGTGTCTTGAAGTGCCCCTCATCCTGGTTGCTGTAGTTCTCCTGCACATTTTTGATTTGGGTCTGTACGTCGGCGATGCGCTGTTTGATCTGGCCGTTGGGCATCACCAAGGCGATCGCCCGGTACGCATCCAGAATACGGTGTTGCAGCAACAACACTATGTTCTTGGAGAAGGGCACCAAGTTGACATTCAACAGCACCTCTTCGGTTTCATCCGCCACTGCCTTATGACGAGCGATGGCATGGCGCCTGTCTGCCTCTGCCTTCTGCTTATATTGCTGCATCACGTTATAGGCGATAACCAGAAACAGGAGTGCGCCAATAGACAGCAATACCAAGGTTAAAATCATAGGATGTTCAAACTCCTGTCCCAATCCAATTGCGCGATCCTACAACAGCTGACCCACTTAAGGTAGTCCGCACCGTCGAGCTTACCCACGATTTATTGTGCTCTGGGCCCACAAATCAGCAGCGAAGATCAGGATCACGCAGTGATGGCAACACTGCCATTACTTCATAGTATCGCCCATCGGGCCCATTACTTGAGGTTGAACCCTTTCGATTGCAAGAATGCCTGCATGAAGGGGCGTGCCTCCTTGCCAAGGATGCCCCGGATCTGGCTGCTCCAGGTCTGCTGCTTGTTATTGCTGCTGCGGGCCTGATAGTAGGCCTCTATCTGCTGATCGTATCGCGCCAGCAAGGGGCGATCCAGCTCGGCCTGATAGTGATTCTCGTGCACAACCAGCGCCCGGGGCAAACGGGGTTTCTGTTCGGGAACCTGCGCCGGATGGCCCAGACAGAGCCCAAACAAGGGGATAACCAGGTCTGGTAGCCCCAGCGCCTCGCTCACAGCGACCGGATTATTGCGAATGCCGCCGATGTAGACGCCACCCAATCCCAGCGACTGGGCTGCCAGCAGGGCATTTTGGGCCATCAGGGCACCGTCGATGGCGCCGATCATCAGCTGCTCGATATAACCTGTCTGGGCGTCCGGCACGATTTGACCGTGACGATGATAATCGGCGCAAAACATCAGAAACTCGGCCGCCTCGGCCACATGAGCCTGATGCCCCGCCAGCTCCGCGAGCCGGGTGCGCAGGGCCATGTCGGTAACCCGTATGATGCTGTTAGTCTGCAGGAAACTGGAGCTGGAAGCAGACTGGGCCGCGCTCAGGATCTGGTCGAGCTGGGTCGCCGTGATGGGTTCTTGGGTAAATTGACGGATGGAGCGATGGGCGAGAATAAGGTCTATGGTCGGGTTCATGATGTCTCCAGGAAGAAGTCCACACTCTACCCAAAAAAACGGAGGGGCCCAAGGCCCCTCGCAGCTAACGATGACAGATGCACGTTCCTTGACCCTATCCCGCCAGCGGATAGACACCCGCCTTGCAGCTAACCAGAAAGGCGCTGGCCTCTACCTGCGCCACCGTCATCGGCTTGCTGAACAAAAAGCCCTGAAACACGTGACACCCCTGGGAACGCAGCGCGGCGAGCTCGTGCTCATCCTCCACCCCTTCGGCCATGATGCCAAGCCCCAGGCTGGTCGCCATGGCGACAGTGGCACGGATCACTGGCAGGTTCAGCCCCACCACGAACGAACGATCCAGCTTGATGGTGTCGATCGGCAGTCGGTTCAGGTAAGCCAGCGACGAATAGCCGGTACCAAAATCGTCAATGGCGATCTTGATGCCTTGCTCGCTCAGGGCATCGAGGATCTCGATGCAACCTTTCATATCCAGCATAAGGACAGTCTCGGTCAACTCCAAAGTCAGCAGGCCTGCATCCACGCCATACGCCTTGAGCTGCTGAGCCACCAGCTCCGGCAAGGCGGAGGAGAGTTGGAACCCGGACAGATTGACCGAGACCGGCACCCGCACCTGCCACTGTTGCTGCCAATGCGCCATCTGGGCCAGTGCCGTCGAGAGCACCCAGCCGCCGATCTCCCGGATCAGCCCCATCTCCTCGGCCAGCGGGATGAACTCCACCGGCGAGACATGGCCGAGCACAGGGTTGTGCCAGCGCAACAGGGCCTCGTAACCGAGCAGTTTGCCTTTTGCCACATCCACTTGGGGTTGGTAGCAGAGGCTCAGCTCCTGCCGACCTATTGCCTTGGCCAGAAATTGCTTCAGGGTCAGCTTGCGGTGCAGATTCTGCTGCATGCTGGGGGTGAAACGCTGCCAGCGCAGGCGCCCCATCTGCTTGGCCTGATACATGGCCATGTCAGCGCGGGTGATCAGATTGTCGCCGTCATCCGCATCGTCCGGGTAGATAGCGATGCCTATGCTGCCGCCAATGGTCACCTCGGGCACCCCGCTCAGCTGCAGCGGCTTGGTCATCTGGGAGAGCATGAGATCGGCCACTTCCTGCGCCCGATTGCTGGCGTGAGTCAGCGGCACCAGGGCAGTGAACTCGTCCCCACCGAGACGTGCCAGTTCCACATCTCGCGGGCAAACCTGCTTGAGCCGACCGGCCACCCGCTCCAACAGACGATCCCCGGCCTTGTGGCCATAGTTGTCGTTGACCAGCTTGAAGTTGTCGAGATCCATGAACACCAGCGCGAAGCGCCCACCCAGGCCGCAATATGCCTCGAGGGATTTCATCAGGCCGTAACGGTTGAGCAGCCCGGTCAGCGAGTCATGCCAGGCCAGATGGCGGTGTTCCAGCTCCTCGAGCTTGCGGTCCGTTATGTCGCGCATGGTGAGCAGGATCTGCGCCCCCTGCTGGATATGACGGAACTGGTACTGGAACCAGCGCATCCCCTTGAGCGTCCGGCACTCCCCCTCCGCCACGACTTCATCGAGTCGGGAGAGCTTCTGATAGAAGGCTTGGTCGTTGCCGGAAAACACCTGGGAGAGCTGGTTGACCTGGTCACCGAAACACATGTCGAAATGGTGGTTGCCACTCTCCAACCGACCCTGATTGTCAAACAGACAGGCCAGGGTATCGCCGGTAGCGAGGGAGGACTCCTGATAGAGGGTATCGGCGTCGATCACCGCCTCCGTCATCATCATCAAGCGACCGGCCAGCTGAACGCCGGACAACCGCAGGTAGATCTGCTTCTTGACCCCCTTGGGCGAGAGCGTCCACCACTCGCTGTAGCTGCGTCCCTGCTGAAAATCACCGAGATAGCGCTGTAGCAACAAGTCGATGGCATCGGCCATGTCGGCCGAGAAGTCACGTGATTGCAGTTCGGCAAGCGAGCTGGCTTCCCACACCCCCAATGCGGTGCGATTAGCCCAGTAGATATGATGATGTTGGATGTCATAAACCCAGATCGGGGTATGCAGCACATCCATCCCGTTCAATAACCGTTCGTCTAGCGTATTCATCTAATATGGTGATTCATGATGTGTGATCACAGGGAAACCCTGCAACAAGACGCCCTCTCGGGACGCCCGGCGCTGGTACAAAATCGGATCCAGCCCATAATCTGGAAATAAGCATGCGCACAAGGGCTGACTTCATATGAAAACGCTACATGTGAAACCCATGGTCAGGAAAAACGGACTCACCTTGATATTGTTGGGCATCATAGTAACCATTACTATGATTTTTATACTTTTTTTATTCCGTGAACAACCACTAATCCCCTTCATCTCCGGCCTGTTGGCGGGTCTGCTGATGATATTTATCGGCTCATTGAAACTGGTTGAACCCCATTTCAGCCTCTCGCTCTGTCACGATTGTTTGCAATATCACCATAAATACGGTGGTTGGATCCTGAAATGGAGAAATATTCAACGTATTGACCAACCACTCATTCATCTGGGCTGGGACCTGGTTGCCCTGCCCTACATAGGTTTGAAGATAAAAGATTACGACGATTTTTTGACATTGATCACACCCAGATTGGCAGTGCGCCTGCTGACAGAACAGAGGGCCGTGCTGCTGCAAGCCCTGCGCAGTGAACGGCAAGATTGTGCCAGCGGCAGCTGCGGTGATGCCTTTCAGGGAGAAGGTCTGCTGGAGGAGAGCCACTTTCGCTCCCCATCTGGTCAGCGCTACGAGGGGGTCATCGCAATGCTGGCCAATCGCATGACCCGCTTGCGTGACCTGCTCGGTTACGATCTGCTGGTGCCGGACAACAGCCTGGATCGGGACCCTGCCGAATTTGTCCGCCTGTTGCACCAATACCAGCGGGAGTCGAATCTAATCCAGATCAATTAAACGCCGGATTGCACTTGCCAAGGCTGGCGGCTCTTTTTAAGGTCACTCCCTTGTTACACCCAGAACACCGCTTATGAAGTACATCGAAGAGTTTTATCTGTTCGTCAAGGTGGTGCAAGAGGGAGGTTTTTCCCATGCGGCTGCCGCACTGGGCATGCCTACTGGCACCATCAGTCGACGTATTTCTCAGCTGGAAGAGCAGCTCGGCTGCTCCTTGCTACACAGATCCACCCGCAAACTCCGCCTCACCGACGATGGGCTCAGATATTACGAGCGTCTGTGTACCCCGCTGGCCGAGATTGAGCAGGCTACCGGTGAAATTCAGGGCCGGGAAGCCGACATTAACGGGGTGATACGCCTCGCCGCGCCCATCGCACTCTCCAACACCATACTGGTCGACATGCTGGCGGATTTTGGCCTGCACTACCCAGCTGTGCGGTTCGACATCACCCAGACCAATGATCATCAGCACCTGCTCGACAACGATCGGGATCTGGTGTTTTTCAACGGTGAACTGCCGCAATCCATGACCAATGCCCAGTGTCTCGGTCACATCGAATACGGCCTGTTCGCCTCCAGGCTCTATCTGGAGAAGATGGGCACACCGACTCACCCGGCCCAGCTGGAGGAGCACTCCCTGATCTACTGCTGGCCCCATCAGCACTGGCAACTGACCGGCCGGGACGAGCAGACAGTGCAGATCAAGCGCACCGCCAAGCTCACCGTCAACCAGACCCAGGCGGCAGTCAGGGCCGCCAGACGGCATCTGGGAATAGTCAACGCACCTCACCACTACGTCCACCCCTTCCTGCAGGATGAGCAACTGGTTGCCGTGCTGCCTGACTGGCAAACCGGCAATCGCCCCTTCTATATGTTGCGCTGTCAGCCTCAGTTCGCCCCACTACGTGTTAAGATGTTCGCTGAATTCGTTGAAAAATACTCAGCGCGCTACCGGAACCACCAATGGGACAACCAATTTTCACCGGCAACCAGTCTGTCCCGTTGCATCTGACCGTCAGCGGGCCACACTATTAACAATTCTCGTTGACCAGGCCAGCCTAACACTATGAATGTATTGATATGTGATGACTCAGGATTCGCTCGTAAACAGCTGGCCCGCGCCCTTCCTGCCGACTGGGATGTGACGCTGCATTACGCTGCAAACGGGCTCGAAGGGGTGGAACAAGTGCTGATGGGGCATGGCGATCTGATTTTTCTGGATCTGACCATGCCGGAGATGGACGGCTACGGGGTGCTGGAGACCCTGCAACAGGAAGGGCTGCGCAACAAGGTGTTCGTCGTCTCTGGCGACATCCAGCCCGAGGCGCATCAAAGGGTCATGAGTCTTGGCGCCCTCGATTTCATCAAGAAACCGGCCGCCCCCGAAACCCTGAGTGCCCTGCTCAGGCAACACGGTTTGTGGCAACCCAATGGTGTTGCCGCTGCGCCTGCCTTGCTTGAAGGCCTGACGGCAGGTGGGCCTGATGCTGATATTGGCGTCAAGCTCACCCCCGAGATCCGCGACGTTTACCAAGAGCTCGCCAACATCTCGATGGGCCAGGCCGCCGACTTGCTTGCCCGCCTGCTCAACGCCTTTGTGGTGCTGCCCATTCCCAACGTCAACGTGCTGGAGGTCTCTGAGCTGCACATGGCCCTCTCGGCCGCCGCCGACTCGGATACCCTCTCCGCCGTCTGTCAGGGCTTCATCGGGGCGGGGATCGCCGGCGAAGCGCTGATCCTGTTCCACGACTCCAGCTTCACGGATCTGGCCCGGCTGATGAACCACCAGGGGGCGCTGGATCGCAATGCCGAGCTGGAACTCTTGATGGACACAGCCAACGTGCTGATCGGTGCCTTCCTGCGCGGTTACGCCAGCCAGCTCGATACCCCTTTCAGCCAAGGTCATCCGGTGGTGCTCGGCCAGCACAGACCCATCAAGGATCTCATTAACACCAACAAGAGCCGCTGGCGCCGCACCCTGGCCATCGAGATCAACTATCGGGTCCAGGATTACGCGGTGCAGTGTGACTTGCTGCTGCTGTTTACCGAAGATTCCATCGCCACCATGAACAATAAAATCATGCACATGCTCTAGGGAGTGACCATGGAAATTCGTGAATTTCATTGGCTGATGAACATAGTCCAGAATCTGGACGTGGGGCTGGTGGTGCTCGACAAGGCGTACCGGGTACAGGTGTGGAACGGCTTCATGGAGAGCCACAGCGGCAGGTTAGCCGGTGAGGTACGCGATGGCGTGCTGTTCGATCTCTTCCCCGATGTGGACAGGGCCTGGTTCGAGCGCAAGGCCAACATGGTGTTCAAGCTCAACAATCGCGCCTTCAGCACCTGGGAGCAGAAACCCTATCTGCTGCGTTTCTCCAACTATCGCCCCATCACGGGCTCGGCACCCCATATGTTCCAGAATCTGACCCTGGTGCCCTTGGCCGACTTTGGTGGCCAGGTGACCCATATCGCCGTGATGATCTACGATGCCACCGACGAGGCCATGCTGATAAGTGGCCAGCGGCAAGCCTGAGCCAGCCGCAAACAACACAGGGCGCCGCGGCGCCCTGGTTCATTCCATGAGATTGTCACGCCCCGAGATACTCGGTAAAGGCGTCAATCACCTCTTCGATGTCATCATCGTGGATCTGCAGATGGGTCACCAGCCGCAGCTCGCCATAACCGGAGAAGAGGATCCCCCGCGCCTTCATGAAGGCCAGCAAGGGTGCACTCTCGCCACTCGTCAGTTGCAGGAACACCATGTTGGTCTGAACCTGCGCCAGATCCAGCCTGATGCCAGGCAGCGCAGCCAGCCCCTCGGCCAACCGTCTGGCACGGCGATGATCGTCCGCGAGGCGTACCACATGCTGCTGCAACGCAAACAGGCCAGCCTGAGCCAGGATCCCCGCCTGACGCATACCGCCACCCACCATCTTGCGCAGCCTTCTGGCACGGGCGATGAAGGCATGAGAACCCACCAGCAGCGATCCCACCGGCGCTCCCAGCCCCTTGGAGAGGCAGATGGAGACACTGTCAAACGGCGCGACCAGCTCGCGCACCGTATGGCCACTCGCCACCACGGCATTGAACAGACGAGCACCGTCCAGATGCAACTGCAAACCATGCTCATCGACCAGTTCGCGCATCTCACGCAGATAAGGCAAGGGCAGCACCTTGCCGTTATGGGTGTTTTCGAGGCAGACGAGGCGAGTCTGGGTAAAATGGACATCGTCAGGGGCGATGGCCGCCCGCACATCCGCCAGCGCCAGCGAGCCATCAGCCTGCATGGGCACAGGTTGCAGAGCCACAGACCCCAGCACGGCAGAACCCTGCGCCTCGTAGCGATAGATGTGGGCTGCCGAGCCCAGTACAGCCCCTTCCCCACGCTGGCAATGGCTCATCACCGCCAGCAAGTTGGACATGGTGCCGGATGGCACGAACAGCGCAGCCTCCTTGCCAAGCAGGTCGGCGCCATAGGCTTCCAACGCGTTGACGCCCGGATCCTCCCCATAGACATCATCCCCGACCTCGGCATGGAGCATGCACTGACGCATGGCATCCGTGGGCTGGGTGACCGTATCACTTCGTAAATCGATATAGCGCATGACATCCCTCCTGGTGCAGGAGGACGACGTTAGCCAGCCCGGGCGGGCTTGGCAAGCAGGGCGTCACTGGAATGTGAGCCCGGTGACGGCTTACCAGGGCAGCGGCTGCCCCTGCAGATCCACAAAGGCGCCGGATTGTGCCAACGACAAACCGGCGATCAGAGCCAGTAAACGGGGGGCGATCAATGCAGGATCCTGCAGGCTGGCGGGGGCCAGCGCATGGAGAAAGGGCTGGTTCATGGGGGTGTCCATGGGGCCCGGGTGCACAGTGATCACCCCAGCGCTGGGGAAACGATCCCGCCATTCGAGCGCCAGCGTCCTGGCCCCCATGTTGAGGGCCGCCTTGCTCATCCGGTAGCTGTAGCGGCAGCCCGTCTCATTGGCGGTCAGGCTACCGGCCAGATCGGAGAGAGAACAGAGCCACAAGCTGGCATCCGGGGTCATGCGGCGGCTCAGGCAGGCGCCGAGGGCCAGATGTGGCCAGGCATTGGCCAGCAGGCTGTCGCACAGCCACTTGGGATTGACCTCCTCCACCCACAGCTCCGGCATGAAGTTGATGTCGTGCAACAGGCCTATGGTGTTGATCACCACGCTCGGCAGGGGGCTTGTGTCATAGAGGGTGAACAGCGCATCGAAAGAGAGTGGCTCCACATCCTGCAACGGGAAGTAGCAGGCCGGATCCAGCCCCTTGGGCAGTTGCCTGCCGGCCAGCACCCACTCCTCGCCACGAGCCGACAGCTCCCTGGCCAGCGCCGTGCCCAATCCACCACTGCCCAAGATCAGATAGCCCATCGCCCTCTCCCCGGATCTGCCGTCTGTTTAGAGGTTATCAGAATAATAATCGGCTGCCGCCAAGAGTTGGTTGGCTATGCCCATCCGGGTTTATGCCTCATTGAGGTGCTTGCCAAATTCGCGCGCCAACGCCAGATCCAGGAAGCCGTCGGCCCTCTTGTGGCTGCGCAAGAACTGGTAGTAGGCGAGCAGGGTCACCAGTTGCCTTTCATCAGGCAGGGATTGCTCCGGCTGCAACTCCTGCAGCAGGGTACCTGCGGCGGCCAGCGCCTCCCGATCCACCACTTCTGCCTGTCGGTAAAGATAACCACAACCGGTGGCAAGCCACTCCAGCGAGCAGTTGGCCCCCATGGCGATCTGGTTTGCTTTGCCAAGGCCAGGCTCGGCCCCCTTCAGATATTTGCGGATCAGGGCTTCACTCAAACCGACTTTACGCGCAAACGCGCTGATGCTGCCCACCCCGATCAGACTCCGCAACCGCTCGGCAAATCCTTCCATATGTCTCCTGTCAGAACCAAAGTTCGAGTGAACAAAAAACGCATTATTGCCTTGCCAGGCAGAAGAGACCAAGATGCTGGCAGCATTAATTTCCCAAGGAGTCACTCATGTCTGTATCTCGCGTCGCCCTGCACGAGCAGGGCCCGACCTTCTCCCGCCTCATCATGGGCTACTGGCGTCTGATGGAGTGGCAACTCTCCCCGGCAGCGCTGCTCGATCTGATGAAGTACCACCTGGACCTGGGAGTGACCACCCTGGATCACGCCGACATCTACGGCGGTTACCTGTGCGAGGAGGCGTTCGGCAAGGCCCTGCGCCTTGAGCCCTCCCTGCGCGCCCGAATGGAAATCGTCAGCAAATGCGGCATCGCCCTCACCGCCAAGCCGGAACATGCGCTCAACCACTACAACACCGGCAAGGCGCACATCATCGCCAGTGCCGAGAACTCCCTGCGCAAACTCAGCACCGACTATCTGGATCTGCTGCTGATCCACCGCCCCGACCCCCTGATGGATGCCGACGAGGTGGCCGATGCCTTCATCACCCTCAGGCAGGCAGGCAAGATCAAGCACGCCGGGGTATCCAACTTCACCCCTCGCCAGTTCGAGCTGCTGCAGTCACGCCTGCCCTTCCCGCTGGTCACCAACCAGCTGGAGATCTCGCCGCTGAACCAGAGCACCACCCTGGATGGCACCCTGGATCAATGCCAGCAACTTCGCATCAAGCCCATGGCTTGGTCCTGCCTCGGTGGCGGACGCCTGTTCAACGGCCAGGAGTATGCGCCGCTACGCGCCGAGCTCGAGCAGATCCGCCATGAAGTGGGCGCTCAGCACATAGAGCAGCTGGTCTACGCCTGGGTGATGATGTTGCCAAGCCAGCCGTTGCCGCTGATAGGCTCAGGCAAGCGGGAGCGGATCGCCGCCGCCGTGGCCGCCGAGTCCATCGTACTCAACCGCCAGCAGTGGTTCCGCATTCGCAAGGCGGCGCTCGGGTATGACGTGCCCTGACCCTGTATGACAGCCGCATAACGCACCAACAAAAACGGCATGGGGGATACCCATGCCGTTCTGCATTATCAAGGCAACTCAACGATGACGCTGGGGGCGACCACGTGGTGCATCTGTCTTCGGTTTGGCTTGGTTGACTGTGATGGTGCGGCCACCGATTTCGGTGCCATGTAAACCGGCGATAGCCTTCTCAGCATCGCCATTGACAGGCATTTCAATAAAGCCAAACCCCTTGGACTGACCGGTATCGCGATCGATGATGATATCGACCTTTTCTACCTGCCCAAATTGGCTGAACACGGTTGTCAGTTCGTCGGCCGTCATCCGGTACGACAGATTACCTACGTAAATCTTCATGCCATCCACTCTCGATTCAAGGTGCCTTCTCTATTTAATCACCAACACAGAAGTAAGGGCACACCCTCCATGCCGGACCTGCCAGGGCATCATGCCGAGGCACTCCCCATTTTGTTCACTCAAGCCATTGATCTCTTGGGTGAACAGAACAGGCAAGATCAATTCGAGTCACTGGCAGTATCTGAGCTTTGAGGCGGATTGTCGAGAAAATAGTCAGCTCACATGGGAAGCAGCGCCTTGAGCATCTCCTTGAGTGCGCGGCGACCGTGCCAGGCCCGTTTAAAGCCAAAGCGATAAATGCCGGGTGCGACTTCGTGGGTTCCCTCACGACCTAGCCCCATCAGTTTGGTCGCCGCCGCAAGCTGCTCACCATCGAGCCGAAGATCCAGGCTGAACGCCAGCCACTGGCCGTCGTGGCCCACCGTGCGATCCCGCTCAATGCCGACCAGAGCCGCTCTTGGCAGAGCCAGCGCCCTGTCATCGCTGCCATTGAGCAGGTAGAGACGCTCGTCGTCCCAGGCAAGTTCGGCCAGTCGCCAGCGCTGCCAGTTGCGAGGCAACACCATCATCAACAGCACTATGCCGCCAAACACCACCCCCACCCAGGGCAGCAGCCCCATCGCCGGATAGCCCAGGCCGACGGCGGCCAGCACAGTCACCAGACTCGCCAGCAGTAAGATCCCCATCACAGGATAAAAACGTCGGGCGGGAGGCATCAGGCAACAGAGCCCCGCCTTATCCACCAGCTCACTCACCTTCATCTCGCTCTCCTTATGTTCTCGTGCGCTCACCTAGATGTGTCGCGCATTGTGCGGGAGCCGGACGCCAAGATGCAACCCGACCGGCAAGTCGGGTGACGACCTCGCCAGACTCTTGATATGATTGGGGTTATCTGAGCCCATCTCTTAGCGTAATTGTCGGGAGTCTCATGCTTGCTACCACCCTGCTGTTCATGGCCAGTGCCCTGCATTCCGGTGCCCACCCAATCGCTCCTGAAGCCATTGGCGGCTATTCGGCCGGCTGCCTCAAACATAGCATGGCCCTCCCGCTGACAGGGCCCGGCTATCAGGTGATCCGCAGCAAACGACTGCGCTACTACGGTCACCCCGACCTTATTCACTATCTCACGACCCTGGCAAACCAGACCCGGATGGCCGGCATGCCGGATCTCTATATCGCCGATCTGGCCATGGCCCACGGCGGCCCCTTCAGCTCGGGCCATCGCAGCCACCAGACCGGGCTCGATGCCGACATCTGGTTCCGGATGGCCAACCAGCCCATCAGCAAATGGGAACAGGATGCCCCCAAGGAGTGGGCGCTGATCGACGAGCCCAGTTACCGGGTCTTGCCGGGACGTTTCGGTCCCCAGCAACTGGAACTGCTGCGCCTGGCGGCCAGCAAGCCCGAGGTTGCCCGCATCTTTATCAATCCGGTGCTCAAGGGCGAGGTGTGCAAGCGGGCCGCTGATGAACCCTGGGTCGCCAAGCTACGTCCCTGGGTCGGCCACTTCAGCCACTTCCATGTGCGGCTGCACTGTCCGGCTGGCAGTCCGGATTGCGAACCCCAGGCCCCGATCCCGCCCGGCAATGGCTGCGACGCCGAGCTGGCCTCCTGGCTCAAGGACAAGCCGCAATTACCCAAGGTCTCGATGACGTACAGCAAACCCAGGCTGCCCGCCCGTTGTGGCAGTTGACCACAAGCTGTTATGGTGCACCTATATCCGCTAGAAATTTCAATGGAGAACAACAAGATGGCCACTTCACTCTGGCGCCGGACAACGCAGAGCCTGTTGACCCTGACCCTGCTGCTGGGACTGACGGGTTGCGGCATGAACAACATTCCGACCCTGGATGAACAGGTCAAGGCGAGCTGGGGCCAGGTCGAGAACCAGTACCAGCGCCGGGCCGATCTCATTCCCAATCTGGTGGCCACCGTCAAGGGCTACGCCAGCCACGAGCAAGAGACCCTGAAAGCGGTCACCGACGCCCGAGCCCGGGTCGGCAGCGTGCAGGTGAGCGATCCTGCCCAGCTCAAGGCGTTTGAAGCGGCCCAGAACCAGCTCTCCAGCGCCCTCGCCCGGCTGATGGTGGTAGTCGAACGCTATCCGGATCTGAAGGCAGATCAGCAGTTCCTCACCCTGCAGGCACAGCTGGAAGGCACCGAGAACCGTATCTCGGTGGCCCGCCGCGACAACATTGAGGCGGTGCGCCAGTTCAATACCGAGATCCGTACCTTCCCCGGCGTCATCTGGTCCAAGTTGCTCTATTCGGATCTGGAGGCCAAACCGAGCTTCAGTGCCAAGCCAGGTGCCGATGAGGCGCCCAAGGTCAACTTCCAATGAGCAGGCTTGCCCGCTGGCTGTTGCCTTGTCTGCTGCTGTGGATGGCAGCGCTGCAAGCCGCCCCCACCTTTCCAGCCCTCAGCGGCCGGGTAGTGGATGAGGCAAACCTGATGTCCCGTAAGCAAGCTCATCAGCTGACCCAGCAACTGGCCGCATTTGAAAGGCGTAGCGGCATCCAGCTGGTGGTGGTCTCAATCGATACATTGGATGGTGGAACCATAGAGGAGTATGGCTACCAGCTCGGTCGCCACTGGGGCATTGGTCAGAAAGGCAAAAACAACGGCGTCCTGCTGCTGATCGCACAGGATGAGCGCAAGGTGCGCATCGAAGTGGGTTATGGGCTGGAAGGTGCCCTGCCCGACGCCATTGCGGCCAACATCATCCAGGCCCGGATACTGCCCGCCTTCAAGCGTGGCAACATGGCCGCCGGTGTGGTCGCAGGCAGCAGGGGCATCATGCAGGCGCTGGCGGGTGAGTACACGCCGGTGGACATTCCCAAACAAAAGGAGAGGCTGGGCGGTCCCTGGCTGTTCATCCTGATAGTGATTGTGATGCTAGTGCTGCATAACCTGCGCGGCGGTGGCGGGGGCGGCAGCGGTGGCCGACGCCGCGCGGCTTTGCTGACAGGAGGCTTCGGTGCAGGCAGCTTCGGCAGCCGGGGCGGCGGCGGTGGCGGTTTCAGTGGGGGCGGCGGCAGTTTTGGCGGCGGCGGAGCCTCCGGTGGTTGGTAACAGGAATACAGGCATGAAGAGACGACACTATGATTTCTAAACAGTTCTTCCACACGCTACAGGCCAAGGTTCGCGAGGCGGAGCTGGAAACGGATGCTGAACTGGTCACAGTGCTGGCGCCAGCCAGTGACGGTTATCGCTATATTCCCACCCTGTGGGCTGCGCTGATTGCCATGCTCACCCCCCTGCTGGTGTTTGAGCTCGGCTTCTGGCTCGGCTGGTACGAGATCCTGCTAGCACAGTGGTCGGTGTGGCTGCTGCTGAGCATATTGTTCCACTGGACCCCCATCAAGATGTATCTGATCCCGAAGCAGGTACGCCAGCGCAGGGCGGCGTTGATGGCTCGCCTGCAGTTTGTCGAACAGGGGCTGCACCGCACTCGGGACCGGCTGGGGGTGCTGATCTTCGTCTCGGTGGCCGAACACTATGTGGAAATACTGGTGGATGACGGCATCGCCCAGCATATCGACAATGCCCTGTGGCAGGCGATCATCGACGACTTCACTCAACGGGTACGCAACCGGGAGGTGGAGCAGGGATTCATCGAGTGCGTGGAGCGCACCCGCGCCATCCTGACCGATGCCTTCCCGGCGACCCGGGATCAGAATGAGCTGCCCGACAGTCTGATCATCTTGGACAAGCCCTGATCAAGTTTAAAAAACCGGCATTCTGTTCAAGGGATAGGCATTCGATAAAGATTATGAAAAATAAGGGGAAAAATGGTTGACCCTGGCAGCCCTTTCCCCTAAATTACGCCCCGTTCCAGCGCAACGGCGCGGCGAATGAAGTGTTGGCCAAACACGTTAAACCCTGGTCAAAAATTTGGTGAGGTGTCCGAGTGGCTGAAGGAGCACGCCTGGAAAGTGTGTATACGGCAACGTATCGAGGGTTCGAATCCCTCCCTCACCGCCAAATCGCTAAGCCCGACCTAACTGGTCGGGTTTTTTGCTTTTTGGCCTGCGCCATCTGCTCTCGATCGGCGAATGCTCTCCCCCTCCTCTCGCAACACACCGGCATCCCCGCGGTGACATTCTCCCTATCAGGCGTCCTTGCCCACCTCGGTATGAGCATGCCTTGTTTCTCACCCTGCCCAGAGCGGCGTTCAGCCCTGCGCTGTAACATATGTTCCCGCCGGACACGACTCTGATTTATTGCTCACCGATTGGATATCATTTTGAAAAACTGATACTTAAATAGCTACACTAGCCATTATCAATATCCAGGGACGTACAAAAATGAGCTTGATTGGCTTGATGCTGGCGTTGCTCGCCATCCTTGGCGGCAACATGATAGAGGGGGGCCATCCCAGCGCCCTGCTCGATCTGCCAGCCTTCCTCATAGTGATAGGCGGTACGATCGGTGCCGCACTGACTCAGTTTCCCTTCTCCGTCGTCGGTAAAACCTTCAAGCGCTTCAAGTGGCTACTCTCCCCCCCCAAGCTCGACATGCTGGAACAGGCACAGTTGCTGGAGACCCTGGCCGGCAACGCCAGACGCAGCGGCATGCTGGCTCTGGAGGGCATGATCGACGATATCAAGGATCCCTTCCTGAAAAAAGGGGTGCAGATGATGGTCGATGGCTACGAGAAAACCAAGATCCACGAGGTATTGGAAAACGAGATCGAGTTCGAGCATGAGGATCTCGAGCAGACCGTCAAATTCTATGAGGCCATGGGCGGCTACAGCCCGACAATGGGGATAGTGGGTGCGGTATTTGGCCTGATCCACGCCATGGGCCTGCTCGATGCCCCTGACAAGCTGGGGGGGGCCATCGCGGTGGCCTTCATCGCCACCATCTACGGGGTGGGTGCCGCCAACCTGATCTTTCTTCCCTTCGGTAACCGCTACAAGGGGTTTGCCCATGATATCCGCCACTACAAGGAGATGACCTTGACCGGTATCCTCTGCATCGTGGATGGCGAGTCGCAAGCCCGGTTACAAGTTACCCTCGAACCTTATCTGGGAGGCCATGGTGGCCAAAAAGAAAAAGCCTGAAGCGCCGGAAAACCACGAACGCTGGCTGGTTTCCTATGCCGATTTCATGACCCTGCTGTTCGCCCTGTTCGTGGTGCTCTACTCCTTTGCCATGGCCAAACAGTCCGAGACCCGGGTGCTGATCCAGGGCTTCATCGAGTCGCTGGGTAAAATCGGCCTCATCTCTCCACCGGCAGGCTCTCCTGTGATGCAGGGCGGCACCGGGATCCTGGAGCCCGAATCCAGGACGACCCCCAGCAGTCCGGATAAAGAGACTGTGCTGGAAAAAGAGGCACCGACCGCAGCGGCAGATCCCTTCAACGAAACCATAGGGGCCTCTGAGAAGCCGAGTGCCACCGAGGCATGGCCGCACAAGACCAAGGAACAGGAGTGGGTACAGGTCACCAAGAAGAAGCTCGAGCAGCAGCTCAAGGCACAGATTGAATCCAAGGATCTGGAGGTGGAGCAGCTTGGCAGCCAGCTGGTGATCCGCATCGGCGAGAAGGCGCTGTTTCCGGCCGATTCGGCCTTCCTGCAGCCCCAGTTCATCCCGCTGGTCAACAAGATCTCCGGCATACTGGCAGACATCCCGGGCAAGGTGGTGGTGACCGGCCACACAGACAACTCACAGGCGCCGATAGAGCTCTATCGCAGCAACTGGGAGCTATCGGTGCTGCGCTCGGCCTCCATCGTCCATACCCTGCTCACCAACCCCAAGCTGGATGCAACCAGGGTCATCGCTCAGGGGGTGGCCGATGCCCAGCCACGTTATGCTAACGACACGCCGGAGCATAGACAGGCCAACCGCCGGGTCGAGATCACCCTCTCTCAGGGCAAGGCCGCAGAAGAGGCGCTCCCCATCCTCAAACCATGATCAACACACCCCGCCCTGCGGGGTTTTCTTTGCACCTCACCCTGCCTGACTTGCTCCTGTCATCCGACCCGTATCCCCTGCTCTCCTCTGCAGGCAGCGCCTAGGCAAACTCTGCTGAGCGCCCTTTTCCGGGTCTATTCTCGCCGTTGAAAATGATTCTCAAATGAGAAAATTGACATTGCTAGCAAAATACGATTTTCCTCCCGATGATTAATAATTAATCCTTTGAAATGACATGTAAATCAGTATGGAAGTGGCATAATGCGTAACACCATTGTTAAGTCACATGATTAATTCGGTTAGGGAAAACCTATATGTTTGCTGATATCGCTGTCCAGCATTGGGCTTTTGCTATCTATGTCGTTGCAGCCATTTGCCTGTGTCTGATCATGATAGGTCTGGCCGCCTTGCTGGGAGGCCGAGCCTACGGCCGAGCCAAAAACAAGCCCTTCGAGTCGGGCATAGATTCGGTTGGCAATGCCCGTCTGCGTTTCTCCGCCAAGTTCTACCTGGTCGCCATGTTCTTCGTCATCTTCGACGTCGAGGCCCTCTATCTGTTCGCCTGGTCCGTCTCCGTTCGGGAGAGTGGCTGGGTCGGCTTTATCGAAGCCACCATCTTTATCACTCTGCTGCTGGTAGGTCTTATCTACCTGTGGCGCATCGGCGCCCTCGACTGGGCACCAAAGAAACGCGCTCTGACTGACAAGAAGCCAGACTGAATGACCGATATTCCCTTTGAGGTTGCACCATGAAGTACACCCTGACCCGGATTGACCCGGATGCGCCAGTTGAGCGCTACCCCCAGGAACAACGCCAGACCGTCGATGATCCGCTGGCGCAACAGGCTGAACGCGGCATCATGATGGGGCGTCTCGAGGAGGTGTTGCAAGACACCGTCAACTGGGGTCGCAAGAATTCCCTCTGGCCCTACAACTTCGGCATCTCCTGCTGCTACGTGGAGATGTGTACCGCCTTCACCTCTCCCCATGACGTAGCTCGCTTCGGGGCGGAAGTCATCCGTGCCTCGCCGCGTCAGGCCGATTTCATGGTGATAGCAGGGACGCCCTTCATCAAGATGGCGCCAGTCATTCAGCGCCTCTACGAGCAGCTGCTCGAACCCAAGTGGGTCATTTCCATGGGCGCCTGTGCCAACTCGGGCGGTATGTATGACATCTACTCCGTGGTACAGGGCGTGGACAAGTTCCTGCCGGTCGACGTCTACATTCCTGGCTGCCCGCCCCGTCCCGAGGCATTCCTGCAAGCCCTGATGTTGCTGCAAGACTCCATCGGCAAGGAGCGCCGGCCCCTCTCCTGGGTGGTGGGCGATCAGGGGATCTACCGTCCCCAGATGCAGGCCGAGAAGGAACGCAAGCGCGGCGAGCGGATCAACGTAACCAACCTGCGCACGCCGGATGAGATCTGATCATGAAACTGACCCGAGAATTCCCCAGTAACTACACCATGGCCCAGTGGCAACCGGGCGATCACCAGGATGCCCAGGTGGTCGGCGAGCTGTTTGCCCACTTCGGCGCCGAGCGCTTCACAGTTCAGACCACCCGCACCGGCGTGCCTGTGCTCTGGCTCTCCCGCGAGCTGCTGCTGGACGTGATGGGCTTCTTGCGCAAGCTCCCCTCCCCGTTCGTCATGCTGTTTGATCTCAGCGCCACCGACGAGCGGATGCGCAGCCATCGCGACGGCCTGCCCGAGAGCGACTTCACCATCTTCTATCACCTCATCTCCATCGACCGTAACGCCGATCTGATGCTGAAGGTGCCGCTCAAAGAGAGCGATCTGAGCCTGCCAACCGTCAGCCGCCACTTCCCCAACGCCAACTGGTACGAACGGGAAGTGTGGGATCTGATGGGCATTCACTTCGATGGTCACCCCCATTTGACCCGCATCATGATGCCCAAAAGCTGGCAAGGACACCCGCTGCGCAAGGACTATCCGGCGCGCGCCACCGAATTCGATCCCTTCATGCTCGATACGGTCAAACAGGATCAGGAGCAGGATAACCTGCTGTTCAAACCCGAAGAGTGGGGCATGAACCGGGGCAACGAGAACGAGGACTACATGTTCTTGAACCTCGGCCCGAACCACCCCTCCGCTCACGGCGCCTTCCGGCTGGTGCTGCAGCTCGATGGTGAGGAGATCCGCGACTGCGTGCCAGACATCGGCTATCACCACCGTGGGGCCGAAAAGATGGGGGAGCGCCAGTCCTGGCACAGTTACATCCCCTATACCGACCGGGTCGAGTACCTGGGTGGCGTCATGAACAACCTGCCCTATGTGCTGGCGGTCGAGAAGCTGGCGGGTATCAAGGTGCCCCACCGGGTCGACGTGATCCGGGTGATGCTGGCGGAGATGTTCCGTATCCAGAGCCACCTGCTGTTCCTCGGTACCTATATCCAGGACGTGGGTGCCATGACCCCCGTCTTCTTCACCTTCACCGATCGCCAGAAGATCTACACCATCATCGAAGCCATCACGGGCGCGCGCATGCACCCGGCCTGGTTCCGTATTGGCGGCGTGGCGCACGATCTGCCGGTGGGCTGGGCTCGTCTCATCCAGGAGAACCTGCTGGACTGGCTGCCCAAGCGGCTGATGGATTACGAGAAGGCTGCAATGCGCAACAGCATCTTGCGCGGCCGCACTATAGGCGTCGCCTCCTACACCACAGAGCAGGCATTGGCGTGGGGCGTCACAGGGGGCGGTCTGCGCGCCACCGGCCTCAACTTCGACGTGCGCAAATGGCGCCCTTATTCGGGCTACGATCAGTTCGAATTCGAGGTGCCAGTCGGTGCCAATGGCGATGTTTACGACCGTGGCATGATACGCCTCGAAGAGATGCGCCAGAGCCTGCGTATCATAGATCAGTGTGTGAAGAACATGCCGGCGGGGCCATTCAAGGCAGATCACCCTCTCACCACACCACCGCCGAAAGATCGCACCCTGCAAGACATCGAGACCCTGATCACCCACTTCCTGCAAGTGTCCTGGGGCCCGGTAATGCCGGCCGCCGAATCCTTCCAGATGATAGAGGCGACCAAGGGGATCAACAGTTATTACCTGACCAGCGATGGCTCCACCATGAGCTACCGGACCCGGATCCGCACCCCGAGCTTTGCTCACCTGCAACAGATCCCCTCGGTGATCAAAGGCAGCATGGTGTCGGATCTCATCGCCTACCTGGGCAGTATCGATTTCGTTATGTCGGATGTGGATCGTTGAGTAACCGCTGTTACTAAACAACCGTTACGCGACAAAAAGGACAAGCCACAAAAGGTTAAGCCATGAGCCAGCAATGTCAGTGCCAAAACAATCAGACCCCGCAGGGGCAGAGTGCGTGCCAGGGCAAGGGGGACGGCTTCGTCCTGAGCCAGGCCGAACGCGATGCCATCGGGCATGAGATACACCACTACGAAGATCCCCGCGCCGCCAGCATAGAAGCACTCAAAATAGTGCAGCAGGCTCGCGGTTGGGTACCGGACGGTGCCATCCATGCCATCGCTGCCGAACTCGGCATTCCCGCCAGCGACATGGAAGGGGTTGCCACTTTCTACAGCCAGATCTTCCGCCAGCCGGTCGGGCGCCACATCATCCGGGTCTGTGACAGCATGGTCTGTTACATCAACGGCCACGAAGAGCTGCTGGCCGGCCTCAAGGAAGTGATGGACTTGGCCCCCGGCCAGACCAGCGCCGACGGCCGCTTCACCCTGCTGCCCGTCTGCTGCCTCGGCAACTGTGACAAGGGACCGGCGCTGATGATCGACGACGACACCTATGGCGGGCTCGATGCTATCAGCCTGCTCAAGACACTGGAGGCCTACCCATGAGTCTTCACAAGGGCAATCTGCCCATGCGCCTTGAACGGTACAAGACCCCGGAGGCCAATCTATGTCCATGAGCCCACGGCCGACCACACCCCTGGCCTCCATCGGCACGGCCAACCTGATCGCACGCGCCCCCGAAACCCATCCGCTCACCTGGCGGCTACGTGACGACGGCCAGCCGGTCTGGCTGGATGAATACCAGAGCAAGCAGGGCTATGAGGCGGCCCGCAAAGCCCTTGGCCAGATGAGCCCGGATGAGATTGTCGGCACCGTCAAGGATGCCGGCCTCAAGGGCCGCGGTGGCGCAGGCTTCTCCACCGGCGTGAAGTGGGGCCTGATGCCCAAAGACGAGAGCATGAACATCCGTTACCTGCTCTGCAACGCCGACGAGATGGAGCCGAATACCTACAAGGATCGGCTGCTGATGGAGCAGCTGCCCCACCTGCTGATCGAGGGGATGATCATCTCCGCCAAGGCTCTCAAGGCCTATCGCGGCTACATCTTCCTGCGTGGCGAGTACGTGGATGCCGCCATCAACCTGCGCCGGGCCGTAGAAGAGGCCAAGGCCGCCGGCCTGCTCGGCAAGAACATTCTCGGCTCGGGTGTTGACTTCGAGCTGTTCGTCCACACGGGCGCGGGTCGTTACATCTGCGGCGAGGAGACGGCACTCATCAACTCCCTGGAGGGACGCCGCGCCAACCCGCGCGCCAAGCCTCCCTTCCCCGCGGTTTCCGGCGTCTGGGGCAAGCCTACCTGCGTCAACAACGTCGAGACCCTGTGCAACGTACCCGCCATTATCGGCAACGGCGTGGCCTGGTATCAGGGATTAGCGCTGCCGGGCTCGGAAGATCACGGCACCAAGCTGATGGGTTTTTCCGGCAAGGTGAACAACCCCGGGGTCTGGGAGCTGCCCTTTGGCATCACGGCCCGTGAACTGTTCGAGCACTACGCCGGTGGCATGAAACCCGGCTACCGCCTCAAGGCGTGGCAACCGGGCGGAGCCGGTACCGGCTTCCTGCTGCCCGAGCACCTGGATGCCCAGATGTATGCCGGCGGCATCGGCAAGGTCGGCACCCGCATGGGCACCGGCCTCGCCATGGCGGTGGATGACAGCATCAACATGGTGGGGCTCTTGCGCAACATGGAAGAGTTCTTCGCCCGCGAATCCTGTGGCTGGTGCACCCCCTGTCGCGACGGCCTGCCCTGGAGCGTCAAGCTGCTGCGGGCGCTGGAGCGGGGCCAGGGTCAACCTGGGGATCTGGCAACCCTGGAGCAACTGTGCAACTTCCTGGGGCCCGGCAAGACCTTCTGTGCCCACGCCCCCGGCGCCGTCGAGCCGCTTGGCAGCGCCCTCAAGTATTTCCGCGCCGAATTCGAGGCCGGGATCAAGGGGCCGCAGGATAATCACACGCTGTTCAAAGGGATCCAGCCCAATCTGCTGGGTGAACGCTGGTAAGACGAGGAGCGGCAGTCTCATGCAAAACCGGTGCAAACCAGGGTTCACAAATGTTTGATGACGCCATTGTCTGATTACGCCTGCCGGCTGATCCAATCTGTGCGTTTTATCTAATTGATGTCAGGGAAGTTGTATGGCCACCATTTTTGTAGACGGTAAAGAGTACGAGGTAGACGGGGCAGACAACCTGCTGCAAGCCTGTCTCTCCTTAGGCTTGGACGTCCCCTATTTTTGCTGGCATCCGGCGCTGGGTAGCGTCGGCGCCTGCCGCCAGTGTGCGGTCAAGCAGTATCAGAATGCCGACGACAAGCGCGGCCGCCTGGTCATGTCCTGCATGACCCCCTCTACCGATGGCACCTATATCTCCATCGAAGATGAAGAGGCGAAAGAGTTTCGCAAGTGCGTGGTGGAGTGGCAAATGACCAACCACCCCCACGACTGCCCGGTCTGTGAAGAGGGTGGCGCCTGCCACCTGCAGGACATGACGGTGATGACAGGCCACAACAGCCGTCGCTACCGCTTCACCAAGCGTACCCACCAGAATCAGGAACTGGGCCCCTTCATCAATCACGAGATGAATCGCTGCATCGCCTGTTATCGCTGTGTGCGTTATTACAAGGATTACGCTGGCGGCGAGGATCTGGGTGTCTATGGCGCTCACGACAACGTCTATTTCGGCCGGGTCGAAGATGGCACTCTGGAGAGTGCATTTTCCGGTAACCTGGTGGAGGTCTGCCCCACCGGCGTCTTCACCGACAAGACCCACTCCGAGCGTTACAACCGCAAGTGGGACATGCAGTTTGCCCCCAGCATCTGCCAGCAGTGCTCGGTCGGTTGCAACATCAGCCCGGGCGAGCGCTACGGCGAGCTGCGCCGCATCGAGAACCGCTTCCACGGTGGCCTTAACCACTACTTCCTGTGCGATCGGGGCCGCTTTGGCTATGGCTACGTCAATCTGGCAGATCGCCCGCGTCAACCATTTCTGCGTGACGGCAACGACAAGCTGACCATCACGGTGGACGGCGCCCTGAACCGCGCCGCCGATGCCCTGCGCACCGCCGCCGGCGTCATCGGCATCGGCTCTCCCCGCGCATCGCTGGAGAGCAACTTCGCCCTGCGCGAGCTGGTTGGTACCGACAACTTCTATTGCGGCGTCGAGCAGAGCGAATGGGAGTGCCTGCAAAAGATGCTGCACATACTGCAACACGGCGGTATCCGTACCCCGAGCCTGCGGGACATGGAAGAGGCCGACGCCATTTTGCTGCTGGGTGAAGATGTCACCATGAGCGCCGCCCGCATCGCCCTGGCCCTGCGCCAATCGGTCAAGGGCAAGGCGCGCGACATCGCCCGCAAGATGAAGGTGGACGTGTGGCAGGTCGCCGCGGTGCAGACCCTGGGCCAGAATGCGCGCTACCCGCTGCTCATCACCAGCCTGGACAGCACCCGCCTCGACGACGTGGCGGCAGAAAAACTGCACGCCCCCCACGCGGATCAAGCCCGCCTCGGCTTTGCCATCGCCCATCTGCTCGACAGCTCGGCGCCGGCCCTGTCCGATCTCGGCCAAGAGCAGCAGGCGCAAGCCGCGCGCTGGGCCGACCTGCTGGGCAATGCCAAAAAACCGCTCATCATCGCAGGTTCGGGGGCTCGCACCCCGGCACTGATCGATGCTGCCAGCAACATAGCCCGCGCCCTCAAGGGCCGTGGTCAGGACGTCAGCCTGGCACTGGTGGCGCAAGAGGCCAACAGTCTGGGGCTGGCCATGCTGGATGCAGGCAGGTCGTCAGGCAAATCGCTGGAAGCGGCCCTTGAGCGCATCGAAGCCCGGGATAACCTGGCGCTGGTGACCCTGGAGAACGATCTCTATCGCCGCGCTCCGCGCAATCGGGTCGATGCGGCCATCGCCCGCCTGCAACACCTGCTGGTGGTCGAACATCAGGATACCCAGACAGCCCAGAAGGCCGATCTGGTACTGCCTGCCGCCAGCTTTGCCGAGGCCGATGGCACCCTCGTCAATATGGAGGGGCGTGCCCAGCGCTACTTCCAGGTCTATGCACCGGCCTTCTATCACGCCGACATCCAGATCCGGGAAGGGTGGCGCTGGCTGGCCGCGCTGCAAGGGGCGCTCGAGCACACGCCGCTGCGCTGGCAGACATTCGACCAGATCAGCCACGCTTGCGCTGCCAGCCATCCGCTGCTGGCCACCATGTTGGAAGCGGCGCCCAACGCGGGCTTGCGCATCCGTGGCATGCGGCTGGCCCGTGAGCCGCACCGCTACAGCGGTCGCACCTCCATGCTGGCGGATCAGAACGTCAGCGAGCCGCGGGTGGCGCAGGATCCCGACTCCCCCTTCAACTTCTCCATGGAAGGCTATGCCGGTGCCCGCCAGAACATGCCGCAAGTGCCCTTTGCCTGGGCACCGGGCTGGAACTCCCCCTCCGCCTGGAACAAGTTCCAGGATGAAGTCGGTGGTCATCTGCGCGCTGGCGATCCCGGTCGCCGTCTGCTGGAGCCGGGTGAAGATACCCTCGGCTGGTTTGATGCCATACCTGCCCCCTTCGTGGCTCAGGAAGCCCTGCAGGTGGTCAACTATGACCAGCTGTTTGGCGGCGAGGAGCTCTCCGCTCGCAGCCCCGTCATCCAGGCCCGCATGAATGAGCCCGAACTGGTGCTGAACCCGGCCGATGCCCACCGCCTTGCCCTCAACGCGGGCCACCAGGTGAGCTTCTCCTGGGGTGGCAGCCACTGGCGCCTCAAGCTGCGGCTGAGCGATGCCCTGGCACAGGGCCTGCTGGGTCTGCCGCTCGGCGTCAACGGCCTGCCAACCGCGCTGCAACAGGTCTACATCAACAACCTGCAGGAGGCGATCGCATGAGTGATTCCCTGATGGCGCTGCTGATTGAAGTCGGCAAAGCGCTGATCGTGCTGGTGGGGATAGTGGGGGCTGGCGCCTTCATGAGCTTCATCGAACGTCGCCTGCTGGCGCTGTGGCAGGATCGCTACGGCCCCAACCGGGTGGGCCCGTTCGGCCTGCTGCAGTTGGCGGCTGACATGGTCAAGATGTTTTTCAAGGAGGACTGGATCCCACCGTTCGCGGATCGCCGGATCTTCATCCTGGCCCCCATCATCGCCTTCACCGCCTTTATTCTGGCGTTTGCCGTGGTGCCCATCACCCCCACCTGGGGCGTGGCGGATCTCAACGTGGGTCTGCTCTACATCCTGGCCATCGCGGGACTGGCAGTCTATGCGGTGCTGTTCGCCGGCTGGTCGAGCAACAACAAATACTCCTTGCTCGGCAGCCTGCGCGCCTCGGCCCAGACCCTCTCCTATGAGGTGTTCCTGGGGCTCTCCCTGATGGGGATAGTGATCCAGACCGGCAGCTTCAACCTGAGAGACATAGTCGAGGCACAGGAGGGCTTGTGGAACGTGATACCCCAGTTCCTGGGCTTCATTACCTTCCTGTTTGCCGGTGTCGCCGTCACCCACCGCCACCCGTTTGACCAGCCGGAGGCCGAGCAGGAGCTCGCCGATGGCTATCACATCGAGTATGCGGGCATGAAATGGGGTCTCTTCTTCGTGGGCGAGTACATCGGCATCGTGCTGATCTCCTCCCTCATCGTGACCCTGTTCTTCGGTGGCTGGCATGGCCCCTGGTTGCCACCCTTCATCTGGTTTGCACTGAAGACCGCCTGCTTCATGGTGTTCTTCATCCTGCTGCGGGCCTCTCTGCCCCGTCCGCGCTTTGACCAGGTGATGTCCTTTGGCTGGAAAGTCTGCCTGCCGCTGACCCTGATCAACATGCTGATCACGGGTGCCGTGGTGCTGATGAGCGCGCAGTGAGGCCGGAATAGATATGACTATTGTGATGCCGTTTGGCTGGAACGTCTGCTTGCCTCGCGCCTTGCTCCCCACCCGGGATGCAAGACACTGGGGCTGTGGTGCTGATGAATGTGCAGTGAGGCACGACTATGAAAATTGTTAGCATAATCAAGGGTATCGGTACCCAGCTTCGCAGTCTGGGCATGGTGTTTTCCCATGCCTGGCGCCCTCGCGAAACCCTGAGCTACCCGGAAGAGACTGTCTATGCCGCCCCTCGTTTTCGCGGGCGCATCGTGCTGACCCGCGACCCGGACGGCGACGAACGCTGCGTGGCCTGCAACCTCTGCGCCGTGGCCTGCCCGGTCGGCTGCATCTCGCTGCAGAAAGCAGAGCGGGACGATGGTCGCTGGTATCCGGAGTTCTTTCGCATCAACTTCTCCCGCTGCATCTTCTGCGGCCTGTGCGAAGAGGCCTGCCCCACCACCGCCATCCAGCTAACGCCGGATTTCGAGATGGGTGAATACCGCCGCCAGGATTTGGTGTACGAGAAGGAAGATCTGCTGATCAGCGGGCCCGGCAAATACCCGGATTACAACTTCTATCGCATGAGCGGGATGGCCATCGACGGCAAGCCGAAAGGGGATGCCGAGCACGAAGCCAAACCTATCGATGTCAAGAGCCTGCTGCCCTGAGGAGTCAATCATGGAACTGGCATTTTATGCCGCGGCCCTGGTCGCCGTTTACAGCACGCTGCGGGTGATCAGCACCAGCAATCCCATGCATGCGCTGCTCAATCTCATTATTTCGCTCATCGCCGTGGCCATTATCTTCTTCTGCCTGGGTGCCTCCTTCGCGGGGGCCCTGCAGGTGATCGTCTACGCGGGCGCCATCATGGTGCTGTTCGTGTTCGTGGTGATGATGCTGAACCTGGGGTCATCCCAGGATCAGGAGAAGAACTGGCTCACCCCCACCACCTGGGTGGGTCCCGGCCTGCTCTCTCTCATCCTGCTGGGCTTTCTGGTCTACGGCATTCTCGGCGTGACAGGGGGACAGCTTGGCCTGACCGACGTCAGCGCGAAAGAGGTCGGCATCGCCCTGTTCGGCCCTTACGTGCTGGCGGTGGAGCTCGCCTCCATCCTGCTGCTGGCGGGTCTGGTGACCGCCTACCACCTGGGCCGTGAAGACAAGAGCGGGGAAGTGCTTTCCGTTCCCAAAACGGCCGGGCGCCCAGCACCAAGTCCATCTCAAGAAGGAGGTCAGTCATGAGTGGCATCCCCATGGAACACGGTCTGCTGCTGGCCGCCGTGCTGTTTTGCATCGGTTTGTGCGGTCTGCTGATCCGCCGTAACTTGCTGTTTATCCTCATGAGTATCGAGATCATGATGAATGCGTCCGCGCTGGCGTTCGTGGTAGCAGGCAGCCGCTGGGCCCAGGCCGATGGCCAGATCATGTACATCTTGGTGATTTCTCTGGCGGCAGCGGAGGCCAGTATCGGCCTCGCTTTACTACTGCTGCTCTATCGTCGTTACCACACCCTCAACGTGGACACTGTGAGCGAGATGCGCGGATGAGCCTCTTATACCTGACTTTTCTATTTCCGCTGCTGGGATGGCTGGTGCTGGCCTTCTCCCTCGGCCGTTTCGGCGAGCGCAGCTCGGCGCTCATCGGCGTCGGCAGCATAGGGTTGTCGGCCCTCACCACCCTGTGGGTCGGCATCGATTTTCTCAATACCATGCCGGTCGGTGGTGTCTACACCCAGACCCTGTGGCAATGGATGTCGGTGGGCAGCTTCAATCCCACCTTCCGCCTGGCGCTGGACGGCCTGTCGCTGACCATGCTGGGGGTGGTGACCGGGGTGGGCTTCTTCATCCACCTGTTCGCCTCCTGGTACATGCGCGGGGAAGAGGGCTATTCCCGCTTCTTTACCTATACCAACCTCTTCATCGCCAGCATGGTGTTTCTGGTGCTGGCCGATGACCTGCTGTTCGTTTACCTCGGCTGGGAAGGGGTGGGGCTGTGCAGCTACCTGTTGATCGGCTTCTACTACCGCAACCCGGCCAACGGGGCTGCCGCCCTCAAGGCGTTCGTGGTGACCCGGGTCGGCGACGTCTTCCTCGCCATCGGCCTGTTCATCCTTTACCGGGAGCTGGGCACCCTCAACATCCACGAGCTGCTGGTGCGCGCCCCTGTCATGTTTGCCGAGGGCTCCCCTGCCCTCTCCCTGGCCTGCCTGATGTTGCTGGGCGGTGCGGTCGGCAAATCTGCCCAGCTGCCGCTCCAAACCTGGCTGGCGGATGCCATGGCGGGCCCGACCCCGGTCTCGGCCCTCATCCACGCCGCCACCATGGTGACAGCCGGTGTCTACCTGATTGCCCGCACCCACGGCCTCTTCCTGCTGGCCCCCGAGATCCTGCATCTGGTGGCGCTGGTCGGTGCCATTACCCTGGTGCTGGCGGGTTTTGCGGCCCTGGTGCAGACCGACATCAAGCGGATCCTCGCCTACTCCACCATGAGCCAGATTGGTTACATGTTTCTGGCCCTCGGGGTCGGTGCCTGGGAAGGGGCCATTTTCCATCTGATGACCCACGCCTTCTTCAAGGCGCTCTTGTTCCTCTCCGCAGGTGCCGTCATCGTTGCCTGTCACCACGAGCAGAACATCTTCAAGATGGGGGGCCTGCGCAAAAGCTTGCCGCTGGTCTATGCCTGCTTCCTGGTGGGGGGCTCGGCGCTGGCTGCATTGCCGCTGGTGACCGCCGGTTTCTACAGTAAAGACGCCATCCTGTGGCAGGTGCAGGCATCCGGCCAGACCACCCTGTTGTGGGCGGGCTTGGTGGGGGCCTTCCTGACCTCCCTCTACACCTTCCGCCTCATCTTCATCGCCTTCCACGGCAAGGTGCAGACGCAGGCCCACGCCGGCCACGGTCTGGCCCACCAGCTGCCACTGCTGGTGCTGCTGGTGCTCTCCACCGGGATCGGGGCCCTGATAGTACCGCCGCTGGCGGGGGTGCTGCCGGCTGGGCCGGGAGATCACATAGAGGCGGGTCGTCACACGCTGGAGATCACCTCCGGCATCGTCGCCATCGCGGGCATCGCCCTGGCCGCCTTCCTGTTCCTGGGTGAGCGTCGGCTGGCCACCAGCGTGGCGAACAGCGCGCCTGGCCGGCTGCTCAGCACCCTCTGGTTCAATGCCTGGGGCTTTGACTGGTTGTACCATCAGCTGTGGGTCAAACCCTACCTGCTCAGCACCCGCCTGCTTGGCAAGGATCCGCTGGACTGGATGATGAATCTGCCGGCCTGGCTGGCCCTGCGTGGCCACCAGCTGTTGGCCTGGACCGTTTCCGGCAAGTTGCGCTGGTATGCAGCCTCCATGGGGATGGGCACCGTCCTGATCCTGGCCCTGCTGCTGCTCGGCTGATCCCGTGATGCAGCCCCTGAACTCGCAGCAAGCCCACGGGCCTGCACAGTGACTAGAACATAGACGAGAGCTGATATCGTGACCTTACTCTGGATCTTGTTAATACCCTTCATCGGCGGTCTGCTCTGCTGGCAGACGGAGCGCTTCGGTGAATACTTCGTGCGCTGGGTTGCCCTGCTATCCATGAGCGCCTGCCTGCTGCTCTCCTGCGCCATCTGGTGGAGCGGTGACTTTTCCCTTGCGACCCAGACGGGCGTGTCCGCCTGGGCTGCCGAACTGCAGTTGCCCTGGATCCCCCGCTTCGGCATCTCCCTGCACCTGGCGGTGGATGGCCTCTCCCTGCTGATGGTAATGCTCACCTGCTTCATCGGCGTGCTGGCCATCCTCTGTTCCTGGAAGGAAATCGTACAGCGCATCGGCTTCTTCCACCTGAACCTGCTCTGGATCCTGGGGGGGGTGCTCGGCGTCTTCATGGCGCTGGATCTGTTCCTGTTCTTCTTCTTCTGGGAGATGATGCTGGTCCCCATGTACTTCCTGATCGCGCTGTGGGGCCACTCGGTCACCGACGGCAAGTCCAGGATCAACGCAGCCACCAAGTTCTTCATCTACACCCAGGTCAGCGGCCTCATCATGCTGGTCGCCATTCTGGGTCTGGTGCTGACCCATCATGCCGCCACCGGCGTCTTCACCTTTAACTATCAGGACTTGCTCAACACCCCGATGAGCAAGGGCGTCCAGTGGTTGCTGATGCTGGGCTTCTTCATCGCCTTCGCGGTCAAGATGCCGCTGGTGCCGCTGCACGGCTGGCTGCCGGATGCCCACAGTCAGGCGCCGACCGCAGGCTCGGTGGATCTCGCCGGGATCTTGCTGAAAACCGCCGCCTACGGTCTGCTGCGTTTCGCACTGCCACTGTTCCCGGAAGCCTCCGCCGAGTTTGCCCCCTACGCCATGCTGCTGGGTCTGGTCGGCATCGTTTACGGCGCCATAGTGGCGTTCGCCCAGACCGACATCAAACGCCTGGTCGCTTACACCAGCATCTCCCACATGGGCTTCGTGATGATCGCCATCTACTCGGGCAGCGAGCTGGCTCTGCAAGGTGCCGTGGTGCAGATGATTGCTCACGGCCTCTCCGCCGCCGGTCTGTTCATCCTGTGCGGTCAGCTCTACGAGCGGCTGCACACCCGTGATCTGCGCCTGATGGGCGGCCTGTGGGGCCGGTTGCGCTACCTGCCCGGCGTCATGCTGTTCTTCTCGGTGGCCTCCCTTGGCATGCCGGGCACAGGTAACTTTGTCGGCGAGTTTCTGATCCTCATCGGCAGCTTCCAGGTTGCCCCCATCATCACCGTCATCGCCACCTTCGGTCTGGTACTGGCATCCGTTTACTCCCTCATCATGCTGCAGCGGGTCTGCTTCGGTGCGCCCAAGGACGAGAAGGTGCTCAAGGGTCTGGATCGCCGCGAGCTGGTGATGATGATGACCATAGCCGGCCTGCTGGTGCTGCTCGGTGTCTATCCCCAGCCGGTGCTCGATACCGCAGGCAGCAGCCTGATGAGCGTGCTGCACTGGTACGCACTGCCGTCTGCAGGAGCATTGCAATGAACCTGACTGTTTTCCGACCGCTGGCCCTGTTGCCTTACTTGTCCCTTACAGGAGCACTGCAATGACATTCACCGCTTCTCAACTGCTGGCCCTGTTGCCCCTGTTGCTGACAACGGGGGCCATGCTGGCCCTGATGCTGGCCATCGCCTGGCGACGCTGTGACGACACCGCCTTCGTCGTCACCATCACGGGCCTCAACCTGGCGCTCTTCTCCCTGCCCATCGTGATGGCGCAGGGTGATCAGGGGGTCACCCCTCTGCTGCAGATTGACGGCTACGCCGTCTTCTACATGGGGCTGGTGCTCATCGGCGCCCTGGCCACCTGCACCTTCGGTCGCTCCTGGCTCAAGGGCTATCCGGACAACCGGGAAGAGTTCTATCTGCTGCTGCTGATCGCCACCGCCGGCGGCCTTGTGCTGGCAGGCTCCCGCCATCTCGCCTCCCTGTTCATCGGGATCGAGATGCTGACCCTGCCCATGTTCGGTCTGGTGGGCTACGCCTACCGCGAGCGCCATTCGCTGGAGGCCAGCATCAAGTACATGGTGCTCTCCGCCGCCGCCACCGCCTTCCTGCTGTTTGGCATGGCGCTGCTCTACGCCCAGGCGGGCAGCCTGAGCTTCAGCGATCTCGGCCTGACCCTGGCGACCACCCCGGCTCACCACCCGCTGCTGATGGGCGGTCTGGGGCTGATGCTGGTGGGATTTGCCTTCAAGCTCTCCCTGGCCCCCTTCCACCTCTGGACACCTGACGTATACGAAGGCGCCCCGGCACCGGTGGCCACCTTTCTGGCCACCGTCAGCAAGATAGCCGTGTTCTGCGTGCTGCTGCGCTTCTATCTGGCGGTGCCTGCCGCGGCGGATCCCATGATCCACTGGCTGCTGGCCGCCATGGCGGTCATCTCCATCGTCATCGGCAACCTGTTGGCCCTGCTGCAGACCAACATCAAGCGGATGATGGGTTACTCCTCCATCTCCCACTTCGGTTATCTGCTGGCGGTGATCGTCGCCAGCCGCCTCGGCCAGATGCCAGTGGAAGCGGCTGGCGTCTACCTGCTGATGTACCTGTTCACCAACCTGGGGGCCTTTGGCGTCATCAGCATGATGTCCAGCCCCTATCGCGGCAAGGATGCGGACTCCCTGCACAGCTACCGTGGTCTGTTCTGGCACCGCCCCTACCTGACCGCCGTCATGACGGTGATGATGTTGTCGCTCGCGGGTATCCCCATGACGCTGGGCTTCATCGGCAAGTTCTATCTGATCGGGGTAACGGTCGATGCCAAGCTGTGGTGGCTCTGTGGTGCCATCGTGCTGGGCAGCGCCATGGGTCTCTATTACTACCTGCGCGTCATGGTCACCCTCTATCTGCTGGAACCCGGCATGCAGCTGCGCGATGCCAAGGCCGACTGGGCCGTCTCCTCGGGCGGCATGGTGGTGCTGCTCTCCGCCATCATAGTGGTGGCACTGGGCATCTACCCCCAGCCGGTCATCAGCCTGGTACAGGGCTTTCAAAACGTGGTACTGCGCTAAAAGTCGCGCCGCTGCCAGCAACACACAACCGGCCCGGGTGGCCGGTTTTTTATTGCTGGTTGAGCAAGCTCACAGCCTCAAGGCGGCAAGCTCACTTTTTATGCGTCTTTCTAACCGCTTATGTCACATCACAGGTCACAGCTGAGTATCATCACCCCGCCCCTTACTGATATATTCATGAGATACAGGAATGGAACTTGGTGTTATGACGCTGCCCTCCTTTTACCTCTTTGATGCCCGCCCGCTGGCTGATGCGCCGCTCCCCTCTCGAGGAGGTCGACTTGATGGGCTGCTGGCCGAACAGGATATCGGTCGTGTCGCCGGGCGGCAGCAAGAGAGCCAGCACGGCCCGGTCGACACACTGGAGCGCAATGACTGCACCGGCCGTCAGCAGCGCTTTGGCCAGCAGCGGGAGCTGAACGCGCTGTTTACCCAGGGCGACGCCCACGAACTGGCTAGCGCACTCTCACTCAGCGAGATGGGTAGCTTGCGGGCAGGGGATTATTCTCTCTTCCACAATGGCGCCATTCTCTGCAACGGAGCAAGGCCGTCATGAACAACGACCATGCCATGGCCATCGTCTGCGATCTTGCCCTCTGCATCGGCCGCGAGGTGACCCTGGATGCCCTGCTGACCCAGGTGCTGCAACGCTTTCTGTTTCATTGTGCCTGCCCGGTTGGGCTGGTGCTGCAGCAGCTGCCACAGGGGGAGTACATGATCGTCAAGGCCATCGGGGACGAGCAGCTGATCCAGCAGCACGGGCAACCACTGGCGCTACCCGCCTGGGTCAGTGACGGCGAGCAGTTCTCCCTGCACGGCGCCATTCCCCTGCCCGGCTCCCGTCCCTATCCCTTTGCCTACCGCTTGCGGATAGAGGGGGGCTATCTCATGCTGCTGCTCTCCCCGAGAACTGAGGATGGGGATGAACAGCTGTGCCATCTGTTCAGCCCCATCCTCGGCAACCTGGCACGCGCGATCCAGCTGTGCCGGGACAGCGAGCAACTGGCCCTGCGTCAACAAGCAGAGCGGGTGGATATGCAGCACGTCAACGAATCCCTGCTCAAGGCGATCCCCATTCCCGTGTGCTACCAGGACGTCGAGGGACGCTTCATCGGCTGCAACCCGACTTTTACCCAGATAACCGGTATCCGCAGGGCAGAGCTGCTGGGGAAGCGTGTGGATGATATTCTGCCGCCCGAGATGGCGGACGAGTACACCCAGCGGGACCTGGAGGTGCTTCGCAGCAAGCAGCCGCAATCTTTCGAACACAGCCTGATCGATCGCAGCGGCCATCGTTATCAGGTGCTCAACTTCAAGGATCTCTTCTACGACCATCAGGGCAAGGTGGCCGGCATCATAGGGGCACTGGTCGATATCACCCATATCAGGGAGAGCGAACAGCATCAGCGCACCTTGCTGTTTCAAACCATAGCGGCACTCTCCTCCGCCATCGCCCACAAGGATCCCGGTACGGCTGGCCATGAAAAGCGCGTACACGATCTCGCACTGACCATTGGTCAGCACCTGCAGCTGCCACAGGATCGGCTGGATGGACTCGGTCTCGCGGCCATGGTCCACAACATAGGCCTGCTGCAGATCCCGGCCGACATCCTCACCCGCCCCCGTGAGCTCAGGCCGGTGGAGTTTGAACTGATCAAGCTACACCCTCAGGCCGGCTGTGACATCCTGCAACAGATAGACTTCCCCTGGCCCATCGCCACCATAGTGCTGCAGCATCACGAAAACATGGATGGCAGCGGCTACCCGCAAGGCCTGCAGAGTGATGCCATCTGCCTGGAGGCGCGCATCATCCGGGTGGCCGACTCGCTGGCCGCCATGACGGCCCACCGCCCCTTCCGCCGCGCCATGTCGCTGACCGATGCCTTCGCCCAGCTGACGCGCTATGCCGGCATCCACTATGACGAGCAGGTGGTGAATGCCTGCCTCTGCGTGTGGCAAGCAGGCTATCGTTTCACTACCCCCTGATCTGCCGCAGGAGCACAAATGACTTCAAGACCGGATACCTCGTCCCGCCGTCAGCTCGGCGCCCAGCTGCCGTTGCCCGCTGGCCCCCTCTGCGCTCAGGTGATGGATCAGCTGCCCTACCGTGTCCTGCTCAAGGATACCCGCTCCGTCTTCACTGCCTGCAACCGACTGCTGGCCGATGATCTCGCCCTGGAACCTGCCCAGATCATCGGTAAGTGTGATGCCGACTTTTTCCCGGCCGAACTGGCCCAACGCTATCGGGATGACGATCTCAGGGTCATGACCAACGGCACCACGCACCAGCACGAAGAGCCCTACCTCAAGGACGGCGAGGCTCGCTGGCTCAGCACCACCAAGTTCCCCCTGCGCGATGAGCTGGGCGAGGTGATCGGCGTCGGGGTCTTTTTCGATGACATCACGGAGCAGAAACAGCAGCAGGAGCAGTTGCTGCAATATACCTGGACGCTGGAGGCCATTGGCCGCGCCCACCATGCCATGCTCAGGCAGGGGGATGAGCAGGTGCTGCTGCAGGAGATCTGTGACGCCATCACCTTTGATGGCCGTTTTCCCCTCGTGACTGTGCTGCAGGAGGCCGTGGATCAGGATGCGCTGCAGATACTGGCGCAGGCGGGCAACGCCACCTGGTTTGCCAACGACCACTGGCTCACCCGGGATCCGGCCTTGCGTCAGACCATCTGCGATGGCGAGCCACGCAACGAAGCATTGGCGAGCGAGGTTGTCCATCATTCGGCCACCTTGCGGGCCCGCCTGCTGCTGCCGCTACAATGGCATTCCACCGGGCGGGGCGCTCTGCTCATCCATAGCCCGCATGCCAGGGCCTTCACCGGGGAAGAGGTGCGTCTCTTCAGCCAACTGGCCGATTACCTGGCCTATGGCCTGCAAGCCCGTGGCACTCAACAGGCCTATCTCGCCGCGCAGCGGGACAAGGTGCTGTATGCCCGTCAACTGGAGCTCGCGCTGGAGGATGCCCTGGGTGCCATCGCCGCCGTACTGGAGCAGCGCGATCCCTACACCGCAGGTCACCAGAAACACGTCGCCACACTGGCCATGGCCATAGGCCGCGAGCTGGTACTGGGCGACAAACAGCTTCGCGGCCTCTATCTGGGGGCCATGGTGCACGACATCGGCAAGATCCAGGTACCGGTCGACATCCTCACCAAACCGGGCAAGCTGACACCCCAGGAGTTCAATCTGGTCAAGGAGCACCCGACTGCCGGTTACCAGGTCCTCAAGGACATCGCCTTCCCCTGGCCCATCGCCCAGATGATCCACCAGCATCATGAGTATCTCGACGGCTCCGGCTATCCCGAGGGTCTCGAGGGGGATCAGATCTTGCTGGAGGCGCGCATTCTCACCGTGGCCGACATTGTCGAGTCCATGTCTTCGGATCGTCCCTACCGTGCCGCCCTCGGCATTCCCCAGGCCAGGGCTCACATCATACAGATGCGGGGAGCCCAACTGGACGAGGCGGTGGTGGATGCCTGCCTGCGCATTCTGGATCGGGGCGATTTCACCCCCCACGAGCTGGGCAACAGCTAGGTTGTGCTCAAGGTGTTCAAACTTCAGGCGCGGCAATGGCAAGCCATAAAAAGGGCCTCTAAAGAGGCCCATTCAGGTGGTTGTGACGTGAATAGATGCGGTATTTCAGGAAGGATGGGCCCCCATAGCATGAGGAGACCGTTTTTCAACCACGTTAGGAACGCAGCCTAGCAGTAAACAGAGAGACAAAAACCGGCCAGCTGGCCGGTTTTTGATTACTGCAGATTGCGCTGCAAGATTAACCCAGTTGCACCCGGGCGTTGCGGAACATCCGCATCCAGGCTCCGTCCTCGCCCCAGTTGTCCGGGTGCCAGGAGTTGGCCACGGTGCGGAACACCCGCTCCGGGTGCGGCATCATGATGGTGGCGCGGCCATCTTGCGTGGTCACCGCGGTGATACCGTTCGGTGAGCCATTCGGGTTGGCCGGATACTGCTCGGTCACGCTGCCGCGGTTATCGACAAACCGCAGCCCTACCAGACCGCTGGCCTGCAACGCGCTCAGGTGAGCTGCATCGCGCACCTCCACCCGCCCTTCCCCATGGGAGACGGCAATGGGCATCACGGAACCCGCCATGCCGGCGAAGAAAGCGGAGGGAGACTCCTGTACCTCCACCAGACTGAAGCGCGCTTCGAAGCGCTCAGAGCGGTTGCGCACAAAGCGCGGCCACAGATCGGCCCCCGGGATCAGGGTGCGCAAGTTGGACATCATCTGGCAACCGTTGCACACCCCAAGGGAGAGGGTATCGCCACGCTCGAAGAAGCGCTGGAACTGCGCGCGGGCGTTGTCGTTGAACAGGATGGACTTGGCCCAGCCTTCACCCGCTCCCAGCACGTCACCGTAGGAGAAGCCGCCACAGGCCACCAGGGTCTGGAACTCCTCCAGCTTGATGCGACCGGAGAGAATGTCACTCATGTGGACATCCACTGCGGCAAAGCCGGCACGATCAAACGCCGCCGCCATCTCCACGTGGGAGTTGACCCCCTGCTCGCGCAGCACAGCCAGACGGGGGGAGACACCACGGGCGATATAGGGCGCAGCCACATCCTCAGACGGGTTGTAGCTGAGCCTGGCCTGCAGACCCGGATCGGTGGCGTCCTGACGGGCCGCATGTTCCTGATCGGCGCACGCCGGGTTGTCACGCAGACGCTGCATCTGCCAGCTGGTCTCGCCCCAGAGGGTGCGAAGCGCAGTGCGGCTGGCGTGATAGACCTCCTGACCCGCACGCGTGAGGGTGATGAGATCCCCCTCGCGCACAGTGCCCAGCACGTGGGAGCAGGCCGCCAGACCGTGACCGGCCAGCAGGGTCATCACAGCCTCTTTGTCGTCACGGCGCACCTGAATGACGGCACCCAGCTCCTCGTTGAACAGCGCCGGCAACAGTTCGCCACCGATGCGATCGAGCTGGATGTCGAGGCCGCAGTGACCGGCAAAGGCCATCTCGGTCAGGGTCACGAACAGGCCGCCGTCGGAGCGGTCGTGATAGGCGATCAGTTTGCGATCGGCCACCAGCGCCTGAATGGCGTTGAAGAAGCCCTTCAGCTGCACCGGATTGTCGAGATCCGGCGCCTTGTCACCCAGCTGGCGATAAACCTGCGCCAGGGCAGAGGCGCCGAGGCGCTGCTTGCCGTTGCCAAGGTCGATGAGGATAAGGTCGGTCTCACCGAGATCGGTACGCAGCTGCGGGGTGACTGTGCTGCGCACATCCTCAACCCGGGCAAAGGCGGTGATGAGCAGGGAGAGCGGCGAGGTGACGCTGTGCTCCTTGCCATCCTGTTGCCAGCGGGTCTTCATGGACATGGAGTCCTTGCCGACCGGAATGGTGATGCCAAGGGCCGGGCAGAGCTCCTCGCCCACCGCCTTGACCGCCTCATAGAGGCCGGCATCCTCACCCGGATGACCGGCTGCGGACATCCAGTTGGCAGAGAGCTTGACCCGTTTCAGGGAACCGATATGAGCCGGAGCCAGGTTGGTGAGCGCTTCGGCCACCGCCATGCGGGCAGAGGCGGCGTGGGAGAGCAGCGCGACCGGGGTGCGCTCGCCCATGGACATGGCTTCGCCGTGATAGCTGTCGTAAGTGGCGGCGGTGACGGCGCAATCGGCCACCGGGATCTGCCAGGGGCCGACCATCTGGTCACGGTTGACCAGACCGGTCACGCTGCGATCGCCGATGGTGATGAGGAAGGATTTCTCCGCCACGGTCGGCAGGCGCAGTACCCGCTCGGCCGCATCACTCAGGGTGATGCCATCGAGCTGGAGCGCTTTGCCTTGGGCAGGCAGGGTCACCACGTCGCGGTGCATCTTGGGCGCCTTGCCCAGCAACACGTCCAGCGGCAGGTCGATGGGCTGGTTGTCAAAGTGTGCATCCGACAGCGTCAGATGCTTCTCTTCGGTAGCGGTACCGATCACGGCATAAGGGGCGCGCTCGCGCTCGCACAGTGCCTTGAACAGGGGCAGCTTGTTCTGGGCCACCGCCAGCACGTAACGCTCCTGGGATTCGTTGCACCAGATCTCCAGCGGGCTCATGCCCGGCTCGTCGCTCTGGATGGCGCGCAAATCAAAGCGGCCGCCACGCTCGCCGTCGTTGACCAGCTCCGGCATGGCGTTGGAGAGGCCACCGGCCCCCACATCGTGGATGAAGACGATGGGGTTCTCATCCCCCAGCTGCCAGCAGCGATCGATCACCTCCTGGCAACGGCGCTCCATCTCGGGGTTGTCACGCTGCACCGAGGCAAAGTCGAGATCTTCGGCCGACTGACCGGAGGCCATGCTTGATGCCGCACCGCCGCCCAGACCGATGTTCATCGCCGGGCCGCCCAGCACGATCAGCGCCGCGCCGACCGGGATCTCCCCTTTCTGGACGTGTTCGCTGCGGATGTTGCCCATGCCGCCCGCCAGCATGATGGGCTTGTGATAGCCACGCACCTCAACGCCGTTGTGGCTTGGCACCTCCTCTTCGAAGGTGCGGAAGTAGCCGAGAATGGCCGGACGACCGAACTCATTGTTAAAGGCGGCGCCGCCCAGCGGCCCCTCCTGCATGATGTCAAAGGCGCTGACGATACGGCTCGGTTTGCCGAAATCCTGCTCCCAGGGCTGCTCGAAACCGGGAATGCGCAGGTTGGAGACAGTGAAGCCCACCAGACCCGCCTTGGGCTTGGCCCCACGGCCGGTTGCACCCTCGTCGCGGATCTCGCCGCCGGAGCCGGTGGCCGCCCCCGGGAAGGGGGAGATGGCGGTCGGGTGGTTGTGGGTCTCCACCTTCATCAGGATGTCGACGCGCTCCTGATGATACTGGTACTCACCACTGGCGGGGCTCGGGAAGAAGCGACCACCCTGGCTGCCTTCCATCACGGCGGCGTTGTCTTTATAGGCAGAGAGGACATGATCCGGCGTCTGCTCGAAGGTGTTCTTGATCATCTTGAACAGCGACTTGGGCTGCTGCTCGCCGTCTATGGTCCAGTCGGCGTTGAAGATCTTGTGACGACAGTGCTCGGAGTTTGCCTGGGCAAACATGTAGAGCTCGATGTCGTTGGGGTTGCGACCCAGGCGGGTGAAGTTCTCCACCAGATAGTCGATTTCGTCATCGGCCAGCGCCAGACCCAGCGCCACGTTGGCCGAGGCCAAGGCACTACGACCACCGGCCAGCACATCCACCTGGGTGAAGGGGCGCGGCTCGTGGTGAGCAAACAGGGCGCTCGCAGCGTCCATGTCGGCAAACACCACTTCCATCATCCGATCATGCAGCACAGCGGCAATGGCGCTGCGTTGGGCGGCGCTCAGCTCACCCTGCCCCTTGATGGTCAGGTAATAGGCAATACCACGCTCCAGCCGCTTGACCTGATTCAAGCCGCAGTTGTGAGCGATGTCGGTTGCTTTGGAAGACCAGGGGGAGATAGTGCCGGGGCGGGGGGTAACGAGAAACAGCTGACCGCTGGGGGTGTGTTCGGGGATGGTCGGGCCGTAGCGCAGGAGCTGGCCCAATGTCGCTCGCTCGGGCGGTGACAGCGGGCTCGAGAGCTCGGCAAAGTGCACATATTCGGCATAGACATCCTCTATCTCTACTCCGTTCTCCTCTCTCATCTGTGCGAAGTGTTGCAGCAGTTTTTGGACACGAAAATCAGACAGTGCTGGGGCACCACGCAAGATATCCATATGACCTTTCTCACCAAGTGTTAAAGTGGGGGGGAATTGAGACGCGCATATTATAGGGATCAGGCCGACGCCGGACAAACGTTTTTCTTGATTTACCGAGTGTGACTCGGTGCACACTCTCTGGTATAAAGGTCCCTCTTTTTTGACAAATGCTGATTTTTTCAACAAGGGTACTCCGCTACTTGCGCTGCATTTTTCGACTGCTTATCGGGCTGATGTTGCTGCTGCCCCTGGTCGGTTGTAACTTCTACACCCCCTCCAGCCAGCTGGAACAGATCCGCCAACGAGGCGAGATCCGGGTTGGCACCATCTATGGCCCCACCTCCTATTACCAGCGTGACGAGACCGCCCAGGGCTTCGATTACGAGCTGGCGAAAAGCTATGCCGACTGGTTGGGCGTCGAGCTCACCATAGTCCCTGTCTACTCCACCGCCGAACTGGTCGAGCTGCTCAAGAAGGGCAAGCTGGATCTCGCCGCCGCCGCCATCGTCGTGACCCCGGAGCGGCGTGCCCTGTTTCGCTTCGGCCCAGGCTTTTATCAGGTCTCCCCCAAGCTGGTCTATCGCAACGGCTCCCCCAAACCCAAGGAGATAGGGGATCTCAAGGGATCCATTGTGGTGCCTGCCGGCTCCACCGGTGAAGACCTGCTCAAGGAGCTCAGCAAACAGCACCCCAATCTGAAGTGGAGTACCAACCGGGACGCAGACGTGGAAGAGCTGCTCAAGCAGGTGGCCGACGGCAAGATTGATTACACAGTGGTGCAAGATACGGTGCTGGCCCGTACCCAGCGCTACTACCCCGAGCTCACCGAGGGGCTGACCCTCTCCAAAAACCAGACCGTGGCCTGGGCCATGACCAAGCTGCCCGATGACAGCCTCTACGCCAGCATCATCGACTTCTTCGGTCAGCGCTTCATGGATGGCGCCATCGCCAAGCTGGACGAGAAGTACTTCGGCCATGTGCAGAACTTCGACTTCGTCGACACCCGCACCTTCCTGCAGCGGGCCAAAAGCCTGCTGCCCAAGTATCAGGATCTGTTCAAGACTCACGCCAGCGTGGTGGATTGGCGCCTGCTGGCCGCCATCAGCTATCAGGAGTCCCACTGGGATCCTGAAGCGCGATCCTACACAGGCGTGCGCGGCATGATGATGCTGACCGAACCCACCGCCAAGGCGATGGGGGTCAACAACCGGCTGCACCCGGAGGAGAGCATCAAGGGCGGTGCCCGCTATCTGCAACAGATGATGGAGAAGGTGCCCGCCTCCGTGCCCGATGACGAGAAGGTGTGGTTTGCCCTCACCGCCTACAACATCGGCTACGGCCACATGATGGATGCCCGCCGCCTGACCAAGGAGCTCGGCAAGAACCCCGACGCCTGGAGCGACGTGAAAGAGGTGCTGCCCCTGCTGCAGCAGGCGCGCTGGCACCGCAAGGCGCGCTACGGCTATGCCCGGGGCGGCGAGGCGCGCAACTACGTCAACAACGTGCGTCAGTATTACCAGAGCCTGCTCTGGCTCGACAACGAGCAGCAGAAGGCCCACCGCCGCGAGGAGCTGGATGACGACGACAGCAGCGAGCCACAGAGTGCCGAACGCCCCACCGTCATCGCCGAAGTGGTCAAACAGATCACCCTGCGTTGAAGCCTGTTGACCAGTTTGTTTTACGGGTCGGTTCTCTGTTACCATCCGGATGTGCCGGGGCCTGTCCGAAACTGTTTTTATCGCCTGATTTCATCAGCTTGCCAGCTGGATGACCGCATTTTCAGATGGGCTCCATTCATCAAGGCCGGGATGGCCATCCAATGGGAGGAGACCAAGATGCGAGCTCGCAGAAGAACCACACTGGTCAGAAAAGCAAAGTGCGCCTGGAGCCCCAGACGTAAACTCAAGCTCAATGACATCAAACGCAAGATATGGCGCAGAAACCGCTCCTACACCTTGCTGATAGCAGAACACACAGCATAAACCCGGCATTTGCCGGGTTTTTTATTGCCTCACGCCTGCACCTGCCGGGGTCGCCTCAAAGATCACCGTGCGCTTCGACACCAGGCTGTTGCAGTGGTTACAGAAGTAATCCACAGCGCCGCAGGCCTTGAGCCGCTCCAGCTCTTGCTGGCAGGTCGGACACTGGGCCCGGATGCGATAACGGGCCTGGCACTGACCACAGCGGATCTCGGGGCTGCGGCTGTCCAGCTCGGCGCTGCAGGCCGGGCATATCAGGGTGCTCATACTCGACGCCTCTCAAAGTGAATGTGCTGTGGGCCACCCCACAGCAGATCCCCCTCGCCTCTTACCCAGAAAAAACGGCTGCCGGTGAGGGCAGCCGCTGGGCCTTATTTCTTGGTTTTGGCCTTGAGCAGGCGCTTGCGTTGACGCTCCTGGCTCAGGGTCATGGTGTTCTTCCGCCCCTCAAACGGGTTGGCCGACTCCTGGAACTCGACCCGGATCGGGGAGCCCATGATCTTGAGCGACTTGCGGAAATAGTTGATGAGATATCGTTTGTACGAATCCGGCAGGTCGTTCAACTGGTTGCCGTGGATCACGATACGGGGCGGGTTGTAACCACCGGCGTGGGCATACTTCAGCTTGACGCGGCGACCGTTCACCATGGGCGGCTGGTGATCTTCCTGCGCCATCTGCATGATGCGGGTCAGCATGGCTGTGCTGGTACGGCGGGTGGCGGACTGGTACGCCTCCTGGATGGATTCGAACAGGTGGCCGACGCCGCTGCCGTGCAGAGCAGAGATGAAGTGGACACGGGCAAAATCAATGAAGCCCAGACGTCTGTCCAGCTCGTTCTTGACGTCCTCTTTCACCTTCTGATCCAGGCCATCCCACTTGTTCACCACCAGCACCACTGAGCGGCCTGAGTGAAGCACGAAGCCGAGGATGCTCAAATCCTGATCCGTGATGGTCTCCTGGGCATCGATCACCAGCAGGCAGACGTTCGCATCTTCAATAGCCTTGAGCGTCTTGATGACGGAGAACTTCTCCACCGTCTCGTGCACCTTGCCACGACGACGCACACCGGCGGTGTCGATGATGACGTACTTCTGCTCGTCACGTTCCATCGGAACATAGACGGAGTCACGGGTGGTCCCCGGCATGTCATAGACGATGACGCGGTCTTCACCCAGCATGCGGTTGGTCAGGGTCGATTTGCCGACGTTGGGGCGACCGACGATGGCGAACTTGATGGGCAAGTCGGCGAACGGGGTCTCCTTGGTATCTTCCCTGGTATCGAGATCACCGGCAGCTACCATGCGCAGCAGGGCTTCTTCGTCGAAGTCCTCTTCTTCTTCATCCTGCGCATCTTCTTCGGCAGCGGCGTCGACCAGGGTTTCCAGGTGGGGGGCCAGCGCCAGCTCCAGCAGGCTCAGCACGCCACGGCCGTGGGCGGCGGCAATCTGATAGACCTCCCCCAGCGCCAGACCGTAGAACTCGGACACGGCGGAGTCACCGTCGATGCCATCGGTCTTGTTGGCCACCAGAAACACCGTCTTGTGGGTCTTGCGCAGGTGCTCGGCGATGGCCTGATCCGCCGCGGTCAGACCGGCACGGGCATCCACCATGAACAGCACCACATCGGCTTCTTCGATGGCCAGCAGGGACTGTTCGGCCATCTTCAGCTCGATCCCCTCTTCGGTGCCATCGATACCACCGGTATCCACCACGATAAATTCCAGCTCGCCCAACTTCGCCTGACCGTATTTACGGTCCCGGGTCAAACCGGGGAAGTCGGCCACCAGGGCATCCCGGGTACGGGTCAAGCGGTTAAACAGGGTGGATTTCCCCACGTTGGGGCGGCCCACCAGGGCTACTACAGGAGTCATAAAAGCCTCATTCTCAAGACGACAAAGGCTCCGGGTCCGAAGACCAGGAGCCGGATATTCACATTGACGGGCGATCAGGGACGCGAAATTGCGTACAACTTACCGCCACGGCTCTGCACATACAGGGTGTCACCGTCCACCAAGGGGGCGGCGTAGAGACCACTGCTGTCGAGCTGCTGCATGGCCTTGATGGTACCGTCGGTACGATCCAGCCAATACAGGTAACCTTCCACATCGCCGACCACCACATAGTCACCCAAGATGACAGGGGCAGTCACGGTTCGGTTTTCCAGCTGGGTATTGGACCACAGCTCAAGCCCGTTGCGTCTGTCAACGGCAAACAGATGGCTGCGGCTGTCGGTCAGCACGATGGCATTGCCGGTCACCGCCATGTCGCGGTAGCCGGAGTACTTGCGCTTCCACACCTCGTCACCCGTCATCAGCTTGCGTGCCATCAGCTGACCATTGTAGGCGATGGCATAGAGCTCATCGCCGGCGATCAGCGGGCTGGCATCGACGTCGACCATGCGGTCAAGCTCAGTGGCACCACGGGGATCAGCCACCTTGGATTGACGAACCGGCTGACCGTTGCTCAGCAGTGCAATGCCAACCTTGCCATCGGCACGACCATAAATCACCGCGCCATTGGTAATGACCGGGGCACCGGCACTGCGCAGGGTCAGCGGCGGCTGCTCTTCCGCCAGGGTCCACTGCAACTTGCCTTCATCGGTATCGAGCGCCACCAGGCGACCCGAGGTGGTCAGCACCACCACACGACCATCTTCGACGGCAGGGCTTGCCACCACTTCACCCGGCACCGAGGTCTGCCACAGTACTTCCCCGTTCTCTGCGTTCAGGGCGTAAACCACCCCGTTCTCGGAGCCGAGGAACAGCTTGCCGTAGCGAGAGACCAGGCCGCCGGAGAGACGGGCGCTGCGCTTGTCGGCGTTGATGGGCAAGTCAGCCAAGTCCACACGCCACAGCACCTTGCCGCTGGCGCGATCGAAGGCACTCACAGTGCCATCGCGGGCAGCGGCAAAGATGCGATCCTCTTCCACCACAGGTTTGAGCTGGGAGTAGAAGTCACCTATGCCATTCCCGACGGAAGAGGACCAGACGATATTGGCAGTGAAGGCAGATTCAACCACGGGCAAAGGTGCCATCGGATTGAGATCTTCTTCGGAGCTGAACAGGGAGCACCCCTGCAGGGCGAAGGAGACTGCCGCCCCCAACACCATCATCTTGAACAGATTACGCATCCGGAGCTCCACCCGTGGTCACGGCTGGCAGCGCCAGATCGTCCATCTTCAGCTTGAGCTCGCCACTGCCCTGCAGGCCGCCGGCATCGGCCGCCGCCTGATAGGCATCACGCGCCTCTTCGGCCTTGCCCTGTTTGAGCAGGATGTCGCCACGCACTTCCGCCACTTGGGCCTTGAAGGCGTCATTGTTGATCTTGCCAAGCTGGGCCAGGGCCTCATCGGCCTTGCCCAGATCATTTAAGACCCGGGCCAGACGCAGGCCAGCGATGGGACGAATGCTCTCATCACCACTGTTCGCCACCAGGGTCAGCTGCTCGGCAGCCAGATCCAGCTTGTTTGCCTTGACGGCAGCCGCAGCCAGTTGCAGGGCGGCCAGCTCGGCGTAAGCATCACCCTGGTGGGCACTGATGAAGCTTTGCACCTGTTCGAAGGCGGCGGCATCCCCTTTGGCCAGCTGGGCCGAGATCTCGTTGTAGGCCTGGGAAGCGGCTTCCTGGTTGGTCTGCTGACGCTCGTTGTAATAACGCCAGCCAAAGAGCCCAACCAGACCGATAACAGTTCCTGCGAGCACCGAGGTTCCGTTCTCTTTCCACCAGCTCTTGATGACCTCAACCTGTTGTTCTTCGGTGGTATAAACTTCCACTGCTTACTCTCCTTTGGCTGCCAGCAGGGCAATGGCGGCGTCGACCGTGACGGTCTGTTGCTCGGCCTGGCCACGCAGATATTTGATGGTGATCTCCCCGTTTTGCACCTCGGTTTCACCAAGGATCAGGGCAATGGCCGCACCGCACTTGTCGGCACGCTTGAGTTGTTTCTTGAAGTTGCCGCCACCGCAGTGGCTCATCAGGCGCAAGTCAGGCAGGGCATCACGCAGACGCTCGGCAAGCGCGAAACCAGCCTGCTCGGTCCCCTCACCCACCATGGCCAGATAGGCATCCACCGCAGGACGGATATCGCCGTTGAGCTCGAGAGTCTCCAGCATCAGCACCAGACGCTCCATGCCCATGGCAAAGCCGACGGCCGGGGTCGCTTGACCGCCAAGCTGCTCCACCAGGCCGTCGTAACGGCCACCGGCACAGACGGTGCCCTGAGCACCCAGGCTGGTGGTGACCCACTCGAACACGGTGAGGTTGTAATAGTCAAGGCCGCGCACCAGACGCTCGTTCACTTCGAACTGGATGCCAGCGGCGGTGAGCAGGCGTTTGAGCCCTTCGAAGTGAGCCAGGCTCTCTTCACCCAGGTGATCGAACAGACGCGGGGCATTCACCAGAATGGCCTGTACCTTGGCATCCTTGGAGTCGAGCACCCGCAGCGGGTTGCTGTACATGCGGCGCTGGCTCTCTTCGTCCAGCTGATCCTTGTACTGCTCAAGGTAGGCCACCAGGGCATCGCGATAGGCGGCGCGCTCGGCACTCTGACCCAGGGTGTTGAGCTGCAGGGTGACATGATCGCTGATGCCGAACAGACGCCACAGACGGTGGGTCAGCATGATGAGTTCGGCGTCAATATCCGGCCCGTTGATGCCAAACAGCTCGACCCCGAACTGATGGAACTGGCGGTAACGGCCCTTCTGGGGACGCTCGTGGCGGAACATGGGACCCATGTACCACATACGGCGTTCCTGGTTATAGAGCAGACCGTGCTCGATACCGGCACGGACGCAGCTGGCGGTCCCTTCCGGACGCAGGCTCAGGCTATCGCCGTTGCGGTCTTCGAAGCTGTACATCTCTTTTTCAACCACGTCGGTCACTTCACCGATGGCACGCTTGAACAGATGAGTCTGCTCGACGATCGGCATGCGCACTTCGCTGTAGCCATAGCTGGCGACCACTTGGCGCAGTATCTGTTCTACTTTCTGCCATACCGGGCTCTGCTCCGGCAGGCAATCGTTCATACCGCGAATAGCTTGGATCTGTTTTGCCACGTTGATACTCGAGAAAAAGACGTGAAATTTGGCCGCATTATAGGGATTTTCGACCCTGAGGTAAAATCGGGGCGTTCCAATGCGGGATTTAAAATCAGCAACCTAAAGACGGGGCCACCCTAGGTGGCCCCGCACTGGCTCAACCCTCGTCCACCAGGATCTGGTTGGCCGGATCCAGCATGGCCGCCCGGGCGCGAATGCGGCGCTCCAGGATCGGGATGAGATCCTTGTTGTCCAGCCGGTCGACCCGCTGACCGCCTTCGTAAAAGGCGCTCTTGTTGGCGGCCCCCGCCAGCCCCAGATCGGAGACCAGCGCCTCGCCCGGCCCGTTCACCACACAGCCGATGATGGAGACATCCATGGGGGTGATGATGTCTTCCAGCCGCTCTTCCAGGGCGTTGACGGTACCGATCACGTCGAACTCCTGACGAGAACAGGAAGGACAGGCAATGAAGTTGATGCCGCGGGAACGGATGCGCAGGGATTTGAGGATATCAAAGCCTACCTTGATCTCTTCCACCGGATCCGCCGCCAGCGAGATGCGGATGGTATCGCCTATGCCATCGGCCAGCAGCATGCCAAGCCCGACAGCGGATTTCACTGCGCCAGCGCGAAAACCGCCCGCTTCCGTGATGCCAAGGTGCAACGGCTGCTCGATCTGTTTGGCCAGCAGGCGATAGGCCCCGATGGCCAGGAAGACGTCTGACGCCTTGACGCTCACCTTGAAGTTGTCGAAGTTGAAGCGATCCAGGTAATCCACGTGGCGCATGGCCGACTCAAGCAGCGCCTGCGGGGTCGGCTCACCGTACTTCTCCTGAATGTCTTTCTCAAGAGAACCGCCGTTGACGCCGATGCGGATCGGAATGTTGTAGTGGCGCGCGCAATCGACCACGGCACGCACCCGCTCTTCGTTGCCTATGTTGCCCGGGTTGATGCGCAGGCAGTCGGCGCCATACTCGGCCACTTTGAGCGCGATGCGGTAGTCGAAGTGGATGTCGGCAACGATGGGGATACGGGTCTGCTGCTTGATGAGCTTGAAGGCTTCCGCCGCTTCCATGGTGGGTACCGAGACCCGGACTATGTCGGCGCCAACCCGTTCGATCCGCCGGATCTGCTCGACGGTGGCGGCTACGTCCGTGGTCTTGGTGTTGGTCATGGTCTGGACCGTGATGGGTGCGTCGCCCCCAACCGGTACGTTACCGACCATGATCTGCCTGGATTTACGACGAATGATGGGAGATTCGTGAGCGGACATGGCGGACAGATTACTCCTGCGGCAGTGAGAGGCGAGCAGTCCGGCCGTTGTTGTAACGGCTCATGTCGATGGACTTGCCCTGATATTCCATATTGACCGCCATGGGCGCGCCAATGATGAGCTTGAGCGGCTCGGGTCCTTCCAATACCAGTTGATCATTTGCCTTTTTCAGGCCGCTGAACAGTGTCTTGCCCTTGGCATCCTTGACGTCCAGCCAGCAGTCGGCGGTGAAACTCATCTTGAGCTGAGGTGCCTTGGCGGGATCCGTCGTCGCATCGTCTGCTACCGCCAGCGTCGACACACCCGCAGCGGCCACAGTCGCCACGGCGGCATCGGCTACGGGAGCAGAGACCGCAGCCTCGGTGCCGGTCGCCGCGGAGATCGGTGCAGCCACGCTAGCGTCGACTGCAACCGGTGATTGCACCGCCCCCTCAATGAGAACAGGGTTAACAATCTCTGGCGACGCCTCGGCAGAGGGCACCACGATGGTAGCGCTCATTTCAGTGGCCGCCAGGGCCTCGTCACCGGCGGAGCGGCGCGCCGTGCTCTGCCACCACCAGGCGACGGAGAGCGCGATCAGCACCAAGATCACCAGCCAGGTCACCACCTTTAGCCGACTGTCGTTGGCCTGCTGGCGCGAGCGACGGGAGAAGCTCTGCATATCGATGTTGTCTGGAGGGGTCAGCCCCAGCTTGTCGTAGGCGGCCAGGATGGTTTCATCCGGGATGCCGACCAGCTTGGCGTAGGTACGCAGGTAGCCCCGGATAAAGGTATGGGAAGTGTGCTTGTCATACGTATCTGATTCTATCGCAGCAATCAGGGTCAGACGAAGGTGAATGCGGGACGCAACCTGTTCTCGTGTCCAGCCAAGCTGTTCACGGGCGTTGCGCAGCAGCTGGCCTGGGCCTGCTACCTGAGAGTCGTCTTGAAAATCGTGTGGCTGTTCAGTAGTCATTGGCTAAGTAACGCTTGGCTTGTTGCGAAGAGGGATATTGCCTTACCAGCTCAGTGCCGAATTGGTGAAGGAGTGCCGGTTTGTCCATGGCCTGAGCCAGCCGCAATCTCAACCAGAGACTGCTCTCGTTCTCGTCTGACGCATCGGCGAAACGAGCGAGATAGGCCTGCACATCTGGCAGCTTGTCATCTTTCATGGAAAGCTCAGCCATGTCCAGCAATAACCTTGGATTGCGGGGATTATACCCCAAGGCCAAGCGATAGTACTCGCTTGCTTTATCATTTCTACGATTTTGCGCGGCGCAAAGTGCCGCATTTTCATAGGTATCAGCAATCTTGATGTAATTGGGTTGGCTGATCGCCTGCAGGAAGGCCTTCTCCGCCTCGTCGAAGCGACCACGGTTGCACAGGAAGGCACCATAGTTGTTCATTGCGTCAGCATTGGACGGATCCATGGCGAGGGCTTTTTTGTAGCTCTCCTCGGCCGCGTTGTAATCCTCTACCTGCTGGTAGAAGTAAGCGAAGCCGATATAGACCTGAGGGTTGTCGGGGTCGTACTGAAGGGCGCGATCAAGGTTGAACTTGGCCTGCTCGGCATTGCCCTGTCGAAGATATTGAATGCCTAAGTCCAGACGAGTCTGGGCAGCAGCCTTGAGGTCGGGACCCACTTCACGCTGGGTCGAATTCTGGCCCGCGTAAGTGGTCTCGGTAACACAGCCTGGCAGCGCGCAGAGCGCTGCCACTACGATCAATGTACGTGTATCCATTCCCTGACTATACAATGGCTTAGCTATTTAAACCATTTTGACGGAAATCCCATCCTGTTGCATCCGATTTTTCATGGTGCGTTTGGTGCGATCTATCACCTCCCCCACCAGCTGACCGCAGGCGGCATCTATGTCGTCACCACGGGTCTTGCGGACGATGACGGTGAAGCCATATTCCATCAACACCTTGGAGAAACGGTCGATGCGGCTGTTGCTCGGCTTGCCATAGGGGTTGCCCGGGAAGGGGTTGAACGGGATCAGGTTGATCTTGCTCGGGGTGTCTTTGAGCACCTTGGCCAGCTCGTGGGCATGCTGCATGTCGTCATTGATATGATCGAGCAGCACATACTCCACCGTCACACGGCCGCCATTGGCATTGGACTTGGCCAGATAACGGCGCACTCCAGCGAGGAAGTCCTCGATGTTGTACTTGTCGTTGATCGGCATGATCTCGGAGCGCAGCTTGTCGTTCGGCGCATGCAAGGAGATGGCCAGGGCCACGTCAATTTGATCACCAAGGATATCCAGCGCTGGCACCACACCCGAGGTGGAGATGGTCACGCGGCGCTTGGAGATACCGTAGCCGAAGTCATCCATCATCAGGCGCATGGCAGGCACCACATTGGCGAGGTTGAGCAGCGGCTCGCCCATGCCCATCATTACTACGTTAGTGATGGGGCGCTTGCCACCGACTATCTTGGCGGCGCGCCACACCTGGCCGATGATCTCGGACACTTTCAGATTGCGGTTAAAACCCTGCTGGGCGGTGGAGCAAAACTTGCACGCCAGCGCGCAACCGACCTGGGAGGAGACGCACAGGGTGGCTCGGTCTTCTTCCGGGATGTAGACGGTTTCCACTTCCTGACCGCCGACCTGCAACGCCCACTTGATGGTGCCATCCGCGGAACGCTGTTCACGGCTCACTTCAGGCGCGCGGATCTCGGCGATCGCCTTCAGGCGCTCGCGCAGTACCTTGTTGACGTTGTTCATCTGATCGAAATCATCACAACCGAAGTGATAGATCCACTTCATGATCTGATCTGCCCGGAATGGCTTCTCGCCCAGTTCGACGAAGAAGGCACGCATGGCATCCCGATCAAGATCCAGCAGGTTGGTTTTTATTTCGCTCATCAAAGGCCTCAGTCCACAAACTACATAAATTATTGGCTGACGATGTCAGGGGGCGGCATTGTACAAATAATGGGTCTGGCTTTCTACCCGGAGAATAAGGGGATATTGACCAAAAGGCCAAAAAACAAAAGGGAGCCGAGGCTCCCTTGATCATCTCAGGACAAGATCAGCGGCGCGGGCAGATCTCGTTGTCAGAGAAGAAGTAGGCAATTTCACGGGCGGCAGAGGCCGGGGCGTCGGAGCCATGCACCGCGTTGCGGTCGATGCTCTCGGCGTAGCAGGCACGCAGGGTACCGGGCTGGGCCTCTTTCGGGTTGGTCGCCCCCATGATTTCACGGTGACGGCGGATGGCCTCTTCCCCTTCCAGCACCTGTACCATCACAGGGCCCGAGGTCATAAAGCTGACCAGTGCATCATAGAAAGGCTTGCCCTGGTGTTCTGCGTAGAAACCGGCGGCTTGCTCGCTGCTCATGTGCAGCATCTTGGCGGCGATGACCTTCAGGCCAGCGCTCTCGAAGCGGTTGTAGATGGCACCGATCAGGTTTTTGCTGACAGCATCCGGTTTCACGATAGAGAAGGTACGTTCGATGGCCATTGAGATCTTTCCTTAACTACAGAGTTTTATTGTTAGAATCCATGTTCGGCGGCGATTATACGTAAACAAAAACCGAAACAACACACAAAAAAGCAACTTTTTATTAAACAAAAGCGTCCTCAAAACAACATCACCACTCATCTTGACCCAGTGCAGCAGGAAAAAATGTGCGCTTGTGCACGATAGTCCTGTTAAGCCTCTAAAACCCAGCCTATTGCTCACTAATCCAGCACAGTTGAAAAGGGCACCCTCAGGTGCCCTTCCTTGACGATTGTCATTCTGCTCAGCGCGCTTCCGCCAGCAGGGTATGCGCTATGGTGCGCATGCCAAGGGTGTTGGCGCCCGGCGCCCACAGGCTGTCACCGTTCTCGCTGAAACAGGCGGCCAGATCGACGTGCAACCAACCCCGTCCTTCATTACCGACGAAGCGAGAGAGGAAGCCCGCCGCGTTGGAAGCGCCGCCCGGGCCACCGCCCGGCACAGGGCGGCTGTTGGCCGTGTCGGCATAGTGGGACGGGCACTGCTGGCGGTGCCAGGGCTCCAGCGGCAGCGGCCAGGCGGGCTCCTGTTCGGCATCGGCGTAAGCCATGGCACGACTCACCAGTCCCTTGTCCAGTCCAAACAGGGCGTTGTAACGCCCCCCCAGCGCCATCACGGCGGCGCCCGTCAGGGTGGCTGCATCTATGATGAGCGGCGCCCCGCTGTCGCTAGCCAATTGCAGGCCGTCGGCCAGCACCAGGCGCCCCTCGGCATCCGTGTTGACGATTTCCACCGTGGTGCCGTTCTTGTAGGTGAGGATGTCACCCAGCTTGTAGGCGTGGCCAGAGACCAGGTTCTCGGCGCAGCAGAGGATGAGCTTCACCCGCTTGTCGAGGCCGCGCAGTATGGCCAGCGCCAGGGCACCGGTCACTATGGCCGCACCCCCCATGTCATGCTTCATGGTGAGCATGCCCTGGGAGGTTTTCATGGAGTAGCCACCGGAGTCGAAGGTGATGCCCTTGCCCACCAGGGCCGCCACCACCGGGGCGTTACGATCCCCGGTCGGGTTGTAGTCCAGCTCCAGCAGCACGGGCTCGCGCTCGCTGCCACGGCCAACCTGATAGAGGCCGACCCAGCCAGCCTGTTGCAGGGCTTCACCTTTCAAAATGCGGTGGCTCACCTTGTCCGGCACCAGCTCGGTGATGAAAGCCGCCGCCTCCACCGCCAGATCCAGCGGCCCCAGCTGTTCCGGGGTCGCATTGGTCATCTCGCGTACCCAACGCCCGCACAACCAGCGTGCCTCCAGCTCTTCCCTGTCCTCTTCCGACGAGGTGGCCCACTGCAGCTCGACTTCGGCCTTGGGAGTTTGCAGCCCCTGGGCAAAGGCCCACTGCTGCTCGCGCTCCCAATGACCGGCCAGCGCCACCTTCTGGATCCCCTGACTGCACAGGCGACGCGCTGCCTGCTGGATATCGAGCAGTGGCGTGGCGGTGACCAGATGGATCACCATGCCATCGGCACGGTGAGAGAGCAGTGCTCCCTCCCCCCACTCGGCTGGCGCGAACTCACGGTTTAACCAGACGTTCATATCGTCACCTCCTGCAGCCAGCGAGCGATCGTGCGCAGACCGTGGCCCTTGGCACCGGTCGCCCAGAGATCGTTGCCAGATTTTTGATAAGCCGCGGCCAGATCCAGGTGTACCCACCCCTTGCCCTCATCGCGCACGAAGCGGGACAAAAACGCAGCCGCCGTGGTGGCACCGGCCGTGCCTTCGGCGGAAGCCACATTGCCCAGATCGGCAAAGGCGGAGGTGAGCTGGCCCACATGCCAGGGCTCCAGCGGCAGGGCCCAGGCCTTCTCGTGCTCGGCCCTGGCGGCAGCCAGGGCACGCTGCTGCTCGGTCTCATCGAGGGCAAAAACGGCGTTGTAGTCGCGACCCAGCGCCGTCTTGGCGGCGCCGGTCAGGGTAGCCGCATCGAGAATATAGGCCGCGCCACTGTCGGAGGCCGCCATCAGGCCGTCGGCCAGCACCAGACGCCCTTCGGCATCGGTATTCTGGATCTCGACCGAGATGCCGTTCTTGTAGGTGAGGATGTCACCCAGCTTGAAGGCGTGGCCGGAGACCAGGTTTTCGGCGCAGCAGAGGATGAGCTTGACCCTGTGCTTGAGGCCGCGACTGATGGCGAGCGCCAGGGCGCCGGTCACCATGGCGGCGCCGCCCATATCGGACTTCATCGGCAGCATGTTGTCAGAGGACTTCATGGAGTAGCCACCGGAGTCGAAGGTGATGCCCTTGCCCACCAGGGCAGCCACCACGGGGGCATTGCGATCCCCGGTCGGGTTGTAGTCCAGCTCCAGCAGCACGGGTTCGCGCTCGCTGCCACGGCCCACCGACCAGATCCCGATATGGCCGGCCTCACGCAGCGCCTCGCCAGCCGTGATACGGGCAGTCACCTCATCCCCGGCCAGACCACGAATGAGCAGCAGGGCTGACTCCGCCAGGCTCATGGGATAAATCTCTTCCGGACAACCGTTGGTCACCTCGCGCACCCAGCGGCTCGCCTTGATCAGCGCATCCAGCTCGCGGGCATCAGAAACACTCTGCTCACCGAGGTCCAGCTCACGCACTCCCTTGGCGGCATAGAAACCCTGGGCGAAGGCGTAGCGGCGCTCCAGATCCCAGGCTTCGCCGGCCAGCTTGACCCGCTTGATACCGGTCGACTCGAGTCGACGGCCAGCACGCTGGATGGCACGCAGTGCATCCTGCTCCTGGCGGGCAAGGTCCAGATGGATCAACACCTGGTCATCGTTGAAACTGAGCAGGGCGCCTTCGCCCCAATGGGCGGCAGCGGCCTGGGTGGACAACACTACCTTCATCATGTCAGCCATCTTCTCTTGCTTCCTTTTTATTGGCACTTGCATTAATGAATAGGGAAATAACGAGTACAAAAAAGGCCGTTCCCCTCGAGGGTCACGGCCTTCACCATATCATTACTGCACCATGAGATGCTGCACGCTCAATTCACTCATGTGTAATTAAGGTGCCATCAATGGCGTTCTGAGGCGAGGTTGATGGTGTACTTGGGCAGTTCCACCACCAGATCCTCGTCTGCCAGTCTAGCCTGGCAACTGAGGCGGGATTCCGGCTCCAGTCCCCACGCCTTGTCCAGCATGTCATCTTCCAGCTCATCGCTCGGCTCGAGGGAGTCAAACCCCTCCCGCACCACGCAGTGACAGGTGGTGCAGGCGCAGGACTTCTCGCAGGCGTGCTCGAGCTCGATACCGTTGCGCAGTGCCACGTCCAGAATGGTTTCGCCACTCTGGCCTTCGAGGGCAGCACCGTCCGGACAGAGCTCGGGATGGGGCAGAATAATCACTTTTGGCATATTACACCTTGTTGACGTTTTGTCCGGTCAGCACCTTGCGGATGGAGGCATCCATCCGGCGGGCTGCAAATTCGCCACTGGCAGCGTCCGCCGCCTCGATGGCATCTTTGATTTGATTGGTTGTCCCTGCGGCGCGCATGGCCAGCAGATGAGTGATCGCACTGTCGATGGTGGCGCGCTCGGCGGCGCTCAGCAGCATATCACCGTCAGCGGCCAGCGCGGCGTTGAGGCTTTCGACCACACGATCGGCCTCCACCTGCTGCTCTGCCAGCATGCGGGCATCCATGTCTTGCTGGGCATTGGCGATGGAGGCGCTCAGCATGGTGAGTATGTCCTCCTCCCCCAGCCCGTAGGAGGGCTTGACCTGGATCTCGGCCTGCACACCAGAGGATTTTTCCATGGCGCTGACCGACAGCAGACCATCCGCATCCACCTGGAAGGTGACACGAATGTGGGCCGCACCCGCCGCCATCGGCGGAATACCGGTCAGGGTGAAACGCGCCAGAGAGCGGCAATCGGCCACCAGTTCGCGCTCACCCTGTACCACATGGATCGCCATCGCGGTCTGGCCGTCCTTGAAGGTGGTGAACTCTTGGGCGCGGGCCACCGGTATGGTGGTGTTGCGCGGGATCACCTTCTCGGCCAAGCCGCCCATGGTCTCGAGCCCCAGGGAAAGCGGGATCACGTCCAGCAGCAGCATCTCGGCATCGGGCTTGTTGCCCACCAGAATGTCGGCCTGAATGGCGGCGCCGATGGCCACTACCTTGTCAGGGTCGATACGGGTCAGCGGCGGACGCTGGAAGAAATCGCCCACCCGCTCGCGCACCAGCGGCACCCGGGTGGAGCCACCGACCATCACCACTTCCAGCACTTCCACCTGCTCAAGATCCGCATCGCGCAGAGCGCGGCGGCAGGCCAGCAGGGTACGCTTGACCAGCGGCATGATGAGCGCATCAAACTGGCTGCGGCTCACTTCTCCCTGCCAGCCGGCAAAGGCACAGGGCACCCGAACGGCATCGGTCAGGCCATGTTTAACAGCCGCCGCCACGTCCAGCAGCTCGCGCTGGGTACGGGCGTCGAGCAGACCTTCAAGGCCGGCCTGCTCCTTGATCCAGTCCGCCAGCAGGTGATCAAAATCATCGCCCCCAAGGGCGGAGTCGCCGCCGGTGGCCATCACCTCGAACACGCCGCGATGCAGCCGCAGGATGGAGATGTCGAAGGTCCCGCCGCCGAGATCGTAGACCGCTATCACCCCTTCCTGACCGGAGTCGAGGCCGTAGGCGATGGCGGCCGCGGTCGGCTCATTGAGCAGGCGCAGCACGTGTAAGCCGGCCAGACGGGCCGCATCCTTGGTGCCCTGACGCTGGGCATCATCGAAATAGGCAGGCACAGTGATGACAACGCCATCCAGCTCACCGCCCAGTGCGGCGGCGCCCCGCTCGGCCAGTTTCTTCAAGATTTCGGCAGAGACCTGCACCGGGTTGACCAGCCCCTGACGGGTCTGAAACTGGGGCATGCCATTGTCGGCGGCCACAAACTGGTAAGGCTGCTGGCGGGTATCGATATCGGCCAGCGCCTTGCCCATCATCCGCTTGGCGGAGACGATGGTGTTGTGCGGATCGAGGGCCGCCTCGCGTTTGGCGTCAAAGCCGACCCGAATGGCATCAGCCTGGCCATTGTCAAACTGATAGTGCACCACAGACGGCAGCAGATCGCGCCCCTGCTCGTCGCAGAGGGTATCGGCGTGACCGCTGCGAACCGCAGCAACGAGAGAGTTGGTGGTGCCAAGATCGATGCCAACGGCACGTTTATGCTGATGAGGTGCGGCGCTCTGGCCGGGCTCGGCGATTTGCAGTAATGCCATGGGTAATCAAAATTCCAGCGTTAAAGGATCAAGACTCGAACAGCGAGTCTTCGAATCGTTCCAGCTCTTCGAGGAGCTTGTCGACAAACTTGAGTTTGCGAACGCAATCAGCCGCGCTCACATCATCGCCAGCGGCGAGATCCTGCGTCAGGCGTTGCATCAACAACTGGTGATCATGCCTGATTTCGTGGCGAAAATCCTTGATGGCACGCTCAGGCTCGGACTCCCCTTTCAGGTCGGCCAGCCGCTCACGCCACTCCAGCTGCTGCATCAGGAAGGTAGTGTCTTGCAGGGTTTGCTGCTCGCCACGAAGTTCGGTGCCGCGCAGGGAGAGCAGATACTCGGCTCGGCGCAGGGGCGCCTTGAGGGTCGTGAAGGCATCGTTGATCTGGGCGGCACGTTGCACCGCAACCAGTTGCTCCCGCTCGGGAGCCGTGGCAAAACGATCGGGGTGGAACTGGGTTTGCAACTGACGGTAGGTATCCGCCAGCTGACGGGTATCGAGCTCGAAGCCTTCAACCAGCCCAAACAGCTCGAAATGATTCATGCAAGCCTCTTAGACACGTTCGCCACCACCACACTCGCCCCTGAGGTGGGCGATATTGAACTGGCCGTTTCCGGCCAGTTCAAGCGGCAAAACATACCGTATGTCAAACCGGTTAGACATTGAAACTTTCGCCACAACCACACTCGCCCTTGGCGTTGGGGTTGTTGAACTGGAAGCCCTCGTTGAGCCCCTCCTTGACGAAGTCCAGCTCAGTGCCATCCAGATGGATCAGGCTCTTGGCATCGACGATGACTTTGACACCGTTTTGCTCAAACACCTGATCTTCATCCGCCAGCTCATCGACAAACTCGAGCACATAGGCAAGACCCGAACAGCCGGTGGTCTTGACGCCGAGGCGAAGGCCAATGCCCTTGCCCCGGTTGGTCAGAAAAGAGGAAACCCGTGCCGCTGCGGCATCTGTCATGGTAATGGCCATACTGCGCTCCTGACCTTAGAGACCTTTCTTCTGCTTGTAATCGGCGATGGCGGCCTTGATGGCATCCTCAGCCAGAATGGAGCAATGGATCTTCACCGGCGGCAGGGCCAGCGCTTCCGCGATGTCGGTGTTCTTGATGCCGGCGGCCTCGTCCAGCGTCTTGCCCTTGACCCACTCGGTCACCAGGGAGCTGGAGGCAATGGCAGAGCCACAGCCGTAGGTCTTGAACTTGGCATCTTCGATGATGCCATCGTCGCTGATCTTCAGCTGCAGCTTCATCACGTCGCCACAAGCCGGGGCGCCAACCATGCCGGTCGCTATGTTGGGATCGTTCTTGTCGAAGCCACCTACGTTGCGGGGATTCTCGTAGTGGTCGATTACTTTTTCACTGTAAGCCATATCTAACTCCTGCTAATTCCGTTGATCACTGATCCTGTGGATCAGTGATGAGCCCATTCGACCGTGTTCAGATCGACGCCATCTTTGTACATTTCCCACAGAGGAGACATCTCGCGCAGACGACCGATGGAGTCACGGATAAGCTTGATTGCGTAATCAATCTCTTCTTCTGTAGTGAAGCGACCCAAGCTGAAACGGATGGAGCTGTGCGCCAGCTCGTCGTTCAGACCCAGTGCACGCAGCACATAGGAGGGCTCCAGGCTGGCCGAGGTACAGGCAGAGCCGGAAGAGACCGCCAGATCCTTCAGCGCCATGATGAGGGATTCCCCTTCCACATAGGCGAAGCTGACGTTCAGGTTGCCCGGCACACGCTGTTCCAGGTCACCGTTGATATAAACGGCTTCGATGTCCTTGATGCCATCCCACAAACGTTGACGCAGAGCCATGATGTGTTGACCTTCGCTCACCATCTCTTCCTTGGCGATGCGGAAGGCTTCGCCCATGCCGACGATCTGGTGGGTCGGCAGGGTGCCAGAACGCATGCCGCGCTCATGACCGCCACCGTGCATCTGGGCTTCCAGACGCACGCGGGGCTTGCGACGCACGTAGAGGGCACCTATGCCTTTGGGGCCGTATACCTTGTGGGCGGACACGGAGAGCAGATCCACTTTCAGGGCTTCCACATCCACCGGGATTTTGCCCACGCTCTGGACCGCATCCACGTGCAGCAGGATCTTGCGGGAGCGGCACAGATCGCCGATGGCGGCAATGTTCTGCACCACGCCGATCTCGTTGTTCACATGCATGATGCTGACCAAAATGGTGTCATCGCGCAGGGCGCCTTCGATCTGCTCCAGGGTGAACAGGCCGTTCGGCATCGGCTCGAGGTAAGTCACCTCATAGCCTTCACGCTCCAGCTGGCGACAAGTATCGAGTACTGCCTTGTGCTCTGTCTTGGAGGTGATGATGTGTTTGCCCTTGCCAGCATAGAAATGGGCAACGCCCTTGATGGCCAGGTTGTTGGATTCGGTCGCGCCGGAGGTGAAGACGATCTCGCGCGGGTCGGCACCGATCAGGTCTGCCACTTGATTACGGGCCAAGTCTACCGCCTCTTCGGCTTGCCAGCCAAAGCGGTGGGAACGGGATGCTGGATTGCCAAACAGGCCATCCATGGTGAGACACTGCATCATTTTTTCTGCGACACGCGGGTCCACCGGACAGGTTGCCGAATAATCAAGGTAAATAGGCAGTTTCATGTTTTTCTCCGTTACAGCCAGGGTCACACATCGACCGACTGTGGAAAGCACGTTTGTTTATAGTTGGACTTTCAAGCTCACATCGCCGCGTTCTGCCCGATCAACCAAGGACAACACGGTTTTCATTTGTTCGTCTTGCTTGCCAGCGATCCGGCGCACATCCGCCTGACTCACCAGCTCTGCCAGGGTGATATCCCCCAGGAAACTGGAAATGCGCTCGCTAAGATCACGCCACAGGGAGTGAGTGAGGCACTGGGTGCCGCCGTGGCAACCGCCTTTGCCGAGGCACTTGGTGGCATCCACCGACTCGTCGACTGCGGTGATCACCTGACCGACCGAGATGGCGTCAGGGGCCAGACCGAGGCGATAACCGCCACCCGGGCCACGTACGCTACTCACCAAGCCATGCTTGCGCAGGCGGGCAAACAGCTGTTCCAGATAGGACAGAGAGATGCCCTGGCGTTCTGAAATATCAGCCAGAGGCACAGGCCCCTGCTCTGCATGCAACGCCACGTCGAGCATGGCAGTCACAGCGTAACGTCCTTTTGAGGTCAGTCTCATATGCCTTACCGTCTTGCGAACCAATCAACATGGGCATATGGTCACATACCCGACTAAAACAGTCAAGTATATGGTTGAGTAATACAGTCAGGTTTAATCCTGCGGTTTCGGCTTCTGTACCGAGGTCAAAATACCGCGCAAAATGTTCAGCTCCACCGTTTCCGGACGGGCCCGATTGAACAGGCGACGCAGCTTGCTCATCACCTGCCCGGGATGGTCGTCAGCAATGAAACCCGTCTTGAGCAGGGTCTGCTCCAGGTGCTGATAGAAGCCTTCCAGCTGGTCGGCACTGGGATAATCCGCCTCACTCACCACCTCGGGAGCCTGATCCTGCAACCAGTGCATCCGCACTTCGTAGCAGATAGTCTGCACCGCCATGGCCAGATTAAGAGAGCTGTATTCGGGGTTAGCCGCAATGGCCACGTGGTAGTGGCACTTCTGCAACTCGTCGTTGGTGAGGCCAGTGCGTTCACGGCCAAACACCAGGGCCACCGGATGCTTCATGCCTTCCACCACCACCTTCTCCCCCGCTTCGCGAGGATCCAGCATGGGCCAGCTCAGGGTACGGGAACGGGCACTGGTGCCTATGACCAGACCACAATCGGCAATGGCTTCATCCAGCGTCGGCACTATACGGGCATTGGCCAGGACATCGCTGGCACCTGCCGCCAGGGCCATGGCGTTGTCATCTGGCAAGGCCTGCGGATCAACCAACACCAGTTGGGTCAGTCCCATGGTCTTCATGGCGCGTGCCGCAGAGCCCATGTTGCCGGTGTGAGAAGTGTTTACCAACACGATACGAATCTGATCCAACATGCCCTGTCAATCTTCAGTCAAAAATGGCGCGCAATTGTAACATAGCCAATCGCTATTTTGGCACCGTAAAAGGCGCGCCATTTCACAACAAAACCCTCATTGTGTAGAACAAAGCATCATGAGCAGAGGCTGACCACTGGCTAAACTTGGAGGATGCGTGGATCTAGGAACGGAGGCAACATGTGCCCGCACTGGCTTTATGAGAGGTTACCAGTCTGCTATCTGCTGACCGCGGTCGGTATGATCACGCTCACCCAAACCCCCTTGCTCTGGCTGGCGGGCAGCCTGTTGTTTGTCGCAGGCGCTGTCATCTGGATGATGCGCTCCAGCTATCGACGTACCGACCTGATCATCTTTCCGACCAAACGCTGGTTCAAACCGGAGTGGCTGTACGAGGCGCAACCCTTCGTCTGGCTGGCGCTGGGTCTGTTGCTCTCCCGCCTCCCCAACGCTGCCGCCCTGCTGGCTGTGATCCCTTGTGTCTGGGCCTGTCGCTGCCTGTGGGCTCGCAGTCACTACCGCCACCATGCCAGTGGCCTGGTATTACACCTGAGACGGGACCCCGCCCGTCGGCGCAGAGTGCGACTCCTGCGCTGACGCGGTGCGCGCCCGTTCGATGAAGGTAGCAAGATCCATCAGCGGATAGCGCATCAGGCTCGGCAAGCCATCCAGGTCCAGGCTGTCCATCAGGTTCTTCACCTCCAGTCCCAGCTCGGTATCCCCTTCAATCTTCAGCTTGCGTTGAAAAAAGAGAGAATCAGGATCTTCCTTGCGACCGGCGATCAGGATGAGGTCATTGGTGGTGCCGCTGAAGCAGACATCTGCCCGCTCACAATGGCGGGCCACCACCAGTTTTCCATCCTGTTCGCTGATGAACCAGCTGAGCTCGAGATCCGACACCTCGACCCTGAGCCATTTGCCGGCCAGAAATTCGAAATCACCCTCCTGGATGGCTTCCTTGAACACCCGCGCCAGCAGGCGCTCCATCAGGTGCTGCTGCAGCGCAAACGGCACCAGCTTGAGGGGGCGGCGCAGAAAGCGGGGAGCCTGTTCGACCAGGCGAGATTGCAGTTGTTGAAACACGATAAACTCCCAGTTTTTGCGCATTCAAACACAAGGCCACGCGCTGGATCCTGTTGAAAATCAAACTTGTGCCGACTTACCTCAAGAAGGGTAAAGCCACACAAAGCTGCCTCAGGTCAAAAAGTGGGAAGGCATCGATGAATACAATCGGGCCACTTTTGCATTTTTTGCCCTCTCGGAGCGTACCCGATGGAATTACTCTGTCCGGCAGGTAGTTTGCCGGCACTGAAAACAGCCGTGGATAACGGGGCCGATGCGGTTTACATCGGTTTCAAGGATGACACCAATGCCCGCCACTTTGCCGGCCTCAATTTCACCGACAGCAAGCTGGAAAAAGCGGTGGACTACGTGCACCAGCATGGCCGCAAGCTGCACATCGCCATCAATACCTTCGCCCATCCGGGATCGGATACCAGATGGAAGCAGGCAGTGGACCGGGGTGTGGCGCTCGGGGCCGACGCCCTGATCATCGCCGATCTCGCCGTGCTCGATTACGCCAGCCGCCACCATCCGGACATGGAGCTGCACGTTTCAGTGCAGGCCAGCGCCACCAACGCTGCCGCCATCCGCTTCTATCAGCAGCATTTCAACGTTGGCCGAGTGGTGTTGCCACGGGTGCTCTCCATGCATCAGGTCAGGCAGCTGGCCCGCGAGACTGACGTCGGTCTCGAGGTGTTCGCCTTCGGCAGCCTCTGCATCATGGCGGAGGGACGTTGCTACTTATCCTCCTACATGACAGGTGAGAGTCCCAATACGGTGGGAGCCTGCTCACCGGCCAAGTTTGTACGCTGGGAGGAAACACCGAGTGGCCTCGAGTCCCGCCTCAACGAGGTGCTGATCGACCGTTACGGCCCGGGTGAAAACGCCGGTTACCCTACCCTGTGCAAGGGCCGCTTTGAGGTGGATGGCCAGACCTACCATGCGCTGGAGGAGCCGACCAGCCTCAACACCTTGGGGCTCTTGCCAGAGCTGTTCCAGACCGGGATCCAGTCGGTCAAGATAGAGGGGCGCCAGCGCAGTCCCGCCTACGTGGAGCAAGTCACCCGGGTCTGGCGCGCGGCCATCGACGCCTACCAGGCCAATCCCGAGGCCTATAGCGTCAAAGCCGAGTGGGATACCCAGCTCGCCCGCGTCTCCGAGGGGAGTCAGACTACTCTCGGCGCCTATCATCGTCAGTGGCAATAAAGGATCTCAACCACATGCAATTCTCTCTCGGGCCTCTGCTCTTCTACTGGCCCAAAGCCGATCTCCAGGCCTTTTATGACGCCGCGACACAGAGCCAGGCGGATATCATCTATCTGGGGGAAACGGTCTGCAGCAAGCGCCGTGAACTCAAGGTGGATGACTGGATCTCCCTCGCCCGCCAGGTGGCGGCCTCAGGCAAGCAGGTCGTACTCTCCACCCTGGCGCTGATCTCGGCCCCCTCGGAGCTCAAGGAGGTCAAACGGCTGGTCGACAATGGCGATCTGATGGTCGAAGCCAACGATCTCGGCACGGTGCAACTTGCCTGGGAGGCGGGGATCCCGTTTGTCTGCGGCCCGGCCATCAATGCCTACAACGCCGACGTGCTGCGTATGCTGCTCAAACAGGGGATGACACGCTGGGTGATGCCGGTGGAGCTGTCGCGCGACTGGCTGATGCAGCTCAATCAGGATCTGGGCAGCGCTCGCCAGCAGTTCGACGTGGAGGTGTTCGCCTACGGCCACTTGCCGCTCGCCTACTCAGCGCGCTGCTTCACCGCCCGCTCCCTCGACAAGCCAAAGGACAACTGCGAACTCGCCTGCATCCACTATCCCACAGGCCGGCTGGCCAGCAGCCGCGAGGGGCAGAAGGTGTTCAACCTCAACGGTATCCAGACCCAGTCAGGTTACTGCTACAACCTGGGCAACGAGATCACAGGCATGGAGGGTCTGGTGGACGTGGTACGCCTCTCCCCCGAAGGACTGGACACCCTTGAGATGCTGGATCGCTTCAAGGCCAATCAGCAAGGTCAGGCCCCCCTCTCCCTGCAACGGGAGCGTGACTGCAACGGTTACTGGCGCCAGATCCCCGGTATGAGTCTGGTGGAATAACGCCGTACCGATACCAGAACGCAGGCAAGCCTGAGCGCGCCCGCCACGGTTACTGGTGCCAAATATCCCCGGTATGAGTCTGGTGGAATAACGCCGTACCGATACCAGAACGCAGGCAGGCCTGAGCGCGGCCACCACGGTTACTGGTGCCAAATATCCCCGGTATGAGTCTGGTGGAATAACGCCGTACCGATACCAGAATGCAGACAGCAAAAAGGCCTCATCATTGAGGCCTTTTTTACATCGCGAGCACCAGCAATCAGTAGGCCTGCTTGCTGCTCTTGCCCTGTGCGCTCTGGGTCCCCGGCGGCACGGGTTTGCGCGCCATCAGTTCCAGCTCGAGCAGGGCATATCTGTGCTCGATGAAGTCGTACACGTTGTTGGCGAGTCCCAGCTTGAAGTAGCTGATGGCTTCCTTGCGGTTGCCCTTGGCCAGTTCAAATTTGCCGAGGTAGAAGTAGGTTTCACTCAAGCGCTCGGCAAGCTCCCGGTTATCCTTCACCCCTTTAACCACGTTGCTCATCAACTGGGTCGCATTGATCTCGCCGGTGTAAAGGCGCACCAGATCCCAGTTCCAGGCGTCGTCGTCATACTTGTTGAGACGCTCGCGCATCCGGCTCATGGCGGCTGGCGCATTGAGCTTTTGCTCGGCCAGATAGAGCCAGATCACCCGATAGGGATCTTCTGGCTGCGCTTCATAGAAGCGTTTCATATCGGCGGCGGCCAGCTCGGGACGATTGCCGTAATAGAGCGCAATGCCACGGTTGAGATAGGCATAGTCATAATCGGGAGCCAGCTCGAGGGCAGAATCAAATGCCTCGTAGGCTTCGTCATAATTCTGCTGCTGCACCAGATAAACGCCGATGAAGTTGTAGGCCTCGGCAAAATCCGGTTTCTCCCGCAAGGCCCGGTTGAAATCCAGCCTCGCCAGGGAGCGCAAGCCAACCCGGTCAAACACCACGGCACGCTCATAAAACAGTTCAGCCCGTTGCTCGGTGGTCAACTCCATCTCACCGAGCATTTGCCCGAGTCGTGCCAACGCCAACTCGCTCTGGTAAGAGACCTGCAGGGGGGTCGCCAATACCAGTGAAGCGGGTTGCGGCTTGGGAACTTGAGGCGCTTCAACCTGACTGCTACTGCTGCAACCCCACATGGGGAGCAGCAACAGGATACCAAGGAGGTATCCAATCCCTTTCCTGACGTTCAATGAACACTCCGACGCTGACGCTTGACCCCGCATATGGTAAAGGTCAACCGACACTTTGTCATGTGGCTGAACCTCTCTCCCTCAAATAAATCAGGATTCGACAGGGTATCCGGCATCACACCAGCCCCGAAAACCACCATCGACGCTGACAACCCGGCTATACCCCATCTTCTGCAGGTTATCCGCCACCAGGATGGAGCGAAATCCCCCACCACAATAGAGGTAGAGCTCGGTGGCCGGATCCGGATAGCGCGTCTCGATATCGCGCTCAATCACGCCACGACCGAGGTAAACCGCGCCAGGCAGATGGCCCCTGCCCCACTCGCTCTCCTCACGCACGTCGATCAGGTGAAAGGCACGTCCCTCATTCTGCCAACGTTTTATCTGGTGCACGTCAGTCTCTGTTACCTGAGGACGGATCGCCTCGACCAGCGCCAGAAAACGTGGATTATGTTGCATGGTTTGCTCCTTGCCTTGAGTAATAGGACATTGATGATGAGTAGCATCATGACTCACTCGGCCCATAAGAGAAAGGGCGCCTCACGGCGCCCTTGTCGATTACGGCAGGATCTCTTGCTGATCCGCGCCCTCTTTTTCCACCGGAGTCGGCAGCATGTGCTCCCGTTTAACCCCGAGGAACATGGCGAACGAACTCGCCACATAGATGGAGGAATAGGTACCAAATGCCACACCTATCACCATGGCTACCGCAAACCCGTGGAGCAGGGCGCCGCCTTTGAGCAGCAACGCCAGCACCACCACGAAAGTCAGACCCGAGGTAATGACGGTCCGACTCAAGGTTTCGGTCATGGAGAGATCCAGGATGTACTCGGTATCCCCCTTGCGCACCTTGCGGAAATTTTCCCGCAGGCGATCGAACACCACTATGGTGTCGTTCAAGGAGTAACCTACCAACGTCATCAGCGCCGCCAGCACGGTCAAATCGAACTCATACTGGAAGAAGGCAAATACGCCCAGGGTGATGACAACGTCGTGCACCAGGGAAACGATCCCCCCCAACGCCAGACGCCATTCGAAGCGCACCGCCACGTAGGCCATGATGCAAAGGATGGATGCCAGCATAGCCAGGGCACCATCGGTAGCCAGTTCATCGCCCACTGAAGGGCCGACGAACTCGACGCGCTTGAGCACGGCCTCCGGATCAATCTGCTGGGCAGCTGCCAGCACCTGATTGCCCTGCTGCTCTACCCTGACCCCCTCTTGCGGAGTCATACGAACCAACACGTCACGGCTGGAGCCGAAGTGTTGCAGGGTTGCCCCTGCAATCTTCTGCTCATCCAGCACCTTGTGGATCTTGTCCAGGCTCACCGACTGCGGGAATCCCACCTCTATGGTGGTGCCGCCAGTAAAGTCCAGACCCCAGTTCAGACCCCGATCGAACAGGAAGAACAGGGAGATCACCATCAGCAGGGTAGAGAAAACCACACCCGGCTTGGCATAGCGCATAAACGGGATAGGTTTTTCAAAATGTAGAATCTGAAACATGTCTCTTCCTTAGATCGGCAGCTTGTCGATATGCCGTCCACCCCAGACCAGATTGATAATGGCGCGGGAAACCGTGATGGCAGTAAACATGGAAGCCGTCAGACCAATACCCAGCGTCAAGGCAAAGCCCTTGATGGCACCGGTACCGATACCGAACAGGATCACACAGGTGATGAGCGAGGTGACGTTGGAGTCGGCGATGGTCGAGAATGCGCGATCAAAGCCCAGATGGATGGCCTGCTGCACACCGCGACCGTTGCGGATCTCTTCCCGGATACGCTCGAAGATCAACACGTTGGCATCCACCGCCATTCCCAGCGTCAAGACGATACCGGCAATGCCCGGCAGTGTCATGGTGGCCCCCGGGATCATCGACATGATGCCGACAATCAATACCAGGTTGATCACCAGCGCCAGGTTGGCCACCCAGCCGAAGGCACGGTAGTAGATCCCCATGAACAGTACGATCACCAGCATGGCCCAGCCGATGGCTTCCATCCCGCTGTCGATGTTCTGCTGACCCAGGCTTGGGCCTATGGTGCGCTCTTCCACAATCTGGATGGGGGCAATCAGGGCACCGGCACGCAACAGCAGCGCCAGGTTATGGGCTTCATTGGCGTTGTCGATACCCGTGATGCGGAACTGGCTGCCAAGACGCGACTGGATGGTGGCGACGTTGATCACCTCCTCCTGCTTGCGGAACTTGCGCTTGCCATCCGGACCGGGTTGGCCCACCGGCTTGTACTCGATGAAGACGGTCGCCATCCCTTTACCGACGTTGTCCTTGGTAAAGTTGGCCATCTTGTTACCACCCTGGCCATCGAGTTTGATGTTGACCTGAGGGCGGCTGTACTCATCGAAACCGGACTGGGCACCCACTATGTGGTCACCGGTCAGGATCACCCGCTTTTGCAGCACAACCGGACGGCCGTGGCGGTCGGTATAGACCTTGGAGCTCGGCGAAACACGGCCATCAGCGGCAGCCTGGATATCAGCGGTTTCATCGACCATGTGGAATTCCAGGGTCGCGGTTGCCCCCAGGATCTCCTTGGCGCGGGCAGTATCCTGAATACCGGGCAGCTGGACCACTATGCGTTCAGCGCCCTGCTGCTGGACCAGCGGCTCAGCCACCCCCAGTTCGTTCACCCGGTTACGGATAATGGTGATGTTCTGCTCGAGAGCATACTTTCTCACCTCTTTGATCTTGGCATCACTGAGGGCAGCGTTGAGAACGAACTCGTCCCCTTTCTGCTCTGTGGTGAAGTTCAAATCCGGGTTCTGACGACGCAGATAAGAGATGGCGCGTTCCTGATCCGCTTCATCACGGAACAGAACCTGTACCTGATCACCGACCCGGCGCACGCCGGAGTAACGGATCTTCTGGGTACGCAGCTCGGTGCGAAAATCCTGCACCATCTGCTCTTGCTGCTTGGTCAGTGCCTCGGCCATGTCCACTTCCATCAGGAAGTGCACACCACCGCGCAGATCCAGACCCAGCTTCAGCGGTGCAGCACCGATGGCTTCAAGCCAGGCCGGCGTGGAGGGCGCCAGGTTGAGGGCGGTAATGAAGTTGTCGCCCAGCTTGTTGGCGACGACGTCGCGCGCCTTGAGCTGTTCTTCGGTGTTCCTGAAGCGGATCAGAATGAAACCATGCTCGAACGCAGCATGCTTGACCGGGATCTGAGCCGCCTCTAGGGCCTCTTTCACCAGATCAAGCGTCTCTAGCTTGACTTCGGCACCCCGGCTGGCAGAGATCTGCAAGGCCGGGTCTTCGCCGTAAAGATTGGGGGCTGCATATAGAAAACCGATGGCGATCACGAAGACCACCATCAGGTATTTCCACAGCGGATAGCGATTTAACACGCTGTGCTCCTCGGGAGATTAAAGGGACTGGATAGAACCCTTGGGCAGAACGGCAGAGACGAAATCACGTTTGATGGTAACTTGAGTCTGATCATTCAGGGACAGCACTATGTATTCGCTATCGGCGGACACCTTGGCGATCTTGCCAACCAGGCCACCTGAGGTGAGCACTTCATCACCCTTTGCCAGGGAGCTCATCAGGTCACGATGAGTTTTGGCACGCTTGGCCTGGGGACGATAGATCATGAAGTAGAAGATAAGGCCGAACACGGCCAGCATGATGATCATTTCCATGCCACCACTCTGTGCACCCGGAACTGCGCCTTCTGCATATGCCTTGGAGATAATGCTCATTTAACAACCTCTTATTTGATGTAGATTTGATAACTAACTTATATATCGTTGTTATTTAACGTCATTTTCAGCTAATGGAGGCACAGGCTTCCCTTGCCGACGGTAAAACTCAGTTACAAAGTCGTCTAATTTACCCTGCTCGATCGCGTCCCGCAAACCCTGCATCACACGCTGGTAATAACGCAGGTTGTGAATGGTGTTCAGACGGGCACCGAGGATCTCGTTGCACTTGTCCAGATGGTACAGATAGCTGCGGGTGTAGTTCTTGCAGGTGTAGCAATCGCAATCGGCATCCAGAGTGCTGGTGTCGCTGCGATACTTGGCGTTGCGGATCTTGACCACACCATCGGTGGTAAACAGATGACCGTTGCGGGCATTGCGGGTCGGCATCACGCAGTCGAACATGTCGACCCCGCGGCGCACCCCTTCAACCAGATCTTCCGGCTTGCCCACCCCCATCAGGTAGCGCGGCTTGTCGGCCGGAATTTTCGGGCAGACGTGCTCGAGGATCCGGTGCATGTCTTCCTTGGGCTCGCCCACCGCCAGACCGCCAACCGCATAACCGTCAAAGCCGATCTCCAGCAGGCCGTTGAGGGACACATCCCGCAGATCTTCATATACCGAGCCCTGGATGATGCCGAACAGGGCATTTTTATTGCCCATGGCATCAAACTTGTCGCGCGAGCGCTTGCCCCAGCGCAGGGACATCTCCATGGACTTGCGCGCCTCTTCGTAAGTGGCCGGATAGGGGGTGCACTCGTCGAAGATCATCACGATGTCGGAGCCCAGATCGTACTGGATCTCCATGGATTTCTCGGGGTCGAGGAAGATCTTCTCGCCATTGATGGGGTGACGGAAGTGCACACCCGCCTCGGTGATCTTGCGAATGTGTCCCAGGCTGAACACTTGGAAACCACCTGAGTCGGTCAGGATCGGGCCCTGCCAGTTCATGAAGTCGTGCAGATCGCCGTGGGCGCGCATCACTTCCTGCCCCGGCCGCAGCCAGAGGTGGAAGGTGTTGCCAAGCAGGATCTGGGCACCGGTCTCACGCACTTCTTCCGGGGTCATCCCCTTGACGGTGCCATAGGTACCAACCGGCATGAAGGCCGGCGTTTGTACCACGCCACGTTCGAACACCAGTTGACCGCGACGGGCACGGCCATCAGTGGTTTTCAGTTCAAATTTCATTGTTACCTCGTTGCGTCAGAGAAACAGTCTGACAATAGAGAGCCCAAAGGCCCGGTATATAAGGGCGAGGCTTATGCCACTGCCCGGCGACGGGTGACAAACATCGCGTCCCCGTAGCTGAAGAAACGGTACTGCTCGGCCACGGCGGCCTGATAGGCTGCCATCACCTGATCGTATCCGGCGAAGGCACTGACCAGCATGATCAGGGTCGACTCCGGCAGATGGAAGTTGGTGACCATGGCATCGACTACCTGAAACTGGTAGCCGGGGAAGATGAAGATGTCGGTGTCGCTGAAAAATGGCGCCAGCGGCTTGCCCTGGGCCAGGCTCACCTTGGCGGCGCTCTCCAGGGAGCGTACCGAGGTAGTGCCGACGGCGATGACGCGACCACCACGGGCACGGGTCGCCGTAATGGCATCCACCACCTCCTGCGGCACTTCGGCATATTCCGAGTGCATGTGGTGATCTTCAATCTTGTCCACCCGCACCGGCTGGAAGGTCCCCGCCCCTACATGTAGGGTGACGAAGGCCGTTTCAACCCCTTTGGCGCGGATCTTTGCCAACAGCGGCTCATCGAAGTGCAGGCCGGCGGTCGGCGCGGCGACTGCACCCGGCTTCTGGTTGTAGACAGTCTGGTAGCGCTCCTTGTCGGCATCCTCATCGGGCCTGTCGATATAGGGCGGCAACGGCATGTGACCGATGGCGTCCAAAATCTCCAACACCGGACGCGGGTCGAGGAAATGGATCTCGAACAGGGCATCGTGGCGGGCCCGCATCTCGGCTTCCACCCCACCATCCATGATCATCCGGGTGCCCGGCTTGGGCGACTTGGAGGAACGCACGTGAGCCAGCACGCTGTGCTCGTCCAGGATGCGCTCCACCAGCACCTCCAGCTTGCCGCCGCTGGCCTTCTGGCCAAACATGCGCGCCGGAATGACACGGGTGTTGTTGAATACCAGCAGATCACCGGGGTGGAGCTGGTCCAGCACATCCACAAATTGACCATGGCGCAGGGCGCCGCTTTGACCATCGAGCTGCAACAGGCGGCTGGCAGTACGCTCTGCCATCGGATAGCGGGCAATCAGCTCGTCTGGCAGATCAAAATGAAAATCGGATACTTGCATCTTTCACCTCGGGGGAATCGGCGGCTAGTCTAGTTATCCCCCTCTTCCAAGGCAACCCAAAAGACCAAAAACCCAAGAGAGACAAGGGATAGCGAGCAATATTGAGACACACCTCCGGTTAATGATTCTTTAATGATCTGTATTGACCCTGATCATGTTCTATTCAGGAGGGGTGAGCTAGGGTGAAAGCAGATACACAAGGAGGCCCACCATGATGACTTTATCCGAGATCATGACAGAACATCCCTTCACCCTGGGTCCGGAAAACAGCGTCAAACAGGCGATGGATCTGATGCAACAGGAGCAGATCCGCCACATCCCCATCGTCGACGAGCACCGTCATCTGCTGGGTCTGGTCACCCTCACAGACATCCTGGCCACCCGCGAGTCCAAGCTGCTGCTCATCAACCCGGAGCGGGAAGCGGAATTCACCGACAGCGTCCAGCTCGACGAGATCATGACCCGCCAGGTGGCGAGCGTGGATCCCCACGCCGGCATCAAGGAAGCGGCCCTCTACCTGCAACGCCACAAATATGGCTGCCTGCCGGTGCTCAGGGGGCGCAAACTGGTAGGCATAGTCACGGAGTCAGATTTCATTGCAGTTGCCATCAACCTGCTCGAACTGATGGAAGAACAGGAGCCGCCCAGCGATTCTGATCTTTAAATTCTGTAATAAAATTACAATAAAAGCGTTTTCAGCACATGAAATCAGCAATAAAGCTGAAAGACTTCCATTTTGATTGAAAAATTACACCACAGACTTGCTTTGTGATCTACATCACACTATTATCTGCCCCATGCAATAGTTGCCGAGAGGGAGACGAGGGATTGTGCACCCAGCCTCTTCCTCTCATATGTCTGCAAGTTTGCACACCCCGTAGTTAGTCTTTGCTGTAAAGCTTTTGTTTACATAGCCATTCCTTGTTTGATGACCCGGCCTTGTCCTCACGACAGCGCCGGGATTTTTTTTATCTGCACGATCCTGCCCCACCCCACTTTGTTACATGCGTCACGCAGCACGTCACTGCCACGCCCTGCCCGTCCCTGAAGGGGATGCCCATTCGGCCCTTGAAAATCCAGGGTGCCGCACAGATGTTAATCTCGACAAGGGGTTACCTTGGCACGTCAGAAATAATCATGTTTAGTACAGCAGCGGTAGATTATCTAATAGATAGATTGAAGTGATTCAAAATTGCGGCTTTAGCCGATTAGGAGAAGCCCCTATGATGAATCCATCGAACGTTAAACGCCTGATCCGGATAGACTCTTCAACACCAGACGGGCATATGTACATCACCAAGGAGCAAATACATGTCTACCTACATCAACACTGCAATCAAGCCGTTCAACGCCACCGCCTACCACAATGGCAAATTCGTTCAGGTGTCTGACGCTGACCTGAAAGGCAAGTGGTCCGTGGTGTTCTTCTACCCGGCAGACTTCACCTTCGTTTGCCCGACCGAGCTGGGTGACCTGGCTGACAACTACGCCGAATTCAAGAAGCTGGGCGTCGAGATCTACTCCGTCTCCACCGACACCCACTTCACTCACAAGGCGTGGCACGACACCTCCGACACCATCCAGAAGATCCAGTATCCGATGATTGGTGACCCGACAGGCGCCATCACCCGCAACTTCGGCGTGATGATCGAAGAAGCCGGTCTGGCTGACCGCGGCACCTTCGTCATCGACCCGCAGGGCATCATCCAGATCGTTGAAATCAACGCTGGCGGTATCGGCCGTGACGCTCTGGAACTGCTGCGCAAAGTCAAAGCGGCCCAGTACGTTGCCTCCCACCCGGGTGAAGTGTGCCCGGCCAAGTGGAAAGAAGGCGATGCCACCCTGGCCCCGTCCCTGGATCTGGTAGGCAAAATCTAAGCCTCCGCTTCCAAGACCGGCCCATTCAAGGGCCGGTCTGCTTTCTGGCCTGACAAAACGCCGACCCGCAATCACAAGAAGGAATTGGAAGATGTTGGATACCAACCTCAAACAACAGCTGAACACCTATCTGCAGTACATCGTCAGTCCCATCGAGATCAGCGTGTCCGGCAACGACAGTGACAAAACCGCCGAGCTGCTGGCGCTGGCCCGCGAGATAGCCGAGATGTCCCCCAAGATTGCCATGACTGATGGCAACAATGCCCGCAAGCCTTCCATGAGCATCGCGCCGAAGGGCGAGATCCCGCGCGTTCATTTTGCCGGCATCCCCATGGGTCATGAATTTACCTCTCTCGTGCTCGCCCTGCTGCAAAGCGGCGGTCACCCCTCCAAGGCCGATGCGGCCGTGCAGGAGCAGATCCGCAATCTCAAGGGCGAGTTCCACTTCGAGACCTATATCTCCCTCTCCTGCCACAACTGCCCGGACGTGGTGCAGGCGCTGAACCTGATGGCGACCTTAAACCCCGGCATCACCCACACCATGATCGACGGCGCCCTGTTCCAGGACGAAGTCACCGAACGTCAAATCATGGCGGTGCCGAACGTCTATATGAACGGTCAGCCATTCAGCCAAGGCCGCATCTCGCTGGAAGAGATAGTGGCCAAGCTCGATACCGGCGCGGCCGATCGCAAGGCCACCGAGCTGAGTGAAAAAGCCCCCTACGACGTGCTGGTGGTCGGTGGTGGCCCGGCTGGCGCCGCAGCCGCCATCTATGCCGCTCGTAAAGGCATTCGCACCGCCATCGTCGCCGAGCGCTTCGGTGGTCAGATGATGGACACAGTCGGTATCGAGAACTTTATCTCCGTGCCCTACACCGAAGGTCCCAAGCTGACCGCCAGCCTGGAGCAACACGTCAAGCAGTACGGCGTGGAAGTGATCACAGAGCAGCGCGCCGCCGCCATCAGCAAAGATGGCTATGTGAATGTGGATCTCGCCTCCGGCGCCACCTTGAAGAGCCGCGCCGTGATCCTGGCAACCGGTGCCCGCTGGCGCGACCTGAACGTGCCGGGCGAGCTTGAGTACCGCACCAAGGGCGTGGCCTACTGCCCGCACTGCGATGGCCCCTTCTTCAAAGGCAAGCGGGTGGCGGTGATCGGGGGCGGCAACTCAGGTGTCGAGGCTGCCATCGATCTGGCCGGCCTAGTCGAGCATGTGACCGTGGTGGAATTTGCCGATACCCTGCGTGCCGACGAGGTGCTGCAGAAGAAGGCTCGCTCCATGGGCAATATCGACATCATCATGAGCGCCCGCACTACCGAAGTGATTGGTGATGGCAGCAAGGTGGTCGGCATGGATTACGAAGATCGCACTACTGGTGAGATCAAGCACTTAGGCGTGGCGGGTATCTTTGTGCAGATAGGCCTGATCCCCAACACCGAGTTCCTGAAAGGGAGCGAGATTGCCCTGACCCGTTTTGGCGAGATCGAGATCGACACCAAGGGCGCCACTTCCCTGCCCGGCGTCTATGCCGCCGGTGACGCCACTACCGTGCCGTTCAAGCAGATCATCATCTCCATGGGAGCGGGTGCCACTGCTGCACTGGGTGCGTTTGATTACCTCATCCGCAATGCGGCGCCGGACGCCACCGAGGCATCCGCCAAGGCCGATGGCGTGACCGCCTGATAATCCTTTTACCAATAAAAAGCCGGCTCCCTGGAGCCGGCTTTTTTGTCCACGTCATTCAGACCGCTAGGCCGGCCCGGACGACTCAGGCGTGGCATAGCTGGCAGGAACGGCCTCCCCCGCCAGATCCGTTCTCGGCTCCAGCTCAGGCGTCATGGGCGTATTGGGCGGCACCGGCATGAACACCTGATGATCGGCCAGGGGAATGGGGGCCCGCTGTCGCTTGCGCCACCCCAGATACGCTGTCAGCAGGGTGCCGCACAGGGCGAAATAGACAAACAAGCCCTGCGGCCCAAACTGCAGCATGACGAAAGGCGCCAGCAGCGGCCCTATCATGGCCCCCAGGCTGTAGGCGAGCAGCAGCCCCTGATTGGCCCCCAGCACCTGATCCGGACGCAGCTCATCGCAGGCGTGACTCAGGCTCAGGGGATAGATGGAAAACGCCATCCCTCCCAGCAAGAACACCAGAGTGCCGGTGACAGGTTCGCGCCAATCCTCCGGCAACAGCACCATCAGCAGGGCGAGCAGAGTCAGCACGGCGCCGAGCAGCAGGATCACCAGCCGCCTGTCATAGCGATCTGACATACGGCCTATGGGGTACTGCAGGCACATGCCCCCCAGGATAACCAGTGCCATCATCTCCGCCACCCGCGAAAGCGAGGCACCGCTGTCGGTAAAGTAAAGTGGCAGCAGGCCGTAGATGGCGCCGAGGATCAGGCCAGAGAGGAAGCAGCTGCCCATGCCAGCCGGGGTGAGCCGCACCAGATCGATCACCCCGACCGGTTGGGGCGCGACCATGGCGGGCGTCGCCACCCGGGAGAGCGCCAGCGGCACCACAGACAAGGTGGCTGCCATGGCGCACAGGGCAAACGGGGTCAGCACCATGGGGTCCACCCACTTGAGCAACAACTGGCCCATCGCCAAGGATCCGTAGAGCAGGATCATGTAGAGCGACATCAACCGCCCCCGGTTGAGCGGGGTGCTTGAAACCAGCATCCAGGACTCCAGCACCACGAACAGGCCACCGGTGGCAAAGCCCCCCACCAGCCGCAGTGCGGCCCAGCTGACGGGGTCCACCACCATGCCGTGCAACAGAAACAGAAAACAGAGCAGGGAGGCGTAGGCCGCATAAGCCCGGATATGGCCGACCCGTATGATAAGGCGAGCGTTGACGAAGCCCCAGCACCAGACCACCGAAATAGGCAGCCGACACCAGACCGATGGCCTGTACCGACACCTGCTCGGCCGAGAGGCGCACCGTCAGCAGGGTATTGAACATGCCGTGGCCCAGAATGAATATCACCAGACTGGCCAAGGGTGAGAACAACCTTGTGAGCGTCATGGGGTCTTCCTGTCGGGCTAAACAACCATGGTACCGTTTGCTTCCCCCCCACTTCAACCCAACCGGCCCTGCCACGACCACACTATGCTTGATGAGACCCACCATTGAGGTAACCAAGATGAAACCTGTCCTGTTATTGATTGGCCTGCTCTTTGCTGGCAGTGCCCTCGCGTTTCACTGCCCCGCAGACATGAAGAAGATCGATGATGCCCTCGCCGCAGGCCCCGCCCTCAGCGCCGAGCAGCTGGCCGAGGTGAAGCAGCTCAGGGCCGAAGGAGAAACCCTGCATAATGCGGGCAAACATCAGGCATCCGTCGATACCCTGGCCAAAGCCCTGGCCCTGCTCGCACCGGCCAAGTCCTGACGCAGCCCACGACTGAGGTTGCCCTGATGCAGGGCAACTGTAGGTGACTCAACAAGAGCAAGCCCCCGCCAAACTGGCGGGGGCTTTTTACTGGCAACAGTCTGGGCGGCACGCACCGGCATATCAGCCTCTGACTGGCATCATCACCGGCAGCGTCCCCCTTTCCTTCATAGTGGCGGCCTCTTTTGCACCACGATCTTCATGACTAGGGTCCAGGTGCGGCGCCAGGCACTGGGCAGGGCCGACGGCGGCTCATGGAGATGGTGCCAGCCGAAGTTGCCGAGAAAATCACGGCGGCGCTCACCATCCCCGCACCGGTGTCCACTGACGTGCCCAGGGGCTGGTCTGGCAAGACAAGATGGGATTGCGAACCGGGCACCGGGCGGCATGCAACTACGCCGCCGATGTCGAAACCGGCCCCGAACACAGCTTCCGAGGCAAAGAGATGGTCCTTTCTGTGGCACAGTTAGCCACTTTTGCGACTGAATAATCGAAAGGTTGAATAACAGGAACCGCGCCATGGTTAACCAGTCCATTTGACGCCCCCTTCACCCAATAAAAAGAGGGAGGCATGATGCCTCCCTCACTCTTTGGCCCTGATACCTCGCGGGTTGGGCCTCACCTTCTGTTAACTGACTTGCATTAAGATTAACAGCTAAGAACCCTTATTCGGGTTAATACACGCAACATGATAGTGAGTCGTTCTCCAACCCCACGTTTGTGTGCCGTATCGCATGTCGACTATATAGGCAGTATTGAATGCTCCACCGAACAATGATGCCTCACTTGACCAGTAACGGTTACTCGCCCCCCCGCACTGCCCATTCAGGGGCCAATAGTTCTCAGTACACATCACAATATTACTAGTCGGATTGGCAGCTGTCTGTTCTGTAAATAGATCTCGCAGCTCTTTTATAGTTGGCAAGCGATACCCTGGCTTATTGCGACAATGACTAAAGGCATCAGTCCTATCCCGCGTTGTCGTGTCAGGAGTGTCGAATTTGGCTAATAGAGAACCCGTAACTACCACAGCAGCCTCCCCGACGACACTGCCATCGTATGTAGCAGTGATGGTGGTGCGGCCCAATCCCTGGCCGGTAACCCTGCCCTTGTTAGGGCCGCTGTCGTCGACGATGGCGATGCTGCGTTCGTCACTCTCCCAGCTGACATCAGTGGTTACGTTACGATTCTCACCTTTAGACATGATGGCTACAGCAGTTAAATCTACATAGCCGCCTACCAGCATAACGTTATCGCTGGGTTCGACCTCTATCCTTTCCACGAATACATCATTTGTGACGCGCACAACAATGTCTTCCTTTACACTGTTTTCCTCATCAATTTTGTATGTGGCAGTGATGGTAGTCTGGCCGACCGCGAGGGCTTCAACCACGCCTTCATCGTCGATGCTGGCTACGTCCTGGAACTCACTCGTCCAGGTGAGATCATCCTCCGTGGTGACGTTCGCAGTACTTCGATCAGACAGGGTGGCTTTAGCCAGAAGCTCCAGATGTATACCCCCAACCGGCAGTTCGATCGGCGCTTCGAACGGCTCATTGGTAACTCCGTTTAGGATCGCCAGACTTGTCACGAAGGCATCTGTGACGGTCACAACAGCTGCTGCCACTACATCGGGCTGCCCATCAGTAATGTAGCGAGCAGTGATGGTGGCCGTGCCCGGCTTGTGGGCAGTAACCTCACCCTTCTGATCGATTGTGGCTACGTCTGAATGGCTACTGACCCAGTTGAGAGCCTTCTGCTCGGTGACGTCCTCTAAGGTGGTATCAGACATGGTGGCTTGAGCCCGAAGCTGCTGATGTAGCCCAGCCGCCAGATTGTTCGGCGCTACGATCGGCTCGTCCTCCTTGTCGAGGATCGCCAGTGACTGCACGAAGGCAGGAGTGATCCTCAAGCGAGTCGTGTCTCTGAACTGCGTGTTATTGACCACACCGGATGCAGTGAACTCGACAGTGCCAGCCGATATGGCAGTAACAAAACCGATGGGGCTGATGGTGGCTATTTTTTCGTCGCTACTCTCCCAGTTGAGATACTGATTCGTGGTGACATCGTGCGTAACGCCATTAGACATCCTGACTTGAGCCGTGAGGTTCTTAGTTTGCCCTAGCGGCAGAGTGCCAGCGTGGCCGTTGATCTGAAGCTCCTTCACGGTTTCAGGTGTGATGGTCACCACGGCAGAGTCGCGGAACGTCTTGCCATTGGCCACACCGGATGCAGTGATGGTGGCAGTGCCAACCTTATGGCCGGTGACAGTGCCCTGGTCGACGGTGGCTATGTCTTCGGCGTCGCTACTCCACTTGACTGTACTATCAGTGGTGACGGGCAGTTTATCGCCATTATCCAGGGTGGCTATAGCCTCGAAATCCTTCTGTATCCCTATTGGCAAATCGTATTTTTTGGGGGTGATCTGTAGATCAGTCACGATTCTATTGGTGATGTTCACCTTAACCGTTTCGCTGAACGACTGGCCATTGGCCTCACCGGATGCAGTGATGATGACGGTGCCAACCTTATGGCCGGTGACAATGCCCTGGTCGACGGTGGCTACGTCTGGGTCGCTGCTACTCCACTGGACTGCAGGATCAGCGGTGACGTCCAGTACACTGCCATCTTCAAGGATGGCTTCAGCCTTGAGGGACTTATGTAGATCTACCGGCAGATAGGAAACGGCGGGGGTGATCTGCAAACTCACTACCGATACATCCGGAGGTATATCAGTAGGTCTCTCAGAGCTATTTGAACCTCCACTACAACCTGATATAAAAAGCAATGAAATCAACGTTAGAAAAAAACCAACGCATCTTTTAATGTTTAAAACAATCATCATTAAGCACCATTAATTAAAAATGGAAAATTAAACAAACATGTTATGTCTATAGAAAGCGTTCTTCCATGTCAAATATTATTTCATCCCCCCCCTCGAGGTTACACGCCATAGAAAAGATTCACCCGAATACAAAATTGCAATTGACGCCCCCTCCGGCAGGAACCCACTATAAACGTTGTGCTCCTTGCACATTGTTGTTTTAACGGCATCTCTTACTCCACTATCAAGAGATAACCACCGAAACAATGAACGAGACGCATCAAAAAATTACATTTACATTTACATTTACATTCAACTTTTCTACAAATGAAGTCATCCCTACTGCCGCTACGGCAACCCTAAAAAATACAACAAGGTCACGTTTACGTACATTCATTAACATGTAAACCCATCACATCTTCAATATGTGATTAATTTATCGTTCATTGACGCAATGATCAACCAAGTCCGGACACCCCGTTAGGCCAGGGTAAACTCATGACTACTCACTTTTATTCACTCCGTTAAAGCCACTCAGGATCACCTGCTCCAGATAGCTGCTGCTCATTGCTACCATCTCTTGCTTGCGCCCGACGCCCACCTTTTTGCTTGGCTCCGAGCGCAGTATGTTCAGCGCCATAGGGCTTACCGCTGCCAAGTTGGCTGAGGCCTCCGCTCTCAAATTGACATCACCTGTAGACGCAGACACCGTTAACCAAGATGATCATTCAATAGCACTACAGTAGAAATGAAAGAGGCCCTGCGATTGCAGGGCCTCTTTCATTTCTAACTTAAATGGTCGTGATCACGCGCCATTACTTGGCGTAATCCTCAGTCGGGATGCAGGCGCAGAACAGGTTGCGATCGCCGTAGACGTCGTCAATACGGTTCACCGACGGCCACAGCTTGCTGGCCCGCACGGCGTCGGTCGGGAAGACCGCCTCGGCGCGGCTGTAACCCCGGTTCCACTCGCTGTCCATCACGTCATCCTGGGTATGGGGCGCGTTGACCAGCGGGTTGTCGGCCAGGCTCCAGTGACCGTCCTGCACCTTGGCAATCTCGGCACGGATGGCGGTCATCGCCTCGATGAAGCGATCCAGCTCGCGCTTGGATTCGGATTCCGTCGGCTCGACCATCAGGGTGCCCGCCACCGGGAAGCTCATGGTCGGCGCATGGAAGCCATAGTCCATCAGCCGCTTGGCCACGTCCATCTCGCTGATGCCACAGGCCTCTTTGAGCGGGCGGATATCCAGGATGCACTCATGGGCCACCCGACCATTGCGACCGGAGTAGAGCACGGGGAAGGATTCACCCAGCTTCTTGGCCAGGTAGTTGGCGTTGAGGATAGCCACCTGAGTGGATTTCTTCAGCCCTGCATCCCCCAGCATGGCGATATACATCCAGCTGATGGGCAATATGCTGGCCGAGCCGAACGGCGCCGCCGACACGGCGCCGTTGTTACGGCTCTCCTTGTTGGTCTTGACCACAGAGTGACCGGCCACAAACGGTGCCAAGTGTTTCTTCACGCCGATGGGGCCCATGCCCGGGCCACCGCCGCCATGGGGAATGGCGAAGGTCTTATGCAGGTTGAGGTGAGAGACGTCCGCTCCGATAAAGCCCGGGGCAGTGAGGCCCACCTGGGCATTCATGTTGGCGCCGTCGAGGTAGACCTGACCACCGTGCTGGTGAACGATGTCGCACACCTCCTTGATGGTCTCCTCATACACACCGTGGGTGGAGGGATAGGTCACCATCAGGCAGGAGAGCTGATCCCCCGCCTCAGCGGCCTTGGCGCGCAGGTCGTCGAGATCCACGTTGCCGAACTTGTCGCAGGCCGTGACGATGACCCGCAGCCCCGCCATCTGGGCGGAGGCCGGGTTGGTGCCGTGGGCAGAGGCCGGAATGAGGCAGATGTCGCGATGACCATCGCCACGGGACTCGTGGTACTTCTTGATGGCGAGCAAGCCCGCGTACTCACCCTGAGCACCTGAGTTCGGCTGCATGCAGACCGCATCGTAACCGGTCACCTTCACCAGCCAGTCTTCGAGGTCGGCCAGCAGCAGCTGGTAGCCCTTGGCCTGGGCCAGCGGCGCAAACGGGTGCAACTTGCCAAACTCGGGCCAGGTCACCGGGATCATCTCGGCGGTGGCGTTGAGCTTCATGGTGCAGGAACCCAGCGAAATCATGGCGTAGTTGAGGGCCAGATCTTTGGCTTCGAGACGGTGGATGTAGCGCAGCATCTCGGTCTCGGAGTGGTACTTGTTGAACACCTCGTGGGTCAACACGGCATCGGTGCGCAGCAGATCCTGCGGGATGCCGTGATGGGTCTGGGCCGCCTTGTCGAGCACCTCCACGTCCAGGCCGTGGCCTTGACCGAGGAAGAGATCAAACAGCTCGGCCACATCGGCGCGGGTGGTGGTTTCAGAGAGCGACACCCCCACGGCGCCATCGAGATCGGCACGCAGGTTGATACCCAGCCCCTCGGCCTTGGCGATCAGCGCCGCCTTGTCAGCCGTCAGCACTGTGAGGGTATCGAACCAGCTGGCGTGCTTGAGGGCCACGCCCTTGGCTTTGAGACCCAGCGCCAGAATGGTGGTGAGACGGTGAACGCGGGAGGCGATGGTTTTCAGCCCCACCGGGCCGTGATAAACGGCGTAGAAACTCGCCATGTTGGCCAACAGCACCTGTGCGGTACAGATGTTGGAGTTGGCCTTCTCGCGGCGGATATGTTGCTCGCGGGTCTGCATCGCCATGCGCAGGGCACTCTTGCCACGGGCATCCCTGGAGACACCGATGATGCGGCCCGGCATAGAGCGCTTGTAAGCATCGCGGGTGGCGAAGAAGGCGGCGTGGGGGCCACCGTAACCCATGGGCACGCCGAAACGCTGGGCGGTGCCCAACACCACGTCGGCACCCAGCTCGCCCGGGGATTTGAGCAGCAGCAGAGAGAGCATATCGGCGCTGACACAGGCCAGCCCTTTCTGGGCCTGTACCGCGGCAATCAGGGCCCGCAGATCTTTCACCTCACCGGTAGTGGTGGGGTACTGGAACAGGGCACCAAACACCTCTTCGTTCACCGCATCGCTCGCGGCGCCGACCGCCACGTCGAAACCGAAGTGAACCGCGCGCTCCTTGACCACGTCGATCACCTGCGGGTGCACATCGTCAGCCACGAAGAAGAGGTTGGATTTGGACTTGGCCATGCGCTTGGCCAGCGCCATGGCTTCGGCGGCAGCGGTGGCTTCATCCAGCAGGGAGGCGCTGGCGAGATCCATGCCGGTGAGATCCAGCGTCAGCTGCTGGAAGTTGAGCAGGGCTTCGAGACGCCCCTGGGCCAGCTCGGGCTGGTACGGGGTGTAGGCGGTATACCAGCCCGGGTTCTCCAGCACGTTGCGCAGGATGACGTGGGGCACATGGGTGTCGTGATAGCCCATGCCGATGTAGCTCTTGGCGATCTTGTTCTGAGCGGCGTAGCCCTTGAGCTTGGCCAGCGCCTCCACTTCCGTCATGGAGGCGCCGATACCGAGCGGGCCCGGCCGGCGAATGGCGGCGGGGACCGTCTGTTCAATCAGATCGTCCAGGCTCTCTGCGCCAACGATGGCCAACAGGGCGCGCACTTCTTCCTCACCCGAGCCTATGTGGCGACGGATGAAATTGGTTTTTTGCTCGAGTTCAAACAGTGACTGGGTCATTTCCCTATTCCTGGTTTTAAGTCCTGATAACCAAGACCTGATGTTCCTGATAGCCGGCAGATACCAGCTCCACTCATGTTCTGGGTCCCGCAGGCAGAGTGCGGCACCAGCATCGACAGGGGATCGCCTTGTTGCGTACCGGCCTGCTTGCCCCGTGGCAAGGCCAGGTTGGCAAACGGCAGGCGCGGGCGACGTCACCCTTCTACCAGAGGCTGGCGGTCATACAAACGGGCCCTGCTGTGTGGCAGGGCCCGGGGGCATTACTCTTCGTCCACCACGTTCTGGTAGCCTTCCGCATCCAGCATGTTGGCGAGCTCGCCCGCATCGTCCAGCTTGATGCGGAACAGCCAGCCAGCGCCGTAGGGGTCTGAGTTGACCAGCTCCGGGCTGCCTTCCAGCTCTTCGTTGATGGCAACTATCTCACCGCTCACCGGGCTGTAGATGTCAGAGGCGGCCTTGACCGACTCGGCCACGGCGCAGTCATCACCGGCGCCAATTTGCTTGCCCACTTCCGGCAGGTCGATAAACACCATGTCTCCCAGCAGATCCTGGGCGTGCTCGGTGATACCGACCACGGCCTCGCCGTTGGCTTCAACACGGATCCACTCGTGGGAGGTGGCATATTTCAGTTCGCTCGGGATATGGCTCATTTGTGCTTCCTTCTTATTCACTTGGATCACTCGTACCTGGACCGCGTACAAGGGGTACTGGCGAAGGGCTGCCCCTTCGCCGCAATGGGGTTGTTACACCAGCTTCTGGCCGTTGCGCACGAAAGCGGGCTTGGTGACCTTCACAGTGACCAGTTTCTTGCGGATCTCTACCTGGGCCTCTTCACCGATATCGCGGGGCACCCGCGCCAGGGCGATGCTGTAGCCCAGGGTCGGCGAGAACGAGCCTGAGGTGATCACACCTTCCCGCTTCTCACCGCTGGCGGTGGTGAAGGTGACCGGCATGCCGGCACGCAGCACCCCCTTCTCTTCCATCACCAGACCAACCTGCTTGGGCTGGGTGCCCGCCGCCTTCTGTGCTTCCAGCACGGCGCGACCAATAAATTGGCGGGAGGCCGGCTCGAAGGCCAGAGTCCAGGCCATGTTGGCGGCGAGTGGGCTGATACTCTCGTCCATGTCCTGGCTGTAGAGGTTCATGCCGGCTTCGAGGCGCAGGGTATCTCGCGCGCCCAGCCCGCAAGGGGCCACGCCGTTGTCCAGCAGCGCCTGCCACAGGTCGCACGCCCGGGATCCCGGCACCACGATTTCGTAACCGTCTTCGCCTGTGTAACCCGTGGTGGCGATGAAGAGATCCCCTGCCTGCACGCCGAAGAAGGGTTTCATCCCTTCCACTGCCGCGTTCTGCTCAGGGGTGAACACCTTGGCCGCCTTGGCCTTGGCGTTGGGGCCCTGCACCGCGATCATGGCGAGTTCGGGACGTTCGGTCACGCTCACGGCAAAATCGATGGCGTGGTGACGGATCCAGGCCAGATCCTTCTCGCGGGTAGCCGAGTTCACCACCAGGCGATAGAAGGTATCGGTCAGATAGTAGGTAATGAGGTCATCGATGACGCCGCCATCGGGGTTGAGCATACCGCTGTAGAGGGCCTTGCCGGAGACAGTGAGTTTGGCCACGTCATTGGCCAGCAGGTGTTGCAGGAAGGCTTTGACCCGCTCGCCAGTCAAGTCGACTATGGTCATGTGGGAGACGTCGAACATGCCGGCATCGGTGCGCACCGCGTGGTGCTCTTCCAGCTGGGAGCCGTAGTTGATGGGCATTTCCCAACCGTGGAAGTCCACCATTTTGGCGCCGGCTTCCAAGTGCTTGGGATGCAATACTGTAGTCTGGATCATCGCTGTGTTTCCTTAAGCGTTCGCGACAACACTCGCAATCCGCCCTCCCCTGACAGCCAACAGAACATGCCATCGTCTGTGCAACAGAAAAAGAGAAGAGACGGTCGGAGTCTGTGCTCGTTCCAGCCCCGCAGGGCAAGAGTGATTCCTTGAACGCAGCGGATTATATGACAAGCGGGCGAGCGGGCCGCTCAAAAAAAACTAATCCACTGCCAGTAAACAGACCCCAGACACTAAGGTAAAAACAGTGATAAAAACAGTAAAAAAGCGACTCACACGAGATTAAATTTTGATTTTTACCGTTTCGTCACAATTTACAGAAAAACGTTTCGCCCGCCACCCAGATTAAAGGCTGATGCCCAAAATAGGTCATCAGCCTCGTCAGATTAGTTTTGTTGTAAAAAAACCTGAGTAGTATTAGATTTTTTCACCCTTGGCCAGGATGGGCAGTTCGCCATCGAGCCCCATGGCAGCCCGGATCACCCCTTGTTTGAGCGGCGCCAGTGCGTCGAAAGCACACAATCCCACCCCGCGCACCAGCTTTTTGAGGGGGTTGGCCCCGCTGAACAGCCGCTTGAGCCCTTCCATCGCCGCCAGCATGCGGGCCGCCTCGCTCTTGCGCCAGCGCTCGTAGCTGCGCAGGTTGGCCAGCAGGCCTATATCCCCACCGACACGATGAGTGTGCACAATCTGCTCCGCCAGCGCTGCCGCATCCAGCAGGCCCAGGTTGACCCCCTGCCCCGCCAGCGGATGTATGGTGTGAGCCGCATCCCCCACCAGCACCAACCGCTCGCGAGCGAAATCGCGGGCATAGCGGGCGGTGAGCGGGATGGCACTGCGCATCCCTTCCACCTTGCACAACCCCAGCCGGCCATCGAAGGCGGTGGTGAGCTGGCGGTTGAACTGTTCGTCATCGCAGGCACACAGCGCCTCGGCCCGCGTGGCGGGCACAGACCAGACGATGGAGCAGAGATCGGGTTGCCACAGGGGCAGGAAGGCGAGTGGACCATCGGGGGTGAAGATCTGGCGGGCCACCGCCTCGTGGGGCTCGGCACAGCGCACCGTCGCCACCAAAGCGTGATGACCGTAATCCCAGCTGGTGAGCGGAATATCCGCCTGCCGGCGCACCCAGGAGTGGGCGCCATCGGCGGCCACCACCAACTTGGCCGACAGGGCGCGGCCATCGTCCAGCAGCAGGAGCGAACCCGCCTCGCCACTTTGCAGGCTGGCGGCTCGGGCCGGGCTCAGCAGACTGATGTTGCTCGCCCCCCCGTTACTGTCATCGAGAATCGCCTCCAGCAACGCCAGCTGAATGACCCGATTCTCGACGATGTGACCGAGCGCCGCCTGGCGCAGACCGGCGGCATCAAAGCCAATCTGGCCGAAGCTGTCTTGCTCCCACACCTGCATCTTCTCGTAGGGCTGCAGGCGGCGCGACTCGATCCCGGCCCAGGCGCCAACCTGCTGCAAGATGCGCTGACTGGCCAGACTCAAGGCACTGACCCGGTTGTCCGGCGCGTCACCAAGCGCAGGATCGGGCAACTGCCCCTCCACGATGGCAATCTTGAGGCCGCTCTGCTTGAGTGCGGCGGCGAGCCCCAGGCCTACCATACCGCCCCCAACAATCACCACATCCACGTTTTGCATCTGCATCATCTGTTCCTTTCGTGGCTGACCGTCGGGTCAGCAGGGGACGCCCGTTGGCATCAGCCCTTTCAATTCGCGTTTGACCGCTGCAGGGCAACGCACCTCATTTACTACGGCACACGTCAGCCACAAACCCCAGGGTACGGGAGGCCAGCGGCGCCTTGAGGCAAGCCAGCCGCCCCATCAGGGAGAGCGCCAGGTTGCGGCCCACCACCAACGGATCGTGGCCATTGGAGAAGAGCTGGGCCAGCGAGGAGGTGAGCCAGATGGTGCGGGCCTGATCCTCCTTGCGCTGCTGCCAGTAACCGTTGAGCACAGCAAAGCTGCCGATATCCTCCCCCACCGCGAGCGCGCCAGCAACCGCCTGGGCAAGCAGGTCAAGATCGCGCATGCCGAGGTTGAAGCCTTGCCCTGCGATGGGGTGCAGCAGGTGAGCGGCATTGCCCACCAGCACGGTGCGCTGAGCCAACGGATAGTCGGTGGCCGTCTGCACCAGCGGATAGACGTGACGCTGGCCGCATCGCTCGAAACGGCCGAGCCGCCAGCCAAACGCCTGCTGCAACCGGGCGAGAAAGGCGGTGTCATCCAGTCCCATCAGGTCATCCGTCTGATCCCGCCCGACGCTCCACACCAGGGAAGAGAGCCCATCCTGCATCGGTAGCAAAGCCAGCGGCCCCCCCTGGGTGAAGCGCTCGAACGCCCGCCCGGCGGGATCCTCGGCGGTCTTGACCGTGGCGATGATGGCACTTTGCTCAAAGTCGTGACGAGTGACCGGCAGCTTGAAGTGCTGACGCACGAAGGAGTGACCGCCATCCGCCGCCACCAGCAGCCGGGTCTGGTAACGCTCGCCACTGGCCAGCACCAGGGTCACGCCCTCCTCAAGCGGCTCAATGGTCGAGAGTTGGGCCGGGCACCGCATATGGATGTGAGGACAGGTCGCCATTCCCTGTTGCAGTGTGATGCCGGCCGCTGACAGCTCGATCACCTGGCCGAGCGCAGGCAGACCATATTCCGCCGCCGACAACCTGGCCTGGCCACAATGGCCCCGATCCGAGACATGGATCTGGGTGATGGGGGTGCAGTGGGGGGCGAAGCGAGGCCAGAGGCCGTGACGGGCCAGCGCATCACAGGTGCCCGCAGAGAGCGCGATGGCGCGGGCATCGAAGCCGGGATGGGCATTGAGCTCGGGGGCGCTCGCCTCCAGCAGCAGGATCTGCAGGGGCTCGCCGTCGGCACCTCGCAACGCGGCAAGAGAGAGCGCCAGCACGGCGCCACTCATTCCACCGCCGACGATAGCCACGTCGACATGAACCAGATCAGATTGAGACATGAGATGAGAGGAAGAAGCTGGAAACGTGGCCCCATGCTATCACAAAGCGGGGGGCCGGGATGCGAAGCCACGGGCAAAAAACGGCGTCACGACCATGATCTGGTTGAAAAAATGCCCGGCTTATCTCCATCAGGCCGGATAAAAGCAGAGCGCCACCAGGGCGCTCTGCGTTGTATTATGCTGTTTCTGTCGCAAGGGCCATCAGTGCAAGGTCGGCGGCGCGATCGGGGTATCGGGACGCTTGCCAAACTCCTCGAAGGTCATCATCACCCCCAGCCGTACATGCTCGTAGAGCACCAGGAAGGAGGCTTCGTTTTCGTCATCCTCCTGATCGAACTCGGCAGAGACCTGGGTGATGCTGGCGATGTCCTGGATCATCTCCTGCAACTCTTCGGACGCCCTGGAAAGCTCCTGCTGCACCACGCCAAACCCGGCCAGAAATGCCTGTGACCAGTCCACCAGCGAGTCGATGCGCTCATCGAGCGGCGCCTCATCGCTTGGCAGCAGCAGCTCGACGCCCTTCTGGGCCATCAGGCTCTCGACTATCTCGTGATAGAGATCTGTCATCACCTGGCGCACCGGGGCCGGCAAGCCGAAACCGTCGTTGACCAGATCGTTGAAGGGCGGCAACCAGCTCTTGTCATCCAGTGCCACGCCACCGCAGACGAGACCGCAGATCACGCCATGGGCCTCCACCGCCGTTGCCATCAGCTCATGCTGTTCCATCAGGTCGGCCACGGCCGTGTATTTCAGGGGGTTCGTTTTGCTCATCGAAGATCCGCTCAAAGTTCAGGCAAATATGCAAAATTAATGGTCAGGATCCTAGCATTCTCCCCCTTCCAGAGCCAGCAAGGCCTTGAAACTTCTGCATCTGCGCTATATAGTCCCGCCCAGTTGTCCACGTGGATAAAGGCGGAAATCAGCACCGCCGTATTGAGGAAGGCATGAGCACAGAGGCCGTAGAAATCGTCATTTTGGGACGTCCCTACAAGGTATCCTGTCCCTTGGGACAGCAGGATGCCCTGCGCCAGGCCGCCGACCAGCTGACTGACAAACTCATCGAGCTGCGTCAACGATCAAAGGTCTCCAGCAATGAACAGCTGGCGGTGATGGCCGCGCTCAATTTTTGCCATGAGCTCTGCCTTGAAAAAGAGAAGAATCACCAATACTCTGAGACCATGGATAAGCGGATCAAGATGCTGCAACGCACCATAGAAGCGGCCTTGATCGAGCACGGACAGTATGGCGAATCCAGCGGCGAGGGCCTGCAGCCCTAATCGCATACCGTTTTAAAATTCCCTGGGATGTTTGTCAGCCGGTTCAAGTCCCCGAGCCGATAATCATACCCACCAGGGGATCGGCCTTCTGGCTATTGCGCATGCTCGGCACGACCGAGAAGCCTGCGGTCAGATTCGATTCCCGCCTTGAACCTACGGTTCAAGGGCCCAAACCGGCAACGGCATCTCCGGGGTACCAACAGCAAAAAGCCCGTCATCCAGATGACGGGCTTTTTCTTTGCCTGCCGTTTACCAAGGCGCAGCGCATTCTTGTCTGCTCAGATTCCCCCCGGTCGATGCCCACGCGGCACCGGCTATCGAGCCAATAAAAAGCCCGCCGACGAGGGCAGGCTTGTCATTGTGACAGAAGACGATCAGACGGCCATCTGCTCGTGAGGCGAGCCGTGGTGGCGTAGCCAGGCAAAGCTCAGGGCCACCAGCAGGACCATGAGCGTCATGATAACCCCCAGGGTCACCTGCCCTTCCATCGGGAAGCCGGCGGCCAGCAGGGTGACTATCCCCGCCCCCAGGTTCTGCATGCCACCCAGGATCGCGCCGGCTGTTCCCGCCTGTCCCGGGAAGGGCTCGATGGCGCAGGAGGTGGCGGTCGGATAGAGGATGCCGCTACCGATGAAGTAGACGGCCGCGCCGCCTACCAAAGAAGCCGCACTTACCACGCCAAACAAGCCAGGCAGCAGAATGATCAGCGACCCCAGCGCCAGGAAGACGATGCCCAGACGCATCAGCTTGCCCTGACTCAGGCGAAAGCTCAGCTTGGCGGAGAGCCAGGCGCCGAACAGGTAGCCGGGCAGCGGCAACACGAACAGAACGCTCACGGTGCGGGCACTCAGCTTGAGCACATCGCCGAGCAGCACGCCGGCCGCCGCTTCAAACACTGCCAGACCGGCAAAGGTCGCCATCAGGCAGAGCAGGTTACCCTGAAAGCGCGGATTGCCCAGTACGTGGCGGTAGGCGGCGCCGACTCGCAGCGGCTGTTGCCGGGCAGCCTGCGGCAGGGTTTCACCAAACCAGGCCAGCAGTGCCAGGGTGGTCACGGCACCAAAGCCGAACAGGAACCAGTAACCGGCGCGCCAGTTGAACAGCTCGGTCAACCAGCCGCCCAGTACGGGAGCCAGCAACGGGGAGAAGATCACCCCCATGCTCACCAGGCTGTTGGCCCGGTTCAATTCGGCGCCGCTGTAGCGATCGCGCATCACGGTACGGCTCATGGCACCACCGGCACCCGTCCCCATCCCCTGGATCAGGCTGCCCACCAGCAGCGCGGTGAAGCTCGGGATCAGCTGAATGGTCAGAGTCCCCACCAGAAACACCATCATGCCGATAAGCAACACCGGACGACGGCCGATGCGATCTGACAGCGGGCCATAGACAAACTGGGATAGCCCGTACGGAATGAGGTAACAGGCCATCACCGCCTGCAACTGGCCGGAGGCCACGTTGAAGTCCCCCGCCATCATAGGAATGGAGGGCACATACAGGGTCTGGGTCATCTGGCCCACAGCGACCATCAGGATGGTCAGAAAAAACAGAGGGTAAAAACTGTGCCGATACATATCTCAGTCCCGAAAATCATCAAAAAGCTGCCGCATCCCTGACAGAAACCTGCAGAGGGGATCCAAAAAAAGAGTCAATCAAAGGTGAAAATACAAGGCGGAGAACCCGCACCGGCCGGGAGCAGGGCACTCCCTTGGCTTGGCGTGATCTTAGTGATTCAGATCACGAAAAACGAACGAATCTTTGTAATCAGCTTTCCCAAGTTTTTCTAATGTAACGGGGCAATTTGCCCCGTCAGCAATAAAAATCAACGCGTTACCATCCGCTGTGCCTGCTTGACCAGATCCTCCGGTGTCTCGTTGCGCGGCGGTATAGTAATCCCTTTCTGGCAGGCGGGTTTCTCTGCCATGCGCACCATCCAGGCTTGCAGATGCGGCAGACCCTCGATGGAGATACCACTCCAGTCATGAATGCGCACCCAGGGCCAGGTGGCGATGTCGGCGATGCTGTACTCATCGGCCAGGTATTCATGCTGCGCCAGGTGACTGTCGAGCACCTCGAACAGGCGGCGTCCCTCCTTCTGGTAGCGCTCGATGGCGGCCGGAATCTTCTCCGGGAAGTAGCGATAGAAGACATTGGCCTGCCCCATCATGGGGCCCACCCCGCCCATCTGGAACATCAGCCACTGGATGGCCTGGGAACGACGCTTGGGATCCTGCGGCAGCAACTTGCCCGCCTTCTCAGCCAGATAGAGCAGGATGGCGCCGGACTCGAACACGGCGAAGTCACCGTTATCCCGATCGACGATGGCCGGGATCCGTCCGTTGGGGTTGATGGCCAGAAACTCGGGCTTTTTCTGATCCAGCGCCGACAAATCCAGCGGGATCACCCGATAAGGCAGCCCCAACTCTTCGAGGGCAATCGCCACCTTGAAACCATTGGGGGTAGCTGCAGTATAAAAATCAATCATCATGAACTCCTTGTGATCCACACATTGGCACAGAGATGGCCACTACTGTGCTTATGCCAGATCGTTAACGACTACGGGGTAGACCCATGCGGACATCTTCCCGCGCTCCGGCATGGCAAAGCGGCACAATACGGTCAGTTATGACAAATATTGCACCGCTTTAACAGGCCGAAAGCAGGAAAGGAAACGCTAGCTATACAGCCCCATGGGTTGGCGCTGACGCAACAAGATGAGACGGGACAACAGCGGAAAATAGGACTCAAGCTTGCTCAATAGCACTCTGCTACAGGCGGGATCGGCCAGCTCGGATTCGTCCAGCACTATGCCATTGGAGACAAAATAGAAACGCGGATCCCGCACATCCGGCCCCTGAATAGTAAGGGTCTCGTCCCCGCCGCGCATCAACAGCGGTAATACCGGCAAACCGAACGTCTCGCCGCTGCGCTGCCAGGCAAACTCGGGCCAGGGTGTATCGCCATCTAACAGCAATATGGCCGCCTCTTCTTTACCCGGCTGCCACAGTGATGGCTGGGCAATGCTCACCTCGTTGAAGTAGTCGCCATATCCGGTTGATGCTCTCAAGGCAGCCAGCAGACCTTGAGTGGTAGCTGCCGACGGTTTTTGACTGACTAATGACAGATTCATGATCCACGTCCCTATGCTCAATGCAGCCTGTTATTCGGCTACCGCCATAAGATTAGACCAAAAAGAGTCTGTATTGGAGCCGTCAGATCTGGCAGTCGCCAAGGTCAGGGAGAAGGCGTATAACGGTTGCCATTATCGAAAAGACTGCTATTATACCGCGTCCTTTTATCCCCCGTTCTTTAACATCCAGTGGTGAACCTATGCATCCGATGCTGAATATCGCCGTGCGCGCTGCGCGCAACGCCGGTCAAGTAGTAGTAAAAGCCTTCTCCCAGCCCGAAAACATCGAGGCCATCCAGAAAGGCAGCAATGACTTCGTGACCAACGTTGACCGTGACGCCGAAGCGGCCATCATTCACACCATCAAAAAATCTTACCCGGAACACAGCATCATAGCTGAAGAGTCTGGTGAGATTGCCGGAACCAATCCGGACTACCAATGGATCATTGACCCACTGGATGGCACGACCAACCTCGTCAAGGGCATTCCGCACTTTGCTGTCTCCATCGCCCTGCGCGTCAAGGGCAAGACCGAGCAGGCCGTCGTTTACGATCCCATCCGTGACGAGCTGTTTACCGCGACCCGTGGTAACGGCGCCCAGCTGAACGGCTACCGCATCCGTGTCGGCAAGGCCAAAGAGCTGGCTGGCACCGTACTGGCCACCGGTTTCCCATTCAAACAGAAACACCACATAGAACCGTACCTGAAGATGTTCCAGAGCATGTTCATCGAATGTGCTGACATCCGTCGCTCCGGCTCTGCCGCGCTGGATCTGGCCTATGTGGCTGCCGGTCGCGTCGACGGTTTCTGGGAAATCGGCCTCAAGCCTTGGGATACCGCTGCCGGTGAGCTGCTGGCCAAAGAGTCCGGCGCCATCGTCACCGACTTCGTGGGTGGTCACAACTACGAAAATTCCGGCAACATAGTGGTTGCCAACCCGCGCGTCCTGAAAGAGATGCTCGGCAAGATCCGTGAAAACCTGCCTGAATCCCTGGCCAAATAAGCCAGCGCCTCGCAGAGGCACGCACAGTGAACCCGGTCCAGGCCGGGTTTTTTTATGTCTATTGCAAAGCCATCTATCTGCAAAGCCGCAAAACAATCCTGCCCGGCACCTACCTTACCCTCAGCCGGGAGCTTGATATACACATGCTCTCAGCAAGTGTCTTGCAACCGATATCAACTCCCTCCCCTTTGCAACGGCTCAATCAACCACAAAAAGGGGTTTATCCACTGGGCGCCGGCCTTTTCAGTACTGTCTTTGCCAAATAACAAAACCCGGCCTGAGCCGGGTTTTGTTATCAATCCAACGGGGACAGTGCCTGCTCAGCGTGAGCCGACCCAGCACAGCCCTTTATATCATCAAGCCAGACGGAAGCGACCTATGGTCTGCTTCAGGCCGGCGGCCAGCTGGCTCAGCTCCAGACAAGCGCGGGCGGTGTGATCGGCCCCGATGGCAACTTCGTTGGAAGATTCATTGATCCGCTCCACGTTGCGACCCAGCTCATCGGAGACCGCATCCTGCTCACCACAGGCACTGGCAATCTGAATGGCCATGTCGGCAATCTGGGCGACCGCCTCTTCGATCTGCTGGATGCCATCGCTGGTCTGTTCGCTCTGCACCACACACTGGCGGATCATATCGCAGCTTTGACCTGTCACCTCTTTCGCCTGGTTGGCGCGCGCCTGCAGGGTTTCTATGATGGCCACTATCTCGCCGGTGGATGCCTGGGTGCGACCCGCCAGGGTACGCACCTCATCAGCCACCACGGCAAAGCCACGACCCTGCTCACCGGCACGGGCCGCCTCGATGGCGGCGTTGAGCGCCAGCAGGTTGGTCTGATCGGCGATGCCGCGGATCACGTCAACCACCACGTTGATCTGGGCAGATTCACGCTCCAGCTCGGCGACCAGGGTCCCCGCCTGTTCAATCTCCTCGGCAACCCGGGTAATGGCCACCAGCGAGCTCTGCACATCCTGATTGCCGCGACGGGCCAAGGCGTTGGCAGAGCTGGCGGACTCAGAGGCGGTCTCTGTGTTGCCGGCCACATCGGCCACGGTCGCCTTCATCTGGGTCATGGCGGTCGCCACCAGGGTGATCTCCTGCTGCTGGCTCTGGATCCCCTGCGCCGACTGTGCGGAGACGGCACTCACCTCTTCGATGGCGGTGCCAAGCTGGGTCACGGCGGCGACCACTTCTTCAATCAGGCCACGCAGATTGTCCTGCATCTTGAGGGATGCCTTGGCCAGCATGCCCAGCTCATCACGGCCTATGTGCTGGCGATCCAACTGATGGGTCAGGTCACCTGCGGCGATGGCGTTGGCCTGCGCCACCACGGCTTGCAGCGGCAAACAGATTTGGCGAGTCAGGAACCAGGTCATGGCCATCATGAACAGCAGCAGACCACCGATGCTCACCATGGCAAAACGGGTCACCATGTTGACGCTGTCGAGCAGGCTGCCACGATTCTCCTTCACGAAGCCGAGGTTCACCTCCACCAGGCTGTTGACCGACTGCTCCAGTGCACCATAGGCGGCGTTGGACTGGAACAGCTGTGCCTTGGCCTGGGCCAGCTGGCCTTGTACCAACAGCTGATCGACTGCATTGACCGAGTTCAGGTACTGCTGCCAGTCCTGCTTGGCACGGTTGAACACCCGGCGCTCATGTTCAGCACCCACCGTTGACTCGTAGCCACGAAAAGCACGCTCGACCTTCTGGACACTGTCCTGAATACGGCCACGACGGGCCTGCAGATCGGCGGCATCGTCAACCATCAGCAGGGCGAACTGGGCCCGACGCACATAAGAGACGTCGTAGAGCAGCGTTTGCACCGAAAGCACGCTCGGCAGGGTGGAGTCGGTAAAGTTCAACACGCGGTCGCGCACGCCGCGCAGCTCGCTGGAGAGAAAAATACCGAATATCACGTTGACGGCAGCAATGACCGCAAAGACCACGGCAATCTTCTTGCCGATAGACAGATTTTTATAAAACATGGTGACTGGTGATCCTCAACTGCTGACAAGCAGGTGCACTGTGGCGATCACATCCGTGTGAGCTAATACCCGGACATTCCTGACGGGAGATGAGACGTTGCGAAAAACCAAGGGAAGGGCTGGTTTCGCGAGGGCGGCATGTTATCACAGAACGGCCTACTCCCTTCACCGGAATTCGCAGTGTGAAAGCAAGTTACTTTTCCTAACAACCAGACTTTCATCACAAACTATTTATAGCGACCAAAACATATCAAATCGTTAGCCGATGAATGCAATCGGTCAGCGGGCATGGACCCATGCCGCAGGCCCGCCTCGGTGTAATGCAACACCATGATGATGAGCATCCTCATCCGCTGCCAATCGAGGTCCTGCTTATGGATAACGCGTCGGCGCTGCCAGTTTCCTCCAGCTCAATCCCGCTACACGGGCTAGCGGTGCCCGTTATGGCCTCATCGGCGGACCGGCCGGCTTGGCCGCCAGTGCCATAGAGATCTATCACACGGTGACGCAGCTGGAATCGCTCCCAAAATAGATCGACAACCGGGATGGACACGTCAGCCGGGTCTGCGTCGTCCTCAGCAACCATGACAACGGCGCCATAGCGCGGCGGCAAGCCATCGGCGGGCTCTTCATCAATCGCGGCGGGATCCGCAACCGGACCCACTGCGACAAGCGGCTGATGAAACGGGGACATATCACTTCCACCTCTGTCCCCTTTTTATCTTCCTCCTGGCGATAATCTCGGAATGCTCGGCGCCATCGCCAACTTTTGTTATGATCCACAACAACTTATTCGGCCACACGGCCATCGAGACGAGGTGAGTGATGAAAGTAGGTATTATCGGCGCCATGGAACAGGAAGTGGCCTTGCTGCGCAGCCAGATGAACGAGCCAACCACCCTGCAACTGGGCGGTTGCGAGTTCTATCAGGGAATGCTGGCGGGCAAAGAGGTGATCCTGACTCGCTCTGGCATCGGTAAGGTTGCCGCCAGCGTCGCCACCAGCCTGCTGCTGGAAAAATTTGCCCCGGATTGCGTGATCAACACCGGCTCTGCCGGCGGCTTTGCCCAGGATCTTCATATAGGTGACGTGGTCATCGCCAGCGAAATGCGCTTCCACGACGTGGATGTGACCGCCTTCGGCTACGAGATGGGCCAGATGGCGCAACAACCCGCCGCCTTCCCCTGCGATGATAAATTGATCGCAGTGGCCCAAGATTGCATCGCCGAGCAAGGCAAGCATCAAACCAAAATTGGCCTTATTTGTACCGGCGATCAGTTCATGTGCAAACCGGACGCCATCGCCAAGGCCCGTGCCGATTTCCCGCAGATGCTGGCAGTCGAGATGGAAGGGGCCGCCATCGGCCAGGTGTGCCAGATGTTCAAGGTCCCCTATCTGGTGGTGCGCGCCATGTCAGACATCGCCGGCAAGGAACAGGTTGAATCCTTCGACGCCTTTATCGAGGTGGCCGGCAAGCATTCGGCCGAGATGATCATCAAGATGCTCGGCAAGCTGTGATCGACCTCGCCACGCTGGAACACATGGCCGCCACTCCGGCGGCCATTTTGCTCGGGGCCGCGCTGCTGGAAGCCATACTGCCCTGGCCTGCCCAGTTCAGACTCTCCGCTCTGGTGCCCCTGCTGACTCGCTTGGGCCACAAGGTTCACCGTCCCGATGGCGCGCCCCAGCAGCAATTTCGGGCCGGCCTGCTGGCCCTGCTGGTCGTCTGGCTGCCATGCGCCGCCGGACTCTGGGCCGTGCGCAACCTCTCCCTCTCGGAGCCGCTGTTTGATCTGCTGTTTCTGCTGCTGATGATAGAATCGCGCCCGCTGCGAGAGCTGGCCAAGTCCACCCGTTCACTGGCATGTCAGGAAACCCTGGTGGTTGCCCGCCTGCAGGCCGCCCCCTGGCTCAGGCGTGAGACCGGCAAACTCTCCGTGATGGGGGTCACCAAGGCGGTCAGCGAGACCTGTGCACTGCGGCTGACAGGGCAGTGGGCCGGCCCCTTGCTCGGGTTTGCGCTGGCAGGCGTTCAAGGTGCCCTGCTGTGGCGACTCGCTCAATTGATGAACCTGGGCTGGAGCCCCAAGCAAGCGGCATTCAGCCATTTCGGCCGTGCCGCTGCCATGCTTTACCAGGGACTCTGTACCCCCGCCATCCTGCTGCTGGTACTGCCCCTTGGCCTGATCCGGCTGCGCCAACTGGGGGCTCGCCTGCGCACGGCCATACAGTGGCCCTACCCTGCCATGGGCGCCTTGTTGACGCTGCTGTCCCACTCGCTGGGTATCCGGCTGGGTGGCCCACGCTATTACCAGAACACCCTGTTCCGATTCCCGGTGTTCGATGCGGTGAACGACCCTGATGCCAGCAGTGCACTGCGCTTGCTCAACCGGTTGCAACAGGTTGGCTGGGGCTGGCTGGCACTGGCACTCCTCTTCACTGCACTGGAGCAACTGCATGGCTAGGTATGTCGCCCTGATCTGTCTGCTCTGTTGGCCACTGACGCTGCTGGCGGCTGCGCCGATGCGCATCGTCAGCCTCACGCCCCATCTGACCGAGCTGCTGTTTGCCATCGGTGCCGGCGATCGCATCGTCGCCACCGATGATGCCTCCGACTTTCCGCCCGAGGTGACAACTCGGCCACACGTGGCCAACTACCGCAGCATCAACCTGGAAGCCCTGCTGGCCCAGAAACCGGATCTGGTGGTGGCCTGGCACTCTGCCCAATCCCGCATGCTCGCTCCCATAGAGCAGCTGGGCATTCCCGTGTTCTACTCTGAGCCCACGGACTTCGCCTCCCTGGCCACAGAAATACGGGCGCTGGGAAAACGGTTGGAGCTGGAACAAGCAGCCAATTCCCAGGCCGATGCCTATCTCGCCAGATTGGCAGAACTCAAGCAACGCTACGGCCAGCCCAAGCATATCAAGGTGTTTTATCAGCTCTGGCATCCCCCTCTGACCAGCGTCAGCAGTGCCGCCTGGCCAGCTCAGGCCATCGAACTATGCGGGGGGGAGAACCTGATGGCCAAGGCCAAGACCCCCTACCCTCAAGTCAGTCTGGAGCAGGTGATCAAGGCCAACCCGGCACTGATCCTGGCGGGGAGTCAAGATCCCGGCGCCCTGCGTCACTGGCAGCAGTGGCCCATGATCGATGCGGTCAAACACCAGCGCCTGCAACTCATCAACTCGGATGAGCTACACCGCTTCACCCCGAGGGCACTCAATGCCGTGCAGCAGGTGTGTGATGCCATAAGCCCGCAGCAAGCCGCCATCGTCCTGATCCCGGGCTTCACAGCGGATGGCTCACCACAAGATATGGCATAAAATATGCTTTCCACTCTGACAGATACTCACTCCATAACGGGACTATGACATGTTCAACGGAAAAACGATCCTGATCACCGGAGGTACCGGCTCCTTTGGCAAGAAATTCATCGAAACTGTCCTCTCCCAGTACACGCCGAGCCGTTTGATCGTCTATTCCCGTGATGAACTCAAACAATTCGAGATGCAGCAGTGCTTCAACCATCCCTGCATGCGCTACTTCATCGGCGATGTACGCGATGCCGAGCGGCTCAATATGGCCATGCACGGCGTGGACTTCGTGGTCCATGCCGCTGCCCTCAAGCAGGTGCCGGCCGCCGAGTACAATCCCATGGAGTGCATCAAGACCAACGTCGGGGGCGCCGAAAACGTCATCAAGGCGGCGCTCAACAACGGGGTCGAGAAGGTGATAGCCCTCTCCACCGACAAGGCCGCCAACCCGGTCAACCTCTATGGCGCCACCAAGCTTTGCTCAGACAAATTGTTCGTGGCCGCCAATAATATGGCGGGCAGGCACCCGACCATCTTCTCAGTGGTGCGCTACGGCAACGTGGTGGGATCCCGTGGATCTGTTGTGCCCTTCTTCGATCGGCTGATCAAAGAGGGCGCCAGCCGCCTGCCCATCACCCATGGGGAGATGACCCGCTTCTGGCTCACCCTGCAGCAGGGGGTGGAGTTCGTGCTGACCAACTTTGTCCGCATGAAGGGGGGGGAAGTGTTCGTTCCCAAGATCCCGTCGGTGCGCATCACGGACCTCGCCAGCGCCATGGCCCCCGAGCTGCCCCAAGAGATCATCGGCATCCGCCCGGGCGAGAAGCTGCACGAGGTGATGTGCCCGGCCGATGACTCCTACCATACCTATGAGTTCAAGGACTATTACGTCATCGCCCCAAGCATCACCTTCACGAGTCGAAACAATGATTTCGCGATCAATGCCCTGGAGGAGAAGGCGACCCTGGTCGAGCCTGGCTTCGAATACAATTCCCTCAATAATCACGATTTCCTGTCGATAGAGGAATTGAAAACCATGAACCAGCAGGTGCTAGCCGAATGATCCCCTATGGACGCCAATCCATCACAGATGAAGATATCGAGGCCGTCGTCGCCGTTCTGCAGTCGGACTATCTAACACAAGGTCAGATGGTCCCAGCCTTTGAACAGGGGCTGGCCGACTACTGCCGGGCTCCCCATGTGATCGCCTGCAGCAATGGCACCACTGCCCTGCATCTCGCCTGCGCCGCGCTTGAACTGGGTGAGAAGGATTGGGTCTGGGTCTCAGCTATCAGCTTCGTCGCCTCGGCCAACTGTGCCCGCTACTGCGGTGCCCAGGTGGATTTCGTCGACGTGGAGCCCGATACCGGCAACCTCTGCGTGGCGGCGCTGCGCGTTAAGCTGCAAAGCGTTCAGGGCAGCTCTCGCCAACCCAGGGCCCTTGTCGCAGTGCATCTGGCGGGTCAGCCTTGCGATCTCGCCGAGATTGGTGCCCTATGCCGGCAATATGGCGTTCACCTCATCGAGGATGCCTGCCATGCCCTGGGGGCCAGCTATCAGGGGGAACCCATCGGCAGCTGTGCCCACAGCGACATGACCGTCTTCAGCTTCCATCCCGTGAAACCCATCACCACGGGGGAAGGAGGCGCTGTGACCACCCGCAGTGCCGAGCTGGCGGCAAGGCTTCGCCTCTATCGCAGCCATGGCATCACCCGGGACCCCGAGCAACTGAGCCTTCCCAATCCAGGTGGCTGGTACTACGAGCAGCAGGTGCTGGGCTTCAACTATCGCCTGACCGACATCCAGGCGGCGCTGGGCTCAAGCCAGCTCCGCCGCCTGCCCCTGTTTATCGACCGGCGCCAGCAGTTGGCAGCCCGTTACGACGCCCTGCTGACCAGATTGCCGGTGCAGCACCTGCGTCAAAGGGATGACCGCTGCAGCGGCTACCACCTCTATGTGGTCCAGATCGCCGACCGGGACCGTGTGTTTGCCCAGCTAAGAGAAGCTGGCATCGGTGTCAACGTCCACTACATGCCCATTCCGGCCCAGCCCTATTACCGTGGTCTTGGCCATGACCCCGCCGATTACCCCGGCGCCCAAGCCTACTATCGGCAAGCCATCAGCCTCCCCCTGTTCCCAGCCCTCTCTTCAGCAGAGCAGGATCAGGTCATCCAGACCCTGGAGCGGGTACTATGCGCCTAGCCTTGGGGACTGTGCAGTTCGGGCTCGCCTATGGCATCAGCAACCGCGCGGGCGAGGTAGCGGATGACGAACTCGACGCCATCTTGGCCTTGGCGCGCCAGCTGGGGATGGATACCCTGGATACGGCTCAGGCTTATGGCAATGCCGAGTCACGGCTTGGCACCAGGCCGGCTGCCGACTTTCGCTTGGTAAACAAGCTGGCACCCGGCATCAGGCCCCCCGAGGTCAACGCCTGCGTACAGAGCAGCCTGCAACGGCTGGGGCGCACCAGGCTGGATGGCTTGCTGCTGCACCGCAGCCAAGATGCCAGCCCTACCCTGTTCGAAGCGTTGGCGATACTGCAGCAAGAGGGCAAGGTGGGCAAGACAGGGATCTCCGTCTACTCCCCCGAGGAGCTGGCACTGTGGCTGGATCAGGGTTACCCCCTGGAGCTGGTGCAGTTACCGGCCAACCTGCTCGATCAGCGCTTTTTACGCTCGGGCTGGCTCGACCGATTGCAGGACTTGGGGTGCGAAATCCATGTTCGCTCCCTCTTCCTGCAAGGCCTCTTGTTGATGCAGCCGGACCTGCGTCCCGACCACTTTGATGCCTTCAGCGAGCAGTTGACGCGACTGGATGGGTGGCAGCCCCATCGCTCCCCCCTCCACAAGGCGCTCTCCCTGATCCCGGCCCTGCCCCAGGTGAGCCGCTTCGTGGTAGGGGTCTGTCATACCCATGAGCTGGCGGCGATCGCATCGGCCTATGCCCATCTGCATCCGTGCCATGACAACGAGCTGGCTGCCATCGCCTGTGACGAGCCGGCCCTCATCAACCCAGCCTTGTGGAGAACATCATGATCCTCGGTATCCTGCAGGCCAGAGCCGGCTCCAGCCGACTGCCGGGCAAGGTGCTCAAGCCCCTGCTAGGCGCCCCCATGCTAGCCCGCCAGATAGAGCGGCTCCAGCGCTCGGCCAGGCTCGATCAACTGGTGGTCGCCACCAGTGACCAGGCCGACGACCTAGCCATAGCGGCCCTCTGCGCAGAGCTGGATGTTCCCTGTTATCGCGGCCCCCTGGACGACGTGCTGCAGCGCTTTCATCTGGCGGCGCAACCCTTTGAACCCAGCCAGATTGTCAGGCTCACCGGCGACTGCCCCCTAGCGGATCCCGTCCTCATCGACGAGCTCATCGAGCTTCATCTGACCGGTGGCTATGACTACAGCAGCAACTGCTGGGATCCCAGCTACCCGGACGGACTGGATGCGGAGATACTGAGCGCCGCCACCCTCGACCTGCTGGCCGAACGCGCCCAGAGCCCGGTCGAGCGCGAGCATGTGACCTACTACATCCGCCAGCATGAAGATCAGTTCAAGATAGGGACACTGAACCGCACCCCCAGCCTGGCCCATTTGCGCTGGACGGTGGACGAGCCCGCCGACTTCGAGCTGGTCGAGCAAGTCTACCGCCAGCTCTATCCGGCCAAGCCCGCCTTCACCACCGAAGACATCCTCGCCCTGCTGGCGCGGGAGCCGCAACTGGCGACCCTGAACATCCATCACCAACGCAATGAGGGGCTGGCGCGTTCCCTCGCTAAGGAGAAGCATTCATGACCTCACGTTATCAGCATTCACTGGCGCTCTCTGCCCGTGCCGAGCAGAGCATTCCTCTGGGCTCCCAGACCTTCTCCAAGAGCCGCCTCTGCTTCCCCTATGGCGCCGCCCCGCTCTTTATCGAGCGCGGCCAAGGAGCCAGGGTATGGGACGTAGATGGCAACGAGTACCTGGACTTTGCCAGCGGTCTGCTGGCCATCAGCCTGGGTTACTGTGACCCGGATGTAAACCAGGCCGTGCTGGAGCAGCTCAATCTGGGCTCCATCTTCTCACTTCCCCACCGGCTTGAGACCGAGGTCGCCGAACAGCTAATCGAGCTTATTCCCTGTGCCGAGATGGTGCGCTTTGGCAAGAACGGCACAGATGCCACTTCAGCCTGCATTCGCCTCTCTCGCGCCGTGACCGGTCGGGAGCGAGTAGCCGTCTGCGGCTACCACGGCTGGCAGGACTGGTACATAGGCTCCACCACCCGCCACCTGGGGGTACCCGAGTGCGTGCGCGAGCTGACCCATCGCTTCGACTACAACGACCTTGGCTCGCTGAAGGCCCAGCTGGAGGCCCACCCCGGCGAGTTTGCCGCCGTGATCCTGGAGCCCATGAACATCGCCTGGCCCACACCCGAGTTCCTGCCCGGTCTACGCCAGCTCTGCGACGAGCATGGCGCCCTGCTCGTCTTCGATGAGACCATCACTGGTTTTAGAAATCATTTGGGAGGCGCCCAGACCCTGTTCGGGGTCACTCCGGATCTGGCCGCCTTTGGCAAGGGCATGGCCAATGGTTTCCCCATCTCCGCCGTGGTGGGTCGCCGCCAGTACATGCGCCGCATGGAAGACATCTTCTTCTCCGGCACCTTTGGCGGCGATGCCATCGCCCTGGCGGCGGCCAACGCCGTCATCAGGAAGATGCGCCTGCTCGACGTGCCTGCGCGACTTGCCGAACGGGGCCAGCAACTGCTGGATGGGCTCAACGCACTGCTGCTGCAAGTGAACGCCCCGAGCTGGCTGCAAAGCGCTGGCCACCCCAGTTGGTGTTTCTTACTGATAGGTGATTCGGCCAACCACACCAACTGGCAGTTAAAAAGCTACTTCATGCAGGAGCTGTGCAAACGTGGCATTCTCAGCCTCGGCAGCCACAACCTCAATCTCGCCCACAGCGAGCAGGACGTTCGAACCCTGCTGGGTGTCTATGCCGAGGTGTTACCAACGCTTATCCGTCTGGATGCCGACAAGGCCATTAATCAATCTCTGGATGGCGAGCCGATCCAGCCGGTGTTCAAGGTACGCTGAGTGCTACCTAACATTCAGCAGGCTGGTTTCACAGCATCGGATCGCACTAGGTTGGACAACCAAAGGGTTGCTTTTCGTACCGATGCATCGCTGGAGGCCGGTACAGGTCATGTGATGCGCTGCCTGACCCTGGCCGATGCATTGCGTGAGAAAGGGGCTGAGTGCTGGTTTGTCTGCCGCGCTCATCCAGGACACCTTGCTGAACTTATCCGTTCACGTGGCCATCACTGCCATCTCCTTGACACAACACCCGAGTCAGAACAAGACACTGCAAGTGCATCCTCACCCGCACACGCTCGCTGGCTTGGATGCGACTGGGTGTTGGATGCTGCACAAAGCCGAGATATCTTGGCCGAGCTGCATCCGGCGTGGTTGGTTGTCGACCACTATGCTCTCGATGCCAGCTGGGAGAGCAGGCTGCGCCATCATGTTGGTCGGATCATGGTGATCGATGACCTTGCAGATCGCCCCCACGATTGCGATCTACTGCTCGATCAGAATCTGGGCCGCCAGCCCGATGACTACCGAGAACTTGTCCCACCCGGTTGCACACTCCTGACAGGTCCCCGCTATGCCCTGCTTCGCCCAGAGTTTGCTGCATTACGAGGATACTCTCTAGAACGGCGCCAACTCCCGGTGCTAAAACAAGTGCTGATCACTATGGGGGGAGTCGACAAGTTTAATGTAACTGGCCAAGTGTTGAATGCATTACGCTGTGCCCCCTTGCCTGACGATTGCCGGATCCTTGTAGTAATGGGACCAAAGGCCCCATGGCTAACACAGATTGAAGATCTCGCTGCAACTCTACACTGGCCAACCGAAGTACTGGTTAATGCTAACAATATGGCGCAACTGATGGCGAGTAGTGACTTGGCGATCGGTGCTGCGGGTAGTACATCTTGGGAGCGATGCTGTCTCGGTTTACCTACATTGATGATGATAATTGCAGACAATCAACGAAAGGTTGCAGGCTATTTAATGTCAGCAGGAGCTGCTGAATGTATACAGACAGAAAATATGGAAGAGAATATTATAAATTGGTTTAATAATTATATTTCAGCGCCGGGAATCAGTACTAAAATGACAAGGTGCGCCATTAGTATTATAGATGGCTTAGGGGCCTGGCGGGTTTCAGATGTAATAGTATCCACTTCAATGGAGAGATACGTATGAATACTCTTGGTGTCTTGCGAAATATAAAGGAAGATGAGCTAAATATTATGCTCGCTTGGCGTAATGAACCAAAAGTAAGAAATAACATGTATACTCAGCATGTGATATCGCAAGAAGAACATTATTCTTGGTGGGAGAGAATTAAAGTTTGTGAAGACCAAAGATATTATATGTATGAATACGACGGACAGCCATGTGGCATAACATCATTTAACAATGTAGACTTGAGTAATAAAAATTCAGCCTGGGCATTTTATACATCACCTTCAGCACCAAGAGGATCTGGAGCTAAGATGGAGTTTCTGATGCTCGATCTGGCATTCATTACACTTGGCTTACACAAACTATACTGTGAGGTATTAGATTTTAATCGCCCTGTAATTACCTTGCACCACAAGTTTGGTTTTGAAACCGAGGGAGTTTTTAAGGCTCATCACTTTATTAATGGCGAGTTTATCAACGTTCACAGGCTGGCTATTTTAAAAAAACAATGGGAGTGCAATAGAACTGCTCAACTAGAAAGAATAATAGCATTCAGGAGCAGATAATATATGAAACCAAAAATATTTATTAACGATGTTGGCATTGGTGATGGTTTTCCTCCATATGTGATAGCAGAAATGTCTGCTAACCATAATGGCAAGCTAAATAATGCATTACGCTTAATTACAGAGGCTAAGCATGCTGGTGCTAGTGCTATAAAATTACAGACTTATACAGCAGACACCATTACTCTCAACAGCAATGCACCAGACTTTCGTATTCATGGAGGGCTGTGGTGTGGTAAAAATCTCTACCAACTTTATCAAGAGGCACAGATGCCTTGGGAATGGCATGCCCCCCTCTTTGAACATGCACACCAGATCGGTATTACCATTTTCAGCTCTCCTTTTGATACCACCGCAGTGGATCTTCTTGAGAATATAAACGCGCCAGCTTACAAAATTGCATCCTTTGAAGCAATCGATCTTCCGTTGATCCGGTATGCTGCGAGTACCGGTAAACCGATGATAATATCAACTGGTATGGCTAACGCTGAAGAAATTAAAGAAGCTATCGAAGCTGCGTATGAAGGTGGATGCGAACAGTTGGCCATATTGCACTGTGTCAGTGGCTACCCGGCTCCAGCAGAGGATTACAATCTACGAACTCTGCTGGATATGCAACAGCGATTCAGACTAGTGACAGGGTTATCAGATCACACGCTCGATAATACGACTGCTATTACGAGTGTAGCGTTGGGAGCATCGATCATTGAGAAACATTTTACTCTGGATCGAAATGGCGGTGGTCCTGACGATAGTTTTTCGCTGGAGCCAGCAGAATTAAAGCAACTATGTATCAGTGCCAGAACAGCATGGTCTGCACTGGGTCAAGTAGATTACAGCCGAAAATCCAGCGAAGTGGGAAATGTAAAATTTCGGCGCTCTCTCTATTTTGTCAAAGACCTGCAGGTGGGAGAAACCATCACGGCAGATGCGGTCCGCAGTGTACGTCCTGGCTTTGGATTGGCGCCCAAGTATCTTCCTGATGTGATAGGAAAAACGGTTACTCAACCTATATTGGCAAACACGCCGGTAAACAACGACGTTTTTAAATAACGGAAGGGCATATGCATCAGAAAAACGTCTTCATGGCCCAAGAAGGGAATGAGTGGTATAAGCGCAACAAGACCGCCATCCTCGAGAAATCTCTGGCTAGTGACCCCATCTTCAAGGCGCTGAAATACCTCGGCAGCAAACCTGCCAGGATCCTGGAGATAGGTTGTGCCAACGGCTGGCGACTGGCGCAACTGGCCGAGTACTACGGCGCCCGCTGCTATGGGGTTGATCCCTCAGCCAGCGCCATCCAGGATGGGCTCTCTCGCTATCCAGGGTTGCAACTTACGGTGGGGACAGCCGACAGCCTGCCCGAAATAGATCAGGTCGATCTCATCATCTTCGGCTTCTGCCTCTATCTGTGCGATCCTCAAGATCTGTTCAGGATTGCCGCCGGCAGTGATGCCCTGCTGGCCGATCGGGGCCTCATGACCATACTGGATTTCAATCCCCCGGCGGGCCACTATCGCAACGACTATCAGCATCACGCCAATCTCTTCAGCTACAAGATGAATTACGGAGAGTTGTTTGGCTGGCACCCGGGCTACCATCGCCTGTTTGAACACGTACAGCATCACGACGGTAGTGTAGAACTGGAGCCGGATGCGCTGATCTCGGTACAGATCCTGCGAAAAGATGTGCGGTTGCTAGCGGCGCAGAATCCCTATCCCAAGGGATAAAAAAACGCCGACCCTTGGGTCGGTGTTTTTAATTTATTTGAATCTTTTCCTTTATTTTCTAAACAGCGCCATTACTTCGTTATCTATCATATCGACGCTATCGAGTGCCTTTGGATACATGTCTCTCACTTTCGCCAAGAATTCCAACCAGAGTTCGATGGCCGGCTTCATCAGCACCAGCGTCTCCTCCTCCCCCTTGAAGGAGTAGAGGATGGAGCTCAGCAGGGTAAACACATAATTCATAGACCCTATCATGGTCTGTGAAATATGCTGCTGGCGTGTGGCAGAAATCTGGGCAAGATAGCCAAAGTTGCGCAGCATCAACTGATTTATCTCATTGCGAGATGTGAAATCCTGTTGCCATTCGGCCACCATCTTGTCGATGAAGATATTGAAGAACTCGATATCTAGCAACGACTCGACATCCTGCTTTGATAAGGGGATAGGTGCACACAAGGCGACTATCTCCCCCAGCAGGGCGGACTTGTCAACCGGCATAGAGAGGCTTATCTCGGCACTCGACAAGGCCCTCGTCTTATCTATCTTGGCACCATCGCTGCAATTGAAACAGCGTACATCTTCATTGGTAGCCAGTACTTGCTCGATCACGCGTCGCGAGGTATCAAACATGGCATTACTGATCACCATGCCGCCAAAATTCCCCTCGCGCCGCCACTGACTATCGCCATACATCATTTCGCCCAGCGCCCCTGCACTCTCCTCATTGTTATAGTACGAGCTGAGTTTGGAATGATGGTGCCCCTTGTGCTTGTAGCCGTTATCTAGACCGAACAGATACAGGTTTTTAAAACCAAGGTGGATGGGGGCACTGATACCTATATTGCCCACCAGGGGGTTCACCCCACCGAGGGCAGCGCAGGCGTTCAAATGGGAGAAATAATTGTGGTAGAGCGCCACTCCTGGTTCACCAAGCTTGAAGGTAAATACTGACTGATTGAAAAGTGTAGCGCAATCGGGGTGAATCACATCCGTGCTCAGGAACAGGACATCGCGCAGGTAATCAGGATCGTTCAGATTGACCAGGAAGTCATAGACTATCTTGGTCCGCTCCGTCTCAACGTGAATGTCCGGCTTGATGCCGACCTTGTGCAAGGCTGAAATGGCACTGCCACAGGAAATAATGATGGCCTTGTATTTGTTTTTCTCGATGACCGCGATGGAATCATCCAGAGAAGGGCCATTGGCAATAATAAAGACAGGGGTCCGATAATAATCCGATGGGATCCTCCCCCCCTTTTTCAAAAATGGTACAGCACGCTCGATATTATTGATTGTGTGAGACAGTGCGATCAGATTGTCATCGAAGAAGCCCCACCCCATTATCAGCAGATAATATTCCTGCTGCACCTTCTCTATCAGCTTTCTTATCTCCTCATTCTGATAGCCCCACATGATGAATGCATTGGCGATCAGGAAAGAGCCACGGCTTTGAATGGCCGCAGAAAAATCTCTCACTATGGTTTCTTCATCCTGCCCCAGCAGAATGTGCAACCCCAGATTCTCCTGATGCAGATAAGTCAGCAATGGCGCCCAGTCGAAACAGAACAGAGAAGCGTAAAAGAGATCCGGGTCCGGCTCAAATAGAAAGAGAGTCCCAATCTTGCACCTTTCATAGAGATAACCGAGGTGATACCCCAGACCGACTCCGAATATCAGGGCACTCGGTACCTCATGGGGTACCTGGTCGAGCCTCTCTTCTCGCGAGGAAATGTCGTCAAGATAGGCGTTCAGCTTATTAAGGTACTCGACATGCATGAAGCCAAGGGGGTTGGCCTCCTGACTGAAGGAAAACTTGGACAACCCCCCCTTCTCCATGAACTCGCTCACCAGCGTCTCACAGATGAGATAAGGTTCGGCACCGTATACGGCCACATCATCATCGAGCCAGGTCAGATTGGGTTGACCGTTTTCACTGCAGAAAAACTTGAATGGACGGGCGGGCTGATAGTCCTCATACATGTCGGCGATATGGGGAATATATTGGCGAAACACCGCCATGTTTTGTGCAAAGCGAAGGGGCAACGCCACCTTCATTGCGGCTTCTTGCTCTGCTTGCTGCTGAAGTCGCAGTGCATCCTGTTCCGCTTTTATCAGGGCTGCATCAATATTGCCTGGCATCAGAACTCCTTGCTGTTCGCACGATACGCTTGCCCAGCTCTGTTGGCTTTGCCGACTTGGGTCAGCAGTTCAAAAATGGCGTGATGATGGCTGGCTACCAGGGCTTTCGTGCTCTTTTCTTGAATGAACAGTTCACCAGCCAAGGCCGCAACAGCCTGCTGCTGCTCAGGTTCATCTTGAGCAAGCTGCACCAGACGACCTATCAGCGCCAGCCGATCATCCATGCAGAGCAAAGCCTCATCATATTGATGCTGTTGCAATAGATCCTCTATCAAGTAGAGATTATCCCGTAATGCCTCATCGAGGCAGGTAAGAGTGACTCTCACAGCTCACCCAACTGTTGTCTCATCTGATAGCCCTGCTGCTTTTCGGCTTCCGGCAATTGATCCCAAGCAGACTTGATCGTCACCATCAGTGCCATAACCTCATCGAGGGGCGCGACATCCCGTGCCAGACTGGCATCCCAAATGCGCTCATCCATATATGCATAGAGTTTGTATAAATCTTCAGAAATCGCACCCTGACTCATATCTAGTGCATCCTGTAATCCATGTAATAGTCCCTGAGCTTTCGAAACAGCAATAGACTTTGCTTCCATGTCACCACGCTCTATCGCGCCTTTAGATTGAGCCAACCGTTCTAAAAACCCTTGCATCATGAGTTGAATAACACGATGTGGATCTGCAACAGCAAGATCAGCCGCAATACTGGTTGCTTTATATGCTTTTAGATTACGTTGGTACATCATATGCTACCTCTAATAACAATCATCTGTTATTGTTGTTGTTAATCTGTAATGACTTCAATGCTAATGCGGAGTTATTCATTTTAGCTAGCAACACATCCAGACTACCATATTGTGCACGCAGTGAAGCTTCATACTTAACCAGTTGAGCATTTGATGTTGCCTGCTTTTGATTCAGACTGCGTAAGTCCGCATTAAGTGTATCTGTGCGTTCAGCCAACATACCACCTGACTTGGTATACTCCTTGAGCCCTTTATTCAAAGTACCAGCAAGACCATCATCACCACCAAATAAGGCCACTACCTGATCGAAATTTTTATCCACTGCTTGGCCAAACTTCTCTTTATCTACAGATAACTTTCCCTTATTATCCATTTTGATACCAATTTCGAAAATACTTGAATATGTTGTACTCGAACCTGTGTTTCCAGTGATGGTATTAGCCATAAAGCTACTGATTGTCCGTGTACTTGCATCACCTGCAAGAGCTCCACCATCATCTTGTCTGACTCCACCGACAATACTGTTTCGCTTGCCCAGCGCATCCATCTTGTCCTGAAGTGCGTTATAGCCATCGATAAACTGTTTCACCATGTCTTCAATTGAAGACTTATCGGTAGATACATCTACTTTGTTAGACTTTAGACCACCGCTGCTATCTTCATCCGATACGCGTAGCACAGTAAGTTTGAGATCCTGTATCGAATCATCAAAAACATTGGTATCACTTTTAAGCTCATTACCATCAATCAGAATTTCAGCACTGCTCGCGGCCTGTGTCTGACTCATGACACTACCAGGCTCTCCAATCGAAAACATGCCAAGCTCTGATGTATTGCCGGTGATAGTAAGACCCTTACCATCCCCAGAGACACCTGAATCAATAATTAATTTTGCTTTACCATCTGCGGTGTTAACAATATTGGCACTTAACCCAAAGTTATCACTATTGCTGTTAATACTCTTGCGAATATCTTGCAGGGTATCGCCAGCTTTAACATCAACCTTGAACTCTTTATCACCAGCTTTGAACGTCAGTTGACCATCTTGGGTAATAAGTGAAGTCGTTGAGCTATCAAAGAGACCCTCTTGGCGACTGGTGGTCGCTAATTGTTTTACGGTGACATTATACTGACCATTTGAGCCACCACTTTTACTCTCTACTTTCATCACCGGGTTATCTTTATCTTGGGTGATATTGATAGCACGTTTGTTGAAAGCGCCAGGTTTGCTCAATGTATCGAGAATATCAGTGAAGGTGGTGAGGGATGATTTTAGCTGACCAATACCAGAAATCGCGATCTGGGTACTGTTTTGTTTTTTGATGATCGGTTGTTGTAACTGTGCTTTTTTAGCCGCCACACTGGCCGCAATCACACTCTCGAGATCAAGTTGAGAACCAGCGCCAGCAGAGGTAATTGCCATGTTATCGTCTCCTCATTTGTTCGATTTAAATTTCACTATCTAGCAACAGGCCAAGTTTCGGATTAGCACCCGCATCTCCCTGACGCAAGGCCTGGATCCGCTTGTGAATTTCGAGCAGCTCTTCACTCGGAATTTGCCGTATAACGGATCGGGTGTCTGAGTCAACCACCTTGATCACCACCTGCCCCAAGTCTTGCTCCATGCTGAAATTAACCGTCCAACCTTGTTGCAAGCTAAATGATTGCAAATTCTGTACCTGTTTTTCAATCTCTGCTTGGCTTTGTACCGGCTGGCGATCAGTTTTTGCCGCATCCTGATTTTTCCGCAGTGCAACGCCAGGTTCTTCCACTAAACCAGAAAGCAGTTGAGCGGCCACTTGGCCGCCCTTATCACTTAGCTGTAAGGAAGCGCCATTGGCAGATGACACATTACCGAGTTCAGTTGTCATCTTATTTCTCCCATTTCAATCAGCACTGTCCATCATTAGCCGAGCAGAGACAAGGCAGATTGAGGACGCTGGTTAGCTTGGGCCAACACGCTTGAGGCCGCTTGCTGCAGAATGTTGTTCTTGGTCATATTGGCGGTTTCGGTCGCGAAGTCCGCATCCCGGATACGGGAGCGGGCGGCGCTGACGTTCTCGGAGATGTTGGCCTGGTTGCGAATGGTGGAGTCCAGTCGGTTCTGCACCGCACCCAATTCGGCACGCTTGCCATCCACCACCTCCAGCATGGAGTCAACGGCCTGAAGCACGTTTTGGGCGTTACCCTGGCTGCTGATACTAATACCACCAGGGGTTGACCCACTGGTGAAGATGCTTGAAACCGCAGTGGTAATAGAGCCTGCAGGACCACTGGTAAAATTGGAGGCCGCCGTCGCAATCCCTGAAATACTGAAGCCGCCAGCCTGACTCAAACTAAAACCTATGGTCTGATTAGCATCGGCCCCCACCTGGAAGGTACCGCCATAATTGCCGTCCAGCAATTTTGTACCAGCGAAGGTGGTATCGGTAGAGATACGATTGATCTCAGAACCCAGCTGATCCACTTCTTTTTGCAGGGCCTCACGATCCTTGTCTGAGTTGGAGCCGTTGGCAGACTGTTGAGCCAGAGTGCGCATGCGCTGCAGCATACCGGTCACTTCATCCATCGCTCCTTCCGCCGTCTGCGCCAGAGAGATACCGTCGTTAGCGTTGCGGTTACCCTGATCCAAGCCGTTGATCTGAGAGGTCAAACGGTTGGATATTTGCAAACCAGCCGCATCGTCCTTGGCACTGTTGATACGCAAACCGGACGCCAAACGCGTATACGATGTATCCAAAGATTTGGTGGTATTCATCAAATTACGCTGGGCGTTCAGTGATGACGTATTGGTGTTGATAAACATGGCCATAATAAAATCTCCCGAAGAACATGCGACTGCGGGTTGCGCCGCCAAGGCGACGTCCCACCGTTAGAAGAGCAGGTTGAACAATCCTGTGTCTTCTGGCGGGTGGTTGTTTGAACGAACAGGCCACCCGCAGTAGTGCAAACGTTGGATTCCGAACACCCCTCGATTGCTTCACTTTATGTAACGGCCGCATGAACACAAGCTTTAGGAAAATAATTGCCGAAGGCGGCAAGTTTTATCCGGCCAGCGGCAAAATCACAGGCATCAGAAGACTCGCCATCTGACATCAGTCACCATGACGACTAACACATAGGAGAATTTGGTTTTGGCACGGTTTGTGCTTAGTAGGATGGAGTGGCGTCAATTTGACGGCACAATAAAAAGAGGCCGGAAAATCCGGCCTAAAATGAGCATATGCTCAGGAGAATACGACCAAGCGTGGCAGAACTGAACAGCTGGACAACACTTGGCACTACTAATAGAGATTTTATTCTCTCCCGATAGAACAGAGTGCTAACCCGAACACCCCTTTGTTCCATCTCTTGACCAGGGCGGCCTGAACAACCGCCCTGTTTTCTTTTGTTAGCCCTGCAACAGTTGGAGTGCAGCCTGCGGGCGCTGGTTGGCTTGTGACAGAACGCTGGATGCAGCCTGCTGCAGAATGTTGTTCTTGGTCATATTGGCGGTCTCGGTGGCAAAGTCCGCATCACGAATACGGGAGCGGGCAGCTGATACGTTCTCCGAGATATTAGCCTGGTTGCGAATGGTGGAATCCAAGCGGTTCTGTACTGCACCCAACTCAGCACGCTTGCTGTCAACAACTTCCAACATGGAGTCAACGGCCGCTAGCACATTCTGGGCATTACTTTGGCTGCTGATGCTGATACCACCCACGCCACCACCAGTAAAAATGGTCGAGATACCGACGGCAGTCCCTGTGGTTGCAATCGTAGCTGATGCCGCAGTAGCAATCCCGGAGATGCTGAAGCCAGCGGCCTGGGACAGGCTAAAGCTGATAGTCTGGTTGGCATCAGCACCGACTTGGAAGGTGCCACCAAAAGATCCATCCAACAGTTTGGTACCCGCAAAAGTGGTAGAAGTAGAGATACGATTTATCTCTGCACCCAGCTGATCCACCTCTTTTTGCAGGGCTTCACGATCTTTTGCTGAGTTGGAACCGTTGGCAGATTGTTGAGCCAAGGTGCGCATCCGCTGCAGCATACCGGTCACTTCATCCATGGCCCCTTCGGCAGTTTGCGCGAGAGAGATACCATCGTTGGCATTACGGTTACCCTGATCCAACCCGTTGATCTGGGAAGTCAGACGGTTGGATATTTGCAGACCGGCGGCATCATCTTTTGCGCTGTTGATGCGCAGACCAGATGCCAAACGGGTATAAGAAGTATCCAATGATTTGGTCGAGTTCGTCATATTACGCTGAGCGTTGAGCGATGAAACGTTGGTGTTGATATACATGGCCATAACTATTCTCCTAAGCTATTAAATTTGCTATCTAATTTGCTCGAACTTTATTGTCTTTCATGTCCGATGCGTCTTATTTAACGGCCTCTTTTTCGATGTCTTTAGCATTATTTTTAACGCTTCATCGCATTAACGCCGCTTACCCTATTTATCGGCACACTCTCGCAGGACTTAAGCAAAAAAATTCAAAAAGTCCCCCTTATCAGCGGGATGCAGGCATAGACAGAGGGTCATGAGACGTCCTGCCCCTTGTCAGCTTCGGCTCCCGCCTCAAGCCAGCAGCCACTTCCCCTCTGCTCACCCCGTATCCCGCCTGCAAAAACTGGGTCTGGCTCCCATTTTTGCAGGCCGCCATTGGTCAGATGCTGGCCCAGCCCCTAAAATCGCGGCCCCATCAACAATTGGACGTGAGTTGTTCTCCATGCAGACACTGGTTGAGCAGATTGTTTACATCAGCGACATGTTTGGTACTGCGGTATTCGCGTTTTCGGGCGTGCTGGTTGCGGGGCGGCTCAGGATGGATGGCTTCGGCGTCATGGTACTGGCAGCCGTCACCGCCATCGGCGGCGGCACCATACGTGACATGATCCTGGGGGCCACCCCTGTGTTCTGGGTGCGCGACCCCCTCTATATCTGGATCGTCATCGCCACAGCGCTGATCGGGATGTGGATGGTCAAGCTGCCCCGTCGCATGCCCTGGTATGTGCTGCCGGTGGCAGACGCCTTCGGGCTGGCCCTCTTCACCGTGATCGGCACCCAGAAGGCCCTCAACTTTGGTTCCCCCGGCCTGATTGCCGTGATCATGGGAACCATGACAGGGGTGGCCGGTGGCATGATCCGGGATGTCTTGGCCCGGGAAGTACCCATGGTGCTGCAAAAAGAGATCTATGCCACCGCCTGCATCCTGGGAGGCATCCTCTATACCCTGGCGCTTGAGGTCAATATGGACAGGGTCACCGCCATGCTCATCTGCATGACGGCCGTGTTTGGTTTACGGGTTGCCGCCATCTACTGGCACCTGTCACTGCCCACCTTCTCGTTGCAACGCCATTGATATCCAGGCCGGGGGCGCTGTGTCGCACTCCCGGCCGAGTTACGTTGAACCAAGCAAGCTTTTCTGTTGTCATACGATCCAGTCGTTGTAAGCCGGAATCCCTCATGCAAAAACTTGGGCTCATCACTTCCCTGTTACTGATGAATGTGGCAACGGCGCAAGCCGATGCACAGATACTGTTCGGACGACTGGCTTCTACCCCGGTACAGCAGTTCAACCAGCAGATCCGCCAGGCAAACACTGCCCAGCAAACCTGGGTCAACGATTATCGTGAAGTGGCACTGCGTTTTGTCGGCCACAGCGACATACCCAGTCGTATCCAGGCACAACAACTGGACAACGATCTGGTGCTCTCGGTGGCCCTCGATGGCAACAAGAGCGACATGATCTACATCCTGACCCTGTTTCGCAGCAACAACCTGTGGCAGATGCGGCAAGCCGAAATGGGCTGGCGCTGTCAGGGGCAATCGACCTTTACACCCGTCCCCTGCCCCTGAGCCGCGTGCGACGTCAGGACCCCATCAGAGTGACATAAAAAATCCGGCACATTGGCCGGATTTTTTATGGGAAGCGTGTGCCGTTACGGGCGGTAGACCTTGACGTTGTCAAAGCCCTTCTCTTTCAGATAGAGCGCCTGCAGCTTGCTCATCACGCCGCGATCGCAGTAGAGCAGATAGGTCTTCTCCCCAGGCAGATCACCAAAGGCGGTGGCCAGCTTGAAGAAAGGAAGGTGCAGCACCTCACGTCCTTCCACCACCAGCGGCTTCTCGTCTCGCTCATCACTGGAACGGATATCCAGGATCACCTCATCAGCGCCCAGCACTTGAGTCGTTTCGACCTCTTGCACTTCAGCGGCGGTCTCTTCACCGATACGGCGGATATCGAGGTAACGGGCCTCGGACACCACCTTGTCCAGGATGGCGAAGTCGAAGTTGGCCTCTTCCGCCTCGATGTTGGACAGCACAGCCTTGATGGTTGGCTTCTTGGAGATGACGCCGCAATACTCCGGCATGGTCTCGGCAAACTCCAGCGTGCCGATGCGGCGGGCTTCACTGATGATGTCCGGCTTGTCCCAGGTGATGAGCGGGCGCAGGATCACCTTGTCGGTCACCCGATCGATGACGTTCAGGTTGGTCAGAGTCTGGCTGGATACCTGACCCACGCACTCGCCTGTCACCAGTGCCGGGATCTGGAAGTAGTCGGCCACATGACCGGCGGCGCGCATCATCATCCGCTTTAGCACCACCCCCATCTGACCGTTATCCACCTTCTCCAAAATCTCGGCGACCACGGGTTCAAAATCGATGGCGGTGAAGCGCACCTTGTGGGAAGCGCCAAACTTGTTCCACAGGTAATAGGCCACCTGTTTGACACCGATCTCGTGGGCGGCGCCGCCAAGGTTGAAGAAGCAGTAGTGCACCCGGCAACCGCGCTTGATGAACTGGTAGGAGGCGACACCCGAGTCGAAGCCACCGGAGAGCAGGCTCAGCACATCTTCCTGGGTCGCCATGGGGAAGCCCCCCATGCCGTGGTGGACGGCGCTGATGATGTAGAGCTCGTCATTTTCCACTTCCAGGTTGACCTGGATGTCAGGCTTTTTCAGGCGCACACCGGCGGTTTCGCAATGCTGGTTAAGGCCTCCCCCTACATAACGCTCCAGCTCCAGCGAGCTGAAGTCGTGCTTGCCGACACGGCGGGCACGCACGCAGAAGGTCTTGCCTTTCAGGCGATCGCCCCAGACGGCACGGGTCTGCTCGAAGATATCGTGCAGGTCGGTGAAGTTGCTCAGTTTCACTTCGAGGAAGTACTGGATGCCAGGAATACAGCTGAGCGTCTCCAGATACTGGGCGTGAAACTGATCGTTGCGAGAGCTCACTACCAGCTTGTCCCAATCCATCCGTACGCGGGCGTCTTCGTCGAAGCGGCGCAACACGTTGCGAATGTTGCCCTGCAACATTTTGGTGAAGCGCTGGCGAACTGACTTGCTCTTGATGGTGATTTCCGGGAACAGCTTGATAATGAACTTCATGGTTTTGACTCGGGTGGCCTTGATTTAAGGGCGCGAATTATATCAGAACTTTGTAGCCAGCGCCTACTGGATGCGCGTTTACTCACATTCCCTCATGCAACGTTTGCGACGCGGCGGCAATCTTGCGTATATTCCCAAACCTGCGCCCTGGCCACCCCCTGACAACAGACAGATTCGATGAAGACCTTTATCTACTACCCCGGCATGGAGGTTCGCGACGAGCTCTGGCTCAAGTTTGCCCTGCTCTATCTGGAGCGACTCGCCTTCGTCTTTACCGTCAGTGAACAGAGCAGCCTCACCGTCCTGCTCCATACCCTGGAAGAGCAGACCGATCTGCTGGCAAAGCGGCCTGAGCCAAGCTTCTTTGCAGACATCACCCCGCAGCTGGAGAGCCAGATCAGCGGCCTTGTCGCCCCCGATTTTGTCCGCCACAAGGTGTTTGGCAACAAGGCGCTCATCACTCGCTGGCGCCAACCTACCAACCACGACTGCTTCTGCCCCGCTCAGGCCGGTCTTGAGCGGCTACACAGCTTTTGCCTCGCCCACGGCTTTGCCACGTCGGATAAGGGAGGGGTCAGGATGGCGCGACGCTTTGCCAATCTGCTCTCCATGCGCCTCGCCCGTGAATGGGCACTCGCCAATGAGGGTGCGCTCATCACGGATCACGACTATCTCGACCGCCTGCTGCACCTGCTGGAGTCTCGCTACCACAACCGGGGCGGGCAGGATTGCTTCCACCTCGAGATACCATTGCAAGTGCCCACTCACCTTAGCGACATCCCGTTTGCCGAGCTGATTGCCCTGCGTGCTCGCAGCGGTTTTCGCCAGCAACTGGCTGAGTTCCATCAAGCCTTCGATGCCATGCTCACCATGCTCGGCAGTGGCTATGCTAACCCGACGGCTCTGACCCGTTTCGAACAAGCACAACAGGGGCTCAATCAGCTGCTGGGACCAGACACCCAAAGAGCCGCCTGATCTTCCATCCCATCAAGAAGAGTCATTTCCACCAGCGCAAGAGCCAGCACTTCTTCACCCGGTTGGGGCAAGTCAAATCCTGAGCCAACCAGCAGCCCATATGGCCCAACGGGATCAGCTCAAAGCCTGATCCCGTCTTGGTGACATGAGGCGCCGTCAATATTATGGCGCTCGGCCAGCGCGAACCAGTCGCCCTCTCAGGAGGGGTTTTCCAGCCGAAATTCGACTCTATCGCTGTTGCCCGCCTCGTCCACCACCACCAGCTGATAGCGTCCCGCCACGCTCAGCACCTGATCCCCGTCCCAGCGCAGCCGCTGGCCGTTGAGAAACCAGAACGGCTTGCCGACACCGCCCAGCACCTTGGGTTGCAGCCGATAGCGCTGACTGCAGATAAGGTTGCCCTCCCCCAGCGCCACGATGCGGATCGGGGCCTGCAGCTCGGCGCTCTGCCCCTCCCCCGCACAACCGCTGGCGAGCAAGGCTTGGCGCCGCTCGCCGGGTAACCGCCACGGCTCCAGCGACAGCGGCCACAGGGCCCGAAAACCGGATTGCGCCGCATCCTGGCAGCGGGCTAGGGTCGGCTTGCCCTCGGCGGTCAGCGCAACTTGGCGCAGCGGCGAGGGCCAATCCATGGGATCCGGCAAGGTGGGAGGATCACTCCCTTCCAGCAACCAGGCGCTCTGGCGCTGCAGACAGGCCTCCGGCAGGGTCGCACTCGCCTTGCGCCCCAGCGGCCAGCAGATCTCGGCCTCGCTCACAGTGTTGGGCTGCACCGGCAAGGGGCTGTTGTCAGCCAGTCGCGAGTAGACCGAAAGCAGCAGCGGCACCGCTGCACTCTGGCCGTAAAAACCGGGCAAGGGGGTGCCGTCGGGGCGCCCCAGCCAGACGCCGATGGTCCAACGACCGGAGACCCCCATCGCCCAGCTGTCGCGATAGCCGTAACTGGTGCCGGTCTTCCAGGCCAGCCGGTTGATCCGGCCGGTCGCCTCGCTGGCAAAGGGCTGATCCGCCCGCCCCTGCGCGCTCAATATTTGCCAGATGATCCAGGCGGCACCCGGGCTCAGCAAGGGGCGGGGCACCGCCTGCTGCCCCGCCAGCCAGACCGGCATCGCAACCTGCCCTTCACGGGTCAGCGCGCTGTAGAGCGCCACCAACTGCTCGAGCCGAATGCCTGCCGCCCCCAGCGCAATGGCCGGATTTGGTTTGTCGGAGAGCGCCAGCCGCACCCCAGCGTTGTCGAGGCGGCTGACCAGTTTGTCGGCCCCGAGCGCCTCCAGCACCTGCACCGCAGGCACGTTGAGGGATTGCTGCAGCGCCTGAGCAAGGGTCACCGGCCCCTGAAAGGCGCCGGAAAAGTTGGCGGGTCTATAGTCCGAGCCCAGCCTTGGCGCGTCGGAGAGCAGGGAGGCCGAGTGCACCAACCCCTCGTCCATCGCCAGACCGTAGATAAAGGGCTTGAGGGTGGAGCCGGGGGAGCGGATCGCTTGCACCATGTCGAGGTAACCGTGGCGGCGCAAATTGCCATATTCGGCGCTGCCCACATAGGCACGCACCGCCATGGTTTTGTTATCCACCAGCAGCAACGCAGCGGAGGTCTGCTCGGGGAAGCGGCGGATATAGCTCGCCACCCGCGTCTCCAGCCAGCGCTGCAGATCGCCATCAATCGTAGTGTGCACCAGCGCCCCCGCCTGACGGTCGGCGGCGAGGCGGGCAAAGAGCGGCGCCTCCATCGGCGTGAAGTGACCGCGGGCCAGCACCGGCTCGATGCGCCCCTCCTGCCACACCTGCTCGGGCCAGACCCCTTGCGCCACCAGTCGCTGCATCACCTTGTCGCGGGCGGCGCGAGCCCGCTCGGGATGGCGATCTGGCCGGTTGCGGCTGGGGGCCTGTGGCAGCACCGCCAACAGCGATGCCTCGGCGTAGGTCAGCTTGGCCGCGCTCTTGCCAAGATAGGCAAAACTTGCCGCCTGCACCCCCTCCAGATTGCCGCCAAAGGGAGCCCGGTTGAGGTAGACGGTGAGCAGAGTGCGCTTGTCGTAGTGCCACTCCAGCTGCAGCGCGCGCGCCATCTGGCGCAGCTTGCCGGGCACGCTTCTGTGGTAGGGCTCGATCAGGCGCGCTACCTGCATGGTGAGGGTCGAGCCGCCCGAGACGGCCCGACCGTAGCGCAGCCATTGCCAGACCCCGCGCACCATGGCCAGCGGATTGACCCCGGGATGGCGCCAGAAGTAGCGATCCTCGTAGCCGAGCAATGCCTCGATATAGCGGGGGGATACCTGATCCAGGGTCACGGGGTAACGCCACACGCCGCTGGTGTCGGCAAAGGCGCGCAGTGGCCTCCCCTTCATGTCGAGCACCACCCGCGCGTAGGCGGGGTCGAGCGGCGGCGGTGGGAAAATACGATCCAGCGCCAGCAACGACAGGAACAGGGCAACAGCCCCCAGCGCCGAGAAGCGCAGCCAACGTGGCAGACGGCCCAGCCAACGCCGACAAGCGCGGCCACTGTGGCGAAGCTTCAGGCAACCGCGCTGCCATAAAGTGAGCGGGTGGCCCCGCTCAAGGGGGGGGACGTTACGCAGCGGGCGTCTGCGACTCATAAAGCGCCAGCTACTCAGAGATAACGACCTCGTGAATGTCTTCTCCCACGGCCCGCAGCTCGGGCCGGTACATATCCTCCACCTGGGTCGGCGGCACCTGATAGCGACCCGGCGTCACCGCCCGCATCAGGTAGACCAGCTGCTGGTTGCTCCCCTCGCTCAGTTCGAGCGCCGCCGTGTAGCGGTCGTCGCGAAACTCCTGATGCTTGAAGTAGTCGTTCCACTCGCTCTGCCACGCCGGTTTCCCCTCGATGGAGAGCTCTTCCAGCTTGATGCTGTTGCCAAGGGCCGGATTCTCCAGCTCAAAACCAGCGGGCACCATCTCCACCAGCAGAGCATCGGGCACCGCCGATTTGCTGCTGACATTGAGCCGCACCACCACCAGATCACCGACCTTCACCTTGGCGGGATCAAACGGCTGACCATCGCTGTTGAACCAGCTGCGGGTCACGCTTATCCCCTGACTTAACCGGGCAGGAGCCCGTTCGGGGTAGCCGATCAGGGTGTGCTGCACATAGAGAGAGCCCTTGCCCTCGTTGGTGACGGCGCTGGCGGCCAGTGCCTCGGGGGCGCCCAGCTGCAACGGGGCCGAACCGCTCAGGGATCCACTGCCCAGGGATGAGGCGACCCTGGCCTGCCAGTCTAGGCCTGGGTCAACGTGGGCAAGTCGCAGCAAGGCGAGCCGCTCCTGGGTACTAAGCCACTGACGGTGAGCCAGGGTGTCGGCCACCTTGGCGCTGAGATCAGGCCAGCGATCCAAAGCCAGCTTGTGCTGGCGCAGCAAGGAGAGCTCAAGGGCTTCATCGCGTAGCGGCGATCCGTAATCCCCGAGATAGTCGTCACCGCGCTCGGTTGCCAGCGCCCGGCTGAGGGCCTTGGCGGCGTTCTGTTCATCGCCCATGGCTGAGAGGGCCAGCGAGAGGTGCAAGAGCGGCAAACCGGCGCGGGCGTGATCGGCTTGCTGTTCCCAGATAAGACGCAGGGTAGCGAGTGGCGCTTTGCCCACCCGGGCCAGCACATAGGCGCTGTAGGCCTGATAGGCCAACCGGCTGTGCTCGGGGGCACTGCTCCAGCGCTCTCCGTACTGGCTGTCGGTGAGATAGCTTTGCAGCCGATTTAGCGCCTGATTGAGCATCGCCTCCGGCACGGCGTCGCCCGCCTCCTTGCGCGCCAGCAGGTAGTCGGCGGCATAGGCGGTGAGCCACTGCTCCTCGTCGGAGCGGCCATCCCAGAGGCCAAAACCGCCGCTTGGCAGTTGCAACCGCTGCAACCGTTGCAGCAGGGCGCGCTGGACATCCGCCTCGCTCGCCGCTTTCTTGCCCTCTGCGGATTTGCTCCAGGCTGCCCGCTCATCCGCCGTGGTCAGTAAATAGGGCCAGGCCCGCGACAAGGTCTGCTCCAGACAGGCGTAGGGGTAGTCGGCCAGTGCCTGCCACTGGGCTGCCGGATCCCAGGGCGGAGTACCGGAAAGGCTGAGCAGCCCCTGCAGATTGGTGGGATCCAGCCCGGCCAGCTCAGCTGGCGCAAAGCTCATCTGCTGGCCGGGAGCCAGCATCTGGTAACGCTGGCGAGTCTGGGCAGGCCAGGGGGAGCGCAGCGGCAGAGTCCAGTCGCGGCTTACCGCAAAATCCTTGCCACTGGCCGCCAGTTGCAGGCTTGCCACGCCGCTCGCCCCGGTCACGGTGAGCGGCAGGGTCAGCCACTGCTCCTCACCGTTTTTAAGAGACAGCGTGCTGGGCAGCTCGCCGTTTGCCTTGAGCCCGCCATTGAGGGTCCAGGCCAGGGAAAGAGTCTGATCCTCACCGCTCATGTTGCGCAGTTGCACCAGCGCCCGGGTCTCATCCCCTCTGGCGCCAAAGCGCGGCCAGCCGATCTCGGCCACCAGCGGCGCCACTACCTTGACGGCGCGCTCGGCCTCGCCGACTTGCTGTTCGTTCCAGGCCAATGCCATCAGCGCCAGCTCGCCGTTGAAGTTGGGCAGATCGAGCGGGATCACCGCCTTGCCCTGCTGGTCAAAACTCACCTCGCCACTCCAGAGCGCCGCCACTTCGACCCGGCTCTCCAGCGCGCCGCCCTTTTTCAGCGGTGCCCGGTCGCCCCCATAGTTGAGGCGGGCCAGCTTGCCATCCTGCGGCGGGATCACCTGACCGTAGTTGTCGAACAAATCTTGGGCGAAGCGCTTGCGACCAAAGAAGATCTCGAACGGGTCGAGGGGCTGGTAGTCGCTGATGTTGAGCACCCCCCGATCCACCGCGGCCAGCACCACGCGCCCCTGACTGTTGGGGGTGGAGGTAGCAGTCACCTCCAGCCGGGTAAGCGGCACCGCTTTATCAGGCGCGCTCAGGGTCAGCGGCAGACGGCGCGCTTCTCGATCGAGGGTGAGCGGCACCAGACCGACCGAACGCAGGCTCTGCACACTCTTTTGGTTCACCGGCTTGGAGTCGCTGTCTGGCGCGGCGATCTGGGCCGAGATATGCAGATCGTGACGCTGCCACTCGGGGCTGACCGGGATCTCGAACTCGCCGCGGGCATCCTTGGCATCACCACCGGCTGCGTTAAGCTCGATACGCTGCCACCAGCGCAGGCCATCGCCATCCTCCACCATCAGCAAGCCCTTGCCGGGTCGCGGTGCGACGAGCGTCACTTTTGCCTTGTCGCCCACCAGATAGGCGCGCTTGTCGAGGGTGATGGCGATTTTGTCAGGCCGCGCCTGCTCACCACCGCCGCCCCAGGCGTAACTGCCGATCTCTACCCGCAGGCTCGATTGATGGCCCTGACTGTTCTCCACCTCCAATCGATACCAACCCGCCGCCAGTTGCAAACTGAGGGGGGTCGGCCCCTTGCCGTCCAGCAGCAGGGTCTGCTCCTGCTCCAGATAGGGCTGGCTGTTGAACTCATACTTCCACCCCTCCCCATCGGCGTAGTGCCAGTAGTAGTCGCGGTACTCGTTGATAAGGCGCACCTTCACCGCCCCCGCCACCGGCTGGCCCTTGTCATCGAGGTTGAGGATCTGGAAGGGCAGCAGCTTGCCCCCTTCCACCCAATCAGCCACGAAATCGGCCTTGAGCGCCGGCCACTGGCTGCCAGCAGGCCAGCCATACTGGGTGCGGCTACGATTGACGGCGCGGCCACCGGGCTCGGAGAGCGACACCCGATAAGCCACCTCCAGCGGCCCGAGGGCGCGTACCCCATCGAGTTCATCAGCCAGCAAGAAAGTCCCCTGCCCCTGCGCATTGAGGGTGAGACTCCGCGCCTCGAGATCCTTGGCCTGCTCGGCGAGCAGCACGTCCCCCAAAGTGAACTCCTGCCACTGGGTAAAGGGCATAGTAGCGCGGCTGATTTTCACCTCCGCCGTCGCCTTGGTGGCACTCGCTGGCGCACCGTAGAGATAGTCCCCTTGCAGCGGCAGGGTGAGCGCCTGTTGCGGGGTCAGCAATTCCCCATCTGGCCCCTTGCCAAGCTGCAGTTTCAAGCGCTCCGGCAAAAACTCCTCCACCAAAAAGGGCCACTCAAAGCGGCTGCCAGCGGCGGTCTTGAGGTTGATGGTCCAGCGCCCGAGAGGCGCATCATCCGGCAGACGCAGACCGTAGTGGGCGGCGCCCAAATTGTCCGGCAACAGCCGTTTCTGTTCGAGCAGCTGGCCGTCCGGCTGTTTCACCTCCAGCTCCACCGCCATCCCCGGCAGCAGCTGGCCATCTTGGCCCTTGAGCAGGATCTCGCTGTCTAACCGCTCGCCGGGGCGATAGAGATCGCGCCCGCTAAAGAGATAAAGCTGCTGGGCCTGCCAGGGCTGGGTGCCGAGATCGAAGGTGGAGAGATCGAGCGCCGCGCCATCGAGGCGCAGCACCGCCAGATGTTTGCCCTGCTCGGCCAGCAGCAGGCGAGCCCCCTGCACCTGATCGAAGCGACGATGGCCCTGGAGATCCGTGGTTTGCACCTGCAGCCGGTTGCCCTTCTCGTCGAGCAGGGAGAGCTGCACATCCTTGAGCGGGTCGGCGCTGGCCAGCGAGCTCACAAACACCTCCAGCTGATCGCGGTAACGGCGGGCACTGAGCCCCATGTCGCTCACCGCGAAATAGGTGGTCTCCTTGCGCCAGTCGTAGTTGCCAAGGGGCGACATCACCGCAAAGTAGACACCAGCCTCGGCCAGCTGCGGCTCCTTCACATTGATAAGGCGGGTCTCGCGCCGGTTGGCATCGAGCTCCAGGGCGTAGCGGCCGCTGAACACCCGCTTGGCGCGCTGGGTGATCTGTTCAAGCTCCCAGTTACCCATGCCGGCGCCGGGGCGATATTCCGCCAGAAAACGGGGCAGATACTCGGCATCGACCCGAAAGAAATCGATATTGACCTCATCCACGTTGACCGCGCTGATGGGCAGGCGAAGTTCCTGCCGCAGCGGCAATACCATGCCGCTGGCGGTAAAGGAGGCCCCCGCCTCCAGCGGGCGGGTCTTGAGGGTCCAGCTTTGGGGGGATGGTCCCAACCCCGACTTGAGACTCACCTCGTAGCTTTTGTCGGGCTGAACATTCGGAAAATAGAGGGTGCGACCATCTTCGGCGAGGATCCACTCCCCCTGCACCTGCTTGCCCACTTCACTGACCGCAAGCCAGCTCTGCCAGTTTGCCTTGGGCACCAGAGGGCCGGAGAAGACCAGCGCCAGCGCCGGGGCATCGCGATATTGGCGGGCATTGGCCTGCACCACGGCCGTGGGTGCGCCAGCTGCTTGCTGCGCGGCCGGCACATTGACCGTCGGGGTGGGCTTGTCCTGACCACAACCGGCCAAGAGCAGACCGGTCAATAACAAGGCAGACCAGCGACGCTGGCGCGGCGCAAGCCAGATGGGAGCAAGGTGCTGGGAAGCAGGACGCGGGGCAAAGGGGCGCATGGGTTCCATCCCGGATTGGATCGCTGCCACAGCAGCGCGATAGGCAACAGGATAAGACATTCGACTCGCTTGACACAAAACTCATTGCAAAGTATCGGGCGTGAATGGCCACCGGTCAGACAGCAAAACGCCAACCTGATGGTCGGCGTTTTGCTGGTCGGTGAAGCCGTTACGCCATCACTGCCATCTGCCAGGTTTTGAAACCGCCGGAGAGGTTCTTCACCTTGAAGCCGTGCTGGCTGAGCAAGCGGCAGGCCACGTGGCCACGCAAACCCACCTGACAGCTGATGAGCAGCTCTTTCTCCCTGGGCAGTTCATCCAGGCGACCCCGTAGCTCATCGAGGGGGATGTGCAGGGCACCGGGAATGCGACCCAGCTGGTCGAGCTCGGGGCCATTGCGCACATCCAGCACCTGCTGATGGGGATGGCAGGCCTGCACCTCGGCGGTATGGCAGAGCAGGGTATCTCCCTTGAGATGATTGCTCGCCACGAAGCCCGCCATGTTGATCACATCCTTGGCCGAGCCGAATGGCGGCGCATAGGTGAGCTCCAGATCCTGCAGATCAAACACCGTCAGCCCGGCACGCTGGGCCACCGCCAGCACGTCGATGCGCTTGTCGACCCCGTCCTTGCCGATGGCCTGAGCGCCGTAGATCTTGCCATCGGGGGCAAACAGCAGCTTGAGGCTGACCGGGTGAGCGCCCGGGTAGTAACCGGCGTGACTGCCCGGATGCACATAGGCCTTCTCGAACGGCAGCCCCAGTTGCAGCAACCGTTTCTCGTTGAGACCCGTGCTGGCCACCGCCAGATCGAACAGCTTGCAGATGGCAGTGCCCTGGGTCTTCTTGTAGGTTTCACTGCGGCCCAGCATGTTGTCGGCGGCGATGCGTCCCTGCCGGTTGGCGGGGCCCGCCAGCGGGATCAGCACGGACTCGCCGGTGACGAAGTCGGTCTCCTCCACCGCATCCCCCACCGCATAGATGAAGGGATCCGAGGTGCACATACCGGCATCCACCTTGATACCGCCGCGCGGCCCCAGCTCAAGACCCGCCTGTGCTGCAAGCCGAGTCTCGGGCTTGACGCCGATGGCCAGGATCAGCAGGCCGGTGTCGAGCCGGGTGCCGTCACTCAGGGTCAGCCGCAAGCCGGGGCTGGCCGTTTGCTCCGGCTGCCCGTCCAGGATCTCGATAGACGCGAGGCCGGTGCGCAGCCGCAGGTCAATCCCCTCTTCGCGGATGCGGGCATGGAGCATGTTGGCCATCTCTCTGTCCACCGGTGCCATCACCTGATCGGAGAGCTCCAGCAGGGTGACATCCCGCTTGCGCTGGTGCAGTGCCTCCATCATTTCCAGCCCGATGAAGCCACCCCCCACGACTGTGACGTGGTGCGGATCATCGCGCTGCAAGGCCGCCAGTATGCGGTCCATGTCCGCAATGTTGCGCAGGGTATGCACGCCGGGGCTGTCGATGCCGGGGAAAGGCGGGCGAATGGGGGCCGCTCCCGGGCTCAGCAACAGCTGATCATAAGATTCGCGCCGCTCTTCGCCGGTGAGCAGGTTGCGCACCAGCAGGGTCTTGCCAACCTTGTCGATGTCGATCACATCGTGAAAGACCCGCACATCCACGTTGAAACGGCGCTTGAAGCTTTGCGGTGTCTGCAACAGCAAGGCCGAGCGGTCCTGAATGTCGCCACCGATATGATAAGGCAAGCCACAGTTGGCGAAGCTGACAAACTCGCCCCGCTCGAACATCACTATCTCGGCTGTTTCGCTCAGGCGACGGGCTCTGGCCGCCGCAGAGGCCCCCCCTGCCACACCGCCTACAATCAGGATCCGTTTCATCAGAAAGACTCCGGTTAACAATAGATTGCCACTAAATTAGCTACTACTAATTTAGATTTCAATGAAATTTTGTTTAGGCCGATTTTGCAGTATTCTTGCCACCCGCCAGTTGCTCAACAGGATGTTACCAGTTCATGTCGTCTACCGCGCTCAGTCACCTTCCCCCTGCCTGCCAGCCCCCCCTGTTCTTTCGTCTGGATGTCCGCAGCCAACGGCTGGTCGCCCTGACCGATGTGATGCAAACCCCGCTCTACTGGCTGGATGAGCCGAGAAGCGCCTGGCCCGCCCAGTTGCCCGATGCCCTGCGTCTACCCATAGAGCAAGCCCTTGCCAGCGGCTTGGGAGGCAAACTGGTACTGCGCTTCGCCGGCCAGCAGTGGCACATAGCCCTCTCCCACGAGCAGGATGCCTTCTGGCTCATCTGCCTGCAGACCCAGCGCCAGGAGCCCATCGCCGATCTGGCGTTGCAGCTGCCACGGCTGAGCCAGATGGCCAGCCAGCAGCAGTTTGCCGCCATGCTGGAGGCCCTCAAGGAGAGCCTGGGGGCCGATCGCCTCATTCTTTGGCACTATCAGGCCAACGGCTCGCTCGGCAGCGAGCAGCTGACCCCTGTCTTTGCCCTTGGTGCCGAGGGGCTCTCGGCCATCCGGGGTGACAGTCGCTACATACGCGCCCTGCGCACCCGCAAGTCTTTGAGTTTCTCCGAAGCCGCGCACCAGCCCATGCTGAGCCAGCACTACTATCTGGCCAGTGCGGGGATCAGCTCGCGCCTCGACGGCGCCCTGCTGGAGCAGGAAAAACTCATCGGCGTACTGAGCCTCGAATACCTCAACGCCACCCCGCTCAGCGAGGAGATGCAGCAACTGGTGCGTCACAGCGCCCAATTACTCGGCCACTGGCAGCCGGACCCCGAGCCCCTGCTCACCCCTGTGCTGACCCTGCCGACTGAACTGACCCTGCTGACCGGCATCGCCTATTGTCGCGCCCTGTTGCACTGGGCCATGACCGCCAGTGGCGCCCGCATCGGCTGGGTCGGTGAGTACCAGCCGCGCGGCCAGGATCTCTGGATCATTCCGCGCTGCGTGCTGGAGGGGGAGACCTTCTCCGTCCTCAAACCCATACAGATGGATCCGGGCCCCGACCAGGAGCTGTTCCAGCACGGTCAGGCTGTCTATGTGGAAGACCTGCCCCTGCGCTACCCCCAGGCAGCCCAGCTGCTGGCCCTCAATGCCAGGGCCTATGTCGGCATCCCCCTGCACGGGCCGGGTAGCGTCCCCATGGGCCAGCTCACCCTGCTGCTCGACGAGCCGCTGGCCGACCCTATGCCACTGCTCGATGCCCTCAACAGTCAGCACGAGCGGGCCGCCATCGAGCTGCAGCGGCTCGCCGCCGACGATGCCCTGCGCCTGGCGGAAGTGGCCTTCAACACCCACGACGGCCTGCTGGTGATGGATCACCAGGGGATCATTCTCAAGGTCAACCGCTCCTTTGGTCGCATCACCGGCTTTAGCGATGATGCGATGATCGGCCAGCATATCATCAAGCTGCGGCCCACCTATTACGGCGATCACCTGAAAGAGGATGTCAGACGGGCGGTCGATGAGCAGGAGTTCTGGATGGGCGAGGAGCGTTGCCTGCACCAGGATGGTCATCTGTTCCCGGTGCGGCTGATGGTGAGCGGCGTCAAGGATGAGCACGGTGAGCTCAGCCATTACGTCTGCAGCTTTTACGACATCACCAAAGAGAAAGACGCCGCCCGCCACATAGAGCAGCTCGCCTATTACGACGATCTGTGCGGCCTCTACAACAGGCGCAGCCTCAACGACATCATGCAGCGCACCCTGCAGGCACCCAGTGGTCAGTGGGGTGCCCTGTTGCTGGTGGATCTGGACAACTTCAAATCGATCAACGACTCCCTCGGCCACGCCTGCGGCGATCTGCTGCTGCAAGCCGTGGTGGAGCGGCTCAAGGGGCTACCTCAGGACAACCTGGTGCTGGCCCGCATTTCAGGAGACGAGTTCGCCCTGCTGTTCACCGCCCTGGGTCAGGGCTATGTCACCGCCAAGATCTTGGCCGAGCACTTCGCCCGCGAGCTGATGGGGCTGTTTCGCACCCCGTTCGACATCGAGGATCACAAGCTGCACTGCAGCGCCTCTGTGGGGATCAGCCTCTTCTCCAACGAAGATCAGGATCATCTGGTGCTGATGCAGCAGGCCGATACCGCCACTCACATGGCCAAGCGCTCCGGCCAGAGCAACTATGTGTTCTTCAGCGAGGCCATGGCCCAGAAAGAGAAGAGCAAGCTGGCCCTCAACAACCAGCTGCGCGACGCCCTGCGCAACCATGAGCTGCAGCTTTACTACCAGCCGCAATACAGGGTCGACAACGGCAGTTTGTCAGGGATAGAGGCACTGCTACGCTGGCAGCGCAGCGACGGCACCATGGTGCCGCCGGGAGACTTCATCCCCATCGCCGAGGAGACCAGCCTCATCCAGGACATAGGCTACTGGGTGATGAAGACCGCCTGCGCCCAGTACAGCTTCTGGCTCAACCGCGGTTTTGCCATTCCTCACCTGTCGGTCAACGTCAGCGCCCGCCAGTTCCACACGGCAGGATTTGTGCAGCAGGTGGAGTACATATTGCGCGACACAGGAGTGCCCCCCTCCCGTCTGCTGCTGGAGGTGACCGAATCCGTGGTGCTGGAGAACCGGCTGGAGAGTATCGCCAGGATGCGGCAACTCAAGGATCTCGGTCTCTTGCTCTCCATCGATGACTTCGGTACCGGCTACTCGTCGCTCGCCTACCTGCGGGATCTGCCGGCGGACGAAGTGAAGCTAGACAGAAGCTTCATTCAGACCCTGGTGCACAGCGAACAGGACAAGGCCATCGTCAAGGCGATCCTGGATCTGGCCAAGGTTTTCCGCTTTACCGTGACCGCCGAAGGGGTGGAGGATGAGGCACAGCTCGCCATCCTCAAAGCGCTGGGATGCCAGCATTATCAAGGCTTCCTGACCAGTAAGCCACTCACGGTCAGGGCCCTGGAAAGCCTGCTGGGTTCGCCCCAGCCGGGCTAAAGAGGTAGGATTTATAGGGCTTTATGTAATAAAATAACGACCTGCTCGAATCGTTGGAGTTGTCTATGTCTGTCATTAATCGGATCCCTGCTGTCAACACCAGCGGTGCGGTCGCTGAAACCAGCGAGTCCGGGATCATTGGCCGGATCCATTCCGTTGAAACCTGCGGCACTGTCGATGGCCCCGGGATACGGTTTATCGTGTTCATGCAAGGCTGCCTGATGCGCTGCAAGTACTGCCACAACCGGGACACCTGGGACACCCAGGGTGGCCGTGAAGTGACGGTGCAGGAGTTGATGAGCGACATCACCAGCTATCGCCACTTCATGAATGCCTCTGGCGGTGGCGTGACCGCCTCGGGTGGCGAAGCCATGTTGCAACAAAACTTCATCGCCGACCTGTTCGCCGCCTGCAAAGAGAAAGGCATACACACCTGTCTCGATACCAATGGCTTCGTGCGTCATTACGACGAACAGCTCGACAAGGTGCTCGACAACACGGATCTGGTGCTGCTCGACATCAAGCAGATCAATGACGAGAAGCACATACCGCTCACCCACGTCAGCAACAAGTACACCCTGGAGTTCGCCCGCTATCTGGCCACCAAGGGCAAGACCATGTGGATCCGCTACGTGGTGGTGCCGACCTGGTCAGACGATGACGAGAGCGCCGAAGGGCTGGGCCAGTTTATCGCCGAGCTGGGTGATTGTGTCGAGAAGGTGGAGCTGCTGCCCTACCACGAGCTGGGCAAGCACAAATGGGACGTACTGGGTGAGAACTATGATCTGAACGGGATCAAGCCCCCCAGCAAGGAGACCATGGACCGAGTTCAGGGCATCCTCAGCAAGTATCACAAGCACGTCAAATACTGATTGTTAAAGCAGGGCTGGCAGGGAATACGCCAGCCCTTGTTATTGTTATCCCTCACCCCTGCTCGCTCAGTACGCCATCACATGACAAGGACATGCCATGAGTGAAGGACAAGCCGCAGCCCTCCTGCTCTGGCTATTGCTGCTTATATTCAGCCTGCGCGGCCCCCTGCTGCGAACCCTGCTTGCCCAGCCACTCTATCAACACCTCTGCCTGGGCGGCGCCATCGCGCTGGTCCCACTCTGGGTCTTGCGTGCCGGCCTGCACGAGGGGCTGGAGGTGCACTTTCTCGGCCTCACCAGCCTGACCCTGTTGCTGGGGTGGCGCCTTGCCCTGCTCGCTCCCTGCCTGACACTGCTGATCCTCGGCTACTTCGATGTCATCGAGCTCGCCGACATCGGCTGGCATGCACTGATCGGCGTCGCTCTGCCCGTGGCCTCCAGCTGGTTGCTGTTTCTGGCCAGCTGGGCCTGGTTGCCCCGCCACCTGTTCGTCTACCTGTTCGTGGTCGCCTTCGGCGGCGGCGCCCTCAGTATCTCGGTCAAGGTGGTCGCCAGCGCCCTGCTGATGGACATGAGTGGCACCTATCCGTGGCACACCATCAGTGCAGACTACCTCTCCATCTGGCCACTGCTGCTCTTCCCCGAAGCCCTGCTCAACGGCATGACAATGACACTGCTCGCCATCTACCGCCCCCACTGGGTCAATACCTTCTTCGAGCGGGAGTACCTGGGGCGCTGACCCCTACGCCATGCTTGTCTGTCCATGACTCAACCCCCATGGGCAGACAAAAAGCCCCTGACGAGCAGGGGCTTGGCAACCAGAAGAGACGCAAGCGTTAAAACCGGTAGTCGATATGAAGTGAGTGAGTATCCAGACTTGGGTTGGACTCATACATGTTGGCGTTGGACATGTGCTCATACTGATAGCCAATCAGCCAGTTGCGGGTGATTGCATAGCCCAGACCAATACCGGTGGCAAACTGGAAGGGGCCGCCGTAATCCTTGAAGCCATTGCCACGATGACCAAATTCATGATCCGCCAGCCATAACACCTCGGCCGGGAGCCAGACCACCCAGTTACCCCACAGGCATTCGGCGCGAGCCCCCGTGCCCAGCCGAGCCGTTCTCTCATCCTCCACCTCCAGCATGCCCCCTCGCACACCGAGACCAAACTGGCAGCCTGAATCACCCCAACGCCAGAACATATGATGAAGTTTCACGTCAGCCGTAAAGATGTCGAGCTTCTCGCTCTCGGCAGGTGTACCCAATTGCAGTGCAACAATATTGTCATTGGCGATTGCCCCTGAACTCGCGACCAACGAAGCCAGCAGTCCCGAGAGCAAGAGAGTATTAGCGTCCATATCCCCTCCTACATCCTTGTTATCTATGGTGCCGTCCGAACGGGCACATATGAGGATAGGTCAGCGGGATGGACGCTTGTCAACGCGATGGATAAAACTAAAAAAATCATCATTTAAGAATAAATAGTCTAGCAATGATGAGGTGTTGGCGTGTAATTCAGGTAAATCAATAACAATAGAACATTATTTGACCACCAAGGCAACGGGGTTACATATCGCAATCTCGCATTAAATACAATCAATACAGCTCACAAAAACAAGATAAAATAACGACACTTATTTGATCCAGCGGCACCTGAATGAATCAGCTTATCGTCACGAACACTCATCAGACCTGTTATATTTTAACCAATAACACCATAAGTCATTACATAACAACGCCTTACATATTACAGTTGACATTTTGGTAATTAACTATCGTGTGTTGACTCAATTGCACCTGATAGGTACCATGCGCCACAAATAAAAATAAGCATGATGAGCGTCACATAATGGCGCTATATGCGTCACATAATGGCGCTATATGCACGGGTTGGTTGCTTACCTTTGTAAGTTGAATTCTGTTTGCTTTTTGAGCAAGCAGTCCCTCGTTATCACCCTCGATTTATTAATCATCATTACAACTCGCTTTATTTGGTCCGGGAATATGTCATTGCCGTGCGGTAGCCATCCCTAAAAAACACCATTGAGCCACATTTTGGTAACAAACCAGAAACCAAAAGCATTCAACACACACTGATGACTAGCTATTCATCATGAGCGCTCGCCTGTCGCCTAAACGTTTGTGATAGAGTCGCCCCTCTTCTTCATCCATATGCCGATATAAAGATTAAAATTTGAACGCCCCTATTCTATCAAATCAGCGTCGAGCCTCATTGGCGGTGCTCAAGGATGTGACCTTCGGCTTGCTGATGCGGGAGCTCAAGACCCGTTTTGGCAACTACCGCATGGGCTACACATGGGCCGTGCTCGACCCTCTTTTCGCGATTTCTGTGTTCTGTTTCATCTTCGGCATGCGCCAGCGCAATGGCTTTGGCGGGGTCGAAGCGCCAGTGTTTATCGCGGCTGGCTACCTGCCATTTATGATGTTTCAAAACATGGTCAGCCAGCTGCAGTCCGCAGTTAGTGCCAACAAAGGGCTGTTCTGCTATCGGCAGGTCACTCCCTTTGCCACCCTGTTCTCTCGTTTCTTGCTGGAAACCCTGATCGGCGTGCTGGTGGCCTTGGTGCTGATCCTGGGGCTGATGTGGTTTGGCTTTGATGCCATGCCTGCAGATCCGCTGGCCGTGCTGACGGGGTATGGCCTGCTGATGCTCTTCTCCTTTGCGCTGGGAACCTTGTTCTGTATCGCCACTTCCCTCTCCGAAGAGGCAAAAAAACTGATTCCCATTCTGATGCGCCCCATGATGTGGATCTCGGCAGTCTTCTTCCCGCTGGCGGCAGTGCCACAGAGCTATCAGCATCTGCTGCTGTGGAACCCAGTGGTGCACGCGCTTGAACTTATCCGCTCGGGCTGGATTGGCGGTTTTCAGACACAGGGGGGCAGTTGGTCTTATCTGGTGAGCACAACCCTGATCCTGCTCACTTTCGCTGCGAGTGCCTATCGCCTCAGCCATCGACGACTCATAGCAAGCTGACAACATGATCACTCTGGATAACGTCTCGAAATATTACCCCACCAAGTTTGGCCGCCATTACGTGTTAAGAAATGTGAGCTTTACCCTGCCGGGGGATCGCAATATTGGCATTTTGGGGGCAAACGGCGCGGGCAAGTCGACTCTGCTGCGCCTGCTCGGCGGCATGGACATGCCTAATCAGGGCAAGGTGATCCGCCACAGCCGGGTCTCCTGGCCACTGGCCCTGAGCGGCGGCTTTCAGGGCAGCATGACGGGGCGTGAAAATACCCGCTTCGTCTGCCGCATTCATGGGGTACACGACACGGCCGAGGTCGAAGAGTGGGTAAAAGCGTTCTCGGAGATTGGCCAGCACTATGAGTTGCCCATCAAGGGGTATTCGAGCGGGATGAGATCCAAATTCTCCTTTGCCGTCAGCATGGCCTTTGATTTTGATATCTATTTGACCGACGAGATCACCTCGGTGGGGGATGCCAGATTCAGACAGAAATGCATCGATGTCTTCACCCAAAAACGGGAAACCGCCAGCCTTATCATGGTCTCTCACGACATGAAAACCCTGCGCCAACAGTGCGACATGGGCATAGTGCTGCAAAACGGGCAGTTGACCCTACATGACGACATCGAAGAAGCCATCGCCATCTATCAAACGCTCTGATGTTTCCTTTAAGTCTTTCCACGGATATTTATGACCAAAGCCAATTTGACCGCCCTGCTTGAGCGCAAGCTGCGTAAATTCAAGCGCGACCCCAAGCTGTTTCTTATCGATTCCAAGGGGTATCAGGTTGCCCACCACTCCTGGAAAAAGGCCATCAAGCTTGGCAGCTTTCTCTGGGTCGTGGTCTGCTTCAGCCTGGCCACCCTCTATTACGGCGCCATTGCCAGCGATCGCTATGTCAGTCAGGCGAGCCTTATCATCAAGCAGGCCGACCAGCTCAAGATGCTGCCGGATGCCCTCTCCATGCTGGGGCTGGGGGGCAGCAATCATCAGGATGTGCTGGTGATACAGGAGTACCTCAAATCCTGGGATATGCTCAACACCCTGGATAACGCACTGCAACTGAAAAAACACTTTCAAAGCGACAGTGCCGATATGTTCTCGCGCCTGCCGGCAGATGCCACCCGCGAAGAGTTTCTGGCATTTTATCGGGACCACCTCACCGTCAGCCTGGATGAACTCTCCGGGGTATTGACCATCAGCCTGCAAGCCTTCGAGCCTGATTATGCCAAACAGGTTGTTAGCCTGATGCTCAAAGAGAGCGAAGGTTTTATCAACCGGTTGAGCCGTCAGGTGGCGATGGAACAACTCAAATTCGTGGAAACCGAAGTGGCCCGCTCACACGAGCGGCTGCTCAGCGAGCGAGAAAAGATGCTGGCCTTCCAGAACCAGCACCAGCTGATGAGCCCGGAGGCCACCAGTACCGCCATGATGGGGGTGGTGTCTGAGCTTGAAGCAGAACTGGTGCGCCAGGATGCCGAACTCAAGCGACTGCAAATCTACATGAACCCCAATGCCCCTGACGTGGTCGCGGTCAAAGACAGGGTCGATGCCCTCACCCGCCAGCTGGCACAAGAGAAGAAGCGCCTGACCGGCAGCGAGAAGCAATCCCTCAACGAGGTCAATGCCGACTATCAGGCGGTACAGGTACAAACCCAGCTGGCGGCTGATGTCTACAAGACAGGTCTGGTCAGCATGGAGCAGGCCCGCGTCGAGGCCTATCGCAAACTGAAGCACTTGCTGGTGGTGAGCCAACCCACTCAGGCCGAAGAGGCCGAATATCCCCGTCGTCTCTACAATCTGGCCACCATTGGCGTTCTGCTTTGCCTTTTCTACGGCCTGGTCGTGATGGGTCTTGCCACCTTGCGCGAACATCAGGACTGACAGGAGTATGTCGTTGAATACCTTCTTTACCAGACCATTGAATCTCAAGCCAAGCATGCTGGCACTGAGCCTGAGCTTGCTGCTCCAACCCGCTTATGCCCTGGAAATATCCCAGGAAGGGGCCCCGGTGCGCAAGGTCATCACGGATACCCAGACCCGGGATCCTGTGTTTGGCAACTGGCTGTTTCGCGGTGAGTTTGCCCGTGAATCCTTCAACGGCTTCAACCCGGATTACCGCATCGCCATCGGCGATCGCCTGCAGGTTCAGCTGTGGGGGGGGGTCGAGTTTGATCAACCCCTGACGGTCGACCAACAGGGCAACATCTTTCTGCCCAAGGTGGGCCCCATCAAGGTGGCCGGGGTACGCAACGAACAACTGAACGACACCCTGCTCGGGGCCGTCACCACCGTCTATCAGAAGAACGTCAGCGTCTACGCCACGCTGGACGTGAGCCAGCCGGTCAAGATCTTCGTGACCGGCTTTGTCAAACAGCCGGGCCTGTTTGCCGGTCAGTCTGGCGACTCTATTCTCTACTTCCTCGACAAGGCTGGCGGTATCGCCCCCGAGCGCGGTAGCTATCTGGATGTGGCCCTCAAGCGCAATGGCCAGACCCTGCGCCACTATAACCTCTACCAGTTCCTGGTCAATGGCACCCTGCTGCCAACCCAGCTGCGCGATGGCGACATCATAGTGGTGGCGCCGCTGCGCTATCAGGCCACGGTGCGCGGCAAGGTGGCGAATGCCAACAAGTTCGAGCTAAGCAAACCCCATGTCCCCCTGGCCGAACTGATGCAGATGGCCAGCCCCGATCCCGATGCCACTCATATTCGGGTGAGCCGCAATCAGGGCGAAGATATCCGCATGGATTACTACCCCATCAATGACGCCCAACTGGCCAAAAACATGGTCAGCTCGGGCGACACAGTGGAAGTGATCGCCGACAAGCGCTATGCCTCCATCGCGGTGCGGGTCGAAGGGGAACACGACAGTGCGCAGGAGTATGTGCTCAAGTACGGTGCCCGTCTCGGCGACATCCTCAACGGCCTGAAACTGACCCAGGATGCGGACCTGAGCGCCATCCAGCTCTATCGTGACTCGGTCAAGGTGCGCCAGAAAGAGATGTTGCAATCGTCACTCAAGGCGCTGGAGGCCAGTATTTTGACCGCCCGCTCCTCTTCCGAAGGGGAAGCCAAGCTGCGCAACAGCGAAGCCCAACTGCTGATGCAGTGGGTTGAGCGTGCCAAAGACATTGAACCCAACGGGCAGGTGGTGTTGGCCAATGGCACCAATATGGAAGATGTGCGACTCGAACCGGGCGATATCATCCGTATTCCGCGCCAAACCAACCTCATCATGGTGCACGGCGATGTCATGTTCCCGAACGCCATCCTGATGGACAACAAACGTACCGTGGCCGATTACATCAATCTGGCCGGCGGCTTTACCCAGAAAGCCAGCAACTCCCGTATTTTGTTGCTGCATCGTGATGGCACCTTCAGCCAGATCGAAAAGAGCGATCTGGAAAATAAAGAGATCACCATCAAGCCGGGTGACGAGATCTTCGTCCTGCCGCAGGTCGATACCAAGTCGCTGCAGATCACCAAGGATATTACCGAGGTGCTCTATCAAATCGCCATTTCGGCCAGAGCCTTGGTGCTGTTGTAATAACAAAAATAGGGTGGCCATGGTTGCCACCCTATTTCACCGGTGAGTCAACTCCTTTGCATTACAATAAACGACCACGTATTGCGTTAGTGGCAGACCAGTTCACGACGTTCAGCCTGGCCCCCGATGCCGATCTTATCCAGCTCACGCCACTTGACTGGCAATGGAAGCTCAGGTTTTTCAAACCTGATTTCCTATTTGTTGAGTCTACTTGGCGTGGCTACAAGAATAGCTGGCAAGGCAAGATTGCCAGTTATTCACACAACTCACCCAATAAACCCGAGCTGAGAAAGCTTCTGGATTTTTGTCGAAAACGAAAAATCACAACCATCTTCTGGAATAAAGAGGACCCATTTCATTTCGAGCGTTTTGCCGATGCGGCAGCACTGTTCGATGTGGTCTATACCACGGATGCCGGTTCGCTTGAGCGGTACCATGCCCTCCCCCATCAGGCATTTCAGCATGTGGGCGTTCTGATGTTTGCCGCACAGCCAAGCTGGTATCAACCCGCGGTGAGCGGTGAACGGGGGCCCGGGATCGCCTTTCTGGGTGGCTATTATGGCAATGAGCTGGCCGAGCGCAGCAGGACCCAAGAAGACGTGCTGTATGCACTGCGGGACAGGGGCTTGATTATTTTCGATCGCTTCTGGCAGAAAAATAACGATTGCAGTTACCCGGACACGCTTCTGCCTTACTGCAAGCCTGCCATTTCGCCAATTTCTGTCGCCAAGGCGTATCGCCAATATCAGATTTATTTGAATTTCAATACCATAAGTCAATCTTCAACTATGTTGTCTCGCCGGGTCTTTGAATTGGCGGCAGCGGGCTGCCCCATTATCAGCACCCCTTCGATAGCGATGGATAACATATTTGGCAAGAGTATCGTCGCTGTGTCAGATGGGACAGCAGCGCGAGAATGGTGTGTGCAATTACAACAAGATATTCGACAAAGAAACGAATTGGGCAAGCAGGCAAGAGAAATTGTGCTGGCTCAACACACCTGGCATCACCGGCTGACGCAGTTAAACAGTGAGCTCAGCCTTTTTTAAGTAGTGTCTGGAAATACATAAAACAATTAACTCACACGGGAGTGATTATTATGCCTATAAAAGCGCAGCGGGTTTTGATTGTGTTTGGTACCAGACCGGAAGCGATCAAGATGGCGCCGATCGTCAAGGCCTTCCAGGCCAATCGCAAGATTGACGTCAGAGTCTGTGTGACAGGACAACACAGGGAGATGCTGGATCAGGTGCTCAACCTGTTCGAGATCGAGCCGGAGTATGATCTCAATATCATGAAACCGGGCCAGGACTTGACTGATGTCACCACCGCCATCTTGCAAGGGCTCAGACCCGTCTTTGCCGAGTTTAAACCGGATCGCATTCTGGTTCATGGCGATACGGCCACCTCTTTTGCTGCCACCCTGGCGGCCTACTATCACCGCATTGCGGTCGGTCACGTTGAAGCGGGCCTTCGCACTGGCAATATCTACTCCCCCTGGCCGGAAGAGGGTATGCGTCGTCTGACAGGGGGCATTGCCGATCAACACTACACCCCGACCATCAGTTCGCTGAAAAACCTCATCATGGAAAACATCGCCCCCGAGACCATCTTCGTGACCGGTAACTCGGTGATCGATGCCCTGATTGAGGTTTCCCACCGCATTGATAAAAACGTCGGCATGAAAGCCGAGCTGGCCAGCCGCTTCCCCTTCCTGGACCAGAGCAAGAAGCTGATCCTGGTGACCGGCCATCGCCGTGAGAACCACGGCGATGGCTTTGAGCGTATCTGCAAGGCACTGGCAGTGCTGGCCCAGCGGGATGACGTCCAGATCGTCTATCCGGTACACCTCAACCCCAACGTGCAAGAACCGGTCAACCGTAACCTCAAGGGGCTCGACAATGTGCATCTGATAGAACCGCAGGATTATCTGCCCTTCGTCTATCTGATGAAACAGAGCTACCTGATCCTGACCGACTCGGGCGGCATCCAGGAAGAGGCCCCGACTCTGGGCAAACCCGTGCTCTGCATGCGCGACACCACTGAGCGCCCTGCCGCCGTCAAGGCTGGCACAGTGCGCCTGGTCGGCACTTGTGACGAGACCATAGTGGCTGAGACAGTGCGTCTGCTGGATGACGAGCTGGCTTACAAAGTGATGAGCCATGCCAACAACCCCTACGGGGATGGCAAAACCAGCCAGCGTATCGTTGAAGCGGTCACAGGGCTGAGCGGCGCACTGGGTCAACAGATTAACAGCAGCCTGCAGGTTGCCTGATTCACAGATTACATACCTGTCTTTGGGGGCATGCTTGATGCCCCCTGTTTTACTATCGAGAGCACACAATAATGAAATTTGAAACCATCTCCGTTGTTGGTCTGGGTTATATCGGTTTGCCAACTGCAGCAGTCATCGCCAGCAATGGCATTCGTGTGGTAGGTGTGGATGTCAACCAGCATGCGGTAGACACCATCAACCAGGGCAAGATCCACATTGTCGAGCCGGGTCTGGAAGACCTGGTCAAACAAGCCGTGCAGGATGGCCATCTGAGTGCCCACAGCAGCCCGCAGAAAGCCGATGCCTTCCTGATCGCCGTACCGACCCCGTTCAAGGGTGAAGATCATGAGCCGGACCTGAGATATATCGAGAGCGCCTCCCGCGCACTGGCCCCCATGCTGGAAAAGGGCAACCTGGTGGTGCTGGAATCCACGTCACCGGTCGGCGCGACCGAGCAGATGGCCAAGTGGTTGGCCGAAGAGCGCAGCGATCTGACCTTCCCGCATACCGTTGCTGAAGGCCAGACCCCTGATATCTTTGTGGCGCACTGCCCGGAGCGCGTACTGCCCGGTCAGGTGATCCGCGAGCTGGTCGAAAATGATCGCATTATCGGTGGCATGGATGCAGCCAGTACCGCTGCTGCTACCCAGGTCTACAAGATGTTTGTCAAAAAGGGCGAGTGCATCGCGACCGAAGCGCGCACTGCCGAGATGAGCAAGCTGACCGAAAACGCCTTCCGTGACGTCAATATCGCCTTTGCCAACGAGCTGTCCCTCATCTGTGACAAGCAGGGTATCAATGTGTGGGAGCTGATTTCCCTGGCCAACCGTCACCCCCGCGTCAATATTTTGCAGCCTGGCTGCGGCGTGGGTGGTCACTGCATCGCCGTCGACCCCTGGTTTATCGTCAACCAGAACCCGGACACGGCCCGCATGATCCACCAGGCACGTCTGGTCAATGACTACAAACCTCACTATGTGGTGGAGCAGGTAGAAAGCGCGGCCGCCGGTATCAACAACCCGAAGATCGCCTGTCTGGGGTTGGCATTCAAGCCAGACATCGATGACCTGCGCGAAAGCCCGGCGCTGGATATCACCAAGACCCTGGCCAACAACCCGGCTTATCAGATCCTGGCGGTGGAACCCAATATTGACGCTCTGCCATCTGCGTTGGAAAATCGCAATAACGTCAAGCTTGCTTCCCTGTCAGATGCTCTGCAGCAGGCAGATGTGATTGTTATTCTGGTCAAGCACAAGCAATTCCTTGGTCTGAATCGCAGCGATGCTGCCAATAACCAATTGCTTGATTTCGTCAACGCCGCTCAATAATCCACTCGAAAATGGTGGCCGGGATTAACCCGGCCACTGTGTGAAAAAAAGAACTCTGATATGTCGACCCGACTCGCTAAAAAAAACGCCCGAAAAAATCAGCCGCCACGTCAGCAAGAGAATCATCTCAATACTGTTTTCTCAATCTATGACGAGCACCTCGATCACCTATACCGACAGCTGGCCAGAAAGACCGACAAGATTGAATGGGTAGAACAGTCTTACCCCCTGCTCTCTTTTGGCAACATCAGCAATATAGAAACTGCTGATGCCTGGATGCTGCCTGCGGATAATGACCGTAACAAAACGATAGCCGTAGATGCTGCAGGTATTCTCTCACTGGAGCTTGGTCTGGTTGATGGGGACTCCTTCTATCTGCAGACTGGCAGTATGGATATCAATGGTCTACCTCTGAACAAAGAGGCTTGGCGTATCAACGGCAGTCATAAATATCGCGCTCACCTTGATGCCCAATTTGGTGAGCAACGCCCCGATTGCGCCATGTTCTTCATCCAATACGATGAAGAGAAGCGCATTGCCCACAAATTTCAGCAGATATATAACGGTCTGAATAAGATAGAATTCGAAACAGCACCTGATGCCCGTTATTTCAGTATCGCTTTGCGCCTCAAGGGGCAAGGTACTCTTAATATAAAGCCACTCAGAATCATCGCAGAAGAGATGCTTCCGGTAAATGCCATCAAACTGGAAAGCTGTGAGAGTGAAGAAGAGATCGCCCGTATTTTCGAGCTCAAGGCCAAGGCATTAACTACTGCGTTCGAGAAGCGCATTCACGCTTTGCCTGACTCCCCTCTGGTACAAAAAACCAATCTGGAGGCCTTGAAAGACAAGCTTGCTGTGGCTCTCTATGAAAAGCAGCAGATGGAGAAATCACTCTACTATCGTCTTGGCAAAACGCTGGCAGAAGCCAAGCAAAACAAACTGGCTGGGCTACTGTCACTGCCACAAAAATTGATTAAAATCCGAGCTGCGAAACGTAAAGGGAAATTTGAACAGCCTCCGATGGATAACATCATCAGGCAGAGTTTGCTGGAACAGGTTGGTATCTTCAATGAGGCTCGTCCCAATGAAGAAGTCACCTGGCCCGGGTTTGAGCCAAGAGCCAGACTGCGCAACCAGCACATAAACATTGTGTCTATCAGTGACAAATTCACGTACGAGTGTTTCCGCTATGAGGCGAACTTCATTCCGCTAACCAAGAAAAACTGGAAAGAGGAAATTGATGCGGCCAACCCGGTTCTCTTCTTTGTCGAGTCCGCCTGGAATGGCAATGATGGCGAATGGACCTATACCATGGCCAGCTACAAGAAGCACCTGGGTGATCCGCTGCGCGATGCCATCAAGTATTGCAAGTCGAAGAATATTCCCGTTGTGTTCTGGAACAAGGAAGATCCGACCAACTACGATGTCTTTATCGATGTCGCCGCCGATTGTGATTATATCTTCACGACCGATGGCAATATTCTCGATAAATACAAGAGTCGTGTTGGCCATGACCGCGTCTACCCGCTGGCTTTCGCCGCCCAGCCAGCCATTCATAATCCAATCCGTGACAAACGCAAGAAGTTGCCGACTTACGAAATCTGTTTTGCTGGTAGCTGGTATAACAATGGCCATGATACCCGCCGGGTACAGACCGAAATCGTGCTTGATGGCGCCATGCACCGGGAACTGCATGTCTACGACCGCATGTTGCACGCCACCAAGCATCGGGAGTCCCGCATATTCCCGGCGAAATACCAGCCCTTTATTGTCGGCTCATTGAACTATGACCAGATGGTCACAGCCTATCGCCAGTACAAATTGTTCCTGAACATCAATACGGTGCAAGATTCACCAACCATGTTCTCTCGCCGGGTTTTTGAAATTCTGGCCTGTGGTACACCGGTAGTTTCGACTCATTCGGATGGGATGAAGGCAATGTTAGGTGAGCATGTTAGTATTGTTGCTGACAAAAATAATGCAAAGCTAAAAATTGATCAGCTTCTAAATGATGAACAAAGTCGCAGACGTGTAGGTCATTTGGCATCAAGACATACGTTACAGCATCATACATATAAAAATAGATTAGAGTACATTTTCAATCACGTTAATAAAGAAGTTCCTTTAAATAACAATACATCCTTGGTCTCTATTGTTATGTGTACAAATAGACCCCACAATATTGACTTGATGATCAACAATTATTTGCAACAAGATTATGAAAACAAAGAATTGATCGTTGTTATCAACACTGATGATAACGACCTCTCTCATGTAAAAGATAAACTATCAAAGATTCAAAATGTTAAACTAGCACAATTGAGTGCAGCGTTAACACTGGGGGAATGTCTAAATAAAGCGGTAGAGTTATCTAAAGGTGACATTGTAGCCAAGTTAGATGATGATGACATTTATGGAAAAAGTTATATATCTGATGCCATTTTAGCTCTCGATTATTCTGGTGCTGATGTTGTAGGAAAAGATTCTCACCTCGCATACGTTGAGTCTATGGATAAGACTTTCTTAATTCGAGAAGACAAAGACTGTAGATTTAGTGAGTTTATAATAGGCGCTAGCCTTGTCATTAGAAGAACGGTTTTTGAAAAAGTTACGTTCCACAATAAAAATCGTGGTGAAGACTCTCAGTTCTTGAAAGACTGCAATGATAAAAAGATTGCAATATACTCATCAGATATTTACAACTACATCACCATAAGAAGTAAAAATATAAATAATCACACTTGGAAGATCGACGACCAAGATTTTATAAAGAATGCAAAGTTTATTTGCAATGGCCTCGCAAAAGAGCTTTATTGCATTTAAGGAGTTTGCATTGAAAAAAGCAGCAATAATTGGTTCGTGTGTAACAAGAGATGCTTTTGAGTTTGACAATAGTATCCTTGATATTTCTGGATCTTATTTTCCAAGAATATCAATTATTAGTATGATGAGTGCCCCAATCCCTATAGATCATACTATTCTATCTTCTGAAAATCAGTGGCTTAAATGGGTCATATTAAATGACTACAATAAAACATCCATATCTCAAATAAAAAATAAAAATCCAGACTATATTTTAATAGATCTGATAGAAGAGCGGCACGATATAATAAAGGTAGGGGATAGCTACCTTACTCTTTCCGATGATTTTATTAAAATAAATCCTTTTGCAAAAAAGGAAGAATATAGTCATGTGGTAGGTAGAGAAAGTGATGATGTTGTCAAGTTATTCTATGAAAAGTCGGCTTCATTCTGTGAAAGAATAAACTCTGATTTCCCGAATACCACTGTCATTATTCATGATGCAAAATACAGTGACTATTATATGGATAAAGGAAAAATAAAACGGTTCGATGAGATTCGATGCCATAAGAACAAGGTCATGAACTCAAGACTAGATTGTTACGTGAGTTTTTTAATGAACAGAATATCCAATGTAAAGAAAATTTCAATAGACAAGGAAATTAGTCTAGCCAGCAGTGGCCACAAATGGGGCTTGTCACCATTTCATTACATCGATGAATACTATTTGGAATTTATAAACAAAGTCAGAAAGATTATTTCTTAACATCACAAAAAATGGCATGCCGCATGTCAACACCATGCGGCATGCCAAAAGTGCTCCTACAGTCTGAGATGTTAAAACCTACCAATTAGATGTTGGAAATATGCCTATCAATATAACCGTAGTTATCCCTTTCTTTCATCTAGGTCATGAGCGCGGTAGTTTAACTGATGCGAAAATACGCCTAAATCGCTGTATTGACTCATTTACAGAAAGTGATACTTCACTGACCATAATGACAAATAAGTCAGATTTAACTGTTGGCAAAAAAAATGTAGTTTGTAAAAAACGAGACATTAAAGGTATATTTTCACCCGGGGTGATTAGAAATAGTATCATCCTGGATGTTACACATGATTATATTTTCTTAAACGACTCAGACTTAGTTATAAACCCACGTCTTTCCAAAGAAATATTAGAACAGAGAAATAAAGTACAAAAAATTGGTAAAAATGCCTTTGAAATGTACCCCTGCCTCTATCTCACTAAAGAAGAGACAGAGCGGTTTGACGGGGATTTTCAAGGCTGCCTGGAATCCTTTTTGCGCGGTGAGAATCACCGGGTGGAAGGGATTGCCCTTGCCAGCAGTTGTTTGCTACTCAATCGCGAGTGGTTTTTGCAACTGGGGGGCTTTGACGAACAGTTTGTCGGCCACGGTGGCGAGGATCTGGAACTGATTGACCGGCTGACGCGCCATTATCCCATCGGGCCAAGGCCCGATGATTATGGCTTGAATATCAAGGCGCAGCACCCGGGGGATTATCAGGGGTTTCGCCGTTATTTCAGTTACTATGCCCTGCCCCATCTGTTTGCCGGTCGGTTTCTGGTGCATCAGTGGCACCCGCGCCCCCTGACTCACCCTTATCACAAGCGCCGGGCGGGTAATGACCAGCTGCTGGAACAGATGCTGTCTCGCTCCGAGGCAGAGCGATGCCCCTTGAAAGGGCCAGTGGTGCCCTGCCATAACCTTAATGGTGAGCTGCCGGACTTTCGGGAGTGGATGATCCGTTTGCAGGAAGAGGCGGGGTATCCCGTCAACGAGTATCCGGGGCTATTGCGCTGGCAAGATGGCATCACGCCCAAGCGCCCTTTGTGGCGCAAGCTACGCAAGCTTTATCTCAATCCACGCGCTTTTTTCAGAGACATGTTCAAACCCACATCTCTCTAAGCTTCATTTTTATCCGAGCAACTTGCATGACTCTATGGACACAATCTGGCGGCATACTGGCCCGCAGCGCGCAGATCAACGCCTGTCTGGGCCAGCCATTGGCACGTCTCACCCCTGATGCCACTCCCCAGCCCGGTGATGCCCTGGTGGGATGGGGCCAGAAAGCCAATACCCGTCAGATTAAACAGCAGACGCAGGCATTGGGCTTGCCTTATTGGCAGTTGGAAGATGGCTTTATCGGTTATATCGGTCATCCCGCCAGGGGCGGCAAGGCGGTCTCGCTTATCGCAGACCCCGTCGGCATCTATTACGATGCGCGCCAGCCCAGCCAGCTTGAACAGCTGATTGCCACCCCGGTGGATGACGCCCTGCTTGAGCGGGCGCAGCGACTGATGGCTGACCTGGTGCGCCTCGGTGTGACCAAGTACAACTGCTATGCCACTCGCCCTGCCCATCCCGCTGGCGATGCTTCTGCCGGGCTCTCTGCGCGAGGTGAGCCGGGTGGTTTGCCCGCGGCGCTGGCCCAGCGCCTGCTGCAAGATGGCAGACCCAGGGTGCTGTTGGTGGATCAGGTGGCGGGCGATCTCTCCATTCCGGGGGCATTGGCCAGTGAGGCCGATTTTATGGCCATGGTCGAAGCGGCGCGTCGCAATCACCCCCATGCCCGCCTGCTGCTGCGCACGCATCCCGACACCCGTTTTGGCAAGAAGAGCGGCGTGCTGGCCCGACTGCAACTGGATGATGTGGAGGTGGTTGCCGATCACTGCCATCCCCATGCCCTGCTCAGCCGGGTGGAGGCCGTCTATACCGTCTCTTCCCAACTCGGATTTGAGGCGCTGCTGCTCGGCAAGCCGGTGTATTGCTTCGGCATGCCGTTCTACGCCGGCTGGGGGCTGACCGTTGATAGCAAGCAGTGCGAGCGCCGCAAGGTTCAGGTATCGCTGCCCCAACTGGCAGCGGCGGCGCTTATCCTCTATCCGCGCTATCTGGATCCGGTGCTCGGTCAGCGCTGTGAGGTGGAGGAGGTGCTGGCCATCATAGCGCGCCAGCAGAGGCCAGCGCCGCGCTGGCGCAGGCTCTATCTGGTTGGTTTCTCCCTGTGGAAACGCGCCTTTATGCAGGCATTTTGCCACCACCTGGCCGATGAGCTGCGCTTTGTGCGCACGCCGCCCAAGCGGCTGACCGGCGATGAGCAGGTGCTGATCTGGGGCAGCCGCTACCCGGATCTGACCTCGGCCATTCGGGTTGAAGATGGCTTTATCCGATCCCGGGGGCTCGGTTCCAACCTCTGCCGCCCCTCTTCCCTCTCCATCGATCTGGTCGGGATCTATTTCGACAGCCGCATGCCAAGCGGGCTCGAGCAGTTGCTCAACTATCAGCAACTGACACAGGTCGACGTCAATCGGGGGGCCGCCCTGATTGAACTGCTCCTGCAGCACAGGGTCAGCAAGTACAACGTGGGCACGCCACAGCACTACACACCGCCTGCCGATGGGCGCCCGCTGGTGCTGGTGGTGGGGCAGGTAGACGGGGATGCCTCCATCCTGACCGGCAGCCCGACCATTCGCAGCAATGAACAGTTGCTGTGGGCCGTGCGCGCCGCCAAGCCAGAGGCGCATATTCTGTTCAAGCCACACCCGGATGTGGTGGCGGGCAATCGGGCAGGCGCCATCTCTGCCGCCTGCCTGGCAGAGTGTGTCGACAGCCAGGTGCTGGACATAGGGCTAACCAGTCTCTACCCCCACGTGGACGAGCTGCATACCATGACCTCGCTGAGCGGATTCGAGGCGCTGGTGCAGGGGGTGAAGGTCACGACCTGGGGCCAGCCCTTCTACAGCGGCTGGGGACTGACGACAGATGCTCATCCCCCGGCCCGGCGCCAGCGCAACCTGCCCCTGGCAGCGCTGGTTTACCTGACGCTGGTCGCCTATCCGCTCTACATCGATTGGCAGACCGGGCTCTGGATAAGCCCGGAGCAGTTGATCCGCCAGCTGGCAGAGCAAGGGCACTCATCGGCCCACAAGTCGAGCCGCTGCCAACGCTGGCAGATCAAACTGAGTTACCTGACACAGACGCTGTTGCAGCGCCCCGCCCTCCCCCGGTTCATGAGATAAGCCGCACATGAAGATTTTGTTGTTGCAAGGACCGCTCGGCCCCTTCTTTCAAACCTTGAGCCAGACCCTGAGCGAGGCGGGCCACGAGGTTTACAAGATCCATTTCAATGGCGGCGACGAGTGCTGGCCCTGCACAGGCCATAACGAACGCTTCACCGGCAAGCCGGAAACCTGGAATACCTTTTTTCGCCGCTTTATCAAGCGACATGGTATCGACAGCCTGATCTGCTACGGCGATTGCCGCTATTACCACCTGCAGGCCATTCGCATCTGCAAGCTGAAGAAGATCGCCGTCTGGGCCATGGAAGAGGGGTATCTGCGCCCCGACTATGTGACCCTGGAGCAGGGGGGTGTCAATGCCTTCAGCCCGCTCTTTGCCAAACGTGACCAGCTGGCCAAGATGGCCTGGCCTGCCCCCTATGAAGCGCAGCTGCAGGTAGGCAAGACCTTTGCCCGCCGCGCCGGGTATGCCAGCCGCTACCACATCAACAAGATGCTGTTTCGCTGGCGTTATCCGCATTTCGTCAACCACAGACCCTGGAGCCTGTATCAGGAAGCCAGAGGCTGGGTGGCGGGCGGACTGGTCAAGTGGTGGTACAGATGGTCTGATCGCTCGCTGCTCAAGGCGCTGCCCCAGCACAAGGGCCATATCTTCTTCGTGCCCTTGCAGGTCACCGAGGATTTTCAGATAAGGGAACACTCTGACTTGAGCTGCGTGGAAGAGATGGTCGCCCAGGTGATGAACTCCTTTGCCGAGCATGCCCACCGCGAGGATGTGTTGCTGTTCAAGCACCACCCCATGGACCGGGGTTATGTCAGCTACCAGTCCCAGATAAACCGGCTGGTGACGCTGCTCGGGCTGGAAGGGCGGGTGTTTTATGGTTACGACTTGCCGCTGCCGACCCTTTATCCGCTGCTCAAGGGCGTCATCACCATCAACAGCACGGTTGGTCTCTCCGCCTTGCTGCACGATGTGCCGACCTTTTGCATGGGGCGGGCCCTGTATGATCTGGCAGGCCTCACCACCCGTGGCAGCCTTGCAACCTTCTGGCACAAGCAGAGCCCGGTGTGCAGCGACACCTTCGAGCGCATGCGCCAGTCCCTGCTCCATCTGACCCAGCTCAATGCCAGCTTCTACCGCCATCTGGAACTGAGCGCCATGGCCGTGGTGCAGAAGATCCATCAGCACAGCGAGCAGACCCTGCCCGTCAAACAGGGCAAGCGGGCGCCGACCAGTATCATCGGCGCCCTCAGTGCTCTGAGTGCCTTGGGCCTCCTGGCTGAAGAGCTGTTGACCCCCATCGCCACCTTGTAAGCAACACAGAGAGACAAAAAAGCCCGCGCTGCGGGCTTTTTTTATGGGATTACACGATGCGGGGGCGCAGGTGGGCGTGCCAGCGGGCTTCCCACTTCTTGAACAGCCAGACGATGACGAAGGTCAGCAGCATGTAGAGCAGGCCTGCGGTCAAAAACGCCTCGAACGGGCTGTAGTAGCGGGAGTTGATGATCCGCGCCGCGCCGGTCAAATCGACGATGGTGATGATGCCGGCCACCGCCGAGCCCTGCAGCATGAAGATCACCTCGTTGCTGTAGGCTGGCAGCGCACGGCGAAACGAGTTGGGCAATATGATACGGGTGAGGGTCTGCCAGCGGGTCATGCCAAAGGCGCTGGCCGCTTCAATCTGCCCCTTGGGCATGTTGAGCACGGCGCCGCGCACTATCTCGGCGGTATAGGCACCTGTGTTGAGGGTGAACGCCAGCAGGGCGCAGAACCAGGCCTGGGCGAACAGATCCCAGGCGGCGCTGTTTTTCAGCCACTCCCACTGGGCGGCGCCGTAGTAGATGATAAAGAGCTGCACCAGCAAGGGGGTGCCACGAAAGAAGTAGATATAGGCCCAGATCGGCCCCTTGATCAGCCAGTTGCGGCTGTTGCGCAGTATCCCCATGGGCACCGCCAGGGCCAGGCCGAGCACCAGGGACGCCGCCACCAGCAGCACTGTGGTGTAGAGCCCCTCCCAGTAGGTGGGCCACTCTTTGAGAATGATTGAGAAATCCATGGCTTACCTCGTCTTTATCGCATAGTGACGTTCGGCCCATTTCAGTGCCGAGGTGGAGACCGCAGTGAAGATCAGGAAGATCAGGGCCACCGCCATGTAGAAGGTGAAGGGCTGTTGAGTCGACCCCGCCGCCAGGGAGGCTTTGCGCACCATGTCATCGAGCCCGATGATGGAAACCAGCGCCGTGGTTTTCAGCAGCACCAGCCAGTTGTTGCCAAAGCCCGGCAGGGCATGGCGCATCATCTGGGGGAAGAGGATCCGCACAAACACCTGGGTCGCTCGCATGCCAAAGGCGCGGGCTGCCTCCAGCTCCCCCTTGTCCACCGCCAGAATGGCGCCGCGGAAGGTCTCTGTCATGTAGGCGCCGAAGATGAAGCCGATGGTGGCCACCCCGGCCGCAAACGGGCTGATGTCGATGTAGTCAGGCAGCAGGGAGACCCACTCCTGATTGGGATTGCTCTCCAGCAACCAGCTGTTGTAGGTCTCGTTGACCCAGCTGCAGAGGCTGTTGATCAGCACCTGGCCGCCGAAGAACAGCAGCATCATCAACACCAGATCGGGAATGCCGCGAATGACGGTGGTGTAGGTGGTCGCGATGCCGCGTGCCCACTTGTAGGGGGAGAGCTTGGCGAGCGCCCCCAGCATGCCCAGCAGCAGCGCCAGCAGCAGTGAGGCCAGCGCCACCTCCAGCGTGACCCATGCGCCCTCCAGCAGGGAGGCTTCGTATCCTTTCAAATCAAACATATGCGGCTCCATTGCAACGCATTGAGCGGGCCAGCCCGTCCCAATATCCTTTCACACCAAACACATGCAGCTCCATTGCAACTAAGCGGGCCCGTCGCTCCCAGCAGGAAGGCAACGGGCCCGATGACGACTGACGGGATCAACCTGTCGTTATTCGCTGTCGAGGGCTTTGGACTTACTCGCCGTAGACGTCGAAGTCGAAGTACTTGTCGTTGATTTCCTTGTACTTGCCGCTGGCGCGCAGCGCCAGGATGGCGGCGTTGAATTTCTCTTTCAGATCCTTGTCAGCCTTGCGTACCGCGATGCCGGCACCCTCGCCAAACCACTTGGGGTCGGTCAGTTTCGGGCCAACGAACTCGTAGGCATCGCCCCCTTCTTTCTTCAGCAGACCGTCGGTGATGGCAGCAGAATCGGCCATCACATAGTCAACCCGACCAGATTTCAGATCGAGATAGGCTTCATCTGCGGTGCCGTAACGCTTGATGGTGGCGTTGGGGAAGTTGTCGGTAATAAAGGTATCCATGGAGGTGGCGCGTTGCACCGCCACGGTTTTACCATCCATGAAGGCCTTGTCGAGCTTGACCTCGGTGCCCTTCTTGGCGGCGAAGCGGGCCGGAATGTGCTGGTACTTCTGGGTGAAGTCCACCTTCTTCTTGCGCTCCTCAGTGATATCCATGGTGGCAATGATGGCGTCATATTTGCGCGACAGCAGCGCCGGAATGATGCCGTCCCAGTCCTGCTTGACCAGGGTACACTTCACCTGCATCTCTTCGCACAAGGCCTTGGCGATGTCGATGTCGAAACCTTTCACCTCACCACTGGGCTCGGTCCAGGAGAAGGGAGGATAAGCACCTTCGACCCCGATCCGTACCTCTTTCCACTCCTTGGCCATCAGGCTGCCGGAAGACAGGGCAGTGACTATGGCAGTCGCCAGCATCAGCTTGTTCATGTATCTCTCCTTGATAAAAACGTCGACTGTTGAAGTTGCGGCTTGCTGATAAACCATCCCGCCCATCAATAGATGGAGGAGATGAATTGCTTGAACCGTTCAGACTTGGGATGGGCGAAGATCTCCTGGGGATTGCCCTCCTCTTCCACCCGCCCCTGATGCAGAAACATTACCTTGTTCGACACATCACGGGCAAACGACATCTCGTGGGTCACCACCAGCATGGTGCGCCCCTCCTCGGCCAGCTCGCGCATCAGGCCGAGCACCTCCCCCACCAGCTCGGGATCCAGCGCCGAGGTGGGTTCATCAAACAGCATCACGTCGGGCTCCACCGCCAGCGCCCGGGCGATGGCCGCCCGCTGCTGCTGGCCACCGGAGAGGTGACCGGGATAGTAATCGCGCCGCTCCCACAGCCCCACCCGGTTGAGCAGGTGTTCTGCCTTGGCGATGGCCTCGGCGCGGGGCATCTTTAGCACCTGAATGGGTACCTCTATGATGTTCTGCATGATGGTCATGTGCGACCAGAGATTGAAACTTTGAAACACCATGGCCAGCCGGCTGCGAATGCGCTCCACCTGACGCATGTCCTCCGGCTGCCGCTCACCGGCCCGGTTGGATTTCATGCGAATAAGCTCGCCATGGAGTGAAACTGTGCCGGAAGAGGGGGTTTCCAGCAGATTGATACAACGAAGAAAGGTCGACTTCCCCGAGCCGGAGGAGCCTATCAGGGAGATGACATCCCCCTTGTGGGCGGTCATATCGATGCCCTTGAGCACTTCGTGGGTGCCGAAATACTTGTGCAGTTCACGAACTTCCAGTGCGGCAACGTCACTCATCCATTACAACCTTGTCTGTCCCTAGACGCCGCTACGGCGTGACTCACACCACCATGAATTTAACAAAAAGTTAACCGATGGCAACCTTCAGCGAAAATATCACTCGAATAGTTAAAAAACAATACAGAACAGAGGTCTTTGGTGTTTTGTCTGTATTTTGATTGGTCTCGATGGTATTTTTCAGCACTTTGTCTGCATAAAACCCGGTTCAGGCCAATCGAGTGCCACCGCCTTTTTATACCCTGATCACAAGGGTGGCAAGCACATTTCGATATCATGACAGGAACACGGAGCAGGCGACTTTATTCATCCGGTCACTGTTTGCATCTTGTTGAAAACTGGGCGATGGCCTTGATTTCATTGCTCCCCCCTTGCCGCACCAGGGTGGGCCTTTGAACCAAATGCGTGCAGCGGCTTGCACCAAAAACATAACAACCGGACAAAAAGCCCCGGATGAGCCACCCAAACTCACAGAAATGTGACACAGAGCCAATAAGTAGTGATAAGGTGTTATTTTTACCAGTTTTCGTGTTCGAGGCCCCGATGTTGCTCAATGTATTGCTGATCCTGCTGCCGTTAGGCGTCGGCTATCTGATCCCTCTCTCCTCCGCCCGGCTCATCAAGCTGGTCAATCAGTCCCTTGGTAAGATGGTCTACCTCATCCTGTTTCTGATGGGGCTGGGGCTGGCCTATGTGGACAACCTCGGCAGCAATCTGGCGGTGATCTTCAAGGTGGCTGGGGTGATGCTGGCCGCCATCACCGTCTGCAACCTGCTGGCGCTCTGGTGGCTGGACAGGCGCAGCCCGCCAACCCATGAGGCCAGCGATGCCAAGATGCCGAGCAAGCTGCACCTGCTGTGGGAGTCGTTGCAGCTCTGCTTGGTGGTGCTGGGGGGCGTACTGCTGGGGCTGCTGATGGATCTGCGGGCCCTGCCCATCGACACATGGAGCGAGTGGGCGCTGATGCTGTTGCTGTTGCTCATCGGGGTACAGATGCGCAACTCCGGCATGCAGCTGCGCCAGATACTGCTGAACCCCTGGGGCATGAAGATCGCCTTCACCGTCATCATCAGCAGCTGGTTGGGCAGCGTGCTGGCGGCCCAGCTGCTGGGTATGCCATTGAGCCACGCTCTGGCGCTCAGCTCCAGCTTCGGCTGGTATTCGCTGTCGGGTATTCTGGTTGCCGACAAGCTGGGGCCCGTGCTGGGCTCGGCCGCCTTTATCAACGATCTGGGCCGCGAGCTTATCGCCATCCTCATCATTCCCATGCTGATGCGTCGCCACCCCTCCGCCGCCATCGGCTACGGCGGCGCCACCGCGCTGGACTTCACCCTGCCGGTCATCCAGAAGTCCGGCGGCATTCAGGTGGTGCCGGTGGCGATTGTCTCGGGATTTATCCTCAGCCTGCTCGGCCCCATCCTGATCCTCGGCTTTCTGGCAATCTAGCGCCGCCAACCCTGTCCGGCCCGACCCGCGTATCGGGCTTTTTGTGCCATGGTGCGCCCGCGGCCAGTCAGCCATAGGCAAGTGCGGCCGGATCCGCTAGGCTCACCAGCATTTCCATTTTGCTGGCCGACATCCACCGTCATGAACTATCTGGCTCACCTGCATCTGGCTGCCCATACCCAAAGCTCCCTCACCGGCAACCTGCTGGGGGATTTCGTCAAGGGGCCGCTGCCAACGGGTCTTGCTGCTCACTTCGATGAGGGGATCTGGCTGCATCGCAAGATAGATGCCTTTACCGATGCCCACCCCGAGCACAGGGCGGCAGTGGCCTGCTTCGAGGCGCCCTGGCGCCGCTTTGGCGGCATTCTGGTGGACATGCTCTACGACCACTGGCTCAGCCTGCACTGGCCGCAATTTGGCGAAGCGCCTCTGCCCCGTTTTCTACAGCACAGTTATGGGCAGCTGCTGGCGGATCATCAGCACCTGCCGGATGGCTTGCCCGTTGCGCTCAAACGGATGGCGGAGCAGAACTGGATCGCCTCCTATCGCCACAGGGAGGGGCTGGGCCGTGCCCTCAACGGCATAGGACACCGACTGCGCCGACCCATCTTGCTGGGCGATGCCCTCGCCACCCTGGACGACGCCAGCTGGCACAATAGCGAGCAGGGATTTCTGCGCTTCTATCCCCAGTTGATGGGCTTTAGCGAGCAACAGCTCACCCACTATCGCAAGAGGGGCGGCCGCGCTGGCCTTCAGCCATAAAAAAACCGGACCCTGGGTCCGGTTTGTAGATAAAAGCCCGCTGGCTCAGCTCTTTATTTCTCTTGCTGTGAAGGCTCACCCTTCTTCTTGCGAATGCTGAGCCCCAGCTCACGGCCACGCAGGCGGGCGTAATAGATGGTGCCGACGAAGGCGAGTGTGGCGAATACCAGCTCCACCACCGCCAACCAGCGCTCTCCCTCATCCGTGGTGATCAGGGTCAGGGCGTGGACGAAATAGGGCATCAACACGAAGTTGCCCCAGGCATGGGTGTAGGGGTTGCCCTGCACTATGCCCTTGAGGGGGAAGAGCAGCGGCACCGTCCAGATCACCGGCAGCAGCCAGGGGTTGAGATCAGGGTGGGGCGAGAGAAACAGGTGCCAGATGATGACCCAGGCCAGCAAGCCAAAGAAGCCGACCAGGGTCAGCAGATGAGCGAAGCGGGTACTCACTTGATGATCTCCAGCACCCGCTCGGGCGGACGACCAATACGGGCCTGACCATTGTTGATGACAATGGGGCGCTCGATCAGCTTGGGGTGCTGCTGCATGGCGCGGATCAGGGCATCACCGTTCACCTCGCCCAACCCCAACTCCTGGTAGAGCGCTTCCTTGGTGCGCATCAGCTGGCGCGGATCGGCGAAACCGAGCTGGCTCAGCAGGGTGCGGATTTGCGCCTCGCTCGGTGCCTGCTCCAGATAGAGCACCACATCAGGGGCGATCCCGTGCTGTTCCAGCAGGGCCAGGGTTTCACGGCTCTTTGAGCAGCGCGGATTGTGGTAAATTTGGGTCTCGCTCATGGTAACTCCCTGATTGATCGCAAGATGGGACAAGAAACGGCGCTATTGTAGGGGAAACTGATGGTCAGGGTAAGCGGCAGTGGAAAGGAATTGAAACGAATTTGTTGGCTGATTGTGGCCGGTCTGCTGAACGCCTGCTCCCCGGCGCCCGAGTTCACGAACGGCCAGGGCCAGCCGGTGACACTGGCCCAGTTTACTGGCAAGCCGCTGCTGATCAACTACTTCGCCCCCTGGTGCGCCCCCTGCCTGCGCGAGTTGCCACTGCTGGAGGCGCTGGCGCAGGAGGGCTCCCTCACCGTAGTGGCCATTCACTATGATCCGGCCATCCCGGCCGAGCTGGCATCACTGGCGAGCCGCTACCGGGTCACCTTGCCACTGCTGATCGCCAATGACACGGCAAGCCTGCCCTTCCCCCGCCCAACCGGACTGCCCACCAGCTATCTGCTCGATGCAAAGGGCAAGCTGCAACAGACAATCGTCGGCGAGCTCGATGCGCGGCAGATTGCCACCCTCAAGGAGCAGGCTGCGGCATCTCGCTAGCCCGGCCCCATCCTGCCCTTTGCCCACACATAACGACAGGATTGGTCTGAACGATGCCCTGGCACCGATGGGTAAAGAAACGGGGTGTCCCATTGCTGGCACACCCCGCTTCACCGCACCTCTGACTCATCACCCTTTCAGGCTGTCGAGATCTTTCTTCGCCCGCTCCAGCTCGGTGATGCGCGCCTCCAGCCGGGCCAGCGTCAGCTTGTCGCTGGTGGTGCCACGGGCCACGATCAGCTCGTCGATGGCCGCCTGATAATCCCCGCGCAGGGAGAGTATCTCGGCCCGCGCCATGTGCAGATCCGTCATCCGCCCCGCCTTGCGATAGGCATCGGTCAGCAGGTTCCAGGCCAGATTGTTCTCCGGGTGCTCGCGGGCATAGGGGTCAAGAATGGCGATGGATTTCTTGTAGTTGCCGCTCTCGAGGTAGGCGTTACCGAGGTTGACCACCACCACTTCGTTGTCCGGCATGCGGGTGCGGAACTTCTCCAGCCGGGCGATAGCCTGGGCGCTGCGCCCCTTGGCAAGATCGATGTCGGTGAGGGCATCCACCACGAACAGATCTTCCGGGTGACGGCTCGCCAGCTCCTGCATCAGGGCATCGGCCTCGTCGGTGCGTTTGAGTTGCAACAGCGCCAGCGCCTTGCCGTAGATGGCCGCATCCTTGAGCGGGTAATCCCCCTTCTGCAGGCGGTGGTCGAAATAGCTGAGCAGCGCCTGCGGGCTCTCGGTGCCATAGCGCACCTGGATGCGCACCTTGGCCAGCCAGAAGTCGAGGCTGGGGGGCAAGTCGCGGCGAGCATAGCTGGAGGCGCGGCCACGGGCCTCGGAGATCCGGGTCTCGGGCAGCGGGTGAGTCAGCAGCATCTCGGGTGGCTTGCTGGCGTAGCGATACTCGGCCGCCAGTTTCTGGAAGAAGTTGGCCATGCCCATGGGATCAAAGCCCGCGTCATACAGGGTCTTCATGCCGATCCGGTCCGCTTCGTACTCGTTCTCGCGGGTGTAGTTGATGGCCGACTGCATGGAGAGGCCCAGCGTGGTCTGCAGGGCGGCGATACCGGCGGTGGGGTTGATCACCGCCAGCGCGATGGAGCCCACCAGCCCGGCCAGGGTCATGGCGGAGGTGCTCGCCTGCGCCTCCATATAGCGGGCTATGTGGCGCTGGGTCACGTGGGTGATTTCGTGCGCCAGTACCGAGGCCAGCTCGCTCTCGCTGTCGGCGTAGAGGAACAGGCCTGTGTGCACCTTGACCCGTCCGCCGAGGAAGGCCGCCGCGTTGATGCTGGGATCATTGATGAGGAAAAAGGTAAACGGGAAGCGTACCCCATCGGCGTTGGAGAGCAGCCGCTGGCCAAGATCATCGATGTACTGGTTCAGCACAGGATCATCGATGATCGGCAGGCCAGCCCGGGCGAAACGCATGAAGGCGTTGCCATAGCGCATCTCCTGCTCGATGGGCAGGGCCGCCACCCCGGCGGTGCCGATATCAGGAAGCTGGTTGCTCGCCTGGGCATGGAAAGTGGCACCCATCAGGGAAGCCAGCAGGGGAAGCGATGCCATCAAAGGGGAAAAGCGTGCCACGTTATCTCTATCTCCATCAGTAGGGACCTCGGCAGAATACCCTTGCCCCTCTAGGGCTACAAGCGTTGTTTCGTGCTCTCATCACGGCCATAATAGTCGCCTAACGCCTGCTGGAGCCCTCATGGAACACCTCGATCTGACCCCCTGGCGCTGCCCCGAGCCACTGATCCGGCTCAAGCTCTGGCTAAGGGAAGCCAAAAGTGGCCAAACAGTGACCATTCAGCTGGCCGATGCTGGCTCCCGGCAGGATATTCCGGCCTACTTGCAACGCCTGGGACACGTCGTCAGGCTGCGACAGGCGCCGGACAATACGATCTTTTTACAGTTGGTTGTCGGGGCCAAGCAGCCATCATGAGCCCCCGTCACGAAAGGATGCTGTCATGTTAGAAGTACTAAAGCGCTGGTATCAGACCCGTTTTTCCGACCCGGATGCGGTCGCTCTCTTCCTGTTGCTGGTGTTCAGCTTTGCCATGCTTTGGCTGTTTGGCAGCCTGCTGACCCCCATACTCGTGGCCATCGTCATGGCCTATCTGCTGGAGTGGCCGGTACTCAGGCTGCAACGGAGCGGCCTCTCCCGCACGCTCGCCACCACGCTGGTGCTGCTGCTCTTTATCGCGGTGACTGTGATGTCACTGCTGGGTCTGATCCCGACCCTGGTGAGCCAGGGCATCAATCTGATCAAGGAGGCGCCCTCCATGCTGGCCCATGCCCAAGAGTATGTCCGCACCCTGCCAGAGCTCTATCCCGAGTTTATCGACGTCACCCTGGTCGAGACTCTGATTGACAGCATCCGTCAGCGCATCCTCAGTGGCGGCGAGCATCTGGTGACAGCATCACTGAGTTCGCTGGTCAACGTGGTGGTCCTGCTCATTTACCTCATTCTGGTGCCGCTGATGGTGTTCTTCATGCTCAAGGACAAGCAGCTGCTGCTCTCGGGGCTCGCCCGTTTCATGCCGCGCAATCGGGCCCTGGTCAAGCAGGTCGGGACCGAGATGAACGGCCAGATCATCAACTATGTGCGGGGCAAGGTGATCGAGATCCTGATCGTCGGGGTGACCTCCTACATTACGTTTGCCATGATGGGCCTGCGCTACTCCGCTCTGCTGGCGGTAGCCGTGGGTTTCTCTGTGCTCATTCCCTATATAGGCGCAGCGGTAATGACTGTCCCCGTGGCCATGGTGGCGCTGTTTCAATGGGGATTCTCTTCTGAGTTCGTCTGGGTGATGGTGGCCTATCTGGTGATCCAGGCCCTGGATGGTAATCTCTTGGCGCCCCTGCTCTTCTCCGAGGCGGTCAATCTGCATCCGATAGCCATCATCATTGCCGTGCTGGTGTTTGGCGGCCTGTGGGGGTTCTGGGGGGTCTTCTTCGCCATCCCTCTCGCCACCCTGGTCAAGGCAGTGATCAATGCCTGGCCCAAGCGCGATGACGCCCTCCAGCCTGACGCCTGACGAGGCCGCTTCTCGCACTCCCGGTTCATCCCCACAGGGCATCTTTTCGAAGAGGCCCTGTGTCATCTTGACCATGGCCTATCTGGCGCTGTCGGCCCCCTGATAAAGTGCGCGAGTATCCAGCCTCACAGTGCCAACGCAGCAGGGGGGCACTACGCCAGATGCGGGATCGGGTATATCTGGTCAGTCGCCACGTCCTCACAAGCAAGAAGGGAGCCAATGGCTCCCTTCTTGGTCAGGCAAAGCTGGCGTATCGGTCTCAGCGGTCGGCCAGAAATGCGGCCAGGGCCTGATTGACAAAGGCGGGATTTTCCAACGACGAGATATGACCCGCAGCCGGGATCTCCTTGAAGGGGCAACCCAGCACCTCGGCCATCAGATAGCCCTCCAGCACTGGGCGCGCCTTATCCTGGCAGCCGGTCATCACCAGCGCCGGCACCGTGATCTCTTCCAGCCAGTCAATGCGATCCTCCCGGGTCACGAAGCTGCGACCGACCGCCACCATGGCAGCAATCTTGTCGGCAGGCCAGGCCGCCAACCGCGCCGTGAAATGGGCCAACAAAGCCGCATCGGGCTGATTGGCAAAGAAGAGAGGGGCAACCTGTTCGACGATGGGCGCCGGAATAGTGCCAAGCTGCTCGATCATCGCGAGCATGCCGAGGTAACGTTCGCAGGTGATCTGGGGCTCGAGGCCAACGAAGCTGTCCATCAGCACCAGACCCTTGATACGGGCCGGCGCCATGTTGGCCAACTCTACCCCCCACATGCCGCCGATGGAGAGGCCCACCAGCACGCACTCGTCGATCCCGAGAGCATCGAGCAGGGCCAGGTGATCCCGTGCCAGGGTCGTCAGGGTGCAAGGACCGTCCGGCAACCGGTCAGAATCACCGTGCCCCCACAGCTCGGGCACGATGCAGCGATACTGGCCCTTGAGCGCGGCGACTTGCGGCGCCCACATGGCGCTGTCCCACAGGTAACTGTGACCAAACAACAGAACCTGTCCCTGCCCCTCGTCCAGATAGGCCATTTGGCGGCCCGCTATCTCCATAAATGGCTTCATGTTTTCTCCTGTTGCCAACTGACGGGGCGGCAGTGTAACACGCAGCCCTCGGTAGTCGCGCCCCCCTGGTGCAAGCTGGGGTGACGCACAGAAAGGGCTCAAAAGGAGAGTTCCATACCCAAGGAAAAGGACAAGCAACGCCCGCGCCTCTCTGAGTCCCCCCCCCCAACTTGCAGGCGGAGCCGATCAAGCGACAGGAGTCTGTCAAGCAGGCGGGAACCCGAACCGCAGGCAATAAAAAGCCGGTCTGACGACCGGCAAAAAGGCATTGCATACTAAGGAATACCAGCGCAAAAAAATCAGGTGCGAATGTACTTGGCGGTGCGAGGGAATGCCTGCTCTTTAGCGTCAAACAGATAACAGGCTTCAGCCGGGATACCCACGCTGTAGGTCTGACCGGTCGCCACATCCACATCCGAGGTGGTCTTGACGGTGAAGTCATGACCATCCACATCCATATAGACGAACGACTCGGCGCCCAGATGTTCGGCCACCTGCACCACACCGCTCACCTTGCTGTGTGCATGGGGGTGCGTGAGCGGGAACAGATGCTCGGGACGAATGCCCAGCTCCACCTTGTCACCGACAGCGCCACGACGGGCATCCACCCGCGCCCGCACCGTATCGCCGGAGGTGAGCTTGACCAGGCACTCCTGCTCGCCAATTTCCTGCAACTCACCCGTCAGGAAGTTCATCTTGGGTGAGCCGATGAAACCCGCCACAAACTTGTTATCCGGGTTGTGGTAGAGATCGAGCGGGGTGCCGAACTGTTCCAGGTTGGTCTCGGCATCGCCCTTGAGCGGGCTCAGCACCACGATGCGGTTGGCCAGTGTCATGGCTTCCACCTGATCGTGGGTCACGTAGATGATGGTGGAGTTGAGCTCCTTGTGCAGCTTGGCGATCTCGATGCGCATCTTGACCCGCAGGGCCGCATCCAGGTTCGACAGAGGTTCATCGAACAGGAACACCTGGGGCTGCTGTACGATGGAGCGACCGATGGCCACCCGCTGGCGCTGACCGCCGGAAAGAGCCTTGGGCTTGCGGTCAAGCAGCGGCTCAAGCCCCAGGATCTCGGCGGCGCGCATCACCCGCTTGTGGATGTTCTCCTTGCTCATCTTCTTGAGCTTGAGGCCAAAGGCCATGTTCTCGTAGATGTTCATGTGCGGGTAGAGGGCGTAGGACTGGAACACCATGCCCACGTTGCGCTCCACCGGCGGCACGTCGTTCATGTAGCGACCGTCGATGGTCAGCTCACCGCTGGTGATGTCCTCCAGGCCCGCGATCATTCGCAGCAAGGTGGACTTGCCGCAGCCGGACGGGCCGACGAAGACGATGAACTCCCCTTCCTTGATGGCCAGGTTGATGTTGCGCAGCGTGTCCTTGTGGACCGCCGGATCGTAGTTCTTGCGAACGTTGTTGAGTACTACTTCAGCCATGACGAGCTCCGCTCTGAAATCTGTGCAAATCGTGATAGCGGGGGGAGTCAGCTCCCCCGGCCATAAACCTTTAACCTTTCACGCCGCCGGCGGTGAGGCCACCGACCAGCAAACCCTGCGATAGACCAGCAGGAACACCTGGGTGCTGGCTGCGTGGCGCCACTTAACCTTTCACGCCACCGGCGGTGAGGCCGCCGACCAGCCAACCCTGCGATAGACCAGCAGGAACACCTGGGTGCTGGCTGTGTGGCGCCACTTAACCTTTCACGCCACCGGCGGTGAGGCCGCCGACCAGCCAACGCTGAGCCATCAGGAACACCACAGTAATGGGCAGGCCCGACAGCACAGCGGCGGCGGCAAAGTCACCCCACAGATAGTTCTGCGGATAGAGGTATTGCTGGGCACCGACCGACAGGGTCAGGTTGTTCACATCCTGCAGCAGGATGGAGGCCACAGGCACCTCTGTGATGGTGCCGATGAAAGCCAGAATGAACACCACCGCCAGGATAGGCACCGACAGGGGCAACAGGATCAGGCGAAATGCCTGCCAGGGGGTCGCCCCATCGATGGCCGCCGCCTCCTCCAGCGAGGAGTCGATGGTCTCGAAGTAGCCCTTGATGGTCCACACGTGAAGCGCTATGCCGCCCATGTAGGCCAGGATCAGGCCACCGTGGGTGTTGAGACCCAGCCAGGGCACATAGTCACCAATCTTGTTGAACAGCGCATATATAGCCACCAGCGCCAGCACGGCCGGGAACATCTGGAAAATCAGCATGCCCTGCAGGATGGTGGACTTGCCACGAAAACGCAGGCGGGCAAACGCATAGGCACAGGTGGTCGACAGCGTCACTATCATCAGGGCCGTGATACCGGCGATCTTGATGGAGTTCCACAGCCAGGTCAGCACGGGGAACGGCGGCGGCGTGATGCTGCCATCGGCGTTGGTGATGGACATACCCAGCGCCAGCCTCCAGTGATCCAGGGTCGGATTGGAGGGGATGATCTCCCCGACCGAGAAGTTACCGGTACGAAACGAGATGGCGATGACCATGATCACCGGGAAGATGATCAGCGCCAGAAAGCCCCACATGACCAGGTGGGTTGCCCACACCCGGTATTTGACTGATTTGGGTTGTACGATAGCCATTGAGAAGCCTCCTTAGTGTTGCTTGTCGGCTTTGGACAATTTCAGGTTGAGCAGTGCAAGCGCGCCGACAATGAGGAAGATGGCGGTGGCAATGGCACTGGCCAGACCGTAGTCCTGACCACCCGAGCCCTGGAACGCGATCCGGTAGGTGTAGTTCACCAACAGATCCGTGGTCCCGGCAGGGGTACTGGCGCCTATGATGTCCGGAGCTCCGTTGGTCAACAACTGGATAAGTACGAAGTTGTTGAAGTTGAAGGCAAAGGATGCAATCAGCAGCGGTGTAAGCGGCTTCATCAACAGCGGAACCGTGATCTTGAAGAAGTTCTGCACCGGACCCGCCCCGTCCATGGCGGACGCTTCATAGAGATCTTCCGGAATGGCTTTGAGCAGGCCCATGCAGAGGATCATCATGTAGGGGTAACCGAGCCAGGTATTGACGATAAGGATCATCACCTTGGCCAGGAAGGGGTTGGTAAACCAGTCCGGCTTGATGCCAAACACCGCTTCCAGGAACATGTTGATCTCACCGAAGTTCTGGTTGAACAACCCCTTGAACACCAGGATGGAGATAAACGCCGGAATCGCGTAGGGCAGGATCAGCATGACCCGATAGAAACCGCGCCCCTTGAGGGACTCCCACTGCACCAGACAGGCCAGCACCATGCCGATGGCCAGGGTGAAAACAACCGAGCAGGTGGAGAAGATCACGGTCCAGATGAAGATCTGCATGAAGGGACCCTGGATACCCGGGTCTGTCATGATGCGCACGAAGTTTTTCCACCCCACACTCACCACAAACCCCGGCGCCATGCCCTTGCCGACAAACTCTCCCCGCTCGTCGATGTATTGATAGAAGCCGGTGTCACCGTTGGGCAGCATCAGCTCGCCGGTCTGGGTGTTACGCAACAGGTTGCGATCATTGATGACCACACCGGAACTGAGTACGGCGCCATCCATCAGACGCGTGTACTGCTGCTTCTGGGCGGCAAACTTGCGCAGGCTGCTCAGGGTCAGGTGGGTACCACCGTCCGGCAGAACCAGATCCAGGTCACTCAGGTGAGAACGATGCTCAACGATGGTGCGGATCGGCGCGGCCTGGCTGGCGGCTTCGCCAGTGAAGGGCTGCAACTCAACCACTTGTTGGGAGCTCTGCACTCTGCCCTCACGGGACGCCAGCGCACGGGCCTTGTTGGTCATCAGGGAAACAGGTTGGCTGATAAAGGAGTGATCATCCTGTGTCAGCAGCAGCTGGAACTGGCCATTGTCGCCACCCAGCAGGGTGAAATCGAACTCACCGCCCGCCACCTTGTAGCTTTTTTTCAGATGGTAATCCCGCGCCTGCTCGAGGGAGAGCAAGTTGGTTCCAGAATAGTTGGTGAAGGCAATGCCGATCGTGTAGACAAGAGGGAAGATGATAAACACAACCATGCCAGCCACACCGGGGAAGATATAGCGGTGGGCATAGGTCTTCTTGTTCATGAAGACATACAAACCGACGGAAACCACCACCAGAGACAGCAGCGCGAATACCCACTCGCCACTGGCGTACATCAATACGGCTGCGTAGCCGTTGAGGATGGCAACCAGAGCAGCGATGGTCCACTTAAGCCAAGTGTGCTTATCCTTCGGACCGGCATAGGACTCAACAGAAGGTACTACTTCCATGCCAATTAACCTTTATAACGCCAAGAGATATTTGAGAGAGTGGGAGGCCATTGCGGCCTCCCGGGTCGTGCGTGCTTACTGAACGATACGCTTGGCAGCGGTATCCAGTGCCTCGTCAACACCCTGACGACCGGAGGTCACGTTCTTGAGGGCGGTTTCCAGGGAAGACCAGAAACGGCTCATCTCGGGAACAGATGGCATCGGCTCGCCGGCCTGGGCGTTTTGCATGGTGGCCTTGATGTTCGCATCGGATTCCAGGGTTTTCTGGAAGGATTTCAGTGCCACGGCGCCCAGCGGCTTGTCGGCGTTAACCGGTGCCAGACCGGCATCGGTCAGCAGGTAGTTTTCCAGGAACTCGATGGCCAGATCCTTGTTCGGGCTGGCGGCGTTGATGGTGGCACCCAGTACGCCAACGAAGGCTTTAGCCGGCTTGCCGTTCAGGGTCGGCAGCGGCGCGACGCCGTAATTGATGCCGCTCTTGTCCAGGTTGCTCCAGGCCCAGGGACCGTTGATCATCATGGCCACTTCGCCCTTGTTGAACTTGGCGTCCATCACACCGTAGTCGATGCCTTTTTCCAGATGACCGGACTTGATCATCTCGGAGATGTAGCCCACGCCCAGCTTGGCGCCCGCGTTGTTCACGCCGGTATCTTTCACGTCATAACCGGTAGCGGTTTTCTTGAAGGCGTAACCACCGTTGGCAGCCAGCAGCGGGTAGCTGAAATAGGGGGTGTCATAGGCCCACATGATGGCGCGCTTGCCGCTCTTCTTCAGGGTCTCGTCAATCTTGGCGATCTCTTCGAAGGTTTTCGGCGGCTCAGGCAGCAGATCCTTGTTATAGATCAGGCTGACCGCTTCCATGGCAACCGGATAGCCATAGGTTTTGCCATCCACCGTCATGGCATCCCATGCCAGCTGTTCAAATTTGCCTTTGGTCTCAGCGCTCGGCGTCACCGGAACCAGCAGACCGGCTTTGACCCACTCACCGTAACGGTCGTGAGCCCAGAAGAAGATGTCCGGGCCGTTGCCGGTGGCAGCAGCTTGCTGGAATTTCACTTCCACCTGATCAGGGTGAGCAACCCTCACCTTGATGCCGGTTTCGGCTTCAAACCTCTTGCCAACTTCGGCCAGACCATTGTATCCCTTGTCACCGTTAATCCAGATGGTCAGTTGACCCTCGTCAATGGCGGCGGTGGCAGAGCAGGCTACGCCCAGAGTAGCCAGACCGATCAGGGATGACAGCAATTTCTTTTTCATGAGCCTTTCCTTGTATTAGTTCCGCGCTGTAAGAGCATTGTGTGCGGGATGAATATTATCCCAAGCCGTCACCCCCTCACATGACGCAACTCGCATTTTTGAAATGCAATTACGTGTTTTCCTCCAACAAGTTCTGAAAACATTTTCTTATTTCAGGGGGTTATCGCCATTTATTGGCATATTCCTCGCCAAAAATGGAAATTAAATTACCAAACAGAAATAAAAAAACACAATTGAAAGGGTTTTCACCTCATTGAAAACCCTTTCATGGTGATTATTCTGTTTAATTTGTTAACAAAGCACCGAGTTGGTTTCGGCAAGCCTTACCCCTTTAAATAAAAAGACACCGCAGCAAAGTGCGGTGTCTTTTTGCCAAAAATGGTAAGCGGATCACATTACGACTGGCGCAGCAGCTGATCCTTGAGGTTTGGCGGCACACCACGAATGGTCAGGGTATCTGTCTGGGCATCGTAAAACACCCGGCTGTTCAGCAACTTCTGCTCGAAGCTCAGGGTCAGACCACCACCGGACCCAACGAACTTGGTCAGGCCGCGCAGAGTGGAACGATCAGCGGGGAAGCGATCTTCCAGCTCATACTCCTGACCGATGAAGCTGTAAAAATCGAGGTCGCCATCGCCCGGCAATTCTGCAGAGAGATCCTTGATTTCGATCTCCTCTCCGGCGCTGGCCTGCTCGGTGCAATATTTGAAGACCTGCTTCTTGTAGTCATTGCGCTCGGCCGGCTCCAGCTGGCGGCTGTCGCAATAATCGTCCACCGCCTGCAGTAACCCCTTATTTTGCACCTTGGCATCCATCCCCTCGCGGGCACCCAGCAGATCCATGAAGAAGTCGCCCAGTTTGCGGCCGACCCGCCCCTTGCTGAAGGTGATATAACGGCGAGAGTCTGGCTGGGTTTTCCATTCGGTCAGATCGATGCGAGCCACCAGATTGAGTTTGCCGATATCCAGATAATGAATATGGCGCAAGTCCAGCGCCTCGCTGACAGTGACGCTCTCCTTGCCTTCCAGCAGGGCAAGCATCAGATAATCGACCCCGACATAGTTGTATTTGGCAAACAGCAGCACCCCCTGCTCGTCGAGGGCGTGCTCCACCAGGTTTTTCACCAACAGATGGGTCATGTTGACCGAAAAGGGAACGAATTCGCTCTGCTCGCCGAGCAGTTGCTCGAGGGCGATGCGAAAGGCGGGAGAAGGCTGCTTGGGGGCCGTTTCGCCCTCCGCCAGCTCAGCCACGGCAGTTTCTGGGTCGGCAAAGAAGCCAAAACCCTTGCCACCCTTGCCGTTGTAAATGCGATGCAGCTCCGCCATCAGCCCCTGTACCGCCTCATCGGCAGGCAGGGTCTGGCTGCGGGTGTCGGCGTGAGGTTGACCATCGCCGCCCTGGCGCAGGGAGTGAAGAATGATCTTGTCGATATCGAGACTCATGTCACAAAGCCATAGTGTTAGCCGAAAGGGTGAAGTATTATAAGGCGCTTTGAACCGAGATGAACTCAAGATTATGTCCATCGTATCAAAGTACACAAACCAGCAATTTGATGACCTGATGAATGACCTGATCACAGTACTGGAAAAGCACAAAGCGCCAGTCGACCTCAGCCTGATGGTGCTGGGTAACGTGACCACCAATATCATCAACGGCATGGCCCCGGCACAACGCCAGGCGATCACTGAAAAATTTGTCCAGGCACTGACTTCCTCGGTCGACAATCGCCACGACGCACACTGAATCGCCGCTTTTTTTTGACGTTTCTCAACGCAGATGGATCACTATGGTCGAAACCGGCAACCCCTATCGTGATAATGTCTCTCGCCTGATCACCTGGGGGCATTGGTTCTCCTTCTTCAACATCATACTGGCCATGCTGATTGCCACCCGCTATCTGGGGGCTATCAGCTGGCCGTCGAGCACGCTCGGCGTGACCTATCTCATCATCAGCTGGATAGGCCACTTCTCGTTTCTGAGCTTTGTCACCTACCTGTTGACAGTGTTCCCGCTGACCTTCGTGCTGCCCAACGAGAAGGCGCTGCGCTTCATTTCGGCCATCATTGCCACCCTGGCGCAGGTGCTGCTGCTCATCGACACCCAGGTGTTCCAGCTGTTCAAGTTCCACTTGAACGGTCAGGTATGGCAGCTGCTGCTGGATCAGGCCCAAACCGAGGAGGGCTCGATCTGGAGCATCATCTTCGTGGCAGTGCCGACCATCTTTCTGCTGCAACTGCTGCTGTCGGCCTATGTGTGGCGCAAGATCAACAAACGCAAACGCCGCCAGTATGGCAATCAGGTGGGGCTGGCCCTGCTGGTCTGCTTCATTCTGACCCACGTGGTCAACAGCTGGGCTGATGCCACCCTGTATCAGCCCATCACGATGCAACGTGCCAACTTCCCCCTCTCCTACCCCATGACCGCCAAGAGTTTCCTGGCCAAACACGGCTGGCTGGATCTGGATCAGTACGAGAAGCAAGCCGAATCCCAGGATGGCGACCGCGCGAGCCGCTTGCGCTACCCGCTGCGTCCGCTCAGCGTCAATGCTCCCGTCGAGCACAAGAATCTGTTGATCGTGGTGGTAGACTCGCTGCGGGCCGACATGCTCAACAACATCAACATGCCCAATCTGCAGCGCTATGCGGATCAGCACCTCCACTTTGCCAACCACATGAGTGGCGGCAACAATGATGTGATGGGGATGTTCAGCCTCTTCTATGGCCTGCCCGGCCACTATTACGACGACATTCGCAACGACAAGACGCCACCGGTACTGTTCGACGAGATGTTGCGCCAGGACTACCAATTTGGTCTGTTCGGCGCGCTGGACGATGCCCAGAAGTATCGCCAGAGCATACTCTCGGGCCTGCGCAAGCAGGTATTTGTCTCAGAGCAGACCGATGACAGACAGCTGATCGACGACTGGCAGCAGTGGCTTGCCAAGCGTTCACCGGACAGGCCCTGGTTCTCGCTGGTCTATCTGTCAAGCCCGGGTGATTACCAACTGCCAGCCAACATCAAGGGACCCTTCCAGCCCGAGCTGACCAAGTTCAATCCGGCCACCGCCTATCAGACCGAGAACCTGCAAAAGCTGGAAAATCGCTACAAGAACACCGTCTTCTATACCGATCAGTTGCTGGAGCAGATGCTGACCCAGTTGCAACAACAGGGGCTCAATGAGCAGACCATAGTCGTCATCACCGCCAACCACGGTCAGGAATTCAACGAAACCCAGAGCAACAGCTGGGGCTATGGCACCAACTACTCACCTTACCAGGTGCAGGTGCCCTTCGTGCTGGCTTGGCCGGGCAATGACACCCTGCCGCTGAGCCAGGCTAGCAGTCATGTGGATCTGGTGCCGACCCTGATGCAAAACATGCTGGGGGTACGCAATCCGGCGCGGGACTACAGCATAGGCCGCAACCTGTTCGACACCAGCCCGCGCAACTGGGTGCTGGCGGGAGATCAGCGCGACTTTGCCATCTATCAGGACAACACCATCACCCACTTCAACAAGCAGGGTGACTTCGAGTTGCTGGAGCGCGACAGCTACCGTCCCATCAAGCACGACACCCCCGACATGGGCGTCATGATCCAGGTGATGAATGAGCTAAACCGCTTCTATCGCGCCCCCTGAGGCCAAGCCAACCCGCCATGAACAGCCCGCTCTCTCAGCGGGCTTTTTATTGCGTCTGCGCCAGCACAGCCGAAGAGAGAACAACTCCGCACTCATCGCTAATCGGCCCCACCTGCTGCAAAGCAACCACCACGGCAGCTCGGGGCAGTATCTGTTGGACCAGGGGACTCCCCCTCTGCTCAAGGCCTGTCAGGCCGGGCGCGAGTACCGCGAGTACTATGAATACCCAAGGCAAGCGGGCACCCGGCGTCTCGGCCAAACAGATCCTCTTGATACGCTGATTGCACAGGGGTGGGCAGGGAATGCAGCTGAAAAACAGGGCCCGGTGCCGGCTACCCCAGCCCCTAGCCGGTGAGGCGCACAAGGAGTGTGCACCCTGTCAGAAAACAACCAAAACACGTCATCCTGTGCCGGATCCAGCATGATTTGCACCGCAGATCGCTGGCATGAAACGGGCAGAGCGGTTAGTCTAGCGGCGTTGAACCAACCCCATGAGGTACAGATGAAAACCGTATTGCGTTTTAGCCTGCTGGGCGCCTTGTTGCTGGGCGGCCATGCCTTCGCCGCCGAACCGAAAAAATTTGATATCAGCATGTTCCCGGCCGCCGAAGTAAACCAGGAACGTGTCGTCATCCGCCTGCCAGAAGTCGAGAATGAAGCCGACATGATGGTCGAGTTGCAGGTCGGCAAGAAAATGATGGTCGATTGCAATGTGCCGCGCTTCGCCGGCAATCTGGAACAGCACAGCGTCAAGGGCTGGGGCTACAACTACCTGATGCTCGATAAGGTTTCCGATCCCATCAGCACCCTGATGGCCTGCCCGGATGCCCAGAAGAAAGAGACCTTCGTCCAGATCTATGGTCAGGGCTTCTTCGTGAACTACAACTCCAAGCTGCCGTTCGTGCTCTACGTCCCGCAGGAGTATGAAGTGCGCTACCGTCTGTGGCGTGCCGACAACCTGGCCCAGCCAGCCATGATAGAGTAAGCATCTATCGAGACCAAATTTCCTACGTTGGTTCATGAATGATGCAAAATAGAGCGCCAAATGGCGCTTTATTTTTAACCAAAAAATCGTCTACCTACCCGCCAAACCTTTATAGAACCTGACATAACTCCGCTTTTTTTCTCACTTTTTTGCTTCTGCTTCCCCTGCATGCCCGTTGGATCATGGATAAATCACTTTCGATTAAAGAAATTTATCCATATAGTGAAAAAATTGATTTTGCACTCTGCGACAGCCTGATGATACTTGCCCGCAAAGGTCAAACTAACCAGAAAAAGAGCACTATGAGCTTCGAATCCGACAAGCGTTTCAACGACTTCAAACATTTTCCCCGTGGCCTGCGTCGCAGTGGCGAATTCACTGTGGCCGAAGCGGACAGTCTGGAAAAATACGGCACCGCCATGCTGGCGCTCTATCAGGGCAGCCTGACGCCGCGCGATGACATAGAAAGCGCCTTTCTCGAACAAATCAAATCTGGCTCTGCCGGCAGCAACCCCCATGCCAAGGTGTGGTTCAAGTATCTGAAGGTGATAGGTCCCAAGCGCGTGCATCGTCTGTGCACAGTCGCGGGTGGCGCCAACGAGGAAACCGGTGGCGGTGGATTTGAAGGTGGCAATGGCAGTGGCGGCGGCAGCGACGAGTCCATCGATTAATGGATACCGAACTGCTTCGGACCTTTATCGAGGTCAGCAAGACCCGGCACTTTGGCCGGGCTGCTGAGAATCTCTACCTGACCCAGTCGGCGGTGAGCTTTCGGATCCGCCAGCTCGAGCAGCAACTCGGGGTCAGTCTGTTTGCCCGTCATCGCAACAACATCCGCCTGACCGCGTCCGGTGAACGTCTGCTGCCCTATGCAGATGCTATCTTGCATACCCTGGGTCGGGCCAAGCAGGACGTAGCGCTCTCCCCCGGTTTCAGTCAACAACTCGCCATAGGCGCGCCCGCCGTGTTCTGGGAGCTCGATTTCAACGACTGGCTCAATCACGTCTATGCGCTGGCTCCCGGCCTCGCCGTGCGGCTCGAAACCGCCTCGCGCGAGCACCTGTGCCGCCAGTTGCTGGAGCGCTCCCTCGACTTGGCCCTGCTCTCCGAGCCAACCAAGATTGACGAGATTGCCCTGCACCCCATCGGTGAGCTGGTGTTCGAGCTGGTGAGCCGGGATGGTGCCGCCAGCGCCGACAGCCTGATGCAAATGCCCCACATTCACCTCGACTGGGGCACTAGCTTCGAGCCGCAACCCAGCCGCTTGCAGAGCCTGCAAAAGACACCCGTGCTGCACTCGAGCTCCGCCAGCATGGCGCTGCAGTTCGTACTGGCCAATGGCGGTGCCGCCTATCTGCCACGGCGGATGGTGAGCCCCTTCCTGGAGCAGGGACTGCTGCATCTGGTGGAGGGAGGCCAGCCACTGAGCCGTCCGCTCTACCTCGCCTATCTGGAGAAATCCGATCGCCGGGAGCTGATCGATCAGCTGCTGACCCTGCCACTCGGTTGGGATGGCGCCGATCTGCGCCTGCCGCAGCCTGAATAACCTCAGGGCGGATAACACAGACAGAAAAGGGGCCGAATAGGCCCCTTCTCTATGATGCTTATGTGCAATCGCATCAGCCGTGCTGGCGGCGGTCGTTGGCCTGAGCCAGCAACATGCGGCTCTCGCGCAGGAACTGGTCGGCGTGTTCGCCGAAGAAACCGGAGACCTGCGAGAAGGCAGCGATAAAGCCAGCCCTATCCCCCTGCTCCAGCAGCCCCAGCACCTCGCCAAAGTTCTGGTAGTAGCGGCGGATCATCGCCAGATTCTGCGGTGACGACAAAATGATGTCGGCATAGAGTTCCGGGTCCTGAGCGAACAGCCGCCCCACCATGGCCAGCTCCAGCCGGTAGATGGGGGAGCTCAGGCTCAGCAGGCGATCCAGATTGGCACTCTCTTGCGAGAGGTGCCAACCGTAGGCAAAGGTGGCGAAGTGGCGCAGCGCCTGAATGAGAGTCATGGCCTCATCGTGCGCCTTGGCTTCCACCTGCTGCAAGCGGGCGCCCCAGATGGTCATCTGATCCAGCAACCACTGACTGGCGGCCGCGTCACGGCCCTGACAGCACACGATCACCTGCTTGGCGAGGCTCGCCACATCCGGTCCGAACATGGGGTGCAGCCCCAGCACGGGCCCTTGGTGTACCGCCAACATATGGGCAAGCGGCTCACTCTTGACGCTGGTGACATCCACCAGCAAGCAATCGACGGGCAAGTTGCCGAGTCGGTCGATGATCTGACAGGTGATGTCGATGGGCACCGCCACCATCACCAGACCCGCATCGGCCAGGATGGCGTCAGCCCTTGGCCAATCTGCTTGTTCGAGGGTCTCGACCCGGTAGCCGGAGAGGCCGAACATGTGACCGAACAGCCGGCCCAGCTGGCCCTGGCCGCCGATGATGACCACCTTGCCAAGGTCCGGCTTCATGCATTTGAAGTGGTTATCTTTTTCGCTGGCCGACTCGAGAATGTAGGATTCACGCATCACCCGGCGCAGCACATCTTCGATGAGATCGCCGGGCACTCCCAGCAGTTCGGCCTCGGCGCGGCGGCGGGCCAGCATGCTTGCCTCCCTGTCCGGTGCATAGATGGGCAGGCCGTGGCGGCTCTTTACCTCACCCACTTCTCCCACCAGGGCTAGACGGGCGGCCAGCAGATCGATCAGCTGCCGGTCCACCACATCGATTTTGTCCCTGAGGGCATTCAACTCTTCAGCCATATCCAGTCCCTGCCGGCGCCGCGGGCTGCGGCGCCCTGAAATTCAAGAGGCAACAAAGTATCACGGCGTGATGCCACGTGCGGTGATACCCAGATTGTTCAATAGGTTACGACAAGATACCACGGCTTACCGTGCAGTTCTGCCCTTGAGAGGTTCAACCAGCTGGTTGTGGCAGCGGGCCAGCAGGGTCGCGGTGGTGTCCCAGTCGATGCAGGCATCGGTGATAGAGACCCCATAGCGCATCTGCTGCTTGGGCTGCTCGCTGGACTGGTTGCCCTCGAACAGGTGGGATTCGAGCATCACCCCGATGATGGAGCGGTTGCCCTCCTGGATCTGGTGGATCACGTTGTCGGCCACCTTGGGCTGCAAACGGTGATCCTTGCTGGAGTTGCCGTGGCTGCAATCCACCACCAGACCGGGCAGCAGGCCCGCGTTCTCCAGCGCCTCTTCTGCCAGCGACACATTGACCGAGTCATAGTTGGGATGCTTGCCGCCACGCAGGATCACGTGACCATCCGGGTTGCCCTGGGTCTGCAGCAAGGCGACCTGACCCTGCTGGTTGATCCCCATGAAGGCGTGGGGGCTGGAGGCCGCCTGCAGCGCATTGATGGCGGTGCCCAGGTTACCGTCGGTGCCGTTCTTGAAGCCCACAGGCATGGAGAGGCCGGATGCCATCTCCCTGTGAGTCTGGGATTCGGTGGTACGGGCGCCAATAGCTGACCAGGAGAAGAGCTCCGCCAGGTATTGCGGGCTGATGGGGTCGAGTGCCTCGGTCGCCAGCGGCAATTCCAGCTCCGCCAGCCAGCAGAGCAGCTCGCGGGCCCGGTGTAGCCCCAGCTCCACATCGAAGGTGCCATCCAGATTCGGATCGTTGATAAAGCCTTTCCAGCCGACCGTGGTGCGTGGCTTCTCAAAGTAGACCCGCATGACAATGTAGAGAGAGTCCTGATAAGCGTCATGCAGCGCTTTGAGTCTGGTTGCGTACTCTTTGGCGGCGTCCATGTCGTGAATGGAGCAGGGACCACAGATCACCAGCAGGCGGTGATCGCGGCGGTGGATGATGTCGGCGATGGTGGTACGGGCCCCTTGCACGAATGCCAGCGCCTGGTCGGAGATGGGTAGCTTCTCCTTGAGCTGGGCAGGCGTGATCATCACTTGTTCGGACTGGATATGGATGTTGTTCAGGGGGTCTCTTTGCATGATCTCATTCTCTCTACCGTTTTTAAGCCAATCGCACTGATCGTATATTTTTGTTTACACAAGTCAGCACATTGTTACGCAACCGCCCTCACCTTACCAAGGAAAAACAAACAATCAAGTGAAACTAGCGGTTAAACTGCCTGGATGGTGGATAAACAACCAGCTCGGTGACCTAAACAGCCAGAAAGTCGCGGATAAAAGTCCCTGAACCGCCAAGAATAGTAAACTTATAGTTACACCCCGATGCGACTGTCAGCGCTGCTCAACCACCATCCCACCCCAGCGCTTGCCTCCATGTTATAAAAAAAGCGGGGCACCTGGCCCCGCTCGCGTTCGCGTCTTGCTCTGCAGTTATGGTTTGCCGTGTGCCTTGATGGCTTCGACCGCCTTGTCCGGGAAGTCGCTGAACACCCCGTCAACATCGGCCTGATAGAGGAAGATGTTGAGCAGATCACTGAAGTCCTTGGCATAGGCCGGGATCTGGCCTTCATCCTGACGGAAGGTATAAGGATGTACCTTGAGACCGGCGGCATGGGCCTCTTTCACCATATGGGTAAACACAGGTTTGCCCAGGATGCCCGGCTCTGTGACTATCATCGGCTTCCAGGGGCCTATCCCTTCGGCATAGCTGGCGATGGTCTTCATGGCGCCCGGCTTGAACATCCAGTCATAGTCATAAGGGGTTGCCTTGCCTTTGGCGTCATAGACCATGGTCTCGTTCCAGTCGGTCTCGGCCATCAGCTGCACCAGTTTCAAGTCCATGCCCATGGCCGGCATCAGCTCGCTGTTGATGCGCTTGAGCTCGTCGGCATCGAAGCTCTGCAGGTAGACCTTGTCATCCTTCCCTGTGTAGCCGTACTCCTTGAGTACGTTCAGCACCGCCTTGGAGATATCTTTGCCTTCGTGGCGAAACAGCCAGGGGGCCTTGATCTCCGGGTAGATGCCAATGTGCTTGCCAGTGCTCTTGTTGAGCCCCTGGATCATCTCTATCTCTTCCTGGAAGGTGTGGATCTTGAAGCTGGACTTCCACAGCGGGAAGCGGGCCGGATAAACGGGCACCTGCTTGCCATCCACCAGCTGGAACGGCTCCGTCATGCGCAAGGAGCGCACCTCGTCCAGGGTGAAGTCCACCACATAGTAGCGTCCGTCCGGACGGACCCGACCGGGGAAACGCTCGGCCACGTCCGTGATGCCATCGAGGAAGTGATCGTGCATCACCACCAGCTGGTCATCCTTGGTCATCACCAGATCCTGCTCCAGATAGTCGGCCCCCATGCCATAGGCCAGCGCCTTGGACTCCAGGGTATGCTCGGGCAGATAGCCGGACGCGCCACGGTGGGCAATCACGATTTTACCTTCATCGGCAGCCAGGGCAGGCAATGCGAGAGCGCCCCCCAGGCCAAGGGCGATCAGGGAGAGAGAGAGTTTTTTCATGCGCGGTGCTCTTTGTTATTGTGTATTGGGTGTAGGTTATTGTTATAACAGAGGTTTATTACAGTTTAACGGCGGGCGGCCAAGGGGCCGCCCGTCTCTTCATCAGCTGGCCTTGAGCAGGGCGTGCTGGTGTTGCTCCAGCCAGACGTGCAGTTGCAGCTGCTCGGTATCGGACAGGCGCAGCCCCAGCTTGCTGCGGCGCCACAGTATGTCTTCCATCGAATGGGCCCACTCGCGGCTCATCAGATAACGCACTTCCGACTCGTACAAACCGGCGCCAAAGTGCTGACCGCGCTCCTCGTGCAACCAGAGGCGAGCATGGCTGCCATAGGCTTCCGCGATACGGCGGGCATTGCGCTCATCCAGCCAGTCAAATTCGAGCATGTAAGCGCGGGCCAACTCGGTGGTGGAGCAGTCGAACTCACCACCGGGCAGACGGCTGCTGGCGGTCCAATCTTCGCCCATCTGGCTGAACCAGGGTTTGAGCTTGTTACAGGCGGCCTGGGCCAGCTTGCGATAAGTGGTGAGCTTGCCGCCAAACACCGAGAGCAGCGGCGCGCCGTCGGATTCGCCGGAGAGCTCGAGGGTGTAGTCGCGGGTCACCGCCTGCGGTGAATCTGACTCGTCATCGCACAGCGGGCGCACCCCGGCATAGGTCCAGATCACATCTTTCGGGGCGATCTGGCGAGTGAAGTGGGCGTTGACCACCTTGCAGAGGTAGCTTATCTCGGCGTCGCTGATCTTCGCTTCGCGCGGACTGCCGTGATGCTCCACGTCCGTGGTGCCAATCAGCGAGTAGTCCTGCTGATAGGGGATGACGAAGACGATACGGTTGTCCTCGTTTTGCAGGATATAGGCCTCTTCGCGCTCATGGATGCGCGGCACTATGATGTGGCTGCCCTTGATGAGGCGAATGCCACGGGGAGATTTCTCGTGCAGGCTCTCGTCATAGAAGGTCTTGACCCAGGGACCGGCCGCATTGACCAGACCACGGCAGGTGACGGTGAACTGTTCGCCCCCTTCCCGCTCCAGGGTCAGGGTCCAGTGCTTGGAGCCACGCACCGCCTTGATGCAGCGGGTACGGGTCTGCACGTCGGCCCCCTTGTCCCGGGCCATCATGGCATTGAGCACCACCAGGCGAGCATCATCGACCCAGGCATCCGAATATTCGAAGCCCTTGTTGATACCGCTCTTCAGGCCGTCTTGCGGCAGGAAGCGCAGGCCACAGCTGCCCTTGAGCTTGTCGCGCTTGGCCAGGTTGTCATACAGGAACAGACCGGCGCGGATCATCCAGGCCGGACGCAGGTGCGGGCGATGGGGCAGCCGAAAGCGCATGGGACGGGCGATGTGAGGAGCCATGCCGAGCAGCACTTCCCGCTCCGCCAACGCCTCTTTTACCAGCCGGAATTCGTAATGTTCGAGGTAACGCAAGCCACCGTGGATCAGCTTGCTGGAATTGGAAGAGGTGGCAGAGGCGAGATCTTGCGCCTCGAACAGGGCAACCTTCAGACCCCGACCCGCTGCATCAGCCGCAATGCCCACCCCATTGATGCCGCCGCCAACGACGACCAGATCATAATGTTCGCTCATGTTCACCTACTCTTTCTTATTTTGTGTTGCCATGACAGCAATGTTTGATTTCGCTCATATTAGAGCATGAAAAAATGATAAACGAACATTTTATGGAGAAAATGTGATCGCGATGGTTATGGCAATGCTAAAAATGCGGGCCGTCGGTGATCAGGGTGTCAGCAAGGGGCTGGCTGGCAAAAAAGGGGGCGCGAGATCGCGCTCATGCCCGTGGGCATCCAAGACGCGGGGCATCCAGAATGCAAGCGCAGGGTGTGCAAACAGAGAGGAGGAGGAAGCGGAAAAGAAGCGGCCGCCGGTGCGGCGGCCTGATACCAGTGCGGGGGCGACTCAGCAGATGTGACACGCGATCTGATGCTGGGACATCAACCGCATGAGCTTCTCGGGCGGCTCCTGATCAGTGAACAGGGCGTGGATCTGGTTGAGGTTGCCCAGATTGACCATGGCATTGCGACCAAACTTGGTGTGGTCGGCGGCCAGAAACACCTGACGGGAGTGGGCGATGATGGCTTGGGCAATCTTCACCTCGTGATAGTCGAAATCGAGCAGGGAGCCGTCATTGTCGATGCCCGAGATACCGATGACACCGTAGTCCATGCGGAACTGGCCGATGAAATCGCGGGTCGCCTCCCCCACTATGCCGCCATCCCGGTTGCGGATCTCGCCACCGGCGATGATGACGGTGAAGTCATCCTTGGCCGTCAGAATGCTGGCCACGTTGAGGTTGTTGGTGACAACCCGCAGCTCACGGTGATCCAGCAGGGCACGGGCGATGGCTTCTGTGGTAGTACCAATGTCGATAAAGAGCGATGAACCGTCGGGAATGTTGGCGGCCACTTCGCGGGCGATACGCTCTTTCTCCTTGAGCTGCATCACTTTACGGGCACTGTAGGCGGTATTGACGGTACTCGAATGCAGGGAGGCACCGCCATGATGGCGCCGGATCTTGTTCTGTTCGGCAAGATCATTCAGATCCCGGCGAATGGTCTGGGGGCTGACGTCAAAGTGGGTCACCAGATCCTCGGTCGAGACAAAGCCCTGCCGCGTCAGGACGTCCAGGATCTCCAGATGTCGTTGGGTTTGCTTCACGCTTGCACTCCGATGATGGGACGAAAAAAGGCCCCGGCAGATGCGGGGCCTTTTGCAGTTTACCTGATCCCTTTTCGGATCGATAAGGGCAGGATCACGTTTTATGCCCTATCGGCAGCCGCTTTCTTGGCCGCGACGGCAATGTTCTCGTGCTTGAGGGTCATGGCCAGCAAGATGATGGAGAGCACGCAAGACGCGGTCAGCACCATGAAGCCACCATCCCAACCGAAGTGGTCAACCGTGTAGCCCAGCATGGCGTTGGCTGCCACGGCGCCGCCCAGATAACCGAACAGCCCGGTGAAACCTGCCGCAGTACCGGCTGCTTTCTTCGGTGCCAGCTCAAGCGCATAGAGGCCGATCAACATGACGGGACCGTATATCAGGAAGCCGATGGCCACCAGTGCCATCATGTCGATGGTCGGGTTGCCAGCCGGGTTGAACCAGTAAACCAGTACGGCAACGGTCACCAGCACCATGAACAGGATACCGGCCGGGGCACGGCGACCCTGGAACAGCTTGTCCGAGATCCAGCCGCACAGCAGGGTGCCCGGAATACCGGCCCACTCGTACAGGAAGTAAGCCCAGGAGGAGTTATCGACACTGAAGTCCTTGGCCTCTTTCAGGTAGGTCGGGGCCCAGTCCAGCACGCCGTAACGAATGAGGTAAACGAAGGCGTTGGCAATGGCGATATACCACAGCAGCTTGTTGTGCAGCACGTACTTGACGAAGATCTCCTTGGCGGAAAACTCCTGCTCATGGCTTTCGTTGTAATCCTTCGGATAGTCGTTCTTGTGCTCTTCGATGGGGGGCAAACCCACGGATTGCGGGGTATCGCGCATCACGAAGAAGGTGATCACCGCAATGGCAGCCGCCGCAGCCGCCGGCACATAGAAGGCACTGCGCCAGTCATTGAACCAGCCCATCCCGAGGATGAACAGCGGGCCTATCATGCCGCCGCCGACGTTGTGCGCCACGTTCCAGACCGCGACCACTTCGCCACGCTCCTTCTGTGACCACCAGTGCACCATGGTGCGACCGCAGGGCGGCCAGCCCATGCCCTGTGCCCAACCGTTCAGGAACAAGAGCACAAACATGATGCCGATGCTGGAGGTGGCCCAGTGCACTGTCCCCATCATGAACATGATGCCGGCCGAGAGCAGCAGGCCTGCGGAGAGGAAGTAACGGGCATTGGAGCGGTCAGAGACGTTCCCCATCAGGAACTTGGACAGACCATAAGCGATGGAAACCCCCGACAGGGCCAGGCCCAGATCGCCGCGGGAGAATCCCTGTTCAATCAGATAAGGCATCGCCAGACTGAAGTTTTTTCGCACCAGATAGTAACCGGCATAACCGAAGAAGATCCCGAAAAACACCTGCCAACGCATGCGTTTGTAGAAGGGATCGACCTTGTCGGCCGGGAGCCTGTCTATATGTGGGGCAGGCCTGAAGAGACTAAGCATGTTCTGCGTCCTTATTGTTGTTGTGGGCGGTTGAGGGTGCCCTGTCCATGCTGACCAACCAGAGGAGTCCTGATTCGAAAGCGAGCCTATTGTGCTCATATATGAACATTTAATCTGTGATGGAGGCTCAAATATTGCAGTTTTATTACAAAAGAAAGCGCCAGTTGAGTAGTTGCGTATCAGCCGCAATCCCTTATATAGCAAGGCTTACAGCTACCCACTAAGTGGTACAAGCATGGCTGCATCTTGCTTTCCGTCACAGTTTTTTAGCAATGAGTGGGATCTTGTCCACACTTCCTGCGGGGAGGAGGTGGTGAATGTTCGATTTAGGTTTATTTTCTCCCTCGTCCTGGAACGAGCACAAACGAGCATAACGTTTGCGTCAGCTCAAAAAACAAGAAAAACGTTTTCCAACGAAATAATGGGACTGAAAAAAACAACAAAACAGAACATCAAACCTACTCTGGGTAGATATAAGGAATAACGGTATGAGCATACAAAGACCCAATACCCTGCTTGGCGAGTGCATCGCCGAATTTATCGGCACCGGCCTGCTGATATTTTTCGGCGTCGGTTGTGTGGCCGCCCTGGTGCTGGCAGGCGCCAACTTCGGACAATGGGAAATCTCGATTACCTGGGGTCTGGGTGTCGCCATCGCCATCTATGTGACCGGGGGTATTTCAGGTGCCCACCTGAACCCGGCCGTGACCCTGGCGCTGATGACCTTCTGCGGGTTCGACAAACGTAAAGTGGTGCCCTACATCATCGCTCAAGTCGCAGGCGCCTTCTGCTTCGCCGCCCTTGTCTACTTCCTCTATAGCGGCCTGTTCACCCAGTGGGAAGTGACCCACAACGTGGTGCGCGGCAGCGTCGAGAGCCTTGGCACCGCTGGCATCTTCTCTACCTATCCGCATTCGCTGCTCTCCAACATGCAAGCCTTCGCGGTCGAGCTGGTGATCACCGCCGTCCTGATGCTGGGCATCATGGCGCTGGGTGACAACAACAACGGCGCCCCCAAAGGTTTCGCTGCTGCCCTGCTGATCGGTATCCTGATCGCCGTGATCGGTGCCTCCCTCGGCCCGTTAACCGGTTTTGCCATGAACCCGGCCCGCGATTTCGGCCCCAAACTGTTTGCCTTCCTGGCAGGCTGGGGTGACGTGGCCATGACCGGTGGTCGTGACAACCCCTACTTCTGGGTACCCATCCTTGGCCCCATCGTCGGTGCCCAGCTTGGTACCGCCCTGTACGTGAAAGTGTTGGCCCCCTGTGTGCCTGGCAACCGTGTTGCCGCCACCGAGCAAGCTGCCCAAACCGCCAACGAAGAGGCCGCCGCATAAGAGCGGCCCTCCCCAACGTGTAAAAACGTGGAAAATAAAAACGTGGAGAACATCATGTCTGCTGAAAAAAAATATGTCGTCGCTCTGGACCAGGGTACTACCTCTTCCCGCGCCATCGTGTTTGACCAGGATGCCAATATCGTCGGCACCTCCCAGCGCGAATTCACCCAGCACTACCCGAAAGCGGGCTGGGTAGAACACGACCCCATGGAGATCTGGGCGACCCAGTCTTCCGTCTTCACCGAAGTGCTGGCCAAGACGGGCCTGCGCAGCGAAGAGATTGCCGCCATCGGCATCACCAACCAGCGTGAAACCACAGTGGTATGGGAAAAGGCCACCGGCAAACCCATTTACAACGCCATCGTCTGGCAGTGCCGCCGCACCGCCGCCATCTGTGAAGAGCTCAAGGCCCGTGGCCTGGAAGAGTATGTGCGCGAGAACACCGGTCTGGTGCTGGATGCCTACTTCTCCGGTACCAAGGTGAAGTGGATCCTCGACAACGTCGAAGGTGCCCGCGAGAAGGCGATGAACGGCGAGCTGCTGTTCGGCACCATAGACACCTGGCTGGTGTGGAAGATGACCAACGGCGAAGTGCATGTCACCGACCCGACCAACGCCTCCCGTACCATGCTCTACAACATCCGCGACCTGAAGTGGGACAAGAAGATGCTGGACGAGCTGGGCATTCCCTTGTCCATGCTGCCAGAGGTCAAGCCCTCGTCCGAAGTGTACGGCTACACCACCCGTGGCGGCGGCTCCCGTATCCCCATCGCTGGCATTGCCGGTGACCAGCAGTCTGCCCTGTTTGGCCAGCTCTGCTTCGAAAAAGGGATGGCCAAGAACACCTACGGTACCGGCTGCTTCTTGCTGATGAACACCGGCACAGAGCCGGTTCGCTCCAGCAACGGCCTGCTGACCACGGTCGCCATCGGCCCGAAAGGAGAAGTGAATTACGCGCTGGAAGGGGCTGTCTTTATGGGCGGCGCGACCGTGCAGTGGCTGCGTGACGAGCTGAAACTCATTCACGATGCCCGCGATACTGACTACTTCGCCTCCAAGGTGGGTGACACCAATGGCGTCTATCTGGTGCCAGCCTTCGTCGGTCTGGGCGCACCCTACTGGGATCCCTATGCGCGCGGCACCATGGTCGGCCTGACCCGTGGCGCCAACCGCAACCACATCATTCGTGCTGCGCTGGAGTCCATCGCCTATCAGAGCCGCGATGTGCTGGATGCCATGCAGCAGGACTCCGGCATCAAGCTGGCGGCCCTCAAGGTAGACGGTGGCGCCGTCGCCAACGACTTCCTGATGCAGTTCCAGTCCGACATGATGCACACCCCGGTGGTGCGTCCGACCCGCATCGAGACCACCGCCATGGGCGCTGCCTTCCTGGCCGGTCTGGCCGTCGGCTTCTGGAAGAGCTCTGACGAGCTGGAAGACAAGTTCAGCGTGGATCGCGAGTTTATCCCGCAGATGGATCACGCCGATCGCGACAAGCGCTATCACGGCTGGCAAAAAGCGGTTGAGCGTTCACGCCGCTGGGCCGAAGAGGATTAATCGGGCAGCCGACGTCTTCTGAGATGAAAATACAAAGAGGCCGACAGCGATGTCGGCCTATTCTTTATTCAGCCAGATATCCACAGTGGGCATTCACCACCGCAGGCACCCGCCGGTCAGTCCCGTCCCCTTGTCATGGAGTGAGGTGGACCAGGGCGCAGGCTCAGCGCTTTTGCACCAGGCCAATCTGGCCCGGCTCGCACCACTCGAACATCACCTCCTGACGCTTGCCGCAGCAGCTGCCGCCGCACACCTGGGTCTCCCGCTTGGCGACCCGGCCCTTGCGCATCCAGACGCCGAGCATGGCCTCCACCGCATCTTCCGAGGTGTGGAAGTGGCGCGCCAGATCCCGCCGGCTCACCTTCTGCTGTGCGGCGAGATAGTCGCCGAGCTCCCGCAGGATCACAGGGCCACCACCTTGCGGGCGACTATGTCGCCGTGACGACGGCCCAGCCACCAGAGCAGCAGCAGGGAGAGGCCATAGCTGCCGATCCAGAACAGGCTCTGCTCGGGATGAGCGGCAAAGGTTGCCAGCTGATAGAAGACAGTGGCGCACATAAAGGCCACGTAGTTGCACCAGGCGGCAGTCAAAAGCGCCCACTGACGACCGGTTTCCCGCACCAGCGCCCCCATGGCGGCGGCGCAGGGCATGTAGAGCAGCACGAACAGCAGATAGGCAAAGGCACCGGCCGCGCCGTCGAAGTGGGCCTGCATGTTGCCGTAGGTGGAGACATCGACCTCCTGCGCGTCAGCGGCGGCTTGCTGGTCGCCGAGATTGCCAACGGCAAGCCCCATGGGGTCGGTCGGGTTGATCTCCGCCAGATTGGTAGACACGGCAGCCACGGCCTCGTGGAAGCTGGCCACCAGCGAGAACTCGCCCGCCTCCTCACCACCGCTCTTGCCCGCGTAGAGGCTGTTGAGGGTGCCAACCACCGCCTCTTTGGCGAAGATGCCGGTGACGATACCCACTGTGGCCTGCCAGTTGTCATCACGCACGCCTATGGGGTGCAACACCGGGGTCACGGCCTGGCTTATCTTGCTCAGCACCGAGCTCTCCTGATCCTGGTGGCCGAAACTGCCATCCGTGCCCAGCGAGTTGAGCACGCTCAGCACGGCGACCACCAGCACTATGGTTTTACCGGCGCCGAACACGAAGGATTTGAGCTTCTGCCAGGTCTTGATCCCCACGTTGATGGGGCGCGGCCACTCGTAATCGGGCATCTCCATCAGCATGGCGTCGCTCTTGCCTGGCAGCAGGGTGCTGCGCAGCAGCAGGCCGGTGAGCACGGCCACCACAATGCCGATGAGGTAGAGACCGAACACCAGGTTCTGACCCGATTCGGGGAAGAAGGCCACCGCAAACAGGGCGTAGACCGGCAGGCGGGCACCGCACGACATGAAGGGGGCCATGGCCGAGGTCATCAGCCGCTCCCGCTCCGAGTTGAGGGTGCGGGTCGCCATCACCGACGGCACGGTGCAGCCAAAGCCCATCAGCATGGGCACAAATGCCTTGCCCGGCAGGCCGAGGCGGCGCATCAGGGCATCCACCACGAAGGCGGCACGGGCCAGGTAGCCTGAGCTCTCCAGCACCGCGAGGAACAGATAGAGGCAGCCGATCACCGGAATAAAGGTGGCCACCGTCTGCAAGCCGACCCCGAAGCCGTCCGCCAGTATGGCCCCCAGCCAGTCAGGGGCACCGAAGAGCCCCAGCAGGTGGTGCACGCCATCCACGAACAGGGCACCGCCCATGATGTCGAAAAAGTCGATGAAAGCGCTGCCCACCTTGATGGCGAACATGAACATCAGGTACATCACCAGCAGGAAGAAGGGGATGCCAACCCAGCGGTTGAGCAGCACCCGATCCAGCCATTCGCTCTGGGCCACGGTGAGCTTGCCCTTCTGCTGACACGCCTGGCCGGCCCACTGGTGAATGTGGCCATAGCGGATATCCGCCAGTTGCAGATCGATGTCCTGGGCATGATGGGCGCGGGCCACCACGTTGGTGGCGGCGGCCTGCTGGCCGGGCAACAGGGTCTCCTGCATCACCACATCCTCTTCCAGCAGGCGCAGGGCGCGGCCACGGGGGGTGAGGTGATGGGGGGCGAGCAGGGTCTCAAGCTCCGCCAGATCGTGTTCAAGGTCGCGGCCGTAATCGAGCCGCAGCGCCTGCTGGGGCTGGCCAATGAACTGCTGGATCTGCTGCTTCAAGGCGGCAACCTGCTTGCTGTTGTGCGCAGAGAGGGCGACCACCGGACAACCGAGGGATTTGCCGAGCCTGCTCTCGTCGATAACGATGCGACGCTTTTGCAGGATATCCAGTTTGTTGAGCACCACCACCATGGGCAGCCCCAGCTCGCGCAACTGCAGCGTGAGATAGAGGGAGCGTTCCAGGTTGGCGGCATCGATGACATTGAGCAACAGGTCCGGCTGCTGACCCTGAACGAAGCGACTGGCAATCTGCTCGTCCAGACTCCCTTCCTGATTGGCCAGGCTATAGATGCCGGGCAGATCCATCAGCTTGTAGTCGTGACCATCGGCGGAAAATTCGCCCATCTTTTTATCGACGGTGACGCCACTCCAGTTGCCCACCTGTTGGCGGGCACCGGTCAGGGCGTTGAACAGGGAGGTCTTGCCACTATTGGGATTACCGACGGTTACCAGGGAATAACTCATACCGGTTCGACCTCGATTTGCTGGGCCAGACTCTTTTGCATGGAGAGACAGATCCCCTGACACTGGATCTGAAGCGGATCCCCCAGCGGGGCGGATCGCAGATAGATGACTTCAGTCTGTGGCAACAAGCCCATCACCATCAATTTGCGCCGCAGGGGGCGGGTCAACTGGTTCATGTTCTTGATGCGAGCACTCTGTCCCGGTGACAACTGCGTGAGTACCATGACTGACTCCTGAAGTTAAACAATAATAATTCGCTTTTACTCCGGGCATTATATGCTGTGTCTTCAACTTTTATTTGAGTAAAATCAAACTCCGCTTAGCTAACCCATAAAGTATTGCCATGAGTCACGACAACAACAGCCGCCTGGTTTACAGCACAGATGGCGGCATCATCAAGGAACAGACCCAGTCTCAATCTGCCTCCCCCTTCCCGCAGGATGGCACTGTGCGCATCCGGCGCGAGACCAAGGGGCGCAAGGGCGCCGGCGTCATCAGCATTCACGGCGTACCGGCCGAACAGCAAAAGGCCATCGCCACCCTGCTCAAGAAAAAGTGCGGTACCGGCGGCGGCCTGAAAGAGGGGATCATCGAGATCCAGGGGGATAAACGGGACCTGATCAAAACCGAACTGGAGAAGGCCGGTTTCAGCGTCAAGCTGGTCGGTGGCTAACCCACTTGTCTGGCGGATGATTTTTCCCTAGAATGCCCGCTCCCATCGAGGGGGAGTAGTCTCGCAACCCGATCCCAAACCGGTTTGCGACCCTGATCAACATGCTTGGTGCCAACTCACCATGGTCAGGGTGATCCATCTAATCCGTGGATTTGACAAGACCTTTGACGGGCCAGTGCCAATACCGGGGACGGATGGCGCAGGCTTGTCTCAGGTATAACAATTCCGTCCCCCGGTCATTTTTATGGAAGCCTTGTTAACCTCAACCCTGAGCGTGGCTATCGCCGAGATCGGCGACAAGACCCAGCTGCTGGCGTTGCTACTCATCTGTCGTTTTCGCAAGCCTTGGCCCATCATAGCCGGCATGCTGGCGGCTACCCTGCTCAACCACGCCGCCGCCGCCTGGTTTGGCGAGTTCATCAGCCGCTGGCTGGATCCCCAAGTGATGATCTATCTGGTCGCCGGCGCCTTCATTGCCATGGCAGCTTGGATCCTGGTGCCGGACAAGATGGACGACGAGGAGAGCTCGCTCGACAAGTACGGCCCCTTCATGGCCACATTCGTGCTCTTCTTCATCGCCGAGATAGGCGACAAGACCCAGATCGCCACAGTGTTGCTGGCGGCCAAATATGACTCGCTGGTGCAAGTCATCACAGGCACCACCCTCGGCATGATGCTGGCCAACGTGCCCGTGGTGCTGCTCGGCAAGCTGGGCGCCGACAAGTTGCCGCTCAAGGGGATCCGCATCGCCTGCGCCATCCTGTTTGTCGGCCTCGGGGTAAGCACCCTGATCTTCGCCTGACACAGACCGGCCCCGAAGGCGGCGAGGCAAGCGTGAGCACTTGCCTACCCCGCCCCGTGCCGGCATACATGTGGTGTTTTACCAAGCCAGCCCCGCCTCTCTTCAAACAGGCGGGGCTTTTTGTTGCCGCGTCAGCAGCCTAACCCTGCGCCACCCACCCCGCTGCCGCACGCCCACACACGGGGAGTGTTCCGCAGTGCCATGACGGTGGCATAATGCGGCAAACCTCATGGAGCCTCCCATGCACTTCACCTCAAGACAGACGCTGCTCGACTGGGTCAGACGCGGACGCCTCGCCCAGGCGCAACTGCCAGCCGCCCTCGCCCTGTGCGAGCTGCCACCCGGCCACCGCCGCTGGCAATGGTTGTTCGATCGCCTGCTGCTCTGGCTTGGCAGCCTGTGCCTGGGCGCCGGACTGGTGTTCTTCGTCGCCTTCAACTGGCAGGAGCTGGGCCGTCTCCCCCGCCTCGCCCTGCTGGAGCTGCCCCTGCTCGCCATGCTGGTGCTGCTATGGCGCAAGCCCCTGGCCGACACGCCCCGCCAGGCCTTGCTGCTGGCCGCAGCGCTCACTATCGGTGCCCTGCTGGCCCTGGTGGGGCAGACCTACCAGACAGGCGCCGACCCCTGGCAGCTGTTCGCCACCTGGGCCCTGATGCTGCTGCCACTGGCGGCGCTCGGCCAGAGCCCCTTGCTGTGGACCCTGAGCTGGCTGCTCGGCCAGCTGGCGCTGGTACTCTACTGGCGGCTCGGCCTGTTCACCCTCTTCGTTGCCTTCGATGAAGAGGCGCTCGGCTGGAGCCTGACCCTACTCAACGCCGCCCTCTGGGGTCTGCTTTCGCTGGTGCCCGCGCGCCACACGCTGCTACCGGCCTGGCTGCCGGGCCTGGCCGCCGGCCTCGGCGTCACCCTGCTGGCATTGCTGGCGCTGTTTGATGCCGCCTCCCCCTGGGTCTGGCCCGCCTGGATCGCATGGCTGGGCGCCGCCTATCTGTGCTGGCACCACAGATTTATCGCCGGGCTCGCCATGGGCTGCCTGAGCCTGATCGCCGTGATCCTGGCGGCCCTTGGCAAGTGGATGGAGCCCGACATCAACGGCTTTCTGCTGCTCAGTCTGATTGCCATCGGCCTGTCAGTGGCCGCCAGCCGCTGGCTGCAACAGCAACGGAGGTCCCATGCCTAAGCAAGGTATCTGGCAAGCCCGTCAAGAGGAGGCACCATGGCTGATCTGACCCCCTGGCAGCGGCTGCAACAGGCCAATTTGGTGGAAGGGGACGCCCCCCATGATACCCGGCCCCACTGGTCGAGCCGCTTCCTGCTCGGCATGGTGGGCTGGATCGCCGCCCTCTTCCTGCTGTTTTTCCTGTTCATGTCGTTCTCGCAGCTCACCCGGGATGCCAACAGCGCCCTGATGATGGGCGTCGTGCTGATGGCCATCGCCTATAGCCTCAACCGCTTCGCCCAGCGCAATGCCACATCCAGCGATCTGGTGGATCAGTTCGTGCTGGCGCTGGCGCTGGCCGCCGATGCCTGGCTGCTCTATGGCCTCATCGATCAGCTTGACCCGCACTCGGCGCCGCTCTGGCTGGGGCTGGCGCTGCTCTCGCTGGCCATCGCCGCCCTGTTCGAGCACTGGCTGATCCGGCTGTTCCACAGCTTCGCCGCCGCCATACTGCTCACGCTTGGGCTGGCTTGTCTCGGCCTGCAGCTGCTGGCGCTGCCGCTGGTGATGGCGGCCATCACCCTCTGCTGGCTGCAGGCGGAGCGTCAGCCCGTCCACCATCAGTGCTACGAATCCCTCACCCTGGGGTTGGCGCTCTCCCTGCTGGTGCTGGGGCGCTTGCACCAGCCGCTGTGGGACGCAGGCGCCAACATGCTCGACGAGCTGGGCCACTCCCGCCTGCCGCTCTGGCTCAATCCCCTGCTCTGTGCAGCCCTGCTGCTCGGGGTTATGGTCCGGCTCAAGCTGCCACTGCGGTATGGGCTGCCACTGGTGCTGATCAGCGCCCTCATCCCCGGCATGGGGGCTGGCACGCTGGTGCTGGTGCTCGGCTTTTATGCCGGAAGCATGGGGCTAATGACGCTGGCGGGCCTGCTGCTGCTCGGCTTTGGCTCCCTCTATTACTACGATCTGGGGCTGACCCTGATGACCAAATCCTGGTTGCTACTGGGCTCGGGCACCCTGCTGCTCGGCACCCGCCAGCTACTGAAGGTTCTGAATGGGAGGACACCATCATGAGACGGCTTGGGCTCCTGCTGACCGGCCTCGCCATACTGGCAGCCATCAACGTCACCGTCTGGAGTTACGAGCGCGCCATCAGCAGCGCCGACAGGGTGCTGCTCAGGCTGGCACCGGTCGACCCCCGCTCCCTGATGCAGGGGGATTACATGCGGCTGAACTACGACATTGCCCGCCAGCTCGGTGCCCATCGCGACAGCGAACGCGCCAATGGCAGCGATACCCTGGTGATCCGCCTCGATGGGCAACAGGTGGCCAGCTGGGTGGCCGATGGCACGCCCGCGCAACTGGCGCCGGATGAGCGGCTGTTACAGGTGCGGCGCAGCGACAGCCAGTGGCTGATCGGGCCCGATGCCTTCTTCTTCGAAGAGGGCACAGGGGCGCAGTATGAAGGGGCACGCTACGGCGAATTTCGGCTGCAAGCAGATGGCAAGGCGCTGCTGGTCGGGCTGCGTGATGAGCAGTTCAAGCTGATGGGAACCAGTAGGGGGCGCTGGTAACACACTTGCAATATCAGACCTTTTTACCCACTCTGCACAAGAGGATCACAGGCTTTACACCAAGGATGGGCTCATGAGGATAAAGTTGTGCTGTTATCTGCTGTTGATGTCGTGCCTTGGTTCCGCACAGGCAGATCTGGCCAAGCTGGAGTACCTGACCGAGGAGTCCCCCCCCTACAACTTCAGCGATGAGGCCGGTCAGCCCAGCGGGCTGGCGGTCGAGTTGCTGCAGATGGTCTGGCAGCGCAGCGGCACCCCTGCCCAGCCCATTCGCATCCTGCCCTGGGCGCGAGGCTACTACCTGCTGACCCACAAACCCAATGTGGTGCTCTTCTCCATCGCCCGCACCGACACCCGCGCCCCCCAGTTCAAGTGGGCCTGCCCCATCGACGACTCCGAATACATACTGTTGGCCCACAAGCAGCGCCCCATCAGCCTGACCGCCCCCGAGCAGATGAACGCCTACCTGATCAGCGCCGTGCGGGCCGATGCCTCCGCACAGTTGCTGCTCAACCGGGGCATGGATGAATCGCGCATCATACCGGCCAAGCGGCTGAGCCAGGCGCTGCGCATGCTGGTCGCGGGCCGCACCGATCTGCTGGCCACCAGCAAGCTGGCCGGTTATGACGCCATCGACGAGCTCAAGCTCAACCCCGATGATTTCAATGTGGCCCTGGTGCTGGATGCCGAAGCGCTCTGCTACGCCTTCAGCCATCAGGTGGATGACAGCGTGGTCAAGCAGTTCCAGCACGCCCTGACCGGGGCGCTGGCCTCGCCGGAGTTTCAGCGCCTGCGGCTCAAATACCTCTCTCCCCCTTGAATCCAGCGCGACCTGGCGACCCATCCCCCTGATGCCCGCGCCGATCCGATTGGCGAATAATCATGCTTTGGTAACACTTGAGGGTGAAGGAACACCCCATCAGGATGGCCAAGATGAAACAATGGATTGGAATCGCCGCGCTCATGGTTACCGCCATCACCCAGGCCAGCCCTGGACTTGGCAAGCTGCACTACCTCACCGAAGAGTACAAACCCTACAACTTCGCCAACGAAGCCGGCGCCCCCACCGGCCTCGCCGTCGAGCTGCTGCATCAGGTGTGGCAAAAGACCCACACCCCGGCCCAGACCATCACCATCATGCCCTGGGCACGGGGCTACTACCTGCTGACCCAAAAACCCAATGTGGTGCTCTTCTCCACCGCCCGTACCGGGGCGCGGGATCCGCTGTTCAAGTGGGCCTGCCCCATCGGCTATGCCGAGATTGTGTTGATGGGGTTGGCCAAGCACCCGCTCACCCTCACCAAGCTGGAGGATGCCCAGCAGTACAACATAGGGGCGGTGCGCGCCGACGTGGGGGAACAGCTGCTGCTCAACAACGGCTTTGACGAGCAGAAAATCATGGCCGCCAACCGCCTGCCACAGGCGCTCAAGATGCTCACCTCGGGCCGGGTCGATCTTGTCTCAACCAACAAGACCACCCTGATGGATCTCATCGCCACCCAGCAGCTGGATCCCGCCCAGTTCAAGGTGGCCTGGACGCTGAGCTCGGAGCAGTTCTGCTTCGCCTTCAGCCACCCGATCAGCGACGAGCTGGTCAAGGAGTTCCAGACCGGCTTGACCCAGGTGCTGGCCAGCAGCGAATTCCAGCAGATCCAGCACAAGTACTTCCCCGCCCGCTAGGCGAACCCATCATGCGGGGCCCATGGGGCCCCGTGTGATGTCTGGTGTCGCCATGGCATCACGCCAGCCCTCTCGCCAACGCGCTACCCAGACCCGCCCTCCCCGCCTCGACAGCCTTAGGGCCAGCCCGCATCACGCCCACCGGCCTTGCCCCCTGATCTGCGTGGCCAAGATCCCCCTGCCGGGGCCATGCGGCCCGCCACCACCCCGCGCCCCCGCCAGATCGGCGCCGAAACCTTGCGCTGGCGCAAAAAACCATTCAATTCTGACACTTGCGTCACTAAATCAATGGAATTTCATGGATCGGGCCGAAATGGCTCCGTAAAATAACCACGGTGCCTGTTGGCCCCCTTCTCGTGATCAATGGTCAACGGCGCAATGTGGCAGCGACAGTCAGGGGCGGTAGCAACTTTTGCGCAGTCCAGCCGGACTCCCGCCCCTGCGCCGTGACCCGAGGGTTGCACCCTCGACGGGCGTTCCAGTCGCCACCTCGGGGCTGTGCCCACGCCCCCTAACGGGGGGCAGCACGTAGGGTGCAATAAGCGGAGCGCATTGCACCGCGCAACAGTCCCCTCTCACCTTGCGGGAGAAAGGTAGGGTGCCAATAAGCGAAGCGCATTGCACCGGCAACTTATTGGCATGGCTTCGCCATGCAGGACACGAGGGCGCTGCCCTCGACGGGGTTTCGCCGCCGCTGCGCGGCTTGGCGAGTGACTTTTCTTTGCGTGGCCAAAGAAAAGTCACCAAAAGAAAGGCCACCCCACTTGTTCGCCCTCCTGTGTCGGGTTCCCTCGGTTCAGGCAAAAGGTCTGGCGGAACGACGCAGACGGTACATCCCTGTACCGCCTGCGTCTGCGCCGTCGTCCATGACGGCGCTCCTGACCTTGTGCCCTCACCTCGGCGAACAACAGGGGGCAACACCCAACTCGTAGCCCCGAGGTCAGGTTGTCGTCCCAATACAACAAAGAAATCTACTTAGTCGCATAAGCGAAACTGTTTATCTGAATGCAGCTGCAAGCCCCACGCAGCCCTAACGGGGAGTGGCCTTATATTAAATGGTAGATAGTTAACTATTGAGTCAAAAAAACATATTTACAGGATGCCTGATTACCTTTTACCAATCGTACATGCGCCTCTTAAATTAACTATTTACATAATTAGTTATCAATGAAGGAGAATAGATTGAAAACATTAAATCATATCACCCCAACAGCAGAGCAACTTACTCTAATCACCCTTCCTCGGCCAGGAGTAAGGATAATAAGAGGTGCAGCAGGAAGTGGTAAAACAACAACGTCAATATTAATGATGAAAATGTCTCTAGGTTACCTATCTGATTATTATAAAGCAAGAGACCCCAATCATAACATTAACGCTATCGTTTTCGGTTTCAACAAAACATTAACTGGTTACGTGAAAAATCTTGTAGATGACACAACGAAAGAGGTCGCGGACACAAGGCCCAATATATTCGTATCCACTCTAAGTAAGTATTTTTATCAAAATACACCATTTAAAAATCATGAGATAATAAGCCCTGAAGACAGAAAGTATAGAAACCTAATACAACGTTTAAGTTCAAACATCCTCCTCGACTTGGAATTTATCATCGATGAGATTGAATATTTAATGGGAAAATTACCATACAAACATTTTGAAAGCTATATAGATATAGAGCGGGTTGGGAGAGGTAATAAACCCAGAGTAGACAAAACTCTACGCCGAAAAATACTAGATGAAATTGTATATCCTTACCATGAGTACAAGAAGAGCAACAACATTGTAGATTGGAATGACATCGCCGTTTATTTAAGTGAAAATAAGGTTGATGATATAGATATTGCGGTAATTGATGAAGCTCAGGATTTTTCAGCAAACCAATTACGTGCAATATTAAATCAGTGCTCTAATACGGCATTTATTACTATTGTTTTAGATGGGGCACAGAAAATTTACAACAGAGGTTTTACATGGAATGAGGTTGGAATTAAAAATGCCTCATACGCACGCCTAGAACACAATTATAGAAACACCTATGAAATAGCTGACTTTGCACTTAGCCTATTAAATGCATCGAACATTTCCTACGATGAAGATTCTACACTGCCGAATATTAAAGAAATAACTCGCCATGGTGAAAAACCGCTTCTAATTGAAGGCTCATTTTCCAATCAAATAGATTGGATTGTTGGGTTCATCAAAAGAAGAGTAGATCTTAAAAATCAAACCGTTGGTTTTCTACATCCAAAGGGTGGTCGTTGGTTTAGTTATTTAGAAGAACAACTTAAAAATAACAATCTAGATTATGAAGTAATTTCCCGTAGAGACGAAATCCTGGATAATGGCGTTAATATAGCACTATCTACTATTCATTCAGCCAAAGGCTTGGAATTTGACTTTGTTTTTATAGTCGGAGTTGAAGATCGTCACTTTATATTTGGAGAAGCTGACGTTGAAGACTCAAACTATCCAACAGCATTAAAGCTGTTAGCAATGGCTATCACCAGAGCTAGAGAATTTGCCGTAATCACATACAAAGATGCAAGTAAGCCAGCATTTCTTAATCTTTTTCATTCAAAAACATATAACTTGATTAGGGTTCTATAATGAATGTTAGCGATGCAATCAAAAAACGAGATATCACTGAGGTTGTTCACTTTACAACTAACTCCGGACTATTAGGCATGTTGGTAAGTAATGGCATTCTTCCAAATGCACAATTAAAAGAAGAACAAACATTATCCTTCATATTTGAACAAAATTCAGAGTCTAGAAAAGAGCGTGATAAAAAATGGCTTAACTACGTTAACCTATCAATATCTAAACCGAATTATGATTTTTTGTCATACTCAAAATACAGACGGCAACATCAAGATATTTTCTGGGTACTACTTTCAATATCACCAGAAATATTGACACATGAGAATGTCTATTTTACAACCACAAATAATATTTACCCCTCATGTGTAAGAAACACAGGTTATGAGGCATTTGAGCGAATGTTTGCTGAAAAAATAACGGGTAAATATCAGAGTGATGTCATAAGGAAAGTAAATTCGCCCACAAATCAAACAACCTGCGAACAGGCAGAAGTGTTGTATCCGGGTGTAATCCCAATGTCATATGTGAATAAAATATACGTTTGTTGTGATGATGATAGATTCTCAGTTGCAGGGCAACTGTCATTTTTTGAAAAAATTGATATAATCGTTGACCCTAGCATCTTTGAAAGATAGGAACTCAGTCATGTCACATAATCAACTAGGTAAAGTTAAAAACTCAGCACTCTGGGCTGCATACGGTGATGCTATGGGCTTCATGACTGAGTTGGCTAATAATGCAAGAACTGTTGAGGCTCGAATTGGGACTCGAAGAGTAACCCGTCTGGTTGAGTGGAAAAGGTTAATTGGTGGTAGATTTGGAGCCGAGGTAACACTACCTATTGGTGCATATTCTGATGATACACAACTGAGGCTTGCAACCTCTCGTTCTATCACTAACAATGGAACTTTTGATTTACATACTTTTTCTAAAATTGAAATCCCTGTATGGCAAAGTTATGCCTTGGGTGCAGGTATTGGCTCTAAGGTTGCGGCAAATTTTTTAAGTAAACGTAATAACCTCTGGTTTAATAATATATACAAGACAGAGAAAGCAGACTACTTTGAAGCGGGTGGCAATGGGGCATGCATGCGTATTCAACCACATGTTTGGTCTTCGGCCACCCCCAATATACCATCAAGTTTCTTAGATGATGTAATTAAAAATAGCTTAACAACTCATGGCCATCCTAGAGCAATTGCTGGGTCTGTTTTTCATGCCTTATCTTTGGCATATACAATCACTCATAACAGTACACCATCGATTGATGATATGAAAGAGTTTAGTGGCCATATTATCGACATTCCAAATTACATATTAAAAGATCCTAATTTGGACTTTGTTTGGTCTGCTCATAGTAGAAAAAGTGAGTTGCATAATAAATACATAGAAGTACATAAAGAAGCTCTCAATATAATTGATAATGTAGAATTTTGGCTTCAAGGAAATGATCGCTCTTACAGAAATTTATCCAATATATTGCATTTAGATAATCCAGCCATAAGAGGCTCTGGGATACTGACATCCGTTGCAGCATCAGCTGTTTCCCTCTTATATCCAGATAAAGACTCTCACAATATTATTCTCGATATTGTGAATGAACTTGGCACAGATACTGATTCTATCGCCACTATGGCCGGAGCTATGCTGGGAATTTTAAATAATTCAGCCCCTCCACAGAGTGTTCAAGACGAAACGTATATTATAAATGAAGCAAATAGACTTGTTTCTATTTCAGAGAAAAAACCTGCTGACAACTTTAATTATTATGATGCTTTGAATTGGAAGTCACCAAACTCACCATTAGATTATATAACTATTAACACTACAAAAAATAAACTAGAACTATACCCCTTTGGTACTCTTGATATTATCTCTGAAGAATTCCCTATTCGAGGAGATCAAAACAATAACTATCATTATCAGTGGGCTAAATCTACTTTCGGTCAAAGCTATTTAGTAAAAAAACGCAGTTCTAACTATATGGCATCAGCGTTAAGCCAAAACAATCCGAACGATGCTAATGATGCATACCTTACATCGAGAACTACATATAAGGCTCATGCTCAAAATATTACCCAATATGAAATACCACTAAGTACAGATGACTCAATCATTACTACAAGTAGTAATGATTTTATAAAAAAAGACGATGATATCAACCTTGATAAATTAACTCATGAGGCATTAAGCTCAAACTTCAATCCTGAGGTAATTGGCAAACATATTCTTATGATTGCAGATTCCACACTAGGTACTAATGGTGTTATTGGGTACGCAGCAATAATTTCTAAAGCAAGAGTAATAAGAAGAGAAAAAAATATTCGTAGTTAGAATAAAAGCCGCAGTCATAAACTGCGGCTTTTATTGATCTAATTGTACACCGATGCCAAATTCAATTTCCCCTCTCCCCCCAAGGGCGAGGGGATCAGACCGAAGAATACCGAGGCGTCACAGCAGGCCACAAACAAAAACCGCAGCCTTTTGAAGGCTGCGGTTTTTTATTGGGTCAACCTGTTGGCAGCAACAGGGCAACGGCCCTTACGCACGGCGCCAGCTGGTTTTGCCGGCGCTGTCTTCCAGCACGATACCCATCTCGGTGAGACGGGCTCTGGCGGCGTCGGCGGCGGCCCAGTTCTTGTCGGCGCGGGCCTGATTGCGCTGGGCGATCAGCTGCTCGATTTCGGCCACTTCGTCATCGGCGTCATTGCCCTTGAGGAAGGCGTCCGGGTCTTGCTGCAGGATGCCGAGCACGGCGCCCAGCTCGCGCAGACGGGCACCCAGGCCTGCGGCCACGCTCATGTCTTCGGCCTTCTGGCGGTTGATCTCGCGCACCAGATCGAACAGGGCGGAGTAGGCTTCCGGGGTGTTGAAGTCGTCGTCCATCGCCTCTTTAAAGCGAGCCACCTGCTCGTCACCACCGGCAGCAGGGGCCAGCGGCAGGTCGCGCAGGGCGGTGTACATCCGCTCCAGCGCGGTGCGGGCTTGTTTCAAGTTATCTTCCGAGTAGTTGAGCTGGCTGCGATAGTGGCCGGACATCAGGAAGTAACGCACGCTCTCGGCATCGTAGTGAGCCAAGACATCGCGGATGGTGAAGAAGTTGCCAAGGGATTTGGACATCTTCTCTTTATCCACCATCACCATGCCGCTGTGCATCCAGGTGTTGACGTAGTCGCCACCGTGGGCGCAGCAGGACTGGGCAATTTCGTTCTCGTGGTGCGGGAACTGCAGATCGGAACCGCCGCCGTGGATGTCGAAGTGGTTGCCAAGGTGCTTGGAGTTCATGGCGGAGCACTCGATGTGCCAGCCAGGACGACCCGGGCCCCAGGGGCTTTCCCAGGTCGGCTCGCCGGGCTTGGACATCTTCCACAGCACGAAGTCGAGCGGGTTGCGCTTGGCATCCACCACGCCGACCCGGGCACCGGCTTGCAGCTGCTCCAGATCCTGACCCGAGAGCTTGCCGTAGTCGGCGTAGGAGTCGACGATGAACATGACGTCGCCGTTGTCGGCCACGTAGGCGTGATCCTTGGCGATCAGGCTCTCAACCAGTTCGATGATTTCACTGATGTGCTGGGTGGCGCGGGGCTCGACGTCCGGGCGCACCATACCGAGGGCATCAAAATCCTGGTGCATGTCGCCGATCAGGCGCTCGGTGAGATCGTCACAGGTGACGCCGGTCTCGGCGGCGCGCTTGATGATCTTGTCATCCACGTCGGTGACGTTGCGCACGTAGTTGAGCTGATAACCGCTGTAACGCAGGTAACGGGCCACCACGTCGAAGGCGACGAAGGTGCGACCGTGGCCGATATGACAGTGATCGTAGATAGTGACGCCACACACATACATGCCCACCTTGCCCGGGTGGATAGGTTTGAATTCTTCTTTTTGACGAGTGAGTGTGTTGTATATCTTCAGCATCTTATGACCACTGCCTGTGAGTAAAATGGCCTGCCATTCTACCCGCATCCGGTGGAGAAAACGAGGCAGAAAACAGGGCGGATCCGGCCTCACAGCCATGTCAGCGCTATGCCAGACGACCACTATGGGCTAGAATTGCCACCACTTTATGCCATAGCCCCTGCAACAAGCTGCGAGCCGCTTATCTGCCCGCGCAACTTTTGCCCAAAGAATGAAAGGACATATCATGGTTACTCTGCACACCAATCACGGCGACATCACTCTGACCCTGAACGCGGAAAAAGCCCCGGAAACCGTGGCCAACTTCCTGCAATACTGCCGTGACGGTCACTACGACAACACCATCTTCCACCGCGTCATCGACGGCTTCATGATCCAGGGCGGCGGCTATGCCCCTGGCTTTGAAGAGAAAGAGACCCGCGCCTCCATCAAGAACGAAGCGGCCAACGGTCTGTCCAACAAGGTCGGCACCATCGCCATGGCCCGCACCATGGAGCCGCACTCTGCCAGCGCCCAGTTCTTCATCAACGTAAGCAACAACGACTTCCTCGATTTCAAATCCGCCACCACCCAGGGCTTCGGCTACTGCGTATTCGGTGAAGTGACTGCGGGCATGGACGTGGTCAACAAGATCAAGGGCGTCAAGACCGGTAACGCCGGCCGCATGCACCAGGATGTACCGGTAGAGGACGTGGTGATCACCAAGGTGACCCTTGCTGACTGATCTCTGCCTTCTGCGAGATGAACTGACTGCGGCCCCGGCCGCAGTTTTTCCATCTGCACTTGCCACGGGCCCGAACTGGCGCCGCCTCGACTATCTGGCTCACGGCAACGAGCGCCAGCGCGCGGCCCATGCCCTGCTGACCGGCACGCCCCTGTGGCGCGAGTTGCAAAGCCGGTGTCTGGACGTGGCGCTGGTGAGCACCCTGGCCATCGGGCTCGACCGGCCCGGCAGCGATCTCGATATCCTCTGCCAGCATGAAACGCCCGCCATACTGGCCGCCCAATTGGCCGAACTGGGTTGGCAACGCCGCGCCCTGGGCAGCGACATCTGGCTGCTGGAGCAGACCCTGACCGACGCCGATGGCCGCAGCTGGCCCATCGAGCTCTATGTCACCCCGGCGAGGGTCGAGACCCTCAACGGCTGGCGCCACCTCAGCCTGATGGCCGCCCTGATCGAGCATTTTGGTCACCCCTTTTACCGCACCCTGCTCGCCCTGCGCCTGCAGCAAGGGCTGAAAGGGGAAGCGGCCATCTGCCGCCTGCTGAAATTGTCCGGCGATCCCTATCAGGCGCTGTTGACCCTGGAAGGCCGCAACCTTGACCAGTTTGACTGGCACCCTCACCCTATGACCCATACAGCCAGAATCGGGGCACCTCGCACGCCATCATGAGCACCCTCTTTATCAGTGACATTCACCTGTGCAGCGATCGGCCCGACATGACGGCCGCGCTGGTGCACTTTCTGGAGCACGACGCACCCGGTGCCGACGCCCTCTATGTACTGGGGGATCTGTTTGAATTCTGGATTGGCGACGACGATCCCAATCCGCTCCTCCAGCAGATCGCCGAGGCCTTTGCGGCCCTGAGCCAACAGCAGGTGCCCCTCTATTTCATTCACGGCAACCGCGACTTTATGCTGGGCCAGCAGTTTGCCAAGCGGGCTGGCATGACCCTGCTCGGCGACCCTTGCGTCATCGAGCTCTATGGGGAGCGGGTGTTGCTGAGCCACGGCGATCTGCTCTGCACCCGGGATGAGGGATATCAGAAATATCGCCGCATCACCCAGTTCAAGTGGCTGCGCTGGCTGTTCTTGCGGTTGCCACTGACCCGCCGTCAGGCCATCGCCCACAAGATCCGTGGCCAAAGCCGGATGGAGAAAACTGTCAAACGCCAGACCATCATGGATGTGACGCCACAGGCGGTGGACGAGATGCTGCGCCAGCACGGCTGCCGAACCATGATCCACGGCCACACCCACAGGCCCGCCATCCACGACTTCACGCTCGACGGTCAACCCGCCCGCCGCATCGTGCTGGGGGACTGGTTCGAGCAGGGATCCGTGCTGGTGTGCCGCCCCGGCGAGCAACACCTCGAAGTGCGGGCCCTGCAAGGGGCCAGTGACTGAGCGGTCGCTGGCGAACAACCGCGACGCACGGCCATGAAAAAGGCGGGATCATCCCGCCTTTTTGCTTTTTCTCTGGCGCCAAGGCAGAGCCGAGCGCGTTACATCACCGTCATCTGACCGGCATAGAGGATGAAGTAACGCAGCAGCAATATGCCCACCAGACTCAGGCTGCAGATCAGCGCCAACCGGGCAGGCTGGTGCGCCCGCGCCTTAGCGCCAAACAGCCCCAGCAACTGGGGCAGCACTATGCCAAGGCCTATCACCCCGAACCAGAACACCTGGGACCAGAAACCGCCGCCAAGCGCCGCCCACATGGCTGCCTCGCGCTGACCACCACCGAAGTAGAGGCCGGTGAAGAAACAGACCAGCAGGAAGATCTCGATGGCGACGATGGGCCGCTCGAACCTGTGCACGAAACTCACCCCCTGGCTGTGGCCATCCTCCCGAAACAGGGTCACCGCCAGCAAGATGGTGGAGGCGATGCCCGAGCTGATGCCGGATACCAGAAACAGTGCAGGCAGGATGGGATTGTTGAGCATGGGGTAGGTCTTGAGGGCCGAGAGCAGGAAGCCGGTGTAGGCCCCGAGCAACACCGCCAGCAGTAACAGCAAGGGGCTGAGCAGCCGTTCAAGCTGCGCCAGCTTGCCAATCAGGGTGTCGATAAAGGCGAACTTGTCCCCTAGCCACTGCCGACGCAGCGCCCCGATCTCGGCCCTGAACACCACGGCCAGCCAGGCGAACAACACCGCCATATAGACCTGAAACAGCATGACCCCCATCGACATGACGGAGTCGAACTGGTAGTGGAACATCAGCTTCCAGAAGGTCCAGGGACGGGCCAGGTGGAAGATAAGGATCAAGAGCCCCAGGATCACGCTGAGCGGCGCCAGTATGGCGGTGGCCCTGATGATACCACTCTCGCTGCCGGCCCCCTGGCGCCGCAGCAGCACCGACAGGGTGGTCGACCCCGCCGAGATGCCAAGCAGGAACAGGTAGATGGCGATGGGGCCGTCCCACACCAGCGAGTCGAAGTGAAATGCGTCATGCCACATGGTGCATACCTCCCATCAGACAGAGACCATCAGACCGATGTGCGCTCATGATGCCACCTCCCCTTTGGGCACCCGGTACATCTTGGGCGAGGTGCCGAGGAACCGTTTGTAGCGATAGGTGGTCTCCTGCACCAACCGCCTGGCGATGGGACTTTGGGGGTCATCCAGATTGCCGAACACCAGCGCCTTGGTGGGGCATGCCTCCACGCAGGCAGGCTGCTTGCCATTGGCCAGATTGGTCTTGCGGCAAAAATCGCACTTGTCGGCGACGCGGGTCACCGGGTTGATAAAACGCACCTGATAGGGGCAGGCCGCGAGGCAATAGCGACAGCCGACGCAGAGATCGGGATTGATGTCGACGATGCCATCCTCGGCCCGGATATGGGAGGCGCCAGTCGGGCAGACATGCACGCAGGGGGCATTGTCACAGTGCTGGCAGGATTTGCGAAAGAAGCGGTACGCCTGATCCGGATACTCCCCCACGGGGCCACTGCGCAGGATCTCCAGCCGGGAGACCTCTGGTGGCACCTGATTGACCTCGCGGCAGGCATCCATGCAGGCGGTGCAGCCGATGCAGGCCGTCTCGTCGTGGATCATGCCGTAGCGTACCCCCTCTATGGTCATGCTGTTGGCGAGGGCGCGGGGCGAACCTGTCATCAGGATCAAGGCGCTGGCACTCATCCCCACCATAAACTCGCGACGGGTCGTGCTCATGCGCCCTCCTTGACGGCAGCTTGCTGCTTGGCCTCATGCTGCTTGCTGTGGCAGTCGACGCACAGCTTGATGCGGGACTTTTCGGGAATGCCGACCATGGGCTCCTTGGCCGGGTGCAGCTGGTGGCAACTGGTGCAGCTCACCCGGGTGGCGTGCACGTCGTGGGCCCATAATGCCTTGCGCAGATCGTCCGGCTCATGGCAACTCATGCAGACACCGTTCTGCTGGCTGAGGGGAAACGCCTCGTCACCAAAACGCATCACATCGACCATGCCGCCGCGCTGTTTACGGTGATCGGCCGACGCATTGCCGTGACAGTTGGTGCAGGTGACCGCCTCATTGGTGTTGGGGTTGGTGACGCTGCCGTGCTTGCCGTGCATCCCCTCCTCCCCATCGTGACACTTGTCGCACTTGGCAAAGCGGGCAGCCGCTTTTCTGGCGGCGGCCTTTTTCTTCTCCGCCTTGGCCTGACGTTCGGCCAGGGTTGACTGATCGGCTGGTGCGGCGGTGGATGAGGCCTGGGTGTGGGTGGTCGGGGTATCGGTCGCCGGGGCCACCTCGGCCCTGGCAAACTGGGTTGTGCCCAGGCAGAGGCTGCCGAGCAGCAGCCACTTAATGACAGCGTTCATAAAAACTCCGGATCAGGGACACCCGGCGGGTGTCATCTCCCCCAGTGCGCAAAAAAGGAGCGGATAGCAGCGCCTTTGACGGTCATGACCGGGTAGCAGGAGCACACCCCACCGGCGGGCGGCGAGGTGGCTGCGTCAATGGGAGCGGGTGCGGCGGCGGTTACTGCTGGCTTGCGTAATACTCGGCCAGCGCCTTGAGGTCTGCATCGCTCATGGCGATGAGCGGCTTGTTCATCTTCTCGTCGTTGCTGCGCTTGCCGGCCTTGAACTCCTGCAGTGCAGTCAGCAGGTAGCCCTTGGGCTGACCGGCGAGGATGGAGGCTTCATCTTCCGCCACAGAGCCCCCTTCCGAGTGGCACTTCTTGCAACCGGACTCTTCGTGCAGCTTCTGCCCGGCCTTGGCCAGCGCCGCATCGAATGGCTGCTTCATCGGCTGGTAGGGCAGCTCGGCATAATGGGCCGCCAGCTCGTCGATCTGATCGTCGCTAAGGCCCTTAACTATGTCGGTCATGTTCCCCTGCTTGCTGGTATCACCGGTGACATGATTAACGGTCTTGGCAGGGCGCCCATCCAGGTAGCTGCGCAGCTGCTCGCTGAGGTTGGCCTCTGCCAGTCCGGCGATAGTCGGGATGTCATTATGGGTGCTGATCCCCTGACTTCCATGACATGCATTACATGTTTCCACCAACGCAGCCATGCTGGCATGTGCACAAGCTGCACGGCAATCTGGACCAGAAAGACACCAAACTGGTGAGCCACTTCCCGCAGGATCCGCGCAACTGCGACACCTGCCACAAGGAGGTCACCCCGACCACGCCGAACGCCAACAACTGGCAACACGCCCAGGAGAAACCCTGCGGTGCCTGCCATGCGGACTCCACCACGGAGACCGGTTACGTCAGCCACATCAACGGCAAGATCAAGAGCGGCGCCCTCTGTACCCAGTGCCATGCGGAAGAGCCAGGCAACACCAAGTCCCCCAGCAGCGTGCACATGGGCTATCTCGCCAATGAAGCCGCCGGTCGCGACAAGCTGGTGTTCACATTCGATGACGTCAGATACGCGGCGCCCAACATCGAGGTCGAGCTGACCGTGACCGCCGATGGCAGCCCGGCCCAGACCTTGGACGAGGTGCTCAAATACATCAAGTACGGCGATCTGGCCAAGGCCCCTTACATCCTGGTCAACTGGGATCAGGGCAGCGGCTTCGAGCTGGCTTATACCAACCCGCAAACGTTCGTCACCGGCAACAAGATTGACTTCACCCAGTGCGAAAGCCAGGGTGGTGGCCGCTTCCTGTGCCGCAAAGAGGTGGGCAACGAGGTCACCGGCACCCTGGCGGCCACGGTCGCCGAGTTGCAGGTGTGCGTGGCCCGCAAGACGGATCGCAACGGCGCCTTCGCCGCCGGGGATCTGCTCCCCTGCAGCAGCACCGCCAGCGCCCTCTCCTACGTGACCATCAACCCGGCCAAGGCCTACTTCCGGGTCGAAGGCTGGGTCGACAGCCGCTATGTGCTCAAGGCGGGCGCGGATCTGACCTCCTGCAACGGTTGTCACAAGGATCTGGCGGTCCACACCGAGGGGAACGCGGGCTCGGCCCACGCCTCCAAGGACTTTGCCCAGTGCACCAGCTGTCACAACGCCACCCGCAGCGCCTTCTACGCGGGCGTGCCGGGTGATCTCAAGTACCACGTGCACTCCTTCCACGCCTACGGTTCCCACCGCAGCGGGGATGCCACCTTCCCGGGCAAGCTGAACAACTGCGAGTCCTGCCACACCAAGGCGCAATACAACCTGCCCAACCAGCAGAACGAGCGCCCCTCCCTGGTGAGCACCACGGCAGACAACAAGCAGCCCAAGTTCTTCAGCCCGATGCTGGTGGTCTGTGCCAGCTGCCACCTCAAGTCGCCGCTGGGTCTGGTCAAACCGGACAACCCGGTCGCCGGGGACGAGTGGGCAACCCACATGAAGAACAACGGCGCCATCTTTGGTGCAGAAACGATAGAGGCCGCCACCGGGGTTGAACAGTGCGCGTCTTGCCATGCCGTCGGGCATGAGCAGGGCGTCGACAAGGTTCACAAGGTGTATGACTTCCGTTGAAACCATCAGGCCAGGGGACTTGCCCCTGGCCCTTTGCCGTTGAAGGACACGATATGAAAATAACCACCCCGCAGTGGCTCCTCGCGGGTTTGCTGGCACTCGGTTGCCTGCCTGTCTGGGCCAAGAGTGATGCCCAGCCGGCAGCGGCCGATGCCGATCCCCGTCTGCAGATCGAGGCGACCCTCGACCAGAAATTCGATCAGGGAAAATACTCCCCCAAGGGCGCCGATACCTGCCTCAAGTGTCACGACGCCGATTCGCGCAAGCCCGCGACCGGCATCTTCCACAATGTGCACGGCAACCTGGGCAACCAGAATGGCCCCATGGCAGACAAGCAGTGCGAAGCCTGTCATGGCCCCGCTGGCAACCACCCCCGCGCCCCCCGCAAGGGCCAACAGCGGGAACCCATGATCACCTTCGGCCCCGATTCACCGGTACCGGTGGAGAAGCAAAACAGCGTCTGCCTCTCCTGCCATACCGACGCCAAGCGGATGGGCTGGCATGCCAGCGCCCACGCGGTGGAGGATCTCTCCTGCACCAGTTGCCACGCGTTGCATCAGGCCAAGGATCCGGTGATGGACAGCAAGCGGCAGGTCGAGACCTGTACCAGCTGCCATGCCCAGCAGAAAGCCGATCTGCACAAGCGCACCAGCCACCCCATTCTCAATGGCGAACTGCCCTGCTCCAGCTGTCACAACCCGCACCAGTCGCAGAACGAGGCCAGCCTGAAGCAGCCCAGCCTCAACGAGAGCTGTTACGAGTGCCATGCCGAGAAACGGGGCCCCTTCCTGTGGGAACACGAGCCGGTGACCGAGGATTGCTCCCTCTGCCACAGCCCGCACGGTTCCATCAACCAGGCGCTGCTCAACAAGCGGGTGCCGCAGCTGTGTCAGGAGTGCCACAGCGTGCCCCATGCCAACGTCTCCATCCCTGAGGGGGATCTCAAGGTGCGTGGCGGCAGTTGCCTGAATTGTCATAACCAGATCCACGGGACCAACCACCCCAATGGTCAATCCCTGCGACGCTGAGGAGAGAAGTCATGAAATATTCAACACTTTGGCTCTCCCTGCTGGCGGTCTGTTCGGCCCAGGCGGCCGAGGCGCCGCTGGCAGTCGGGGATTACTCCCTGCAACAGGCCAAGCCGGCCAAGACTGAACGCTGGAGTTGCAAGTCATGCGAGCGCGACAGCGGCTGGTTTGGCGAGGTGGGGCTGGGGGCCGGCTATGCCAACGATGACGGCGCCCCCCGCTTTCGCAACTGGGTACCCAGCCCGCAGGAGAGCGGCATGCTCGGCATATTCAACGCCGATCTGCAATACCGGGGAGAAGGCTCCCGCTACGGCTCCCTCGAGGCAAAAAACCTCGGCATGGAGCGCTTCAGCCTGGCGCTGGAGCAGGGTCACTATGATGGCGTTCGCGCCAGGATGGGCTACTCGGAGTCCCCCTTTTACTGGAACAGCCATGGGCGCAGCGTCTATCGACCGGGGGACAGCCCGCTGACCCAGGGCCAGCTGGCCGAATTTGACAAGGAGGTGGTGCGCAAGAAGCTGGCCGCTGGGCTCGCCTATACGCCAAAGAGCCCGTGGCGCCCCTATGCCGATTTTTCTCATGAGAAAAAAGAGGCCACCCTCGCCTACTACCAGCCGACCGTGCCCGGGGTCGGCGGCGTGCCCGGCCTCTTGCCCAAGCCCGTCGACGATACCTCGACCACCCTGGTCAAGAGCGGCGTCAGTTATCTGGGCGAAGGTTGGCTGGTCGATCTCGCCTACAACGGCTCCCTCTACCGCACCGATGACACCGCCCTCTATTACGGCAGCGTCACCGACCCTTACGCCAACGAACGCGCCTATGAACCGGACAACAACTTCCACCAGTTGAGCCTCTCCGGCCAGTACAACTGGGACAGGCAGAGCCTGACTGGCCGCGTCCTCAGCAGCCAGGCCACCTCCAACGGCAGCCTGACCGCCTTTCGCAATGCCCCCGTCACTCAGGATGACTTCCACGGCGAGATCAGCACCTTCCAGGCCGATGCCAAATGGGTGGGCCGCGTTGGCCGGGATCTCACCCTGCGGGCCGGTGGGGAGTATCGGGATCGCAAGGACAAGTCAGACGAATACGCCGTGATCGGCAAGCCGCGCAGCAAGCGTGATCATACCCGCAGCAAGGCGGATCTGGAGGCCGACTACAGGCTCAGCCGCGCGGTCAAGCTCACCACCGGTTACCAGTACAAGGCCGATCAGCGCGAACAGGCCGACCGGCAGGACACCGACGAGCACACCCTGTTCGTCAAGGGACGCTACCGCCCGGCCGGCCCGCTGCAACTGGGCGGCAAACTCGCCTGGGGCACCCGCAACGGCTCTGACTGGCGTCACGACAACGCTGGCGGCAACGGCAGCCCGACCCTGCGCCAATTCTATCTGGCGGATAAGGACAGGGTGGAGCTCAGAACCGATCTCGGCTACCAGTTCAGCGAGGGGCGGGATGCCAGCCTGGAAGGCTGGTGGGCCAAGGATGATTACAAGGAGCCGGACATAGGGCGCAGCGAGGGCGAGGACTATGGCCTCGACCTCACCCTCAACCAGCAGTTTGACGACAACCTGAGCGGCCATCTGTTCAGCAACCTGCAGTGGATCACATCAAAGCAGAACCACGCCTACACAGGCGCGCCGGACTGGGATCCCTACCGCACGGCGGTGCGCGACGAGATCACCACCCTGGGGTTGGGACTGACCCAGAAGAAGGCGTTTGACCGGGATCTGGAGCTGGGGCTCGACTACAGCTTCGCCTATGGTCGCGGCAAGACGGACGCCAGCAAGGGCTATAACTACCCCGACCTCACCAGCAAGCAGCACCGGCTGGAAGGTTATGCCCTCTATCAGCTCACCCGGCAGCACTCGCTGCGCTGGGATGTGCGCTACGAATACTTCCAGGATGTGGATTACCTCTACACCGGCGAAGAGCGCAACCTCGGCAATTTGAACCAGGACTACAACGGCTACTTCACCGCCGTCTCCTGGCTCTACAAGTTCTGACCGCTGTGCAGTAAACCCAAGGGGAGCCTGGCTCCCCTTTCTCTTGCCTGATAAAGGGGTCCATCCTCGCCGCCCCGCCCTGAGGCGCGCTGTTTTGGCCACGGGGACTGCGGGCGCAAGCCTACCCTGACCATCAAGATGATCGGGGTATTCGGAATGCTGGGAATGCCCGGAATGCCCGGAATGCCCGGAATGCCCGGAATGGATGACCCCATCAGCAACCTGATCTGACAACCGCTTTGTGTGCAATGCGCATCATCCAGCCACAGGGTCCGATGATTCGGGTCGTGAGCGGCCTTGTTTCACCCGCTACCTGCATTGTGTGAGCCCCATCACCACGCCCACGACCGATATGGAGGAACATGAGCACAGAGTCAGGACCGCTGTCTCGCCAACCATTTCAACAAGTTGAGGTTCCTATGCCTGACAACAATACCATCGCCCATCCCCTCGATGCCAAAAGCATCAACGTCAACGACCCCTATGAGATGAAGCTGTGGATCAAGACCTTCGAGTGCACCGAAGTACAGCTGAAAAGGGCGGTGAAAGCCGTCGGCACCTCGGGCAAGGCCATCAGAAAGCACCTCAAGAAATAGACACCCAGCTCCGGGTAACCATCACCTGACAACAAGCCCCCCCGCGCGAAACCCGCGCTTTGCGGCGGGCCGCAATGCCGCTGATAACGGCCTCTTCCGCTGCTATCTCAAAGGCATGGGCAGGCGCTGGCTACCCGCGCCGAGTGCTCCCCAATGAGCCAGATTGGATGCCAGATGGCCAGCCACCAGCCGAACAGGCAGGAACGGATGAATACGTGATCCCGGCCAATGACCAGGCCTGGCCGATGTGGGTCCAACTCTGCGGCAAGGTCTACCGAACCAGTTTCAGACCAAAGCCAACCGTCCCACGGTGTCGGTGCACTCAGCTGATGGCCGACCGGTTGGCCGCCGGGCTCACCACCGTGGTCATCTACCAGCGCAGCGCCATCAGGTACGCCGTCACAGGCCGCACCCTCGTTATCGCTCCGGGCAGCATTACCGACCCGCTGCCGAACAGCCCAACCCAAGGTACCAGCCTGCACTGCATCAGGTAGTGTCTGACAACAAAGCGTTTTTACGTGACCTAAAACAAGAGCATTAATGTTCATATCCACTCACACTTGTACATGTGTGTATGCATGTGTACATGCATGCACATTTCTTCTACACTAAACTCAAGTTAACATTTCACGCGCCAGACAGCAGTCTGGCGCTGATTACATTAAGGAGGAGATATGGCCAATACAGCACGAAAAGCCCTGAAAAATGGCGCCATTGACCCCAGCAAGGCACTGCCTGTGGTATTCCGTATTCTGGATAAGTGGCAATGCAATACGGATGAACAGCTGAAGCTTCTTGGCATCTCATCTCGTTCAACATTGAACAAATACAAGGAATCAAGCGGTGGGATCCGCCTGACCGTGGATATGCAAGAACGGATGAGCTACATCCTCAATATCCACAAGTGTCTGAGGATGTTGTTCAGTGCCGACGACAGCATCTACGGCTGGGTGCGTAAACCCAACAGCCACCCCTTCTTTGCCGGGCGCAGCGCGATGGACATTATGAACGCTGGCCGCGTGGCTGATTTGTATGAGGTCGCCACCCGCCTGCATGCCTGGCGCGGGGGAATGGCCTGATGCAAGAGCCGCCACTGATTGAACTCAAGGGGGATCGAGCCTATCGGATCATTCCAAGCCGCTACCCCACCATCGATCTCTATGAAGACGTGGCCAATGCGGACGAACTGGAGGCCGTCTGGGCCATCGAGTCACTGACCAATGATCGGTTGAATGAAGCGGCGGGAGATCTGTCGTTGGTACCGAAAGAGGATTGGTTGGTGGGGCTGAATGGCAGCAGCTATGTGATGGCAGCCTTCACCCATATCAACCCGGAAGGGGCCAGATTCACCACTGGCGATTTCGGCGGGTATTACTGTGCGCCCCTACTCGATACCGCCATCAAAGAGACGGTCTATCACCAGGAGCGGATGTTCAGCTACACCAACGAACCCGCTCAGAAAGTACAGATGCGGGTGCTCTATACCGAGTTCAACGCCAATCTGGTCGATATCACCAGCGCGGAATTTCTCTCCACCCCGCTTTATCACGCAACCAGCTATGGTCAATCCCAAGCTTTCGCCCAAGAGCAGAAAACCAAGGGGATGGACGGTATCCACTACCGTTCTGTGCGCCACAGCGGTCATAACTGCCATGTGCTCTATCGCCCCCGCCTGGTCACCAAGATCCACCAAGCCCAGCATCTGGAATACCACTGGAATGGCAGTGCCATCGCCAATGTATTGGAGATCAAGCTTTATGGGGAATAAGCTTTCGTCTTATTGATAATAAGTTCTAAGACAACTCTTGTAGAATCAACCATTGCCAAAAAAAGCAGCCCGAGAAATATATCCATTCAGCTTGATGAAACCCAGTGCTCTTCTCGGCAAGGCCGCTCAGCCTCAGAGGCCAATCAAGATGACTCCTACATATCCATTGCTATGGATGCAGAGAACAAGCCTTTGACTCAGAACGCCATCACTAAAACGGCTTCTGGATTCAACTACGGATGGTATACCAAGTGTGCCGGCTTGGCGGTTGGCGGCGGCATCATAAGCTGTCAGATTGATGCAGAAGCGGCAAACTACAACTATCTGACGTTCACCGGTGAAGGTGGGGGCCTTGGATATGGCTATATAGAAGGTGTATGGACATCGATTTATCCTAAAGATCAACTGCGTGGGCGCTCTGGCACCTTCCGATACGCGTCCTTCCTGTATTCATCTATCACCATGAAAGATAAAAATGCATCAAGTGACCACAGCTGGTTCAAGGGGGGCGGTATGACAGTTGGTTTCTTTGGTGGCAATGCCAGAATTAATCCTAGATAAGACTAAGAACCGTATAAGGCAATAGTGGGTTCCAGCACTATTGCCTTTATTTACTCCCATTATTGCTATTCCCCTCAATACTGTTTTGCGACCAGCGCCCTGTTTTCAGCAAGTAGCGACAGGCATACTGACCCTTCTTTTTTGCCAAGGAGGTTCAGATGTCATCACCCGTGATTGTGATTGCCCAGCTTGAAGCCAAGCCAGAATGTGCCGAGCTGTTTCGCGCCGCCCTTGAGCCGCTGATGGCGGCCACCCGGCAAGAGGCCGGTTGCCAGCGTTATCAGCTGCATCAGGATCGGGACAATCCCCACAGCTGGATGCTGCACGAGGAGTGGGAGAGCGGTTCCGCCCTCACCGCCCACCAGCAGCAGCCCCACTTCATCGACTTTATCGCCAGAGCCGAGCCTTGGCTTGCCAGCAGCAATATTCGCCGCTATCAACCGCTGGATGCCTGATCTGCCCTTGTGCCACTTGCCGCCGTGCAGCCCTGCATGGCGCAAGCTTGTCCCCACTCTTGAACAACACGCCTCCCTAACTCTTTGCCGCATAAAAACAAGTGGCCCATGCCGTTAATGCAAGTCAGTTAAGAGCATGTGAGCCCCCAACTGCGAGGTATAAGGGCCGCTCATCTCTTTTCACGCCCTGTTATTTTGCCTGTTGCGCAAGTCGGCCAGAGGCGATAGCCTGCTCTGCAGCTCGTTTTCAAAGTGCCTGGCACCGGGCTTTCGGGTCGGCTGGGTGGTGGCGGGGCCCCATGCCGAACGCATCCAGCGGCTGCAACTGATGTCGACCCTCTCCACCAATGTTCCGAGCCAGCTGGCACTGGCCCAGATGCTGCTCAACGGCGGCGTGGATGCCCACTTTCGCCGTCTGCGCCACACCCTGGCACAGCGCCAGCAGCAGATGCGGGCGGCCCTGCTGCGCCTCTTCCCGGATGAGGTGCGCATCTCCACCCCCGATGGCGGCTACTTCCTCTGGCTGGAGTTTGACACCCGCCTCGACAGCCGCGCCCTGCACGCCAAGGCCCTTGCCAGTGGTTTTTCAGTGGCCCCCGGCGCGCTTTTTTCCAGCCAGGGGCAACACAACCACTGCCTGCGTCTCAACAGCTCCCATCCCTGGAGCCCGCAGCTGGAGCAGGCGCTCGCCCGACTGGCACAGCTTGTCCACCAGCAGCTCGGCACGAGCCGGACAGACGAAAACAACCAGGCCCCGTGACGGGGCCTGGTTGATCGTAAAGAGGTGCAGGCCAGCCCTGCGACAGGGGGCTATCTGGCATAAATTTCAGACTGGCGTTGAAAGCCAAGGGATTGGTAAAGCGACTTGGCTCTCTCATTGAAGGACATGACTTCCAACCGGATCTGACAGGCATCACGGGCCTTGGCCCAGTCGTCGCAATGGGCAATCAAGGCCTTGCCTATGCCTCGGGATCTGTGGTGTTCGTCAACCACCACTGAGCCGATACGGCAGATGGGAAGTCTGGTGAGAAAGGGGATGGCTTCATTGATGTCTATTCTGGCGGTCAGAAAACCCACCACATCGGCATCCAGCACGGCGACACAAAACAGTCGCCCTTCGCTGCCGATGGCATTGAGCAGAAAATCCCGCTCCTGCGGTGATGGCGGACAAAACACCTCGGGGGCATGCTCAAAGTGGATCAAGCCTATCTGTCGATTCAGCTCGAGAATGGCGTCGATATCCTGCCCGGTTGCCGTGCGTATCTCCAACATGTGCTCCTTGCTCTGGTGCTTGCTAACAGGTGGGCACGTCCATCCTCTTTGGGATGGGCGAAAAGCCCATCATTATGGGAGTCAGCGGCAATTGCAAGGGTCAATCGTATCCACTTGTGGCCGAGTGTGAGCCTCACAGCGGGCAACAACAACGCCCCGTGACGGGGCGTTATGACCATTCCCGCTACCACAGCGTCAGCTCGGGGATCCCAGCTGGGCCACCTGCCGCTCGATACTCACCTTGAGGTTGTCATCGAGTTTCAAGGCCCGTGCCAGCTCATCCAGATAGCCGCGCTCCATGAAGTGATCCACATCGATGGCGAGCAGGGAGGCGAGGTAGACCTCGGTGGCCTGCTCCATGTCGGTCACCTCCCGAGCCAGCGCCTGCGGATCGAGGGGACGGGCCAGCTCGGCGTCAATCCAGCGCGCCGCATCGCTTTGGCCCTGCTCGGTCAGGTAATCCTGGACCTTCTGGCGCTCGGCCGCGTCGATGTGGCCGTCGGCCCGGGCCGCCGCCACCATGGCGCGCACCAGCAGGGTGGCGCGCGCATCCAGCGCCTGCCCCTGCAGGGTATCGAGGGGCTGGGTGGGTTGCGTGGCTCCGCTCTGCTGGGCCTGCCAATCCTGATAAAGCTTGTAGGCGAGGCCACCGAGGGCCGCCGCCCCGCCTACCGCCGCCACCTTGCCGCCATACTTGCGCACCTTCTTGTTGCCAAGCAGCAAGGCCATGGCACCGGCGGCCAGGCCGCCCTGCGCCATGCCCTTCATCTGCGACTTGCGGCTGTCGCCGCCTTCGTTGAGCCAGCCTTTGCCAGCGCCCAACAACTGATCCAGCATCTGTTTCATCATGACTCCTCGCAATGGAATCCCCATGCTCGCGCCACGTTTATGAACCAAGAGTGAATGCCTGCCCAATATCGCGCCGGGTCCTGTGCATCTTGTCTTTATTCACGGTATACCTGACATACATGCGGGCCTGCTTCTCGGGCCAGCCAGGGCGCCGGTAAGCCCACCGGCCCCGCGACTATTGTCAGGAAAAGGAGAGTGTATGACCCCACCCCGCGAACTGACCCTGCAGTTTCTGGCCGAACCCGCCGACGTCAACTTCGGCGGCAAGGTACACGGCGGCATGGTGATGAAGTGGATCGATCAGGCGGGTTACGCCTGCGCCGCCGGCTGGTGCAGCGGCTATGCGGTCACTGTCTACGTGGGGGGCATTCGCTTTCTGCGCCCCATCCAGATAGGCCAGTTGGTGGAGGTTCACGCCCAGGTGATCCACACCGGCACCACCAGCATGCACCTGGCAGTGGATGTCTACAGCCGCCATCCGGCCAGCCGGGAGCGCCACAAGACCACCCATTGCATCATCATCTTCGTGGCCATGGACGAGACAGGCACACCGACCCCTGTGCCCCAGTGGCAACCGGTGAGCGAGAGTGATCGGCAGTTACAGCTCTACGCCAAAAAGCTGATGGCCCTGCGCGAGGAGATCGACAAGGAGATGCGCCAGCACCTCTGAGCCCTCCATCACCCGTGACACAGAGCCGGTCCCTATCCGGGTGCGGCTCTGTATAATGGCATTTTCCCCATTACGGAGTCTGTCATGTCACTGGAAAATGCCCCGCCCGAGGTCAAGCTCGCGGTGGATCTTATCGAGCTGCTGGAAAGCAACCGGATCGATCCGGCACTTGCCCTGGCGGCGCTGGCCATCGTCTCTGAGGACTATCAACGCAAGCTGAAAGAAGGTAAAGATCACTGAGCACGGCAGCACTGCCGCCCCACACAGCAAGTGCCATAGCAGATCCTATCCGTTTCGAAACCGAGCGAGCATGCCTATGGCGTCATCTGCGGCGTGAGTGCCACGGAATGCGAATATATCTGTACGGTGGACGTCGCTGCGCTGGCGGTGCGGCCCAAGACGCCGAGCGCGATGGCGCAGCCTTTGACCCCTACACAGACCACGACGAGGTCGAGCTCTGGCTCGCCGTGCTGCCAGGCCATGGGCCGAGTCCCCGCTGACCGCCGGGCAAGACTTAAACCAGATGGGGAGCTGACTCGGCCTGCGGGCAGTGCAATGATATCGCCCCCTCATTGCCCGAGCGTTGTTATGGATAACCAGGATTGCATCGACCAGGCCGGTCTCTGGAGCCTCTCCGCCCGCATCATGACGCTGGCCTGCCTCATCGTATTCATGGCCCAGATGGCTACCACCGTTTATCTCCCCTCCCTGCCCGTTGTGATGACGGATCTCGCCATAACCCGCCTGGAGGCTGAACTCTCTATCTCCTTGTTCGTTATTGGGGCCGCCCTACCGTTGTTGTTTTGGGGCGCGGCCGCCGATCGCTACGGCCGTCGGCTGCCCCTCGCCCTATCACTGCTGCTGTTTGTCGGCCTCAGCCTGCTGCTGGCTACCACCAGCCAAGGGCCGCTGCTGCTGATCCTGCGAACACTGCAAGGGGTGGCCGCCGGGGGGGCCACCATCATTGCCCGCATTCTGGTGCGGGATCACTGGCAGGGAGATGAGCTGGCGCGCCGCCTCTCGGTACTCTCCATCGCCTTCATCACGGCTCTCGGCGGTGGTCAGTGGATAGGCGGTATCATCAGCCGTTATGCCCACTGGCAGTTGGGATTCGTACTGATGGCCGGGGTCGGTGTTCTGGCACTGGCGCTGATGAACAGCCTGCCGCTGCAAGGCCCCAATCCAGCAGCAACAGGCGGTGGCATGTGGTCACGTTATACCAGCCTGCTGCGTCGCCCCGGTTTTCTCTGGCCAGCCTTCGCTGGCGGGCTCGGCTTTGCCATCACGGTCACCCTGCAAGAGGTAAGCCCCTTCGTGCTACAACAAGGATTCGGGCTTGAGTCACCACCTTCGGAACCCTGGGGTTACTCATCGGGGTCGCCTATTTTGCTGGTGCCATGACGGTTAACAGGCGGGTCGCCCGAGTGGGTAGCCGCCAACTGATGCATCAGGGGGCCGCCCTCATTCTGTTGGCCGCGGGCGGGATGTTGTTACTCTGGACCTTGGGCGCATTGCAGGGCAGCAGCGGACTGGTGGCCATGATGGCTTGCTACTGCCTCATCATCTTCGGTCAGGCGGTGCTCTTTCCCAACAGCATGGCGCTGGCAGTGAGTGATGGCAGGGAGCACGGCGCCTACGCCATGGCCCTGTGCGGTTTCTTGCAACAGAGCGTGGCTGGGGTTGCTGCCGCCGGAGCGACTCTGGTAAGCCATCACGGAGCCTGGGCCCCGCTCATTTTCACTCTGGCCATCATCACCCTGCTCATCGTGAAGGGCAAGGTGCGCTAGCGCTTGACTCGACCCGCTCACGCACTCATTCACTTTACTGCGGCCCCATCACCTCGTCACAAAGGGCGATCAGGGCTGCGCTCAAGCGGGTCAGTGGCTCGCCCCCACTCGCCCCGGCATGCAGCGCCAGCTCTACCGGATTGATCTTGGGCCAGTGCGACAGGGTCACCTGATCCGGTTGCAACAGCCGTTTGGGCAGCAAACTCACCCCGATCCCCGCACTCACGGCCCCCTGCAAACTGGCGAGACTGGCGCTGACATAGGCGATGCGCCAACGCCGCCCCTGTCCATCGAGCGCCTCGGTGATCTGCCGCCGATAGAGGCCTTCGCTCGGGAACACCACCAGCGGCAAAGGGTCACGCTCGCTGGCGGGCCAGTCGCGACTGTCGACCCAGGCCAGGGGTTCACGCCAGCTGGCAAGGGGGGTGCCTTGCCCACGCGCCTGCTTGACCAGCGCCAAGTCCAGCTCACCGGCCTCGAAGTGCTGCCAGATCTCGTGGCTCAGGCCGCTGTGCACCTCCAGCCGCACCTCGGGATAGTCGCGGGCAAAGGCCGCCAGCACCGGGGCCATGGCACCGGCGGCAAAGTCTTCCGGTACTCCCAGACTCAGTTGCAGGCTCCCTTCGGTCACCTGTTCCTCGGCCTGTGCCAGCAGCGCCAGAATGCGGCGGGCCAGCCCCAACAATTTTTCGCCCTCCGCCGTCGCCACCACCTGGCGGCCAGCGCGATCCAGCAGCGGGCAGCCGAGCTGCTGCTCAAGGCGGCGTATCTGCTGGCTGATGGTGGATTGGGTCAGGTGCACCCGCTCACCGGCGCGGGTGAAGCTGCCGGTGTCGATAATGGCGACAAAACTGCGCAGTAACAGGGGATCCAGCATGGGGCACTCCATTTACAAAACCACTGAATGTCATTCTATCATTTAATTTCCAAATGACTTTCAACCCCGCTAGGCTGGCGTTTTTGCCCCCTTTGACGGTGTTCTGCCATGTTCAGCCCCGATGCTTCTGCTTCCCGAATGCTCCCCGTTTCCCTCTGCGCCGAGGGCGATGCCTGATGAATCAACGAAATACGGATCAACACCCAGGCCACACCGCCCTGCTGGTGCTGGTGATCCTGATTGGCCTCAACCTGCGCCCCTTCCTCACCGCCATCGGCCCCTTGAGCCGCGACATTGCCGACGCGCTGGCGCTGGGCATGGATACCCTGGCCTGGCTCACCCTGCTGCCGCTCTGGCTGATCGGAATTGGTGTGCTGCTCACCCCGAGCCTGCGTCGGCGCGCCAGCCCGCGCCAACTGCTGGGAACCGCCCTCTTGCTGCTGGGGATGGGCAACGCCATGCGCTTTGATGCCCAGAGCGGCGCCCTGCTGATCGCCAGCGCGGCGCTCTGCGGCCTGGGCTCGGCACTGGTGCAAGGCGTGCTGCCCGGCCTTATCAAGCAGACCTTCACCCACAAGGTACCGCTGGTGATGGGGATCTTCTCCGCCTGCATGATGGGGGGCGGGGCGCTGGGGGCCAGTCTCACCCCGCAACTGGCGGCCAGCCTCGACTGGTCACGGGCACTGGCGCTGTGGAGCCTGCCGGTGCTGCTGGCCATGGTCTGGCTTATCTGGCGGGTACGCCTGCCAAGCGCCGCTGCGGTCGCGATTCCCCACGGCGAGCAGCGCCTGATTGCCCTGCCCCGCAGCTGGCTGCTGATCGGCTGCTTTGGCATCATCAACAGCGGTTACGGCATCGTCGTCGCCTGGCTGGCCCCCGCCTACATGGCGCAAGGGTGGAGCCCAGCACAGGCGGGCGAGCTGGTGGCCTGGCTGGCACTGGCGCAGACCGCCAGCGGCCTCGGCCTGCCGCTGCTGGCCGCCCGCAACACAGACCGGCGCCCCTGGATGGGGTTGGCGATTGTCATGCAGCTAGCCGGTTTTGGCGGCCTCTGGCTCGCCCCTGCCAGCGCCCCCATCCTCTGGTGCATGCTGTGTGGCGCAGGGCTTGGCGGCAGTTTTTCGCTGATCATGGTGATTGCGCTGGATCACCTGCCCGACCCGCGCCGCGCCGGCACCTTGAGTGCCCTGATGCAGGGGTTCGGCTTTATGCTGGCGGCGACCGGCCCCTGGGTGGCCGCCCGCCTCTATCACCTGAGTGGCGACTTCGCGGCCGCCTGGCAGTGGCAGCTGGGGGGATTGGCGCTGATGAGCCTGCTGGTGCTGCGCCTGGATCCGCGCGGCTATGCCAAGGTGATGAGGTTGCCCGCGCCTGCGGTCATGGGTAGCAGTACGGCCCAACGCAACACACCGGCCTGAGGCCGGTGTGTTGGGGATAACCGTGTTGGGGATAACAAGAAGAGGCTGACGCCGCTCAGGGTGGCACCTTAGCGCCCCTTCTTCTGCCGGCCAGATTGAGCGGTGCGCGGCTTGCCTGCGGCCGGTTTGCTGCCCTTGTTGGGGGCGCCTTTACCCGCACTGCCTTTGCCTGCGCCGCCTTTGTTGGCAGCCCCTTTCCACGCGCCGACCTTGCCAACCGGGATCTTCTTCTCGAAGGCCTCCGGGCCCGGCACGTTGGGGCGACCACCTATCTCGTGGTCATCATCCCGGCGCGGCTTCTTGCCCTGCGCCGCTTTGCCGCTTTGCGTGGCCGGGGCCTTGGCGACCTTGGGCTTGTCGCCTTTGGCCGGTTTCACCTCGGAGGAGGAGTCCTCAATCAGCTTGAACAACTCGATCAGCTCGTCGTCAGTGAGATCGCGCCACTCGCCCACCGGCAACCCCTTGAGGCTGACGTTCATGATGCGGATGCGCTCAAGCTTGGTCACTTCAAAACCGAAGTGCTCGCACATGCGGCGGATCTGGCGGTTAAGCCCCTGCACTAGCGTGATGCGAAACACGAACGGCGCCTCTCTCTTCACCTTGCACTTCTTGGTGACGGCCCCGAGGATCGGCACCCCGGCCCCCATCCCCTTGATAAACTCGTCGGTCACCGGCTTGTCGACGGTCACCAGGTACTCTTTCTCGTGATCGTTGCCCGCCCGCAGTATCTTGTTGACCAGATCGCCGTGGTTGGTCAGGAAGATGAGACCCTGCGAATCCTTGTCGAGCCGCCCGATGGGGAAGATACGGGTACTGTGGTTGACGAAGTCGACGATGTTGTCCTTCTCGCCCGCCTCCGTGGTGGAGACGATGCCCACCGGCTTGTTGAGCACGATAAAGACCAGGCTGTCGGCTTCCCGCGCCTCGATCACCTGACCGTTCACCTTGACCAGATCCCCGGCAAACACCTGATCGCCGATCCCGGCCCGCTTGCCATTGATAAAGACCTGGCCCTGCTCGATGAAGCGGTCGGCTTCACGGCGCGAGCAGATGCCGCTCTCGCTGATGTATTTGTTCAGGCGCATGGATTCATCAGCCAGCATGGGTCACCTGCCACAGGCTGATAGCCCCATCCAGTTGTGCGGTTGCGGGTTCCGGCCAAGCCGGGGAGGCTGTCTGCTGCATCAGCCGATTCACTACGTCAAAGTTCTGCATACCATTCCATCTTCAAAAAGGCCAAGGCCAGCTTAACCATCAAAAAACGCCGCTACAGTAGCATATTGCCCCGTCCAGCACGCCGGATACTTGCCATTCACGGCGACGCGCCGCACCAAAATGTGCGGGGCGTCATGCCATGATGAGAGCGCACCGCTGGCGCATTGCTCAGCCCCTCACACGGCAAGGGCAGGATGGGGCGAAGAGAAAGGTAAAAATGACGACCCGAGCGAGACAGAAGATCCCCACGCTTTCACCCTGAAAACATTCACGCCATATGCAATCGGCTTGCGCCTGCGCCACACAGCACCAATAACCACTTGCTATTTATTAACTTAAAATGCATAAAAAGATTTTCGTTGTCGCACATTATCTTACTGCAGCCATTCCGGTTTTCTGTGACTTTCGGCGGCCAACACAACAATCGTTGGCAAACCAGACACAAACCCACGTTTTTGTCCGTATTCATCCCCAACACAAATCATAAATTTGGATGCACGGCATGGGTTTTTTCTCTGGCAAGAGGCCCATTTCATCATTCACTACAGGAGTTACAGATGAGTCATTCCCTATCCCAGACGGATTTTCTGGCCCAGGTGGCCAGCCGCAATCCCCACCAGCCCGAGTTCATTCAGGCGGTGAGCGAGGTGGTCGCCTCCATCTGGCCCTATGTGGCACGCCACCCCCGTTATTTGCAGCATGGTCTGCTGGAGCGGCTGGTGGAGCCGGAGCGGCTGATCCAGTTTCGGGTCAGCTGGGTCGACGACAAGGGTCAGGTACAGGTCAATCGCGGCTACCGTATCCAGCACAACTCGGCCATTGGCCCCTTCAAGGGCGGCATGCGCTTTCACCCCTCGGTGGATCTCTCGGTACTGAAATTTCTCGCCTTCGAGCAGACCTTCAAGAACGCCCTCACCACCCTGCCCATGGGTGGCGGCAAGGGCGGCAGCGATTTTGACCCCAAGGGCAAGAGCGAGGGGGAGGTGATGCGCTTCTGTCAGGCGCTGATGCTGGAGCTCTATCGCCATCTGGGGGCCAACACCGACGTGCCTGCCGGCGACATCGGGGTGGGTGGGCGTGAGGTGAGCTACATGGCGGGCATGATGAAGAAGCTCACCAACAGCGCCGAGTGCGTCTTCACCGGCAAGGGGCTCTCCTTTGGTGGCAGCCTCATCCGCCCCGAGGCCACCGGCTACGGCCTGCTCTATTTCGTTGAAGCCATGCTGGCCCATCGCGATCAGTCGCTGGCGGGCATGACGGTGTCTGTGTCGGGCTCCGGCAACGTGGCCCAATACGCTATCGAGAAGGCGATGGCACTGGGTGCCCGCGTGATCACCGCCTCCGACTCCGGTGGCACCGTCCATGATCCGGATGGTTTCACCCCCGAGAAGCTGGCCAGACTGATGGAGATCAAGAACGAACAGCGCCAGCGGGTTGCCGATTATGCCAACGAACTGGGGCTGGAGTTTTTGAGCGGCCGCACGCCCTGGCACCTGCCCACCCAAATCGCCCTGCCCTGCGCCACCCAGAACGAATTGGGGGAAGAGGACGCCAGACAACTGGTGGCCAGCGGCCTGCAGCTGGTGGCCGAGGGCGCCAACATGCCAAGCAGCGCCGCTGCCATCAAGGTATTCCACGAGGCGAAAGTGCTGTTTGCCCCCGGCAAGGCAGCCAATGCGGGGGGCGTAGCCACCTCGGGGCTGGAGATGAGCCAGAATGCCCAGCGCCTCCCCTGGAGCCGGGAAGAGGTGGACGCTCGTCTGAGGGAGATCATGACCAGCATACACGCCACCTGTGTCCGATTCGGACAAGATGGCGAGGGCCATGTGAACTACGAGAGTGGCGCCAACATCGCCGGCTTCGTCAAGGTGGCCGATGCCATGCTGGCGCAGGGGGTCTGCTAGCCCAGTTCGGCGACCAGGCTCCACACACCACGCGGCAGCCCGGGACTGCCGCGTTTTTCATGGCCTTGTCACCGCTCGCTTCATCTGTACTTATCACCTTGTTTCTATTAGAATTTAGACAATATCCAAGCATTAAAATCGCTACACTCATCCCGGCAGCCCAGCCCAACCGGTGCCGCCCCCCTCTTTCCTCGCCAAGGACAGTTCTATGCTGGCTCGTACCCGTCGTCTCATTCGACGCTCTCTTCTGACCCTCTTGCTCATATTGCTGGCCGCTTGGGCGCTGATCGCCTACTTCGCCTGGCAGGCTGCGCCGCTGCAGCTGTGGCATACCTTTATTCCCCCCGAGCTCAGTGCCGACGAACTGGATAACAGCGACTGGCAAGCCTATCTGACCCGCGAGCAGCAGTTGATCGATCTGGTGGAACAGGAGGTGGTCGCCAAGACGCCACCGGAGCAACAGCTGGCGGGCAATCGCTACTTTCAGAACGCCCCCATCAATCCCGCCCATTTTCGCGATAACTGGAACCGATCCTACCTGCTGCGCCCGGATGGCGAGGTGAAGGGGGTGGCCGTGTTCCTGCACGGCCTGACCGACTCCCCTTATAGTCTTCGCCACGTGGCCCAGCGTTATCGCGAGCAGGGCTTCATCGCCCTGGGCCTCCGTATTCCGGGCCACGGCACCGTGCCCGCCGGGTTGGTCAACATCGAGTGGGAAACCTGGCTGGCGGCGACCCGACTGGCCGTGCGCGAGGCCAGAGTGCTGGCCCCGGGCAAGTTGCCGCTGCATCTGGTGGGCTTTTCCAACGGCGGCGCGCTGGCGGTGAAATACGCGCTGGATGCGCTGGAAGACAAGACAGGCACATTGACAAGGCCGGATCAGCTGGTGCTCATCTCCCCCATGATTGGGGTGACCCGCTTTGCCCGCTTCGCCGGCCTGAAGGCGGTGCCCGCCCTGTTGCCCGCCTTTGCCAACGCGGCCTGGCTCGGCATCATGCCGGAGTTTAATCCGTTCAAATACAACTCCTTCCCGGTCAACGGGGCACGCCAATCCTTCCGGCTGACCCACGCCATCCAGCAGCAGGTGCGCCAGCTGGCAGCCAGTGGCGAGCTGGCGGCATTTCCCCCGGCCCTCACCTTCCAGTCTGTCATCGACTACACCGTCAGCACCCGCTCCATCATCGCCGATCTCTACCACTTCCTGCCGGCCAACGGCAGCGAACTGGTGCTGTTCGACATTAATCGCGGCTCTGTCTTCGGCCCCCTGATGAGCAGCGCCTCCGAGCTGGCCCTGAGTCACCTGCTGCCGAGTCAGCCCCAGCGCTACACGCTGACAGTGGTGGGCAACAAGGCGACGTCCCGTATACAGACGCAGGCCAGCACCCTGGCGGCGGGCGGCGGGTCACAGCAGATCCAGCCCCTTGGCATCGACTATCCCAAGGATATCTTCTCCCTCTCCCACGTGGCCCTGCCCTTCCCCATGGACGATCCCCTCTACGGCATGGCGCCACGCCCCGAGCAGATGAACCAGTACGGCATCAATCTGGGCGGCCTGGCCCTGCGCGGGGAACTCGGGGTGCTGATCGTCAATCCAGGCTCCCTCACCCGCACCTCTTCCAACCCTTTCTATCCCTACCTGCAAGAGAGGGTGATGGAGACGCTGACGGCGCCGGCCCAGCCCCCGTCTGCAGCAGTGGGGCTGGCGGCACCGGTCGGCAACGATCGCAGCGATGCCGACTATCGGGCCGACATAGACGCGTTTTTGGATGAAGCGGACGCACCGGACTGGCCCTTTTAGGGCGGTCAGCAGGACCTAACGCGCGAACCGTCACCGGAGGGGGTCGTCCCCCCTCCGGTGACGACTGCTGACGATAGGGTCTGAGGGACGCAAACGGTGGAACGACCCCATCATCTCCCGGCAGGGCTCAGGTCACGCCATCAGGGATAGCGGCTGATCTCGATAAGATGCTGATCCGGATCCAGACAGTAGACGGATTCGATGGGCCCGCAGGCGCCGCGCTTGGTGACGGGCCCTTCCACTATCTCGACCCCGTGACAGTGAAGCTGGGTGATGACCTGTTCCAGCGGCCAGCGGGTGATAAGGCAAAGATCCCCCGCCCCCACCTGCGCCCGGTTACGCGGCTCCTGCCCCGGCAGTTGCAGATTGATCTTCTGGTTGCCAAAGCGCAGCGCCCGGCGCCCCTTGCCAAAGGTGATGGCCTCCATATTGAGCACAGCGCTGTAAAACGCCACGGCCCGCTCTATGTCGCTGACCGTCAATACCAGATGGTCGATATGGCTGATCATGGTTCCTCTTGGTGGTGATCTGGCTGATGTGACCGGCATATGCCCGCAAGCATCCGACTGTCGCCGCCACTGCGGGCAACCCCATCATACCCGGCAAGGGGGAGCCCATGTGTGCCGTGGCGCGCAAAGAGAGTGCAAATGATGATGTAATTTTTAAGGGGTGTTCAGTTGGGCGTTGCAATAGCTGCTGTTGTCGCGTTCGGCTAACTCTTCACTGGCATTAATGCTTCTGGAGTCATCACAATGAGCGGGATGGCCAGCGCCTGACTCAACCGCTCCGCCAGTTCGTAGGCAGGGCCGATGGTGTCGTAGTCTGCCACACAGGTTGCCAAGGCACAGCCGTTGCTCTCTTCGACTCGCAGGTAAACGCTGTAGCCTTGAACGGTCAGACCGCTGTCACGCACCACCTGTATCTCACCTTCCTGATTGATGGCCTCCAGTTCAACCGCTACCGGTTTCTTGAACATCTTTACTCCTCAGTCACTGCAGATAGTGGCAGTAAAAAAGCCCCGCAGGGGGTAAGCAAAAAATTATGCTGCCACATCTTGAATCTGTGAGCCACGTAAAAAAATTAATAATACGGGCTCCATAGCCAAACATGCCACCGATAATAACATGCTGATTTAGATGAAAAAATGATATTATCTCTTTCTTCTATAGACAATATTCGAGGCTCGTGCGTGATGCAGCAATGCGGAATTTATGAACAACTCATGACTCAACTGCTGACATCTCGACTCGACCGCGAGCGCTTTTACGTAGGGGAACGCCAGCTTGAACCTGCCGAAGCGGCAGTCTGGTTATCACGATTTCTGAGTCGTGTTTTGGAATATGCGGTGGGTTCGGTCACTGGAGAGGATCAGCTGCAACGGCAAATTGAACTGGCTAACCAGTTATTGCTTTGGCTAAAAGATCGCACGCAAGACCCAGACTTTATTGGCGAGAACCTCATCGATAGTCAGGGGAAAATCCTGACGGCGCTCTACCAGTTGGATAACCCCATCTCAGCCAATTTAAAGCAATATGCCGAAGATATTTTCCCTCTGACCGGTCTAACGCAAAGTGAGCTGTTCTGCGGTAGCAATGCTGGATTATCGATGGAGTCAGAGATTAAACGGGAAATATTATCGGCAGATAGCATCTGCTGGTTGGTCTCATTTATCAAATGGGCAGGTATCCGGATTTTCCGTCATGAGCTGGAGGAGTTCACCCGCAGCGGCCGCCAATTAAAAGTGATTACCACCTCTTACATGGGGGCAACCGACGCCAAGGCGGTCGAATTTTTAGCCAGCCTGCCCAACACCGAAGTCAAACTCAGCTATAACACCCAGCGCGAGCGGTTGCATGCCAAAAGTTATCTCTTTTGCCGAAATACGGGCTTTCATACCGGCTATATAGGTTCATCCAACCTTTCTCATTCTGCCCTCACCAGTGGCTTGGAGTGGAACCTAAAAATCACCTCGCAAGAGATCCCTCATATTATCGAGAAATCCCTGAGTACCTTTGAAACCTATTGGGAATCCGATGATTTTGAGCTGTTTGATGGCAAGCTCGAAAGCCGTACAAAATTACAGCATGCGCTGCAAGAGGCCCGTGGGGATGGTGACAAAAATAGTCCTGCCTATTTCTTTGATATCACGCCGTTTCCCCATCAACAGGAGATCCTTGAGCAATTGGCAATGGAGCGCGCTTTACATCAGCGCTTTCGTAACTTGGTGGTAGCGGCCACCGGGACGGGCAAGACCCTGATCTCCGCCTTTGATTTTGCCCGTTTTCTGAAAACCAAACCCGACGCCAAGTTCCTGTTTGTCGCCCATAAAGAGGAGATCTTGCGCCAAGCATTGGCCTCTTACCGCGGAGTGCTTAAGCAATCCAATTTTGGCGAACTTTTGGTCGGTGGCGCCCTGCCAACCCACTACCATCAACTGTTTGCCTCGGTGCAATCCTTGAATAACCAACTGGCTACGTTGCGCCTTAGCCCTAACTATTTCGATTACATCGTCATTGATGAGGTTCATCATATTGCGGCGGCCAGTTATCGTGGTTTGCTCGCCGCCTTTGAACCTCACATTCTGTTGGGATTGACCGCAACGCCAGAGCGCCATGATGGCGGTGATATTCTCGCTGACTTTTGTGGTGTCATCGCAGCAGAAATCCGCTTGCCCGAGGCCATCAATCGTCGCCATCTTTGTCCATTCCAATATTTTGGCATCGATGATGATACCGACTTGCGCCAAGTCGCTTGGAAAAATGGCCGCTATGACATTAGTGAACTCACCAATATCTACACCCACAATCAGCAGCGGGTGCAGAAAATAGTCCAGAGCCTGTATGAGATCGTCACCGATATTACCAAGATAAAAGCGCTGGCATTTTGTGTGAGCCGTGAACATGCAGACTTTATGTGCAAAGCATTTTTACTGAAAGGTATTAAGGCTGGCATCCTCACCAGCGATAACAGAGACGAGCGGCATAGTAAACAACAGGATTTGCGTACCGGGGTTATCAATATTCTCTGTGTAGTGGACATCTTCAACGAAGGGGTCGATATCCCAGAAGTCGATACCTTGCTGTTTTTACGACCAACGGAAAGCCTCACCATCTTCTTGCAGCAATTAGGGCGGGGCCTGCGGCTGGCGAGCGATAAAGAGTGCTGCACCGTGTTGGATTTTGTTGGCAATGCTCGTGCGGAGTATGACTTTGCCCAGAAATTCCGGGCACTGGTGGGTAAAACCAATAAAGCGATCAGCCACGAAATCAAACAGGGCTTCCCTCATGCCCCCTTGGGCTGCCGTATCGAGTTATCAAAACAGACCCAAGAGTTAATTCTGAGCAATATCAAGAAGGCGACCCTCAATACCTCGCGACTCATGGGCCTGATCCGCCGTTTCTCGCAGGACTGTAATTTACCGCTGACGCTGGCGAACTTTTTGAAGTTTTACCCTCACATCAGCCTTGAAGAGATCTACAAGCGCGGTAACTGGAGCTCCTTGGTCAAACAGGCCCACAACCATACCATTTCTGAAATGAGCGATGAGAAGTTATCAACCCTCTACACTCGGGCCATCAAAACCCGACTATTGGGCTGCGATGCGCTCCATTACTTGAAATTCTTACAAACCTTGGTCGCAGACGCCTTTACCTTAACGGGTGAGCACGATGAGCGGATGGCCTTGATGTGCCATTACGACTTCTGGCAACAGAGCGGCCCCAACGCAGGCTTTAGCTCCTTGGCGCACAGCCTGAAACAACTCAATCAACCAGCGTTAAGGGCCGAGCTGGCAGATCTGCTGCCCATGCTGATCAACCGGGTGCAGCACGAGCAACGAGCCATGTCAGACCTTCCCGGTAATCCGCTGCAACTGCATGCCCGATATGCCAGAGAGCAGGTGCTGGTTGGCTTTGGCGCGACCACCTTCGCGCAACAACCGACTGCTCGCGAAGGGGTGTATGTCATCGCAGAGCAAAATATCGAGTTGCTGTTCGTGACCCTGAACAAAACGGAGCAGCACTTCTCCCCGACCACCCGTTATCACGACTACGCCATCAACGAGTCACTGTTCCATTGGCAAAGCCAAAACAGCGCTCGCCCCGAGCGGGGTAAGGGGCTGAGTTACATTCAACACAGAACAGAAGGTAAGCGCTTGTTTTTGTTCGTCCGTGAGCAGAGCAAAGATGAATTTGGCCGCACCCTTGGCTTTGTGAACTTTGGTGAGGTGGAGTACATCTCCCACAGCGGCAGCCAGCCAATGAACATTAAATGGCGCCTCACCACTCCGATGCCACCTTTCATGTGGAAAGAAGCAGCAAAGCTGGCGGTTGGCTAACTCCGGTTAGATAAAACACCTCGCCTATCTGCGAGCTGTTTTCATTAATGTCGGCACGGTATTGCTACCTAAATCAGTCAGCAGGCCATGACTTCCAAAGCCCCAAGTGACCGCTACACTCGGGGCTGTCCTAGAGGCTGACCACGGGTGTTCTGTGTGTTTATCGCGCTCACATACGCTATCACTTCTCCTACTTGACCGTGGTATCTTCGCAGAGTGATTTTGCCCGCCAGCAACGGCTTGAATCGATACATTGCCGCCTTCGCTAGTGAACGACTGTGATACCTCGAGACCTTCTTCCTGTGCGTCAGCCCTTCCTTTCGCATCACCAGAAATCTGGGATATAAGATGCCTCATCTTGCCGCGATAAGGTGTTCTGATGTGTTGAACTGCGGCAAAGACGGGTTTCCGTATGTGTAGCCCGCCGCCAAAAATGGACAAGACCACCGGGGAACATGGAGCAATCATTAAAGCGGCAAACTATTGCCGCTCATGGCATCTTTATTCAGGGGCCTTGCCAGAAGAAGGATTGGATTGTTGCTCTTCATCGTCACCGGTCTGACGTCGCTCAATTGCTTCCTTGATCAGCGCCTCTTTCTGCAGGTCGAGATCCGCCAGCAACTTCTGGCGTTCTTTGTCGGATAGATCGGTATTCGCCTCAACCTCTTTCTTCTGCTGCTCGAGCTCCTCGATCTTCTCTTTGCTGAGTCCAATTCGTTGCGCAGACAAGTGTTCCAACGCGATCTGGGTCAGGCTGCGTTCCGGCACCTTCCTGACCAGACCAGAGCGATCGTAAGTGGGAGAGGCATCACCATGACTGCCGTTCAGGGTGACCTTATCCTCAGCAAGCTTGATGCTTTTTTGTTGTTCACCAAATTGGGCCGTACTTTGCCCAGCAACCTGCGATGGTTGCACCAATTGATATTGAGCCGCGCCGATGATCATAATGCCCTCTCTGCGTTGTATCTCTCGACATACGGCAATACTCAGCAATATTCACGCCATTTTTCCACCATCGCCCATGGCATGGTGGCAACCTCAGGGCAACTGGCAGGCAATACGGGTGATATGACCGTCCTGCAGCTGGTAGAAGGCATCTTGCGGCAGCTCCTGCAGCCAGGTGGTGGTGTAGTCGAGGTCGGCATAGGCGCCGCGCAGCATGGCACCGAACAGCCCGTGGGAGACCACGATGGCGCGCTCGGCAATGCGCTCATCCTGCAGCCACGCCTGGGCCCGGCGCTGAATGCTCTGAAAAGTCTCGCCATCAGGGGCCTGCAGATACCAGTCTGGCTGTTCGAGGTCGAGCTCGGGGTGGGCCGCCAGCAGCTCGGGCACCCGGCGACTCTCCCACTCCCCCATGCCCAGCTCCACCAGCCGTTCGTCCCAGACGATGCGATCGCTATCGAGCCCAAGCTGCTGACACACCAGGTGCGCCGTCTGCCGGGCACGGCCGTAGAGTGTCCAGCGGGTGGCGTCATCCAGCAAGTCGCGCAGGCGAGCGCCCATGGCGGTGGCTTGCGCCTCCCCTTTGGCAGTCAGGTCCGAGTTGCAGCGCCCTTGCAGCCTCAGCTCGGCGTTATAGCGGGTCTGGCCGTGGCGCAGCAGATAGATGAGTCGAGACATGGTTTCTCCAGCACGTTCAAATAGATAGAAAAATGAAGGGGGACGATGATAGCAGATGAACACGGGGGATGACGCAAACAGGGAGGCAAAACCGGGCGTAAAAACGGGGCACTGCTGACCCGTTTGCTGCCAAAGCAGCCGGGGTGAGCCGGCTCAGCCCTTCTTGATCTCCCGCAGATAGCGGTAGATGGAGTGCACCGAGATATCGAGCTGGCGGGCGGCTATCTGGGCACTGTCTTTGAGCTCGAAGATCCCCAGATCATGCAGCTGCTTGACCATGACCCGGGTCTTCTGGGACGGGGACACGGCATCGTTGCCACGCACCTCGGCACTGACGGTGTCTATGGTGCTGTTGAGGGCCTCGTCTATGTTGCGGGCAAAGACTTCCGGCGTGGTGCTCGGCTCATGGTGCTGTATGCATTCGGGCATCATGGTACGCAACACGGATTGCAGCGGGGCGTCCATGTCGGTGTTGATGCAGAGCAGCCCGATGGCCTGCCCCTCACCATTGCGAATGACGGTGGTCAGGGAGCGCAGGGTCTTGCCGGTGGCGCACCTGGTCATGTAGGGGCTGGAGATATCCTGCCCGCTCTTGAGCTTCATCATCGCCAGATTGGTGATGGGGGCCCCGACACTGCGGCCCGTGATATGGCCGTTGGCAATCTTGATGATGGCAGGATTGCGCGCATCCAGGCTGTGCAGCAGCACCTCGGTGTGCTGGCCATACATGGCGGCGATGCCGTCCACTATGATCTCCATCGCCTTGAGGATCTCGAAGTCAGTCGGGGTCAGCTCTTGCAGTTTCATGGGGGCCTTCATGGTAACGCTGCTGCCCGTCACCGGCAGCAGCCAGGTCACGTGATCAAGCAGACATGATGTCAATAATGGTGGTGTCTGTGGCAGACATGCCGTCTTTTACCATCTGCCCGATATTTTTGATAGTTTGCTCGACATCGTGCGAGACGATCCCCTGCCCGGACACCGAGTGGCTGTTGATGGCCATCAGGAAACCGCGCACGGCCGCGCCGGAGGAGGTGCTCACCTTCATGGCGCAGGAGGCTTTCGCTCCGTCACACACCATGCCGGCGCTGTCGCTCAGCACGTTCTGGATGGCGTGGCAGGATTGCGCCAGGCTGCCGCCCGCCAGATAGACCATGGCCATGGCAGCCGCCGCGCTGGTGACGGTATTGCCACAAAACGCCGACAAGGGGGGATAGTGGGACTTGATGTAGATGGCCCCCAGGTGGCTCATGATAAGAGCGCGCGCCAACTGCTCCTCGCTGGCGCCGTAACGCTCGGCGATCACCACCACGGGAATGGTGGCGGCGATGCCCTGATTCCCGCTACCGAAGTTGCTCATGGCTGGCAGGCTGGCGCCCCCCATGCGGGCGTCGGAGGCGGCGGCGGTAAGCATCACGATGCGGTTCATCACATCCTCGCCGATGAAGCCGGCGCGGATGCTCTTTTGCATGGTGCGGCCTATCTCCAGGCCATAGGGGTGCTTCATCCCCTCGTCGGAGAGCTTGCCGTTGAGCTCGGAGGCCTGGAGGATGAAGCGGATCTGCTCAAACTCCACCTGGGTAGCGAACGCATGGATGGCAGCGATGCTGATGTCGACACCGTCACAGATGGCGCCAGTGGCACCCCGCAGGCTCTCATCGGCGACGAAGGTCACCTCGCCATCGCGGCGCTGCTCGACGATGCGGGTATGACCGCCGCACAGGGTCACGGCGGCGCTGTGCTCCTCCCCCTTCTCATCGCACCCAAACAGGGTCACACGGCAGTAGATGAACTCGGGGGCCTCGGTGCGACTGACCTGAACGCCGCCGGCATCGATCAGGCTCTGGGCACGGGCAACCTGCTCCGGGGTGATGGCGGCCAGCACCTCCAGTCCGGCATCGGCCTTGCCGCCGATGGCACCGGCTGCGGCAGCGATAGCCAGCCCTATCTTGTCGGTACCGGGCACATAGACCCCCATGGAGTTCTTGTAGAGATTATCCGACACCACGACCTCGATGCGCCGGGCTTCACAGCCCAGCTGCCGAGCCGCGACGGCGGCGGCATAAGCGGCGGCGATGGGCTCGGTACACCCCAAGGCCGGTTTGACAACCTGTTGAATAATCTGCAGATACTGCTGCCATGCTTGCTTCATTACCGGGACCTTTTTATCAGCATTAACGGGCGATATGGGCGATCGCTTCGATTTCAACCTTGACGCCCATCGGCAGATCCTTCACTGCAAAGCAGCTGCGGGCCGGGCAATCTTTCTGGAAATAGTCTTTGTAGACGGCATTGAACTGGGCAAAATCGCTGATCTCTGCCAGATAACAGGTGGTCTTGAGCACGGTATCCAGGCTGCCACCGGCCGCTTCCAGCACGGATCTCAGGTTTTCCAGCGATTGGCGGGTCTGGGCTGCGATCCCCCCCTCCACCACGCCGCCCAGCTGCTTGCACACCGGCAGCTGGCCGGAGGTAAAGATGAGATCGCCATAGGCGGTGCCATGACTGTAGGGACCGATGGCATCGGGTGCTGCGGCTGATGTTATGATGGTTTTCATATGGCCTCCACTTGCATTCAAATAATGTTGAACTCGCGAAACTTATTTCATGCAACATTATTTGCTTTTAAAACCATTCGTTCAACTATTTTATAAATTTAAAGCCGATTTTTGCGCGATAACGCCGTATTAACAGAAACTGTGAGCGCCATTCCGATTTGAACCACTGGGAGAAACCCGCCATTGTTTAGGGCTTTTTATTCAACTATATTTGCGCCAATAATCACTCACATAACAACAAGGTCAACCATGGACGCTCACAGCACGACACTCACCGGGCCCGCCACGGGCACGCTGGAATGGAAAGAAGCAGTTCGTTTTGACAGCACCGACTGGGGCTGGATCATCATGAGCATCGGCATGGCCATCGGTGCGGGGATCGTCTTTTTGCCGGTACAGGTGGGGCTAATGGGGTTGTGGGTCTTTCTGCTGTCGGCGGTGATCGGCTACCCGGCCATGTACATGTTCCAGCGCCTCTTCATCAATACCCTGGCCACCTCGCCCGAGTGCAAGGATTACCCCAGCGTGATTACGGGCTACCTCGGCAAGAACTGGGGCATGCTGCTCGGCGCCCTCTACTTCGTGATGCTGGTGATCTGGGTATTCGTCTACTCCACCGCCATCACCAATGACAGCGCCTCCTTCCTGCAGAGCTTCGGCGTGACCCGCCACCTGCTCTCCGAGAACCCCTTCTACGGTCTGGTGCTGATCTGCGGTCTGGTGGCGCTGGCGTCGCGCGGCGAGAACCTGCTGTTCAAGATCTCCACCTTCATGGTGCTGACCAAGATCAGCGTGGTGGCCTTGCTCGGCCTCATGATGGTCGACAAGTGGGATGCGGCCAACATCACCGCCATGCCGGCAGCCGGTGACTGGATGAAGGACGCCATCATCATGCTGCCCTTTACCCTCACCTCCATCCTCTTTATCCAGAGCCTGAGCCCCATGGTGATCTCCTACCGCTCGCGGGAGAAGTCGCTGGAAGTGGCCCGCTTCAAGGCGATGCGCGCCATGAACATCGCCTTCGGCATCCTGTTCGTGGTGGTCTTCTTCTACGCCATCTCCTTCACCCTGGCCATGGGCCACGAGCAGGCGGTCAAAGCCTCTGAAGAGAACATCTCGGCGTTGGCCATGGTGGCGCAAGGCATGCCGGGCCAGACCCTCAAGCTGCTCAGCCTGACTCTCAACATCTTTGCGGTGATGACCGCCTACTTCGGCGTCTACCTGGGCTTTCGTGAAGCCTGTCAGGGGCTGGCCATGAACCTGCTGCGCCGGGTGATGCCGGAAGAGCGCATCAACAAGGGAGTGGTGGGTCGCGGCATCATGCTGTTCACCGTGCTGCTCTCCTGGGGCGCCATCGTGCTCAACGCCCCCGTACTGAGCTTCACCTCCATCTGCAGCCCCATCTTCGGCATGGTGGGTTGCCTCATCCCGGCCTATCTGGTCTATCAGGTACCGGCGCTGCACAAGTACAAGGGCGCCTCCCTCTACATCATCATCGTCACCGGCCTGCTGCTCTGCGTCTCGCCCTTCCTGGCGTTCAACTGACCCGCCGCCAACCGGGCCGCGTAGCCCGCTGTTCGCCCAATAACGGGCCCCCTCTCCGGGGGCCCGTTTGTCTGACTCATGCCACCCCGGCCTGCACCGACACATCACCACTTGCCCCCTGTGTCAGCGGACGTTGTCGGCTCAGGGTCATATCCCGCCATCGCGGTGCACGACCCTGCGGGGTGCAGCGCTCAGTGCTCTGACGCCGGTTGATAGCGGGTTCGATAACCTTGCCGCCAGCCCCCTGATGAGGCTGGTTTTTTGGCGATGCGGCTCGTGCGGCGCCATGGCGTTGTCTGGCAAACAAGGCCCATGTTCCCCTTGTGCCCCCAAGTGGGACCGGGTAGGCTCGAACGACAAAAAAGACTCGAACGTTGCTTTTTTTTTGCGCCTTGATGAGATGGCCAGGGGGACAGTTCGGCGAGCAGAAGGTCACATCATTTATCACCCGTTCAGGCGAGGAATCGCGCATGGCTAGATATCAGTTTTTTACCGTCCCGGCATCCAACCGGCAGCAGTACACCTTTGTCGACATGGCCTCCCCCACTTTTCTGATTGAGAAAGAGGCGCTGCTGGCACAGGGATTCGAGGTGGAAGAGGATTTTATCGATGCTCACAGCCGGGAAGAGGCGGTGGAAAAGTACCGATCCAACTTCCTCTACGTGGCCGATGAGATTGGCAAGTCAGACAGCAGCTACGCCGCGGCGACCGCCCTGATGGAGATGGGCAAGAAACTGTTTGGCCGCAAGGCGAACGGCTGACGGAAAAAAACAGAAGGTGGCCATCGCGGCGCACTGCCCGATGGCCATGAGACAGCCCTGCTCAGAAGCGGGCCAGTTGTTGGAGCATGGCGATCAGCTCCTCCTCGCTGCTGGGCTCATGGGCCAGCTCCAGACTCGGGGCCGCGCCCCCCATCAGCATATAGACATGTGTGCTGCAGTGGTCATAGTGATACCACTTACCGTCGATACAGAGGTCGGTATAGCATCTCGGGTCCCTTTCCAGTTCCATCTTCACATCCTTTTGTTACCTGTCACCCACATCACTCCTGACCGTAAAATACCCCGCCCGCGTCAGGCTTGATGCAGATCAAGAGAAGAGGCGGAGTGAGGCCGATATCTGCAGGAACCGGGCCCCGAGCCGCGCACGACCGCCGCCACTCGTCGCATGACGCTGGCCGCCCCGCATTCCCCCCTCAAGAAGATGAGGATGCCATCAACAACAACGGCGCCCGAAGGCGCCGTTTTTTCATTCCCGTCTTTTTGTTGCCACCGACGGGGCGAACAAGCCCGAGGCTTATTCGTCTTCCAGATAGGCGTAGCCTTGCAGACCCAGCTCCAGCTCGTCGAGCAGGGCTTTGCGGGTCGCGTCGTCCAGCACCGGGTGGGAGACGATGCGCTGATAGTTCTCGCGAATGACGGAGGGGTCGATGTTGACGTAACGCAGCAGCTGATCGACGGTATCGCCGCGCACCACATTGCGAATCTCCATCTTGCCCTCTTCATCGAGACACACTTCCGCGCAGTGAGTGTCACCGAACAGGTTGTGCAGATCCCCCAGGATCTCCTGATAGGCACCGACCAGGAAGAAGCCGACGTGGCACACTTCGTTCTCGGCGTACTCCGGCATCGGCAGCGTGCTCTCGACACCCAGACCGTCGACGTAGTGCTCTACCTGACCGTCCGAGTCGCAGGTGATGTCCATCAGAATACCGCGGCGGCTGAGCGGACGATCGAGACCGGTCAGCGGCATCACCGGGAATACCTGACCGATACCCCAGGCATCCGGCAGGGACTGGAACAGGGAGAAGTTGGCAAAACACTTGTCGGCCAGTTTCTCGGAGAGCTCGTCAGCCAAGGCGCGGTGGTTGCGGTTGACCGGGTTGAGCAGCTCTTTGAGCATCAGACAGGTGTTCTGGTGCAGCATCTCGGCCCAGGCACGTTGCTCCAGGTTGAGCAGGCCCATGGTGTACTGGGTGTTCACATCGCCCAGATCCGCCACCGAGTCGTGGAAGATCTCCAGCAGGGAGGGATCTTCGCTGCGAAGATCCAGCCAGCCTTTCCACATGTTCTGCAAAATGGTGGGGGCGTCGTCATCCGGCGCGCTGATGTCGCTCATCTCTACCCCTTCGGCACCAATCAGATTGGTGACCAGCACGGCGTGGTGAGCGGTCAGGGCACGGCCGGACTCGCTGATGATGGTCGGGTGCGGCAGGTCAAACTCGCGGCACACATCGCCGATACCCCACACCACGTTGTTGGCGTACTCGGACAGGCTGTAGTTGGCGGAGCAGTGACTCTGGGAGCGGGTGCCCTCATAGTCCACACCCAAGCCACCCCCCACGTCGACCACGTCGACGGGCACGCCCAGACGACGCAACTCGGAATAGAAGCGGCCGCACTCGCGGATCCCGCCCTGAATGTCGCGGATGTTGGCGATCTGGGAGCCCAGATGGAAGTGCAGCAGTTGCAGGCAATCCAGCTTGCCGACACTGCGCAGACGCTCGACCAGCGCCAGGATCTGGGAGGCGGAGAGGCCAAATTTGGACATGGAGCCGCCGCTCGATTCCCACATGCCGGAGCCGGTGGAGGCAAGCTTGGCGCGCACCCCTATGTTGGGCTTGATGTTGAGGCGAGCTGACTCGTCCAGCACCATTTCCAGTTCAGAGGGTTTTTCCACCACGATATAGACCTTGTGGCCCATCAGGTTGCCCAACAGGGCGTGGCGGATATATTCGCGGTCTTTGTAACCGTTGCAGACGATCACCGAGCCTTGCTCATGGTGATGGGAGAGCACGGCCAGCAGTTCCGGTTTGGAACCAGCTTCCAGGCCAAGCCGGGGCTTGTCGCTGTAGGACTGGCTGATGGTCTCGATGACACGACTCTGCTGGTTTACCTTGATCGGGTAAACACAGAGGTAGTCCCCTTCATAGCCTGACTTCTCGATGGCCTGACCAAAGGCGTTGAACAGCGCATCGACCCGACTCTTGAGGATGTCAGGGAAGCGCAGCAACACGGGGGTGGTCAGCCCGGACTGACGCAACTGTTCGATAGCATCAGAGATGACGATGTGTGCGTCAGGGCGTGATTTGTCGGGCGCGACGGTCACATGACCGGCGTCATTGATGTTGAAAAAACCCGCACCCCAGTAGGGAACGTTGTAGACCTTCAAGGAGTCCTTGCTGGACCAGTTAGTCATGGGCTATGCCTCGCAAATGAGCGGCCAGTGGCCGCCTTCGTTACCCTCAATCACATCCAGACCATCTCGTGCAAAGCGTGGCGAGCCAACGCTGCCTGCTGGAGTCTGGAAAGTCCTCTGTCTGAGCCCGCGGCGCAGGGCCGCTTGACCTCGACCGTGACTCGCTGTCACATCCAGACCATCTCTTTGCACATCGCGGCAAGCCTGTGGCTGCCTGGTGGATTTTGGGAAGTAACGAGTCTTGATGTGGGGCTGGTGGCTTTACATCAAGCTCAACGGTATGCGGTGCTGCGCAAACAGCGCCGCGGTACTTTGATGACAGACGACATCAGCCACGCCGTCAGTTCATCATTCGGCAGCATCACGACGACAAGGGAGGTTTCAAAGAAGAAAGCGAGGGCGCCAGCACGCAAGCGTGTTGATAGACGACCACGACCACAGCCCAACCCAATACCCGTGACCGCCCATGACAAGGGAAGATGATGAGCCATTGGCTCACTCGGTCAGATGGATAATGAGTGTCCGTTGTTCTCCCTGATACCGGAGCCTAACCGGTATTAAAGAAACCATACCCCAGCAGTGTCTGTCGTTTCTGCGTGCCTCGCCCTATAGGCGTATGATCTTTCAGGTTTCTGGCGGCCTCAGCCTGCTTCAGGGTTACCCTTGGATCGGCGCGGAGTGTACACACTTACCGCCAGCGGTGACAATAAAAAATAGTGTTCAAAAACTGCTTTTAATAAGGCGATCAAATCTTGCTGCCGATGAGGCTGGCACTGGGATGCCGAGGCTCACCCGCAGGTCAGTCTTGCCCCTGAAAATAGCGCGGGATTGGCCCCCTCGGGCAGAGCCCTTGTGGCACCCCGCCGCACATCTCATAGGGTCTCATGACAACACGCTTAAAAATGCAGATTTATCGTTACTTTATTCTAAATAAAATATCACTAACCACCGCTTGCTCTACCTTACACGCTTCACACCACATCTTCGCCAAAAAATGTGACAAAAACTGCGCTGACGCAATAAGCGCCCCGGCAAGATTGACCACAATGGTCCTTCATCACAGGTTTGAGGCTTGCCAATGGATACCCTGCTTGAGCGCTTTTTGCGTTACGTGACGTTTCATACCCGCTCCGATGCGACCAATCCCGCCTGCCCCAGCAGCGAAGGCCAGCTGATCTTCGCCCGTGCCCTGCAAGATGAGATGCAGCAGATGGGGCTGACCCGGGTCACCCTGGACGAGCACGGCTACCTCACCGGCTGCCTGCCGGGCAACCAGCCGGATGCCCCCGCCATCGGCCTGATTGCCCACATGGATACCGCCGACTACGAGGCCGAGCAGGTGGTCCCCCAGCTTATCGAGCACTATCAGGGAGGGGACATTTGTCTGGGCAAGGGGGACGAGGTGCTCGCCATCCGTGACTACCGTTTCCTGAAAAATTACCTGGGCCAGGATCTCATCACCACCGACGGCACCACACTGCTGGGCGCCGATGACAAGGCGGGCATCGCCGAGATCCTCAGTGCCATCGCCCATCTGCAGGCCCACCCCGAGCTCCCCCGTGGCGACGTCTGGGTCGGCTTCACTCCGGACGAAGAGATAGGCCGCGGCGCAGATCGCTTCCCGCTGGACCGCTTCCCGGCTCGCTGGGCCTATACCGTGGATGGCGGCGAACTGGGGGAGCTGGAGTATGAAAATTTCAACGCCGCCAGCGCCAACCTGCGCTTTGTCGGCAACAACGTCCACCCCGGCACCGCCAAGGGCAGCATGATCAACAGCCAGACCCTGGCCGCCCGCTTCCACGCCGCCATGCCCGCCGGGCAGACCCCTGAGTGCACCGACGGGTATGAGGGCTTCTTCCATCTGGCCCAGATGAGCGGCACCGTGGAGGAGAGCACCCTGCACTACATCATCCGTGACTTCGACGACGAACATTTCGCCGCGCGCAAGGCCGAGATGCAGAGCCGGGTCGCCGCCATGCAGGCCGAGTATCCCAAGGCCCGCATCGAGCTGACCCTGACCGACAGCTATCGCAATATGCGCAGCCAGATTGAGCCGCACATGCACATAGTCGAGCTGGCCCGCGCCGCCATGGAGGCCGCAGACGTGGAGCCCAAGATCAAGCCGATCCGCGGCGGTACCGACGGTGCCCGCCTCTCCTTTATGGGCCTGCCCTGCCCCAACCTCTTCACCGGTGGCCACAACTTCCACGGCAAGCACGAGTTCATCCCGCTGCAATCCATGGAAAAAGCGGTCGCCACCCTGGTGGAGCTGGTGCGCCTCACCTCCGCCTGGCGCGCATAAGGTTATTGCCACCTCCCCGCAGGCGGGAAACTAAACAAGGAGAGGGAGGCCATGGCCTCCCTCTCCTTTTTCTATATTGCTGGCAACCTTTGCAGGCGATATGCCAAGTTGAGGCTACTCGGCCGCCTTGCGATCCGAGTGGCCCAGATCCCGCTGTGGGGCGATGACATCGCGCACCCGCTGCTTGATCTCTTTGGCCTCGGGGAAGCCCTCGTCAGCCACCCGGTCCCACACCAGCACGCCATTTACCAAGATACGGAACTCCCCCTTGCTGGCGGGCACCAGCGCCACTTCGCCAAGATCGCTGTCGAAGGTGGAGAGCAGCTCCTGCGCCAGCCAGGCGGCGCGCAGCATCCAGCGACAGAGGGTGCAGTAGCGGATCTCGATGCGGGGCTTGCTGATGGGGATTAACGACTCTGTCATTGGGTGACTCCATAAAAATCGGCCAGCGGGGAAGGGGGATAATGATGACCCGCCATGTCTGCTGCTATAGCCAAGAGTGCAGCCTGGCTCACTGGCTGACCCCGTGGAAATCGCTTAGCCAGTGACGGGCTATGGTGCGCATGGTCGACTGCGGCAGATCGAACAGGCCAGGGGCCAGGGGTTGCTGCGCCAGCTGGCGCACCCCTTCGATGATCTCCGCCAGCACCAGATAGACATATTCGCCGATGACAGCGCCGTGGACGAAATTGACCGCCTCCCCCCGGTTGAGCAGGAAGATGGTGCTGCCATCGGGCCGGGTCAGCGCCAGCACATGGGGGCACACCTCCTCGCTCGGCCAGGGCAGCCGAGAGAGACAAAATGCGAATTCGTCATCGGCCGAGGTGACCGAGGCCAGCATGGCGCCAGGGCGCAACTGCTGCAGATCGGCCAGGTCCAGCGCACCGTTGCCGGTGGAGCAGATGACCAGCTCGGCCCGACTGAGCGCCTCGGCCTTGCCCACCAGTTTGAAACCGTGGGAGAGCGCCTCCACCTGACGCAGCACGTCTGTCTCCACCAGCTCCAGATGCAGGTTGCGGCACCTGAGCTCGCGGGCGATGCTGCGCCCCACCTTGCCATAGCCGAACAGAGCGGCCTGACAGACGTTGAAGGTGCGGTTTAGCGTACGTGCCAACGACTCGGCGGAGTAGACCACGCTCAGACCAATCTGGATATCCTCGGCCTGCTTGAGGGGGCTGCGCGCCACCGAGATGACAGGGGTCACCAGCACCTCCTGTTGGTAGCGCTGATGGCCGTTTTCGGTCATCTCCACCACCCCGAGGAAACGGGGGCCGAAATACTCGCTCAGGGTCGCTTGGGTTTTAGCAAAGTAGCCACCTATGTCCAGAATAATCAGCCGTTCATGGGGGGCCACCAGGGGGGCTATGTGCTCTATCACCCCCTGCGGCGTATTGGTCCACTGGCGGTTGAGCGGCAGCACGGGGTAATGCTGCTGGGCCCAGGTCAGGGTAGGGCCGTGCACTGACTTGGGTTTGGGCAGGATGGCGCCGATCCGCCCGATGTGATCGAGGGCCTGGATAAACTGGGGGCGATCGGGAAGCAGGTGGGTAACCAGCAGGATACAGAGACCATCGAGGCGGCCCTGCTCGGTGAAATGGCGAAAAAACAGATGCTCAGATCCTTGACTGCGCAACTGTGGCCTCCTTAGCGCGCCGCAAACAAGCAGGCAAACAGAACCCGGTATCACCGGGTTCTGTTTGTGTGTCCAGATAATTGAAAAACCTTTTTATCTGAATCCACAGGGGGGCTCAATCTTTATCTATACAGTCTATGACGAAGTCGTCAACTTTCGGGTTAATCGACTGTTTTTTATGCTAAAAGTCAGTACAAAGAGGCCTCTGGCCACACCTTCCACAGACTCAATCCAGTGCCCACTCCCGCCAGCAGGATCAGCGCAACCCAACGCGGGATCCAGGGCTTGTTGCGCAAGGCCCACTCCAGCAGTGGCAACAACCAGACCGGCAGCAAGACCACAAGCGGCACTTCCACGTATTGCCAGGCGAGCATCTGCATGAAGGCCAGTGCCAACCCGAGCGCGGCAGGCGCCGCCTTAATGCCGGCAAAGGCGCCGAGCAGGGCGCGGAAACCGGCAAAGGCAGCCAGGGCACCCGCCAACTGGGCAATCAGCAAGCTACCGTCGATGCCGATCACCAGCGCCAGCCAGATGAAGCCAAGGGCAAAGCCCAGCCCTTCGCGGCAGTCACCACGCAGCTCGGTCCACCCCAGCCAGGCGATGGCGGGCAGCAATGCCAGCCAGATGCGCGGCTCACTGCTCAGCACAGAGGCCATCCCCTGCCACCACACCAGAGCGGAGAGCGCCGCGAACAGCAACAACGCGGCCCGCTTGTCCGCCAGTTGCGCCGCAATCGCCGGCACCAGCAAGATCAGCGGCAGCCATTGCCACGCCTTGGCTGGCAGCCCATAGGCGCCACCCAGCAGGCAGCCCACCAGCCAGAGCGCCAGGGCGCCCCACAGATACCCCAGTCGCGGCCAGCGCCATGACAGCAAAGCGGCCCCTAAAGGAGCCGCCAGGGTTTGTAGCAGGAGTGCTGCGCCCATTACTTGCGCACGCCTTCGACAAACAGGTTGATACTCATCTCGTCCGGAATGCCGGGCAACATGTAGCTCACACCGAAGTCACTGCGCTTGATGGTGGTGGAGGCGTTGAAGCCGCTGCGATAGCCGCCCCAAGGATCCTTGCCCTCGCCAATCTTGACCAGATCGAAGGCCACCTCTTTGGAGACGCCGTGCAAGGTCAGGGTCCCTTTCAGTACGCCTTTATCCGTGGTGCCCTCATAAGCAGAGCTGACGAAGGTCATCTTGGGATACTGCTTCACGTCCAGAAAATCGGGGCTGCGCAAGTGTTTGTCGCGGGCCTCGTGGTTGGAGTCCACGCTGGCGGCATCCACTTCGAAGCTCGCCCTGGCCGCAGCCGGATTGGCATCGTCCATGCTGAAAGTGCCGCTGAAGGTGTTGAAACGACCGACCAGCTCGGAGAAGCCGAGGTGCCCCACCTTGAACTGGACAGTGGTGTGAGCCGCATCGACGTCGTAATCGGCCGCCATCAGGGGGGCCGCCATCAGGGGGGCCGCCATAAACAGGCAGGAGGCCAGCAGGGCCTTGGTCATTTTCATCCGTTCGTTCCTTCATATTGGGGGTTCACAACAACAACCAAGATGCTAACCTCCATAGCAGAATAGATAATCAGCGATTTATTAAAATAATTATCAACTGAGAGTGAAAAATGGACCAGATAGCCGCCATGCGCACCTTCATCAAGGTGGTGGAGTGTCAGAGTTTTACCAAGGCCGCTAACCAGCTCGGCATCTCGGTCGCCATGGCCTCCAAGCTGATGCAGCAGCTGGAGGAGTCTCTCTCCACCCGTCTGCTGTCGCGCACCACCCGTCAGGTCAACCCCACAGAGGCGGGCCAGTTCTACTACCAGCGATCCCAGGCCCTGCTGGCAGAGCTGGAAGAGACCCACAGCCAGCTCACCCGCAACAACCAGCAGCCTCAGGGCACCCTCAAGCTATCGGTGCCGATGGACTTTGGCTACCTGCACCTCTCCCCCGCCCTGCCGCTGTTTCGTGAACGCTTCCCGGACCTGAAGCTGGAGATAGAGTACAGCGACCGGCGAGTGGCCCTGGTGGAAGAGGGGTTCGATCTGGCGCTGCGCATCGGCAACCTGCCAGACTCCTCCCTGGTGGCCAAACCGCTGGCCATGATGAAGCTGGAGGTGTGTGCCAGCCCCGCCTACCTGGCCCGCAAGGGCGCGCCGCAGAGCCCGGAGGATCTCAAGCAACACGACTGCCTCATCTACACCCTGACCCAGCCGGACTGGGTCTTCAAACGGGATGGTGAGCAGCTGAGCATTCGCCCGCAGGGGTCGCTTCGCGCCAACAACGGTGTGGCCCTGACCCGGGCCGCCTGCGATCATCAGGGCATCATATTGCAGCCCACCTTCATCGTCGGCGATGCACTGCGCTCGGGGGCGCTGGTGTCACTGCTGCCGAAGTGGGAGAAGGGGCAGGTGGGGCTCTATGCCCTCTATCCGCACCGCCGTTTCGTGTCGGCCAAGGTGCGCTGTTTCATCGAATTCGTGCAGGAGCGTTATCTTGCCCCCCACTATTGGGATCGCAAAGAATAAGCCCGAGCCGGGATTTATGATGTGGAGGCGCCAGACGGTGGCGACCCAGGTTCGGCTGGCTGCGGCAGTTCGGCCACCAACAGCTGATCGGTCTGCATTATTTGCCAGCGAGGCAGGCGGCGCCGCAAGGTGGCAATTTGCTCTTCGCTCAAGACATAGGGCAGCCTGATGTGCAGGCAGTGACAATCGAGCATGCCGGCCAGCTGCAATATCAGGATGAGATTGGCCTCATCCGTCTTGTGTTTGTTGATGCGTTTGCCCAGTTCGTGACGAAAGTGGGTCTCGGGATCCTGGATCATCGCCTGCCAGCCATAACCGAACAGCGGCATGAAGGCGCTGACGATGCCAAGGGCGGTGAGCGGCCGCTTGGGCGGGTGGTAGAGGGCGTTGAGATCCAGCAGTATGGGCGTTAGATGCAGCTCACGACTGCCGGATAAAATGTTATTACTCATTGGATAACCCTGTTGATTCCACTAGACTGCGCCGCATATTTGACCTGACATGCCAACGAGGTGCTGATGCTAAGCGATATCGAGATCTCCCGCCAGTCCCCCCGTCTTCCCATCCAGGTGCTGGCCGAACACTTGTGCATCCCGGCTCACCTGCTCAGTCCTCACGGTCACTACAAGGGCAAGCTCAGCCTCGGCCTGCTCAACCAACCTGCTGGCAAGGCGGGCAAGCTGGTACTGGTGAGCGCCATCACCCCGACGCCCCTCGGCGAGGGCAAGACGGTCACGACCCTCGGTCTCTCCATGGGGCTCAACCACATAGGCCAGCCCAGCATCGCCACCATACGCCAGCCGAGTCTCGGCCCGGTATTCGGGGTCAAGGGCGGCGCCGCCGGGGGTGGCCATGCCCAGGTGGTGCCGATGGAGGAGATGAACCTCCACCTGACCGGCGATTTTCACGCTCTCACCGCCGCCCACAACCTGGCCGCCGCCGCGCTGGATGCCCGCTTGTTCCACGAGCAGAAACTGGGCGATGAGTTCACCGCCAGAACCGGTTTGCCGCGGCTAGACATCGACCCTGCCAACATCCTCTGGCCGCGTACCCTCGACATGAATGACCGCGCCCTGCGCCACCTCAGCATCGGTCAGGGTGGCCCAGGCGATGGGGTGGAGCGCACGGATCGTTTCGTCATCACGGCCGCCTCCGAGCTGATGGCTATTCTGGCGCTGGCCGGCGACCTGAAAGACTTGCGCACCCGCATCGGTCGCATCCAGCTGGCCCTCGATAACCAGGGCAACCCCATCACCGCCGAGCAGCTGGAAGTCGCGGGCGCCATGACGGTGCTGCTCAAAGACGCGCTGCAACCGACCCTGATGCAGACCACGGAGCAGACCCCGGTGCTGGTGCACGCGGGCCCCTTTGCCAACATAGCCCACGGCAACTCCTCGGTGATCGCCGATCGTATGGCGTTGCAACTGACCGACTATGTGGTGACAGAGGCGGGTTTTGGCTCCGACATGGGGCTGGAGAAGTTCTTCAACATCAAGAGCCGCCAGTCCGGTATCACGCCGGCCTGCGTGGTGCTGGTGGCAACGGTGCGCGGCCTCAAGGCCAACAGCGGCCTGCTCGACATCCGCCCCGGCCAGCCCCTGCCCGAGAGCCTGCTGGAGGAGGACTTGCCCACCCTTGAGCAGGGGTGCACCAACCTCGCCTGGCATATCAACAATGCCCGCCGCTATGGCGTACCCGTGGTGGTGGCGGTCAACCGCTTCCCCACCGATAGCCAGGCCGAGCTGGCGCTGCTGATGCGCGAGGCACTGCGGGCCGGTGCCTGTGGCGCTGCCATCTCCCACGCCTTCACGCAAGGGGGCGCGGGTGCCAGCGAACTGGCCAGGGCCGTGGTCGCCGCCTGCGAGATGCCAAGCCAAATCCAGCTGCTCTATCCCGATGAGATGAGCCTGTGTGCCAAGCTCACCACCCTGGTGGAGTGCGGTTATGGCGGGCGCGGTGTCCTGCTCTCTGACAAGGCACGCCGACAGCTGGCGGCGCTCTCGCGCGCAGGCTGGGATCACCTGCCCATCTGCATGGCCAAGACGCCGCTCTCCATCAGCCATGATCCCGCCAGGAAGGGAGTACCGACTGATTTCGAGGTGCCCATCGACGAGGTGAGGTTGTGCGCTGGCGCCGGTTTTGTCTATGCGCTGGCAGGTCCCATCATGACAATGCCGGGGCTCGGCAGCCTGCCAGCCTACCGTCATATCGACATCGATGATGACGGCGAGATCGTCGGACTGAGCTGATGGATGATGGTGACTGGCAGCAGCAGCCCAAGCCACCGCCCCGGCAGCCTGCCACCGATTATCGCCATATCGATATCAACGAGTAGGGCGAGATAATCGGGTTGAGCCTCCACGCTCAAGATCGTCAGACACGACAAGGCCCCGCCAATTGGCGGGGCCTTGTGTTATGACAGCGATCACCTGTTCAATCACGGGTTGACCGCACCGGTCCATCCCTGAAGGACATTGACGGATGACACAGGAGAGATGGCCGACTGGCCCCATGAACAAAAGAGGAAGGAGGAAGAAAGGAGGCATACCGCCATGGCAGCATGCCTCCTGACAGATCAGCCTTTCAGGCCGCCCAGAAACTCGGCACGGGTGTCGGGCTGGGTCTTGAACACGCCACCGAGAGAGGTGGTCGTGGTATAGGAGGTGGAATCCATCACGCCACGCGCCTTTACGCAGAAGTGGGTCGCCTTGATGCTGATGGCCACATCTTTGGTGCCGAGCAAGGTCTGCAACGCCAGCAGGATCTGCTGGGTGAGCCGCTCCTGCACCTGGGGACGGCGGGCGAAAAACTGCACTATGCGGTTGATTTTCGACAGCCCGATCACCTTGCCACGGGGGATATAGGCCACGTGGGCCTGTCCATCGATAGTGACGAAGTGGTGTTCACAGGTGCTGGTGAGGCTGATATCCCGCACCATGATCATCTCGTCCACCTTCATCTTGTTCTCGATGACAGTCACCTTGGGGAAGGTGCTGTAATCGAGGCCGGAGAAGATCTCGTTCACGTACATCTTGGCGATGCGGTGCGGCGTCTCCGCCAGGCTGTCATCAGTCAGATCCAGCCCCAGCGTCTCCATGATGGCGCGCATGTGGCCTTCGATCTTCTCTTTCTTCTGCTGACCATTCAACGTATTGGCCACCAGAGGTGTCTCGAGGCCCTCGGTCTCGAGGGCTGCCCTGACCAACAGGGCTTCCTGGCTTAAGCTCGTCATCTTGTTCCTCTCCCACGCTCATTAACTGTGATGGCCGTCTTGTCTGTGACGGCACTTTGTTGTGGCGCAATAGTAAACGGCGATTATTGCCATAATTCAAGCTAACTCAAGTCCGCCACCTGACTTTATGCCAATCCGTCGGGTTTTGCCCCTTGATGGCCGCCCCCATACGGGGAGGGTTGCAACAAACAAGTCATCTTCCGCCATCCCCGGTGCCAGGCAGCGTGGTATCAGCCCCTGATAAGCCTGCCCATCCACGGTGATTTTTGGGATAATCCGCCTTCAACCACACCAAAGAGGTAATGACGATGGGATTTGATACCAGCGGACTACTCCCCCTGAGCGATGCCCTGCAAGGGATGCTGGACCAACTCGCCTGCTGCTGCGACACCGAGCAAGTCCCCCTGCCCCACGCCCTTGGCCGGGTGCTCGCAGCAGATATCGCCTCCCCCTTGTCAGTGCCTCCGTTCGACAACGCCGCCATGGACGGTTACGCCGTACGGCTCGCCGATCTGGCGACCGGCACCCCGCTCATCATGGCGGGCAAGGCCTTCGCCGGTCAGCCCTATCAGGGGGAGTGGCCCGCGGGTCACTGCGTGCGGATCATGACCGGTGCGCCCGTGCCAGAGGGCACGGATGCGGTGGTGATGCAGGAGGAAACCCGGGCCGACGGTGACAAGATCGCCTTTCTGGTACCGCCCATTCCGGGCCAGAATATCCGCCGCCGCGGCGAAGATATCCGCGAGGGGGCCAGCGTGCTCAGCAGCGGTACCCGGCTCACCCCCCGCGAGCTACCGCTGCTGGCATCCCTCGGCATCGCCACCATGCCGGTGCGCCGCCCGCTGAGAGTCGCCATCTTCAGCACAGGGGACGAGCTCAAACCGGTCGGCACCTCGCTCGCCCACGGCGACATCTATGACTCCAACCGCTACGGGGTCAAGGCCATGCTGGCGCGCCTTGGCTGTGAATGCCTCGACCTTGGCATCATACCGGACGACCCCGCGCAACTGCGCGCCGCCTTCCAGCAGGCCGACCGTGAGGCCGATGCCCTCATCACCACGGGAGGCGTCTCGGTCGGTGAGGCAGACTTCACCAAGCAGTTGCTTGAGGAACTCGGCGAGATCGGTTTCTGGAAGCTCGCCATCAAGCCAGGCAAGCCATTCGCCTTCGGCCGCCTGCCCAACGCCTGGTTCTTCGGCCTGCCGGGCAACCCTGTCTCCGCCATGGTCACCTTCGATCAGCTGGTGCAACCTGCGCTGGCCAAGCTGGCCGGGCAGCAGTTCGAACGACCGCTGCAACTGCAGGCCATCGCCAGCGAGCCCCTGAAAAAAGCGCCGGGTCGACTCGACTTTCAGCGCGGCATCTTGCGCCAGGGGCCAGACGGCCTCGAGGTGCGCAGCACAGGCTCCCAGGATTCCGCCGTGTTCAGCTCACTGTCGCGGGCCAACTGCTACATCATCCTCGAACGTGAGCGGGGCCGCGTTGCTGCGGGCGAAACAGTCACTGTCGAACCATTCGGGGGATTGCTGCTGTGAGCGACATTCTCTCGGATGCCGAGCTCTTGCGCTACAACCGCCAAATCATCCTCAAATCCTTCGACTTCGAGGGGCAGGAGGCGCTCAAGCAGGCCAAGGTGCTGGTGATCGGTGCCGGGGGCCTTGGCTGCGCCGCCAGCCAGTATCTGGCGGTGGCCGGTATTGGCCAACTCACCCTGGTGGACTTTGACAAGGTGGAGCTCTCCAACCTGCAACGTCAGGTGCTGCACACGGATGAGCGCATCGGCCAGTACAAGGTGGACTCTGCCGCCCAGTCGCTGCGCGCGCTCAATCCCTGGCTCAAGGTGGAGACCCATGCCGCCATGGCCGACGAGGCGCTGCTCGATGCCCTGCTACCCCGTCATCAGCTGGTGCTCGACTGTACCGACAACCTGACCATCCGCAATCTGCTCAACCAATACGCGCGCAAACACAGGGTGCCCCTGGTCAGCGGCGCCGCCATCCGGCTGGAGGGACAGCTGTGCAGCTTCACCTGGCAGGAGGATGAGCCCTGCTACGCCTGCCTCAGCGCCCTGTTTGGCGAGCAGGCCCTTACCTGCGTCGAGGCAGGTGTGCTCGCCCCCGTGGTCGGTCTGGTGGGCAGCTTGCAGGCGCTGGAGGCGATAAAATTGCTGGCAGCCACGGGACGTAGCTACAGCGGCCGCCTCTTGATGATCGATGGCCTCACCGGTACCTTTCGCGAGATGAAGCTGCCCAAGCGCCCCGACTGCCCGGTTTGCTCCCATCCTTGAACCCGAGCGATAACCACAAAAAAGCCGAACCTGCGTTCAGTGGGTGGTGAGGATCCGCTGCAGCAAATGATTGAACCCTGAGGGATCTTCTGCCGGCCAGGCGTGGTGGCCGTTGGGGGTGTGGATGGTGGCGTTGGGCAGGGCGGCAAACTGCTCTACTCGCTTGGCGAGCGGCAGGTAGTCGTGACTGGTGGAGATGATGGCCACCGGCTGCCAGATAGCGCCGAGCCGGGCGCGCACCGACCAGCCGGGCAAGGCGTCGAGCAGCGCCTTGTAGACCCGCTTCCGGTTGCGCACGAAGCGCAGCCGGAAGGTGTGGCGCACCCGGGCGAGATCCGGGCCCGGGAAGAGCTCGCGACCGAGCCACCAGGCAAGCGGGCGCATGCCAAACCAGCGCAACCACTTGAGGCGCTGGGCGTAACGCTCCTGCTCCTTCGGCGTTTCCAGCAGAAACTCGCTGACGCCGTTGACCAGTACCAGACCTCGCACCTTGTGAGGAAGTTGCAAGGCCAACTCCAACGCCACCATGGCTCCCAGCGACAAGCCCACCACCCAGGCAGGCTCCGGCTGCTCATCGAGCCAGTTCACCACGTCGGCGGCCAGAGTGGCCACGTCGAATGGCCCCTCCTGCATGCTCTGGCCGTGGCCACGCAGGTCAAGGGCCACCACCCGGTAATGATCGGAAAAACGTTCGATCTGCGCCTGCCAGTCGAGACTGGAGGAGCCCAGCCCGTGCAACAGCAACAGCAAGGGGCCCTCCCCCGCACTGCGCAGGGCAAGACCGTTGGATTTCATCACCTGATTGCGACGCATCAGCTCATTGCCTCTCGACTCATCGTCTGAACCATGCCTTGTTTATCCCGATTGTAACCAACCCGCTTGCGGGCCCCCCCCGGCACCCGCCGGGCATGTCGCACCACAATGTATCAGAACGACGCAGACTCAGCCCTCGCTGACCAGACTGACCGCCTTGATATAGGCATATATCTGCTGCTCGGGCGCCAACGCCAGACGCTTGGCGGAGCGGCTGGTGATCCGGGCCAGCAGTATCTGCTCACCCAGCGCCAACTGCAACAGGGTCTGGCCGGGGCGCACCTCGTGCACCGCAAGCAAGCGCGTGACGAGGCAGTTGGAGAGGCTGGAATGCTCGATGGGGGCGGTGGCGATCACCACGTCTCGCCCCGCCACCTTGATCTGCAAGGGGCCGCTCTCGTCCGGCACATGGGTCATGGTGACCCGCAGACGCTGCTCGCCGAGCAGCAGGGTCGCCATCTGCTCGTCGTCATCGTAGTGGGCCAAAGTGGCATCCAGCATCACCCCGGCATCGTCGCGACTGGCGAGCGAGAGATCGGTGCGGGCGAAGATCTCGCTCGGCCGCCCCTGCGCCTCCACCCGGCCCCCCGCCAGCAGCACCAGCTGATCGCAAAGCAAACTCACCTCCTCCATGGCGTGGCTGACGAAGATCATCGGCATACCACTCTCCTGCTGCAATCCCTTGAGCACATGGGCCTGATGGATGCGGCTACGCCTGTCCAGCGCAGAGAAGGGCTCATCGAGCAGCAGCAGATCGGGCTCCGCCAGCAGGGCCCGAGCCAGCGCTACCCGCTGACGTTGCCCACCGGAGAGGCCATGGGCTGGCTGCCCCAACAGATCGGCAAAGCCGAGCCGCACGGCCAGCACTTCGGGTTGCCAGCCCCCGCGCCCCTTGCGGGCCGCCAGTTGCAGATTGCCGAGCACCGTCAGATGAGGGAAGAGCCGCGAATCCTGAAACACCAGCCCGATACGGCGCGCTTCGGGTAGCAGCACTGCGCACTCCCGCCCGCGCCAGCGCATGCGATCCCCGCTTTGGCGATCGAGCCCGGCGATAATGCGCAGCAGGGTACTCTTGCCGCAGCCAGAGGGGCCAAACAGACCGATAATCCCCCCCAGCTCGAGCGTCAGTGCACAATCGAGGGTAAAGGGGCCGAACGCGCGCCGGGTCGTGAGGTTCAGGGAATTGCCCTGCGCCATAGTGGCTGTCTGGTTCATCCGAACAGTCTCCGCTGCCTGCGCTGCAACACCCCGTAGACCAGTACCAGCATCACCAGCGAGAAGCCCATCAGACCGCCCGCCAGAATATGGGCGTTTTGATAATCCATCGCCTCCACATGATCAAACAGGGCGATGGAGAGCACCTGAGTTTCCCCCGGGATATTGCCGCCAATCATCAGCACCACGCCAAACTCCCCCAGGGTGTGGGCAAAGCCAAGCGCCGCCGCCATCACAAAGCTGGGCAGGGTCATAGGTAAAATGATCTGAAAAAAGCGCTCAAGCGGCCCGAGCCCCAGCGTGGATGCCGCCTCCAGCTCCTTATTGCCCATGTTGACGAAGGCGGAGGTGAGCGGTTGTACCACAAACGGCAGCGAATAGAGGATGGAGGCCAGCAGCAAGCCGAAAAAGCTGAAGGCGAGCGGGGCGCCGAAGGTGTCCCGCCACCAGGCGCCGAAGCCATATTCAGGGGAGAAGGCGAGCAGCAGATAAAACCCCAGCACAGTGGGGGGCAACACCAGCGGCAACGCCACCAGCGCCTCCACCAAGGGGCGCAGCCGGTTCTGACTGCGCGACAGCCACCAGGCCAGCGGCGGCGACAACAGCAAGAGAATGCCGGTGGTACTGGCCGCCAGCTTCAGGGTGAGCCAGATGGCCAGCAGATCCCCTTCACTCATCGGACTCACTCCCAACGCCAGGTCCAGCACCAGACACTGCGAATGAGCCGCACTCCCGGTAGAGCGGATCCCGAGCTAGACAAGTCATTGCCAGCAGATCTCTTTCAATACTCATCGCCACGCTCCCGGTTGAAATCAGCCAACGGCATGGTGTGCATCCTCATTGCAAAGAGTGGTCAACCCTAAGGCCGACCACTCATGGCTACGCATCAGGCTCATGCCCTCATTGGGGCAGGGCATAGCCAGCGCCCTTGATCTGCGCCTGAGCCGGCCCCTTGAGCCAGGCGACCAGCGCCTCGACGGCGGCCCCCTTCTTCAGCACCAGCCCCTGCTGTTCGATGGCCGGATAGAGTGTGTCCGGCACAGCCCAGGCCTCGCCGGTTTTACCGGCGTCCACCAGGTTGGCCCAAGCCACGAAACCCAGCTCGGCGTTGCCGGTATCGACAAATTGCCAGGTCTGGCCGATGTTGGCGCCGGTCAGCAGCCGGTACTGCTTGGGATCGATCTTGAGGCTCGCCAGGGTCGCCATGGCGGCGGCGCCATAAGGGGCGGTGCGGGCATTGGCGATGGCGAGGTTGCCTTTCCAGTTGCGCAGTGTCGCCTCGTCAGGGGCCGGGCCCCCCTTCTGCCACAGCCCCAGCTGACCAATGGCGTAGGTGAAACGATCGCTGCCCTTGCCCGCTTTTTCCAGCTTCTCGGGGGTGGCCACATCGGCGGAGAGGAAGATATCGAACGGCGCGCCGTGGCTAATCTGGGTGTAGAGCACCCCGGTGGCGGCGGAAGAGATGGCCAGCGTGTGGCCGGTCTTGGCAGTGAACTCCTTGCCAATGCGCTCCATGGTGCCCTTGAAGTTGGCGGCCACGGCCACCTTCACCTCATCAGCCTGCACGGCACCGGAATACAAGGTGGCGGCGCAGACCCCTGCCATGACAACAGATAACAGCGGTTTCATTCCCTTTCTCCTGATGGGGCCCGCACATCCGCGCCCCGAAACGGGGCCGTGGTTCCCGTTGAACCTGCGCCCCTCGTGATGAACAGGTCAGGCTTGCCAGCGGGCGGCGGCCGTGTTGTCACTCTCCTTGGCCTCGACCCAGCGTTGCACGCCCTCGGCGGTCAGCTCTTTTTTCCAGAACGGTGCCCGGGTTTTCAAGAAATCCATGATGAAGTGACAGGCATCAAACGCCGCATCGCGGTGGGCACTGCTCACCGCCACCAGCACAATCTGATCGCCAAGCCACAGCTCGCCGATACGATGAATGAGGGTACACTCCTGCAGCGGCCAGCGCTCGCGGGCCTCCTGCACGATATCGGCCAGCGCCTTCTCGGTCATGCCGGGGTAGTGCTCGAGGGCCAGCCCCTTCACCGCCTCCCCCTGATTGAAGTCGCGCACCTTGCCAACGAAGGTGACGATGGCGCCACTGTCTGGGCGGGTGGCGAGGCGGGCATATTCGTCCGCCAGCGAGAAGTCCTCCCGCTGCACCAGAATGCGATCTGTGATGGTTACGTCGCTCATCTTTAACCTCCGGTCGTTACTGGAGGGAAAGGGAAGAAGGCCACTTCATCGCCATCGCACAGCTCAGTGGTACGATCCACGGTCATTATCTCATTCATTCTCAGCCTCCGGTCACCGGTGGGAAGAAGGCAACCTCATCGCCATCATTGATAGGCGTATCGAGGGGCACCAGCATCTGGTTGACCGCCACCAGCAGTTTGCCCGCCTCAAGGGCCAGTGCCCACTTGTCGCCGCGCTCACTTAAGTCGCAGCGCAGCTGCTCGGCGGTGGCGTAGTTGCACGGCAGGCAGAGCTCATCACAGGCCACCAGCTCTCTTACTTGCGCAAAAAACAGTACCTTGATCATGCTTGCTCCCCGCTATTTGACCCCAGTTGGAAATGACCGGACTTGCCGCCCTTTTTCTCCACCAGTCGCACCTGCTCGATCACCATGTCCTTTTGTACCGCCTTGCACATGTCGTAGATGGTCAACGCCGCCACCGAGGCCGCGGTCAGCGCCTCCATCTCCACCCCTGTCTTGCCAGAAAGTTTGCAGAGGGTACGGATATGAACCCGATGCTGTTCGGGCAAGGGCACTATCTCCACCTCCACCTTGGTCAAGGCCAGCGGATGGCAGAGGGGGATAAGATCCGCCGTTTTCTTGGCCGCCATGATGCCGGCAATGCGGGCGGTGGCGAACACGTCCCCCTTGTGGTGCTGACCGCTCAGGATCAGCGCCAGGGTTTCAGGTGCCATGGCGACGAAGGCCTCGGCGCGGGCCTCACGTTCGGTGACCTGCTTGTCGGTCACGTCCACCATATGGGCTTCGCCGCTTTGGTTGAGATGGGTCAGGTTCATCACGCTCCCCTTGAAGGCTGAAATAGTACCGGGATCAATGGCTCGTGCTCTCAGAGATGGGTCACGAAGTTGCAGGGCTGGGTACGGGCATCGAGTTGATCCCGGATCAGCTGCTCCCAGCCCAGCTGGCAGGCGCCGGGAGAACCGGGCAGACAGCAGACCAGAGTACGGTTGGCCAGCCCGGCCAGGGCACGGCTCTGCATGGCCGAGCCGTCGATCTCGGCAAACGAGAGCTGACGGAACAGCTCGCCAAAGCCCTTGACGGTGCGGTCAAACAAGACGCCGACCGCCTCCGGTACCCAGTTCTGATCGGTAAACCCCGTGCCGCCATTGACCAGCACCACCTGGATACCCTCATCGGCGATCCACTGGCTGACCCGAGAGCGAACTTGATAGAGGTTGTCGGCGAGCAGTGCCCGATCGGCCAGCTGGTGACCGGCGTCGGTCACGGCCGCGACCAGATAGTCGCCCGCGCTGTCATTGGCGCTGGTACGACTGTCGGAGACCGTCAACACGGCGATCTTGAGGGGAATGAATGCGGTCATGTTCTGTCCCATGGGCAGCTCCTGATAACAAAGGACCGTGAGCAAAGAGAAGACGGATCCTGGTGTGCAGCGCTTGATTTGGGGGGATCCATACCTGCGCAGGCATGGCCCTTGCCACATGGTCACTCGCTGCGACTCACGGCGGCCCGATTCTACCAAAACTCGTGCCATAGGGGGGATTAAAAGGACACACAAATGCCGTTTTGGTTAGGCTGGCTGCAATATGAACAGGCCGGGCAAGCCCGGCCTGGATCTGGCTACCCTAGAAGCCCTTCACCCCTGTCATGTCAGGCAGCTTGTGAGCTATACCCTTGTGACAGTCGATACAGGTGCTCTCGCCACTGGCCAGACTGGTGGAGTGCATCTGCGCCCCTCGCTTGCCTTGCAGGGAGAAGTCCATGTACTCGAAGTTGTGACAGTTGCGACACTCCCTCGAATCCGTGTCCTTCATGCGCTTCCACTCCCGCTCGGCCATCTCGCGGCGGTGGCTCTCGAACTTCTCGGGGGTATCCACCTTGCCGGTCAACATGCCCCACAGCTCCTTGGAGGCCTGCACCTTGCGGATGATCTTGTAGCTCCACTCGTGGGGCACATGGCAATCGGGGCAACTGGCCCGCACGCCGGAGCGGTTGGCGTAGTGGATAGTGTCGCGGTACTCCTCGAACACGTTGTCCTTCATCTCGTGACAGCCGGTACAGAACGCCTCGGTATTGGACGCTTCCATGGCGGTGTTGAAACCGCCCCAGAAAATCACGCCGCCAAAAAAACCCATCATCAGCAGCACCCAAAGGGCTGCCTTTGACGGTGACTTGAAGGTGGTCCACAGACGCTGGATAAAACCGGGTAATTTCATCTATGGATTCCTCAGTTCAGCGCTTCAACTGGCTTAAAGGTATTCTCCACCAACGGCTTGGCATCCGCTTGCGGCACGTGGCACTGCAGACAGAAGTAGCGACGAGGCGAGACGTCACCCAGGGTCATGCCGTCACGGGTCTCGAAGTGAGTCGGACTGATCTTGGGGGCCTTCATGGCACTGGCGTTTTTAAAGCTGTGGCACGCCAAGCACTTGTTGACCTTGGTATCCACCTCGTAGTTGCGGATGTCGTGGGGGATCAGCGGTGGCTGGTGCATGTATTGACGATCATACGGGGCGCCATCCTTGCGAAAGTTTTTCAGCGGCGCGGCAGTGGCATCGGTCACCAGATCAGTGGCGCCACGCTCGGACTTGAGCCCACCGGTACTGTTGGTGATCTCGGGGGCTGCTGCCATCAAGGTTCCCGCCATCAGGCAGGCCAGCATTGCTCCAATCAGCTTTTTCATTATTTTTTCTCCGACGTTTTTTCTGCCGTGACGGCAAAACCTACAGTGATTTCAAAAACTTGTTCCGCGCAGACATCGATGCAGCGGCCACAATTGGTACACTCCTGAGCCGCAATCAAGGGCCCGTGACCGCGCTTGGCACCGTGAACGGGGCCGCGCAGAATGGGACGCTCGGGACAGACCGCATAACAATCCATGCAGTTGCTACACCGCTCGCGCCCCTTGGCAGAAATCTTGATAAATCCGACCCGGTTGATCAGCGCATAGAAGGCCCCTACCGGACAGAGATGACCACACCAGCCCCGCTCCACCACAAAGAGGTCGAACAGGAAGATCGCCGCCAGCAGGGCCCAGCCCGCCCCCATACCAAACAGCAGACCGCGCAAGGTGAGCGAGACCGGATTGATCAGCTCCCACACCAGCACGCCCGCGATGACCGGGGCCACCAGCACCATGGCCAGCAGCCAGTAGCGCGTATTGCGGTTGAACTGACCGTTGCCCTTGAGACCAAGCCGGGCCCTGGCCCAAGCGACGGCATCCGTGATGAGGTTGACCGGGCAGACCCAGGAGCAGAAGACCCGCCCCCCGACCAGCCAGTAACCCAGCAGCACTATGGACGCCCCCAGCCAGAGGGTGGTGATGGGCCAATGGCCCGCCGCCACCGACTGCAACAGCGTCAGGGGATCGGTCAGCGGCACCGTCTCCAGCAACAGCGAGCTGGAGAGGTTGCCTTTGAGGATCCAGATGCCCGCCAGCGGCCCCAGCAAAAACAGCCCGAGCACACTCAACTGACTCAGCCGACGCAGCAGCAGGAAGCGATGTGACCGCCACCAGCCAAGCTTCGCCCGCGCCTCGGCTCCCGGATAACGACTCATAACCCCTCCGGCTTGCGGGTGGGCAGAGTGAGCCGCTCACCGATCAGCGACTTGCCCGCCTTGGCCTTCTCTTCCCAGCCGAGCCGGTAGTGATGACCCAGTTCACCTTTGGCGAGCTGGCGGGGCACCACCTTGATGGCAGACTCCTCCAGCACGCAGGCGTGCTCGCACTTGCCGCAGCCGGTGCAGGCATCGCTGTGTACCGTGGGCAGAAACATGGCGTGCTTGCCGGTGCGCTGGTTATGCTGCAAATCAAGGGTGATCGCCTTGTCAATCAAGGGGCAGACCCGATAACAGACATCGCAGCGCAGGCCCAGATAGTTGAGGCAGGTCTCGTGATCGATGAGCACTGCCACCCCCATCCGCACCTGATCGATATCGGTCATCTGCTGATCCAGCGCCCCGCTCGGGCAAGCCACCACACAAGGGATGTCGTCACACATCTCGCACGGCACGGCGCGCGCCTTGAAGTAAGGTGTGCCGGTGGTCACCGGATCAAACAGCCGGGCAAGCTTGAGGGTGTCGTAGGGGCAGGCCTGGGCGCAGAGCCCACAGCGCACGCAGGCGCTGAGAAACTCAGCCTCGTCGAGCGCAGCAGGGGGACGCAGCGCCTGGGCAGGCAGCGCTTGTGCCTGCTGGCGGGCCACCCCACCGAGCCCCACGCCAAGCAGGCCCACACCGCAGGCCCCTTTAGCCATGTCGGCCAGAAACTGGCGACGACTACGACTCATCTCTCGCTCCCCCGCCTTATGCCTTGACGACCTTGACGGCGCACTTCTTGTAATCCGTCTCTTTGGAGAGCGGATCGGTGGCGTCCAGGGTCAGCTTGTTAACCAGCTGGCTGGCGTCAAAGAAGGGCATGAACACCAGCCCCTTGGGCGGACGGTTACGGCCGCGGGTCTCGACCCGGGTCTTCACCTCGCCACGGCGGGAGGAGACAATCACCTCTTCGCCACGACGCACGCCACGGGCCTTGGCATCGTCCGGGTGCATGAACAGCACCGCATCCGGGAAGGCGCGATAGAGCTCGGGCACCCGACGGGTCATGGTGCCCGTGTGCCAGTGCTCCAGCACCCGACCGGTGGAGAGCCACAAATCGAACTCTTGATCCGGTGACTCGGCAGCGGGCTCAAACGGCAGAGCGAAGATGACCGCCTTGCCATCGGGCTTGCCATAGAAGCGCACCCCCTCGCCCGCTTTGACATAAGGGTCGAACCCTTCACGATAGCGCCACAGGGTCTCCTTGCCATCGACGACCGGCCAGCGCAGACCGCGCGCTTCGTGATACTGATCGAACGGCGCCAAATCGTGACCATGGCCGCGACCGAAGGTAGCGTACTCCTCGAACAGCCCCTTCTGGACGTAGAAGCCGAAGTGATCCGCTTCGTCGTTGAGCACGCCCTTGCTCTGCTCTTTCGGGAACTGATCGACCTGACCGTTGGCATAGAGCACGTCGAACAGGGTTTTGCCCTTCACTTCCGGCATCTTGGCGATGAGCTCGCTGGGCCACACCTCCTCAACCTTGAAGCGCTTGGAAAACTCCATCAGCTGCCACAAGTCGGACTTGGCCCCTTCCGGCGCCTTCACCTGCTGGTGCCAGAACTGGGTGCGGCGCTCGGCGTTGCCGTAGGCCCCCTCTTTCTCCACCCACATGGCGGTGGGCAGGATGAGGTCAGCGGCCTGGGCGGTGACGGTCGGGTATGGGTCGGAGACCACGATGAAGTTGCGCGGATCGCGGTAGCCAGGCAAGCGATCGGCATTCATGTTGGGACCGGCCTGCATGTTGTTGTTGCACATCACCCAGTAGGCATTGAGCTTGCCGTCTTTGAGCATGCGATCTTGCAGCACGGCGTGGAAACCCACCTTGTCGGGAATGGTGCCTTCCGGCAGTTTCCAGATCTTCTCGGCAATGGCACGATGCTTGGGATCGGTCACCACCATGTCGGCTGGCAGACGGTGGGCAAAGGTGCCCACTTCGCGCGCGGTACCGCAGGCGGAAGGCTGACCGGTCAGGGAGAAAGGACCATTACCCGGCTCGGAGATCTTGCCGGTGAGCAGGTGGATGTTGTAACAGAGGTTGTTGGCCCAGACACCGCGGGTATGCTGGTTGAAGCCCATGGTCCAGTAGGAGACCACCTTCTTGCTCGGGTCAGCATAGATCTTGGCCAGTTTCTCCAGCTTCTCTTTGGAGACGCCGGAGAGCTTGGAGACCGACTCCACATCGTAGTCTGCCACGAACTTGGCAAACGCCTCGAAGGTCATCGGAGTGGCGTCACCGCTGTCCGGGTTCTTCGCTTTCTGCTGCAGCGGATCAGTCGGGCGCAGGCCGTAACCGATGTCGGTGACCCCCTTCTTGAACACTGTGTGCTTGTTGACGAAGTCCCAGTTCACCTTGTCGTTCTGGATGATGTAGTTGGCGACATAGTTGAGGATCGCCAGATCGGTCTGTGGGGTGAACACCATGCCGTTGTCCGCCAGCTCGAAGCTGCGGTGCTCGAAGGTGGAGAGCACGTGCACCTGCACATCCGGGTTGGAGAGACGGCGATCAGACATCCGCGACCAGAGGATGGGGTGCATCTCGGCCATGTTGGAACCCCACAACACGAAGGCATCGGCCTGCTCGATGTCGTCGTAGCAGCCCATCGGCTCATCCATACCAAAGGTGCGCATGAAACCAACCACGGCCGAGGCCATGCAGTGACGGGCATTGGGATCCAGATTGTTGGTCCGCAAACCCGCCTTCATCAGCTTGGCCGCAGCATAGCCTTCCCACACAGTCCACTGGCCAGAGCCAAACATGCCGACGGCGGTCGGCCCCTTCTCTTTCAGGGTCGCCTTGAACTTCTCGGCCATGATGTCGAATGCCTGATCCCAGCTGATGGGAGCAAAGTCGCCATCCTTGTCGAACTGGCCGTTCTTCATCCGCAGCATGGGCTGGGTCAGCCTGTCCTGGCCATACATGATCTTGGACAGGAAGTAGCCCTTGATGCAGTTCAGGCCACGGTTGACCGGCGCATCGGGATCGCCCTGGGTCGCCACGACGCGCCCATTCTGGGAGCCCACCAGCACGGAACAGCCGGTACCGCAGAAGCGGCACGGGGCCTTGTCCCAGGTGATGGCGGTCTTGTCGGTGCTGGTGATCAGGTTGGCCGCCAGCGCAGGGGCACTGACACCGGCCACGGCAGCGGCAGCAGCCACCGCATTGGCCTTCATAAAGTCGCGTCGATTCAGCTTCATGACATTTCCTCGCATTGCTTAATCACATCAATGACAGCCATTGTGACGAGCCGCTCTGGCTCAGCCTCATGGCGCTTTATTCTTTGCATTCGACATCAAGCTCATCGAACTGGTGGTAAATCAGGGCGGCGGACAACACGCCCGGCATGGCATTGATCGCATCTATGGCTGCCATGATGGGTCGCTGGCTGGGCCCTTCCAGGGTCACCACCAGCTTGCCGGTCTCACTGACGGCGTGGATCTCGGCCCCTTCAAGGGCACCAATCTGCTCGGCGAGCTGATGGCGCAAGGGGGGCTGGGTCAGCACCACCAGGCTCGATACATGGAACTCTTGGTTCATTTTGGATCCTGTGTCACACGATTCCTGACTCATTCTGACTCCTGCTTGAGAGTGGGCTGGCCCGCACAATCAGATGTGGCAACTCGCCCATCGACCTTGATACTGCCAACCGGACAGTCCCGCACGCAGGCGCCGCAGCCGTTACAGCGATCCGGCTCGACCGTCGGGGTGGGCACGCGCCCCAGCACCGGAATAAAGCGAATGGCATTGGGCTCGCAGCTGTCCTGACAGCGCTGGCAGAACACCTGACCATTGGCCAGACAGTTGGCCTCGATATGGGCCTTGTAGTGCCAGGGAGACTCGCTTGTCGGGCGAAATAGCGGCACCTTGCAGGCCGAGACACACTCGGCGCAGAAGGTGCACTCGCCACGCTGGAAATCGACCACCGGAAAACCACCCTCGCCAATCACCAGGATCTGCTCAGGGCAGGCGGCCAGGCAGTCACCACAACGGGTGCAGTCAGCGACAAATGCCGACCAGTTGACTGACCAGGGCAACTGCACCGGCGGTTCGGCGGTTCTCAGTCGTCCCCGAAACAGGCCACGGCGGGCAAGATCGATCTCATCCGGCATATTGACTCCTGTTATGGTGAGGAAGGGTGCAGTGCGAGTCCATGATTGGCATTTGTGATACCAATTATAAAAGTGGGGGTATATTGCGGTCCTGACACGGTCAGGGATATACCACTAGGGAGATAAACAGGGGGGAGACTTGCGCCAGATCAAAGCCTTGCAGCGCAATAAAAATGGAGGTATCGGTTAAAATACCTCCATGTGAGGATTGCTATTTAATCGTTGGCGATTTTTTGTGGTTATCCGCCGATGGAGGCGAGATGAGGGGTCATGCCAGCATTCCCCTCATGGAGGCGATGGGTGGCACTCTTGCCCGCCAGCGCGGCACGAATACGTTGTTGCAGCGCATCCTGCTGGTTGTCTGCCGCCAGCAAGTCTCGCAGCGCCACCCCGTTGTCACCGAACAGGCAGAGATGCAGCTTGCCTGCGGAGGAGACCCGCAGCCGGTTGCAACCGGCACAGAAATCCTTGCTGTAAGGCATGATGAGACCAACCCTACCCTGCGAGCCGGGGTGCATGAAGACCTGCGCCGGACCATCATCCTTGCCCCGCAACTGCTGCGCCCAGCCGCTCTCCAGCAGGCGCCGCTTGATCTGCTCGCCGCTCACATGGTGGTCGCGAAACAGGGTATCCATCTCGCCGGTCTGCATCAGCTCGATAAAGCGCAGCTCAATCGGCTTGTGTTTGATCCAGCCGAGAAAGGCATCCAGCTGGTGGTCGTTGAGCCCCTTGAGCAGCACCGCATTGATCTTCACCGATTTGAAACCGGCCGCCAGCGCCGCTGCGATCCCCTCCATCACCTCTACCAGCTTGTTCTCACCGGTGATCTGGTGAAACTGGCGCGGGTCGAGACTGTCGACACTGACATTGAGGGCGGTGAGACCCGCATCGAACCACGCCTGGGCACGCTCTTTCAAACGGTAGCCATTGGTGGTCATGGCCACCTTCTCTATGCCTGGGGTATTGGCCACCGTCTCTATGATGGCGGTAAAATCCCGGCGCAGGGAAGGCTCACCCCCGGTCAGGCGCACCTTGCGGGTGCCCATGGCGGCGAAGCCTGAGACAATGCGGCGGATCTCGTCCAAAGAGAGAAACGCATTGCGCCCCTCTTTGCTCCCTTCCGGGGGACGATAGCCATCGGGCAAACAGTAGGTACAACGAAAATTGCACACATCGGTGACCGACAGGCGCAAATAGTAAAAACGACGGGAAAAACCATCTTGCAGTGGCAACATAAACACCTTTCCAAATACGGGAGGCCAGGGCATTTCTTTCCTGACCCTTACAGCTCGAACATCGGCTGACGGCGGTTTTCCCCTATCGCAAGGACTTAGGCAAAACAGCTCGGAGTTCATCTAGTTTTTCGATGCTAGCACAAGTTGGAGTACACTCCCATGCTACTTTGTGGGGTTATTGTCTGATGCGAAGGAAGACGATCGGGATGGAAAAGTGGTTCAAAGTGCATTCGGTCAGCAGCGCCATCGGACGCTCCATGGTACTCATCCTGTTCATGGCGAGCCTGATCGCCTTGGTGGCCATGGTAACCCTGTTCTACTCGGTGCCCGATGCCAAGGCGATCAACCTGTCGGGTTCGCTGCGGATGCAGGCCTACCGCATGGCCTACGAGATAGAGCAGGGCCAACCTGTGCTGGGACGGCTCGATCAATTTGAACAGACGCTGCATGCCGCCGAGTTGCAAGAGACCCAGCGCTGGATCACCCCCGCCTCCCTGCGCCGTACCTATGGCGAGGTGTTGCTGCAATGGCAGGTGATGCGCGAGCACATCGAGAATGCCACCCCCAGACGCTACACCGACAACACGGAGCAGTTTGTGGCGGCCATCGACGACTTCGTCAACCAGATGCAGTACCACGTGGAGTTCAAGGTGCGCATGCTGGCGCTGGCGGAAGGGCTGGGGCTGCTATCCATCATCACCATCGCCTGGTTTACCGTGCGGTTTACCCGCCAGCAGGTGGTGGCACCGCTCAACCAGCTGGTCTATTGCGCCCGCCAGATCCAGCGCCAGGAGTTCGATCTCACCCTGCCCCCCCATTGCGAGAACGAGCTGGGGGAGTTGTCAGGTGCCTTCGTCACCATGGCCGATGAGCTGGGCAAACTCTATCGGGAACTGGAGAGCAAGGTGGAAGAGAAGACCGCCAAGCTACAGCAGGCCAACGACACCCTCTCCTTCCTCTACAGCACAGCCCAGAAGCTGCATGCGGCGCCACTGAGTCGGCGCACCCTGCTCAAGCTACTGGAGCGGGCCGCGGCCCATCAGCACATAGACCACATACGGCTGACCCGCTTCGAACACAACGCCATGCCTGACTACATCACGGGGCGCAAGGGTTGGCCGGGCGATCTCGACTCTATGGTGAGCTTTCATCTGCAGATGGATGAGCAGGAGTACGGCCGGCTTGACGTGATCAGCAGCCACCCCATAGACGAGCGGCTGATGAAGAACTTCTCCATGCTGCTGGCCCAGGTGCTGCACAAGGATCAGACGCTGTTGCAACATCAGCGACTGCTGCTGATGGAAGAGCGGGCCGTCATCGCCCGCGAGCTGCATGACTCGCTGGCCCAGGCGCTCTCCTATCTCAAGATTCAGTCCACCCTGCTCAAACGTGCCTTCGCCAAGGGGGAATCCGGCAAGACAGAAGCCGCCATGCAACAGATCGACGAGGGGCTCAGCAGCGCTTACACCCAGCTGCGTGAACTGCTCGGCACCTTCCGTCTCAGTATCGGCGACGCCAATCTGGGGGAAGCCATCAGGGTCATGCTGGAACAGCTCAAGCCACAGACCCAGGCCGAAATAGGGCTCCATTACGGCCTGACCGATACGGATCTGGAGGCGGGCCAACATATCCATATTCTGCAGCTGATCCGTGAGGCAGTGCTCAACGCCATCAAACATGCCAACGCACAAGTGATTGCTGTTAGCTGTGAGACGCTCGCCAATGGTAACATTCAGGTTCAGATTTCAGATGACGGTGTGGGAATAGGGATCGCAAGTTCGGCGGTCAACCACTATGGCCTTAGCATCATGAATGAGCGCGCCAGCAAGTTGCATGGTCTGCTGACCATCAGCGAGCAGCCGCCCAGAGGCACCTGCGTACATCTGACCTTTCCCACCAGCCTAACAAGAGATGCCTGATGGACGAGATGAAATATAGTGTTCTGGTCGTGGATGACCATCCCCTCATGCGCAAAGGGATTGTGCAACTGCTGGCCCTGGAAGAGAACATAGAGGTGGTCGGTGAGGCGTCCAACGGCACCGACGCCGTCGCCATGGCCAAGGAGTCAGAACCGGACCTGATCCTGCTCGACCTCAACATGAAAGGCCTCTCCGGTCTGGATACTCTCAAGGCGCTACGCACCGAAGAGGTTACCTCACGGGTGGTGATCCTGACCGTCTCGGACGCCCGCCAGGACGTGGTCGCCCTGCTCAAGGCCGGCGCCGATGGCTATCTGCTCAAGGATACCGAGCCAGAGATGCTACTCGCCCAGCTGGCGGACGTGATGACCGGCAAGCAGATCCTGAGCGAGCCGCTGCGCCCCTACCTCGAGAACATCTACGAGCTGGACCATCTGCAACAGAAGCTGGAGAGCTTGACCCGTCGCGAGATGCAAATTCTGCGCGAGATTGCGAAGGGCCTCTCCAACAAACAGGTCGCCTCCGTACTGCATATCTCCGAGGGCACGGTCAAAGTGCACGTGAAAAGCCTGCTGAAGAAACTCGAGGCCCAGAGCCGCGTGGAAGCGGCCGTCATGTACCTGGAACAGCGCAAATAACCCGTTCGCCCTCTCAAGGCGCAGCGGTTCTGCGCGCCGGGAGAGATGGCTCAACGCATGCAACAACAAGAGTCTTGTTTCGTTCTATATCCATGCCTTGACCAGATTGAGAAAAAACCAAAGCCCCGCATCGTCGGGGCTTTCCTTATTTGCACGGACCTCGGCCGGCCCGAGACTGCCGCGCCCCCTTTGTATCTACAACAAGCAAGACGGGCGACCCGCACAATCCCGCTTGTATGGAAAGGGTATTCACCCACCGACTCACCGCATCGCCATAGCAGCGACACACTTCTATCTGCCCGCCCTCAAACCGCCGCGCCAAGGGCACCATCAGCTACGTCTCTGCCGCTCTCTCACCATGCGCATTTTGCGCTTGGCTCTTTGCAAGATGCGATGCGCTTCAATTCAGGACGCGAAGAGAGCGGGAGCCAAGTAATCAGAAACCGGCCGTATTCAGCTGACTACGGGATCGCCACCACAGAAAAAATAAAAATATAACCATCTGATTATTAATGTATTTTGTCTCATCTCGGATGGCTTTCGCCCCTATTCTGGGGCTTTTTTCATCCTCTGGCATAGTCGCTGCATTGTCCTAGTCAGACACTACTCAATGGAGGACGGAACATGAAACTTCAACCTTTGGCATTGTTCCCCTTGCCTTCCCACGTACTGCCAGGCGGCAAGCTTCCACTGCGTTTGTTTGAACCGCGCCACCTGCAGATGCTCAAAGAGTCATTCATCAATGACCAGGGTTTCGGCATAGTGATGGAAGAAGCGACCACCACGGGCAAGTCCGGGCGCATCCTGCCGGTCGGTACCCGGGTGAAGGTGACCGATTTCTACACCCTGAATGACGGCCTGCTCGGCGTCACAGTGCTCGGCATGGAACGTTTCTGCATCCATGAGATGGAAACGGACGAGATGGGATTGCGCCGGGCCAAGGTCGAAGCGCTGCCCAACTGGCCGAGTGCCCACTCAAACTTCAGTGACAAACAGTTGGTCATCCGGCTGCGGGAAGTGTTCGAGCAGTATCCGGAGCTCGACGAGCTCTACCCGGACAAGCAGTTTGACGATGCGACCTGGCTCTGCCAACGCTGGCTCGAAATTCTGCCCATGCCCATCTATGAAAAACAGATGTTGATTGCCAAACAAAATAGCGAAGCGGCTCGTCAATTCTTGCGCCGACTGATCACACAGTGAGTCAAAAAGAACATTGCAAAATGCGAATATTCCCACAATGAAAATAACATTTTCGCATTTTGCAAACATCGGCGATAGATAACAGCAATAACACAGCCGCAAGCCGCATAAACAGGTTCTGAAAAGTTGGCACGACTTTTTCATATAGAACCGTACAACCCGATTTATCCCGTGCTCTCTTCAGTATTTGCTGAAGAATTGGTCAACCACCTAGGTTGACCATTTTTTTTACCTGCGATCCGCTAGCGCGGGGCTGATATGACGCTGCAGGCACTCTCTCAGTCGCATCAGACTGATGGGCTTGGCCAGAAAATCATCCATTCCCTGAGCCAGACAACGGGCCCTGTCTTCGGCCATGGCATTGGCCGTCAAGGCCACTATGGGCACCTTGCAACCCAGTTCCCGCAAGCAGCGAGTCGCCTCCAGTCCATCCATCTGCGGCATCCGCATATCCATCAGGATGAGGTCCGGCTGCTGCTCCGCTACCTGCGCCAGCGCCTCTAGGCCATTGGCTGCAAGCCGTACCCGGCTAACCAATTTTTGCAGCATGAGGGACACCACCAACTGGTTGACCGGGCTGTCTTCCACCACCAGCACATCCAGATCCTGAATGGGCAGTTGATCCGGCTCGGGCCGGCTGCTGCACTCGCACGGCAGCGCCATGCCGGGCAGCTCGAACCAGAAGCAACTGCCCTGACCAGGAGCGCTCTGCAGACGGATCTCCCCACCCATTAACTCCACCAGCCGTTTGCTGATGGCCAACCCCAGCCCTGTCCCGGAGAAACGGCGGGTCGCCGAGCTGTCAACCTGGGAGAAGGGCTCGAACAGAAGCGCCTGATCCTCGGCCGAGATGCCGATCCCGGTATCGGTGACCGACACCCGCAACCGTTGCTCGTGCCAACTCAGTTGCAACAAGACGCTGCCCTGGCTGGTGAACTTCACCGCATTGCCGAGCAGGTTGCTGATCACCTGTGACAGCCGCACCGGATCCCCCTGCAGCTGGGGTGGCACCGCCTCATCCACCCGCCAGCGCAGGACTATGCCCTTGCTCCTGACACGCTCTTGCAGCGGTTCGATCAGGGATTGGCACAGCTGGGCAGGGAGCAGGGTCTCGCAATGAAATTCCAGGGTATGGGATTCTATTTTCGAGAAGTCGAGCACATCGTCGATGATGGTCTGCAGCAGACGAGCCGAGTGGGTGGCATGTCCGAGCAGGGTCTGCTGCTGAGGCTCGAGCTGGGCATGTTGCAACAAATCCAGCATGCCCAGCACCGCATTCATGGGGGAGCGGATCTCGTGGGTCATCATGGCCAGGAACTGCGACTTGGCGCGGTTGGCCGCCTCTGCCTCATCCCGTGCCCGGGCCAGCTCCTGCTCGCGGCGGATCTGGTTGCCCACATCCCGCGCCGTGCCCCGATAGCCGATGAAGATACCGGCAGTGTCGAAGCAGGGCTCGGCATTGATCTCCATCCAGCAGGGCCCGATGGCCAAGCTGACCTGGGCTCGCACCGCCCGTACCGGCAGATGCTGCTCGATGAGGCGGCGGTACTTGCCCCACTCGGGATCCCGCCGATCATAGACGTAATCGTAGAGACTCTGACCGGGCGGATGCGCTTTCACATCCCCCTGATAGCCAGGTGCCGACACATAGCTGAGCCTGTGCTCTGTGTCCGTCTCCCAAAACCAGTCGGAGGCCATTCCGGCGAAGCTGCGAAAACGCTGCTCGCTGGCCTGCAGTGCCAGCGTCTTGAGCTCGACCTGCTCCTGCAAGCGGGCACGATAGGCGATGTTGACCAGCGCCTGGGAGATGAGCGGACGGCAGCGTTGCATCGCCGCCTTGCTCTTGAGATCGAAGGTGCCCATCACAGCGTGACGACAGATGAGGACGCCGGAGAAACCGGGCGCGCGCAGCCCCGTCATCATGACGCTGGCCCAGCCGGCTACATCGGCCAGTGGTGCCAGCTCAGGCAACTGGGTCGGATCATAGATGACCAGGGTCTCACCCTCGATGGCGCGAGAGAAGAGCGGGGTCAGCGGCCAGTGTCGCCCCACTTCACCATCCTGGGTGCTGAGGTGGGTGATGCCATCGCCAGCCTCCCAGGCCACCACATCCGCATGTTCGAAACCAATGAAGGGCTTGAGCACCTGAATAAGGCTGTCCAGCACCTGCTCCAGGGTCTGGGCATCGGCCAGTGTTGCGACCCCGCACAGCAGGGTCTGCGACTCCTGGCGATACTTGACCTCGCGTTCCCGACAACGCACCAGCTCCACCAGCGTGGTCTGCAGCTTGTCACCCAGGGCTTCCAATTCCGTATTACCTATCATCTTGTTTCCAGCGCCATATATCAGCTGTCGAGGAAGATCACACTCGATACCATCAGGTTGCCGTGTGCCAGCTCACCGTGGGGCAGACGCCCCTGCTCACCGAAGGTAAACGGGGTAATGAAGGGGATGTCCCCCAGCCGAGTGTGAAATTGATCGACAAATTGGCATAAACTATCACCAAGAGCCAAGCGACAACCAGCACAAAAGATCACAAGGGCCCCGAACGGCCGCATCTCTGCGCTCATGCCGTACTCGGGTTCGATGTGGGTCGCATTCAGGCTGCGCTGCAGCAGCCCCTCCTGACTGCTGTACATCAGCAAGAGTCGCTCGCCGAGCTGGATATCGGTAAAGAGGCGCAATCCGCCACCCTCTGTCACCACCTCGGGATGGGATAGCTTGTAATAGGGCATGTCGTCCAGGGTGCCCACCTGGCGGGCCAGCGGCGAGAGGGTGGTATCCCGCAATATGGGGCCCACCGGCCAGGCAGTGGTTCGCCCGGTCCAGCGAGCGTAGACCTCAGCGGCGGGCTCATGATCTATGGTGAGGATCTCGCGCCCCGCCAGGGCTGTGATGGTGCCGCGATGCTCGGTAGGGACATAGCCCGAATGAAACTGAAACGCCAGTTGGCAATCGGGATAGAGCACCGCCAACACGACTCCCTCACGGGCACTGCCCTCATCCCAGCACAGCTGCCAATCGCCGCTGACACTGTTGTCAGCTGCCGAGCCTCCCACGACAGGGACGCTCGTTCCAAGCTCTGCTTCAATGCTGGTCAGCATCGCCTCCTCCTGGCCCGGGCTGGCGTGCAACAGGATGAGCTGAGGCAGCTCGCCGGGACGCCCGCCATCGGCGATGGCGGCACGCAGCAACTGGCGAATATCCACGTCCTCCCCCGCCTGCCCTGCCACCCCGTAGGCGCCCTTGCCATCGTAGAGAGCGGCCACTGCCAGCCCTATCCCCTGACGGGCGTGGTGGCCAACCTGGGTCATGACGCCGCCGCAGGAGCTACAACCGATCAGTCGGGTCGTCGGAAACTGTTGCTTGAGGTGACGACGCAGTTCCTCGGCATCGTGCGCTTGGGTAAAATAGACCAATAACAGTGAAGGGGAATGGGGCGATTGAGCGAGCAGCCGCTCACTGACCTGCCGGGCAGCCAGCAGGGGGGTCTCTTCAAGAGAGTGAGCCGTCAGAAAGTTCAACACCATCTCCTAGTTGTTCGTGATGCTAGGGGTAAGCAAAAATCATACCTTTATCAAACAATTATCTGACTTTATGGGCTAGAATGACCCTCAAATGAGCCCAACCAAAGGACTGCTGCATGTGGCAGAAAAACATCAATGACTTTGATCGGGTCGTCGCCATCGGTGGCGGCCACGGCATGGGCCGCGTGCTCTCTTCACTCTCGTTTCTCGGCCAGCGGCTGACCGGCATCGTCGCCACCACGGACGATGGCGGATCCACCGGGCGCCTGCGCAAGAGTCAGGAGTGTATCGCCTGGGGAGATCTGCGCAACTGCCTCAATCAACTGGTGACCGATCCCAGCATCGGCAGCCTGTTATTCGAATATCGCTTCGCCGGCCGCGGCGAGCTGGCGGGTCATAACCTCGGCAACCTGATGTTGCTGGCACTCGACAACCTCTGCGTGCGTCCCCTTGATGCTATCAAGCTCATCAGTGACATGCTGAAAATAGAGTCACAATTGTTACCCATGTCAGAGTTTCCCACCGACCTGTGTGCCCACACCGTCTGTGGCAAGCAGATCCTGGGAGAGGTTTCCATCGATCAGCTCGATACGCCACCCCTCTCCCTGAGTCTGAGCCCGGAAGTGCCGGCGACTCGTGAGGCTGTGCAGGCGCTGGCTCAGGCCGACATGATCATACTCGGGCCTGGCAGCTTCCTGACCTCCATCATGCCTCCCTTGCTGCTGGCCGAGGTGGCACAAGCCATCAATGAGAGCGATGCCATGCTGGTGTTCATCTGCAATCTGGTGGCCGAGAGTGGGCCTGCCAGTCAGCTGAGTCTGCTCAACCAATGGCGCTGGCTGGAGTCACGAGTCGGTACGGGTCGCGTCGATGCTATTCTGGCGCCCGCTGGGGAATATCCGGCAGAATTGGCCAGTCGCCTGATCCAGGCCGAGCTGGGCGAGGCCGAACTCCCCCACCGCCACGACAGACTGAAGCTCAAGCTGGCGCTGGATCGGGTGATCCAGCAACTGGTCAATCAACGCTAATGACAGCTATGCGCAGCGGCGAACCGGCTGGTTCCCCTGCGCAGCAAGCTCAGTGGTAGTTGGCAAGGTGAGAGAGCACCTGGGGCAAAGATTGCTCCAGCTGGGTCAGTAGCCGGGCGACGTCGTCGGCATCTTCATGTTTGCAAGCCAGCTCCAGTGCCGCCACCTGCTGGTAACTGAGCTGTGCGCCGTAGCTGCCACAGGAGGATTTCATGCTGTGGGCAAGCCGCGCCAGTGCGGGCCAATCCTGCCGCTCATAGAGTGGGCGCAGCTGGGCGAGCTGCTCACCCACCTCCTCGATAAACACCGAGATCACCACAGGCATCATCTCCTCGCCAATGTCTTCCGCCAGCTGTCGCAGCACCTTTTGATCCAACCATTCCATCCCTCAGTCCTCATTTGGCGGTATTCAAACAGAACATACTATAGATGCCTGGCGTGACAACGTCACTCCTCGCTCGCCTTCTGCTTGTCGACCGGCGAACGGCCGCAAAAACGAAAAATGTGATCCGGTTCTAGGAATGTGGCGATAGGCAGACCAGATTGAAACATAAATGTTGCCAACCAATTAACATTTATACAACACTGGTGGCAGTGAGAATGATGCGACTCAGCAACACCTCTCTCATCCCTTTTGCCTGTATGGCTGCTGCGAAGAACCAGGGTAGGATTCTACCCTGGTATTTTTTTATATTTAAATCAGCTAATTACCGAGTCTGACTGCCGCATACACGCTCACCCAGCCGAAACAGGCTGAACTCGCCGGGCGCCATCCTGACCCAGTTTTCATTGCCAGTCAGTGGACGGGTTGCGATCAGGGTCACCACGTCATCCGGGGTCGTCTCACTCTGGAAATCGATGGCTACATCTTCATCCAGCAACCTCGCCTCGCCAAAGGGCGCCCGCCGGGTGAGCCAGTGCAGGTTGTTGCTGCAATAGGTCATCACAAACTCCCCATCCGACAGCAGCATGTTGAATACCCCGAGCCCGCGCAACTCGTCACACAGGGTGGACAGATAGCGAAACATGGCGGGGAAGTTGGCGGGACGCTTGGGGTATTTCTGCTCCAGCCGGTTGAGTAGCCAGCAAAATGCATGCTCGCTGTCGGTGTCCCCCACCGGGCGGTGCCGCCCGGTAGCGAGTCGCTTGTAACCAGTCAACTGGCCGTTGTGGGCAAAGGTCCAGTAGCGGCCCCACAGTTCACGGGTGAACGGATGGGTATTTTCCAGCGACACGCAGCCCCGGTTAGCCTGCCGGATATGGCTGACTACAGCGCGGCTCTTGATAGGCAACGCCTGTACCAGCTTGGCTATCGGCGACTGGGCGCTGGGCTCGGGATCCTTGAAGGTGCGAAAACCCCTCCCCTCATAGAAGGTAATCCCCCAGCCATCCTTGTGGGGCCCCGTCTTGCCGCCGCGCAGCATCAGACCGGTAAAGCTGAAGCAGATATCGGTCGGCACATTGGCACTCATGCCGAGCAGTTCGCACATAACCAGCGGACTCCTTATTACTGGGCATCTTTTTTCAATCAGCAGGACCAGCCTGATGCAAAGCACCGCCGATCCCGCCGCTTATCAGGGCAGGTACAACCGAAATATGGCCTGGTGAGGCTCGCACATCCCGGCTGACGATACTTCCTTACTTGGCCATCTCTTTTTCGACCAGCTGGATCAGGATATGGATCACCTTGATATGCACTTCCTGAATGCGGTCTGCATAGCCAAAATGCGGCACCCGGATCTCGACGTCGGCCAGACCCGCCATCTTGCCACCATCCTTACCGGTCAGTGCTATCACCTTCATACCCTTGGCATGGGCAGCTTCGATGGCCTTGAGGATATTGCCCGAGTTGCCGCTGGTGGAGATACCAAGCAGCACGTCACCACGACGGCCGACCGCTTCCACATAACGGGAGAACACGTAGTCGTAACCAAAGTCGTTGGAGACGCAGGAGAGGTGGCTGGGATCCGAGATGGCGATACCGGCATAGCCAGGACGATTCTCGCGATAACGGCCGGTCAGCTCTTCGGCAAAATGCATGGCATCGCAGTGGGAGCCCCCGTTGCCACAGGAGAGCACCTTGCCTTCCTGCTTGAAGGAGTCGGCGAGCAGCTTGGCAGCGGCTTCAATGTTTTTCAGATTCTGTTCATCTGCCAGGAACGCCTGGAGCACGCCGGCAGCTTCGGTCAATTCATTGCGGATCAGTTCTTGGTACATGATGTCTCTTCCAAAATGTGGGCGACGCCATTGTCGCACAAGCCAATCCAATCGTCGCCCCCCGCCCCTCAAGATGCCGCCGGCAGGACGTTATGCCGATCACATAGCCAAAGTAACAAGCTTGTAAACATCTTGATAAGTTTGTGCGTATGAATTACAACATGGGCCATGTTCAACAGGTCAGACCTCTGAATCAGTTAACCCACTTTTCACCCAACTTCGGCAACTCATGCAAGGAGCGAAATATGACGACGACACTCACTCTGCTCGGGGTGATCCTGGTGATCGGCGCCATGGCTTATCGCCGGGCGTCTCTGTTCACATCCACGCTTGCCACGGCAGCCGCACTTATCGCCGGCACATTCTATGGCCATGCCCCCCTGCTGGTGTGGGTACTGTTCGCCGTGATTGCCATCCCCCTCAATCTGGTGGATTTTCGCCGCAATCAGCTGACCAAGCCGCTGTTCAAGATCTACAAGTCCATCATGCCGGAGATGTCCCGCACCGAGAAGGAAGCCATCGAAGCGGGTACCACCTGGTGGGAAGCAGACCTGTTTGCCGGCAACCCGGACTGGAAAAAGCTGCATGCCATCCCGGTCAGTACGCTGTCAGCCGAAGAGCAGGCCTTTATGGATGGTCCGGTCGAGGAAGTGTGCCGTATGGTCAACGACTGGGAAGTGACCCACGAGCGGGCCGATCTCTCCCCCGAGGTGTGGCAATACCTGAAGGACAACAAGTTCTTCGCCATGATCATCAAGAAGAAATACGGTGGTCTGGAATTCTCCGCTTATGCTCAGTCCTGCGTACTGCAAAAACTGTGTGGCGCCAGTGCCGTGCTGGCTTCCACCGTGGGCGTACCCAACTCGCTCGGCCCGGGCGAACTGCTTCAGCACTACGGTACCGATGAGCAGAAAGACCACTACCTGCCCCGTCTGGCAATCGGCAAAGAGATCCCCTGCTTCGCCCTGACCAGCCCGGAAGCCGGTTCCGACGCCGGTTCCATCCCCGATTTCGGTATCGTCTGTAAGGGCCAGTGGGAAGGGGAAGAGGTGCTCGGCATGCGGCTGACCTGGAACAAGCGCTATATCACGCTCGCGCCCATCGCCACCGTACTGGGGCTGGCCTTCAAATTGCGCGACCCGGATCACCTGCTGGGGGAAAACGAGGAGCTCGGCATCACCTGCGCCCTGATCCCCACTCACATCAAGGGTGTTGGCATTGGCCGTCGCCACTTCCCGCTCAACGTGCCGTTCCAGAACGGCCCGACCCAGGGCAAGGATGTGTTCGTCCCGCTCGATTTCATCATCGGTGGCCCGGCCATGGCCGGTCAGGGCTGGCGCATGCTGGTCGAGTGTCTGTCGGTCGGTCGCGGCATCACACTGCCCTCCAACAGTACCGGTGGCGTCAAGATGCTGGCCCTGGCGAGCGGTGCCTACAGCCGCATCCGTCGCCAGTTCAAGCTGCCCATCGGCAAGATGGAAGGCATTGAAGAGCCGCTGGCCCGCATCGGCGGCAACGCCTACATCATGGGCGCCGCCGCCAACCTGACCGTGACCGGTATCGACCTTGGTGAGAAACCTTCGGTCATCTCCGCCATCGTCAAATACCACCTCACCGACCGGGCCCAGAAGTGCATCATCGATGCCATGGACATCCACGGCGGCAAGGCCATCTGCATGGGCCCCAACAACTATCTGGCTCGTGGTTATCAGGGTGCCCCCATCGCCGTCACGGTGGAAGGGGCCAACATCCTGACCCGCAGCATGATCATCTACGGTCAGGGCGCCATCCGCTGTCACCCTTATGTGTTGCCGGAGATGCTGGCGGCTAGCCACCCTGACAAGGGTCAGGCGCTGAAGGACTTTGACAAGGCGATGTTCAGCCACGTCGGCTTTGCCATCAGCAACCTGGTGCGCAGCTTCTGGCTCGGTATCACCGGCGCCCGTTTTGCCTCTGCACCGTACAAAGATCAGACCAAGGGCTACTACCAGCAGCTCTCCCGCCTCTCGGCCAACCTGGCCTTCCTGTCAGACATGGCGATGGGCACCCTGGGTGGCGAGCTCAAGCGCAAGGAGCGGGTCTCCGCCCGTCTCGGCGACGTGCTGAGCCAGCTCTATCTGGCTTCCAGCGCCCTCAAGCGCTATCAAGACGAGGGACGCCAGCAGGCCGACCTGCCGCTGCTGCACTGGGCACTGCAAGATGCCATGTTCAAAGCACAAGAGGCGATCGACGAGCTGCTGCGCAACTTCCCGAACCGCTGGATTGGCTTGGCGCTGCGCGTCATAGTGCTGCCCCTTGGCCGTGACATGAAGCGTCCGAGCGACAAGCTGGACAGCCAGGTTGCCCGTCTGCTGCAAACGCCAAGCGAGACGCGCAGCCGTCTGGCCCAGGGCCAATACTTGACCCGCGAAGAGGGCAACCCCTTCGGTCTGCTGGAACAGGCGCTCGATGACGTGCTCTCTGCCGAACCGCTGTTTGAGAAAGTATGCAAGGCTGACGGTATCAAGCGTCCGTTTATGCAGCTGAACAAGGTGGCGGATGCAGGTCTGACGCTGGGAGTGCTCAACCAGACCGAGGCTGACCTGCTGCGCCGCGCCGAAGAGAGCCGCCTGCGCACCATCAACGTCGATGATTTCGACCCCATAGATCTGGTTGCCAACAAGGCCCTGTTCGAGCCTTCTGCCTATCACAGAGCAGCCTGACACACAGAAAAGTCGTCAAACGCCTCCCGTTGGGAGGCGTTTTTTATGGGCCCGGATCACGATAACAACAAAGAGATTTCATAGATCAAATTTTATTTCTCAATAAGTTTCCTATCCTTAGTGAAGCAGTTAATGTAAGCACAGGATCCCAAACAGGATTGCATGATGGATGACCAAATCCTGATTATTGACGATGACGATCTGCCCCTTCTCGATAACCAGCAGGCTGGATGGAAGGTGATGATTGTGGACGATGAACCCGAAGTGCATCGCATCACCAAGATCACCCTGAGCAAATTTGAATTCGATAACAAACCCATTGAATTTTTGCATGCTTATTCAGCCGCACAGGCCAAGGAGTTGCTCGCCCAGACCCCGGATGTAGCCCTGTTGCTGCTCGACGTCGTAATGGAAGTCGATCACGCCGGTCTCGATGTGGTCAAGTTCGTGCGCGAGGATCTGCAGAACAAGATGGTGCGCATAGTGTTGCGAACCGGACAACCGGGTCAGGCACCGGAAGATGATGTGGTCACCAACTACGACATCAACGATTACAAGGACAAGACCGAGCTCACCTCCCAGAAGCTGCGGACCCTGTTGCGGGCCAGCCTGCGTTCATATCGCGATATATGTACCCTGGAGAGCAATCGTCAGGGACTAGAGAAAGTCATCGAAGCCTCCAAGGGGATCTTTGAGAAACGGTCACTGCGCCAGTTTGTCGAAGGAGCTCAGGAGCAGCTAGATGCCCTGATCAATCAGGAAGAGTCCCAGATCTATGATGTAAAGCAGTTTACCTACGAGGTACGGGATCAGATCCTGGAGCCACTGCTGCCTGGCCATCCGTCCGTGCGGCTGGTCGATGCCCCTCTGATATTGCGCCAGGCCATGGCCAACCGGGCTACCGTCTATGACGGTAATCAGATGGTGCTCTACTGCCAGAATCCCCGTCATCACCTGCTGTTTCATATCGAGACGACCCGCCATCTCAGCCAGATGGACACGGGCCTGCTGAGCCTGTTTACTGAAAACATCATAGTGGCGCTGGAAAATATCCGGCTCAACGAAGTCATCGCCGACAACCAGCGCGAGATCATTTACCGCATAGGGGAGCTGGTGGAAACCCGCTCCAAGGAGTCTGGCCTGCACGTCAAGCGGGTCGCCCTCTACACCGAGCTGTTCTGCCTGTTGCTTGGTATGAGCGAAGAGCAGAGCGAGCTCATCAAGCGCGCCTCTCCCCTGCACGACATCGGCAAGGTAGGGATCCCGGATGCCATACTGCACAAGCCGGGTAAGCTGACCCCGGAAGAGTGGGAGATCATGAAGACCCACGCCCAACTGGGGCAGGATATGCTCTCCGGCAGCGATCTGGCGCTGTTCCAGATAGGCGCCACCATAGCCGGCAACCACCATGAGAAATGGAATGGCAGCGGCTATCCCCGTGGCCTCAAGGGCGATTCAATACCGCTCGAGGGGCGTGTGGTGGCGCTGGCCGACGTGTTTGATGCCTTGGGCTCGGATCGCTGCTACAAGAAGGCATGGCCGCTGGATAAGGTGCTCGCGCTGATTGAAGAGGAAAAGGGGCAGCACTTCGATCCCCAGCTGGTGGATCTGATGCTGGCCAATCTGGACAAGTTCCTCAAGATCCGCGAGCAGCACAAGGATATCTACGTCGGGGATCACTGATCCTCCCTCACGCCAACCGGCCAGCAGCCACAGATGACAAAGCCGCCTCAACAGGGCGGCTTTGTCATTCAGGGCAGACTCTTACTGCTCGGGCAGGTTCAAGTCCAGCTTGGCCTCGGATTTGGCTCCCTCATTTTCTGCCTTCTGCGCAGCCATCGCCTTTTGCAATGCCCGGCGTTTTTTCAACAGGATGACCCCAACCCCACCGAGCAGAGCCACCAGGATACCGACGCCGCCCAGCAACCAGAGCAACCAACCGCGACTCTCTTTCTCCTCAAATTTCACCTGGATGGGTACGGCTGCTGAGGCAACGGACGCGGCTGAAGGGGGCTGCGCCAGCACAGGCAAGATGTTGAATGACTTGGCCGGCAGAGTGACCTGGATCTCGCGGCCCAAGCGGGTAGTTCCAAACAGGGTGGCGGTCACATCATACTGGCCAACCTCCTTGATGGCGGAGAGATCGATCTCCACTCTGGGCTCGGTCGCCACCGCGCTGAACGCCATGCTGGCTCCTACGGTATTGGCAGCCTTGCCCTTGATGATCACGGAGGCGGGATCCAGCTCATCGCTGTCAATCAGGAAGGAGAGCCTGGCACCGTACTCTTTTGACGGCACCGCCAAGCTATAACCGACCGGTAGCGGGTAGATCAGCACATCCTGATGACGGGCCCGTGAGAAGACCTGATTGCCGGTGCTGTAGAGCGCTCTATACTTGCCGGCCGGGACATCCAATACCGCCTTGGCGGTCATGATGCCATCACCCGGCACCTCGTCGAGCCCCTTGCCATCATCGCGATAATGTCCAAGTAGCTCATCCAGAATGGGCTCGCCCTGCTGCTGGGCATCGTTGAAGCGCTGCAGCTTCACCGTCATGCCGAGATCCGTGAGGTAGTAACCCTCTTTGGGCGGGGCATCGTCGATCAGCAACCAGGACTTGAGTTTGACGACTTCCCCCTGATAGAGCTGAGTCGGCAGCAGATCGGTTTCCAGTTTGATATTCGACAGGATCCGCACCCTGTTTTCAGGATCCACCTCGCCGATGGCCTGCCAGGGGCCCGGCATGGGGTCACGGATGGTGATGAGATCCTGATCCTTGAGTGCCAGCCAGCCCACATCGGGCGGGGTTACCTTACCGACATACAGCTTGCTGCCATCGGGCCTCACCAGTATCACCGAAGGGGTGCCCGGCTTGCGCGTCACTATGAAAGTGATCTCCTTCACCCCGTAATCGATGCGAAAGCGGTTATCGAGCAGGGGAATGTCAGAGGGGGCAAACACCTCGTTGGCTGTGACCGTCAGTGAGGTCAGCAGCAGCAGGCCACTCCATAGCTTACTCATTGCCGCCACAGGCAGGCTCCTCCTTTCTTCTGGACCAGATCCAGCCTCGCCTCGTGCACGGCTTCGATGTCGGCGCCGGCACGCACTACCTTGAGTGGTGGACGGTTGCTCTCCAATCGACGGATGCTGGTGTCCTGGTTGCGCTCGTTCTCCTGGCTTTCGGTGGCCAGGTTCAGCTTGGTCTGGCCACCCGTCATCAGCAGGTAAACGTCGGCCAGGATCTCCGCATCGAGCAAGGCCCCGTGCAAGGTCCGGTGGGAATTGTCTATGCCGTAGCGATCGCACAACACATCCAGGTTGTTGCGTTTGCCCGGGAAGAGATCCCGCGCCATCGCCAGGGTATCTGTGATGCTGCAGATATCCTTGGTCTTGAAGTTGAGTCCGAGCTTGCCGAACTCATAGTCCATGAAGCTCACGTCAAAGGGCGCGTTGTGGGCGATAAGCTCGGCGCCACGAATGAATTCGATGAAGTCGTTGGCGATCTGGCTGAACGGGGGCTTGTCGACCAGGAAGGCATCCGTGATGCCGTGCACCTGGATGGCCTCGGGATCCACCAGCCGATCCGGCTTGATATAGACGTGGTAGTGATTACCGGTCAGCTTGCGGTTGATCACCTCCACACAGCCGATCTCTATGATGCGGTGCCCCAGATAGATGGGGCCACCGGCGGTGTTCATACCTGTGGTTTCAGTATCCAGAATGATCTGGCGATTCAGTTGGGGTGTGTTCATGATCCAATCTATGTCAAACTTCGGCCTTACCCGCTAGTTTACCCCAAGACTCATGCTAAAAAAGATCGATTGCTCATGTTAAAACACATTGATTTATACACGGATGGTTCCTGCCTAGGCAATCCTGGCCCGGGTGGCTATGGTGCTGTTCTGGTCTATGGCGATCACCGCAAGGAAATTTCCGGTGGTTTTCGGCTGACCACCAATAACCGGATGGAGTTGATGGCCGCCATCATGGGGCTGCGCACTCTCAATGCAGCCTGCCAGGTACGGCTCACCACCGACAGCCAGTATGTGCGCCAGGGGATCACCCAGTGGATCATCGGCTGGAAAAAGAAGGGATGGATGACCTCAAACCGCCAGCCGGTCAAGAACGTCGATCTCTGGAAGGCGCTAGATGCGGAAGTGGCCCGCCATCAAATAGAGTGGCTCTGGGTCAAGGGACACTCGGGTCACCCCGAGAATGAACGCTGCGATGAGCTGGCGCGAGATGCGGCCAGTGGCAAGCAGCTCGCCGAAGACACCGGCTATCAACCCTGATCCCTCTCTCAAGGGGTGACGAGCGTCTTTGACCCGAGAGGTCGAGAGTCGCTCGTCGAGGGTATGGCTTACCAGCCCTGACGCGCCATGCCCGGTGCCGCAATCGACTCAGGCACACGCCAGCGACGGCGCACCGGGATGAGTGGAAAACGCCGTTTGCGCGCCGCTATCACATAGACAGATGCAAAGGGTCTGCAGTAATCCCGCCCCACACTCTCCCGCCACCAGCCAATCCGGCTCTGCTTGCCCATAAACGAATAGCCAAAGCGCTCATCAAACATCACCTCGCAACCAAGCAGGTGCAACCAGTCGGTAACCCGCGCCGGGGTGAACATGCGAGCCGACCAGGGCAGATGTTGACGCAGGAAAGGCAGACAATGACCGATACCGACCAGACTGAGCGGGTTATAACCGCTGACGATGAGCCAGCCATCGTCGGTCAGCACACGTTCGGCTTCACGCAGCACCTGATGGGGGTCGGGCGAGAAATCGAGGCAATGGGCGAGCAGACAGGCATCCACGCTGCCGGTTCGCACCGGCAAGGCCACTGGATCGCCCTTGATATCCAGCAGCCGACCACTGGTCGCCACCCCTATCTGGTGGCGTATGGAAGAGCAGCCACAGGAGAGCTCGGCGCTCAGGGCGCCGACTTTAAGCAGATGATAACCAAACAGATGTGGGCACCAGTTGTCGAGCCGCTCCTGGATCTCGGCCGCCACCCAGTCCCCCATGGGTAATGCCGACCAGCTGGTCGGGATCTCAATTTGTTGTTCGGTACGTGCCACCTGCATAATAGGGCTCAACTTGGGGTTCGAACGCCATCCAGTTATATAAGATACCCTCCATAAAGAGAAGCAGACTCATGTATACCGTTATCACAGTTCCAGCCTTTAACGACAACTACATCTGGTTGATCCGACACGAAAATCACTGTCTGGTGGTCGACCCGGGCGATGCGGTCCCCGTGCTGGAGCGGCTGGCAGCGCTGGAGCTGCAACTCGACGCCATCCTGCTGACTCACCACCACCAGGATCATGTGGGCGGCGTCACTGCCCTGCTCACCCAGTTCCCTCATGCAAGGCTATATGGCCCCAAACATGATCCCATGCCCGAGCACCACGGTCAGTGGCTCGATAACGGGGATCAGATCAACTGGCATGGCCTGAGCCTGGATGTCATCCATGTGCCCGGCCATACCCGTGGCCACATCGCCTACCACGGCCATGGCATGCTGTTCTGTGGTGATACGCTCTTCTCCGCCGGTTGTGGTCGCCTGTTCGAGGGGACCCCGGCCCAGATGCATGACTCGCTGCAACGGCTCGCCGCCCTGCCCGACGACACCCTCATCTATTGTGCCCATGAGTACACCCTCTCCAACCTGCGTTTCGCCTACGCGGTCGAGCCTGACAACAGGGCGATCCAGCAGCGGATCGGGCTGATCAGCAAACTGCGTCAGCAGGGCCTTCCGAGTCTCCCCTCCCGGCTGGGGGATGAACGTGAGTTCAACGTTTTTCTGCGTTGCGAGCACGATTCTGTGAAATTTTCTGCTGAGAAATACGCCTTAAAATGCTTGGAAAATCCAGAGGATACTTTCGCCGTCCTACGCAGCTGGAAGGACGTTTTTTGAACAAACCTTGATCAGGGGGCCATTGCCCCTTATGATGCCAGCTGTTTTTCAAGAGATGACCTGAGCGAGATGAAGGTACGAACGGCCTTATTGACGGCGCTGTTTCTCAGCGGCTGCCAAAACCTGAGCCATCAGGATGACCGGGCGCTAACGGCAATCGAGCCGATCAAGTCCCCCCAAGTCAACAAAAAAGCATATAAAAAACATTCTTCGCGCTTCCTGTTCGGTGATGAACAGATAGACGAACTGAATGACACCGAGAATCTGTGGGTGCGTATCAGCGAGGATATGCAGTTTGATCCACAGGATAACGACCGTGTCCGCCAGCAGCGTGATTGGTTGTTGCGCAATGATAAGCATCTGGCGACCATTGCCAGCCGGGCTGAGCCCTACCTGTATCTGATGGTAGAGGAAATCGAACGGCGTGAGCTGCCAATGGAGCTTATTACCATCCCCATGATCGAGAGCATGTTCGATCCCCACGCCCGCTCCCGGAGCAATGCGGTCGGGCTGTGGCAATTCGTCCCTGCGACCGGCAAGAACTTCGGCCTGCGCCACGACAACTGGTATGACGGCCGCCGCGATGTGCTGGCTTCCACCCATGCTGCGCTGGATTATCTGGAGTACCTGAACCGCTTCTTTGATGGTGACTGGCTGCAAACCCTGGCCGCCTACAATGCCGGTGAAGGGCGTGTGCGCAATGCCATAGTCCGCAATCAGAAGGCCGGTCGTCCAACCGACTACTGGTCCCTCGATCTGCCGCGTGAAACGCGCATGTATGTGCCCAAAATCCTGGCCATGGCGGACATGATCCGCAACGCGGACAAATACAATGTCTCCCTGCCGGTACTGGCCAACAAACCTCAACTGCGGGTGGTTAACACCGGGGGGCAGATCGATTTGAACGTGGCCGCCCAGCTGGCGGGTCTGCGCCCGGCCCAGTTGAAAGAGGTCAATCCGGCCCTGAGCCGCTGGTCGACCTCTCCCCAGGGCCCTTATCGCCTGTTGGTGCCGGTCGAATATGCCGACACCCTGGAGCTGGCCCTGGCCGATCTGCCCCAGAGCGAGCGTATCCGCACCCGCTCCTACCAGGTAGCCAGTGGCGATACCCTCTCCCGCATCGCCCAGAACAACGGGGTGAGCGTGCAGCAGCTCAAACTGGCCAACAACCTGCGTGGCGACAACCTGCGCCGTGGCCAAACCCTGATGATTCCGACCGGTGGCAGCAAACAGGTCACCCGCCAGGCAGCCCAGAGCAAGTCGCAGCAGGTTGCCAGTCACAGCGGCAGCAAGATCCAGTACAAGGTACGTTCCGGTGACAACCTCTGGAGCATCAGCCAGGCTCACGGGGTGACTCATGATCAACTGGCCAAGTGGAATGGTCTTGATACCAAGTCGGCCCTGAAACCCGGCATGAAGCTGGTGGTCTGGACCAAGTAGGACAAGAGCAGCAACAAGTCCATGGGTTATCAGGTTGGTCGGGGTGGCTCACTCCCCTCCATCGCCGCCCGCTTTCAGGTCGCTGCGATGGATGTGATGCGCTGGAATCAGCCCGGCAAGAGCGATGACCTCAAGCCGGCTCAGGAGCTGACCCTGTTCGTGAAGAACAACAGCTGAGTGACCGTCACTTTATAAAAAAACACCCCGCCAAGTGCGGGGTGTTTTTTTTATCGGCGCCGAGGGCCATCAGGGAGTAATGGCCTGGGCCGCGAAGCGTGCAATGATGGGATTGTGATCCGAGGCGTCGGTCGCCGGACTGCTCACTTCCACCAGGTCCAGATTGCGGTAGTAGAGGTGATCCAGCGGACGGCCGAACGCGGTACGGCGCAGATCGGGCACCGGGATGGCCTCCTGCAGTCCCAGCTCGCCCACCAGCTTGTTCAGCCAGAATTCGCGCTTGTCGCTCCAGGTGTTGAAATCCCCCGCCAGAATGACAGGTCCCTGATGGCGATGGATGAGGGCGGTCAGATCATTGAGCTGCTCGCGAAAGGTGGCCATGCCCAGTTCGAAGTTGACCGCATGCAAGTTCACCACCAGCACACCGTCAGGATCGCCCTGCAAGGGGTACAGGCTGACCAGACCGGACTTTGGAATGCGTAGCAGCGGCTCTGGCGAACGAACGCCACAGACGAAGGCCTGTGGCGTTTTGGCGACCGTCATGACGCCAAACGAGACGCCACCCTGGGTGAACGCCTGCAACTGTTGCCACTGGAACTCACCAGCCTTGAGCCACGCCAGCATATCCGGGTGGGTCGCCGACTCCTGCAGCAGCACCAGATCCTGGGATTTAGCATACTCGTCCAACCCCTCGCGCCAGTTTTTACGTTGACCCTTGTAGAGGTTCCAGACAGTGACGCCAAACTCGCGGGGCAAGGCGGTGGAAGCCAGCGCCACCAGTGGCGGCTGCTGGCAATTGACGCCGGGAATGATGCCCTGCGCCGTCACCATATGATCCTGATCCGGCACCTCGAAACAACCGACCAACCCCAACGTCAGCAACGACGTTCCCAGAATGCGATAACTATTTTTCATTGGCTAACAACCACCTGCCTCTGCATTGTGTCATGACCATCACAAATGTCATCGCAACCGACTAGGCTCATGAATCGTGTCCGGCCGGCGCATCCAAAAGGAATTCAACGATGGCGAGACAGTACCAGTACCGCGTGACATTTTATGATCAACAAGGAAATTGTCATCAAGTGGATCTTTCCACCGTCTACCAGATCAGACGGGATCCCCAATGCGATCTCTGCCTGTTCGACAGTGAGCATTGTGTCGGTTCGGAAGAGATGCTGGAACGCATGATACGGCAAAAAACCGGCTTTGAGCAGGAATTATCCATCATCAACGCCCGGCTTATCTGAGCCGGATCAGACTGGAACCGGGCGGGATTTGCCCTGATCGTCGATGGCAACGTAGGTGAAAATCCCCTCGGTCACACAGTAACGCTGGGCTTCGTTTGCACGAAGCACCGGCTTGACCCAGACCTCCAGTTTAAGGCGCATTGAGCTGCGGCCAATCTTCAGACAACGCCCATAACAACAAACCACATCACCGACTTTCACCGGGCTGTGAAAGGTCATGCCCTCGACAGAAACGGTACAAATACGTCCTTTTGCCAGCTCCTTGGCCATGATGCCCCCACCTATATCCATCTGGGACATGATCCAGCCCCCGAAAATATCGCCGTTGGGGTTGGTATCGGCTGGCATCGCCAGGGTTCTCAGCAACAGCTCCCCGTCAGGGTGACGTTTTGTATCTACCATCATTACCGCTCTCTCTATCATGGATGGCGGCATGATAGGGGGCGAGCCCCGCCTTGGCAAACCTCAATTACCCCACGGACCCAGCCCTGGCGCTGCATACCACCGCGCAGGAGACACTCCGTGAGCAGGCCAGACGTACCTCAGTTGCCCCGTGCGGCCAGCTCGGCAAACCAGTGGGCCGGATCGGGCCAGCGATAGGCAAAACCGAGGCGCTGACAGATGAGGCTGCCCTCGACCGGGGCAAAGATCCCGGCAGGCTCGATGAAGACGGGGGCCGGCAAGCCGAGCTGGCGGGCCGCAAAGGGATAAAATTGCTCGCGGCGCGGATGAACGGGGGCGCTCAGGTTGTAGGCATCCCGGTTCTCGCCTTGCGCCAGCATCAGCTGGCAAGCGGCCACCACATCATCCAGATGCACCAGGTTCACCGCCTGCCCACCCCCTTCCAGGGTCTTGCCCGCCAGGAAACGCCCGGGATGGCGCTCCGGACCATATAAGCCGGCCGGGCGCAGTACCATGGCACACTCCATACCTGCGTCCAGTACCGCCTGCTCGGCGGCCAGCATCCGCATACCACGAGCGTGGGCAGGGGCAGGCGGTTCATCCTCCCCCTGCCCCGGCGCCCATACCGAGGTGGCGCTCACGAACAGTACCCGCTGCACTCCCGTAGCTTTTGCCAGCTGGCACAGGCGGGCGATGGCCTCAGGGTAATCCTCTGTCTTGCTCGGCGGCACGCAGATCACCAGCTCGCGACACTGAAACGGCAGGGCCTCCAGCTGGACCGACAGTTGCAGCGGCCAGGCCGGCACCCCTTCGGCCGTCAGACGGGCGGCCTTCTCGGCCGAGCTGACCGTCACCACCACGGCCTTGCCTTGCGCCTGCAGCGCCCGAGCCAACGGCAGCCCCAGCCAACCCGCCCCCACTATCCCCGTCTGCTGTATACATTTTGTGGTCATTGGCAAAAATCCTGACAAAAAAAAACGGTCATCCATGATGACCGTCGAAAGTAACGAAGGAAATAGCTGGATTGACCAGTTACCTCCCACAGCGGGAAAATCGGGAGCGCAGGCTCCTAATTCGTGGGGCCTATGCTAGTGGCAGGCTGGCCAAAAAGCTTTGAAGCGGATCACAGTTGAAAAGGATTTCTGAAAACGCTTTCAATTTTTGGGCTACGCATCGACGAAGAATTGGCCCATTCAGGGCCAATTCTGTCTCGTCAGGCGACGGATTCGCGTCTGACCAGCTCGGCTTCGAACTTGAGCACCAGCCCGTCGACCGGCTTGTGATCCAGCAGGCGCAGGGCCAGCTCGGCCGCCCGGCCGCCCATCTCCTCGATGGGATAACGTACTGTGGTGAGTTTGGGGTAGATGTAACGGGCGTAGGGTATGTCATCGAAACCCACCACAGAGATCTGCTGCGGTATCTTGTAGCCCCGCTCCAGCAGGCAGGAGATGGCCCCCGCCACCATGGCATCGTTGAAACCGAGCACAGCGGTGAACTCGACGCCTCGCTCCAGCAGCTCACCCATGGCTACATAACCGCCATTCTCATCGGCGAAGGCTCGCCCAATCAAGGCAGGATCCAGCGCCAAGCCCGCCCGCTGCAGAGCGTAACGGTAGCCCGCCATCCGCTGCTGACCGTCGACGAACTGTTCGTCATCCGAGGTCACGAAGGCAATCTTGCGGTGACCCGCATCCAGCAGATGCTGGCAGGCGGTGGTGATGCCTGCCTGGTTATCCAGCCAGACACAACGATCCTCGGCACCCGGCACCTGGCGGTTGATGAAGACGATAGGGGTATTACCGGTCACCAGCTCGCTCAGCTCCTCGTCGGGCAGCGCCTTGCTGTGCAAGATCAGCGCATCGCACTGACGCTGCAGCAGCGCCTGGATGGCATGACGCTCGCGCACCGCATCGTGGTTGCCGGACATGACGATGGTGAACTTGTCCGCCTTGTCGACCATGGTCTCGATGCCGCGCATCATCTGGGCGAAGAAGGGGCCACCACACAGGTCCCCCACCAGAACGCCGATGCAGTTGGACCGCTTACTGACCAGCGCTTGGGCAAAACTGTTGGGACGAAAATTCAGTTCCTTCATGGCCGCCAATACGGCCTCACGCTTTTCTGGTGCCACCTGAGCCGTGTTGTTGATCACCCGCGACACAGTTGAAATGGACACATTAGCCAACCGAGAAACGTCTTTAATCGTTGCCACTATCAATTCCTTTGTTGGGGAAGCCTGTCTGTGTTGATCGGGCGATGATATCGAGCCTGTCAGACCAAGATATGGCGCCCGATCACCTGACAGGCTTCCTTTTGTCACAAAACCTTATGGGATAATAACCATTTTGGGGGAGGAAAGGGAATTGGGCAGCCGCCGCCGCGGCTGCCATCTCAATAAGCGTGACTCAGCTCGCGTTCGGACATGAAGCGCAGCGGTTGTTGCAGTTTGTGCTGATAGATGAGATCGAACGACAGCACGTTCTGCACGTAGTTGCGCGTCTCCTTGTAGGGGATGCTCTCGACCCAGACATCCATTGGCTTGTCAGTGCTCTGATCGCGCCAGCGTTTGACCCGGCCAGGTCCGGCATTGTAAGCCGCCGTCGCCAGAATGCGATTACCGTCATACACATCCAGCAGCCGCTTGAGATAGGCGCTGCCAAGGCGGATGTTCATGGCGGGATCGAACAGCTGCTGCTCGTTACGATAGGGCACCCCCAACTTGCTGGCGGTCTCCTTGGCGGTGGCTGGCATCAGTTGCATCAGACCACGCGCACCCACCGGCGATTCTGCCCGCGGATAGAGGGCGCTCTCCTGGCGCGATACCGCATAGAGCAAGCTCATATCCACCGAGCGCTCCCGCGCCATCTGGCTGAAGGTCTGCTTGTAGGGTTTGGGGAAACGCAACTCGATCGCATCCCAGGCTTCGGCACGGATGCTGGCCAGAATAGCCAGCTCATGCCATCCCTGATTGAGCGCTATGTGGCCAAACTCGATACGCTGGGCCACCGGGTTGCGATCCATGTTGTGGACCCACTCAGCGCGCGCCGCCGTGATTTCATTCATGTCCAGCAGCTCACGCACCCGCAGCAAGAAGGGCCAATGCTGAGTTGCAGTACGCCAGTCGGGTACCTTGGTGCCGGCGCTCTGGTTCTTGATCCGATATGGCACACCCGTGCGCTGAGCGGCCATGAAACCATAGAAACCGCGCAAGTTGGCCGTTTCCAGATAGAGATCCCACGCCGGTTTCTTTTGCCCCTGTACTTCCAGCGAGCGCGCCAGCCAGTAACGCCAGCGATCCTCTTTCTGCAACGCCATCGGCATGCGCTTCACCCAGCCGGAGAGCCCGTGCCAGTCCTGCTCCCAGATGGCGAGCCGGGCACGCAGCTCCAGCAGATCGGGATCGGCCAGCCGCACGACAGTGGCATCCACCCAACTGCGCTGGGAAGTGGATCGCGCCAACAGCAGGCGACGGGCCACGGCTCGCTCCACCGGCTCCAGCTCTGTGGTGGTCAACCCGAAGCGCGTGCGCATCGTGGGCAATTGGCCCAGCACGGATTCGGGCTGCTGATTGGCATAACGGGCCAAGCCCAGCAGCAACAGCCGCTTTGAGGGGGCTGTGGTGGAAAAATAGGCCGGGTTCATCGCCTTGGCGGGCAGCTCGAACAAGGCGATCATCTGATCGGCGTAGGGCCGCATGCCGCTGCCAAGTTGGGCGCCCAGATGGCGTATCAGGTTGGGGTTTTCCGCTTCAAACGCCAAGGTCATGCGGGTCCAGACCTTCTCCTGGGTACGCAATCCAGCCTGCTGCCAGAGCTGGAACAAAGGGGTACAGGCATCGGGACGGGATTGGCCGCTCAACCAGAGCTTGCCCGCCTCCTGCAAGGCCTGAGTCTGGTGCCCCGTGTAGTAGCGCGCCTGATAGTGCATGCAGAGCAGATCGGTGGAGCTCGGCTTGGCCGGGTAGAAACGCAGGAACTGGGACCACTGCTGACTCTGGGCCAGATAGGTGAGGTAACTGCGTTCCAGCCGGTTGGATTGGGGCGTGTCACCGTGATCGCGAATGAAGCTGACAACCTTGTCATAGTCTGCCGCCCCGGGCCGGAAGGCCAGCTGGTAGTAATCCAGATAGGGCAACAAAGGATAATGGGTCAAACGGGCGCGAATTTGCTGGAAACGGGCCTGATCGTTTGCTCTTACTGCCTCATGGGCCTGACGATAGAGGGACTGATCCATAGTCTGTGCTGCGACTTGCATCAGAAGTCCGGGCACGAACAGCGCCGATAATATGATTCCCTGCAGGGCTTTCACCAAAGACGTCTCCATTGCGCAGTAATACCACAGCCCGTTGGCGGTGGTGTCGTGCACTCATTCTACTCGTTAACGTGAAGGGCTACAGCTCGCTCACCACACTATTTTTCGCGCCTGAAACAACGCCATCACTGCGGGTAAGACGTTTGACATAACGTTCCAGATAAGGCACTGGCAACGGCTTGGAGGCCAGATACCCCTGATAGAAATGGCAGCCCTGTGCCTGCAAAAACTCCAGCTGCTGGCGTGACTCCACGCCTTCTGCCGTCACGTTGAACCCCATGTGGCGAGCCATGGCGATAACGGCCTCGACGATGGCCATGTTGTCGCCATCCTTGGGAATGTCCTGGATGAAGGAGCGATCTATCTTGAGTTCATCGGCCGGCAGCCGTTTCAAGTAACTCAGGGAGGAGTAACCGGCGCCGAAATCATCGATGGCGAAACTGATGCCGAGCACCTTGAGCTCGCTCATCTTGCTGATGGTATCTTCCGCATGGCCGAGCACCACAGATTCGGTGATCTCCAGATTCAGGCAGGCGGGATCCATGCCGGTGGCGGCCAGCACATCATGAATGCGCTCGACAAAGTCGCTGGCATGGAACTGCTTGGCACTGACATTGACCGAGAGCTGGGGGATGTGGATGCCCTTCTCTTCCCACAGCACATACTGGGCGCACGCCTCGTGCAGCACCCAGTTACCGATGTCAACGATGAGATCCGTCTCCTCGGCAATGGGAATGAACTCGGCGGGAGAGACCAGCGCCCGCCCCGGCGGTTGCCAGCGGATCAGCGCCTCGACCCCTATGATGTCCCCCCCTTCCACCATGTGCTGCGGCTGGTAGTAGAGGGTCAGCTCCTGCTGGCTGAGGGCATTGCGCAGCTCGTTGTGAATGAGTAGCCGACGATCCGCCTGCTGCTGCATGGAGGCATCGAAGAAGCGGCGGGTCTTGCGGCCCGCCGACTTGGCCTGATACATGGCGGTGTCAGCCTGCTTGAGCAGATCGTCCACCCCCTGCCCACGGCCGGGGAAGAGGGTAATGCCGACGCTGGCGCCTATGTGCAGCACCTGCTGGCCATGGGTGTAGGGGGCGGCGATCTCGCTGATGAGCCGCTCGGTGATGATGTCGGCCTGCATCTCCGCTTGGGGCGGGCTGGCCGACAGCGAGGGCAACAGCAGCACGAATTCGTCGCCACCCAGCCTCGCCAGACAATCCCCCTGGCGCACCAGCCGTTTGAGGCGAGTGGCCACCTCCTTAAGCAGCCAGTCGCCGGTGGCATGACCCAGGGAGTCATTGATGGTCTTGAAGTGATCCAGATCGATGAACAGCAGGGCCCCTATCAGGTGATCGCGGCTTGCCTCACGGAACGCCTGAGCCAGGGTCTCGTGCAACTGGCGGCGGTTGGGCAGACCGGTCAGCTCGTCGTAGTAGGCGAGATGCTGGATGCGACGTTCGGCCTCCTTGCGCTCCGAGATGTCTTCGAAACAGATGACGAAGTGGCTGATCACCCCTTTGTCATCCTGCACGGGCGTGACGATTTCCCACTGGGGATAGATGTGACCATCGACGTGCTGGCGCCGGGTCTCTCCCTGCCAGCGGCTCAAGGTATTGAGCTCATAGCCCAGCCCCCCCAGCCCTGACCAGAGGTCATTGCCAAGATGCAACCCAATCACCCGCTGACTGTCAAAGCCGGAAATCTGGCTAAAGGCATGGTTGACCCGCAAAATCTTGAAGTCGGGATCCGTGATGATGATGCCCTCGTGGGTTTCGAAGGCCACCGCAGAGAGCCGCAGCTGGGCATCGCTCTGCAACCGCTCGAGCTCGGCCACCATGCGCACAGAGAAAATGGTCAGCACTGAATCCAGGTTGGGGATCTCGATCTCGCCTGAGAAGAGCAGTGCCAGATGGCCCAGGATCTGACCCTGTCTGTCGAACAGCGGCTGGGCGTAATAACGCTGCCCCGCTTTCAACTGCGGATTAAGCTGGCAATCGGCCTCGATGGTGACCACGCAGGCCTCACCACGCCGATAGAGCTGCTGGCAGGGCATGCCCGCGAGTTCGTACTCCTTGAGGTCGATACCGTGACAGGCCAGTACCTTGAGGCGGTCGCTGCTGGTGCGCTCTGCCAGCCATACCGCATCCGCGACCAGAATATGGGCGAGTTGGTTGATCAGGGTATCGAAAAAGTCGAGCCCGGTTCTGGCCGACAGCGCTTGGGCCAGCTGGGCCAGCAGGGGATCTTGCAACAGGGGGAGCTGCTGGGACAGTTCAGGCGTACTGCGGGTGGTATCCAGCGGGGCCAGCCAGCCACAGCATACTTGCTGGGCAGAGACGTACTGGCCGCTCCAGAGCACATGGCGCACCTCGCCATGCTCGTCCATCAGGTGACCGATGAACTGGGCTGGCTGGCGTGAGTGGTAGAGTCTGGAGAGAAAATCAGAGAATCCGGGTTCATCGTCCACGGCCAGCTGACCGGCCCAGGGATGTGCCCCCTCCCCTTGCCATAACTGGTAAGAGGCATGATCGGACAGGCTCCACTGCTCATGTTGCCGATCATAAAACCACATCATCTGAGTGCCCTGCTGTTTCATCTACTACTCCAACACCACGACAACCACGTTCAATACCCTGACAACTTGATAGAGCCACACAATACCCTCTCGCACTACGGGCATAGCGCGATAGGTGAGGAGTGCGAAAGAAGCGAGACTATGCGGTGAAAACCGGACATGAGGTCGACATGCGGCGCTGCCAAGGGGGGACAGAAACGATCCAAGTTTCCCATACTGCCTGCCAGTTTCATGGAGCTCAAGTGCTTTTTGACGCAGAACGGGAAAAGATCACAATTTATAAGTCGCGTGATAGTAAAGGATTCATTTCGTGACAAAGATCACATTTCAATATTCTGCCATGAGTACTCTGAAGGTGAAGACACAAGCAAGACGACCCGAAGGGGGCCAATATGAAAATCGAAATTACCAGCAAAATCATCGACATCACCCCGGCTATCCGCGAGCGCATTGAATCCCGCTTTGAAAAGCTCGAACGTCTTCAGGTGCCTCTTATCACCCCCCATGTGATTGTCTCCAAAGAGCGTCTGATGTTTATCGTTGAAGCCAGTGCTGGCATCCCCAACGGCAAACTGTTTGCACAGGCAGAACACGAGGATATGTACGCCGCCATCACCGAACTGGGGCAAAAGCTGGAACGTCAGCTCAACCGCCACATCGAGAAGCCCATCGCCCGTCGTGCGGCCGCCAGTACCAAGGAAGTCGTACCCCAGGTGGATGAAGCCGACGCATAATCTGCAGTACATCGCACGAATCAAACAATAATAAAGGCGGGATCTTCCCGCCTTTTTGCATCCTGACGTTGCCGCGAGTCGATGCCCCCTCCTTACCCTGTCTCAGCTTAACCAGTGCAGACAAGCATCCACCCCCTGTTGCAACGCATCCAGTATTGGCAGCATGAGCAGCGGATCGTCACCCCTTGGCTGATCCGCTATCTTGCGTTGCCAGCGCTCACGCCCCAGAAGCGAGAGGTTGTCATACACGGCGGGATCCAGCGTCGGCTGCGTGCCCAGCAAGGGCGGCGAGCGCAGCGCCAGCCAGAGCCTGACATCCACCATCGAGCCCCCCTGCTGCAGCCGCTCGTTGAGTCGCACACCATCCCCATCATCCTCACCCCCTTGCAGGGGGGCCAGCGCTGGCAGCGCAAAGCGGCTGCGCCAGTCCCGGGGATCCGGCTTGGACGCGGCCACCGGATCGAACCAGGGCTGCGCCTCCACAGCATCGGTCAGCAAGGCCAAGTGCAGACGAAAATCAGCCCTGTCGCCGTGCTGGAGATCCCGGTTTAGACGTTGCCCCAGCTGGGCCTCGTCAACCAACAGCTGATCACGTATCGCGCTGGGTAGCATGAGATAACTCTTGGAAATGGTGGTTTCATCGCTTATCGGCCGCAAATCGGATCCTGTGAGCAGGAAAAATCCCGTCAAGGGGTTCACAACAGCGGAAGATCTGTTAGTATGCGCCTCGCACTTGTGGAGGGGTTCCCGAGCGGCCAAAGGGATCAGACTGTAAATCTGACGGCTCTGCCTTCGAAGGTTCGAATCCTTCTCCCTCCACCATTTCAAGTGCAGTAGTCAGCAAGGCCAAGCAACAGATGCAATGCCCCGTGGAGGGGTTCCCGAGTGGCCAAAGGGATCAGACTGTAAATCTGACGGCTCTGCCTTCGAAGGTTCGAATCCTTCTCCCTCCACCAATCTTCAGAAAACCCGGCCTGGCGCCGGGTTTTCGCATTTCTGACCATGCAAAAACAGTGGGCCTTAAACCATCACACTGGCCCTATGAAAACGGGAGGCCTAAGCCTCCCGTTTTATATTCACCTGCCCGGCAGGGTGAAGCGATAGAAGATATCCACTGCCTGGGCCACCCCGCTCATAGCCTGCAGGTAGAGTCTGGGCATCAGCTCATAACGCAGCCTGAGCTCGGCAATGGGGCTGAACACACCGACCCCATACTGGAACTGCAAGCCAGGCAACAGATAGGCAGACAAGGTAACCTGAGTGTTGTTGCCACTGCCAGCAGTATCAAGCGCCACATCGCTCATGCCGAGGGATTTCCCCAGGCTGGAGACAACGCCGCTGGCCTGACTGACGGCACCGGCCACCAGCAAGCCATTGAAACCGCCATCTGCGCCACTGGTCTGCAAGCCCCTGCCGCGCAGCAGATAGGAAAGCTGTTCGGATTGCGCCATCTGAGGTTGAGAAAAAACGGTGATATTGGGCTTGCTAGCCGGCCCTGTCACCCTGACCCCGACAGTCACATTGGCCGCTATGGTCGCGGGATCCCGAATGGCTTCTATGTTGAGGAAGGGCCGATCCAGCGGGCCGGAGAAGAGGATGCGACCATCCTTGATGATGAGGTTCTGGCCATAAGCCCTGAAGCGACCATCGTTGAGCACCAGCTGACCATTGCCGGCAAGTGGCCGGGAAGGCTCCTGGCTGATGTTGATGCTCCCGCCCACCCTGGTGGTGAGCCCCATGGCATCGAACCGTATGTCGTTTCCGAGCCGAATGGCAAGTTTGATCGCTATTGGCAGCGGCGTCGCCCTGGGCACCGGCGGCAGATCGTCATGGATCACAATCACGTCATCGGAGACGGAGACCGCGCTCTCGGGCAAGCTCTTGACCAGGATCCGCGCCCAGGGAATGTCGACCTGACCGGTGATCTGGGTCTGCTCTCCCAGCGAGATGGCGATATCGGGTGAGAGTCGCACCCGTCCCATGCCCGGATATTGGGCATCCAGCTCCTTGCCCTGAATGGTGAGGCTGCCACTGACCGGCATCTGAGCCCAGCTCAACCAGCCCCCCAACACCAGCGGCCCCTTGCCCACCAGCATGGTGCCGTCGAGTTCAGCCCGGTTGCCTTCAATCTTGAGGCGGGTCACCAGCTTGGAGAGGGTCACCATGTCGGAATGGGTCTGCACCTCCCCATCCAGCAGGTTGAGTTGACCAAACAGCAAGGGGGCGGCCAGGGTGCCATCGAAACGGGCATCGGCGGAGATAACCCCCTGCAGGGAGCGTACCTCCGGGATGAGCGGGGCGAAGGTCGTCAGCTTGAGGTCGTCAAATTTGAGCTGCCCCGACAGCCTGCCACGGCCGGATGGATCCGTGACCAGCAGATTGGTATCGATAGTGCCTATCTGTTTGGAGACGAAATCGAGCCGGAGCGCCGCCTGTTGACGTTCGAAATCGATCCCAAACTCGAGCTGCTGATAATCGGTCTTGAGCCCATTAGCAACCAGGGTGCCCGGCGTGGTACGCACGGTGGCGCGCAGGGTCGGCTGGCTGCCTCGCCAACTGGCTTTGCCATCGGCGGAGAGCACCGCCAGCCAGCAGAAATTGTCCGGTAGCCAGGGGTGCAGACGCTGGAGATCTAACCCGCTCAGGGCAAATTCGAGACTACCCTGCTGGGCCGAAATCTGGCTGCCCTTGACACAGAGGCTGGCCCCTTTGGATCCCAGGCAGAGATCCCCCATGGTCAACCGCTGGTGCGGCAGATCGAGGTCAAGCGCCCAGGGGGCTGTCAGCTCCCAACGCTGCAGCGGCGTGTTCAGCTTGAGCTCCGATAGGGTGCCACGCCAGCGGTCCCCGCGCAGGCTACCGCTCAGGTTGAGATTGGCCGCCACCGGCTCGCCCTTCATGGTCAGCGATAAAACATGCTGATTGAGATCACCGCTCAGGTTTAGGGCCAGCTGGCTGAGCGCGTTGACCCCTTGTACCAGGCTCGCCACCGTCAGCGCCAGCTCACCGGCCGGCTTGTCGCCGACCAGGGCATTACCCTTGATGGCAATCCCCTTCAGATCCGTGCCCGCATAGTAGAGCCGGCTGGCGGCCAGTTCCGTCGTGACCCTTGGTGTCTGCTGGTTGCCGGTGAGGCGCACCTGTCCCTTGATGTCCCCCTTCAAACCGGGGTAGAGCCCGGCCAGATTGGGGGCATCGATATCCGCATCCAGCCTCCATGCCTGCTGGCTGAGGCTGCCCTTGACCTGCAGCTGGTTAGGGCCGCTTTGCAGTGCCAGCGCGGGGATCTGCCACTCCATCTTGTCGTTGCCGCTGAGGCGGCCCTTGATGGCCAGCGGATGCTGGTTGAGCTTGCCCTCGACCTTCAGTTCTGGCAGCTGCAGCTGCCAGTGGCCTGTCTCGTTCAGTTCGAACTGGCTAGTAATCTTGCCCGCCAGCTTGCCCTTGAGCTCGGGAACCAGTTCGGCGGGATTGATCTCCTTGAATTCGGTGGTGCCCTGCCAGCGCACCCCCTGATTCCAGGCCAACTTGCCATCGAGCTTGAGCTCCCCTTTCAGGGCGTTGAGCTGCAGCTTTATCTGGTTCAGTTGTTCCAGATCCCCCTTGCCCGTCAGCGCCAGCTTGAAGGGGGGGACGTCCGTGCCTTTGCCAGCCGTATTCAAGGCAAACTGATAGCCGGAGAGTTTACCCTTGGCAGTCAGGCTGCCTTTGTCCAACTGATAGCTGGGCTCGTCCTTGGCTGGCTTGTGCAGGGGCCAGTCGAGGCGCTGCCACTCCAGCCCCAGATCAAACGGCAAGTCAGGGTTGAGGGCGGCCAATGACCCCTTGAGGTTGGCGGCCACAGGCCCCTTGGCTTGCAGATCCAGCGCCAGCTTGCCTACCGAGCCACCCAGGATCAGGGTCGCCTGCCCCCCTTTGAGTTTGCCATCCAGCAGCCCCTTGCGGGCCTTGGCGTCCAGGGTCAACTCAAGCGGATAATCCTCGGTCAGCCGGATATGGCCCTTAAGCGCCACATCCGCCATGGCATGGCGCAGGGAGAGCTCGCGCACCTCGATGCGCTCCTCTTTCCCACTGGCCGACAGCCGCAGGGTGTCGAGCCCTTCGTTCAGCTCCCCTTGTTGATAGCGAAAGCGGGTCGCCGTCAGGCCTTCCAGCTGGATGGGGAAAGGCAGAGTGATGGCGGGCAGCGCAATGGGCGCCGCGTTGGTTGCCTTCTGCGCCTTGGCCGCAGCCGGTTTGGCTGCATCGGCAGGCGGCGTCTCGGCCAGGGTCACGGTCAGGCCATCCAGCACAGGCCCGCGCACGATGAGCCCCTGGCGACTGAGGGTGGCGCCGATGTCGAGGGACGTGAGGGTCACACCGACGCCGGGCACCGCCAGATCCAAGTCCGTTACCTGGAGGCTATCGACCTGGATCCGCAGGGGCAGCGGACGCCAGACGAAGGGTTCTGATGGCTCTTCCTGCACCGGCTCCGATTCAGCGACCTTGACCACGGGGTGGGTGACCGTCAGGGATTTGATCCAGAGCTTGCCCTGCAACAACTTGCCGAGATCCCAGTTCAGCACGGCCCGCTCCACCATGACATCCACCAGCTCGTCCTGCCAGCCGACCCCTTCCAGGGTCCAGCCATAACCGAGTTGGCCCGCCACCAGCTCTCCCTTGAGGGAGGGCAGCGCCGCCCTGGCCTGTTGCCATAGCCACTTGTTGCCCTGATGGGTGAAGCCCAGCAGGCTGACGCCAATCAGCAGCAGGAAGACGAGCCCCATCAGCCAGAGAAGAATGCTTTTTACCCAGATCACAGCACAGGCCCCCGCGAAACATGCAGCCGCAGCGGCCAAGAAAGAGAACAAAGAGGAAGATGGGTGCGTTTAAACCGGATCATAGTTCAGGCCCCAACGCGAAATGGAGCCGCAGCGGCTTGTCATCCTCGGTAATGGCCACCGCCAGATCGAGCCTGACCTGACCTATGGGGGTGACCCAACGCACGCCGACACCCGGGCCTATCTTCCAAGCCTCGCTGTAATCGACCGTGGCCGTCCCGCCATCCACGAACAGGGCGCCGAGCCATCTGTCACTGAAGCGGTAGCTGTATTCGGCACTGGCAACGCTCACGTAACGGCCCCCCAGCAACTTGCCGTCGCTGCCGCGCGGCGAGATGGTCTCGTAGCCATAGCCACGCACCGTCTGGTCACCACCGGTGAAGAAGCGCAGTGACGGCGGCACCAGCGAGAAGCTGTCCCCTATGATGGCGCCCTGCTCAGCCCGTAGCAGGAAGCGGTGATCCTCTCCCAGGGAGCGCAGCCACCTGCTGCGCCCCCACACCCGCACGAAGCTGATATCGGAGCCCCAGTAGGGATCGGAAAACTCCAGAGTCAGCTGCTGGCGATCGCCCCAGTCAGGCACCAGACCACCGCGCATCCGCAACCGCGACCAGGAGACACCGGGGATCAGCAGCAAGCTGTTCCCCTCGTCAGCACCCTGGGTAAAGACCTCGTTTTCGAGCCGGATGAAGACGTTTCGGTCCCAGCTCTCCGGCTGCCGCGTCCAGCGGCGCACGCTGAGGGTGGTCAGGTCGGAGCGGGTATCGTTGTTGTCCTTGTATTGATAACCCGCCTGCAGCGAGTAGTAGTTCCGCAGTGGGTTGCCCACCGGGATCTGGTAATCGAAGCTAAGCTCGGCCTCGGGTTGCGAGACCTTGGCGGTGGCGTTGAGACGGTGACCGTAGCTGTTGACCCAGGGCTTCTCCCACGTGGCGCTAATACGCGGCCCCACGTCGGTGGCAAAGCCGATACCCGTTTCTATTTCGTGGTCGACCCGGTTGGAGAGCGTCACCTGCACCGGCACCCGGTTGCCCTCCGCCTGGCTGACCATGGGCCTGATATCTACCTCCTTGAACATCCTGGTGGAGGAGATATCCTGCGACATCTCGGCCAGCAGGATCGCCAGATAGGGGTCGCCGCTCTTGATGTTGACGAGCGGCCGAATGAGGCGCAGCGCCTCGGGCGTGGCGTCGTAGTGGATCTCGCCAAAGTGATAGCGCTGGCCGGAGCGAAACAGTATGTAGATCTCGGCCGTGCCCTGATCCGGGAACACCTTGACCTGACTCTTGCTGATCTTGGCGTCGAAGTAGCCGCGGGCCAGACCCAGGCTGCCGAGATCGGCCTTGATGGATTCGTATTTGCCGTGGTGGAGGGGATCTCCCTCCTGCAGGGGCAGCTTGTCCAGCAGCGCACTGAAGATGTCGTCGCTGCCCGCATCCCCTTCCAGCAGTATGTCGAGGCGGGAGATGATGACAGGCTTGCCTGCATCCACCTCGATCACCACCCTGGCGGGGGCATTTTTGTAACGGCTCAAGGTGATCTTGGGCTGATAGTAGCCAAAGACCTGCAGGGCTTGTTGCACACTCTCGGTGATCTTGGGGCGGGCCGTACGGAATTGGCGCTCTTGAAAGACGGGCAGCGCATTGAGGAAGGCTTCGACGTTATCCTTGGTCTCCCCTCTCAGCCCCTTGACCTGATAGGTGAGTTTGGCCGCCATGGCCGGGGTGACGAACAGCAGCAAACAGAGACTCAGGCCCAGTGCGCGGAGCCTGCGACGGAAAACCCGTCCGGGCGATGAGATCCCTGCTGGCAGGGGCGGATTGCATCCTGTCAAACGTCAATTTCCCCGAAAAACATGATTAAAATAATGCAAGAGTCAGAATGCATATGAGGCTCATTCGATGGCAAGCGCGCCTCATCCTAGCATATCCCCAGCGCAACATCAGAGCGAAGCGGCATCGAAATTCACCATAGTATTGAAGCCTTTGTCACTCGGCTTGCCCACTTTCTTCCCGCCAGAGCCACAGACTGATGCCATTGTGGGCAAAAAAAGGCCATTCCTCAGCTATCAAGCCATAAGATGCATCACAAGCGGCGGTTTGTCTCGCATCTCCCTTGCAGCAACACCCCCTCGCCGACGCGACATCAACTGTCGGCAAGTGGTCAAGATGACGACGGCCAGCCCGCTACCTCCCCCCTGAGCCCTGCCTTCCTCCTTGAACCAAGGCTTACTTTAGATAATAAAAATCAACTGGTTGAATCTGAACAATCAAAGCCTCGTTCACCTCAATCGATTTATCCCGCTCCCCCCGGCTCCTTGTCTCGCCCACACTGGGTTCATCTACCGAAGACAACACATCGCCCGCACCGGCGTCATGAGTCCAGGGTCCCGTCGCCCCGGCGCTCTTAACCGAAGGAAACACATCATGCCTGCACGTAGTGAACAGATGGCTGACTATATTGCGGACCGACTCGAATTCATCACCTTTCTCGCCTGCTGCAGCGCCCTGGTGGCCCTGCTGACCGGCATGAACGGCCAGCAGGCACTGGCCTTCACCGCCCTCAACCTGCCGTTCGGGCTCGCCATCCTGCTGGGCATCGCCATACTGGCGCCACTGCCGGTGCACTGGCGTCTGCCGGGCATCACCCTCTTGCTGGCAAGCTGCGCCCTGGCCACCTTGCAACTGGGGGGCGACTGGCTCAACCCCTTGGCCATCTGGAGCCTGCATGCCCTGCTGGGGTTGGAGATCCTGTGGCAATCGCGTCCAAGAGCCAGCATCGGCGCCCACACCCGCAGTTAATCCCTGCATGACGGCTGACGCGCGGCGGGAATTGGAGTAATCTTGCGCCCCGATTTGCCCGCCGCCGAGGAGCGCCAATATGAAGAAAGCCTGTGCCCAGCACATCCTGGTCAAGACAGAGAAGCAGTGTCTGGAGATCAAGGAAAAACTTGCCAAGGGAGCCGACTTTGGTCAGATGGCCAAGCGTTTTTCCACCTGTGCCTCGTCCAAACGCTCGGGGGATCTGGGGGAGTTTTCGAAGGGCGACATGGTCAAGCCGTTTGACGATGCCGTGTTCAAGGGCGAACTGCTGACCGTACTCGGCCCGGTACGCACCAAGTTTGGCTTCCACCTCATCAAGGTGCTTTACCGCAACTGATGGCTCAGGGTTGGGGTGTCAATGCCACGGGCCAGCCGCCGCAACGGCGGGCATAAACACCAAAGCGCCAGGGATGGCGCTGCGCCCAGTCCTCCATCTCGGGTGCGGGCGTGAATTGGCTATCCGGCCAGAGCGATACCCGGCTCGCGCGACCATGCAGCGCTTGCCAACGCGTCAGGCTCACCTGCGCCAGACGCCACTGATAGTCATCTCTGGGCAACAGGGTCGGGACAAATTCCTGGCCGCGATTGCAATATTGCCCGCCACCATCGTGCCCATCCACCAGTTGCCAGAAGACATTAAGCAGATCCCCATAACCCACCAGGACCGGATCGTAATCGATGCGCACTGCCTGGCGCCGCGCCAGCTCCTGTGCCGGCGTGGTTCCCTGCGGCAAGGGTGTGGCATAGCCGGGTTCGACCCGCGACACCCCAGGCATGGCCTCATAGACGATCTCGGCGCGCCACATGTCCCCCGCCGCCAGCACGGCTGTGTCAGCCCACAGCGAAGCGCTTGGGAAAAGCAGCAGGACTGAGATAAATTTACTAACGTTATCAGTCAATTAAGTTTATCCTTCAGGGTACTTGTCCATCATAACCAGTGGTTCCCCGTTATGCCCAGTTATTTGTGGTGGCCCCTGCTGGCCTGGTTGCTGCCCCTCGCTGGCGCCCTCGGCAGCCGCTCTCACCTCTGGCCCTGGTGGCTGGGGTTCGCCATCTGTCTGCTCGGTGCACTGATATCGCTCCTGTTACTGGTACGCCTGCCCTGGAGCCGGCATAAGGTGCCGAGCCTCTGGGGGATCACCCCGCTGCTGCTGCCCCTGCTGTTCCTGGTGCAGGCACTGCGTATGCCGCTGCTCAACGATGTCAGCACGGATCCCTATAATCCCCCCCCCCTGCGCTGGGCCGCCGAGCTGAGAACGGCGCAGGATCTGCCCATCAATTCGGCACCCTTGAACGCGTTTGAGGGCAAACCCGGTCCTCTCTATACCAGCGCCTCCCCGGTCGAGGCGATCACGGAGGCCCACGCGCTGATGATACAACTGGGCTGGCAGGTGCGACCGAGCCCGGACGGCCTCGATGCAGTGGCCACCACCGGCTGGTTCGGCTTTCAGGACGATGTGGCGCTGCGGGTCTTTGCCGGCCCCAAGGAGACCCGCATCGACATGCGTTCGGCCTCCCGCCAGGGACGCAGCGATCTGGGTACCAACCGGGCACGGATCGAGGTGTTTCTGATCCGGCTCAATGAGCGGCTGGGGGGGGCCTACAAACCCAAGATGCAGAACAAAAAAGAGGAATAACATGCGCGTTGAGGTCAAACCCGATCGGGAATATGCCTGGTTTATCCGCCCCTTTTTCTGGCTGCAAAAACGCAACTACGGCCAGGTGCTGATCCCGGGCAAATGTTGGGGCCGCTCGCCACGGCTGTTTGCCGCCGTGGCCACCCTCTACGGCGTCATCAACCGCAGGCGCTCCCCCATCGACCCCGTGCTGCGCTCCCTGGTGACGGTGCGGGTCTCCCAGCTCAACTGGTGCCGCTTCTGCGTCGACATCAACGCCATGACCCTCATCAAGCGGGCCGGTTCCAGCGAGAAGGTGGAGGCGCTGGCCCACTGGCGCAACAACCCCCTGTTCGACGAGCGGGAAAAGGCGGTGCTCGACTACACCGAAGCCATGACAGGGCTGGATGGGGTCAGCGATGAACAGGCGGCCCGCCTCAAGCCCTGGTTCGATGACGACGCCATGGTGGAGCTGACCGGCCTTATCGCCTTCCAGAACATGTCGGCCAAGTTCAACGCCGCCCTCGATATCGCACCGCAGGGCTTCTGCCAGTTGCCGGTGCAACCCGAGCGTCCCGCCCAGACTGACAGCAAGGACGCCTGATGAACCGGGCCCGCCTGCTGCTTCTGTTGGTGATGGGGTGCCTCATCGGCGCCTTCTTTGCCCTCGATCTTGGCCGCTATCTCAGTCTGGGCGCCTTGCAAGCCCAGCAGGCCGCACTGGCGCAATGGGTCGACAGCCATTTTGTCGCCGCCTGCCTGCTGTTTGTGAGCATCTATGTGCTGAGCACCGCCCTCTCCCTACCCGGCGCCAGCCTGCTCACCCTGGGCGGCAGCGCAGTGTTCGGGATCGGCTGGGGGCTGCTGCTGGTCTCCTTTGCCAGCACCATTGGCGCCACCCTGGCCTTTCTCAGCGCCCGCTTCCTGCTGCGCGACTGGGTCACGGCCCGCTTTGGCGACAAGCTGGCCACCTTCCAGGCCGGGATGGAGAAGGACGGCGCCTTCTACCTGCTGAGCCTGCGCCTTATCCCCCTCTTCCCCTTCTTTCTGGTCAACCTGCTGATGGGGCTCACCCCCATCAGAGTCAGTACCTACTACTGGGTGAGCCAGCTTGGCATGCTGCCCGGCACCTTCGTCTATGTGCTGGCGGGGAGCGAGCTTGGCCAATTAACCAGCACGGGCAACATTCTCTCCCCCGGCCTGATAGTGGCGCTGACCCTGCTGGGGCTGATGCCCTTCTTGATCAAGCGCGCCATACAACAGCTTGCCCTGCGCCGCCTGCACGCCCCCTATCGAAAGCCCGCCCGTTATGACTACAACCTGCTGGTAGTCGGCGCCGGTGCCGGTGGGCTGGTCACCAGCTATATCGCCGCAGCAGTGAAGGCCAAGGTGGCGCTTGTCGAGAAACACAAGATGGGGGGCGATTGCCTCAACAGCGGCTGCGTCCCCTCCAAGGCGCTGACCCGCAGCGCCCGCTTTGCCGCCGAGCAGCGCAAGGCCGAAGCGCTGGGCTTTAGCCCAAGCCAATCCTGCGCCGATTTTGCCGCTGTGATGGAGCGGGTGGCGACGGTCATCAAGGAGGTCGAGCCCCACGACTCGGTAGAACGCTATGAAGGGCTTGGGGTGGAGTGTATCGAAGGGGAGGCGCGACTGATCTCCCCCTGGGAGGTGGAAGTGAACGGCCAGCGCCTTACCAGCCGCCATATCGTCATCGCCACCGGCGCCAGACCGTTTGTGCCGGATCTCCCCGGATTGGCCGACGTGCCTTATCTCACCTCGGATAGCCTCTGGCAGCTGCGCACCCCGCCGCGCCGTTTGCTGGTGCTTGGTGGCGGCCCCATCGGCTGTGAGCTGGCCCAGAGCTTTGCCCTGCTCGGCATCCCGGTCACGCAAGTGGAGCTGGCCAATCAACTGCTGCCACGTGAAGAGCGGGAGGTGGCCGACGCGCTGCAATCACAGCTGGCCCGTGACGGTGTCACTGTGCTCACCGGCTGGCGCACCGAGCGGGTCGACTATCTGCCATCCGCAGAGGCGCAAGACACGCCGCTGCCCATTCGACTGCAACTGCGCCGAGGCGATGACGTGCAAGTGATTGAGGGAGATCAACTGCTGCTGGCACTGGGACGGGTTGCCAATGTGAGTGGCTTCGGGCTGGAGGCGCTAGGGGTGGAACTGGCACCCCGTGGCACGGTTGCCGTCGATGGTTTTCTCGCCACCAACTACCCCAGCATTTTGGCGGTGGGGGACGTGGCAGGTCCCTACCAGTTCACCCACGTTGCCGCCCATCAGGCCTGGTATGCCGCTGTTAATGCCCTGTTCGGCCAGTTCAAGCGCTTTCGGGCCGACTATCGAGTCATTCCGGCGGCCACCTACACCACGCCGGAAATCGCCCGGGTCGGCCTCAACCGCAAGGAAGCAGAAGCAGAGAGTATCCCCTTCGAGACGACCCGCTTCGAGCTGGCCGAGCTGGATCGCGCCATTGCCGACGGTGAGCGCCATGGCTTTATCGAGGTGCTCACCGTGCCCGGCAAGGAGAAGATCCTGGGCGCCACCATAGTGGGCACTCACGCCGGCGAGCGGATCGCCGAATTCGTGCTCGCCATGCGCCACCAGCTGGGGCTTGGCAAGATCCTCGCCACCATACACGCTTATCCTACCCTGATGGAGGGGAACAAGTACGTGGCCGGTGAGTGGAAGCGGGCTCACCAGCCCACCCGGGTGCTGGCCCTGCTGGCCCGATATCATAGCTGGCGCCGTGGCGCCTGACCCTTTGCCCAAGGTAACTCACATGCTCAAGACTCTGCCCTTGCTCAAATCCCTGTTGTGCGCCCTGCCCCTGCTGGCCAGCGGCCCGCTGTTAGCAAATCCCGATGACAACTGGCAACGGACCCTTGAGGAGGCGAAAGGGCAGACCGTCTACTTCAACGCCTGGGGCGGCAGCCCGGAGATCAACGCCTATCTGATATGGGCCGGCCAGGAGCTTGAGCGTCAGTATCAGGTCAAGCTGGTGCAGGTGAAGGTGGATGACATAGCCCAGAGCGTCAGCCAGTTGCTGGCCAACAAACAGGCAGGTAAGCACACAGGCGGCCCCATCGATCTGCTCTGGGTCAACGGCGAGAACTTCAAGGCGCTCAAGGAGCAGAGCCTCTTGGGTGCCCCCTTTACCCAGGATCTGCCCAATATGGCGCTGGTGGACACGACGCTGCCGGTGAGTGAGGACTTCACTGTGCCGGTCGACGGGCTGGAGGCGCCCTGGGGCATAGGCCAGCTCAACCTCATGGTCAATCGGGACGAGGTGGACACCCCGCCCACCTCGGCAACCGCCCTGCTCACCTGGGTCAAGGAACATCCCGGTCGCTTCACCTATCCCAAGCCACCCCAGTTTCATGGCGCAAGCTTTCTCAAGCAGATCCTGCTGGAGTTGACGCCCGCCCCTGCCCCCCTCTATCGGGAGGCGACCGATGCAGAGTTTGCCCAAGTGACCGCCCCGCTCTGGTCTTGGCTCGATGAGTTGCACCCGGCACTCTGGCGCAAGGGCAAGTTGTTCCCCGCCAGCGCCGCCGAGACCCGCCAGTTGCTCGATGATGGTGAGCTCGCCATGGCCATCAGCTTCAACCCCCAAGAGGCCCAGAGCGCGGTACAAAACGGCACCCTGCCCCCCAATGTGGTGGCCGTCGCCATGGAGAAGGGGGCGCTGACCAACAGCCACTTCCTCGCCATCCCCTTCAACGCCAGCGCCCGGGCCGGCGCCAAGGTGGTGGCCAACTTCCTGCTGAGCCCGGTGGCCCAGGTACGCAAGGCCGAGCCCGCTTTCTGGGGCGATCCCAGCGTGCTGCAAGCCAGCGCCCTGCCGGTCTCGGCCAAACAGGCGTCTGCGCTGCGCTTCAAGGCAGTGGGCGAACCCCATCCCAGCTGGCAGCTGCGACTCGAAGCGGCCTGGGCCGAGCGCTACGCTCACTGATGATCCTGGCCGGTCCCATCCTATCCAACTGGCGCCCGTTTTTTGGCGCTGGCTGCGCCGCCCTGCTGGCCGTCCCTGTGCTGGGGGGAATCGGGTTGTTGCTGGCCGAAGGGATGGCCCCCCCGCACCTTCAGCTGCTGCTGGCCCAGCCCGGCCTCTGGCACTCGGCTGCCCTGAGCCTCTGGATTGGCGCCGCCTCGACCCTGGGCAGCCTGCTGCTGACGGCACTGCTGCTGGCACACAGCGGCCAGCAGGGAGCACAGAGCCGGGCCTTTGCGCTGCTGCAGCGCTTGCTCTCTCCCCTGCTGGCACTGCCCCACGTCGCCTTTGCCATCGGTTTGGCCTTTCTGCTCGCCCCCTCCGGCTGGCTGTTGCGCCTCATCTCGCCAGCACTCACTGGCGTTGAGTTTCCCCCAGACTGGCAGACAATCAAAGATCCGCTGGGCCTTGGGCTGATCCTCGCCCTGATCCTGAAAGAAACACCCTTTCTGCTGCTGATGGCGCTGGCCGCACTGGATCCCGCCAAGCTGGCTCGCCAGCAGTGGCTCGGTGCCAGCATGGGATTCAGCGCACCGCAGATCTGGTGGCGCCTGCGGCTGCCAGCGCTCTGGCCCGCCCTGCGCCTGCCCCTCTATGCGGTGGCCGCCTACGGGGTGGCCGTGGTGGATCTGGCCCAGCTGCTGGGGCCCGATGCCCCCGCCCCGCTGGCGGTCAGATTGTGGCTCTGGTATCAGGATCCGGATCTCGTCTGGCGTGGCGCCACCGCCAGCGGAGCCCTCTTGCTGCTCGCCCTCAGCCTGCTGCTGCTCGCCGGTGTGCGGCTGCTGGAGTGGTGCCACACGACTATCGGCAAGCACATCTGGCTCGATGGCCGCCGGACCGAGCCTGGCCTGCTGGCCGCCAACCTGGCCAGCGGCAGCGTATTTGTCCTGATCGCGGTCAATCTGGCGGTGCTGGGGGCGCTGCTGCTCTGGTCGCTGGCGCGGCGTTGGTCCTTCCCCGACCTGTTGCCAAGCCAGTGGAGCGGCCAGCATTGGCAAGATCTGCTGCCGGGCCTGATACCGCTGCTCACCCACAGTGCCCTGCTGGCACTGGCAAGCGGGCTGCTGGCACTGGTGATGGCTGTGCTGAGCCTGGAGGCGCAACAGGGTCGCCGCCCCTGGCCGCTCTGGCTCATCTGTCTGCCACTCTTGCTGCCCCAGGCCAGCCTGTTGTTTGGCGTCCGCCTGGGGCTCGACTGGCTTAGCCTTCGCTGGACCGCCCATAGCATCGGCTGGGGCTGGGTGCTCTGGAGCCAGCTGCTGTTTGTCTTCCCCTACGTCTACCTTTGCCTGCACGGTCCCTACCGCCAGTTCGACCCGCGCCTTGTGCAAGCCGCGCTGACGCTGGGTGCCCGCCCCTGGCGTGTCTGGTGGCAAGTGAAGGGGCCCCTGCTGGCCCGCCCGCTGCTGTTTGCCCTGGCGGTGGGGGCGGCGGTGAGTCTGGCCCAGTATCTGCCGACCCTGCTGTTTGGCGCGGGCCGGGTGGTCACCATCACGACTGAGGCGGTGGCCATCGGCAGCGGCCTCAATCGGCGGCTGGCGGGCCTCTACGGCCTGCTGCAACTGCTGCTGCCGCTCGTTATCTATCTGCTGGCGCTCTGGCTGCCGGCCCGGCTCAATCCGGCGCTCAAGGGCGCCCGCTGAACACGAGAACTTGCCGATGCTAAACACCACGCCCCTTCGCCTCTATCTCGATGAAAACCTGCTGCTGTCGCTGCCTGCACTGCAGGTGGCGCCGGGCGAGGTGCTGACCCTGATGGGGCCAAGCGGTTGCGGCAAAAGCTCGCTGCTGGCGGCGCTGGCGGGGGTCTTGCCCCCCAGGGGACCCATCCGGCTGGAGGGGGAAATATGGCTCGACGAGCGACTGCTTACCCCCTTGCCCCCCCAGGCGCGGCACATTGGCATGCTGTTTCAGGATGGCCTGCTGTTTGACCACCTGACGGTGGCGGAGAACCTGATGTTCGGCATGCCTGCGGCTATCAAAGGAAAAAACGCGCGGCGGGAAAAGGCGCTAACCGCATTGGCACAGGTCGCGCTGGCGGATCAGGCTGACAAGCTGCCGCAGCAGCTCTCCGGCGGTCAGCGGGCACGGGTCAGCTTGCTGCGGGCGCTGCTGGCCGAACCGCAAGCCCTGCTGCTGGACGAGCCCTTCTCCCGCCTCGACAAACCGCTGCGCGCCGCGTTCAGAACCCTGGTGTTCGAGCGGCTCAAGGCCAAAGGCATCCCAGCCATCCTGGTGACCCATGACGAGGAGGATGCCCCCGGCACCATACTCGATCTCACACCGTCTCTTTGTTTGCTAACCGAGGACCCCGACCTTGTTTGATCGCCACCTTATTCCCATGATCCGCCGCCCCCTCACCCAGCTGGCCAAACCGCTGTGCCGGGCAGGCATAAGCGCCAACCAGATAAGCCTCACCGGCTTTGCCGTCGGCATGCTGGCGCTGCCGCTGCTGGCCTTTGGTTGCTATCAGTGGGCGCTCGCGGCCATCCTGTGCAACCGGCTGCTGGACGGGCTCGACGGCGCTGTGGCACGGGAAACCGGCATCACCGACTGCGGCGGCTTTCTCGACATCACCCTCGATTTCATCTTCTACGCCGCCGTGGTGCTGGGTTTTGCCCTGAGCGCCCCCGCCAACGCCCTGCCCGCCGCCACCCTGCTGTTCGCCTTCATGGGGACGGGCTCAAGCTTTCTGGCCTTCGCCATCATGGCGGGCAGGCGGGGGATAGAAAACCCCGTCTACCACCACAAGTCCCTCTACTATCTCGGTGGGCTCACCGAGGGGAGCGAGACCATCGCGCTGTTCGTGCTGATGTGCCTCTGGCCCGCGGCTTTTGCAACCCTCGCCTATGGCTTTGCCCTGCTCTGCCTCATCACCACCCTGACACGGCTCTGGAGCGGTTATCACACCCTGCGCTGAGTCGCCCAGGCCCCCAGGGCTAATCCATCGCACGATGCATTGGCGACGTGTCAGGCGCACGGAACACTTGCGCGCGGATGACAATGTTTTACCATGTCGGCACTCTTTGTCAGGCTCATGAGAACCTTATGCGTCGCCTTGTCTCCGTACTCACACTTTCCCTGTTTCCCCTGCTCTACGGCTGCAGCAGCACACCGGCTGCCAAGCCCGTGGTCACACCCCAGCCCAAGAGCGCTTTCATCAATCAAACGCCGCCGAGCCGCCCCGTCTACGGACAGGGGGATGTTGCCAATCGCAGCAGCGTAGATAAGTTCGTGCAACACATGGTGCAAAAGCACGGTTTCGACAGTGCCGAGCTGCACAGGGTACTGGCACAGGCGGAGCGTTCTGACTGGATCATCCGGCTGATGGATGCCCAGGCCCCGACGACCGCCAAGCCGACGGGTCCGACTGGAGCCTGGAATCGCTACCGCGCCAAGTTCATCACCCCCGACAACGTGCAAAACGGCGTCAATTTCTGGCGCGAATACGAAAGCGAACTAAACCGAGCCTACCAGCTCTATGGCGTACCACCCGAGATCATCGTCGGCATTATCGGGGTAGAGACCCGCTGGGGCCGGGTGATGGGCAAGACTCGCATTCTGGATGCGCTGGTGACCCTGGCATTTGACTACCCGCGCCGGGCCGAGTTCTTCACCAGCGAGCTGGAGTCCTTCCTGGTGATGACCCGGGATGAGGGGATGGATCCCACCGAACCCAAGGGTTCCTACGCCGGTGCCATGGGCTATGGCCAGTTCATGCCGTCGAGCTTCCAACGCTATGCGGTGGACTTCAACGGCAACGGCCACACCAACCTGTGGGATCCAGTGGATGCCATCGGCAGCGTGGCCAACTACTTCAAGGCCCATGGCTGGGAGAAGGGACAGCCGGTGGCGGTACGTGGTCAGGGCCAACTGCCCGGCTATGAGCACGGCTTCCAGACCCGCTACCCGGTCCCCACCCTGCGCCGCGCCGGGCTCACCCCCACCAGCAGCCTGGGCAACCACAGCGAATCGAGCCTGCTGCGCCTCGACGTAGGCAGTGGTTATCAATACTGGTACGGCCTGCCCAACTTCTACACCATCACCCGCTACAACCACAGCACCCACTACGCCATGGCGGTGTGGCAGCTGGGGCTGGCGGTGAAGGATGCCAGAGGCGGTGACTGAATCGGGCACCAGATTGCCAACAAAAACGGGCCCGCGGGCCCGTTTCATTATTCGTTTTCCAACAGCCAGCGCTTGAGCAGGGCCGCCAGCTGCACCTGCTCGGCCTCGGTCAGTGGCGCCAGCAGACGGCGCTCATTGGCCACGTGCAACTCGACCGCCCGGTCGATAAGCACCCTGCCCGCCTCAGTCAGGCAGACCAGCAGGCTGCGCCTGTCGCTGGGTGCCGCCTGCCGCTCTATCAGCCCCCGCTCGGCCAACTTGTCGAGCCGGGCCGTCATGGCCCCCGAGCTCAACATGGCGGATTGATAGAGCACGGTCGGCGTCAGCGGCTCGCCGGCCCGGCGCAGGGTTGCCAGAATATCGAAGTCACTGCCGAGCAGGCCGCACTCCTTGAGCTCTTCGCTCACCTCGCGGCCGGCGATCGCCGCCATACGCGCCACCCGACCCAGCACCCCCATGGGCGAGCAGTCGAGATCCGGTCTCTGCCGGGCCCACTGGGCCAGCAGCAGGTCTACATGATCACTGTCCATCTCAGGTCACTTATCTTTTTATCGAGATACTTGATACTAAACCAATTTGGGACTAAATTATCTTTACTTAAAGATACTTCACAAAGAGATAAATTATGCCTCTGCTGATCGCCCTGCTGGCTCCCCTGCTGTGGGGCAGCACCTATGCCGTCGTCAGCCTCTATCTGACCGACTACTCCCCCTACTGGGTGGCGGTGTGGCGCGCCTTGCCCGCCGGGCTGCTACTGCTGTTGCTGCACCCGCGCCTACCCCCCCTGCCCTGGGGCAAGCAGTTTCTGCTGGCGTTTTGCAACATCACCGCCTTCTTCGCTTTGTTGTTCGTGGCCGCCTTCCGGCTGCCGGGGGCCGTAGCGGGCACGCTCGGCGCCACACTGCCGCTGGTGCTCATGCTGCTGGCCTGGCTGCAGGATGGCACACGACCCAGCCTGAAGTGGCTGTTGCTGGGGTTAATGGGACTTGTAGGGGTCTTGCTGCTGCTCAACCCCTCCGCCAATCTGGATCCTATCGGCGTGACGTGCGCCCTGTTGGCCACCCTGCTCATCGGCCAATCCAGCCGCTGGATGCGACGCTGGCCGGTAAACGATCTACTGGCGCTGACTGCCTGGCAACTGCTGCTCGGGGGCTTAATGCTGATCCCGCTTGCCTGGTGGCTGGCTGGCCCAATGCCGCTACCCCGTCCGGCGAGTGCGCCGGGGTTGCTCTGGCTTATCCTGCTTAACACCGCACTGGGCTACTGGGCCTGGCTGTGGGGGTTAAAGCACCACGGCCCCGAGGTAATGGGCATGCTGGCCCTCACCAATCCCATGATGGCGGTGTCACTTGGGGTGCTGATGGTGGGAGAGATCCTGGATGGTCGCCAGTGGCTCGGCATAGGGGTGATCCTGCTCTCCCTCTTCCTGATGAAGCTGCCGGCGCGGCCCTTCTTCAAACGCTGGCAGGCCCGCAGGGCGAGCACAGTCCAGTGCGACAAGGCATGAGCGCAGACAACCTCGGCCAAGAGGAATAAAAAAAGAGGAGCCATTGCGGCTCCTCTTTTGGTTTTAAATCAGTTTTTATTTAGCTTTCAGTGGCTTGACGCAGGCTTAGACGCCAGCCTTGGCCAAGGCCGCAGAGACGATCTGCTGAGCCTCTTGCTGGATCAGATCCAGATGTGCTTCGCCTTTGAAGCTCTCCATGTAGATCTTGTAGATGGACTCGGTGCCGGAGGGGCGCGCCGCGAACCACCCGTTCTCGGTCACTACCTTGAGGCCGCCGATGGCGGCATCGTTGCCCGGTGCTCGGGTCAGCTTGGCAATGATGGGCTCACCGGCGAGCGTTGAGGCTTCCACCAGTGCCGGATCCAGCTTGGAGAGCACCGCTTTCTGGGCACTGTTGGCCGGGGCGTCGATGCGGCGGTAGCAGGAGCGGCCAAACTTGGCTTCCAGCGCGTCGTAATGGGCTTGGGGATCCTTGCCGGTCACCGCCAGAATTTCAGCCGCCAGCAGCGCCAGAATGAAGCCATCCTTGTCGGTGGTCCAGACGGTACCATCTTTGCGCAGGAAGGAGGCGCCCGCGCTCTCTTCGCCACCAAAGCCGAACTCGCCGCTGTAGAGGCCATCCACGAACCACTTGAAGCCGACAGGCACCTCTTTCAGGGTGCGGCCAATCTCGCCGGCAACCCGGTCAATCATCGAAGAAGAGACCAGCGTCTTGCCGACGGCAGCATCGGCAGACCAGCCGGTGCGATGGGTAAACAGATACTGGATCGCCACTGCCAGATAGTGGTTCGGGTTCATCAGGCCGGATTTGGTGACGATGCCGTGACGGTCGTAGTCCGGGTCGTTGCCAAGGGCGATGTCGAACTTGTCTTTAAGCGCAATCAGGCTCGCCATGGCGAACGGGCTGGAGCAGTCCATCCGGATCTTGCCGTCTTTATCCAGGGTCATGAAGGAGAAGGTGGGGTCTACCTTGTAGTTCACCACCTCGATATTCAGACCATAGGTCTTGGCGATGACGTCCCAGTAGGCGACGCCAGAGCCACCCAGCGGATCGACACCGATCTTGATGCCCGCCTGTTTGATGGCATCCATGTCCAGCACGTTCTTCAGATCATCCACATAAGGGGTGACATAGTCGTGCTCCACCACGAACGGGCTCTTGAGGGCTTCGGCGAATGGCATCCTTTTCACGCCGGCCAGACCCGCTTCCAGAATGGCGTTGGCACGGTCTTCCACCCACTTGGTGATCTCCCCTTCCGCGGGGCCACCGTGGGGCGGGTTGTACTTGAAGCCACCATCTTCCGGCGGGTTGTGAGACGGGGTGATCACCACACCGTCAGCGCGGGCAGCAGGCTTGCTGGCCCCTTCTTTGCCAGAGTTGTAGCGCAAGATGGCGTGAGAGATGACAGGGGTCGGGGTAAAGCCGAGGCCAGCCTGAATGCGGGTTTCGACGCCGTTGGCCGCCAGCACTTCGACTGCGCTGGCAAAGGCGGATTCGGACAGGGCATGGGTATCCATGCCGACAAACAGCGGGCCAGTGATACCTGCCTGCTGGCGATACTCCACCAGTGCCTGGGTCACCGCCAGGATGTGGGATTCGGTAAAGGCGTTGTGCAGGGCGCTGCCACGGTGGCCGGAAGTGCCGAAGGCCACCCGCTGCTCGGGGCGGCTCATGTCCGGCTTGTTGAGGTAGTAGGCGCTGACCAGACGGGGGATGTTGGTCAGGTCACTTAAACGGGCCGGCTGACCGGCGTGGGAATGCTGTGCCATGGCGTTGTCCTTGCTTGATGGCGGCCTTGGCGGGCAAGGCCTGAGTCTTGATAAATCGTTAAATTGCGCTGCACACCTGCGCGATCACCTCTTCGCCATAGCCCATGCTGGCCATCAGTTGGGCCACCATATTCTGCTTGCGGCTGGTATTGGTGTTGGTGATCACCCAGAACGGGGTTTCCGGTACCGGCTTGGGCTTGGTGGTGCTGCCACTGGCGCGCAGAGCCTCGGGATCCCGCGAGAAATAGACGCGCTTGCGCCCCTTGATTTCGGTGCCCTGGGTAAACCCGACCGGATCGTCCCGGTAGAGGGTACTGAGCACCAGCATAAAGCGGTTGATGGACCTCTCTTCTTTTTGCAGCTCGCCGGAATCGAGCAGGGCCTGCAACCCCATGGCATCGGCGACGACACGCGGCTGGGCAACGGCGGCTGGCTCGGCCAGCGGCACTTCGATGTGCGTGGGGTGTTCCAGCAGACGGCGCAGGATATCGGAGGCACTCTCACCAATGTGCCGGGTCTGGCTGGCGATATAGAAGTAGAGATCGTCATCAAGCTCGATGGTTTTCATAGGGATGCGCTGGACTCGTCGAAATTCGGATGCGGCGATTATACATAGGCAAACCCGGCAGCCCAAGCCAAGGGCTGGCAGATGTGCATGAATCTCATCGAGAATACGGCATAATGGCGGGCCAAGTGTGTGATCCTCCGCACTGATAGCGCGTACGGGGCCATTTTTTTGAAAAAAAACCACAAAAAAATGCCTCACAAGGAATGAAATCCTTTTCTTTCAGTGTGTTAAAAAACAGGCGAAAAAGCCCACGACCGACAAGGTGTCATTTTGCAACAAAACCCATTATTGAACTTCAAGGAGCAGGGCCAGGGCCCGGCCGTCGTGCTGATCCACGGTCTGTTCGGCAGTCTGGACAACCTGGGGCTGCTGGCGCGCGCCCTCGGCGAACAGTGCCGGGTCATCAGCGTGGATCTGCGCAACCATGGCACCTCGTTCCACAGCGATGAGATGAGCTATCCCCAGCAGGCTGCCGATGTGCTCGCCCTGCTCGACGCCCTGGCGCTGGATCCGGTATCCCTGGTCGGTCACTCCATGGGCGGCAAGGTCGCCATGCAGCTGGCCAAGCAAGCGCCCACCCGAGTCGGCAAACTCGTCGTGGCCGACATAGCGCCGGTCACCTATCCCCATGCCCGCCATCAGAATGTGTTTGCCGGTCTCAACGCCACCCTGCGCCAGCCGGTGCAGAGCCGCAGCGAGGCGGAAGCCCTGCTGGCCCAATATGTCGAGATACCCGGCGTGCGCCAGTTCCTGCTCAAGTCTTTCGCCAAAGGGGAGTCGGGTTGGGGCTGGCGTTTCAACGTGCCGGCGCTGGAGCGCAACTACGCCAACATCATGGGTTGGCCCGACGACCAGACCCGCTTCGAGGGACCAGCGCTATTCATCAAGGGGGGGGATTCTGACTACATGCAGCCTCCGCACACCGAGACAGTGATGGCGCAATTCCCGGCGGCAAAGGCGCGCGTTATCGCAGGAGCCGGCCACTGGCTGCACGCAGAAAAGCCGGTTTTGTTCAACAAATTGGTTGTGGATTTCCTGTCGACAGGCGGTTAACAGTTTCAAATCCTTTGTGATATAGTGCGCCCGTCATAAGGAGTGTGCGCAATCCATGCTAAGTGAACATATCGATCTTATCGAGAGTCTGGGCCTGAAGTTGTTCTTTCTGGCCATTTTCATATTGATTGGCTTGGCCATTCACGACGTGCTCAAACGCGGTAATGTGCCCCGTTTCGGCCGACTCATCGTCTGGTTGGTTCTCTTTCTCGGTTGCGCGGGTTTTGTCGCCAAGGGGCTGATCGAATTGGGCTGGGAAGGCTCAGGGATCGGCTAACTTATTTTCATCTGTGATGTATGGCCAAACAGCAAACTGATCGAACAACACTGGATCTGTTCGCAAATGAGAAGCGCCCCGGCAGGCCAAAGACCAATCCACTCCCCCGTGAGACCCAGCTCAAGATCAACAAGCGCAACCAGCTTAAGCGCGATCGAGAGAATGGCCTGAAACGGGTTGAGTTAAAGGTGGAGGCCGAGTTGCTGGAGCGCCTGAACCAACTTGCGTTACAACAGAACGTCAGCCGAGCCGAGCTGATCCAATCTATCCTGAAGCAACAGATTGAGTCTGCGAATCCAGCAGGCATTGCAATCTGACCGTTAAGTATTAACACCAGATACGGGTAACTAAACACTATGGCTAGTGTAGGTCTGTTTTTCGGCAGCGATACCGGTAATACCGAAGCTGTCGCCAAGATGATCCAGAAAGAACTGGGCAAACAACTGATTGAAGTCCGTGACATTGCCAAGAGCAGCAAAGCCGACATCGACAGCTTCGATCTGCTGATGTTCGGTATCCCGACTTGGTACTACGGCGAAGCCCAAGCCGATTGGGATGACTTCTTCCCCGAGCTGGAAGAGATCGACTTCACCAACAAGCTGGTCGCCATCTTCGGATGTGGCGATCAGGAAGACTATGCCGAGTACTTCCTCGACGCCATGGGCACCCTGCGTGACATAGTCGAAGCCAAAGGCGCCATCATCATCGGCAACTGGCCAACCGCCGGTTACGAATTTGAAGCCTCCAAGGCTGTGGTGGATGACAAGCACTTCGTCGGTCTGGGTATCGACGAAGATCGCCAGCCAGAGCTGACCGCCGAGCGCGTCAAGGGCTGGTGCAAGCAGCTGCATGAAGAGATGTGCCTGGCCGAGCTGGAGTGATCCGGCAAGCCAGTCACCTCTGACAACAAGGGCCCCGCCGGGGCCCTTGTTGTTTCTGCGATATGCCCTTGCTAGCCGCCCCTGTGCTCAGGTTTGGCGCGCACATAGAGGGTACGCTTGACCTGGGCCACCAGCTCGCCGCCCTTGTCCTGTACCGTCACCTCAAACTCGGGGAAGTGCTTGTTGCCCCCCTCGGTGGCCGCCGCTATCTCGGCCAGCTTGCCGTCGGTCAGGTTGAATTCGGCCACCAGCTTGCCTTTGCCCGGCTTGATGTAGTTGATGCAGCCCGCCTTGTCCCAGACGTAATAGCGATTCTTGAAATAGCCCATCAGCATCAGCGGATAGATGGGATCCGTCATGGCAAACATGCTGCCGCCAAACTGGGTGCGGTTGGCGTTCTTGTTCCACCAACGAGACTTGAGCGTCACCCGGCAGTAGCGAAAATCATCGCTCAGGGTCTCTATCTTGATACCGGCGCCCCAGAAGGGGGGCCAGGCGTTGAGGGCGCGGCGCACCCAGGCCGCATTGTCAAAAAGCCAATCCATGGTTCTCATCCGACCAGACAATGAAGAAGGTTACATCTTATCAACATTCGACGGGCGAGCAAGCTGGGGCCGCGATTGAACCAGTTCGGCAAAATGGCGGACTTTGCGCTAAAGCCCTTGAATTACTGGGTTTATTTTTAGGTGAGCTACGACCTATAATGACAGGCCAAGCGAGTTCGTGGTTGCCATTCCAACGGCAGTCAATCAGAATGACCACACCTTCGAGAATGCGAATAAGTAGAATATGGCAGACAACAATCAAGCGTTAAAAAAGGCCGGACTCAAGATCACCTTGCCCCGCGTCAAAATTCTGGAAATCCTGCAACAGCCGGATTGCCAGCACACCAGTGCGGAAGATCTGTACAAACGACTGATCGACCAGGGTGAAGAGATTGGTCTCGCTACCGTATATCGCGTTCTCAACCAGTTCGATGATGCCGGTATTGTTACCCGTCACCACTTTGAAGGGGGCAAGTCGGTGTTCGAGCTGGCCACCCAGGAACACCACGATCACCTGGTCTGCCTCGATTGTGGCAAGGTGATCGAGTTCTCCGACGAGGTGATCGAGCAGCGCCAGCGCGACATCGCCAAGCTGCATAACATTCGCCTGACCAATCACAGCCTCTATCTGTATGGCCACTGCGCCAACGGCGATTGCAAGCACGACGATTGATAGCGGCTTGCACCGGCCAATAAAAAAGCCAGCATAGCGCTGGCTTTTTTTGTGTCTGTAATCCGGACAAGAAGTGGCAGGGTCTCCCCTGCCCTCTGCTTGTCAGGCTGTGGCCATCAGGCCTCGGCCTTGCCCCATACGTCGCGCAGGGCCACGGTGCGGTTGAACACCAGGTGCTCGGCGCTGGAGAGCTTGTTGTCGGCGCAGAAGTAGCCTTCACGCTCGAACTGGTAGGCAAACTCCGGCTTGGCGTTCTGCAGGGAGGCTTCCACACGGGCGCCTTCGATGATCACCAGAGAATCCGGGTTGAGCGCCGCCTCGAAGTCAGCCTCGGCACCCGGGTTCGGCATCTTGAACAGACGATCGTAGAGACGGATCTCGGCCGGCAGGGAGTGAGTGGCGCTGACCCAGTGGATCACCCCTTTCACCTTGCGGCCATCGGCCGGATCCTTGCCCAGGGTCTCGGGATCGTAGGAGCAGTAGATGCAAGTCACCTTGCCATCCGCATCCTTCTCGACCCGCTCGGCCTTGATCACATAGGCGTTGCGCAGGCGCACTTCCTTGCCCAGCACCAGCCGTTTGAACTGCTTGTTCGCCTCTTCTTTGAAGTCCGCTTCGTCGATGAAGATTTCGCGGGTAAAGGGAAGCGTGCGGGTGCCCATCTCGGCGTTGTTCGGGTGCGCCGGTGCGGTCAGCACCTCGTCGGCCGCCAGGTTCTCGATGACCACCTTCACCGGATGCAGCACGGCCATGGCGCGCGGTGCGTTCTCGTTGAGATCGTCACGGATGCAGGCTTCCAGCATGCTCATCTCGACGATGTTGTCCTGCTTGGTGACGCCGATGCGCTTGCAGAACTCGCGGATGGAGGCAGAGGTGTAGCCACGGCGGCGCAGACCGGAGACGGTCAACATGCGCGGATCGTCCCAGCCATCCACGTGCTTCTCGGTCACCAGCAGGTTCAGCTTGCGCTTGGACATGACGGTGTATTCGAGGTTCAGGCGAGAGAACTCGTACTGACGGGGGTGGCAGTCGATGGTGATGTTGTCCAGCACCCAGTCATACAGACGGCGGTTGTCCTGGAACTCCAGGGTACAGATGGAGTGGGTGATCCCTTCCAGCGCGTCCGAAATGCAGTGGGTGAAGTCATACATGGGGTAGATGCACCACTTGTCACCGGTCTGGTGGTGGTGGGCAAACTTGATGCGATAGATAACCGGATCGCGCATCACCATGAAGGGGGACGCCATGTCGATCTTGGCGCGCAGGCAGGCACTGCCTTCGGCGAACTCGCCGTTCTTCATCTTGGCAAACAGCGCCAGGTTCTCTTCCACGCTGCGCTCGCGGAACGGGCTGTTCTTGCCAGCTTCGGTCAGGGTGCCACGGTATTCGCGCATCTGCTCGGCAGACAACTCGTCCACATAGGCGAGACCCTTTTCAATCAGCTCGATGGCGTAGCCGTGCAGCTTGTCGAAATAGTCGGAGGAGTAGCAGATCTCGCCATTCCACTGGAAGCCGAGCCACTGCACGTCCTGCTTGATGGACTCAACGTATTCGATGTCTTCTTTCACCGGGTTGGTGTCATCGAAACGCAGGTTGCACTGGCCCTGATAGTCACGGGCAATGCCGAAGTTCAGGCAGATGGACTTGGCGTGGCCGATATGGAGATAACCGTTCGGCTCGGGCGGAAAACGGGTATGCACGCTGTTGTGCTTACCGCTGGCCAGATCTTCATCAATGATCTGACGAATAAAGTTAGTTGGGCTGTTCGCCTGACTCATGGCTCACCTCAAAAATGCGTCACTGGCGGAAGTTGTGCCGGCTGGCACCCTCAACCCCCCGCCATCAAGCCGGTTATGATCCCTCATTACGCGCCCTGTCTCAACCTGAATTTACCCGATTCGGGGCGCGGGCAGGTCAAAACGACACGCGCCCACTCGCTGAATGTCATGGCGGATAAAAAAGACCCCGCACAGGGCGGGGTTCAAGGTGATGAAAAAACACAAATAGACAATACACACACACAACAAAGGCTCACACGCACAGTCAACCTTTCCCAAGGCCGATACACCATCGTCCTTGGGAAAGGCGGGTCTTGCGACCCACCTCATGTTAACGGTTGACGGCTATCCGTTCAGTTCGGTAACGCGGCTGGTGCGCTTGCCATCGAAGCTGGTGGTACGCAGGTAGACCTTGCCACTCACGCTTGGCTTGGCCGCGGCGTCATAGGCACTCCAGGTGGTGCCGTCCAGGCTGTACTGGATGGGCAGACCCGGCAGATCCACGTTCGCTTCCAGCACACCGTTCACCACTTTGGCACCCGGTACGGAGAGGCGGTATTCAACACCGGCCTGATCCAGTTTCGGCAGCACGCGCTGACCCAATACGTTGGCAAACTGGTTCCACTCTTGGTCGAGGGCGGCCTTGTTGACATGCTTGGTCTCGCCGGAGAACTCGCGACCCTTCACATAGTTCAGCTCGAAGCCACCTTTGTGCCAGGCACGCTCGGCCACAGAGAAGATACGCGGGTAAACCATGTACTCGTACTGAGCATCGGTCCGCACGGTTTCACTCCACTGTTGACCGGAGATCCCCTTGAACTTGACCGGATCCTGGTCACCCTTGGCCACGAAGGCGTTACCGTCGCGGTCAACCGAGGTCTCGGCGTTCTGCGGCAGGTTTTCCGGGGCGAAGGCGAACACCTTGCGGGTGTCGTTGAAACGGGTTGCCCAGTAGTAGCCACGCTCGGCCGGGTGCACCTCGTTCGGGAAGTCGAAGTAGAGGTAATCCGGGTTGGAGAGCACGACGTCATACCCTTTGTGCGCCCACTTCATCGCTTCGTTGAAGCCACCCCAGTAGAGGGTTTCCCAGAAGTTGACCACTGTCTTGTCGGTGGCGAAATCCTTGGCGCTGCTCGCGTACTTCAGCCCATCTTCCCACGCCTGCAGAGTGGAGAAGCCACGCTCTTTAGCCAGCGCGCTCACTTCCTTGGCAAAATAGACCGGCAGCTCGGCCACGTCCTTGATCTTGCCATCGGCGATCATCTTCTGGCAGACCGGCGACTTGCCAAACGGCTTGTCCTGCTTGCTGGAATCGACATTGCCCTTCCAGGCGACCAGATCGGCTTTCTGGGTGACGGCAGGATCCTGATAACCACCGCCCTGCATGATGTTCTTCGCCTCGTCACCACCGTAGTGCCAGGCGGTCAACGGCTGACCGGCGGCCTGGTGCATCTGGGCCACTTCATCCATCACCTTGGCGACGAAGGTCGCCGCCCCCGGCTGGCAAGGGTTGATGAAGGACATCTTGTCGTAAAACTGGACCGAGGTGACGTTGGAGGTATCCACCGGATCAGTCAGACGGAACTGATTGGCTTCCGCCTCTTTGCCTTCCGCCAGCAGACGCTGGTTGCGCGCCTCCATGGAGACCACAGCCGCACGGGCGTGGGCTGGCATGTTGATCTCGGGGATCACTGTCACGCCGCGCGCCTTGGCATAACGCACCAGGTCGATGTAGTCGGACTTGCTGTAGAAACCGGAGCCCTGATTGTCGCTGGTCGGGCCGGAGCCCAGCTGCGGCATCAGGCACTTGGTTTCGGACTCGTCGTGGCAACGCTGGCTACCGACGTCAGTCAGCTCCGGCAGACCCGGGATCTCCAGACGCCAGCCCTCATCGTTGGTCAGCCCCAGGTGCAGCGTGTTGAGCTTCATGGCAGACATCTGGTCAACCAGTTTCTTCATGGTATCGAGGCTTCTGAAGTGGCGGGCCACATCGGTCTGCATACCGCGGTATTCAAAACGCGGCGCATCCTCGACGCTCATCAGGCTGACCCGCTTGTCGTCAACACCCAGCAGGGAGATCAGAGATTGCGCCCCCCAGAAAGCCCCCTCGATATCATGGCCCTGGATCACAGTGCCCTGCGGGCCTATGGTCATGTCATAACCTTCCGCCTGCTTGAGCTTGCTGCCGAGTTTGATGGTCACTGGGTAGCCGGTGTCGGAGAGGGTAACACCCAGCTTGGTCAGTTGAGCCTTCAGGGCCTCGGCGCGATCGCTTGGCAGGTCCAGCGCATTGAGCTTGATGCTGGAGAAGTCAACCTGCGGGCCCGCCTTGATCACTTGCTTGAGCGGGGTCGGCACTATCTGGTCATCGATCTTGCTGGCTGGCAGCAGGCTGCTGGTCTGGTTGGCAGCGAAACGGGTTTCGCTGTTCATCAGGATGTTGTTGTCATCCTTGGTGCGCTTCCAGCCATCGGCCGGCATCGGCGTCTGATAGGTGCTGGCATCATCGATGTTGCTCATGCTGGCCAGTACTTTCGGCTCGGCACCTTCGCTGGCGACATACCAGTTCGGCATGATGTCGGATTCGAACAATACCCAATATTCCACCACCAGCGGCACTTCGACCGTGGCATCCTTGGCAAAGCCCTTAAACTGCCCGGTTGGCGTCAAACGATAAAGGTCGCCGGTCATGTGAGTGATGGTGAACTGGTCGTTATCCACACGCTGGATACGACGGATGGAGGAGATATAGATGTTCCAATCTTTGGAGGTCACGTCAGCACCTGTGTTGGTCAGGTGCAGCTTGGCAACGCCACAGCTCGCCCACTCGGAACCCAGCGCCTGGCAATCGAGGCCTGCGCCGGCACCGTCGTTGGTGACCACTTCGTACCTGACCACCAAATTATTGGCGAGAGAGTCCACCACGGCTTGCTTGGCAGCATCGGCGGCCTGGACCTGGCTGATGAAAACGGTAGACATGGCAATGGCTAACAGAGAATGTTTCAAGTTCATAACTGCTGCTCTCATTTGAAGTAAAGGTTGGATTTTCTTGGCTTTTTTTATATTGGGCCCCATGGTGGGGCCCTAGTTATGTCAACAATGGACTTAGACTTGAGGCGAGCTTGGCGCCCGATTAACGCAGGGCCTTTATCTCACCGGCCATGATCTCGGCCAAGGGGCCCAGAATCACCTGCAGGTTCTGTTCACCGAGCTTGACCACACCGGCCGCGCCCAGGGCTTTCAGCTTGCGCTCATCGACGATGCTACGGTCTTTCAGGGTCAGACGCAGACGGGTGATACAGGCATCGATGGTGACCAGGTTCGCTTGACCGCCCAGCACTTCCAGGTATTGCTTGGCCAACTCGGTACGGTTGGTAGATTGAACAGCAGCCGGTACGGCTTCATCATCTTCACGACCCGGGGTTTTCAGGTTTAACCTGACGATGACGGCACGGAAGATGGCGTAGTAAAGACCGAAGAAGAGCACCCCCTGAGGTATGAGCATGTACCAATTGGTCGCCAGCGGATTACGGCTGGAGAGAACCAAATCGACCATGCCAGCACTGAAACCGAAACCAGCCATCCAGTGCATGGATGCAGCGATGAACACGGAAATACCGGTCAGTACGGAGTGGATAACATAAAGTAGCGGCGCCACGAACATAAAAGAGAATTCGAGCGGCTCGGTTACACCGGTGAAGAAGGAGGCAAAGGCGGCTGCGATCATGATGGATGCAACCTTGTCCTTGTTCTCTTTCTTGGCGGTGTGGTAAATGGCCAGCGCTGCGCCCGGCAGACCGAACATCATGATGGGGAAGAAGCCCGCCTGGTACATACCGACCACGCCTTTCACCTGATCCAGGCTCTTGCCAGCAGCCAAAGCGGCATCGATGGTAGCCTGGCCAGCTAAGAAGTTCGGGATGTCATTTATGCCAGCCACGTTGAACCAGAATACGGAGTTCAGAGCGTGGTGCAGACCAATTGGGATCAGCAGACGGTTGAAGAAGGCGTAGATACCGGCGCCGGTAGCGCCCAGGTTGACGATGGATTCACCAAACTGGACTAGACCACCATAAACGATAGGCCAAATGATCATCATCACAAATGATACGCCTATCATCACCACTGAGGTCACGATCGGCACCAAACGACGGCCAGAGAAGAAGGCCAGCGCCTTGTGCAGTTCGACACTGCTGAAGCGGTTGTAGAGCTCGCCGGCAATCACGCCGCACAGAATACCAACAAACTGGTTGTTAATTTTACCGAACGCAGCAGGCACTGTATCTAACGGTATGCCTTTTATCATCGAGACAACAGCCGGACTCAGTAGCGTGGTCATCACCAAAAAACCGACCAAACCAGCCAACGCAGCAGAACCGTCTTTATCCTTGGACATGCCGTAGGCAACACCGACAGCAAACAAGGTGGACATGTTATCAATAAGTGCAGAACCGGCCTTGATCAGGAAGGCAGCCAGCGCACTGTCGCCACCCCAACCGTTCGGGTCAATCCAGTAGCCAACCCCCATCAGGATCGCAGCGGCAGGCAATACCGCTACCGGCACCATCAAGGCCCGGCCGATCTTTTGCATATAACCGAGAATGTTCACGGTTCCTCTCCTTAGTTAAGGTTTTTCTAGAAATTAAGTGCTTATCACGTTTGACGCATAAGCCATCAAGGCTTGATCGGCAGTCTATGTCTTTTATTTCGCTGCGCAAATTAATAAACCTATAATCGTGATCATTATCACCCAAACGAGGAAATCTAGCGGATACATGTGGCTTATTTTGCAATCTTTATTTACGCTATAAAACAACTTAAATCCGTCTCAGCCTATTTGCCGCCGACACCCCGGCAGCAACCCGTACAGAGGTATCTACAATGCGCCTGATCCCGTTGAAATCTGCCAGCCAAGTGGGCCTGTGGTCTGCCCGTTACATCGTTGACCGTATCAATGCGTTCAAACCCACTGCCGATCGCCCCTTCGTACTGGGCCTGCCCACCGGTGGCACCCCGCTCAACACTTACCAGCGTCTGATCGAACTGCATAAAGCCGGTGAAGTGAGCTTCGAGCACGTGGTCAGCTTCAACATGGACGAATATGTCGGCCTGCCGGAAGATCACCCCGAGAGCTACCACAGCTTCATGCACAACAACTTTTTCTGTCACATCGATATTCGCCCGGAAAACATCAACATCCTCAACGGCAATGCCGAGGATCTGGTGGCCGAGTGCAAGCGCTATGAGGACAAGATCAAGTCCTACGGCAAGATCCACCTGTTCATGGGGGGCATCGGCAATGACGGTCACATCGCGTTCAACGAACCGGCCTCTTCCCTCTCTTCCCGTACTCGGGTCAAGACCCTGACCGAAGACACCCGCATCGCCAACTCCCGCTTCTTCGGTGGCGACATGGAGCAAGTGCCCAAGCTGGCACTGACCGTGGGTGTCGGCACCCTGATGGACGCCGAAGAGATCATGATCCTGGTCACCGGCCACGCCAAAGCCCAGGCCCTGCAAGCCGCGGTGGAAGGCAGCGTCAACCACATGTGGACCATCTCCACCCTGCAACTGCATCCGAAGGGGATGATGGTGTGCGACGAGCCCTCCACCATGGAGCTCAAGGTCAAGACGGTGCGTTACTTCCAGCAGCTGGAAGCCGCCAACATCGGCCGTCTGTAAGGAGCCACCATGTTCGCATTGACCAACTGCACCCTCTACACCGGCAGCTGTGTGCTGACCGGTTACGGGGTGGTGATCGAGGGCGACAAGATTGTCGCCATTCAGCGTCGGGCCGATTTGCCCGCCGGCATAGCACAACATGATCTGCACGGCGCCAACCTGAGCGCCGGTTTCATCGACGTGCAGCTCAACGGCTGCGGGGGCGTCATGTTCAACGGCCACATCACCATCGAGACCCTGGCGACCATGCAGGCCGCCAACCTCAGGTCCGGTACCACCAGCTTCCTGCCGACCCTGATCACCAGCCCGGATGCGGACATGAAGCAGGCCGTCGCCGTGACCCGCGACTACATGGCCGCCCACCCCTTTGAGGTGCTGGGCGTGCATCTGGAAGGGCCTTACACCAACCTCAAGCGCAAAGGCATACACCCGGCCGCCCAGATCCGTCAGCCCACCGACGAGATGATCGACTTCTTCTGCGCCAATGCAGATACCATCGCCAAAATCACCCTGGCGCCGGAGCGCAACAAACCGGAACACATCCGCCAGCTGGTGGAAGCGGGCATCCTGGTCTCTGCCGGCCATACTGCCGCCAGTTACGATCAGGCCATGGCCGGGTTTGACAACGGCATCCGCTTTGCCACCCACCTCTACAACGCCATGAGCCCGACCGTGAATGGCCGCGAGCCGGGCATGGTGGGCGCCATCTACGATCGCAAGGATGTCTATGCCGGCGTCATCGTCGATGGGTATCACGTACACTGGGCCAACGTGCGCCTGGCCCACACTATGTTGGGGGAGCGGCTGGTGCTGGTCACCGACGCCACCGCCGCTGCCGGGGCGCCGGAAGGCTTTGAGAAGTTTGATTTTTGTGGCGCAACCGTCTATTTCCGCGATGGTCAGTGCGTCGACGAGAATGGTACACTCGGCGGTTCTGCCCTCACCATGATTGAGGGGGTGGAGAATCTGGTCAAACAGGTCGGATTACCGCTCGATGAAGCACTGAGAATGGCCACCCTTTATCCCGCTCGCGCCATTGGATGGGACTCATGTCTCGGTAGTATCCAGGTCGGAAAAATAGCCAACCTGACTGTCTTTGATCAGACCTTCACGGTCTGCGGGACCGTGGTTAACGGACACTACACAACACAGTGACACTATGACTGGCGGACAAATAGCAAACGTAGATCTTATCAAGCAGGTCAACAGTGCGGCCGTATATCGGCTCATCGACCTGCAAGGCCCTATCTCGCGGGTCAAAATTGCCGAGTTGAGTCAGCTGGCCCCGGCCAGCGTGACCAAAATAACCCGGCAACTGATCGAGCATGGCCTGATCAAGGAGACCTCACCGCAAGCCTCTACCGGCGGACGGCGCGCCATCTCCTTGACCACCATCAAGCATCGCTTTCAGTTTGTGTCCGCCAAGCTCGGCCGCGGCTATCTGCAGCTGAGCCTGTACGATCTCGACGGCAAGGAGCTCGATCAGCACATCACCCAGGTGACCGAGATTGACCAGCAACCCGTGGTCGGCATGCTGCTGCGCGAAATTGGTGCCTTCATCGACGCCCAGCAGGAGCGCAGCCGCAACCTCATCAGCATAGCGCTGACCATGCCGGGTCTGGTCAATCCTGAATCGGGCATGGTCATCTATACCCCCAAGTACCAGATCCGCAATCTGGCGCTGGCCAAGCTGCTGGAAAACCACTTCAACCTGCCCTGCTACGTGGGCAACGACACCCGCTCCCTGGCACTGGCCGAGCACTTCTTCGGTGAATCGCGCGACTGCATGGACTCCATCCTGGTGAGCGTGCACCAAGGGGCCGGCTCCGGCATCATCACCAAGGGCAAGGTGTTCCTCGGTCAGAACCGCAACGTCGGCGAGATTGGCCACATCCAGGTCGAGCCGCTCGGCAAGCGCTGCCACTGCGGCAACTTTGGCTGCCTGGAGACCATCGCCTCCAACGAGGCCATCGTCGACAAGGTGAAGGAGCTCATCAGCCGCGGTCACCGCAGCTCGCTGCAGGAGAAGCACATCACCATCCAGGAGGTATGCAAGGCCGCCATGGCCGGTGATGAACTGGCCCGCAGCGTGATCGAGAACGTGGGCGAGCATCTGGGACGAGCGGTCGCCATCACGGTCAACCTGTTCAACCCGCAGAAGGTATTGATCGCCGGCGAAATCACCGCCGCCGAAGAGATCCTGTTCCCGGCCATCCGCCGCTGTGTCGAGCACCAATCCCTGCCGAGCTTCCACCGTGGCCTGCCCATCGTGAAGGCGCGTTTCCAGAACCAACCTACCATAGGCGGCTTCGCGCTGGTGAAGCGGGCCCTGCTGGAGGGTGATTTGTTGCAGATCATCATGGAGCAGAAATAATTGATGTATAATCTCGACATTGACTCATATATCTAGAACTAGACACTCACAACTTAGAGCCCCGATATATCCCATCGGGGTTCAATATCTAAACGTTAGATGTATCCGTTACTTGCGTTAAATGTTACAGCTTCACTCACCGCCCCCCTTTCCAGGGCGAGAGCATGAGTTACTGAAATGTTAACCAAAAAAATTTAACCACTGTCATCCCGGGGTGTAATTGCATTGTCTGCACGTATTTTAGTACAGAGGTGTGCTGAAAATGCGATGTCAAATTTGTTCAGCATTGGCCGAGCCACCTATCTCGTCATGAAAAACAACAAAAAATCAACTCATGCTCTCGCCCAGCCCCCCTTTCTCACGCCAATTTTTATGCTATAGCCACAACTAATGCTTTAAAATCCATTAACTCCTCTTACCTAAGTATTCTGGTAACAGTCGCTAGATACATTTTTAGGTAGGAATGATCGCCACCATGACCAAAAGTATTCAATGGCAAGAGCATTCTACTCATTCACAACCGAACTCAAACAGGAAATCGAGCCTTTGGCTGTTGAATAGGGAAATTATATCTCCAAAGCAATTATTTAATTCTTGGTAGGTGCATAACTGCATATATTGAAATTAATAGCACCATCCTAAAAAATTAGGAATATATTCATTCCAATTCGCCCTTAAAAAGGTCATGTTCATGACATTGCTTAGAACAGTACAGAGGTAATCCCCCAGAAAATCTGGGGTGCTCATAAGTAGAATTTTCTCGTATCTTGAACGCAGGAGGTTCTACATGACAACATCACGCTTTAGCGATGCCCAAATCATCGCCATCCTCAAACAGGCCGAGTCTGGCTCACCCGTCCCTGAACTCTGCCGCGAGCATGGCATCAGCACCGCCACCTTTACAAGTGGCGCGCCAAATTCGGTGGCATGGATGCCTCTCTCATGCCTCGCCTCAAAGAGCTGGAGGAGGAAAACCGCCGCCTCAAGAAGATGTATGCCGAGGAGCCCCTCAAAGCCGAGATCATCGCCGAGGCCATAGCAAAAAGTGGTGACGCCATCTGCCCGCAGGGAGATGGCTACCAAAGCCGTATCACACTTTGCCATCTCGGTCCGGCTGGCTTGCTGCATCTTCAAGGTCAGCGAAGGTTGTTATCGCTATCAACCCATGCTCGCCGATGAAAACCAGCTTATTGCGGATTGGTTGCTGCGTATCACCAACAGCCAGCGGAACTGGGGCTTTGGCCTCTGCTTCCTCTACCTGCTACCTGCGTAACGTCAAAGGGTTTGCTTGGAACCACAAGCGGCTCTACCGGATCTATCGGGAGCTTGAACTGAACTTGCGCATCAAGCCCAAGAAGCGACTGGTACGTGAAAAGCCGCAGGCTCTGGCCGTACCTGCGCAGCCTAACCACTCTGCTTGTCGATGGATGTTATGCACGCTCAACTGAGCAATGGCCGGTCAGTGCGACGGTTTAATGTGATCGATGATTTTAATCGCGAGGCGCTGTGCATTGAGGTCGATTTTTCATTGCCCGCTTCACGGGTCAAGCGCGCACTGGAGCAGGTGATTGAGTGGCCTGGCAAACCGGCGATGATCCGGTGCGATAATGGACCAGAATATATCAGCGAAGCGCTCAAGGCGTGGGCGGCGAAACAGGAGATCACCCTGGGGTATATCCAACCAGGCAATCCTCAGCAGAACGCGTACATAGAGCGGTTTAACAGAACGGTACGTTACGATTGGTTGACGCATCATCTGTTTGGCACACTGGAGGAGCTCCAAGAGTTTGCAACACAATGGCTGTGGGTTTATCACCATGAGCGGCCCAATATGGCGCTGGATGGTTATACCCCAAAGCAGCATCTGGCAAAGGCTGCATGACCTCTACTTTTGAATGCCCCTAAAAATGGGGGGATTACCATCCCGCTTCAACTGTCGCTTGAGGACCGTCTTTCCATGTTGATCAACGTCATGTAATTGGAAGAGATGTTTTGCCAGATCGATGCCGATAGTCGTAGCCTTCATGGTGGTCGCCTCTCTCATCAGCAGGAACTTACATTCGCCACTTTGGCACTCAGATGCCGTTTTGGGGAGGGGCAACCATCCCATTAACGCCGCTGAAATTGATACCGAAGGAAGTGCGCTCTAAAGTAGCGTAAACGAGACACCAGTTTGAGGCCGGGGTCAGGTGATAACTAGAGCTGTACATTTCGCCGATTCTCAACGAGGTATGAAAAACTGGCAGGAAGCTTTGTCGCTTTTATCAAGCTGGCTTTCTGCCTTCGTTACTTGCGGGAACGATTAGCGGACAGAAAACCAAGCATTTGAGAACACAACCTAGATAACATAAATCAATTAGAAAGAGAACACCAGCCTGCCCTCCTATGAGGCTAGTCTGTATTTAATCTCTTTCTCATACACTGGTATGTTAATACCGCTGTTGCTCGACGAAAAAATAATCACGAGCCTATCTTATCCCAATATAATATAGTAAGCTAGGAAAAAATAGAAATATCACAACTGAGGCATAGAGTGATTCAATGGCACAAGTTCTTTATACAAGAAAAGGCCTTCATCAAAAGTGTCTATATAAACAGGCTTGCGCCAACAGAACATGTCCAGTGGGTTTTTTGTGAGTTCGACGCCAAACAATTTCATGAGTCATTGTTCTTTGATAACAACATCCCTTTAAAAAAAGACATCATTAACTCTGTCGTGCAACGCAAGGGAGAATATTTGGCCGGCCGCATAGCCTCTCGCCTAGCCCAGTGCTTACTGGGATTATCACCAGAACCTGTTGGTACAGGCCAGCACCGGAATCCGATGTGGCCAACGAATACCCTCGGCTCAATTACACATGCAAATAGCTATGCCATAGTCGCCATGGCCCGCACTCAATACGTTCACAGGATTGGTATAGATTATGAGCCATGGATTGATGCCCGCACCATAAAAAGCGTGATTGATATCATCATGTGTGAAAGAGAAAAAACAAAAATAGAAGTCGATTCATGGACACCAAGAAAAGATATTACCATCATTTTTTCAGCAAAAGAGAGCCTGTTTAAAGCTCTCTATGATGAATGTGGTGAATACAAAGATTTTCATGCGGCCGAGTTTGTGACTATCGATCATCATAAGTCAATGCTGCGATTACGACTGACAGAGTCATGGAGCAACAAGTTAAGGGCCGGAACAATCTTTGATTTAGAATATATAATGCATCATGAGGGTGTAATTACATATCTTATAAACACCAAGAAATCGTATAAGACACCGATTATCTCGGTGTCTTCCATTTTTGCCCGATGTACGTCATTTAAGATGAATAACTTCTGGTCATTCACTTAGCAATGACATGTCGGAAATAAATGAAGCCAGGATAGTCGAAATCCTTTTATGCTCCACTTCAGTGGGATGCCACAAGCAGCCATAAAATTTAATGTCGATTTTTTTGATATAAATGCTGCGCTCCCCCATTCGCAATAACTCTTCATTTACTGCATTGATGGCGCGTTCAAAAGGATCATCTTTATCTAGTTCCAAACCGACCAGAACGATTGGAACATCACCATATCGCTGTCGGAGCTGGATGATAAACTGTACATAGGCATCAGTCCAACTGTGTCGGAAATCCTCAACGTTGGCCCAAGGCTCATCGGGTTTTAAATCGGTATTGAAATCATTGAGCCCCAATTCAATAACCAACAGGTCAGGATGACGGTCCTCGTAAGCGGATGAGTCATTCAACACTGCCCCAGCCTTATTAAAGTAATAAGGTAAATTGTGATAGCGTTGCTCTCCTGCATAGTTTCTTATCACACCTAATCCGGAGTAGGATACCTGACTATGACTAACGTTTAACAGCTTAGCGGTCATAGTGGGAAACGCGACTCTGGCATTTGATGTTTTAAATGTTTCATCGCTACTGCACTGCTGATGATGTGATTCACTGCCCAGTCCGGCACTGAGCGAATCACCGAAAAATATAATGTGTTTTGGGGGTCTGCGATGTTCCAACACCTCCCCATTAACCTCTAGCCCATCAAACAACACCATCTCTTCATACGTCTCATTTCTTTTAACCAGTTCAACAACCACATCTTGCTGGCTATCAAATTTGACCAATGAGTATTGTTTGAGTGTAGAGTCAGTATTTATGATGCTGACAACACGTCCATTCACGAGCACATCAAATCGCCCCCCTCTACCATTCATGATAATGGAAGCATCCATGCCTTTAAATCTAAAGGATAGGGTTACGCCTGGCCAGTTGAAATACACATCACTGTTTGTCCAATCCTTAACTACTCGTCCACTGAAAGATAAACGATAGTCCGTTGCCTCTACGTTCACATCTTTAGCAGCACTAAACGGAGCCCACAAGATGACTAACGTTATTGACATCAATTTTATTATTTGTCCCAACATTTATATCCCCATTATATAAAAAGACATACCCAACTCCGCATGACGTAAGATCACAAACGATAAATTACTCCTTTCATCGTCAATAACTCTCTTAATATCCACAGCCTTTTTCATAATATTGATGCATCCGCGGGGTAATCATCCATGACACTATCACCCACATTAGTTTCTTAGCGACGAAATAGCTATTTCCATATTATCAACAGCCATGGACCAGCTAGTTACCGACCGACGGGCAGCGTCCCCCATCTTGATACGCTCTTCTTTGTGATAATAAAAATATTTCACCCCACTCAATAGAGAGTCCATATCTGCTACATCGAAATTGATCCCACTCGAGAGGTGATCATACTGCTCGGCATTTCCCCCCCGATGTGACGTCATCACAGGAAGCCCACATGCCATTGCCTCTGACACTGTGATCCCAAAAGCTTCAAAGTCACATCCTGTGATGAAAAGATCATTTCTCTGCAGCTCCATTGCGACTTTCTCGCTGGGTCTCTCACCCAAGAACCTAATGTTTTCAGATGTCAATAGAGTCTCTAAGGTTTCCAGCATTGGACCACTTCCAACGAAGGTCCATTCAATATTCAAGCCCTGCTCACGTAAACATTCTTCGGCCTCAATAAACAGATGCAGGTTTTTCTCCCGTGATAATCGCCCCACATAAATAACCTTCATCACATCTGTCATCTCATGACATAGCGATGGTTTAAATATCTCAGTATCAACACCAAGGAATGAGACGACTGTGGAATTTATATTACGAAGGTAATTATCCTTTAGAAAAAAGGACGGCACGAATACCGCATCATATTGACCATAAATAGTGTCGACCTTATTGTTTATTGCTGCTGCATCCTCGCTCATACCATAGTTTGTGCAGAGCACAGCGAGATCGACATGACAGAGAGCAATCGCTAAACACTGTTCAGGAACAGTCTCGATAATATCGCTCAAACAGAATCCCGCATCCATATATAATGGCATGGGGTCATCGACTAACAGAACATCTGGCTGGAATGACGCGATCTCGTCAGCAAGAATCCGCGTACAACGATGATCGGGGAATGGTGATGTCATTGGGTTACAATGGACGGCCAAGGGCATCTCAATAATTCTTACACCTAAACTTCTTAGGCTTATAACTGCCACCTGATCGCTTAATGTCGGATATCCAGGCACTAACAGACTGACTGTATTACCACGGTAGGCCAATTCTTTACAACGATAAAAAACTGACTGACTAATACCATTAACCTCGGGATAAAAAAAGAAACTGAAAATCAGATATTTCATGCTATCTACCTCTTGTCATAATTCGAAAACATAAACGGAAGTAGATAATCTATGACCTTTGCCGTTTCGCTCACATATGGCGTGAGTAACATAGTGTCGTGACCAGCATCAATCGAACATGTAAGCAAGGGAGACTCACATACGGGCTGCCAGTACATCTTTGACGATGGCCCTAAGCGCGGTTCGATCAAGGCAACTTTATCCATCATTCCACTCGAAATGGGTATCTCATAACTTCGTTGATTGCAATATCTAGCAAACATAGCTTTTAGTTGCTCTGCACTAAACATCGGCTTTTGATTCTGATTACATAGCAGATTAATCGCAGAATCAAAATCAATGAGCGCATTATTATCTTTCGAAATGTCGAGTGAGATGTTATTGCCAAGGCTGTTTGCGACTGTCATCATAAAATGATCCTTTATACTCATAAAAGATGGGATGACTCTCTCAGTAGGCCAACTATCGAGTAAGATAACAGGAGGTCGAATTTTACCTTTGCTTTTTAATGCTTCAGAAACTCTGGCTGCAATTCCCCCCCCCATGGAGTGGCATAACAATACTGATTTAGAGAGATCGAACTCATCTAACGCAGATATATATACCTCTATAGGGAAGGCATCACTATCTAGTAGGGCATTGAATCCTATCACCATGGCATCACAAGAAAGATGCCCTATTAAATGACTGAAGCACTCGCTCTGCCCCAGAACACCTGGAATACAAATTATATTGAAATTCGAATCACCGTTTTTAAGCAATACCTTTTCTAAGGTTCGATGTTTTATACCAAACAAATTATGTTTCTCAAACACGCTTTCCATAGGTTTAAAATTAAAATCATACAGTGATTGTTGTAAAATTGCGGTGTAACGTGCGGCTATATTCTCAATGACTGAATCATCATGCACTGCCCCCTCTAAATACCAGGAGATGTACGGGTCCTTATCAATATATTTTAATTTCATTGTGAATGACTTCGAGGAACTCTCATTTCTATCTCTAGCGTTATCGTTATCGCTCGACTCAGAAAACACAACCTGAGAACGATGGTCGATTGATCCTATACATATTAGATTATTTTCACATCTAATAATCGTTACGACATCATCAATGACAGCATTGAACTCCACACCCGGATGCATAGCATGCTTGGATTTGATCGTAACAAGCTCATCATCCAGCAGTTCTATCTTCAGATAAATAGTATCGACCGATTTAACTTGCGAAACGGTGAATATATAGCATGTATATAACCATTCTAGTAATGAGACATTTCTATCCATACACTGGCTTTTTAATTGAAGATGGATCCGAGGTGCTAAACGATGATGATACTCATGACCTTTTCTCGCTATCAGCTGCACGGGATTAATACAGCAGGGAGCAGCTCCAAGGTTCTTTAATTGGCCATCCGGCAATACCGATTCATATTCAATTAAATCCTTACTAACAGTTTCGGTACTGTACAGCATTGCCTTCAAATAAGAAATAAATAGATTCCCATTCCTTTCCATGTCAAGCTTATCAAACATGGATTTTCGATAGTTCCATGTGATCGTCATACCGCCATCACCTATGGTTTCTATCGAGAGATAGTGATCGACCTCTTGCTCCTTCGATGGAATAGGAATGCGACTAACATCAATGTCAGGTAATATTAGTGGCTGTCCTTCGAAGTTCTGCATCACCATCATCATCTGATACACTGGGTATCGACCATGCTCGAAATCCTCCACATTATAATTATTTAATGCGGTGACATCCAAAGGGAGATGGTCGAGACACTCGATAAACTCTCGCTGATGTTTATGGAGATAATCTGAAAATGTTTTATCTGGATCATAGTCACAGACTAAAAGTGCTGAACTTAGGCATAGACCAATAATGTTCTCCTCATCAGGCATAGGTCGATGAGCAACGACTGTCCCTAATATTACTTTTTCAAGCTTACATTGTTGAGCCAGAAATATACTCATTGCGCTATACAATGTAACAAAGGGTGTGACCTTATGCTCAAAACTGATGGCCCCGAGTTGTATACCAAGTGATGGGGGTATGACTAACTCTATACTATTAACTTCTCGACATGTATCATTTTTCACCTTCTCACCCGGTAAAGATAGCCATTGATGTCTCTGTCCAACTCGACGATTCCAATAAAGAAGGTTTCTGTCTTCATTACAAAACTGGTTCTTTGCATAATCGAAGAAGCTCGTATTCAGTACGGGCGCCTTAAAACTAACACCTTCAGTAGAGTAACCACAGTAAAACAATGCCAGCTCACGAGTCAGGTTTTGTAGGCTCCAACCATCTATAATAATATGATGAGCCATGATGAGAAGCGTATGCTTTAAAGCTGAATGTTGAAAGAGATAAAATTTTATTAATGGCCCATTATTGATATCGAAACCAGCTCTAACGGCACCCTCTAGAAAATCAGACCATTCCATGTCTAAGGAAGATGCTTGACTTATAAATACTCTGTCAGTACTTTCTAACCTCATCCATATTTTATGCCCATCCGAACAAAACGTACTGTGAAGTGATTGGTGACGCTTTACTATGTTTTCTATTGCACATAGCAGAGCCTCTTTGTTCAGATCACCATCAAGTAACAGTTGCTCTTGAATATGAAACGCAGGTGACTTTACATGTTTATCAAATCGCCAAAATTCTCGCTGTGATGGCGTGGCTAATATCATGGAGTGTTGGTCGATGGCCTTTTCTGTCGAGCGCCTATCACCACTATCTCCGTCTGTAATCTGCGTTGCCAGTTGAATAACCGTCGGATATTCATAAACAGTAGAAAGCGGAATCCTTTTTCCCAAATCACTTCTTATTCTAGCCACTAATCTTGATGCGGATAATGAGTGGCCACCATATGCAAAAAAATTACTATTAGGCCCTACCGTTTTCGCTAAAACTTCATTGAAGAAACCGAGCAATTTCGTCTGTAACTCGTTAAGCTCTATGCTGTTAGAATTTGTTGACTCTAATTCATGATTTGCAATTTCAGTCAATGCCTTATAATCAATCTTATTATTGGGTGTTCGTGGTAAAGAAGTCAAAATAATGATTGAGTTTGGGAGCATGCTCCTGGGCAAGTAAGATAACATATGATTATAAACTTCATCATGTGTCACCTCATTTTTATTCTCTATAACAATTGCAGATAGAAGATGGGATTCATTACCACTAGACGGCATCCAACATACCGCATCCAGCACCCCTCTGCACTGACACAATACGTTAACTATTTCATCCGTCTCAACTCTCACACCGTTAACATTTATTTGACTATCAGTTCTACCTATATATATAAGCTCTCCCACCTCATTCCATTTAACAAGATCTCCAGTACGGTAGACTATATTATCGACAGTAGCATTTCCAAGTTTTTTTAAAAAAAACTTCCTCGTTAACTCTTCACGATTTAAATATCCATTGGCAATCCCATCCCCCCCCCAATACGAGCTCACCTTCGAAACCTATTGGAAGTAGTGACATATGCTGATCGACGACATAGCAAGAAGTGTTATAAAATGCTTGGCCAATATTTTTTGGCGTGTTTAACTCACTACATAAATGCATATGTGTAGCGATAGTGAACTCACTCGGCCCATACCCATTATATAACTTGGTGGCATTCTGCCATGTTTTTTTCACCGCCGGTGTCATTGCCTCACCAATACTGATCACCACCCTCACACTGGATAAACTATTCGGTGAGAGTAGAGAGAAAACACTAGGGGGCAGATGAAGATGCGTAACCTGTTGTCGCTGTATGATCTCTGTTACATGATTAATATCTCGAGAATGCTCAGGACCGAGCAAGACTAGCGTGGCTTGGTTTACAAATGCCATCAACCATTCAGCTGTGCATGCGTCAAATGCGGGAGATGAAAACTGAAGCAATTTATCACCATGAGAGATAGAAAGTGACTTGTTAAAATTAAATGCCGTATTTCTCAATCCTCGATGTGACAGTATGCTGGCCTTGGGTTTACCTGTTGAACCTGAGCTGTAGTTTATATAAGCCACATAATCATTATTAAGTACCGGCAGTGAACCACCATCAGTCACCCCATTTAATAATGTTTCCATTTCCAAGAATTGATAATTTCGGTTTGACTGAGGCCTTATCTTGTCAGTTATAATGTATGAAACATGACTATCATCAATCATGAACTCTGTGCGCGATGAAGGATAGTCTGGGTCTAACGACAAATATGCCGCGCCGGATTTTAAAACCCCCAACATACTGATAAACATATTTATAGAGCGTGACATATACAACGCAACAATGTCGCCATCTCTTATTCCTAGCGCATTCAAACTGTTTGCTACACTGTTTGTGTGTTGCTCCAACTCTTGATAACTAACATAGTTCCCATCCGATTCAAAAATAGCAGGGCTTGTACCTATCACACGTGCATTATGCCTAATCCAATCAACAACAGTTCCATCTGGAACGTCCATTTTTCTGTTATTATATACAGCAATGATTTTGAGGTCTTCATCGTCAATAAGTGGCAGTTCACACAAGGGTATATCGGGAGATAATAGTGCCGCTCGAGTTATATTAGTTAATGCTTTGTCTATGCCAGCTATGGTCTCTTCTTTATAGACCCCAGTAGCATATCTCCAAATTAATTTGGCACCTTCCACTGCAGGTTGACATTCAAGAGTCAGTTCCGCTTTAATATCTCTTGGTGAAATGTCAGCACAAATACTAATATCATCTCCATTTAGTTTTGGCATATTTGTACTAATATTTTGCAACACCAAAAACACTTGACTCAGAGGGGATATTCCAGCTTTTGTTTCTGCGCCAGACAATTCTAATATTGTGTCGTAACCAAGCTGCTGATGTGAGAGCGCCGTCATCGATATTGAACGTTGCTTTTTTATTGCTGCTAAAAACGTCTCTTCTGGCGAATATTCAATATGAAATGGTAGTGTATTTGCAAGAAAACCAATCACTCCGTGGCTATCCGTAGCGATTCTATTTGCGCACGGTGAACTAATTACAACACTGGTCCGTCTATACAATCTACATAGACATGAACCAAATAAAACCTGGAGCGCGACGAACTCACTACAATTATTTTTTCTTGCCAAATAAGATAATAAAGACCATTCCTCTTCCCCCAAGCGGCTAACCATTACCCCACCCTCTCTATTCATTCGCTCAGAACAATGTAGATCGGGTGTAGGTAAAGAAAATGCCGGAGCATGCTCGAGATATTTTCGCCAGAAAGCTTCTCTGGCGGCATTACCATGCTGCTGTCTTACTAATTCATCAGAGTAATAGCGACTAAATATCGGTGCAGGCTCAATCAATTTACCCGATGACATTAGCTCTGACCATTCACGCAGCAAGACCATGAATGACCAACCATCGATCGCGACATGATGAACAACAATCGCAATATAGTAATGATCAGGTTTCAATATAAGCCCTACTCGCAACGGTAGTCTCTCCAAAAAAACCAGATCTTTGGATATCCAGTCATTCAAGACTGATGATATGTCTTCTGTTTGTTCCAGCCGTATTTGTAACCACTCTAGTTCAGCACCGCTCGCATCCCAGGGAACAAGTTTCTCATCAACAACTATAAAGTTTGTTGACAAACTCTGATGACGAGCGACCACTTCACTAAGTGATGATTGAAGACGAACTACATCAGGAATTCCATTTCCCTTTAGAAGCAATAACTCATGATAGCTACGGTTGCTCAATTGCTGGGCTTGTTGCTCTAAGATTCTTGCTTGGCTCGTTGTAGGTAGAACATCAACGTTGATAAAAGAGTCACTATAAGTTTTTTTTAATACATTAAAATTCATAACGTTTCACTTTTCTCATAATTTGATGCATTGACCACACCGGATTTTAAATAATCATACAGTGTGCTGAAAACTGGGTAGTCATATATATGCTCCAGCCCGACATTTAGGTTAAGCTTTTCTGCCAGCAATGCCGAAAAAGAGAGAGCACTCAACGATGACCCACCTGACATCCAGAAGTTGCTATTCGACTCTGGTCTTTGACCAATTGTTCTAAACCAACAGTCTTGCAGTATTGATAAAACATCAAGAGGTTCAATAATTTTTTGATTATTCTCTTTTAGGTTATTGGCAAGATCATCAAACTTTGAAAATTCATACAGATAATCTGATGATATTTCTTCTCCTTTAATAGCTGACATCTCTGCTATTAAGGTTAATGCCGTAAGCGATGTGCCACCCGCTTGCCAAAAATCGCTTTCTGATGTGGGCAAGGATCCCAATATGCTGGACCAACAATTAGCGAGCCGCGCCACTGGATCATGTCGTACATTTTCCTTTTTCACCGAGGGCACAGGACTTGATGGTAGATGAGTTGCCTGGTTAAAGGCCCTACGGGGCGTTGGATAAGTAACAGAGATGGTCGGCTGTGGAAGACTGACACCGAGACACATCATCTCTGCCATCGCCAGTTGAAGGACACCATCATCTGAGATCGATTCCTGTCTGCCCTTTATGGTTCGACAGGTCGCGTGTCGTTGAGGATTCCAACCACTCATGGCATGACAAAATCCAAGCAGGCCAGCACCAGGTCCGACTTCGACAAATATTATGGGCCCTGGTAATGCAAGTAGTTTTTGCAGTCCCTTGGCGAAGTTGACGGGCTGACATATCTGATTGCTTAAATAATCAGGAGTCACCGTAGCATCACTAAGCCAGTGTCCATCAACACTACTGACTACGGGAATCGCCGGATGACGAAAAGCACATGATTGATGAAGAATTTTATTTTTGAACTCATCAGCCACTGGCCGCAATAATGGTGTGTGGAAAGGATGTCGGTTGTTCAACTTGTGAAAAGAGATGCCACCCTTTTTACACCACTCTGATAACACCGCGATCGCCGAGACAGTACCGGCTTGGACATGGTGACGGTCACTGTTATATACGGCTGTCCAGACCTCGGTCTGCTCATTCGAATGGAATAATGGTGGCATGGCATTGAATGCTAACATGGCTCCATCGGGTGATTCTGCCATCAGTCTTCCCCGATGAAAAACCAGTGCGATAGCTTCATCCAAGGTCAGCACTCCTGCGATGCATAGCGCGACCCACTCACCAAGTGAATGCGGCGTTGTTGACTAAATCCGGAACTTTCAGCGTATCCGGAGATCTGATCATCTGAGTCAACCAACCTAGAGTGTCAGATGGGCAAGTCCAAACAGAAGATCTGCAACTGGAAACTGTACAATCAGGCCTTGGTACAACGTGGTTCCCTCACCCTTTGGATGGATGAACAAGCCATCAAACAATGGCATTGCCAGACCCACCATGGTAGTCGAGGACGGGGGTTTCACTACAGCGACAGAGCTATTGAGACCGCGCTGATGCTCAAAAGCGTGTTCAAGTTGCCCCTGCGTGCACTGGAGGGGTTCATCAATTCGCTGTTCCAGTTGATGGATGTTCCCTTGCAGTCACCGGACTACAGCTGCATCAGCAAACGCGCCAAGCAGGTCAACATTCAGTACCGTTTACCCAGCAAAGGACCCGTGGCTCATCTGGTGATAGATGCCACGGGGCTGAAGGTCTACGGCGAGGGCGAATGGAAGGTGCGCAAGCACGGCAAGGAGAAGCGGCGAGTCTGGCGCAAACTTCACTTGACGGTCGATGCGCAGACCCACGCCATCGTTGCCGCCGAAGTCAGCCTTGAAACGGTGGGGGATAATGAAGTCTTGCCGACCTTGCTCAATCGACTACGGCGCAAGATAGAGCAGGTCAGTGCCGATGGCGCCTATGACACCAAAGAGTGCCATGCGCTCTTGAAGAAGAAAGGCGCCAGGGCAACGATCCCGCCGCGGAAAAATGCCGCGTTGTGGGAGGAGGGTCATCCCCGCAACGAAGCGGTGAAGGCACTCAAGGCTGGCGAGCTGAAGGAGTGGAAGCGGGCGTCTGGCTACCATCAGCGTTCAAAAGCCGAGACAGCGATGTATCGTTTCAAACAACTCATCAGCTCGAAGTTGAGCTTGAGGAATTACAATGCGCAGGTTGGTGAAGCGCTGGCAGGGGTGAAGGCGGTGAACAAAATGACGGCGCTTGGAATGCCTGTCAGGCAGCAGGTGAACTAAGCGGAATAAGCCGTTTGGGAAAGGCTTCCCCTGTTCGGATTTAGTCAACAACGCCCATTCGGAGTCGTTCACCGGGGAGAAGATACATCGTAATAGTGGCGGTGTTGTCAAATCGAATGGTTTTCGCAACCACTCTATCCATTCATCTTTCTCTGGCCAACTAGGCCTTATATCAAAAATAGGTTGTAATAATTCAACTCTATTCTTATATGGATGACTATCATCCACGTTAAATCCAAAGTATAGTGTTTTATATGACCTTACGGTATTTATATAAGTCTTAACTAATAACTCTAAGTCAATATCACCTGTCAATACACTTCTAAAACCCAAATTATAAATAGGGGTTCCTTTATTCAAAAACTGATGTGTGAATATGTCTGACTCCACTAGAGTCAATGATATATTTTCCTTTATATATTCGCTTACGGTATCAAGCGCTTTTTCCCCAATCATCATGAGGCCCTCATTGAATCCAGCCAACACATATACCTGCACTTTGTTTTCAAGGCAAATTATGATTTTTACTAATGTGACTGGCGTTCAATATTGGCATAATGGCCATATCGGCACTAATCAGTGTCTTTCTCTTTCTGGATTGGAATGAGAAACACCATGAAAATATATTAAAAACAGTAATTTACACTCTAACTCACTAGACCCAGCCCCCTTGCTGTCCCCACCAAAAAAGAGACTCAAAAGGGATCGCCATCACAAAACATACAAAACGCTTCGTTCGGCACCCACTTTCTGTATAAAAAACACCCTTTCAGCGCTACCCTTGATTCGCCAAGAAAATTAACAACCAAAAAGGATGGTAACAATGCGCGTAAGACGCTCTCTGGTCAGCATGGCGCTCGCCATAGCCTTGACAGCTCCGGCCGCCATGGCCATAACCCAAACCCAGCTGGACGGGATGGGTCAAGGAGTCGACCTCAAGTATCAAGTCATCGATAACACCCTGACGGATGGCAACAGCTTCCGGGCGAGTATCACCTTGCGAAATAACACCGCCCAACCTCTGCCAGCAACGGGTTGGAGCCTCTGGTTCAGCCATATTCGTGACGTGAGCAAGCTCTACACCGACCAATTCAAGGTCACCCATGTCAACGGCGACATCTTCAAACTGGAACCAACGGCTCAATTCCGGGGGCTGCACGCCGGCCAATCGGTCGAGATCGCCTTTGATGGAGGAAACTGGCAGGTTGCCAAAAGTGACGTGATGCCCAACTGGTACTTCGCCGCACAAGATGCCAAGGGCAACCCCATCACAGCTCTGCTTGCCAGCACCAGTAATACCCATAACGGCGTGGTCCCGACGGAGCCCTCGGCCGAGCTGCCGTTTGTGGGTGATTTCAGCACGCCCAAACAGTGGAAACGCTATAACGGCCCGAGCAATATCGACCGCTGGAATCCGTTCACAGCTGCCGATCGCTATGCCCGTAACGCTGATCTGTCCGTACAGGCTCATCCGGTCGGCGTCGTGCCAACTCCCGCCGAGATGCAGCTGGCCACCGGCAATGTCACCATAGGTGCAGACTGGGTTGTCGTGTTTGATAACGGCTATGAGGAACAGGCTCGCTGGTTGGCTGCCAGTCTTGGTCTGCAAGCGCAGAGTTGGTCACCCAACACCAGCAAGGTGATTCGCATGGTTTGGGGGCAGGTGCAGATAGACGGGCAGGCCAAGTGGGAAGAGGCCTATCGCCTCAAGGTAGACAGCAAGGGCCAAACCATCCAGATCGCAGCCGCAGATGCAGCTGGTGCCTTCTATGCCGCCCAGTCGCTGCTGCAACTGGAGCAACAGCGCGTCGTGCCTGCAGTGACCATCGCCGACGCCCCGCGCTTTGCCTATCGCGGCCTCTCTCTCGACGCTTCGCGTAACTTCCGCAGCAAACAGGCAGTGCTCGCCCTGCTCGACCAGATGGCCAGCGTCAAGCTTAACAAGCTGCATCTACGTCTGGCCGATGACGAGGGTTGGCGTATCGCCATCGGCGCCTTGCCGGAGCTGACCGACGTTGGCGCTCGTCGTTGCCACGATCCGGCCGAGCGCACCTGTATTCTGCCCTTCCTGGGTGCTGGTCCGAACGGCACCGCACAGTCTGACGGCTTCTACAGTGCCGACGATTACCGCGAGATCCTGAGTCACGCCAAGGCGCTCAATATCGAGGTTATTCCCGAGATCGACATGCCTGGCCACGCTCACGCCGCCATCAAGGCGATGGATGCGCGCAGTGCCCGTTTGAACGAAGCCGGTCAGCCACAGCAGGCCGCCGACTATCGTCTCTCCGATCCGGATGACCGCACCGACTACACCTCGGTGCAGATGTTCAAGGACAACGCCATGAACGTCTGTATGGAGTCTACCTACCGCTTCATCGACACCGTCGTGGGTGAGTTGGTGGCCCTGCACCAGGGTATCCAGCCGCTCAAGACCTTCCACTTCGGTGGAGATGAAGTCGCTGGCGCCTGGAAGCAGTCGCCGGCTTGTCAGGCGTTCTTTGCCAACAACAGCCAAGGGATCAAGGACCCGTCCCAGCTCAGTCAGTATTTTGTCGAGCGGGTCTCAGGCATTACCTCCGCCCACGGCCTCAATATGGTCGGCTGGGAAGATGGCTTGATGCATGACAACAAGGTCTATCCGCGCAGCAACCTGGCCAACGCACTAGTAAGCGGCAATGCCTGGCAGAATATCTGGGAATGGGGTGTAGCCGATCGAGCTTACAAGCTGGCTAACGCCGGTTATGGGGTCATCTACAACCAAGCAACTCACCTCTACTTCGACCACCCGAACGAGCCGGATCCGGCCGAGCGTGGCTACTATTGGGCCCCCCGCTTTACCGATACCCGCAAGACCTTCGGTTTCATGCCGGACGATCTGTTTGCCAACACCGATTACACCCGTGCCGGCAAGCCGATTACCAAGGCTGAGGTGGTCGATGGCGCCACCGCCAAAACCCTGGAGCAACCGGCCAACGTGCTGGGGATACAGGGTTCGCTCTGGGCCGAAACCGTGCGCACCGACAACCAGTTCGAAGAGATGCTCTTCCCACGGGTCTTTGCCCTAGCCGAGAGGGCCTGGCATAAGGCTGGCTGGGAGGCCAACGACAACGCCGGCAAGCCGGCAGACAATCAGGCGCGCAGCAGCGACTACAACCGCTTTGCCAACCTGCTGGGTCAGCGTGTACTGCCGAAGCTGGAGGCCCGTGGTGTTGACTTCTACCTGCCAGTACCGGGCGCGATCATCGAAGGCGGCGTGCTCAAGGCCAACAGCCCGTTCCCGGGTCTGACCATCCAGTACTCCGTCGATGGCGGTGGTTGGCAGACTTACGACGCGGCGAATGCTCCGAGCGTCTCGGGTAAGGTGGCAGTCCGCACTGCCTCCGGCCTGCGTGCCGGCCGAGGCGTAGTAATTAACAACTAAATTAGAATTTGTAGTATTCATTGTGCGAAGATAGATAATCCATTTGTCGCATATTTATAACTCTGAGTTAAAAAGAAAACTGATCTACTGATATGAGAAAATCCGAAACCTGTTTATTTGGTTTCGGATTTTTTATGTGTAAGAAAAACACTCTAAATAACTGTTCCGAATAACAGGCCACCGGAGGTAGAGAACTCAGTCCAGTTTGTGCGATCTCATTAGTCGCCAAACAAAACAAGCCACACCCAAAGAACTGAGTTGATGCCTATCTTACCACCCCTGCCACGGCCACCCACAGCGCGCCGCATTCACAAAATCATCCATGCCACTCGTGATAAAGGGCATGCTCGTCGCTTAATGGCCATCTTGCTGTTACATGAAGGAAGGACGCACGATCACTGATGTTCCCCAGCTTACTGGCGCGGCTCGCTCGACCATAGGCCGTTGGCTTCTGTGGTATAGAGATGAAGGGGTAGATGCGTTAGAAACCTTACCAGCAGGCCGTACCCCTGTCTTGCCTGTCGCCAAGATTGTCACCTTACTGGTGCTGCTCATGCAGTTTTCTCCGCAAGATTTTGGTTATCAGCGCAGCCGTTGGTGTACCGAACTATTGGCCATCAAAATCAATCTTTGCGGATAAAAGACCCTGCCTATCAGGAAAAAATGGCGAATATCGAGGCTGCACTGGCCCGCTGTGATGCCAATAACCCGGTGTTTTATGAGGATGAGGTCGATATAGATCTCAATCCAAAATTAGGGGCTGACTGGATGCTCAGAGCACAGCAAAAACGTGTTGTCACACCGGGGAAAAATACCAAGCATTACTTGGCTGGTGCTCTCCATGCAGGCACCGGAAGAGTGCTTTACGTCAGCGGGATAAAGAAGAACTCATCCCTGTTTATCGCCATGCTGGAGAAGCTGCGCTTTCACTACCGGCGAGCCAAAAGCATTACGCTGCTCCTCGATAACTACATCATTCACAAAAGCAAACAGACCGAGCAATGGTTGAAGAATAATCCCAAGTTCTGTCTGGTATTCCAGCCAGTCTACAGCCCTTGGATTAATCTTATAGAACGGCTGTGGCACAAGTTACATGAAACCATCACGCGCAATCACCAATGCTGAGTCATGGCCAACCTGCTGACTCGAGTGAAACACTTCATGGATACAGTGTCTTCTTTCCCTGGGAATGGCTATGGCACAGCGAAGGTGTAGCACTATTAGGATCAGCTATTTAGATCTATCTCAGTCGCTCAAATGACAACAACACATCTTTAACTTGCCATACGACATGTTTTTGAAGTGAACGTTTCACCCCGCTCTACACGGCTTGAACAGGTCCAGCGCACCATCGTAGACGCTGGTTTGTACATCCATGATCCCCAACATGGAGTGAAACAGGTTGTCGTGGGAGAAACGCTGGCTGCCCGCCTCCACCGCCAGACAGCCCATATCCAGCTGGCGATCGGCCTGCAACTGGGGCGAGAACCAGGTCAGCAGCGGCACCCGGGTCTGATCATCCGGCGCGAATTTGTAGGGAGTGCCGTGCAGGTAGAGCCCCATGGCACCGAGGGATTCGCCGTGATCGGAGAGATAGACCAGCCCCACGTTGTAGTCATTCTGCAGCGTCTTGAGCTTGTCTATTAGCTGTGACACCACCTTGTCGGTGTAACGTATGGTGTTGTCATAACTGTTGACCAGCTCCTCATTACTGCAGTTCTCTATGTCGCTGCGCGGGCAATCCGGCACGAAGAAGCGCTCGGAGGCGGGGTAGCGCCGATAATAGGTCGGGCCGTGGCTGCCCATCAGGTGGAAGGCCACCAGCTTGTTGCCCTTCATCTGCGCTATCTGCTGATCCAGCCCTTCCAGCATCACCTCGTCGTAGCAGGAGCCTTGCTGGCAATACTGCGGAAACGCCTTGGCCTCTATGTCTATGGTGGGCACGTTCTTGCACACCCCCTTGCAGCCGCCGTCGTTCTCTTTCCACAGCACAGAGATACCTGCGTGTTGCAGCACATCCAGCATGCCATCCCGCGACTGGGCCAGGGTGTCGTCATATTCCCGGCGCGTGAGATTGGAGAACATGCAGGGCACCGAGACAGCCGTGGCGGTGCCGCAGGAGCGTACGTTGCGAAACGAGACCATGCCCGCCTCCTGCTCGGTGAAGCTGTTGGTCTGCTTCCCGTAGCCGTTGAGGGAGTAGTTCTGGCTGCGGGCCGTCTCCCCCACCACCAGGAACATCAGGGTCGGCTTGCCGCCCTGCCCCACCACTTTGGCATCCGTCCCCAGCAGCTGATAGGGGATGGGGGTGGCAAACAGGATATCCGTGGCATAGCGATAGAGACCGTGCACATAGTTGGCGGGCACTATCTCCTTGCCGAGGGACTTGTTGTTGCGCCCGACCGAGGCGTAATCCTGGTAATAGAGGGCGGCCACTCCCACCAGAAACAGCAGCGACAGGGCGATGGAGCCAAGGCGCAACCCCACTCCCTTATACCAGGGGCTGGGATAGGTTATGTTCACCCACAACAAGGCCAGCGCTGGCAGCACACCGGTCAGCAGGAACCAGAGCGCGACCGATCCATTGAGATAGGCCGCCGCCTCCCCGCTGTTGGTCTGGGCTATGTTCTGCACCATGCTCACGTCGAAGATAACGCCGTACTTGAGCATGGCGTAGCTGACCACAGAGCCCATCAGGATCAGCAGCACGAAGAAGGGCTTGAGCAGATAGCGGAAGGTAAAGGGCAGAAACACCGCATTGAGCGCGGCCAGCAGCACCAGGGGGATAGAGAGGGCAAAGCCCGCCTTGACGTGCTCCAGCTGGGTGAGAGTGCGGTAAAAGTGCAGGAAGATGGGCCAGTTGAACACCAGTGCAAACAGCAGCACCAGCAACAGATTCACCTTCATCACTCCCAGGGTGATGCGCATAACGATACTCCGACAAACCAAGCAGGACGGGAGCCCCTGCATGGGGCACCGGTTGTGAGTGCTCGCTTGCCGCGCCTCCTGAAGGCAAGCGCGGCAAGGGGCTGGGGCGCCCGGACACTGCAGGCAACTTAAGTTGCCAAACTTAAGGGAAAATTAAGGCGGGCAATGCCATGGTCGGCACGATCTTCAGGTGCCAGCTCATCATAAGAAAAACGGCAGCCGAGGCTGCCGTTTTAGCGGGGGCGAACAGAGCGTCGCCACCTGAGTGTTCACGGACCGGATTACAGGGTCGCGGCGACTTCGTCGGAGATGGAGCCGTTGTGGTACACCTCCTGCACGTCGTCCAAATCTTCCAGCATGTCGATCAGACGCATCAGCTTGGGCGCGGTTTCCGCATCCAGCTCGGCCTCGGTGGAAGGGATCATGGTCACTTCGGCGTTCTGTGCCTTGAAGCCGGCGGCTTCCAGCGCATCCAGCACGGTACCGAAATCGTTCGGGGTGGTGTACACCTCGATGGAACCATCCTCTTCGGTCACCACGTCGTCGGCGCCCGCTTCCAGTGCCGCATCCATCAGGGCGTCTTCATCGACACCGACGAAAGTCAGCAGCCCTTTCTTGCTGAACAGGTAGGCGACCGAGCCATCGGTCCCCAGGTTGCCGCCGCTCTTGCTGAAGGCATGACGCACTTCCGCCACGGTACGGTTACGGTTGTCGGTCAGACACTCCACCATCACGGCGGAGCCTGCCGGGCCGTAGCCTTCGTAGACGATGGTCTCGAGCTGCTCGCCGTCGCCACCACCGGCCCCACGCGCGATGGCGCGGTTGATGGTTTCGCGGGTCATGTTGCTGGTCAGGGCTGCCGTCACTGCCGCACGCAGACGCGGGTTGTTGGCGGGATCCGGATCGCCGATACGGGCAGAGGTGGTGATTTCACGGATCAGCTTGGTGAAGATCTTGCCGCGCTTGGCATCCTGAGCTGCCTTGCGGTGTTTGATGTTGGCCCATTTACTGTGACCTGCCATAGAGACTCTCCGTTATATTTTTTAGATTTCAATAACACAAAGTGACCGGGTAGGCCGCGCTGGGCGCGGCCGGGACTATGCCGGATGCCGGCTTATTCATCACCCTTGACGGTCGTCGCAATCGCCAGTTCGCTCATCTGCGCCTGGTTGGCAAAGCTGGGGGCGTCAGTCATCAGACAGGCGGCCGCCGTGGTTTTCGGGAAGGCAATCACGTCCCGGATGTTGTCGGTACCGGTCAGCAGCATGCTCAGGCGATCCAGGCCGAAGGCCAGACCGGCGTGCGGCGGGGTACCGTACTTCAGCGCATCCAGCAGGAAGCCGAACTTGAGGCGCTGCTCGGCCGGGGTGATACCCAGGATGTCGAATACAGTGGCCTGCATCTCGCTGTTGTGGATACGCACAGAGCCGCCACCCACTTCGTAGCCATTGATGACCATGTCGTAGGCGTTGGCATAGGCGCTGAGCGGGTTGGCTTTCAGCTCGCTCGGGCCCAGGTTGCTCGGGGCGGTGAAGGGGTGGTGCATGGCCGCCAGACCGCCTTCGCTGTCTTCCTCGAACATGGGGAAGTCGATGACCCACAGCGGCTTCCAGCTGTTTTCCATCAGACCCAGATCGCGGCCCACTTTCAGACGCAGGGCACCGATGGCATCGGCCACCACTTTCTTGCTGTCTGCGCCAAAGAAGATGATGTCGCCGTCGGCCGCGCCGGTACGGGTCAGGATCTCACGCACTATCTCATCGGAGAGGAACTTGGCAACCGGAGACTGTACGCCTTCGAGGCCGCTTCCAGCATGATTGACCTTCATCCAGGCCAGGCCCTTGGCACCGTAGATGCCGACAAACTTGGTGTACTCGTCGATCTGCTTGCGGGACAGCTCGGCGCCGCCCGGCACTTTCAGGGCTGCCACACGGCCTTTCGGGTCGTTGGCAGGGCCAGCGAACACGGCAAACTCGACATTAGTCAGCAGGTCTGCCACATCGACCAGCTCCATCGGCAGACGCAGGTCCGGCTTGTCGGAGCCAAAACGACGCATGGCTTCGTCGAAGGTCATCACCGGGAAGTCGCCCAGATCCACGGCCAGCACGTGTTGCCACAGGTTGCGGATCATCTCTTCCATCAGCTCGCGCACTTGGGGCGCTGTCATGAAGGAGGTCTCCACGTCGATCTGGGTGAATTCCGGCTGGCGGTCGGCACGCAGGTCTTCGTCACGGAAGCACTTGACGATCTGGTAGTAGCGATCGAAGCCCGACATCATCAGCAACTGCTTGAACAGCTGCGGGGACTGCGGCAGGGCGTAGAACTTGCCCTTGTGCACCCGGCTCGGCACCAGATAGTCACGGGCACCTTCCGGGGTGGCCTTGGTCAGCATGGGGGTTTCGATGTCGAGGAAGCCGTGCTCGTCCATGAAGCGGCGCACGAAGGCGCTGGCCTTGGCACGGGTCTTCAGGTACTTGGCCATCTCGGGGCGACGCAAGTCCAGATAACGGAACTTGAGGCGCTGCTCTTCGCTGTTGACCTGGTTGAAGTCCAGCGGCAACGGCTCGGCGCGGTTGATGATGGTGAGCTCGTGGGCGAACACTTCGATGGCGCCGGTGGCCATGTCGCTGTTGCGCTGGGAGTCGGGACGGGTACGTACCACGCCGGAGACCTGAATGCAGAACTCACCGCGCAGTTCGGAGGCCAGGGCGAAGGCGTCCGGCTTGTCCGGATCGAAGAACACCTGCACGATCCCTTCCCGGTCACGCATGTCGATAAAGATGAGGCCGCCCAGGTCGCGACGACGATGGACCCAACCGCACAATGTAATGGTCTGCCCAGCATGGGCCTCATTGACCTGTCCGCAATAAATAGAGCGCATGGACTTCTTCCTTCGAAATTGTAGAGAGACGGTGAACCTGGGTCGCCGGGCACGACTGGCAAGCACCGTCTGTCTCACAGCTGGCCAGAGTCTTGTTCTTGCCCGGTTTGAAATCTGTCTCATACCGTCCGACCCCCGGGATCGGACACCTGCCACCGATATCGGCTCGACCAGAGGCGGCTGGCAAGCGGCCGGGCAGTCGGTCAGAGGGCATCGGAAAGCGTCGTTGTTTGGCCAATTCATGGCCGCTACCGTCGCCACAATATGCGCACAGCGGCGTGAGTCACAACCATTGGCAAACAAAAGGGCTGGCATTATAGAGGAAAACCCCCATTTGGGTAAAATGGCCAGCAGCCCCCTTTGCCCTGTTTTTTACATCTCAAGACAAAAAATGGGCGCAAAACGAGATAAACCCGCAGACAGGATCCGCCATGAGCCTCTTTTTGGGCCTGCCACAATGGTCACACCCGGCCTGGCCCGGTCAATTATTGGGCGTGGGCGCCAAACCCGCCGAGCACCTCGCCCACTACGCCCGGGTGTTCAACACGGTAGAAGGCAACACCACCTTCTACGCTTCGCCGACCCCCGAAACAGTGCGACGCTGGGCCGATGCGGTGCCCGCTCACTTTCGCTTCAGCTTCAAGTTTCCGCAGACAATCAGCCATCAGAGCGATCTGGTGAATGCCGACAAACAGGTGACCGACTTTATCCGGCTGCTCACCCCGCTGCACGACAAGCTGGGGTTGCTCAAGCTGCAACTGCCTGCCCGCTTCGGCCCGAGCGGCCTTCCCCGTCTCGCTGAATTCTTCAACCGGCTGCCGACACAGTTTCGCTATGCCCTCGAGGTGCGCCACCCCGATTTCTTCGCCAAAGGCGAGGCAGAGCGAAGCCTGAATCGGATGCTGATGGAAAACGGCATCAACCGCATCATGCTCGACAGCCGGCCGCTGTTCTCTGTGCCGGCCACCACGGCAGCCATGATAGATGCCCAGGGCAAGAAGCCCAGACTGCCAGTGCATCTGTTGGCTACCGCCAGTGCCCCCGTGGTACGGCTCATCGGTCTGCCGGATCCGGCCGCCAATCGCCCCTTCCTGCCAGGCTGGCTACCCCACTGGCGTCAGTGGCTGGCGGAGGGAAAGGATCTCTACCTCTTTATACATACCGCTGACAATGCCCAGTCACCCGAGCTGGCCCGTCAGATAACCCGCCTGCTGGGTCAGGAGATGGCCCCCTGGCCGGGGGAAAACGATCGCGCGCGCCAGGGCGTGCTGCGCTTTTAGTCAGCCATGTCACCGACCATCGGACGGGCGTAAAAAAAGCCGCTTTTTTGTGGCTGGACGGGGCTCGGCGTCAAGACAAACGCCCATCAATCCTCTACACTAGCGCCCCAAGCAAGGGGCCTGCCGTTGACCATTGCAATTCATTGCAACAAACAGCGCGGCTCCATATAAGGGGCCTGCCGTTGACCACTGCAATTCATTGCAACAAGCAGCGCGGCTCCGGATCAAGGGCCCGGATAATGGCCCATTGCGAACAGGACAGGCCCGAAGGATCTCACGGCCAGCCACCCCGTTCGTAAACCGGTGATAAAACAACCCTGAAGGGTGTCACCCAACGACTCAATTGAACAAACAGTCGGTTCATATACCGAGTGTCAGGTTGCGCCAGCATGCATACCAAAGACCAGATTTTTGCCGCCCCTATCGCCCGATTGGGGGACTTTTGCTTTGACGAACAGGTCGTCGATGTCTTCCCCGACATGATCCAGCGGTCGGTGCCGGGCTACAGCAACATCATCTCCGCCATCGGCATGATGGCTGCCCGCTACGCCCAGCCGGGAAGCCATTTATACGATCTCGGCTGTTCGCTTGGCGCCGCCACCCAGGCCATGCGCCGCCACGTGACCCAACCGGGTTGTCACATCACGGCGGTCGATCTCTCCCATCCCATGATCGAACGCGCCCGCGCCCACCTCTCTGGATTCAAATCCGAGGTGCCAGTGGAGCTGGTCGAAGCGGACATCTGCGACGTCGCTATCGAGAACGCCTCTGTGGTGGTGCTCAACTTCACCCTGCAGTTCGTGGACCCCGAAAAGCGGATGACCTTGATCCAGCGCATCTTTGATGGGCTGCGCCCGGGCGGCATCCTGATCCTGAGCGAGAAGTTCCGCTTCGACGATGAGCCGGTCAATGAGCTGCTCATCGATCTGCACCTGGATTTCAAGCGGGCCAATGGCTACAGCGAGCTGGAGATAAGCCAGAAGCGCAACGCCCTCGAAAACGTGATGCGCACCGACAGCCTGGCGATACACAGAGCCCGCCTGCGAGACGCCGGTTTCGTTCACCAGGATCTCTGGTTCCAGTGCTTCAACTTCGGTTCCATGATTGCCATCAAATCCAGCGACACCAACTAAGCCATGATCGACTTTGCCCATTTTTATCAACTGATCGCCAAAAACCGGCTGAGCCACTGGCTGCATACCCTGCCCGCCCAGCTGCACGCCTGGCAACATGACAACCAGCACGGGGACCTGCCGCGCTGGAACCGAGCCCTCAACAAGCTGCCGGTGGTATCCCCCGGACACATAGAGCTGAAAAGCCGGGTCGAGATAGGCGGGGCCGAGAGCCTCGGCGAGGGGGAGCGCAAGAAGGTCGAGAGCCTGCTGCGCCACTTCATGCCCTGGCGCAAGGGCCCGTTCACGGTGCACGGCATCCACATCGACACCGAATGGCGCTCCGACTGGAAGTGGGATCGGGTATTGCCCCATATCAGTCCGCTGGCCGGTCGTTATGTACTGGATGTGGGCTGCGGCAGCGGTTATCACCTCTGGCGCATGGTGGGGGAAGGGGCCAAACTCGCGGTCGGCATAGATCCGAGCCCCCTGTTTCTCTGCCAGTTCGAGGCCATCCGCCACTTTCTCGGCGGCGACCAGCGCGCCCACCTGCTGCCGCTGGGCATTCAGGAGCTGCCGGCGCTGCGCGCCTTTGACACCGTCTTCTCCATGGGGGTGCTCTATCACCGCAAATCCCCCATCGAGCACATAGAGCAGTTGCGCAATCAGCTCAAAGACGATGGCGAGCTGGTACTGGAAACCCTGGTGATCGATGGCGGCGTCAACGATGTATTGGTGCCCACTGATCGCTACGGCAAGATGCGTAACGTCTGGTTCATCCCCTCAAGCACCGCGCTCAAGCTCTGGGTCGAGCGCTGCGGATTTACCGATGTGCGTATCGTGGACGAGAATATGACCAGCACCGACGAACAGCGTCGTACCGACTGGATGATAAATGAATCACTGAGCGATTACCTGGACCCCCAAGACCCAGCGCTCACGGTGGAAGGACACCCGGCGCCGAAACGTGCCGTACTGATTGCCAGAAAGGCCAAAGACTAGCCGATGGCGCCTGTGGAAGTTACACTGACCCAATTCCAGGAAGCACAGTTAAATGAATGACATGAAAAGCAAATTTAAAGGAATGACCCTGCTCTCCCTGCTCAGTCTCGGCGGGTGTGTCAGTATGGAGAAAGCGCCCCCGGTACCTACCTTGACGCTGGCCGAGCTTCGCACCGAGATCACGCTGAGCGAGCAACGTCTGCAAACATCCATGGAACAGCAACAGAAGCAGTACGTGCAGCAACAGCACCTGCTGGTTCAGCTCAACACTGATGTCAACAACATGAAAGAGTCCGTGAAAAAAGTCGATAGCAAGCTCGAATCCTTGCCGCCCGAGCCACCCAAGCCCATGGCGATCCCGACCGAGAAGTGCCAGGCGCCAAGCCAGGGCCACACGGTCGATGGCAAACTGCTGGTCGGTGAAGCCGAGTGGATCTGGGTAGACGCCGCCAATGACGCCTTCCAGGCGCGGGTCGATACCGGTGCCACCACCTCCTCCATCAGCGCCCAGGACATCACCATCTTCGAGCGCAACGGCAAAAACTGGGTGCGCTTCTTCCTGAGCCACCAGGAGATGGATGACAAGATCCAGATCGAAGCACCGCTGGTGCGTCACGTGCGGGTGCGTCAGGCTTCCGCCGACGACCTCGACCGTCGTCCGGTGGTCCGTCTGGCCGTGCGCATTGGCGACATGACCGAGAAAGCCGAATTTACCCTCAAAGATCGCAGCGACATGACCTTCCCCGTGCTGCTGGGTCGTGAGTTTTTGAAAGACATCGCCGTCGTTGATGTGGCCCGCGAGTATATCCAACCCAAACCCAAGCTCAAGGATGTGAAATAATCCATGGTTTCCCGTAAGCCGTTCTATTTGCTGGTCGCCCTGCTGTACATTGTCGGCTTGGGGATGACGTTTTATCACCACATAGCGTTGGATGTGCCGCTCACGCCCGGTGAAAAGCGCCAGATCTGGTCCATCGAAGCCAAACTGGAATTTGAAGCCACCGGCGAACCTGTGATCGCCTCCCTGGCCATTCCGGGCACTCAGCCCGGTTTCACCCTGATGAACGAGAACGCCGCGAGCCCGGGCTATGGCCTGTCGTTTGTCGAGAAAGACGGTGATGCCCGCGCCGAGTGGTCGATCCGTACCGCCTCCGGCCGTCAGGAGCTCTACTACCGCGTCGACATGATGGCAGATGCCCATGCCAAACCGGCCGCCAACCCGCAGCCGCCGGCCATAGAGAAGCAGATCGAGAGCGAGCCCTACGCCACCGCCATGAAGCAGATCCTGGAGCGTGCCCAGGAGCGCTCTGCCGATGGCTATACCCTGACCCGCGAGATCATCAAGGAGATCGAGAAGCAAGAGCAGAACGCCGAGCTGCTGAAAAAGCACAAGACCCGCGCCAACCTGATCGCCGAGCTGCTCAACAATGCCAATGTACCGGCCCGCGTGGTGCAGGCCCTGAGCCTGGAAGATGGTCGCCGTCGTCAGGAGCTGGTGGATTATCTGCAGGTGTTCAACAACCCGACCGACTACAAGCTGTTCAATCCGCAGACCGGTGAACAGGGCCGCCCTGCCAACCTGCTGCTGTGGGAGTACAACTCCGGCGCCCTGCTGGACGTGACCGGTGGCCACAACTCCCGTGTCACCTTCTCGATGATCGAGCAGGAGCAACCGGTCAACGTGGCGCTGGCCCAGAAATTCGAGAAGTCCGATATTCTCAACTTCTCCATCCACGGCCTGCCGCTGGAAGAGCAGACCCTGTTCAAGGGCTTGCTGCTGATCCCCATCGGTGTGCTGATGGTGGTATTCCTGCGGGTTATCGTCGGGATCAAGACCTCCGGCACCTTCATGCCTGTGCTGATCGCGGTCGCCTTTATCCAGACCCAGCTGATTACCGGTCTGGTGGGTTTCCTGCTTATCGTCGGGACCGGCCTCATCATCCGTTCGTACTTGTCGCGGCTCAACCTGCTGCTGGTGGCGCGGATATCGGCCATCATCATCATGGTGATTTCGATGATCGGCATCTTCTCCGCGTTCGCCTTCAAGCTGGGGCTGACCGACGGCATGAAGATCACCTTCTTCCCGATGATCATCCTCTCCTGGACCATCGAACGTATGTCCATCCTGTGGGAAGAAGAGGGCTCGAAAGAGGTGTTCCGCCAGGGTGGCGGCTCCCTGCTGGTGGCCATCATCGCCTACCTGGCGATGGACAACGAACTGATCCGCCACCTCACCTTCAACTTCCTCGGCCTGCAGTTGGTGCTGATGGCGACCGTGCTGCTGCTGGGTAACTACACCGGCTACAAGCTGAGCGAGCTCAAGCGTTTCAAACCGCTGGTGAACGAGATCGAGTCTGGCGCCACCCCAGGTAAGGACAAGTAACAGATGTGGTTCTGGGAAAAATACACCACCCCGTGGAGCCTGTCCCAGGCAGGCATCCTCGGTATGAACAAGCGTAACCACTCCTACATCAGCCGCTACAACCCGCGCAGCCTCTATCCCCTGGTGGATGACAAGCTGCAGACCAAGCGCATCGCACTGGATGCGGGGGTGACGGTGCCGGAACTGATCGGCACCATCCGCGCCCAGCACGACGTGACCCGCATCACCACGCTGGTCAAGGATTGGCCGGGTTTCTGCATCAAGCCGGCTCGCGGTTCGGGCGGTAAAGGGATCCTGGTGATCCTGCGTCAGCAAGATGGTCTCTTCTACAAACCCAACGGTAGCGCCAGCAACGGTCAGGATCTGGAGCGTCATGTCTCCAACATACTGGCCGGCCTCTATTCGTTGGGCGGCAAGCCCGACGTGGCGCTGGTGGAGGGCCTCATCAACTTCGATGATGTCTTCGATGGCTACTCATTCGAAGGGGTGCCCGATGCGCGGGTGATCATCTTCAAGGGCTTCCCCGTGATGGCCATGATGCGTCTCTCCACCGCCGCCTCCGACGGCAAGGCGAACCTGCACCAGGGCGCTGTGGGCGTGGGCCTGTGTCTGCGCACTGGCCGGGCACTGCGGGCGGTGCAGTTTGGCAATCCGCTGCGTCATCACCCGGATACCGGCCTCGATCTGTATGAACTCAAGGTGCCCCACTGGGACACACTGCTGACCCTGGCGGCCTCCTGTTACGAAATGTCGGGCCTTGGCTACATAGGCACCGACATGGTGCTGGACAAGTTCCGTGGCCCCATGCTGCTGGAGCTCAACGCCCGACCGGGCCTCGCCATCCAGATCGCCAACGGTCGGGGCCTGGTGCCCAATCTCAAGACCATAGAGAAGCTGGGCCAGGTCAAGATGAACGTGGAGCAGAGGGTCAACTTCGCCAAGGATCACTTCGGTATCTTCGACGAATAGCCTGACGACCTGACTCGCAACAGCGCGCCTGTGGGCGCGCTTTTTTATTGCTGACATTCGGTTAGGTAACGAAAAAAAGAGATAAAAAAACCGATGCCTTGGCATCGGTTTTTCAGTATCCAGTACGCAGTCGTTATTACAGGGACGCAGCGTTCTCGGACAGATACTTGGCAACGCCATCCGGAGAGGCGGTCATGCCTTTTTTGCCTTTTTCCCACTGAGCCGGGCAGACTTCGCCGTGCTCTTCGTGGAATTGCAGGGCATCGACCATGCGCAGCATCTCGTCGATATTGCGGCCCAGCGGCAGATCGTTGACGACCTGATGACGAACAACACCGTTCTTGTCGATCAGGAAGGAACCACGGAAAGCAACGCCGGCTTCCGGATGCTCAACGTCATAGGCTTTGCAGATGTCGTGTTTCACGTCGGCGATCAGCGGGTACTTGACCTGACCGATACCACCCTCTTCCACTTTGGTGTTGCGCCATGCGTTGTGGGAGAACTGGGAATCGATAGAAACACCGATCACTTCCACGCCACGCTTCTGGAACTCTTCATAACGGTGATCGAAGGCAATCAGCTCGGACGGGCAGACGAAGGTGAAATCGAGCGGATAGAAAAACAGGACGGCTGCCTTGCCTTTGATGTGGGATGACAGGGTGAAAGTGTCAACAATCTCACCATTACCCAGAACAGCTGCAGCGGTAAAATCAGGTGCGGGACGGCCTACCAATACCATATTCAATTCCTCTTTATGTGAAGTGAACAATCCTGTCAGGATTGGGCTACCTAGAGCCAAGTCCGTCTAATTGAAGCGACAAACTATAGACCCGGTGGTAGATTAGTTAAATCAAATTAAATAGATAGCATTAATCGGGTTTTCCTATGCAACGTTGGCCCAGCCTGAAACAGCTGCAATATCTGGTCGCTCTCGACGAGCACAAGAACTTCAACCGCGCCGCCAAGGCCTGTCACGTCAGCCAGTCCACCCTCAGTACCGGGATCCAGACGCTGGAAGATATGATGGACCTGCAACTGGTGGAGCGGGACCACAAGAGCTTCATTATGACCCCGGTCGGCATGGAAATCGTCGAGCGCGCTCGCAATTTGCTCTCAGATGCACGGGATCTGATGGAGCTAGGCCAGCATCAGGGCGGGGTCATGCATGGCACGGTGCGACTCGGTTGCATCCCCACCATCGCCCCCTTCCTGCTCAGCAAGCTGCTGCAGGTATGTGGCAAGAGCTATCCTGAGCTGGAATTATTGCTGCGTGAAGACACCACCACCAACCTGCTCAAGCAGCTGGAGCAGGGGCAACTCGACTTGCTGATCCTGGCGCTGCCGGTAGAGATCGGCGGCTTCCACTGCAAGATGGTCGGCCAGGATCCCTTCCACATGGTGATGCCCGCCAGCATGGCGGCCGCTCTGCACACCCCGTTCGATTACAAGGAGCTGCCCAACCAGAGCATCTTCCTGCTGGAGCGGGAGCACTGCCTCACCGAGCATGCGGTGAGCGCCTGCCGGTTGCAGGACAAGAGCAAGATCAACCCGTTCGCCGCCACCAGCCTGCACACCCTGGTGCAAATGGTCGGCGCCGGGCTCGGCACCACCTTCCTGCCGCAGATGGCCATCGATGCCGGTATCCTCGACAACACGGATTTGGTGGCCATTCCCCTGCCGGGCGAGACGCCGTACCGCGAGATAGGCCTGGTGTGGCGTCCCAGCACCACCCGGGTGCAGACCTTCTACAAGCTGGCCGAGCTGCTCACCCCGCTGATCGAACCCAAGGCCTGACTCTCGGCTGACCCCCATGAAAACGCCGGCAAGTTGCCGGCGCTTTTATTGGTCAAGATACGAACACTCAATCACTTACCGGTTTACTTTTCGAAGGAAAAGACCCGGGTGTAGTTGGTCAGGGTACGCAGGCTGACGTCACCAGGCAGGGCATTCTCGTCATAGAGCGCCAGCGCCCCCGTCTGCTTGTTGTGACCCAGCAGCTTATTGGCGTACTCGTTACTCAGCAGATCGCTCCCCGACTTCCACGTCCAGCGCTGTCCCTGGCTCAGGCTGCAACGCTGCAACTGGCCCAGGTTGTTGGCATCAAGGCAGTAGCCGGTATCCCGCGCGCTGACATAACGACCGTACTGGTCATAGATGAAAGACTGGTCGGTCGAGGTCTCGTTACACATCACGGCGCTCACGCCTTGCTGGGCATTGGCGCTCAGGCAACGGTTATCAACGCCCCCCAGCTGCAGATTGACCGGGCGACCGCCGGTAAACACCGGGTGGTTCCAGTCCACCGTGAAACGTTCGGATGCAGTCACCCGTCTGCGCTTGTCGGTTTCCTCAAAGCCTTGGTAGTCGATACGAACCGGGATCCACATGACCGTGGTCTGAACGGCACCGGTGTAGATGGGACGGATGTTGACCGAGGAGTCAATGTTAAACACGGTGGTGCCCGTCTCGTCCGGTTTCGCCTTGTAGATGACGTCCAGATTAGGCACGAACCCCTTGTAGCTGAGCGGCTTGATACGGCGGTGATCCACGTAGTACTTGAGGTCAGTGGGGAGGCTCTGCTTGGTGACGAGCAGGGAGTCCGCGCTCGCGTACTGCTCCCGCACCCAGCTGAAACTCACCTTCTGGGCGTTTGGCGCCGAGCGCTCGACCCGGTAGTCCTGGGTGTTATAGGCGAGCTGGCGCTGCTGGCTGAACTTGGCCGAGGCATCCAGCTTGACCTTGGGCCCATCCTTGTTCACCTCGCCCCCGCCGGTCACCCCCACCTCGAAGCCGGAGATCTCACGATTATCATAATTGGTGTTGAGGTTGTTGGGCAGGCTCTTGAGCACAGACGCCTTGGTGTTGGAGGCTGCGATGGTGAAACTGTAGTCCTGGGCGATGGCATCGGTGGCCCAGTCCATCACCCAGCCCCACAGCGGGAACCCCGAGTTACCTGACCAGGAGAGCTCGTTGTTGAGCTGAATGCCAGCACCGGCCGACTCCTCATCCAGCGAGATCCGCACCAACTTGGCGTCCGGCGTGGCGGCGCCCGTGGTGCCAAATTGCAGGGAGCGCATCAGATTGACCCGGTAGACCAGCGAGATGTTCGCCGAATCGCAGAACACCTTGTTACCCTTGTCCCACTTGATCGAGCGCGGGAAGGTGCACTCGGCGTTGCTGATCGGGCGGTTGACGTTGAGATAGAAGGCCACGTGAGGCAAGCTGGCGTCAGCGGCGGCTGGCTGGATCAGGGAGCGTTTGCCTCGCTTGGCAAGACTCTCGACCCGCTCCATCACCTGATAGAAGGCCGGATCATCGACGCCCCCCAACGGGGTAAACAGCAGCGCCCCCTTGTAAGCGGAGACCAGCACCCAGTCGGCATCGAACGAAATACCGGTCAGCCGCTCCATGGCTTTTTTGGCCTGTTGACGCTCGTCCTTATCCGTGATGGCGCTGAAATCGATGAAGACGCGCTCACCCTGCACCAGCACGCGTTCGTGCAGCTGCTCAGGGGTCAGCCCCTTGGTGGCTTGCTGCTCATCCAGCCAGATGCTGGCGTTGAAGTAGACAAGTCCCTGCTCCGATTGCAGGCTGGCCAGCATGGTGATGCCCTGATCGGTACGCTCGCCTATGTCTTCGGCCTGCACGCTGCCTGCCAGCAAAGCCAGGGTGAGCAAACTGAGAGTGGGAACCCGAGTAATGAATTTGCGTGGTTTTTTATTTTTCATTGTTAACTCCATGTCGAAGCACGCCAGACTATTTCCATCATGAGGCGAAACAGCACAACCCTATTGTTGATGGTTATATTTCGGCGTTATTCTGCTTGCTTGCCGAACAATGCCAACCATTTTTATCGCCGTGAATGAGCAGATGTTCATGGTAGGTCTTTCATATGACAAAACAAGGACTACGATACAGTCTAGGGTGGAATATTCGGCGCTTGCCGATACTATTACACGGTTGTCGCGCTGTCATAGCGCTGCCCCTTTTTGATGTGGGCGACACCTGTTTTGATCCTCGCGCCCCTGTTCATCGGCCTGAACGATGAAGCGGAAGCCTGATGCCTTGCGCATTCTGCCGCGAGGAAACACTCAGGGCTATGAGATCAATATCATGGGGCGACCCTCCTCTGTCTGGTGATATTGTCAGCCAACGCCCGCCACAGGCTGAATATTGCTCAGTGAACCGATGACGGAAATAAACTCAGATATATTTCGTTTTCTTCCATCATATGGATGACGGGCGTGACATGTCTCGCTACCAGCTTTAATACCATTTTATCATAACAAACCTTCCTGATACTCAAATGTGACACAGGTCACACTGTGGCATCAGCAATATTAATCATAAAATCATTTGTATTTAAATGGAATAATTACGTTAATATTGAAATGCTCATTCCAGATAATCGCCAGATATTATTAAATATGAATACTATCGATAATATAACCTCACTCGGTCTATGTCCTTGCTGGATGCTCAGGTGCTGTTGATTGCCAGCCAGGCTATGTTCGAGCCCCAAACCCCGCTTATGATGAGCGGATCACCTGGTCAAAAGAGCCCCCATGCATAGCAAGTTACTGCTGCCCCTGTTGGTCGGCGCCGGGCTCGGCACCACCCGGGTAGAGACCTTCTACAAGCTGGCCGCGCTGCTCACCCCGCTGATCGAACCCAAGGCCTGCCTCTCGGCTGACCTCCATGAAAACGCCGGTAAGTTGCCGGCATTTTTATTGGTCAAGACACCAACACTCAATCAGTTGCCGATTGGCGACCCGAAGATCCGGGTGTAGGCGGTCAGGGTACGCAGGCTGACGTCACCAGGCTGGCCATTCTCGTCATAGAGCGCCAGCGCCCCCGTCTGCGTGTTGTGCCCCAGCAGCTGATGGGCGCGCAGGTTGCTCAGCTGATCACTCCCCGGTTTCCACTCCCAGCGTTGTCCCAGACTCAGGCTGCAGCGCTGCAACTGGTCGAGTTTGTTGGCATCCAGGCAGTAGTCGGTATCCCGCGCACTGACATAGCGGCCGTACTGGTCATAGATGAAGGACTGGTCGGTCGAGGTCTCGCTACACGTTACGGCGCTCACGCCTTGCTGGGCATTGGTGCTCAGGCAACTGTTGTCAACGCCCCCCAGTTGCAGGTTGACCGGGCGACCGCCGGTAAACACCGGGTGGTTCCAATCCACCGTGAAGCGGGTGGAGGCAGCCACCCGTCTACGCTTGTCCTCATCTTCGAAGCCGTGAAAGGAGGCATGCGCTCCCACCACGTAGAAATGCTGGTAGATGCCGGTGTAGATGGGGCGGATGTTGACCGAAGAATCAATCGTGAACGTGGTGCTACCCTGCTCGTTGGGTCCCGCCATGTAGATGACGTCCAGATTCGGCACGAAGCCCTTGTAGCTGAGCGGCTTGATGCGGCTGTGATCCACAGGGTACTTCATATCCCAGACGCCGGCCGTCTGGGAAGAGAGCAGAGACTCCGCGTTGGCATATTGCTCCCGCACCCAGCTGAAACTCACCTTCTGGGCGCTGGGGGCCGAACGTTCGACCCGATAGTCCTGGGTGTTGTAGGCGAGATGGCGCTGCTGGCTGAACTTGGCCGAGGCATCCAGCTTGACCTTGGGCCCATCCTTGTTCACCTCGCCACCGCCGCTGACCCCCACCTCGAAGCCGGAGATCTCGCGATGCTCATACTTGCTGTTGAGGTTGGTGGGCAAGCTCTTGAGCACGGCCGCCTTGCCGTTGGAGGCTTCGATGGTGAAACGGTAGTCCTGGGCGATGGCATCGGTGGCATAGTCCCACAGCCAGCCGTCGAGCACGGCGTAATCGACAACGTTCTCGCTCCAAGTCAGCTCTTCGTTGAGCTGGATGCCGGCACCGGCCGACTGCTCATCCAGCGAGATCCGCACTATCTTGGCATCCGGCGTGGCAGAGCCCGTGTTGCCAAATTGCAGGGAACGCTCCAGATTCACCCGATAAACCAGCGAGATGTTCGGCGAGTCACAGAACAATCGATCCCCCCGACCCCAGGTGCGCGAACGCGGGAAGATACACTCTGCAGCGGTGATCTTGCGATTGACGTTGAGGTAGAAGGCCACATGTGGCAAGCCGGCGTCGGCGGCGGCCGGCTGGATCAGGGAGCGTTGGTCCCGCCTAGCAAGACTCTCGACCCGCTCCATCACCTGATAGAAGGCCGGGTCATCGACGCCCCCCAACGGGGTAAACAGCAGCGCCCCCTTGTAGGCGGAAACCAGCACCCAGTCCGCATCGAACGAGATACCGGTCAGCCGAGCCATGGCCTTTCTGGCCTGTTGCCGCTCGTCCTTATCCGTGATGGCACTGAAATCGATAAAGACGCGATCCCCCTGCACCAGCACGCGTTCGCGCAGCTGCTCAGGGGTCAGCCCCCTGGTGGCTTGCTGCTCATCCAACCAGATGCTGGCGTTGAAGTAGACAAGTCCCTGCTCCGATTGCAGGCTGGCCAGCATGGTGGTGCCCTGATCGGTACGCTCGCCTATGTCTTCGGCCTGCACGCTGCCTGCCAGCAAAGTCAGGGCGAGCAAACTGAGAGTGGGAACCCGGGTAATGAATGTGCGTGGTTTTTTATTTTTCATTGTGAACTCCATGTCGAATCACGCCAGACTATTTCCATCATGAGGTGAAACAGCACAACCCTATTGTTGATAGTTATATTACGGGGTGATTCTGCTTGCTTGCCGATCAGTGCCAACCATTTTTATCACCGTGAATGAACAACGTGTTTATGGTGGGTCTTTCATATGACAAAACAAGGACTACGATACGCTCTAAGATAGAATATTCGGCGCTCGCCGATACTATTACACGGTTGTCGCGCTATCATAGCGCTGCCCATTTTTGATACGGGCGACACCTGTTTTTCCCTGTTCATCGGCCTGAACGATGAAGCGGGAGCCTGATGCCTTGGGCATTCTGCCGCGAGGAAACACTCAGGGCTATGAGATCAATATCATAGGGAGCCCCTCCTCTGTCTGGTTATATTCGCCCGACACAGGTTACATATTGCCCAGTGAACCGACGGCGGAAATAAACTCAAATATATTTCGTTTTCTGCCATCATATGGATGACGGGCGTGACATATCTCGCTACCAGCTGTAATACCATTTTATCATAACAAATCACCCTGATACTCAAACGTAACACATGTCACACTGTAACATCAACAATATTAACCATAAAACCACTTATATTTAAATGGAATAATTACTTTAATATTGAAATGCTCATTCCAGATAATCGCCAGATATTATTAAATATGAATACTATCGATAACATAACCTCACTCGGTCTATGTCCTTGCTGGATGCTCAGGTGCTGTTGATTGCCAGCAAGGCTATGTTCGAGCCCCAAACCCCGTTTATGATGAGCGGGTCACCTGATCGAAGGAGCCCCCATGCATTGCAAGTTACTGCTGCCCCTGCTGGCCCTGTTGCTGGCCGCCTGTTCCAGCACGCCCGAACCACCACCACCCCGTCAGAGCAGTGCCTTCGACGGCTTCTACCAGCAATGGCGCGGCGTGCCCTATCGCATGGGCGGATCCAGCAGGGCCGGGCTCGACTGCTCCGCCTTCACCCAGCTTGCCTATCAGCAGGTGCTCGGCTTCAACCTGCCCAGAACCACTGAATCCCAGGCTAGCCTGGGCACGCCGGTCGATCGCTACCGGTTGCAGCACGGGGATTTGGTCTTTTTCAAGACCGGCTGGCAGCAATACCATGTCGGCGTCTACACAGGGGCCGGGGAGTTTATCCACGCCTCCACCAGCAAGGGGGTGATCCGCTCGCGCCTCGATAATGTCTACTGGAACAGCCGCTACTGGCAGGCTCGCCGCCTGACGCAATGAGCCACGCCGCCACAAGCATTGAGAAGGGCCCGTCACGGGCCCTTCTCAATGCTTGTTTCTGTGCTCAGCGCTTGCGATGCCAGCGCGGCGAGGTGGCTTTCTCGCCCCAGGGGGTGACGCACGGCAACAAGGCCCCCTCGATCACCACATCGCTACTGGCCAGCGCCTCGGCAATCTTCTGATGCAGCACCTGTAGCAGGCGCCCCTCCTGCTCGGCCAGGGAGTGGCCTGCGGCAAAGAACTCGCGCTGGTGTTGCAGTGCCAGCTTCTGGGCAAATTCATAGGTGTTGAAACAATCCGGCATCCGCTCAACCACATCATCAAGCCGGGCCAACAAGCTGTTCAGTTCCTTGGTCATGTCGCTCATTCCTTGTAGGTTGATGGCCAAAAACTACCCCTAATTGGATAAGTCACCAACCACCAAATCTCGAAACTGTGGTGGGTCGCACAGTTCACAGGTGAGTCATCCGCGACCCTATGCTAAGCCAGATGGCAAAACTTTACAGCCGATTAATAAGCCGCTAGATTTAGACCGACCAATCAGTCGGTCAATTAACGCACGAGGTATGCCATGGAAGCGGTTCAGTTGCAGGAGAACACCACAGACAAGCTGTCGCTACCAGGCAAGCTGGACAGGCTCAGACAGGCTTGTCAGGCCAATCCCATGCCAGGTCTGAGCGAGCGCAGAGCCCATTTGAGCCAGCTCAAACGCGCCCTGCTGGCCTACAAGCAGCCGCTGTGTGACGCCCTGGCCCTGGATTATGGCCAGCGTAGCGACTACGACAGCTTGATCGCCGACATACTCCCCTGCGTCATGCAGATCAACTACACCCAGCGGCGGATCAAGCGCTGGATGCGCCCGCACCGCCGTCACACGGGACTGCTGCTGGCCCCGGCCAGGGTCGAGGTGTTCTATCAACCACTCGGGGTAGTCGGCATCATAGTGCCGTGGAACTTCCCCGTGATGCTGAGCCTGGGCCCCCTCATCAGCGCCATCGCCGCCGGCAACCGGGCCATGCTCAAACTCTCCGAATTCACCCCTCACACCAACGCCGTGCTGCGCACCTTGCTGGACCAGGTGTTTGATGAGAATGAGGTCACCGTGGTCGAGGGTGATGCCCAGATGGCTGCCGCGTTCAGTGCACTCCCGTTCGATCACCTACTGTTCACCGGCTCGACCGCGGTGGGCAAGCTGGTAATGGCTGCCGCGGCTCCCCAGCTCACCCCGATCACCCTGGAGCTCGGTGGCAAGAGTCCCTGCCTCATCGCCCCTGACATGCCCATAGCGCTCGCGGTGGAGCGGATGATCTTCGGCAAGAGCCTCAACGCCGGCCAGATCTGCGTGGCCCCCGACTATGTGCTGCTGCCACGGGGCCAGGAACATGCCTTTATCGAGGCCTACCGCAACCACTTCGCTCGCCTCTATCCCCAAGGGCTGGGGAGCCCGGATTACGGCTCCATCATCAATGCACGCCAGTATGAACGACTCACCGGCTGGCTGGCCGAGGCCGAACAGGCAGGTGCGCAAGTGCACCCCTGCGGCAACCCGGCCCGGGACGACGTCGCTCACCGGCTGATGCCCCACCTGCTGACCGAGGTGCCCAACCACTGCCAGCTGATGCAGCAGGAGATCTTCGGCCCCCTGTTACCCTTGGTGCCCTACGACAGCCTGGACGAGGCGCTCGCCTACATAGCCGCCCGCCCGCGCCCCCTCGCCTTCTATCTGATGAGCCTGGATCCGGCACTGCAGGCCAGGGTGACCCGGGAGACCCACTCAGGCGGCATGGCCATCAACGAGAGTCTGTTCCAGGTGGCAGCCGATGACGTGCCATTTGGCGGTATCGGCGCCTCCGGCATGGGGCACTACCACGGCCACGAAGGCTTTCTCACCTTCTCCAAGGCGAAAACCGTGTTGAGCCGTGGCAGGTTCAGCACAGGCTCCCTGGTTCATCCCCCTTATCGGCGCTGGCACCAGCGGCTGATGATGGCGCTGTTTTTGCGCTGACGTGCGCCGGAGCCCTGCATGCAAAAAACCATGACCGACAAACGCCGCCAGATCCTGGATGCCGCCCTCGCCCTGTGCGCCGAGGACGGTCTGCAGGGGGCCGCCACCGCCCGCATCGCCAAGGCGGCAGGGGTGGCCAACGGCACCTTGTTTCACCATTTTCCGAGTAAGGAGGCGCTGATCCTCCAGCTCTATCAGGACATCAAGCAGCGGATGGGGGCAGCCATCAGTGAAGCCGACCCCGCTCTTCCCCTGCGCGAGCAGACCCACCACTACTGGCAGCTGGCGATGGGGTGGATGCAGGCACACCCCAACGAACTCAAATTCGTACTGGGCTTCTTTCACTCCCCCCTGCTGGCCAGACCGGCCCGTAGCCAGATCTTGAACGATGCCCTGCGCTTTCTGCCCGCCCTGCTGGCAAAAGGGCAGGCAAGCGGCGAGCTGATGCAGGCTCCCGCCCCACTGTTGCTGGAGGTGTGTCAGGGCCAGTTTCTCGCCTGCGCATCACTGTTTGTCGATCAGCCGGCGCTGGGACAGGACGACTACTGGCAAGCCAGTGCCTTCGCCCTCTTCTGGTCAGCCATCTCAGGAGCCAATCCCCATGCAAACACGGATGTTTGAATCTGCGGCCGCCCTTGGCCGCCGCCTCTGGATAGCCACTCTGCTCTGGGTCATAGGGCGTACCCTCTGCCGCGCCGCCCGGGTCGATGAGGCGGTGCGACAAGAGCTCGCCCCTCTGCCCGACGGCCTCACCATACGACTGGAGGTGGCAGGCCTCACCCAGGCGCTGATCATCCATAAGGCAGCGGGCAACTGGCAGTGCGGCGCACAGCCCCATGCCAGCGGCGATTTGCACCCCCTGCGAGTGCGTTTCAAGCATCAGGGCATCGCCTTTCGCGCCCTCAGCTTTCGGCTCGGGGTCAATCAGGCGTTCAGCGAAAACCGCTTGCTGGTGGAGGGGGACCTGACCGTCGCCATGCATCTGGTGCGGGGGCTTGAGCAGTTGCAGTCCCTGATCCTGCCCGCCTTTATCGCGCGGCCCCTGCTGCGCCACTATCCCGCCCCGACCAACAAACTTGGCCGGGCCTGCAACATCTATCTGGGTCTGGTGACCGGCTAACGCGCAAGGAGCCTTGAAATGAGCCGCTATTACGATTTTTTCTGCCCGGTCAAACTGATGGCGGGTGAACAGGCACTGGAGCAGCTCGCCAGCGAGCTGGCCGGATTGGGCGCGCGTCGTCCGCTACTGCTCACCGACAAGGGGGTCAGCGCCACCGGACTCGCCACCCTGCTGGCCAATGTGCTGGCCGAGGGAGAGTTGCAGGTCGCTGACATCTGGGACGAGATCCCGGCCGACTCCTCCACCGCCGTGGTGGAACGGATCGCAGCCCGTTATCGGGAGCTCAAATGTGACAGCCTGGTAGCGCTGGGGGGCGGCTCCGTCATCGACACCGCCAAAGCAGTCAATATCCTCGCCTCCATGGGCGGGGATCGGCTGCTGGATTACGCTGGCGCAGGCTGCCTGACTCGCCCCCTGCAGCCGCTGGCAGTGGTGCCGACCACGGCGGGCACAGGATCCGAGGTGACACTGGTGGCGGTGATCAAGGATGAGGCGAGCGGGCGCAAGGTGCCCTTTACCTCCCCCTTCCTGCTGCCCCAGCTGGCGGTGCTGGATCCGCGCCTCACCCAGGGCTTGCCCCTCAACATCACAGCAGCCACCGCCATGGATGCCATGACCCACGCCATCGAGGCCTTCATCGGCAACGCCAAGAACCCGGTCAGCGACGCCCTGGCCCTGATGGCGGTGGAGAAAATCGCCAGCGCCCTGCCCCAGGTGCTGCAACATCCGCAGGACAAGCGCCTGCGGCTGCAACTGGCGGAAGGATCCACCCTGGCTGGCATGGCCTTTTCCAACTCCATGGTGGGGCTGGTGCACGCCCTCGGTCATAGTCTGGGGGCCCGCTGCCACCTGCCCCACGGTCTGTGCATGAATCTCTTCCTGCCTACCGTGCTCGACTACAACCGGCCGGGCATAGATGAGGAACTGGCTCGCCTGCTGCTGCCCCTGGTCGGCGCCGAGCGCTTTGCGGCGACCCCGGTTGCAGAGCGGGCACAGGCCAGCATCCAGGCCCTGTGCAGCTTGCGCGATACCCTGTGGCAAGCGGTGAAGCTGCCGCGCACCCTGCGCGAAGCCGGCGTCACCGACAAGGCCCTGCTGTCCGAGATCCGGGATCTCGCCATCAACGACGGTGCCCTGCTCTACAACCGCAAGGATGCCGACCGGACTCAGCTGCTCGGCCTGCTGGAGCTGGCCTGGGAATAACGCGGCTGGCTTGGCCCCGCCTGGCGGGGCCGCTGGCTACCCGCTGATGGTGGCACCGGCGCCATGGTTGTCCTTTCCCTCCGCCGTCTTCTCGCGCCAGATGGACTCCTTGTTGCGGCGGATGGCCTCTTCCCGCTCCTGGTTGCATCGGTGACAAGAGGGCACCGGGTAGCAAACAGCAGACAAAGGGATTCAACCTTGTAAAGGTATTGATTGTGACAAAAGGCAGATCGAGTAGTTATCCAGCAAACTACTGATAAATATCATGTTACTGGCTGGCGTACTCAGCGCATCTCTGCCGGATCCGGCGTAAAGACCCCGGTGGAGAGGTAACGGTCCCCCCGATCACAGATGATGACCACCACCACCCCCCGCTTGATCTCTGCCGCCACCCGCAGGGCACCGGCCACGGCGCCGCCCGAGCTGACCCCGCAGCAGATCCCCTCCTCCCGCGCCAGCCGGCGCATCATGACCAGCGCCTCCTCTTGCGTCACGTCCAGCACCCGATCGACCCTTTGTGGCTCGAAAATGGCGGGCTGATAGGCGGCGGGCCAGCGGCGGATCCCCGGGATCTGGCTCCCCTGTGCCGGTTGCAGGCCAATCACCTGTACCGCCGGGTTCTGCTCCTTCAGATAGCGGGAAACACCCATTATGGTGCCAGTGGTGCCCATGGCCGAGACGAAGTGAGTGACTGCCCCCTCGCTCTGGCGCCAGATCTCGGGGCCGGTCGATTGATAGTGGGCATCCGGGTTGGCCGGGTTGTTGAACTGATCGAGCACCAGCCCCTCACCCCGTGCCTGCATGGCCAGCGCCAGATCCCGCGCGGCTTCCATGCCGTCCTCCACCAGCACCAGCTCGGCCCCATAGGCCTGCATGGCATCGCGTCGCTCCTGGCTCATGGTGCGCGGCATGATGAGCCGCATCCGGTAGCCCCGCGCCGCCGCCACCATGGCCAAGGCGATACCGGTGTTGCCGGAAGTCGCCTCGATGAGCCGGGCCCCCGGCTGCAAGCGACCGCTCGCTTCGGCGCTCTTGATGAGGTTCAGCGCCGGCCTGTCCTTGACCGAACCGGCGGGATTGTTGCCCTCCAGCTTCACAAGCAGGGTGACCTCGGGCCAGGGATTGATGCGGCGCAGCGCCAGCAGGGGGGTATTGCCAATCAGATCTTCCAGTGTGGCGAAGGCCATAACGGGATCCATCCTCTGTTAACTGTTCTATACCTTGGCTAGCGGGTATGCACCCGGTCGGGCTCGCAGTGTAAGCGAGCCCGCGCAGTTGGCAAAGGGCTGCCAACGTGGTCAGATAACCCCATTCCCCGTATCGAGGAGCAAGCATGAGCGAGATCATTCATCAGGCCAACCAGCAACAATTCATCTGCGTGGTGGACGGCAAGGAGTCCAGGCTGCGTTACCGGCGGCTCGATGCCAAGACCATTGATGCCTACAGCACCTTCGTCCCGCCGGAGCTCAGGGTACAGGGCATCGCCGATCAGCTGGCACGCACCTTCTACCGCTGGACCCAGGCGGAGGGGCTCACCATAGTACCCAGTTGCAGCTACATAGATGTCTGGCTGCGCCGCAATGCAGGTTGACGCCCAGACGCGTCAGGGTACGCAAGACGCACAAGATCGCCAAAGCGCGCAAGAGGCCCACTTGCAAGCGCAGACCGAAACCCTGCTGCGAGCCGATGACCAGCGCATGGCCTGCCTGCACGCCGCCGCCGAGCTGGCACTGCCCGACTGGGCGCTGGGGGCCGGCTTTATCCGCAATCTCATCTGGGATCATCTGCACTGTAAATCGGTGCCTACCCCGCTCAACGATATCGATCTTATCTATCTGGATCGCGGTGATCCGCAAGGGCTGAACGAAGCAGATCATGAGGCCTGGCTGGCCACCAGGGTGCCGGGCCAACGCTGGGAAGTACGCAATCAGGCCCGTATGCACCAACGCCAGCGGGTTCCCCCCTTTACCAGTAGCCTGGAGGCCCTCAGCCACTGGGTGGAGGTGCCCACCTGCATCGGGGTCCGATTGCGGTCAGACGGCGCGTTCGAGTGGCTAGCCCCCTATGGCTTTGCCCACCACTGGTCGTTGCAGGTGAGCCCCAACCCGAGGTGCAAGCAGGATAGCCAGGTGTTTGTGCAACGCATCCAGGAAAAACAGTGGCAGACCCTCTGGCCTGACTTGGTGGTGAACTGGCCATAACCTGATTGCAATGTTTCGACAAGCTTGGGCACACTAGGGAAAAGCAGTTTGTAACTCAATGGGTTAAATAATGCGCGACTTCTTCTCACTCGAACGCTGGCTACCGGGCCTCGCCACCCTGCTGCAATACCAGCGGGCCTGGCTGATACCGGATGTGCGCGCTGGCCTGTCGGTCGCAGCCGTGGCGCTGCCCGTGGCCATCGCCTATGCCGAACTCGCCGGTGTGGGCCCCCTGGTCGGCCTCTACTCCTGCATCTTGCCCATGCTGGTCTACGCCCTGTTTGGCACTTCCCGCCAGCTTATCGTCGGACCGGACGCCGCCACCTGCGCCGTGATCGCCGCTGTGGTCACCCCGCTCGCCGCCGGCGATGCCACCCGCCACTGGCAACTGGTGATGACAATGACCGCCATGACAGGTTTATGGTGTCTCATCGCCAGCCGCTTCAAGCTGGGGGTGCTGGCGGACTTTCTCTCCCGCCCCATCCTGATGGGGCTGCTCAACGGCGTGGCCATCACCATCATAGTGGGTCAGTTCTCCAAGATCTTCGGCTTCACCTTCAGCGATCGCAACCTCATAGAGCAGATCGCGGGCGGTGCCAGCTATATTACCCAGACCCATCTGCCGACCATGGCCATGAGCCTGACCACCTTGCTCACCCTGCTGTTGGCCAAGCGCTACAAACCGGCCTGGCCCTCCTCCATGGTAGCCATGGTGGTGACGGCAGCCCTGGTGTGGGGGCTCAATCTAGACCAGTTTGGCATCGCTACTCTCGGTGCCATCGGCTCGGGTATGCCCGTCTTCCAGTTGCCGGACTTTCCCCCGGGCCTGATGCGCGAGCTGGTGCTGCCGGCGCTCAACCTTGCCATGGTGAGCTTCGTCTCCATGATGCTCACTGCCCGCAGTTTTGCCGCCAAGAACGGCTACGATATTGATGCGGACAAGGAATTTCGGGCTCTCGGCCTGGCTAACCTGGCGGCAGCCGCCTCCCAGGGCTTTGCCATCAGCGGGGCAGGTTCGCGCACCGCAGTCAACGACGCTAACGGCGGCAAGAGTCAGCTGGTCTCCATCATCGCCGCCGCCGCCATCGCGCTGGTCACCTTCTACCTGACGGCGCCACTGCAATACATACCCACGGCCGCCCTCGGCGTTGTGCTGGTGATGGCGTCGCTCTCGCTCACCGATTTTCGCGGCCTGTGGGCCCTGCGCTACTCCGACAGGGCCGCCTTCTGGCTGGCGCTGATCTCCTTTATCAGCGTGCTGGCCATGGGGGTGATCCCGGGGATCACCCTCGCCGTGCTGCTGGGTCTGTTCCAGTTCCTGCGCAACGTGATGCGCCCCACCGACCAGTTGCTCGGCATGGATGACAAGGGGGTGGTACGCACCCTGAGGGACAACGAGCAGGTCAAGGCCATTCCCGGCATCCTGGTCTATCGCTTCAACTCGCCGCTCACCTACTTCAACGCCCCCTACTTCAAGCGGCGGGTGCTGGTGCTGCTGGTGCAGGATCCCCACAACCCCAAATGCCTGGTGGTGGATGCGGTGGCCTCTTTCACCCATCAGGACATCAGCGTGATGAGCATGATCGGGGAGCTGCACAAGGATCTGAAACGGCGCGGCATCAAGATGGTAATGGCCGGTCGTCACGGCCAGATGAGCCAGTGGCTCAAACAGGCCGGGATCCGGGTGGGCGACGAGGGCATCATCCTCTGCCCCGACATCTATCAGGCGCTGCGCATGACCCGCTGCTACCGGGAGCCTGTGTTCAAGGATGATGCCGTGGTGGAGAGCACCACGGATGCCATTCTCTCCCACTGGCCCCAGGATGATGCGCTGCCGGACTCGGCGCGGCTCACCCTCCCCTCTGAGCAGGAAGCAGGCGCCACCCCGGCCTGATCGGTCGCCAGACTCTCCCCGGGAGGGTCTGGCGCACGCTCCTCTCAGGGCAGGATTGCACCCTGCGGACTCTTGGTGTTAAATGCCCGTCCAGATGGCGCTGACGAGGGCCATTACTCGTATTTGGACACCCCATGCAAACTCAATCCCACGCGGGCCCGGGCACTCTCTTCTCCCTGACCTGGCCGCTGTTTATCGATCTCGCCCTGCACTTTTTGACCGGGGCCCTCAACACCTTCATGGTGGGCCACGTCTCCTATCAGGGCGTGGCGGCACTGGCAGTCGGCAACCAGGTGTTCGATCTGGCCATCACCTTGTTCAGCTTCGTCAGCATAGGCACCAGCGTGGTGATCACCCAGTATCTGGGAGCTGGCGATCGGGAAAAAGCGCGCATCGTCATCCACACCGCCATCGGCTTCAACCTGCTGGTGGGGCTGGTGGCTGCGGTCGGCGTGCTCGCTGGCGCCAGCACCATGCTCTCCCTGATGAACCTGCCCGCCCACCTGATGGGCGATGCCACTCTTTATCTGCAGATCATCGGCCTGTGCCTGCTGCCGGAGGCGGCAGCCCTCTGTCTGGCCGCCACCCTGCGCGCCCACGGCCATACCCGTCAGGCCATGTACGTGACCCTGATCGTCAACCTCATCACCTTCGTCGGCAACCTGCTGCTGCTCTACGGCTGGTTTGGCCTGCCCCAGCTGGGAGTGGCCGGGGTCGCCATCAGCACGGTGGCAGGTCGCATCGTCGGCGTGGTGCTGCTGGTGTGGCTGGTGGCGCGCAAGACCGGCATCCGCTTGCGTCTACCCGAGATTGTCCGCCCCAGCAAGGTCATGCTGGACAAGGTGCTGCACATAGGCCTGCCAGCCGCGGGGGAGAACCTCTCCTGGATGTTGCAGTTCATGGTGGTCACCGCCTTCGTCGGCCTGCTCGGCGACAAGGCACTAGCGACCCAGTCCTACTTCTTCCAGATCTGCCTGTTCATCCTGCTGTTCGGCCTCTCCATCGGCCTGGGTAACGAGATCATCATCGGCCATCTGGCGGGGGCACGCCGCTTCGAGCAGGCCTATAACCAGCTGATGAAGAGCCTCAAACTCGGCCTCATCGTCACGACCCTGATCGCCATCGCCGCCGCCCTCAATGGCCGCGCCATCATCAGCCTGTTCACCGATGATCCGGACATCATCACCCAGGTGGCCCAGCTGTTTCTCATCAGCCTTATCCTCGAACCCGGCCGCACCTTCAATCTGGTGGTGATCAACGCCCTGCGTGCCACCGGGGATGCCCGTTTCCCGCTCTACATGGCGCTCGTCTCCATGTGGGGGATTGCCGTTCCGCTCGCCTATTTCCTTGGTATCATGCAGGGTTATGGACTGGTCGGCATCTGGTTGGCGCTCGCCTGCGATGAGTGGGTGCGCGGTCTGGCCATGTTCTGGCGCTGGCGCAGTCGTCGCTGGCAAAACAAAATTCTTGTTGAAACAAAAGCGGAATCACAATGAAGAAAATCGGACTCTTGTTGGCGGCCATCCTGCTCAGCCCGTTGGCCATGGCACAAACCGCGCCCGCAGCCCCCAAGGCGCAGGCCTCCAAAATCTGGTATGTGGCGCCCATTGCCATCGACGAGACGAGCGAAGCCCAGAAGGCGCTGACCAAAGATTTTACAGCCCAGATGATCAAGACCATCAAGATCAACGAATACCAGACCGGCAAAGCGCTCGGCAAGACCAAGGATCCCAAGTGGCTGATCCGCACCAAGTTGATGCCTGTCAGCACAGAGCCGCTGGTCGGCAAAAAGCACCCGCAGGGTCTCTCCTACGGCCAAGGCATCCCTACCCAGGAAATCGTCGGCGAGCTCATCATGAACGGCACCCTGGTGGCGCATGTCGGCCAGGGCTGGCGTGAGCCCATAGTGCCGGGCACCCCTGTGGCCGAGAAGATCACCATAGCCAACTATCAGTACGCCATCGGCGATGAAGCCAAGGCGCCGGATCTGGAAGAGCTGGCGGCGCAGATAGGCTTTGAAGTGGGCAAGGTGATCGCCCGCGATGGCAAGCCGCTGCCCGAGAAGAAAAAGAAAAAAGAGTAAACGCCACACCTGTTCGCAAGAAGGGGCCCCGCGCCCCTTCTTACTGCCCGCTTGCCAGCCCGCCGCCGTCATCAAACCGTCACAACTGTGATCGAGATTCCAGTTTTAAGCTCATAACCTTACTTACAAATCGCTTATCAGCTTGTGATTCAATGAGTTAAAAAACACCCTCCCCATGCAGCAAATCATTGGTCCCGAATTCGATCCGGATCACATTTATCTGTGGGGGGAAGGGGTACTTTTGTTTTGAAGGCACAATCAAACGAAACCAAGGAGGCTTCATTACATGTTCCCAGAGTACAGAGAGCTCATCTCGAAACTGAAGAGCAGTGATGTCCATTTCCAGAAGAAGTTTGACTTGCACAACGACCTGGATGCGGAGATTAGAAAGTTGGAAAAGCATCACGCCAGCGACTACAGCTCCGAGGTGAAGGATCTGAAAAAACAGAAACTCAAACTGAAAGAGGAGATATACGACATCCTCAAACAACATCCACACTAGACGCCTTGACGAATACCCGGATAAGCAATTTATCCCTCCAGCCCGGCTCAAAGCCGGGCTTTTTATCGCCCGCAGACCAGGGGACCCTGGTCATCTGCTGCTTTGTAACCATCCCCTTATCCCGCTTGTGCCTCTTTTCCCGATAAGAAAAGCGGGCCATTGGCCCGCTTGGTTATATTTCACCCACCCCATCCTCACACCGGCGGATGGAAATGGCTGGCCTCGCGGGTGGCCATCTCCTCGTAGGTGGCCCACTTCTGCCAGGCCACTTTTTGCGCCACCTGCATCAGCCGCTCGGCCTCCTCCGGGTGGCTCTGGGCAAGTACCCGGTAGCGGTTCTCCTCTGCCCTGTACTCGGCGAGCGGAATGGAGGGGCGCAGGCTGTCGAGGCTGAAGGGGTTCTGCCCCAAACTGCGCAGTACCGGGTTGTAGCGCAGCAGCGGCCAGTGGCCCGAGTCCACCGCCCGTTTCTGCTGGGTCAGGCCAAACTCCATATCGATGCCGTGAGCGATACAGTGGCTGTAGGCGATGATAAGCGACGGGCCCGGATAGGCCTCAGCCTCACGCAACGCTTGCAGCGCCTGCTGCGGGTTGGCACCAAAGGCGATGCGGGCCACGTAGACGTTGCCGTAGGAGATGGCCTGCAACGCCACATCCTTCTTGGCCTGCGTCTTGCCCCCCGCCGCGAACTTGGCAACGGCACCGAGCGGCGTCGATTTCGACATCTGGCCGCCGGTGTTGGAGTAGACCTCGGTATCCATCACCAGCACGTTCACATCCCGCCCGGAGGCGAGCACATGATCGAGCCCCGCCGAGCCGATGTCATAGGCCCAGCCGTCGCCGCCGACGATCCAGACCGAGCGGCGTACCAGCTGATCAATCAAGGAGAGCAGCTCGCGGGCTTGCCCCGAGTTCACCTCCTCCAGCCGTTCGCGCACTTGGGCCACCCGGCCCCGCTGGGCGCGGATCTCCGACTCCAGCCGCTGCGGGGCGCTGATAAGCGACTCGACCAGCGCCTCCCCCAGCTCCCCCTTCATCGCCTTGAGGGCGGCCACCGCCTGACCGTGATGCTGATCGGCGGTGAGACGAAAACCAAAGCCAAACTCGGCGTTGTCCTCGAACAATGAGTTCGACCAGGCAGGCCCCTTCCCTTCCGCGTTCTTGGCCCACGGCGTGGTCGGCAGGTTGCCGCCATAGATGGAGGAGCAACCGGTGGCGTTGGCCACCAGCATGCGATCGCCAAACAGCTGGGTCAGCAGCTTGAGATATGGCGTCTCGCCACAACCGGCGCAGGCACCGGAGAACTCGAACAGGGGTTCGAGGAACTGGGCACCGCGCACGGTGGAGAAGTCCACCCGCTCGCGGGCAGGCCAGGGCAGGCTTTCGAACCAGCGCAGCGCCTGTTTCTGACCGGCCAGATGCGGCGCCTTGTCCAGCATGGTGATGGCGCGCGTGCCTTCATGTTCCTCATCAGCCCCGGCCCGCACCGGGCAGGCCTGCACGCACTGACCGCAGCCGGTGCAATCCTCCGGATAGAGTTGCAAGGTGTAGCGGCTGTCGGGGAAGCCCTTGGCGGTAACGGGCACCGACTGGGCCGCCTCGGGGGCAGTCGCCAGCCAGTCCTGATGGTAGAACTTGGCCCGCAGCGCCGCATGGGGGCAGACAAAGACACAGTTGCCGCACTGGATGCAGATATCGGAGTGCCAGATAGGGATCTCGCGGGCGATATCCCGCTTCTCGAAGCGGCTGGTGGCAGTGGGGTAAGTGCCATCCACCGGCAGCATGGAGACGGGAATGAGATCGCCGCGCCCCGCCAGCATCTCACCAGTGACCCGCTGGACAAACTCGCTGCCACCCGGTGCCAGTGGCAAGGGGTAGTCGCTGATCTGCTCCTCACCGGCCGGGATCGCCACCTTGCAGAGGTGAGCCAGGGTATCGTCCACCGCGGCGAAGTTGCGCGCCACCACCTCGGGCCCCTTGCGGGCATAGCTCTTCTCGATGCTCTCCTTGATAAGGGCAATGGCCTCATCCCGTGGTAACACCCCGGACAGCGCGAAGAAACAGGTCTGCATAATGGTGTTGATGCGATTGCCCATGCCGTTTTGCTCGGCCACCCGATCGCCATCGATGCAGTAGAGCTGGATATTGAGGGCGCGAATGCGAGCGCGCAGCCGCTCGGGCAGCTGGCCCCACACCTTGTCAGCCTCATAGGGGGCATTGAGCAGCAGGGTCGCCCCTTCGGCGGCATGCTCCAGCAAGTCCACCGACTCGGTGAAGCTCCACTGGTGGCAGCCGATAAAGCCCGCCTGCTCGATAAGCCAGGGGGCATCGATGGGCTCGGGGCCAAAGCGCAGGTGGGAGACGGTGCGCGAGCCCGACTTCTTGGAGTCGTAAACGAAGTAGCCCTGGGCGTGGAAGCCCTCCAGCTCGCCGATGATCTTGATGCTGTTCTTGTTGGCACCGACCGTGCCGTCGGCGCCGAGGCCAAAGAACAGCGCCCGCACCCGGCTGGCAGGCTCCAGATCGCCGATGGGGTGCCAGGCCAGACTGAGGCCCGACACGTCATCGACAATCCCCACGGTAAAGCGCGGGCGCGGCGCATCGGATGCCAGCTCCTCAAACACAGCCGCGCACATAGCGGGGGTGAACTCTTTGGAAGAGAGACCATAACGGCCGCCGCTGAGCCACGGCAGCCGCTTGATAAGACCGCGCTGCAAACCGTCGATCAGCGCACTCTGCACATCCAGCAGCAGCGGCTCGCCCCCTGCGCCCGGCTCCTTGGTGCGATCCAGCACAGCAATGCGGCGCACGCTCACGGGCAGGGCATCGAGCAGCGCCTGTACCGGGAAGGGGCGATAGAGGCGCACAACCAAGACCCCGGTCTTGCGATCCTGCCGGTTGAGCCAATCCACAGTGGTGCGGGCGGTGGCCGCCCCCGAGCCCATCAGCACGATGACGTCGGTGGCATCGGTTGCGCCGTGGTACTCCACCAGCCGGTAGTGGCGGCCGGTCAGCTCGCCGAGCTTGTCCATGCACTGCTGCACCCGCACCGGCACCGCTTCGTAGAAGGGGTTGACGCTCTCGCGGGACTGGAAATAGGTGTCCGGGTTCTGGGCCGTGCCGCGCATCACCGGATGATCCGGGTTGAGCGCCCGGGCCCTGTGAGCCCGAACCCAGTCGTTGTCGATCAGCGCCCGGATTTCATCCCGATGCAGGGCCGTGATCTTGTTCACCTCGTGGGAGGTGCGAAAGCCGTCGAAGAAGTGGATAAAGGGCACCCGGCACTGCAGGGTGACACTGTGGGCAACCAGAGCCAGATCCTGCGCCTCCTGCACCGAGCCGGAAGCGAGCATGGCAAAGCCGGTACTGCGCGCCGCCATCACATCCTGATGGTCGCCAAAAATCGACAGCCCCTGCGCCGCCAGTGAGCGGGCCGCTACATGGAACACAGCCGCGGTCAACTCCCCGGCGATCTTGTACATGTTGGGCAGCATCAGCATCAGCCCCTGACTGGCGGTGAAGGTGGTGGCGAGCGCCCCCGCCTGCAGGGCGCCGTGTACCGTACCGGCCGCCCCCCCTTCGCTCTGCATCTCCACCACGGTGGGGATGTTGCCCCACAGGTTGGCCTGCCCCTCGTCTGCCCAGGCGTCGGCCAGTTCGGCCATGGTCGAGCTCGGGGTAATGGGATAGATGGCACACACTTCACTCAGCTGGTACGCCACCCGGGCCGCGGCTTCGTTACCGTCGACCATGATCAGTTCATGTTTCATTGGGACTCCTCGGGTTGGCGCAGCTCGATGGCGTGGCAGGGGCATTGATCGTGGCAGGCGCCGCAACCGGTGCAGCGATCCACATCCACCCGATAGCCGTGGCCAGGCCCCCGCTTTTCGATGGCCTGCTCGGGGCAGCTGCCGTAGCAGCTATCGCACTCGAAGCAGTTACCGCAGGAGTAGCAGCGCGCCGCCTCGTAGCGGGCGGCCGTCTCGTCCAGTCCGCCGATGATCTCGCCAAAGTCGTCCCGCGCCCACGCCGGTTTGACCGGCTGACTGCTGGCAGGCGCGTGGGTCTGGAACCAGAGCTGTAACTGCTGTGGCCCCACCAGCGGGTAGGAGACCATCTTCTGATAGTGGCGACCGCGCAGCCAGGCATCCATATGGCGCGCCGCCTTCTTGCCGTGGCCGGTGGCGATGGTGACGGTACGCTCGGAGGGCACCATGTCGCCGCCGGCAAAGAGGCCGGGGACATCGGTCATGAGATTGTCGGCCACCTGCACAACCCCCTCCTTGTTGACCCGCACGCCGGGAATGCTCTCCAGCACGCTCAAGTCAACCTCCTGACCCAACGCCAGAATGAGGGAGTCCGCTTCCAGGGTTTCAAACTGGCCGGTGGGCACCGGCTTGCCATGCTCATCCAGCGCCATCACCTCCACTTCGATGCTGGTGTTGTCGAGCTGGCGAATGGTGCGCAGCCAGTTGATCTTGATCCCCTCCTCCTCGGCTTCAAGGGCCTCGAAGGCGTGGGCAGGCATATGGTCCCGGTCGCGCCGATAGATGATCATCGCCTCTTCAACGCCAAGACGACGGGCGGTACGGGCCGCATCCATGGCGGTATTGCCGCCGCCGTAGATGGCCACCCGCCGTCCCAGTTTGGGGGGCGGCAAGCCCTGCTCTTCGGCCAGACTCGCCTGTTCGAGGAAACTCACCGCGTCGAGGATCTTGCCCGCCTCCCGGGCCGGAATATCGACCCGCTTGGCCAGATGGGCGCCGATGGCCATAAAAACGGCATCAAAGCCCCCCTCGTCGCGCTCGCGCAGCACATCTTCCACCTTGTGATTGAGGGTGAGGGTGACGCCAGCGGCCAGGATGCGGGCCACCTCTCGATCCAGCACATCGCGGGGCAAACGGTAAGCGGGGATGCCAAAGCGCAGCATGCCACCCGCAAGTGGGCCCGCTTCACGGATCTCCACCTGATGACCGAGCCGGTTGAGGTGCCAGGCGCAAGAGAGGCCAGAGGGACCGGCGCCGATCACCAGCACCTTCTTGCCGCTGGCAGGGGCAGGCGGCGCGGGCAGCCAGCCACGGGCCAGCGCCTCGTCCCCGAGGAAGCGTTCGATGGCGTGAATGGAGACGGCATCATCCACCTGGGCGCGATTGCAGGCGCTCTCGCAGGGGTGATAGCAGACCCGGCCATGGACGGCAGGCAGGGGATTTTCTTCGATCAGGGTCTGCCAGGCCGCTTCAAAGCGGCCCGCTTCGGCCAGGGCAAGCCAGGCCTGGATGTTCTCACCGGCCGGGCAGGCGTGGTTGCAAGGTGGCAGGGCCGGCCGCCAGACGGGTAATCGGGTACGCACCGGGCCTGTTCCCGTTTTCTGGGAGAGATCCGGCTGTGGGGTCATATCCAGTTGTTTGCTCATACATTGCTTTCTTCTTTTTGTGTGACAGGCCCTATCCGATGGCACTTGATACCGTGTAGCCGAAGCGGACGGTGGCCGGATGAGGGAAGAAGCGAAAGCGTTAGAAACTGGGAACTGAGTCGATAATGGCGGCTTTTTTGTACTGACTAGCGAATCAGGATCAAAAAATGTTGCACTTTATGGGGTCTGGAGCCCGAAACGTGACCCCTGTAACATCTTGCCCAATTGAATACAGGATGGCGCTGACCGGTTCGCCGACCGAGGGCAGACAGTATGCCGTCGGCGCCGGATTGCCATATGAGAGCTGCGCCGTGCGGCGACCATGCAGGGATTGCTGCACGGGGCGGGAACCGTTATCTTGCCCCCTCTTCATCTGCACAGGCCACTGCACAAGGACTCGAACATGCCAACACTCGACAGCATTCATCTCTACCCCATCAAATCGACGGCAGGCATGCCACTGACCCGTGCGCAGGTGACCGAAGAGGGACTGGCAGGGGATCGCCGCTACATGGTAGTCAAGCCGGACGGCACCTTTATCACCGCCCGTACCCATCCCCAGCTACAACAAGTCGTCGCCACCCCCATCGAAGGCGGCTTGCAACTGCGCTATCCGGGCTTTAAACCGCTGACCCTGCAAGAGGCCGACTTCAGTCGCACCCCGCAAGCCACCGGGGTCTGGGGCGATCGCTTCACCGCACTGCATACCGACCCAAAAGCCGATGCGTGGTTGAGCAAGGTGGCAGGGGAACCGGTGCAGCTGCTGTGGCTAGGTGAAACCTCTGACCGTTTTCGCGAAAAAACCGGCACCCGGGTCAGCTTTGCCGATGGTTATCCGCTGCTGCTGATAAGCCAAGCCTCCCTTGAGGATCTCAACCTGCGCTCCGATGCCCTGCACCAGATGAGCCAGTTTCGCACCAATCTGGTGGCGAGCGGAACCCAGCCCTTCGAAGAGGACAGCTGGGTGCATATTCGCATCGGCGAGGTAGAGTTTCGGGTCGACAAACCCTGCAGCCGCTGCATCATGACCACGGTGGAAGCGGGCACCGATCGCTTCAATGCCCTGAAAGAGCCGCTGGCGACCCTCACCCGCTACCGCCGTGGCGAGGATGGGGATGTCTATTTCGGCCAGAATCTGGTGGCGCTGAACGAGGGGTGGATCGAAGCGGGCAGTGAGATCGAGGTGCTGGAGCGCACCCGTCCGGTGGTCTACCCCGCCGCCGCACCGAAGAAGCGGGAGCTGGTCTGCGTGGCCCGCGAGCCGCTGGCGCGGGATCTAGAGACCTTCTGGTTCGAGGCGGCCGATGGCGAGCCCCTGCCCGACTACCTGCCGGGCCAGCATCTGCCCATCAGCCTCGATATCAAAAACGAGCGAATTCAACGGCGCTATACCCTGAGCTCCACACCGGCTCAACCGGAGCGTTACAGCATCAGCGTCAAGAAGGTAGAGGGGGGTCGCATCTCCCACTGGCTGCACCAGCAGATGCAGGTGGGTGACCGGCTGCTGGCCGCTAATCCCGCAGGCGAGTTTCACTTGGGCGGCGAGCGCAATCTCCTGTTGCTCTCGGCAGGCTCCGGCGTCACCCCCATGCTGGCGATTGCCCGCACCCTGGCCCTGCGCGGGGAGCTGGAACATGTTCACTTTATGCATCTGTGCCGCAGCGAAGCGGACATTCCCGCCGCCAGCGAACTGCACGCCATGGCGCAGCAGGGCATGACGCTCACCCTGATCCTGAGCCAGCCAGATAGCCACTGGCAGGGGCTGCAAGGGCGACTCAATGATGAGCATCTGCGACGGGTCAAAGGGCTGGCCGGGAGAGAGGTCTTTATCTGCGGTCCCCACGGCTTTATGGCCGATGCCGCAGCCAGAATCGCGGCCCTCGGCGTACCGGCCGCACGGATCCGCCAGGAGAGCTTTGGCGGCGCCATTCTCTCGGTGGCACGCCCTCATCAGGCGGTGCAACTGCGTATCGGCACCCAGGCCTTCACCGGCAACAATCAGGGTACCGTGCTGGATCAGGCCAACAAGCAAGGTGTTGAGCTGCCCTGGAGTTGCCGCGCCGGCATCTGTGGCAGTTGCAAGCAGACGCTGGTTTCCGGTGATGTTGACCACCCGGATGCCCCCGCCATCACAGCTGCTGAGCGGGCCGAGGGCAAGATCCTCACCTGCTGCGCCGTGCCGCTGACCGATCTGGTGATCGGGCAGCGCTAAAGCGCGGACAATAAAAAACGGCTGCCGAGGCAGCCGTTTTTGTTTGGTAGGAACTGGCGAGATCAACCGCGCAAGGCGGCGATGCGCTGCTCGATGGGCGGGTGGCTCATGAACAGTTCGCTCACGGAGCGCTTGCCATTGATGCCAAAGGCCATCATGGCACCTTCCATCTGCGGCTCGGCCCCGCGGGAGAGGCGCTGCAACGCGGCAATCATCTTGTCGCGGCCAGCCAGCTTGGCAGCTCCGGCATCGGCGCGGAACTCACGCTGACGGCTGAACCACATGACGATGATGGAGGCCAGCACGCCGAACAGCATCTCCAGCACGAACACTGTGATCATGTAGGCAAAGCCACCCGAGTTGCTGCTCTCTTCGCTGTTGTTGGAGCTGAAGAAGTTGCTGATGAGACCGGCCACAATACGGGCGAAGAACATCACGAAGGTGTTCACCACCCCCTGGATCAGGGTCAGGGTCACCATATCGCCGTTGGCCACGTGGCTCACCTCGTGAGCCAGCACAGCTTCCGCCTCGTCCCGGCTCATGCTGTAGAGCAGGCCGGAGGAGACAGCGACCAGCGAGTCGTCGCGGCGGGCACCGGTGGCGAACGCATTCATCTCGGGGGAGTCATAGATCCCCACTTCCGGCATCTTGATGCCCGCTTCACGGGCCTGACGGGCCACGGTACTGACCAGCCAGTGCTCGGTCTCGTTGCGGGGTTGCTCGATGACCTGGACGCGATAGCTACGCTTGGCCATCCACTTGGACATGAGCAAGGAGATAAAGGAACCCCCAAAACCGAACACGGCACAAAACATCAACAAACCGGAAATGCTGGACTTGTTGATCCCCAGAACCGAGAACAGGATATTGAGTACCACCCCCAGCACCAGCATGACGGCCAGGTTGGTCACCAGGAACAGCGTAATTCGCTTCATTATTGACTCCTTGTGAGATATGGATGCGTGGCCCCGTACAGCTTCATTACCTGCCGGGACCACACCTGCTCAACATAATATATAGATTCGATGAATGTTCGCTGAATGTCGTCATCAGAGCAGGGGCGAAATGTCGAGACGCCCGCTCAGATCGGCATCGAGTGGATTGTTCACAAAGGGTATCTCACCCAAAAATGGGGCAGGCAGCAAGCCCCTGAGCGTGTCCAGATTCTCCTGGTAGTGGCTCATGGAGCCGTGCAACCGATTGATGACCCAGCCAGCCACCGGCAGGTGGTCGTTGCGAATGGCGGCAAAGGTGAGCAGCGCATGGTTGAGGCAACCCAGCTTGGCCCCCACCACCATGATCACCGGCATGTTCTCCTGCTTGACCCAGTCCGACAGCAGGTACCTGCGATCCAGCGGTAAAAACCACCCCCCGGCCCCCTCCACGACGATGAGCTCGGCACCGGCCTGCTCTATCTGGCGCAAACCATCGGACAAGCCTTTCAGCGTGATGGCCTCACAGGCCTCGCTGGCGGCGATATGGGGCGCGATGGGCGGTTCAAAGGCGAACGGATTGACCAGATCGTAGGGCAAAGGCAGGCTCGCGGCCTCCTGCAACAGCACTGCGTCCAGGTTGCGCAGTCCATCCGGGGTACGGGCACAACCGGCGGAGACCGGCTTGTAACCGGCGCACTGGATGCCGTGGGCGGCAAATTCCAGCAACAGGGTACGGGCGACTACCGTCTTGCCCACATCAGTGTCCGTGCCCGTGATAAAGAAGGATTTAACCATGATAACTCCTCAACACAAATCAGGTGGCTCCCCCTGGTGGGAGCAAGCTCACCTGCGTATCAACTCTTTCAGGCAGCGTAGCAGAACCACCGCCAGCTCAAACCCGGACCGGCTTATCGGCGACCCACTTGCCCCAGACAGACCTGATAGCTGGCGGTCAGCCTGCCGTCCGGCTGGCGGTAGGCTTCATAAGCCAGGCTAAGGCGCTGCAAACGCTGCCGGCTGCTGAGACCAGGCTGGCGCTCGTCATTGATCTGGCTGGCCCCTATCCCTTTGAGATCGCGCAGCAGACCGGTCAGCTCGGGATAGGCGAGCGACCAGGTCAGGCTCTCGAGGCGAGGGGCGGTGAAGCCCCCTGCGGCGATAGCATCGTGCAATTGTGGCAGGCTGAGGAAGCGATTGACATGGGCACTGTCGTCAACCGTGCGCCAGGCCTCACGCAATTGCCAAAGCGAATCAGAGAGCAGGGTCGAGAACCACAGCTGACCACCGGGTTTGAGCACACGATGCAGCTCGGCAAAGGCCTGCGCCGGACGCTCGCACCACTGCAAGGCCAGACTGGAGAAGACCCAATCCAGACTCTGATCGGCAAAGGGCAACTGCTCCGCATCGCCGCACACGAGATGAGCACCACTGCCGCGCAGGGCCGCCTGCTGTAACATGCCGGGAGCGAGATCCAGTCCATGTAGCCGGTGACAACGGCGGGCGAGCTGCGGCAGGAAGAACCCGGTGCCACACCCCAGATCCAGTCCTGATCCCGGCAAGGTATCTGCCAAAGTATCCCCTTGCCCCCCATGATCCGGCTCCGACGCAGGCAAGGCGTTTGTCATCCGCTTGAGCAGCGCCAGCCCCACCTCCTGCTGAAAGCAGGCGTGGGCGTCGTAGTGACGGGCGGCCGCACCGAAGCGACGGGCGAGCTGGGCCTTGTCGACCGACTGGAAACGCTCATGCATGGCGAGCACCTCTCGGGTCTGCGGCATCCTCATTACCCGTGGCCGACAGGGTGCAAGGGCCAAGGGCCTCAAGCAGGCGGTCTATATCCTGTTCGCGGTGGGCCGCGCTCAAAGTGATGCGCAGCCGCGCCGTGCCCACCGGCACTGTCGGTGGGCGAATCGCGGTGACCCAGAGCCCTAATGCGCGCAGTCGTTCGGCCAGTTGAAGCGCGGCACTGCTCTCTCCCACCAGCAGCGGCTGGATCGGGGTGTCGCTCGCGCCAAGCTGCCAGCCAAGGGCAGCAGCGCCCTGCCGAAAGCGGGCGATCAGCTGGGCAAGATGAGCACGGGACTCGTCGGCTGCGCGCACCAGTTCGATGCTCTTGCTGACGGCGCAAGCCTGCGCGGCCGGCATATGGGTGCTGTAGACGTAGTGGCGGGCAAAGTTGACCAGATAGTCCACCAACTCGCGACTGCCGCCGACAAAGGCACCGGCCACCCCGAGCGCCTTGCCAAAGGTGCCCATCTGGATGTGTACGCTGGCAGGTGGAACCCTCTGCGCCGCCAGGGTGCCGCGCCCTTGTGACCCCAGCACGCCGAGACCGTGGGCATCGTCGATCATCAGCCAGTTGCCGCTCTGGGCGGCGAGTGTTGCGAGCTCGCGCCAGGGAGCCTGATCCCCATCCATGCTGAACACCCCTTCCGAGACGATCAGCCCCCGACCGGGCTCAAGCTGACTTGCCAGCGCGGTCATATCGTTATGGCCGAAGCGCGTCATCTTGCAGGGCAGCTGGCTGCCCATCTCTTGTAGGGAGGCATGATTGAGTTTGTCCTGCCACAGCCGATGCGCCTTGCCGAGCAGCGCTTTGAGCACCGCCTGATTGGCGGAAAAACCGCAGTTGAACAGCAGCACAGCCTCCACCCCGAGCCACTCGGCCAGCGTCTCTTCCAGCTGCTGGTGAGCCCGACTGTAGCCGGTGACCAGCGGCGAGGCGCCAGATCCCGTGCCATAGCAGTCAATCCCCGCTTTGAAGGCGGCCTTGATGGCGCTGTGATCCGCCAGCCCCAGATAGTCGTTGGCGGAAAAATTGAGGTAGTCGCGCTCGGCGACCTGCAACCGCCCTGCCACACTGCCATGCGTCGCGATACGGCGACGCAGCAAATCAGCCTGCTCGCGCCCGGCCAGCGCCGCGCCCAACGCAAAGGGGCCCGTTACCACAGGGCTCTTCATGGACGCACGACACCTGCACGGGGACGGGTAGCATCGTAAAATATCTCATCCGGCGCGTTCTGGCGGCTCACCTCGGCCAGCAGCTCTTCTTCTTGTACCTGATCCGGCTTCTGGGCCCGCTGAGCGGGGCGAATGCCGAGTCGCTTGAACAGCTGCATGTCGCTGTTTTCATCGGGGTTGGGGGTGGTCAGCAGTTTGCAGCCGTAGAAGATGGAGTTGGCCCCCGCCATAAAGCACATGGCCTGCATCTGCTCGTTCATCTTTTCTCGCCCGGCGGAGAGGCGCACGTGGGAGGCGGGCATCATGATCCGCGCCACGGCGATAGTGCGGATAAATTCGAACGGGTCGAGGTTCTCTTCGTTCTCCAGCGGCGTCCCCTTCACCTTGACCAGCATGTTGATGGGCACGCTCTCCGGGTGGCGTGGCAGGTTAGCCAGCGCCATCAGCAGACCCGCCCGATCCTTGGCCTGCTCGCCCATGCCGACGATGCCGCCGGAGCAGACCTTCATGCCGGCGCCGCGCACATGCTCCAGAGTATCGAGCCTGTCCTGATAGGTGCGGGTGGAGATGATCTCGCCGTAGAACTCCGGCGAGGTGTCGAGGTTGTGGTTGTAGTAATCGAGCCCCGCAGCGCCAAGACGCGCCGCCTGATCGGCGGTCAGCATACCCAAGGTCATGCAGGTCTCCATCCCCAGCCCGCGCACCTCCTCAATCATCCGCAGGATATAGGGCATGTCCCTCTCTTTGGGGTTGCGCCAGGCGGCTCCCATGCAGAAACGGGACGAGCCGTTGGCCCTGGCCTCGCGGGCCCGCTCCAGCACCTTCTCCACCTCCATCAGCCGCTCGGTCTCGAGCCCGGTATGATAACGGGCGCTCTGGGGGCAATATTTGCAATCCTCCGGGCAGGCGCCGGTCTTGATGGAGAGCAAGGTGCTCACCTGCACCTCGTTCGGGTCGAAATGGGCGCGATGTACGGTCTGGGCCTGGAACAGCAGATCGTTGAAGGGCAGGGCAAACAGGGCCTGAACCTCGGACAGGGTCCAGTCGTGGCGAAGGGCGTGGTCGCCCGGGGTGAGAGCATTCATACATGGCTTCCGGTTATGATAAGTGGGATCCTGCGCCGGCCATCCCGGATGAGCGAACACAAAACCCGCCGCTGTGCCTGCCCCTCTGAATGGGCAAAGCCAAGTGGCTGAAATTGTTGGCTAGTGTAGAGAGCGCGCGTAGACTGTCAACACCGACCAGATCAAACCAATTGACAACAGAACATATAATGACCAACCAAGAATTCGACCTGCACCACATCTGGCACCCCTATACCTCCCTGACCCATCCCCTGCCCTGCTATGAAGTTGCCAGCGCCAAAGGGGTAACCATCACCCTCAGCGACGGCCGCGAACTGGTGGATGGCATGAGTTCCTGGTGGGCCTGCGTGCACGGTTATCAAGTGCCTGAACTGGACGCGGCCGCCACCACCCAGCTCGGCAAGATGTCCCACGTGATGTTTGGCGGTCTGACCCATGCCCCGGCGGTCGAGCTGTGCCGCAAGCTGGTGGAGATCACGCCAGCTAAGCTGGATCGGGTATTTCTGGCAGATTCCGGCTCGGTGGCGGTGGAAGTGGCGCTGAAGATGGCCCAGCAGTACTGGCACGCCAGAGGCACGCCCAGAGCCAAGTTCCTCACCCTGCGCGGCGGCTATCACGGCGACACCTTTGGCGCCATGAGCGTCTGTGATCCGGATGGCGGCATGCATGATCTTTATAAAGGCTTCCTGCCGGAGCACCATTTCGCGCCGGCACCGAGCTGCCGCTTCCACGCCGAGTGGGACGAGCAGAGCGTGGTGGAGCTGGCCACGCTCATGGCCGATCATCACGAAGAGATCGCGGCCATCATCCTCGAACCCATAGTGCAGGGTGCAGGCGGCATGCGCTTCTACCATCCCCGCTACCTGCAGTGGGTACGCGCCCTGTGCGACGAGTTCGACGTGCTCTTGATTGCCGATGAGATCGCCACCGGCTTTGGTCGCACCGGCCAGCTGTTTGCCTGCGACTGGGCGGGGATCAGCCCCGACATCATGTGTCTGGGCAAGGCGCTCACCGGCGGCTATCTCACCCTCTCGGCGACCCTGACCACCGAACATGTTGCCCGCACTATCTGTGACGGCACGGCGGGGGTCTTTATGCACGGCCCCACCTTTATGGGCAACCCGCTGGCCTGCGCCGTGGCCAACGCCTCCATCGATCTGCTGCTCGCCTCCCCCTGGGCCGAGCGGGTGCAGGCCATCGAGCATCAGCTCAAGACCGAACTGGTCGCGCTGACCCTCAACCCGGCCGTGGCCGATGTGCGGGTACTCGGCGCCATCGGCGTGGTGGAGATGAAAGAGCGGGTGGACGTGGCCCGCATCCAGCGCAAGTTCGTCGAGCTGGGAGCCTGGATCCGACCATTTGGCAAACTCATCTACCTGATGCCCCCCTTCGTCATCACCCCCGAGGAGCTGAGGGTATTGACCGGCGCCATCAATGAGGCCATCGCCAGCGGCGAATTCTGAGCCTGAATGAATAGGCCCTGCATGAGAATGCAGGGCCTATTGACTCTTTTTCATTAGAATGTGAGCAAGGCACCAGACCCGAACGACCGGTGCGAGTAGACTGCGCGGGTTTTACCCAACAGATGTACCGTTCCCATGCGCCTTTCCATTGCTGCCAAAATCAACTTCTTCCTGCTGTTCATCTTCTCCATGGTGCTGGTCTTCTCCGCAGCCTATCAGGCCGTGCGCGAGCGGGATCTCATCCTGACCCTGATCAAGGAGCAGAGCCGCGAGCAGAGCGAAGCCTACTTCGACGGCCTCAACATGCTGATGCTGACCGGCAAGATGGACGCCCGAGATACCCTGCGAAACAAATTCCTCGAGCACGCCCATGTGGAGGATGCCCGCATCGTCCGTGGCGAGGCGGTGAGCAAACAGTTCGGGCCAGGGCGCGCAACCGAACAGAGCAAAGATGAGTTCGATGAGTTGGCGCTGGCGGGCAAGGGCAGCCTGGAGGTGGTGCACGATGACATGCACAGCCGGCTGGTCGTGACCCGACCGCTGCTGGCAAAAAAAGATTTTCGCGGCACCGACTGCACCAGCTGTCATCTGGTGCCGGAGAACACTGTGCTGGGTGCGGTGCGCTTTGACTACTCCCTCGACTCCCTCTTTACCCGGGTTGAGCAGAACATTCTCACCTCGGCACTCATTCTCACCAGCATCTTCGGGATGGGGCTGCTGCTGACCCTCTGGGTCATCCGCACCTGGATAGTCCGCCCCCTCAACCAGCTGACCCGCTCAATGGAAGAGGCCACCGATCAGCACGACTTCGGCCACCGGCTGGAGGGGGATGACGGGGATGAGATAGGTCGGGTGGCACTGGCCTACAACCAGATGCTCGACAGCGTGGAGCGCCAGCTGGGCAAGAGCCCCACCGCTCAGGGGAAGCAGGACAAGCCGCAGGATTAACCCGCGTAGTAGAACAGCAAACTGGCGATGAGGATCAGCAACAAGATAGCCAGATGCACCCGGCCGACATCCTCCTGGCGGCGGCAACGTTGCCGTTCAAACAGCAAGACCACCAGCGTCAGCACAGAGCAACCCCAGAGCCCGTGCTCCAGCCAGGGGGTCAGCACGGGATCCCAGCTCTGGCGCACCTTGACCCCGCCATAGATCAGAAAACCGTAGGCGATCTGCGGCCGCGCGAAGTGATAGAGGGAGAGCAAGGCGATGAAGCCGCCCCAGCAGAGGATCACCAATCCCTGCAACACCCGGGCCAACCGGTCAGGTCCATGTCGCCGCTCTTTCACACCCATCCCCCACCCAAGCGGCCCGGTCATGAGGTGATCCGGGCACAAAACCCCTCCAGAGTCCGACATTTTTGCTTGTTTATCAAACCCGCGCGGGTAAGATTGACGGCTTAGTCTGCCATGATGGGCCAATCAATGCCCGGGCCAGACCCCTAGTGTTGCAAATAGCGCTGCAAGAACAAGCTGGAGACAATATTTCGATGACGCACGCATCCGTAGTAGATGTGCTGACCGGTAAATATGCGGTTGGCACCACCCAGACAGTCAAAGGGTGGATCCGGACTCGCCGTGATTCCAAGGCGGGGATCTCATTTTTGGCCGTCTCCGATGGCTCCTGTTTCCATCCGGTACAGGCGGTTGTCCCCAATACCCTGGCCAATTATGAGAATGAAGTGCTGCGTCTGACCACTGCTTGCTCCGTGGAAGTGACCGGTGTGATTGCCGCCTCCCAGGGCAATGGCCAGGCTTTCGAACTGCAAGCCACCGAGGTCAACGTCGTGGGCTGGGTCGAAGATCCGGACACCTACCCCATGGCCGCCAAGCGTCACAGCATAGAGTACCTGCGTGAACAGGCTCATCTGCGTCCGCGCACCAACATAGTCGGCGCAGTGACCCGGGTACGCAACTGCCTGGCACAAGCCATCCACCGCTTCTTCCACGAAGAGGGTTATCTGTGGATTGCGGCCCCGCTCATCACCGCCTCGGACACCGAAGGTGCCGGCGAGATGTTCCGCGTCTCCACCCTGGATCTGGAAAACCTGCCGCGCACCGACGCCGGCAAGGTCGACTACGACAAGGACTTCTTCGGCAAGGAGACCTTCCTGACCGTTTCCGGTCAGCTGAACGTCGAAACCTACGCCTGTGCCCTCTCCAAGGTCTACACCTTCGGGCCCACCTTCCGCGCCGAAAATTCCAACACCAGCCGCCATCTGGCCGAGTTCTGGATGGTTGAGCCGGAAATTGCCTTCGCCAACCTGGACGATAACGCTGCCCTGGCCGAAGCCATGCTCAAATACGTCTTCAACGCCGTGCTGAGTGAGCGCCGCGACGATCTGGAGTTCTTTGCCCAGCACGTCGACAAGGATGCCATCGGCCGACTGGAACGCTTCGTCTCCTCCGACTTCGCCCAAATCGACTACACCGATGCCATCGAAGTACTGAAGAACTGTGGCAAGACTTTCGAGTTCCCCGTCTCCTGGGGCATTGATCTCTCCTCCGAGCACGAGCGCTATCTGGCCGAAGAGCACTTCAAGTCGCCTGTGGTGGTGAAGAACTACCCGAAAGACATCAAGGCCTTCTACATGCGCCTCAACGACGACGGCAAAACCGTGGCCGCCATGGACGTACTGGCACCCGGGATCGGCGAGATCATCGGTGGTGCCCAGCGTGAGGAGCGCCTTGAGGTGCTGGATGCCCGCATGGCCGAGATGGGGCTGAACAAGGAAGATTACTGGTGGTACCGTGACCTGCGTCGTTTCGGTACCGTACCCCACGCCGGTTTCGGTCTGGGCTTCGAGCGTCTGGTGGTCTACGTGACCGGCATGGGCAACGTCCGCGACGTGATCCCCTTTCCACGTACCCCGCGTACCGCCGAGTTCTGATTACGGCCACTTGCCGACAAAGCCGACCCCAGGGTCGGCTTTTTGTTATCCAGGCAGCGGCATTTCGCCCCGCTGACCGCCACAATGAAGCACGCCGCCCGCTCCCCCCATAGGTCCCTCGCCATTCCCCTTGCCCCTCTGAGGCACATAGAGCCCCGTACGGTACCGTTTATTGGCACTACAAATAACAATGATGTTAATACGTGGTTTTTATGCAGTTAAATCAAAAAACGATGAGTTATTGAAGTACCTCAAATTTTTACCTCTGTTAGGCAGGCACAATACCCTCTAACCCTTTAGGGCTAAATAAAAACAGACAATCCCGGTCCATGAGCCCAACACAACACTGACATGGCTTAAAACACACGAGGTAATGGAATGATCTTGATGGAATTTTTGGTGGTACTCGGCTGTTTGCTGCTGGGTACCCGCTTTGGGGGCATGGGACTGGGTCTCATCAGTGGTATCGGTCTCTTCCTGCTTACCTTCGTCTTCGGCCTGGTGCCGGGCGAACCGCCAGTTCAGGTCATGCTGACCATACTCGCGGTTATCGGCTGTGCCGCCACCTTGCAGACCGCCGGTGGCCTCAACCTGATGATGCAGGTGGCCGAGCGTCTGCTGCGCCGTCACCCGCAATACATCACTATCCTGGCGCCTCTCACCACCTGGACCCTCACCTTCCTGTGCGGTACCGGCCACGTGGTCTACACCATGTTCCCCATCATCGCTGACATCGCGCTGCAGAAGAACATCCGTCCCGAGCGTCCGATGGCCGTGGCATCCGTTGCCTCCCAGATGGCGATCTGTGCCTCCCCGGTCTCAGTGGCCGTGGTCTCCATGGTCTCCATTCTGGCGGCCGGTCACGGTATCGGTCAGGCGTACGGCCTGCTCGACATCCTGATGATCGCCATCCCCTCCTCCCTGACCGGTGTGGTCATGGCGGCCCTGTGGAGTCTGCGTCGCGGCAAGGATCTGGATCAGGACGAAGAGTTCCAGGCCAAGATCAAGGATCCGGAGCAGCGCACCTTCATCTATGGCGGTGGTGAAACCCTGCTCAACACCAAGTTCCCGAAAGAGGCCTACTGGTCTACCTGGATCTTCTTCGCCGCCATCGCTGCCGTGGTCTTGCTCGGTGCCAACGAAGGTCTGCGTCCGGTGTTCACCATCAAGGACAAAACTGGCCCGCTCTCCATGAACCTGGTGATCCAGATGATGATGCTGATCGCCGGTGCCATCATCCTGATGCGCTGCAAGGTCAAGCCGGGTGAGATCTCTAACGGCCCTGTGTTCAAGGCCGGTATGGTCGCCATCTTCTCCGTGTTCGGGGTGGCATGGATGAGTGAGACCTTCTTCCAGGCGCACATGCCGCTGCTCAAAGAGACCCTGGCCCACGTGGTACAGGCCCAGCCCTGGACCTACGCCCTGGTGCTGTTCCTCATCTCCAAGCTGGTGAACAGCCAGGCCGCTGCCCTGACCGCCATCGCCCCCATGGGGCTGGCGCTGGGTGTCGAACCCAAGCTGCTGATCGCCTTCCTGCCGGCCAGCTACGGCTACTTCGTGCTGCCGACCTACCCGAGCGATCTGGCCTGTATCGGTTTCGACCGCTCCGGCACCACCCGCATCGGCAAGTTCATCATCAACCACAGCTTCATCATTCCGGGGCTGATCGGGGTGAGCAGCTCCTGCGCCCTGGGTTATCTGCTGACCACCATTTTGCTGTAATCGCAACGGCGTTTATCGCGCTCTTGCCAGACAGGCCCCCACTGCGGGGGCCTGCTCTTTTCTCCCCCTCTCTATTACCCAGCAATTTCCTGCCGCCATTTGCAGACACTATGCCTTTACCTGCCTGGGTAGCATTTATGAGCCTCAATCTTATGACGATCCCCCCTAATGGTCAGGCCTCGCTTTCCCCTTGATCCCTGTCAATAAATGTGGTTTTGCCACGTTGCTATGACATAAAATGCTACCAACTTAACAAAAAAATGGTCGTTCAAACTAAAGGCAACCCTTTAGAATCCCTTTGCCACCCGTTCTGATGGATAACATCGGACTTTTTTGCTTTGGATCAACGTCAGGGGCCAGTGAACTGGCCAAGATGCGCATCGACACAGCGACCATTTCGCACCGGAGAGAATTATGACAAGCCAAGCCACCGCGGGTATGACCACCAGCGACTACAAGCTATGGGACATCCTCGTCGAGTCTGCAAAGGAACGCACCACCATTCGTTACTCCAAACTGGCCAGGCAGGCCGGGCTGGAGCATAGCCAGGATGAGCTGCGCACCCTGCTGCAACGCATCCGTATGTACTGCACCGAGCACCAGCTGCCGATCCTCTCCACCATAGTGGTGGATGATGTGGGCAAATATACCGGCCTCTCCTCCAGTCTGCCGGACGCCCCCTGGGAACGTGCCAAGGTGTTCGACTACCAGTGGCCGGTTACGTCCTGAGTCATAGCATCATCACAACAACGCGCCCGGTGGCGCGTTTTGTACTTCTTCGGGCCCGCTCACCTGAACCGCAGGCAAAAAAAACCCGCCTCGAAGGCGGGTACTAAGCAAGCAACGCTCTGGATGACCAGAGTAAAGAGTTCAGGCTGTCGAATCTTGCCACCCCCGGCACCACGCGAAAGAGGTAACAGGACAACATGGGTGTGTATAAATCGCTGATTTATTCATGCTTCATGCTGACCATCGACGGGGAATGAGACTAAAGTGAAGGCCCTGCTTAAGGAAATGATTTATTAGCATTCCATTATGCACAGAATGAATTTAAGAGGCGTCGACCTCAACCTGCTGGTGGTGCTCAAGGCGCTGCTGGAGGAACGTAACACCACCAAGGCTGCCGAGCGACTCGCCATGAGTCAGCCAGCCGTCAGTCGTGCCTTGGCTCGCCTGCGGCTGCTCTATGACGATCCCTTGCTGATCCGCACCCCCCAGGGCATGGAACCCACCGCCAGGGCACAGGCGCTGCTGTTGCCGCTGCGGGAGATACTGCACGACATAGAGCAGACGTTCAGCCAGCCGGAGCAGCTCGATCCGGGCCAGTTCGAGGGCGTCCTGCGCATCGGTGCCCACACCTACGTGGAGTACGTGATGATGCCAAGCCTGTTGGCCCACCTGCAGCAGCAAGCGCCCAACCTGCGCCTCCACATGGTGCCCCTCAATGCGGATTACGAGCGTCAGCTCGATGAGGGGGTCATCAGCATTGTGATTAACAAACAGGATGAGGTGCCCGGCCGTTTTCGTCGCATCCCGCTGTTTGAAGACAAGCTGATCTGTACCGCGCACCACAGCCACCCGTTCCAGGGCCAGGTGCTTTGCATCGAATCCTTCGCCAAGGCCCAGCACCTGCTGGTTGCCCCCCGCGGCAGCGAAGGGGGCATAGTCGATGACTTGCTGGCCGCCCACGGCATGACCCGTCATACCCCTTTGATAGTGCAGAGTTTTCTGGCGGCGCCCTTCATCCTGCCCTACGCGTCCCTGCTGTTGACCTCTCCCGCCAGGGTACTGCGACCGCTGATGCCGCTGCTGGGTTTGGTGGAGTTCGAGACCCGCTTCGCCCTGCCGACCTTTGAAGTCAGCCTGATCCGCCATCGCCGCGACGACAACCACGCCATGCTCAACTGGTTCGAGTCCGAGCTGCACCTCTGGTGCCAATCCCAGCGCGAGCATTGATCTCGTCGGCGCCCAGGGCGCCGGGCTCTGTTTCCACTGCCCGCTCGCCCGCGGAAAATCACCCAAGGTGCGGCTCCGCCGTTGCCATGGGATAGCCACAATGCCAGAATCAGGCCTTTGCTTGATGTCACATTCAGATCTCAAGTTGCCGACTTCACGTTTCAGCTCCAAGGGCCCGCGCCCGCAGATAAGGACTCCCCATGGCCACCACCCTCTATGGCATCAAAAACTGCGACACCATCAAGAAGGCCCGCAAGTGGCTGGATGAGGCTGGCATCGACTACCGCTTTCACGACCATCGCGCCGATGGGCTGGATCCTGCCGCGCTGGACAGCTGGCTGGCAACGCTTGGCTGGGAAGCGCTGCTCAACAGCCGAGGTACCACCTTCCGCGCCCTGCCAGATGAGGCCAAACAGGGGCTAGACACCGCCAAGGCCCGCGCCCTGCTGCTGGAACACCCGGCCATGATCAAACGCCCCTTGCTCGACAGGGACGGCGAACTGACCCTGGGTTTCAAGGCTGACCACTACCAATCTCTGCTCTCTCGTTAAACTTTTCTGTTAAGGAACACCGATGTCGGATGTCATCGCACTGGCCAAGGATCTGATCCGCCGCCCCTCAGTTACCCCGCTGGATGAAGGGTGCCAGACCCTGATGGCTGAGCGCCTCGCACGCCTCGGCTTTGTCATTGAGCCCATGGTGTTTGAAGACACCACCAACCTCTGGGCTCGCCGTGGCAGCGAAGGCCCCCTGTTCTGCTTCGCGGGGCACACCGACGTGGTGCCCGCCGGACCGCTGGACAAATGGCACACACCGCCGTTCGAGCCGACCATTCAGGATGGCGTGCTCTACGGGCGTGGCGCAGCTGACATGAAAGGGTCGCTCGCCGCCATGGTGGTGGCCACAGAGCGTTTCGTCGCAGCCAATCCGGATCACAAAGGGTCGATCGCGTTTCTCATCACCTCGGATGAAGAGGGGCCCTTCATCAACGGCACCACCCGGGTGATAGATACCCTGGAGGCGCGCCACGAGAAGATCCGCTGGTGCATCGTCGGCGAGCCCTCCTCCACTGCCGTGGTAGGCGATGTGGTGAAAAATGGCCGACGCGGCTCCATCACCGGCGATCTGCTGGTGCGCGGGGTGCAAGGCCACGTGGCCTATCCCCATCTGGCGGACAACCCCATTCACAAGGCGGCGCCGGCGCTGGCGGAACTCGCCGCTACCGTGTGGGATGAAGGCAACGCCTACTTCCCGCCCACCAGCTTCCAGATCGCCAACATTCAGGGGGGCACAGGCGCTTCCAACGTCATTCCCGGCGAGCTGCAAGTCCAGTTCAACTTCCGTTTCAGCACACAACTGACCGACATGGATATTCGCGAACGGGTCGAGGCACTGCTGGACAGGCACGGGCTGGATTACCAGCTTGACTGGACCCTCTCCGGCCAGCCCTTCCTGACCGATACCGGCGATCTGCTCGATGCCGCCGTCGCGGCCATCGAACAGGTGAACGGCCAGCAACCGGCCCTGCTCACCACGGGCGGCACCTCGGATGGGCGCTTCATCGCCCCCACTGGCGCCGAAGTGATCGAGCTCGGCCCTGTCAATGCCACCATCCACAAGGTGAACGAGTGCGTGAAGGCCGGGGATCTGGATCTGCTGGCCGACATGTACCAGGGCATACTGGATCGGTTGCTGGCATGACACCTCTTCAACGCGGGCTTGCGGGTATCCCGCTCAACAGCACACCAGATCGGGGATGGGCATGACACAGGATCAACTGCTGGGGCGAGACGAGCACCACCTTATCCTGGTGGGGCGCGGGCCCCATCGTCTGACGGCGGCCACAGCGGCGGCCTTCAACGACATGCAGGTGGCCGCCTCCCATGAGGGGCACAACCTGCAGGCGGCCTCCAGCTGGCGTGGGTTCGACCGTCAGCTCGCCATCTGGAATGGCAAGTGGCGTGGCGAGCGGCCCCTGCTGGATGCCAACAACCAGCCGCTGGATACCCTGCAACTGAGCGACACAGAACGGCTGCACGCCATCCTGCGCTGGAGTGCCCTGCCCGGTACCAGCCGTCACCACTGGGGGACGGATCTGGACATCTACGACCCAGACTGTCTGCCCGCCGACACCCGACTGGCGCTGGAGCCCTGGGAGTATGAGGAGGGCGGCTGGTTTGCCGATCTGGGCGACTGGCTGAGCGATCACATGAACGACTTCGGCTTCTTCCTGCCTTACGCCAAACCGGCGGGAGTCGGCAGTGGCGTCGCCTACGAACCCTGGCATATCAGCTTCGCGCTGGAGTCCACCGAGCAACGGCTGGATCCGGATGCGCTGGTGCTTTGTCTGCAACAGGCGGATATTGAAGGCAAGTCGACCATACTGGCCCATCTTGACGAGATTTTGGCCCGTTATGTCACCCTCTGTCCCGATGAAAGGAAAAGATCATGAATCTGTGGTTATGGATAGGCCTGCCGCTGTTGTTCCTGCTCGGCATGTTTCTCAATGCCATCAAGGACATGAAGCGGCTTGAGAAACAGCTGCCCGACTACAAGGACAAGATCAGGGAAGTCAAAGACGACGAGGATGACTGACCGTCCTCTCGGCCCGCCAGGGGCGCCACTACGGCGCCCCTGCTACTTGTGGGAAACCTGGCTGGCAGGCCGCCCCCAAGCCGGGTCGATTTTGTGAACCGTTTCACATTAAGTCCCCCTTTCCCCCCTTCGCATCCAGCCTTTTTCGGTGCAAATTGCCCCGTCACACGCGCACCGAAAATGTAAAAAACTGCAAATTAATGCACAATTAAGCCACACGGCGCCCAACAAACTGCATATAATGTGCCTGATTTGCATTTTGACAGAAGGAGTTCGCCATTGGATGCCGTCACCATCAACAGTTTCTTTTTAATCGCGGCCTTGTTGGTGGGAGCCAGTGTCCTGTTAAGCACGCTCTCCTCTCGTCTCGGCATCCCCATTCTGGTGATATTTCTCGCGGTCGGCATGCTGGCTGGGGAAGATGGCCCGGGCGGCATTCATTTCGCTGACTACTCGGTCGCCTATCTGGTCGGCAACCTGGCGCTCGCCATCATCTTGCTCGATGGCGGCATGCGCACCCGGGTCTCCTCGTTTCGGGTGGCGCTCTGGCCGGCACTCTCGCTGGCGACCGCAGGGGTGGCCATCACCACGGGCCTGACCGGTTTCATCGCCGCCTGGTTGTTCGATCTCAGCCTGATGCAAGGTCTGCTGATCGGCGCCATCGTTGGCTCCACCGACGCGGCGGCCGTCTTCTCACTGCTCGGTGGACGCAGCCTGAACGAGCGGGTCAGCGCCACCCTTGAGATAGAATCGGGCAGCAACGACCCCATGGCGGTGTTTCTCACCGTCACCCTGATTGAGATCCTCGCCACCCAGCAGCAAGGACTGGACTGGAGCTTCCTGCTGTTGCAGCTCGGCAAGCAATTTGGGCTGGGCGCAGGCATAGGTCTTGGTGGCGGCTGGCTGCTGTGGCGCCTCATCAACAGCGCCAGGCTGGCCCCCGGCCTCTATCCGCTGCTCACTGTCAGCGGCGGTCTGCTGATCTTCGCCCTCACCACGGCGGTGGGGGGCAGCGGCATCCTCGCCATCTATCTCACCGGCCTCTTGCTCGGCAACCTCTCACTGCGCAGCCGCAGCACCACGCTGTCCGTACTGGATGGCCTGACCTGGCTCAGCCAGATCGGCATGTTTCTGGTGTTGGGGCTGCTCGCCTCGCCCCACAAACTGCTGCCCATCGCCCTGCCGGCGCTGGCGCTGGCCATGTGGATGATACTGTTCGCTCGCCCAATCTCGGTCTGGATTGGCTTGCTGCCATTCAAGAACTTCGCCCCCCGCGAGCGCTGGTTTATCTCCTGGGTCGGATTGCGCGGCGCCGTGCCCATCATACTGGCGGTCTTCCCCATGATGGCGGGGCTGCCCAACGCCCAGCTCTACTTCAACGTGGCCTTCTTCGTGGTGCTGGTCTCCCTCATATTGCAGGGCAGCTCGCTGCCGCTGGCATCCAGGCTGGCTCGGGTGGAAGTACCGGCACCGCCGTCACCCATCAACCGCTCAGGGCTCGAGATAGATCTGGACAGCCAATGGGAGACCTTCGTCTACCGCCTGAGCGCCGAGAAGTGGTGCATCGGCTCGCCCCTGCGGGATCTGCGCATGCCCAAGGGGACCCGCATCTGCTCCCTGTTCCGGGATCAGGAGCTGCTCCACCCCTCGGGCAGTACCTGCCTGCAATCTGATGACATCCTCTGCGTCATCGGCCACGAACGGGATCTGCCCGCCCTCGGCCAGTTGTTCAGCCAGGCGCCCGAGCAGGATCTGGGGCCGCGTTTCTTCGGCGACTTCCTGCTGGAAGCCGCTGCCAATCTGGTGGATCTGGCCCCCCTCTACGGGCTGGATGTGAGCGAGGTGGCGGATCAGACACTGGGCCATTTTATTGCCGACCAGTTGGGCGATAATCTGGTTGTCGGCGACCACTTTGAATGGCAGGGACTGATCTGGACCGTGGCCGAAATGGAAGAGGGTGAGCCCCGCAAGATAGGGGTGCGCTTTCAGGAAGAAGACCCGGTCTGACGCCGCTCGTCCGACCCGTTCCCAGCGAGAAGGGAGTTATCTATGCCTTACCAAACTCTGTTGTCTGGCCTGCAACCCCCTTCACCCCAGCTGGGATTGATAGAGGGATTCTTTGGCAAGGGCTGGAGCTGGGAAGCCCGCGCCCGCTACGCCCAGTGGCTGCCCCGCCACGGCTATGGCTTCTACATCTATGCCCCGAAAGAAGACGGCTATCTGCGCAAGCACTGGACCCAGCCCTGGCCTGCTGCCCAGCTCGAGGCCCTGCGTCAGCTGGCCCGTCAGTGCCGTGAAAACGGCCTCGCCTTTGGCATAGGCCTGAGCCCCATGGGCGCCCATCACGACTATGCCCGCAAGCGCCCGGCCCTGCTGGAGAAGGTGCGGCTCATCGACGAGGCGCTCAAGCCCGATATACTGGCGGTGCTGTTTGACGACATGAAGGGGGATACCCCGGATCTCGCCCACTGGCAGCTCACCATGGCCCACGATATTGCGGCCCACTCCAGCGCCAGCCGGTTGCTGTTCTGTCCCAGCTACTACTCGACGGATCCCGTGCTGGAGAAGGTGTTCGGCGCCATGCCGCCCCACTATCTGACCGATCTGGGCCAGGGGCTGGATCGCCGCATCGACATCTTCTGGACCGGCCCCAAAGTCTGCTCCAGCGAATACCCGGCCCCACACCTCAAGCAAGTGGCCGACTGGCTGCACCGCAAGCCTTTCCTGTGGGACAACTACCCGGTCAACGATGGCAGCAAGGCCAGCAGCTTCCTGCACCTGCGCGCCTTCGAGAACCGCCCCGCCGAGCTGGCAGAACTGGTGGCAGGCCACGCAGTCAACCCCATGAAGCAGGCGGCACTCTCCGTGTTACCGCTGGCCACCCTGCCGATGAGCTACCGGCTCGGCAAGCAGTATGACCCCGACAAGGCGCTGCACGCCGCCCTCAACGCCACCTGCGGCCCGCAGATCTCGGCGATGATCGAGGCCGACCTGCCGCTGTTTCAGGATCTGGGGCTAGCGCAGCTCACCCCCGAGCAGAGTGCCGCCCTCAAGGCGCGCTACCTGCCGTTTCGGGATCAAGCATGCGTCGACGAAATCGTGCGCTGGCTGGCCGGTGAATATGTGTTTGATCCAGATTGCCTGACTGATTAATGCGCCCCCACGGGGGCCCATTCCCATCCAGACTGGCATTGTCACAGGGGAACGGCATCCGGCTCACGGAGCACGCGTTTTACACCCGTCATTGCCAACAGGTTAAACGCCTCACTCATACCCGGCCCGATCATGACGGGCTATTATCATCCGTGGCCCGGTAAACGAGGATCCCCGGCTTGTTCTTCACATAGTCAAGAAAGGGCGAATCCACCACCTTCATATTCGTCGAAACTGACGAGGCATTGCGCAGAACGGGGCCATTCTCGCCACGAATGAAAATGCCGGTATGGGTCACATCCAGACCGGTAATATTGGTATAGATGCCGATATAATCGCCATCTTCCAGCAGACTCAAGGTATCTTCATCCACGCGATCACCCGGAATATAGCTGATGTCGCGGTCCTTCACTCCCAGCCCCGGAATGTAGTGGCCACCATCCTCCTTCTGATTCAGTATTTTTGGGACAGTCACGACATAATTTCCCACCAGATGGGTCACATCACTGACTTTATTGCCACTATGTACCCAGTCAGAGAAAAAATGTTTTCGAGTCAGATAGTTGACTTCACCATTTACGTAACGAGTGTGCATGACGTTCTCGATGAAATTATGCACACTCGTTGAATGCCGCAGTGACTCAACGTAATCCAGATAGGTGAAGCAATCCAGCTCACCAAAATCCACCACCAGTTTTTCCTGGGTATCACTCGCTCCCACCAGACGATTGGCAACATAGGGATTATCCAGAAACAGACGTGAGAAATCCTTTATTGACTGGCCTGGCGTGCCACCCTGATGCTGCGCAAACATGTCAGCGAGTTGCTGTTCCTCTATATTGTAAAAATCCAGGTTTTTTCCATTGCCGGCCACTGCCACACCAGCAAAAGTGAGTAACGCGACGCCTATTAACTTCATCATCCATTACCGTCCTTGACCAAAAAATATAAAGCGTGGATTGCTCGGCTCATCATCACATGTAAAACATATTCATCTAATGCCATGGAAGACTGATGAAATGGTCGCCGATTGAAAACAAAAAAATGTAAGCAAATGTGCCCACGCCCGGCCTGACTGGGCCATTTCTCACCAAATAAAGCAGCCCCGGCACTGCCGGGGCTGTTTTATTTCCGTCTCAAGTCATGGCCGCGACGCGGCCTCTACGACGCCGACCTCATGCCCATCCCATGGGCTGGCTGCACTGTCAGCCCAATGCCAGCCAGACCCCTACGCCAAACATCAGGGAGCCAGCGATCCGGTTCATCAGGGTGACGTTGCCGCTCTTGGCGAGGAAGTGACGCAGGGTGCGGCCACCGCTGGCGTAGAGCAGCAGGCACGAGAACTCTATGACCAGGATCAGGGCCACCAGGGCGCTGATCTGGGGGGGCATCGGCTTGGCCGCGTTGATGAAAGGGGGCAGCAGGGAAACCATGAAAGCCCAGCCCTTGGGGTTGGCGATGGCGGTGACAAAGCCCTGCATGGCCAGAGCAAGGGGACGCGTCTCCTGTCCGGCCGAGAGATCCGCCGGTATGGCCATCTTGCCCTTGGCCTGCCACATCTGGATGCCGAGCCAGATAAGATAGGCGCCGCCCACGTATTTGAAGGTCGAGAAGAGTGACGGGTAGTTAAGCATGACGGCCGCCACCCCGATCACCGACAGTACCGAGACCAGCCCCACCCCGATGAGCTCTCCCCACATCATGGGCAGGGTACGGCGCACCCCCTGGCTCATACCAAGAGTCATCGCCAGGGTCATGCACATACCGGGGGTAACGGAGACAAAGAAAAACGTGGGAATAAACAGCGCCAGAATAGCGGGATCAATCCAGTCGGACACACTACACCTCCATGGTAACAAGCCCGCAACCTTGCCTATCACACTCTTTTAACACAAGAAAAACCTGCCTATCCGTTTTCAAGTTCTCATACCGCTTCTGCTGGCCAACCTGCTGATGATCCTCATGGCCGGGATCAGCAAGCAGGAGATAGGCGGTGCCATTTCGGATATGAACGAAACCACAGCCAGCATGACCCGCAACAAGGAGGCCACCGCCGCCGAGGCCTCTCCTGCGTCGCCGCCAGTCACGAACTGTCACAACTCGCCGAGCCGCAGCACAAACAACGGACCCAGTTCCAGTTGTCATTGTTGCGCGATCACGCCGGACTCAGGCTCCGCTCACGGGGCATCCATTTTAATGGCACTGTCGACTTGTCATTGTTTTAAACGCTATTTTTTATGGCGTGGCTTCATTAGGGACTGGGCCGCCCCATCAAATGTGAGTATGGTAGAGGCACGTCACTCCCCCTCACATGAGATCATCATGATGCTGAAATTCAAGAAACCGGCCTTCATCGGCCTGGGCCTCATCGCCCTCGTCTCCGCCATCTGGCTCGACTTCTATCTGCCGGAGCACACCATCGCCACCATCACAGGGGTCGAGGTGAAACGCACCGACAAGGATGGCCCCATCAGCCAGAAAAACCCGGCTGACGGCCCCACGACTGACGTCTATTACATCTATACCGAACGGCCCGGCGAGAATATCCGCGTGTTTCGCAACGAAGATACCCAGTGGGGCTGGCCCTTCTACTTCAAGTTCAATGCCGCCGATGTACAGGCCAAGGCCAAGTCCATGGAGTTCGAGAAGCGTCTGGCGCGCATCACCTCCTACGGCTGGCGCGTGAACATGTTTTCCATGTTCCCCAACGTCACCAAGATTGAGAGCACAGAGCCTGACGCCTCCACCTGGAGCTTCTTCCGCTGGTTCTGGTTCGGCATCTGGGCACTGGTGATGGGCAAGGCCATCCTCGCGACCTGGCGCTACTTCGACCGGCTCGAGGACAAGATATGACAGAGCCGAGCAAGACACGATCCAGCTTCTATCGACGGCTTTACGTGGCCTGGCTGATCAGTCAGGGCACAGACACCATCCCGGCCATCATGGCCGCCACCGGCATGCCCAGACGCACAGCCCAGGACACGCTAAGTGCCTTGGCGGAGCTGGACATCAGCTGCGCCTTCGAGCAGACCGAGGGGGCGCGTCACCTGCAGGGGCACTATCGCATAGGCGACTGGGGGCCCATTAACCCTGCCTGGATCAAAACGCAACTGCCCGTGATCAAGCAGACGCTGGGTTATCCATAAGCGCTATCGCGCGACAACCGGAGGATCTAGGATCACGGCGCAACTGACCGCGATCACGCAGACGCCGGGTTATTCCTGATCCTGGCGAGGGGACGACAAACAGGGGCCAGCCAATGAGGCTGGCCCCTGTTTTTTTATGTCGAGAGGACGGACAAGGCGCTGGAGATAGCGGAAAGCTTATTCCGGGAAGGGCTCTTCCGGCTGCGGCTCCAACGCCTCACCCTGGGTGCAGTCTATGATGGATCGCTTGGGGTTGTTGGGGTCGCGCAGCAGCAGGGGAGCCAGCCCTTCGCTGTGCTTCTGCTCGTCGGAAAACTCGCTGCCATAGGCGTTATGAGTCAGCCTTCTCGCATTGGCGATGGGGGTGTCCACGAACAGGGCATGCACCTCGAAGGTGGACGAGGGGATGAGAAAGCCGCTGATGGGCAGGCCATGCAGCTCCTGGCGGGTCTTGTACCAGGCAAACCCGTCCGTCACCTTGTAGGGAGTGAAATTTTTGAGCTGAGGGTGGGCCGGCTCGCCGGTTTCGCTATCAAGATAGAGATCATCGAGCTCGCAGGTCGCCAGCCCCTGCCACATAGATTCAAACGGCGTGGAACAGGCCATCAATTGCAACCCGGCCAGCAATGCCAGCGACGCTTTGTACATTTCCCGTCCCTTCTCTCAATCATGCAATGGCGGTCAGCCAAACGCCCGCAGTCGCTCGACCAGCAGGTCGATAAAGCCCGAACGATCCAGTCCCAGCAACACCAGGGCATTAGCCGGTTTGCCGGTCAGGCCATAGCGATCCACCACCGTCATACCGGTAGTGTGTGTGCCACAGGTTTCGATATCGACCCGGCATTCGACCCCATGGAACAGCTCGGGGGCCAGTAACCAGGCTATGGTACAGGGATCGTGCAGCGGCGCCCCGGTAAATCCCCACTTGGGATCCCGGTGGTAGATCATGAAAAAGTCGAGCAGACCCGCCACGCACTGGGCCACCGGATTGCTGATGGCGCGCACCCGCTCGATATCCTCATCCATCACCTGTGCCTCGTGGGTCACATCGAGGCCACACATGGTGATGGGGATGCCTGACTTGAACACCATATCGGCCGCTTGTGGGTCGACATAAATATTGAATTCCGCCGCCGGAGTCCAGTTACCTGCCCCCGCGGCGCCCCCCATCAATACGATGCGGGCAATGTTTGGTTTGAGCTCCGGGTGGGCCGCCAGCAGCAGGGCGATATTGGTGAGCGGGCCAGTCGGCACCAGGGTCACGGGCGCCGGGCTCTCGCGCAAGCACTTGGCCATCAATTCGAGCCCCGTCATGGCCTGCGGCGCAAAAGCGGGATCCGGCAGTGTGGGGCCATCAAGACCCGACTCGCCGTGGACGTTGTCGGCGATGATAAGCGCGCGGGCCAGCGGTTTGGGCGCCCCCGCCGCCACCGGAATATCGTCCCGACCCAGCAGGGTCAGGATACGCAGGGCATTGTTGAGGGTCTTGTCCGGCGTCTGGTTGCCCGCGCTGGTGGTGACCGCCAGCACCTTAAGTTCAGGGCTGGCCAGCGCCAGAATGAGGGCGATAGCGTCGTCATGGCCGGGATCACAATCGAGAATAACGGGCAGAGCCATGGAAAGGGTCCTTACAACATAACAGGGAGCCATACCTTAACAAGCAAGCTTCGGATGAACTCGGGAAGGGGTCACAAAACGGGGCCTTGTTCGTTTCAAAACAGCCATGCATTGCCAACCGTGGTGTTATTTAACCAGTTCATTATCAAATGGTTGAACAGGGCTATCTCGCTCACCCCATCAGGCAATCCACACGGCCAATTCGCCGGGCTGCGCCAGTTCGGGTATGATCGCCCCCCGTTTCCAGCCCGTGCGCCCTATGTCTGTTATCGTCGACACCTTTATCGCCCCGCCCTGCACTGCCGCCATTGAGACGCTGTTTGAGGATGAGCAGCTGCTGCTGATCAACAAGCCAAGCGGCCTGCTGAGCCTCTCGGGCAAGAACCCGCTGAACTTCGACTCGGTTCATTATCGACTGGTGCAGGATTACCCCGGCTGCACCCTGGTGCATCGCCTCGACTTTGGCACCTCAGGCATCATGGTGGTGGCCAAAAACAAGGCCATCAATGCCCTGCTCTGCCAGCAGTTCAGCCTGCGGGCGGTGAGCAAGGCCTACAACGCCCTGCTGTGCGGCCATTTGGCTGACGATGAAGGGGTGATCGACGCGCCTATCGCCAAGGATCCGGCAATTTTCCCGCTGATGAAGATCTGCGCCGCCAGCGGCAAACCCGCCCGCTCCCGCTATCAGGTGATTGGGCGGCTGGCGCCGCTGATGCAGGGTCAAACCGTGCCATTGACCCGGGTGCGGTTAGTGCCGGAGACCGGCCGTACCCATCAACTACGCATCCACAGCCAGCTGCTGGGGCATCCCATCCTCGGCTGCGATCTCTATGGCGGCCTGCTCTTGCCTGGCTGCGAACAGGCACCGCGGCTGATGCTGCACGCCAGCGAACTGGATTTTACTCATCCGGTGAGCGGCGAGCCGATGCAGATCCGCTGCGCTGCGCCTTTTTAGGGGCAATCAGTAGATGGCAATAAACGCGAGTGTGGCGGGAATAGTGAAAGGGGTGACGGGAGAGGAAAAGGGGTAAACGGCAGATAAAGATAGGGGCCGCGCTTTCGCAACGGCCCCCACCCCCCACTCGGTGCTCTTGTATCAAGAGCTGCTATCAGATCAGCTTGCGGGCAGCGCCCAATGCGATCTTGATGGCATCAGATTCAGTTTTTGCCATGGTCTCGGCGTTCGGGATTTCCTGCTGGGTACGGTTGACGATAACGCCAGCCACCATACCGGCACGCAGGCCCTGGCTGGTGCACATGGTCAGCAGGGTGGCAGATTCCATCTCATAGTTCAGCACGCCCATGGCTTGCCACTCTTTCATGGAACCCTGGAAACGGCTCACTACGCGGCCGGATACGGTGTCGTAACGCTCCTGACCCGGGTAGAAGGTATCGGAAGAGGCAGTCACACCGATGTGCAGCTTGGAGCCCATCTCTTTAGCGGTGTTGACCAGCGCAGTGGTGCAGTCGAAGTCGGCAACAGCTGGGAACTCCATCGGCGCAAAATGCAGGCTGGCACCGTCAAGGCGCACGGAACCGGTAGTGACGATCACGTCACCCACATTCAGGTGCGGCTGGATGGCACCTGTGGTGCCGATACGCAGGAAGGTATTGATACCGAGCTGGGCCAGCTCTTCAACCGCGATGGAGGTGGACGGGCCACCAATACCGGTAGAGCAGATGATCACGGCCTTGCCGTCCATCTCACCGCGCCAGGTAGTGAATTCACGATGGCTGGCCAGGTGCACCGGGTTATCCAACAGCTCTGCGATGCGCTTGACGCGCTCGGGGTCACCGGGAACGATCGCCAAGGTGGCGCCTTGCAGATCCGCTTTCTTCAAACCCAAGTGAAATACATCAGACATAGTGGACTCCTGGTTGCCCCCTGCCAGCAGGGTCAGGGCGCAAGTTAAGATGATTCTTCATGATACTTTCAAGCCTTTCCCCCTCTTTAGGGGAGGCGCCAACTATGGTCGAAAGCGCTTTCCAATTCCTTGAAGCGCCTCACACTTCCACGCATTGACAGTCACAAACTCCGCGCAAAACGTTTGCTAACTTGATGAATTTCTTGAAAAACGTTTTTCTGCAAACTGATCACGACAGGGAAAGTCAAGCCTGGTTCAGCGCTTAATTAACGACTCGTGATCGACCCCGTAAAGTTGTAAACAAGATGCTTTTGTATCCCTCCCATGATGGTAGCTTAACCACCAATTACCACTAAATGGCTAACTATAGGGAGTCCATCATGGCGACATTCAAGTTCTACATCCCCGCAATCAACCTGATGGGGGCCGGCTGTCTGCAAGAGGCCGCCGCCGATATCAAGGGTTACGGCTATCGCAAGGCGCTGATCGTCACCGATAAAATCCTCAACCAGATCGGCGTGGTTGCCAAACTCACCGCACTCTTGACTGAACATGGCATTGAAAGCGTGGTGTTCGACGAAACCAAGCCGAACCCCACCATGGCCAACGTCGAATCAGGTCTGGCCATGATCAAGGCCAACGGCTGCGACTGCGTCATCTCGCTGGGGGGTGGCTCGCCCCATGACTGCGCCAAGGGCATCGCCCTGGTCGCCGCCAACGGAGGCAGCATCCAGGATTATGAAGGGGTGAATCGCTCCGCCAAGCCGCAGCTGCCGCTCATCGCCATCAACACCACTGCCGGTACCGCCTCCGAGATGACCCGCTTCTGTATCATCACCGACGATGCGCGCCACGTGAAAATGGCCATCATCGACAAGCACGTTACCCCGCTGATGTCGGTCAACGATCCCGAGCTGATGCTGGCCAAACCGGCAGGTCTCACCGCCGCCACCGGTATGGATGCCCTGACCCACGCCATTGAGGCGTATGTCTCCACCATCGCCACCCCGGTGACCGATGCCAGCGCCATCATGGCGATCCAGCTCATCGCCAAGCACCTGCGCACCGCGGTCAACCAGGGCGACGATCTGCATGCCCGCGAGCAAATGGCTTACGCCCAGTTCCTAGCTGGCATGGCCTTCAACAACGCAAGCCTGGGTTACGTGCACGCCATGGCGCACCAGCTGGGTGGCTTCTATGACCTTCCCCACGGGGTCTGCAACGCCGTGCTGCTGCCCCACGTTCAGGCTTACAACGCGCAAGTGAGCGCCGCCCGCCTGAAAGAGGTGGCCCGCTACATGGGGGTGGACGTGAGCACCATGAACGACGAACAGGGCGCCGATGCGGCGATTGCCGCCATCAAGCAGCTGGCGCTGGATGTGAAGATCCCGGCCGGTCTGGCGCAGCTCGGCGTCAAGGCCGATGACTTCGATATCCTGGCCAGCAACGCCCTGAAAGATGCCTGCGGCTTCACCAACCCGAAACAGGCAAGCCATGAGGAGATAGTCGCCATCTTCCGCGCCGCCCTGTAAACCGCCATCAGGCAGAAAGGGTCGCACGGCGGCCCTTTTTATTGGCTGATGGATCAATGGCTTTTTACTTCCGCAGAGGGAGCCGGTATGATTTGCCGAGCTTAAAAAGACTTGAATGGATGATCTGAACTCGATATGCGGATGAAACACCTGATTGCCGCGGCCCTGACCGCCCTCACCCTGTCCGGTTGCAGCCTGGTCTATCGCATCGATATTCCCCAGGGCAACTACGTGGAACAAAAACAGGTCGACAAACTGCGCCAGGGCATGACCCGCGAACAGGTCGAGTTCGTGCTGGGTTCCGCCATGCTGCGCGATGCCTTTGACCCGAACACCTGGTATTACCTCTATGAATTCCAGCCGGGTCGTGGCGAAAAGGAGCGCAGGGAGCTCACCCTGACCTTCGCCAACGAAAAATTGGCCACGGTCACCGGCGACTTCCCGTTGCCAGCGGCCTTCCACACACCGCTCTGATCGCATTCACAAAACCGGCCCCGTGCCGGTTTTGTTTTATGTGGCCACCGCCATCCCATCTTCGCGAGGAAGCCTCCATGAACCAGCCCCGACACCCCCATCCCAGCGGACGGCTTGATGACCAGGCGCTGACGGCCCCCGTTGAAGCTGGGAGGCACCCATGAGCCAGATCCTGATCGCCGGGGCCAGCGGGCTGATTGGCCGGGAACTGCTCCGTCAACTCGACCCCGCTCACTCACTGACCCTGCTCTGTCGCAAGGCGAGTGATTCCCGACCCCAACATCACTGGCTGCCGGTCGACTTCGAACAACTGGCGGAGCTCAGCCTGCCCGATCCGGTCGACATCGCCTTCTGCTGCCTCGGCACCACCCGCAAGCAGGCAGGGTCCGACGAGGCGTTTCACCGGGTCGATCACGACTATGTGCTGGCCTTCGCGGCACTCGCTCGCCGCCACGGCTGCCAACGTCTTATCGTCGTCTCGAGTCTGGGGGCCAATCCACACTCGCCGGCCCTCTATCCCCGCACCAAGGGGCAGATGGAACTGGCGCTGCTGACACAAGCCTGGCCACGGCTCGCCATAGTGCGCCCCGCCATGCTGCTCGGCAACCGCCAGCCGCCGCGCCTGTCGGAGCAATGCTTCCAGGCGTTCTATCCGCTGCTGCGCCCCCTGCTGGTTGGCAAGTTGCGCCGCTGGCGCGCCATCGACGCCAGCCAGGTAGCCCACGCCATGATAGTGCTCAGCCAGCAGGAGGGTGGCGTTGAGGTGGTGGAAAACGAGCGGCTGCACGGGATGTGACAGCGCTCTGCCGCTGAACAGCGTTGGTGACGACTCAACAGGAAAGCAGATCAAAAAAGGCGCCAAGGCGCCTTTTTACTCCAGAGTGCGGCATCAGGCCGGATCTGTGTCCCCTCGCTTGCGGTTGGCATTGGGCCGCCCGCCGGTCACCGCATCGGCACGGCCCTCTTCCTTGGCCTTCTCGGCTCGCTTCTTGCGCATCTCTTTCGGATCGGCGATGAGCGGGCGGTAGATCTCGATGCGATCCCCCTCCTGCAGCAGGTCAGCCCCCTTGACCGGCCGACTGTAGATGCCGAACTTGTTGACCGACAGATCGATCTCCGGGTGCTTCTGCACTATGCCGGACTGCTCGATGGCGGCCAGCACGCTGGTGGCGGGAGCAACCCGGATACGCAGCACAGTCTGGCGCTCGGGCAAGGCATACACCACGTCGATATTGAGCAGATCAGACACCGTACACCACCTTGGCGCGGTTGGAGAAGGCAAGCACCATGGAGCCCACTAGGTCGCGGAAAATCTGGCCAAACGCCAGCTCGATCAGCTTGGAGGTGAACTCAAAATCGAGGTCGAATTCGACCTTGCAGGCATCCACATCCAGCGGCGTAAAGGTCCACCAGCCAGCCAGCTTGCTGAAGGGACCCTCCACCAGTTCCATCTTGATCTGCCGGTTGGCATCGAGCCGATTGCGGGTGGTAAACGTCTTGGCAATCCCCGCCTTGGCCACATCGACCGAGGCAGTCATATAGTCATCGCCTGTCTCGTGGACACGGCTGCCGACACAACCGGGCAGAAACTCCGGATAAGCGTGAACATCATTGACCAGCCTGAACATTTGTTCTGCGCTGAACATCACCAGGGCACTGCGAGTAATACGGGGCATGGGCTTTCCTCATCCAATCGGGCCGATTTTATCACCTTGTTAGCCAAGATCATCCCCAAAACCGCTCACAAAGCCGCCACTCGAGCAGTTGCGCGTTTTACAGCCGCCGCCACCCACGTATAATGCGCCTTCCTAATCATTGCCAAAGGCGCCCGTCATGAGCAAAAAGAACAGTAAAAACAAAGCCGGGTCCAGCACCATTGCACTCAACAGAACCGCCCGCCACGAGTACTTCATCGAAGAGCGCGTGGAAGCCGGTCTGTCCCTGCAAGGGTGGGAAGTCAAATCCCTGCGGGCGGGCAAGGCCAACATCAGCGAAGCCTATGTCATCTTCTTGCAGGGCGAGGCCTTCCTGTTCGGCTCCACTTTCCTGCCACTGAACGCCGCCTCCAGCCACGTAGTGTGTGATCCGACCCGCACCCGCAAGCTCCTGCTGAGCCGCCGTGAACTCGACAAGCTGGAGAGCCTGACCGCCCGTCAGGGGTACACCATAGTGCCGCTGGCGCTCTACTGGAAAGAGTGCTGGGTCAAGGTCGAGATCGGCCTGGTCAAAGGCAAGAAAGAGCACGACAAACGGGAAGACACCAAGGCCCGCGAATGGGATCGGGAGAAAGCCCGCATCATGAAAAACAAGCATCGCGGCTGATTGTGCGCCGCATGCAGCCATGCGGCGTCCAATAAACCAGCAATCGACCGGCCCAGGCCGGTCGATTGCTATCAACGCCTTGCCATGACAGGATTTTTGCGTACAATCGACTTTGACAACTTGGGGCTGATTCTGGATTCGACAAGATTCACGAAACCCAAGGTGCATGCCGAGGTGCGGTAGGCCTCGTTAACAAACCGCAAAAAAATAGTCGCAAACGACGAAAACTACGCACTCGCAGCTTAATAACCTGCGCTGAGCCCTTCTACCCTAGCTTGCCTGTGTCCTAGGGAATCGGAAGGTCATCCTTCACAGGATCGTGTGGAAGTCCTGCTCGGGGCGGAAGCATTAAAACCAATCGAGCTAGTCAATTCGTGGCGTGTCTCTCCGCAGCGGGTTGGCGAATGTAAAGAGTGACTAAGCATGTAGTACCGAGGATGTAGTAATTTTGGACGGGGGTTCAAATCCCCCCAGCTCCACCAATTTAACTAGGACAGCGGTAGGACAAAACGAGGTAAAACAGCCACTTAGCGAAATCATCGCGACAGAGACTGGCCTGAAACAGGAACCAAAATGATCCACTGGTGATCCAAGATTTAGAAAGCCTGCAGAAATGCAGGCTTTTTTCTTTTTCACTATCCAAGACATCAAAAAGCCCGCACTGTGGCGGGCTAATCCGAATCCTTCCGCATTACAACGCAGTGACTTCATCACGAAGCCTTTCAAGAATGCGCGCGATTGTATCCCGCTCCTGCAGTGTCAGGTCTACTTCCTCCAAGTACACTTCAAGCTCCGCCAGTATTAATTCCATCCTGTGGTCCCCCTGGTGTAGCCCGCCGCCGAAAATGAAAAAGACTGACGGGAAAATGAAAAACTACCAGCCCGGCTGGTTATCAAACTTGGTGGCACAAGGATCACTGAGTTTGATAAGCCCGTTAAACCGGCATTAAACCTCTATCTCGAGCCTGTAAATAACTCTATGTAACTGCCCGCTGTCACACTATGTGCCTGTTCGAAACGCGTTTCCGGAATCATGCTTTAGCTCCATTATGCGCGTGGTGTTTCGGGCGTCATTACGCTGCTTTGCAGGCTCGCTTAACGCTGGCGGGTGAAATCCCAAAATGTTCGGCGGTCGCTTGGATGCTTGCACTGTTCTCCTTGCGCCAGATAGCAACGGCAATATCGTCAATGGTCTTTTCTCGCCCTAATGCTTTGCCCTCTGCCTTGGCCTTGGCGATCCCGGCCATCTGACGGGCCTTGATATTTGAGCGGTCCAGCTCTGCGACTGCGGCCAACATGGTTAACATTGCCTTGCCGATTGGCGTGGACAGGTCGAACCCTTCCCGCAAGCTGATAATCGACACCCCCTTAGCTTGCAGCGCCTCAACCGTGTGCAAAATGTCGATGGTGTCACGCCCAAGACGGTCAACGGCGGGAACAATTAGCGTATCCCCCTTCCGCACAAACTTGAACAGCTCGGAAAATTCCGGGCACTCTAATGCCTTCACTGCGCCAGATATGCCCTCGTCTGCGAACCACATTTCTACCTTGTGGATCTGCTCAATGCTGTGTCGCTGAGCCTCGAGGCTGTGTTCTCAAAGGGAGTAAAAAAACAGATACGCCACTATTTCAAGCCTCATCCCTCCAAAAATCGTAAGCGTACAGCGAAGAGCGTATTGACAGGCGTTACATGTTATTCCGCCGGTAGAACAACACGCCATGGCAGCAGTTCGCTGACCCAATTCACCGGCCAGTCGGCGATCATATTTAGCACATGCCGTAGGTAATGCTCCGGATCTACACCGTTCAACCGGCAGGTGCCGAGCAAGCTGTACAGCAAGGCCCCCGCTCGCCTCCATGATCTGAACCAAAAAACAGGAAGTTCTTTGACAGGCTCACAGCAGAGTTTTGAGTGCACCTCTTTCATCATCGCCATCACCAATTGAAAAGATGTTCAAGGCATCCACCGCCGTGGCACTGATTACCGGTAGCGTCACATCAACGGTGCAGGCCGCCGATGATGCCAAACTGAAGGCCACCAAAACCGATCTGGCCTTCACCAATTTCATTCCATGAACAATGCCATGCATAGTCGCACAACACACTTTGTCAGATTATGTATGAAAAATTAATTAATTTTATGTTGATACAAAGCGTTAAAATAAAGAGGAAAGATATATCATGTCACGACTTTATTCTATTCGGTGATTTTTGATTGCTTTTTTTGTACGTTCGCTAGAAAATAGCAATAAATAGTAGACTCTTGGTTGTATGGTATGGAACGATCATTTTTGCGTAAAAGTGGGATTACATTGGAGCAGCTACGCTGTTTTGCGTGTGTATACGAGACGCTAAACATTACAGAAGCCGCGCAGATACTAGCAAAAACTCAATCGGCGGTAACAATCACATTGCAGAAGTTTGAAGAAAAAATAGGAATTGAAGTTTTCAATCGGAGGATGGGAAAGAATCTAGTAAGGGGCGAAGGTGCGGAGAATATATATATAAAAGCTATCGATATATTAAAGCGAGCCAATTCATTATGTGTACCATCAGATAAAATAATTACCGTCGGTATTCCAGATGACCTTTCCACTGATAAAACCCTTCAAGTAAAGAGTTATTTCAGTAAGTGTTTTAATGGTTCAACCATATTTTTAATAGTTGATAAAAATGAAAACCACGCCAGGAACTATGTGAATGGAAATCTGGATTTCTATTTTCAAAAAAAAATGAAAGTAAACAGTGAACCCGCTGTAGTAAATAATGGTCACTACCTATATACATCAAGACTTATTTGGGCAAGTAATAAACGAGTGAATCTTGAGCTTTTGAGCTACTTACCGCTAGTATCATTTCACGAAGGGTGTATACCTCGCATTAGTCTTGAACATTCCTTAGCAATGCTCCGAATCCCTTATAAATTTTTGTATGAATCTTTTTCGTGGCATCAAAATATAGAGGCAATCAAGTCAGGATTAGGCGTTGGAATCATACTAGATACTATGTACGATGATGAACTCACAATACTGGAATCTAAAGATGGTTTTCCAACCCTCTGGGATATCGATGTATATTTGATAGGCCGGCAAGATATCATCACTGACGCTCTTGCTGACGGGGTAAAGACGATCTTCTCTTAGACGCCGAACACCTTTAGTTGAAAATCACTTAGCTCGATATTACATGAATGGATATTTTCAAAATGGAGTAGTCCGGCTCTGTTGAGGAGTCTATGCCAAGAATCAAGCTGCACTCATTGCTTCCATTTTGGCGATAGTTTAGATCAGCGTTATTTCCCAAATCGATGCAGCTTGGATGGAACTAACTGAGGAAGCGATGATCTGATCTCCACCCTTCCCTTCAAGTCTACATCATGGGGCAGTCGCTTCCCCCTTAGTCTACCAGTCAGAAAGCCCCAAGAGTAGCGGTCACTTGGGGTTGTGGCTTGATGGTTGATTTAGGAAATCAACGACGTTGTCTGGGGTAATTACAGGGTGAGCTCATGAATGTTTTATGATCGAAATCAGTTTACTTAACCCTCAACAATGGAAGGTAATTTGAACATCCTTCTCCGCTTATCTTCTTCAAAATGGGTGAGAAACGAAAGATTGGTTAAATAACATACACCCATGCTCTCACCCTGGGATTGGGGTGGAGCAATGCACCCATAAAAAAAATGAATACTTTATTAAAAAATAGCATTTTCACTGTCTTTAATTAACTATTATGATGAATTCCTTAAATAAAGGAAAGGAACGGAAATGGAAGCGCCACACCCTTATGTAAACGGTTTTAAATTTGTTAGCGGCGAGAGTTTACTGTCTGAGCATAAATTAGAACTTAGTGATATCTCTGAATTTCGAGTTTTCTTTGATGAAAATGTAAAGCCAGATCCATATTCTCCAGTGCGACATCGTGGGATGCTTAAAATTGAGTATGATAATCTTAGTAAACAAACCATCAAATCAAAGATACAAAGTTATTTTGCTTCAGGTAAAGCAAATAACTTGAATGGTGGCATGAGTAGAACCTTCAATGTAATCGATGAATCTCTATTAAGTAATCCTACATTTAAAGCTATTTTTAACCAACACGAGCCACTTATCATAAAATACTGTGAAGTTAATAACGTTAAAACGGCTAATATCAGCATTCATTTTATACGTTATCAGGCAAAAGAAGGTGAAGCATCATACAGCTCCCCTGTGTGGTTGCACCAAGATGATGAGCCTCTGGTTTTCATTCATCTAATCCATTTAACAGACAATGCCCTAGGTGCAGATAATGTTATTTCAGGCTTTGATGATCTTCCTACAAATGTTGTACGCCTAACGAACTTCATGGACTGCCTTATCGTTGACCCGACATTGAAGCATGCAGTAACCCCATTAGGTTCAACCAAAGGTACGGCCCGACGTGATGTCATGCTCATCAATCTAGAAAATCTAAGCCAACAAGTATATGGTGACTATTAGTATGAAATACACTAACGATACATTAGGCCGTTACTATATGTTTATAGCAATGGTTATTTCTGGGTCTATTGGCTACTTCGCTTTGGAATCAAATCAAGCATCTGAGAATATTGTTTTCGCTCGGTGTGCTATCGGCTCGGTATTTTTAACGTTGTATGTTTATTTTTCTAAAAAATTTCCCTCCCTGAAAGAAATCACTTGGAATACCGTACTCGCATTAATCATTGGTGGTGTGACACTAGTTTTAAACTGGCTGTTTCTCTTTAAGTCATATACCGAACTATCCATGGGATTAACCACGATAATATACAATACGCAACCTTTTATTTTAATTATTCTTGGCTCGATTCTCTTGAAAGAACGGTTAAAGCTAGATCATATTGCTCTTGTGACGGTTTCTTTTATCGGCATCACAACTATTGTTTTAGGCGGTGATATGCAGCAAAGCGATATCAAAGTCACCGGTGTACTAAATGCTTTAATAGCCGCAACGCTATATGCTCTGTCAACCATTTATACTAAGAAAGTTAGCAATCTTACGCCAACGTTTATTGCATTATGTCACTTGTTAATTGGGCTTGTAGTATTTGCTAGTTTTTTTGATGTAAATAACTTCAATCTGAATATAAATAAAGTTCATAACCTAGTCATTCTTGGATTAGTCCATACAGGTTTTATGTATATATTTTTGTACGGAGCATATGAAAAATCAAATGTGTCGAGTCTTGCGATAATGTCATTTGTTTACCCACTTGTCGCGTTAATCATTGATGTTTTAGTTTACGACCTAGTTCTAACAACAGTGGAAGTTATTGGCGTATGCATCATTCTATGTTCATTGATTATTTATAACTCACGGAATTATTTAAAACCAAAAAGGAATTTACAAAACGTTTGAGTGGATTACCGGTAGAAAGGTAGATATAAGTTTTAACGAAAAAAACACCCTGGCAATACAAAGAAAACAGTTTTTCAGTCAGCCATAGAAAAATATACCGATAAGATACAACTGTGGCTCTGGCGTTTGTGGACAATGTGCCGTAACACTGAAGTCTGTAGATGTTACTAGCGACAACAACGTGCTATTAGCATGTCAATAGCTATCCGAAAAATAATATAACAATAAGTCAGTAGCTATACTTATGTCCGAAGTTACTAATTTGGATGTTGTCACGACCTCTCAATCCCAAAAAATAAGGTGTTCTTACAGGCGTTGTTTCCCAAATCGATGCAGCGTGAATTGAGCTAACTGAAAATGTGGCTTAGATGTGAAAATAATTATGGAGGTATCAATATTTTTTATGAGGGACTTGTTGAGTCACCGGTGCCAGGTTGTATTATCACCGTGTAAAAATTTCAGGAGCCGCAATTTCAAGCCATCAAAATGGCCTCCAAGGAGGCCATTTTTTCAACCACTTTAGGAATACAGCCCAGGTCACTACAGAATTAATTTATCCTCTCGCAACAGCGCTTCCCACAGGTCAGCTGTACCCTGATACGTATCAACAGCTTTATAATGAGTCGTTGCATGTAATTGAGCGTTACGCCCAAGTCGAATGACAACATCTGGCATAGCATTCAGTTCTACCAATACTCGGGCAAGATCATCAGAGTCGTTTGGATGATATTTACAGCAGTTCACACCATCAATCAGGTGCTGATCCCACCAGGCACCATCAGTTGGGATAACCACGCATAATCCTGCCGCCATCGCTTCCAGAATGGAGAGCCCAAACGGTTCTTGATGACTAGTAGAAACAAAAATACCACATTGAGATCTTATCTCATCAAGATTATCAGGACTTGAGTACCAGCGGGTATCTGGCAACTGGGGCTGGGGCTGACTGCATGGCAAACGAGTTCCCATCGGCTGAAGATAGCAAACTATCAACTCTGGACGACTGCTAGATATCTGTTGATGGGCGGCCAATATTGTTTCCAATCCCTTCCATTTCAGCAAGGACGCTGCCCATAATATACGAGCACCTCCCGATGTCGTCGTAGGCCAATCAACGTCACTCAAACCATTTATAAATGACTTCCAATGTGATGGAAAATCAGTTTCGCCAAGCCGAAGTATTAACGCCTCCAAAGAGCGACGTGTACTTTCCAGATAAAATACAAGATTCGCACGCTGCAATGCTCTGGCTGAGAGGCCAGAACACCCCACAGGCCCATGGATCATCTGCACCACCCGACACTGCAACCAGCGGGCAGCCCAGTAACAGCAGAGATCGACCCCGGGCCCTGATGCTGCCAGCAAGCACTTGACCGCCCCCAGACGCCATGCCAGCCACAGAATAGCCATGGTCTGCCACCCCTGCTTGAGCAGATAACCCAAGCCAGACTCCCGCCCTTTCAAGAACGGGGGAACCCAAAGCTTGTGATGTCGACAATGAGCCCAGGAAGCCGGGTCCTGAGTCAGCACATGAAATGTCATCTCCGGCATACGTTTGGCTAACTCGTCGAGTAATACTTCAGTCGCCACCTTGGATCCACCACGAAAGGGGATGGGATCAACCACGACAATCTTTCCTGTCACTGGCTTCATCTGTGTTGTCATCTTTTTGCTCCCCCCTCAATTTGATAAATTTCGGGTGCCAATACCAGCCAACATCCTCACCCACAATCTTCGTCCTCTAGCGGCAAGCCGTCGCCCAAGCCAACGTAGCATCCGTTGATAAGGAAACTGACTCGCACTAGCCCAGCGCCCAGCCAGCGCGTCAGTCCATACCTCTGTTATCTTGTCGACATAAATCTCCACAGTGAAGAGTCGCTCTGCACGTTGCTGCCCAGCATGACCCATTGCAGATCGAAGCGAAGGGTTGCTCAACCTCTGCCAATGCCCAGCCATCTGGATCCAATCTCCCGGTTCAGCCAGCAGCCCATTAACCCCGTGTTCAACCACCTCAGGGATCCCCCCCACCCGGTAGGCACTCACCGGCAGCCCCAGCATGCCCGCCTCGGCCAAGGTAAGACCGAATACTTCTTCGCGAGCACCAGACACCAGGAGATCCACTCCCCCCCGCAAAATAGCGGCGCTGTCAGGACGCTCGCCCAGAAAGTGCACCCGCTCCGCTACCCCGAGCTCGACCACGAGTGCCTCCAAGGCTAGTCGTTCAGGACCGCTACCAATCACCAGAAGTTGTACCTCTTCCTCTGAGTTGACGAGTTCTGCCAGAGAGCGGATCAGTAAATCGATCCCCTTTCGTTTGATGAGCGACCCTATCGTGGCCAGAATCAGCCCCCCGGGGGGCAGCCCCAACATGTCGAGCACAGGCCAGCGAGATCCACTGTTGAGACGCTCACCATCCACGCCATTGGGAATGTGGATCAGGCGAGCATGCTCGCAGCCATCCTCTCGCCAAGCAGTCAGCACCGGCTGGCTCACCCCGATCAGTACATTGGCTTCGTGTACCCGTAAGGTGAACCTGTCTCTGGGCTGATAACGGGCATGCAGATGGCACACCAGTGGCACGGCCATCTCCCGGCACACCCCGGCCAACCACTGGCAGGGGGCGGCGCTGTTGGCGTGTACCAACGTGACACCATGTTCACCTATAAGCGCCCTCGCCCGTTGGCACAAAGCCCGATGAGCGGCCAAATCGAAACGGGGAGCCTGCCACCCGAGCAGCAGAGTAAAGGGCTCAACCACAGTGTTCACCCCGAGGCGGGCCGCTTCATCCGCCAACCTCTGGCTGTTGCACCAGAGCAGAGGTGCAAAACGGCTGCGATCGAGGTGAGCCAGCAGATCCAGCAGGCAGCGTTCGCTGCCGCGGATCCAGTCCTCACCGTAGTGAACCAGCAAAATGGGGATTGCACTCATTATCCTGCTCCCTTGTCGTTTGTGTCCTGTACCACAGCGGCCGTTTCCCTGGCCTGTTGGACGTATTTGATGGCGGCGACAGCCAACGCCAGCTCCAGATAGATGGGCCAGGTAAACCCTTGGGTCAGGAAGGACCCCGAAATAACAAATCCCACCATGCTGGCCATCACACCCTGCATGGCAGTGATCACTGCAGGAGGCATGCCAGCAAGCTGACAACGCCAACAACTGCGCAGCGTCACTGTGACCATACCAATAAACAGCGCCAGGCCGACAAATCCGGTTTCCGCCAGTACCCCGAACCAGGTGGAGTGCACTGCATGGTTGAGGCCATCCCAGTGGGGACTGTAGAAAAAGTAGTTGTAATAGAAGTTGGAAAGCCCCACCCCCACCAGCGGATGGCCTAACGCCATGCCCCAGGCAGCTTGCCAGGCGTAGATCCGCCCCATGGCGGAGGCATCGACCCCACTCTCGGCCGCACCACCAGATGCCCTATCACTGATCCCTGCGGCGGCAAACAGCACCAGCAACGCCAGGGAACCACAGAGGATCAGCACGGTTTTAGACTTCACCCGCTGCCAGGCAAACAGGCCACAGACCGCACAAATGCCCAGCAAGCCCCCCCGGCTTTGGGTGGCAATAATGGCGGCGGCCACCAGCACGAACCCCAGCGCCCCAAGGGCCCGCCCTGCCACGCCGTTACCCTGATTGAGCAGCAAGCTGAGCGAGAAACCGGCAGGAAAGAGCAACACCAGCGCCAGATCGTTAGGATCCCCCAGCACAGAGCCAAGCTCGCGACCAATGGTCACCCGGGTTTCCTCCACCAGCCCGATCCCGCTCGCCTTGTTGGAGAGCGCCACCAGCGCCACCAGACAACCCGCCACCACGAACACCCTCACGGCCAGGGCAAAATCCCCCGGGGTGCGCACCAGCCAGGCGGTCGCCAGAGTCATCAGGTAGATCTTGCTGTAACTGCCAGTCCAGGTGGCAATCGCCTCGCCCCGGTTGCTGGCGAACAGTACACCGATAGACACCATCACAAAGAAGGCCGTCAACCAACTCAGGGGCTGGCTCCAGTAGGGTTTTATCCGCCCGGTCAGCAAAATGTGCCAGACCAGGGCGCCAATGGCGGCCAGCGAGAACAGCAGCGGTATCTTGAGGGGATAGAGCTGGGGAAACACCTCATGCAGACGAAAGAAAGAGAAGGTGACAAACCCCAGCACCATCAAAAATGGCCAACGCAGGGCGAACCAGATAGCAGGGATAGCCAGGCCAATCACCGGCATCAGCAGGGGATGAGGCAGACGCCACCAGAGCCCCGCCACCAGCAGGCTGACGGCCAGCCCCCACAGTGCATGGCTCAGGCGACCCATTGCCCTGCCCACCACTGACCCAGCCACATCATGGCCAACGACCCAGCGCTACTCGCCCAAAGCATAGAGAGGCGATATGGCAACGGCAGCAACCGCTGGCTCACCAGATAGAAGGCCAACGCCCGCACCATGTAGACCAACAGCAGGGTCCAGATCACCCCGCCTACCCCGAACTGCGGGATTGTGAGCAAAAAGCCAGTCACGCCAAGCGCACTGCAGCCCAGATTGATGAACATTTGCGCCTTACTCTCCTCGCCGCTGAAGCAACCGACATTGAGCAGATCGGAAACATTGCGCACCGCCATTCCCAACACTAACAACGGGATATAAGCGATGGCCCCGTGATAGCTCTGCGGAGTGAGCCAGTGAATGAGCAAGGGAGCCGTGAGACCGACCACCCCGGCAGTGGCAAAACCCAACACCGACCCCAACACGCTGTAGTGCGCATTGAGACGCAAGCCATCCGGTTCCTTGAGCAGCATGAAGCGACGGGGATACCACCAGAGGGCAAAGGGCTGCAGCAAGAGCCCCACCGCCAGCGCCAGCTTGCCGGCCACCGCATAGTAGGCCAGCAGAGTCTCGCCAACCACGTCTGCCAGCAACCAGCGATCCAGCCCGCTCAGAGCAAAGCCAGCCAGCCCGCTCACCACCAGTGGCATACCGTAACGCATCAGGGGACGATAGGATTGCCAGTCAAAGCGGATTCCGCTATCTCGCCACTGCCACAGGCTGAGCAGCAGGGCCAATGCGATACAGGTCAGGGTGCCGGAGGCAAGCACCCCGCTCACACCCCAGCCCAACCAGAGCCACCAGCCCGTCAGCAGGGACTGGATCACAGCCTTGCCAGCCGTGACCACAAAGAAAAGGCGGGCCTGATTGCGCATCCGCAGCCACGCCAGCGGCACCCCGATCACCCCCTCGAACGGCAGGGCACTGAGCACCCAGCGCACATCCGCCAAGCGGGTCTCCGCCGGCAGCAGCCGCTGCACCTGCGGGGCCAGCAACCAGAGCACCACCAGACTGGCCAGCGCAATGACCCATACCAGGCCAAATACCCTCGCCACCACTTGTTTACGTTCTGCGTCATTCTGTGCCATGCCAGCGAAGCGGTAGAGGGCGTCCACCAGACCGAAGCCGAGAATGAGTGAGCCCAGATTGATGATGGTCAGCAACACCTCCAGCTGACCATACTCGCGAGGCAGCAACTGATGGGTCAGCACCGGCAGCATCAGCAGGGAAATGCCCTTCATCAGCAGTAATCCGACCGCGTAATAGAGCATGGCTATCTGGTTCACACCAAGTTTCATAGGGCCTCCCAGCCACCAGGCAACACGCCCTGGGTCATGTACCGCCAATGCAAAGGGCACGCCAGACAGCATATATGACGATAATCCCCTGTTTCCCTGAGTCCTACACTCACAGCAAAGCATATTAGGTCCAAAATGAGACTGTTATTTGCGTTTTGCAGCACGGATAGCGCAATTTGCATATCCCCCTGCCACGCCCCCCACCATCAGCCCCTCATCTGCAGGACGCGCCCGATTGGCGCGATCCATGCTAGTCCCTGACAGGTCGGCCAAACGGCAGATGAGAATAAGGAGACGACACAATGAACAGCATCAGCATGTACCGGATGAAAGCGTGGGCCAAACAGGGCGAGTCGGCGCAAGCCCGCTTTGTATGGCGGTTCGCCAAGGGCGCACGCAGCTGGTCCTTTCCACTGGTTCCTCCTCTTCATCGCCTGCTTTATCGCCTCTACAGGTTGGGCAGCCAGAGCCTCTCGACCCTGACCCGTACCTTTTGGTGGACACCGCTGTTCCAATCACGCCTGAAAGCGCCCGCCCCCCGCCTCTATCTTTATGGCGGCATCCCCTTTATCAGCGGGCCCGTGTCAATCCAAGTCGGCTCCGACTGCCGCCTCAGTGCCGCCATGACCATCAGCGGCCGCCCGTCGAGCAAGGATCCGCAACTGACGATCGGCAACAATGTCGGTATCGGTTGGCAGACCACCATTGCGGTGGGTAGCAAGGTGGTATTGGGGGATAACGTACGGATCGCCGGGCGTGCCTTTCTTGCAGGTTACCCGGGTCACCCGCTGGACGCTCGGGCCCGGGCCCAGGGCCTGCCTGATCAGGACGAGCAGGTGGGCGACATCGTCCTGGAGCAGGATGTCTGGCTCGGTACCGGTGTCATGGTGATGGCAGGTGTCACCATTGGAGCGGGCACTGTGGTCGCCGCAGGCAGCATAGTGACCCACAATCTACCTGCCGGAGTGCTGGCCGCCGGGGTACCAGCTCGGGTACTGCGCCCTCTCGACACCCAAGATAGCCACGACATCCTCGCGGCCCCTACTCTCACAGAGGAGAACCGGACATGATGCAACCGACAGCACAGCCACAACTGGTGGTTCTGGGCGAAGATTGGGGCCAGCACCCCTCCAGCACCCAGCATATGATCAAGCGCCTGCTGCCGGACTATCAGGTGCTCTGGGTCAACTCCATCGGCATGCGCCGCCCCCGCTTCAATCTGCACGATCTTGGCCGCCTAGGGCGCAAGCTGGGGGCCGTGCTAGGTCTCTCGACCAAGCGGGAAGAGGCGGTACCGTCACACCAGGCGCAACCACGCCCCAAGGTGCTGCCTCCGCTGGCGCTGCCCCTGCCCGGTAGCCGCCTGGCGGGCAGAATAAACGGTCACTGGCTTGCCGCCCAGATCCGCCGCCAATTGCCCGATCTTGACCGTCCTCTACTCTGGATCTCGCTGCCCAGTGCCGTGGATCTGGTCGGCAAGCTCGGCGAGCGCGCGGTGATCTATTACTGCGGCGATGACTTCTCGGCACTGGCAGGCGTCGATCATGATGCCATTGCCCGTTGTGAGGCCAGACTGGTTGAAAAAGCGGATCTCATCCTGGCCGCCAGCCCAGCACTGGCCAGCCGCTTTCCTCCCCACAAGACTCGACTGCTGAGCCACGGGGTCGATCTCGATCTCTTTATGCCGCCCCAACCGCGCCCGGCGGATCTGCCAAGCGGACGCCCCATCGCCGGTTTTTACGGCAGTCTGAGTGACTGGATCGACATCCCTCTGTTAGCAGAGACAGCCCGCGCCCTACCCCACTGGGACTTAGTGCTGATAGGGCCGCAAAAGACCGACCTTAGCGCCTTGGTGGGAATACCCAATATTCACCTGCTCGGGCCCAGACCTCACCACACCCTGGCCGCCTATGCCCAACACTGGCAAGTTAGCCTGCTCCCCTTCGTCGACAACGCCCAGATCCGTGCCTGCAACCCCCTCAAGCTGCGGGAGTATCTGGCGGTAGGGCGGCCCATCGTCAGCACCGACTTTCCGGCGCTCGATGATTATCGGGAGCTGGTGCACTTGCCCCGCCCCGGTGACAATCTTGCCCAGGCAATCAACCGCGCCGCCTTTGATGAACACGGTCCGGACTGGTTCCAGCGCCATGAGTGGGAGACGCTGACCCACTCCCAGGGATGCCATGCCCGTCAGCAGACAGTGGCAACACAAAGCTGGGATCATAAGGTCGATGAACTGAAAACCTGGCTGGCAGCATTGATATGACAGGAGGGGCGGGAATGCGAACTCGCTTGCCATGGATCCCTTGGCTACTGCTGGCACTGTTCCTCATCGGCGGGGAGCCTGTGATGGCAGCGAGCCATCTGGCGGGCCTTGTCCCATTGCCACTGACTGGCGACAAGACGCCTCAGCGCCTCACCTTCGACACAGTCCCCTGGCCCGTCGGTGGAGATGATGAACTGGTGATCGAAGGGCATAATCCCTATTCGCAGACCCAGACGCTCATCCTGCGGGCCGATGACGCGGCGTCAGTCAACTATCGCAGCCGGGTCAATCTGGAGCGGGCCATTGCCCCCGGTCCTTTCACCCTGCGCTTCGCCCTGAGCGACTGGCGCACCGCCCAGCCCAGAGCCCTGGCCCTCGACAAGCTGACCAAACTCTATCTTTTTATGGCCGACGGGGCGCCTCAGCTAACAATTCACCGTTGGTACTGGGAGCCAGGATTAACACTGCCCACCGGCACGGTTGCCCTCGATCTGGGGGCGGCCGATGCCCCCCGTTTTACCGGTTTTGAAACCCTGGCTCCGGGCGATCCCCGTCTGCTTGGCCACCCCACCCCCATACTGCGCCCCTCCGGCGATGCCCTGATCCGCGATGGCCTGCGCAATCTGGACGGGGTGCGACTGGAGGTGGCCAAGGGCCGCTACCAGCTCACCCTCTGGCTGGATGATCCCGGCGAGTGGGAATACCTGCCCCACCCCTTCGAGCGCAGTGTACTGGTCAATGATGAGCCCATCTGGGCCGGGCAGTGGCAACCGCAAGAGTGGCTGCGCCAGCGCTACCTCGCAGGGCAGTCCCGCGAGGCACTGCCCAACCCGGATCCCTGGCTGCTGCTTGGCGCACCTCAGGGGGGGCCCGTCCATGTCACCCTGAACCACCCCGGCGGCCCGCTCACCATTACCCTGGTGGGCCACTCACCGGATGCAAAATACCTGGCGGGCGTGCTGCTCGCCCCCTATCCGGCGCCCACCGGCCAGGCCGACACCCCGGTCGTGGCGGGTCACCAGCGCCACGTCATGCTGGCCAATGCCACCGCCCGGGTGCTGGCCAAACAGCGCCAGCTGTTTTTGGAAAAGTGGACTCTGGCCCCCTCTCGGCCAGCACCAATCCCGGAGAAGCTCAGCCTCACGCCGATCCCGGATGCAGCCCTGACCCTCCAGATCACACCAACGTCGCCCGCCCACGCATTGCAGCAAGCCTCGCAACCAGTGCTGGCCGCCCGTGGCAGCCAGCTGCTGCTGGAATTTGCCATCCACGCGGCGACGGATGATCCTGCCCCCTTGCTGGTGATCAAGCCGCCCGAGACAGCAGGCACACGGCTGGCGCTGACCCCCTATTACAGTCAGTGGCATCTGGTGCGCCCCCAGGCGAGCGGCACCCTGCTGGCCCCCTCGGATCAGGAGCTGGTCGAGGGGGTGGCCGGGCTCACCCTGCGGGCTGGGGTGCCACGGCGTCTGGTGCTGCACGTGACCATCCCCCGCAGCGCCCCTGCGGGTCGCTATCAGGGCAATATTCAGCTGCTCAGCCAACAGCAACTGGTGCAGTTGCCACTGACTATCGAGGTACTGCCGCTGACCCTGCCTGCGGCCAGCAAACCGGTCGGCATCTACGTCGAAGCGCCCCCCTACCTAAGCTGGCTCACGCCGGATCCCAAGCCCTTGCAACAACAGCTTGCCGCGGCGAGTCGCTGCGATCTGGAGCGGCTAGCCCGGCTCGGGATTAGCGGGCTCTCCCCGGCCCTGCCACAGGATGAGGCGGGCATGCGTGACATCATGGGAGAAGCCGCCGGACTTGGCTTTATTCCCCCTCTGCTTGCCTATACCCCGCTCAAACGCTGGGGAGGCGATCCTGCCAGCCAACTCGATCAGTGGCAGAGGCGGCAACAGGCACTGACTGCCAGCGGTTTGCCACCCTTGGCCTGGAGCCTGTTTGATGAGCCGGATCTCGCCACCCTGCCCGCCATCACTGCGATGGCCCGGGAGATGAAGCGCCGGGATCCGGCGGTGATCCGGGCAGGCCACTTCAACCACCCCGGTCAGGTTGCACTGTTGGCAGAGGTGGAGATTGCCCTGATCAACGCAGGCTTTGGTGCCGACAAGGTCGATGTGGCGCGGGTCAAGGCCGCCGGGGCCACCCCCTGGTTCTACAACCTGGGCACCCCGAGGGCCGCCGGTTTTTACCTCTGGCAAAGCGGGGCTGAGGGTTATCTGCAGTGGCATGGCCGCATGCCCACCGCCCTGCCTTATGACCCCACCGACGGACGGGAGAGCGACTTTATGTTGCTGGGCCCGCAAGCCTGCGAAGCCCATCGTCTCTCCCATGACCTTCTGCTGCTTCAGCAAGCCATCGAGGATCTGCGCTGGCTTGCCTGGCTCGAGCAGGAAGCCCGTTACCAGGTCGATGCCGCCCTGCTGCTACAGCGTCTGCGCGATCAGGTGCCAAGCCGCTGGCAACTGGCCGAGCAGTTGCCAGCCAGAACCTGGATACAGTGGCGCCAGGAGATTGAACAGCTAGCCAAGCGATTGAAAACATTGCAAACTGGTGCCAACTCATCTTCCTGAAGTGACTGCGTATGGCCAACCAGATCCCACGCTGCACCTGTCGGGGCAGACCACTGCCCCGATGGTTGCCCCTCATGCTGCCGCTGCTGATGCTCGTCGGTTGCGCCCGTCAGGAGCCGGTCAATGAGGCCATGCCCATCCTCAACCAGTTGCGGGATCAGCAGTTGGCCGAACAGCCCCAGTTGCAGCTGCAGTACCAGCAAGAGCAGACCCTGCTGCAGGCTGATCAGGAGCAGCAGTTGCATCAGTTTCTGGGACTCAAGGATCCGGCCCGTATCGCCCTGGTGAGCGGCCCCGGACTGCAAACAGACATGCTGGAGAGTGCGCGGATAGCGAGCGTACGGCTGACGGCCCTGACCCACTTGCTGGCGTCTCGCGCCATTGAACTGGAACCCCGTTATGACCCCATGCTGGCACCCAACACCTTGCTGATCCGCATTCTGCCGAGCGATGAACCGGCGCCGGTCACGCCATCGGCGGCGCAATGAGCCCGAGGCAAGCCGTCGGCAAGGCGACGCGATAGAGGGGATAGGGGGTCAGCCCCCACAATTTACGCCAGCCCTGAGTGAGGCGGTATGAGAGCAGCGGCGGGCTCTGGTGAAGCTGGCCTAAAAACATCACCCCCTGACTCATCCCCTCTCCCGCCAGCGTCACTGACATCGCCTCGCGATCCGGCGCCACCAGCATGGCCTGCAGCGTCCCGTCACATTGGGGATGCACCAGCTGATAGCTGACATAAGTGCCACCCAATACCGGCGTGGCTGCTCGCATCTGCCATCCCAGCTGGGCCAGCTCCATCAGCATGGGTTTGGCCCCTTCATTGACCACCCGGTGCTGATAGCGCCACCCCATGGCCGCGGCACTGGCCAGCGCCACCAGCAACAGCAGCAGGTATCCCCTAGACATTCCCGCCATAGCGCCCCCTCATAAACAGAATGGCCATCACCAGCCGCATCACATTGACCACCCGCGTCTGATAGCGCCATCTCATGGCCCCAACACCGGCGGCGGCACTGGCCAGCGCCACCAGCAACAGGTATCCCCTAGACATTCCCACCATGGCGCCCCCGCATAAACAGAATGGTTATCACCAGCAACATGATGGCCCACTGATAGAGCTGGGCCAAACTGCCGGTGTGCAGCCAGCCATACCAGCGCAGATCCAGGCTCATCAGCACCAGCCGTAACTGATTGGCCCCGATATAGAGCAGGCAGACCAGCAGCAACATGGGCCACTGCCGGTATAAGGGGCGTTCCGGCGCCAGCCAGCAGCTGGAGATAAGCCAGGAGAGGGCGACCAGATAGAGCTGGGAGAAGGAGGAACACCCCTTGAGCACGATCAGGGCATGGCCCCCCAACCGCTCGATGCGATTGCCATCCCAGCGCGTTTCCCACCCAAGCAGTTGCAACCACTGGCTAACCCCCCAGGCATCGAGCGCCAGCACAGGGCCGGAGAGCAGGGCAAACACCTGCTGACCCCATAACACGGCCACGGTGAAGGCGAGCACGATCTGCAACACGGCCCGTTCATCGGCACTCTGGTGACGGCGCCACAGTGTGGCCACCAGCAGCAGACAGGCCAGCGCCTTGAAACTGGCGCTGGGGATCAGGATCAGCAGGATAAAGAGGGCGAGCGCAAGCGGGTGCACGCGCCAGGTTGGCGCAACCCGCGATGCAATTTGCCACCAGATAGCAATCAGCAACACCACCAGCACGTTAAAGTGACCCATATTGAGCCACACCATGCCCCACTGATTGGCCAAGCCAAGCAACAACCAGTTGGGTGCCCACTGCCAAGGACGGATATCCATTGCTACTCCTGCCCGTTATCACGTGTCTTATCCGGTATCGCAAGTTCCATGCCTGTCCCGATCAGACCCGTTAACAAAGATGGCACGTTTTATTCATTCATTCTGCTGGCACTACCGCCAAGGAGAAGGAGTGAGCGATGAAACTCAAACCGTTAGCAGGGCTGCTAGGGATGGTACTGGTGACCTCCCCCGCATACGCCTTGACCCAAGTCGATACCGAACTGCAACTGCTGATGGATGTGTCTGGCAGTGTCACTTCATCGGAATTCAATCTGCAGTTACAAGGCTATGTGGACGCCTTTTATAACCAGGATGTGCAGAGCGCCATCCTCGATACCAGTGGTGGCAAACTCGGGTCCATCGCCGTGCAGATGGTGATGTGGAGTAGCAGCAACCAACAAAGAACGATGACCGACTGGTTTCACCTCTACGACATGACCTCCATCAATAACTTCGCCGCCACGCTGGATAACCTGGTGCGCCCCTATGCGGGGATGACGGCCCCCGGTTCGGCGATGGCCTTTGGTGCCCAGCAGTTTGACACCAACAACTACACCGCCGCCCGGCAGGTGATGGATGTGTCAGGAGACGGGATCCAGAACAACGGGCGGGATACCGCCACCGTGCGGGATCAACTGCTCGCCTCCGGCATCGATACCATCAACGGCATCACCATAGGTCAGGACTATGCCGACGGGGTGCTGCAAGAGTGGTATGTGGAGAACGTGGCGGGCGGTGAGGATGCCTTTGTTATCAACGCCACCACCTTCGCTGATTTTGGCAGTGCCCTGCAGCTCAAACTGGCGGCCGAGATTGAAGGGGGTATCATTCCGGAAGGCGCGCTGGCCGCCCCCATCGAGGAGATCCCGCTGGCCGCCCAGCTGTTGCTCGGCATGCCGCTGCTGCTGGCATGGCGCTATCAAAAGCGCCGGCAGCACACCAACGGGCAGCTGGCGCCCGTCATCGGCTAGTTTGTCACCCCGAGTGCAGCGATTAGGGAGCCATGGCTCCCTGATTTTTTATCAGTACGTGTATCGTGCCTACAACATCAGATTTGATCGTTTCATTGACTTACTTTTATCCACTATATTTTATATCAGTTAGTGATTCATATTTTCTGATTAATTCATCTCTATATGAAGGAGACCAATCTGCTGAATTATAGGCTCTTTCAAAATATTTATTTGGCTGAGCAGTTATTTTTTCTAAATAGAGAACTATATCTTGTGGGAGGAAATCCTTAAAGCTATCTAGGCAACCTGTTTGTTGTACCTTAATTGACTTTCTTAGCACCAAATTGAATACTTTGTCACCACTCGCGAACATCCCCTCTTGCTCGGATTCTCGTTCAGTCCACATTCTGAAGTAACGATTCAAGTTATATAAGTCCCATGTCATATTAAATGCACTACGTTGTTTTGAACATGGATCATCTGACACTTTGTATTTCATCATTCGTTTCATGGGCGTTTCACTGAAATAAATAGAAGCAAAAGCAATACCCACAATAGATAACATAAACTCGACAATCATCCACTCAACCACTTTTTTAAGCTTATCCAGTCGGCGCATATTTGGAATGTGAGACACATAGATAATATACAAAACAATTAAATATAGTGAATCCCACTCACGTAGGCGTCTATATTTAGTGAGATTGCTCCTGATAAAGGGCACATCCATAACATAAGAATCTGCAGGAGTAATTGTGTCTATTTTACCCAATGCAAAATCTATTACTGATGAGTTATTTATATTGTTAATACGGTGAAATAACTCCAAGTCAGATAAAATTTCATCAAGAACTTCATCATCACTTCTATAGTTTATTTTTTCATATACGGCATAAGTTGGGTCTAATTCGATCTCTGCAAATTGACAAAAAGCAACCAGTGCAATTGCATCACGAAACTCTTGTTTAGGCTTACTTTTCTTAAATGCATTCAAAATGAACTGATAGATATTTAAATCAAGATGTATAGTGTAAGTAACAGAGTTTATTTTCTTGTTATATTGATAGTTATAACTATTATATACATCTGAATCATTAACCAAGTTGAAATTATGAACAACCCAGTCTCTATCAATCAAATTTTTGATGATGCTTTCTAAATATTTCGGGTAAGTATATAAAACTTCCATTCTCACATATCCACTTAGTCAAATAATGCCCAGGGCCGTAGGTTCGACTAGCGAAGTCGTAATCTAACCTATGAACTTACAACATAAAATAATACCCCGTCAGGATTCATAGGCTGAATCTCACAAGAAAAATCATACTTTTTTTCATAGTCAATTTCTATGCGCCAACTTTTAATTTTGGCCTTATTAATCTTTACGAAAGATGATATGCCTTTCCGAATGTGTTCATCTATAAAGGAAAAATATTCTACATTCTTAAAACTTTGATCCTTAGAATGAACAGCATCCAAAATCTGATTTTCACTTGCAGGCTTTAGCTTAGCTCTAAAAATAGCCACACCCTCTTTAAGTTCTACTTCTGCCGCTTCGGCACCGATCGTATCTGCACCGTATTCATGGTTTAGCTCTAAGTGAAAATATCCTTTCCTGAGACTTTTTTTCATGATTTACCTTTAACGCGTGAAAATTAGGACCGTAGGTTCGATTAGCGAAGCGTAATCGGACGTTCGAGATCTTTCTGTAATATGTCTCTTTAACTCGCCAATATTGCCACTTCTTAGCCCAGAAACTCACTCTCAAACTGGCAGCCAAAGTCAACAGTCGGGACATGCTTTCCACATTAGCGGGGAGTGTCACCGCGAGCGTCCGATTATGCATACCGGCTATATTTCTAACGCCGCATTAAGGTGTGAGCAAGGCTACCACCAAACTAAACCATACCACCGTAACCACAAAACCCAATGATGGAACGAGAAATGCCAAGCGTTGGAGATCACTCTTAAATGCTTTGTTATATGTTTTCTTTTGCGATGATATCAAATCTATCCTCGAACCAAGTGACAATTTCTTTTGGAATATCCATTGAGCTTGCAGTTATGTCAGAAGCACCAAACTGGATAAAATTATTATCTAAGAAATCAACATTTTTAACATCTAATGTTACATAGGCATTATCATAAATATCACCGAAGAATACACTCAAAATCCCTGATGCTGTTATCATTTCAAGCAGATTGCCAAAGTCTGACTTTAAAATAGCGAATACATCTGCACGTAATTCATGATAAGACTTGAGCATGGAATCAGATGGCCACTCTTGGTTTTCTACCATACGCGGATATCCACCAAGTTGAATCAATTTATTCATTAACTCATTATACTTTACATCAATCTCCGACTTATGAACTTCGATAGCTTCTAGTTTTACAGTCATTTGCGCTAATTGTTTTCTCACCTGAAAACAAAAAGGTCCCAATGCAGCCTGCAAATTACCATCGCTACGCTCATTATCATATACCCCAGGAGTGAGCCCTAGAAGGTCTGTCGGTACATGAAAATCTTGACTATTACGAGGCTTTACCATAAATGTTTTTTCAGGTCCTAAACGCCCTATAAACATACCGAGTTCAAATAGAACATTATCTCTTGTAACGGTCTGTTCTTGGCCTCGCATTTTAACTATATCATCAGGTGACATAACAAAAATCGCTGCGTCATACGTGTCCAAAACTGACAACAAATCACTCAATGTTGATTGTGTTAAGTTAAAAACGCCTTGAGACCAAACTGTTGGTTCAGCATCATGCTCCAATTCACATTGAATTGCATAAGCAACTTCAAGCCCTTCAACGGAAGAGCCAATAAATAACTTTGGTTTTTTCTTTTTCACCAAACTCTCCTAAAAAACATAACAGTAATTAGATGGAAGGCGCTATTAATTTGTTAGTAACGTCTTTCATCTAACTCTGCTCCATCACTCGTTATCACAACCAATAATTGATTTTAAAATCAATTTATTATCAACGCTTTACATCGGCTCCACTTGTATCACTGGGTAAAACCACAGTCAAGAAACGGAAATAGAAAATGCAGCCTCTATCCTCTTTTATAGGCTTGCCACGATTTTTACTCCGTCATCTGTGCGATATAAAAAAGGCCTCATCACGAGGCCTTAACAGGAATATGCAAGTTCGGGATGACTGGCATTGCGCCAGCCTTCGCGGCTATCAGCCCGGCTCCTATGCCAATGGCAGAACCTGACCAGCACTGCTGGCTGGATAGCCCTGCGCGGGCTCGCAGTAGGGGATCCGGCTTAGCACTGGCGCATTGACCAGGTTTGCCAACTGATCGGCGCGACGCAGGCTGGTATCCGCCAGCTCGGTCAGCAAGGCCAGACCACAGCCAAGCCCCAGCCCCCCCACCACACCGGCGACCAGAAACAACCAAAGCGGGTAGTTGCTCGGTTTGCCAGGCGCAAACGGCTTGTCGATGACCTTGATCCGTTCGCCAGGCTCGAAGCTGCCGAGCGCCCCGGTCACCTTGGCTTTCTCGTAGCGCAGCAGCAGATCCTGATAGAGGGTGCGCTTGACCTCAAGGTCGCGCTCCAGCTCCGCCAGCTGGCGCTCCGTATCCCCTTGGGAATCCACTACCCCGGTCAGTTCGTTGAGTTGCGCCTGCAAACCGGCGACGTTCTGCTCAGCCTCGGCCAGTTGTCGCTTGGCCTGTTCCCACTCGGGCCCTATGGCTGCGTCAGGCTTGCTCTTGAGCCGCGTCAGCTCCTGCTGTAACTGGCCAATTTGGTAGAGCAGCGTCTGCACCTGGCTGTGTTCGTCGCTGTAACGTACCCGCAGCAGCGCCAGTTCGGTCTGCATCTGCTGCAGTTTCTCCTCAAGGCTGCGAGCCATAGGCCCTTGCTGACCAAGGGATAACTGCTCAACCTGGGCTTTGGCCTGTTGCAGCTGGAGCTGGCTCTCGGCGTAACGATCCTTGAGACCATAGAACCGCGCAGCATTGGCATTTTGCTGCGCTGGCAGGGCGCTGGCGTGCTCACGTTTGAAGTCGGCCAGCGACTGCTCGGCCCCCTGCAACTCAGTGCGACGGCTGTCGAGCTGGCTTTGCAGGAAACGCTCGGAGGACTCGGCTGACTGACGTCCCTTGTTGAGCAGGTTGAAAAAGAAACGGCGCGAGATGGCCTCGAGCAGGCCGGCACTGTTGGCGGCGGAGTCAGCCTTGACCTTTAGCTCGATCACTTCGTCTCCGATCAATTGGATAGAGACCGAAGTGGAGAGCCAATCCATGATGGCATCGCGCTTGGCGGGAGGCGTGTCGTCATTCACCAGCCCCCGATCCCGCGCTACCCCGTCCATCACATAGCGGCTACGCAGCATGGCTTCCAATACAGCAAAGCGATCTTTAAGGCTCTCCTGGGTGAGGAGGTCTTTGAGGGTCGAGGTCTGATTGGAGTCCTGCGGCACCATAAAGGTGGTGCGACTCTCGTACACCTTTGCGGTCATCAGACCGATCGCCCCCCCCACCAGCGGCATGATCAACATGGGCATCAGGATCAGATAGCGGCGCCGCCAAGCGGCGAAGAGAATGATGTAGAGGTTGTAGTAAAACTGGGTTGGCATGATGTCACTCCCGACAAGACGGCTAAGGCATACAATCAAATGCAAGGGCGGTGCCAGTAGATAGAAAGCGGGCACAATTCTCATACACCCTCGACCAGTGTTGGTACAGGATTCGCATAGTCACCGCTACGGGGCGAAGGCGTGCTCCATTCAGGACAGGAGAACACCATGCAAATGCTCACTTCACCAGCCCCTTCAGTATCCTCACAGTCCGCCATCGTGCAAATCGTCCAGCACCTGCAACCCGGGGGACTGGAAACCATGGTGCTCAACCTCAGCCAGGCCAACGAGTGCCACCAGCCCATGCACATCATCTCACTGGAGGGCACAAAAGACACGCTGCTGGCAGCCTGGCCAGCCCTGCGTCCCTTTGCCGAGGGGATCCACTGCCTGGACAAGCCAGCCGGCTGGTCGCCCGCCACCCTCTATCGTCTCATCCGTCTGTTGCGCAAGCTGCGCCCGTCAGCGGTACACACCCATCATCTGGGCCCTCTGCTCTATGGCGGACTCGCCACCCGGCTGGCCCGGGTGCCAACCCTGGTGCATACCGAACATGACGCCTGGTATCTGGACGATCCTCGTCAACGCAGGCTCGCAGGCCTTGGGCTGCATGCCTTCCGGCCTATCCTGGTGGCCGACGCCATCCCGGTCGCCAATCAGTTGCAGGCAAGGCTCGGCAAGCTGACCCCATTGGTGATCCCCAACGGCATCGATGAGCAGCGTTTTACGCCCGGCGCCAGCGAGCTGGCTCGCCAGACCCTGGGCTTGCCGCTCGGCGTCCGGCTCATCGGCTGCGCCGCTCGTCTCGAAACCGTCAAGGGCCACGCCCTGCTGCTGGACGCCATGGCCACACTGCCCGATGAGGTGCATCTTGCACTGGCCGGGGTGGGCAGTTTGCAAAATGCATTGCAGCAGCAGTGCCAACAGCTGGGGATCGCCCATCGGGTCCACTTTCTCGGTCTGGTCGAGCAGATGCCCCGCTTCTACCAGGGGCTGGATCTCTTCTGCCTCCCCTCGCTGGCAGAAGGGATGCCCCTGTGCGTGCTGGAGGCCCAGGCCTGTGGCGTCCCCGTGGTCATGAGTGCGGTGGGCGCGGCGGCAGATATTGTCTGTCCAGCGAGCGGCCAGTTGCTAGAAGAACGCGATCCCATCCGACTGGCTAAACTTCTGGCACAAGGGTTGCTCAAGTCTTGTGGCCTGCGCGCAGCCACCAGAGCATTTGTCTGCGAGCAAGGCAGTTTGAGCCAGATGGCTCATGCCTATCAAGCGCTGTACGTCCGTTGAACTGACGGTAACCTTCGACAAAGGAGTATCCCATGGTGTGGATAATGATCCTGTTCTGGCTATGTGCAGCCTTGGTGGTCTACCACCATGTCGGCTACCCCCTGCTGCTGAAATATGTTGGCAAGCGCGCAGGTGGGCGGGTCACCCCCCCGCTCCCGGTGAAACGTGGCTTCAAGGCCGAGGCCAGCGACGCCGCGCTGCCGACCATTACCCTGGTGATGCCCATCTACAACGAGGCGGCGACCCTGGCGGCCAAGTTGCAGAATCTTGCCAGTCTCGACTATCCGGCCAACAAACTCTCCATCCATCTGCATTTTGATGGCTGCAGTGATGAGAGCTACCCCATAGCCCTCTGCCAGTTAGGCGATCCGGCACTGCAGCAGTTGCACATCCGTCTGTTCGACCACCCCTGCAATCGCGGCAAGGTGGCGGTACTCAACGAGGCAATGACCCATATTGAAAGCGATCTTGTGGCCCTCACCGATGTCTCTGCCCTACTCCCCATAGACAGCCTTCTGTTGGCGGTCGCCCATTTTCAGGACCCAGAGATCGGGGTAGTGGGCGAGGCTTATCGCTTCTGGCAGCCCGGTTCCCAAGGGGAAGAGAGCTACTGGCACTACCAGAGCCAGATCAAGCTGTGCGAATCAGCCCTTGGCAGCATGCTGGGCGCCCACGGGGCATTTTACATGATGCGTCGGGAGTGCCTCACCCCGCTGGCCGCAGATACCATCAACGATGACTTCATGCTGCCGATGATGGCCATCGCCAAGGGATACAAGGCGGTCTATGACAATCGCTGCTCAGCCCTGGAGCTCGAGGTATCCGATGCCCTGCTGGAAGCCCAACGGCGCAAGCGTATCGGTGCAGGCAACACACAGCAGCTGCTACGCCTGCTGCCTCTGCTGCACCCCAGATTTGGCTGGGTAGCATTCAACTTTGCCAGTGGCAAGGGACTACGGGTACTGATGCCCCTGTGCCTGACACTGCTGTGGCTGTGTGCGATTCCGCTGGCAACGCAATCCATGCTGTTTCAGGCGCTGCTGGTGCTGCAACTGCTGGGGTATCTGCTGGTCACGTTAATCCATCTGACCCCCCTGTACAGCTGGCCCACTCTGTTTCGCAAGATCCACTATCTGGTACTCGGACATTGGTACAACGGCATCGGCACCCTGCGCTACGGCCTGCGGATGCTGGTACACCCCACCACACAGGAGAGAGCAGCATGAAACACCCAATTCCAACAGCAACACTGGTGATCAAACGCATCATGGATCTGGTGGGTGCCAGTCTCGGCCTGCTGTTAACGCTGCCGCTGTGGCCCTTGATCATGCTGGCTATCCGGCTGGATAGCCCGGGTCCGGTGTTCTTTCGCCAGTTGCGGATCGGACGCAGCCACGAAAGCCATACCGAGCTGTTTTTCATGATCAAGTTTCGCACCATGCGCGCCGACGCCGAAGCGGCCACGGGGCCGGTCTGGTGTGGCAAAGGGGACAGCCGGATCACCCGCAGCGGTGACTTTCTGCGCAAAACCCGGCTCGATGAACTGCCGCAGTTTATCAACGTACTCAAGGGCGACATGTCTCTGATAGGTCCCCGTCCGGAGCGGCCCGGGATCGCTAACCGGCTGGAAGAGGCAGTGCCTTTCTTTATCGAACGCACCTATGGGGTGGCTCCCGGCATCACAGGTTTGGCTCAGGTCAATCAGGGCTATGATGAGTCGCTGGATGATGTGCGCAGCAAGCTCGCGTTCGACCTTGCCTACTCGGTCGCGCTGCTCCATCCCTGGCGCTGGCTGGTGCAGGATGTGCATATCATCGGCAAGACGATCGCCATCATGGTTGGCAAGAAGGGGCGCTAATCCCGCCACCCGCCTCATCAACAGCCTCAGGCCATTGCCACTGCAATGGCCTTTTTTATGAGGCATCCGACGTGGTCGTGCACGAGGCGACGGCTTGAACGCCGTCATGTCGCTACCCATCCATATTGCAGGCGCTCATGTCACCTTGAGCAACGAGCGGTGTCAGGGCCGGCCGATAGCAAGGAACCATACCCCATCACATAAAAACGAGTGGCAAAAGCCATAATGCCCGCCAGGTAAGCATGTCGCGCCGCTAACAAATCTGAGCTGCTTCGAACGATGCCAAGCCCCACATAGCTGGCCACGATGTCGGCCTGACAAGCTACCCGCAGACAAGGGATATGACGTTCGCCGTTGCTGTGATTATCGGAGGCGACGGGGGATCAAGGCTCCCATTGCCGGCGAGGCACCGATAGCAATGCGCGATGGGATCGTCACTCTGGATCATCGCGCGAACTCATGGTGGCTCGCCGGTTTTGGCAAGCGCTGTCTGCGTTTCGAGCGACGCTGGATACCCATCTCGCTTGCAGACGCAGGCATGTGCCCTTATCTGCCTGCACTTGGTTGAGCTGTGTTGTTAGCGGCTCTTATTGTGACTGAGTATTTGAAATGTTGAATAACAGGAGCCGCGCCAGGGTGAAAGAGTCCATTTGGCTGACCCCCCTGCCCAGACGGGTATCCAATAAAAAGAGGGAGGCATCATGCCTCCCTCACTCTTTGGCCTTATCCCTCTCAGGTTGAGACTCACAGTCTCTTAACTGACTGGCATTATGGCCAACACCACCCGTTTTACCGGGTATAACACCCATTCCTCAGGCACTGTAGACGGCCAGAATATCGGTCACTCTGTGGTTCACGCTGTAACCCCTGGCAATGGTTCTGCGAGCCGCCTGACTCATTCTGCTACGAGCCGTCTCATCGCTGCGCAGCCAGTAGTTGACCAGCTCCGCCATGTCACGAACATGGCCAGGCTCTACCAGCCAACCATTTGATTTGTGATCAATCAGGTTAACCAAGCCGCCCACCGCAAAGGTACAGACAGGGATGCCATGGGCCATCGCCTCAAGGGCAACCAAAGGCAATCCTTCAAAACGGGAGGTAATACAGAGCAGGTCTATGTTATGCCACTCATGGGCCATGGTTTGAAAGCCATGAAGCTGCACGCGATCGCCATACTGCTGCCACAAGGCGCTCTTCATGGGGCCATCCCCGTAAAGATGAAACTCCCCGTCCGGGCAAAAGGCGGCCAACTGACAGAACGCTTCTGGTCCCTTTTCCGGGGAGAGGCGGCCGACAAACGCCACCCGGTTACCTGCAACCGATGCCGGAGTCGTCGGCATGGGCACAAAGTTGCTGATCACCGTACTTGGCACAGGCAATCTGCGAGCGATTGGCTCACTGACTGCAATACACTTCGCAAAACGCGCGGTGAGACGATCCAGCCAACTGTAGAACTTCAGCCAGCCCTCCCCTTCATCACCACTGTGAAAAGTAGAAACGACCTGCTTGCCGCTACACCAGGCGGTAAGCCGACCGAGCACTCCGGCCTTGTAACCGTGGGTATGAAGCAGAACGGATCCCGGCTGGCAAGCCAGCTGCCGCATGAAATCCCGGCTGTTGCGGCACACCCTGTATGGCAACCCAGCCCGCCGGAGCAACGCGATAAAAGGGGTCATACCGTGGTCGGCTACCAGCACTATGGTGACCCCCAGTCCCCTTGCCAGCAGATCGCTGGCGAGGTGTGTGATGTGAACCTCGATCCCGCCGACCTGACGGGCATCAATGGCAAGCCAAACCTGCTGTGTTGGCAACATACATGTTCTCCTTTTGTGGCCCCAAGCCACATCCAGCAGGTTATTGCATAGAACGGGCCAGCCTGGCTGGGAGAGAACAGGATCAGGGGGAGGGACAGGCAATCAGCAGCAGGGTCATGTCATCCGGTGCACTGTCAGCTCTGTCGTCAAACCAGTTGGCGATACGCTGAGTCAACCGATCCAGGTTGGGTTCGTGGCTAAGGCAGATTTGCTGCAACTGCGCCTCCCACTGCTGGCGCTCGACAGCATTGCGGCTCTCCAGCAACCCGTCGGTCCAGAACAACAAACGTTCCCCCGGAAGAAGCCGGTGCTCGCAGGTTTCGAAATGGGGATCCGGTCGCAGGCCGGGCAATGGCCCGGTGACGCCAAGCTGATGCATCTCATCCGTTCCTATTAGCCAGGGCGCCGGGTGTCCCGCACTGGCCCAGCGGACCCATCCCTCTTCACCGAGTTCAATGCAGAGGGTGGTGAGCAGGGTCGCCCCAAGCAACGGATCGCTATGGACGGCAGTGGAGAGCGTTGTCAACAGCCGGGCGGGTGAGCACTGCTCACTTTGGGCCGTCAGCAGACCACGCAAATAGCCAGCATAGGCGTGGGCGAAGAACTTGGCCTCAGCATCGTGCCCCATCACATCCCCAAGCCAGAGCACCCGCTCCCTGACCAGCAGAAAATCCCCCCCGCCCACAGCGGCGGCTCGGGTCTGTAATGACAGCTGATAACCATGGATACGACTGGCAGGCAACAAGGGACGCAGGGCCGAGGTCATCCGCTGATCCAGCTGATCCCCCCACTGAGACTTGAGCTGAACCGAGCGTTGCAACACCCGGGAGACAGCCAGCAACAGTGCCTGCTTGGTGATGGGCTTGGTCAAAAAATCATCTATGCCGAGCGCGCCGGCCCTGCTCTGGGTCCATTGATCCTGATGACCGGTCAGGAAGATAAAGGGCACACCGCGCATCTTGGGGTCCTTCATCAGCTGCTGACGCAGGCCAAAGCCGTCGATACCCTCCATCTCGATGTCGGAGAGCACCAGAGCCGGGGGCTGACGCCCTAGCGCCTGCAGGGCTGCGAGAGGATCGGCATAGCTTTCGACCCGATATTGACCGTGAAGATACCCGGTCAGCAAGGTACGCATCACCTTGTCGTCGTCGATCACCGCCACTACGGGCTCCTGCCTGGCACAGCCACGGGCCCGCAACATCACGCGATTACGATTGCCTTGGTGGCTAAAGCTCACCTCATCAAACAGCCGGTATACCAGAGCCAGACCGTACCCCCCCTCTTGCAGTTCATCCGGTAGTTGTGTCGCAACGAGGTTAGGCTGGGGGCCACCATCGTCGTCAAGCAGAAGACTTAATCCCGATTCATCCTGTTGCAAAGTGAGCCAGAGGTGGTGAGCCGGCGGCTCTGCATACCGCACGACATTGGTGGCCAACTCGCTGAAACAGAGCAGCCAGTTGGCCTGATCCTGGGAGGGGACCTGAAACAGCGCCAACCCCTGTGCCAAGCGGCCGCGCAGTTCGCGCACCGACTGCAGGGTAGCAGGGGCAGATCGCAACCACTCTTCCATAGGCACTCCCTCAGATCCTGAAATTGAGCAGGGCGCTGCGCCGGCACCAACGCTTGAGCCACTCGGTCAGCCGGTTGTTCGGCAGCCGGTTGAGCTCACGCAAAATCTCGCTGGCAAGCCCGGGGTTAAGGCGATCGTTAAACACGGCACCAATCAGGTTGGCCTCGGCCCGGGTCAACTTGTCCACGGCCCTTTGCACCATGGCAGTCGGTGTAACCCCGGCCAACACAACCAGCACAGCGCCCTCGCAAGCCCCGCAGACCTGATCTGCCGGGATATTGCCCCGGTTGAGGGCATTGAGGGGGGAAGTATCAAAGAGCACCACGTCATAATGTTCGAGCCAGCGAACCAGCAGTTGGCGCAGGGTATCCTTGTTGCGAAAAGCCATCAGATCCTTACCGGGTGCCGGCAGCACCGCAAGGAAGTGGCCCCGACTCAGCGGCTCCGGTACATCGTTGGGCCCCCAGGCCTGGGTTGCGGGGCGACCGGGGTGATACAGGTTGAGATCCACCAGCAGTGTGTTGAGCCCGTCCGCTTCTGCTCGCCGGGCCAGCGCCTCACAAATGGTGCTGACCCCTTCTCCCCCTTCGGCCGAGGTCACCGCCAATGAGCGGATCCCACGACCCAGGGTGGCGGCATAGAGCGACTCCAGCTCAAGGTACTGGATTGGAATGCTCATCTCACAGGGTTCCCATCAGAGCGACCACCGAGATAGTGGTGAGAATGTCCCGCATTCCCTCCATGAAGATGGCCCAGTTACTGCTCTTGCTATCGGGGATGAAGACGGTGTCTCCTACCCGCAGCACCGGTAGCTTGCTGAAATCAGGCTCCTTGGCAAAACCGTCCAGATCGAAGGTACGGGCCTGATCCCCCTGCCCGCTCACAGCCATGTTGATCACCACAATCTTCTTGATGTAAGCAGAGCTGGTTGGCCCACCGGCCTCCGCCAGCAGATCCAACAGGGTCATGGAAGAATTGAAGCGATAGCGGCCGGGTCGGGCAACCGCCCCTAGCACCCGGATGGTGTCCTCCTTGGGTTCATCAAGCCAGGGGCGGTTTTTCTCCGGCAAGTAAATGGAGTCACCTGGCAGCACCTTGGGCAGCAGAGTTTCATCACCGGTCTCGAAGTAAAGGGCCAGATCCAGCTTGCTCACCCGTGCCGTACTACCATTGCGATGGGCGATGCGTACATTGCGCAAGTCCGCCATGGCGCTAGGACCATCGGCAGCGGAGAGTATGTCGATAAAGCCCATCTGATCGTTGAAAGCGTAGCGACCGGGAGCGCCAACCTGGCCGAATATATAGATGGAACTGTCCGGTGACTGGCGTACCCACTGAGATTTGTTGTCGCTGGGATCGGTGGGCAGCTCGGGGATCATGATGGTAAAGCCGGCATGGATCGTTGGCAGGCTGGCGAGCGCGCCCCCCTGATGCAGAAACTTGTCGAGATCGAAGAGGGTCGGAGTTGCCATCCCCCCATCCGCCTTCAGGATCTGTACTTTGGCAATGTCGGCGCGCTCATTGGGGCCACCGGCATGGGCAATCAAATCAAGCAGAGACATCTCATCAGACCATTCATAACGACCCGGGATACGCACCGCCCCCATCACCATCACCGCCCGTCCGGGTGCCACTTTTAACCAGGACTTCTCGTTAATATCGGTCTTTTCCGGGACAAAAATCGCGTCGCCGGGTTTGATTTGAGCCAGCGCCTTTTGCGTACCTTCGGTGTAAGCCTGCAGATCGATCGGTTCGACCGACCCATCGGTGCGCAGTAAGCGGATTTGGCGACTCTCGGCATAGCGGGTCGGACCGCCAGCGTTGGCCAATATGTCGAGGAAGGAGTCTCCCTCCCGCCCCTCATAGGCGCCAGGTTTGAACACCTCTCCCATGATGTAGATGGTGCGAGCCCCCCGCTTGATTTGCTCTTCATCCTTGGGGATGAAGATGGTGGCCCCGGGGGCCAGAGTGGGCAGCAACTTATTGTTACCCGAGTCCAGGTAGGCTTTGAGATCGAACAACTCGGGGGCATCGCCATTGATCACCCGGATCCGCTCCACCCCTGCAAAACGAGTCACCCCTCCGGCCCGCATCAGCAGATCGACGATAGAGTTGCCACTTTTAAAGCTGAACGCACCTGGGCTGTTCACCTCGCCAAAGACCTTGATAGCCTTGCCGGTGTCACCATCCCCCCCTGCCGCCAGGGTTGCAGCATCAAAATCAATCTGGACGTTGCCGATGAGAGGAGAGGCTGGCACGAACACCACATCGAGGGATTGCAGCGGGGGCAGCAAGCTGGCATCGCCGGTATCGAGATAGTGCTTGTAGTCGAAGTTGGAGACGGTATCGCCACGACGTACCTGCATGTTGTTGAGCTGGGCACCCGGCACCAAACCACCAGCCGCATCGAGCGCCATCTGTACATTGCCATCGGGTGCCAGATCATAGCTGCCTGGCTTTTTGACATACCCCATAACACTAATGAGCAGGCGCTTTTCCAATAGCGTGACTGTTAATTGGGAGAGGTTATTGTAGATGGGCTTGAGGGCAGTACGGATAATCTCATCCGCCTGCTGGAGCGTTTTCCCCCCCACCACTACAACGCCCACCTCGGGGAGTTTCACTTCCCCTTGCTTGTTTATCTGGAAAGGCTGGTCAAAAGCGGCCTCCCCTGGCTGCACTATCGCCAGTCTATCCCCGGGAGCCAACAAGGTGGTCGCCAGCAGCGGACAGGCAAACAACAAGAAAACAAAACAAATCAATCCTTTGATAGCGCCCCGATTCATAAACATCCTTTTGCTTGTTACGTGTGCCTCCACTGACGCAAGGGAAGCCCCGACCAATCTGTGCTACAGCCTTCGCTGACTCTCTCTTCAAGATGCAAACGTACCTGTTGTAACGATTGTGCCAGCATCGTCTGACGCCAGGCAACCTCTGACCAGAGTCGACCATGCATATCCCGCACGATGTCAACACGTTGAGATTGCAACTGTTTCAACCCTGCGGGCATGCACTCACGCAGATTGGCTTGCTTCAATGTGGCTAGCTGCTTATCTAGCTCCTTTTGACGCTTATCATAACGTAACCAGATCCGCCGTTCATCCTCGTTCCGTGGCAATAGGGTAGGCCTTACCTCGGCAAGCCCCCCATAACCTTCAGGCGGCCACTGGGCGCAGCCGGATATCAGCAAGCATATCCACAAGGCACACCACCTTTTCATGATGTTGCCGCCATCATGCCGCAAGAGAGCATATAAACTTTGATACTCTCATGGCACGGGATGACTCTGTCTATATGTAACATTTCCAATAGGTCATGGGGTTGACCTGGGCCACAAATAAGCTCCAGACGATGACCTTTCATAAGCAATCTTTTATACAGGAAGACCAAGGCCCCAATACCCGATGAATCAATAAAATGAACGTCACGAAGATCGGCTAGTACATCACCAGAGTACTCTGATAACCGCTCGAACAAAGGCCGTAATTCGCTGACTGCCATCGCATCGAATTCATTCTCCAGTGCGATGACTTGGGTGTCATTGAGGGTGTAAGTCATACTTTCCATGTTCAGCTCCTTGTTTATACCTAGACAGCTCACTTTCACGACAGTTGAAGCAATGCAAAGGCTGTGCCGGATCAATAAGCCCCATAAGCTCCTAATCTATCGCCCACAAAAAGCCCCATTTGAGACGACAAGCCCTATTTTAGTTACTAATTTGCAACATGAATCCGCCTTTTGTTGCAAAGTGCAATGAAACTGGAACCAATCTCCTACCTCCCTGCCCGGCCAAGCCGCAAACCGGCGTTTCTCACAGATCGGCCCGTATATTGCTTACTCTCCCTTGCCGATGCTCACCATTGCCAGTATCAGCTTCGAACGGATTGATGGAGGAAGATATGAAATTCACCTTGTATGTCGCACCGCTTCTGGCCACCCTCTGCGGAGTCGTGCAGGCCACCCCCTCCCCCGACAATGCCCTGCTCAGAGTAGAAGGGAGCATCACTCAGCCCAACTACCAGCAATTGGCCTTGTGGGATAGTGCAATGCTGGATCAACTGCCCGAGTACGAAATCAAGACCCACACCCCTTGGTACGACGAGGAGAAAACCTTCCGGGGTCCGCGGCTCAGTGACCTACTGGCCAAGGTCGGCGCCAGTGGCAAGCAGCTAACCATCACCGCCCTCAATGACTATTCCGTCCAGATACCCGCCAGCGATGCCAGCCAATACCAAGTGATCCTGGCCCGTAGCATCAATGGCAAACCCCTCTCGGTACGCGACAAAGGGCCACTATTCCTCATCTATCCCTTTGATCAATATCCTGAGCTTCGCAACAAGCTCTACTACGGTCGGGCCATCTGGCAGATCAGCCAGATCAAGGTGGAGTGAGGTATATCATGCGATCCATAGCTGCGAGTCAGCGATCTCTGTTCGTGGTGCTCTGCGTCCTGTTGCTGGCCTTTGCCGGTATTGGCACCATCCAGTATCGGCAATTCCAGGACCTTCATCGCAGTACCACCCAAGGTGAAGACAACGTCATGTGGAACTATTTTCAGCTCTACAACGAGGCGTTGCGCTTTCAAAACTCACTGCAGCATGACTCACAGGCTAAGTTTCAGCTCAGGTACGACATCATGGTTAGTCGCATGGACCTGATACTGGAGAGTAAGGATCGCAGCCTGTTGCAAGAGACCCAGATATATCAACAGGCCAGCAAGGCGATCCTCAGTTACATTGCTCTGGCCGATATCTGGCTTGGACCAGATAAGGTCACACAACTGGACCAGACAGCGCATCAACAGTTAAACCAAGAACTGGAACAACTGCTCCCACTGCTTCATCAACTGACACTGGAGGTCAACCAGCAGGCGACCTTATTCGACGTCATCCGGCGCGATGGAGTGCGAGAGCAGATCATCACAACCACACTGATCGCTACATTGCAGTTTGCCTTGCTGTTTGTGCTGGCCCTGCTCATATGGCGCCAAATGAACACATCCTATCTGCACCACAAACTGATGCAGCAACTCAACGAGAAGCTACTCCAGGCCAACCGTGAAGCAGAAGCCGGTCAGCGGGCCAAAAGTAGTTTTCTGGCCAATATGAGTCACGAAATACGCACCCCCATGAACGGCATCCTTGGCATGTTGTCACTGCTGGCAGATAGAGAGATGGCCCCGAAGGAACGAGACTATCTGGAGACTGCTCGGGAGTCGGCCAACCACCTGCTGGGACTGCTCAATGACATCCTGGATATTTCCAAGTTGGAAGAGGGCCGGATCGAACTGCTCCTCGCACCCCATCATTTACCTCATCTTTTGGAAGATATCCGAGTGCTGATGCAGAGTAGCTGCGACGAAAAGGGGATCAAACTAAACCTGACGTTGGCCCCTGAGACACCAGAATGGCTGATGATGGATCCCCTGAGGGTACGTCAAATACTGTTCAATCTACTGAGCAACGCCATCAAATTTACCCATCAGGGTGAGGTCAATATCAACATAGATAGTCGGCCACTGGATAAAGACTGCCATTCGATCAGGATTTCAATCCAGGACACAGGTATTGGCTTGAGCAAGGATCAGATAAAAAACCTATTTCAACGCTTCTCCCAAGCCGATGTTTCCATTACCCGTCAATATGGTGGTTCCGGCCTTGGCCTGGAAATATCCCGCAATCTCGCGCGTTTAATGGGAGGCGATATCTCGGTCGAGAGTCAAGATGGATTTGGAAGTACCTTCACCTATATCTGGCCTGCCCAAGCGACCATACCTTCCATTGTCTGCTTACCCTCCAAGTCAGTTAATCAGGAGAGCTATCGTATTTTGCTAGTGGATGACAATGCCACTAATCGCAAGGTAATAGGTGCCATGCTCGATTCTGTCGGCCATCAGGTCACACTGGCGATACAAGGAGAAGAAGCATTAACAAAATTGACACAAGCTACGTTTGATCTGGTATTGATGGATGTCCAGATGCCTATCATGGATGGCTTGGCGGCTACCACCCAGATACGACAATCCTCAAAACCTTGGGCTAACATTCCCATTATTGCGTTAACTGCTGATGCCATGCCAGAATCCAAACAATACTATATGTCACACGGTATGAACGGTTACATTACCAAACCGGTAAATAAAGACGTACTTATCAGTGAAATAAATAAACATATATTTAAAAAGAAAATGTCAACTCAAAATCTAATGCATATATCATCATTGCAATGATAATATCCCCATATCCGGGTAATGCTAAACATCCGGTCATGCCTACATTCTGGTGATAAGGCATGGTGATGCTTTTGAGACTCAGTTATTTATGGCATGGTTCACTGCCCTCGTTGCCACTCCGACCGCATATATCGCCACGGTAAGACCCTTGCCTGTCCCCACGTTTTTCAGCTCACTTATATGACGCGCGTAAAATCCTGGCGTTAAAGCGAAGATTGTCGAGATGGTGTTCAACGGCTCAGGTGCCCGTGACACCGCTCGCGTCCTCAACATTGGTATTAACACCGTCCTGCGCACCTTAAAAACTCGCACCAAGGCACGTAACTACCGAAAAGGTTGTGTTGGATAATGTGTCGCTTATTGGTGAACTGGATGAGTAATAGGCCTATATTGGCAATAAAAAACATCGACATTGGATTTTTTATACCTTTGATACCCAAAGAACATGTGTTGTTGCCTACACCCTGGCCAGCGCAGCGATGACACATGCCGTCGATTATTGAGCCTGTTGGCTCCCTTCCAACTTGGCTTTATCACCAGTGATAACTGGGGAAGCAACGCCAGAGCCGTCCCACGCGAGAGACATCTGACCGTGAAAATATTCACGCAGCATATCGAGCGTCACAACCTGACGCCCAGAACGCGCATCAAGCGACAGGCCCGTAAACCATCTTTTTCCCACTCTTTTGAAATCCATGAGAACGTCCACCACTTCAACTGATTGGAGGCATCACCGACATGAAATGGCACCCAGCCTTGACAGCGGAAAAACTTGTCCTATGATACGTCGATACTTCCCTTCTATCAGACAGGTTTCATATGCGAAGTTATCTTGTCGGCTTAGGGTCGGTGTTACTTTTGTCGACGACTACCCTCCATGCGGCGTCACCCACTAATGATACAGAAAATAACCTTCATTGGTGGGATACCTTTACCAACAACGTAGTAAAAACGAAGGAAGAGCCACAACATTACGAACTGTATTTGCCTTTTCTTAGTTGGCATAACCGCCTGCTATACGATGAGACAGATCATTACAATGAAATGCCATGGGGGGGCGGCATCGGCATATCACGCTATGACGAACAGGGTAACTGGCATGCACTGTATTCCATGATGTTTAAAGACTCCCATAACCACTGGCAACCGGTTATCGGCTATGGGTGGGAAAAAGGATGGTATATGGATGACGATGAAGATGTTCGTCTAGGTTTAGGGTTTACGGCAGGGGTAACTGCACGTAAAGATATGGGTAATTACATCCCTCTGCCGCTTGTGTTACCACTTTTTTCTGCGAGTTATAAGCAAATAAGCACGCAATTTACCTATATCCCGGGGTCAAAAAATAATGGCAACGTCCTCTTTGCCTGGTTACGCTACACTTTTTAACTTGACTGTGTAACGAAACAATTAAGGACACCCACCTTTCTGAGCCAGCCACTGCTAGGCTGGCTACTTCCCCTATCAAAAGTACTGACTCCAGAAAAAAAGTCTACATCAGGCGGCCGAACTGCTGGCAATGCGCCCGGTCTAAATAACTGATCCTAATAGTGCTACACCTTTGCTGTTCCATAGCCATGCCTAGGCTGTGTTCTCAAAGTGCTGGTTTTCTGTCCACCAATAGTTCCCGCAAGTAACGAAGGCAGAAAGCCAGCTTGATAAAAGCTGCAAAACTTACCGCCAGCTTTTCATACCTCGTTGAGGATCGGCGAAACTTCTTCAGCCATCCGAAGCACCGCTCGACCACATTTCTCCTGCGATAACGAGCTTTGTCTAATACCAGTGGACGCCCCTTATGGTGCCGCTGCTGGTCGCTACATTGCGGGATGACCGCTTTTATCCTTCTGCGCCGGAGTTCGGCCCGCAAAGCCCTGCTGCTATAGGCCTTATCTGCGGCAAGATACGTTGCCCGCGTGCGATAACGGCCTGATGAGGTCGGTATCCTTGCCATGGCCAACGCACTTGTCGCATATCTGATTTCCGCTGATTGCCCCGGCGAAAGGCAGAACCCCAGCGGCAAACCATGACCATCAGTGACCAAGTGAATCTTGCTGCCAAAACCGCCACGTGATCGACCAAGAGATTGATTTACCTGAGTGTTTTTTTACGCGATCTAGCAGCATCTTTGGATGCCCTGACATTGGAGCCGTCAATGCACCACAGGTAGAAGTCGATAAGACCTTCCTCACATTGAGATGCAGTTGCAGCGCTTCAAGGATGGCATCGATGCGGCCTGTACTCTGCCAACGTCAAAAGGTGTTGTAGACCGAACTCCATGGGCAGAAACGTTCTGGCAGATCTCGCCAAGGAGCACCGGTGTGGAGTATCCAGAGAATGCCATCGAGCACCTGGCGTGGCTCGCGAGTAGGGCGTCCGCTTATGCGGTGATATGGAAAAAGGGGGCTCAATAAAGCCCCATTGTACATCGGTCAACTGATAGCGACGGGACACTGCATAGGTCTTAAGCTGTTGAGAAGATGTGAGATTATATCTTCATCACTTTAAGAACACAGCCTAGCCCGCCAGGAATCGCGAATCAACGCCAGCCATCTGGCATCTTCCTTGGCATGGTCAGACTCGGGTCGGTGCTGTCATTGGTAAAAACCGGCACGGGCAACTTGCAACAAACGACACATGGTCGTCAGCGGCCAGGTATGTCGATGTTCGTTCATGCAGCGGTACCTTACTCGGACTCCCTGGCAAAGTACCGCGCGACTTTTTTTAGAATATCTCGCCCTTCCTCTGTGCAACTCATTTGCCCCCCAGTGCGAAGGATTTCGCTCTTGGCCTCGATCAACTCGGCGGCCTGTTTCTCCGAGTGATTTGGGCTGACCGCTTGCACCCATTTGTACAAGCTGTGGCTGGAAACCCCTGCCGGGCGGAAACCTCGGCCACAGAGTCGCCACGTTCAGTGACCTGCTTGACGGTTTCTTCTTTAAATTCAAGGGGGAAACGCTGTGTGCTCATGGACATCCTCCCATGCTCAAATCATAGGGCAGGGTTGCCTACAGGAGACGGGACAGTCCAGTGAAGCTCACGAGGTATCTAGGGAAGTGGGGGGCGATTCAATCTGCAAGTGCGAGTAACGCAATGACCCTATTATATTTTCCAACCCAAAAAAAGATCAAAAACTCCACACGCAAGATTTCCATATGAAACTACCCTGTAGGGGGTGGTATCAGAGCCACCCCTGCCATGAGCTTACCGCTCACCCCGCTTTTCGAAGGAGACTCGTTATCTCATGGCTTTACCCACAGATGCTCCCAGCGAGGTGAAGTGCTAATGAATAGTCCGAAATCCCCCAATGGAAATTGCCAGATCGACCCCATCACCAGCCTGAAAGAGATGTTCGTCGAACAGGTACAGTACGGGCGGATCCAACAGGGCCAATGTCCAGCGAGACGTCCTGTTTTCTTGCGGTTGCACGGCGTGGCTCATGGGCGTTTCGAGATCGTTCCGGATTTACCGGAGTCGCTGCGTGTCGGCATCTTCGGTCAAAGGAAGTCTTACCCGGCATGGGTACGGTTCTCCAGCGACATCAAAGACTCCTTACCGGACTACCAAAGCACGGTTGGAATTGGCATCAAGCTGTTTGACGTCGTAGGCACAAAACTACTATCGCCGGACGAGGCGGCCCCAACGGCCGACTTCATCCTGCAGAACATGAACGTGTTCTTTGTCGACAACGCGCAGCAAATGTGTGAGTTCACTCGGGCTTCGCTGAACACGAAAGAGGATCATGACGCATGGCTGGCGGAGCACCCGGAAACGGACCGCATTCTCAAGGCGATGAAGAAAGAGGTCCCGACCGTCCTTGCATCCGAGATGTGGAGCGTGATTCCGTTCCGTTTCGGCGATAAGCGCTATTGCAAATACAAACTGGAACCGGAATGGATTCCTGAAGGAGCCGAACCTGACCTGCAGGACCCAGGCTATCTCCAGCGGGACCTACAGCAACGCCTAGCCAACGGCGAGGCCCGACTCCGTTTCATGGTCCAGCTGCAAATCGACCCCCTGTCCATGCCACTGGATCAGGCGATGACAGAGTGGAGTGAGAAAGAGTCCGCCCCCATTCACGTGGCCACACTGATCCTGCCGCAACAGGATATTTTGGCCCGTGGGCAGACCGAGTATGGCGAGACCCTGTCTTTCAACCCATGGCGTACCTTGCTGGAGCATGAACCGGTCGGCAGCATCGCCGCTGCCCGCAAGGTGGTTTACCAGGCTTCCGCCACCTTGCGCCGCGATGTGAATGGCCAGCCGCTCGGCGAACCGGAAACGCCCCGCTCGGCCGCCATCTGGCCATCGGCACGTGGTCCGATTGTACGGGCGGCCATTCATCCTGGCATCGGTATCGCTCGAGTGGGTACCAGTACCGAACCAGATGGCTACTTCCTCGGCCCGGAGGTAGTGCATCCAGAACTGACCATGGCGGGTGAGCACCGGGACCACCATGGGGCGCTCAAACGCCAGGCTGCGATCTTCCGTATTTATGGGTTGAACGCCGCCGGCGAGGTCGTCGACGAGCTGACCTCTGACAAAGCGGACATCCACTGGCACGCACATCTCGCCAATCGCAAGGCTCAGTGGTACCAATTCAAGCAACCGATGGATATTCCGGATTCAGCCACCTTGGCCGTTCCGTTGCGCAACCCGAACCTCCAAGGCGACGACCGCTCTTGCCTGGTGATCGACCCGGGCGAACGCCACATCTCCGGGATCAATAAGCAAGGACCCGAATACCACTTCGACAGCGGACATTTCATGGGCGTCAACGTCCCACTGGGCGAGCTGCGCACTGACGACAAGGGCCGTCTGCTGGTGCTCGGCGGTCATGGGCGTTCCGCATCGCCCGAGGGGCGTCCAATCTACGACCCGACTGCCCCGGACAGTTTCAATAATGCGGCCGACTGGTATGACGACGTATCGGACGGCCCGGTTTCCGCCACTGTCTACCTTAACGGGCAGAACATCCCGGTCGACGATGCCTGGGTGGTGGTCGCTCCGCCGAACTTTGCACCAGATGTGATTGGCTGGCGCACCCTTTACGACCTGCTGATGGACACTTACATCGAGAGCGGCTGGCTTCCCTTCCCAGAAAAAGTATCGTTCAGCAAAGATGTCCTCCCCGCCCTGCAACGCCTTAGCAACCTGCAATGGGTGAATCAAGGCTACGCCACTCTCTTCGGCAAGGGCGGGCAGTTCGATTTCGACGATCCTAAGCTGATTGCCAAACTGGCCCATCGGCCGGAAAGTGTCGACCAGAATCCATACAATGAGCTTCGCCAAATCATTTACAACAGCTTCCGCCTCTCCGGCCAGACCGCGGTGGACCCACGCAGCTGGCCTTGGCAGTACGGGGATGTCGACTTCCCAACCTCGGCCCCGGACCGAGACAAGCCAATTTCCCCAAGCGCGTATCTGTCCATGTCTAAGGTTCGTAGCAAGCTCCTGCAACGCTGGGCATCCGGCGACTTCGAGTGCGACTGGCCTCCCAAGGAGGAGCCCGCCCGCGAGCTGAGTCAAGTTCCTCTGGCGGAGCAACCGGACATGCTCGACAAGGCAGCCCTGCACTTTTGCCTGGCCGATGCCTTCCATCCCGGCTGCGAGCTGCCATGGATCATGCGTCATGCCAGCCTGTACCGTGCGCCGTTCCGGATCCGCGCGCTACCGAAAGAACAAACGGCCCCCAGCGACTACGGTAGCAAGCTGACCCAGTCGATCGCCCTACAGCCCGACGGTCCCGTGTATGCGCAACCTGCAGGTGGCCTCACTCGCTGGATGGCCCTACCCTGGCAGGGCGACTCCGCCTTCTGCCGCTCGGGTTACGACATCAAGTACGACCCGTACCTGCCGACGTATTGGCCGGCCCGAGTACCCAATCAAGTACTCAGCCTGCGCAACTACCTCAAAGTGATGGACACGAGTCTGCCTCGCGATGAACGTATTTTCGCCTTCCGACAACGCGACAACTGGCTGGCCCCGGTTCTGGGCACTCTGAGCAATCCCGCCAAGCCGCCGCAGGTCATGCTGAACATGATCAACCAGTTTGGCGAAATGGCTCTGGTCGAGGCCCGACCCGGCATTGAAGACGATCCGGACTTTCCCGCCGTGATGTTTGTCGCGACATTGCCCGGCGAGTCGGAGCAGTCGCCACACATGGGGACCTTGTTCGACCACACGCTGGCAGGCAGTATCGAGCAAAACCACCAGCTCCTGCGGGCCGGCTGGCTCAGCCACCAACAGCTCGAGGCGTTCAATGAGGTGTTCAAGCCATGACGACGTGGGATGTCCTGGTCGTGGGGGCCGGCCCGGCTGGGTCGGCCTGCTCGAAATGGTTGGCTGAAAGGGGCCTCGGAGTCTGCATTGTGGCCCCTCCTCGCTCCGGCATTCGGGCAGGCGAAAGCCTGCCCGGTGCGGCCTACCCCCTGTTGCGCGATCTCGGCTTGCTAGCCGCCTTGCAGCAAAGCTACGCATGCCCTTGCCATGGCAATCTCTCGGCATGGGGCAGTGAAGACCTAGTCTGTACAGACTTTATCCGGGACCCGAATGGTATGGGCTGGCATCTGGAACGCGAAGGCTTCGACCTTGCGCTTCACCAAGCGGCCTTGGCCTCGGGCGCTGTCCACGAGCCATTCCGAATAGAAACGGTCCGACGCGATGGCGGGTTGTGGCAAGTTGGCCTGTCTGATGGACGCATCCTTTCATCGCGCTTTCTAGTAGAAGCCAGCGGCCGCAGCAGCATCATTGCTCGCCGCCTGCGAGTCCCACGCCATCAGGACACGCCGCTGGTCGCGCTATATGCCTGGGGGCAAGACCGAGGACAAGACCAAAGGAGCTTGGTGGAATCAGCCTCTGTGGGATGGTGGTATAGCGCGTCGGTCCCCGGCAATCGCCGGGTACTCGGCCTACACGTGCAGCGGGAGTTCGCGGCCCACATCCAGCGAAAGCCACAGCTATGGGCTCAGCAGCTGGCAATGACTCGGTACATGCGCGAATGGTGCGATGCCAACTCGGACTGGACTGAATTGCAGGCCTATGCAGCGGGCGGGGCCTATCTGGAAAGGTTTGGGGGAGAACAATGGCTAGCCATTGGTGATGCAGCCCTCGCGATGGAACCACTCTCTTCCCAGGGGTTGTTCAACGCCCTGTACACCGGTTTGCGGGGCGCCCAGGCAATTGCCGCCTCCCTTCGCGGCAACATGGTCTTGCACGCCGATTACTGTTCGCGATTACAGCACGTACGCCAAGCCTACCTGCGACATACCTGCTTGTTCTATGCTGCGGAATCCCGCTGGCCAGACCAACCATTCTGGAAGGAGCGGCATACACAGTCTCTGGTAATGCTGAATCAACAGCAGGACTCAAGCATGACGCTTAACGAGACAATGCCGCACAGAACCTCTCAAACTGAGGTGCTCAGCACTCCGTAGACAGCCCGAAAAAGCTCACTCACTTGGCGAACTGATTCCAGTTCGCCCCACTGTGCGCCGAGCCCTGCTGTGAGATGAGGTATTTAAGGCGGCCATGCTGCAAAAGCATGGCTATGCAATCAATGTGGCTTTCCCATGCTCGACAGAGGACACCGGTCTCGCCGTCGAACCTTGGCTACTCCTACGATAGATATTTTCCCGAATCGAATCGATCTAGCACTGGTTCTGCTTAGTCATACCGAACTGGTGAGAACGGTAATCCCCCCGAAAATCTGACATTGCCATTTTGACCCCACACTTTAACCCGCACCTGTCTTACATCCCTTAAGATAGCTTTAGACAAGAATGGATAATTAAAAGATACAAATCAATCGGATAGCATTATCCCATGGACAACGCTAAACAGCATTAGACAGGCAGTATGATAATCCGGCATGAACTGATCTCGATCAGACCTGCTACATTGCAGACGAAGGCGTATTCGCGCGATGGGATACGCCTTTTTCTATGCCCGGTTGTCTCTCATGGCAGAATCTCACTCCGTCGCCAGCTTGATACCGATCCCCACGAAGAGCCCCCCATCAGACGGTTGAGCCAAGCTCCCAGCCGGGCTGGCAACCTTACCTTGCGACTTGCACAGGCCGTTGAGAATGCCAGCAGATGACACCAGATCATGCCATTGAAATTGAAGATGCAGCCCAGCACGATGAAGGCCTGCGCCTTCTGCGGCGCATCGGGGGCGATACATTGGGGCACGAAGGCGAGGAAGTGAAATCTGGGACACCCACCTTTCTGAGCCAGCCACTGCTCGGCTGGCTCATGATTTAACCCCCTCCCCCTCTAGCCAATACTCCCGCTCAATCCCCACACCCGCAACAAAGTCGGGATCGTGGGAGGCCAACAGCAGGGTGCCCGGGTAGTCGGCCAGCACCTGTGTGAGCAGCTGACGCGAGGCATGATCCAGATGGTTGTCCGGTTCATCGAGCAACAACAGGTCGGGCTGGTGCGCCAACACCATCAGCAAACCCAGTTTTAGCCGCTCGCCACCGCTCAGACCATGACAGGGCTTTAAGGCGCGATCGCCACGCAGGGCAATCCCCGCCAACCGGGTTCTTGCGTCGCTTTCGGCCAGGTTGGGCGCCACTGCCAGCAGGTTGGCAAGCGGGCTGAGATCCCGCGCAATCAGGCCAAGCCCCTGATCGAGGCAGGCCATCCGGCCATTGATACGAAACGTGCCGCAATCGGGCGCCAGCGCCCCACGCAGCATCTGCAGCAGACTCGATTTGCCGCTGCCGTTGCAACCGCTTAGCAGGCAGCGTTCACCCCGTTGCAGTACCAGCGTGACCGGCTGACCATGCCAACGCGGGTGACAGGCATCCGTGATCACCAGCGGCTGGGCCGCCCCCTTGCTTTCGCTCCCCGCAGGCCACTGCATAACCAGTGGTTGCACCGCCGCCAACGCAGCGGTCGCCTCGGCTCTGGCATCCGCCTGCGCACTGTGGCCCCGCTCGTGGCGATCCAGCACCTTGCCAAGGGATTTGCCTGCCTGATCCTTTTTAAAATCAAGCACCACCTTGGCCTGGGAGCCGCGCTCGCGCCGCCCCTGACCGGCCCGTCTGGCCGCTTGCTCGCGCACCTTTTGCAAGCTGCGCGCCGCCGCCTTTTCACTTCGCACCGCCTGCGCCAGCCGGGCGGTGCGAGCCGCCTGCTCATGGGCCTGCTGGGCAAGATACTCCGTAAACGGCAGCTCGGCACGTTGCAGCCCCGCCTCACCGAGCTCCAAGATCTGGCTCGCCTGATTAAGCAGACGCCGATCGTGGCTCACCAGCAGGTAGCCACCGCGATGGCTGGCCAATTGCTGACTCAGCCAGTCGATGCCAGCGGCATCGAGGTGGTTGTCCGGCTCATCGAGCAACAGAAAGTGATCCGGATTGGCAAAGAGGGCCAACAAGCGCAAGCGGCCAAGCTGGCCCCCGCTTAACCGATCGAGCGGCTGGTGAGCATCCAGCGCCAAACCGGCCTGAGCCAACAGGGCGGCAAGATCACTGCGCAAGGACCAGCGTTCCGCCAGCAGATCGAAATCACGCTCATCCGTGCTGCCCTGCTCAATCCGCTCAAGGGCGCGCAGCGGCTCGCCCCAACCGATAACGTCGCCCACGCTGCCCTCCCCTTCTGGCACAAACTGGGACAACCAGCCGATGGGCCTGTGCCACTCAATCTTGCCTGCGACCGGACGGCGCTGGCCCGCCAGCAGTTCGATCAGCAGGCTCTTACCGATGCCGTTGCGGCCAAGCAGGGTTGCACCCGCAGTGGCCAGAGAAAAGGTAAGGGGCTGAGTACATCCACCGAAGGGCAGCTGCAACTGTTTGATATAACATGCAATATGGGTCATCTGAACTCCTTTTGGCCGATGCCGGAGCAACAGACCAAGAGCCATCGCCAAATGACAGGGACACGTGTCCACGGATTGGGAAAACAAAGAGGAGTCAGCATCAACCTGTCACGGTAAGACGCACCCGATCTCCCGGGCGGGAGAGGAATCAAAGGCGGGGTGCGGACAAGTTAAATGCGCATCGGAGGAGGTACTCATCAATCAAGAGAGTCACGAGGCTAACCCAGAGAATGGGATAAGGTCAACCCGCACCAAGCTAACTAGATCAACCGCCCTGGACTAGATAGAGCACCACGGATGAGATCCATATGGAATTCAATAAAGAGTGCTCTTTGCAAGCCCCATATGGACCACAATGGGGAGCCCATATGTTTTACAATGTGTGCTCTTTTTTATTCAGGATCCCATTACATGAAACGCGCTTTCTTCGCCACCCTGACCATGCTCTCGACATCAGCCATGGCCGAACAACCCCTTTTCCATCATCTGGCCACGCTGGAATATAAAGAGATCATATATGGTTGCCAGATGTATCGCCTCAATACCCCGGAAGGCTCGACCTTGCTGTTCGGACATAACTTCAATGACACAGGCCCCAATGCGGAAGGCAGTGCCTCTGCCGGCAGGATCGAAATGTACTCCGCCATGTATTCCGACCCGAAATATCGCAGCTATTCCCTGCGGGGAACCAATGAGCTCTATCAGCCCTCAGGCAACGACTCTTATACTTTTATGGACATCTCGGTGGGAGCCAGTTCATCTCCTGACAACTTCATGCTGTCACAAGTAAAAAACATTGAACGGGCAATCCCTTATACCAGCGGTAATACCCAGCTCTCTATGCATTTCTACGATGAGCGGGATCAGCCGACATATGGCAAACCCCTACCGAAATATCTCTCCCTGTGCGGCAACAGTATCGCCTCCTTCGATGCACTGACCAGCAACAGGCTACGGATCAATGCCGCCTCGCACAACGTCACCTATATCAAGGTGCAGTACCCAAAATTCGACCAGCCTTCCGGGTTCAAGACCAGCAACGATCTGGTCGGCGAGGTACAGCTGTTCTGGAACAATACCGACAACAGCGCCATCACGACCCGTCAGCATAAATTCACCCGTATCTCCCGCGCCGAGAAACTCGACAAGCCGCAAGATCAGAAGTTTGTCGAGCTGGCCAAACTCGGCATCAACGATGACCGCTATATCGATATCAACACCGACCAGAACCCCCTGATCCCTGGCAAGGAGTATGTCTATCAGGTGCAGTACTGCGACGGTTATGACTTCTGCGACAGCAATACACTCAACGCCATCGGCAAGAGCAACTGATATCTGTTTTATACAGATGCCTTCCATATGCGGGTAAAGAAAAAGAGCTCTTAATGAGCTCTTTTTCGTCTTAGGGTTGCACCATACCAAGCAGATCACTGGCTGCTCGGCATACGGTAAGCAGACCAAGAAAAAAGGTGGGTGTCCTGATTTACCGCCTGGGACTGGCGACGCTTGCGTCATCCACGGGAGCCCGGTAGTAAAGACAACAAGAGTACCGTTGGAGCGGCATAATCATCGAGGCGTGGACGGCCCCCGTGGCGAAGGCTGTTGAGGTGGCAGGCAGAAGTGGCGCAAGGATTTCCAGAGCTGTTTACTGATGATTTTTCATGTCATGCCTGCTCGATGGGCATTGGCATCGTTCGAATCAACTCGATTTTGTTAGCGGCTTTTAATGGGTATATATGAGTAATAGAGATCAGATCGCGGTCAGATGAAAGGTTCAATAATAAAGTGGGATCCGGCCCTGGACTTGAGGACCAACAGTACGAAAAACGGGCTCTATCGCATTTAACTTTTAACCGATTTAATTACCGCACTGAAAATCGATTATGACGACAGAGCCCTATCGAGGCAGAATGATATTTTGGAGTGTTAAGGCTGTTTAATTACAGCTTGACTTGCCCGTTTTATGATTGATGGCCCCTTTTTCTATCAGCAGGTTTGCCACATCGGTAAAGCCATGTTCGCACGCACCGCTGAGAGGACTCGCGTTAATTTTAGGGTTCTCATTAATCGCCACGACGTTCAAATCCGGGTTGAATTGTAGAATATATTTCACCGTATCAAGCCTGCCATCTACTGCAGCGATCATAAATAATGTTTCACCGTCTTTTTCTTTGGCATCCCAGTCAACTTCATTCTTTAAACGCTCATGCAGATATTTAACAACCTCTACATTATTACCCATGACAGCAGATTTAACAGTATTGTAGACATCGGCTTTATCTGTGGCGCGAATATCGGCACCTTGTTCTGTCAGATATTTTACTATATCCAAATAGCCGATGAACGCAGCCCAGCCTAACGCGGTTTGCCCCAAGGAAGCTTCGTCTTTTGCCTCAAGATTTTGCCCCGCTTCGACCATTTTTTTAATCGTGGCCAAATCACCTTGTTTAACCGCATCAAACCAGGCTGCATCTGGACCAGCAGAGGGTTTTTCATAGAAAATACGGTGCGATAGCAACTTAGGGTTGGCAATTTCCTGCATTTCTGCGTAGCTATATCTGAATTTTGATAAATCTACAGCCCCTTTATTTTCCTGGGCATGTAGATTGAATGTTCCAGAAGCAATAATACCTGCGAGCAGTACCGTTTTTGTTAATTTAATCATTTTGTTTACCTTAGGTTGTGGTAATTTAAAGAACAACCTTAGATCATTTTTTACTGGTAATACAACCAATTATATTGACAGTGACATTCAAAGAAATTGAACATGAAAAAGCACCATAAATCGTAACGTTTTCGGAATACCTACAAGAGAACCGAACAAGTCCCTGATGTGACATCATCAGTCCCAATTAGCATCAGTGGATAAGGTTCAATATGAATCACCTTCGCAGATAGCGAGTTCAATGGTAAACGCCACAAAATCCGCAAAGAGATATGTTTGGCTCGCATGAACGCCCGGCTCCCATGGCCAGCATGTTCGGTCTCATCGAACCTATCTGCCCCAAAACGGGCAACGGTCGTCGTCCCTGTCCACTCGACACCATGCTGCGCATACAGCAGTGGTACAACCCCTGCGACGTCGTCAACCAGTGGTTTTTTAAAGCTGGCATCATGATGAAACAAGGCACGCTGGTCGATGCCACCATCATCGATGGCCCCTGGCTCCACCAAAAACAAGCGCAGAGAGCGTGACCCCGAGATACACCAGACCACCAAAGGTAATCAGTGGTATGTCGGTATGAAGGCCCATATCGGCGTCGATGCCAAAGTGGGCTGACCCACAGTCTGGAAACCACGTCGGGGCGTTAATGGGATTGACCCCGACCAGAGTCGCCCAATGGCAATCCAGCCACCCTCTTCCCCGCCACGCCTGCCAACCCCAACAAAATCAAGGGCCATGGGAATCCTGTGCCCGTTCAGTGCGATTTGTTGAGCCAGCGCAAAAAATCAGTCGTTACTGACACTTGCGTCACTTTTTGACTGGTGCGACCAGATTCGATTGGCTTAACATAGCCATCTGGTGCCTATTGCAGTGTGATGGGCTGCTGCCCTCGCTGGTCAATGGAGCATATTGGAAGCTGTAATCCACGGGCGGTAGCGTGGGTTTTGAACCGTGATTGGTGCATTTCGTAGGTTGGCGCTGAGCGCAGCGAAGCCCAACAAATGAGAGATATTATTTCCAAAAAAAGATAAATTTTTATCATATAAAATCAACAACCAAATTAATTTTATCTTTCACGGTCAACGTTGGGCTTCAGTTCGTGTAGGTTGGCGCTGAGCGCAGCGAAGCCCAACAAACGGGAGATATGATCTCCAAAACAAGATGAATTTTGACCATATAAAATCAACAACCAAATTAATTTTATCTTTCACGGTCAACGTTGGGCTTCAGTTCGTGTAGGTTGGCACTGAGCACAGCGAAGCCCAACAAACGGGATATATAACCTCCCAAATAAGATAAATTTTGACCATATAAAATCGACAACCAAAAAACTTTAGCTTCACGGTAAACGTTGGGATTCATTTCGTGAAGCATCAACCCACAAGGTTTAGCCCAGCATACGAGATTCATAAATTTAATAACCTGCATCTTTTATATCTGTTTCAATATCTTTTACTTGCTTAGCTATTCTTTTATTAAAATGATAATTAACCTCCTCCTCAGTCATATTACTGGTATCTTTTTTAAAGTAGTAACTTAACACATGAATTTTCTTTTCAAGATCATAGTTGTCGAAATTAGGAATGTATGTTGTTTCACGCCTATAATGCTTAATCTGAAAATATGTACGCACAAATGATTTAAGGTTCACCTTCACATTAAACCTTACAATCAATTTTTGTAAGAAAGCATCTAGTTCATGCAATAAATTTTCATCTGTTATTTCTGAGAAGAAATACATCCATCCTTTAGATTTATTCTGAAAAATACATCCCGTTATGCGTAAATTAACCCGCCATTCTAAAAACTCAGCATTCCTCAATTGGGAGTGTTTATAACCAGTGAAAATTGCTATAAGTGATTCTCTCAGATTGTCAACTGACCCTTTTCTTGCAGTTACGACATTACCTTGAAAATAATATCCAAGATACCCAAATTCATCATAACCCAAAGACCCTGTACTGGACTTTTCAGGGTTTCGTTTAGGATCATACACCTTCAACCCTAAATGTTTAAATCTCCTGATAATCTCGAGTGAAATTTTTTCGGTCTGTGATGAGGCACACAATATCAGCACATCATCAACATATCGGAAATATTTGATTCCATCCAATTTAGAAAAATATTTATCAATATTCAATAAGTAAATAGCTGCAAGGATATTTGATACAGATAAACCCTGAGGAACCCCACAATTTGAATCAATATCACTTTTACTGGGTTTTGACACTGTCGGGGATTTTATTGCACTGGAAATCAGATCTAATATTCTTTTGTCTCTAATTTTCCCTCGTAACCGGCTAATCAACTTATCATGCACAATTGATGGATAAAAATTAGCAACGTCAAATTTTAAGTACGAATCATAGGCATTCGAAGAAACAGCTTCTTTGACTTCAACGACCATTTCCTGCGGTAGATTAAATACAAGATCATTCTGATATATTTCTTGTAAAAAATCACAAGTTGCACGTAGTGCTATTTTATCTCTAATTGTAGGGATTGATATTTCACGGGGAGCCTTTCCCTTTCCTTTACTAATTAATTTAAGTTTATATTTATTAAAATCATAATTACCATTAAGCGACTTTCTCTGTACAACATTCATTTCATCATCATGAAACCTCCAGAATATTTCGTGTGACATATTATCCACACCGGTTGCTGAAGATAGCAGAACGTTTTCCTTATAAATCCTTCTCAGATTCGCAGTTTCGAAATGCTTTTTTAGTATATTATAGGAGTTCATGCATCCATCCTTAAAAAATATAAAATAAGAAAAGGAACGCAAAATATAAAAACAAAGTATATGAAGTTTCTTACCGCATAGAACACCACAAGTAATTTATGGATACAAGTTGGATGCTTACTTAGTTTTGAATCATCTGTAGAGTTATTATTTTCATCAACAACTGCTTTAATGAAATCAAGTTCAAGATGATTTTCGGATGCGGCAAGTATAGATTGGTAGTCTTTATCTAACTGAGCTAAATCATGACCATGACTAGATATAGCTTTTGTATAAATCAAGCTTAGCTGCTCGTAGCTCTGCTTTAACAGCATAGCTCTTCCTTTGTAGTTCATATTATTGATGAATAATGTGAGGATAAGTATAGAAACTGATAAAGCAACCATTATGGCCGACTCAGCACTACTTTTAACAGGATTTACCAATGTGTAGATAGAATAAAAAACAAGAAATACGGAGTGCCAAAGAAGTAATATCTGAGAATATGTATCAAGATTCAACAACCTACGCTCAGCTTTTATTTTGGACTTTCGTGTCCACCATACCTTGTCAGAGAAGTCGCTCATTGAAAAAATCCTTTGAAGAGTGAGGCGTCAAAGGTAGTAATCGTGTAACGCCTGTTAACAGACTAGTAAAACTAGAGGAAAACCCTCCCAAAATTAGTTGCACCCAGAAGACTGGATGATCGCAAGCGATACGCCTCTCAACAGAAGATTACTGTTTTTCCACTGAAAATCAAACTAAATATATAGGAATTTATGTAATCAATCATTTTAGGCTGATCATATCCATCTCCTCATAGCTCTCCATTTTTGAAGACTTTATATGAAATGGAAATTTGGAACAGGCAAAATGGGTGGTACTAAGAAGTACCACCCATCTTTATTCTTCCGTTTCTATTTCTCCCCCCAACCTGTATTCCCACTCAATTCCCACTCCGGCGACAAACTCGGGATCGAGGGAGACAAGCAGCAACGTGCCCGGATAATCGGCCAGCACCTGAGTGAGCAGCTGGCGAGAGGCGTTATCCAGGTGATTATCCGTCTCATCGAGGAGCAGCAGCTCAGGTTGCTGTGCCAATACCATCAAGAAGCCCAGCTTCAGCCGCTCACCACCACTCAACTGGTGGGTCGGTTGCGGGGCGCGAGCGGACCAAGGATCTAGCCAAGTGAGGCGACGTTGAGCCGCCGGGGTTATGGGACTGCCACCAACAGCGCAGTGCCGTAGGAGTTGTCTATGGTGCAACGCCACTCCCCACAAGGATCCTTGCGAAACACATAGGTGGCGCGGCGGTTCTCGTCGATATGGCCGCCTTGCCCATCGGGATAGCGCAGTCGGGTCTCCATGATCACTAGGGCGTTATCGGCTCCCTCGATCACCTCCATGGCGCCCTGGGTGACCTCGAGCCGGCCCTGAAAATAGTCCGAGATGGCCCCGAAGGCACGGCGGATGGCGGGGATGCCACGCACCACCATGCCGGGTTTGACCACTAGGGCGGCATCTTCGGCGTAGAAGGCCATCAGGGCGTCGAAATCGCGCCGGGATATGGCGGCGTCGCAGGTCTCGATAAGGGTACGAAGGGGATGTTGACTCATCTTCACTCCTTATATGGGGCGACTTGCCCGCCCTGTCACGGATAGAAAACAACAGATAGAAAAATCCCCCGAAGTCGGGGGATTGGCAGTCAACTTAACCGAGCAGAAAGGCCCTTAACCGGGCAAACTCCGCTGGCAAATTAACCGAGAGCAGCGGCAGCTCGGCGTGCTTGGCCAGCGGACCGGGTAGCGGTACATCGAGATGCAGGATCTCGTCCACCGACTCCTTGAACTTGGCGGGGTGGGCGGTGCAAAGGAACACCCCTACTTCGTCCTCGGCCAGCTGTTCCCCCAGCAGATCCCAGGCAATGGCGCCATGGGGTTCGCAGAGGTAATCCAGCTGGTGCAGGCGTTTCAGGGCATCGCGGGTTTTGGCGTCGTCACGCATGCCGGAACCCAGGGTCTCCAGCCCCCAGCCTTCACGGCGGCAGAGCTCTTCCACCCTGGGCCAGTTGTTGGGGCGGCTGACATCCATGGCATTGGACAGGGTTGCCACTGTCTGGTGCGGCTCCCACTGACCGGTTTTCAGGTAGCGCGGCACTGTGTCGTTGGCGTTGGTGGCGGCGATAAAGCGCTTCACCGGCAGCCCCAGCGCCTTGGCGATAAGGCCAGCGGTGAGGTTGCCAAAGTTGCCGGACGGCACGCTGATAACCGCCTTGGCGCGGTCGGCTTTGGGCAACTGGGCCACTGCTTCGAAGTAGTAGCAAACTTGCGCCAGCAAGCGGCTGATATTGATGGAGTTGGCGGAGTTGAGGCCAATGGCCTTTTTCAGCGCCTCGTCGTCGAAGGCATCTTTCACCAGCGCCTGACAGGCGTCGAAGTCGCCGTCGATGGCGATGGTGCGGATATTGCCGCCGAGGGTGCAGAAGAGCTTCTCCTGCAAGGGGCTTATCTTGCCCTTGGGGTAGAGAATGACCACCTCAATCCCCTCCAGCCCGTAGAAGGCGTGGGCCACGGCGGCGCCGGTGTCGCCGGAGGTGGCGGTGAGGATAGTGATCTTGTCGTTAGTTCTAAAGGCCGCGAGGCACTGGGCCATAAAGCGGCCACCGAAATCCTTAAATGCCAGGGTCGGGCCGTGGAACAGCTCAAGGGCATAGGTGCCATCTTTGAGTTTCACCAGCGGCGCCGGGAAGGTGAAAGCGGCGTTAATCAGCTCGCTCACCTTCGCAGCAGGCACTTCGTCCCCCAGCAGGTGGCTGATGATGCGGGCAGAGCGTTCGGCCAGCGGCAACGCCAGCAGGGCATCCACATCGGCCAGCGGCGCAATCACGTCGGGGAAGAAGAGCCCCTGATCGCGACCCAGCCCCTGACGCACCGCCTGCGCGAAGCTCACCTGTTCACTCTTGTCCTTGATATTGTAAAGATTCATAGCTCGCTTCCTGTTACCCGTGCCCCGGCCATGTCCAATTTGCAGACCCGGGCAAATCCATCTTCGTTCTGCACGAAATGTGCTTCCATCCAATCCTTCATCCGCTCGGCCTGCGCCAGCTCCTTCATCACCACAAACACAGTGGGACCGGAGCCGGAGATACCGGTGGCCAACGCCCCGTTCTGGGCCGCCTGCGCCCGCACCTCGGCAAAGCCTTCAATCAGCGCCGCGCGGTAGGGCTCGGCAATCACGTCTTTCAGTACGCTCGCGGCCAATCCCTCCTGCCCGGTGTAGCTGGCGTGAACAAAGGCAGCCAGACGGCGGCCATAGGTGAGGCAATCCTGACGGCGATATTGGGCCGGCAGAATGGCGCGGGCCGCAGCGGTGGATACTACTGTGCCCGGGTAGCAGACCACCCAGTACCACTCGTCAAACACCGGAATGCCCTGGCTGATAACGCCGTGCTCTTCCAGCACCAGCTGCATGCCGCCGAGATAGCAGGGGGCCACGTTGTCGTAGTGGACGGAGCCGGAGATGCGCCCTTCCATCTCCCCCATCAGCAGCAGCATGTCGTGTTCATCAAGCGGCTCGCCATGGAAGGCGTTGAGCCCTTCAAGGGCCGCCACCACGCTACAGGCGCTGGACCCCAGACCCGAACCCACCGGCAGATTCTTCTCCAGCACCATCGCCAGCGGCTTGAGTGTCAGGCCGCGCTTCTCCAGCGCCTCGCCATAGGCGACCCAGCAGTCGAACAGGATATTCTTTTTCGGATCATCCGGCAGCTTGTGGGCATAGCGGCCCACGGATGAGAGCGCAAACGCTACGTCAGCCGCTTTCACCTGCACCCGATCGCCGAGCAGAGAGCCATCCACGGGGGCGAGCGCCGCCCCCAGTACATCGAATCCCACGCTCAGGTTGGCGCTGGAGGCGGGCGCGTAGGCGACCACGCTGCCGCCCTGGTACATGTCTGAACTCATGCTTACAACTCCTGCTTCCAGTTCTGGGTGCGCAGCACGTCGGCAAAGACGCCAGCGGCAGTCACTTCGGTACCGGCGCCATAGCCGCGCAGCACCAGCGGGATCGGCTGGTAGTAGGTGGAGAAGAAGGCGAGCGCGTTCTCCCCGTCTTTGACCTTGAACAGCGGCTCATCGCCACCGACCGCCTTGATGGCCACCTTGCACTTGCCACCCTCGATGGAACCCACATAACGCAGTACCTTGCCCTGAGCTTGCGCGGCTGCGAACTGGTCGCGGAACCAGCCGTCCGCTTCGGGCAAGCGGGCCATAAAGGCTTCCACATCGCCGCTCACATCAAAGCCGGGTGGCAGCCCCTGCTCGACTTCGACATCGGAGAGTTCCAGCGCCATGCCAGCTTCACGAGCCAAGATCAGCAGCTTGCGCGCCACATCCATGCCATTGAGGTCCTCGCGGGGATCCGGTTCGGTAAAGCCGTTGCCACGAGCAATCTTGGTGGCTTCAGAGAAGGCCATCCCTTCGTCCAGCTTGCCGAAGATAAAGGAGAGCGAACCGGACAGGATGCCGTCGAAGGCGCGCAGCTTGTCACCAGCCTTGATGAGGTTTTGCAGGTTCTCGATAACCGGCAGGCCCGCGCCGACGTTGGTTTCATAGAGGAACTTGCGGCGAGTCTGGCGGGCAGTGCGACGCAGCGCCTTGTAGTAATCGAGCGAGCCGGTGTTGGCCTTCTTGTTCGGGGTGACCACATGGAAACCGGCGGCCAGGAAGTCGGCATACTGGACGGCAACCGCCTCGGAAGAGGTGCAGTCAACGATCACCGGGTTGATGATGTGGCTATCTTCCACCAGCTTTTTCACCCCTTCCAGCGAGAAGCTGTCACGTGCTTCCACCAGCTGTTCGCGCCAGTTGGCGAGGTTCAGGCCATCCTTGTTGACCGCCATCTGGCGGCTGTTGGCGATGCCCACTACCCGCAGGCCGGTGCCCTGCTCGGCCAGTACCGGTTGCTGGCGGGCGATTTGATCCACCAGCGCAGCGCCGACGCCACCGACCCCGACCACGAAGAGATCGATAAACTGCTGGCTGCCAAAGAAGTTCTGGTGGCACGCCTTGATGGCTTCCGCCACCTTACGATCCCGCACCACCGCAGAGATGGAGCGCTCGCTGGAGCCTTGGGCGATGGCGACGATATTGATGGAGGCTTGCGCCAGCGAGGTGAAGAAGCGGGCCGCCATCCCCTTGCTGGTGCGCATACCGTCACCGATCAGGGAGATGATCGCCAGATCGCTGATGATATCCAGTGGCTCCAGCAGCTGGTTTTTGAATTCCAGCTCGAACTCGCGCTCCAGCACCTTGCGGGTCTTCTCACTGTCGTAGCTGTGGATACAGAAGCTGACGCTGTACTCTGAGGATGACTGGGTGATCAGCACGATACTGACCCCGGCGCGGGAGACGGCGGAGAAGATGCGACCGGCCATGCCAACCATCCCCTTCATGCCGGGGCCGGAGACGTTAAACATGCACATGCCGGACAAGTCGGAGATGGCCTTCACTTTCAGGTCATCGTCGCCGCTCTCGGGGCCGATCAGGGTGCCCGGCCCTTGCGGGTTGAAGCTGTTCTTGATGAGGCAGGGAATATGGAACTGGGCCACCGGCGCGATGGTTTTCGGGTGCAGCACCTTGGCGCCGAAGTAGGAGAGCTCCATCGCCTCCTTGTAGGAGAGGGTTTTCAGCAGGTAGGCATCCGGCACCAGACGGGGGTCGCAGCTGTAGCAGCCCTCGACGTCAGTCCAGATCTCGCAGCACTCGGCATCGACACAGGCGGCCAGCACGGCGGCGGAGTAGTCGGAACCGTTGCGGCCCAGCAGCACGGTTTCGCCCTTGTCGCTGCCGCCGGTAAAGCCCGGCATCAGATAGAGACAATCGCTGCGCAGCCCCTTGGCGGCAAAGCGCACCCGGGAGGCCTCAATATCGACGTGGGCTTCCAGATAGCCGCCGTCGGTAGCCAGCAGCTCTTCCGGTACGATCAGATCCACGTCCAGACCGCGCACCCGCAGCAACTCGTGCATAAAGGCGATGGAGAGGTTTTCGCCACGGCTCAGGATGCGCGCCTGCACGTTGTCCGGGCAGAGGCCCAGCAGACGAATGCCCTGCATCAGCCGCTCGACCTGATCCAGCTCATTGGTGAGACGGGCCAGCAGCCCCTTGTCATCGAGCGCCGGATAAGCCGCCTTCAACCCGGCCAGCAGGCGGGAGAAGATACCGTTGATTTCAAACAGGGTAGAACTGGCATCCATGCCGCGGCTGGTTTGTTCCACCAGCGCCACCAGATGATTGGTCACCTTGGCAGGAGCAGACAGCACCAGGGCTACCTGAGATTGACCGTGGGTGTTGACCGCGATATCGGCCACCCGTAAAAAACGCATCGCATCGGCCAATGAAGACCCGCCAAACTTCAACACTCTCATCGCTTTCTCTCCCTGTAACTCTATGAAATATAATCTAAAAACCAATCCAACAAAAAGGCCCGTACTGGGTGGGTACGGGCCTTTTTTGATTTCTGTGCTTGTTCGTCAGCGCATCAACCGGCCCCAGTGCCACCTGTGGTGGTACCGGTAATAATGGTGGTGGTGATGACGTTGGTGAATAACTGCATGACGAACACTCTTGAACGAAGCTGGCTTTTAGCAATACCGCGGCTGGCCTTGGGCTGTCAACTTAAACCTCTTTGCCAAGTTTGCGCGCAAGGTCTTTGCAGAGCAGGTGGAGCATGTTCAAATCCCGCTGCGGCAGCATGGGCACCCGGTCCATCACCCATTGATGCAGTTTTTCATCCTGTGAAACCCCGAGTTCACCAAGCAATTCTGCTGTTTTGCTTTTTAGTACCCGAACCTGCCCAACGTTATCAAAATTTTCTGCTACGGCCTGCGGCTCATCCAGCAACTGGCTCATCTCGTAGGCGTAGAGCATGATCGCCTGCCCCAGATTCAGCGACGGGTAGCTCACCTTGAGGGGCAGATAGCTGATGAGATCGACCTCGGCCAGCTGTTCGTTGGAGAGGCCAGACTCCTCGCAGCCAAAGACGATGGCGACCTTGCCAAGGGAGGGCTTGGCGCGGATCTGCTCGCGGATCTCCCCCGGCGTGAGGTAGTGCTGGTAGCGACCGCGCTCGCGGGCGGTGGTGGCGATCACCAGATCCATGTCGGCCAGCGCCTCGGGCAGGGTGTCGAACGCCTCGGCCTGGGTCAGGATCTCCTGCGCGCCGTGGGCCACCCAGCTCGCCTCCTCCTCTTCATGTACCCGGCTCGCCACCAGTCGCATGGCATCGAATCCCATGGTTTTCATGGCGCGGGCAGCCGCCCCCACATTCGCAGGACGGGCAGGTGCCACCAGGACAAAATAGAGCTTCATCGGGTTTCCTCGCAGGCCAGAGGGCCTCTTAAACAGACGGCAAACAGTCGCCAAACCATCGCCAAAACAGGGGCGCAATCTACCTTTTATCCCCGAAAAATGCCACTTGAACAGACGTTTGAATGTTGCCATAGTGGCCAGACGTGTGACCAAATTACACGCAATCCTTCGCGCTATCGGCCCGACAGATCACAAGGAAGAGAGAGATGCAGCAGCCATTGGAACAGGCCGTCGCCGAGACGATCTTGCAACGCTTCGAGTCGTTTTACAGCCGGTTTCTCGAGATAACCCAGGGCAGCAAGAGCCGCTTCGAGAACAGTGACTGGCTGGGGGTGCAGCTCGCAGGACGGGAGCGTATTCGCCTCTATGATCACCACGTCGGCGCCACCACGGCCCTGATCAAGCAGATGATGGGGGAACACCACGCCACTCAGGAGCTGCTCAAGCGGGTAAAAGGCGCCTTCAGCGATCTGCTGCCCCGTTGTGACAACTTCGAGGTAGCGGAGTCCTTCTTCAACTCCGTCTATCGCCGCATCTTCCGCCATCGCAATATCCGCGACGAGAACCTCTATATCCATCCATTTCGCAGCCGGGGGGATCATCCTGACTTGAGCGCCCTGCTGCGGGTCTATCGCACCGATCTGACCCACCTGCCGCAGGCCCTGAGCCAGCTGCTCGGGGATTACAGCTTCACCCTGTCCTACGAGGACAAGCAGCGGGATATTGTCGACATCCACCGCCATCTTGCGGAGAACGGGCCACAAATTCTCCATGACGAGCCGTTTGCCATCGAACTGTTGAAAGAGGTGTTCTACCGCAACAAGGGCGCCTATCTGGTGGGGCTTATTCGGGTGAAGGGGCAGGTCTTCCCCTTTATCCTGCCCCTGCTCAGTACCGGCCAGAGCATCTATGTGGATACCGTCATCTTCGAGCCGGAGCTGGCCTCCATCGTGTTTGGTTTCGCCCGCGCCTACTTCATGGTCTACGCCCCTGAGCCGGCGCTGTTTGTGGTGTTTCTGCGCCAGATAATGCCCCACAAGCCCGATTACGAGATCTACAACGCCATCGGCTGCCAGAAGCACGGCAAGACCGAGCTCTATCGCCACTACCGCCACCATCTGGCCCAGAGTCGGGATCAGTTCATCATCGCGCCGGGCATCAAGGGGATGGTGATGAGCGTGTTTACCCTCCCCTCCTACGACGTGGTGTTCAAGGTGATCAAGGACGAGTTCACCCCGCCCAAGGAGGTGAGCCACGAGCAGGTCAAAGAGAAGTACCGGCTGGTCAAACAGCACGATCGGGTTGGCCGCATGGCCGACACCCAGGAGTTCACCAACTTCGAGTTTCCGCTGGATCGCATCTCGCCCGAGCTCCTTGCCGAGCTCAAGACGGTGGCGCCGTCGGCGCTCACCATCACAGGCGACAAGCTGGTGATCACACACCTCTACACCGAGCGCAAGATGATCCCCCTCAACCTCTATCTGGACAAGGCGGACGAACAGCAGACCCGGCTCGCGCTGGAGGAGTACGGCAACGCCATCAAGCAGCTGGCGGCGGCCAACATCTTCCCCGGCGACATGCTGTTCAAGAACTTTGGCGTCACCCGTCACGGCCGGGTGGTCTTCTACGACTACGACGAGATCTGCTACATGACGGAGTGCAACTTCCGCCAGATCCCGCCGCCGCGCTACCCCGAGGATGAATGGAGCGCCGAGCCCTGGTATTCGGTGGCCCCCAACGACATCTTCCCCGAGGAGTTCGCCACCTTCCTGCTGCAAAAACCCCAGGTGCGGGAGATCATGATGCAACTGCACAAGGAGATGTTCGACGCCAACTACTGGAAGATGCTGCAGAGCAACATCAAGGTGGGGGTGTTCGAGGATGTCTATCCCTATCGACGCAAGAAGCGCTTCAAGTTCCAGCGGGGGGGATGAGGAGAAGCTCTCGGCGCCTTGCCGGTGGCTCGGATGCAATGCATCTTGCAACCTGGCCGGCACAAGCCGCAAAACGGCATTGAGAAAGGGACGTCACGGCGTCCCTTTCTGATCGCGGCTGTCTGCTCACGCTACGACAGCCTCTGACTGGCATATCAGTTACTTGGCAGCAGGCATGGCATCGAAGGTGAGCAGCGCCACCTTGTTGGCATCACTCAGAACCAGCTGTTGGCCGCTGATTTTGAAGGTTGCCACCCTCTCCAGTTTCTGCAGATAGAGCATCTCCTTGTCGGCCAGATCGCCCATGCACATCATGCGGGTCGAGCCCATGGCCCCCAGCGTCAATACGCCGTCACCCTGCTGGGTGATACCGCCAAAATAGCGGTTGCAGCCGCCCTTGCCCGCCACCTTGTCACCCGCGATCTGCAGGGTGAAGGTATCGTCGCTCGCCCCCTGCAACTGCCAGGTGGATGCTTGCAGTTGAGCCAGATTGGAACCAGTTGCCATGGCGCAGCCCCCCAGTGCCAGTGCGGCCAGCAGGGTCAGTTTCTTGTTCATGGAGTCACCTCTTGATGTCAGCGAAATAGGGGAAGGAAAGTGATGATGGTGGCCTGTTTATCATGAGATGGCGGCAGATTAAAACTGTTTTATTGTGATCTGGGTTGCCTTTACTAGCAGCTGGCATGTGCCATGCTTGTATTCCAGTTCCGGACCCGGGGAGGGCAAAAGAATGGTCAAACCACTCATCATCGCATTCGCTTCATGCCTCAGCCTCTGTGCCCAGGCCGCCGACTGGGACTTTCTCAATAGCGAGGAAAACAGCCAGCTCTACGTGAAAAGCTATTCCGGCGCGCTGCTTGGCAGCCAGTCTCACCACAGCGACCATTTCGACCTCTGGCTCATCAACACCGGCTATCAGTACTCGGTTCGGGACGATGTCAGCCTCTACATGGAAGCGGGCCCTGCAATGGATCCCCACAGCGAGCAGGCGGGCTTCAATATCAGCTCAGGGGTGCGTTACCAGTTCTCCCCCTCGCTGAACATCGGCAGCCAGCTCAAGCAGCTGGAAGTGGACAAGGCCAGCACACTGCTGGAGCTCAATACCAGCCTGCTGCTCACCCCGCAGTTCGCCATCAAGGCAAACTACGGCGTCAGCGCCTTCAGCACAGAACAATCCCTCAGCATAGGCGTCGGCTTCAACTTCTGACCGCTCAGATGAGCCGGGTAGCGCTCACGACTACGCCGTTGAGGTCGGCATAGACGTAGTCACCCGGATGTATGGTAACCCCGGCAAACGACACCACGGCATCCAGCTCACCCTGACCCCGCTTCTCGGTCTTGACCGGACAGGCCGCCAGCGCCTTGACCCCCAGTGCCAGCATCGCCAGTGTGCCCACATCACGTACAGCGCCGTGGATCAGGATCCCCTCCCATCCTTGCTCAGCCGCCTTGAGAGCCAGCAGATCACCGAGCAGAGCGCGACGCAAGGAACCACCGCCATCGATCACCATCACCCGCCCCTGGCCGGGTCGAGTGACCAGCTCCCGCACCAGACTGTTGTCTTCATAGCAGGAGAGAGTGACCGCTTGGCCATAAAACAGCGGCTTGCCACCAAAATTGTGGAACAGCGGATCGGCCACTTGCAGGACATCACCGTGTTGATCGCAGAGGTCGGGCAGTAGATCCAGCATCATAAGCTTCCTTCCATGGACATGATTTGGCTCATTATTTCACCAGCCCGAATCTCTGACAATCCAGTGGGATTCAATTTTACCCATATGAAGCGGTATGCCTTTCATCAATACCGGCAGCAACCAGAGCTCCCCCTGCTCCACCCAATAGAGGGCGTTCTGACCGAAACGGGCCGCCAGAGCGATGGACTCACCACGAGAGGAAGCCAGCAACAGCGACGATTCACGCCAACTTTCATCAGGCGAGCTCCCCCAGCAAGGCCCCATGGCCATCATGTAGGGAGACGCCGCGATCACCCGCCAGAGGGCCCGCTGGCGCCGGGTATTACGACGTATTCCCACCTCGCGGCTGGCCGGATTCCAGGCTGTCACTATGGCGTAAGCGGGCCATTGCGGTGCAGAAAAAGGTGCAATAAAACAAATTTTTCTGTAGTTTTCCCACAAATTCATGTCAACCACATGTTACATTCCATTACATTTTATCAGGGCGAAAATGGGGGCAACCCCAAGTATCATGCTGTGAACTCTGTGCTTGACCTATATCAAATCAGAGTTAAAAAGTTGCTATCTGACGGCAAAGAGTGTTGTTATGCGCCTGTTAACTGATAAAATGCAGCCACTTTTGTAATGGACGACCTTTCCAGGCTTCTCTCGATCAGACTTGTTGAGAGCCTATGTGTGGCACAGGGATGTTTGCCGACGCTGATGCCAAATTCGCGATAATCCGACCTGACATTCATACCCAGGATGACGTAATAAATTTTCAGGACCGGTCGGGTAACGCCAAAGAGTGTTAAAATTAAGATAACTAACTGATAAGAATCTGGGAATACTCATGCAAACACCACACATTCTGATCGTCGAAGACGAACTGGTCACCCGCAATACCCTGAAAAGCATCTTCGAGGCCGAAGGCTACGTTGTGCTCGAAGCCAACAATGGCGACGAGATGCATCAAGCCCTGACCGCCCACACCATCAATCTGGTGATCATGGACATCAACCTGCCGGGCAAGAATGGCCTGCTGCTGGCACGCGAGCTGCGTGAAGATGACAACATAGCCCTGATGTTCCTGACTGGTCGTGACAATGAAGTGGACAAGATCCTGGGTCTGGAAATCGGTGCCGATGATTACATCACCAAGCCGTTCAACCCCCGTGAACTGACTATTCGAGCCCGCAACCTGCTGAGCCGCACCATGAATGTGGTCGCCGGTGGCGAAGAGAAGAAGCTGGTTGAACGTTACCTGTTCAACGGCTGGGCCCTGGACATCAACAGCCGCGCACTGGTCAGCCCGGCTGGCGACATGTTCAAACTGCCGCGTTCTGAATTCCGTGCCATGCTGCACTTCTGCGAAAACCCGGGCCAGATCCAGACCCGTGCCGAGCTGCTCAAGAAGATGACAGGCCGTGAGCTCAAACCTCATGACCGTACCGTGGATGTCACCATTCGCCGTATTCGCAAACACTTCGAAAGCGTCAACGACACCCCGGAGATCATCGCCACCATCCATGGCGAAGGCTACCGCTTCTGTGGTGAGCTGGAACAGGAATAAGCCCGTTCCATCCCATTAAATTTGGTTCAAAAGGCGCCATCGGCGCCTTTTCTCTGCCTGCCGTTTACCCTCTTCCGGCGCAAGCGCAAAACAAAAAGCCCACTCGCAGGAGTGGGCTTTTTGCATGAAAGCTGGAGCGGGCAGCGGGAATCGAACCCGCATCATCAGCTTGGAAGGCTGAGGTAATAGCCATTATACGATGCCCGCCTGGCATCAAACTCGCAACAGATAACAGGCATCAAACACGCGTCGATAAGCAGTGCGCCAGACAGAGGCGATAGCAAGACGGTTTGATTACCGGGTATCAGAATGTGGAGCGGGTGATGGGAATCGAACCCACGTATGCAGCTTGGGAAGCTACCGTTCTACCATTGAACTACACCCGCGTCAGGGCCTCTACTATATGCATTTTGAAGCCGAGCGCAATCACCACTGTGCTGTTTTTTACCATAAATCAAGCTGTTCGACCAACTAATGAGCAGCAAGCTGTTTTTTCCATCAAACATTTTCAACACCGGGAATTTACAAGGTTGCCAATGCCGGGGGCCGAGGATAGTCTTGCGCCACTCGACGCGAGGATGGTGGTAATGGACAAGAAAACTCAGAAACATCTTTATGGCTGGTTGCGTAACCAGTCGAGCCACGGCCGACGCTGGATCGGTCTCTCCATAGGCTTTGGTCTGGGTCAGGGCATACTGATGGTGGCGCAAGCCTGGTTGCTGGCGACCCTGTTGCATCGCTTCATCATGGAGGGTGCCACGCCGGAACAATCCATTCCCCTCTTCATTACCCTGCTGCTGGTGACCCTGACCAAAGCGGCGCTGGCCTATGGCCGTGAAGTGACCAGCTTCAAGGCGGGCAGCGCGGTGCGCCAGGCTATTCGCGAGCTGGTGCTCACCCGCCTCGGCCGTCTCGGCCCTGCCTATATCCAGCGACGCCCGGCTGGCAGCTGGGCCAGCCTGCTGCTGGAACAGATTGAAAACATGCAGGATTTCTTCTCCCGTTACCTGCCGCAGATGGCCATTGCCGTCTTTATTCCCGTGGTGATCCTGGTGGCCGTGTTCCCGGTCAACTGGGCGGCGGGCCTGATCCTGCTGGGCACAGCGCCCCTCATCCCCTTCTTCATGATCCTGGTGGGGGTGGGTGCCGCCGATGCCAACCGCCGCAACTTCCAGGCACTGGCCCGCCTCTCCGGCCACTTCCTCGACAGGCTCAAGGGTCTTCGCACCCTGCAGCTCTTCATGCGCACCCAGGCAGAAGGGGATGCCATTCGCGACGCCTCGGAAGATTTTCGCGAACGTACCATGGAGGTACTGCGCCTTGCTTTCTTAAGCACAGCCGTGCTGGAATTCTTCGCCGCCATCTCGGTGGCGCTGGTGGCGGTCTACTTCGGTTTCTCCTACATAGATCACCTGAACTTCGGCCACTATGGCGCCAAGGTCACCCTGTTTACCGGCCTGTTCGTGCTCTTCCTCGCCCCCGAGTTCTACGCCCCGCTGCGCGAGCTCGGCGCCCACTACCACGCCAAGGCGCAGGCCATCGGCGCCGCCGAGCAGTTGCTGGCATTCCTGGAAGCCGAGGTGAGCGAGCCCGCCTCTGGTAATACCCCTTTCCATGCAAACACGCCCATCAGGGTCGAAGCCAAAGGCCTTGAAGTGCTGAGTGCCGAAGGCAAGGTGCTGGTTGGCCCCATCGACTTCACCCTGGAAGCGGGTTCACGCACGGCGCTCATCGGTATCAGCGGCGCTGGCAAGAGCTCGCTGGTCAATGCCCTGCTCGGTTTTGCCCCCTATAGTGGTGAGCTCAAGGTGAACGGCCAGGAGCTGGCCAGCCTCGACATGAGCCAGTGGCGGCTGCAGCTGGGCTGGCTCTCCCAGAACCCGCAGCTGTTCCATGCCTCCTTGCGCGACAACCTGCTGCTGGCCAAGCCAACGGCCAGCGACGGCGAGCTGGAACATGCCCTGAAACGGGCGCAGGCGTGGGAATTTGCCATGGAGAAGGGGCTCGACTATCCGGTCGGCGATCAGGCGGGCGGCCTCTCGGTCGGTCAGGCCCAGCGCCTCGCGCTGGCCCGCACCCTGCTCAAATCCACCCAACTGATGGTACTGGATGAGCCAACCGCCAGCCTGGATCGCCACTCGGAGCGCGCCATCATGACCACGCTGGAGCAGGCGATGGCGGGCCAGACCCTGCTGATGATCACCCACCGTCTCGATCAACTGACCAAAATGGACAAGATACTGGTGCTGGCACGCGGCCAGCTGGTGGAGCAAGGCAACTTCCAGCAACTGAGCACAGCGCAGGGCCCGTTCGCCCGCCTCTTGTCCCAACACCCGGGGGATTCTCTCGATGACTGATCTATTGCCGTTTCTGCGCCTCTATCGTCAGCACTGGCTGAGCCTCTCGCTGGGCCTGCTGCTGGCCCTGGTGACCCTGGTGGCTGGCATGGGACTGCTGTCGCTCTCCGGCTGGTTCCTCTCCGCCGCGGCCGTAGCGGGCATGACAGTTGCGAGCACCCATGCCTTTAACTACATGACCCCGGCTGGCGGCGTGCGTTTCTTCTCCATCATCCGCACCGCGGGTCGCTGGGGTGAGCGGGTGGTGAGCCACGACGCCACCTTCCGGGTGCTGACCCGGTTGCGGGTCTGGTTCTGGCAAACACTCTCGCCACTCTCCACCGGCACCCTGGCCGGCTTTCGCCAGGCGGATCTGCTCAACCGGCTGGTAGCCGACATAGACGCCATGGATCACGTCTATCTGCGTCTGGTCACCCCCATAGGCGCGGCCCTGCTCAGCTGCGCCGGTCTGGTGTTCTTCCTCTCCTTCTTCGACGCTCGTCTTGCCCTGATCCTGGGAGCCATACTGCTGTTTGGCATGATAGCCCTGCCGCTGGTGTTCTACTTCCTCGGTCGCCAGCCCGGCCGTCGGCTGATCGCCGAAAAATCGGTGATGCGTACCCGCATGGTGGACTATCTGGATGGTCAGGCCGAGCTGCAGATGTTTGCCGCCGCCCCCAAGGCGCTGACCGAACTGAAACAGGCCGAACAGGCGCTGCTGACCGCCCAGGCCCGCATGGCCAGGGTGAGCGGCCTGGCCAACTTCTCGGTGCAGCTGCTCAGCGGCTGGACCCTGACCCTGATGCTCTGGCTGGCCGGTCACGGTGTGGCGGGGGCGCAACCCGACCCCATCACGGCGCTGATGGTGTTCGCCACCCTGGCGAGTTTCGAGGCCTTGCTGCCGTTGGCGGGTGCCTTCCAGCACCTCTCCACCAGCCTCACCTCGGCCCGTCGTCTCAACGAGATACTGCAGGAGGCCAAGGCCCCCGAGTGGGGCGTCGAGCAGCAACACGCCAGCGTCGGCACCTTGCAGATAAGCGACCTCTATTTCAGCTATCCTGGCAACCCGCAGCCGGTGCTGCGCGGTTGCACCCTGCAGTTGCAAGCGGGCGAGAAGCTGGCGCTGCTGGGCCAGACCGGTTGCGGCAAGTCCACCCTGATGGGGCTGTTGACCCGGGAGTGGACCCCGCAAGCGGGCAAGATAGTGCTGGATGGCAAACCACTCACCGACTACAGCGAAGGGGCGTTGCGCGCCTCGCTGTCGGTGGTGAGTCAGCGGGTTCACCTGTTCGCCGATACCCTGCGAGGCAACCTCAAGTTGGCGGCCCCAACGGCATCTGACGAGCAATTGACCGAGGTGCTGGCCCAGGTTGGTCTGGCCAATTTGCTGGAAGATGACAACGGCCACAGTGACAGCGGACTGAACGCCTGGCTGGGGGACGGCGGTCGCCCGCTCTCCGGTGGCGAGCGACGCCGCATCGGTATCGCCCGCGCCCTGCTGCACGATGCCCCGCTCTGGCTGCTGGATGAGCCGACCGAGGGACTCGACAGCCAGACCGAACGTGAGATCATGGACTTGTTGTTCCGACTGGGGGCAGATCGATCCTTGCTGCTCATCTCCCACCGCCTGCTGGGGCTGGAGCAGATGGACAGGATAGCCCTGATGGAAGAGGGGCAGATCCGCCTCTGTGCCCCTCACCATGAATTGCTGGCCGATGACTACTATCGCAGCCTGCACCAGCGGCTGGTACCGGCCTGATCGCAAGAAAAAATGAGGGGAAGAGGGCACACCTGTGCCCTGCTCACACCATGAATTGCTGGCCAGTGACGACTATCGCCGCCTGCACCAGCGGCTGGTACCGGCCTGATCCCCGTCACACCCCGTCTCCATGGTTAAAAAATGGGGCTGGTCGCAGGCAACGACTGGCCCCTATAATGGCCCCCTCACAGTTCAACAAGATACCGACATGAAACGCCTTATCCTGATGATGCCCCTGATTGCCTCCGGTTGCGCCGACTTCTCTTTCAGCAGCAACCTGGACAAGGAAAATTTCGACGAGTACTTCAAGCCGGGCGGCGTCCAGATCTATGAGCAGAGTCAGCTGGCTGATCTCAACTACCTCTACCTCGGCACCGTCGAGGGGGAATCCTGCCAGAGCGATGCCAAGCAGCCCATTCCCAACGCAGGTGAAGCCCGCACTCAGGCCCGCCGCCGCGTGGCTGACATGGGTGGCAACGCGGTCACCTTCGACAAGTGCGTCGAGTTCAACGACACCCCGGGCTGCCTGAAACAGGTGATCTGCTACGGGCAGGCGCTGAAAGTGGCGCAAGAGAAGTAAGGACCCCATGGCACTGGCCATAGTCCGGCTCGGCAGCCCCCGCCTCCCCGACGAGGGGCTGCGCATCGGCACAGTGCGGCGCCCGCCCCGTGGGGTGCCCAAGAGCGAATTTGCCAGTCAGGATTGGTACGATGTCTGGTTCCCCAACCTGGCCCCCAGCAGCGAGACCATGAAGCTGGGCCAGGCTGCCGAGACCCCCGCCCAATGGGCCGCCTTCTGCAAACAGTACAGGGCCGAGATGGCCAGCCCCTGCGCCCGTCACGATCTGGCGCTGCTGGCGGCCCTCTCCCACACCAGCAATCTGTCGGTGGGTTGCTATTGTGAGCAGGCCGAGCGCTGTCATCGCACCCTGCTCAAAGAGCTGCTGATCCATTACGGCGCCAGACTGCGCTAACTTGCACCGCCACATAATGAAAGAGGGCGTCCCACAGGACGCCCTCTTTCATATGATGGCCATCAAGGCTGGATGGGGGCAGCCGGGCCCTATGGCAGAGTGCCCACCCGCAACCCTTGTTGCAGTGCCCGCTCCTGCTCGGCCGTCATCCCGGCCACCACGGCCTGACGATTTTCTGCCAGCCACCGGGCCAGATCGGCCACCGTCTCCTCCAGCGGCCGAAAGTTGAGCCCCTGCACTATGGCCGCCTCGGCGCTGATGCGGCCATAACCGGCATACTCCGGCTGCGCGTTGGGCAACAGCGCCGGGTAGCTCTGCCAGGGCTCGACACCGGCCGCCAGCAGCGCGGGCCAGGGCACCCACTCAGGTTGCGGTGCCGTGGCGGGCGCGAGTCGGGCGGCGATGCGATCCACCCAGTCCGCCAGCGCTATGCCGGGTTTGAGCAGGTTGAAGATGCCCCCCAGTTGCTGCTCGGCGGCGCGCAGCACAAATTCGGCGCAGTCGCGCACGTCCAGGTATTGCAGTCGATCCTGTCCCTCTCCCGGCAGCAGCCAGGGGCCCCCTTGCTGCACCCGCTTCACCCACCAGGTCAAACGGCCAGTGGGATCAAAAGGGCCGCCCAGCACGCCGGGGCGCAAAATGCAGAGCCGCTCGCCCCAGCGGGCCTGATACGCAGCCTCGCACAACACCTTCAAGGGGCCATAGTCGGTGGGCGTCTCCCCGGCCCTTATCTCGTGCAGCGGCGCCGACTCATCCATCCCCCGCTGGGCGAAGTCGCGATAGACGCTGATGGTGGAGATAAAGATCAGCCGCTCGCAGCGTCCGAGCAGGGCAGCCGAGAGGCTGGCCGCCTGCTCGGGCCGATAACAGCAGGTGTCGATAACCAGATCCCAGCCGGGCCCTTCCCCGTGCAGGGCGTTCAGACTCTTGTCCCTGTCACCGGTGAGCTGGACCAGTTCGCGCCAGTCCGGGTGCTGGCGAGAACCCCGATTGAACAGGGTCACCTCGTGGCCCCAATCCAGCGCCAGCGAAGTGAGGTGGCGGCCCAGAAAACCGGTGCCGCCGATGATCAGCAGTTTCATCCATGTCCCTCCTGTCCGGCACGATTGGCTATCTCGGGTATGACGCGCCTTGCATGCCGGTATCCATAGTGCCCCCACCCTACCCAAGTTGGCGGCGGGGGACAGCCTCGATAGCACAGGGATGGGACTGCGATCACGGCAGGACCAAGGAAAAGGGCGCGGGGCAGCGAGGTCGGGATCCTGATCAGGCAAGGGAGACGCACAGCAAGGCGGGCCTGCGTTTTGACGTCGCCTGTGCTAAATTGCCGGGGTTTTCAGTCAGGATCCGCCATGAAGTTCGAAATCGACACCCTCGGGATCATCCGCTCTCCCTACAAGGAGAAGTTCGCCATCCCCCGCCAGCCCGGTCTGGTCAAGTCGGCCCGTGCCCGCCTCGAGCTGCTGCCACCTTACGATCAGCCGGACGTGCTGCGCGGCATAGAGCAGTTCTCTCACCTCTGGCTCAGCTTCGTGTTTCACCAGACCATGGATCAGGGCTGGCACCCGACTGTGCGCCCGCCGCGTCTGGGCGGCAACGAGCGGGTCGGGGTCTTTGCCACCCGCTCCACCTTTCGCCCCAATCCGCTCGGCCTGTCGGTGGTCGAGTTGCACGGGGTCGGCCGTGAACGGGGCAAGCTGTGGCTCGAACTCGGCGCGGTCGATCTGCTCGATGGCACCCCCATCGTCGACATCAAGCCCTATATCCCCTATGCCGACAGCCTGCCTGATGCCCGTGGCGGCTTTGCCCCCCATGCCCCCACCCCGCCGCTGGCGGTGCGCTTTAGCCCGGAGGCGGAGCAACAGCTGCAACCCTGGCTCAAGGCCCATCCCGAGCTGCGCCTGCTGGTGAGCGAAGTGCTGGCCCAGGATCCCCGTCCCGCCTACAAGAAGGGCAAGCCGGACGACAAGGAGTACGGGGTACGCTTGTTCGATCTCAACGTGCGCTTTCGCATCAGCGAACCCGACTGTCTGGTGCTGGCCATAGTGCCGGCCTGAGTGCCGGCCTGAGTGCCGGCCTGAGTGCCGGCCTGAGTGCCGGCCTGAGTGCCGGCCTGAGTGCTGGCCTGATCGCCGACCTGATCGCCAGACGATGTGAGCCATAAAAAACACCCTGCGCTGTTTTTTAAAACGAGTGTGATGGAATGAAACAAACGGATTTGTTTCATGCAATATCCACCCGTTAACCACATTGAGAGCAGATGAGCAAAGCCCCGTCTCGTCGGAAATTCTCTCATCAACGCAAACCTGATAACCCATGTGGCGCCGCTGCGCTTGCCCCCTTGTGTCATAGGCAAGATGAAAAACATTACTTTACCCACGCCATTGGGCCAGTATTTTTTATTTCCCCCATTATCTGAATAACATTTATATATACATTCCAATTTTTTATGGTATGTTCCCCCTGAAATTGATGATCACCTTAATCAGCCATTTAATGGGGATGCCATGAACGAATTTCTTAAAACACTGCTGAACATCCGTAGTCTTCGTGTGGCCCTGCGCGAGCTGCCATTTGAACAGCTGGAAGAAGCGAAAGAAAAGTTCGAGCAGGTTTATACAGAGCGCTTTGAATCCACCGAGAAAGAGCGTACCGAGCAAGCAGAGCATCAGCGCAAGCTTGCTGAGTTCTCCGAGCTGCTGAAACAAGCCGGTGTCGACCCCCGTGACCTGGTCAGTCACGCCGCCCCGGTCTTATCAGCCAAAGCTGGCAATAAGGCCAAACGAGCACCACGCCCGGCCAAATACAAATATCAAGAAGATGGCCAGGAGAAAACCTGGACCGGTCAGGGCCGTATGCCAAAGGCCATCGCTGCACAAGTTGAGCAAGGCAAGAGCCTGGATGACTTCCTGATTTAATATCCGCGTTTACCAGATGCCGCCTACGGGCGGCATTTTTATTGCCTTTTTATCCCCGGCGCCATCACCGCACATCAAAAACGGTAAAACAGTGAAAGCATGTTCACTGTTTTCAGTTCGGATTTTAGCCACCAAGCCCAGCGCTGGCGGGCTCTGGGCATAGGGTTTTGCAGTAATCCATTTTTGAAAAAATTTTTCTATATGGAGCACGCAGGCGGGAGCGGATTCCGTGACGTAGCTCTGTTCGTGGCTCATTGTGTTAGAGTTGGAATGCTCGTCTCATCCTATAAGGATAAACGTCCTCCAAACAAATTATTAGAGACTACTAGGTGTTTTTATAGAAAATAGTTTGATTGTGGCTGACTATCGCCTTCGCTATTTAAAATATTGAAACAGCTTTATTTTTAGTGTTTTTAATAAAGAATGGCACATATTAACCACCGAGCGAGACCTAATGGAAAATATTCATAAAAGCCGACAAGACATAATCGTGCCAGGTGATATATATAGCCACACCACAAGAAAAATAACATAGAGGTAAGGTGACTCTATTAAAATCACCTAGCCAATTAATAAATCAAAAATATAATAAATGAATAAGTATAACTTTATTTTTCAAAAACAATACGAACCCCCCCTCCACAAAAACGATCATTATTAGACAATGAATTCAGTAATGCCGACCTCCAATCATTCAATCCAAATTTATTCGTGAATGTTCTCTCTGCACCATTTAAAAGTTTTTTAACATCATCAGAGCTTTCTTGAACATCATAGGTCATTTCAATGACATCTATAAATGCAGTGAGGAAAATATTAATTTCTTTTTTAAGTCTAGCATTAAGTCTCACTAAGTTAATTTGAAATGAAATCATGGACAAAACTTCATCCGTAATACCTGGAGTTTTTATTGCCGAGAAATTAACAATGAGAGCACCATTTGTTATGCTGGTGTCAGCTATGAAAAATCTTTCATTACTTGGCACATTATCAAAATATGCATGTAAAAAACGCTCATCGGTATCGCTATGATGTGTTCTTTTTTTATTGTTACACTGATGACACATTGGAATTAAATTGTTTGAATATAATGATAATGCATTAAATTGTGAGCGAGGTAAATAATGATCAAGTTCATCAGCCGCACTGATGCCACAACATGGGCATCTTAGTGCTGAAAAAAGCAATTTACTTCTATAGTCACTCAGACGACCTTTAATTTGCACTTCATTATAGGCATCATGCATTGCCGTTCGACTTGCAACCCTTAACGCCTCCTCCCCCTTTAAGTCGTCATGCTCCTTTCCTTTAAGTCCATCATATTGAATGCATATATTTGATATGGCATTTTTCTCATCATTTGTTAATGTATATTTTGCATCCCCATTTTTATAGGTTAAAGCAACATCGATAATTTCTTGATGATTAATATCCTTTGGTGGCTGTAATGTCCACATAGTTTAGCCCCCCAATGTGCCAACAATTTGAGACATAACATATGAGCGAGCTTGCATACTTAGGCCATTGTCAAAAACCTTTTCTATTTCTTTGTATATATAATCTACTGTTTTATTTTTATTTGTTTCAACATAAAACATTGTTAATTTATCTAGCTCTTCATGAAATTGAGTAAAATCACCGGATAGACTAAAAACAAGATTTGTTATAGCAGATAGATTCTCACCATATGTTTCAATATCTGGCGAAGTTATGTCTACTTTATTACCAAGCCGCTTTATTATATTAACATGCCGACTAAGCGTTTCTTGAACAACTATGGGGGAATGCGTTGCGACAATACAAAATGAATCAAATTCTTCGAGCGCATACCTTATTGAGGTCATGAAAACAGCAAGAAGAGGTGGATGTAAATGAGTTTCCGGCTCATCCATTAAAATTAGACTTCTTTTTTCAGCGTGAGCAATAATGCTAATGATTGTATGGATTATAAATTTATGACCAGTCGAACATTCAAAAAATAATTTAGATAATGAATCACTTTTAATCGCTTCCAGTAATGAGCCTTCCATTTCTTTGAAAGAAAGCTCTTTTGACAAAATGCTAATAGCACTTTTTAAGATCCGCACACGCCTTTTACTTTTTACTAAAAGGAGAAGCGTTGATACCTCATCGCACATAGATGATATTGATTTTAGCTTTGTTGAACTTAACCTATCGTTTATGATTTCATCGTCTGGGAGTATATCTGTGCCAGTAAAACTCTCTATATACTCAATTAACTCCTGCCCTATATCACGCACACCACAAAAAACATATCGACCTTTACTTGACTTTATATCTGATAATATTTGTTTTTTATCTTCAACTGAAACCCCAGGTATTTTGAAACTATCAAAGGCACTATACGCAACACTTATTATTTTAGGAAAACCAATCCCATGAGGAGTAATAGTTCCTACTTTAGAGAGAGCATCACTCATTCTATCCTTACTTGATGCAAATGCCACTCTTGATATTTTTGATAAAATAGAACTTTTACCAGAGCCATTCTGCCCCACTATTACATTCATCCTGCAAGGCAATTTATCACCGACAAGATACCCATATGATGGAGCATCAAAATCAAAAGTTATTGGCCCCTCCATATCACCATTAATAAAGGATAATTTAAGCTCGATACTCGGTATTGAGTTGTAATCCCTATTCAAGAGATATGGTGATAGAATAAATATATCATCGGTTTCACTCAGCCCCCTCATTAATGAGGTAAGCCAACCGCTCTCTTCATTAAAATCACTCTTTATTTGTGGTTTAAAAATTACGTCATTTAACGATTTTAGTATTTTCTCCTTATATTCAGACTTCAGAGAAGCTATTCTCTCATAATAATCTAACGTCTGTCCAAGTGAGCAGAAATCATCGGATAAAGATACATAATCACCACGAGAAAGTTGTATTCCATCGTCTTCAGTTTGCCCCTTCTTTAAAATCTTCACTTCACCAAACCTGATTGGCTCACCACTTTCAGAGTAATACCCAGACAAAAACAGGTGATACAATGTTTTAAATGAGTAATCATTCCAATTGTCTTGAAGCAAGTAGACAAATACATCTTTATCTTTCATTCCACTATTTGACTTTATAGGTAAAACTCTAATATTAACCATGCCAAGCCCCTTAATCCAAACCTAAAACCGCCAGCATACTACGTCGGCACTGCATATGCATGGACTAGATTATGCAATAAGTAAATATGTGACAAGGATCTTGATGCATTCAAAGCTTACGCCAAGATCATTTTTTTCATACAGAATTGTGAGTCACAATCAGCGCTGACTTGAAAGGTAGCTTCAAGTGAAAGTAGTGACCCAAGAAAAATCACAACACGCATCCTATCTGCATCTAAAAATATAAAGTGAAATCGATTTTGATATTTTTACTAATTTTACGCTGGTACAACTACATAGATTGGACGCATAGATTATCATCACAAATATTAAAAAACATGGCTGTCGGAATGTACAAACCACTCTTAATTACAAGATATTTCAGCCCAAGTACAGTTATTGTCAGAGCGCCAAGGAGCGCAGCTGGCGCCGCTTGAGGGCACCTCGCTACGCTCGCCAAACCCTGCTCGGCGCTCTCTGCGGGATTGACGAACAACAGCAAGATCCGCGCGGCAGTGAGTGCCTCGCTAAGTGTGAGTGGCATGTGGCCAAGGTATGTGGGGTTTACGCGAGTGCGGGCCGGTAAAATCAGACCTGGATGGTGACTAAGTGACGGACGCCCTGTGTCTACCCTGTCGCAGCGGCATGGACAGGCCCCCCTGGTGTTATCACGCCTGATCCCTGTGCTCGGCGGCAATCTGCCTGAAGGCCCCCTCGCAAGCGAGGAAGGCATCGACCATCCCGGGATCGAAATGGCTGCCGCGCCCCTGCACTATGATGGCTTTCGCCTCTTCGTGGGTGAAGGCATGCTTGTAGACCCGTTTCGAGATGAGGGCATCGTAGACATCCGCCACCGCCATCAAGCGGCCCGAAATCGGGATGCTCTCCCCGGCCAAGCCGGCCGGGTAACCGCTGCCATCCCACTTCTCGTGGTGGGTGAGGGAGATCTCCCGCGCCAGCCGCAGGAAGGAGTTGGAGCCAAGCTCGGCCTCGGCGCTGGCCAGTGCATCGGCCCCTATCTGGGGATGGCGCTTCATGATGGCGAACTCTTCGTCGGTCAGCTTGCCCGACTTGAGCAGGATCGCATCGGGAATGCCCACCTTGCCCACGTCGTGCAGCGGCGCCGACTTGAACAGCAGGTCTATGGTGGCGTCGTCGAGGGGATAACGCTCGGCGTCGTGGCGGCTCAGGTGTTCGGCCAGCACCTTGACATAGTGCTGGGTGCGGATGATGTGGGCACCTGTCTCGTTGTCACGGGTCTCCGCCAGCGAGGCGAGGCCGAGGATGGCCACGTCCCGGGTCAGGTTGAGCTCGTCGCGGCGCGCCTTCAGCTCGCCGATCATCTGGTTGGTGCTGGCGGCGATCAGGCCGAATTCGTCATCCCGGGTGACCGGCACCCGCGCATCCAGATCGCCGCATTGCACCTGTGCCATGGTACGCATCTGGTGCTCCAGGAAGAGGGTCAGATTGCGGCCATAGCCACGAATGATGAGCCAGAGGTAACAGAAGGTCACCCCCATCACGAAGGCAATTTCCAGCAAGATGTATTGCTGGACATCGAGCCGCGACAGGCTTCTGTCCACCGTCGCCAGCCGCTCCAGATCCTTGTTGAACAGCAGGAATAAGACGCCCCCCAGCAGCACGAGCGTGGTGAAGGTAAACAGTGAGAACTTGCGGGAAACCGGCATGGCCAGCGGCCGGGTCAGCACCAGCGAGCCCTGATGCTCCCGCTGTTTGGCCAGGTTCCAGTCCCGCGCCAGCGACAGATCCGCGGCCACCAGAAAGCCCAGGGTCGTCATCCCCAGCAGGATCTTGAGGTGGCTCGACAGCGGGAGATCAAGCATGAGGCCGCTGTAGCCCGAAAGCAGCAGCGCCCCCAGCAGGTAGAAGCCCACCTCCAGCCCGAAGCTACTGAGCCCGCTGCCGGGCAGGACCAGTCGGCACAACACCCAATGGCGCACGGCAAACATGAGGGTGAAGACCAGCAGGGTGGGCCCCAGCAGCTGGGGCAGGGTCAGGCTCTCCTGAAACGAGACCTGCAACCCGTAGAGGCAAAAGAGTGGCAGTGTCACCCCATAGTGCAGGGCGCAGCGCCCCGTGATTTTCTGCATGATTCCACCCTGACCGCTGTTTTTGGTAATGACGGCAGGGATATGCCCCCGCCCCTCACAGACGCCGCAGCAGCAGACTCCCTATCGAATAGCCAGCGCCAAACGAGCAGAGCACGCCGCGAGCCCCTGTAGGCAGGTCGCGATTGTACAGATGGAACGCGATAATGGAACCCGCCGAGCTGGTGTTGCCGTAACTGTCGAGGATCACCGGCGCCTCTTGCTGGCTGGCATCGTGACCCAGCAGCTTGCGACCGATGAACTGGTTCATGGTGAGGTTGGCCTGATGCAGCCAGAGCCGGCTCAGGGTATCCGCTGGCCAGCCCTGCTCATCCAGCTGGCCGGCTATCTGATCGCACACCAGCGGCAGCACTTCCCTGAACACCTTGCGCCCCTGCTGGCAGAACAGCTTGTCATCACCATAACGGGTACGCGGGCTGAGCCGGTTCAGGAAGCCAAAGTTGTTGCGAATGTTGTTGGAGTACTGGGTCACCAGCTTGCTGGCCACCAGTTGCCAGGGGTTGCTGACCTTGCACGCTTCTTCCCGCTCCAGCAGCACGGCGGTACAGGCATCGCCGAAGATAAAGTGGCTATCCCTGTCACGAAAGTTGAGGTGCCCCGAGCAGATCTCCGGGTTCACCACCAGCGCCAGTTTGGCGCTACCCGCCGCCAGCATGTCGGCTGCCGCCTTGATGCCAAAGGTGGCAGACGAGCAGGCCACGTTCATGTCAAAGGCCATGCCGCCTGCTCCCAGGTAGTGCTGCAACTCGATGGCCAGCGCCGGATAGGGGCGCGGCATGTTGGAGGCGGCGACGATAACCAGATCTATCTCTCCCGGCTCGCGGCCGGCGGCGATCAGCGCCTGCTCGGCGGCGGCCACTGCCATCTCCACCATGATGGAGGGTTTGTCATCGGCTCGCTCCGCCAGCAGCGGCTGCATGATGTCGGGATCCAGCACCCCTTCCTTGCTCACCAGATAGCGGCTCTTGATGCCGGAGGCCTTCTCGATGAACTCGCAGCTCGAATGCTGCTTGGCAGACAGCTGGCCCGCATCGATGGCGGAGGCGTTCTCCTCGTTGTAGAGATCCACATACTGGTTGAAGGCGCCCACCAGCGCTTCGTTGCTGACGGCAAAAGGCGGGGTATACAGGCCTGATCCACTGATCACGATAGAAGTCATCTTTGCTCCTGGCCGGGTGCGTTCCCGGCTTGTTGGCTTTTTAGGGTAGAGAGGTCATTACAGCTGATCGATCGCCGCGGCGAGACCGGCCAGGGTCAGCGGATGCATGCGCCCGCCAACCAGTTCATTCATTAACTTGATGGAGGGATGCCAGAGCCACTCCCGCCTCGGAACCGGGTTGAGCCACACCAGCTTGGGAAAGTGCTGCTGCAGGCGGGCGAGCCACACCTGACCCGCCTCCTCGTTCCAATGCTCGACACTGCCACCGGGCCAGGTGATCTCATAGGGGCCCATCTTGGCATCCCCCACCACAATCACCCTGTAGTCGCTGCCGTAGGTGCGCAGCAGCCGCAAGGTATCAAAACGCTCCTCGGCCCGGCGGTTGTTGTCTTGCCAGACGAAGTCGTAGAGACAGTTGTGAAAATAGAAGTACGCCAGATGCTTGAACTCGTGGCGCAGCGCCGAGAAGAGCCGCTGCACCTCGGCCACGTGGGCATCCATGGAGCCCCCCACATCGAAAAAGACCAGTAACTTGACGCCGTTGTGGCGCGCCGGCCTCAACTTCACATCGAGCCAGCCCTGGCGGGCCGTGCTCTGGATGGTGTCGTCGAGATCCAGTTCGTCCGGGTTGCCCTGGCGCACCCAGCGCCTGAGCTTGCGCAGCGCCAGCTGAATGGCACGCTGCCCCAGCGGCGAGTCGTCGCTGAAGTTGCGATAGTGACGCGCCTCCCACACCTTGGCCGCCTTGCCGTGCTGGCCCTCTCCCCCCATGCGGATCCCTTCGGGGTGAACACCACCGTGGCCAAACGGGCTGCTGCCTCCCGTGCCCAACCATTTGTTGCCGCCTGCGTGGCGACCTTTCTGTTCGCTCAAGCGCTGGTTGAGGGTTTCCAGCAACTTGTCGAGTCCGCCTAAGGATTGCAGCAACGCTTTTTCTTCCGGGCTCAGCAGCCGTTCAAACTCCTTGCGCAACCACTCATCCGGCAGGGTTTCTGGCAACAGGGGCGTGGCCTGCAGGCCATCGTAATAGTCGGCAAAGGCGCGATCGAAGCGATCGTAATGGGCCTCATCTTTCACCAGCAGGCAGCGGGCGAGCTGGTAGAACGCATCCATATCGAGAGTGACCAGCCGGGCTGCCAGCGCTGCGTGCAAGTCCAGCAGTTCACGCAGGCTGCACGGGAGCTTGTGGCGGCGCAGGTGGGTAAAAAAATCGATCAGCATGAGTTAGCTGCCGCGACGCGCCAGAAAGGCGAGCTTTTCAAACAGATGCAAGTCCTGTTCGGTCTTGAGCAGAGCGCCGTAGAGGGCAGGCACCAGCTTGCCAGGCGCGCGGGTGCGCATCGCCTCGGGGGAGATGTCATCGGCCAGCAGCAGCCGGATCCAGTCCAGCAGCTCGGAGGTGGAGGGCTTTTTGCGCAGCCCATCCACTTCGCGCAACTCGAAGAAGAGCGCCATGGCCTCGTCCAGCAGCGCCGCTTTGAGGTTCGGATAGTGCAGATTGACGATGGCCTGCATCTCGGCCTTGTCAGGGAAGCGGATGTAGTGAAAGAAGCAGCGGCGCAGGAAGGCGTCCGGCAGCTCTTTTTCATTGTTGGAGGTGATGATGACCACGGGACGCTGGCGGGCTTTGACTCGCTCGCCCGTCTCGTAGACGTCGAACTCCATCCGATCCAGCTCCAGCAGCAAGTCGTTGGGAAATTCGATGTCCGCCTTGTCGATTTCGTCGATGAGCAGCACAGGCCGCTGCTCGGCGGTGAAGGCCTGCCACAGCTTGCCCTGGCGGATGTAGTGACTGATCTCCCCCACTCGCGGATCGCCAAGCTGGGAGTCACGCAGCCGCGCCACAGCATCGTACTCATACAACCCCTGCTGGGCCTTGGTGGTGGATTTGATGTGCCAGGCGATCAGCTGGGTACCGAGCGAGCTGGCCACAGCTTCGGCCAGCTCCGTCTTGCCTGTGCCGGGTTCACCTTTGATAAGTAACGGTTTTTCCAGCACTATTGCCGCATTGACCGCCATCTTTAGCGCCTCTGAGGCGAGATAGCGATCGCTTCCTGCAAATCCCATAACGTCCATTCCTTTGACGACAAGAGACCTTTTGGAGACTGAGGCCTCAGTAAGAAAGAATAAGCTCTATATCTTGTAATAACATATTGTTATAACAAATCGTCACTTCTCATTCAGAAACCACAGGGTAATCTTGTTTCATCGCCGTAACAAACAGGGATAGCACCATGAGCAAAATTTTTGAGGACAACAGCCAGACCATAGGTCACACCCCGCTGGTTCGACTCAACCGTGTTACCAAGGGCCGCGTACTGGCCAAGATTGAGAGCCGTAACCCGAGCTTCAGCGTCAAGTGCCGCATCGGCGCCAACCTGATCTGGGATGCCGAGAAACGCGGCGTCCTGACCAAGGGCAAGGAGATCATCGAGCCCACCAGCGGTAACACGGGTATTGCTCTGGCTTTTGTGGCCGCCGCTCGCGGTTATCCCATCACTCTGACCATGCCCGCCACCATGAGCCTGGAGCGCCGCAAGCTGCTCAAGGCGCTCGGCGCCAATCTGGTGCTGACCGAAGGCCCGCTGGGCATGAAAGGCGCCATCGCCAAGGCCAACGAGATCCTCGAATCCGAGCCGGGCAAATATGTCCTGCTGCAACAGTTTGAAAACCCCGCCAACCCGGAAATCCACGAAAAGACCACGGGACCCGAGATCTGGGATGCCACCGATGGTCAGGTGGATGTGTTCGTGGCAGGCGTCGGCACTGGTGGCACCATTACCGGTGTCTCCCGCTATCTGAAACAGACCAAGGGCAAGGCCGTGGTCTCGGTGGCCGTCGAGCCGAGCGAGTCACCCGTGATCAGCCAGCGTCTGGCCGGTCTTGAAATCAAGCCGGGTCCCCACAAGATCCAGGGCATTGGCGCCGGTTTCATTCCGGGCAACCTGGACCTGACCCTGCTGGACCGCGTCGAACAGGTAAGCAGCGATGATGCCATCGAGATGGCCCGTCGCCTGATGGAAGAGGAAGGGATCCTGGCCGGGATAAGCTCGGGGGCTGCCGTCGTGGCCGCCGCCCGTCTGGCCGAGTTGCCGGAATTTGCCGACAAGACAATCGTCGTCATACTGCCGAGCGCCGCCGAACGTTACCTCTCCAGCGCCCTGTTTGCCGGGGTGTTCAGCGAGCAAGAACTGCTGCAGTAGGTGATCGCATTCTTTCAGAACAACGGCGCTCCCAGGAGCGCCGTTTTTTTATGAGCTAGACTGAGCAGGTGGTAGCGCCACTCGGTCCCTTATTTTTTGGGGTAAAATAACAAGCTGGCGGACGACAAAAAAAGCAGACATTCTGTGATAAATCTCATATCCTGTGCGGCGTCACGAGGTATTTGCCGACTAGGTATCACAAAGTAACAAAGTGTTATTTTTCGTTAAAAAATAATTTCAAGCCAGTATTTATGCGGCTTGTAGCGCGATAACGAAAAAGAGTTTAGGCAGACACCGAATACTGCACAGAAAATTGACCTGGATTAAACCATTGCAGGTCTGATTTCGTTACTTTACAACATATCCATACTGACACGGTGAGATAAGGAAGCGTCAAAAGCATCCATCTCTCCAAAAAATATCAATAATATGGGGTGAAACCATGTACGAGAAGTCTGTTGTTATCACTGCTGAAAACGGTCTGCACACCCGTCCGGCAGCTCAGTTCGTGAAAGAAGCCAAAGAATTCCAAAGCGAGATCACTGTGGTCTCCGGTGGCAAATCTGCCAGCGCCAAGAGCCTGTTCAAGTTGCAGACCCTGGGCCTGACCAAAGGCACCAACGTGACCATCCAGGCCGATGGCCCGGACGCTCAGAAAGCCGTTGAGAAGCTGGTTGCCCTGATGGACGAGCTGGAGTAATCCAGCTTTATTCCTCCCCCACAGTCGTTTTAATAGGAAGGATTATGATATCTGGCATTCTTGCGTCCCCCGGTATCGCATTCGGTAAGGCGCTTCTTCTGAAAGAAGATGAAATCGTTATCAATCAGGGCAAGATTTCTGCTGACCAGATTGACGCCGAGATCAACCGCTTCCTCGAAGCCCGCACCAAGTCAGCTGTCCAGCTGGAAGCCATCAAAACGATGGCTGGTCGTACCTTCGGTGAGGAAAAAGAGGCCATCTTCGAAGGCCACATCATGCTGCTCGAAGATGAGGAGCTGGAAGGGGATATCAGATCCTTCATCAAAGACAACAAGGCCACCGCTGATAAGGCCGTCTACGAAGTCATCGAGCAATACGCCAAGATGATGGCCGATCTGGACGACCCCTACCTGCGCGAGCGCGCCACCGACTTCCGTGACATCGGCACCCGTCTGGTGAAGAACGTGCTGGGTATCGCCGTTGTCAACCTGAGCACCATCGACGAAGAGGTCATCCTGGTCGCTAAAGACCTGACCCCGTCTGAAACCGCTCAGATCAACCTGAAATATGTGCTGGGTTTCGTTACCGATATCGGTGGCCGTACCTCTCACACTTCCATTATGGCCCGCTCACTCGAGCTGCCTGCCATCGTGGGCACCAATGACATCACCGAGCGTGTCAAGAACGGTGACATGCTGGTACTGGATGCGATCAACAATCAGATCATCATCAACCCGACCGCCGAGCAGCTGACGGAAGCCAAACAGTTCCAGGCCCAGTTCCAGGCCGAGAAGGACGAGCTGGCCAAGCTGAAAGATCTGCCTGCCATCACGCTAGATGGTCATCAGGTCGAAGTCTGCGCCAACATAGGTACCGTCAAGGATACCGAAGGTGCCATCCGCAATGGCGCCGAAGGCGTGGGTCTGTACCGTACCGAGTTCCTGTTCATGGACCGTGACGCGCTGCCGACCGAAGACGAGCAGTTCAAAGCCTATAAAGAAGTGGCAGCGGCCATGCCGGATCAGCCGATCATCGTCCGTACCATGGACATTGGCGGCGACAAAGAACTGCCTTATATGAATTTCCCGAAAGAGATGAACCCCTTCCTGGGCTGGCGTGCCGTGCGTATTTTCTTCGATCGCGAAGACATCATGCATGCCCAGCTGCGGGCCATACTGCGTGCGTCTGCCTTCGGCAAACTGCGCATCATGTTCCCGATGATCATCTCTGTCGAAGAGTTCCGTAGCCTGAAAGCCACCGTAGAGAAGCTGAAAGCCGAACTGCGCACCGAAGGCAAAGCCTTTGATGAATCCATCGAAGTGGGTATCATGATCGAGACTCCGGCTGCTGCCGTGATGGCTCATCATCTGGCTAAAGAAGTGGATTTCTTCAGTATCGGTACCAACGACCTGACCCAGTACACCCTGGCTGTCGACCGTGGTAACGAGATGATCTCCGCCATGTACAACCCGCTGTCCCCCTCCGTCCTGACGCTGATCAAGATGGTTATCGACGCTTCCCATGACAATGGCAAGTGGACCGGTATGTGCGGTGAGCTGGCTGGTGACGAACGCGCCACACTGCTGCTGCTGGGTATGGGTCTGGATGAGTTCTCCATGAGCTCCATCTCTGTACCGCGTATCAAGAAGCTTATCCGTAACACCAACTTCGAAGATGTAAAGGCAATGGCTGACCAGGCATTGAGCTATGCAACTGCCGCCGAAATCGAAGCCTGTGTAGATAACTTTATTAAGCAGAAGGCAGTCTGCTAAGATCGGCTGCAAACAGCGACAATCATCTCTAGGAGCTTTTACTATGGGTCTGTTTGATAAACTGAAGAAACTGGTTTCCGATGATAGCTCTGATACCGGTGGCATTGAGCTGTATGCCCCGCTGTCAGGTGAAATCGTACCGATCGAAGATGTGCCTGATGTTGTCTTCGCCGAGAAGATCGTCGGCGACGGTATCGCCATCAAGCCGGCTGGCAACAAGATGGTTGCTCCGTGCGATGGCACCATTGGCAAGATCTTCGAGACCAACCATGCGTTCTCGCTGGAATCCGACTCAGGTATCGAGCTGTTCGTTCACTTCGGTATCGACACCGTTGAACTGAAAGGTGAAGGCTTCAAGCGCATCGCTCAGGAAGGTCAAAAGGTCAAGCGCGGTGATACCATCATCGAGTTCGATCTGGCTATTCTGGAAGCGAAGGCCAAGTCTACCCTGACGCCGGTTGTCATCTCCAACATGGACGAGATCAAAGAGCTGATCAAGATGACAGGTGCAGTGACTGTGGGCGAGACCCCGGTGATCCGCATCAAGAAATAATGCGCTCTGGCTTTGGCCAGTGACTGCAACGAAAAACCGAAGCCAAGCGCTTCGGTTTTTTTATGGGGCCATGCTGACCCTTGACGCCTGCCAGGTGTGTAAACCCACCCGGTTGCGCCCCTGTGCCTTGGCCTGATTAAGGGCCCGATCAGCCACCAGCAACAGGTTATACAGGCTCTGCCCGGCAACGTTGACCTGCTTGAAGTGAGCGATATCGCACAGGGTCACTGACAGCGGTCGCCCCCACCACCACGCTGCGCGTCGCACGCGACATGGGGTAAACCATCACGCTCACCTCGACCCCGTCATCCAGCGCGGCCATGGCCTTGACCAGATCGATGAAGGGACCGCTCCCATCGGAATCGATGAGCCCCGGCAACAGCCCCAGATAGGCGGAAAAGTGCGATGGATGTTCAGGCTCTGCCGCAAAGAGACGATCACTGCCACTGCCAGCCACGCCAAGTAGAATGGCGCCCAACATGAACAGCTGCGCAGCTCCCAATCCAAGATGTTTCATGACCAGACCTTCATCCGCACCGCCGTTACCAGACGCATAGCCTCGCGCAGAGGGGTGCCTGGCCAGGCACCGCCTGAGAGCTGAGAGCTGAGAGCTGAGAGTAAAATGTTAAAAAGTTATCGAGATCAAAGTTTTGTCGAACAGGGCTTGTAACATGGGATTGGATGCAAAGAGGTCCGGGTACAGGAAGCGAGCCCGGATGGATAAGAAAGTGATGCAATGAGCTCCCCGAGAAGGACATGAACATGTTGAAAAATACCGAACAACGTTATGGCAGCCTGAGTATCGGCCTGCACTGGCTGACTCTGCTGCTGATGATTGCCGTCTACGCCCTGATGGAATTCAGGGACATCTTTCCCAAGGGCTCGGCCGGGCGCGACCTGATGAAGGAGTTTCACTTCATGGTGGGCTTGCTGATCCTGGCGCTGGTCGTGGTACGGCTGCTGGTGCGTTTCAGCGGCCCCTCACCCCGCATAGTGCCCGAGCAGTCCCCTCTGATGCACAAGCTGGCTCAACTCGCCCATCTTGCACTGTACGGTTTTCTGATCCTCACCCCGCTGCTGGGCTGGCTGCTGCTGAGCGTGGGCGGTAAACCCATCCCTTTCTTCGGGTTCGAACTGCCCGCCCTGCTCGCGCCTAATGATGGCTTGAGGGGAACGATAAAGGAGCTGCACGAGACGCTGGCCAACATAGGCTATGCCCTGATCGCCCTGCACGCCGTTGCCGCCATCTATCACCACCATGTGCTCAAGGACAACACACTGACCAATATGCTGCCCAAGCGCCGCAGTTAAACAACGAGGGGCGCGCTGGCGCCCCTTTTTACGCCTGTTTTGCCGCCACCTCCGGCACATCAATGGCCTTGGGTTTCCCCTCGGGTTGCAACTTCTTCACGTTCCCCTTGCTCTGGCCAGAGACAGCGTTGCTATCTTCCTGAGCTTGGGATTGCCCGATGAACTGGCCTCCCTTTCGAATGGAGAGGCTGCCACCTTTGAAGGTCCCCTTCATCTTGCCACTTTCGAGGATCTCCACCTCCGTCGATGCGCAGGTGCCATCCAGGGTGCCATTGATGGTGACATGGGCGGCGGTCACCTCTCCCTCAACGCGGCCCCCCTCCATAATGCGAACTGTTCCCCCGCTGACCAATAAGGTTCCGATGAACTGCCCATGCACATCCAGATTGCCTTCCACTTGCAGCTCACCCGTGAATCTGGCTCCCTGTGCAATCACTGTCATTGCCACACCCGATACCGCAGATACAGACTCATTGCGCTTTCGTCCAAACATTCTGACTTTCTCCACCATTAACATCAGCGCCATCACTAACAGCGGCACTACGGGTAATTTGTAATATGCAGATCCCAACACATAGAGCAGCAACGCCAGGCCCCAGCAGAACCAGATGACATAAAGCGCATCACCTCGTTTTCGCATTGCGATGCGACATAAGACCCTTTCAGGTACAACCGTCATTGACCATTCCCTCTTGCGGGTGCATGGATGCAAGACCGGGGTCATGACCCCTGATTATCTCTTTTCCCGCAATATGCGGGCATGGACCTAGATCAAGCGACCATATTGCGAAAACTCTGAAACAAAAAAGCCCCGCCATCTGGCGGGGCCGCAGTCCCTCAACGGAGTGAGTCAGGATTCAGGGCAGCACCACCCGGCTTTCGCCGCCGCCCAGAGCGTCTACCCGAATTTGCACGCCGATCCGCTCCACCAGGGTCTGCACATGGGAGATGACGCCTATCTGGCGACCGGCCGCCTGCAGCGAGTCCAGGCTGGATAGCGCAAGATCCAGGCTGTCCGGATCCAAGGTACCGAAGCCCTCGTCAATAAACAGCGACTCGATCTGGGTCTGATGCGACGAGAGGCTGGAGAGGGCCAGCGCCAGCGCCAGCGAGACCAGGAAGCTTTCCCCGCCGGAGAGGGAGTCCACTGATCGCACCTCATCCCCCATATCGAGATCCACCACCTGCAGCGCCAGATCCGTGCCGGGTACCCGCTCCAGTCGATAGCGCGGCGACAGCTCGCCGAGCTGGGCATTGGCCTCCAGCAGCAGGCGCTCCAGGGTGAGGCTCTGGGCGAAGGTGCGCAGCTTGGCACCGCTGGCGGAGCCGATAAGCTCGGACAGCTGCTGCCAGTGATCCGCCACCGCCTGCTGGCGGCTCAGCTCCTCTTGCAAGGAGCCCGCCTTGAGGGCAGCCGCCTCGGCCTGGGCCAGGGTGCTCTTGCACTGAAACAGTTGCTCTTCCAGCTCGCGGCAATGGGCCTCGCTGGCCCCCAGGCGCAGACCAAGCTCCTGCACAGAGAGGGCGGTCAATTCGCCGTGATGCTCGCGATAACGCGCCAGCTTGACCTCCTCCAACGCCAGCGCCCGCTGGCGTTCGGCCAGCCGGGTGCGAGCCTCGGCCAGGGCGTCGTCCAGATGCTGCAAGGCGATCCGGCGAGACTTGAGCTCATCCGGTACCATCGCCAGCAGCCGTCGCAGATCATACTCGGCAATGCCCAGGGTAGTGGCGTGCGCCGCCCAGCGGCCCAGCACCTCGCGCCGGCGACGGCTGCTCACCAGCTTGTCCTGCTCAAGGTGAGCCAGCCTGGCCTTGAGCTCGGTCTGCTTCTCCCTGGCCATCCGCAACGCGGCCACCGCCTCCTCGAGCTGGCTGGCGGCATGCAACAGTCGCTGTTGCCATTCGCCTTCGACCTCGGCGATGACGCGCCCTCCCAGACAGGCCTCGCGGCTGGCGAGCAACCCCTGGCGCTGCAACTCGGCCTCTTTGTAGTCGCGCTCCAGCTTGTGCAGCAGCTCGTTCTGGCTCTGCACCCGTGCCTCCTGCGCGCTCACGCCCGGCGTCAGGCTCGCAAGTTCGCTGCCCAACTGCTCCCACTCGCGCTGTCCCTGCAAATAGGCCTCGCAGGTCTGCTGCCATTCGAGCCACTGCCGGCTGCCGAGCCACTGGCGCCAGGGTTCGGCACCCATCTGTTCATCGAGTCGCGCTTCCCCCTGCACCAGGCGCTGGCGCAGCGCGACCTCCTGCTCGGCCAGCGCTTTTAGCTCGGCCTCCCACGCGATCTTCTGCCGCTCGGCCTCCTGCCACTGCTGTTCGAACTGCTGATGACGGGCCGTCAACTGGGTCAGCTGATTGCGCAGCCCCATCAACATCTGCTGGCCTTGCTGGGCCTGTTGCAGCTGTCGCTGTCCGGCCACCAGACCCAGCTCCAGAGTCTCTCCCTGTGCCAAGAGATGGGCCAGCAGATCTGCCCACTCCGCCGGACTCTGACGTAGTGGCAGCCCGTGCCCCAACAGGGTATTGCCGCCCAGTTGCAACCAGCGCTGGGTCAGCTGTTCGGATCTCGCCTCAAGCTCCGGCTGGCGCTGCTGGCGGGCGGCAAGCTGACGGGCCAGTTCAACCCGTTCGCTCTCCCCCTGAATATATTGGTGATTGAGCCGCTCCCACTCGAGCTCCAGCTGACGGGCTCGATCGGCCAGCTGGGCCAGTATGCCAGCCACCTGCGGCTGGCTCTGGCGATAGGGGTGCTCCTCGGCGCCGCAGAGCGGGCAGGGGGAGCCATCGCTCAGCACGTGACGATACTGCTCGAAGCTGGCCACGGCGCGGGCCTGCTCCAGGGCATGGCGCGCCTCACCACGCTGGGTGGCAAGCCGTTCCAGCGCTGGCACCAGCTCATCGCGCTGACCGGCCAGCCGGTGCAGATGTTGCTCGAGCAGCGCCATCTCTTGCAACAAGCGCTCCTGTTGCTCGCTGTGATTGCGGCCCGCCTCCGCCAGCTCCAGCAGTTGCTGCACCCGCGCCAGCTGCTCGGTCTGGGCCTGCCGCTGCTCCTGCGCCTTGGCAACCTGACCATCCCACTCCTGCGCCTGCAACTGATCATGCTGCTGTTGCAGCCGTGTGCGCTCCTGCTGCCAGCCGTCCCGCTCCTGCTGACCCTGCTCCAGCCGGCTGTTGAGATCGCGCAGGGCATGGCCCTTGTGCTCACGGCTCTGCTGAAAATGTTGCAGCTGATCCCGACCCTCTGCCCAATCCTGCATGGCCGCCAGCAAGGGTTGCCACTGCCGCGCCAGCGGCGCCAGCGCCTTGCGCTCATCCAGCCAGCGTGCCCATTGCTGGCGCCGTGCGTCGAGTGCCTGCACCCGGCTCGCCTGCTGTTGCCACTCCTGCTGCAGTGCCAGTTGCAAGGTACGCGCCTGCGCCCCCTGCTGCTGGACGTCCTGCAACTGGCTGCCCTTCTCCCTGATGCGGGTATCTAGCTCCTGCGCCCGCTTGAGCTCGGGTTGCAGCGCCCCCCATTCACGCTCGGCGGCTATCTTGTCGGCCAGCAGGTGCTGCTCACGCAGCGCGACCTGCTGCTGCGCCAGTTCAACCTGTGCCAATTCAGGCCCCAACTGGCCGATAAGCTGCTCCTGCTGCTGCACCTCCAGGGTAAGACGCGCCAGCTCGTCGTGATCGGCGCGGGCCACCTGGGCCTGCTCGGCGCGGGTAAACTCCTCCCGCTCGGGAGCGGCCAGGGTGTGAGCCGCTTCTGCGGCAGCCAGTGCCACCTGCCCCTCCTGACAGGCCAGCAACTGGGCGGCGATGCGATCGTTGAGATCGCGCAAGTCCTGCAACAGCTGGCGCTGCTGCTGCTCGTGCTTGAGACCGGTGGAGCAGCCCAACTGCCGGGCGACCCACTGCTCGCGGGTCGCCTCGTCCATCAGTGCCACGTCGCCGAGCCGTTGCCCGATGGCGGCCAATTTTTGCTGCTCCTCCCGCGCCCGCTCATGGGTCTGGATGGAGATAACGGAGTAAAGCTCGGTACCGGTCATGCGTTCGAGCAGGGCGGAGCGCTCGTCGGCACTCGCTTTGAGAAACGCGGCAAACTCCCCCTGAGGCAGGATCACGGCGCGGCGAAATTGCTCCCAGGAGAGCCCCACCAGCTCATCGATGCGATCCTGCAGCTCCCGCTTGCTGCCGGAGAAAACCTGCCCGCTCGCCACGTCAGTCAGGCTGCGTTCCTGAGCCTGAAAGCGCCCCTCCGAGCGATTACGGGCCCGGCGCACCGCCCAGCGCGCCAGCCAGATCCGGCCGTCGCAGCCGCGAAACTGCACCTCGGCACAGCCGCTGGCGTGGCCACGGCTGAGAATGCCGCGCACGTCATTGGCCTTGAGCTTCTCCTCGTCATCCGCTCGGCCCACCTCGGCCACGTGCTTGCGATTGGCGATGAAGCGCGGCATCTCGTCGTACAGCGCCAGACAGATGGCATCGAGCAGGGTGCTCTTGCCCGCGCCCGTGTTGCCGGTGATGGCAAACAGACCGGCGGCGCCAAGCGCCCCCTTGGTAAAGTCGATGGTGAAGAGCCCGGTCAGACTGGCCAGGTTTTCACCCCGAAGGGACAGGATCTTCATATGCCGGACTCCTTCACCTGTTGCAATATCTCTTCAAACGAGGCCACCAGCTCGGCCTCGGGTTCACCGTCAAACTGACGCTGATAGCAGAGTCTGAACACCTCTGTGGGGGAGAGCTCATCCAGCCTGCGCTGATGGGAGCCATCGGCCAGCCCCTGCCCGGATCCCAGATAACGGGTGCTGATGCGAGCCAGACGCACGGGTTTGCCCACCAACGCAGCCAGAATGCGCTCGCGGATGCGGGCCTCGGGTCTGGGCAACAATAGTCGCACTTCGAGGAAGGACTGGGCTTCTTGTTGGCAAGCGGGTAGCGTCAGCGCCTCGATGGCCTGGAGCGCCCCCTCCAGTTCGCTTTCGGGCAGCCGGATCATCTCCACCGCGCGGGGTACCGGGATCCGCTCCACCCCGGCCAGTTTCCCCCCCGCAAAGGTCACTTCCAGCACCTGATGGTTATAGTTGGCCTCAGCGAGCGAGAGCGGCAACGGCGAACCGCTGTAGTGCACCCCTTCGGCCGGGCTCTGGGCCAGATGCAGGTGCCCGAGCGCCGTGTAGTCGGCAGCGGCGAAGATGTCGGCTGGCAGGGCATGCTGGTTACCGCCGAGCACCCGCCGCTCGGAGAGCTCGGAGAGCTGGCCCGCCGCCAGATAGGCGTGGCCCATGGCGATCAGCGCCTGATCGGGCTCGCAGCGGGCGCGCCCGGCACTCAGCACCTCCTCATAGACCTGGCGAACTCCTTCAATCAGTCGATCCTGCCCCTCTGCCAGTTGCTCGACCCTCAGATCGCTGCTGCGCAGGAAGGGGACGGCAGCGCACCAGGCGACCAGCTTGCCTTCTCTGTCTTGCAGCGGCACCAGCAGGCGTTCGGTCTCAAGCTTGCCATCACTATCCCGGCTGATGCTGCCCACCAGATGCAGGTCAAAGGCCCGCAGCAGCTCGTGGGGCGCATCCAGCTTGGAGGGTGAGTCGTGATTGCCGCCGATCAGCACCATGTTAAGGTGGGGCATCTCGGCCCGCAGTCTCGCCAGGAAGCGATAGAGCTGCTGCCAGGCGCTCGCGGGGGGATTGGCGGTATCGAACAGATCGCCCGCCACCAGCAGGGCGTCGATCTGACGCTGCTTGAGGGTGTCAGTCAACCAGTCGAGAAAAACGTCGTGTTCAAAGCGGCGTTCATGACCATGGAGTTGGTGGCCAAGGTGCCAGTCGGCGGTATGCAGGATCTTCATGAGAAAACGGCTCGAAATGGGGGAGAGGTGCCCACGGCACCCAATGGAGACAAGATGAGGATACGCCACCCTTTTTTCAAGCAAAACAGGCCGGTGGCGTCAGATCAGGCGGACTCGCAGCACATCTTGTACTGGGGATGGCCGGTGAGGGGATCAAACTCCTCCCGCTCTATCACGAAGCCTCGGCGGCGGTAGAAGCGCACCGCCTGTTCGTTCTCCACAAACACCCGCGCATGCAGCCTGGCCCCCTGTAACTTGGCCTCCTGCAACAGGGCGTGGCCGACGCCGCGCCCCTGGCGGTCAGGGCGCACGAACAAGGCCGCGAGGTAATCATCCGCCAGTGCCATGAAGCCGAGCAGCTCGCCGCGCTCCTCGAAGACCCAGATACGGGCCCGGTCGAGATAACGGGTGCGCAGATCTTCCTGGGCCTGCCACCAGCAGGAGGCATCAACGAAATCGTGGGCCTGCAGGGAGGCCAGCAACCAGATTTCAACGATCTCATCCATGTCCTCGGACCGACTCGGCCTCAACATATTTGCATCCTTGTTAACAATCTGAACACTCGCAGTCTAGGAGAGTTTGATGACAGAATTGGGGCGAATATGACTCCCTGTGAACTCGATCGCCCTTTATTTAGCGAGAATGATTGGCTGATCACAAAGCGCCTCTCTAGTACAATGCCCGCCGGACAATCTATGAGACCGAGGACGCCATGTGGTTTAAAAACCTGCAGATTTATCGCTTTACCCGCCCCTTTGACCTGACAGTGGATCAGCTGGAAACCCAGCTCGAGGCCTGCGCCTTCACCCCTTGTGGCAGTCAGGACATCTCCCGGTTCGGTTGGGTCAAGCCCCTTGGCAAATTCGGCTCGACCCTGACCCACTCCGCCTCCGGCCACATCCTGCTCTGCGCCCGCAAGGAAGAGAAGATGCTGCCAGGTTCCGTGGTCAAGGAGATGCTGGCGGAGAAGGTAGAAGCGATCGAATTCGAGCAGGGCCGCGCCCTCAAAAAGAAAGAGAAGGAAGCGCTGAAGGAGGAGATACTCCACACCCTGCTGCCCCGTGCCTTCAGTCGTACCAGCCAGACCTTCGCCTGGATCAATCCGGCCGACAATCTGATGGTGGTGGACGCAGGCTCCGCCAAGAAGGCGGACGATCTGCTGGCGCTGCTGCGCAAAAGCATCGGTACCCTGCCGGTGGTGCCGGTGGCCCTCAAGAACCCGCCCGAGATCACCATGACCGAGTGGCTGAGCGAGGGCAATCTGCCCGCCGCCTTCGCGCTGGAAGATGAAGCCGAGCTGCGCAGTGCCATGGAACACGGCGGCATCATTCGCTGCAAGCAGCAGGATCTGATGACGGATGAAATCAAGAACCATCTGGCCAATGACAAGCTGGTGACCAAGCTGGCCCTCAACTGGGGCGAGACCCTGAGCTTCGTGCTGGGGGACGACCTCTCCATCAAGCGCCTGAAATTCAGCGAAGAGCTGCGCGAGCAGAACGACGACGTCACCAGCGAAGATCCCGCCGCCCGTCTGGATGCGGATTTCGCCCTGGTGACCGCCGAACTGGCCCAGTTCATCCCGGCGCTGTTTGCCGCCCTGGGTGGCGAAGAGCAGTCCATCTAAGCTCGCTTGCATGGGTCACTGGCAACTGCCATGAACATTGTAAAAACTGCCTTCGGGCAGTTTTTTTGTTTCTACTGTGGGTAACCTCTATTGATAGATGAGTAAGGTATTGATCCTGTTCAATAACTTGAGCAACCAGCGCCAATCGTGACATAGTCCCCCTTCGCGCTCATAAAACAGACAAGGAGAGTGTCATGTTGCTCAAACCCCTGGGCCTCGCCGTTGCCCTCGCCCTGCTGGCCGGTTGTGCCAGTGACAAAGGCTTTCACTATGCCCCGCCTCCCCAAACCCTGATCGCCCCGGAAGCCGCCAGCGGCTGGACCGACAAACAGGGCTGGCAGGGCAATGACTTCATGGTGGCGGCCGCCAACCCGCTGGCGGTGGATGCGGGCTACCAGATCATCCAGGCGGGTGGCAGCGCCGTGGACGCCGCCATCGCGGTGCAACTGGTACTGACTCTGGTGGAGCCGCAATCCTCCGGTATCGGCGGTGGCTCCCTGCTGCTGGTGTGGGATGGCAGCCAGGTCGTGGCGGTGGATGGTCGCGAAACTGCACCCGCCGCCGCCACGGATCAGCTGTTCATGAAGGATGGCAAGCCCATGGCCTTCTACGACGGCGTGGTGGGTGGCCGCTCTGTCGGTGCGCCGGGCACGGTGCGGGCACTGGCGCTGGCCCATCAGCGCTATGGCAAGCTGCCCTGGGCCACGCTGTTCGAGCCCGCTATCACCCTGGCTGAGCAGGGCTTTGTGATCAGCCCTCGCCTCGCCACTCTGCTGGCAAAAGACCCCTATCTCGCCAAAGACCCGGATGCCCGCGCCTACTTCTATCTGCCGGATGGCACGCCAAGGCCTGCCGGCAGTACGCTCACCAACCCGGCGCTGGCCCAGGTATTGAAGATTCTGGCCACACAGGGGGCGGATGCCTTCTATCAGGGACCCCTGGCGGAAGCCATGGTGACCAAGGTGCGCCAGCATCCCACCAACCCGGGCGTGCTGGCGGCGGCCGATCTGGCCAGCTATCGTGCCAAGCTGCGGGACGGCCTCTGCTTTGACTATCGTCAGAGCCAGATCTGCGGCTTCCCGACCCCCTCCTCCGGCACGATAGCGCTGGGCCAGATCTTCGGCATGCTGGAGAGCCGCAACATGGCGGCCCTCAAGCCTGTGGCGACGCCTGAGGGGGGGCTGGCCGCCTCAAGCGATGCCATTCACCTCTACAGCGAGGCGGCGCGCCTTGCCTTCGCCGATCGCAACCAGTACGTGGCGGACAGCGATTTTGTCAGCGTGCCGGTGAAGGGGCTGCTGGACAAGGGTTATCTGGCCGAGCGGGGCAAGCTTATCGGTGAGCAATCCATGGGGGTCGCACAACCCGGTACGCCGCCGCTGGCACTGGCCCGCGGCAAGGATGCGACCCCTGAGCTCCCCTCCACCAGCCACGTCTCCATCGTCGACAAGACCGGCATGGCGGTCTCCATGACCAGTTCCATCGAGGATGGCTTCGGTTCGCGGCTGATGGTCAACGGCTACCTGCTCAACAACCAGCTCACCGATTTTTCCTTCACCTCGGTGGATGCCGCCGGTCTGCCGGTGGCGAACCGGGTGGCGCCCGGCAAACGGCCGCGATCCTCCATGTCCCCCGTGCTGGTGTTTGACAAGCACAGTGGCGAGCTCGAAATGAGCCTGGGCTCCCCGGGGGGCTCCGCCATCATCAACTACGTGGGCAAGACGCTGCTCGGCACCCAGGATTGGGGGCTGAACCTGCAACAAGCCATTAACCTGCCCAACTTCGGCAGCCGCAACGGCCCCACCGAGCTGGAAGCGGGACGCACACCGGAGAGTGTGGTAGAGGGATTGAGAGCGAGAGGCCACGAAGTGGTACTCAGCGAGCAGACCTCGGGCCTGCAGGGGGTCGAACGCAATGCTGGCGGCTGGTTCGGCGCCGCCGATCCGAGGCGCGAGGGGATTGCCAAGGGCCAATAAATGCCCGCGTCTCTGCACCAAGGCGACCTGAGGGTCGCCTTGGTGCTTGTGGCCGCCCCCAACGGCAGCGAGCCTGGTTAGGCCATCGCCCGGGCCGGCCTGATCAATCCGGCCATCCCGGCACAACATGGCCGACATGGCACACTTTGGGTCCCTGCGTCAGCTCCCCAGCCGGGACACAATGACCACGGCACGGCGACCAGACTGCCACTCCCCCTCTCATCAGCACAAAGCACTGACCAACCCCGCTCTCCCCCCAGCTAAACAGCAGATCCTGCAGCGACCCCCACCGGATGGGGAAGCCCGCCAGATGGGCAGATCCGGCGTGCGATCCCCTGACTAGACTGAGTTGGTCGTCTTATGACACCCATTTATGATATTCACCTGTCACTCAACCCGGAAGGATCCGATATGAAACCCTTGCTGACCGCCCTCTTGCTCCCCCTGCTGCCCCTCGCCGTGCAGGCCGCCGACCCCGTCTGGATCACGATCGGTGCCGACAGCGGCGTCGAACTCAAGCAAGTCAAGGCCAAACTGGCCCCCCTGTTCAGTGCCAGCGGCGCCCCCGTCCAGCTGGCGCAGATCGAGGCGAGCGAGCTCGGCACCCTCTCCCACCTGATGCACGAAGGTCATCAGCGCTGCGGTGGCTATGTGGTGCACAGCACCCTGGCCGACGCCCTGCAGAGCATGGCCCAGCCCCTCACACAAAACCTGTTCAGCCCGCCGCCGCTGACCCAGAGTGCCAGTGTCAACCGACTGCTGCCCTATCTGGATCAGGGCAACATTGTCGGCACCATCAGCAAGCTCGCCAGCTGGCGCAACCGCTACTACACCACCACCACAGGGGTGCAATCCGCCGACTGGGTGGCCAGCCAGTGGCAAAGCCTGAGCGCCCCCCTGCCCTGGGCCAGCGTCAGCCGGGTCAAGCACAGCGGCTACCCGCAGCAATCCGTGGTGCTGACCCTCAAGGGCAGTCGCTATCCGGATGAAGTGGTGGTGATTGGCGGTCATCTCGACTCGACCGCAGGCTCGGCCCCCAACAGCAGCACCCTGGCCCCCGGCGCCGACGATGACGCCTCCGGCATCGCCACGCTGACCGAAGTGTTGAGAGTCATTGCCGAGCAGGGGCGCCAGCCGGAACGCACCCTGCAATTTATCGGCTATGCGGCAGAAGAGGTGGGCTTGCGCGGATCCAAGGACATCGCCAGCCGCTACAAGGCAGCCAACACCAAGGTACTGGCCGCGCTGCAACTGGACATGACCAACTACCAGGGTTCGGCCGAGGACATCGTCTTCATGACCGATTACACGGACAAGGGCCTGACTGGCTATCTCGCCCAGTTGCTCGATGCCTACCTGCCGCAAATCAGCTATGGCTACGACAGCTGCGGCTACGGCTGCTCGGATCACGCCTCCTGGCACAATCAGGGCTATCCCGCCGCCATGCCGTTCGAGTCGCGCTTCAATGACTACAACCCCAATATCCACACCGCGCAGGATACCCTGAAAAATTCGGACGCCTCCGCCGGCCACGCCCTCAAGTTTGCCCAGCTGGCCACCAGCTTCGCCATCGAGATGGGCAAGATCAACTGAGCAAGGCGCCGTTGAAAACAGGATAACAAGAGGGAGGCTTGGCCTCCCTTCTCTTGTTAACAGCCCCCGTTCAGTGCGGCCTTTGTTGCCAGCCGAGCAGGCTGTCCTGGCGCAATTGCCGCCAGGCGTCACGGGAGAGGCCGGGTTCGCTGGCGGCCAGCATCTGCTTCAATTCGATAAGCTCAAGGGCACTGGCAGCCCGGGGGGCAGGATCGTCCGGCCAGCAGGCGGCAGGCAGTGCCTGTATGACCAGCAGGGCGAGGGAAAGTATCAACAGATAGGGCGTCATCTTGGGGCTCTCATGTGCCGTCACCGGGTCTATTCTTGTCGGGACTGATGACGGCTTGATGACAGGATGGGATCGTCATTTTACCACATCTGATGAGGCGGGCCGGCACCTGGATACATATGGCAACATTTATGCCAAATCTGCGCGAACCAGTTAATTTATGCCCTAAAAAGTAGCCGGGAGGAAAACGTTATCCTTGAAAAGAAAACGTTATCTGGTCAAAACGTTGTTTCTGGATCATAAAAAGTATCCAAAAACTGGTGTATATTGCACGGCGGAAACTCCTTAACCATGAAGACTGACATGAAAAAGACCAAAATCGTCTGCACCATCGGCCCCAAGACCGAATCTAAAGAAATGCTGGCTAAAATGCTGGATGCTGGCATGAACGTCATGCGCCTGAACTTCTCCCACGGCGACTACGCCGAGCACGGCGGTCGTATCAGCAACCTGCGCGCTGTCATGGCCGAAACCGGCAAGCATGCAGCCATCCTGCTCGACACCAAGGGTCCGGAAATCCGTACCATCAAACTGGAAGGCGGCAACGACGTTGCCCTGGTCGCTGGCCAGACGTTCACCTTCACCACCGACCAGACCGTGGTTGGCAACAAAGACAAAGTGGCCGTGACCTATGCCGGTTTCGCCAACGACCTGCGCGTCGGCAACCGCATCCTGGTGGATGACGGCCTGATCGGCCTGGACGTGATCGAAATCACCGAGCGTGAAGTCATCTGTAAAGTGCTGAACAACGGTGATCTGGGCGAGAACAAGGGCATCAACCTGCCGGGCGTCTCCATCAAGCTGCCGGCCCTGGCCGAGAAAGACAAGCGCGACCTCATCTTCGGTTGCGAGCAAGGCGTTGATTTCGTTGCGGCGTCCTTCATTCGCAAGAAAGAAGACGTGCTGGAAATCCGTGAGCACCTGAAAGCCCACGGTGGCGAGAACATCCAGATCATCTCCAAGATCGAAAACCAGGAAGGCCTGGATAACTTCGACGAGATCCTGGCGGTCTCCGACGGCATCATGGTTGCGCGTGGCGACATGGGCGTGGAAATTCCGGTTGAAGAAGTGATCTTCGCCCAGAAGATGATCATCACCAAGTGCAACAAGGCACGTAAAGTGGTCATCACCGCCACCCAGATGCTGGATTCCATGATCAAGAACCCGCGTCCGACCCGCGCTGAAGCAGGCGACGTAGCCAACGCCATCCTGGACGGTACCGACGCAGTCATGCTGTCCGGTGAGTCCGCCAAGGGCAAGTACCCGCTGGAAGCCGTGACCATCATGGCCACCATCTGCGAGCGTACCGACGCCGTGATGCCGTCCAACCTGTCTGCTGCCAATGACAGCAACAAGCTGCGCATCACCGAAGCCGTATGTAAAGGCGCGGTCGAGACCTCCGAGAAGCTGGATGCCCCGCTGATCGTGGTTGCCACCGAAGGCGGCAAGTCTGCCAAGGCCATTCGTAAGTACTTCCCGCAAGCCTGGATCCTGGCCATCACCACCAACAAGAAGACCGCTGCCCAGCTGGTTCTGACCAAGGGTGTGGTTGCTCACGTGGTTGACAGCATCGCCTCTACCGACGATTTCTATCACATCGGTAAAGAAGCGGCACTGGCCAGCGGCATGGGTCTGAAGGGTGACGTGGTTGTCATGGTCTCCGGTGCCCTGGTACCGAGCGGCACCACCAACACCGCCTCCGTTCACGTACTCTAATTCGTACTGAACCGATGAAACGGCGCCTGCGGGCGCCGTTTTTTTTATCTGTCCCCCTGCTTACCGTGCAAGCCCGGTGTTAGAATCCACGCGGATTGAATTCAAATGGGAAATGTCCCAAATATCGCGTAATAACCCGGAAGTTTTATGCTCTCAACACGTTTTAAAAGAGCCTCGGCCACCCTGTTGCCGCTGCTCTGCTTATTCATCAGCCTCTGCGTACCGCAGGCCATGGCGCAAGACCTGCCCCAACGGGCCAGCGTACAGCGTGCGCTCGATGCCATCGGCAAGTCAGATACCCTCACCGTCAGCCAACAGACAGACCAGAAGTTTCTGACCGAGACCCTCAGCCTGCTCGACAGCATCGAGAAGGAGCAGGCCAAGGCCAAGAGCCAGGCCCAACGCATTCGCGCGCTGCCCGGTGAGCTCAGGGATATCAGCGCCAAACTCGATGCCCTGGCCCAGAACAAGAGCGATGAGCAGATCACGAGCGAATACGCCCGTATGAGCCTGAGCGAGCTGGAGAGTCGCCAGCCAGATGTCGTGGCCAACATGCAGAATGCCCAGGAGGCCCTCGGCACCATCAGCAGCCAGCTGACCAGCCTGCAGACCCTGCCGGAGCGCGCACAGGCCAACATGAGCCGCGCTTACCAGGACAGCCAGAAGATCCGTACCCGCCTCAACGCAGGTGACGGGGTGAGCAGCGCAGAGAAGATGAAGCTGGGCGCGGAACTGGCCTTGCTGGAGCTGCAACTTGCCAACCTGCAACAACAGCTGGATAACCGCACCAGCATGCAGGATCTGGCGGTCAAGCAACGGGACTACCAGAATGCCCGCCTCGCCAACGAGGAGAGAAAGCTGCAACTGCTGCAAGAACAGAGCAGTGCCAAACGTCTGGGCGATACCGAAAAAACGGCCGAACAGACCGGCGAACTGGTCGCCATCGACGATAACCCACTGGTACAAAAAGAGCAGGAACTCAACCATCAGCTCAGCCAGCAACTGGTCAGCGCCACCGCCAATCTCAACAAACTGGTGCAGAAGAACCTGCAAGCCAAGAGCTGGCTGGAACGCGGCACCCAGACAGAGCGCAACCTGAACGAACAGGTACAGATGCTCAAGGGCAACCTGCTGCTCTCCCGCATCCTCTATCAGCTCTACCAGCAGCTGGAGTCGGCCCCTTCCACTCTGGTCAAGAATCTGGAAGAGCAGATCGCCGACCTGCATCTGGCCCAGTTCGAACTGAGTCAGCAACGTGATCAACTGTTTCAGAAAAACCAATATCTGGACAACCTGATCGCCAACAGCAGAGAGCCGGTCAGTGCAGAGGACAGAGCCAGCCTCGCCACCCTGCTCGACACCCGCATCAACCTGCTCGACCAGCTCAACCGTCAACTCGACAGTCAGCTGACCAACGCCATCAGCCTGCAACTGACCCAGCAGCAGCTGGCACGGATCTACGCTTCCATCGAATTTACCCTGCAGCAACACATCTTCTGGGTCAGCAGTAACAAACCCATCGACATGAAGTGGTTCATCAACTGGCCAGCCCTGGCCTACAAGCAAGCCTCAGACTGGGTGCTGAAGCCGGACTGGCAAAGCTGGCGGGCCAAGCTGCTGGGGGTCTCCCTGCTGGCCTTTCCGCTGCTGCTGATCGGCGGTCTGCTGGTATGGCGGCGCCCGACCCTGATTGAGCGCGAGAAGAAGATCACCAAAGACCTTGGTCGCTTCCGCCAGGACAGCCAGTGGCATACCCCGCGCGCTCTGCTCTATACCGTGCTGCAGCGCCTGCCGGGTAGCCTGTTCATACTGGCGGCCGGTCTTTGGCTCGCTTACTGTGGCCTGCTCAGTCCCAAACTGATTTTCCAGATCACCCTCAACCTCGCCCTCGGTTATCTGGTGTTCAGCGTCTATCTGACGGTCATGCGCCCGGGTGGCATTGCCGAATCGCACTTCCGCATTCCGAAGGCCGTGTTGCAGGCCAAGCGCACCAGCATGCGCTACCTGTGGCTGCCGCTGCTGCCACTCATCATGCTCTCTACCAAGGCGGTCGTAGAGCCCTCGTCGCTGGGCAACGATGTTATCGGTCAGGCGCTGACCCTGCTGCTGCTGGGCCTCACCACCTATCTGGTGTTCCCCATCTCTCGCGCCATTATCAAGGGCGAGGGCAGCATGCAACAGTCGATCACGGCGGGTGCCCTGGCGCTGGCGCCGGTGGCACTGATGGTGCTGGTCGGACTGGGCTACTACTACACGGCGCTGAAACTGACTGGCCGTCTGGTGGAATCCTTCTACCTGCTGATCATCTGGCGCCTGGTCTATCGCACCTCACTGCGTGGTCTGGAGCTGGCGGCCCGTCGCCTGGCCTACCGCCGCGCGGTCGCCAAGCGTGAACACAGATCGGTGGAAGACGCAGAAGGTGGCGAGTCCATCGAAGAGCAGCCCATGGATCTGGAAGAAGTCAGCCAGCAATCCCTGCGCTTGACCCGCACTGTGTTGCTGCTGGTATTCGGTGTCGCCTTCTACTGGCTCTGGTCTGATCTGGTGGCGGTCTTCTCCTACCTCGACAGCATGGTGCTGTGGCACCGCAGTGAAGGGACCGGCGCTAATGCCGTGCTCTTCCCGATCAGCCTGAGCGACGCGCTGACCGCCCTCTTCATGCTGGGGGCAATCTGGTCACTGGCTCGTAACCTGCCTGGTCTGCTGGAAGTGCTGGTGCTCTCCAAGTTGAGCCTGGCCCAAGGCACTGCCTACGCCATTACCACCATGCTCAACTATCTGCTAATCGGGATAGGTACCCTGACGGCGCTCTCCATGCTCGGCATGCAGTGGGAAAAACTACAATGGATGGCTGCAGGCCTGACCGTCGGTATCGGTTTTGGCTTGGGTGAAATCATCGGTAACTTCATCTCCGGCATCATCATACTGTTCGAGCGTCCGGTGCGGATTGGTGACACAGTCACCATTGGTACCTTCTCCGGCACCGTCTCCAAGATCCGTATCCGCTCTACCACCATCACCGACTTCGACCGTAAAGAGGTGATCATCCCCAACAAGGTGCTGATGACCGAGCGACTGATCAACTGGTCGCTGAGTGACACAGTCACCCGGGTAATCGTACGGGTGGGGGTGGCTTACGGCTCGGATCTGGAGCTGACCCGCACCCTGCTCAAACAGGCGGCCGACGAGAACAGCCGCGTGCTGAAGGATCCGGCTCCCATCGTCTACTTCCTCACCTTCGGTCCCAGCACCCTGGAACATGAGCTGCGCTTCTTCGTGAGTGAGCTCAGCGATCGCAACCCGACGGTGGACGAGTTGAACCGCAAGATAGACGCCCTGTTCAAGGCGAACGGCATCGAGATCGCGTTCAACCAGATGGATGTCTACATCAAGAACATGAAGGGTGAAGAGCTGAAGGTCGAGCCCAACTCCGATGCCCAGCCGGGCCAGCAGCCCGCCTGATGCCGGACGACAACCACTCCCCAAGGCCCCGTGACGGGGCCTTTTTTATGGCTCTGTCCCAATTACGTGTTGAAATGCTAATCTTGAAGTAGGCCATCACCTTGAGGTCTACCATCATGGATACCCCAGCCTTTCAACACCTGTTGTCCCTTTTTCCCCAGTTAACCCTGCGCCAGCGCCGTGTTGCTCAGCAGGAGCTCACTGCACCCCACACCATTACCTCGCTCAATACTCAGTTACCGGCATGCAGTGGCTGCCCACATTGTCAGGCTGATGTCACCCAGCTGGCACCCTGGGGATGGAGTCGGGGACTGCGCCGCTACCGTTGCAAACTGTGTCTGCGCACCAGCACCGTTTTGACTAAAACTCCTCTGGCACGGTTGCGCAAAGCCCAGTGCTGGGAAGACTACGCGCAAGCCCTCATCGAGGGACTGACTGTCCGCCAAGCCGCGCGGCGCTGTGGGGTCAGCAAAAACACCGCGTTCCTCTGGCGTCACCGCTTCTTGCGCGCGATGGCAACCCATCAGGCCACCCGGGAAGAGGGCATCGTTGAGGTTGATGAGACCTTCTTCCTTGAATCGTTCAAGGGGCAGCGGGGACTGCCGCGTCCGGCACGTCATCGCGGTGGTAAAGGTCGAACTCGTGGAACCGGGCCAGATTACATCCCGGTGATGGTGGTACAAGACCGTGCAGGCCACCATGCGGATTTCCAGTTGGAGAGAATCGATGCCGAGACGGTCATCGCGGTGTTGAAGCCGTTGGTGTCACCGGATGCGGTGCTGTGTAGCGATGGAGCGGGTGTGTATGCCTGTTTCAGCAAAGAACAGGGTGTAACCCATCAGGTGGTGCGCAATCGTCAAGGCGAACGGGTGGTCGGTGCGTATCACATCCAGCACGTAAACGGGTATCACCATCGGTTGAAAGAGTGGATGGAGCGGTTCCATGGCGTGGCGACGCACTACCTGAAGAACTACCTGGGTTGGCGCAGGATGCTGGAGCGTTACGGAAAAGGCGTAAATATCAAAGCATGTTTGCATGAGGCGCTGGGGCGCCCCATGCAACACGTAATTGGGACAGAGCCTTTTTTATGGTCCGGGATCAACCTGCCAGAACCGGGTTAGCGGTTGTGTGATGGCGAGGCGAGAATCGGATAGGGGTGCAGGTCCCCCAGGACCGGTCACAGTCGCACACCACGCGCGGTTCTTTCTATCCTCGGATAACGCTAACCGCTTCTTCATCCCCTTCCCCGAGACCTTCAAATCCCAACGGCTCACGCATGACGGCCGCTGCCATTTCGCCAGCGACTCGCGGGCCCGGTTTGGCCACCAAATGGAATGACACCATCATCACCGCCGATGCCTACCAGATCCCACAGGATCATCCCCTCCTCGAAGCCGTTCACGCCGCGTTTTTGCAGAAAAAACCGTGGGAAGTGGGCTTCTTCCGCTACCCGCAGATGGCGCGCTATCACCTGAAGGCCCATCAGGTAGAGTGCCCGGGCTGGCCAAAAGAGTAAGCAAAAACCCGAAGGATGGAGATAAAATTGGCCTGCCGTTACCCATGACAAGGAGTAGAGATCAGATGCAGCAGGTCGTTTATGTCGCCAGCCCCGGCAGCCAGCAGATCCATGTGTTTGCCCTGGCCGACACGGGAGAGATGCAACTCTTGCAACTGGTGAGCACGCCGGGTCAGGTACAACCGCTGGTGATAAGTCCCGACAGGCGCTGGCTCTATGCCGCCGTGCGGCCCGATTTTGCGGTCATCTGCTACCGGATTGACATGGATGGCCGGCTCAGCGAACAGGGCTCGGCGCCGCTGGCGGGCAGTGCCTCGCACACCGCCATCGATGCCAGCGGCCGCTTCCTGCTGGCGGCTTCTTATGCCTTCAACCATGTCACCGTCTCCCCCATCGGTAGCGGTGGCCGGGTAGAGGCACCCCATCAGCAGCTAGATGGCTTGCAGGCCGCCCACTCGGCTACTCTGCTGGGCGCAGATGAGCAGGGCGAGCAGGATGTTCTGGTCGCCTGTCTCACGGAAGATGCCATCCGCCGCTTCACCCTGAATGACAAGGGGCGGCTGGCGCCCCATCCGCTGGGGGATCTGCATACCGTCAGCGGTGCCGGGCCAAGGCACCTGACGCTGCACCCCGTCAATGGAGATATCTACTGCCTGAACGAGCTCGATTGCACCATCAACCGCTACCACAGGCAGGCCAATGGCCATATCCATCTGCAACAGAGCCTGGACATGCTGCCAGCGGGGTATCAGGGAGAGCGCTGGGGGGCGGATCTGCACGTCACACCGGATGGCCGTTTTCTTTACAGCTGCGAACGAGCCAGCAGCCTGCTGACCCTGTTTGGCATAGCTGCGCAGGATGGCAGCCTGACCCTGCGGGCCCACTTCCCGACAGAGACCATGCCTCGCGGCTTTGCCATCGATCACAGCGGCCGCTATCTGCTGGCGGCCGGGCAAGCTTCCCACCAACTCGCCGTGCACCGCATAGACCCGGGCAGCGGTGAGCTGACGCTGCTCGCACGCCATCCGGTAGGCGACGGGGCCATGTGGGTGCGGGTGCTGGCCTTGTGCGAGTGACGTCGAGAAACCGGTCGAAATGAGTGAGGCCACCCGGGGGTGGCCTCACTATTTGACTGACAGCAACCTTTGCTTAGTCCTTGGCGCTCTCCATGGCTCCCTCTTCGGTGCTGGCAGGCAGGATCAGGTTGAGCAGTATGGCGGCAACCGATGCCAGGCCGACACCGGCCAGGGCGAAGTCACCTATCTTCATCTCCAGCGCGCCGACACCGACCGTCAGGGTCACGGCCACGATGGCGATGTTACGGGCCAGCCCCAGATCCACCTTGGATTCCACCAGCGTCTTGAGACCGATGGCTGCGATGGAGCCGAACAGCAGCAGCATGATACCGCCCATCACCGGCATGGGGATGGAGGTCAGCAGGGCATTGAACTTGCCGAAGAAGGCCAGAATGATGGCAAACACGGCAGCCCAGGTCATGGTGACAGGGTTGAAGTTGCGGGTGATCATCACGGCACCGGTCACTTCGGCGTAGGTGGTCACGGGTGGGCCACCGATGAAACCGGCAAAGCAGACGCCAATGCCGTCACCTGCCAGGGTACGGTGCAGACCCGGGTTCTTGGTGTAGTCCTGCCCGGTCACGCCACCGATGGCGAGCACGCCGCCAATATGTTCGATACAGGGGGCGATGGCCACCGGCAGCATGAACAGCGCTGCGGCCCAGTTGATCTCCGGGGTTTCGAAGTGAGGCAGCGCCAGCCAGGGTGTGTTGACCAGACCATCGAAGTTCACCTGCCCCATCAGCACGGCCGCGACATAACCTGCAATCACACCACACAGGATGGGGATGAGCTTGATCCAGCCCTTGCAGAACACGGCCGCAATCAGGGTCACCGCCAGCGAGATGCCCGCCAACGCCAACGCCGTCGTGGCAGGCACCACCTGTTCTCCACCGGCACGGCCCATCGCCATGTTGCAGGCAACCTGAGCGACCGACAGGCCGATCACCATGATCACAGGGCCAATCACCACGGGCGGCAGCAACTTGTTCACAAAGCCCATGCCCCGCACGCGAATGAGTGCGGCCAGGATGAAGTACATGAAACCGGCGGCAATCAAGCCAAACATAGTGGATGGCAATCCCCAGGTCTGGGTGGCGTAAATGATGGGGGCGATGAAGGCAAAGCTGGAACCGAGGAAAATCGGCACCTGGCGGCGAGTGCAGAGCTGGAACAACAGGGTTCCCACACCGGCGCCAAGCAGGGCCATGGAGGGGTTCAGTCCGGTGAGCAGGGGCACCAGAACCATGGCACCGAAGGCGACAAACAGGATTTGCAGCCCGGCGACACTTTGCTTGACTAAGGAAAACATGGATGTCCTTAATTTTTTGATAACCGACAGGGATATTTAACACTTTTCAGTTATCACAAGACGTTTTCAAGGTGTTAAATGGGCCACTTGGCGTCATTCGTTACCTTTTACTGCTTGGGGAGGGCATGAAACTGGCTTTTTGGGCGGGATTCGTTGCTACAAGCATCGAGTATGCGATTTTACGCACTTTTATGGCAGACGCCAATCGTTTTTCCACGCGACTTTGTTTGTCAAGGACTCACCCCTGCTCCGCCATAGGGTCACTCTATACTTGATTGCGTGAACCCAACCGGACAAGGAGTCCCCCATGACACTGCCCTCTTTCAAACCCAGCCAGCGCAAATTACTGGTGGGATCGGCCATCGCATTGGCCCTGTTTGCTACCCCATTCAGTTATGATTTCACCCACAACGAGTGGCAAATGAATCAGGCCTATGCCAAGTCCTGCTTCATTGCCGGTACCCGGATCGTCATGGCCGACGGCAGCGAACGCCCCATAGAGACGTTGCAAGCCGGTGAATGTGTGCTGGATCAACATGGTCATCTCAACCGGATCCTGGCTATCGAGCGCGTGCTGTTGGGGGAGCGCAAGCTCTACGGAATCAACCAACTGGCCCCCTTCTTCACGGCGGAGCACCCCTTCTTGACCTCTCGCGGCTGGGCGGCTATCTCGCCCGCCATGACCCGTACCGAGAACCCGGCCCTGGCCGTGTTGCCACTCTTTACCGGCATGCGGCTGCTGGGCTGGCCAGCAGCCGCTGCCAGTGCAGGCAATCTGGCGCTGGCTCCCCAACCGAGCGAGCTGCTGGTGGAATCGCTCTACTGGATTGACAGCCCGCCCACCACGGCACTGTTCAACCTGATCCTCGATGGCAGCCACAGCTATATAGCCAACTCGCTGATCGTTCACAACAAGGATGGCGATGGCAGCAGCGGTAGTGGCGGGAATGGGGGCGGTAGCGACAGCAGTGGCGGTAGCGACAGCAGTGGCGGCAGCGACAACAGTGGCGGCAGCGACAGCAGTGGCGGCAGCGACAACAGTGGCGGCAGCGACAACAGTGGCGGCAGCGACAACAGTGGCGGCAGCGACAACAGTGGCGGCAGCGACAACAGTGGCGGTAGCGACAGCAGTGGCGGCAGCGACAACAGTGGCGGTAGCGACAGCAGTGGCGGCAGCGACAACAGTGGCGGCAGCGACGGGGGTAGCCAGGGTAGTGATGACAATGGCGGCGGTGAACACGCCGGAGGAGATCGTCACGCCGGAGGAGATCGTCACGCCGGAGGGGATCATCATGCTGGTGGACGCGGCCTTGGCAACGGCCTCGACGACAACGGTGTGGATGCCGTCGATGCCAACGGCAACAAGCTGCGGGGCGACGGCACCATCGACGACAACGGTGTGGACGCCGTCGATGCCAACGGCAACAAGCTGCGGGGCGACGGCACCATTGATGATAACGGTGTGGATACCTTCGATGCCAACGGCAACAAGCTACGGGGCGACGGCACCATCGACGACAACGGTGTGGATACCGTCGATGCCAACGGCAACAAGCTGCGGGGCGATGGCACCATCGATGATCGTAAGCAAGTGCTTACCGATGAGCAGGAGCGTGCTCTGCTCAACCGCAGTTTTCGTGAACAGGGGCAACCATAATGCGTTATCTGTTACCACTTTTCCTGCTCGGCCTCACTGGCTGCGCGACGGTCGACAGCCCACCGCTTTACCACCAGATGGACAAGGCCGATGTGGTATTGGCCAATCAGGCGCTGGCAGAGGCGCTGCAAACCCGCCCCAAAGGGCAGAGCCTCACCTGGTTCAATGCCGCTAACCGTCACAGTGGCAGTGTCACGCCGCTGCGCACCTTCCGCCACCCCAATGGCCTCTGGTGTCGCGACTATCGCGAGCAGCTCTATATAGGCCAGGAAAGCCAGCAGTGGGAAGATACCGCCTGCCGCAGCAAGGATGGGCACTGGCTGCCGCTGCGCAGCTGACGAAAAAAGGGGGTGGCCTGACGGCCACCCCCTTTCATCTCACGCTTTCGGCCGTCATACCCGGCGATAAGGCAGGTAGAGCGGTTCCCACATGTGGCTCAGGATATGCTGCTGCAGATCCTGCCCGATCAGCGGGTGGGATGGATCCTTGCGCACTATGTCTTTCAGCACGGAGGTCGCCACGTGCACCGAGATGTTGCGCAGCTCGCGGATCCGCGGATAGACGGAACCTTGTGCCAGATCCACCTCGTTCACGCACTCGGCCAGCGCAAAGGCGGCCGTGGTGAAGATATCCGGACTGATCTCGCTCAGCTGGCTGACGATGGCGGCCAGCCCCACCCCGGGGAAGATAAAGACGTTGTTGCCCTGACCAATGCGGTAATCCTTGCCATCAAAGGTCACGTCCTTGAACGGGCTGCCGGTGGCGACGATGGCCTTGCCCTGGCTCCAGCGGTAGATGTCTTCCGGCAATGCTTCACAGTTGGCCGTCGGGTTGGAGAGCGGGAACACCATGGGACGGGCACAGTGCTTTTGCATCAGTTGCACGTGCTCCTCCTTGAAGGCGCCACCGGCACCGCTGGTGCCGAGCAGCACTGTGATGGGCACATGGCGCAGCACGTCGGTCAGGTTGGCCCTGCCGGGCACTTCGGTATCCCAGCCCGCCAGCAGCAGACCCGGCTTGGCGTAACGGCGCTTGTACTCGTCAAGGCCATCGCGGTTGTCACACACCAGCCCCTGGGTATCCAGGATATAGATACGATCGCGGGCCGCCTGCGGGTCCAGACCCTCGCGGATCATGCCCGCACAGATCTGATCTGCAACCCCTACCCCGCCGGCGCCAGCGCCATAGACCAGATAGTTCTGCTGACCCAGAGTCTCCCCCTTGACCTTGACCGCCCCTATGATACCGGCCAGTACCACGGCGCCCGTGCCCTGAATATCGTCGTTGAACGACGGCAGGGATTGCTGGTAGCGGGAGAGATTGTTGAAGGCGTTGGACTTGCTGAAGTCTTCCCACTGCAGCACGGCGTTCGGGAAGTGGCGCTTGACTCCGGCCACGAACTTGTCGATGAAGTCGTCATACTCCTTGCCACGGATGCGCTTGTGAGGCTGACCCAGATACATGGGATCATCCAGCAGGGCCTGATTGTCGGTCCCTACATCAAGGGCGATCGGCAGGCAGCAGGCGGGGTGGATACCGGCCGCCAGGGTATAGAGGGAGAGCTTGCCGATGGGGATCCCCATGCCGCCCACTCCCTGGTCACCTATCCCCAGGATGCCCTGGCTGTCGGTCACCACTATGATGCGCACCGATTTTGCGTCCAGCTGACGGGCCAGAGAGCCCATGTCATCGACGTTTTTCGGGGTGATATAAAGACCGCGCGCCTTCTGATAGCGGTGGCTGAACTCCTGACACGCCTTGCCGACGGTCGGGGTGTAGATGATGGGAGTCATCTCTTCCACGTGCCGCGATAGCAGGGCATAAAACAGCGTTTCATTGCGATCCTGCAGGGCACGCAGGTTCTGGTACTTCTCGATGTCGCTGCAGGCGCTCAAGAAGCCCTGATAGACCCGCTCCAGCTGGGCCTCAAAGGTTTGAACCTGAGGAGGCAACAGGCCGTCGAGCTCGAAGTCGGCGCGCTCCTGTTCGGTGAAGGCAGTGCCCTTGTTGAGGTTGCGATCGTTGAGCAGATCAGTGCCAGTCAGTGCAACGGGGCGAAAATCCTGTCCCTGTGCATCTTTCCACAGCAGATATTGTCCGGTAGCCATAGTCGTTCTCTTTGATTTACGTGAAATTGCCGTTCGGCAGGAGAGCAAGACTCATAATGAAATCAATCATATGACGTTTGGTTGTTTCGTTTTGTGAGCTCGGGCATACCCTGCGGCCAAAAACATGATCAGGCCGGGCGCAGAGCCGGAGTACAACCTGAAACAAACACGGCGGCCGCAGCCACCGTGTGTTCATTCCCATGGCAGTTAAAGACTCAATCGATGATACTCACCTCCAACTTGAAGGCATGCTTGGCCTTGCTGCTTTCGGCTGCACCCATTTGGTAGACCCGAATGGTGTAGGTCCCCTTGGCTGGCAGGTTTGCCTGGAAACTGTTGCCCTCGCTGGAACCGATAAATATCGCCTCCCCCGTGCTGCCCGGTGGCAAGATATTGAAATAGGTGCTCGATTTTCCCGTCAGGGTCACCGCCATGCTCTGGCCCTTGTTGGCGGTCAGTGTGTAGTCCAGCGTCTCATGCCCCTGGATCGTACCCTTGATGATGGCACCGGACTCCCCTTTCTTGAACTGCACCTGCTGGGTCTTGATGTCATCGGCCGCCTGCACGACCCCGGATGTCATTCCCCCCAGCAGACCAAATGAACAGACGGCTACCAGCAATGTTCTCTTCATCCTTGTTCTCCTCGTTAATAAACGAAACCGCCCTTACTGTTGCTCACCCCTGCGTAAAAAACCACACGATTTGACGATGCCAAAGGGTTGTCAACGCAATGAATATGGCGGACAACTATGCTCAACAGCAAACCCACAGCAGGGGTTCTCTCCCCCCTATTCCGGGAAGCCGCACTATGAGTGATATCCTGATCGTCGATGACATGGCATCCAACCGCTACATATTGCGCTGCCTGCTGGAAGAGGCGGGTTACCCGGTGCGCGAGGCGACCGATGGACAGCAGGCGCTGGATGCGGCCACCCGGTCCCCTCCCGCGCTGGTGTTGATGGACATCAACATGCCGGTGATGAATGGTTATGAAGCGTGTCGCCGCATCAAGCAGTTGCCGGGCCAGTGGTGCCTGCCCGTCCTCTTCATCAGTGCTAACAACGAGATCAGCGCCCTCGAGCAGGCCTTTCAGGCGGGCGGCTGCGACTATGTCTCCAAGCCGTTTCACCAGCTTGAGGTGCTGGCCCGGGTGCAAAACCAGCTGCGCCTCAAGGATCTGAGCCGCCAGCAGGCCAAGGTGCAGCTCTACCAGAGCCTGTTCCAGCTCACGGCCGGAATTGCCCACGAGATCAATACCCCGGTTGGCATCGGCATCACGGCCTCCAGCCTGATCCACGGCGCGGGCGATCTGCTGGCGAATGCGGTGCAAAACGGCATGCTGGGCCAGCGCCTGCTCCACCAGCAGCTCACCGACATCAAGGAGGGCTCAGAGCTGGTCGAATCCAGCCTGCGCCGGGTCGCCCTGCTGATCACCCGCTTCAAAGAGCTGACCCGGGATCAACACGAGCTGCCAGCCCTCCACTTCCCGGTGCAAAAAAGCCTGGGCAAACTACTGCAAGCCTTCTCACCCGAGTTTCTCATCGCCAGGGTCAACCCGGATCTCGGCGGTGAGGAGGTGACCCTGATCGCCCCCGAGTCGCTGTTTCTCGATCTGGTGCATGAACTCATCAAGAACAGCATGGATCACGCCTTCAAGGGGCCTGGGCCACACAGCTTGGGCCTGAACATAGCTCAAAGCGGCAACGAGCTGCTGCTGACCTATCGGGACTCGGGCCCCGGCATGACGACCGAACAGCTGCCCCGCCTGTTCGAGCCCTTCTTCACCACCCTGCGCGGCAGCACCAGCCACTGCGGCCTGAGCGCCTGCCGCATCCACAATCTGGTGGAGAACAACCTGCACGGCCAGCTGACCGTCACCAGCCCGCCCGGCCAGGGGCTGACATACCAGATCAGGCTCCCCCTGCAGCCCCCCCTGTAAAAAAGCTTGCGTTGACGAGACAATCAGGAACAGACAATAAAAAAAGGACGCCTCGGCGTCCTTTCATGTTTCATCCCTTCATCACGTCTCAGCCGGACTTGCCCACCTTGGGCTCATCAAGCTGATGCTTTACCTCTTCATACCAGAGGTCGTGGTGCTCCTTGGCCCAGGTCTCATCCACCTCGCCGGTCACCATCCCCTCCAGCGCCCCTTCCAACTGGAACAGGCCCATGTAGATATGGAAGATAAAGCCGCAGATGAGGATCAAGGCGCCTACGATATGGATAAAGCTGGCCCACTCCATCTGGCGGCGCAGCTGGCCGAAGATGGGGAAGTCCAGAAACAGCCCGGTCGCCACGACTATGCCGCCAAACCAGATGAGCAGCCAGAAAATGGCCTTCTCGCCGCCGTTGGAGAAGCCCGCCGAGGGGTGGCTCCCCTTGTGGGGGCCCAGCATGCCACCCGCCTTCATAAACCACTGTACATCCACCATGTTGACGATGTTGTGGCGAAACCACTTGATGAGTACCCCCATCAGACAGAGGAAGAAGAGTGGCCCCACGTAGTTGTGGAACACCTTGGCGAACCAGATCCAGTTCTCCCACACCCCGAGGCTCACCACCGGCTTGATAAAATACTTGCCGTAGATGATGGCTAGCCCCGACCCGGACAAGGTCAGGAACATGGCCGCCGTGGTCCAGTGCAGCGCCCGATCCAGCCGGCTCCAGCGCTTGAGCTTGCGCCCGGTACGGGGTTTGGAGAGCTTGGTCTGCCCCACGACCAGGTACATCAGGCCACACATGGCCAAGGATCCAAAAATGGCGATAGCGCCGAGCGGTGACACCCACTTGGTCTTCACCTCGAACCAGAGCTGACCCGGCACCGAGATCAGCACCCCGTGCTCCGGCGAGCGGGAGGTGGTCACCCCCTCCTGCCCATCCTTCACCGCCCGCCAGTAATCGGCGCCAGCAAAGCCGACAGCCTCTTGCTCGGCATCGGCGAAACTTGCAGTACTCACCAGCAGCAGGGCAGCAAACAGGGCCATTAGCCAGGTTTTCATGCTGCCCCTCCCTTGCCCGCCTTGCTGGCATCATGGAACAGCTCATCGCCGTTACCCCAGCCCGCCTCCTTGGCACCGCGATAGGCGACCCGCTCACGGAAGATGTCGGAGATCACCTGCTCATCCCCCGCCAGCAGCGCCTTGGTGGAGCAGAGCTCGGCACACATGGGCAGCTTGCCCTCGGCAATGCGGTTGGCACCGTACTTCTGGCGCTCCGCCTCGCTGTGATCCTCTTCCGGGCCACCGGCGCAGAAGGTGCACTTGTCCATCTTGCCCCGATCGCCAAAGGCGGCGGTTTTCGGGAACTGGGGCGCCCCGAACGGGCAGGCAAACAGGCAGTAGCCACAACCGATGCAGAGATCCTTGTTGTGCAGCACTATGCCGTCGTCGGTGTGATAGAAGCAGTCGGCCGGGCAGACCGCCATGCAGGGGGCGTCGGTGCAGTGCATGCAGGCGACCGAGATGGAGGTCTCACCCGGCAGGCCATCGTTGAGGGTCACCACCCGGCGCCGCTGGATGCCCCACTCGAGGGCATCATCGTTCTCGTTCTTGCACGCCGTCACACAGCCGTTGCACTCGATGCAGCGCTTGGTGTCACACATGAATTTCATTCTGGCCATGGGGTCAGGCTCCTACTTTGCGAAAACGGCACAGGGTGACCTTGGTCTCCTGCATCTGGGTGACAGGGTCATAACCATAGGTGGTGACTATGTTGACCGATTCACCCAGCACATAAGGGTCAGACCCTTCCGGATATTTGGATCGCAGATCCTTGCCCTCGAAGTGGCCGCCGAAGTGGAACGGCATAAAAGCGAGCCCCGGTTTGACCCGCGGGGTCACCAGCGCCTTCACCTTGACCCGGCCCCCTTCCGGCCCCTCGACCCACACATCCTGACCGTCGCGCACGCCGACGTCGTTGGCATCCGCCGGGTTGATCTCGACGAACATCTCCTGCTGCAGCTCGGCGAGCCAGGGGTTGGAGCGGGTCTCGTCGCCGCCCCCCTCGTACTCCACCAGACGGCCGGAGGTGAGGATGATGGGGAACGCCTGGCTGACGTCCTTCTCCTGCACCGAGGCGTACTGGGTCGGCAGGCGCCACAGGCTCTTCGAATCAGGCCAGGTGGCATAGTCGGCCAACAGATCCCGGCGCGGGGTGTAGAGCGGCTCGCGGTGCTTGGGCACCTGATCCGGGAAGGTCCACACCACGCAGCGCGCCTTGGCGTTGCCGTAGGGGACGAAGCCGTGCTTGATGGCGACCCGCTGAATGCCGCCGGAGAGATCGGTCTTCCAGTTCTTGCCCTCGGCCTCTTTCTTCTCGGCCTCGGTCAGCTCATCCCACCAGCCGAGCTGCTTCATCAGATCGGCGGTGATCTCGGGATAGCCATCTTCCACCTCGCTCCCTTTCGGCCAGGAGTCTTCGGCGAGCAGTGACACGCCCTGATACTCGATGCCGAAACGGGCACGAAACCCCCCGCCCCCTTCCGAGACCGGAATGCTGGTGTCATAGAGGATGTGGCTGCCGGGGTGCTTCATCTCCGGGGTGCCCCAGCAGGGCCAGGGCAGACCATACACTTCGCCGCTGACCGGGCCACCTTCGGCCTTGAGGTTGGTCTTGTGGAAGGTGTGCCAGTTCTGCTGGTGCGCCTTGAGCCGCTCCGGGCTCTGGCCGGTGTAGCCCACGCTCCACATGCCGCGGTTGTATTCGCGGGTGATGTCTTCCAGCAGTGGCTGGTTGTTCTCCACCTTGATGTGCTTGAACAGCTGGTCGGCAAAGCCGAGCTTCTTGCTCAGCAGATACATGATCTCGTGGTCGACCTTGGATTCGAACAGGGGTTCTATCACCTTGTCGCGCCACTGCATGGAGCGGTTGGTGGCGGTGACGGACCCATAGGTCTCGAACTGGGTGGTGGCCGGCAGCAGGTAGACGCCGTCGGTGCGATCGTTCATCACCGAGGCGACGGTGGGATACGGGTCGACAATCACCATCATGTCGAGTTTTTGCATCGCCTTCTTCATCTCGGGGCCGCGAGTCTGGGAGTTGACCGCATGGCCCCAGTAGAACATGGCGCGGATGTTGGAGCCCTGCTCGATGAGATCGGCGTTCTCCAACACACCATCCACCCAGCGGGAGACCGGAATGCCGTTGTTGTTCATCGGCAGCTTGCCGTTGTAGGCCTTGTTGTCAAAACGGGCCTTAATCCAGTCGTAATCCACATCCCACACCCGGGCCCAGTGCTTCCAGGAGCCCTCTTCCAGCCCGTAGTAACCGGGCAATGAGTCGGAGGTAACGCCAAAGTCGGTAGCACCCTGCACGTTGTCGTGACCACGGAAGATGTTGGTGCCCGCCCCGCTCTTGCCCACGTTGCCGAGGGCCAGTTCGAGGATGCAGTAAGCGCGGGTATTGTTGTTGCCGGTGGTGTGTTGGGTACCGCCCATGCACCAGACCACGCAGCCGGGGCGGTTGTCGGCCAGCAGTTTGGCGGCATCGTGCACTTGCTGTTCATTGAGGCCGGTCACCCGCTCCACTTCGGCCGGCGTCCAGCGCGCCACCTCTTTTTGCACCTCGTCCATGCCATAGACGCGGGTGCGGATGAACTCTTTATCTTCCCAGCCGTGCTTGAAGATGTGCCAGAGCATGCCCCAGATAAAGGCGACGTCGGTGCCCGGGCGCAGGGAGAGGTACATGTCCGCCTTGGCGGCGGTGCGGGTGCGGCGCGGGTCGACCACCAGGATCTTGCAGCCGTTGCGCTCTTTGGCCAGCAGGATGTGCTGCATGGCGACCGGGTGAGCCTCCGCCGGGTTGGAGCCGATAAACATGATCGACTTGCTGTTGTGCATGTCGTTCAGGCTGTTGGTCATGGCGCCGTAGCCCCAGGTGTTGGCGACGCCAGCGACCGTGGTGGAGTGGCAGATGCGCGCCTGGTGATCCACGTTGTTGGTGCCCCACAGGGACGCCATCTTGCGAAACAGGTAGGCCTGCTCGTTGGAGTGCTTGGCAGAGCCAAGCCAGTAGACGCTGTCGGGGCCGGACTCCTTGCGAAGGCGCAGCACTTCATTGCCCACCTCTTCGATGGCCTGATCCCAGCTGATGCGCTGCCACTTGCCACCCACCAGTTTCATCGGGTACTTGAGGCGACGCTCGCCGTGGCCATGCTCGCGCAGGGCCGCCCCCTTGGCACAGTGACCGCCAAGGTTGAAGGGGTGATCGAAGGCCGGCTCCTGACCGGTCCAGACGCCGTTTTGCACCTCGGCATAGACGCCGCAGCCCACCGAGCAGTGGGAGCAGATGGTGCGCTTCACCTCGACCGGCACATCAGCGGCCACGGTTTTGGCCTCGGCCCGCTGCATCATGGCCGGGGCCAGCCAACCGGCAGCCACGGCGCCACCGGCCACCAGACCGGAGTTGACCATAAAGGCACGGCGGGTCAGCCCCTGACCGCGAACAGCCTCATTGCCCTGCTCGCCCGCCTGGGGCCACTCGGCACGTTTTGTCAGTTTCATGAATTCTCCTTCACTGATCCGGCTCAGTCGGTGCCGCGCAGGGTGCGATAAAAGTCGTGAACATGGGGGGTCTCCCGATAGCCCTTGTCAGGCTCGGTGTCGTGGGTCAGCACCTCTTTGCCCACCACCCGACCGGTGGCACCGGCCAGCACGCCTATGGTGGCGACCACGCCAACTCCCTTGATCAGATGGCGGCGGGACGGGTCTTTCAGCTTTTCATCGCTCATTCTTGTGACCTCTGTTTTTGTACTTGCCGGCGCCTGCGCGCCAGCTTCGCGTCCAATGGGATATCTCATCTGCTCGTTTTGTCATGCGCAGAACTTGTTATGCACAGCCTGTTATGCACAGATGGAGGCGTTCAGCCCGTGACCACGCAGGCGCCAAACGGCAGGCGCAATTCGTTTTCCAGCGTGAAGAAATCTTCGGCAAGCGCCCCGACTGCCCGGTAGAAGCTGCCCCCTTTCGCCTGTTGCTGATCGCGGCAACAGACAAGTACCCAGGGGGCCAGATGGCGTTCATAGAAGCGGTTGCGATCCGGGTGCTGCTCACCAATCAATGCCGCCATCACCTCGCACAGGGCGGCCAGATGATCTTCCGGCTCGCATACCCCGCTCTGGCGCTCGAAGCCCAGCGACTGGAGGTCGGCGCGCAGTACCGCCAGCGGCAGCTCCATCAGGGAGCCGGTGAGATACCAGGAGGCAAACGGCACGATTTCCCCGCGCCCCAGCCCGATAAAGAGATCCTGATACTCTTCGGCAAGCTCATTCTCGTGGTGGCTGCTGGCCGCCAGCTGCACCAGCCCCAGCCCTCTGGCAAAGGGGCCCGGCATCGGCTGCAACCCTTGCAGCCAGCCGAGCTGTTCGCCACGGGGGGCGGCGCGCCAGAGGCTCGCCAGCAGGGCATACATGTCGGCGCTATTGCGATCCAGATCTGTCATGGTCAGTTCGCCTGCATTCAGTGCGGTATGGCTATTTGGTTGTTCACTCATCACAGGCCCTCATATCTTGAGCTGGGCGGCAGGATCCGCCGCCAGCGCCGTAAACACATCCTTGACCCGGCACTCCTCACACATCAGCAACCGCGCTGCGGCTTCATTCTGGAAGTGGGAGTGACCGGCCAGCTTTTGCTGGATGCGACTAATGAGGGAAGCTGGCGCAAACGGCTTGCCGCAGCGAATGCAGCAGGCAGCCTCTTCGGCTTTCAGGCTCTGCACGGCGCGGCGCGCCTCGGGCACAGGTTGCAGGCGGGGCATGAGCACTATGGCCTGCTCGGGGCAGGCCTTTTCGCACATGCCGCACTGGATGCAGTCCTGCTCGATAAAGTTGAGGCCAGGCGTGTGCCCCACCGCATGCAGGGCGCGGCTCGGGCAGACTGCCACACAGCCCATGCAGAGGGTGCAGTCAGCTTCTTTCAGTTCCACGCTGCCGTAAGGGGCACCGTGGGGCACTGCCAGCGGTTCGCGGCTCCCCTCGTTGGCCTGCCAGAGGGCATCGAAGGCGGCAAACAGGTTCTCCCGTTTTTCTCCCTTGAGCGGCTTCTCCAGCAGAGCAACGGCTGGCTCACAGGAGATCGGCTTATCCTGTTCGGCATCGCCGTTAAACAATGCAATGCGATCGGCAGCAAGACCGGCGCCCGCCAGCAGCACGGCGGCGCTCGCCAGTTCCCGCTCAACCAATGCCCGCACGCTGGCTGGGGCATCGTCACCGAGTGCAATGCGCACAGCGCTGGCGCCATAGGCGAGTGCGGCGAACCAGCTCTCGATGCCTAAACTCGCGCTCTCCTCCACCCAGACCGGTAGCCAGTTGGCGGGAAGAGAAGCGAGCTCGACTTCCACCCATTCGCGCTCATTATCAGCGGCGATCAGCAGTTGAGGCGCTTCACCGCCCGCCTCCCGGTAGTGCTTGAGCAGGCGCAGCAGGTAGTCGCCGCTGGTGTTGGCATCGGGCTGGTGATAGGCGATGGCGCCGGTCGGGCAGGCAGTGGCACAGCTGCCAAAGCCCTGACACAGATGGGGATCGATCTGGATGCGACCATTGATGGGCTTGAGGGCATCGGTCGGGCAGACATCGAGACAGCGGCTGCAACCGGGCACACCACGGGCGGTAAAGGCGCAGGCCTCGGGGTCGAGACGAAAATAACGCGGCTTGTCGAAGATACCGGTCAGCGCGCAAAGTTCTGCGAGTTGCCCGGCGAGCCGTTCAGCCAAGCCAGCATCATCGACCAGATGCAGATAACCGACCGGCGGGCGCTCCAGCGCAAACAGCGGGGTGCAGCCCAGATCGGCCACCAGATCAAAGCGCGGCTGTTCACTGACAGCAGCCGTTTGCTGCGGGAAGCAGATCGCGGCGAGCTCAATCCGCTCACCCTGACCATTGAGACCGGTGAGCTGGAACTGACCGAGATACCCTGTCAGGCTCGGTTCGCGCAGGGTCAGGGCAGCGAGGGAGACGGTGGCATCGAAGATGGCTTCGAGATCCGCCGCCTCGGCATCGTGGACCGGCTCGGTCACCAGCAGGGTGGGCGTCACCTCGGGCGGCAGCAGGCTGGCGGCGCGGCGAATGCGATCTTCCGGGCCGACCAGCAGCAAGCGCCCCTGACTCTGGTAAGAGACAGTGGCCGGGATCAGGTTATCGGTCTTGACCGTATGCCGCAGCGCATAGGCGCGAGCGCGCGCGTTATGCTCGGCCGCTTCGTCGGTCAGCTTTGTGACAGATGTGGTTATGGGGTGTTCGGTGATCACATACGCTCCTGTGCGCGCCACCTCGTGGGATGGGCGCTTGTTGGTAAGCCGAGAGAGCAAGAGCCGAGCCAACTCCCCCGGAAAAAAAGTGACTGACAGGGAGTCAGGATCCTGAAGGTTCCATTCCCTTATCTTTGGCTGGGACATTTTGTCCATCACAGGAAACCAAAATGTCCCGATCGTCGGTGGGGGTTTGAGAATGGTTATCAGCCAACCCGTGCGGCTCGTCGGCGGCAGCAACGCTGGCAACCGCAACCGGTTCAGCGGATCCGCTGGCCGGATTGGCCGTCTCGCTGTCAGGGGCGATCACCTGCTCCACCAGCCAGTTGCGCAGCCCGGCGGTCAGGGCTGCGGGTAGCAGCTCTGGCTGGCTGAAATCCTGGGTGTAGTCATCGAGCCCGTCCGGCTTGTGGCTGCGAAACATGGCCCGCAGCGCCTCCTTGTCAGGGAGCCTGGCCTTGCCCGGCTGGGCTGTTGTTAGCGGCGGCGCGCCACTCTCAGTTCCTTCGATGGCAAGCGGTTCCTCACTCCCCTTGTCAGTGCTGACTACGGGGCTATCCAGCGCGGTATCTGATATTTCACCTTCGCCACTGCCTTCGATGGGAATCGCAATCACCTCTGGGGTGGCCTCTTCCCGTGGCTGCAATGGCTGATGCTTGCGCGCCTCACTCTTGCGAGAGTGCCAGCGCTTGAGGAACTCACTCATGGGCGCTGTTTCCGGCGTTGTTTCCGCTGTCACTGCCACGCTCGCGGCCATCGGGGCCGGTGGCTCTGACGGCGCCGCAATTGGCTTGATCTACGGCGTCTCTTGATGTCGCTACAGCCGTATCGAGACCGAGCTGATCCTGCGCCCGTCCCTTGCCCTTCTTGCCCTTGCGACGGGCCTCCAGCAGCTCGCCATGACGGCCGATAAAGGCCTCCACCCAAGCTTGCAGCGCCTCAGGCAACGGGCAGGAGAGCACCTGCCGCTCGCCATCCATATAGGCGGCGGCCACGGTCTGGCTCAAGGTGAGGCCATCGGCCACAAAGCCATTGTCCACGCGGCTTCCGGTCACAAACAGGCGGGGCGAGCCGGAGCTCAAGTTAAAGCGATAATCCCCCCGCTCATCGCGAAACAGGGTAAGGGGCAGCGCACCGGTCGCTTCAGGTTCGGCGGGATGGAGCGCCGCAATCTCGAAACGGCGGCTCTGCCAGCGGCCAACCTGGCTGTCGATGGCCTTTAACTCCAGTTGCAGCCAGCGCTGCGGGGAGAGGGGTTTGGTTGTCTCTTGCACTGTCACGACTCCCATCAGAAGGTCTCTGCCGGGCCGCCCTCCCCCCGTGATCCACCCCGTTCGGGGCGGATTACGGCAGGATCTTCAGGGCGGCCACGGCCATCAATGGGATAAGACTTAGCAAGAGTGGGGCCAAGGCAGGTTTGGTGGTTGATGGGGGCTTTGATGCGGGTTGGCGTGTCGTGCGGGATATGGGCTGGCGCGAGCGTAGGTTGGTGCAGAGCGCAGCGAAGCCCAACATGCGGCGTAAAACCAATCTGCCGGTGCTTGATCGAGAAGATGGCAATAATCAAATAACACTGAATTATCCGATTATTGCCTTGCTTAAAACGTTGGGCTTCACTTCGTTCAGCACCAACCTACGATTTAGCCCAATATTCAAGAACTCTTGTTAAATCACATATCTTTTCACTGTTCTTGCAATAGTCAACACTGAATCCTCAAAACCATTACAGATGACCTCTGCACTGACTTTCCTTGTTCTTTTTAACCATTCATTTGTATCTTGAGGGTAAGGATCTACAACTAATAAATCAGCATGAGACTCCTCTAATGGCTGCCAAATATGAGAGTCATGCTCGATATATTTTATACCGACTAAAACTATTAGATCTGATGTCGAGATAACACCCTTATAATCTTCTTTAACTTTATTAATTAATGCCGAGTTAATTACTACCCTTTTCCCTTTTTCGTATAGAGAGAGTACAGGGCTCAGATCACTATTTCTAGGATCACCGCACCAGCTAACAACTTCCTCATGTGTAGATACAGCATCGGTTTGCAAACCCTCAAAGAAAGTTCCACAACCGATCATGGTATTACCACTAAAACTACAACCGTTTGGAATTCTAGGTAGAAAGTTTGATGAACCATGAGGCTTTAATACGTTAACCCCTTGACCTGAACAGTTATAATCCGATGAGTAACCAGTCACCCCCAAAGCCTGCTCAATTAATGTGTCATAATTTAATGTAACAATATTAATCTCACTCATATATCTACGAAGCTTATTGAAAAGTCTCGCATATGCATTCTCTGATGTTATTTCAAATTTAGAAAGATAGCATGCAATTTCTTTTTGCAATGGATTTATCTTTCTGCTGTCGTTGGCTATGTATGCCATACCTTCTTCAAAGCCACGCTCAATAAAAACATCTTTAATATCTTGTGGTAATGCGGCAAATGCTCTGTTTAAAGACACCAGATTATCAAAAAGATAATTTCCCAATGGAGGATTATATGGAATAGTTCTACCAGAACCATAACTTGCACCAGCACCAAAAATCAATGTTATCAATCGATCCCCCTAAAATAAAAACACCATATCATTTAAAAGCACATCATTAATATGACACTACCATCATGCTAACAAACAAATAAACTAATGACATTCAAAATAATGTCCAACTTTCGTCCACTGCATCAATACTGTTTGGCACCGGCATTTTCTATGCTCATATCTACATGAATATGGAACAAAACTTGCTGTACTCCTCCCCTTAGATCCCGGCAACCGGTCGCGAGGGGCCCATGACACCGACCTTTATCAAAAGCAATGCTGCCGCCCAGCTCACCATGGCCGTCGAGGTGATGGATGAACAGGGACAGCTGCAAACCCGCCAAATCGCCTGTGAGCGGCCACTGACGGTCTACCTCAACTGGAAGGAAATCGTAACCCTGATGACGCTGGGGGCCCGCCCCGAGGCGCTGGTGCTGGGTTACCTTAAAAATCAGGGCTTTATCGAGGATATTTCGGCCATCGAGTCGGTGATCGTCGACTGGGAGAGCGAGGCCGCCGCCGTGGTGAGCAGCCAGCAGGCCGCCGATCTCGATAAGTCACTGGAGAAGAAGACGGTCACCTCCGGCTGCGGTCAGGGCACCATGTATGGCAGCGTGATGAAGAAGCTCGAAGGGGTGGTATTGGCGGCGCCTGAGCTTAAACAGAGCACCCTCTACGCCCTGCTCAAGGCGCTGTCGGCCCATAACGAAACCTACAAAATGGCGGGTGCGGTGCATGGCTGCGCCATCTGTCGCGGCGCGGAGATCCTCTCTTTTGTCGAGGACGTGGGGCGCCACAATGCGGTGGATACCCTGGCGGGCGAGCTGTGGATGAGTGGTGAGAGCGGTGCCGACAAGATCTTCTACACCACAGGGCGGCTCACCTCGGAGATGGTGATCAAGGTGGCGCAGATGGGCATTCCGGTGCTGCTGTCGCGCTCAGGCGTCACCCAGATGGGGCTGGATTTGGCCCGCCAGCTCGGCATCACCATGATTGCCCGCGCCAAGGGGCGTCACTTCGAGGTATTCAGCGGCCACGACCAGCTGGTGCTGGACGAGAAGCCGCCAGTGTTGGCGCCAAGTTCGGCTGGTCGCAGCATGCGGGATTAAGCCATGAACGAATTGATGAGTGCCGAGCCGATCGCTCTGTATCTCGACCGGTCCAGCCAGAGGGTCAAGCGCAAGCCATGAATGAATTTATGAACGTGAAGCAGGTGGCGGAATACCTCGATCTCAACGAGAAGAAGGTCTACCAGCTCGCCAACGAGGCGCGCATCCCCGCCACCAAGGCGACCGGAAAGTGGCTGTTTCCCCGCTCCCTGCTCGATCGCTGGCTGCTCGGCAGCTGCCACGAGGGGGTGATGAACGACCGGCTGCTGCTGGCGGGCTCCGACGATGTGTTGCTGCACTACGCCAGCAGCCGGCTAGCCCAGCAGCTCGGCACCCGGGCACTGGTGGGCTACACCCCGTGCGGCACAAGGCAGGGGCTGGCGATGCTGGCACGCGGCCATGTGGATCTGTGCGCCATCCACTGGGGGCAGGCCGAGGAGGCCCACCTGCGCCACCCGGCGCTGGTGCAGCAGTATCAGGGCCACCGGCAATGGGTGATCGTTCATGGATTTAGGCGGGTGCAGGGGCTGGTACTGCGGCAGGGGCTGCAACCCAAGGAGGCGAAAGAGGCGCTCGACTGGCGCTGGGCCATGCGCCAGGAGGGGGCTGGCAGCCAGCGTGCCCTGCAGGAGTGGCTGCAAACCCAGGGGGAGTCGCTGACCCGGCTGGAGCGCACCCTCGAGGTCAACAGCGAGCGGGAGCTGGCCGCCGCCATCAGCCGTGGCGATGCCGACGTGGGGCCCGGCGCCCAGAGCACTGCCACCGAGTTTGGCCTCGGCTTTATGCCGCTGTCGCAGGAGTGCTTCGATCTGGTGATGCCGCAGGGGGTCTTCTTTCGCACCCTGCTGCAACAGCTGATCGGCTGGCTGCAATCACCCGAGGGGCGCGAGCTGGCGGCCCGGCTCGGCGGCTATGACCTGAGCCAGAGCGGCAAGCTGGTGTGGAGCCCGCAGTAAATTAGCCCCCACCCGCCCACAAAACAGCCCGCCAACCATATTGACGGGCTGTTTTTATCACGGGCTTTTTGATAACGGGCCTTTTTATAACGAGATCAATCCCCTGTCTCACGCCCCTCGGCATTGAGCGCAATGCGCCACCCTTCAAGCTGGGCGGGCTCGCCGCCACTGGGCAGCAGGGCGTGGCTGCGCAGCCGTATGGTAAAGCAGCTCCCCTGCCCCGGGGTGGAGTCCACCAACAGCTCCCCGCCCCAGCGGCTGATGATGCGGTGGCTCAGGGCCAGCCCCAGCCCGGTGCCGGTGGCGCGGGTGGTGAAGAAGGGGTCGAAGATCTTGTCCATGATGGCGGCCTCGATGCCGCTGCCGTTGTCGATGACCCGCACCTCGGCCCCTTGCAGCGCTCCCGCCTCATCGCACCAGTCACGGCTCTCGACCCGGATCTCCCCCTGCTCCCCCAGCGCGTGGCTGGCGTTGACCAAGAGGTTGATCAGCACCTGCAACAGTTGCTGGCGATCCGCCTCGATGGGCTGCTGGGCCCTGAGATCGGCCACCAGCGCTACCTGCTGCTGGCGCAGGGCTGAACGCACCAGGGTCAGGCTCTCTTCAATGATGGGGGTGAGGTGCTGCCAGACGGGCGCTGTCTCGTAGTCGCCGGGGCGGGAGTATTGCAGCAGGCTGCGGGTGATGGCGCGGATGCGCTCAATCTGGGCCAACACCAACGCCAGCTCCTCACTGACCGGCTCGGCCGCCTCCCCCAGCTCCAGCTTCATCAGCTCCACATTGCCGAGGATCACCGCCAAGGGGTTATTGATCTCGTGGGCCACCCCGGCGCACAGCTCACCAAGGGCCGCCAGCTTTTCGCTGATGAGCAGCTGCTGGCGCGCCTCGGTCAGCATATGGATGTGGTGCTCCAGCTCGGCAGTCTTCTGCTTGAGGCTCAGGGTGCGCTCGGCCACCTTCTGCTCCAGCTGGTCGGCGCTGCGGGCCAGCTGCTGCTGGTGCGCGGCCTGCCGGTCCAGCATGGCGTCAAACTGGCGACCCAGCTCGGCCAGCTCATGGTCGGGGTCAAGCGGCAGCGCCCCCACCCGGGCCGACTGGTCATGCTGCACCTGACGCACTACCTTGTGCATCCGCTCTATGGGGGTGAAGAGATCCCGTGCGCCGCGATAGACCAGCAGGCCCGAGAGCAGCAACAGCACCACCACGCCGGAGCCCAGCTCCACCAGATTGGTGAGGTAGGTACGGATGATGGGCCACTCGAGAAAGCCGACATAGAGCATGCCGATCCGCTCGCCATTCGCCCCCAGCAGCGGCTCGTAGCCAGAGACATACCAGGCGTCGTGGACGAAGGCGCGGTCAACCCACATCTCCCCCCGTCCCAGCACCTGCTCGCGCACCGGTGGCGAGACCCGGGTGCCCACCGCCCGGCCCAGCTGACGGCTGCTGCTGGCAGGCACGTTGGTGCTCACCCGCAGATCGCCAAGAAACAGGGTGACTGTGCCTACGCCCCCCTCTGGCAGCGTATTTTTGGCAAACACCTGCCCCCTGATCTCGTCCACCAGCCGGGTACTGCCATTGATAAGCTCGCCCCCCTCCAGCACGGCCCAGAGAGAGCCGTCTTGGGCCATGACGGGCGTCAGGGAGAGGCTGACCAGCCCCCGGGTCTCCTGGCCAAGGTCGGCTGTGTGCTCCCTGTCCAGCACGGCGCGGCTGGCAAGGGCGGGCGAGAGGGCCAGCAACTGCTCCCGCGACCAGACCACGAAGTGGCTGACGCTGCGCCCGGCGGTGAGGGCCGTGCGCGCCTGCGCCGTCAGCTGATCCAGCTCGGGGCCACGGCGCAAGCGCAGAAAATCGAGGCCATAGCTGGCCGCCAGCGGCATCACCCACTCCTGCAGTTGAGCTGGCGATTCGCGCAGCCGCAGCTGGAAGGCCCAGGCATCGCGCAGGTGCTCCAGATGTTCGGCCTGACGCTGCTGCTGCACGCTCACCGCATGGTGGGCAACCCTGAGGTCGCCGCGCACATTGGTGAGCAGGTTCTGCCAGCTGTAGGTGAGGGTCCAGTACAGCGTCAGCCCTATCATGCCCATCAGGGTGAGCGTGATGGGCACAGAGGTGAGCAGCAGCAGGCGCCAGCGTACCTTGGTCTTGAGCCAGCGCGGCAACAGGGTCACAGCGGCGCCATCCGGTTGCAGATGTTCATTCGATGGCCCACTCCTTGAACTTGCGCTCCAGGGTCTTGCGCGCCACCCCCAGCACCCGGGAGGCGGCGGATTTGTTGCCATCATGGCTCGCCACCACTTGCAGAATATGGGCCTTCTCCACCTCGGCCAGCGGCCACGCCAGCGGATAGCCCTCTTCGCTCTCCCCCTGCTCTGCCGCCTTGTTGCTCTGCCAATAGTCGGCGGGGGGCTTGCCCAGCAACAGGCAGCGCTCGATCAGATTGCGCAGCTCGCGCACGTTGCCGGGCCAGGGATAGGCCTGCATGGCCACCACGTCCTCGTGGGTCCAGCTTAAGGAGCCCATCCCCATCTCGGCGGTGAGCTGGCGAGTGAAGTGATGGACCAGAGCGGGGATGTCGTCGACGCGATCGCGCAGGGGCGCCACCGGCAGCGCCACCACGTTGAGGCGGTAGAAGAGATCTTCGCGAAAGCGGCCCGCCTCCACCTCGGCTTTGAGGTTGCGGTTGGTGGCGGCGACGATACGCACATCCACCGCCAATTCACGTTCGGCGCCGACCGGCCGGATCGCTTTTTGCTCCAGCACCCGCAGCAGGGAAGATTGCATGGCGAGCGGCATCTCGCCTATTTCGTCCAGAAAGAGGGTGCCCTGATGGGCGACCCGGAACAGGCCGTCGCGCCCCTTGCGGGCGCCGGTGAAGGCCCCCTGCACGTGACCGAACAGCTCGCTTTCGAGCAGCTCGGGAGCGATGGAGGCGCAGTTGAGGGGCACAAAGGCCCCCATACGACCGGAGAGCTGGTGCAGGGCGCGGGCCACCAGCTCCTTGCCAGTGCCGGACTCCCCCTCCACCAGCACGGCGGCGTTGGAGGGCGCGACTCTGGCGATGAGCGTTTTGAGATCCCGGGTCTTGGCGCTGTCGCCGATCAGGGTGGGGGGGAAGAGCTTGCTCACCTCCCGGCGCAGCAGCAGGTTCTCCCGCTCCATCTGGCGGCGCTCTATCACCCTGTCCACCGCCTGCACCATCTGATCCAGGTTGAAGGGCTTGAGGATAAAGTCGCTGGCGCCGAGCCGCAGCGCCTTGAGGGCGGTATCCATGTCGCCGAAACCTGTCATGAAGATGATGTCGCTGCGACGGGTCGCGGGGTCGATGGCTTCGTGCCATTCGATGCCGGAGCGCCCCGGCAGCCGGATGTCGGCAATGATGAGATCGAAATGCAGGCGACAGCGCAGGGCTTCCGCCTCCTCCACGCTGGCGGCCGTCTCTATCTGGGCGAAGCGCCTGGCCAGCGCTTTGGCCAGAAAGCTGCGCATGCCGGGTTCGTCATCGACGATGAGCAAAGAGAGGGCAGACCAGCGGCTGGCGGGTGCAGTCATGACAAAAGTACCTCGAATGCAGGTAAGGTCGGAGAATGTCCCGATAACCGGAACTTTAGTGGGACATTTTGTCCTTACCGTATCAAAAGCACCAACACCAATTATTAAAAGCGATAACACGCTCACTTAAATGATTCTAATAACCGTCTGTTTTTAAAAGGCAAACTGCAAATAAAACAGGAAAGGAACAGTTTGGCACCCTGTTTGCTTACGCTTGCCCTCTCCTCATCCACCCTGAAAAAGTTGCATCAAGATGACGATCAAAACCCATCTCAAACGTTTTGCCCTCTCCCTCGCGGCCAGCCTGCTGATCGCCGGCGCAGTCCACGCCGATACCACCAAGGCGCCTATCCGCCTCGCCACCACCACCAGCACCGAGCAGTCCGGTTTGCTGGGCTGGCTGCTGCCCCAGTTCACCAAGGAGACAGGTTATCCGGTGCAGGTGATGGCGGCCGGTACTGGTCAGAGCCTGAAGATGGGTGAAAATGGCGACGCGGATCTGGTGATGACCCATGCCCCCTCTGCCGAGAAGGCCTTCGTCGACGCAGGCTTTGGTATCGAGCCGGTGCACCTGATGTACAACGACTTCGTCATCGTCGGCCCGGCGAAAGACCCGGCGAGTCTGGGCAAGCTGCACGACGCGGCGAAAGGGCTGCAAGCCATCAAGGATCAGGGCCAGACCTTTATCTCCCGGGGCGACGAGTCCGGCACCCACATCAAGGAGAAGACCCTGTGGCACGCCGCTGACGTCAAACCCGAGTTCCCCGGTTACAAGTCCATCGGCCAGGGTATGGGGCCGACCCTGACCATGGCCTCAGAGCTCGGTGCCTACACCCTGACCGACCGAGGCACCTGGCTCGCCTATCAGAGCAAGCTGGATCTCGCCGTGCTGCTGGAGGGTGACAAGCGCCTGTTCAACCCCTATCAGGTGATCCTGGTCAACCCCAAGCGCTACCCGGATCTCAATACCGAAGGAGCCCGCACCCTGAAGAACTGGCTGGTCTCCGAGCATGGCCAGACGCTGATCGGTAACTTCAAGGTGGCGGGTCAGGCGCTGTTTGTAGCCGATGCCAGCGGGCAATAATGCCGATCCTGCTGGATACGACCGCATTGATGGCCCTCGCCCTGCACCATGAGAGAGAGGCGTGATGCCAACCCTGCTGGATACAACGCTGGCGGCGCTTGCCCTGCTGTTCAGTGGCGACACAGAGCTGTGGCAGGTGGTGGGGGTCTCCTTCTCCGTCTCCTGCCTGGCGCTGGGGCTGGTGCTGGTGCCGGCGCTGCTGCTCGGCTTTGCGCTGGCCTATCTGCCGATCCCGGCGCGCTGGCTCTGGCTCTCCTGCATCAATACCCTGCAGTCGGTACCGACCGTGGTGATCGGCCTCTTGCTCTACATGCTGCTGTCGCGGGCAGGCCCCTTTGGCGACTGGAAGATGCTGTTTACCCAGCAAGCCATGGTGGTTGGCCAGATGCTGATCGCCTTCCCCGTCATCACCACCATGGCTCACGCCGCCTTCATTCAAAGCGATCGCCGCGCCTGGGAGACGGCACTCACCCTGGGGCTCTCCTGGCCAAAGGCGCTGCTCGGGCTGATGCGCGAATGCCGCTTCGGCCTGTTGGCGGCGGTGATCGGCGCCTTCAGCCGCATCGTCACCGAGGTGGGCTGCTCCATGATGGTGGGGGGCAATATCCTGCATTTTACCCGCAACATCCCCACTGCCATTGCGCTGGAAACCCAGAAGGGTGCCTTTGCCCAGGGGGTGGCGCTCGGCATAGTGCTGCTGAGCCTGGCCCTGCTGCTCAACCTGCTGCTGACCGCGTGTCGCGGCCACAGCTATCTGAAGAACTGACCATGCCCCCACTGTTTATCAACTGGAGTACCCCATGGCCCTGACCGCCCACCAGCTGATGATGCGCTTTGGCGAGCGTAACCTGTTCCAGATAGAGCGGCTCTCCATCGCGGCAGGCGACGCCATCTGGCTGCGCGGGGCGAACGGGGTGGGCAAGACCACCTTGCTCAAGATACTGGCCGGCCTGCTGACGCCGACCCAGGGCCACACCAACCTCGCCCGTGGCTGGCGCGCCAGACTCGAGCAGTGGATCAAGCGGGATCCCGGCCCGGGCCGGGTCACCTATCTGCACCAGACCCCCTATCTGTTCGATCGCAGCGTGCACGACAACGTGGCCTGGGCCCTCGGCCATCAGGCCGCCGACGAGGTGCGGGTGTTCGAGGCGCTGCGCCGGGTCGAGCTGGAAGGAGTGGCGCGGGAACACATCAGTATTTTGTCCGGTGGCGAGCGCCAGCGTCTGGCCATGGCCCGTGCCTGGGCGCTGCAGCCCGCCTTTTTGCTGATGGATGAACCCACCGCCAATCTGGATGCACATTCGGTTGCCCTGATGGCCGCCTTGGCGCAAGATCTGCGGGAACAGGGCAGTGGTCTGGTCATCATCAGCCACCAGAACAACGATCTGACCGACCTGTGCGAGCGGCAATGGACCCTCGCCCGTGGCAAACTGCACGAACCCACCCCTTTGAAAATCATCGAGCGACATGACCTCAAACAGCGAATCCAGAACTGATGCCTTCCCCGTCTCTGCCGTGATCCTGGCCGGTGGCCGCGCCACCCGCATGGGGGGCGAAGACAAGGGCTGGGTCCAGCTTGCGGGCCGTCCGCTCATCGATCACGTGCTTGACCGGCTCCAGCCCCAGGTCGACGAGATCCTGATCAACGCCAACCGCAGTCAGGCGCGCTATCAGGTGCTGGCCCCGGTCATCAGCGATGACAACAACGACTATCTCGGCCCACTGGCGGGCATGCAGGTCGGCCTTGCCGCCGCGCGCCACGACTGGGTGCTGTTCGTCCCCTGCGATGGCCCTGCCCTGCCCTGTGATCTGATGAGCCGCTTTCGCGCCGCCCTCACTCCGGGCACCGAGCTGGTGGTGGCTCACGACGGCGACTGGCTGCAACCCGTGGTGGCCCTGCTGCACAAATCCCTGCTCCCTTCCCTTTGCCGCGCGTTGGCCGAAGGGGAGCGCAAGATAGATATCTGGTTTGCCCGCCACCAGATGGCGGTGGTGAGCTTTGCCGATGAGCCGGATGCCTTCATCAATCTCAACAGCCCGGCCGAGCTGGCCGCCTACGAGGCACGCCTGCTGAACTCGGCTATCGACCCCCAACAAGGAGCCGCGCTATGACCCTGGCGATGACGACCCCGGCCCCCACCCTTCCCCTGCTCGGCTTTGCCGCCTGGAGCGGCACCGGCAAGACCACCCTGCTGGAACAACTCATCCCCATTTTGGTGAGTCGTGGCTTGCGCCTTGGCGTACTCAAGCACGCCCATCACGATTTTGACATCGACCAGCCGGGCAAAGACAGCCATCGCCTGCGCAAGGCCGGTGCCAGCCAGATGATGGTTGCCTCCCGCCGCCGCCATGCTCGCATCATTGAGACCGATCTGGCCGAAGCCGACTTTCACCAGCTGCTGGCAAGCTTCGATCAGACCGAGCTCGATCTGCTGCTGGTGGAGGGGTTCAAACACGAGCACTTCCCGAAAATCGAGCTGCACCGCGCAGCGCTCGGCAAGCCACTGCTGTTCCCGGACGATGACGATATCATCGCGCTGGCAAGCGATACGCCGCAGGAAACCACTCTGCCCCAACTCGATATCAATGATCTGGCGGCCATCGCCGACTTCGTCTGTACCCACTTGGCTCAATCCCGGCAACGGGAGCAGACACCGGGAGCCGGTTTTCTATCAGTGGAGGAGGCCCGCCAGACCATTCTGGACGCCCTCACCCCAACCCCACGCAGCACCGACATGCCGCTGGCCCAGTGCCACGGCGCCGTGCTGGCAGCCGATCTCGTCAGCCCCATCAATGTACCGCCCCACGCCAACTCGGCGATGGACGGGATTGGCCTGCGCGGCGACGATCTCGCCGCTGGCCGCTGGCAACTGGTGGGTGAAGTGCTGGCGGGCCAGCCGCGCCATGAGCCTGTGCTGGCGGGTCAGGCGGTGCAGATCATGACGGGCGCGCCGCTGCCCCCCGGCGTGGATACCGTGGTGATGCGGGAAGAGACGCTTATTGAAGGTGAGTGGGTAACGGTGAGTGCCCCGATCCGGGCGGGGCAGAATGTGCGTCTGGCCGGTGAAGATCTCGCCTGGGGTGCCGTCGCCATCCCGACCGGTACTCGCCTTGGCGCCCCCCAGCTGGGGCTGGCGGCATCGCTCGGTCAAGCCACGCTCTGCGTGCGAACCCCGCTGAAAGTGGCGCTGTTCAGTACTGGCGACGAGGTGCAGGCGCCGGGCGAGGCCCTGGCCCCCGGCCACATCTTCGACAGCAACCGCTTCACCCTGATGGCGCTCATCGCCGCCGCCGGCTGCGAGGTGATGGATCTGGGCATTATCCCCGACGATCCCGCCATACTGCGCCAGCAATTGGAGCAGGCATCGACCAGCGCCGATCTGGTGCTGAGCTCGGGCGGCGTCTCGGTGGGCAATGCCGACTACATCAAGCAGGTGCTGGCCGAGCTTGGCCAGATAGCCTTCTGGCGCATCCAGATGCGGCCGGGTCGCCCGCTGGCGTTTGGCAAGCTGGGGGTCACCCCCTTCTTCGGCTTGCCGGGCAATCCGGTAGCGGCCATGGTCTGCTTCCTGCAGTTTGTCGAGCCTGCCATCGCTTGCTTGCAGGGCCGGGTCTGGCAACCGCTGCGCCTGTCGGCACAGGCCGAACAAAAGATGCAGAGCCGCCCGGGCCGCACCGAGTTTCTGCGCGGCGTCTTCCATCAGGATGCCAGCGGCGTGCTGCGGGTGCGCACCACAGGGCCACAGGGCTCCGGCATTCTGAGCTCCATGGCCGATGCCAACTGCCTGATTGAAATTGTCCCCGCCCAGCCGGCCATCGCACTCGGCGAGCGGGTCTGGATCCACCCGCTCCAGGGACGAGTGGCCTGATCAATCGCGAGCATCCCGCCGGTCGTGGCGGGGTGCTCGCGCCCATGACCCGAGGCTTGTCAGTTGCGCCTGAATACGCCGCTATCGCATCGTCCACGGCCTGCGTATCGCACTCGGCAAGCGCCCCTGCATGGGGCGATGATGCCAAAGGTACAATTGCGTCTGCCGGAACAAACCGGTTCAGCTCTCGCCACAGGCAGGATCAATGTCCCGGCAACCACTCCAGATACGCCGGATTGGCAACAAAACCAGCGCGTTCATACAGAGGGCGTCCCTCATCGCTGGCATGCAGCCACACCTTGCCCAGTTGTTCGGCGCAGGCATGGGCCACCATGGCATTGAGCAGGGCGCTGGCCATGCCCTGCTTGCGGTATGCCGGCAGTGTATACATGTTGAGCAGATAGGCCTCCCGCCCCGACACGTTGCCTGGATAGGGGGGCCGCACAAACAGAGCCAGCGTGCCGCTCGCCACCACTTCCCCCCCGACCTCGGCCACCCAGGACCGCGCACTGCCATCAGCCTGCGCAGTGCTGAAATAGGCACTGGTCGCCTGCCAGAGATCCACATCGACCAGCGGATCGCTCAGCTCACCCACCTCACAAAACAGCCCCATGCGCAGACTCACCAATACGGGAATATCAGCCTGCGTTGCCTGACGAACGATCATCTGCACCTCCTGGTGCCATCACTACTCCAAAGATGACAAGGCGTCCCCGAAGGCGCGCCTTGTGAAAGGAGCAGTGTGTGCCGATATATAACCCCTTGGCAAGGCGACAGCACTCCCATGCCAGGAGACGTCAACTCACCCGGGCCAGCCACATCCAACCCGCAGTGGACTGGAAGAACACCACCATGGCCATGGGCGGCCGCTGCTGCCGCCGTGGTGCCCTCGGGAAGGCGCCAGCTTGACTGGCCAGTATGACAGCCGTCGGGGCCGACGATACTCTGGCACTATTGACGGTTGTGAAGGATGGAGACAACTCCAAGTTAGCCCGCGCCCAACGCGACCGGCTGCGAGAGAGCGTCAATCTGCACACATGGCTACTTCCTCCCATTGGTCGGCGGAAAGAGACGATGACCAATGCCGAATTTTTCTGGGCACCGACCTATGGCCAACGCTCTCCGGCTCGCAGAAATGACGCGCACCACCTCATTTCCGAGTCAGCCAAGGAACAACTGACAGCAATTTGCCCAGCGCTGCGGCAGGCACGGTTCAGTCACCAGATAACAGAAGACGCCCAACGGCGGTGACACCGCGGCTTTCGTTGCGGATCAGTTATTGGAACGCATTCAACATATGAGATAATAAAATAGAATCCTGTACATGATGTATTATAAATGTATTCGTATGTACTCGGGAGCTGTTATGAAAAGCCACACTTACACAATGACTATATTGTTATTAATTTTTTTCATTTTCCCAGGCAATGTGTACCCCTCATCAGGAAAACCTACAACAATTATATTAGGTGTAGAAGATGACTGGGCTCCCTACTGTTTCTTAAATAAAGAAACTGGACATCTTGACGGCTTTACACCCATTGTAGTTCGTGAAGCTTTTAAAAAAGTAGGCATTAACACTGAGTATAAAGTAATTCCATTTTCACGCTGCATGTATCTAGCACTTACTAATGTTATTTCCGGTTGCTTTAATGCTGCCATAACAAGAGACAACAAAAATAAATATGTGTGGCCAAAAACGCCACTTGTAAACGAACCGCTAGGGGTTTGTTCATTGACGTCAAAGAGTAGAAGTTATGATGCATCAGGACAAGTTGGGGTGTATGAATTGCTATCAGGTAACAGGGTTGGCGCTACACTGGGTTATTCATACCCAACTGAAATACTTGAAAATTCTGAAATCACTTTCGAGAAAGTAAAGTCTGACAGTGTGCAACTCGATATGCTTTTGCGAAACAGAATAGACTTTGCCTTACTGGGAAAGGGTTCTGGTTATTATCTTGCAAGTAAGAAAAATATTAGAAATCAAGTTGTAGATGTTTTTACCATTTCTACTGATGGTGATTTTTATATCGCATTCTCAAAAGCAACTGGCAACGGAGAATACCTTAGCACTATGTTTGACAAAGGCATGCTTGAATTAATTAAATCTGGTGAATACAATGAATTAAAATCCAAACTAGAGCAACATTTAAATATGAGCACTGGCGATATATCAGGTATACTGGTGGATACCAATATAATGAATAAATAATAGATGAAATGAATTGACTGATGACGACATTGCTTCCCACATCAGCCATCAAGCCATAACCCCCCAACCTAGAGTGATATCGGTAATACCTTGGTATTGTGGACATTCTCTGTGATTGGGCGTCAAAGGGAACAGATAGGGGTTATATAAATGCCACATTGCTTTTCGGATCTCTAATAGTCCCAACCATGCTCGCTCATTACAAGTGCAACATCATGTACAGGACCTAAAGAAAATGCGTCAATTAAAATCCCTTCCAACGTCCTGTTTTGTATTTACTTTCTCTGCTTTGTTCGGCGAGCATTATTTGACTAAAAATCTACAACCCACTCCAACCAATCCCTTATTGCACTGATGGCTCGGTGCGCTACCGCTTCCAATATCGACAGCCACCACGCCACTCTTCGCAGCTTTCAGCGTGGATAATCCCTCTTTCATCAGGGCCTGAGCCTTAGCCATCCCCTCATACGAGTGAGGCGTGGTGCGGCCTTTGAGGTATGCTCTGCGTTTTTGACCCGCCAATACCGAACAGAGCAGCCCAATGCTTAATCACGACATCATTCTCAACCATATTGATGACATTTTCTGGCAGGACATGCATGCCAAACGTGTGTTGTCGCTCGCCGATGCAACCCACGGGGTTATCGAGTTAGGCTCGCTGGTCATCCCATTGGCAATGGCCTCTCTTTGGCCAGTGGTCTTGAACACAAGTACGCGGTCAAGCAAGTCGACCGCTTGCTGACCAACATCCAGCTCAATGTCTGGCGCCTTTTCGATGACTGGGTTCCCTGTGTGGTGTCCGAACGCACCGAGATTGTCGTATCCATAGACTGGACCGAGTTTGAGGCCGATGACCACAGCCCCCTGGTTATCAGCCTGCAAACCAACCATGGCCGCAACACACCGCTATTGTGGAAAACCCACCAGGAATCCTTGTTCAAAGGCCAGTGCAACATCCATGAGCGGGCGTTGCTGACCAAGCTCAGAAAGACCTTGCCGGAGGGCGTTTTGTCACTGTGGTAGCGGACTGTGGCGTTGGCTATATGGCGCGGGTCGAGCGGGTGTATTGCTGCCACAAGAGCGACATGAAAGAACCCTGGTTTTTAGCCAGCAATCGGGTCGATGTGAGTACCGCCAAAGCGTTGCAACTGTACGGTCAGTGCTGGGGTATCGAGACCAGTTTGCACGATATCAAGGACTACAAATTTGGCAGTTAGACCCGCTCTATCCCATCGTCTATCTGGACTGCATTGTGCTGAAGATCCGCGAGAACCAGCGGGTAAGCAACAAATCGCTGTATCTGGCGCTGGGCCAGCCGCAAACAATCAGCATGACGTTGAGCACCACCATACTCGCGTTAGCACGCTATTGTTGTGATGCGGCGCTGCTTAGCCCGCCTTTCGGCTGCACCGTCATCGAAGTTGCAATATCGACCCAGCCACCACCCATGGCCTGATACACGTTAATAAACTGGCTATAGTTGTTGGCCAGCAAGCCGACGGTTGCCAACTCGGCGGCAAATAACTCATTCTCGGCGACCAATACATCCAGATAGCCCGCAACGCCCTTATCAAACCTCAGCCGTGATAACTGCGCCAGTTCACGCAAGGCGGCCACGCGCTGCTGCTGTAGCGCCACTTCGGCGGTTTTCTTCTGTGCTCCGGTGAGCGCATCGTTAGTCTCGCGAAACGCGTTCAGAATGGTCTGCTGATACAACAGCAACGCTTGGCGCTTTTGCGCCTCAGCGGAGTACACCTGCCCCTCAATTCCGCCAGCAGTAAACAGCGGACCACTCACACTAGCGGCAATAAATCCGGTACTCGCAGGCCCCGTCAACAACTTAGAAAACTCGCTACTGATACTCCCCAGCGCGCCGGTAATCGACACGCTCGGGTAATACAGAGCACGGGTAGCACCAACATTGGCATTGGCCGCCACTAAGTTTTGCTCGGCTTGGAGAATATCCGGCCGACGTTGCAGCAGTGCGACGGGTAAATCAGCAGGAATTAGCGGGGTGACTAATTGCTCGATACTCTTGCCACGCGGGATCGGTCCCGGATTACGGCCAAGCAGAATAGACAGCAGATTTTCCTGCGCCTCGATGGCCTGCTCAAACGCCGGAATAGCCGCCAATGCCTGCTGATGCTGCGAGGTAATTTGCATCAGCTCGATTTTGCTGACGATGCCGAATTTAAAGCGCAACTCGAACAAGCGCGCCGTGGTGCCGAAGTTCTTTGCCGTCGCCTGGGCGATTTCCAGCTGGCGGTCGAGTGCGCGCAAGCTTATGTAACTGGTGGTCACGCTCGCCACCAACGACAAGGCCACGCCGCGCTGTGCCTGTTCACTGGCGTAAACCTGTGCTTGCGCCGCTTCCGACAAACGCCGTACCCGACCGAATAAATCCAGCTGCCAGGATGCACCAAGTGAGGCCTGGTAAAGCGAAAAATACGGATCGGCATCGGGCGGCAGCGGTGGCTGTCCAAGGCGACTGGCGCGCGAGCGACTGGCATCGCCAGTGTAGCCAACTTGCGGTGATAACTGGGCACGCGTGGCGGTCAAAGCGCCAATAAACTGATCAACCCGCGCCGCCGCCACAGCGACATCAAGATTCTCCCGCAGTGCGCTCTCGACCAGTTTGTTCAGTGTCGGATCAGCAAACTGCTCCCACCATTTAGTGTTCGTCAGCTCGGCCATCTGCGCGTAATCGCTACGCCATTGACTGGGTGTTTCGCTGTGCGGGCGCTGGTAGTCGGGACCTACAGTGCAGCCGGACGAACCGACGACAAGCAGTACTACGAGCAGGTTAATTCTCATCTCAACTTCCTTCTGGTGAGGCGTGACAGCGGCAAACCTGGCGCACACAGCGCAGGACGGGCGGCCCAAACGTATATTGTTGTAGATATAGATAGGTCCAACGCTGACGGCAAGTAACTCATCCGCGCCCCCCGCCATACAGTGTCCAAGCGAATAACAGGCTCAACACCAACAGCGCCATGCAAGCCAAGGCCCAGCGCCGCAGCCACGCATCCAGCGATGTAAACACAAGGCTAACGCCGCCGTTGCGCGGCATCAGCCTACCGAACAACACCGCAATATCGCCTATGGGAACCCGTGGCAAACGCCCGCCCCAATACCACAGAGCAATCGCCGTAATCATGCCTACCAAGGGTGGTCGCAATGCCAGCCACAGCGAGGCCGGCTCGAGCAGGTCGGTCACTGTGCCGGCTGCAACCCACAGATACATCAGCCAAGGGATCAATAACGACGCCAGCGCCAACACGCACCAAGGGAGCAACAAGCCCTTGCCCGGCTGCGCCTGCGCGTCCGTGGCGGCAAATGTTTTCAGGCAATAGACAAAGTGCAGCATCAGCAAGGTCGTGCCGGCGGCAGAGACATTCGCCACTGTCGCCGCCAGACCATCGCCCAGCGGCCCCTTCACCGCGTACTTGGCCAGCGCGCCACCCGTCAACGGCAGGCCGCCGAGCCCCAATGCCAGCACGGCCACCACCAACAGCAGCGGCCACAGATGCCGTGCACCTGTCGTGGCAGCCAGTCCGACCGCCAGAAATAAAGTGCCTTTGACCAGCACGTGATGGGCCGCATACCAAACGGCATAGAGTGCCGCGCTGGTTTCGCCAGACGACAAGCCCATGCCCAAGACAGCCACTATGACGCCCATCTGGCTGACGCTGGAGTAAGCCAGCACCGCCTTCGGATGTTGTTGTGTGATGCCAATAGCCACCCCGTACAGCGCAGTAAACAAGCCTGCCGAAGTTAAGGCAAAACCCCAGTCAGGCAAGGCTGTCTGCAGTGGCAAAAAGCGAATCAGACCGATGATGCCGACCTTGACCACCGCGCCACTCAGCACTGCAGATGCCGGTATCGGGGCAGCCGCATGCGCTAACGGCATCCACACATGCAGCGGCACCAACCCAGCTTTCAGCCCCAGTCCGACAATCAGCAACCCCAGTGTCACATCACACCACGGCGACTGCGGCAACTCGGCGACCACATCACGGATCAACCAACTGTCGCCTTGGGTGCCCGCCGCCAGCAGGATAAACGCCAACAACACGCAGCTTTCAGCAAACAGAGAAAGGCCCAGATAGGTACCACCTGCGCGCCACGCCGAAGCGCTCTGATCATGCACCACCAAGCCGCAGGCACCGACGCCAAGCAGCGCCAGTAGCAGGTAAAAACTAAACATGTCGGCGGCTACAAAGGCCCCCAAACAGCCCATCAGCGTCATCAACCAACAGACCACAAAGCGTCCACAATTGGCGGTACCACGTAAATAGCTGGCAGCATACAGGCCCGCCATGCTCCACAGTAAAGCCGCCACACCGAGTAATATCGCCCCGAGAACATCCAACTGCAGCGCCAACTGCAATCGCCCCTGCCCGACCAGCAATTGGCTATCGACGGCAAATAAAGCCGCCGCCATTGCCGGCAATGGCGCGAACACCAGCAATGCCAATATCCGCTCACGCACGCGGGCCGACAGGCAAGTTGCCAACATCAGCAACGGCAATCCTAAGGTGGTCGCTAATAGCAACTGTCCGAGCATCACGATGCGCCCTCCAACATTGCCACCTGACGACCGATCTGAGTCAGGTCGACCTCGGCAAACGCCACCAGCCCCAGCAAGGCCGAACACAGGGCTAGCACTAGCACCGTCAACTCGCGAGAACGAGCGACTGGGGCGCACAGTAGCAACGGCACCAAGGGTGCGCGCAGCGCCTGCGCCAACACAACAAACAGGTAAGCACTGGTGAGCAAGCCCCCCACCAGCAACACCAACGCCCACCACCACTGGCCACTGCTAACGGCAGCCGACAGCAGCAACCATTTGGCCAGAAAGCCGCCGGAGGGAGGCAGGCCGATAAGCGTTATGCCGCCCAGTGCAAAAGCCATCACGGTGACAGGCAACGCTCGGGCCACACCGGCAAAATCGGCGATCCGATCATGGCCTAGCGCAGCACTGATTAAACCGGCGGCCATAAACATCGCGGCCTTCGCCGTGGCATGGGAAATCGCTTGTAGCATGCCCCCTGTCAAGGCAAGCCCGTTTTCGATGTGCCCGCTCAAAGCGCTAAATGCCAGCGGAAACAGCAAAAATAGATAACCAATCTGGGCCACCGTGGAATAGGCGATCAGTAATTTCAAGCGTGCTTGGCGCAGCGCCATTAGATTGCCAAACACGATCGCAGCAGCACCGAGCGCTCCCAACAGTTGCGACGCTGAGAACGTCACCACGGCTGGCAGTACATCGAACCACAAACGCACGACTAAAAACCAAGAGCCCTTGATCACCAAGGCCGACAACAGCGCACTGGCCGCCGCCGGCGCACCGGCATGTGCGGGCGGCAGCCAAATATGCAGCGGAAACAGCGCCGTTTTGGCCAGCAAACCGACCGTCATCAATGCCGCGGCAACACCGACTAGTAGGCCCGGCTCAGCCACGGCGGCCAAGAGGGCGATATCCAAGGTGCCATAGGCGCCATACAAGAGCACAGCCCCCAGCAAGTAGAGCATCGAGCCCAGCAGTGCGAACAACAGATAACGCAACGCCGCACGCAGCGTCTCGCCACGGCCGTCTAAGCACACCAATGGCACTGCAGAGAAGGTCAACAACTCGAGGGCGACATACAAGGTGAACAGGTCGGCACTCACCAGCACCAGGTTGAGCGCGCCCCAGATCGCCAGTAGCAGCAACCAAAAACTAAAGCCGGCGCGCTGCAGTGATTCGCCACGGCGAGCACCAAAGTCTGCGCCGCCGTAAACGCCCACAGCGCAAACCACTACCGCGGTCGCCAGCAACATCGCCACTGATAAGCCATCGGCACGCAAGGCGACCCCTAATGGCGGGGCCCAGCCTCCCAGCACGTACACCAGCGCGGTGTTCGTTTTCAGCAGTACAACGCCGCAGGCCAGTGCAATTGCCAGGCCCAACAGAAGCGCTAGTTGGGTCACCCGTTGCGCGTGACGAGCACCACAGAGCACACCGAACATCATGCCCACAAACGGCAACAGCACAGCCAGCACCAACAGCAAACCGGCGTCCGAAGTGCTCGTCGAGATATTCAATAAAACCGGCATAGCGGCAGACACTGGCATTTACACCTCACCGGCCGCAGAGTCCGCCTTGCTCGGCGCGTGATCATTCAGGATTACCGCACCGGTGACGGCAAACAGCCGCAACAGCAAGGCCACCGCCAGTGCCGTGGCTGAAAACGCCACCACGATACCGGTAATCAACAAGGCCTGCGGTACTGGGTCGCCGCCCATACCCAGCGCGGCGCCCCGGCGGGCAATACTACCAAACAACATAAACACACCACTGCTAAGCAGGTTAAACGCCAGTATTTTGCGCAACGGATGTGGGTTAACAATCAGTCCGTACAAGCCAATGCCAATAAGTGCAGCGGCGCACAGGCCAAATAACGTCGGGGTGTTCATGGGCATGCCTTGCGTTGCGGTGTGCCGAGCAACAATAAACCGAGCACTAGCGTCAGCGACGGCATCAACGCCAGCTCAATGGCAATAATTAAGGGTTTGGCCAGCCCGGGCGGATAGCCCAGAAACGCGCCCGCGCTCAGCACGCCAACCAAGCCGATGGCAATAAACACCAGTGGGCCGCAGACTAAGCCGATACGCAGCCATGTCCGACTAATCGGCGGGGCATCCTGTAGGCCCGCCAGCATGACCAGCAACCACATGGCCGCAAGTACTGTAGCACCTTGAAATTTACCGCCCGGGTGGTCGGCGCCAACCCAGAAGATATAACCGCCAGCAACAATGCCAACCGGAACCATCAAACGCGCCGCATAGGCCAAAATACCATTAGTTTCTAGTTGCTGAGCCAGGCTAGGTCGACCATCCCATACTGACTCTGGGGCCAACGACCAAACGCCAATCAGCGCCAGCAACAGCACTATGGCCTCCAGCAAGGTGTCTAACGAGCGAAAAGCCAGTAGCACAGCAGTGATAGGATTGCCCACCCCAGTGGCATCTATATTGGCCACCACCGCATGCGCCAGCGTCGGTGCCGGGTCGGGCAGTGCCAGCACGCAGAGTGCCAGCAGTAGCGTAACTGCCAGCGACAGCCCGCCAGCCAGCCAACGCAGCCACACGCTTGGCCGTACGGCATAAATGGAGGCCTCTGCGGCGCGCAAGCGCGTCACTGCGCCAATAAGCAATACGCCTGTCAGCCCCCCGCCGATAGCGGCTTCGGTGAGCGCGATGTCGATGCCCTGTAACTGGACCCAAACCAACGCCAACAATAAGCCATAAACCATAAAACCGGCGACGGCGGCGAACGCCTCACGCGCAACTATGACCCAAATGGCCAAACCGAGGATTAGCAGCGCCAGACTGCCATTCAGTAGGTTAAGCATCACCACTCCCTGCGCTTGATGGCACGCGCGATCAGCTGCGAGATGATCGACGCCGATAGCAACACCAATAACCAAATACTCAACACTTTAAGGCCGGCAAACCAACTGTCCATCTGCGGCAACAGCCCAAGCACGACAAAGCCCAGACCTAGGTTATCAGCCTTGGTGAGGGCATGCAGGCGGGTGAAGGAATCAGGAAAGCGTAACAAACCAAGACTGCCAACAAAAAAGAAAAAACCACCCGCCAACACCGCGAGCACGCTCCAAGCATCGAGAAAAATACTCATTGCCGATCCTCGGGTGGCGCGTTGCGCGAAGCGTCTGGGGCGGTAACGAACGCACAGGTGGCAAACACCGCCAGCAGTGCCAGTGTCAGCGCCACATCAACAGTTGCCGGCTCGGCAGTGGCCACCCCAACTAACAACAACACAGCAATACCACCCGTGCCCAGCAACTGCACCGCCATCATCCGGTCAGCCGGCCCCGGCCCGCGCAAGATTCGTAACAAGCCCAAGGCAACTGCCACAAGGATAAATACCGCCGCACCCAACAAGAACTCAGACATGCGCTTTCCCCACTACCAACGCCTTGGCAAACAACCGCTCCTCGGCGTATAGCTGCTCGACCAACGGCTGGGCTAGGTCGAGGCAGTGATACACCAACACCTTATCGTCAGCACCCTCACCGACCGACACAGAACCGGGCAGCAAACTCATAATGGTGGCGAAGGTATTGCGCGCAAAACCCGGCGGAAACCCGACCGGGCAATTAACCAAACCAGGATTGAGCGGCAATTTTGGATCCAGCGCGCGCCGCGCCACGTCAACTCCAGCAAGTAAAGACTCGTAAATAAAGTGCGGTACCAATTGCAGCAATTTGCTCACCCGTAAACTCTCCGCGTCAACGGGCAACAGCCGCATACTGACCCAGGTCGCGGCCCCCGCAAGCAGCAGACCAAAGGTCAGATCTGCAAGCGAAAAACTTGGCAACAACAGCAGCCAAAAACCGAAATAAGCCACGCCGCGCTGCCATGCAATTGACGCCCTAGGTACACCCATCGCCCGCCTCCACTGCGTCATAACGCTGGTTGTTCCACTACGCAAGCACTTGCCGTATTGGCACAGAAAACCTGCACATCCATCACACTAAGGCGGTCATACAAACGAGCATCGGCGCGGATCGGCCACCAGTCGTAGAGAAAAATCGCAATCGGCTGACAGAGTGCCACCGTGGCGGCAATCAATAAGCTCTCGTTAATTAACCAGAAGAGCCCCTCGTGCGGGATTAGCTCAGAGACAAACTCACTAAAGCCGTTCACCGCACTCAGAAAAACCAACGCGATAACCAAAGTGATGCGCCCGGTGCGCAGTAGCTTTTTCAGCTCTTTGCGCGAAGCCTGCGCCCGACCGCGAAAATACTCATGCACCGCTTGCGTCACGATCGTCGTAGTGTCACCGCTGGTGTTCTCTCGCCCCAGATGTACCGCTAAGCCCAGCGACTTTCGCCCCGAGACCTCATACGCCCAGTCGAGGATGTACTGCGCCGCCTCGGGGTCAATATCACGCTCGCGAAACGGTGCCGGGTCCATTGAGTTAAACAGCTGTCGGGTGTCGTCCAAATACAACTCTAAGACCTCGCGCATCGCCGCAGCAGCGGGCGCAGTTAATGGGCTTGAGCTCAATCCGTAATACCCATCGCGGCTTCATCAACAACCGTACCGGGAAGTGTTTGCTCATGGCCAAACACTGCCACATACAGCGTCGGCAAAAACACCAACGTCAGCAGCGTTGCCACTAACAAACCACCCATGATGGCGAACGCCATCGGCCCCCAAAATACGGTCGGAGCAATGGGGATCAAGCCCAGGATGGTTGAGAAGGCAGCCAACATCATCGGCCGCATCCGCGAGGTCGCTGATGCGATGACGGCATCGTAGACACTCTTCCCTTCGGCGCGATCGGTTTCGATCTGCACAATCAGAATCACCGCGTTCTTGGCGATCATACCGATCAAGGCCAAAACACCGAGAATGGCAACGAAGCCAAGCGGCTGATCAAAGGTCAGCAACGTCAGCACCACGCCTATCAGCCCCAGCGGTAAAACGCACACCACCATCACTAACCGGCGAAAGCTAACAAGCATCACCATCATGACTACCAGCATCAGCAAGATCATCAGCGGCACTACGGCGAACACCGAAGCGCGGGACTCTTTGCTCTCCTCGTACAGCCCACCGGTTTCGACCTTGTAAGGCTTGGGCAGCTTGGCAGCAAATGCGGCGACCTGCGGTGCCAACGCCTCCACTACTGTGTCTGGCATCTCCCCACTGATCACATCGGCGCGCACAGTCAAGGTCGGTACCCGGTCGCGGCGCCACACCAAAGGAAACTCCTGCTCCTCAACAAAGGTCGAGAACTGGCTCAACGGCACCATCCGCCCACTCGGGGTCGGCACCTGCAGCGAGCTGAGCGTTTCCAGTGAGGCGCGCTGTTCGTCAATGGCGCGGGCCACAACGTTTACTAGGTAAATATCGTCACGAACCTGCGTCACAGTCGTGCCTGTCACGGCGGCATTGAGCACACCGGCCAGCGCACTCGAACTGATGCCCAGTTGACGGGCCTCTTCTTGATTAACGCGCACATGAATCTGCCGCGCTGGCTCCATCCAGTCGAAGTTAACGTGCCGGGCGCGGGCGTCCGCACCGATCAGCACAGCCAAGTCGAGGGCAATGGCACGCACCTTATCGTTGTCTGGTCCGCTCACCCTATACTGCAAGGGCCACCCCACAGGTGGGCCTAGCTCGAGAGGGGAGACCCGTGCTACTACATCAGGAAACTGCTCAGCGAGAAGTTTCTCCAATTTAACCTGCAGCCGTTCTCGCGCTTCAATATCTTTAGCCACCACCACCAATTGAGCGAAGAACGGATTAGCCAGCTGAACATTTAAGGTCAGGATAAAACGCACCGCCCCTTGGCCAACATAGGTACTGAAGTGCTCAACATCGGGATCATCTTTAAGGAACGCTTCGAGCCGCTGGGCTTGCACCTCAGTGGCATAGATAGAAGCGTTCTGGCGCAGGCTCAAATCCACCGTCAATTCAGGGCGATCAGAGGCGGGGAAAAACTGCTGCGAAACGAACTGCGACAAGAATAAGGTAATGACGAAAGCCCCCAGCGTCAGGCCGATGGTCAACCATTTGGCGCGGATCGCCGCACGCAAGAAAGCACCATAAGCATTTAGTAACTTACTCGGCTTGGCTTGTAACTCGGCCTTAGGTGTCTTGAGTATCGCTTTACCAATCAAGGGTGCAAAAATCACCGCCACCAGCCACGAGACGATCAGCGAAATACCCACCACTGAGAAAATCGAAAAAGTGTACTCACCCGCCGAGCTCTGGGCAAAACCAATGGGTACAAAACTGGCGATGGTCACCAGCGTCCCTATCAGCATCGGGGCAGCCAAGGTGCGATAAGCGAAAGTGGCGGCCTCATCTTTACTGTCCCCGGCAGCCAAGCGCCGCATCATGGCATCGACCGTGGTCATGGCATCATCGACCAACAGACCAAGGGCGATAATCAATGCGCCTAGAGATATCCGGTGCAGATCGATATTGACGATATCCATCACGGCAAACACGATCACCAACGTCAGCGGAATCGCCAGTGCTACTACGGTGCCGGGCCGAATCCCCAAGCTGAGAAAGCTGCAACCAAGAATGATTACGATAGCCTGCCAAAGCGAGGTCATAAAATCGCCAATTGCCACATCCACCGTAACGGCCTGATCGGCCACCAGTGTCGGTTCAATGCCCACCGGCAAACCGGCGGTAATATCGGCCATTTCGGCGCGAATACTGCTCCCCAATTGGAGAATGTCACCTGCGTCGCGCATGGCAATTGCTAAGCCAATAGCCGGTTGGCCATTGATACGAAACATCGGCTGCGGCGGGTCGACGTTGCCTCTGCGCACGCTGGCAATATCGCCAAGACGAATAATCCGCCCGCCAGCAACAATGGTCATGGCTTCAATATCACGCTCAGAATCCAGCGCACCACTAACACGCAAAAACACTCGCTCGTGCTCAGACTGAATCACGCCCGCCGGGGTTACCAAGTTTTGCGCCTGCAGTGAGGCTAAAATCGCCGGTAGGTCAAGGCGCAAGCCAGCCAAGCGTTCGGTGGAGAACTCGATAAATATTTGCTCATCTTGAGCGCCCAACACTTCTATCTTGGAAACGTCCGGCACCTGTAGCAGCCGTGAGCGGGCGCTTTCGACGTAATCACGCAACTCGCGGAAGGTAAAACCGTCGGCCGTAAACCCATAAATAATGCCGAAAGTGCTGCCAAAGTCATCATTGAAGAATGGCCCGACCACACCCGATGGCAGGGTATGACGCATATCACCAATATTTTTACGTACCTGATACCAAACATCTTCAACCTCGGCGGGCGGGGTTGACTGCTTCAGGTCGACAAAAATCGTGGCCTGGCCCGCAGTGGTGTAACTGCGCACCCGCTCAAGATGATCCGTCTCTTGTAAGGTGCGCTCGAGGCGCTCAGTAACCTGCAGCAGGGTTTCCTCAACCGTCGCCCCTGGCCACGCAGCTCCGACCACCATGCTCCTGAAGGTAAACGCAGGGTCCTCGCCACGGCCCAAGTTAGTAAACGATAGCGTCCCCGCCACCACGGAGAGAATCATCAAAAACACCACCAACGAGCGCTTCGAAAGCGCCCACTCAGACAGATTCGGACCTATCACGATTTACTCGCCTCTAGCAGACGGACCTTCTGGCCCGGACGTAGCGCCTGCACTCCGGCAGTCACAACCACATCACCAGGGTTAAGCCCTGCACCAACCTGGACCTTGGCCGTATCTTGGCCGCGCACCTCGATAGTGCGTAGCGACACTGTCAGTGCCTGCGCGTCGACCACCCATACTGCAGGTTTGCCACCCGCACGGGTTAACGCCGAGGCGGGAACCTCAATGCCGGAAGCCACTGACAGTTTTAAACGCCCAGTCACAGTGCTACCTAAGCGCATCGCCGGTGGTGGATTAAGCAGTCCAATACGCACAGCGAAAGTGCCCGTTACCGGGTCGGCACGGGGCGAAATTTCACGCACCTTGCCTACGGCGGTAACCTGTGGGTCGCTGGTTAAAAAGACCGTGATCTCCGAGTTGCTCTGGGCGCTGTCTTTGATCTGTGCTGGCACGCCAAATACCGCATCACGTGCACCATCGCGCGCAACCTGAACAACCATCCGCCCTGCCCCGACCACCTCGCCCGCCTCAGGACCACGTGCCGTCACCACACCAGCCACATCAGACAAGAGACGCGTATAGCTCAAGCGGTTCTTCGCCAAGTCAACCTGCGCCTTCACTGCCTTAACCTGTGCATCTGCCGTCCCCAAAAGCGCCTCGGCTTGGTCATAAGTAGCCCGCGATACAGCATCCTGGGCGACCAGCTCACGCATACGCCCGTAGTTGTTACGCGCCTCAAGCAACTGCGCGCGAGCCGCAGCTAACTGAGCGCGCGCCGCCTGTAGACCACGCTCCTCATCTTGCTGATCGAGCCGAGCAATCAGTTGACCAGCCTTGACGCTGTCGCCAATATCCACCGTGCGCATGATCATTCGACCGTCGATACGAAACGACAAGTTGATTTCAGCCTGCGCCTGCACTGTGCCGGTCAACGAAAACGCGCCATTGCTGTCACGACTTTCGATGGTCATCACGCGAACCGGGCGAATCTCCGCTTGCAGCTCTTCGCCCTCCCGCTGGCAGCCCGTGGCTAGTGCCAGAGAAGCAAGCGCGAGTACAGCGGTCGCGGCATGTAAATGGCCAACACGCGTGGCAAAGTAATTCACAAACACAGAACAACTCCTTTCAATGGTATTGGCACTTGTTCGAGCGGGCGCAGTCAGCCATCAATCATTAAACCTTGGGTGGCTGTCCACTGGGACCTTGACCACGAATATAACCCGGTAACCGGCCGCTCGGTACTATGACTAAAAGAGCCAGCGCAGCCATTATCAGAAATGTCAGTTTCAGCGCTTTAAGGCGCGCCTCAGCGTTAATTCTCACGGCCTCGTCAACCTGCTCCGAGGTTGCCGTGGTTCGCGACATAACACCGAGCAAGCGATCGTTACTGACGAAGGTGGCCCGATCGAGATCAACCTGTTCAATCAGGGCTGCAGGAATAGTCGGATTCTCAACCAAGGCGCTATTAATATTCATGCTCAGGATACCCACCACCAATGCACCGGCAATGGCACTGCCAACACCTGCCGATAAATTATTCACCGTGCCACGCAGCGATCCCACGTCACCAGCCAATTCTTTTGGCGATGAGGTGACCAACACGTTAAATAGCAGCGTAACCAACGCACCTTGGCCCAAACCGAACATGACTAGGCCCAGCACAACCAACCAGTTGCTCCAGTCGTTTTTCATCACGAAGGCCAGCAGCGCCATCGCAATCGACACCAACACAAAAGAATAACGGGCGATCTGGCGGGGCGCCAGTCGATCATAAAGACCGACGACAAGAATAGCCGCAGTAAACACTGACAGTTGGTAAGGGATCATCGCCACTGCGGTGTCGAAACTAGAACGCCCCTGGACCATTTGGATATACAACGGCACGAGGAAGGTCAATGCATTACCCAAGATCACAATCGACATCATCGAGTACACCGCCGCCCGTTCCTGTGGTGACTGGATAACTTCAAGGGCTAACAAGGGCGTTTCTTGACGTGCCTGACGACGCTGCGCCCAAGCCACGAACAACTGAATACCCACCAAACCGACAATCAGCATGAGCAACGCCGGTGATAGCCCCAGCACATTGAACGGTGCAAGTGTATTGGCCAGCATCAGCCCCCAATTGTTCAGGTTGTTGACCCCAAGGCTGATCAGGATGACTGAGGTTGCGGCCAGGATCACCCCGACACCGTCAATTTTCACATCAGGCACCTTGGCAACGGGCTTGAGTCGCAGGGTAAGAAACAGGGTTATCGCAGAAAACGGAATAACCAGTCCAAATGCATAGCGCCAGCCAAGGTAGGTACCGACCACACCAGCCACAAAGAAGGCGGTTACCGTCGCCATAGCCTGCACGGCCCCCAGAATACCCAGCGCTTTGGCTTGCTGCTTGCCGGAGTAATTGTTGGCAATCAGCACTACCAAGGTTGGCACTATGGCGGCCGCAGCCAAGCCAGCGATGCCTTGCGCGGCAATCATCACGGCTACATTGGGACTGAAGGTCATCATCACCATCGACCCGCACAAAACAACAGTTGCCAAACGAAATACCGTGAGCGCACCAAACATCTGACTGAGTTTAGCGCCGAGCATAATAAAACCGGCAACCGCCAGAGAGTACGCCACGATAGCAGTCGCCACCGTCGTCGGGGCCGTATTGAACTCCTCGACAATACCGCCAATAGATACCGGCAAAGCGTTGATATTCAACGACATTTGTGCTTGCCCCATCGAGATGATAATCATCGGCAGCCAAGATGCTTGCTGCTCCGTTTGCTCACCCATGCCTGCAGAGAACGCCTTAGTCATAATGTTTCATCCCTGGATAATTACGCCAAGCCGAGTGACTGGCGAGATACATCGATACACCCAACCACTCAATGGTCAGGCTTAGAGGCAAACAGGTTCAAACCCATCCGTTCGGAGAGAAACTTCGCCACCCGCTGTCCTTTAATGCTGTTGCCGGCCTCATCGAGCGCAGGCGAAAACGTGCCCAATCCCCCCTTACCCGGCACCACGGTAACAATGCCACCGCTAACACCGCTCTTGCCCGGCAAGCCTATTTCATACAGCCAGTCCCCCGAAAGCTCATACAGCCCGGCGGTTGCCAGCACAGCCAGTACACGCTTACAGATCGAGGCATCCACCACCCGCTCTTCGGTAATAGGGTTGACCCCGCCATCCGCCAACGTCGCCCCCATGATGGCAAGATCACGAGCCGAGACGTTTAGCGAACATTGCTTGGTGTAAATATCGGTGGCTTCGAGGGCGTCGAAATACATCCGATCGTAGCCCTCCAGCAATTTGGCTATGCCGCGATTACGTAGATTAGTGGCAGCTTCAGAGTCGTAAACTTCGCGATTGAGGGTGAGTTTTCGGCCGGCAAAACGCGACAGACCCTCTTCGATAAACTGCCATTTTTCATCGGCATTAGCGCCTGGCGCGAGGCTGGTGGCTGCGATAGCCCCAGCGTTGACCATCGGGTTCATGGTTCGGTCTTGATTGAGCTCGACCGCCATCACCGAATTAAAGGGCAGCCCGGTGGCATTCACGCCGAGCTTAGTGCGCGCCTCGGCTTCGCCAATCGCCTGACAAATCAGAGCGAACACAAAGGGCTTGGAGACGCTCTGAATGGTAAACTCATAGGAAACATCGCCAGCCGTATAAACCGCCCCGCCAACTCCCACAACACAGATACCAAAAAGCTCACGCGGCACTTTAGCCAAGGCCGGAATGTAATCGGCCACCCGTCCCTCATCCAGCGACCGATAACGCTCGTACGCCTCGGCCACCAATGACTCTATCTGTTCGGCAGGTGGCAAATGTCCGGTCGACACGGACTCAAGTAGCTCATTTTCATCAAGTGGAATCCGTGTGTGCATGTCGTGCTCCTATTTCGCTGGACGATTTTACTTACTCGGGACTATTCGCACCGTTAGCACTTGGTGCCGCCGTGCTGCGGCCACCGCCAAGACCCTCTTCGATACGTTTAAGCATGTAAGAAAAGAATGGATTGGAAGACATCCGCGTTAGCGAGTCCATGCTCACGATCAGCGTACCGCGCTCCCCGCGTGCCGCCATCGCGCCTAAATTAACGCCGTAATCGAGGTTATCTCCAGGGGTTAAGCCATACAGTGAATCGTCGAGCGGAAATGGCAGCGCTAGATGCGACAAGGAAAAAACTTCACGCGGGTAAACCAAGCCCAAGGCACGCGTTTGCCCCTTTGTTGAACCTGCCGGGGTAGTGCGCTCCATAACCTCTGCTTGGTTAGGGCTAATGTTACTGATAACGGTCGCGGTATAGGCACGCGGCGGCGCAGGTAATAAACGTTTCAGCACGGTATCGTTACTCACGCGCAGTAGCGGGCCAATCTTAGTATTGCGGTTGATGTCAAACAACACCAACTCACTGCCATTGGCAGGCAGATGAGCATAGAGCGCGTTGATGATTGCCCGCGTGCTAACAGTAAAGTCGACCACCGACTGAAAGGTTAGTATTGGGGCCAATTCGCTCAAGCGACCTTCACTCTCATAGCGCGCGATGCGCTGCTGCAACTCGTTAGACATGAGCGCAGTCTGGCGCGCCGCATTAACCGGAAATGAGTTGTATTTAAACGGATTAAACTCCGGGACTATATTCAACCATGCGGCTTTGGCAAACGCGGGAAATACTGCAGGCCAGCCCATCATGCCGGCAAATCGCGCCATACTGGTGATGCCGATCATTGGCGAGATCAGCACAATGCGATCTGGGCGAGCCAGCGCCTTATCGGAGAGAGCTTCGAGGGCATAATTCATCGCCAACGCGCCGCCATTGGAGAAACCGATAACATGCAGAGGCGTAGACGCGCCACCCAGTCGACGCGCTTCACGCGCAGCCATCCGGGTCGCTGCCGCCCACTGCTGCCACTCAACCTTGGTCAAGCCACCCGGAACGGTGCCATGCCCCGGCATCCGCGCAGCAACTACCACATAACCATCGGCCTGATAACGCAAGGCAATGTGACGCAGACTGTAGGGCGAGTCGGTCAGACCGTGCAGCAACACCACCGCACCTATGGGCGTGCCCGTCGGCATCATGATGTAAGAATGGTTCCAGTTATTGGCAAAGTTACCGGGATAAATTGGGCTATCGACAAAAAAACGGTCGCTAGCATTGCGCGACTCGGGATCCAACCGATCACTCACCTCGGTACGTACCTCGGCAAAAATTCGCTCTTCGGCGCTCACGTACTGAGCCCAGTCAGCCATATCAATCTGCTCGACCGTCAATTCATGCGGCACAAAAGTATGCCAAAGCTCCAATGGCGCACCGCGCTGCGAGTCATAAGCACGCACACCCAATATCGTCAGCACGCTGACGCCTAGCACCAACGCTGCCCATTTAAATGTTTTCAGTGTTGCTCTTATCATCGGTTTTATCTCGTGCAATAGCGCAATAATAGACAGTGATGCAATGACAGAAGTCGCGGCAATAGGCAATAATAGATGGCAAAGCCAGTTAGACCTAAAGGTTTTAATTGCTATCAGGGTGCTCTAGTGGAACAACTACGATGCCACTAACGGGGGCGCAGGCGTCAGTCATCAGAGCCTTATACTAATACGTGATGCAAGCAGATAAACATGATTATAGCCTGCCCTCACAACACTGCCACTGGTTTGAGTCACTGACCTTCCCCATTGAGGACAACAACCATAACATCGGCTACATTGTACGTATAAGCAGTTAACTACTATTCCTTCAGCGCGTTATCAAAACCGATTGCTGGGAAGAAGGCACTGAGCGACGCGGGTAGTGCTGTGTTCCATTGTTCCCAAAACCCCAAGCGCCAATAGCTTGAGATAGTGAGGCCTTATCACCAATTATTAGTATGCTGGAAGCAAAAATCTGCACTACCAAAACCGCCCTCAAGCTGCGGCTCTTTACCTATGCGGTAGCAGCGCCTGCGCGGTGCCTACATGGTCACAATACGCTCTTATATATATTCATAAAGGATGAGTCGAACACATGCTAAAAACATCGATAAATGCAGCGATTTTACTGGCGTCGGTATTGCCGGCTTTTACTGTGTTCGCCGCCGAGCCGCAGCTTATTTGCTTTGGCAATGAGCCGTCATGGAGCCTGCAGTTTAGTGACAAAAGTCGAGCGCAATTGCTCTTGCCCGAACAGAAAGCGGTCGATTTCCTCGGCCAGAAAACGCATCTGCTTGCGCTCAAAGAGTACGCTTGGCGCGGCAAGCCGGTAACCGGTAAGGGCGGCGAAGCAGTCGCGCTGCTGCGTGAGGCGAGCTGTAGCGACGGTATGTCTAACACCCAACATCCAATGAGCGCAAGGATATCGCTGCCAGACGGGCAACTGTTGGCAGGTTGTTGTCGCGTGCCAAAGCCAGCTAAGGATACCACGGATACCACCGCCAAGCCGCTCTCACTAGAGGGGCCAACATGGCAGTTAGACTCTCCTAGCGGTAGCTTTGCCGGTATCGCAATTGACGCGGCAAAGCCTGTAACGGTACGTTTTGAGGCAGGCCGTTTGAGCGGTTTTTCCGGCTGTAATAGGCTTATGGGGGGCTATAACCTGAGTACTGGAAAGGTGAAAATTAGCATGTTAGCCGGTTCGACGATGGCTTGCCCGGAGCCACAAACGGCGCTGGAGAACGCCGTGAGAGCGGCACTCAGCGGCACTCTGGCGTATGCCATTAATACTGAGCAACTGAGCCTGAGCACTGCCACTGGTGCGGTATTGACATTTAAAGCGCAGCCTGCGGCAACGCTTGAGGGCGTGTACTGGGACGTAACCGGATTCAACAACGGTCGCCAAGCAGTGGTTAGCGCTCTGCCTGGCACGCGTTTGAGCATGGTCTTTGAGCAAGGCCAGGTACACGGCAGCAGCGGTTGCAATACTTATCAGGCGAGTTTTACCTCGGTCGAAAATCGCCTGAGCATCGGCCCATTGCTGAGCACACGTATGGTTTGCCCCGCCGATGGAGTGATGCAACAAGAGCGCGAGTTTCTCGCGGCGCTGGAGTCGGTAAAACTATGGGAAATACGCGACGGTTTGTTGGATGCGCATCGTGCGGATGGCGAGCGTGTGTTTAATGCCGTCGTCAGCGCTCCATAAAAACTCACAACCCATTGGATGGACACAGTACCGATCATGCACAACGCTAAACAGTACCGCGCATCGACAACAGGAGCTTGTCCTATGAGTGTGCGCAACCTTCTACTGATCGGTTTTACCCTCGCCTGTGTGGCGGCAGCCTTTTTGTTACCGGCCGTGCCGCAGCCGCTGGCTTACCATAATTTTGCCGACCAACGCAGCTTCTTGGGGATCCCGCATTTCAATAACGTGGTCTCCAATATAGGTTTTTTTCTGGCGGGTACCTTGGGGTTGGCCCTGCTAATCCGCTGCCGCGTGCGGTTTGAATTTATGCGTGAGCGTTGGCCTTATTTGGTGTTTTTCTTTGGTATATTCGCGACTGCTTTAGGTTCAAGTTACTACCATCTAGCCCCCGACAATGACCGACTGTTCTGGGACCGTCTGCCGATGACCATTACCTTTATGGCCTTAGTCGCCAGCCAGATTTCAGATCGCATCAGCGTGCGCACCGGGCTAGTGTTATTAGTACCGATGTTACTGATTGGTGCCTCATCGGTTATTTACTGGCGTGTGACCGAGCGGCAAGGCGTTGGCAACGTGCTGCCGTACGCAATGCTGCAGGCTTATGCGGTACTGGCTTTACTTTTTCTGGCTATTTTGCAACCATCGCGTTACTCACGCGGTAGTGATCTTTACTGGATCTTTAGCTGGTATGTGTTGAGCAAGGTGCTCGAAACCTATGACGCCGAAATCCTTAGTCTTAGCCATGTTGTTAGCGGCCATACCTTGAAACATTTTGCCGCCTCGCTGGGCGGTTTTATTGCCTGTTACATGCTGATAAATCGTGTGTTACAACATCCAGCAACGACAGCTGATGAGTCGCTTAAAACACCATCAGCACTACCTTAATCATCAGTACAGGGGGGTCTATGCGTTACGTTTACGCCGCTTTAATCATCGTCATCACGACGACTGTTTTGCTGTTTAAAATTCAAAATATAAGTCTTGTCACAGTTTCGCTGCTTAATATGAGCCTGACGCTGCCGGCGTCGCTACTGATCGTCGGAGTTTACGTGCTTGGCATGCTCACCGGCAGCGCACTCTGGTCGCTTCTGCGCAGCTGGCTACAGGCCGCGATGCGCAAGCCCGGGTAACACCATCGCCGGCGGGTTTACGCCGGCTACACCTAAACCAATTAGGCAACGCAAAGGAAACACACCAATATGAGCAATTTCTGGGATTTCTTCTGGTTAATACTCTCAAGTTTTATCTTTATCGCTTACCTTTTGGTGCTGTTCCAGATCGTCGGCGATCTGTTTCGCAACACTGAAATGGGCGGCGGATTTAAAGCTCTGTGGATCCTCGGACTGATATTTTTGCCGATGTTTACCGCGCTGATTTACATTGTTAGCAATGGTGCAGGCATGGCCCAGCGTCAACGTGCGGCGATGCAGCGGGCCAAATCAGATACCGAAGACTATATTCGGCAAGTGGCAGGTAAATCACCAGTCGAGCAGATCTGCGAGGCCAAAGCCTTGCTCGATAACGGCGCGATTAATGCTGATGAATATGCCCAACTCAAAGCCAAAGCACTGGACTAAGCATATGCAGCGCCGCATCTTGGCGCTCAACCGTTAAACCAGAGAGCCCGCTGTGGATGCGGGCTTTTCAGTTTTTGCTGCAAGCGTTACGCGGCGTAAATGGGATGGTCGCCCCTCCCCAAAACGGCATCTGAGTGCCAAAGTGACGAATGTAATGTAAATCACCCCTGGTTCCCTAGTGGTTACACTGGCGGGCTCTCACAGCTCAAGGCCTGGTTATCTCCTCAGCGCCATGACGCCCCTGGCACTGTTGTCCGTTTTGAAACGGCACCCACAGGTCGATTTCACAATTATCCGCGAGCGGGATACCTATGGTGAAGGTGACCATCGTTGGCACCCGGCCCTGCTCGCCCTGGCCGAAGAGTTCGGTTTGCGCCCCCGCGTCTGCCGTTCCTACCGGGCCCAGACCAAAGGCAAGGTCGAGCGTTTCAGCGCTGCTTTGTCACACCACTGGCTGCCACACTCAAACAGGCAGAACTGGCACTGGATGTGTCAACCGCCAATGCCCATATCGGCCCCTAGTTGCAAGACATCGTCAACCAACGTCGCCATGGCACTACCGGTGTAAGCGTCCGGCCACTACCGTCTGGTGAATGGAGGCAGTTGTGGACAAAGTAGTTCCCACTAAAAAGTAGTGGGAACCAAAGATGGTGTACACCAATAGCCGTACTAATAGCAGCCGTAAAGGCAGAGCCAATTACTCACGAGAATTCACCGGGGAATATCCCGGGACGCGTTGCGGAGCTGGAGAAACAGGCAGGGCAGTTTGTATTGCCGGAGCGAAGTTATCCCCGCAGCGTGAAGCCAAGGCCACAGAAGTATGGAGTTAAAAAAACCAATAAAAACAATGCCAGTCAGGCTTAACTGACTGGCATTGCCCTCCGACCAGGTCTTTCTGATCTTGGTCAGCAACGCCCGCTCATGGATGTTGCACTGGCCTTTGAACAAGGATTCCTGGTGGGTTTTCCACAATAGCGGTGTGTTGCGGCCATGGTTGGTTTGCAGGCTGATAACCAGGGGGCTGTGGTCATCGGCCTCAAACTCGGTCCAGTCTATGGATACGACAATCTCGGTGCGTTCGGACACCACATAGGGAACCCAGTCATCGAAAAGGCGCCAGACATTGAGCTGGATGTTGGTCAGCAAGCGGTCGACTTGCTTGACCGCGTACTTGTGTTCAAGACCACTGGCCAAAGAGAGGCCATTGCCAATGGGATGACCAGCGAGCCAGACTCGATAACCCCGTGGGTTTCATGGGCGAGCGACAACACACGTTTGGCATGCATGTCCTGCCAGAAAATGTCATCAATGTGGTTGAGAATGATGTCGTGATTAAGCATTGGGCTGCTCTGTTCGGTATTGGCGGGTCAAAAACGCAGAGCATACCTCAGAGGCCTCACCGCGCCTCACTCGTATGAGGGGATGGCTAAGGTAATGCGGCTCTGCGTTCAGGTGAATAGTACGGCCTGTCTCCTTCCGCCCCCGATACGTTTTTTTTAGGAATAACCGAAGAGGCGACAACTATCCTGACAGCGGAGTATCCATACTTTTTCTGAGCACCCAGAAATTACTTATGGCAATCCTGATGATTCTCACTGGGGCTTTCTAACAGAAGGTCTATGCTTATACCTCTACTTCGAAGAGTAAAAACGCGGATATCTAAAGTACCTAGGATACGGCGAAAACCGCTTCAACTATCACAAAGGCAACGACTGGCGGCTAGCTTGGAGTTTACGCAGGGGCATCAAGGGCAATAATTTCAGCACTGACTTGCAAGCTACCTAGCTAATCGGCAGTTTCCAAGTGTGCCGAGCTACTTTGTGGAGTAATGGAGCAGTATTTTACAGGTTATGGCGAGACAATCCTCGGCTACAGCGTAAACGATTAATCGCGGCCGTTTCTGTTACGGCATCTCGCGGTAATGCTTGAGCCATGCATAGGTAGGGGCTTAAACCAGTACAATCACGTCGATGTAATCTGCCTTAGTGCACATTCAGTATGTTTGGCAGTTTTACTATTTTGGACGGGTAAAATATTGTGACAATCAGCTTGACAAAGCAACAGGATTGACCTTGTTTTTTAACAAGAAGTTGAGTGTTTAAGCAAGGGGTTAGCGCAGTCGGGTGTCTCACCCGGTATAAGTTTCCAGGAGGACAATAGAATATGGCTGTTACAGAACAAAAAATGTCGCGGATGGCTCTAACCGCGATGGTAGTTGGCGGCATGGTCGGGGCCGGGATTTTCTCGCTACCAAGAACCTTTGCCGGAGCAACCGGGCCGCTGGGTGCACTGATTGCGTGGATTATTGCCGGTACCGGCATGTATATGCTGGCGCGAGTTTTTCAATTCTTGGCTGAGCGCAAACCGAATATCGATGCCGGCGTATTCGCTTATGCCAAAGAAGGTTTTGGTGACTATCCGGGCTTTCTCTCGGCTTTCGGATATTGGATCGGCAGTTGCATCGGTAACGTGTCTTACTGGGTGCTGATCAAGTCCACCTTGGGTGCGTTCTTTCCGGTATTCGGCGATGGCAATACGGTGATCGCCATCGGTGTTGCTTCAATCGGCATTTGGTTATTCCATTTCTTGATTCTGCGCGGCGTACAGCAGGCCGCCTTTATCAACAGCATTGTGACGGTCGCCAAGGTCATTCCGATCATGGTGTTTATCGTCTTGCTGTTTTTTGCATTCAAGATCGATCTGTTCAGCATGAATCTGTATGGCGGCGACTTGACTGTAGGCCTGTTCGAACAGGTCAAGGCCACCATGCTGGTCACTGTGTTTGTGTTTATCGGCATTGAAGGCGCCAGCGTGTATTCACGCTACGCCAAAGAGCGCGCCGACGTCGGCAAGGCAACCATCCTTGGCTTTATCGTGGTTACCGGCTTGATGGTGCTGGTTACCTTGCTGCCCTACGCAGTGATGGAGCGCGCCGAAATTGCCGGCCTGCGTCAGCCATCGATGGCTGGCGTGCTGGAGTCGGTAGTCGGCCCGTGGGGGGCGATGTTTGTCAGTGCTGGCTTGCTCGTCTCAGTTCTGGGCGCTTATTTGGCCTGGGCGCTGATCTGTGCGGAGGTGATGTTCGCAGCGGGCAAGTCAAAGGACATGCCGGCGATGTTTGCCAAGGTCAACAAAAACAACGTGCCGGTCACGGCGCTTTGGGTGACCAGCATCATCGTCCAGATCATTGTGATCACCACCTATTGGTCGCGTGATGCGTTCTCGCTGATGCTTAACCTGACTAGCGCCACCACCTTGATCCCCTACCTGTTTGTGGCTGCCTACGGCTTGATGATTGCCAAGCGCAGTGAAACCTATGAGGTGCGTCCACAGGAACGAAATCGCGACCTGCTGATCGCCAGTTTTGCCGTGTTGTATACACTGTTCATGATTTACTCCGGCGGCTTGAAGTTCATCCTGTTGTCGGCGGTGTTGTTTGCGCCTGGCACTGTTTTGTATTTCATCGCCCGCCGCGAGCAGGGCAAGGTGGTGTTCGATAAGGCCTCGGATTGGATCATCTTCGCTGTGATTGCCGCCGCGGCTATTTACGGCGTTTACGGCTTAGCGACTGGCGCTATCTCTATTTAACCAAGGGAGTTGATCATGACAAATGCAAGTGAAGTCAAATTTGGCGTGCATTCGGAAGTCGGCCAGCTGCGCAAAGTGATGGTCTGCGCGCCGGGCCGTGCGCATGCCCGGCTTACCCCGAGCAACTGCGACGAGCTGCTGTTCGATGACGTTATGTGGGTCGAGAACGCTAAACGTGATCACTTCGATTTCACCAACAAGCTGCGCGATCGCGGCGTTGATGTGGTCGAAATGCACAGCTTATTGGCTGAAACTGTCGCAATTGCTGAAGCCAAGAAGTGGATTCTTGATCATCAGGTTGTGCCTAATCAGGTTGGCCTTGGGCTGGTAGATGAGATTCGTAGCTACCTCGAAGGCTTGTCACCACGAGATCTGGCCGAGACGCTGATCGGCGGCTTGTCCACTGACGAGTTTCCCGAAACCTTCGGCGGCGAAACCCTCAAGCTGGTGCGTGAAGCCGCAGGTGTGACCGAATACCTGCTGCCGCCTTTGCCGAATACCTTGTACACCCGTGACACCACCTGCTGGATTTACGGCGGCGTTACGCTTAACCCGCTGTACTGGTCGGCGCGTCACGAAGAGACCATCCTCACCACCGCTATTTATAAGTTCCATCCCGATTTTGCTGGCAAGGTCAAAGTCTGGTGGGGCGATCCTACCGAAGACCATGGCATGGCCACCTTAGAGGGCGGCGATGTAATGCCGATCGGCAAGGGTAACGTGCTGATCGGCATGAGCGAACGAACCTCGCGTCAGGCCATTAGCCAGTTGGCCGCGACCTTGTTCAAGCAAGGTGCAGCGGAGCGGGTAATCGTTGCAGCGATGCCTAAACTGCGTGCGGCTATGCACTTGGACACCGTGTTCACCTTTGCTGACCGCGACTGCGTGCTGCTTTACCCAGACATAATGGACCACGTCAGCACCTTCTCGTACCGCCCAAGCGACAAGCCAAGCGGTATCGAACTGGTCAAGGAAAAGGGCCGCTTTACCGATGTGGTTGCGCAATCCTTGGGTCTGAAGAAACTGCGGGTGGTGGAAACCGGTGGTAACGCTTACATGCGTGAGCGCACGCAGTGGGACAGCGGCGCCAACTTGGTGTGCGCATCGCCGGGGGTGGTATTTGCCTATGATCGTAACGTGCACACCAACACCCTGTTGCGAAAAGAGGGGATCGAAGTGGTCACCATCGTTGGTTCCGAACTCGGTCGTGGCCGTGGTGGCGGCCATTGCATGACCTGCCCGATCAGCCGTGATGAGGTAGATTTCTAAGCGAAGTCTCCAACAGCAATCGCCGCCAATTTTGGCGGCGGTTTTAATGGTACTGGTGACAACGCGTTAAGCGGCAGACAATGGCGCTAAGCTCAAGCGCTGCATGTCTAGCCGTCATATGAACATTAACCGAGGCCTATCTGAATGTTCAGTTTTATTCGCAGACCTAGCACGCCGCAACCACTGTCGCTGTTTGAGGCGATCATTCCGGTCGCTTGCCTGGTTGTCTTGGTTGCCTTGTCTTATTTTTTATTTGGTGATGCTGGCGCCGGTGGCCCTAACCAGGTTGCGCTGGTTACCGCGACGATGATTGCGGTATTTATAGGTTGGCGTCGTGGACACACGCTTGAGGCGCTGGGTAAAGCCGCGACTGATAGCGTGTCCACTGGCATTGGTGCGATCTTTATTTTGTTCGCGGTCGGCGGCCTGATTGGCACTTGGGCACTCAGTGGCACGCTGGTGGCTATGGTTTATTACGGATTACAGCTACTTAATCCAGATTACTTCTTCGTAACCGCTTGCGTGATCAGTGCCATCGTTTCGGCCAGCATTGGTAGCTCTTGGACAGTCGTCGGCACCATCGGTGTTGGTTTTATGGGGATTGCCATGAGCATGGGCTTGAATCCGGCGATAGCGGCGGGCGCGGTGATCTCGGGTGCTTACTTTGGCGATAAGTCATCGCCACTCTCTGACTCGGCCAATCTCTCTGCGGCCGCTGCTGGTGTCGATCTGTATCAGCATATCCGTGAAACGCTGCTGACCTCGCTAATGGCCTTGTTGCTCTCGTTAGTGTTTTTCTTTATGTGGGGTGAGCCAGGAGATTTCGACGCCGCAGATAAAATTGCTGCGATTCAAAACTCATTCCAGCCACAGTTGGTGATGTTTGTGCCGCTAGTGTTGGTGATTTTGTTGGCATTGTTCCGCTTTCCGCCCTTTACCGCTATTTTCCTTGGCTCGATTGCCGGTGGTCTACTCGCGGCGGTTATGGCCCCGGAGCGGGTGCTGGCTTTTGCCGCTGCCAACGAGGGAATTCCACAGTGGCTGGCGTTATTGGAAGGCGTCTGGCGGGCCTTGGCCAATGGCTATACCTCAACCTCGGGCTTTGCTCCGATGGACATGCTGGCATCGCGTGGCGGTATGGGCAGCATGCTCAATACCATCTGGCTGATTATCAGCGCCTTAGCGTTTGGTGGGGTAGTTGAGAAGGTCGGGGTGCTTGAGAGGCTAATCACCCCGATTATTCAGAAAGCTAAGTCGGACGGTGCTTTGGTTGCCTCGCTGGCAACCTCAATTGTGGCCACTAATATCGTCACCGCCGACCAATACATCGCCATTGTGCTGCCGGGGCGGATGTTTAAATCTGCCTTTGCCAAGCGCGGCCTGGCCCCTGTGGTGCTATCGAGGGCGGTCGGCGATACCGCGACGCCAACCTCGGCGTTAATCCCTTGGAACAGTTGCGGCGCCTATATGGCGGCCACTTTGGGGGTAACGACTTGGAGCTACGCACCCTATGCGGTGTTCTGTTTCATCAGCCCGTTACTGACCATCGCAGTGGCTTACGCAGGATTTCGCATGTTGCGTTTGCCAAGCAAGGCTGTGCTACCAACAAGCTGAATGGCTCGTACGCAGGCCATGCACGACAACTGGCGGCGTCCACATCACCACCATGACGGATATCGCCAGCAGCAGCCGAAAACCGGCCTAACCAAGTGTCCGGATTTAGTCGACCACTACAGTCAGTATTCGACTGCTGTTGATACTTTTTCGGTAGTTACTTGCCTTGGTGCGAGTTCTTTAAGGCGCGCAGGATGGTGTTAAGCCAATATGAGGACGCAGGCTGTGTCACGGACACCTGAGCCGTTGAAGGCCATCTCGACAATCTTCTCTTTGACACATGGTTTACGAGCTTCATAGGTGTAAGTGAGCTGAAAAACGTGGGGACAGGCAGGGCAACGAGGACAGTAGACGATGATGGATACCATGAAGAACTGAGTCTCAAAAGCATCACCATATCTTATCAACCGATCGAAAGCATGGGCTGACATAGCATATCCATGCCAAACCCTCGGCTGGCGTGGGCTTGAAGGGAATGAATGGCGGAGAGACAGCCCGCCATAACACAGTCTAAAACCATCCATACAATTTCAAATAATAAATTAAAATCATACAGTTACAAATAAACTCCGTCCAATCTATTTCAATCTCACATTATCAAACCCCATATGTAATGGCATACTGGTTGGCATACTCATATCTACAGAGGTGACCTCATGGCGACACTCACCGATACCAAGGCGCGTAGCTTAAAACCAGAAGACAAACCGTTCCCTCATGGAGGAATCACAGGTCTGGCGTTACATCCATCTACGATAAAAGGAAAAGGAAAGTGGGTGTTGCGATATGTCAGTCCCATCACCGGCAAACGCCGTAATGCTGGCTTAGGTTCCTACCCGGAAGTCTCGGTTGCAGATGCAGGTAACCAGGCTCGTCTGATGCGTGAGCAACTGTCCAAAGGGCTGGACCCCTTGGAAGTAAAGAAAGAAGAAGCCAGTAAGCCTGCGATACCCACAGTGGAAATTGCGGCTCGTCAGGTGCACGAGCAGTTGTTACCCGGCTGGCGTAACCCCAAGCATGGGAAGCAATGGATCTCGACCCTGGAGCAATATGCCTTCCCGATCATCGGTCGGCAGCCTATCAACGCCATCACCCCGGCACATATCGCCAGTGTACTACAGCCTATCTGGCTGGAAATCCCGGAAACAGCCACCCGCGTGAAACAGAGACTTCATGCTGTGATGGCCTGGGCATGGGCTCATGGCTTCTGCCAAGCGAACCCTGTCGATGTCGTGGATAAGCTACTACCACTACAACCCAGTAAAGCAATCCGCACCCAGCACCAACCAGCGATGGATTGGCGGATACTGCCAGCGTTCTACCAACAGCACTTGGCGAATGCAGAGCGCTTTGACGTCAGCCGAGCCCTACTGTCGTTCGTGATCCTGACAGGCTGCCGCTCTGGTGAAGCGAGAAGCATGCGCTGGGAAGAACTCGACCTGGATGCTGCAATCTGGACCATTCCGGCTGATAGGATGAAGACCCAAGTCATTCACCGCATTCCGTTATCTCTTCAGGCTATGGCTGTATTGGATAAGGTGCGGGGGCTGCATGGTGAATGGGTTTTCCCGTCCCCACGTAAACAAATACCGCTCACAGATATGGCACTGACCACCCTGCTCAGAAGAGTCGAGGCCCCAAGCACGACGCCTGAACGGCTGGCAACTGCTCATGGCTTTCGTTCAACTTTCAGGGACTGGTGCAGTGAACAAGGCTACCCCAGAGACTTGGCTGAGCGAGCACTCGCGCACCTTATCCAAAATAAGGTGGAAGCGGCATACCACCGCACTGATCTGCTGGATCAACGTCGGCCTATGATGGATACTTGGGCGGAGTTCGTCGAAAGTGGATTACCAGCCGCATAAGGAAGCGGCCCATAAGGGCCGCTTCCTTTATTTTTTGTCTCGCATGAGAGGCTGATATACTGCAGCTCCACCTGACTGGCATAACGCTGATGCGGCGCCATCCTTGGCCATTAGCCTTGCTCGTCAGGTGGTTTGCTGTAAGTGATCCTGATAGACCTTCTGCCACTTGGTATGCTCAGCCTTATCGCCTCTGGCCAGCCAGAAAGCACAGATGCTCTCGGCCAATTCTGCGGCCATGGCATGGTCGTTATCACGACGAAAAAATCAGATACTGGACCAACCAGTTTTGGTACTGCTTCATTGATACCTCTTAAACCGCTATCCAAATCAGTTGACCGGATTGGTATCCGTCTTAGGCTGTGCGGCACGGTAGGCGTCCATGATCGGGGCCCAGTCCATACCGAGCGGTACAGGGTGTTGCTTGAATAGCTCGCCATATTTCTTGTCGAAATCATCCATACCGTATTGGCGCACTATCGGCACTTGCTGATCATACCAATCATCGGTCACCTCTTCGGCGATGCCACGGGTAAGTAGAATATCTGGCTTAACAAGTAGCCCATCCCCTTTGAGCAACACCTCAAAATAGCCGCCGGGCGCTAGACCAAAAAAGAGCCAACTACGGCGGTCATAACGTCCCTCGACTGAGTAGACTTGGCGCATCTGCTGCTCCAGATTGGCAGGCAAGTCCACCTTGATGCTGTAGCGCTTGCCATCATGGAACGAAACCATTTCAATCACGGCTTTATCGGGGACGGGAACGCCATCGGTGGGCAGGCCACCGCCGCCAGCCCAGTAGTAACGCTGTCCCTTGATACGGTCGGCAAGCAGACCTCCAGCCCCCCCTCCAGCTAGACGGTCCGCATAAACCTGTTTCCCTCCAAGATAGAACTCGGTCTTGGTGTTCTTAGTAAGATCTATATTGCTGCCTGTACCATAATCCCAAGCAAATTTAGACAGAGATTGTGGAACCGCGCAGGCCATCAATGACAAGCTGACTCCCAACAATGCGACGATATATTTCATCTTTATGCTTCCTTGTTCCCTATCATCTCACGTCTCTCCTTGCTGATGCTGGGCTCATATTTATTGGTATTGGCCGGATTAGCGATGCCCTGGTTGCTGGCACTGTGGTGCAGATAGTCACGACGCAAGGCACGGTAAGCATCGGGCGATAATTGATGGGTCAAGTTCTTGGCAACCTTCTGTTCGACAGCTGATAGGGCCCAGAGTTTATCCAACTCCTTCAAGTCAACCTCTGGCCGTTTGATAGATAGCGGTTTAAGCTGCAATGCCCTATCTTCCGGCATCCATGCTTTAAACGGCACCCCCACGGCTCGGCCCGCCTCAACCATCATATGTAGCGGAATACGGGAGTATTCCCCCTCCACCACCCGGCTCATCAGCACCTCCACATAGACTGACTTTTTGCCGGGGCCTGTGCCATTTTTCCCCTCGGGACGTCGGAAGGAGTATGGCTTCAGGCTGATCGCCCCCAGCGGCGGCACGGCGCCACGAGACAGGTTGTGGTTGATGCGAGTGACCCAGCCCAAAGTACGTTTCTCCTCGGCATACGCCTTGGCTTTTTGATAGGCATGGCTCTCGGCATCTGCTGTTGTAACAGTTTCCACACTCATAAAACGCTCCAGCTCGATACTCTCGATCAGGGCCGGATCGCTGTTGGGATTGCTCAAGCTCCAGCGGCTATAGTAACCGCCACCTATGTCAGAGTGAGCCCCCGGTAGCGCCAGCTCAGTAAAGTGAGCAGGAATACGGGCGCCTGCAGCATCTTCTGTAATGCGTGATAGCGGGAAGTATTTACGCACTTCATCCAACGCGGTGAGATGTACTACCCGCTCTGCACAATCCGCTTTGAGTTGAACATTGACACTGCGGTTGTAAGAGGAAACTACGGTATCGAACAGGCCAACGAAGGTAAAGCGTACATCGTCGCGGCTAGCCCAATCAAAACCTGCCTTGAGGCGAATATTCGGGCTATTGGCCATAGCGTGTACCAAATGGTGATCGGTTTTTTGGTCTATCACATTAACAAAGTGGCGGGCGGCGGCGGCGCCTCTGCTAAACCCGAACACATCAAATTCGATACGATGGATACGCTCTACATCAACTAAAATCTCGCCCAAATCCCGATTGATCGAGCGAACTATGCTCTGTTCACATGCTGCATCTACTTTTCCGATAATAGAGGTATTATCTCCACCAAAATCGAGGTCAAATCCTTGGGTCAGGGTGTCATCCGAACGATATTCAGGGCCATTGTCTCCTGCGATTGGGTCGCGAGTGCCAATACCACTGATATAGCTGTGAGTCACCAAAGGGCCTGCTGTGATGTCATATTGTTCAAACAGCTTGCCTACATTGGTCACATCATTGGCCGAGCTCCCTTTAACCGGGCTTTGCCCCATCTGACAGCCTCGCAATTCCTTCTCCCGCTGGGCTGGATCGGAACAGGTCTCTAGCAACCATTGCTCCACCTTTTGTAGTCCCACTTGAGCATTGCGCGTGTTGTTGCCGGTACCATCGAAGAAAACGCCAATCCGCAAAATATTGAGCTGGTAACCTTTCACCTCGATCACGTAGGACTCGTCAGTGAGCAGACGAGCTGGTTGAGCTTGACCACGCTTGTGACCTTCCGGCAACGGCTGTTCTGGATCGGTTTGGCACAGGTCCCCAGTAGTCAGCTTGACGTGTTTACGTTTCACACCCTTATGGCCAAAAAACTTATCGGTGTAGGCTGGAACCTTGCTTGCTTCCCCCTCTTTTAATTTTTCCCGGTTTTGAGCCGCTTTAAGCCAAGGTTGGTTCTCAATGGTCAGAGTAACCTCACCAACGGCAAAGCCTTTCACCAAGGTGGGGCTATCCTTGAGGGTGACTGTTTTCACTTGGCCGGTTTCATCTTTCAGCGTGGCCTTGAGGCCCTTAAATGATTGGTTCTGTTCATCACGAACATCGATCTCAATCCACCGATCATATTTTTCGCAGAGTAAACAATGTGCACTTACAGCCATCAGTGAGTTCCTATCAAATCAGGGTGTTTGCCGAGCCAGTTGGCGACTTGCATGAATTCATCGTCGGTGAGCATCAAGGGGGCACGTATGCTGTCCAGCGTAAAATCGGCTTGCAGCGCCAGGGCTCCAGCGATGACGCCCTCGCGCACATCCTCAACCAACCCATCTCGATTCGCTTGCTGCAACGTGTTCAGGATCACCGGTTTGGGGTTGGTGTGGGCTCTCATCACCTTCTCTATTCGTTGCCAGAGATGGCGATGCAGTATGTCAGCATGGCGGGACTCGTTATAAAGACCCGCTAGTTGATGCTCCCGAATATGGAACCAAGGTGTTTCACTCGCTGGTACCCAGATGAAATCTTGGCTTTGTGTGACGCACTGCCCTTCGATCATTAACTGTTCACACGGGCCAAGCAGCGCATCTCGCTCTCCTGGCGTCATTGCGGTGAGCATTGGTAGCAAGACGCGATGATCGGCGTAGCGAAACCACACGGCCTCGCCGTCATGAATGGCGCTGTTCAGGCTCTGCCAGTGACTCTGCATTACTTCTTTCGAGGCGCGACTACGGCAGTAAAAGCCGCTGAGTGTGGGGTGTGCCTCAACAAAAGCCTGCGAGGGGGTAGGTAGCAGCCAAGGACCGTGTTCGGCCTGCGCCGAAAAGTCTGTTCCAGCAAACAGTGGGTAGGCATCATTTCCGCCCAGCTCATAGAAATGCGCAATCAAGGAGGGGTCTGCTGCCGCATCAATGACTGCATATAGAACCCCTTCTTCGCGCCATTGTTGCAATACCATCAGTTACCCCCTTGGTCTGCTAGCGGGCAAGGTTTGGCCATCGGCATCATGGACTCCATGGTTTTCTGAATACCAAGCGCAGTTATCATGGCCGGTGGCGCCACAGGCACTTCAACACCGCCCGGCAAGCCGGGCATCTGACCCGCCCACCCAGAGCCTGAGCCAGGGCTACCGCCAGAGTTCATCTTGATGGAGGGACCGACCAAGGTGACGCCACTGGGGTCAACCTTCACAAAACTGCCGCCCACTTTGAGGGTGATTTCAGCTCCAGCCTCCAGCACGACCTTTTGACCCGACTTGAAGTGAATTTCCTGACCCGCCTCAACCAATAACGCCTGTGCGATTTTCTGGTGGAGCGATGCATCCACGGTGAGGGAATAGTCGGCTTTGATCTGGTCGCGCTTCTCACCCTCCACCGTCAGGTGGTCGTTGGCCTTGATGCGGGTCACCCGCTCGTTGTCGATGTCGGTGTGCTGGTCATGCTTGATATGCCAAGCAGCGTCGTTCTCTATCAGCACGTTCAGGTCTTTCTGACCGTGGATGTAAATCTCTTCCTGCCCCGCCTGGTCTTCAAAACGCAGCTCGTTGAAGCCTTCCCCCTGATGGGTCTCGGTGCGCAGCACGGTGCGCGTCTTGTTGGCTGGCAGCTCGTAAGGCGGTCGGTTGGTGGCGTGATAGGTGCGGCCCGTCACGATGGGCTGGTCGGGGTCCCCTTCCAAAAAGCTCACGATGACCTCGTGGCCGATGCGCGGGATCGCCATCATGCCGTATTGACCACCGGCCCAACCTTGGCTCACCCGCACCCAGCAGGAGCTCTGGTCGTTGGAGCTACCGTAGCGGTCCCACGGGAATTGCAGTTTTACCCGACCGTGTTCGTCGCAGTAAATCTCCTCCCCTTCAGGCCCCACCACGCTGGCGATTTGCGGGCCATCCACCATCGGCTTATGGGGTGCCTCGGGGCTGCCGATGCGCGCCCGCCAGGTGGTGCTCGCTTTGACCACGCTAAATTCGTTGTGGTACACGGTCGGGCCACTGCCGCCCTCCTCTTCCAGCGCCTGCGGCTGTTCGCCGGTGTGGCGGATATGAACGATTTGCCAGTCGGTGTTGAGGCTGCCGTTCGGATGCTCGGTGAGTGAAAATGTCTGGCCCGGCAAGAGGGCCGCACTGTTGGACTTGCCACTGCCCGCCACAGCGTCATTGCGCAGGGCATCGAGGCGGTGCTGGGCAAACGCCTTGCCGCTCGGGTCCTGCTTGTAGCGGCCCGGATAGTCAAAATGCTGGTAGGTATCCCGTTGGTGCTCGAGCTCAGCCCCCATTTTCTTCTGGGAGAGGCCATAAGCCGGGGTCTTGAAGCTGTAGTCCTTGAGCTCTACATCCGAGGGGCGCACCGATTCGCGGTAGTGGAACTGGCGCACATAGGCGCCCTGTTCCAGTGAGCGGTTGCCGAGGTTAAAAAAGAGCTCTGGGCCTTGGGTCAGCGCAGCCGCATCGTCGGCAAACACGATACGGTGTTTGCCTGCTTCAAACTCGTGGAAGTAGAAGAGCCCCTCTTCGGCGGCCAGGCGGTTCAAGAAATCGAGGTCAGTCTCGCGGTACTGCACGCAGTATTCGCGCTGGGCGTGCTCGTTTTTCAGCGCAAAGGCGTAATCGGTGATGCCGTGCTCTTGCAGCAAAATGGAGAGGATTTCGTCAGGCTTTTGTGCCTGAAAGATACGGGAGTTTTGGCGAAGCGAGAGTCGCCACAGGGCCGGTTTGACTTGCAGCTGATAGCGGGTGCGGCGAAAGCCGCTGTCCCCTTGCGCAAAGTCGCTCACTACCCCGCATACCCGGCGCTGCAGCTCGCCGTGGTACCACACCAGCAGCTCGCAGGGCTGGTCCAGCACGGCGCCGAAGTCGACGTCCGGTTGCTGGCTGGCCACCTCCAGTTTGAGGCTAAACGGGCTGTTCAAGCCCTCATCCAGCTTGAAGCTCGCGACCGCAAAGGTGTTGTCAGCCAGTGCGCCAACCTTGACGGTGAATTGTAATCCTGTGCTCTGTGCCATGACCTTGTTCCTTATCCTGCTTGCCCGCTGCCCGAACCAATCACCACGCCACCACAATCCACCGCTGTGCCGGTGATAGCGATGGGCTTGCCGTTCACCAATACCGAGCCCACACCACCGGCAATGCTACGCGGATGGGGCGGGTTATTCGGCTTGTCGTGCGGCGCCAGCGGGTCACCCTGACGAGCCACTGGCTTGCCATCGAGAAAAACATCAGGGCTGGCGGCTATCACCGGGGTCGGTGGAAAACCATCGTGGTCGGTGCCAAGGTCACCAAGCAGTGCAATGGAGGGACACATAATTCAAACCTCTTGTGTGCTTTGCCATCACTCCGCTCTCACTACCACGACATCAATCTCTGGGCAGGGGGATGGCAAAACATAAAAGGCTCCGGCAGCCAAAGACTGGCCGGAGAAACACGGTATAAAGGCCGGTGCACACCGGCCACAAGATACGAAACCTAATACAGGAAATAACGAAATCAGAACGTCAGGCTTATGCCTCGACAGGGGCGCGCCAGTCGTCAGCACCAGAGGTACCGGCAACGGTGTGCTCCCAGTCAATCTTGCGGTAAGCAAGAGAGACCTGGATAAGCTGGGTGAAGTCGGATTTCGCCGGGTCTTGGCAATGCGGCATCTGGCAGTCGATGTCAACGATGGTGGCATCGGTCAGCACGGTAGAGAAGAAGTGCTCCTGCTTGCCTTCCACAGAGGTGCGGTACCACTTCAGGGTCACTTTCGGCAGCATCTCGCCGGAAGCCAGGGAGTTGTACATCAGCGGCACAGCTTTGTTCAGCGCAACGGTGAACTTGAACGGCTTGTGTACACGCTGACCAGCAGGCTGACCGGATTGCGGGTCAGTCGGCACGGTGACAACGTGTTGGAACTCTTGTACCAGCATCTCGTCTTCGTGACCTTGTACGAAGATGTTACCGACGGAGTCGGAGGTGAAGGCACCGGCAGTGATGTTGCCCTGAGTTTTACCTTCAATGCTGATATAACATGGAGTTGGCATGGGTATGCTCCTAAATAGGTGGGTTAAATGAACTAGCACTCGACCAAACCCTTAGCAGTGACCGTGCCAACTTCTCTTCTCATTATTTATCAATCACTTACCTCCACCTCATAGCCTCAACCGCACAACCCTGAGCAAGTTTTCGCTCAAACAGCGCACATATCTCAGCAAATATTGCCAAGACAGTGATTTAGCCTAATAGGTGGGCAATAAATTGCGCCAGTCAGAACTATTGACCGTCTTCATCAACGTTCCCCACTAACGCAGCATCGATATTGAGCCGCACCAGCCCCTGCTTGAGCGCCCAGGATATCGCCTGGCTTTTATTGCTGGCTCCCAGCTTCTCGGCAATACGCTCCAGGTGAAAGGTCACCGTTCTAGGGGTGATGCCCAATATCTGGGCAATATCGCTCACCTGCTTCCCCTCTGCCGCCCACTGGCAGACCTCCAGTTCCCGCAGACTCAGCGCATCCCGAGGGGGTATATCGGACAAGCAGACCCGAACGACCGCCTCAAAGATGTGCACCGATAGCCAGCTCAAAAAGGGCGTGGCCGTCAGCCATTGGTGTTCAGTACGGGGTGTTAGGGTAATGAACGACAGCAACCCCACATGACCATTGGCCCCATGCCAGGGGAAAGTGATGCCATCGCGCAATCCCGCTTCATGAGCCTGCAGCATCACCTCAAGCCCATGGGTATCTTGTTGCTCGCAGCACTCGGTGATGAGATTAGCCCACAGGATGGGCGTGCTCTGCGTCATCCCCTTGCGCACCACTGGGTCTACCGCAAAGAAGCGCTGCGCATCATAGGCCTGCACCCACTGGGCAGGACAGCCATTGAAGATGCGCACCTCGGGACGCTGGATAGAGCTTGGCGAGATGAACCCCAGCCGAAAGTGGTCAAAGCCCATCTGCTGGCTGAGAGTAAGCAACAGCGCAACTATGGTGTGCTCGTCAGTGGCCGTATCGAACTGGGTGATGAGCGTCAGTGCGTCGGCAGTATTGAGAAAATGAAACGGGGTAGTGGTCAAGCATTCAGCTTATAAGCGATAAAATGTACTAAATATTACCAACAATCAATCAGATGGCGCAATCTATCACCAGCTAATGATAGATAAGGCCACATCGAGTATTGATGCGGCCTATACGTTCAGATGAGGAACTCGTCCAGCTGACGGCTTTGCTCGAGCTGCTCAGCCAGGAATTTGGGCGTACGGCCCTGACCGGTCATGTCGCATCCAGGAAAACCCAAAAAACCACAGCTCGGCGTTAAGCCGAGCTGTGGTTTGTCATTGATGTGATACTTCAAGGCTATCTGCGTCATCAGCTCGTGGGTGTGAATGTCCATGCGCCTTGGTCAGTCTCTACAACGATTTCAACCACATCACAGTGATAGCGCTTGCCACTCATGCTGTTATACAACATGTAACGGTAGGACTGGGTCGCGCCAAACTTCAGCGTGTATGCCTCATTCGGATTACTCAGGCTTGGGTTGCACTGATTTCGATTGACCATCACCTTGTTGACAGTTAGTTCATCCGCCAACCCCGTGACATTGACAATCCGATAGTTGCCCTCCTGACCAACACTTATTTTGACAGACCCGTTTTTTGCCAGCACGCCACTGCTGACGCACAGGCATGCGAGTAATAAATACGGTTTCAATCCCATGCAAACCTCTGGTAAAGGAAATTGGTTGTATTGAATGCATCAGGGGAGAATGGGTGACTCGGCTTGCTCTTGGGCCTTCCCCCTGGGCAGAGAGAGGGCGATGGGATGCACATCAAGGCCGATTGGGGCCAGGAGCATTGCTGCCCACAACCCCGTTCCGCTGGCAAGGCCTGCCGCCTCTCCCCTTATCCATTGCGCCAGGATGACCTAGCTTTTCCACCACTTGTACAACCCGTAGGCGGCAGCCCCAATTGCAATGGGCGCTGCGGCGGTGACCGCCAGTCCAGCGGCCATGCCGCCACCAACCACACTCCCAACAGTGGCCAAGCCCGACGTAATGCCAGCAGCACCCAACCCGCCGACGGCGCCCACAGCAGCTACCGTGCTAACAGACCCGGCTGCACCCGCTGCAGCGCCAACGGCTCCCGCCTTTGCGGCGTTTTTGTCGATGTCACTCATGTCATACCTCTCCATACCGATAGGTTGTTCGTTTGCCAATAAACGTGTGTAAATCACCAGAATGAACGCTCTAGTTTCATCCTCAATCAATTTACAACCCAACGTTCATTTCATCAACCCTTTGGCTCAACAAAACTGCTTCTACAACTTTTGAGTTCATAACGGTCATGTAATGAGCAAGTTCACATCAACAGAGATGGATGTCCTGTTAGGGAAGCGGGTCAAACTCCGGCGCAAGGAGTTGCGGGTGTCAGCGGCGCAACTGGCAGAGGCGCTAGACCTGTCTCAGCAGCAGCTGTCCCGATATGAGCGAGGCGGGAATCGGATTAGTGCGGCGTTGCTAGTTGATATCGCAGCACTGCTGGATACCCCGGTTGAGTGGTTTTTCCTTGAGTGCACCTCAGGCTACGGAGCGCTCATTACTGCGCCAGCCCCCTTGGCTTATCGCCCAACAGAGGGGCTCAAGCGTCGGCTAGAGCAGCAGTGGGCAGGCCTGACCCCAGAGAAGCAGCAAGCCCTCATCCAGTTTCTCGATTTTTATTGATGGAGATGACAGAGAAATCAGGCTAGCTAGCCCGCACTACCTGACCCTCACCACAACACGGGGTGATATGACAGGTACAGGGCCAAGCGTCGTTGTTACATAACATGGGATTGTCTACGCACTGGCTGCATCAGCCTGATTGAACCGGGCCAATATCCACTGGTCCACATCGCTTTCCAGCCACCCCACACTTTTCAGGCCAAGACGCACTCGCTTGGGGAAGGATGGGTCATAGCGGGGTGAACTCTCGCTCATCCAGTCATACAGCGTGCTACGAGCGATGCTCAGCTTGAACATCATGTCTTTGAGGCGCAGAACTCGAACTGGTTTGTGTTGGCTCATGGTGAAATTTCCTGAATAAAAAATGCCATGGCAACAAGTGCAACCATGGCATGGGGATAAGGGTAACGGCGCTCAGTGGCGCTGTCGGCGATGAGGTCAGACAGCAGTGACGATGTAAGTGCTATGCCTGCTCATCAGATAGCAAGTGGCGTAGAGAAATACCGATGGGGTTCATTAGGCCGTGGCAATGTCTCGGTAACGGGGGGCTTGAGGCGCTGGCGTTCCAAGCGCCCTCGTTGCAACCCCCTTCGCGTCACGGGCTACCTCTTGCCACCGGCCGAGCACCCAAGCGACCGATTGGCTTTGCTGTACACCTTGGTCCGGTCTTTGGCCATGTAACTGACCCGCTTAAGAAGTCTTTTGTAGTCGGCAGAGTTTCGCTCATCCGCCCTGGGCCAGTACCAGGGGTTTTGGGGGAAATGAACCAAAGAGGCATGTTTTTCTATGTCGTCCAGTTTCAAGGCACTACACCACGCCTGACATGTCATGATGAACAGGCTGGGGCTTGCATGCTTGTCCGCTGGATTGGCCTTGAAGTCACCTGGCGAATAGAACGCATCCTTGTTGAGCATCAGCACCAGGTGGTAATGAGCCTGATCACTTTCCTCCCCGTGCTCTCTGACCCAGATATAGAACAAGGAGGTGTCATGCACGCGCTTGCTTTGGGCCTCTTTTTTCTTGCGCTTGCGGTTTGCCTTGAGCTTGGCCTTGAGCGAGCCAATGAAGCGGGAAATGGCCATGGTATCTGCTGCCAGTTCCTTGTTGGGGAAGTGCAGGTCGATACGCACCGCCATGAGCCTGGGGTGAGTCGCAAGCGCCAGGTCGATAGTGTCCTTACAGCGCTGCAGGTAGTAGGAGTTATGCCATTTGCTAGACAGTGACGACATGATGAAATCCTCTTAGGTGTGTTTGGGTGTCACCAGATGGATTTCGTCGTAAAAAGTTATGTCGATTTGACTGCATGCCACAGGGCGTGACGGTTTGAACCGGATGCCTGCTCAGGTGATGGGCTGATTGATGCGTTGGGGATGCACTGATGGTGCTGATGGTGCTGATGGTGCTGATGACGGAGTACTGCGCGTTATGTTGAATAGCAAGGCCTCTCATAGCGCCTCATTCACTCTCTGACGCATTACTCAAGGAAAGATGACCCATTGAGTGCCATCAGTCTCAAAATGGCTGTATGACGCCCACAGAGGCGATAATGAACCAGCTAGACTGCACAGCTCATTCAGGGGTCACTTCAGATAGGCTTAATCACCCACAACGAAGCATGAAACAGAACGCGATACAGATGGCCGATAGCACCTCTCCTCCTGCATTCAGGCATTCATACCCCTTGGGAAATCCATTAACGGTCACGTCGCTTAACATCCAGCTATAAGGGCTTCATCAACGTCGGTAACAGCATCAGTCTCAATGTCCGTCATATAGGTCCTATACACCCTGATACGGAGGTTAGATGTCAACGCACTGGCTCACGCCTCTATTTCAGATAAAACCGTTCATGATGCGATACAGGCCTCTGAGTCGATGCTTGGGCTCTTGCTGGATTAAAATGCCATACCATCCACCTACACCTCACACATCCCTTTACAACTCCCATCGATACCTCTGTCGGTCTATATCCAGACATCCTCACCGATAAGCCATGGCAAGCCTATCAACGAGATACTGCCGATACTCCACTCCTTGCGAAAGACCATATCAGCAACACCATCCATCAATGTGATAGACCAGCATCTATGCTTTATGTACTCCATATCTATTCAGGCACATACCCCATATTCATGGTTTATATAATTCATATCCATCAGATATATTGTCCATATTCCCTTCCATATACATCACATTATTTCCATGTATTGTTTATGAGTTATATACTCTATATTATTATATTAACAAACCGACATGTTTTACCTCGTACTTAGCTAGCCTAAGAGGAATATAAACCCAGGCACTACAAGGTTTCCGGAATGTATATGAAATCGCTCGCAGTGGAAAAATCACTCTGGAGTTATCATTTTGTCACATTCCTATTCCTCCCATTACCATGAGTGTCTGCCAGCATTAACAATGTCCGTCGCTCCTGATGTTCTCTGGATAATGGAATGGGGGTTGACGTCGAGGGGCGAGTGCGCGTGGCGATGAAAGGATAGGTGACCACCGAATGCTATCTTGCGTATTTTTTCACTTACCGAGCACATCCGACTTACTTCCCCTCGCACGAAATGCTCGTCAGTCTCAGTCTGCGTTAGCCGAGACATTAACCCCCTTAAAAGAATGCTAAGGCCAGTAATAAAAAACTGGCGACCACATGGTTGTGAACGCCGCTGCGAGCGAGAGATGGAGATTGGATGAGGTGACCGACGAGACGGTGAGCACAAGGAGGGTAACGCAGGAGAAAGGGGGTAGTGGCTTGCCTTACTGAAGAAAATGACCAAAAAGGGGAGCAAGAAGAGGCTTGTCTTGATGGTAAGTCACCACGGGCAAACCCTGATAAAACATCAACAAAACGATGACAAAACTAACGTATAGATACGATATGACGACAAGAGACATTTTCCAGTGACAATAAAACAAGCATCATGATACGGTTATACCACTACGTAGTTTTGTCAGTTGATGGGGAAGCATGAAGACAAGTTACGATGACATACGGCATTCCGCTATGGCTAGCGATATCCGAGGATGCCAGTTTTGCCTTATTTATCTGAATAAGACCAAGGGCGTTCCAATCGACAACTGTGACAAGAATGATGTTCGCAGCTGTCGAATGGCAATACATAGCATGATTTCAAAGGCTGCACCAAACGGGAATTCCCGCGCCCATTTAATTGCTGAACTAGAGCGGGCGCATGCGACAAACATCCTTCCGATAACGCATTTTGATTGGTTCAAAGAAGATGAGCGCGCTGCATTTTGGTTGTGGGCCTATATTTATCAAGCCGATGATAACACGATTGGCATACCACCTACTGGCAATCCGCTTGAAAATATGTATAAGCGGCTTAAGTTGAGCGAGTCACCATGTCACCATCAAGAACGACTATCACTCATCATCACCTTTATGGACCGTATTGAAGTTCCGTTGTCATCACCTGATGTTAAGGCGAGTCAGCTAGAGCGACTCAAGGATAGATGGAAGCACATATGCGCCCAACCAACACCATTAAAATGGTTGCCTGATGAAGAAGCGTCGGTACAGTGGGCGTGGGAGCGTTTAAACGCACACTTTTATGATACCAAAAAAACATACAGCCCCCTATTTCCATCAACACCGCAACTAACTCATTGGTTTGTGCCGTTTAACCATGCCGAACGGTTACTTGCTGTGCGCGGGGCGCTGGATTTATGGGACTACGCCCCCGACAGCAAGCGGCTATTTTTGCTCAATTTAAACAAAGCCTGGAACCAACGGAAATTACGCCAACAACGCACAGATAAAAAAGCACTGAACACGTACTTGAGAAACGAAACAAAGGCGCACCTTGACTCACTGGCCGCGCATTACGACATGCGTATCAGTGATGTGTTGGAAATGCTGATTAAGGAGCGTCACCGGCAGGTTACATCCTCGTCCTGATGGCGTTACCGCCCTCATCAGCGTGGAGCAGGCCATTTTTTCACTTCCATAAATTTTCAGACCGACATTACCCATGTGACACACCACACAGGGTGTCTTCATATCGAACAAGCCCTGGCATTTGCCGGGGCTTGTTCGTTTCGGTCTTCACACACTTATGGGAGTACGTTATGCAACGAGGTGACCACCTGGTCGTTTCACGGGGATTGTTTACCCATCATGGCCTGTACCTTGGCGGGCAGCAGGTCATTCATTATGGCGGTGGGCTGTCGAGCCGAGAGCAGGCTGACGGGGTGGGAATCATCTCGTTGGAGGCCTTTGCTAATGGCCGCCATGTCACTGCGCGGCCCCATCCCTCAGCCACCTATGACGCCGATGCTCGCCTTGCAAGGGCGCTCTCTCGTCTGGGGGAACGTCAATACCATCCCCTCACCAACAACTGCGAACACTTCGTCAACTGGTGTATCGACGCACAAGCACGCAGTCCACAGGTCACCACTGCCATCACCACCGGCTCACTGCTGATGACCCCCTATGGCCGGGCAGCCCTGTTTGGGCTTGGCTATCACGTCTGTCGCTCACTGGGTGGCCCTGTGGTTATCGGGGGACTGATTGGCTATGGCCTTGCTCGGCTGGTTAAAAACCTGCGTTCTTCTGGGTAAGGAGTATCCACATCATGATGAATACTCTCTCCATCAACCCGACAGTGGTGGCTCGCATTGATAGCTTTATCCAGGCTGCCGGGATATCCCCTGCCAGCATGCGTTGGTTATTGCATCTCACCCCAACCAAAGGGGAGATGGCCCACACCACGACCACCCTGCTGCTGCAGTGCTCTGGCACGACAGGCCCTGGGGATGTGCAGTGGCAATTACTCAGTGTCACGGATGCCAGCGGCTGGCCTGACATGCAACGGCCCTTTCAGGAACTCTACGTCGATATCGAGCAGCACCAGTATTGGTACTGCCAAGGGGGTCCCTTAACCCCAGCGCAATTCACACAGGTCTTCGAGCAATGGCAGGACCGCTTCATTGCACATCACCCCATCGCGTTCACCCGAGCAGACGCAGAGGCACTGGAGCCTGCGGTAGCGGGCACCAATACCGCTGACTGACACAGGGCAATAGCCCGACAAAACCTTTATCCAGGAGCCTTGATATGACTATTCCTATTGACTGGGAAGGCACTGCCTTGCCCGTCTCCCATACCTTGCTTGATATCCTCAGCCATGAAATCGCACATGCCGGCCATGACTTGACCTGTTGCACTGCGCTCACCTTCCACTTTCGTAATCCCACCTACAGCCCGACAACCGGTGGCGTTCATCCGGTCGAGATGCGCCTGATACGCAAGGCCGCGCGCTGGCGGTTCGATTACATCACCGATTTCAGTTACCAGGGCCTTGACCAGTATGCAGCGCTCTGTAGGGAACTCGATTTTAACTTCCTCAGTGGCAAGCACGCCCTGCAAGGCTGGGGACCATTACCCATGACTGACGCCAGTGAGCTGTTCACCCTGTGGCAGAGCAATTTCATCACCTACGCCCAGTTGGGATTTTTTAACGTCATAGTCAGCAAGGGATAGGAGGTCAAGATGCCCAAACAACCGATAGCCGTTGAGCTCGAGGCCATCAATCGGGATGGCGAGACGCAGGTGGTACGTGACAGTGGCCTGACCGTGCACGGCTACAGCGTCTACCTGCGGGCGGTAGAGGCCAGTGGGTTGGCACTGGCCACCTGGGTAGCAGACTACGACACCATAGGACCGGCCTACCAACTGGCAGAGCGCTTGAGCCTTGCACTGGCCATCCCTCTCACCGTGCTGGTCCCCGAATCGCTGATGCCGGTGAAACATGAACCCACAGCCAAAGCAGGCCCCATCACGACGGCCAGCTGAACTACCCTCACAATGAACCAACAACCTCTCTGCATTTAGCCTCGGTATGCCTCGCGCTGCCGGGGTCTTTCTTTTTCAGGAGACCACCATGCATTACCACAAACTCAAAGCCGGGGAATGCCCCGGCACTTATGTCGTCACCGAACCGGTGACCGAGCAAGACCTGCTGCGTATCGCTAACCAGATTGCCCGCAAGCGTCTGGCCAAAGGCAATGCCATTACCAGCACCACAGAGGCCGCTCTGCGGCTGCAAACCTTGCTACAGGACCGGGAACATGAAGTGTTTGGGGCACTGTTCCTTGACTCCCAACATCGTGTACTGGCCTTTGAGGAGCTGTTTCGCGGCACTCTCGATAGCGCCAGCATCTACCCACGGGAAGTGGTCAAGCGGGCCTTGTTACTCAACTGCGGGGCCATCATCGCAGTGCACAATCACCCCAGCGGTGACCCTGAACCTAGCCACTCAGACCGGGTCTTTACCCAGGCCCTCAAAGAGGCCTTGGCGCTGATCGATGTGCGATTGCTTGACCATCTGGTGGTCGGCGCTGAGGGCGTGGTATCGCTGGCGGAGCGAGGTCTGTTATGACCCTGACCCCAGGCAAATCACACCTCACTGCCTTCGATATCCTCATCGAGCTGCGCTGCTGGCTTGAAGATAACGTTCAGATGCAGGCCGAGCCAGCCATCGTCGCTCACCTGCCCAACGGTTACCAACTCACCCAGGCCGACTGTGTCGAGGCCATTGATGCGCTGTTGCATCAGTTGCGGCACTAATCAGGCCAAGAAGGGACAAGCACGATGCGATTACCTAACCCCTATACCCTTGAGGAAACGCTGGGCAAGCTGCGCCATGGCCTAGCAGCTACCTGCAACGAGGATGCGCTGGCGTTATTGGAGAAGGCGGTCACCCAGGCTGGTGACGATCAGATTTATGCCAAGCAGCTTGAAGAGGCTTTGCTGCTGGGCTCCTCCGTCGAAATACGCGAGTGTCTCAACTGCTTTGGCGACTACTTCGAGCTCTCCCGAGACGTGCCGCCCTATTACCCGTACCACGATGTCGCTCACCCAGACGCAGAGCCCGCCAACATCCCCAAACCCGGATCATCTGGTCCAACACCATGATCTGGATATGCCGACACAACCCACAGGGCCACCTCACTGCAGGTGGCCCTGTTCATTTCAAGGAACCATCCCTATGTCTGCCTTCATGATTGACAGCCAGGATTACCTGGCCTTTGCCGTGCAGTTACACCAATTTTGCAATGCCCCGATGCCACCCCATTACACCCTTGAGTTGCTGCGCACCCTCTGGTGGATACCGCCAGCAGACACGACCAGTACCTGGACGTGGCGAGTTGATCGGTTGGTACGGTTGATGATGCTCGCCAACCGCCGTGCAGTCTGGCATCGCTATCAGCTGGGGCGTCAGCAGGACCACAAGGAACCACGTCAGCACCGCTCGAACAAGCTGAGTCCGTTTAAACCTGCCCACCGTTACCACCAGGCACCACTCACCGATGCAGAACTGGTGGCGCTGTACAAATTCACCTGCTGCGCCCTGTACCAATCGAGTGAATGGAGCGGGAGCCCCGAGCAGGCTCCCCGGCTAGTGAAGGTGATACAGCAGTTGCAGCAAGCGCTGGCGCAAGACGTGCTGACCCGATTGTCATTGTGGGAGAAAGCCCCTTGGGGAGAGATGCGATGAATATCTCCATCACCCTGACGATGACGGGTTCACCACCGAGTTCAACGGCCCACCTGGCTCAACACATCGCCGATGACATGGCACAGCTGCATCAGCGTCTAGGGGATGGGGTCAGTGATGAACTGGGCATCAGCATCAGTTACCTGGTCGAACAATTTGCGCTGCTGGCCGCGGCTTACCGCATACCTGCAGAAAGGGAGAAACACCAATGATTGAATTTACCGACAGCTTTAGCCAAGCCGCCGTGGCGGAGGCCATGTGTGCCCATTCAGGGCTCGCCAAGCTCATCAGCCAGCAGTTGATGTTGCCGAGTTTTGCCTATGCCCACGATGTGGAGGGGAGACGTATTGGCGGCCCGCTGGTCGCCCCCAACCCGGTACTGCACAAGACCACGCTCTTTGTCAGTCCACGAGATATGCGTGAGCACCTGCCACGAGAGATTAACTTCGCCCGCTTTCGCTGCCCCTGTAATGCAGCGGGTCAACCGGTCGGCGAGTGGCAGCGGGTGATAGTAGGGGCCTACGTCAACCACGGTAGTAATGACGAGCCGGATTGGAGTAGTCACACCTGAGCCACGGCCACCAGCACAAACAAGACCTCTAACAGCCCCTCACGCCGAGGGGCTGTTTGCATTTGAAGGAATCCACCATGCACAACCTGTGTGATTACAAATCCCTGTCCGCTCGGCAGATAACCGCTGCCATCGGCCAGCTCAACCACAACACCGCACCGAAGATAATGACCCACCTGGCATTACGGGCCAGACAGCCGCAACCGCTCGGTAATGGCCGTAGCAGAACCAAGGCACTCAAGCTGCTGCGCCGGGTCAAGAAGGCCCACAAGGCGGGCAGTATCCCGCTTGAGCTCACCGTGACTGGTTGCCGCATCGACCGGGGGTGCCATCAGGCTGACCGCTACTACTACGACCGAACACTGCTGGCTCAGGGCTGGCAGCAATACGACACCGAGGAGGACGCCTGGTACTACGGCATCTGGATTAACACCGAGAAGCTGGAGACTTTTACCTATGCCGAGGGGGATACCCACCATGTGATGGCGCCAAGCATCGAGGCGTTTCGCGCTGAATTGGCGCGACTCTACCAGTACCACCCGCAAGCCCCGGCGTTTATCAGCATCGACCCGGAAGCAGGCGTTGTGACCCACCACTTTGAAGCCAAGCCGGAGGTGTGAAATGGCCAAACACATCACTATCAAGGTGCCTGGCAAACATCCACAAACCGGCGAGCTCACTACCTTCGAGCTAAAGGGGCAACGCATGGATATCGACATCGGTGGGCAGGCCGTGCCTTTCCTCATACACGGGAGGGGGATAGGAACGTCGCTCACCCACATCCCGAGTGGCTACCGCATAGCCCTGCTCGGTGGCTGGCTCACCGCTCGTTACGCAATACCAGAGAATAAGCCCAGCAGAACGACATGCGCCCAGATGGCCATAGACCGACTGGTGGCCCAATACGGCTCGCTGCACCTGCTGGACCGACTCAATTGCAAGCAAGTTATCAATGATACAGCTGACTGCGCTCGTTGAGGTCCCACCGTCTCGCTCATCCACAAACAGCATAAAGGGCCAGCCCTCACAGGCTGGCCCTTTGCATCATTGGAGTCACCGAACATGACCCGTCTTATCACCGGGCTCGAGGTGCATCGCTATGCTCCCGAACTCAACAAACTGCATTTGCGCAACCGGCAGACGTTACCGGCGCCCGGCATTACCAGCATCAAGGACGCCAAAGCACGCCTGTTTGGCCGCTGGCAGCCTGGGCATCAGGTGACCATCACCGTGAGCCATCCCGACTACATCAATCTCTCCCGGCTTTATCGGGGGAGGCTAGCAAGCCTGACAGACCTCCCCGTGCATCTGACCAGATTGCGACAGCGCCACAACGTGCCCGGCACCATCATCGACATTCAACTGAGGTATCGCTAATCATGACCACGACAACCACCCACACCAATGACCAACAACCCGCAGCACCAGACCAGCCCACTCGGATTTTTACGCAGTGGGGCTTGTCCCACACCGTTACACCGCGCTTTGGCGCTCGTCTTATTCAAGAGCATCATCGCCTCCACTTTTTGTCAGACCGCGCCTCACTGGTTGGCAAATGGGAAGAGGAGGCAATAGACCAGCTGGAAGCCGCCTTCCCAGCCATCATTAAGGAATTAGAAGGAAAGCTCTTGAGAGGGGAATTGGATCCCCGCAGCCAGCAGTGCATCACTATCCAGCACGGCGGTTTCACCTGTGAAGCCGATACCTTGGGCAGCCATGGATATCTCTATATCTGCATTTACCCTGCCACGAGCACGAACGCCAATCCTGACCGCAAGGCGTGACCACACATTCGCTTGTGGTAACATTTTTGCACCTACTCGTCCGTGATAAGTGTGTCGGTCGAAGGGAAGGCCAATGCGTGGCCCTCCCTTTGTTTTTGTTATTTTGTTTTTTCTAAGCTGCTCCCAGAATCCTCGACACCAACTGGCTCCAGCTATGTCGCTGTGGCAAGATACGCCCCTGTTTTGTCTCGCTCTGGTCGCCCGATGAAAGAAACCCTGCCCAGCTATGAAGCCATGATGCCGGTGGTGCTCAAGGTCTTGGCCGATGGTATACCGCGCCCTCTACGGGAAGTATTCGATCGGGTTTGTCAGCACTATGCCTTCACACCGCAACAGCTTGCCGAAGCCTTGCCAAGTGGTCGTCAAACCACCTTGCGCAGCCGGGTCGGCTGGGCCAAGACCTACTTGGTGAAAGCCGGGCTTATCGCCCAACCTAAGCGGGGCATCTGCGTGATCACAGCTCGTGGCAAAGCTGCTTTGGCTTCTGGTCTGCCTATCGACAATCGCTACCTTGCCCAGTTCGGCGAGTTTGTGGCCTTTACCCAGGCGCCCAGTGAAGGTGCGGGCAATGCGCGGCAAATCGTGGCGCCCCTGAGCGAGCAGCCACAACCCGATCAGGCCAGCACCCCGCAAGAGCACATTGAGCAGGCGCTGGCCGCCATCAATCGCTCCCTTGCCGACGATCTGCTGGCCGAGATCCTTGGGCTTTCCCCTCGCTTCTTTGAACAGCTGGTAGTCGATCTGATGGTCGCTATGGGGTACGGCGGCAGTGCTCAAGAAGCTAGCCATACCACCCGCTACAGCAGCGATGGCGGGATCGATGGCATCATCAAAGAAGACAAGCTGGGGCTCGACTCCATCTACCTGCAAGCCAAGCGCTACACCGACAGGACGGTGGGCAGTCCAGAGGTCCAGTCCTTCGCCGGGGCACTCGACCGCTACAAAGCCCGGAAAGGGGTCTTTATCACCACGTCTGGCTTTAGCCGCGAGGCGCAAGAATATGTGGGGGAGATTGAGAAGCGCATCGTGCTGATCGACGGTACTCGTCTCACCGCCCTGATGATTGAACACAACGTGGGTGTCTCCACCCGTCAGGTCTTCGCCATCAAGGCGCTGGACACCGATTATTTTTCAGAAGAATAAGAGAACACAGATACATGGCCACCGCCCCGAAAAAAGCACCCGCCAAGAAAGCCAGCAAAGGCTTTGAAGAGACCCTCTGGGATACCGCCAACCAGCTGCGTGGCAGCGTGGAATCCTCCGAATACAAGCACGTGGTGCTGAGCCTGGTGTTCCTCAAATTTATCAGCGACAAGTTCGAGGCCAAGCGCGCACAGCTCATCGCCAACGGCCAGGAAGCCTTTGTCGATATGGATGTGTTCTACCAGCAAGACAATGTGTTCTTTCTGCCCGAAGCGGCACGCTGGGGCTATATCAGTGCCCGCGCCAAGCAGGATGATATTGCCGTCATTATCGATACGGCCCTCTCGACCATCGAGAAGTGCAACGCCTCGCTGGCCAATGCCCTGCCCGATAACTACTTCTCCCGCTTGGGGCTCGACGCGACCAAGCTCGCCTCTTTGATCGACAGCATCGAGAACATCGACACCCTCGCCAGTGAATGCGATCTGACCGAAGAGGATCTGGTGGGCCGGGTGTATGAGTACTTCCTTGGCAAGTTTGCCGCCAGTGAAGGCAAGGGCGGCGGCGAGTTCTATACCCCCAAAGCCGTGGTCACCCTGCTGGCCGAGATGCTTGAACCCTATCAGGGCAAGATCTATGACCCCTGCTGTGGCTCGGGCGGCATGTTCGTCCAGTCCCTCAAGTTTGTGCAAAGCCATCAGGGCAAGAGCCAGGATATCGCCATCTACGGTCAGGAGCTGACCAGCACCACTTACAAGCTGGCCAAGATGAACCTGGCGGTGCGCGGTCTTTCCGGCAATCTGGGGGAGCGCCCGGCCGACACCTTCTTTGCTGACCAACACCCGGATCTCAAAGCCGATTTCATCATGGCTAACCCACCGTTTAACTTGAAAGATTGGCGCAACGAGGCGGAGCTGACCAACGACCCGCGCTTTGCCGGTTTCCGTACCCCGCCCACCGGTAATGCCAACTACGGCTGGATACTCCATATGCTCTCCAAGCTGTCAGAAGATGGCATAGCGGGTTTTGTACTGGCCAACGGTTCGATGAGCTCCAACAGCAGCGGTGAAGGAGAGATCCGCCAAAAGCTGATCGAAGATGACCGTATCGAATGCATGATCGCCCTGCCGGGCCAGCTGTTCTACACCACCCAGATCCCGGTTTGCCTGTGGTTTATCAGCAAGAGCAAACAGGCCAGCGTCAAATATGGCTACCGCGATCGCCGTGGTGAGACCCTGTTTATCGATGCCCGCAATCTCGGCACCATGATCAGTCGCACCCAGAAAGAGCTGACCACGGCCGATATCGCCACCATCGCCGATACCTTCCACGCTTGGCGCAGTGACGAGGGCGAACTCAAGCGCCGTGTTGAGGCTAAAGAGATCGGGATTGAGCAATATCAAGATCAGGCTGGTTTCTGCAAGGTCGCGACGCTCGACGACATGAAAGCCAACGACTATGTGCTGACCCCGGGTCGCTATGTGGGCGCAGCCGATATTGAAGATGACGGCATCGCCTTTGAGACCAAGATGCAGGAGTTAACCCAGACCCTCTATCGCCAGTTGGATGAAGCTACTGCGCTGGACCAAGCGATCCGCTCCAATATGGAGGCGCTGGGTTATGGGAAATAACTGGACACAAGCCAAACTCGGTGACTATGTCGAATCTTGCCTAGGGAAAATGCTAGACAAGAATAAGAATACTGGCGAATACCATCCTTACCTAGGTAATAGTAATGTAAGGTGGGGAGCGTTCGAGCTTGATGATCTTTCGGAAATGAAGTTCGAAGCACATGAGCATGATCGTTATGGAATTATAAAAGGCGACTTAATTATTTGTGAGGGTGGTGAACCCGGACGATGTGCAATTTGGGAAGGTAACATCCCAAATATGAAGATACAAAAAGCGTTACATCGTGTAAGGCCACTGCCAGGGTTAGATGGTGAGTACTTATACTACTGGTTCCTTTTTTCCACTCGAGCAGGCCATATTGATCCTTTTTTTACTGGCACTACAATTAAGCACCTTACAGGTAAGGCACTAAAGGAAATTCCAATTAAAATTCCACCATTGAAATATCAGCAAGATGGTGCGAAATTACTGAGAGGATTAGATAAAAAAATCACCCTCAACCGCCAAATCAACCAGACTCTAGAGCAGATGGCGCAGGCGCTGTTCAAGTCGTGGTTTGTGGACTTCGATCCTGTGGTCGATAACGCGCTGGATGCAGGCTTCTTTGCGCAGGATTTAGCCTTCTCTGACGAGCTGCTGCGCCGTGCCGAGGCCCGTAAAGCCATGCGTGAACACGCTGGCTTTAAGCCGCTGCCAGACGCTACCCGCCAACTGTTCCCCGCCGCCTTTGAGGAGTGCGCCGAGCCTTCTGTTGGTCTTGGTGGCTGGGTGCCACAGGGGTGGACAGTTAAATGTGTATCTGAGGCTATAACAATTAATCCAAAAGTTAATTTGGCTAAAAATAAAATCGCGAAATTCGTTGATATGAAAGCCCTGCCCACACAGGGTTACTCAATAGAAGATGTTATCGAAAAACCTTTCTCTGGGGGCATGAAGTTCCAAAATAATGATGTATTACTTGCTCGTATAACACCTTGTTTACAGAACGGTAAAACGGGAATCGTTGATTTTCTATCTGAAAATGAATCAGGTTTTGGCTCAACGGAGTTCATTATTCTTCGTGGTAATGAAAAAGTTCACCATACCTATGTTGCTTGTTTAGCTAGATATGAAAACTTCAGACAACATGTAATGCAAAGCATGGTCGGTTCATCTGGACGGCAAAGAGTACAGAATGGCTGTTTTGATGACTACCAGATCGCCATTCCATCTGTTGAGATAATGAACGAGTTTTCTAGTTTGGCGTTGCCGTCATTTAAAAAGTTAAAGCAGAATACAAAGGAAAGTATTGCGTTGGCTAATCTCCGAGACATCCTATTACCTAAGCTGATTTCCGGCGAACTGCGCCTCAATAATATTGAGGCGGGTCTAGCCAAGGAATGGATGGAGTAGCTGTGGCTACGCCACCCATTCGCCATGCCGATACGCCCAGCATTAACGAACCCATTTTGAGCAAATAGAAGAAGCCATTGCCATGAGCCATATTTTCACGGAAGCAAAGCTGGAACAGGCCATTATCACCCTGCTGGGAAAGCATCTTAACTCAGCTGGCCAGCCCTGTTACCCTCACTATGTCGGTAGCGATGTGCCACGCAAGGATAACAGCGAGGTGCTGATCGCCGATGACCTGCGTGAGTTTTTGGCGCGCCAGTATCAGGCCGATGGCATTACCGAAGGTGAGATTGCGACCATTCTGCACCAGTTGCAGAGCCTGCCCGCCAGTGACCTTTACCAGAGCAATAAAACCTTCTGCCACTGGCTCAGTAATGGCTTTTTGCTCAAGCGCGAAGATCGGGATCAGAAAGACCTCTATATCGAGTTGATAGATACCCGGACCTTGCCAAGCCAGCTGGCCAGTATGTTCGTGGGGCAAGAGGAGGTGATCACCGAGGCCGACCACAATATCTATCGAGTGGTGAATCAGCTCGAGATCGAAGGCCAGACCCGCGATGGCGGGCTACAGACCCGCATCCCTGATGCCATCCTCTACGTCAATGGCCTACCGCTGGTGGTGTTCGAGTTCAAATCGGCGGTGCGCGGTGAAGAGGCCACCACCTATGACGCCTGGCGCCAGCTCTGTGTGCGCTACCGGCGCGATATTCCCAAGCTGTTCGTCTATAACGCCCTGTGTATCGTCAGTGATGGGGTGAATAACAAGATGGGCAACCTGTTTGCCCCCTATGAGTTCTACTATGCCTGGCGCAAGGTGACCGGTAACGAATCCACCGAGCAGGAGGGTATCAATGGTCTCTACACCCTGATCCAGGGGCTGTTTCACCCGGTACGGCTGCTCGATGTGGTGAAGAACTTCGTCTTCTTCCCTGACACATCCAAGAGTGAAACCAAGATCTGCTGCCGCTATCCGCAGTATTACGCGGCCCGCAAGCTCTACTACAACATCAAAAAAGAGCGCAAACAGCTGGTGAGCCGCCCTGACAGCACCGGGGTGATGGTGGTAGAAAATCACGGAGGTAGCGGTAAGGGTGGCACCTACTTTGGCGCCACCGGCTGTGGCAAGAGCTACACCATGCAGTTTTTGGCGCGCCTCTTGATGAAGAGCATCGACTTTGCCAGCCCGACCATCATCCTCATTACCGACCGTACCGATCTCGATGAGCAGCTCTCCAAGCAGTTCTGCAGCGCCACCGCTTTTATCGGTGATGCGATGATTGAGCCGGTCACCAGCCGTCAGGATCTGCGTGACAAGCTGGCTGGCCGTGCCAGTGGCGGGGTATTCCTCACCACCATTCACAAGTTCACCGAAGATATCCAAAAGCTCTCCGATCGCAGCAATATCATCTGTATCTCTGATGAGGCCCACCGCAGCCAGATCAACCTTGATTTGAAGCTCACCTTCGACCAAGAGAAGGGCACCATCAAAAAGACTTATGGCTTCGCCAAGTACCTGCACGACTCGCTACCCAACGCCACCTATGTGGGCTTTACCGGTACGCCTATCGACGCCACCCTGGATGTATTCGGCCCCACCATCGACAGCTACACCATGACCGAGTCAGTCAACGACCAGATCACGGTACGCATTGTCTATGAAGGCCGCGCCGCCAAGGTGGTACTTGATAACAGCAAGCTGGAAGAGATCGAGCAGTACTACCAGGAGTGCGAAGCGCAGGGAGCCAGCGAGCACCAGATTGAAGAGAGCAAGAAGACCACGGCCAGCATGAACTCGATCCTGGGCGACCCGGATCGCATCGAGGCGCTGGCCAAGGACTTCGCCAAGCATTATGAGCAACGGGTGGCTGAAGGCTCGACCGTCAAAGGCAAGGCGATGTTTGTCTGTGCCAGCCGGGAGATTGCCTATGCCTTCTATCAGAGCCTCAAACTGAAACGCCCCGAGTGGTTCGAGCACAAACTGGCCATCGATGGCGTCCCCCTCACAGAGCAAGAGGCCAAGGAGCTGATACGCCTGCCCCAGGTCAATATGGTGATGACCCGTGGCCAGGATGATGAGCAGGCCATGTATGACTTGCTCGGCACCAAGGAGTATCGCCGCGAGCTGGACAAGCAGTTCAAGAACCCCAAATCCAACTTCAAAATCGCCATCGTGGTGGATATGTGGCTGACCGGCTTTGATGTGCCGGAGCTCGATACCATCTACATCGACAAGCCGCTGCAAAAGCACAACCTGATCCAGACCATCTCCCGGGTCAACCGCCGCTTTGAAGGCAAGGAGAAGGGGCTGGTGGTCGATTACATCGGGATCAAAAGCCGGATGAACATGGCACTGGCCATGTACTCGAAGGCGGACAAGTCCAACTTTGAAGATGTTCAGCAATCGCTGATCGAGGTGCGCAATCACCTGCATCTGCTTGGCCAGGTGTTCCATACCTTCGATAGCCGTGATTATTTCTCTGACACGCCGACCCTGCAGCTCGACTGCCTCAACCGCGCCGCCGAGTTTGCCCTGCAGACCAAGAAGATTGAGCTGCGCTTTATGGGCTTGGTGAAACGGCTCAAGGCTGCCTATGACGTGTGCGTGGGCAGTGAGGAGATTGGCCAGGAGGAGCGCGAGCTGATCCACTTCTATCTGGCAGTGCGCTCCATCGTCTACAAGCTCACCAAGGGTGATGCGCCTGATACCGCACAGATGAACCAGAAGGTGCGGGAGATGATTGCAGAGGCCCTCAAGGCGGAAGGGGTGGAGGAGATATTCACCCTAGGTGAGGACAAGGCAGAGACCATCGATATCTTTGATGACGAGTACATGGACCGCATTGGCAAGATCAAGCTGCCCAACACCCGGATGCAACTGCTGCAAAAGATGTTGGCCAAGGCCATCAGCGATTTTCAAAAGGTGAACCAGCTGCAGGGGATTAACTTCTCCAAACGCTTCCAGGCACTGGTGGAACAGTACAACCAGCGTAAAGAGAACGACGTGCTCAACGGTGAAGAGTTCGATGCCTTCACCCAGCAGATGGCCGACATGATTTACGACATCAAGTCCGAGATGATGTCGTTCGCCGATATCGGCATCGACATGGAGGAGAAGGCGTTTCTCGATATCCTCGAGCACATGTGCGTGAAGTACCAGTTCACCTATGACGAAGCCAAGATGCTGGAACTGGCCAAAGAGATGAAGGTGACGGTTGATAACAACGCCCAGTACCCTGACTGGAGCAACCGCGACGATATCAAGGCCAAGCTGAAGGTAGACCTGATCCTGCTGCTACACCGCTACGGTTTTCCGCCTGTGGCCAACGATGAGGTCTACAAGAGCGTCCTGGAGCAGGCGGAGAACTTCAAAAAATACCACCAACCGGGAACAACTGATGCAATCGTTTGAAATTTTGAGTGATGAAGAGTTCGATGAGCTGGAAGCGCTGCTGGAGCGCTACGGCAGTGAGAACAGCATTGCCTCGATGTCGATGCTCGATGGCTTTTTGACGGCAGTGGTTTCTGGCCCTCACCTCATCATGCCGAGCACCTGGCTCAACGCGATCTGGGGTGGTGAGCAGGATCAACCCGAGTGGCAAAGCGAAGCAGAACTGGAACGCTTTATCGACCTGGTGATGCGCCACAGCAACGACATTGCGACCACTCTGACCTATGCGGCAGAAGACTATATCCCAGTTGCGCCTGAATTTGAGCAACATGGTGAGTGGGTTCCTCTGATCCACGACTGGTGTGGTGGTTACCAGGGAGGTCTTGAGCTGGCGCCATGGCCCACGCTACCGGCCCCGGAAGCTGCTGCACTGGCGATGATAGCTGAACCGCTGGAGAAGATGCCTACGTCGCTGGAAGCGTACAGCAATGAACATCTGCAAGAGCAAGCCACCAAGGCTCGTTTTGCTGCTCGTATCCTGCATGCCTACTTTCTGGCACAACGTGGCGAGCGACCGGTACGTTCACAACCAGTGGTGGCACCCATCAAGATTGGCCGCAACGAGCCGTGCCCCTGTGGCAGCGGCAAGAAGTACAAGCAGTGCTGTTTGCACTGACCAACAACATAGATAGCAAGAGGGGGCCGATGGCCCTCTCTGGCTTTGGTTAAACTGAAGGAGTAATGACGATGACCTGTCCAAAGAGATGCTATCGAGGAGCAGGACAGCCAACACCTAATGGCATACTCAATGGCATACCGAAAAAACCAACAAAATTAAAAACCCAACCTTTTCAATAGGTTGGGCCTTTAATATGGCGGAGAGACAGGGATTCGAACCCTGGGTGGTATTGCTACCACAATTGATTTCGAGTCAATCCCGTTCGGCCACTCCGGCATCTCTCCGCAGGGCTTCATTCTTACCGAACCCGGTCTGGTAAATCAACCAGAATCTCTTTAAAGATCAAATGACTGCCTATAAAACAGGCAAGCAACACTGTTTCTACCGTGGGGCCTGCACGTGGTACTTCGACGGCGCTTTGGCCTCAGCGCACCGGGTCCAGTCCCTTAGACAGCCTGGCAAGTGTGATGACGCCCCCACAACAGGCCTGTTTGTGGGTGACAGGTTGCGGTATTTTCCATCACGGGCAGCGTTCAGCCAAGGTTATCTGGCACTGTATTAAAAAAGGCTCTGTCCCAATTACGTGTTGAAAGGCTAATCTTGAAGTAGGCCATCACCTTGAGGTCTACCATCATGGATACCCCAGCCTTTCAACACCTGTTGTCCCTTTTTCCCCAGTTAACCCTGCGCCAGCGCCGTGTTGCTCAGCAGGAGCTCACTGCACCCCACACCATTACCTCGCTCAATACTCAGTTACCGGCATGCAGTGGCTGCCCACATTGTCAGGCTGATGTCACCCAGCTGGCACCCTGGGGATGGAGTCGGGGACTGCGCCGCTACCGTTGCAAACTGTGTCTGCGCACCAGCACCGTTTTGACTAAAACTCCTCTGGCACGGTTGCGCAAAGCCCAGTGCTGGGAAGACTACGCGCAAGCCCTCATCGAGGGACTGACTGTCCGCCAAGCCGCGCGGCGCTGTGGGGTCAGCAAAAACACCGCGTTCCTCTGGCGTCACCGCTTCTTGCGCGCGATGGCAACCCATCAGGCCACCCGGGAAGAGGGCATCGTTGAGGTTGATGAGACCTTCTTCCTTGAATCGTTCAAGGGGCAGCGGGGACTGCCGCGTCCGGCACGTCATCGCGGTGGTAAAGGTCGAACTCGTGGAACCGGGCCAGATTACATCCCGGTGATGGTGGTACAAGACCGTGAAGGCCACCATGCGGATTTCCAGTTGGAGAAAATAGATGCCGAGACGGTCATCGCGGTGTTGAAGCCGTTGGTGTCACCGGATGCGGTGCTGTGTAGCGATGGAGCGGGTGTGTATGCCTGTTTCAGCAAAGAACAGGGTGTAACCCATCAGGTGGTGCGCAATCGTCAAGGCGAACGGGTGGTCGGTGCGTATCACATCCAGCACGTAAACGGGTATCACCATCGGTTGAAAGAGTGGATGGAGCGGTTCCATGGCGTGGCGACGCACTACCTGAAGAACTACCTGGGTTGGCGCAGGATGCTGGAGCGTTACGGAAAAGGCGTAAATATCAAAGCATGTTTGCATGAGGCGCTGGGGCGCCCCATGCAACACGTAATTGGGACATAGCCTTAAAAAAGGGGGGATGTCGTTAAAAGGGCCATTTTCTGAGACAAGACTCCCCTGTAACCCTTGTGGGGCGGGCTGGTAATCGGGAGTGGATTGGTTGACAATTTCACCTCTTTTTTCAGGGCGGGTAGTGATCGGCCCTCACGCTATTTGACAGGAAGTACCATGTTCAATGCACGAATCGTCTCACTGCTGCTAATGACAGCCAGCCTCTGGAGCGCGCCAACCTGGGCTACGACCTATACCTTGCCACCGGCTGGCAGCCGCTTGATTGGCGAGCTGGAGGACTACATAGTCCAGCCAGGTGAGCACCTTGAACTGATCGGCAAGCACACCCAGATTGGTTTTTTGGCACTGCTCGAGGCAAATCCCGGGGTTGATCCCTATTTGCCCAAGACAGGAACTCGCTTGACCCTGCCGACCCAGATGTTGCTGCCGGATGTGCCAAGAGAGGGGATAGTCATCAACCTGCCCGAACTGCGTCTCTACTACTTCCCCAAGGGGAAAAATGAGGTGATCGTTTTGCCCATCGGCATCGGCGACATAGGACGGGAAACCCCTGAAATGACCACGACGGTGATCGCCAAGAACCCCAACCCGACTTGGGTACCCGGCCCCATGGTGCGCAAATCCTGGCTGGAGCAGAAGGGCATCACCCTACCCGCGGTCGTGCCGCCAGGCCCGGACAATCCCCTCGGCAAGTTTGCCATGCGCCTGGGTTACGGCAAGCAGGACTACCTCATTCATGGCACCAACAAGGAGTTTGGCGTCGGGCTGAGGGTCAGTGCAGGCTGCATTCGCCTGCGCCCCGATGATATCGAGGCCCTGTTCAAGATAGTCCCCCTCGGCACCCAGGTACGGGTGATCAACCAGCCGGTCAAGACGGCCAGCGAGCCCGATGGCCGCCACTGGCTGGAGGTCCACTCCCCCCTTTCTCGCACTGAACTGGAGCTGGAGCAGGGTCCCCCCCTGATCCTCTCAGCCGAGGTGGAAACCTTTATCGCCATGCCCGAGATCGACGGTGACAAGGTCGCTGCCGTGCTGAACAATAAAAACGGCGTTCCACGCCCCGTCAGCGGTTAACGGCAACCCTGTGTTCATGAAGGATTTTCCATGAAATACCGCGTCTGGTTCTTGCTCGCCATCTTGCTCAGCCCGGTGGCGCTGGCCGACATCCTCTGGATGGACAACGGTGACCGGCTGACCGGCACCATAGAGGAGATCACGGATGAACAGGTGCGCATAGCACTGCCCTACAGTTCACCGGTGACGGTCAAGCGCGAGGCGGTCAAACGCTGGCGTATCGAGAAGCAGGACAAGCCAAAACCGACGGTGAAGACCGGCATTACCCTGCGCGCCCTTACCACGCAGGATGACAAGCGCGCCTGGCTGTGGACCGGCAGCAGCGATCTGAACGTGAGGCTAAGGCACAATGAGAAGCAGACCAACAACGTCAACCTGAAGGCCGAGACAGAGGTCGCCAATCTCGACTGGCGATACAGCCTGAATGGGGAGTACATCTACGAAACGGCCAACAACGTCACCAACAAACATGAGTATCAACTCAAGCCCATGCTGGACTTCTTCTTTGACCAGCACTGGTTCGTGCGCTCTTCCATCGACTATGACTATCAGATGCTCGACGCTAACTACCTGAACCTGAGTTATGCCTCGGGCCCGGGTTACAGGTTCTGGAACGACAAGAAACGGCGCCTTGAGCTCATCACCCAGGTAGGTCTGGAGCGCACATATCTCAGACCTGCGGCCTACGATGAGTCCATCATCGCCGACATCTTTGATGACAGGATCATCAACTATCCCCTCCTCAATTTGGGCTGGGATTACCGACAGCCGGTCATCTTGTGGTCAGAGAGCATAGAGATATTCAGCAAGGGGGGCTACAAGCGCTACCTGGCCCAGCCCTCTCCTTATGTAACAAGGGAGCAATCCATTCAGGGGAGTCTGGGGCTGCGTTACTACTTCAACGATCACTTGCGCCTCTCCTGGTCAAGCGAGCTCGACTGGGAAGATGCCCGGTTGGATGACCAAGATATTCACCAACAGCTGGCAGGTAAGGAGTGGCGCCATCTGATAAGCCTGGGGGCCAGCTTCTAGACATCAGGGCAAGCCATTCCTGAACAAGGGTCTGTGCCACTGACAAGCACCATAACGCCATAAATAAAACAGGCTCACCTGGGTGAGCCTGTTTTATTTCAATACGATTCATGCCACCGGGCGACAACCATCACGACATCAGAAGTAGATCCGGGTGACAGATTCAATGACACAGCCGGGACGACGAATGCCTTCGATCTCGACCTTGATCTCCTTGAGCAGCTCAAGCCCCCCCTTGATGGGAGTCACTCGCAGCAATTTGGTGCGTGCGCGGATATTGCTGTCCACCTTGATAGGATACGGAAAACGCACCTGGTCCAGCCCGAAGTTCACCACCATGCGAGCATCCGGAAACTCGGGCGTCGCCTCGTTGATGCTGCCCGTCAACCGTGGCAGCAGCGCCAGGGTCAAAAAGCCATGGGCTATGGTGGTCTTGAACGGCGACTCGGCAGCGGCACGTTCAGGGTTGGTATGGATCCACTGGTTGTCGCCGGTCACGGCGGCAAATGCATTGATCATCTGCTGACTCACCAGCAACCATTCACCCACGTGGGTCTCAGCGCCTATGCTGGGCTGCAGAGTGGCAAACAGGGCAGCCGCCTCACCATTAAGCTCAACTGCCGGCTCATCCGCCTGCTGGGGCTGGCCGTTGGCAACCTGCACCACGCCAGCTTGCCGCTGCACGGACTGGCTGTCAGTGTGCAGGTCCAGCACACGACCCAGCAGAGGGTGAAGATGTGCCTTTTGCTGAAACTCACGCCAGTAGTCGCGGATCGCCGGAGAGAGCCAATCCTTGAGCTCAAAGGGGTGCTGCGCCAGAATTTCACGCTTGCGCTTCAGAAAATCGACAACTTTCATCTACCGATCCCTATTCGATTCAAAGCCTGTAAAGAGGTCTAACCAGTCCCATTTTATGAAAGTTTCAACAGCAAGTGCAAAAAAATCTCAGCGTACAGCTGTACCACGAGCAGAAGTGGTCACTAACCTGTTGGCTGCAAGCCTGATGGCACAAGGAGAAAAACGATTACCATGGCCAGCGTCACGCTGCCATGATCCCCGGGACCGAAACCGGGGGAATGCCATCTGAGAGCTTCTGTCGATACCTTGCTTGGCTCGTCAGGCGTCGTCACGCGGTGCCGGTTGCCACCACTGCTTACAGGTGGCCTCATCCAGAAAACACCAGGCCAGGATCCGGCTCACCTTGTTGCCCTGCGCCATGTCGATCACCCGCACCTGACGAGCACCGACCTGGGCCAGCGCCTTCTTCGCAGCCGGCAAGTTCTCCTTCTTCGACACCAGCGAGCTGAACCAGAGACACTGGCTGGCGAACTCCTTGCTCTGGGCAATCATGGTGGCGAGAAACGCGGCCTCTCCCCCTTCGCACCAGAGCTCGGCCTTCTGGCCGCCGAAATTGAGCACAGGCCCCCCCTTAACGGCTTTGCCTAGATTGCGCAGCTTGCGCTCGCTGCCCTTGCTCGCCTCATCGAGCGAGCCATGGAACGGCGGGTTGCACAGGGTCAGGGCGAAGCGCTCCTGCGGGCTTATGATGCCGTGAAAGACATGTTTGGCATTGCCCTGATGGCGGCACTCGACCTGTCCACCCAGCCCGTTGCTCTTGGCCAGCAAGTTCGCTGCCTTGACCGAGACAGGATCGATATCCGACCCGACGAAGCGCCAGCCATATTCGCGCGCCCCCAGCAGCGGGTAGATGCAGTTCGCCCCCACCCCAATATCCAGCACTCGTATCCCCTTGCCGGTCGGTACGCGTCCCGCACTCTCGGCCAGCAGATCCGCGACCCGATGCAGATAGTCCACCCGCCCCGGGATCGGTGGGCAAAGATAACCCGCAGGCAGATCCCAGTGCTGGATACCGTAGTGCAGTGCCAGCAAGGCCTTGTTCAGCGCCTTGACGGCGGCAGGATCAGCAAAATCCAGGGTCTGGGTACCGTGCTCATTGACGAATACCAAAGGTCGCAACTCGGGGGTACGCTGGCAGAGCGCATCGAAATCATAGGGAGCCTGATGGCGATTGCGTGGATGCAATCCGGATTTGCGGTGGGAGGGGGTCTTCATGCTGGGCCTGCCGAGGGAAAACGGGCCCACACTATAGTGATTTGGCCCCGGAAAGTCTAAATCACAGCCACAAAAAACCGGGCTTAAGGTGCCCGGTTCAAGTGAGGTTGGAAAAACAGTCCGTACTGCGAGCCGCTTGTCCAGCCTGACTCAGATGTCGATCCGGCGTGCTTGCCAGAACTTGCTGCGCCAATAGGAGCTATTCAGCTTGGAGCGCGTCACTCCGGCACGGGTCGAGGCGTGGATGAATTCACCATTGCCCACATAGATACCGACATGATTGAGACGACGATTGATCTTGAAGAATACCAAGTCCCCTTCGACCAGATCTTGCTTGGAAACTCGAGTCCCTTCATGGACTTGGGAGCGGGTGTCACGGGGTAATTCGACACCGACTGCATTGCGGAACACTTCACGGGCAAAGGCGGAGCAATCTATGCCTCGCTGGCTGCTGCCCCCCATACGGTAAGGAACACCACGCCACTCTTTATATACTGTCAGGATTTCGTTCACATCGGGTGTTTGCGAAGCTTCCGGTTCAATAATGGGTTCCATCATGGAAACTTCAATCTTGCTCGCGACCTCGGGCTGGGGTGCCGAAGCACAACCCACCATTCCGAGCGCGACCAGCAGCAGTATCAGGTGGCGCAATCCTTTATCCCCGCAAAAATAGTAAAACTTGTTAAAATACGGCCCCAAAGGGCAATTTATAAGGCAACAGCACTTGACTATATCCAAGAATCCTATTGAGGCAAGTGAAAATCCCAATCGAGATCACATTTTTGCAAGTAAATGCATTATTTACCGTGATTAATGTGAGCATGCCCAAACAATATACAATCTCGAAAGCGACCGTCCTTGCTCGATTAAACTGACTCTTATCGCTGTTTCATCCCTCTTTTAAAGTGAAAAATTATGATCGCTGTGGATCTCTACTTGTTAAAACCGGCAAATGTCAGCGTCGACCAGTTGGCTCTGCTGACGGACGCACTCTCCCCGACAGAGCGGCAACAGTGGCAGGGGATCCACCACCAAAGACGCCGCCAGGAGTTCCTGGTCAGCCGAGTGCTGCTCAGGTGGCTGCTGGCCGATCACCTGCAGTGCCAGGCCAGCGAGCTGCTGTTTTGCACCAATCCCCACGGCAAACCCGAGCTGAGCGACCAGCGCTGGCAGTTCAACCTCAGCCACAGTGGCGACTGGCTGGTGATCGCACTCTGTGCCAAGGGGCCACTTGGGGTAGATGTAGAGTTGGGCCAGCGTCGCCGCCAAACCCTGCCACTGGCCAGACGCTTCTATGCAACCAGCGAGTACGAGTGGCTCGCCGCCCTGCCGGCTGAAGAACAGGAAAGCGCCTTCTATCGGCTCTGGTCACGCAAGGAGGCGGTGTTGAAGGCCCATGGTGCCGGCATTGCAGCCGGGCTCGACAAGATATGCTTTGTGCCGCAGCAGGAGTGGCGGCTCGATAACAGGCTCGATGAACACGATTACCAGGTACAGGATTGGCCCCTTGGCGGCGGCTGGCTCAGCCTCGCCGCCCCAACCCTGGCCGTCAACGGCTGGCTGCTGGACGACAACTTGAAATCCGCCCCTATCAACCCCATGTTAACTCACACCATTTTCCAAGAGACAGCCTCATGATCGTCGACATCAATCCCCAGAACTTCCAAGCCGCACTGATCGATGCTTCCATGAAAAAGCCGGTCGTCATCTATTTCCACGCCCCCCAAATGCCCGAGTGCCAGGGCATGACCACGCTGGTGGAGTCACTGGTTGGCCCGGCCAACCCCCAGGTGACCCTGGCCAGGGTCGACATGAACGATCCGCAGCTGCAACCGCTGGCCAGCCAGCTTGGTCTGCGTGCCCTGCCTGCACTGGTACTCTTCCATCAGGGTCGCCCGGACGAGCAGGCCATTCTGGAAGGGCCGCAGGACGAAGCAACCCTGCGCCACTATTTTGCCGCCTTCGCTCCCAAGGAGGAGGAACTGCTGTTCGAGCAGGCGCAACAGGCTCTGGCTGACGGTCAGGCGGATGTGGCCTATGCCCATCTCACCAAGGCTCACCAGCTGGCCCCTGAGCGCCACGACATCAGCCTGTGGCTCATTCAGGCGGCGCTGGATCTCAATCTGCTGGACGAAGCGCAGGAGCGGCTCGGCAAGATCCCCATGATCGCGCAGGATGACCACTATCAGACTCTGAGCTCCCGACTGGCGCTGGCACTGCAGGCCGCAGACAGCCCGGAACTGCGGGCGCTGGAGGCACGTTACGAGCAGGATCCTGACAATTTCCCCCTGACCCAGGAGCTGGCGGTGCAATACAACCAGGCGGGTCGACAGGAAGAGGCACTGACCTTGCTGTTCACCATCCTCAAGCACGACCTGGCTTTTGGCGATGCCAAGAAGACCTATCTCGACATTCTGACCACCATGGGCGCCCATCCGGCGGCACAGAACTACCGTCGCAAGCTCTACAGCCTGCTCTACTGAATGATCACATGATGAAAAACGGGGGGATGCCGAGGGATCGGCATTGCCTTGGCAAGGCTAGAACGTTGTGACTCAATGCGGGGAATTGACGAATTTCAGGCAAAAAAAATGGCGCATAAATGCGCCATTTTTTCGCATGGATTACTTCTTGTAGGAAGTAGCCATGTTGTCGATGCGCTGGTTAGCACGCATAGCTTCTTGCTTGGCTTCTGCAACATCAGCAGCGATCTTGGATTGATCAGCACGAACTGCGCTAACATCTTGAGCCAGTTGGTCAACTTTGTTAGACAGATTCTGAACGGAGGTTTCCAGTTCGCTGGTGTTTGCACAACCGCCCAGCAGAGCGGACAGACCAACAACACCTACCAACAACAATTTTTTCATTTTTAAAAGCTCCCTTTAACTCGCCAGACGTTTAGCAAGCGGCGTGATTATGGCACAAAAGAATCATACTTTGGATAGGCCCCATCACAGATAAATGCATTAAAACCCTCATTTTTTTTTAGCCGCACACTTTATGCGCAAACTTTAAGCAAAAATGAGTGCCTCTGGATGAGGTTCGCACAAAGCGTAACCAAATTTTGGGCTTATTACAATTTCGTATGAGGCTCAAGCTGAACGTTCTGACAACAATTGACGATATTGCACCAGATCTTCGATGGTCAGCACAGGCATCTGATGCAGGCGACCGAAAGCAACCAGGTCTGGCAGACGAGCCATGGACCCATCTTCCTTGGTCAGTTCACACAAGACCCCAAAGGGTTTGAGGCCGGCCAGCTGCATCAGATCAACCGTGGCTTCGGTATGACCACGGCGTGTCAGCACACCACCGGTACGAGCCCGCAGTGGGAAGACATGGCCAGGGCAATGCAGATCGGACGGTTTGGCACCATCGGCGATAGCCGCACGAATGGTAGTGACGCGATCGGCCGCAGAGACGCCCGTGGTCACCCCTTGTGCCGCCTCTATGGTGACGGTGAAGGCGGTCTGATAGTGGCTGGAGTTCGCCTCCACCATCATGGGCAACTCAAGCTGACGAACGCGCTCGTCGGTCAGACAGAGGCAGACGATGCCGGAGCACTCCCGGATCATCATGGCCATCTGTTCATTGGTCATGGATTGGGCGGCGAAGATGAGGTCGCCTTCGTTCTCCCGATCTTCATCGTCGGCTACCAATACGCCACGACCGGCCCGCAGAGCCGCCAACGCCGCTTCGACGCGAGCAAGGGGATCACCAAATTCACTGAGTAGAGACTGATTCATGGTAAGACTCCTAAAACAAGACAAGGACCAGAATCAGGGCATGGAAAGGCAGACAGAGATAGGTATGCAGCGGCCAGCCCAACGGGGCCATGCCTGCAATATCTGTCTTATCCTCTTTCATCCGGACTATGACCGTCGGCTCCGGCATCTCACCGGATCTGCTGACCCCGACCCTGGTTACAAGGTCGGGCGCTCGCGGGCTCCCCGAGTCAGATCGGGATACCGCCGGTGGGGAATTTCACCCCGCCCTGAGAATAAGCGCAGATAGCCTAAAGAAAAAAAACGCCGGATACCAGCCCAAAACCCATCAAGAATGAATGTGGACCCGACCAACACCCACAGCCAACGACTTGGCTCACGCACGCACGGCGCACTGTCTTTTCTGATTTTGTTTATGGCATAGTGCCTGAAAAAACGCGCAGCCTGCGCAGACTCAGGCGCCAATACCACAAACGGAATCATGACAGAGATGGAAAAGAAAATACTGCTGACGGACTGTCCGGACGCCAAGGGCCTCATCGCAAAGATCACCAACATCTGCTACAAGCACCAGCTCAACATCAACAAGAATGACGAGTTCGTGGATAACGAAAACGGCCGCTTCTTCATGCGCACCGAGCTGGAGGGGCGTTTCAACGACGAAACCCTGCTGGCAGATCTGGATGATGCCCTGCCCACCGGTGCCCAACGCCGCCTGGTCAAGGCGGGCAAGAAGCGCATCGTCATCCTGGTGACCAAAGAGACTCACTGCCTCGGCGATATTCTGATGAAGAACTACGCCGGTGCACTGGACATGGACATAGTGGCGGTGATCGGCAACTACGATACCCTCGCCGAACTGACCGGCAAGTTCGACATCCCATTCCACACCGTCAGCCACGAGGATCTGAGCCGCACCGAACACGAAGAGCAAGTACGCGCCATCATCGACGGCTATCAGCCCGACTACGTGATCCTGGCCAAGTACATGCGGGTGCTGACGCCGAGCTTCGTCGAGGCCTATCCGCGCAAGATCCTCAACATACATCACTCCTTCCTGCCGGCTTTCATCGGTGCCCGCCCTTACCGCCAGGCGTTCGAGCGCGGAGTCAAGCTGATCGGCGCCACCGCCCACTTCGTCACTGACGATCTGGATGAGGGCCCCATCGTCGAGCAGGACGTGATCCATGTCGGCCACGCCTTCAGTGCCGACGACATGGCCAAGGCCGGTCGCGACGTGGAGAAATCCGTGCTGAGCCGCGCACTGGAGCTGGTGCTCAACGAGCGGGTGTTCGTCTACGGCAACAAGACGGTGGTGTTCAAGTAACCCACCTCTGGCACCACGCCAGAAACAACAAAGGCTCCTGCGGGAGCCTTTGTTGTTTCTGCACTGCCTTTTCTTGCACTCGGCTTACAGCGGCAGACCATTGATGGTCATGACACCCTTGTCGAGCTTCAGCTCGGCAGTCAGCTGGGCGTTGTCCACCTTGAGATAGCCCATGGCAGTAAGCTGTTCCAGCATGGGAGCCAGTTGCGGTACCGCCTTGCCCAGCTTGCCGCTGAGGTTGGCGTGCAGCAGACCGGACAGGGCATGCATCCCCTCTTCACTGTTGAACAGCTGCTCCAGCGAGGTGGCCGCCAGCGTGACGTCCCCCTTCATGGCGACGGGCTCGCCGTTGAGCTGAGCGCCCAACTCCACCAGCTCCAGAGTCGCGCCGCGCTTGAGCAACTTGTCCAGCGCCTGCTGAATGGCTTGATCTTCCACCCCTTGGCCGCTCGCGGCCTGCAGCGCCTGATAGCCTTCCAGATCCAGTCCTTTGAGATTCAGGGCCAACTTGCTCTGGGTCAGCGCCAGGTTGTCGGTCTCGTTCTCCAGATTGAGGGTGTTCAGCTTCACCCGATAGCTGCTGGAGAGGGTCTGGGCATCGTCCCCTGCCAGCTGGGTTTCCGTGGTCAGCCCCTGCAGTGACACCTTGACGCTGTCAGGCAGTTGCACCGACAACGCGGAGAGAGACATGTTACTGCGGGGAGAGAGCCAGATGCCGCTGATTTCGGCCATGTCGGCACTGCCCTTAAGCTCGGTCAGCACCATCTTGCTCTGCTCTTCGTGCAGCGTCATGCCCTGCCAGTGGAAGGTGACGTGACCATTGCCTTCCAAATCACCGTGGTAGTCGCCCTTCATGGGCAGGAAACTGAACTCGCCGAGCCCCTGCTTGGCCTTGAATTCGTTGGCCCAGAAGCGACTGCTGTTGCTGGCGGTCCACAGGCTACTGACCGACTCTATGCCAAATTGCCACTGCTCCAGCTTGAGCGAGCTGAACACCGGGGCCAGCGAGCCCTGTGTGGTGTCAAGCAACATGTGGCTCTTGATATAGAGCGGCAGGATACGACTGTTGACGATGAACTGCGCCCCGATCGGCTCGCTCCCTTCCAGCTGACCATCCAGGTGGGCCAGGGTCTGCGGCGTGACCACCACCTTCAGCACGCCATCGCGGGTGAACAGGTTGCTGGCGCCAGGCAGCCAGGTCAGCTCGATGCCGCTCTCCTGCTTCACCTTGGCAATCTGCTCGGCCATGATGCGATCGAACGTATTGCCCGTGTACCAGCAGGCACCCAATCCACCGACTACCAGGGCCGCACCGACGGCCAGCGCTACTCGCTTCTTCATCTTTATATGATTCTCCAAAGGCTCATTGCCGCACTCTACGGGGCCATATCGGGGCTAGGCAAGTCCAATTCGGCCTCGGCCGCAAATATGTGCTGTCACAGCAAGGGACTGAACAGATAAAAGATGTTCTCCATCACCTTCTTGTACCAGGGGCGGGCACGCCACTTGGCTAGCGACATGGGGGTCGCCTCTATCATGTAGCCCTGTACCAGCCGGGTCATCTCGGCGACAAAAACCGGGTTGTCGATGAGCAGGGTCACCTCGAAGTTGAGCCAGAGGCTACGCCTATCCAGATTCACTGTGCCCACTAGGGCGAAGTCGTCATCCACCAGCACGCTCTTGGTGTGTAGCAGCCCGGCATCGTAGCGGTAGACCTCGACCCCGGCCTCCAGCAGCTCTTCCATGAAGGCGTTGCAGGCATGATTGGCCATCAGGGAGTCGTTGCGGGCGGGCAACACCAGTTGCACCTTCACCCCGCGCGCCGCCGCCGAGGAGAGCGCCGCCGCCAGCGGATCGTCCGGCACGAAATAGGGGGTGGTCAACACCAGATGGTGACGGGCCTGATAGATGGCCAGCAGCAGGCTCTGCTGGATGCAGTCGCCGCCGACGAAGGGACCTGACGGAATGAGCTGGGCCCGGTAGTTGCTCTGGGGCCAAGCCTCGGGCTCGTGCTGCAGGCTGTCGAGCAGCCGCTCGCCGGTCTCCATCTCCCAGTCCCAGACGAAGATGGACCACATCAGCGGCACCATGGGCCCCTGCACCCGGATCATGATGTCTACCCACTGGCCGACCCCGGCGTTCTGCTTGAAGAAGCGGGGATCTACCATGTTCATGGAACCGGTGTAACTCACCCTGTCGTCGATCACCACCAGCTTGCGGTGCATGCGCAGATCCTGGCGCTGGAACGGGATGCGCCAGGCGCCGACCGGCAACACCTCCACCAGCTTGACCCCCGCCTTGCGCAACTTCTTCGGCCAGGGCGAGCGGAAGAAGGCCTTGCTGCCCATGGAATCGAGCAGCAGACGACAATCTACGCCGCGCGCCGCCACTTCCATCAGCGCCTCGCACACTTCGTCAACATCGCCACCCGGGTGCCAGATGTAGAACTCCAGATAGCAGGACTGGGAGGATTGACGGATGTCGCGCACTATCTCGCACAAAATGGATTCCGGCTTGCTCAGCAGCGTCATCCGGTTGCCGGAGAGCATGGGCATGGACAGCCTGCTCTGGATCAGATCGTGCAGCGGCTGGGCCTTGCTGCCCACCTCGCAGCAGTGTTGGGGGAAGAGGCGGGCCAGCTGGCGGATCCAGATGGCGTAAGGGCGGTACATGGCCTGAGCCCGTTCGGCGCGGCGGCGACCAAGACGGATCTCGCCAAACAGCACGTAGAAACCGACCCCGGCAAACGGGATGGCATAGATAAGCGCCAGCCAGGCCAGCGAGACGCCGATGGGGCGCCGTTTCATCACCACCCGCAGGGAAACCCCCGCCACAATCACGGTGTGAAATAGCAGCAGCAACCCGCCGAGGAACTGGGAAAACAGCAGCTGGATGTCGTGCTCCAAGCCATTGATCAAGAGAACTCCTTGTACACCAGAGTGGTCGCGGTGGGCAGATCCCACGGGGCCAGGATGGTATGCTGTAAAACACACCCATTCTATCAGGTCGTTAGCATGATCCTGCAATCTATGCTGCTGAGTCTGGCCATGCTAGGCCAAGGCTCATATGACATCAATGAGCAACAGATAAACCAGTACCTGCAATCCCAGGTACAAGTGAACAAACAGCTGGAGCTGCCCGGCATCATCAAGGCCCATGTGCAGCTCGAGCAGAGCGACGTCCAGATTGGGCGCCAGAGCCCGGATACCGCCCGTGTCTATGGCAAGGGCAAGCTGAAAATCACCCTGCCGGATCAGACCGAATACGACGCGCGCCTGAACATGACCTACGAGGCCAGGCCGCGCTATGACAAGGCCCAGAGCGCACTCTTCCTCGACAACATGAAGTTGATTGAGTACAAGCTGGAACCGGAGGCGGCGCAGCAGAAGTTCGGCTTCATGCTGGGCATGCTGCTGCAGAGCATGGAGAAACGGCTGGAGACCCAACCTGTCTATCGCCTCAACGACAAGGACACAAACCAGGCCTGGTTGAAAGAGAATCTGCTGGGAATTGAGCTGTCACCAGGCAAAATTCACCTGCTAACCAACCCCAAATGAGCCTTTAGTTGTAGGCGGGGGCCTGGGCCTGACGCACCAGCAGCTCGATCTGGTAACCCTGTTCGCGCTGCTGGTCATAGAGGGAGAAGAGCGGGCCATCCAGCTCGTGCAGGGGTAGGTCGGTAAAACCGGCCTTGAGGTAAAACGGCTTCTCGAACGGCAATGCCTGGCACACCACCGGCTTGTCCAGCAGATCGTTGCAGGCGTGCTGCAACAAACGGGAGCCCAGTCCCAACGACTGGTAATGGGGCAGCAAGCGAAAGCCGCACAGGTGGTAGTAATCCTCTTCGTCGCGCAGACGCACGACGCCCACCAGCCAGTTAGCATCGCGCACCACGAAGATACGCTCGGCCAGATCCGGCACGTAATGGGAGAAAGTGGTTTCGTAGTAGTCCCTGATCAGGGAAAGATCCGCATCACAGTACTCTTCAAACGTGATCGCCATCGCCCGCTTGCTTATCACACCCGTTCCATCCTTGGACACTCGGCCCAGTCCTCAATATTCAGTTGCAGTTCGGAGAGAGATCCGACCAGATTAACCGGCAAGATATCACGCCATTTAATAACAAAACAGCCAATAACAACCCGGCTTGCGCACTTTTCAACAGGCGGCTGACCGCAGGAAGTCGGGGGCAAGCCTATCACGCTATCCCCCGCACGGGCACTGCTTGCGCGAACCGCCCGATTTTACGGCAAGGCCTTGCTCGAACATCAAATAGCGCTGATTGAGTATCATAAAATATTTTTGTAAACATTTGTTAACAATTGACACTGATCATCCACTGCAACAAAAGCTTCATTCGAGTAGCAATTCTGACCTGTCACCCTATGGTGAAACCTTGGCATAGCGTCGCGCTGTCGTTGCCTGAGTGGGATCACTCCCACGCTGACACCTCACCCCCTTGCCAAGGAGATACCATGTTCAGACCCATTCCTTCACTGCTGATGCTGGCCTTGCTCCCTACCGCCAGCTGGGCCAGCGACATCCACACCCCGCTTGCTCCCTACCAGTTCACCCGACAGCAGCTCAGCTGCCACTGACGCTGTCACAGTGCCGCTGGACGAGGCCCACTTCGTGTTTGGCGAGGCAGCCATGGCATTCGATCTGCACGACTTCCTGCTGCAACAGGCGCCTCACCTGCTGCCCAAGGAGGAGGTGATCCTGCACTGGAGCGGCATCACCAGCCTCAACCCCCAACTGCTGCTGGCCCTGATGGAGGCGAGCAGCCAGCTCATCTCGGCCCCCTGGGAACAAGCCATGGCGGCCCCGTTCGCCCGGCTGGTCAAGGCCCGGGGATTCGATAACCAGTTCGAGCAGATGGCGCGCCAGCTCTCTGCGCGCTTTTATCAGGCCCAGGCCCAGTTGCGCAATGCCCCCGCGTTGTCCCCGCTCGCCGCGCACCAGGCCGCTCTGGCCAGCCTGCTTGCCCCCCACGAGCGGCAGCAGTTGAGCGAGCAGTGGCAGACCCTGTTTGGCAAGGAAGCCATGATCTCGCCCAGGGCGCAGACGGTTACACCGTCGGACCAGCTGGCCGGTGGCCAGTTCCAGCTGCCCTGGCGCCAGGGTTACAGCTGGCAGGTGAACGGCGCCCACTCCCATACCGGCTCAGGCTCTCCCTACTCCTCCATCGATGTCTCCTACGACTGGCCGGGGTGGGGCAGCGCCACCTATACGGTCACCGCCGCCAACGGCGGGACCGTCACTGTCTTCTCCCGCTGCCAGATGCGGATCACGGCCCCCAATGGCTGGGCCACCAACTATTACCACATGAGCGGCATCTCGGTTCGCAGCGGTGACTACGTGGCCGCCGACACCCCCATCGGCACCTATGCCAGCAATCGCAACGAAGCCCTGTGCGAGGGCGGCTCCTCCACGGGCCCGCACCTGCATTTCTCCCTGCTCTACAACGGGGTGTTCCAGTCCCTGCAGGGGCAGCGTCTGAGCAGCTATGCGGTCAACGTCGGCACCAGCAACTACGACGACAACTGCAACCGTTTCTGGCTGCAAAACAGCCGCAACGGCCAGCGTTTCTGTGCCTGGCAGCCGCTCTACAACAATGGCCTCGACTGAACCGATTACATCATGGGTAAGTCGCTCATGACAGGGCTCGGCGGTTTCATGCAAGCCGTCACAGATCCGCATATGCCCCTTTGAAAGTGCTCACAAAACAGCCAAAAGGAGATTGCCGGCCAGCCAGACCAGTGTGAGGCTTATGGTGCCCATATGGGCACCCAAACAAGGACTGACAATAATGAAAAAAATCGCGGGAATCTGGGTGATCGCAGGCATGCTGATCGCCCCGCTGGCGCAAGCCGACGTCATACTGCACGCCTTCAACTGGAAATACAGTGACGTCACCGCCAAGGCCGATCTCATCAAGGCCGCCGGCTACAAGCAGGTGCTCATTTCGCCTCCCCTCAAATCATCCGGCAACGAGTGGTGGGCACGCTATCAACCGCAGGATCTGCGCCTTATCGACACTCCCCTTGGCAACAAGCAGGATCTCGAGCAACTGATCGCCGCCATGCAGGCGCGGGGCATTGCCGTCTATGCGGACGTAGTGCTCAACCACATGGCCAACGAGAGCTGGAAGCGCAGCGATCTCAACTACCCCGGCAGCGCGCTGCTCGACCAATATGCGGCCAACCCGGCCTACTTCGAGCGCCAGAGGCTGTTTGGTGATCTGGGGCAGAACTTGCTGGCCGGATCGGATTTTCACCCCGAAGGCTGCATCACCGACTGGCACGATCCGGGTCACGTCCAGTACTGGCGCCTGTGCGGTGGCGCCGGTGACAAGGGGCTGCCGGATCTCGACCCCAACAACTGGGTAGTGAGCCAGCAGCAGGCCTATCTCAAGGCGCTCAAGGGGATGGGGATCAAGGGCTTTCGGGTCGATGCGGTCAAGCACATGAGCAATTACCAGATCAACGCCGTGTTCACCCCCGAGATAAAACAGGGCGTGCATGTGTTTGGCGAGGTGGTCACGTCGGGGGGCGCCGGCAGCACGGATTACGAACGCTTCCTCAAACCTTATCTCGACAGCAGCGGTCAGGGGGCCTATGACTTCCTGCTGTTTAACTCCCTGCGCGGGGCCTTGGGTTATGGCGGCAGCATGAACCTGCTGGCGGATCCGGGGGCCTACGGACAGGCCCTGCCGGGCAACCGGGCCATCACCTTCGCCATCACCCACGACATTCCCACCAACGATGGCTTTCGCTACCAGATCCTCAACCAGACCGACGAGACGCTGGCCTATGCCTATCTGCTTGGCCGCGATGGTGGCTCACCGCTGGTCTATTCCGATCACGGCGAGACCCAGGCCAAGGATGGGCTGCGCTGGCAAGATTATTACCAACGCGCAGATCTCAAGGGAATGATCCGCTTCCACAATGCGGTGCAGGGCCAGCCTATGCAGCTCATCGGCAGCGGCGACTGCTTCGTGCTGTTCAAACGCGGCAAGCTGGGGCTGGTCGGCATTAACAAATGTGACTACGAGCAGGAGTACTGGCTCGATACCGCCAAGTTCGAGATGAACTGGTATCGCAACTACCGGGACGTGCTCGATCAGAACGCGCTGCTCAATGTGCAGAGCCAGTGGGTCCGGGTCGCTATTCCTGCCCGCAGCGCCCGGCTCTGGCTGCAGGAATAAGAAAGAGAGATCAAACCGGGGCCGCCACCGTGCGGCCCCTCTTTTTGCCGGTTTATTTCAGGCGCCGCGATCATCGGCAGCTTGTTCTGCCACCGTCATGATGCTTTACTCAACAAGCCTAACGAGGCTGAAGGAGCAAGCCGTTGAAATCATGGATGTTGATGGGATTGATCCCGCTGTTTTCCCCGCCCGGCTGGAGCCAGACTCCCCCACCGGCCGAGGTGGTGATCCTGACCACAGAGGCGCAAGCCCCCCTCCCCGTTCCTCTGGTGGCTCCCAAGTCAATGCCCGCGCCCAGCGCACTCCCCGACCCCAGCCAGCTGACCACCAGCCTGCCGCCCGGCACACGCCAGATCCAGGTCTACAAGTCGGTCCAGAAAAACGGCGTGATACGCTACTCCGACATGATGCCGGAGCAGGGCCACTACGAGCTGCTGCTGTTCAACGACTGCTACGCCTGCGATCCGGCCTCCAAGGTCAACTGGCACACGACCGGTCTCTTCCTCTACGACTACGCCAGCACGATACAGGCAGCTGCCAAGGCCTATCAGGTGGAGCCCGCGCTCATCCGGGCGCTTATCCACGCCGAATCCGCCTTCAACCCGCTGGCGGTCTCCCGCAAGGGGGCCATGGGGCTGACCCAGCTGATGCCGGCCACGGCGCACGAACTGGGGGTCGGCGATGCCCTGATAGCCGAGCAGAATATCTTTGGCGGGGTGAAATACCTGTCAGGCCTGCTCAAGCAATATGACGGCAACATAGCGCTGGCGACCGCGGCCTACAACGCGGGGGCCGGAGCGGTGCAAAAACATGGGGGCATCCCCCCTTATGCAGAGACCCGCGCCTATGTGGAGCGGGTGCAGCTATTGCATCAACGCTATAAAGAGATGCTGCACACCCGGGGGCTGTGACCACACTCCCGTGGCGCAACCGCTGGCACAAGATCCCCCTGATACCGGGCCCCACGGCTGTCCTGCCCGAACTCAACGTCTGAATGCATACCCCTGCGAACAGCACACACGGGGCCTGTTGATACCCACGTTTTTGTCACGGATCACGCTTTCGGTGCGATCACGCGATAGGCCAAGGCCCCCGGAATGGCACCGACGTTCGGCGCAACCCGGGGCAAGGAGCCGGGGCTCACGAGGTCGCCGTTGTTAAACGGCGCCACATTATGGGCGGGTGACATGACGAGGCGACGTAAACCACGTCTCGCCAAGAAGATGTAATAAAGGTCACAAGCCATTGATTAATAAAGAGGATTGTCGTCACTCCCCAGGCTGGCTGTCCCGATTGGAGTCACGCCATGTGACAAGACAACTCGTGACTCGGTTAAGGCTTTTAGCAAAGGGTGGCGCGCACCTGAGCCGTGCCAGGCGCAACGAATAGACAAGGAGGGCGCCCGGGCGCCCTCCTCTCACATTGGTCTTCAGACGCGGCAGGCTTCAGCGATAGCGGCCGCGCACCGAGCTGGTGGCCCGCCCCGCCATCTTGATCAGGCTCTGGCGGGTATGGAAGTGGCAAATAGCCACCCCGAGCGCATCCGCCGCATCCGCCTGGGGCGTGGCCGACAGCTTGAGCAGATGGGTCACCATGTGCTGTACCTGCTCCTTGGCCGCGCCCCCCGTGCCCACCACGGCCTGCTTGATCTGGGTCGCCGAGTATTCGCTCACCGGCAGCAAAGCATTGACCGCCGCGACGATGGCGCTGCCCCTGGCCTGACCGAGCTTCAGGGCCGAATCGGCATTGCGGGCCATGAAGACCCGCTCTATGGCAAACTCGTCGGGCTTGAACTGGGTGATGATCTCGCTCACCCCGTCATACACCTGCTTGAGGCGGGACGGCAGCTCGCCCAGGTCGGTGCGAATACAGCCTGAACCCAGGTATTCCGCCTTACCTGCGACGATGCGGATAACACCATAGCCGGTGATCCTGGAGCCCGGATCTATCCCCAGGATAATGCTCATGGCAGCTCCGCCATGCACACCTGAGGGCGGCTCACACCCTCATCACCACTGAGCCGGGGGCCCGGCTCCATTCCGAAAATAATGCTCATGGCACTCTGTTGCTCTGAAGGCAGTTCATGGCCGCCAAGATAGCAAACAAGCGTCCGCTTGGCTCGCGCGGCGGCGCCCTCGCTGGCTGACTGCGCAGGGATCCGCCATCTTGTACAGTGGTCTGCCGGTTCCTTCACCCGTGCGGGCCCGCCAAATCAGGCACCACAGGCGCAGGAGAAGGGTCAGGTCGCCAGCGCCACCAGCTGCTCCGCCAGCCGGTGACCATGCAGGCAGGAGGCGATCAGCTCGCTATCGGCCTTGCCCGATGCAATTTGCTGATACCAGTGTTCCAGCATGGCGGCAAAGCCCCGTTGGACCAATACCGGCTGCCAGTCGTTGGGGATAAGGACCTGCAACGTCTTGTCTCGGGCGATGATGCAGCGGGTGCAGTTCTCAAGGTGCAGGGAGAGGTTGTCTCCATAGGCGTCGATGCGCTCCTCGGTGATGCCAGCACTGCGATTCATGCTGCCGCTGATGGCGCGATCACCACTCTGCCAGCTGACGCTCACCCCGGCCAGCAGGCTGTTGTCCTTGGCATCCGGCCGCAATACCGCCTGAAAATCCCCGTCCGGTGCGCCGCCATAGAAGCAGAGGCTGTCGAGCACATGGATAAAATCATCGAACAGGAACTGACGGGGTGCCCCCGGCAGAGCATGTCTGTGTTTTTGCCAGTTAAGCTCGGTGAGCGGCTGGGCACGGGCGGCATCCATGGCCGGCAGATAGCGGCGGTTAAAGCCGACAAACAGCGGGCAATCCTGCGCCATGGCGAGGTTGGCGAGCTCCTCGGCCTCGGCCAGCGTGTCGCACAGGGGTTTGTCGACAAAGGTGGGGATCCCCGCGCGCAGGCTCTGCTCGGCAAGCTCGCGATGCACCGCGGTGGCGGCGTGGATCATCACGGCATCGGGGCGACTGGCCAGCAGGGCATTAACATCGGTGTACGACTCAGGGATCCGGTACTGGCGGGCCAGCCGCGCCAGCACCGATGGACTCCGGGTGCAGAGCAGCGGGGTGACTCGCTCGTCGCTCGCCAGCAGCGGCAGATAGGCTTTCTGGGCGATATCCCCCAGACCAATCAGAGCAATGCGCATCTCAACTCCTTTTCACTCGATAACGGAATAAGCGGATAACTGCCCGCACCATCGCAGGATGTCCCCCCGCAGCGCCAGCCTGCTGTTAGCCACTCTGGCTGGCGGCGGCCTTTCTCTGCCAGTGGCTGCGTTATCTGGGCGCAAGGTCGCTGACCGACTTAATCACCTCGGCCATCCACTCGATGGCCAGATTGCCCTGACTTTTTCTGTGTCTGCCGACCACCACCTCAAACAGTTGCGGCGCTCCGGCCAGCTCCAGCACGCGAAAATCGCCGAGGGCGGCGATGGCCGACGGAATGCAGGCGGCCACGTCATTGACCGACATAAAGGCTTGCAGCGAGGTGTAGCAGGGGAGCGTCGCCACCGCCGAGCGAGCGACCTGCTGCGGGCTCATCTGCCCTTCAAAATTACCGACGCTGTTGGCGAACTGCACAAAGGGGATGGCCGCCATGTCCTGAGGCTGGGCGTTGTCGGCAAAATATCGGGATTCCTGGCGCAGCACGCAGCAGTAGTGATCCCGGCGCAGGGTGGCGCGCAGCAACCCCGGGTCGATATAGGCATCGAAACCAATCACCAGATCAATCTCGCCGCTGGCCAGCGCGTCCAGATGCAGCTCGGCCTGAAAGTCCACCACATCGAGCCGGATGGAGGGCGCCAGGCGTCGCAGGGCGCTCGCCAACCTGGGGATAATGGCGAGCTGGGCATACTCGTTGGCCATCACCCTGAAAGTGCGCTGGCTGCTGGCCGGTTCGAAGGGGGCGGCCACAAAGACCCCGTCGATATCGACCAGGATCTGCTCAAACTTGTCGGCCAGCTCGCAGGCGTAGTCAGTCGGCTGCAACCCGGCGCTCTGGCGGATAAACAGCTCGGCGGGAAAGGCGTCGCGCAGCTTTTTCAGATGGCTGCTCACCCCCTGCTGGGAGATCTCCAACAGCTCGGCCACCCGCGACACACTCTTGTGTCTGACCAGCAGCACCAGCACCCGCATCTGCCTGATATCGATCTTCTCCACCCGCACCCCACCAATTTAAGTTGTATCATATACAAATTACCCATGATTTACATTGTATCATCGGCTCTCTAACCTTGCAGCTCTTCCAGCAAAGCGAGGTTAACGATGAAAACTGTCATTCTGATTGGTGCTCAGGGGAAAATGGGGCAAGCCGCCCTCAGTGGTCTGGGCAAGCACAAGGTGATCACCGCCAGCCGCTCCGGCGAGGGGTGTGATTTTCAGGTGGATATCACCAGCAGGGAGTCTATCGAGCGGCTCTATCAAAACGTGGGTTCCTTCGATGCGGTGGTCAATACCGCCGGCTATTGCGAATACGCCCCCTTTGGCGAGATGAGCGACGAACAGTGGCAAACCACCATCCAGAGCAAGCTGATGGGGCAGATCAATCTGGTCAATGTCGGCCTCAACTACATCAATCAGGGCGGCTCCTTCACCCTGATCTCCGGCATCCTCAATATCAAGCCGATCCCGCTGGCCATTGCCGATGCCACCACCAGCGGCGCCATCGATACCTTTGTCCAGTGCGTGGCCCACGAGCTGCCCCGCGGCATCCGCATCAATGTGGTCAACCCGACCGTGTTGGAAGAGGCGTGGGACGTGTATGGCGAGATGATGCCCGGCTTCCAGCCGGTGCCGGGCGCCCTGGTCGGCAAAGCGTTTGAGCGCTCCGTCGATGGCTTTATTACCGGCCAGGTGCTCTATGTCGATGCCTGATCCCGCTCAGCCGTGATCCCTTTGCCTGTTGTCATACCCTGTCGATGATTTTCCTCTTCCCCGAAAGCGCCCTGCTCTCGGGGCTTTTTGTATTGGAAGCGTCAAGCCCGCCACAGCATGGGTTTCGTATTGAGCTCTTTTTGGCTACCATGCCGCACTTCACGAAGCGACAAGGGCAAGGACGCGATGAGCAACAAGACATTACAATCCCTCTTTCACTACAAGCGCTGGGCCGATGGCGAGCTGCTGGATGCGATCGCCACACTCGATGCACAGCAATATGGCGAGGCCCACCACACCTGCCTTAGGATCTTCAACCATATCCATGTGGTCGATGCCATCTTCAAAGCGAATCTACTGGGTAAAACCCACGGCTTTACCGCCACCAATACCCCGGAGACGCCGACCCAAGCCGCCTTGCGCAGCTCGGTCACGGCACTGGATAACTGGCTGGTGGATTACGTCGCGACCCTCAGCCCGCAAGAGGGTGCAACCCAGCTCTCGTTTCGCTTTGTCGATGGTGACAAGGGACAGATGAGCCGTGACGAGATGCTGCTCCATCTGGTGACCCACGGCGGCTATCACAGAGGGGCAATCGGGCGGATTCTGGTGCAGTGCGGCATCACGCCGCCGCGCGATACCCTGACCACCTTTTTGCATCGCAGCGAGCCAGCACGGCAACGATGACTCTCTCGTGGCCCGGGCCGTGACGAGATGATCCTGCGCTAAGCCGCACGTCTCATCGTCAAAAAAAAAAACCGGCATCCATGATGCCGGTTTTTTTATGGCTGCAATTTACCCTTTCGCCATAAAACAACCAAAAGGCTCATACAACTCATCTCATGACATTATAATGAGCTGTTCTGCAATAATATTCTGCCCCGTCCTCGCTAAAGTGAACCCGTTACCACACGAGGAATCACCCGATGAAATTGCTCAAACACAGTGCCCTGTTGCCACTGCTCTGCCTGACGGCCATGCCCGCTTTTGCCATGACCCTGAAGAGCACTGATATTCACGAAGGCCAGCTGATGGACAAACAGTTCAGCTTCAACGGCTTTGGCTGCAGCGGTGACAACCGCTCGCCCCAGCTGAGCTGGCAGGATCTGCCAGCAGGCACCCAGCGCGTTGCCATCACCGCCTACGATCCCGATGCCCCCACCGGCAGCGGTTGGTGGCACTGGCTGGTGGTAAACCTGCCTGCCACCCAGAGCGAGCTGGCCAGCAATGCCTCCGGCAAACTCAAGCAGGGAGTGGAGATCCGCACCGACTTTGGCAGCCAGGGTTACGGCGGCCCCTGTCCGCCCGCAGGTCACGGCATGCACCGCTATCAGTTCACCGCCTGGGCCCTGCCCCATGATCTCGAGGTGAAGGCCGATACCCCGCCCGCTATGGTAGGCTACATGCTCAACAGCATGGCGCTCGGCAAGGCCACCCTGACCGCCACCTTCGTCACCCCCTAGGAGCCAACCGGATGAGCACTCCCCTGCTGCAACAGAGCCACTATCTCGGGATCCGCCAGCAGCCCCTGCACCGGGTGCTCATCTATGCCCCGACCCTCATCTGGGTCACTCAGGGGAGCAAGCAACTGTGGTGGCGAGAGCGGCGTCTGTCATTTGACAGGGAGCGCTGGCTGCTGATCCCAGCAGGCCACCAGCTCACCTTCGTCAATCAGCCGGAGCAGGGCAAATTTCGTTCCCACGCCATCACATTGCTCACCCCACCGCCGAAAGAATGGCTGACCGCGTCAGCCCCTTCCCATGCCGATCTGGATGAGCCAGCAGTCAAGGTCACCCCCGGGCTCGCCTTCTGCTTTGAGCTGATCAGCACCATGGCCGAGCGGAGCCTGAGTGAGGCGACCCAAGCCGAGCTGCTGCGCGGCTTTTACGCCGAACTGCGGGCCGAAAATGCCCTCGGGTCGCTCTTCCCCGCCAGGACACATGACCCTCGGCGAGCGGCTGGCCCGCTACCTGGCGGTCGAGCCCGGCATAGACCACACCCTTGAGGCGGTAGCCCCCCACTTTGCCATGAGTCGCGCCTCCATGGTGCGCAAGCTGGCCGCCGAAGGTCGCAGCTTTCGCCAGTTGCTGGCTCAGGTACGCCTGAGCCACGCCCTTAACCTGTTGCAACAGGGCCTGACCCCGCTGGAGGTCGCCCTCGCCTGCGGTTATGACTCCCCCAGCCGTTTTGCAGCCCGCTTCAAACAGGAGTTCGGTCTGACTCCCCACCAATATCTGCACACCTGTCCATCCACCCCGCGCAGTCACGCCAGATAGTCGATAAGTAATTCTCCGAAGAGGAGAATTAGGACACCCACCTTTTGGTGCAAGCTACTATCAGGCTGCTTGCAGGCACAATAAGGGTGAATGCATTCGAACTGATGCCTGCAAAAGTCGGCTAGTGAGAGAGATTTTCAGGTTTAGAAAGATAATTAGGACACCCACCTTTTGGAGCAAGCCACTATCAGGCTGCTTGCAGGCACAATAAGGGTGAATGCATTCGAACTGATACCTGCAAAAGTCGGCTAGTGGGAGAGATTTTCAGGTTTAGAAAGCAACAGCCCCTGCACAGCCATCCACTGAACTATGTGCAATACCCGGAGCTATCGATAGGGTGGACGCAAATCAATCAGAGCTGTGGTTGATGGCATCGCCGCTGGCCACAGTGGCGGGCAAACTGCTGGCAATGATCTCTGTCTCCCACCACTCTGATCCCTTGTCGCCTAAACAGCGTCACCTGTTTCAACCAGCGGGCGCCATCAAGACCCAGCCGTTCCAGGATGGGTCCAAGACGGGCCGGAATATGACCCCGCTTGTCGGGCCGAATAGCACGACCCGTCCAATCAACCAGCATCAGGTAATCGGTGAAGGCATAGGGCAACTCTTCAGGCTTCCCCTGGCTGGCAAACGGCAGCAAAAGTGGTAGCAAAACCTCAGGAGTAGCAGGTTCCTCAAGGCGCTGTTTGATACTGGTGTAGTCGCTCTGCTCTGGCCGGTCGGTCAACGCAGCTCGTATCGGATTGAGGTCAACATACGCCATACAGGCCAGCAAGGCTGATTCGGTGAGCAAAGCCTGACTCTTGAAGCGGCCCTCCCAGAAATGGCCCTTGCAACCATCTTCCTGATTGGCCTGACGGGCCAGACTTTCATTGAGTAGCCGAATAAACCAGCTGATGGAGTGAAGCCGCTCCCGCCATTGGGCAAGCAATTGCTGCACGACCGCCAGTTCAGGCTCGATCAGCGTCTCCCCCTGATACCAGCGTCGTACCAACAGCGGCCACTGGAAAAGAGCCGCCCAGCGCTCAGCCACCTCCCGCTCACTCCAGTTGGCCGCCGTATCGGGCTCCACCTTGAGCACAAGATGATAGTGATTGCTCATCACCGCATAGGCACAAACACCGATAGCAAACAGCCGTGACAGTTGCCCCAACTTGTCGACCACCCACTGGCGCCGATGTTCGTAACTCTGGCCAGAATGGGCATCCTCACCACACAGGAAAGCTCGCCGTACACAGCGGCTCACCACGTGGTAGTAAGGCGTATCCTGCAAGCTTATTTGGCGTGAACGGGCAATGGTCATGGCGCATCCCTCAACGGTGACCTCTTAAGTCAAGAACAGCACTACGCCACTGTCAAAAAGGTGGGTGTCCCAGATCTCGACACAGAAAGGTGGGTGTCCCAGATTTCCGCTGGCCAGAATGGGCATCCTCGCCACACAGAAAGGCTCGCCGCACACAGCGGCTGACCACGTGGTAGTAAGGCGTATCCTGCAAGCTGATTTGACGTGAACGGGCAATGGTCATGGCGCATCCCTCAACGGTGACCTCTCGATAGTGATTGCTCATCACCGCATAGGCACAAACACCGATAGCAAACAGCCGTGACAGTTGCCCCAACTTGTCGACCACCCACTGGCGCCGATGTTCGTAACTCTGGCCAGAATGGGCATCGTCACCACACAGGAAGGCTCGCCGCACACAGCGGCTGACCACGTGGTAGTAAGGCGTATCCTGCAAGCTGATTTGACGTGAACGGGCAATAGTCATGGCGTATTCCTCAACGGTGACCTCTCTAGTCAAGAGCAGCGCTACGCCTCTGTCAAAAAGGTGGGTGTCCCAGATTTCCTCCCTTCCCTCCAGATCTCCCGATCTCTCCCAGATTTCAGTTTGGTGATACCGCGCAAAAAATGATGAATTTCTGGTGGTTACGCCATTTTTCACTCGCCAATGTAGCTTCACTTGGATTACCATACCCACACGAATCCACCCCAGTCGCGATAGGTTACAGTCCTAGTTGGTCAATGGAGCATATTGGAAGCTGTAATCCACGGGCGGTAGCGTGTTTTTTTGGCCAACCCAACAAAACACGTAAGAACTGAAAGAGCGCTCTCCCAAAAGGAGCCACAGTAGCTAAGTCTATAACCTTATATAGTTAATTTTATTGGCGGATATTATGATTAAAAAACTGTCTATCTTAACCATTGCTATAACTAATTTGTTTGGCTGCGATCAAATATATCCAGTGATAGACCAAGAAGATTTATGTGAAGTAAATAAATGGCAGAAAGATGTAACCGCTGCATCTTGCAAGCCAGGTCAGAAGGTTGTTTTCCTACCAGATTCATTTGGTAATGAACAGTTACCTGTCATTTTTTCTGCCGTTAATTGCGATCATCGATTCAGTATCGCACTGACAAATGGTGGTGTATCTTGCATCTATGCACCACTCCAAATCATAGAGCAAAAAAAACCGGCTAAATAAATTTAACGCTCACCTTTTTAAACCATAGCAAAGCTATGCTATCACTCATGCGAAATTATTTTCGTTATCAGAACGATAGTATTAATTACATGATAATACCATCGTTCAATGAGTGGGGAAATATTATACATCAACACACTTATAAACTAGTAAAAACTGACTAACCTTAGATACACACATACATTATGAAAAGTATAATTAAAGCAAGCTTGATTATTTCTATATCATTGTTCGGGGTAAGCGGTTGTAGTGCATTCAAAATATACGACAATATCCGAAGCCCAGAAGCACTTGGAAGTTATTATCAAGATGACAAGACCAAAAGCTTTGCTTGGAACGTCGGTGCATATGCAGGCTACCCATGGGTCCTAAGCGATCATACATATGACAAATCTATCGATATGATGGTTAACTCGACTTCATATGCAATGAATCTAACGTCAGATCTTGGGAGCGCCCTTGCAGGGGGGGCACTAGGGTTGGGTGCTGGGTTTATTGGAGGACTGACGGAAGGCTATCCACTAAAGCCATCTGAAGTGTGGACTGCAAAGCTTGAAAATGGTGAGACATATAATCAGAGTCGCGTAATCGAACGCTTCATTATCAATAATTTCAAAGTCAGACCTGTTGAGCCCGATGACACGCCCAAGATTAAGCTAAGACTGGGAATGATTGATATCAATAAAATCACTTGTGTGGAGAACAAACCTTACCAGTATACCCACGAATGTACGCTGCCAGGCGTGAGCTACTCCACTATTTATATCACTGCAGCCCGCCCTGCGACGGGAGAAGAATTTGGAAAAATCCTCAATCTCAAGCCTGGCAGATATGGAGTTTTTTTAACCAGAAATGAGTCGGATTTGATCCAAAAAGATGATGCTCCAGATGTCTATTTTGATATGAAGGACGGTGTTTATAAGTCAGGCAAGAACACACTACCCTTGATCAGCCCGCGTGAAGATGGTAAGCGGTTAGTGCTTATCGATGGCAAAGCTGAATTATTGTAACTCAGCATCATATAGAAATCCCTACGCACCTGAACAGATTAAATATTGAGAGCTGTAACACTGCCAATAAAGATTAGTTATTGCGGTAAACATTGGACTTAATTTCGTTCAGCATCAACATACAACTATTATCCCAACATAAGAGGCTAGCCATCTCTCATGTAAGTGAGGTGTGACAGCGGTTATTAATACGTTAAGTTTTAATAGACCTATAGGATTTATCCATGATCAGAAAGGTGGGTGTCCCAGATTTCTGCTACCAGCATTTTTTAAGGAGATTTATAATGCGTTTCGTTTCATTAATATTTTTAGCAATTACTCTGCCTGCCTCTGCAGCAAAATATATAGAATTGGAAGGTGGTGTGACCACGATTGTTGATAAAACCCCAGAGAAATTATTTCATCAAAAATATGCTGCTGGCCGAGCACATTATGTCATAGAAATAAATAAAGATAAGAATGGATGGTGGTTATCTAATGGTAAAATTCGATACGAAAAACAGTTCGAAAAAGAGCGACACTATGAGGCTACATATGTATGTGGCAATGCTTTGAATAAAGGTTACTTAAATAATGAATACAGAACTGTTATGGATAACATGCATTCACCAGAAAGAGTTAGAATACATGTTGGAAAAAGCCTTGGAATAGCATTTAAAAATATAAATCTAGATAAAATAAAAGTTGGGACGCAAGCCACGGGCATAGAATTACACGCTGTCCCAGGCAAATCTAACTCATCTGTTTACTCAGACCTAGTCGTTACAAAAATAAGTGATGAAAACCCTTGTGAGTAAACATTGTTAATAAATTTACAGGTACGATTACTTTAAATAAAAAGGCGACCATCCGGTCGCCTTTTTATTTCTATCGCTTTCCAATCAGAAAACTCACCGAGCCGGTCGCTTGGCACCATTCCCTTTCGCCGCAGGTTTGCCGCCTTGAGACGCGGGTTTGGCACCCGGCTTGGCGGAGCCTGCGCGGGTCGGAGCCTTGCCCTTGTGAGCGGGTTTCCCCTGCCCTGCCGGTTTAGCATCTGGAGCGGCGGGCTTGCCGTTGCCAGCCCCTTTTTGCAACTGGCCACCCACAGGTTTGCCATTGCCCGCCTTGCCGCCATGTTTGCTGATCGCCGGGGCATGACCTGCGCCAGCCTCACTGCGGGCGGCACTGTTGCCACGTCCGTTGCTCTGGCCCGCTGCCTTGTTGCCAGCACCGTTGCCGCGCTGATGGGCAATGTTACTGTGGCGCGTCAGGGCCGGTTTCAGCCCCTTGCTGCGACTGCGCTCGGCCTTGGCTTCGCCACGGCCTTCCGGCGGCACCAGGCAGTTGGGACCGTTGCCGATCAGGTGGCCCTTGCCCATTTCCAGCAGGGCTTCGCGGATCATGGGCCAGCCGGCCGGATCATGATAGCGCAGCAGCGCCTTGTGCAAGCGGCGGCGACGCTCGCCCTTGACCACGAACACGTCCCCGCCCTGGCGGCTCACCTTGTTGAGGGGGTTTTTCTCGGTGTAATACATGGTGGTGGCGTTGGCGAGCGGCGACGGGTAGAAGTTCTGCACCTGATCGAGCTTGAAGCTGTTGGTCTTGACCCAGAGCGCCATGTTCACCATGTCTTCATCCGTGGTGCCCGGGTGGGCCGAGATGAAGTAGGGGATCAGGTACTGCTGCTTGCCCGCCTCTTTGGAATACTTGTCGAACAGATCCTTGAAGCTGTAGTAGCTGCCCATGCCCGGCTTCATCATCTTGGAGAGCGGGCCCTCCTCGGTGTGCTCGGGGGCAATTTTCAGGTAGCCGCCGACGTGGTGCTTGGCCAGCTCGCGGATGTAGCGGGGATCTTCCACCGCTATGTCGTAACGCACCCCGGAGGCGATCAGGATTTTCTTGATGCCCTTCACATCCCGCGCCTTGCGATAGAGGCTGATGGTCGGGGTATGGTCGGTATCCATGTGCGGGCAGATGGTCGGCCAGACGCAGGAGGCACGGCGACAGGTCTGCTCGGCCCTGGGGCTCTTGCAGCGCAGCTTGTACATGTTGGCAGTGGGGCCGCCCAGATCCGAGATGACGCCGGTAAAGCCCGGCACCTTGTCGCGGATCTCTTCGATCTCTTTGATGATCGACTCTTCCGAGCGGCTCTGGATGATGCGCCCCTCGTGCTCTGTGATGGAGCAGAAGGAGCAGCCGCCGAAGCAGCCACGCATGATGTTGACCGAGGTCTTGATCATCTCGTAGGCCGGGATCTTCTCCTTGCCATAAGCCGGGTGCGGCACCCGCTGATAGGGCAGGCCAAACACGCCGTCCATCTCGTCGGTTTCCAGCGGGAAGGCAGGCGGGTTGACCCAGACGATGCGATCGCCGTGGGCCTGGGAGAGCGCACGGGCGCAGCCCGGGTTGGTCTCGTGGTGCAGGATGCGCGACGCATGGGCGTAGAGCACCTTGTCTTCCTTCACCCGCTCGAACGCCGGCAGCTTCACATAGGTTTTTTCCCACGGCTTCTGCTTGGGTGGCTGCACCAATACCGGCTTGGCTTCTTGCTCCACCGGCGCCGTGCCTTCGTCATCCGAGCAGGGCGCCCCTTCCATATAGGGGTTCATGATGGGGTCGATGCGGCCGATCTGATCCAGCTTGCTCGAATCCACCCCGCGCCACTCGGGCAGCGGCTCCTTGCGGATCACCGCGGTGCCGCGAATGTCCTGCATGGTGTCGATGGTCTCGCCATTGGCGATGCGGTGTGCCACTTCGATGAGCGGCCGCTCGGCGTTGCCATAAATGAGGATGTCGGCCTTGGCATCGAGCAGGATGGAGCGGCGGATAGTCTCGGACCAGTAGTCGTAGTGGGCGATGCGGCGCAGGGACGCCTCTATGCCGCCGATGACCACCGGCACTTCCTTGAAGGCTTCTTTACAGCGCTGGGTGTAGACCAGGGTGGCGCGGTCGGGCCGCTTGCCGCCTATGTCTCCCGGGGTGTAAGCGTCGTCGTGGCGCAGCTTCTTGTCGGAGGTATAGCGGTTGATCATGGAGTCCATGTTGCCCGCCGTCACCCCGTAGAAGAGGTTCGGCTTGCCCAGGCGCATAAAGTCATCCTTCGATGACCAGTCCGGCTGGGCGATGATGCCGACCCGAAAACCCTGGGATTCCAGCATGCGGCCAATCACCGCCATGCCGAAACTCGGGTGATCCACATAGGCGTCACCGGTCACCAGGACTATGTCACAGCTGTCCCAGCCGAGCTTGTCCATCTCCGCACGGGACATGGGCAGGAAAGGCGCAGTGCCGTAGCACTCGGCCCAATAGCGGGGATAGGAGAAAAGGTGGGTAACCGGCTGCATTTTGAACACCTGGAACAATTCGGGTCGCGCATTATACCGGCAGAGCGAAGCGGGGGCGATGGCTTTTTGCCCCTATAGATCCCACGGAATAGCGCGGCCACTGGTAATAGCAAGGGCGCCCGCAGGCGCCCTTGTGATGATGAGGCTGACAACTGGCCCCTGTTGGATTCAAGTCAGGGCGCCGGGGAGTGTGACTCCCCTGCCCCCTTGGCGGCCAGCGCCTCGTCTACCTGTTGATCCCGCGCACCGGTCATACCGGCTTTGCGCGCCAGCAGATGGTAGATGGCAGGCACCACCAGCAAGGTCACCAGCGTCGCCAAAGAGAGGCCGAAGAAGACCACGGTACCCACTGCCATCCGGCTCTCGTAGCCCGCCCCCATGGAGAGCATCAGTGGCACCGCGCCGATAATGGCCGTGAGCGAGGTCATCAGGATAGGGCGCAGGCGGCGCACCGAGCCTTTGATTATCGCCTCCTCGAACCCTTCGCCACGCTGGCGCAACTGGTTGATGAACTCAACGATGAGGATGCCATTCTTGGTCACCATGCCGATCAGCATGATCATGCCGATCTGGCTGTAGATGCTCATCTCCTGCCCCGTCAACCAGAGACCGAGCAGACCGCCGAAGATGCCAAGCGGCACAGTCACCATCACCACCGCCGGGGTCAGCATGCTCTCGAACTGGGCCACCAGCACCAGATAGACCACCAGCAGGGCCAACGCGAATATCATCACCATCTCGCCCTGGTTATCGCGATAGTCCTTGGACTCACCGGCGTAATCCACCGTCATGCCGCTCGGCAAGTTGGCGTCAGCCCAGCCATCGAGAAAATTGAGGGCTTCGCCGAGAGTGTGATCAGGATGCACATCCGCCGTCAGGGTGATCGCCTTCTGCCGCTGGTAGTGGTTAAGGCGGTTTGCCGTCGCCACCTGCTTGACGGTGGCCAGGGTGGAGAGACTCACCATCTCGCCACTGGCGGCCTTGAGGTAGATGAGGCTGAGATCCGAGACGCCATTGAACTCGGTCTGGTTGCCGCGCAGGTAGACGTCATACTCCTCCCCCCTGTCCACATAGGTGGTCTTGCTCACCCCGCCCAGCATCGCCTGCAAGGTGCTGGCAACGGTGGAGACCGGAATGCCGAGCTGGCTGGCGCTGTCGCGATTGATGGTCACCTGCAGCTCGGGGGTCTTCTCGGCATAGTCGAGATCCGGGCTCAGCATCAGACCGCTGGCCTGCGCCGCTTTCTGCAGCGCCAGCCCCTGTTGATACAGCTCGGCATAGTCATTGCCCTGCAGCACGAACTGCACCGGCGCGGTGGAGCCCCCCCGGAAACCGGGCTGGAAGGTGCGGATCATCACGTCGGGAATGCCGACCAGTTTGGCGCCCAGCGAGCGGGAGAATTCGGTGGCGGTGACATCACGCTCGGCCCAGTCGGAGAGCTGGATGATCACCATGCCGGTCTGGTCGCCGCCACGGCCAAAGGCGGGGGTACTGAAGCTCATGGCCTGCACCACGCCATCCCCCAGCATCGGCATGATGGCGGCTTCCACCTGCTGCATGTTGCGCTTCATCCGCTCTATGCTGGTTCCCTCAGCCCCCTTGACGAAAACGAACACCACACCGCGATCCTCGGTGGGGGTGAGGCTGTTGGGCAGCAGGCTGAACAGGGCGCCGATGCCGCCAAGACAGAGCAGCAGCACCAGTGGCACCCAGCGGGAGTGGCGCAGCACTTGCGCCAGCCATGCGCGGTAGTGCAGTTCGACCCAGCCAAGGCCTCGGTCGAGGGCGGCGGTCAGCCGGTTCGGCCGATCGAGCGGGCGCATCAGCCAGGAGCCCATGGCGGGCGTGAGAGTGAGCGCCACCAGCGAGGAGCAGAGCACCGCGAGCGAGAGTAATATGGCAAATTCGGTAAAGAGCCGCCCCACCATGCCATCCATAAAGGCGATGGGGACGAACACCATCACCAGCACGGCGGTGGTGGCGATCACCGCAAAGCCCACCTCGCGGGTGCCGTGCCAGGCGGCAAGCAGCGGTGGCTCGCCCCGTTGCAGATGATGGTGGATGTTCTCCACCACCACGATGGCGTCATCCACCACCAGACCGATGGCGAGGATCAGCGCCAGCAAGGTGATGAGGTTGATAGAAAAGCCGAGATACCAGGCGCCGATGAAGGCTGAGATGAGCGACACAGGCACGGTAATGGCCGGGATCAGGGTGGTGCGCCCCTGCCCGAGGAACAGGTATAGCACCGCCACCACCAGCACGGCACAGATGGCCAGGGTCATGTAGACCTCGTCGATGGCCTGCTTGATGAAAATGGTGGAGTCGTAATCGACCTCGAGCACAGCCCCTTGTGGCAGGAAGCGCTGCATCTCGACGATCTTCCTCTCGATCCCCTGCGCCACCGCCAGCGGATTGGCGGTGGACTGGGCCACTATGCCTATCCCCAGACTCTCGCGGCCGTTGCGCTGATAGGCGCTGTCTTCGTTCTTGGCCCCTACCTCCACGTCGGCGATATCCGCCAAGTAGATGCTCTGGCCGTTGGCGGCGGTGCGGATCTGCAACTGGCGGAAATCATCTGCGGTGTGATAGAGACGGGCGATCTGCACCGACATGGTCATGGAGTTGTTGCGGATCTCGCCGCCCGGCAGTTCGATGTTCTCCCGCTTGAGGGCCTCCTGCACGTCCGTCACTGTGATACCACGGGCCGCCATGTCTGCAGGACGCAGCCGCACATACATCACCCGGGTCAGGTCGCCGGAGAGCATCACCTCGCTCACCCCGTCCGCCAGACTCAGAGGATCGACCAGCACCCGGTTGGCGTAATCGGTCATGGCGGTGCGATCCATCTGGCTGCTACTGAAGTTGAGCCAGATCGCCACGTCGCCGTTGCCGTTGTCCTTGGTGACCATAGGTTCATCCACACCATCCGGCAGCCTGGGGCGGGCGCGGGAGATGGCGTCACGCACATCCGAGGTGCCCTCCACCATGTTCCAGCCGAGCTTGAACTCCACTGTGATGACGGAGCGCCCCTTGCGAGTCACCGAGTTGATGTTCTTGATGCCGCTGATGCCGGAGAGCTGATCCTCGATGGGCTTGGTGACCTGGCTCTCCATGACGGCTGGCGCCGCCCCCTCATAGGTGGTGGAGATGGAGACGGACGGCGTCTGCACGTCCGGCATCTCCCGCACCGTCAGCTTGCTGAAGGCCACCAGACCGAACACGGTCAGCAAAGCACTCACTACCACGGCCACCAGCGGGCGACGTACAGAGATATCGGAGAGCCACATCAGCCTTTTACCTCCGCCAGATCGTTCACGCTGACGCCGTCACGCAGATTGACCAGCCCCTCAACCGCGATGCGATCGCCGACCTTCAGGCCCTCGGTAACCCACACCTCCTCGCCATGGGTATCCCCCAGCACCACGGGCACCCGCTTGACCAGGCCATCAGGCTCGAGGCGATAGACGAAGCGCAGCTCGCCGGCATACTCCACCGACTGGGCCGGGATCAGGGTCATCTTCTGGGGCGGCAGGGAGAGCTCCAGGTTGAGCAGCATGCCGGGCCGCAATTGACCGTCGGGATTGGGGATGATGACGCGCGCCTTGATGTTCTGGGTATCGTTGGAGACACGGCTGTCCAGGGTCTCCAGCACGCCACGAAACGCTTGATCCGGCCAGGCCGAGCTGGTTGCCGTCACCGCCATGCCGGGACGCAGCTGGGAGAGATAGCGCTCGGGCACCGCCAGATCGAGCCGCAGCTTGGCCAACTCATCGAGATGAAGCAGGGTATCACCGCTGTTGACCAGGGCCCCTTCACTGAGATCAATCAGGCTGACGGTGCCGTTGAAGGGGGCCAGCAGGGTGCGCAGCGACAACTCGTATTTGGCCGCATCGGCACGGGCCTGGGCCTGGGCCACTATGGCCTCCTGCCCTTCCAGCTCGGAGGTGGTGATGGCACCGCGCGCCACCAGCCGGCGCATATCCCGCAGCTTGCGGGCCTCATCGCGCACGCTGGCGTTCTGCTCCGCAAGCTCCGCCTGCTGCTTGCCCGCATCCAGCGCTATCAGGGTATCGCCCTGCTTGACCAGCTGACCGGAACGCACCGCTATCTTGACGATGCGACCGGTCACCTCGGGGCTTATCACCACGGAGCGGTTGGCGGCCAGCTTGCCCACCAGCTTGATGGTGGGTTCGGCCAGGCTCTGCTTGACGGTTTCGGTGCGGATATTGACCTGTCTGGCCGGCGCTTTGGGGGCCGGTTCGGTGTGACGCAGCGCCCAGACACCGGCAACCACGATAAAGAGAAGGCCCGAGCCGAGCCAGATACGCATTTTCATCGAACAATCCATGAAGAGTGAAAGGGTAAATCCAGATTGGGTCCATTTTAGCCACAGACTATGCCGTGACTATGTATAAATGTGACAAAACGTAACAGGAAGGCGATGAGATCACTGCATTTTTTGCGGTTCTATTTTTTTTCCGGCTACCTCGCTTACACTAACGACAGTTTCCTTTGTAACGCCAGATAGCTGCCTATGCTCAATGTGTCCGACGCCCGATTTCCCACACGCCTTACTTGGCTGCTTTTCGCTCTGGTCATCCTGCTGATTGGTTTGACCTTGCGGCAAAACCTGAAACAGATAGAGAGCCTCTACCTGAGCGACACCCTCAATAGTGCTATTCACCTTCAGGATCAGTTCCAGAGGACCGACACCTTTCTCGAAGCGATGCGCGGTCAGGCCGAAGAGCGGCTGCGCAGCGACCCTCAATCGGCGCTGACCCGCCAGCTCTACAGCTATATCCAACAACTGCCGGATCAGGGACTGGTACTCGACAAGCTCCCCGCCGACCTGCCTGCGGGGCTGGCAGGCAACCTCACCGGGGAAGGCCCATTACCTCCCCCCGGCAGTGAGCGGGAGGCGCGATTTCATCTGGCGCTGAGTCTCTCCCCCTTGCTGGCCACCGCCAGCCAGCGCCTTGGTGAGGAGATCGCCTGGGTCTACTTTACCGGTGTGGACAACTTCATCTACCTCTACCCATGGATCCCCTCCAGCCAGTTCCGCTTTAGCCGCAGCATCTATGAGAAGCACTACTGGCAGGATGCGCTGATGTCACCCAACCCCACACAGGACACCATTCTCTCCCGCCCTTACGAAGATTTCGCCGGACTTGGCACCATGGTCACCATGTCCCAACCTCTTTACAAAGACGGGTCGCTGGTGGGGATGATTAGCATGGATATTCTGCTCTCACGCCTGCAACTGCAACTCGATCGGCTGACGCCCGCGCTGGGACAGTATCTGCTTCTCAACCAGTACCATCAGGTGCTGGCCAGCAGTACGAAGGAACCGCGAATCCCCCAGGATCTTGCTCCAACCGTACAGTACCAGTGGCGAGAGGGGGCATTGCAACTGACGCTAGCTGTCCCCGATACCCCCTTGCTGCTGGTGCACAGCGTCACTCTGCTGCCGCTGGCATGGACCCTTGCCTACCAGTCCGCTCCAACCCTGCTCGCCATCCTTTTCTTACTGCTGGCGGCCCTCTCCAACCTGAGGTCCCATCGCCTCAACCAGCGGCTCAACTATCTCTCCTGTCATGATGCCCTCACCGGTGCCTTCAACCGCCACTATCTGGTCCTGCTGGAGCAAACTGGCAGCCTGGCGCGGCTCCGGCCGGGCATGCTGATGTTCGACGCGGATCACTTCAAACGGGTTAACGACAACTTCGGCCATGCCGTTGGCGATATCGTGCTGATCCGGCTGGTACAAATCTGCCAGCAGCAACTCGGCCCATCAGACCGCCTGGTCCGCTGGGGCGGTGAGGAGTTCCTGCTACTGATCGGCCACAGCGACGTATCCCGTCTCGGCGAACTGGCGGAACAGATCAGGATCGCGGTCGCCGACCACGACTGGGCCACCATCGAACCTGAGCTGGCTGTCACCATCAGCCTCGGCTATTACCCCCACGAGGAGAGCATCCAGCTCCATGAAGCGGTGCGCCGCGCCGACATGGCGCTTTATCAGGCCAAGGCCAACGGACGCAACCGCAGTGAAAGATGGTTGGGTGACGCCTCCTGACTTGCGAGGTAAGCTGGTCACCCAACCCCTTTTTTGGAGGAAAGTTGTGCCACGTAAACCCCGCGTAGGGCTCGCTCTCGGGAGCGGCGCCGCCAGAGGATGGGCACACATTGGTGTCATCCGTGCCCTTGATCGCCTCGGCGTCAAACCAGATCTGGTAGCAGGTTGCTCAATCGGCAGTTTCGTCGGCGCCGCCTATGCTGCAGGCAAGCTGGACAAGCTCGAGTCCTGGGTTCGCGGCTTCAGCCGGCTGCAAGTCGTCGGCCTGCTCGATCCCGCCCTCTCCGGCGGCCTGTTTCGCGGTGAGAAGGTATTTGGTCTCGCCGCCAGCCATCTGGGGGATCCCGATCTCGAGAACCTGCCCATCCCCTTCGCCTGCATCGCCACCGAACTCGACACCGGCCGCGAGATCTGGCTGCAACGGGGCTCGCTACGCCAGGCAGTGCGCGCCTCCTGTGGCATGCCGGGGATCCTCACTCCAACCAGGGTCAACGACCGCTGGCTGGTAGATGGCGCCGTGGTCAACCCGGTTCCCATCTCGCTGGCCCGCGCCATGGGCGCAGAGGTAGTGATTGCGGTTAACCTCAACAACGACATGCACCAGCCCTGGACCGACGGACCGGATCAACCGGGTGGCGGCGGCTTGCTCAGTCAGTGGCTTAATCGCGGCGAATCGGCACCGGCAACTCCCGGCCTGTGGAGCGTGATGAGCGGCTCTATCAACATCATGCAGGAACGGATCACCCGCGCCCGAATGGCGGGGGACCCGCCTGAAATCCAGCTTTGTCCACGCCTTGGCAGCTTCTCCATCATGGATTTTCATCGTGCCAGCGATGCCATCAACGAGGGGGAGGCCTGTGTCGAACGCAACCTCGATCAGCTCAAGGAGGAGCTGGGCCGCCTCGGGTTGCTGTAACCCTCCCCCAATCGCACCAAACAAAAAAGAGCGCCTTGCAGCGTAACGCCTGTCAGTTAAGCACTTTTGTGACTGAATATTCAAAATGTTGAATAACAGGAACGGTACCATGGTTAACGCGTCAATGTGGCTGACACCTTTGCCCTGATGGGCATCCAATAAAAAGAGGGAGGCTTTATGCCTCCCTCACTCTTTGGCCCTTATACCTCGCGGGCTGAGACTCACTTTCTCTTAACTGACTGGCATTAGCTTTGCCGCGCTCTTTTTCTATGACAAAACAGCGGGCTTAGAACAGCCCCAGCCCTTTGAGCATCACGATCAGGATCAACAGCGGCGATACGTAACGAATGATGAAGAACAGTGGTTTGAGGATCGGCAGAGCCAGCTCGCCGCCATTGGTCAGAGCATCGCGCATCTTCTCCTCACCCCATACCCAGCCCACAAACAGGCAGAGGAAGATACCGCCCAGCGGCATCAGGATGTTGGAGGAGAGGTAGTCAAACAGATCGAAGAAGGTCTTGCCCGCAATCTGCACATCCGCCAGCGAGCTGTTGGAGAGCGCACAAGTGGAACCCACAGCACCCAGTACCAGCAGGTTGATCAGGGTCGCCTTGGGGCGGCTCATCTTGAAGCGCTCAGAGAGCACCGAGACCGGCACTTCCAGAATGGAGAGCATGGCACCGGTGGCCGCAATAGCTGACAGTACAAAGAAGAGCACCATGAAAACATGGCCAAACGGGATACTGGCAAACACTGCCGGAATGGTGATGAACAGCAGGGAGGGGCCGGCCGAGGGCTCGAACCCGAAGGCAAACACGGCTGGGAAGATGGCGATCCCCGCCAGCATGGAGACAAACAGATCGGCGCACATCACCCGGAAGGTGGTGAGCGGAATGTTCTGATCATCCCGGAAGTAGCTGCCATAGGTCATCATGCAACCCATACCGATGGAGAGCTTGAAGAAGGCCAGCCCCATGGCGGTCAGTACCACGGCCCCGGTGATCTTGGAGAAATCTGGCGAGAAGAGGAAGGCGAGACCTTCGCTCGCCCCCGGCAGAGTCAGACTGCGGATACCGATCACCAGCAGCAGGATAAAGAGCACCGGCATCAGCTTCTTGGTGACAGCTTCGATCCCCTTGGAAACCCCCATCAGCAGTATGCCCCCCATCAGCGCCAACACCAGCCATTGCCAGAGCAGGCTCTGCAGCGGGTTGGTGATGAGCGCATTGAAGGCAGCCCCCGTGATCGCAGGGTCGGTCGACAGTATCTCGCCGCTGATGGCCTTGAAGATATAGGCGAACACCCAGGCCGCCACTTCGGAATAGAAGGACATGATGAGGAAGGCGGCGACCACTCCCATCACGGCAATCAGCCACCAGGGTTGCCCCTTGGGGCTCAGTTTGCTCAGGGTAGTCACCGCATCGGCCTTACCCTTGCGGCCCAGCATGATCTCGGAAATCATCACCGGCAATCCCACCAACAGGGTGGCAATCACATAGACCAGCAGAAAACCGGCGCCGCCGTTTTCACCCGTCAGATAGGGAAATTTCCAGATATTGCCCAGCCCGACGGCAGAGCCCAGGGTGGCGGCAAGCACACCAAATTTACTGGTAAAGCCATCTCTGACCTGGGGAATGGTTTGACTCATACTTGTCTCACTGTGCGCATCACGCGAAGGATAATACTGATTTTATAGCAGGAATTTTCTGAGGATTAATCCGGCTTGCCAAGATATTTTCGTTAAAATCCCGGACGAAGGCACAATTAGCCAAATTTAATTAACTGAAGTGGTTATTAGATGGATAAAAAAATGCCGCCTCAATGGCGGCATTTTTGTCAAAGCCCAAATAAATCAAGCCTTGGCAATATCGTCCGGACCGATCTGGCCAATTTCGGCGACTTTCTTGTCAGCCAGCAGCCAGAGGGTGAACTTGTGCAGCTCCGGGTGATGCGCCAGTGCCACCAGGAAGGCGCCACCAACTTCACGATAACCCAGTTCATAGTTCTTCAGGGTGGTAGGGGGAACACCCAGCAGATCGGCAAACTTGGGACGGCTCAAACCGACCGCTTCACGGATCTGACGGATCTTTTTACCAACAGTTACGATATTTGAATTCATATTGTTCAATACTCCGTACGGCGGATTAACTCCACCTTTATTTTTCGCGACGACTCGTAGTCAAGTGTATCAGTTTTGAACGGACTCGTTATGGTCGAGCCTCTATCTTTAATCAGCGTCTTTCGACGACAACCCTTGCAAACATTGGGGATGGTAATCGCTCAACCGCCTCAGGTAAACAGTCTCGAAAAGAAACCTTTATTGTTGCAACAGAAATAACTCGTATAATCCGCTAGCTATCCCTAAAGAGTAGGAACTCATGGCACTCCCCGGCATAATCTCCTGTTTACACCCAGTTTCAACACCCGCAGACCTCACCCGCCAGTTGATGCAAGGCCAGCAGACACGCGCCGAAGCCTTCTGGTTACCTGCGGCCATGCATGATCAGGCGGCAGCGATTTTGACCGCGCTCAATGACAAAAGCAGCCTGTTTCTCGAACAGCCCGTGCCCGGCCTGACCCTGCGCAGTCACGATGGAGTCTTGCAAGAAGACGGACATCTGCTGCTCGGTAATGGCCACAGCCTTGCCCTTGCCAACGAGCAGGGTGACGGGGGTCTGGTGCCTGAAAGCGGGCTCGCCGAGATGGCGCTCTGGCTGGAGGCGGGTCACCGCCACTTTCGCTGTTCAGCTGCGGTTCAGCCCGTGGCGCGGGCCATCCTCAACATCTGGCCCCTCGACCCCTACCTCGCCCGTCATTTTTTGCTCAGCTTCACACCCTTACTGTGCGAAGCAACCGAGGCCGATTATCTGGCGGTATTCCAGGCGAGGGTATCTCCCTCTATGGCGCAATCCGACTGGGTTCAGGCCTATATTAAACTCGAAAAGAAGCTGCACAGAGCCTATTTGGATCACTAATTAATTCGGATAAACAGCCAGTTATCCACGCGACACAATTTGCCATATGTATTATGTGTGAGCTTGATCATGTTTTGAAATCGGCATAGAGTGCGCCACGTCATCGGAATGACGTCGGCTGTTCGTGAAGGGTGAAGGCATTGCTTACGCTGCTACCCGCTCGCTTGTGCACCAGGAATGTGTGCCTCCCGGATGGAACCGGGATCCCTGCCAGACTCAACGCTGTTGTTCGGCAGAGCCTGCAGCTTACATAAATTAAAAAGTGCGAAGCACGTGAACAACGTGCCATCTCTACGAGGATTTTTTTATGATGAAAATGGCCCCTTCCTTGATCGCCATCGCTATGGCTACCATGGGTGCAACTGCAGCTCACGCCGCTGACGACATCTACTTCGGTGCCGGTGTCGGTGCTGCCCACTTCAACGGTCTGAACAAGATCGAGGGTGTGACTCATGGCGAAGAAAACGCTGCAGCTGCCAACGCCTTCGTTGGTTACAACTTCACCGAGAACTTTGGTGCCGAGCTGGGTTACCTTTACGCTGGCCGTGGCAATACCAACGGTACTTCCTATGAAACCCAGGGTGGCATCCTGTCCGGGATTGCTCGTCTGCCGGTGGGTGGCGACTTCTCCCTGTTCGCCGAAGGTGGCGCCTACTGGGCACATACCGATGGTATGGACACCAGCAGCACCCGAGTCTCCCCGCTGGCAGGTCTGGGTCTGACCTATAAGATCAATGACGCTCTGGATCTGCAGGCTCGCTACCGCTACATGTGGGACGTGGCTGACCTGAACACTGATAGCGGCATCAACCACAAAGGTAACCAGTCCGTTGGTACTCTGGAAGTTGTATACCACCCGTTCCGTACTTCCTACGTAGCGCCGGCTCCGGCTCCGATTGTTGAAGAAGCTCCGGCTCCTGCCCCACAGGTTGTTGAGAAGAACTTCGCCCTGAACTCCGACGTGCTGTTTGCCTTTGGCAAATCCACTCTGAAGCCGGAAGGTGTTGCCGCGCTGAATACCCTGTATCAGCAGATCGTCGACGTGCAGCCGAGAGATGGCAGCGCCGTGGTCGTCGGCTTTACAGACCGTATCGGTTCTGAAGCACACAACCTGAAGCTGTCCGAAGCCCGCGCCCGTACCGTTGCTGACTTCCTGGTGAGCAAGGGTATGGCTGCCGGCAAGGTCACCATCGAAGGTCGTGGCACCGCCAACCCGGTCACTGGCGCCCAGTGCGACGGCATCAAGGCCAGAGCACAGCTGATCGCCTGCCTGGCACCGGATCGTCGCGTAGAAGTTCGCATCTCTGGCGTAAAAGAAGTTCAGAAATAATCTGACTCTGTTCAGATGATGCGAAAAGGGGATGCCACGGCATCCCCTTTTGTTTTCCCGCTTTCCATTGATTAATAGTGAATGCAGCAAGACGCGACACTGTCTGTCAAACCGTCTCCCCCGCCACACGCCCTGCTTGTTCGCTCAAACCCGCACAAGTGCTGGATACCTGTACAGAAACTTGATAAAAGTGGGTCAAAAGAATACAGTTACCCTGCTTGTGAGGGATTAGATGAACTTTTAAAAGTGCTTATTGTCCGGTTAGTTGTCCATGAGGCCAAGACTTCATGAGTATCCAGGATACCGTCTCTTTTTTCATTCAAGCCAGTCGTGATACACCATGGAAGTCGCAGCTGAATTGTCACCTGTGACCGGTATAACTGAAGAGTGCGCAGTACGCCCTAGCACAGCAAACTCAACGAGGATGAAACGATGAAAATGAAAATGGCACCTGCCCTGATTGCTCTGGCCATCACGGCAATGGGAACTTCCACCGCTCAGGCAGCCAACGACTGGTACACAGGTATCGGCGCCGGTTGGGCTTATGGCCATGACCTGAACGACTTTGACAAAGACGCTGATCAGGACGCTACCGCGCTCTCCCTGTTTGGTGGTTACAACTTCAATGATAACTACGCAGCTGAACTGGGCTACCTCTACACCGGCCAATTCGATGTCGACGGTGCCAACTTCAGGACCCAGGGCGCTACCCTGTCCGGTCTTGCCCGTCTGCCACTGGGCGACATCTTCTCCGTATTTGCAGAAGGTGGAGCCTACTTCAGCAGTGTCAACGGCAAGAACAGCAGCGACCAAGTCACCGTGCCGCTGGCCGGTCTGGGCCTGACCGCCAAGCTCACCGACCTCCTCGATCTGCAAGCCCGCTACCGCTACCTGTGGAACGTGGGTGATGAGAATGTGACCGGGGAAACTAACATGAGTTTGGCCACCCTGGAACTGGTGTTTCACCCGAACCGCACCTCTTACGTTGCCCCCGTCCCGGCACCGGCTCCCGAGCCGGTTCCTGAGCCAGTGATGGTCGAAAAGAACTTCTCCCTGAGCTCGGACGTGCTGTTTGCCTTTGGCAAATCCACTCTGAAGCCGGAAGGTGTTGCCGCGCTGAATACCCTGTATCAGCAGATCGTCGACGTGCAGCCGAGAGATGGCAGCGCCGTGGTCGTCGGCTTCACAGACCGCATCGGTTCTGAAGCGCACAACCTGAGACTGTCCGAAGCCCGCGCCCGCACCGTGGCCGACGTCTTGATCAGCAAGGGTCTGCCTGCTGGCAAGGTCACCATCGAAGGTCGTGGCACAGCCAACCCGGTCACCGGCACCCAGTGTGACGGCATCCAGGCCCGGGCACAGCTGATCGCCTGCCTGGCACCGGATCGTCGCGTTGAAGTAAGCGTCACCGGCGTAAAAGAAGTGAAACAGTAAGTCACTCAGGTGGCATATGAGGGAGGCCTGATGGCCTCCTTTTTTATTGCCCCGGGATCACCGCTCACCCTCTCCGTTTTGTCACCTCGTCCCGCTCGTTGTAATCCCAAGTACCACCTAAGTGGTTAAAAACCCTGCATCGCCTATCAATCGTCGGGGTTGTACACAACAGCGCTGGCGCTCTGCGGCATCAAACATCGACGAGGATGCGCGATGAACATAAGACCAAAACCTGTTTGGATTGCATTGGCAGCCATGAGGCCTCCCTGTCGGTGATAGGCCGGTTGCCCCCTGGCGACATCTTCTCGGTATTGGCCGAGGGGGAGCGGTGATCTCTATCGCATCAAGTCCATCAACTTGGCACCGCGAGCCAGCCTCGGCCAGCCCGCCGACAAGGTGAGCACCCTGAGCAGTGGCGAGGGCAACCGGTCACCGGCTCTCAGGGTGCCCCCGAGACCCCCGTCGCAGAGCCAGCCGCAGCACCATCGACCGAGTCAAACAACGAAGAGAGCAGTCAGGCGTGTGGGAGAGGTACTGAAAGGGAAACCGGTGAAAGGTGCACAAAAAAGGGATGCCGAGGCATCCCTGTTGCTTTTCGTCTGTGCGAAAGATCAGAAGGAGGTGCGGCGATAGCGGCGGTATTCCGGTTGCCAGAAATTCGCTTCGATGGATTGCTCTATCACCTCATCCGGGGTCTGCACCGCCTTGCCCTGCAGCATGGCGGTCTTGGCCACCATCTTGGCTATGTAGCGGGATACCTCGTGAATGTCCGCCAGATCCGGCAGCAGCGAGCCCTCGGCCCCCTTCACCAGCGGCGAACACTCCGCCAGGGCGCGGCTGGCCGACATCAGCATGGCATCGGTTACCCGGGTGGCACCGGAGGCGATGACACCAAGGCCGATCCCCGGGAAGATGAAGGAGTTGTTGCACTGGGCGATGACATAGCGCTTGCCCTTGTGCTCCACCGGGGCAAACGGGCTGCCAGTGGCCACCAGCGCCTGACCATCGGTCCAGCGAATGAGATCTGCCGGAGTTGCTTCGACCCGCGAGGTGGGGTTGGAGAGCGGGAATATGATGGGACGGGCACAGTGCTTGTGCATGGTCTTGACCACCTCTTCGGTGAACAGGCCCGGCTGGCCGGAGACCCCGATCAGAATGTCCGGGCGACCGTGCTCCATCACCTCCAGCAGGGAGATATTGTCCCCCACCGACCAGTCGGCAATGCGCTCAACCGGCTGGGAGAGGCGGCGCTGGAAGTCGAGCTGGTTGGGGATCTTGTCGGTGATAAGACCAAAGCGGTCCACCATAAAGACCCGGCCACGGGCCTGTGCATCCGTCAGCCCTTCGGCCTTCATCTGCGCCACTATCTGCTCGGCAATGCCGCAACCTGCACTGCCCGCGCCGAGGAAGGCGACCCGCTTCTCGGAGAGCTTGGCACCGGAGGCCTTGCAAGCGGCGATCAGGCTGCCGAGCGTCACGGCAGCCGTGCCCTGAATGTCGTCATTGAAGCAGCAGAGCTCGTTCTTGTAGCGGTTGAGCAGCGGCATGGCGTTGTTCTGGGCGAAATCCTCGAACTGCAGCAGGATATCGGGCCAGCGGCGCTTGACCGCCTGGATAAAGGCATCGACGAACTCGGCGTACTCTTCACCCGAGATGCGCGGATTGCGCCAGCCCATGTAGAAGGGGTCATTGAGCAACTGCTGGTTGTTGGTGCCCACATCCAGCACCACCGGCAGGCAGTAGGCCGGGGAAATGCCACCACAGGCGGTGTAGAGGGAGAGCTTGCCGATGGGAATGCCCATGCCGCCAATCCCCTGATCGCCAAGACCCAGGATCCGCTCGCCGTCGGTGACCACGATTACCTTGACGTTCTGCTTGGTGGCGTTTTGCAGCATGTCATCAATCCTGTCCTTGTCCGGATAGGAGATGAAGAGGCCGCGGGCGCGGCGATAGATGTTGGAGAACTCCTCGCACGCCTTGCCCACGGTCGGGGTATAGATGACCGGCAGCATCTCGGTCAGGTGGTCGTGCAGCAGACGGTAGAAGAGCGTCTCGTTGGTATCCTGGATGTTGCGCAGATAGATGTGCTTGTTCATGTCGTTGCCAAACGCCATGAACTGACGGTAGGCCCGCTCGGCCTGCTCTTCGATGGTTTCAATATTCTGGGGCAGCAGGCCCTCGAGGTTGAAATTGCTGCGCTCTTCACTGGTGAAGGCGCTGCCCTTGTTGAGCAAGGGAGTCTCCAGCAGGGCCGGACCGGCATAGGGAATGTAGAGGGGGCGTTTCTGGTTATTATCTTCAAACATGGATCGGGTACCTACACAATGACCTGGACGAAGGGATCCGCCGATCCTATGGGCTTGCGCCATTAATTTCAAAGAGTTTGCACATCCGGTGCAAAAGGTTTGCGACCCAGGCGACGAAAGGCGCCGGGGGTCTGACCAGTGATGCGGCGAAAACGGTTGGCAAAGTTGGCGCCATCGCTGTAGCCGACCCGGCTGGCCAGCTCGCCGAGCGGCCAGTTGGTGTAGAGCAGCAGCTGACGCGCCTTGTTCATCCTGAGCCCGGTGAGCCAGGCCATGGGCCCCATGCCGAACACCTGCTGGCAGAGCCGGTGCAGATGGGGCACAGAGCAGGCCATCTGCCGGGCCAGCAGTGCTACGCTCCAGGGCTCGTCAAGGCGCGCCTCCACCCGCCGAAACAGCGCCTGCAACCTCAGCTCAGGGGTACCGCGCACCTCCCCTTGCAGAGTGCGTTCCAGCAGCGCCAGCAACAGGCTGAGCAGCTGGGGTTGCAAGGGTGAACGTACCCCCTCCCCCTGCATCAGGCTGAGCAGGTGATAGAGCTGATCCCCCTCCTCTCCCTGCCAGATGCGGTGACCAAGCCGGTGCAGGTGCTGCCATCGCGGCACGTCATCGAGCAAAATCCAGCTGATCTGCCAGCGCTCGCCAATCAGCCTGAGACCACCTGGCACGGCGGCGGGCAGGAAGATGAGCGATCCTGCCGGAATCGGCTGTTCCCCCTCGTCAGTGAGCAAGGCGCCTCCCTCATCGTGACTCACCATCAGGATGTGGAACTCAGGGCGATTGCGACGAATGAGGTAGTGCTCCCTGATGTGCGAAAGGCCGGTCAGAAAGATGCCCGCCTCGCCGAGCAGGGGCAGCCCTTCACGGCCCAGCATCCGCTCCTCGCAGGCCGGGGCTATTTCCAGACACTCGCGGACAAAAGCCATAACGCCTCAACATGATAGTTTTAAACAAGAAACCCGAGAGGGGCTCACAGTGAAGTCGCTCGCCACTCAACCTATCATACCCATGATAAACCTTGCTTTTCACATACCTGGTTAACATAAATGAATTATTGGCAAGCGATTTTAAAACAAACCACCGATCGCGAGTTCATGACACGACTGTGGCGGCTGGCCCTGCCAGTGTCGCTGCAATCCATGATGTTCTCCCTGCTCGGCCTCATCGACATCATGATGGTGAGCCAACTCGGCACCACGGCGGTGGCGGCAGTGGGCTTGGGTAACCGGGTCTTCTTCTTCAATCTGCTGGTGATAGCGGGACTCTCGGGTGGCGTCTCGGTATTGGCGGCACAATATTACGGTCGCGGCGAGCTGGCCGGGGTGCGCCGCGCCCTGCTACTGGCGCTGGTGGGTGCCCTGCTGGTGAGTCTGCCGTTTGCCTTCATCTATGTGCTCGCCCCGGGCAGCGTGCTGGATTTTGCCAGCCAGGAACCCCAGTTGCGCGCCCTCGCCGACCCGTTCTTGATGATCACCGGCGCCACTATTCTGTGCACCGCCATCGTAGTGCCACTGGAGTCGGCGCTGCGTTCGGTGGGCAACGCCGCCGCCCCGACCCGGATCGGCATCATAGCCATCATCGCCAACGTCATCCTCAACTACGCCCTCATCTTCGGTAATTTGGGCTTCGAGGCCATGGGGGTGGCAGGCTCTGCCTGGGGCACGACCATTTCACGCCTGCTGCAAACCGCGCTGCTGCTGATCTATGTGTGGCGGCAGGAGCCCCGCCTCATCCCGCGCAGACAGGAGTGGTGGGACGCCTTCAAGCGCAAGGAGGTGGTGCGCTTCACCCTGATCGCCCTGCCGCTCTTGTTCCACGACGGGCTCTGGGCCTTCGGCATGCTGCTCTACGGCTTTCTCTATGCCCACCTGGGCACAGATTCACTGGCCATCATGACCACGCTGGGGACGCTCGAGAGCATCCTCATCTCTCTCTTCTTCGGGCTGGCGGTGGCCTGCTCCACCCTGCTCGGCCACCGGCTCGGGGCCGAGGAGTACGACATCGCCTGGCAACACTCCCAGCTGTTCCTGCTGCTCGCCCCCATAGGCGCCCTGCTGGTAGGGATGGCAGTCTGGCTGTTGCAGACCCACCTGTTGCAGTGGGTCGGCAACCTGCCAGGCGAGATGTTGGGAGAGGCGGGGCAGGTGCTCGCCGTCATGTGTCTGGGCATGCTGCTCAAGGTGTTCAACATGGTGGGGATTATCGGGGTGCTGCGCTCCGGCGGCGACGTGAACTACAGCATCATCATCGACATCATCGCCATGTGGTGCATAGGCCTGCCGCTCGCTTGGGTGGCGGTCAGCCTGCTCGGCTGGCCTCTCTCCTGGGTGGTAGCCGTGGTGCTGCTGGAGGAGTTGTGCAAGGTCGTGCTGGTGCAGCGCAGGATCCGCCAGCGCCGCTGGCTCAGAAATCTGGTCATAGGATAAGGGGACGCAGGAAGAGGCAAAATGCGGGGTCATATCAATGACAGAAAATCCCCGTTTGCAGTATGCTGGCCCCCTCTTCAATCAGAGACAGGGCGCAGCTAAGTGCACGTGTCCAATGCCCTGTCCCGTCGTCGTTTCAGGAGACGAGCATGCAACCACAGAAAGAGCTGATCACCGAGACTGCCCTGCTGGAAATGGCCAACGGCATCATCAAGCGCCACGAAGACTTCATCCACGGCATGCGCGCCGACGCGGTAGAGCAGAAGGGGGATATTCTGGTGTTCAAGGGGGAGTTCTTCCTGGCCGAAGATGGCACCCCGACCGGCAAGACAATGGCGGTGTTCAACATGTTCAAGCTGCTGGCCCAGCAGCTCTCCGGCAAGTACCAGCTGAGCTGATCTCTCCCGTGCCCATGACAGACAGATGCCGCCCTCAGGCGGCATCTGTCTTGATGGCGTGGGGCAGTGCCGGCTTGCCGGCCAGCTCGCCCACCACGCAGTTGCGGCCCGCCATCTTGGCCATGTAGAGGTACTCGTCGGCCCGATTGAACAGATCCTCTATGCTCTCCCCGCGCTGGGCCAGGGTCAGGCCGATACTCACGGTCACCTCCAACAACTCATCCGAGGTGGGACTCTTCACCAGCCGCGCCTCCACCGCCACCCGCAGCCGCTCCGCCACGCGCTTCGCCTGGATCAGATCGCCGCAGTTAGGCAGCAGGATGGCAAACTCCTCGCCGCCATAACGCCCCAGCACCATGCCAGACTCCAGCTGCTCCGCAAGGGTCGCCGCCACCTCTTTGAGTACCGCATCCCCCGCCAGATGGCCGAAAGTGTCGTTGATGCGCTTGAAGCGGTCCAGATCCAGCAACAGGACGGCAAAGGGCGTCTGCTTGCGGATCATGTTCATCCAGGCCTTCTCCAGTCGCTTCATCAGCAGTCGACGGTTCATCATGCCGGTCAGCTCGTCCGTGGTGGACTCCCGATAGAGCTGCAGCAGCATATTGAGCTGACCACACTGCACCCAGCTGCTGGCCAGGGCAAACAGCGCCAGCAGCCAGACCTGGTTGAGGGTCTGCACGCTCCACAGCGGCTGCCCCACCAGCAACCAGTTGCCCGCCAGCATGGTGACCAGAATGCCCCCCGCCAGCTGCAGGCCGAGGGAGAGCGGAATGGGGAAGATGGCAAACAGGCTGACAAGCAGATAGGGAAAGGCCATGTAGCCCGCCTGCAACTCCTGATCCGCACCGAAACTGTGCAGGCAGATGAGGGAGAACAGCATCATCACCGCCATCAGATAGCCCAGCGCGAGCTTCATGCGCTCGTGCCTGAAATGGATGAGGTAGGAGAGGGGGATAAGTGGAGAGAGGGCCAGCAGGCAGAAAATCCGGGCCTGAAGCAGTTCATCGAACTGGGCAGAGGGCAGAGTCAGCCAGTCCACCAGGGCCCAGGCGGGCAGACCCACCATCAGCAGGCAGGTGAGCAGGCGCAAGCGCACCGTCATGAAGCCCATGCGGGTCAGGGTAAAATCTTCGGAGTGGGCACGGGCACTCCAGAACTCCGACAACTTCAGCATCCAGAGCCTCCAAATCTCGACAGAGGGCTCATTCTACGCCGCACAGGCTCAAAATCCTATGCAACCGGCGCCATTTCAGGGCGAGCGCCGTCACACAAACCGGCGGATCATAATCGCCACACGCAAACGTTTCAACCCATGAAAAAATAAACCGGTTTCAGCCCGAATTAGCGCTGGTCAGCGCCATTTCAATCACTAAAATAGCGCCCAATTTTCTCCCCCCGCCCCCACACATTCGAGGTATTTATGGAACAGGCTGCCGCCGTCCGTGCAACCCCAGAGGCTAATCCTCCCAGACGAGCCCACAGCGAACTGGTCTACGGCATAGACGATGTCCCCCCCCTGCCCCAGACCCTGTTCGCCGCCCTGCAGCATATGCTCGCCATGTTTGTTGCCATCATTACCCCACCCCTCATCATTGCCAATGCCCTCGGTCTCCCTGCCGCCGACACCCGTTATATCGTCTCCATGTCATTGGTCATGTCCGGCATCGCCTCCTTCATCCAGACCCGTCGCTTCGGCCCCATCGGCTCGGGCCTGCTGTCAGTGCAGGGCACCAGCTTCAACTTCCTCGGCCCCATCATCGCCTCCGGTCTCGCCCTCAAGCAGGCCGCCATGCCCACCGAGGATCTGCTGGGCACCCTGTTTGGCACCATGCTGGTGGCCGCCCTCACCATGGTGGTGATGAGCCGCTTCCTCCACTTGGTCAAACGGGTGATCACACCGCTGGTGACCGGCATCGTCGTACTGCTGATCGGCCTGACCCTGATCAAGGTCGGGCTCATCAGCATGGGTGGCGGCTATGCCGCCCTCTCGGATGGCAGCTTCGCCAGCCACAGCAACCTCTTCCTCTCCCTGCTGGTACTCGGCCTCATCGTGCTGCTGCAACGCAGCCGTAATCCCTGGCTGCGCCTCTCCGCCATCATGATCGCCATGCTGGCGGGCTATGCCGTGGCACTGCTGCTGGGCAAAGTCACGGCTCCCACCTTCGACGGTCCCCTGGTGATGGTGCCCATCCCGCTGCACTACGGCCTCGGTTTTGACTGGCAGCTGTTCGTGCCGCTCACCATCATCTTCGTGGTGACGGCGCTGGAGGCCATCGGCGACATGACGGCCACCTCGGACATTTCGGGTGAGCCTGTCAGTGGCCCTGTCTATCTGGAACGTATCAAGGGCGGGGTACTGGCCGATGGCTGCAACTCCATGCTGGCTGCCCTGTTTGCTACTTTTCCCATGTCGACCTTCAGCCAGAACAACGGCGTCATCCAGCTGACCGGGGTGGCCAGTCGCCATATCGGCCTCTTTATCGCCGCCATGCTGGCCCTGCTCGGCCTGTTCCCCGCGGTCGCCAGCCTGGTGCAGCAGATCCCCGAGCCCGTGCTGGGCGGTGCGACCATCGTCATGTTCGGCACCATAGCCGCCGCCGGGGTGCGCATCATCTCCCGCGAGGAGCTGGACAGACGCGCCCTCATGATCCTGGCGGTGTCGCTCGCCATGGGGCTGGGGGTCGCCCAGGTGCCGGAAGTGCTGCAACACCTGCCGGATCTGGCCAGAAGCGTGCTCTCCTACGGCGTCGCCACCGGCGGCCTCACCGCCATCGTGATGAACCTGCTGCTGCCAAAGCGCGAACAGCGTCACTCCTGAGACGTCATCAACCGATAGCAGACTCAAGCCCCGCACTGCGGGGCTTTACCTTGTCAGCCGCCACGGGTAGTGTGCTGAGCAGCCTTTTTTGAGGATGTCGCCATGCCCTATCGCCTGCTCTCTCTCCTCCCCGACACAGCTTCCCCCGCACAGATATTGGCCGAGGAGCAGCACTGGCTGCGCGACTGTGCCCGTGACGGCCAGCCCCGTGCCCACCTCTGGCAAGCCCCCCAATGCCTGATTGTCACCCGCAAGGATACCCGTCTGCCCCGTTACGCTGCCGCCTGCGAGCAGCTCGCCGCCGAAGGCTGGCCGGTGCATGTGCGCGACAGTGGCGGCACCGCCGTGCCCCACGGCGCTGGCATCCTCAACCTCTCCTTGTTACTGCCCCGTACCACCACCGATCTGGCTCACTACTACCGGCTGCTGGGGGCGCCGCTGCTGGCCCTGCTGGGGGAGTACGGCCTTGAGGGAAACTATGACTTCGTGCCCGGCTCCTTTTGCGATGGCCAGTACAATCTGGTGATCGGGGGGCGCAAGATCACCGGCACCGCCCAGCGCTGGCTGGCACCGGGGCAGGATCACGGCGGCGCCGTGCTGGCCCAGGCCATGCTGCTGGTGGCAGGAGATGTGGATGAGGGTACCCGGATGGCGAGCCGTTTCTATGCGCTGGCGGGTGCAGAGCTGCGCTTTGCGCCCGGCACCTCGACCACGCTGGCCCGCTGCATTGAGTGGCAGGGCAGCGACGCCGAGCTGGTCGACTGCGTTCAGTCACGCCTGAAGGTGCTGCTGACCCGCGATCAGACACCCTCCCTCTGAGCAAGAATGAGCCCCTAACGCGCCATAAAAAAAGCCACGACCCGGGTCGTGGCGTTGGCTTTTTCAGTACAGATTAAATCAGGCCGTCTGCGGATCCGGCTCGGCTTCGCCATCCAGATCCCGGCTAAAGTAGGCGCGGGTTTCGGCGATCACCACATGGCGCAGGCCAATCAGGCCGATGAGGTTGGGCACCGCCATCAGGCCGTTGACGATGTCGGCCAGCAGCCAAATCATGTCCAGATGGAGGAAGGCGCCGCTCGCTACCAGCACCAGATAGATGAGACGATAGGGCTTGATCGCCTTGACCCCGAACAGATACTCGGTGCAGCGCTCGCCATAATAGTTCCAGCCGAGGATGGTGGTGAAGGCAAAGAACAGCAACCCTATGCTCACCAGATACTGGCCTATGTGGGCATCCAGCCCCTGGGCAAAGGCCTGGCTGGTCATGGCTGCGCCGCTCAAGTCCCCGCTCCACACCCCTGTCACCACCAGGGCCAGGCCGGTCATGGTGCAGATGATGATGGTGTCGATGAAGGTGCCCGTCATGGAAACCAGCCCCTGCTCCACGCAAGAATCTGTCTTGGCCGCTGCTGCCGCGATGGGGGCAGAGCCCAGCCCCGACTCGTTGGAGAAGACCCCCCGCGCGACACCGGACTGGATCGCCAGCATAATACTGGCACCGACGAAGCCGCCGGTCGCCGCATGGCCGGTAAAGGCGCTCTCGATCACCAGCATGACGGCATCGGGCACGGCGCTCGCATTGTTCACCAGCACCCCCAGGCAAGCGACGATATAGAAGATCGCCATAAAGGGCACTACCTTGCTCGACACGCTGGAAATGGACTTGATACCCCCCAGGGTCACCAGTGCCACTATCAGGGTCAGCAGCACGGCCGTCACTTCACGGGGCACCGAGAAAGAGAGGCTCATGGCGTCGGAGATGGCGTTAACTTGCGGGAAGGTACCGATGCCGAAGAAGGCCACACCTATGCCGAACAGGGCGAACAGCTTGGCAAGCGGTTTGGAGCCGAGCCCCTTCTCCAGATAGTACATGGGGCCGCCAGCCATCTGGCCGTTGGCATCCTGTTCGCGGTATTTGACTGCCAGCAGGCATTCGGCGTACTTGGTGGCCATGCCGAACAGCGCCGCCATCCACATCCAGAACAGGGCGCCGGGGCCGCCGAGCTTGATGGCGGTGGCGACGCCAACGATGTTGCCGGTACCGATGGTGGCAGAGAGGGCGGTGCACAGGGCGCCAAAGCTGGAGACATCCCCCTGCTTGCCCTGACCCTGATCGCGGCCAAACACTAACCGCAGGGCGAGCGGTAAGCGCACGACCTGAAGCAGACCCAAACGCAGGGTGAGATAGATACCGGTCCCGACCAGCAGGATCAGCAGGGGCGGCCCCCAGATAAAGCTATCGATGGCGGTTAACGCCGATTGAATTGATGACATGCATCCTCCTTAAAAAACAAAGATTAAGGAGGAGAAGGATGATCTTCCCATAGGTGTCGCGATCCCCCAGAGGCGATCGGATGCGGGCTAAGCCAAAGTACAACCCAAAGTACAACCATCCCATCCCCTCTGTCCTTTTGCCTGAGAGTTTCCGGCGCCAGCCTGCCCTTACGGGTAGTCATGGTGCCTTGCTCCTTCGGCGCCCGATTTAACGGGTCTCTCCAGAGTATCGTCCAGTAGCAGTCCACACCGGTTGCCCGGTACCTGAAAGATTCACTTCTTCGGTGGATGGTTGCCCATCGCTCTCCTGCTACCTTCATCCGAACTAGTTTGGATTAGGAAGCGGGCATGTTAATCCAAAAAATGTGAGCTGTCTCCCACTCGGCCGTCCGCTGCGCCGCTTTTTTTCCACCTCGGGCACCACTGTGAGACATGTTATTTTTTTGTTAAACCTCAATACTTTAACAAAGCCAGTTTGGGCATCCCGCGAGCCGGTTGCGCCACCAGGTCGCATATCAGGATGACCTGTCATCTCGACCAGAAAAACTTTCCAACATATCCACTCAAAATGCTTGCACAGAAACTCAATAGGCAGATAATTCCGCGCATAACTAAGCACTTTGCGATGGAGTTATGCATTGTGTCTGGTTGGTCCCTCCGGACCACTCGCCTGAGCCGGCCGCTGCCGTCTCAACAAACCAAGGCTAGGGCAAACCTGCCCCCTAAGGACTTTCAAAAGAGAATGAACGAAACCCTGATCGCACAAGACTACCGTCAGTTGGTTGAACAATTCGGCTCTCCCCTGCTGCTGCTCGACAAGGCAGCCATCCGCAAACAGTATCGGGCCCTGGCTGCCGCCCTGCCCGATGTGCGATTGCACTATGCACTCAAACCCCTGCCCCACGAGGCCGTGGTCTCTGTCTTGAAGGAAGAGGGGGCCTGTTTCGATCTGGCCACCAATGGCGAAGTGGATCTGGTGCGTAGCCAAGGGGTTCGCCCGGGACGCTGTATTCATACTCACCCCATCAAGCGCGACAGCGATATCCGTTATGCGCTGGAGTTCGGCTGCACCGTGTTTGTCTACGACAACCCGCTGGAGCTGGAGAAGTTCATTCCCTACAAGGACGAAGTGAAACTGCTGCTGCGGGTCAGCTTCCCGAACCCGGAGACCAAGGTCGACCTCTCCAAGAAGTTCGGCTGCACCCCGGAGCAAGCCCTGCCGCTGCTGCAACTGGCCCACGCCAAGGGAATCAAGGTGATGGGGCTGTCGTTCCACGTCGGCTCCCAGGTGCCCCATGCCCGTCGCCATGTGCAAGCCATCGACGCCTGCCGCGAGATCATGGAGCAGGCCTGGGCGCTGGGGCTCAAGCCCTGGGTGCTGGATATCGGCGGCGGTTTTCCGGTCGACTATGAGGGCGGCGAATTCGATATCGACGGCTTCTGCGCCCCGATCCGCGAGGCGCTGGCCAAGTTGCCCGCTACCGTGCAAAAAATTGCCGAACCGGGCCGCTTTATCAGTGCACCGGCCATGACCTCGGTCTCCAGCGTGATGGGCAAGGCCCACCGCGGCGACAAGATCTGGTACTACCTGGATGACGGCCTCTACGGCAGCTACAACGGTCAGCTCTACGACCACGTCACCTACCCGGTGAGCACCCCCTATGCCAGCGGCGAGCAACACAATTCGGTGCTCTCCGGCCCCACCTGCGACAGTGTGGACGTGATCCGCGATGGCATCATGCTGCCTGACCTGGCTATCGGCGAGCTGGTGGTGGGCCGTGTGATGGGTGCCTACACCTGGGCCTCGGCCTCCACCTTCAACTTCTTCCCCAAGGCGAGCATCCTCATTCTGGACAGCAGCCAGAAAGGGAAAAAGCTGGTGGCGGTTGCCTGAGCAAACCGGCCAACAGACTCACCGAGCAAAAACAAGAGGGGGAAGCTTAAGCTTCCCCCTCTCTCATTTCACTGGCATTGGTCAGATAAACTGACTGGTCAGCAGCCAGCCGGTATAGGCGACGAAGCAGGCGAGCAGCACGCCCCCTTCCAGCCGGTTGATGCGGCCTTGTCCCTTGCGGCCCAAACACATCACCAGCAGCAACAGGGTCAACCCCATCATGACGGTCCAGTCACGGGTCAGCACCTCGGGCGCCACGTCGAGCGGGTGAATACCCGCCGCAATCCCGACTACCGCCAGGGTATTGAACAGGTTAGAACCGATCACGTTGCCCAGCGCCAGGTCGTGCTCATTCTTGCGAATAGCGATCAGGGACGACGTCAGCTCTGGCAGCGAGGTACCGATGGCAACGATAGTGAGACCAATCACCAGATCGCTGATGCCAAATGCCTGAGCGATGGTCACCGCGCCCCATACCAGCAAACGGGAAGCGCCGATCAGCAGCACCAACCCGACAATGAGCCAGAGAATGGCGCGCTTGAGGGACATCCCCTCACTCTCGATATCCTCGGCGGTCTCCGCGTCCAGCGCATCTCCCTTGCCACTCATACCAGCCCAGATGGACCAGCCCATCAGACCAACAAACGCCACACCCAGAATGGCCGCATCCATCCGTCCCAAATGCCCATCGAGCAGCAGAGCACCGGAGAGCAGGGTAATGCCGAGCAGGATGGGGATCTCCTTGCGCACCACCTGAGAGGCGACCGCAATAGGGCTGATCAGGGCAGTCAGCCCCAGGATCAAGGCAATATTGGTGATGTTGGAGCCATAGGCATTGCCGAGCGCCAACCCGGGGTTGCCTTGGGAAGCCGCCAGCGCGGAGACCACCATCTCGGGGGCCGAGGTGCCAAAACCGATGATCACCATACCGATCAGCAGCGGCGGCATACCTGCATAACGGGCGGTCGCCGCAGCGCCGTCCACAAATTTATCTGCACTCCAGACCAGCAGCGCCAGTCCGGCAATCAGGGCAACAACAGCCAGGGTCATAACGTATCCATCCCATCGCCTGCAAACAACAGAGCCAGGCACAATGCCTGGCTCTGTCCAGAAGGGGCCCAGTGTAACGGGCCGACCTCCCATTTCAAGGGGAAATCAAACGGCGATGAACATTTACAGCGCCGCCAGCAGGCTCTCGGCAGCCGAGACCTCGAACTTGCCCGGTGCTTCCACGAACAGCTGCTCGACCACCCCATCGTTGGCGATGAGGGCAAAACGCTGGGCGCGAATACCGCCGAAGGCCCCCGTCTCCTTGGCAAGGCCAAGCGCCCGTGTCCAGCTGCCGTCGCCATCGGCAAGCATGGTGATGGCGTCGGCATCTTGGGCCGCCTGCCACGCCTTCATCACGAAGGCATCATTGACCGACAGACAATAGAGGGCATCGACCCCCTTGGCCCTGAACTGGTCGGCCAGCGCCACATAACCGGGCAGGTGGGCGTTGGAACAGGTGGGGGTAAAGGCGCCCGGCACGGCAAACAGCACCACCTTCTTGCTGGCAAACAGGGCCTGGCTATCCTGAACCTGCTTGCCCTCCCGGGTGATGAAGGTGAACTCGCCCAAAGGCAGGGATTGGCCAATCGCTATCATGATCTCTCGTCCGTGGTGGAGGTAAGGAGCCACAGTCTACCCCAGCCCATGCACGCGAGACACACCCCCATCAGCGCCGCCATTTGCACTAACCTTGAGCAGGTTCCACCAGCCCATAAGATCTCAATCAGAACCATTTAGATGGACTGGAGATTCGCCCCTCCACCTTGCGCAAGCAGAACACACTGCCCCTGCCCGACGCCGCCGAGCGGTTTGCCGCCCAACAGGCCAATTCGCCCTTCGCCGGCTGAGCTGGCCGGGATCCCGAGCGACAGCCTGCGCCTCAGGCGGGTGTGACAATGCAAAACGGGCAGCCAGTGGCTGCCCGTTTTGCATGAGGAGATGAGAAGCGGTTTAACGCCTCGCCTGCCAGGTGGCGATGGCGAGCAGGGAGTCCGGGGTAAATTCGGTGGCGCGGGCGGCGATCTCGGCCTGGCTCATCCAGTGCACCTCGCTCACCTCTTCAGCCTGCAAGCGCAGCGGCCCCTGATAATGGCAGCTGTAGAGGCCACCCCAGACCCGATAGCCCTCCCCTTCGGCGTAGAAGCTGCCAAAGCCCTGCAGGGGGACATCCTCGATACCCAACTCCTCGGCCAGCTCGCGGCGGGCGGCCGGTTCCATCTGCTCGCCCGTGGTCACGACGCCACCGGCGCAGGCATCCAGCATGCCGGGGCAGAAATCCTTGCTGAGGGTGCGCCGCTGCACCAGGATGCGATCCGCCTCGTCGAGCACCAGGATATAACTGGCGCGATGGCACAGGTTCTCCCGCCGCACTCTGGCGCGCTCAGCCACGCCAATCACCCGGTTATCCGCATCCACCACATCCACCCATTCCACGTGCAGGTCCTTTTGCTCATGTTGCTCAACTGACAGCAGTATATCGGGGTAAGGGCTTGTCATGGCAGCACTTTTTTCAACATACGCCAGCAAATCCCCCCGTTCATCGACGCAGATCAAAGGATTCATACAATCCCTCACCCCACTGTCATATCAGTGTCATCCGACGACGGCATAGTGTGCCCTGTCCAGGCAATCAGGGAACCTTGTGATGAAGGTGTTCAAGCAGTTATCCCCACGGCAGATCGCTCGCTACATCAAGAGCTTTCACCGAGGCTATTTTACCATCGAGTCGCTGGGGACATTTGAATTCAACGCGGGCAGGATCAACCTCCATGGCCTGACCTGCCGCCAACGGCTAAGGCTGGCTCGCCAGATCAATCAGGCCGTCAGCCAGCTTCGTCACAACGAGCCCTTGCCGGACATGTGAGTCAAAGGGCCTTGCCATACCGTCTGTTGTGCATCCATGCTTTGCCCGCCGGCTACTCGCCGCGCGGGCCATTTTCGATGTCGATGACGACACCATTGCGCACTGTGACGAAACGCATGAACTCGTTCTTGCCGAAGTTGTAGGTCCAGCGCTCGCCAAATTTGACCTGCACCAGATTGCCCAGGTGGTTCACCTCATTGCGGCTGAGCTCCTCGCGCAGCATGGGCTCACCACACTTGAGCAGCATCTCGGCGGTGCTGTCCCCTTCGGTGATGAGGGCATTCTTGCAACGCATTGCATCGGCGCTGGCCGGTATGCTCAGTAACAGCAGGGCCAGGACAACCCCCAGGTTCAGATGTCGCTTCATTGGCTATTCCATTTAAACAGGGCACTGCCCAGGGTGAGACAACAGAGGGTAAACAACAGGATCCAGCCGAGAGGCGCGGCCACCTCGGCCCAGCCAGCCCCCTCCAGCATGACAGCACGGGCCGCCGTAATGATCTGGCTGAGCGGCAGCCAGGCCGCCAACTGTTGCAGCCAGACCGGCGCCCCTTCCAGCGAGAACCAGACCCCGGAGAGAAACATCATGGGCATGCTGATGACGTTGAGCAGGCCGCTCGCCAGCTCCTCGTTCTGGATCCGGGCAGCGATGAGCAAGCCCAGCGACGCCATGGCCGCGCCACCTGCCAGGGCGATCAGCAGCCGCAACCAGCCTGACCCGAGCAGGGGCACACCAAGCAGCCAATACGCGACCAGAAACACCAGCAAGCTCACCACCAGGGTGATCACAATGCGCGACAGCAACTGGGCGCAGAGAAACTCGGCGGCAGAGAGCGGCGTGGCCCTCAGTCGCTTGAGCACTCCGTTCTTGCGATAGCGGACTATGACAAAGCCCACCCCGAACAGGCCGGAAAACATCAGGTTCATGCCGATCACCCCGGGCAACAGCCAGTCACCGTAGCGGATCGCCTGCCCGCTCAGGGTCTCCTTCACCAGCGGCCGGGAGATAGCCTGGCGCAACAGGTATTCGGCCATGGCGCCCTGGCTGGCGTCCGGGTTGACCCAGTAACGGTCCGAGCCGGGCGAGAGCAGCAGATCCAGCTGATGATGGCGCACCTTGAGCTGGCCCTTGCGCTCATCGTCATAGGGGATGAGCTTGAGCAGCGGAATGGCGTTCAGGGGGGCATAGGCCGCCGTCAGCTCGCCCACCACACCCATCTGCACTAGCGGCTTGGGCGGGCCGGAGAAGATAAGAGAGAAACCGACCACCAGCAGTAACGGGAAGGCCAGGTTCCACACCAGGGCGGCCCTGTCGCGCACAAACTCCAGATTGCGGGCATAAAAAAGCGCACCGATCCGCTTGATGGCCCCCTTCATGTTTTGCTCCTAGGCCACGGCAAGGCTCGCGGGTAAGAGCGAGCCTCGACACGGCACCTCATGACTGCGTTCATGCGCCACTCCTCAGGCTATGGCCGGTCAGGTGCAAGAAGAGATCTTCCAGATTGGGGGAGCGCACCTGCATGCCGGTCAGCGGCACCCCCAGACCCAGCAGTTGCGGCAACAGCAGCGCCACATCGGGACAAGTCAGCTCCACCTGATCGCCGTGGGGCAACAGTGGATAACCCAGGCTGGCGAGGGCCGGATGATCCGGCAGACGCACCAGCACCCCATCGAAGTGACGAGCCAGCAGGGCGGCCGGGGTATCCAGGCTGAGCAGATGGCCGTGATCGACGATGGCGATGCGATCGCACAACTGCTGCGCCTCGTCCATGTAGTGGGTGGTGAGCACCACCGTCTTGCCCTGGGCCTTGATCGCCTCGATGCGCTGCCAGAAGTGGTGGCGGGCCTGGGGATCCAGCCCTGTGGTGGGTTCATCCAGAAACAGCAGTTCGGGGTCGCCAAGCAGGGCCAGCGCCAGCAGCAGGCGCTGACGCTGGCCGCCGGAGAGCTTGCGGCTGTCCCGATCGATGAACTCGCCAAGGGCACACAGTTCGATGAGCTGCGCCTGGGGCAAGGGATTGGGATAGAGGCTGGCAAACAGGCGCAAGGTATCGCGCACCGTCAGAAAATCCTGCAGCGCCGTGTGCTGAAACTGGATGCCGATGCGGGAGCGGTAATCGGTGCCACGGGCGGCACCATGAAACAGGATCTGGCCGCTGTCCGGGGTGAGGATCCCCTCCAGCAACTCTATGGTGGTGGTCTTGCCTGCCCCGTTCGGACCGAGCAGGCCGAAACAGCACCCGGCGGGAATGGTAAAGCTGAGCCCGTCCACCGCCTTGACGCCGGGAAAGTGCTTGATGAGGTCAATGACTTCTATGATGGCAGCCATGCGTGTTTTCCAGAGTGACCGGGAACGCCAAGCCCTGACTATATCCAAATACCCCGCAAAGGCACATTGTCTATCGACGAGGGCCCGCCAGACAGGGGCACCTCAAACAGAAACGGCGACCCTGAGGTCGCCGTTTGCATCAAGCCAGCCGGATCACAGAATGTCCAGCAGCTCCACTTCGAATACCAGCGCAGAGTAGGGCGGGATGGAACCGGCACCACGGGCGCCATAGGCCAGATCCTGCGGAATGTATAGCTTCCACTTGGAACCAACCGGCATCAGCTGCAGCGCTTCAACCCAACCAGCGATGACGCCGGTGACCGGGAATTCGGCCGGCTCGCCACGGGCGACCGAGCTGTCGAACACGCCACCGTGGGTGAAGGTACCGTGGTAGTGCACGCGCACGGACTGACCGGCTACCGGCACGGCACCATTGCCTTCTACCATGACTTCGTATTGCAGACCGGAATCGGTCACCTTGACGTCGGCACGCTTGGCGTTGTCAGCCAGGAAGGCTTCGCCATCGGCGGCGGCAGCCTTGGCAACGGCTTCCTGCTCTTCCTGCATGCGAGCGGTGATCACCTGGAAGGCATCATTGATATCGTCACGGCTAACCGCGAACTCCAGACCATTCAGGGCATCTGCCAGACCTTGTTGCAGGGCCGGGATATCCAGACCGGCGAAGGCTTGCTGCGCCAGCTGATCACCCATGTTGCGGCCGATGCCATAGCTGGCCTTCTGTTCGATAGCGTCGTATTGGGACATTGAGATGTTGCTCCAGATCCAAGTAATAAAGAGGCGGGATGATATCAGACTTTTTGGCGAGGTGCTGCCGGTGGCAGCCCTGATTTCCACGCCAGTGGGAGGAACTTCACACAAGAAGAGCAGGATCGCCGCCTATCGGCGGCGATCCTGTCAGGCACAATGACACACTGAACCTTTGGACTCAAACCACACTTTCGGTGGCATCAGTGCGATCCAGCAGGGCCCGCACCGCTGCCACCTTGCCGGCGTCGGTGATATTGACCCGGCCGTCATCAGACGTGCCCATGTTCACCCCATGCGGTACCATGCCGCCACGCCAGCCCATACCGGACATATGCACCTCGCTCACCCCGGTGAACTCCAGGATGGTGCGCACGTTGTCGGCATTGACCCCGGCACCCGGCATCAGGCTGGCACGGCCCGCCAGCGCCTGCTGCATGGCCTGCAGGGTTTCAAGCCCCGCCAGCGCGGTCGGCGCATGACCCGAACTCAGGATGCGCTCGCAGCCGGCCGCGACGATCGTCTCCAGATCCAGCCGCCAGTCGGAGGAGAGATCAATGGCCCGATGGAAAGTCACACCGAGCGGCCCGGCCGCCTCCACCAGCTGGCGCAGCTGGTCGGCGGGCACCCGCCCCTCCTGATCCAGCAGGCCAATGACCACCCCCTGCAACCCGGCTGCGCGGGCGGCAGCGATATCCACCAGCATCAGTTCAAACTCGGCGGTGCTGAAGCAAAAATCCCCGGCGCGGGGGCGGATCATGGCGTAAACAGGCACGTTGGCGTGGCGCGCAGCCAGCTGCATAAAACCATAAGAGGGGGTCAGGCCACCCAGCCCCAGCGCAGAGCAGAGCTCGATGCGATCCGCGCCTGCTTGCTGGGCGGTGAACAGGGATTCCAGGTTGTCGATACAAATTTCAAGACGGGTCATGATGACTCCTTTATTGGAGAGATCAGACAGCACATCTGATCTCATAAATTGAGCAAGGCCGCGCCGCGCACCCCGCCGGCGCCACCGAAGCGGGCCTGGCGGATCTCGGGCAGGGCGACACCGGGCAACAGATGGCCGGGCAGACGCAGCGGCAGCTGTTGGTACAGGGCAGGCAAGCCACTCAAGCCGCCCCCTAGCACCACCACCTCGGGATCAACCACAGAGATGGCGGTCGCGAGCCCGGCGGCCATGATCTCCAGCCAGCAGTCGACCGTGGCCACCGCATGGGGCTCATGGGCCTCGAAGCGCCCCACTATCTGGTGACCGCTGGCACGCTGACCATGAAAATGGTGATAGAGCCGCTCCAGCCCGGTGCCGGATACATAGGTTTCAAAACAGACCAGGCGGCCGCAGCCACAACGGGGACGAGGCAGGTCGGGATACTTCATCAACATGGTGGCTGGCAGCGGATAGTGACCTATTTCCCCCGCCAGCCAGTTGCGGCCCTGGATCAGCTTGCCCGCCAGATAGACGGCGCCGCCGATACCGGTGCCGATGGTGACCCCCAACGCACTGTCGGCCCCGGCCGCCGCCCCCTGGTGCACTTCTGACCAGAGGAAGCAGTTGGCATCGTTGTCCACCTTGACCGGACGGCCCAGCCGCTCGGCCAGATCGGCGCCCAGATGGCGGCCATTGATGGAGGGCAGGTTCGCCGCCACTATGCTGTGATCGTGCCGATTGAGGATGCCAGGAAAGCCGATGCCCACGGCGCCTCTCGCGCCAAAACGGGCGTCCGCCTGCTCGACCCGGGCACGGATGAGCTGCAGCAATCCCTCGTAATCGTTACCGGGCGTGCTCATGCGCTCCTCATGACAGAGGTTCAAGGCGTCGTCATACACGGCAAACGCTATCTTGGTGCCACCAATATCAAAGCCGTAATACATGCCCACACTCCCTTGTCGGTAAGTCACCTCAGCCTGTCCAGAGCTGCACATTGTATTAATTCGCAAAAAAAATAAAGTGATCGGGGGCGAAAAATGGGAGAGAGATCAAAGCAAACGGAACATTTGCCGTTGCAGGCAAGCCTGCCCAAGGCTCATCAGGGTGCGTGCCTGACCGTCGAAGACGAAGCCGCGCCTCAGGTAAAACCCCTCGCCGATCCGGTTGCCATCGAGCAGCCACAATCTGACGCTGCCACAACCTGCACGACGCATCTGCATCGCCACCGCCTGCCATAGCCGCTTGCCATGACCCAGGCGCCAGTGCTCGGGATGGAGGTAAAAAGCGCGGATCAGGGCGCTCGGCTCTGTGCTATCCAGCACGAGTTGCCAGTAAAGCAGGCCTATGACCACCTCGTCCTGGCAGATCAACATGGGCCTGGGGCCGGATCCGGCGAGCCGGCTCTGCCAGATCTGCAGGTGCTCGGTCACCGAAAGCTGGGTCAGCATGTCGGCACCGAGCACCTCGCCATAGGCTGCGAGCCAGCTGGCCCGCTGCGTCACCGTCATGGCGGGGGCGTCATCGGGCCGCGCCATGCGCAGGCTTACGCCTTGCATTGGGGCACCAGACCGTTGGCGCGAGCCTGCTTAAAGAGCGGCAGCACGTACGCTTGTTGCGCCTGCAACTCGGCGATCCGGTTCTCATTACTGGGGTGAGTAGAGAGCAGCTTCGGCGGGGTGTTGCCACCGGCGGCGGCACTCATGTTCTGCCACAGGGGAATGGCTTCAGCCGGATTGAAACCAGCGCGGGCCATCAACTCCAGCCCCAACCGATCCGCTTCACTCTCCTGGGTGCGGCCATAAGGGAGCATGACACCGACCTCGACCCCGAGGCCAAGGGCGGCCATGGTGGCGCCGCGATACTCGCTGCTGCCCATGGCGATGTCGGCCGCCGCCAGACCGAGACCGGTCAGCTGGCTGCGGGAGAGCCGTTCGTTGGAGTGCTGGGCCAGCACGTGAGTCAGCTCGTGGCCGATGACGGTGGCGAGCTGATCCTGATTCTTGGCGACCTTGAGCAGGCCGCTGTAGACCCCTATCTTGCCGCCGGGCAGGGCGAAGGCGTTGACCTGCTTGGAGTCAAACACCACCACTTCCCAGCTGGTGATGCCATAGCTGGCGGGTACCTGGGCAGTCACCGCCTTGGCGACGCAGGAGACGTAGGCATTCATCCTGGCATCTTTGCTCACCTTCTCCTGCTTCTTCATCTGCTCGAAGGAGTCGGCGCCCAGCTGGTTCATCTGCTGGGGCGAGAACAGCAACATCTGACTACGACCGGTAGGAGACTGGGCACAGCTGGCCAGCAGGGTGGAACAGAGTGCCGCCAGGCCGAGCTTGAACAGGGGGGATGTCATGGAGGTGTCCTTCACCATAAAGATGCCCTATTTTCGGAAATGCGGGCGTCCGGCGCAAGTCGCCAAATCATACTGTTCGGCGAAAGCGGTCACAGGTCGCCATGGTGGATCCACTCAAAAAGAAAACGGGCCCCGCGGGGCCCGTGTGGCAGAGGAAACTGGCTTACATGATGCCCAGTTTCTTCAGGTCGGCTTCGACCACCTTGGCCGGCACCGGCACGTAGCCATCTTTGGCAACGATGCTTTGACCCGCTTTGGAGAGCATCAGCTTGACGAACTCTTGCTCCATCGGGGAGAGCGGCTTGTTCGGATGCTTGTTCACGTAAACGTACAGGAAGCGCGACAGCGGATACTTACCGGTGATGGCGTTGTCAGCGGTCGCTTCGATGAAGGTCTTGCCATCCTTGGAGAGCGGTACGGCACGCACACCAGAGGTAACATAACCGATACCCGAGTAGCCGATACCGTTCAGGGAGGCAGAGACTGACTGCACCACGGAGGCAGACCCCGGTTGCTCGTTCACGCCGCTCTTGAAGTCGCCGTTACACAGGGCGTGCTCTTTGAAGTAACCGTAGGTACCGGAGACAGAGTTGCGGCCGAACAGCTGCAGATCCTTGGAGGACCAGTTGCCGTCCAGACCCAGATCAGACCACTTGGTGGCCGCCTTGTCTTCGCCACACTTGAGGGTGCTGGAGAAGATGGCATCCAGTTGCGGCATGGTCAGCCCCTTGATGGGGTTGTCCTTGTTGACGAACACGGCCAGGGCATCGACCGCAACGCGGATGGCGGTCGGCTTGTAGCCATGGCGCTTCTCGAATGCTTCCTCTTCACCTGTCTTCATGGCGCGGCTCATGGGGCCAAACTGGGCAACACCTTCTGTCAGGGCAGTTGGCGCGGTGGAGGAACCGGCGGCCTGGATCTGCACGTTGACGTTGGGGTACATGCGCTTAAATTCTTCGGCCCACAGGGTCATCATGTTGGCCAAGGTGTCCGAACCGACAGAGGACAGGTTGCCCGAGATGCCGCTGGTCGGTGTGTAATCCGGCAGATTTTTATCCACACCGGCAGCCAGGGCGCTGACGGAAAACAGGGTTGCTGCGGTGAATCCGATTACACCAGCCAGTTTGTTGAGTTTCATCCAATCTCTCCAAGTCCAAGGTTGTAGAACGCAGTCCATTCAAAAACGGTGTTAACTTCGCTCAACGCCGGTCACGACGACCGATTTGTTGAGTTTCATTCCATGCCCTCTCCACCCAGTCCGAGGTTGCAAAAGGCAATCGTCAATCTGATGTCAAACCTGGTTAAAACCCGCTCGTACTGTTGGTCGGGCTTCATTTCGTCCCCGCCAACGTGACAGAAGGTCCGTTCTCAAGACGGCGCCAGTATCTGACCTGGCAGTGACAAATTTATGGATTTAATGTGACACTTTAATGACATGGCAAGGCTGTTGGCCAAATGAAAAGAGGGCCGCCGTCGCCGCCCTCTCTGCACTGCTAACCCCTTGCTGAAAAAGACTATTTCAGCACCACCATATTGGCCGGAATGAGGAAGCTGAAACGGCTACCGAGGCCAACCCGGCTCTCGATATCGAGCTGGGCGTCGTGATGACTCAAGGCATGCTTGACGATGGCAAGCCCCAACCCTGAGCCACCCGTGTGGCGCGAGCGTGCCTTGTCGACCCGATAGAAACGCTCAGTGAGCCGCGCCAGATGTTCGGGCGGGATACCCTCCCCCTCGTCCTGCACCACAAACAGCGCCATGGCCCCCTGCTTGCGCCACTCCACGCTGATCTTGCGCCCCGCCGGGGTGTAGTGAATGGCGTTGTAGACCAGGTTGGAGATGGCGCTGCGCAGCTGATCCTGATCCCCGCGTACGAAGAGATTGGACTGCACCCTGAACTCGATCTGGTGTGCCCGATCCCCCGACAGTACCCGTACCTCCTGCTCCAGCAGCCCCAGCATGGCAGGCATGTCCACCAGGTGGGAGAGATCCACCGAGGGAGCCGCCTCGATGCGCGACAGGGTGAGCAGCTGGTTGACAAGGTTATCCATGCGGATGGTCTGCTCCATCATCACCCTGTGTGCCTTGGCCCACAGGTCAGGGGGGGGCAGTTCTTCGGTCATCTCCAGATAGCCCTTGAGTACAGTGAGCGGAGTACGCAGTTCGTGGGAAACGTTGGAGACAAAGTGCTTGCGGGTTTTCTCCAGGCTGCGCAGCCGGGTGACATCCCGCACCACCAGCATGGCCTGATCCTCGGCGTAGGGCATGATGCGAAACTCGAGACTCTTCTCCTCGTTGATGGGCGAGGCTATCTCGAACGGTTCGTCATACTGCCCCTCACCCAGATAGGCACCGAAGGTGGGATTGCGAATGAGGTTGCCTATGTGCTGACCGGCGTCTTCCGGCCAGCGAAAACCGAGCAACTGCTCTGCCAGCCGGTTGCACCAAAGGATGCTGCCGTCAGTGCGAAACACCACTGCGGCATCGGGCAGGGCTTCGGCCCCTTCCCGAAAACGGCGGATGAGGCCCGCCAGCTCGCGGCGCCGGGCGCGGTGGCGTTGCTGCAACTTGTAGATGCCGTTGAAGATATACTCCCAGCTGCCACTGCCGTTGGGGGGCACCAGGCTGCGATCGTGCCACAGCCAGTCCGACAGCCGCTTCTGAAAGCGATAGTGCCAGCCCAGATGCAGCACGGTCGCCACCAGCAGGCAAAGGGTGAAGGTATCCGTCAACCAGCCGACCAAGACGAAGGGCGTATAAAAAAACGCCATCCGCCACAACTGTCGCCGCCAGGCGTAAGGTTGCAACATAACGTCCTCTAGAGACGGATGGAAAAGCGATAGCCTGCACCGCGCACCGTCTGAATCAATCGATCGTGACCCGTCTCTTCAATGGCCTTGCGCAAGCGACGAATATGCACATCCACGGTTCTGTCCTCGACGTACACATTGGTCCCCCAGACATTGTTGAGCAGCTGCTCGCGACTATAGACCCGCTCGGGATGGGTCATGAAGAAGTGCAGCAGTCTGAACTCGGTCGGCCCCATGTCCAGCGCCTTCTCCTCGGCGCTGACCCGGTGGGAAACCGGATCCAGTTTAAGTCCCTGCACCTCGATCACCTCGTCCACCGACGTGGGCGAAACACGACGCATCACAGCATGAAGGCGGGCGGTCAGCTCCTTGGGAGAGAAAGGCTTGGTGATGTAGTCGTCGGCACCGGCCTCCAGACCACGCACCTTGTCCTCCTCCTCACCGCGGGCGGTCAACATCACCACCGGGATCTGGCGTGTCACCTCATCCTGCTTGAGTTGCTTGATGAACTGGATGCCACTGCCACCCGGCATCATCCAGTCCAGCACGATGAGTTCGGGGTAAGGCTCGCGCACCTTCGCCAGTCCATCGGCGTAATCTTCCGCTTCAACCGTCTCATATCCCTTTTGCTCAAGCACGAAGCAGAGCATTTCGCGGATGGGTGCTTCGTCCTCGACCACCAGAATTCGCTTAGCCATATCCCTTCTCTCTCCTGTGTGAAGATGGGTGCGCCAATTATTAGAACTTTCTGTGACACTTTTATGACTTTATGACAGGCGAGATGATAAACGTTTTCAGATTCATTTGGCAGCTGCGAGTTGCAGCAAGTCCCAACGGTTGCCACTGATGTCCTCGAACACCACCACCATGCCGTATGGCTCACTACGTGGCTGTTCACAAAAATGAACACCGTACGCCTGCATGCGCTGGTAATCCCCCCAGAAGTCGTCGGTTTCGAGGAACAAAAATACCCGGCCGCCCCCCTGCTGACCGATGGCGGCCTGCTGCTCGGGCGTGGCGGCACGGGCCAGCAGCAAGGCAGATCCTGGCGCGCCGGCAGGCGCCACTCGCACCCAGCGCTTGCCCGGTTTGCCCGGTTCATCAAGCCGGGTATCTTCCAGCAGCGCGAAGCCAAGTCCCTCGGTAAAAAAGCGAATGGCCTGATCGTAATCGGCCACCAGCAGGGTCAGCGCCCCGATCGATTGTGTTGTCATCTTGCTCTCTCGCATTCATTGATTTTTCGACTGTTGGCGGCACGGTAGCACTGCGGTCAGTTCACTTCCACCCGGTTGCGGCCCCGCTTTTTAGCCTGATAGAGCGCCTCGTCAGCGCGCTTGAGTAACAGCTCCAGTGGATCCCCTGCACGCTCGGCCACCCCGAACGAGGCGGTGACCCGCAGGGCTGAAGGCCAATGGGGATAGGCTGCCAGTATGACCCGTAGCCGCTCGGCCAAACTGGCGGCTCGCAGCCTATCGTAGTGGAAGCAGACCAGCACGAACTCCTCCCCACCCCAGCGCACCAGATGGCAGAGTGCATCACAGTGGCGCAGGATCTCGCTCACCAGATGCTTGAGCACCTCATCCCCCACCGGGTGGCCATGGGTGTCGTTGATCTGCTTGAAGTGATCCACATCGAGATAGATAAAGGAGCAAGCCAGCTCGTCTATCTCGGCTAACAAGCGTTCACCACCCAACCGGTTGAGCGCGCCGGTCAGCGGATCGTAACAGGCCAGTTCGCGTGAGCGGCGGCTCTCTTCGCTCAGGGTGCGGTTGAGCGCCTCCACCTCCAGCTTGGCCTGATGGGCATACTGCAAGCGCTGTTTCATATAGATATGGTTGACCAGAAAAAACGCGCAGCCATAGATAAACCAGACAAACAGGATCAGCCGGTAGAAGAGGGTGGCATCGAGCCAGGGGCCGTGAAACTGCAGCTCCTCGATCACTACCCCATGCTTGCCGGGTGGCATGTCGGAACCCGCTACCACCTCCATGGCATAGACCCGATCCAGATTCGCCCCCTGCTGCTGCAGCGGCACATTGAAATACTTGATCCACCAGGTCGCCGGAGTGAATACATCCAGCGGCACCTCGTGGGACTTGCCGTAATCGGCCGGACGAAAGATGATTTCGTTGAACTTGGGTTGCAACGGGTCGTCCACCTTGTCGTAAGCCGGATTGTAGTTGCGCAGATAGAAGCGCCAATCCTGCTCCCCCTCCCCTGTCACGCTCAAACGAATATGGAGCATGTCGAAACGGGCGAGATTAATCCCCTGCTGGCGCGACGTCAGGGTGAGGACCAGGCCGCAACTGGGGTAGCTGTCCGGGCTGGCAACCAGGATGCACTCCACCCCGGGGTTACCATCGGCCGAGGGGAGGTAGCGCACTGCCCCCGGCGCAGCATCCGCTGCCTGCTGTACGGTCACAGAAAGCGGCCCCCCCTTCATATCGAGCACCCGCTCGGGGCCGAACTCGAACAGCAGGATGGAGCAGCAGGTCAACGCCAGCAGGTACCAGAACAGCGACTCGGCAAAACGGGAACTGGAAGCGATCATGCTGACCCCATCGCATCAATATGGACACTTGGGCCATCTGGTTTGGGCAGAAAACTCTCCGGCATCCCCATCATGGCACGCGATAACAAAACACTATGATAACCCCTGGAACGACAAGAAACAGGTCACCTATCAAGGTGTTCGCAGCTCATCGTCACCTTTTCCCACCATTGCGACCCCAAGCTCTGCCGACTGCAGGCGATAGCGCTGGGGCGAGCAGCCCAACTCACGGTTGAACATGGCGATAAAGGCCGAGGTGGAGCCGTAACCGAGCCGCCAGCCAATCTCCTGCACCGGCAATTCCCCCTTGAGCCAGGCCAGCGCCTTAAGCAGCTTGAGCCGGGCCCGCCACTGGCCGAAGTTCATGCCCAGTTCGCGCACGCAGCGCCGGGCCAGGGTGCGCTCCGTGCTGTGCAACTGTTCGGCCCACTGGGCCAGGGTGCGCGGATCGGCAGGATCGCAGTGGAGCGCCGCCAGCATGGGAGCCAGCAGCTTGTCCTGGCTCATGGGCAGGTAGCTCTCCTGGCAGCGGGTGCGGGTCAGCTTCTCCACCAGCAGCTCGGCCTGGCGCACATCCCATTCATCCTGCATGTGGCCCAGCTTGCGCTCGCAAAAATCTGCCAGCATGGTCCGGATGAGCGGTGTCATCTCCAGCAGGCGTGGCTCGGCTGGCAGCTTGGCCGCCAGAGCATGATTGACATAGATGGAGGTGTAGGCGAGGGCCTGCTGGTTGTAGGAGGCATGCTCCAGACCCGCCGGCACCCAGATAAGGTAGTCGGCGGGAGCCACCAGCCGGTGCTGATCCAGCACTATCTCCATCACCCCCAGACTTATCAGGCTGAGCTGGCCCCAGGGGTGGCTGTGTGGCGCGCAGGCGCTCTCGGCCTGGATCTGCTGATAGCGCAGATAGAGGGGGTTGGGCTCGGGCAGATGTAAGTCGGTCGGGTGATACTGATGCACGGCCATTGCGGGTGACTTGTCCTTTCTGCGGGATGAATTGTCAGTTTTACGTTATTTGATAACAGAAAGACAAGGGTAGACTTGGCCCCCTGTTAACAAGGATCCTTTGATGCGTATCTTCTTTCCGCTTATGTTTCCGCTGATGGCCGTGCTGATCTGGGCCACCAATACAGTGGTGTCCAAGGCCGCCGCCAGTGTGATCGACCCGGCAGCCATCTCTTTTTACCGCTGGGTGATAGCCGCCCTGGCACTGACCCCCTTCTGCCTGCCGCAGTTGTGGCGCCGCCGCCACGAAATCCGCCCCTGGCTCGGCAAGCTGCTGGTGCTGGCGGCCCTTGGCATGGTGCTCTACCAGTGCCTTGCCTATTACGCCGCACACACCACCTCGGCCACCAACATGGGGGTCATTGGCTCCCTCATCCCGCTGCTGACCCTGCTGCAGAGCGCGCTCTTCTTCGGCCAGCGCCCCGGTAAGCAGGCACTGCTTGGCATGAGCATCTCGCTGTTCGGGGTATTCTGGCTGCTGAGCCAGGGCCAACCGCTGGCTCTGCTGCACGACGGCATCAACCCGGGGGATGGGCTCATGCTGCTCGGTTCCGCCAGCTACGCCCTCTATGGTCTGCTGATCCGCCGCTGGCAACTGCCGTTCGGTCCCTGGCTCAACCTCTACATGCAGATCCTGTTGGCTGTGCTGCTGCTGATCCCGGTCGCCCTCAGCGCAGACTCCCTGGCGGTACCCGCCGAGGGCTGGGGCCTGGTGCTGTTTGCCGGGCTCGCCTCCTCCCTGCTGGCCGCCTACTGCTGGATGCGCGGCCTCGCCTGCATGGGGGCGGAGCGCACCTCTGTGTTCATGAACCTGATGCCGCTGTGTACCGCCCTCATTGCCGTCATCACCCTGGGAGAGCCCGTTCACGGCTATCACCTGCTGGGGGGCGGTCTGATCCTGACCGGCGTCATGCTCTCCCAGCTCAGACCCAGGGTGCGCCGCGCCCTTGCCGGGGAGGCATAAACCGGCGAGACAAGCCGCTGCAACACAATGCAAGAAGGGAGCCGAGGCTCCCTTCTTGCATGCATCTTCGCGCTAAAATCCGCAGGCTCAGTTGCCCCGGCGCCAGTGGTAGCGCCGCTCCGGCCGACCACGCTGGCCGTAGTTGAGATCCACATCGACCCTGTCTTCGGACTCCAGATACTCCAGGTAGCGGCGCGCCGTAGTGCGGCTGAGCGACAGTCGCAGCGCCACCGTATCCGTGGAAAACGCGGTATCCGGCTCACCGGCCAGCAGCTCCAGCACCTGGCGCAGCGTGATAGCGTCGATCCCCTTGGGGGTATCACGTATCTCCCTGGCCTGGGGACGCCCCTTGCCCATCAGCCGATCCAGGTCGCTCTGCTCCAGAGAGCCCCGCTCGCTGATACGCCTGTGCAGGGTCAGGATCTCGTCCAGGCTCTGCTGGATGCGAAACAGCCGCAGCGGCTTGATGATGTAATCCTGCACCCCCAGGTTGAGGGCCTGCTGTATCGTCTCAACATCGCAGGAGGCGGTCACCATGATGACGTAAGCCTCACGGTTATGGCTACGCAGCCGATTGACCCACTCGAGGCCAGAGCCGTCGGGCAGGGAAATATCCACCAGCAGCAGCTGCGGCTGGGTCGCTCGCATCATGAGGTCGGCCTGGGTCAGGCTTTCGGCCCGACCCAGCAGGGAAAATCCGGGGGTGGAGGAGACCAGCTCGGACAGAATGGATCCAATCCGTTCGTCATCCTCGATCACCAGAGTGAATATGGGCGCCATAGATCACACCAATTGGTTTTTATTCAAGTAGATACCGAACAGAGTGGTCTGTTCGGCGGTGCGGCGCCATTCTATCACACCCCCTCGTCTGGCCACCGTCTCCTTGACCAGGAAGAGGCCAACCCCGTGATCACCCGTCTGACGGCTGATGCCGTAATCAAACAAATGATCCGCCAGCGCTTCGTCTACCCCCTCGCCGCTGTCCTCCACCTCTATCACCAGCCGGCGACCAAAATCGTTGAGGGAAATCAGCACCCGCGGCGGACACGCCTTGCGCCTGGCCCAAGCGGCGCGAATGCCATTGTCGAGCAAGTTGCCAATGAGGGTGATGAGATCTGCCGACACCGCCGCCGGATACTCTCCCAGCGCCGAGTCGGGATCCAGCACCAGCTCTACCCCCAGCTCCCGCGCCCGGCTGAATTTGCCGAGAATAAGCCCCGCCACCGGCTTATCTTCGATGGCCCGCAGCAGCCCCTGCAACATGGTCTGGCAGGCCTCGCTCTCCTGCTGAATGAGTTCCACCGCCTGATCCACATGACCGAGCTGCAGCAGGCCGGAGAGGCTGCTCAGCTTGTTGGCGAACTCGTGGGTCTGCATCCGCAGCATCTCGGCATACTGGCGCAGATGGGTTACCTGCATGCCGAGGCTGCCGGTCACCTCTGGGCGACTGAAGATCAGCAGGCGACCGGGCACCTTGCCCTCCACCGCCTGCCAGCGCCCCACGAACGCCTCACCGTGCACAGTGAAGCCCAGCTCGGTTTCGAGCTGGGTCAAGGCGGGCGCCAGTGGTGGTGACAACTCGGCAAGGGGCTGCCCCAGCAGAGCATGACGCCCTGTGCCCGGCAGACGCAGTTGATAGAAGGCAGCGCTGTTGAGCATCCGAATATTGCCCCCGCTGTCGATGGCTATCACCCCCTCCGAGATGTGCTCCAGCACCAGCTCCTGCAGCACGAAGCGATTGACAATGGCTTCGGGCTCCAGATCCAGCAGGGTGCGGCGCAGCAGATGTTGCAGCCAGAGCGCCAGCAGCAGACCACAACCCAGCACGGCAAGGATGGCAGTGACCAGCAGAGCGATCCGCTCCAGATAGATGTCCTCCACCGTCTGCATCAGGTAACCCACCACCACGGCGCCCATGGCGCGGCCATCGGGCCCGATCACCGGAGCAAAACAGCGAATGGCCGGGCCTAATGTGCCCTCATCTTCGGAGCAGTAGCTGAGCCGCTCATGGAGGGCCGGCCAGATGTCTTCACCACGGAAGAGGCCACCGATCCGTTCGGGCGAAGGGTGGCTAAGGCGGTGGGCATGTTCATCTGTCACCACCATGTAGGCGGCATCGGTGCGATTGCTGATCCCCTCCACATAGTCGCGCAAACCGGGATCACTGCCCTGTTGCAGGGCTTGCACCACCCGGCTGTCGGCCGCCAGCACCCGCGCCAGATCGGCACCATTCTCCTGCAGAGTGCTCTCCAGCAGATGGCGGATAAAAAGGGCAAGCAGGCTGCCCAGGATCACGATCAGCAGCAGTGACAGACCCAGAGAGAGGGTAACCAGTTGGTGGCGCAGTTTCATCGATTAGCCTTGCAACATCAGGAAGCGGACCAATAGTGCGGGCGCCACCAGGTCTGGTCAATCAGTGGCGCAGGATCACCACTAAAATCGGCCAATCCCTCCTCGCGGGCGGTGAGGGCCACGGCTCTGGCGACCGCACGGGCCACCTCCCCCACCTGCTCAATGGGAGGCAACAGCCGCCCCTCGGCCAGTGGATAGGCACCCACAGCCCGCACCGCCGCCTGCAGCATGCCATCGCTGATGCGGCGCGCCTTGACCGCGCAGGCCCCCAGGCCAATGCCCGGAAACACGTAGACGTTGTTGCACTGGGAGACTACCCGCGCCTCCCCCGCCACCGTCACAGGGGCAAAGGGGCTGCCGGTGGCGAGCAGGGCGCGTCCCCCGGTGGCCTGCCACACCTGCTCCGGCGTCGCTTCGGCGCTACGGGTGGGGTTGGAGAGCGGCAGGATCACGGGCCGCTCACAGGCGGCGCCCATGGCGCTGAGCACGGCTTCATCAAACAGGCCGCCCTGGCCGCTCACCCCGATCAGTACGCCAGGGCGCAGGCGTTCAATGAGCGCAGGCAGCTCGCCGCAGGCCTCTTGCGCCGGGCGGGCAAACGGCCGCTGGGACGGGGTCAGGTTGGCGCGATCCAGGCAGACCAGTCCATCCTGATCAAACAGCTGCACCCGCTCCGAGCCACCCGCCAGTTGGGCCAGCATGGCGGCGATGCCGCAACCCGCCGAGCCGGCACCAACGATGAGCACAGGGGTGTCGGCCAGCTGGCTGCCCGCCTGCTGCAAGCCCGCCAGCACACAGGCCGAGGCGACCGCCGCCGTGCCCTGAATATCGTCGTTGAACATACACAGCTCGTCCCGATAGCGGGCCAAGAGGTTCGCGGCATGCTTGCCGGCGAAGTCTTCAAACTGCAGCACCACCTGGGGCCAGCGTGTGCGAATGGCCGCCACTACCCGATCCATAAAGTGGTAATAGGATTCGCCATCCACCCGGTTGGCCTGCCAGCCGAGGTAGGAGTCATCCTCCAGCAGCTCGGGGTTATTGGTGCCGACGTCGACGCACAGCGGCAGGGTACGCGCCGGGTCGATGCCACCAGCGGCCGAGTAGAGCGCCAGCTTGCCGATGCAGATCCCCATGCCGCCGATACCGAGATCGCCGAGCCCCAGCACCCGCTCACCGTCAGAGATGACGATGACATCCACCTCTTGCTCTACCGCGGCGAAGATGGCATCCAGATCGTCCCTGTCATGCCAGGAGAGGTAGAGACCGTGGCTGCGCAGATAGAGGTCGCTGTGGCGCTGACACGCCTCTCCCACCACTGGGGTGTAGATAATGGGCAGCAGTTCCGGCAGGTGGTGGCGCACCAGATCGTAAAACAGCACCGGGTTGTCTTCTTGCAGCTGGCGCAGCAGCAGGTGCTGATCGAACGGGCTCTGCATGGCAGAGACCAGGCGATAGATACGGCGCCGTTGCTGGGCCAGGGACTCCTCTTTATGGGGCATACGCCCCATCAGCCCCTGTCGCTTGCGTTCTGCATAGGGCAGGCTGGTGCCCATCATGATGTCGTTCATTGTCTTTTCCTTATGCCAGCAGCGAGATGAGCAGGGTGGCCAGGATCAACATGACGGCGCCCCCGAGACGGGAAGAGATCTGGGCAAACGGCATCAGCTTCATGCGCTGGGCCGCCGACAGCACAGCCACATCGCCCGTGCCCCCCATGTTGGCCATACACAGACCGCCGGTGAGGGCCGCCTCTATGGGATAGAAACCTATCATGCGTCCCACCAGGGCCGCCCCCAGGGCACCGCCAACCACTGTCACCAGCACCAGCACGAAGTAGCTGATGGAAAAGGCGCTGATGAGTTCTGGGATGCTGGTGTAGGCGACACCTATCCCCACCAGCAGGGAGGGAGTCAGATTGCCGACCACGAACTGGTACCAGTCGGCGGCAGCCTGCTCGTAACGACGTGGCAGCACGCCGCTCACCTTGATGATGGCCACTGCCAGTATCATCAGCGCAAAGGGGTGCATGGGAATGAAGTTGCCGAGCAGGGAGCCCAGTACGAACATGCAGGAGCTGATAAAGAGCCCGATGCCGAGACTCTCCAGCGTCGGGGCCTGAGTCTGCTCTTCGGCCACGTTCTGGCTGATCTCCTTGATCATCAGCTGGCCGTTGCCAGTCAGGGAGGGGTAACGACGGCCGAGACGGGCCAGCACTGTGCCCACCAGAATGGCCAGGGTGTTGGCGATCACCACGGCGGGCACCATGCGTGACAGCAGATCGGCGCTGGACATCTGCATCGGGCCGGAGAGGATCTCCACCAGCGGTACGGCGCCGGCACCCATGCCACCGCCCATGATGGGCAGGCCGATAAGCAACACTGCATTCTTGAAGCCATAACCCATCAGAGCGCCGACCAGGCCAACGCTGAGCAGCGCCAGGGTTACGCCCCCCAGAATGACCGGCAGGTAACGCATGGCGGCGTTTTTCAGCAGGGCACTGCTCATGCCAAAGACAGAGCCGGTCACCAGACTGGCGATGAAGAAGTTGAGAAAGCCCCCCTCCTTCATGAAGCCGATGATCACCTGACCCGCCTCGACTGGCAGGATCCGGTATTCAAACAGGGCGGCGCCGCCGAAGATGGCGAGTATGGTGCCGCCCCCCAGATACTCACGTATGGGAGTGATGCGTTCGCCCAGCTCGGTCAGCAGGGTACCGAGCACGAACATCAGCGCCAACGCGCCGACCATGCCGAGCGGCAAGGATCCATTCCAGCCAGAAAAGAGCACGCAGGTGGCAAGCCCGAGAAAGATCATCATGGGCATGCCGGCAATTTGTCGGTCGCCAAACAGCGCAACCCTGGTTTGTGGGGTAGAGAGGTTTTTCATTGTTATGCTCCAACGTGTGGTGTAGCGCTACTCTAGTGATCCTCCCCTTCCCTGTCGGTTAGCCCGATTACAAAGGCATATAAAAACATTAAAACCTTAAACGCTATGGCCATAAAATGGCCACCGCCCGCGTTATTCACGCGCCCTGAACTACGCTGGCCAGACACAGACATAAAGAGTGATGTCGGCGTGACGCCACGACCTAGCGGGACGGGCATTAGAAAATGATTAAATTTCACCCACCAACAGGCAAGAAATAATCGGATAGCTGTCGGATGACGGCAGCCCATATATAGGCTGCGCCTTCATATCAACAGGGCAACAACGCTGGCATAGCACCTGCGCGATCCCATGAACTGAGGCTGGTGGATCATCAGGCCCCGGGTGTCACCGGCAAGAGGCAGTTCCGGGAGGGATATGATGTGGGTTGCTCCGCGGGCGCGAAACAACAGCTGTGCCTTCCAGAGCGATAAAATGAGGCGGGTGGGACAGTGCATGCCCCAAGGACCAGGCTCGCCTGAATGGCCAGAGCCTCATTTCAACCTGCTCGCTTTCGCTATTCGGCTAATAACAGTGGAATATTGGCGGGGTCAAATTCATGACAGATATCACTCGCTTCCAGACTGGGGCCATAATGTGCGTCGGCAACATATTCTCCATCGGCCAGCAGGCTCTCGATTGAAAAATGGGGGTCACCCGATTCATATCGTTCCACAGCTATCGTCTCCCTGTTTAGCTGACCCATCAATATTAGTGGATAAAAAACAGGCTGCCGAATTTATATGACATCCTGTTGACCAAAAATAATAGCAGGCGCGACCCTTGCCTTATTTTCATCCCACCAGCCAGCCCACGTTTATTTATCCCGCCAGGGTATTCCATGGGATTTCGCGCACCTTTCGCTCATTCCAAACCCAAAAAGCCTCTTGCGAAGCCCTTTACTCATCAAAAAGCGCCATAAGAAACCCACCTGATTTTTTATAAACAAGATCTCGACCACACCATTTACTTAGCCTGCTAAACAATTACAATGCTTAGCAAGCTAAGTAAATTGAGAGTGCTCATGATGAAAGATCTGGAAATGTTGCGCGAGTTGTCCCTCGCCGAGCGCGTCGGACGACTGCATCGACTGTGGCGTACCGTGGCCGATCTCGAGCTGGCGCCGCTGGGTCTGACCCATCCCCGCTGGACTGCACTGTGGAAACTCAGTCGCCTCGGAGGTCACCTCAGCCAGAAGACGCTCGCCGAGGCACTGGAGATAGAGCTGCCCTCCCTGATGCGCACCCTGGGTCTGCTGGAAGAGCAGGGGCTGGTGGAGCGCCACTGCTGTTGCAAGGACAAACGGGCCCGCATCGTCACCCTGACACCAGAGGGCAAGGCGCTGCTCGACCAGATCGAGCATCGCATCATGGACATTCGCCGGGACCTGCTCACCGGCATCAGCCAGCGAGAGCTGGAACAATTTGAAGACATAGTGCACCGGATCTCCGCCAACGCCCTCGGCAAGATAGGTTCACAGAGTGAAGAGAGAGAATAGGATGACCCCGGATCAACAATTCAAACGCTGGATAAAATGGGCCATGGGGAGCTTCATACTGCTATTTGGCTACTTCCTGCTGGCCGACCTCAAGATGCCGCTCACCCCGCAAGCCATGGCCACCCGCGTCGTGACCAAGCTGGCCCCCCAAGTCAGTGGCAAGGTGGCGCAGGTCGCCGTCGGCAACAACCAGCATGTCAAACAGGGGGATCTGCTGTTCACGCTCGATCCCGCCCCCTTTGAACTGGCCGTCGAACAGGCCCGGCTCGCGCTGGATCAGGCCGAGCAGCAGAACCGTCAGCTCGACGCCACCCTGAACGCCACTGCCGCCGACTTCAACTCGTTGCAGAGTCAGGCCTCCCAGAAGCGGCGGGAAGCCGAACGCATCGATGCACTCTATCGCCGTCGCATGGTGTCAGAGCAGCAAAAAGATGACGCCGACAGCGCGTTGCGCACTGCCCAGGCCAACGTGATGGCCAGCAAGGCCCGCATGACCCAGGCCAGGGTGAACCGCGGCCTGCCCGGTGATGACAACCTGTTGCTACGCCAGGCTCGCAACCACCTCGCCCAAGCCGAGCTCAACCTCTCCTACAGCCAGATACAGGCCAGTCAGGATGGCATCATCACCAATCTGCAACTCAAGCCGGGCAGCTTCGCCGCGGCCGGAGCCCCGCTGCTGGCGCTGGTCTCCGAGCAGGTGGACGTGATCGCCGATTTTCGCGAGAAGAGCCTGCGGCACGTGGCTCAGGATAGCCGGGCGCTGGTCGCCTTCGATGGTGAGCCGGGCAAGCTTTATCCGGCCCGTGTCACCAGCCTGGATGCCGGAGTCAGCGCCGGTCAGTTCGATGCCAACGGTCTGCTGGCCAGCCCCACCGAATCGGATCGCTGGGTGCGCAACGCCCAGCGGCTGCGGGTGCACCTGACGCTGGAGCAGTTGCCAAGCCACCTGCCGGCCGGTGCCCGCGCCACAGTGCAACTGCTGCCGGACAACGCACTAAGCGCTCTGTTTGCCCGTGGCCAGATCCGCCTGCTCAGCCTGCTGCACTACATCTACTAAGGTGGCGACGATGAATCTGTGGCACAGGCCCCTCACCGCCAACGAGCTGCGCCAATGTCTGCGCATCGCCTTTGGCTGCACCCTTGGCTTCCTGCTCTGCAAGCTGTTTGGCTGGAACTATGGCGTCCTCTATACCGTGACCCCGGTATTGCTGCTGGGCATGGTGCCTGTGATGAACGGCCATGCCGCCCGTCAGCTGATGGCGGCCGCCGTTATCTGCGGGGTGGAAGTGGGGCTGCTGGGAGGGCTGTTTGGCGGCCATCCCGGCCTGATGATCCCCATCGCCTTCCTGTTGTTTCTCTACCGCTTTGCCGCCATGTCCCGGGGCAGCCTGTTCCTGTTTGGCGCCAATGGCGTGATGAGCCTCAGTATCATGCTGCACTTTGCCAGCTACCCGCAAACCGATCTCAACGACCTCATCTTCAACAATCTGTGGGCCAGCACCCTGTCGGTGCTCATCGCCTACCTGATGACGGCACTGATCCCGGATGTGGAAGAGCGGCCCAAGCCGGCTGCGCCCCCCAAGGCACCACACCGGATGCGGCACGAGGCCCTGCTCGGCGCCAGCATAGCCACCCTCTCCTTCATGGTGTTCCAGATCTTCGACTTGCGGGACTCCATGTCCGCCCAGGCCACCACCCTGCTGCTGCTGTTTCCCATGCACTGGAACGGTGCGCTGAGCTACGCCCGCAAGCGGGCCATGGGCACACTGCTCGGTGTGACCTTCGGCCTGCTCGGCCAGCTGGTGCTCTACGACTGGTCCGGTTTGCTCCTGCTGGTCGCCCCCATGCTCTGGCTAGGCGCCATGCTGTTCAGCCACGCCCATGTGAAGGAGGCGAGCGGCTCCGGGGTCGGCTTCGGCGCCCTCACCACCCTCGGCATACTGTTTGGCCAGTACCTGGCCCCGGGCAACGATCTGGTGTTCAGCGCCCTCTATCGGGTGAGCAGCATACTGTTTGCCATCGTCGCCACCCTGCTGGCCTGTTACCTCATCCACCGGCTGCTTAACCGCTTCGAGGCGACTCGGTTCGGTTATTGACCCGCCGTTGTTAGCTCAAGGAACTGCTGTTTGTCGCCCCGTGATGCCTACCGGGGCGTTTTTTTGTCCGCGTGTTGCGCCAGCCACTCTGATCGGGCAACACCGGCAACTGGTGGTCACACGACGGAGGGGCACAATGGCACGAGTTCACGACGGCTGGCCGTGGCCCTCTCACAGGAGATGAACGACACCTGCGCTGCCCCCGTGCTGATCGCCGCCGAGGATGACGGGCCCCTTATTGCGCGCTGAACAAGGAGAGTGGCCAGCCACAGGGAGAGGCCATGGTCAGGCGCTTCAAGGAGGGACTGCAGAAGATCAAAAACAATGACGCCAACGAGGCGCGGGTGCGGGACTTCGCAGCCAGGCTTGGACTGCGCTGAACAATTTTTCAGCAGCTCCGGCGATATATATCGAACCCGGCCCGAACCGTGCTACTGTGGCCCCTCACTTACCGGCCGATTGCGCTCTGCACCTGATGACAGGCTTGTCATGCAAAAGAGTCGCCAGCCAGGGCAGCCCTTGCCCACCTCTCACCCTCAACCTGACGTCGCCAGACCAGCTGTATTGACCCGATGCCATAAGGCGCATCCCTTCCCCGTCGCAGCCTGTTCTCACTGTTGTTATCTGCTATCCACTCTTTTTACTGCGACAGCGGCCATCCCGACGAAAACAAGCTTCAAGCCAGCGGCCTGAGGCGATTTTCTGTTTGGCGCAGCCCTGCCGCCCACACAGGACACATTGACATGATTGCCTACCTCATTCTGGTGCATCGCTATCCCGATCAGTTCAAGCGCCTGTTCAAGGCGATTTACCACGACAGCAACCACTACCTGATCCACGTGGACAAGAGCTCGGGTCCTGAGCTGCAGCAGGAGATAATCCGTTTTCTGGCGGATTACCCCAACGCTGGCATGCTCCCCAGCAAGAATGCGCTCTGGGGCGGTTACAGCCTGGTGGATGCGGAGCTGCGCGGCATAGCGGCGCTGCTGGAGCAAAACAAGGAGTGGGAGTTCTTCATCAATCTGAGCGCCCAGGACTTCCCGCTGCGCTCCCAGAGTGACATTCATGACTTCCTGCGCGATCACAAGGGCAAGGATTTCCTCAAGGTCGCGGATCAGCGCCAGCACAGACCGGACACCCTGCACCGCATCGATCACTATGTGACCGAAACCGCCCAGGAGCTGGTGTGCGAACCGGTGAAGACCCGTCCCTACCTGGAAGGTGTGACCCCCTACATTGGCAATCAGTGGATGATCCTGAGCCGGGCCTTCTGCGAATTCGTCAGCCACAGCCCCGAGGTCGATCGTTTCAAGGATTTCTACCGCCACACCCTGATCGCTGACGAGGGCTTCTTCCAGACGGTGATCATGAACACCAGCTATCAGGGCCAGATAGTCAACGATGACAAGCGAGCCATCGACTGGATCCCCATGGGTGACATCAAGCTGCGCCCGCGCGACTACACGGTGCACGACGCCGAGGCCCTGCAACAAAGCGAGCACCTGTTCGCCCGCAAATTTGACGAGACCATAGACAGCGACATTCTGGATATCCTAGAGCAAGCCATGAGATGCCCCCTCGACACACCTGTCATCCGGCAAGCTGCATTGGTATGACAATGCGAGTCATCCGGACACTTACCGACGCAATCCGCCTCCGGGAAGATTGCGACTTGGGCACAAACTGGTAGGCTCAAGCCGGTTGATACCGATGGAGAGTTCAAGATGAAGCACGCCAATATTCTGTTGCTGGGCATCACGGCCCTGACCCTGCTGAGCGGTTGCGAACGCGGGGCCACCACATTGAGCGTGACCGGCGGCGATCCCGTCACCTATCTGTGTGAGCAGGGCAAGAAGGTGCAGGTGAGTTACTTCGCCCTCTCCGACCAGAGCCTGAATTTCGTCAAGCTGGCACTGCCCGATGGCAAGGATTACACCCTGCCGCAGACAGTCTCCGCCTCCGGCGCTCGCTATACCGATGACCATGAGGCCATCTGGTGGAACAAGGGGGAGGGAGGATTCGTCGAGATGCGCGACAAGGATGGCGAGTGGCAGGGCGTCTACAACGACTGCAAACAACAGTAATGAGAAATCCCGGCCTGGCCGGGATTTTGTTATTTAACCTCGATATCCAAGCGACTCACGACACGCACCGGTATGGCGTCCGGGTTCTGCTCGGCGACCCGATAGCGGGTCTTGGCCAAACCCGACAAGGCGAAGAGATCCAGCACACCGGGCGGCTCGGATGCCACCCTCTCGGAACTGAACAGGTTGCCATTGGAGTCTATGAGATAGCGGATCGCCACATACCCCTTGCCGGGCAGGTCTCCTACAGGGCGGAACCACCCAGTCTCTTCTTCCTGTACCCCGTACCCTGACAACTGCTCCGGGGTCATATCGATCGGCGGCTGGTTCAGCGTCACTGTGGGGCTCGGGGTCGCGCAGCCCCCAAGCAGGCCGAGCACAGCGCCCAGCAGCAAGACATTCAAACGCATTCAACACGCCTTGTTGAGTCGGCTCAGGATGACGCGGCGCCATCCTCCGGCACGATGGCCGACCAGTGACGGTAACAAGTCGACGCCGTTTGAACGTCATAAAAAAGCCAACCCGGTCGGGTTGGCTCAGCATGCAACGGATAGCCTGATTCAGCCACGCCTGTCACTCACCACCAGCCAGAGCGCATGCACCATGCCGGGCAGGCCACCGAGCAGGGTCAGCACTATGTTGATTAAAAAGTGCAGGCTAAAACCCACCTGGATAAAAGCGCACACAGGGGGCAGGAAAATGGCCAGCAGGATCTTGAACAGATGACTCATCTCGGCTCTCCTCGTCAATGATGTCGTCGATATAGGGATGGGCTAACCATAAACAGCCTTGGCTTCAACTGCAAACCAGAGAGGGAATACGCTCACCCGCTTCACCCCTGGCATTGAGGTTGTGGATCTGCTGATTGCTGCTGCCACGCCAGAGCAGACCCGGGTCCGCCAGCGCTTTTTCGAACTTGCCATCCACCAGCACATCCAGCAAGGCAACCAGCTCGCGCTGGGCATCTGAGAGCTCATTGAGCAAATAACCGGTCCAGCACCAGATATCCTTGCCCGGACACTCGGCCCGCACCCGTTTCACCAGCGCCAACACGTGAGGCACGTTGGCCGGGTGGAGCGGATCGCCGCCGGAGAGCGACAGACCTCGCCGCTTGATGCGGCTGTCGTTAAGATCCCGGATGACGCGATCGCTCATCGCCTGATCAAACCGTTGGCCACCATCGAGCCGCCAGGTGCTCTGGTTATAGCAGCCCGGACACAGGTGCTCGCAGCCCGACACAAACAGGGTGGCGCGGGTGCCGGGGCCGTTGATCACATCGACCGGGTAGTATTGGTGGTAGTGCATCGCTTGTTTCCTGCCTCGCTCATGGCAGAGCGGCATGGCTGCCGCCCTCCAATGAAAATGGCCCCTTGAGTCAGGGGCCAGCGCTTCATCGCGTTTGCGCTCACATATGTTTGACGCGGCGCTTCACTTCTTCCTGCTTGCCCGCATTGAAGGGGCGCGCATCCGGGCTGCCGAGGTAGCCGCAAACACGGCGGGTCACCGACACCTTGGCCGGATCGTGGTTGCCGCAGCGCGGGCAGGTAAAGCCCTTGGAGGTGCACTCGAACTCGCCGGTAAAGCCGCAGTCATAGCACTCGTCGATGGGGGTGTTGGTACCGTAGTAGGGCACCTTGTCATAGCTGTAATCCCAGACGTTCTCCAGCGCTTCCAGATTGTGCTGGATGTTGGGGTACTCGCCGTAGCAGATGAAGCCGCCGCTGGCGATGGGCGGATAGGGCGCCTCAAAGTCCAGCTTGTCGTACGGGTTGACCTGCTTCTCCACATCGAGGTGGAAGCTGTTGGTGTAATAACCCTTGTCGGTCACGCCCGCCACCACACCAAACTCCTTGGCATCGATGCGGCAGAAGCGGGTGCAGAGGTTCTCGCTCGGGGTGGAGTAGAGGCTAAAGCCGTAGCCTGTCTCCTCTTTCCACTCGTCGGTCGCCCTCTTGAGCCGCGCTATGATGGCGATGGCCTTCTGGCGCAGGGTGTCGCTGTCAAACAGATGGACATCGGTGCCAAACAGGGCGTTGATGGTCTCGTGCACCCCGATATAGCCGAGCGAAATGGAGGCGCGGCCGTGCTTGAAGATCTCGCTGACGTTGTCGTCTGCTTTCAGACGCACGCCACAGGCCCCTTCCATATAGAGGATCGGCGCAACCCGCGCCTTGACCCCGTCGAGCCGCTCGATGCGGTACATGAGCGCTGTCTTGGCCACGCGCAGGGCGGCATCCAGCTTGTCCCAGAAATCCGCCTCATCGCGAGATTTCAGGGCGATGCGCGGCAGGTTGAGGCTGACCACCCCTATGTTGTTGCGTCCTTCATGGATCAGCTCGCCATTCTCCTCATACGCGCCGAGGAAGGAGCGACAGCCCATGGGCGTCTTGAAGGAGCCTGTCACCTTGACCACCTGGTCGTAGTTGAGGATGTCCGGATACATCCGCTTGGAGGCACACTCCAGCGCCAGCTGCTTGATGTCGTAGTTGGGATCGCCCTGCTTGTGGTTGAGGCCATCCTTGATGGCGAACACCAGTTTCGGGAACACGGCCGTCTTTCTGTTCTTGCCAAGGCCGGCGATGCGGTTACTGAGGATGGCGCGCTGGATCAGCCGCGACTCCCAGCTGTCGCCAAGGCCGAAGCCGAAGGTGACGAAGGGAGTCTGACCGTTGGCGGTGTGCAGGGTATTGACCTCGTACTCCAATGACTGGAAGGCGTCGTAGCACTCCTTCTCGGTGCGGGCCATGGCGTAGGCGTCCACATCGTTGATGCCCCACTCCTCGGCCACTTCCCTGTGTTTCTGCCAGCTGATGGTCACATAGGGGGCCAGTACCTCGTCAATGCGGTTGATGGTGGTGCCACCATAGATGTGGCTCGCCACCTGGGCGATGATCTGGGCGGTCACGGCGGTGGCCGTGCTGATGGATTTCGGGGTATCGATCTCCGCATTACCCATCTTGAAGCCGTGGGTCAGCATCCCCTTCAGATCGATCAACATGCAGTTGAACATCGGGAAGAAGGGCGAGTAGTCGAGATCGTGGAAGTGCAGATCGCCGCTCTCGTGGGCCTGCACCACATCCCGGGGCAGCATGTGGCTGGTGGCGTAGTGCTTGGCGACGATACCGGCCAGCAGGTCACGCTGGGTCGGGATCACCTTGGAGTCTTTGTTGGCGTTCTCGTTGAGCAGGGCGGCGTTGGTCTGCTCGACCAGACCACGGATCTCCTGGGCCAGCCGGCCGCGGGCCTCGCGAGCCTGATCCCGGTCGTGACGGTATTCGATGTAGGCACGGGCGATGGCCTTGTCGTCGGAGGCCATCAGATGGTTTTCAACGCGGTTCTGGATCTCGTGGATATCCACCTCACCACGCCCTTCCAGCTCCTGACTGACCGCGCTTGAGATACGCAGTGCCAGAGCCGAACTGGCCTGATTGACCGCTTCTGCCGCTCGGCCCACTGCCTCGGCAATCAGCTGGGCATTGAATGGTGCGCGACATCCGTCACGTTTGATCACAACCGGTTTCATCGATTTTCCCCGTTTAAAAGGCCAGGCATTTGCCTCTGGCTCACCCTTGTTGGGCCCCCCTCCCGGCATCTCATCCTGGACGCAAATAAATTCAGCCGAGACTTGACAAGCCCGGGCTGAAGATAGGAAGGGAACAGCTTATACACAGCTTGATAACACAACATATAGGGATTAAAAACGAATGCATCCCTATATATGGTGCCTATTAGGCACCAAAGCGCGGCCTTATTTCTTGATCCAGAACAGGTTTTGAGGCGAGTGGCGCAGTTCCCGACCAGTGAAAAACAGCCCCATAAAAGGGCATCCCAAGCCTGGTAAGGGCTGGCGTTCGATGGGACCATGACAGTAAAAAGCGCCCCCCTGCGACCATAGTTGACGAGGGTACCCGTGGCGTAAAACAGGCATAATGTACGGAATGTCATTGCCATCAACGGGACCCGACATGGCCAAGCCCCTGATACTGCTGCTGTGCCTCCTGCCCTACCGGTTGTGGGCGGCCGAGATTCTGGTGATCAGCAGCTATCACCCCGAATACCTGTGGGATCAGAGTTACAACGCCAGCCTGCAGGCCCATCTGAGTGGCGAGAACCACGTCAGCCACTTCTACATGGACACCAAGCGCCAGCCCAATGGCGATGTCGACAAGATTGCCCAACAGGCACTGGCCCTCTACCAGCAGATCAAGCCGGATCTGGTGGTGCTCGGTGACGACAACGCCATCAACTATCTGGCCCACGAGATTGCCTCCCTCGGCACCCCCGTGGTGTTTCTCGGTATGAACGAGAACCCGCGCCACAAGGGGCTGGTCGGCCACCCCAAGATCACCGGCGTGCTGGAACGTCCCCTGCTCAAGCGCAACATCAGCGAGATGAGCCAGCTGATGGGTGGCATCAAGAAGGCACTGGCACTGTTTGATTCCAGCAACGTGGCACTCACTGCTATCGAGGATGAGTTCAAGAGCCAGACCGATCTGCGGGTCGGCCAGACCCGGGTCAACAGCCAACTCATAGGTGACTACAGCCTCTGGCAGGAGACGGTACTCAACGCGAGAAAAAATGGCTACGAAGCTCTCTTTATCGGCCTCTACCACACGCTGGTGGACGATGCTGGCAAGCACGTCAGCGAACAGACTGTGCTGGAGTGGACCAGTGCCCACAGCCCTGTGCCCATGTTCTGCTTCTGGGCGTTTTCGGTGGGCTCGGGCAGGGCCATCGGCGGCCTGGTGCTGGATGGTCGAGATCAGGGGGCCAAGGCGGCTGGGCTCGTCAACGCCATCCTGGCGGGGGCTCAGCCCAACACGCTGGCGCCGCGCGCCGCCCTGCGCGGCGAGTATATATTCAGCAAGCACGAGCTGGCCCGCTGGCAACTCACCCTGCCCGACAAGTGGCGCGACAAGATCCTGTTGCGTGAGTGATTCACAGCAACAAAAAAGAGAACCCGGCCTCGCCGGGTTCTCTTCTTATCAGACAGGGCCAGCAGCCACCTAGGCTTGCAACGCCTGTTGCAGCTCTTCTTCGGTCCAGATGGTGATGCCGAGCTCCTGAGCCTTGGTCAGCTTGGAGCCTGCCGCCTCCCCCGCCACCAGCACATCTGTTTTGGCCGACACCGACCCCGCCACCTTGGCCCCCAGCGCCTGCAGCGCCGCCTTGGCGTCGTTGCGTGAAAGCTGGGTGAGGGTGCCGGTCAACACGAAGGTCTTGCCGGCAAAAGGCTGATCGCTTGCCGCCTTCTTCTCGATGGCCGGCCAGTGGATACCGGCCGCCAGCAGGGCTTCCAACACCTCCACATTGTGGGGCTGACGCAGGAAGTAGTAGACGTGCTTGGCCACCACGTCCCCCACATCCGCCACCGTCAGCAACTGCTCTACCGTGGCGGCCCGCAGGGCTTCCAGGGTGAGGAAGTGATTGGCGAGGTTGAGCGCGGTCGCTTCCCCCACCTCGCGAATGCCCAGCGCAAACAGGAAGCGCGGCAGGGTAGTGCTGCGCGCCGCATCGATGGCCGCCACCAGATTGAGTGCAGATTTTGGCCCCATACGCTCCAGCCCGGCGAGCTGGATGGCGTTGAGGCTGAACAGGTCGGCCGGGGTCTTCACCAGTCCCTTGTCCACCAGCTGCTCGACAATCTTGTCGCCAAGGCCGTCCACATCCATGGCGCGGCGCGCGGCAAAGTGCTTGATCGCCTCCTTGCGCTGCGCCTCGCAGAACAGACCGCCGGAGCAGCGGGTCACCACCTCCCCCTCCAGCCGCTCCACCGCAGATCCACAGACAGGGCACTCGGTCGGGAAGAGGATCGCGCGGGCATCAACGGGGCGCTGCGCCTCCACCACGGCGACGATCTGCGGGATCACGTCCCCTGCCCGGCGCACGATCACCGTATCGCCGATCATCACCCCGAGCCGTTCAATCTCGTCAGCATTATGCAAGGTGGCGTTGGAGACGGTGACGCCACCAACGAACACGGGTTTCAGCTTGGCCACTGGGGTCACGGCGCCGGTACGGCCAACCTGAAACTCGACGTTCTCAAGCTCGGTCATCTCCTCCTCGGCCGGGAACTTGTGAGCCGTGGCCCAGCGCGGCGCGCGGGCCGCAAAACCCAGCTCCTCCTGCAGAGCGATGGCATCGACCTTGTAGACCACGCCATCAATCTCGTAAGGGAGCTCGCCACGGCGAGCCAGGATGTCATCATGGAACGCCTGACAACCGGTCGCACCCTGCTTGAGTTTCACCTCCTGACTCATGGGCAGACCCCACGCCTTGAGCTGGCACAGGCGAGCGAAGTGGGAATCCCCAAGCTGATCGCCACCGACCCCGACGCCATAGGCGTAGAAGTTCAAGGGACGATTGGCGGTGATGCGCGAATCGAGCTGACGCAGGCTGCCTGCGGCAGCATTGCGCGGGTTGACGAACACCTTCTCCCCTGCCGCCAGTGCCTTGGCATTCATCGCCTCGAAACCGGCCTTGGGCATAAAGACTTCCCCCCTCACCTCTAAACGAGCTGGCCAATCCTCACCCCGCAGGGCCAGGGGAATGGCCTTGATGGTACGCACGTTCTCGGTGATTTCCTCACCCGTGGTTCCATCGCCGCGGGTGGCGGCCTGCACCAGCTGGCCATCCACATAGAGCAGGCTCACCGCCAGACCATCGAGCTTGGGCTCGCAACAGAAGGCGAAACTCACCTCCTGCTTCAGACGATCCCTCATGCGCTGCTCGAACGCCTGCAACTCCTCGCTGCTGAACACGTTGTCCAGGCTCAGCATGGGGATCTCGTGGCGCACCTGTTTGAAGGCGAGCAGAGGTTGACCACCGACCCGTACGCTGGGTGAGGCCGAGCTCTTCAGCTCGGGATGGTCGGTTTCCAGCGCGATCAGTTCACGCATCAGGCGATCGTATTCGGCATCCGGCACGGTCGGCTCCTCCAGCACATAGTACTGATGGCCGTATTCGGTGAGCAGTTCACACAGTTGACGGTGGCGGGAGAGGGTTTCGCTCATGGAGAAGTCTCGGACTGTGGTTGAAATAATTAAGTTAACCGCACAAACAAAAATGCGGCACCTGGGTACCGCACTTTCTTATTCATTCGACCCGCATGGCGTATCAGTCGCGACTGGCCTCGTAGGCAGCCAGTTCGTGCCGGTAACGGGCTATGGTCTCGTCACTCAGCGGGCTGCGATCCATGTCAGTCAGCATGGCATCCAGATCGCTGGCCAGCTGATCGGCAGCCTGCAACATGTGCTCGAAGGCAAAGGCGGCATTGCTGCGCAGCGGCAACTGCATGAACAGGGAGACACCTGGGGTGTCGAACTGCTCCATCCGGTAGGGATTGAAGGTGCCTGGCTTGACCATGTTGATCATGGAGAAGAGCACTTCCCCCTTGCCGTTGAGATCCTCGTGGCGATGGAAGATGTCCATCTCGCCAAACTTGAAGCCCAGCGCCATCAGGGAGGCCAGCAGGGTGGCCCCTTGCAGGTCATGACCGGGGCGCGCCATTAGGTTGATGACATAGACATCCTGCCAGATCTTCTCGACCGGCGGGGTATCGAGCTGCGGCTCACGGACGGGCTCTTCATACACGGGCTCCTCGTAGGCAGGCTCGGGGACTGCATAACGGGCCTGCTTGTATTCAGGTGCCGGCGCCTGAACCGGTTCGCGCACACCGAACGTCGGGGCTGTGGCATAAGCCGGTTCGACCAGGGGTTCATCATCCAGCGGCTGCAACAGCGGCTCACGCTGGGGGCGTGAACGGTGTACCGGGGTACGACGGATCACCTGGGCAGGCTTGTGTACCGGCGCAGCAGGCGCTGCCTCTACTGTCTCGGCCTGAAGCGCCTCGAGCTCCTCCTCGTCCTCTTCGTAGACGGGGGGCGGGGCAACCGGGCGAGCGACAGGCTTGCGCACCACGGGGGGTGGCAGCTCGGCGTCATCATCCTCATCATCGAAGGCGGGGACGGGCGTACGGCGGCTGACATCCGGCTGACGAGCCTCGTCGCTGTGGAGCTTGGGCTCGGCACGACGGCTGCCACTGACCACGCGCACCTGACCAATGCCATCGCTGTCGAAGGCGTCATTGTCACGAGTTCGTGATTTGGATTCCATCCGGCCCAGAGGTTTCTCTTTGATCGGTGCCTGACGATTCTTTCTGTTGCTCCACAGCCCGTGAATGAGCAATGCCGCAATAGCAATACCGCCCAGGGCAACCAAGATGTAACGCAATTCCTGCATTAGCTGCTTCTCTTTCTAGTTTTGCTCAGCCAAAGCGACGGCTTCACCGATATCGACCGACACAATGCGAGAAACCCCGGGCTCTTGCATTGTGACGCCAACCAGTTGCTCAGCCATCTCCATGGAGACCTTATTATGACTGATGTAAACGAACTGTACTGTGCTCGACATCTCTTTGACAAGAGAACAGAAGCGACCGACGTTCACTTCATCGAGCGGTGCATCCACCTCATCCAGCAGACAAAATGGTGCTGGGTTGAGTCTGAAGATGGCAAAAACCAGCGCAAGTGCGGTTAACGCCTTCTCCCCCCCGGAAAGCAGGGCAATGGTAGCATTCTTCTTACCCGGAGGTCTTGCCATGATGCTCACTCCGGCTTCCAAAAGATCATCCGAGGTCAGCTCAAGCCAGGCACTGCCACCCCCAAACACTTTTGGAAAGAGGGATTTTAAATCTTCGTTGACCTTATCGAAAGTGTCCCGGAAGCGTATTTGTGTTTCTTTATCAATTCTTTTAATGGCTTGGCTCAAGGTTTCCAGCGCCTGTTCGAGATCCTGGCACTGGTTTTCCAGGTAGTTTGAGCGGGTTTTTGCCTCTTCATACTCCGCCAGCGCCGCCAGGTTGATGGCACCGAGCGCCTCCACTTGCGCTTCCAGCGTCTGGATCTCTTGGCGCAATTTGCCGCGATCTGCGGCGATCAACACCGCCTGATCGAGGTCCACCAGCCGCACACCCAACTCGTCGAACTGCTCGTGCAGCCCCTGACGGCGGGTCAGGTTGCGTTCGCGCTCCAATCTGAGCTGGGCCAGCTTCTCTTGCAGGGTCACCAGCTGCTTGTGATCGGCGCTGCGAGCCTGCTCCAGCTCGGTCAGCTGGCGCTCCAACTCAGCCAACCGTTGATGGCAGGCAAGTTGCAGCGCTTCCAGGTTGCGCTGCTCGGCCAGCAGGGGCGACAGATCCTGACCCTGTGTGGCTCCCGGTGCCTTGAGTTCGGCCAATTCCAGTCCGAGCCGGGCCAGCTCCTGCTCACGCAGCGTGATGAGCTGGCGCTGATTCTGCAGCTCCAGCTGCAAACGCTGGCAGCCGGCCTGCTGCTGCTCCCGGCGCAGGCGAGCCTCTTCCACCGCCCGTTCGGCACTGGTGACCCGCTCCTGGGCATGTTGCAGCGCCTGAGCCAGCGGCTCACCCTGCTCCTGCAGTTCGCCAAGCCGCGCTTCATCCAGCTCGAGCTGCTGCAGGGCAGCAGCCAGTCGCAGCGCCTCCTCGGCCTGCTCCTTGTCCAGCCTGATCAGCTCTTCGCCAAGCTGGCCGAGCCGCTGCAATCGCTCCTGGCGCTGACCCTCGCGCAGGCTCCAGGCTTCACGCAGTCGCTGCCACTGCGGCTCCTGCTCGCGCACCGTGCGCTGGGCCAGCTCAAAGGCGCCGTGCAGCTGGGCACGCTCGGCATCGGCCGCGCCCAGTTGCTCATTCAACAGGCCAAGTGCCTGTCGGCCTGCCGCCAGTTCTGTGTGTAACCGCTCACGCTCACCAAGCAGCGCCAGGGTACCGAGCGCCCCACCCTGACCCAGATCGGCCCAGTTGGAACCAAACCAGTCTCCCGCCGGGGTCAGTACCGACTCACCGGCCAAGAGGCCTGGCTGGCGGGCCAGCGCCGCCTCCCGGTTTTCCGCCAGCCAAATGGCATTGAGAAAGGCGGGAATGTGATCGCCCTCGAGCCGGGCCGCCAAAGTACCGGCAACCGCGGGCAGGGCCGGGCCAATCCAGAGTCCGCTCTGCTCAAGGTTGCAATCGTCCCCTGGCTGGGCGGTGAGCCAGCGCCCCAGTACCTTGTCCAGCGCCTGGGCCCACTCGGGCGTCACCTGCAGCCGATCCGCCAGGGTGGCCCCCACCATCTGCTCCCCCAAAATTTGGTCAAGCGTGGTAAGACGTGCTTCAAGCTCGCGCAGCAGGCCGCCCTGCTGACCCTGCTCTGACTTGCGCTCTTCATGGCGGGCCACACTGGCCTGCCACTGTTCATCGAGCTCGGCGAGCCGGGCGCGGGAGAGCGCCAGCTCGGCCGTCAGGGCATCCAGCGCGGGTTGCAGACTCTCCCCTTCCCCGCCGGGGGGGCCAGCCTGTTCATCCTCCAGCTTGAGGCGGGCCAGCCGGGTCTTGGCCTGCAGCTCTTGCAGACCATTCACCTGTGCCCGGGTCTGGTTGAGCTGCCCCTGTAACTGGCCGAGCTGCTGCTGCCACTGCTGCTGCCGCTGCCGAGCCTGCTCCAGCTGCTCGCCGGCTACCTGGCGCACTCCCTGCTGGTCGGTGAGCAACTGCTCACACTGTTCGAGTCGCGCCGATTCAACCTCCTCTCTGAGGGTGCCATCGGTCAGCTGCTCATGCTGGCTGGCCAGCTGGGCCTTGATCGCCTCGATACGCTCGCCAAGCGCCTGACGTCGGGCCTGCCAGTCGCGGCCAAGTTCGCTCTGGTGCAACTGTTGTTGTTCGAGGCGGGCGATGGCCTGACCACCGAGAAAGATCTGTTGCTGACGGCTCGCCTGCTCGGCCTGGGCCTCCTGACGGGCCACCGACAGGGTGACGTGGCGCCCCTCGTCGGCGGTGCGCTTGGCATCCAGTGCCGCCAGCGCCTGTTCGGCTTGGGCCAGCTCGGCCTTGGCCTCGCCGAGGCGGCTCTCCAGCGCCCACAGCTCGGAACCGATGAGCTCGGCCCGGGCGGCGCGACTGCGGCCCTTGAGCTGCTTGTAACGCTCGGCGGTTTCGGCCTGGGCTTTCAAATGCTCGAGGCGCGATCCCAGCTCGCCACGAATGTCGCCGAGCCGCTCCAGGTTCTCCAGGGTATGACGGATGCGCTGTTCGGTTTCGCGGCGCCGCTCCTTGTAGCGGGAGACACCGGCAGCCTCTTCCATGAACAGCTTGAGATCGGCAGGGCGCGACTCCACCAGCCGGCTGACGGTGCCCTGCTCTATGATGGCGTAGCTGCGCGGGCCCAGACCTGTGCCAAGGAAGAGGTCGGTGACATCCTTGCGGCGGCACTTCTGGCCGTTGATCTGGTAGTAGTTGGAACCGTCGCGCAGCACCTCGCGGCGCACCGAAATTTCGGTAAAGCGGCCAAATTCACCGGGTACCCGGTTGTGGGGGTTGTCGAACACCAGCTCCACCGAGGCGCGGCCGTGGGGGCTACGGTTGATGGATCCGTTGAAGATGACATCCGTCATATTCTCGCCGCGCAGATGGCGGGCCGAGCTCTCCCCCAGTACCCAGCGCACGGCATCGATCACGTTGGACTTGCCGCAGCCATTGGGTCCCACCACGGCGGTCATGTCGGCCGAGAACTCGATACGGGTCGGCTCGACAAACGACTTGAAACCGGCGAGTTTGATCAATTTCAGACGCATGGGAGCCTATGTGGGTAACGAAATAAAGAGGAGGCGGGCAGGCGACTTTACCAAATCCAAACCTTGTTTGTAATATGCTGGCACTTTCCCATGAACAGATGGAGCTCAGATGAGCCAATCCCCCCCTATGGTCAAAGACTCAATCAGCGGTGCGGACTACTTCCTGCGCGGCTTTTCGCTCATCCGTCAGCCCGGCATCCGCACCTTCGTGGTGATCCCCCTGCTGGTCAACTTCGTGCTGTTTGCGGGGGCCTTCTACGCCCTCTTGCTGCAACTCGACGGCCTGTTCGGCTGGCTGCACCAGCAGATCCCCAGCTGGCTCGACTGGCTGGACTACCTGCTCTGGCCCATCGCCCTGGTGACCGTACTGGTGGTCTTCTCCTTCCTGTTCAGCTCGGTGGCGAACTGGATAGCAGCCCCCTTCAACGGCCTGCTGGCAGAGAAGGTGGAACAGATCCTCACCGGCAAGGTGGTCAGCGACACCGGCATGCTGGATATCGTCAAGGATATGCCCCGCACTTTCGGTCGCGAATGGACCAAGTTGAAATATTACCTGCCCAAGGCCATCGGCTGTCTGATCCTGTTCCTCATTCCGGTGGTCGGCCAGACGCTCGCCCCTGTGCTCTGGTTCCTGTTCAGCGCCTGGATGATGGCGATCCAGTACATCGACTATCCATTCGACAACCACAAAATCCGCTTTATCACCATGCGCGATACCCTCAAGCAGCACCGCGGTCAGTGCCTGAGCTTTGGCGCCCTGGTCACCCTCTTCTCCGCCATCCCTGTGGTGAACCTGTTCGTGATGCCGGTGGCCATCTGTGGCGCCACCGCCATTTGGGTGGATCACTACCGCGCCGAACAGCTCAACCGCTGAGCCCTTCCCCCGTAGCAAACAGGCACCCTGGCGGTGCCTGTTTGCTTTTTGCATTATAAAAAATAATGAATCCCCTTCGTTGCTTGTCGCATACAGACTGAATTGATAGGATGCGGGCCTTTCTCGCACCCTGGGATATCTCATGTTACATGCACTCTTCTTGTTGGGCCTGGTGGCCGAAGGGATGACTGGCGCGCTGGCAGCGGGTCGGCGACGGATGGACCTGTTTGGCGTGGTGATCATCGCCTCGGCCACGGCCATCGGTGGTGGCACCATTCGCGATGTGCTGCTTGGCCACTATCCCCTGCTCTGGATCGAGCATCCGGAATATGTGCTACTGGTAGCCGGCGCTGCCATGGCGGCGGTCATCTCGGCGCCACTGATGCGCTACCTCGGCAAGCTGTTCATGGCGCTCGATGCGCTGGGGCTGGTGGTCTTCTCCATCTTCGGGGCAGCCCGGGCGCTTGAGATGGGGCATGGGGCCGGTATCGCCTGCATCATGGCGGTGGTGACGGGGGCCTTTGGTGGCGTATTGCGAGATCTGCTCTGCCAGCGCATTCCGCTGGTGTTTCGCCGCGAGCTCTACGCCGCCATCTCGCTGGTGACGGCTGCCCTCTACTGCCTGGCGCTGGATCAAGGCCTGCCCAACGACTGGGCCGCCTTCGGTGCCATCGGCATCGGCTTCGTGCTGCGCTTGCTGGCGGTGCGTTTCAAGTGGGGGCTACCCACCTTCCATTACCAGTACGCGACGCACTGAGCGCGCCAGGTTCTGGCGAGGCGGTACGGATCGCCAACAACAAAAAAGCGCCTGACTGGCGCTTTTTTGTATTGAGAACCGGGCGTTTGCCTCAGTTGATCCCTTCCGAACTGAAGTAGGTCGCCTTGTCGGCGATAAAACGGATCTTGATATTCTTGCCCTCGTTGCCCCAGATGCAACTGGTGGTGCCCAGGGTATCGTCGCAGCGCTCCGCCTTGCCGAGGATGCTGCTAGCCTGCGTATAGCTGATCCCCATCTGCAACTTGTCGTAGTTCTCGCGATTGAGCTTGCTGCAACCGGTCAGCAACAGGGCGATCAGGCCCCCGAGCAAAACATGCTTCATATGAATTTCCTCTGAGTGATGCCCATAGCCTACCAGCTCGGCCACCCTGTTTGCCAGCCGCGCTACAGCCCACCGGATTGAGGCCGCCCACGGCTACCAGCTGCGAACAGGCCCGGTATCGAGGTGCACGAAGTTGTCGCTCGGGTAGTAGCCAACCCCGCCCACTTTGAGATTGAGCGCCGCCTTGCGCAGGTGTGCCAGCTGCACGCCCGGGATCCGCACATCCACCGCCTGCCCCAGGGTGTGATAGCTGTGCTTGGCCACACCGCGGCTCCTGCTGCGCTTCTGACGGTTGGTCACAGGGGAGCGATAACCGGAGATGAGCTGGATCTCGCCGTGGCGGCCCAGCTTGTGCTGCAGCAGATAGAGCTGATCGAACAGCTTCCGGTCGATGTTGAACACTTCGTTGCGACGGTAGTCGCGAAAAATATGGTTGAGCTCGGCCAGCCCGTCTTTCAGGTAACGGCCATCCTCCCAATAGCTGGCGCTCACCCGCTCACCGGTATTGAGATTGAAGAAACTGAGTTCACGTCCCGCCGTACTGCGACTCGCCATGGCCGGGGATGAAAGCAGGGCTCCCCCCAGCAGGCAACCGGCCCCCAACAGCAGGCGACGCCGGCTTATCTCTTGTTCAAGCATCCGTTGTCCGTCCATCGCAGATTGAAGTAAAACAGGTGAATGAATTTGATACAGGGGCCCGAAACTACCTTCCGGGCCCCATCATGTCAAACCGCAGGGGCCCAATAGAAAAGCCCGGCACGGGCCGGGGTTTTCACTCTGTGGCAAGGATCACAGCAAGCGACGTTGGAAGCTGACTCGATCAAATCCATAGATATCGTTGCGCAGTTGCTGACGACCCTCTTCGTCGATCCAGCTGCTCCAATAGACAGTAAATACCGGGATCGGGGTGGTCAGCGGCAGCCACCTGGTCTGGGTCTCTTTCAATATGCTGGCCACCTTGTCCGGCTGGTAGCGAGAGTCCGCCAGCAACAGCTCAGCCAAATCGTCCGCATGCTCCACCCGGATGCAACCCGAGCTGAAGGCGCGCGCCCCCTGCTCAAACAGGGCCTTGCGCGGCGTGGAGTGCAGGTAGATGGCATCGTTGTTGGGCAGGTAGAACTTGTAGCGACCCAGCGCATTGTGATCCCCCGGCTTTTGCCGCAGGCGATAGGGGAAACCTGTCGCCAGCGCATGCTGCCACGCTTCCTCGGTAAACTGCACCGGATTGCCTTCGCCGTTGATCACCTCAAACTGCTCGCGGTTGAGGTAAGCGGGATCCCGACTCAGCTTGGGCAGAATGTCCTTGCTCAGGATGGAGCGTGGCACATGCCAGGCCGGGTTGAGCACGATCGAGCGGATCTCGCTGGCCAGAATGGGCGTCGCCCGCTGCTCTTTGCCGACGATGACCCGGCTGGTAAACACCTCGTTGCCGGACTCCACCACGCTCAGTCGATAGTCGGGAATGTTGACCAGCACGTAGCGGGCACCGGAGAGCTGATCCACCAGATCGCGGCGCCACAGGTTGCGCAGCAGGAGGCTGGCACGGACCTCGGGCCCGGTATTGAGCCAGCCGCGGGTCTGACGACCTATGATGCCGTCGGCGGTCAGACCATGGCGGCGCTGGAACTGCTTGATGGCCTGCTGGGTGTCGGCGTCATAGGTAGCGTCGTCATGGAGGGGAGCCACATCACCCAACTCGTTGAGTATGCTGCGGATCTGTCCCAGTTCGGCTGAGGTTTCACCCGCCCGCAGGGTCGGCATGGTCAGGGTCGGCCAGCGTTTGGCCATGGGCATGGCCAGCAGCTTGCGTACTTCCTCGCGCACCCTGTCGTACTCGGCAACCTGGGGTCTGAGCTGCTTGACCTGCTCCAGCAGATTGTCACCGGCAGGCTCGTGGGCCAGCGGCTTGTTCAGATTGAGCTTGAGGGTCTGCATCTGCTCGCGGGAGACCAGATCCATGGCTCGCCAGGCCTGCTGGAAACGAGCCAGCTTGCCAAACACCTCGTCATAAATGGCGCCGCGCTGATCGGCGGGCTTGGCCTGCAGCCTCTTCCAGAGGCTGAAGAAATCCGGGTGCAGATGGGCCAGTACGGCCTCCTGCAACTGCAGCTCCAACTCGTGGCGAGCCTGCCCCGCCGTGCTGTTCTGGTACCAGTCGTGCTGCACCGCAGCATTGGTCACCACCACCTGACCCTCGCTGGCCTGCGCCATGGCCGCAGGCCAACAGCCCAGCCAGATCAGGTTTGCCAATGCCAGCCAATACTTCTTCCCCATGCTTACCTCAAGATCGGTTCACTTCAGCCTGTCAGACCCGGTGGTCAAGGCGCTCATGATGCGTGAATGCCAACGACTTTACTAGCTGGCGGGCGCGTAGCGCCGCCAGATAACGTCATACTCATTGGTTGCTCTAAATTCAGTCAACTCCCGATTGAACGCCTTGACAAATGCGGGCGACAACCGCTTCTTGCTGAACATGAAAAAGGTCGGTGCCTCATATACGGGCATGGCGTGAGGCACGATCAGATCGACCAATCCCTCTTCTTTCAGACCCCAGGGGGTCGCCAGAATATCCCCGAGAAAACCGTCGATTCGGCCGCGCACCAGCTTGCCATAGTTTTGCCGATCGTTGACCGCACTGACCTGGGCCGCATAACGGCGCACCAGCTCGGCGGTTTCAGTTCCATAGTAGTAGTCCTTGGTGACCCCCAGGGTATGGCCATTGGCCAGCCAGGTCGCCAGATCGGATTCGGAATAGGCGGATGATTTGCGGATCCAGAGCACGCTTCGCCCCGGGTTATAGGCATCAGAGAACCAGGCATAGCGGCCACGCTCGTCGTTGAAATAGGCCTCCATGGCAATATCGATCGAGCCCTGTTCCAAACCGTGCAACACCCGCTTCCAGGGCAGCTCGACATAGGTCGCCTGGCAGTCCAGACGCTGGAGTATGGCGTTGAGCGCCTCGACCGCAAACCCCTGCAGCACCTTAGGCGCGGTCGCCACCGCCTTGGCGTAATAGTGATAGGGTGGCCAGTTGTCATAACCGACCCGCAATGGAGAGGGACACAGGCTGTTTGCCGACACCAGCGGGGTCAATAACCAGAGCGTCCAGCAGAAGAGTTTCAGCCTCATGGGTCATCCTTGACTTGGCGATACTCCATCATAAATCGGCCTTGGTAAAATGGCGACAGATCCCGCCACAGCGATCACAACGGCCAGCACAGTGTCTGAACTGACCCGCTGCGGCAGCAGGGACTCAGCCAGAAAATGAGCCCAGTCCCCGCGCGGCATAAGGCCGGATCAGGCGATAAAAAAGGCAAAGCAGTAACATTTGGAACACGGGCTGGAAAGGGGTTAATATGTGACCAAATATATTTTTGTGATCCACTATGCTTTTTTTGCAATTGGATTAGCATATGCGCGAAATCAGCCTACCAATCGTGAGGCGTAGAGAGTGATATGACGTACAAAAAGTTCGGTTTTCTGACTGCCATCATGGCCCTGAGTGGCTTCTACCTTTACACCCTCTATCTGGCTGCTCACCCCAATGTGAGCCTGGCCTACAAACTCTATTACCTGGAAGGCAAAACCCGCTTCTGGGAACACAACTCCAGCATGACCTACCAGCCCGGCAACGAGCTCAATCTGACCAAGCCGAGCCGCTTCCTCTCCAGCGAAGGCTGGGCCAAGAAGCCGAGCGCAGACGGCACCGAACTCAGTGGCCAGGGTGGCCTCTACTTCGTGCTGCCCAGACAACAGGCACAGCCCGAACAGCTGACCATTCAGGCCCGGGTCAACAGCCCGCAAGCCGGCGCGCTGCTCAAGGTGGCCCTGGGCCATGACTTCACCACCACCATCAAGCTGGCCAAGGCCGGTATCAACGAGATCCGGCTCAATCTGCCTGGCGAGTCGCTGACATCAGATCCCAAGCGTCCCAACTTCCTGGCACTGTCCGCACCGACACCTCTCAATGTCCAGTCGGTACGACTGACTGTCGCCCAGTAAGACGTATTATCCAATACGCTGTTTTATAAAATAATTTTCCAAATAAGGAAGTTTTCATGTCGCATTCCGATTTTCGACTCTCTCTGATCGTTCCCGTATACAACGAGGAAGAGAGCATAGATGCCTTCATCAACGCGATAGATAACGAACTGGCACCCCTCAAGGATCGACTGGAGATAGTGTTCGTCAATGACGGCAGCCGTGACCGCACCCGTGAAGTGATTGAGCAGGCCATTACCCGCGATCCCCGGGTAACCCTGGTCAACCTGGCGCGCAACTTCGGCAAGGAAGCGGCCATGACCGCCGGCCTGCATCATGCCAAGGGCGATGCCATCGTGCCGATGGACGTGGATCTGCAGGATCCCCCGGCCCTGATCCTCGAATTCGTCAAGCTGTGGCAGACAGGTGACTATGACACCGTCTATGGCATCCGGGTGGATCGCAGCGCAGATACCGCGATGAAGCGCCTCACCGCCGGCGGCTTCTACCGTTTCTTCAACGCCCTCTCCACCAGCACCAAGCTGCCGGAAAACGCCGGTGACTTCCGCCTGATCGACCGCCGCGTGGTCGAGGCGATCAAGCAACTGCCCGAGCGCAACCGCTTCATGAAGGGGCTGTTTGCCTGGGCCGGTTTTCGCGCCGTCGGCGTGCCTTACGAGCGCCCAGCCCGTCACGCCGGTGAAACCAAGTTCAACTACTGGAAGCTGTGGAACTTCGCCCTCGATGGCCTGATGAGCTTCTCCAGCTGGCCGCTGCGGGTGTGGAGCTACGTCGGGGTCGGCGTCTCCTTCGTCGCCTTCCTCTACATCCTCAAGATCGTGACCCAGGTGGTCTTCTTCGGCATAGACGTGCCGGGCTACGCCTCCCTGATGTCAGTGGTGCTCTTTCTCGGCGGCATCCAGCTGCTGTCGCTTGGCATCATAGGCGAGTACATAGGTCGCATGTTTGTGGAAGTGAAGCAGCGCCCCGTCTACCTGATTGAAGGGGTGTACGGCCAGTATGCCAAACAGGATGAAGCGCAAACACAGGACGGCGCGGCGACTGGCAGCAAGAAGGGCACCGGCAAGAAAGCGGCCACAGTAAAAGTCACTGACGACCAGCAGGAGCAAGCGCCTCAATGATCTCCCGCGAGGAATTCTGGCGCCTGTTTCGGTTCGGTCTGGTCGGCGGGGGGGCAACCCTCGTCGACCTTGGCACCTCTATCGCGCTGTTCCACACCTGGCCCACCATCTCTGAGCACTGGGTCACGACCATCGCCTTCATGATTGCCTTCTGGTTCTCATTCTTTGGCCATCGTTACATCACCTTCCAGAAACAGGGCGCCATCGGCAAATTCTTGCTGGTCGCACTCTTCTCGCTGGCGGTGAGAAACCTGATATTGAGCGGTCTGCTGTTTGCAGGTCTTTCCGGTCTGCTGCCTGTGGTGATCGCCACCCTGACAGTCACCGTGCTCACCTACCTCCTCTCCAGGATCTGGGTATTTGCCTGATGAATGACATGACAACTATGACCCCTGACAACGTTGGCCCCTATCGCCCGTCGCTGCGCATCAGCGGCCGCGACTGGCTGATGATCATCGCCGCCTTCGTACTGAGCCGTGTGGCGCTGTACGGTATAGGCTATTTCGGTGTCCAGCTCTATGGCTCCCCTGAAATCGGTCCGCTGCAAGCCTATTGCCAGTTCGACTGTGTCTGGTTCCAGCGCATCATAGAGAACGGCTATGATCTCTACCCGCGCTGGCTCAGCAAGGGCAACGCAGCCAACTGGGCCTTCATGCCGCTCTATCCGATCCTGTCGGGTATGCTCTCCAACCTGCTCAACGTCGAGAGTCTGATCGGCCTGATGGTGGTGACCAACATCGCCTTCTTCGCCAGCCTGCCGCTGATGCTGCTGGTGCTGCGTCAACTCAAGCTCGGTGACGAGACTGCCCGCTTCGGCGTCTGGCTGCTCGCCTTCTCTCCCTTCTCCGCCTATTTCGTCTCCGGTTATACCGAGTCGATGTTCATGGCGCTGATGCTGGGGATGTTCCTGTTCGCCTATCGGGAACAGTGGCTGATGGTGGCCCTGCTCGGCGTGTTCATCTCAAGCACCCGCAACCTGGGGGTCATGATGGTGTTCCCCGTGCTGATCCTGGCCCTGCAGGCCTATGGCTGGCGCGAGTTCTTCCGCTTCACCGAGCGGGCCTTCCGGGTGGTGTTCGCACTCTGGATGATCCCGCTCGGCCTGTTTGCCTACATGGTCTACCTCTATCATCTCACCGGCGATGCGCTGGCCTTCAAGCATATCCAGGTGGCCTGGGGCCGTTATATGGACAGCCCCCTCGACTGGTGGCTGAGCGGCTTCGAGCTGGGTGGTCGCAAGTCCTACCTCTCCATCATGGTGATGTTCGGCTGGGCCTTGAACCTCTATCTGTTCAGCCAGAAGCGCTGGGCCGAAGCGACCTTGATGTTCATCTGCTGCACCATACCGCTGATGACAGGCCTCAACGCCATGCCGCGCTACATGTTCGGCCTCTATCCGACCATCCTGGCCATTGTCCTGCTGACCCATCGCTGGCCTGCCATTCGCCCGGCCGTGCTTTGCATCAGCGGCATGGTCGCCTCCTTCATCGCGGTGGCCTTCGTCAACTTCAAGTTCTTCACCGTCTGAGGTGATAACCTGCACCAACAAGCCGGTCGACTGACCGGCTTTTTTTATGGACGGCGTTCCGGTGTCACACTTTCCCATTTCTGAAAACGTAACCATTTGAACTGAGGTCACAAATCAGCGCTTTGCCTGTCCATGCCCACCACCATACCCCTAGAATGAGCCCCATTGACGAAATCTGGTCCGGTTACCCCTTGCTCAAGGAATGGCTTATGCGTCGCGATCCCCGCTTCTCTCCCCTCTGGCTCGCCCTGCTGGGCGGCCCCCTGTTGACCGGCCAGGTGCTGGCTGCCCCCGAGGTGCATCTCTATGTGGACGGCAAAGCAGTCGCCACGCCGCTGCGCCTGGACAAGGGCCCGGTAGCGCTGACCCATCCCCTTGCCAAGGGGAGCCACCAGATCCGCATCAGCGATGCAGGCAACAGTTGCGGCACCAGCTTTGGCCCGAGCGAGAGCAAGCCGCTCCCCTTCGGCACGGCGCAACCCATGGACAACTGCACCAAGGATCAGAGCTTTACCCTGCGGGTGATGCTGGCAGGGGACTATCAGTTCACCTTCAACCCGGATACCCCCAGCCTCCAGGTGCTGCGTGCCACCAAAAAGAGTGAGTTCAAGCGCCAGCCGCCCGAGGAGCCCTGCATCCAGTGGGATGGCGGCCCGGTTACGGTATCGCTGCAAGGGATCTGGCCCGACGGCACCCGGTTGCGAGATGCCTACTCGAAACAGGAGGCTGTGGTCAAACAGGGCAAGCTGACCCTGACCCCAGCCAAAGAGAGCGGCGGCCTGCTGCTGCTCGAACCGGTCAAGGTAGCCAAAGCGGCCCCCTTCAGCTGGGATCAGGCCAGCGTCTATTTCCTGCTGACCGACCGTTTCCACAACGGCGATCCCGCCAACGACCACAGCTTCGGGCGCCAGAAGGATGGTCAGGACGAGGTGGCTACCTGGCATGGCGGCGACTTCAAGGGGTTGACCGAGAAGCTCGACTACATCAAGTCCCTCGGCATGAATGCCATCTGGATCACCCCCATGGTGGAGCAGGTACACGGCTTCATCGGCGGTGGTGAGCAGGGCAACTTCCCCTTCTACGCCTACCACGGCTACTGGGCACTGGACTTCACCAAAATCGATCCCAACTATGGTGATGAAGAGAGCCTGAAAACCCTGGTGGACGAAGCCCACAAGCGCGGCATGCGGATCATTCTGGACGTGGTGATGAACCACGCCGGTTACGCCACCCTGGCCGATCTGCAGGATCTGGGGCTCACCGAGCTGACCCAAAACAGCGGCAAACTGCCGACCGTCTGGAACCAGTGGTGGGGGCCTGGCTGGGTGCGGGCCGGTCTGCCCGGTTACCCACAACCGGGCACCGACGATGTGACCGGTTCGGTGGCGGGGCTGCCGGACTTTCTGACCGAATCAACCAAACCGGTGGGGCTGCCGCCGTTGCTGGCCGCGAAAAAAGATACCAAGGCCAAGGCGCTGCCCGACGCTACGGTGAGCGACTACCTGATCGCCTGGCACACCGACTGGGTGCGCCGATTCGGCATCGACGGCTTTCGGGCCGATACCGTCAAGCACTTGGAACCAGAGGTATGGGCCAGGCTCAAACAGGCAGGCACGGCGGCACTCAAGGAGTGGAAGGCCACCAACCCGGACAAGGCGCTGGATGACCTTCCCTTCTACATGGTGGGCGAGGTGTGGGATCACGGGGTCGCCAAGGACTTCTGGTACCAGAACGGCTTCGATTCGCTGATCAACTTCGACTATCAGCGTGAGTTTGCCCTGCCCCAGGCCCAGTGCATGGCGGGCAGCGATCCCACCTATGCCAGCTACGCCAGCCGTATCAATCAGGATCCCGAGTTCAACGTGCTGAGCTACATCAGCTCCCACGATACCAAGCTCTTCTTCGGTGACTATCAGGACATACCGCTGCAGCGGCGGGTGGCCAACAGCTTCATGCTGCTGCCGGGCGGCATCCAGCTCTACTACGGCGACGAGTCGGGCCGTGGCCTGGCCAAGGATGGCGGCGTCTTTGACCAGAGCGTGCGCTCGGACATGAACTGGCAGGAGCTAGGGCACGGCGACAAGGCCGAACTGGTCCAGCACTGGCAGCGACTCGGCCAGTTCCGCGCCGCCCATCCGGCGGTAGCGGCAGGCAGTCACCAGAAACTCTCGGATGCCCCCTACGCCTTCGTGCGGGAGCTGGGGGATGACAAGGTCGTCGTCGTCTTTGCCGGTCGGCAGAAGTAACCCTTAAGCCACCTTCACCACCAACAGAGAGGGGAGCCACTGGCTCCCCTCTCTCGTTATTCCGCCCGCAACAGTTTACTGGGACTGGCGCGCCGCCACCGGCCACTGCAACCGCGCCTTGAGCAGGGTCTCCTGCCACAGAGGCCAAGCCAGCAGCGCCTGCTGATACGCCCCCGCCTGACCGGGCAGCACGATGCCGTAGCTGGCCAGCCGATGGGCCATCACGGCATAGAAGGCGTCGATAATACCCGCCTCGCCAAAGTAGAAGGGCTCCCTCGCCTGGGACCAGACGGTCTGCAAACGAGCCAGCTCGCCGATGGCCTCTACCGGTGGCTCGCTGCGGGTCGGCGCCCCCAGGAAGAAGGGCAGCTGGCTGCGGATCTGGCCAAAACCCGAGTGCAGTTCGGCGCACAGGCTGCGGGCCAGCGCCCGTTCGGCCAGGGACGCGGGATAGAGCCGGCGATCTGGACAGAGCTCGTGGAGATATTCGGCGATGGCCAGTGAGTCGTGTATCCGCACACCATCGTGATCCAGCCAGGGCACCAGGCCGGCTGGCCCCACGCGCTTGAGCCGCTGCAACGCCTTGGCATCTTCCAGATCAAACACCTGCTCCTGCCACGCCAACCCGCTCATGGCGAGCACCAGCGCAGCACGCATTGCCCAGGTGGAGCCTGTGCCCACCGTCAATACCAAAGATCCCATCTCTTGCCTCCCGCATGGGTTTCGCATGACTATCCTATCGACCCTAATGGCACGACATCCGACGCTCGCTTCACATTTGCATGCCTGCGGGTTTGACCCCCTAGAGGCGCGATGCTAGTTTAATTTTCCAAAACAATCAGTTAGCAACAATGTGAGCAATGGATAGCCAATTTACCATCGTCATCGCAGATGACCACCCCCTGTTTCGGGGCGCCCTCTATCAAGCGGTGCACATGGCCATCAACGACGTCCAACTGCTGGAGGCGGACTCCATCGACAGTCTGACCAGTCTGCTGGGGGAACACCCGGAGGTGGACCTGTTGCTGCTCGATCTCAAAATGCCGGGCGCCAACGGCTTCTCCGGCCTCGCTCACCTGCGCGGCCAGCACCCGGATCTGCCCATCGTCGTGGTCTCCGCCTCGGAGGATCCCGCCATCATCCAGCAGGTGTTGCGGCTCGGGGCGCTGGGTTTCATCCCCAAATCCGTGCCCATGAAGGAGCTGGTCAGCGCCCTCAATACGGTGATCGGAGGGGATAACTGGGTGCCGGCCGGCATCTCGCTGCATCCCGAGTCCGAAGATGGCCCCGATTTCGCCAGCAAGCTCGCCAGCCTCACCCCCCAGCAATACAAGGTGCTGGTGATGCTGCGCGATGGCAGCCTCAACAAGCAGATCGCCTGGGAGCTCAACGTTTCCGAGGCCACCATCAAGGCCCATATCACCGCCATCTTCAGAAAACTCGGAGTCAAGAACCGCACTCAGGCAGTTATCGCCCTGCAGCAGCTCGATATCAAGGACGACTGAGCGGCAGCAAGCTGTTGCTCCCCCCAAGCGTAATCAGCATGACGAGACGGCGCCTGCGAGGCCATTCACACCAGTGAGGGCGCCCTGACGAGGGAGCAAAACCAGCCTGAAAAAAAGGGGGGACAACCCTATTTTTATATTCGATACAGTGCCTTATAGTTACATTGCTCGGTGGCAGCCCCCCCAGTTGCAAACATAAGGCGCAGTATCATGGCCAGACCCAACACAGCTCTTCTGTTGACCGGTGGCGGTGCTCGCGCCGCCTATCAGGTCGGTGCCCTCAAGGCCATCGCCGAGTTCTATCCGCGCAATATCGGCATTCCCTTCCCCATACTGTGCGGTACCTCAGCCGGCGCCATCAATGCCACCGCACTGGCCTGCTATGCCTCCTGCTTTCATCTGGGGGTGCGCAAGCTGGAGTGGGTCTGGCGCCGCTTCGAGACTCATCACATCTTCGACTTTCACCCCGGCAGATTGCTGTGGCGGTTGATGTACGAGGGCTCGGCAGGCCTCATCAATCCCCACACCAACCACGCCTTTCACCTGTTCGACAACGCGCCGCTGCGCCGCCTGCTGGATCAGCTCATCGACTACCACCGCATCGATGACAACATTCTTTACGGCAGCCTGGAGGCGCTCGCCATCACGGCGTCCGATTACGATGACGGCCTCTCCACCACCTTCTTTCAGGGACGGGCCGAACACCTGCCGTGGGAGCGAGCCAGACGGCGCGGGGTACGTACCCTGCTCACCTCGGATCACCTGATGGCCTCCTCAGCGCTGCCATTTGTCTTTCCCGCAACCCATATAGGCGACAGATTCTATGGCGATGGATCCATCCACCAGCTCAGTCCGCTCAGCCCCGCCATCCACCTGGGGGCAGAGCGGATCCTGCTGGTCACCCTGGATCCGCCGGCCCACTCGGCACCGACCTTTCATCACGATCACCTGACCAGCTCCAACATCGCCGGCCACCTGCTCGATACTGTCTTCACCGACACCCTCAACTCGGATCTTGAGCGGCTGTGGAGCATCAACCAGACCCTGGATTTCATCCCGGAGCGGGAGCGTAACCGTTTGAAATTGAAGCGAGTGGAGACCTGTGTACTGAAGCCGAGCGAAGATCTAGACATCATAGCGTTGAACTATTTGCGCAAGATGCCGGTACAGCTGCGCCGCCTGCTGCGGGTGCTGGGGGTCAAGGGGGATGAGAGCAGTAGCCTGGCCAGTTTCCTGATGTTCTACCCCGGCTACTGCCAGCAATTGATCAAGCTGGGCTACCGGGACACCCTCAACGAGCGCCAGCGGGTCGAACAGTTTCTGGGTATCGAGCAGATGGCGCGCTAAGTGACATGAACCGCAGCCGGTCCGGGGGGCGCCGGGCTAGCGCCCCTCCAGCAGCCGCTGCTCGGCCTGCTCCATTGCCACCGCATTGCCAAACAGGACCAGTAGATCCCCCGCCGCCAGCATCAGCTCGGGTCTGGGTTCCAGGCTCTGCTCACCGCGCTGTACCTCCTTGATCCGCACCGTATCCAGTGCCAGAGCCTGTACAGTGCGCCCCACAGCCCAGGCCTGATCGTGCAACAGCACGGGATGCAGTCGCTCGAGCAGCTGATCCGTCTCCAGATTGCTGGCGCTCTGATCCCCCCAGTAGAAGCCGTGCAGGAAGCGATACTGGCTGCTGCGCTCGTGTTCCATGCGCCGGATCACCCGGCCGATGGGAATGTTGCAGTTGAGCAGCAGGTGAGAGACCAGCATCAGGGCTCCCTCTTGAGATTCGGGGATCACCTCGTGGGCCCCCGCCTGCTTGAAGGCCTCCAGAAAGCTGTCATCCCGGGTGCGCACCAGCACCCTGACCTCCGCCGCCAGCTCCTTGATCAGCGCCAGCATGGCCTCGACCCGCTTGCGATCGTCGAAGGTGATAATCACCAGCCGGGCCCGCAGCAGGCCGGCGGCCAACAGGATATCGCGCCGGCTCGCATCGCCAAACGCCACTTGCTCCCCCGCCGACTTGGCCTCGCTCACCCGCTCGGGATCGAGATCCAGCGCGAGGAAGGGGATGTCTTCCAGCTTGAGGAAGCGGGCACAGGTCTGCCCGGCCCGGCCGAAACCGGCGATGATGACGTGTTGATGCTTGCTCAGGCCGGACTGCGCCACCTCGGAGCGAGAGAGCAGAGCCGAGTCGGTGAGCGAACGGGCCAAACCATGGGCCCGCTGCACCAGCCAGGGGGTCATGGCGATGGAGATCACCCCTATGCCGATGAGCAGGGAGATCAGCTGATGGTCGAGCAGGCCGTGATGATTGGCCAGCGCCAGCAGTACGAAACCAAACTCGCCCACCTGGCTCAGCATGATCCCCGTCGCCATGGCATCGCGCTTGCGCTCCCCCATCAGGCGGCCGGCCAGCAGCACTAGCAGGGATTTGATCAAGATGAGGCCGAGCACGCTGATGATCACCTGCCACCAGGCCCGTGCCACCAGCTGCCAGTCCATGGTCATGCCGATGGTGATGAAGAAGAGCCCCATCAACACGTCCCGAAACGGCCGTATGTCCACCTCCAACTGATGGCGATAGTGGGACTCGCCCAGCATCATGCCCGCCAGAAACGCTCCCAATGCCATGGAGAGCCCCATCCACTGGGTCAGCGAGGCGGCCAGCAGCGCCACCAGCAAGGCGGTCAGCACGAACAGCTCGTCGGAGCGGGCCCGCGCCACCTCGTGAAACAGCAGCGGCAGCAGCCACTTGCCCACCGCCAGCAGGCTGAACAGGGCGAACAGCCCCTTGAGGGTGGCCCAGGCGATCTCCGCCAGCAGGGCGCCGCCCTGGATCTCGGGCCTGGCCAGTATGGGGATCATCACCAGCAGCGGCACCACAGCCAGATCCTGAAACAGCAGCACGCTCACTCCGAGCTGGGCACGGCGGGTGTGCAGCTGTTTTTGCTCCCCCAGCTGCTTGATCACCACGGCGGTGGAGGAGAGCGCCAGGGTGCCCGAAACCACCAGTGCCTGCGGCAGGCTCAGTCCCCACCACCACGCGAGCCAGAAGAACAGCGAGGAGGTGAACAGTACCTGCAAACCGCCCACGCCCAGCACCAGCATCCGCATGGCGATCAGCCGCGGCAGCGAGAACTCCAGCCCGAGCGAGAACATCAGAAAGACGATGCCGAGCTCGGCGATGGTCTGCATGATCGCCTGTCCCGTGATCACGGCGGCGCCATGGGGGCCGAGCAGTACCCCGGCAAGCAGGTAGGCGAGGATCACCGGCTGGCCGAGGCGCCGGAAAATCGCCACCAGCAAGACGGCGGCAAACAGCAGGATCAAGACATCTGTATACAATTTCCCCTCCCTTTTTATCCACTTAAGCCTAGCCAGCGGCCCTTGTTCACATCGAACATATTTTGGGCACAAGGATTGCAAGGAGGTGAGAGTAAGTAGGATGTCTGAGGACTATACCGTGGAAAACACATCGTCATTGAATGGTTTGGGACATGGCATAGAACAGTGGGTTCGCCAGATGGAGCGGCTCACGCCGCTGGCCAGCCAGGATCGCAACCCGTTGCTCGAGCTCTTGCTGGTACAGACGGATCTCGACAGCCTGCTGGCAACCTTTGCCGATCATGCGGCAAGAGTTGTCCGGATACACAGCCTCTACTTTGATCACGCCCAGTCACTTCGGCTGATCCAGCAGCCGCCCCAGGCCAACCTGACGCTACACAGCTATCCGTTCGAACTGCGCGGCCAGCATGGCCAGCTGTTCGGCCAGTTGCACTACACCCTGGAACATACCCTGAGCGGCAGCCAGCAGCGGATCCTGCAGCAGTACCATCAGCTGCTCTGCCTGCCCCTGCCCCTCTATCTGCGACTGGCGCAACTGGAGCAGCAGGTGCGGCTCGATCACCTGACCGGGCTCGGCAACCGATCCTACTTCGACGAGGCAATAGGCCGCGCGGTGGAGCAGCACAGCCGGGAGTCCCACGGTCTGGTGCTGGTACTGCTGGACTTGGATCACTTCAAGCAGATCAACGACACCTGGGGCCACCCGGTCGGCGATCTGGTGCTGAGCCGCTTCGCCCAGTTGCTCAAGAACTGCACCCGCAGCACGGATCAGGCGTTTCGCCTCGGTGGCGACGAATTTGCGCTGCTGCTGCAACCCGCCGAGCCCGAGGCCTGGCGCCCCGTCTGGCTGCGGCTGCAACACATGCTGATAACCAACAAGGAGCTCAGTCGCTTCTCGGTCGGCTGCAGCCTGGGGGCTGCCAGCTGGCAATCCGGGGTGGCTGTCCATAGTCTGTATGAGGCGGCGGACGCCCACCTCTACGCCCGCAAAAAAGCGGGCAAGACCAGCCTGCTGGATTGAGCCGGTAAGTAGACAAGTGCAAAAAAGCCGGCAATGCCGGCTTTTTATCTTAATGGCGATCCCGGATTCACTCCGGGATGTAGCTGTCCGCCGCTGGCAACCAGTGCCACTCCACACCGGTCGCTCGCGTCATGAATCCGTCACAGATAAAGAGTCCAGCCACCGCTGCCACCTGCTCGCCGTAATAGAGAATGGGGATGCGCCCCCGCTGCCAGGAGGGCACCCCATACTCTTGCAGCAACTTCTTGAAACGCCGACTGCCGCTGCGCCCCACGGGCTTGAGCATGATCCCTGGCGTCACTTGAAAACGTACCGACACTGGCTCCCACGCAGTGGGCGGCCTCAACCCCTCACCGCCCTGCCGCAGCGCTAGCTGCACCTGGCCCAGCCCATCCGGCAAGGCGACCGACTCGCCAACCAGCACCGTCAACTGCTCGTGGCAGGGCACCAGTCCAGGCTTGACCAGATGGAGCCGGCCCTGAAAGCGGCGGCAATCCAGACGCTTCAAGCTGAACTGTGGATTGGCATCCTCTCGCGCCAGCGCCACCTCCTGCCACAGCAGAGCCAGCTGATCTCGGGAGGGCATCTCGCCCCCCAGCCGGCGGATCCAGTAGCGCAGCAGGTTGTTGCGCCGGGTCGCCGAAAGCCCGTGCAGCGGCTCGATATTCAGGGCACTCCCCTCACCGGCCAGCCGCCAGTCCGCTTCGGCCAGCTCGGTCAGCAACGTCTCCTGCTCGGCACACAGCGCCATGCTGCGGGCGGCGGTGCGAGCCATGGCGGGCCAGCGGGCCTTGAGCTGGGGGATAAGCGTCTGGCGCAGGAAGTTGCGGTCATAACTCACATCCTGATTGCTCTCATCCTCCACCCAGCCGTAAGGAAGCGATTGGGCCGCCTCGGCCAACTCGGCCCGGCTGACCTCAAGCAAGGGGCGTAGCAGCAGGCCGTCCGCAAACGGCTGACTCGGCACTATGCCCGCCAGGCCCCGCACGCCAGCGCCACGCTTGAGGGCCAGCAGCAGTGTCTCCAGCTGATCGTCCTGATGATGGGCGGTGAGCAGCCACTCACCGGCCCCCAGACTGGCGGCCAGCCCCTGATAGCGGGCCTCCCTGGCCTGGGCCTCCAGGCTCTGGCCATTGCCACGCACCAGTTGCACCCGCTGGACGATGAGCGGCACCGCCAGTTGCTGACACACGGCTTCACAATGGGCCACCCAGGCATCGGCGTGAGGGCTCAGGCCGTGATGCACGTGCAGGGCGCGTAGCCGGAGCCCCTGCTCGCGGGCAAACTGCGCCGCCAGCACCAACAACACTGTGGAATCGAGCCCGCCACTGAAGGCAACCAACAGGCCCCGGGAACCTTCCGACGCGGGCAGGGTCTGACAAAAACGAGAATAAATACGAGAAATCATAGGCTTCCCCAAAACGACCAGGCCGATCTTAGCAGAGTCGGGCTTATCAAGCTGCAACCCGACTGTTAGAGTGAAGAACTGTCCTGTTTGGGCCAGTAAGCTGAATAACCCGAATTGGAATCCAACAAGATGAACAATAAAAAAAGCATACTGGCCTGCCTCATCGGACTGGCCTTGCTGGCCGGTTGTAGTCAGGGGCCGGACACAGCAGACAAACACTCCGGCCTCGCGCTGGCCAACATGGACACCCGGGTCAAACCCGGTGACGACTTCTTCCGCTACGTGAATGGTCACTGGCTGACCACCGCCAAGATCCCGGACGACAGGCCCGCCGATGGCGCCTTCTACATGCTGCGGGACAAGTCCCTGGCGGACGTGCGGGTGCTGGTCGAGGGGCTCGACAGCAAGGCGGCGGCAGGCACCCCGGCCCAGCAGATCCACGACCTCTACCAGAGCTATCTGGATCAGGGCAGCCGGGATGCCAAGGGCACCACGCCGCTGCTGCCCCTGCTCAGCGACATCGATCAGATCCGCGATCAGAGCGGGCTGGCCCGAGCCTTTGCCCAGAGCGGTCGCACTGGCGGCGGTGCCCCGTTCGGCTTCTGGATCGACGCCGATGCCAAGGCGCCGGACAGCTATGCGGTCTACCTCTATCAATCCGGGCTCAGCCTGCCGGATCGGGATTACTACCTCAAGAGTGACCCCAACAGCCAGGCGCTGCGGCAGAAATACGAGCAGCACATCGCCGACATGCTGACCCGTTTCGGTGAAGCGGATGCCAAGGCCAAGGCCCAGCGCATCCTGGCCCTTGAGACCAAACTCGCCCAGATCCAGTGGGACAACGTGGCCCTGCGGGATCGGGAGAAGAATTACAACAAGGCGCCCCAGAGCGAGCTCAAGCGCCTCGCCCCGCACATCGACTGGGACAGCTATCTGAACCAGGCCGGCCTCGCCGGTCAGAGCAGCCTGGTCATAGGCCAGCCAAGTTATCTCGCGGCCCTCGATGACCTGATGCAGCAGACCCCGATCGGCGACTGGCAAGCCTACCTCAAGTGGCAGCTGATCACGGATTACGCCCCCTATCTTGACAGCCAGACCGACGCCCAGCACTTCGCCTTCTTCGGTACCACCTTAAGTGGCACTCCGAAGCAACGCGCCCCCTGGGAGCGCGCGCTCGGCGTGCTGGACGATCATCTGGGCGAGGCGGTGGGCCAGCTCTACGTGGAGCGCTACTTCCCGCCAGAGGCCAAGGCCCGCATGGAGCAGCTGGTGGAGAACCTGCGCACCGCCTATGGCCAGAGCATTCAGGAGCTGGAGTGGATGTCGCCGGAAACCAAGGCGCAGGCGCTGGAGAAGCTGGCCAAGTTCAGACCCAAGATCGGCTACCCGGACAAGTGGAAGGATTACAGCGCCATCGAGATCCGCCAGGGCGATCTGCTGGGCAACCTGCAGCGGGCCCACGCCTTTGAATATGCCGACAACCTGGCCCGCCTCGGCAAGCCGGTAGACAGAGACGAGTGGCACATGTCGCCGCAGACGGTGAACGCCTACTACAACCCGAGCAACAACGAGATCGTCTTCCCGGCCGCCATACTGCAGCCCCCCTTCTTCGACATGACAGCAGATGATGCGGTCAACTACGGCGCCATCGGCGGAGTGATCGGCCACGAGATGGGCCACGGTTTCGATGATCAGGGGGCCAAGTCAGACGGCGACGGCCTGATGCGCGACTGGTGGACGCCACAGGATCTCAAGGAGTTCCGCTTTCGCACCAGTCGGTTGGTGGCCCAGTACAACCGCTTCGAGCCCATCGATGGTCAGTTCGTCAATGGCCAGTTCACCCTGGGGGAGAATATCGGCGATCTGGGCGGTCTTACCATAGCCCACAAGGCCTACGAGCTGTCACTGGATGGCAAGGAGGCACCCGTGCTGGACGGCTTCACCGGCGAGCAACGCTTCTTCCTCGGCTGGGCCCAGGTGTGGAAGGGCATGTATCGCCCCGAGCTGATGCAGATGCTGCTCACCTCGGATCCCCACTCTCCGCCCGAGTACAGGGTCAACGGCGTGGTGCCGAACATTCCCGCCTTCTATGAGGCATTCAATATCCAGCCGGGGGACAAGCTCTATCTGGACCCGGCCAAACGGGTCAAGATCTGGTAATGGCCGCCTCCGGCGAAGCAGAGAAAGAGAGCCGGGCAGAGGCAAGCCCGAACCCGGCCCACACATTCACATCCGTGACGGGCAGGCATGCCGGCCCGTCACCGCAGCAACAAGGGTCACATCGATGAAAACCTTATTCATGACACTCGGCCTGCTCACCCTGCCACTGACTGGCCAGGCGGCGGAGGGATTCTTCAAACAACTGACGCTGCCCTCCGGCCAGGTGATCACCGTCAGCGAGGGGCGTGGTGAACCCGCCTCCATCGGCAGCTACGACGTGCGCCTTTACTCCGGCGCCAATCCCCAGTTTCCCCTCGATCAGTTCATCGACGGCAAGGTGCTGGCGCGCGATGGCACCATCAAGGAGCTCAAACTGCAGGATCTCAACGGTGACAAGCAGCCCGAGCTCATCGTCATCATGGAGAGCACAGGCAGCGGCAGCTACCTGAGCGCCGACGCCTTCACCCTGCATCCGCAAGAGGGGATCGAGAGCTTCAACCACGTCGAGGAGCTGGCTCCCACTGACGATGTGATCCAGGCACTCAAAACCCCCCGCGATTAATTCATCACACGCCATGAGGCAGCCCCGCAGCGCGGGGCTGCCGCCTTGTCGGTGACCGACGCTGACGCCCTTTCTCGCCTCCTTGCTGCCCGGCGACAGACCTGAACCCCGATGGACGGCTTTTTTTTCTGCGCTTATAATCGCCGCACCTTGCCACTACGAAAAATAAGGAGGTAAAAAATGGTTATCCAAGCGTGCCCGATGTTCTCGGCCCGCCTGTTCGGCACATTCGCGTGCTCTTGCCTGCATACCATCGCGCTGCGATAGCGGGTTCGAGCAAAGCCGACTCCCTTCCAAACCGAGATCTTTCTCGACTCTGCCGTTGTCGCCAGCGCTCCTGATGACAGGGATCTTCGATCCCGGAATTTAAGAGAGCAAGAGCATGACAACCCTGATGAGTACCCATTCCCTGCAAATGAGTGCGGGGCACCTTCCGTTATTTGACAACCTCGACCTCAGCATCCGCAGCGGTGATCGCATTGGCCTCATAGGCGCCAACGGCTGTGGCAAGAGCACACTGCTCGCCCTGCTGGCCGGTCAGCGCCAGCCCCATGAGGGACGCATCCACAAGGCTAGCCCCTGCCGCTGTGAATTTGTGGCCCAGCATCTGCCCGCGCAACTGCAAGCACTCAGCACCCGCGCCGTGCTGCTCGATGCGCTGGCCAACGAGGCTGACCAAGCGTGGCAGGTAGACAAGATGCTGACCGAACTGCAACTGACCGAGCAGGCCGACCTTCCGGTCAGCTCGCTGAGCGGCGGTCAGCACACCCGCTTGCAGATAGGCCGCGCTCTGCTGCACCAACCCAACCTGTTACTGCTGGACGAACCCAGCAACCACCTGGATCTGCCCGCCCTGCTCTGGCTCGAGCGCTTCCTGCTGGCGTGGCGTGGCGCCTTCGTATTGGTGTCGCACGATGGTCGCCTGCTCGATCGGGTAACCCGCGAGACCCTGATCCTGCGGGATCGGCGGCTTCATCGCTTCGCCCTGCCCTGCAGCCAGGCCAGGGCGGCCCTGGCCGAAGAGGATGAGCAAACCCGCCTGCGCCGGGCCGACGAGCAAAAAGAGATCGACCGCCTGAGCGCCAGCAGCAAACGCCTCGCCATCTGGGGGCGGGAGCATGACAACGAGAAGCTGGTGCGCCAGGCCAAGTCCATGGAGAAACGGGTGGCCAGGCTGCAGGAGGAGCAGAGCGTGGTCGGAGCGGACGCACCCTGGCGCCTCGAACTGCGCGGGCAGGCACTGCCCGCCGATGCCCTGCTTCGGCTCGACGCCCTCGACGTGCACCCCGCCCCCAGCTTGCCGCCGCTGCTGCGAGCCGAGGATCTCTGGCTGCGTGCTGGCGATAGGGTCGCCCTGCTCGGCGCCAACGGCACGGGCAAGTCTTCCCTGCTGCGTCAGTGCTGGGGCGAGGTGTGCGCTCAACAACCGGCCGAGGGCTGGTATCGCCACCCTGGCGCCAGCATCGCCTATTACGATCAGTCCCTGCAGCAGTTGGACGGCGACGCCACCCTGACCGATGCCCTCTATCCACTGGCACCATTGCCGGAGGTGACGCTGCGCCAGGCCCTGATCCGCGCGGGCTTCCCTTACTCCCGTCACGGTCAGCGAGTCGCGACCCTGAGCGGGGGCGAGCGGGCCAGACTGCTGTTCCTCGCCCTGTCACTGGCGAGTCACCATCTGCTCTGGCTCGATGAACCCACCAACCATCTGGATCTGGCAGGAAAGGAGGAGCTGGCCGAGGCGCTAACCGGCTTTGCTGGCGGCGTGCTGCTTGTCTCCCACGACCGGGATCTGATCGAGCGCAGCTGCAACCGCTTCTGGGTGATCAGGGAGGGTCGGATCCACGAGGCCCACAGCGCCGAGCGGGCCTATGCCGAGCTGCTCGGCGATGCGCCCGATCGGCCCGCCGCCGACGCCCAGGCCAATGACGCCGGGAGGGAAGATCCCATGCCGGTGCACGATGATGAGGCGCTGCTGGCACGCTGGTACGAGCTGGATGCCCTGCTTGCCGCCGATCTCGCCCGCAAGCCCAAACATCAAACCCTGCGACTGCAGCAAGAGTGGCGCGATGAGCTGGAAAGGCTTGCCGGTTTGCTGGGTCTTTCCGAGCCGTGAGCCCAGCCGTGATCCGCGCTGTTATCCCGCCCTTTTACTCAACTCACGCGGCCAGCCACGGCTGGCCGCAAGGAGCACATGATGTCTTCACCACCACAACCCGATATCAGGCTCGACCCCGTCATGGAGGCCGACTTGCCCCACATCTACCGCGCACTGTCAGATCCCAGGGTCATCGCCTATTACGGTATCAGCTATGACAGCATGGAGGCATGCCAGGCCCAGATGCGCTGGTACGCCGAGATAGCGCAGTGCCAGAGCGGGGCCTGGTTCCTGATCCGCTGCCAGCGAAACGGCGTCCCCCTGGGGGCCATCGGCTACAACGATGCCGACCCGCTGCACAAGCGGGCCGAACTCGGCTACTGGCTCTATCCCGAGCACTGGGGCCAGGGGATCATGCAGACGGCATTGCGGCAGTTTCTGGACCTCATCTACCACACCACCGAGCTGCACCGCTTGCTGGCGGTGGTGGAGGAGCCAAACTTCCCCTCTGCCCGCCTGCTCGAGCGGGCCGGCTTTCGCTACGAAGGGACGGCTCGGGAATGCGAGCGGAAGGGGGAGCAGTTTATCTCCCTGCGGCACTACGCCCTGCTACGCAGCGACCTGCCAAACGCTTGAGCACCACCGCATCTGATAGCTAGCAAAAAGCCCCGCACTGGGGCTTTTTATCGGGTCGGTTACTTGATGGCGCAGATGTTGTCGGTAGCCAGAGCGCGGCGACGTCTGCGCCGCCACAAAGAAAACACACCGTAACCCGCGCTGAGCAGCGCCGCATAAAGCACCTGGGAGGCGAGCGCCACCAGCACAGCGAGGCAGAGCAGCACACTCAAGGCCGCCAGCCCCTTGCCCATGCCACCGAGCAAGCGCCAACCCGCCGCCATGCAGAGCAGATAGACCAGCACAAAGTTGCCGTTGGCGTAGCGGATCAGCTCATCAAGCGGCAGTCGCAACCAGAGGATCAAGGTGATGGAGACGAAGCAGATGGCGAGCACCCAGCACAGGGCGTTGAGCGGCGCCCCCCTGGCCGAGAGGCGAGAGAGGGAGACCGGCAGCTTGCCTTCCCGCGCCATGCTCCAGATAAGGCGCGCAAATCCCTGCAGGTAGATGTTGATGCTGGCAAAGCAGGAGAGGTATCCAAGGATGGCCACCAGCCACTTGGCGGTGGGGCCGAACAGCAAGGAGAGCAGGGCCGGAATGGCGGTGGCATTGGTCGCCTCGTCGCCATAGAGGCCATATTTGAGCACCACCAGCGAGTGCACCCAGTAAATCAGCCCCGCCAGCAAGACGCCGCCGAGCAGGGCCAGCGGATAGTCCCGCTCCGGCCGCTTGAACTCCTCCCCCATGTGGGCGAAGGCTTCCAGCCCCACGAAGCACCAGAACATCAGCGCCAGCGCCGTGCCCATGGCGGGCCACTCAGCTGCCGTCGGCAGTGGCTGCGCTGCGTCACGCCAGCTGAGATCCCCCTTGAACCAGATGAGCAGGGTCAGCCCCAATATGGCCAGGGCAATCAACAACTGCAGGTTGCCGGAGGAGCGCGCCCCCCGCAGCCCAAGCAGGAATACCCCGAGCAGGGTCAGCAGCTGGATGGCCCACAGGGTCCACTCCCCCAAATCAAACAGCGCGTGCCAGAAGCCAGCGGCGATAGTGAGGGCCGCAGGCAAGCCCACCGGCAGCACAGCCAGAAACAGAAAGGCGGAGAAGCGCTCGGCGCCGTTGCCAAAGGCGAGCCCGATGAGGTGCGGCGCCCCACCCGCATGGGGGTAGCGGCGCCCCAGTCGGGCGAAGGTGAAGGCGATGGGCAGCACCAGCACGATGAGCAACACCCAGGCCCAGAGCGAGGCTCCCCCCGCCAGCGACGCCGCGGTCGCTGGCACCACGAAGATCCCGGTACCCAGCAGTGAGGTGGCGAGCAGCCCCATCCCCTGCCAGAGCCCCAGCTCTTTTTTCAACGCAGACATATCCTTTTGCCCTGACTGGAAAAACATCACGCCATGTTAGGCCGCAGCCCCTTGCTTGTTAAGGGCAATCCGTTGATCAAACAAAAAAAGCTGCCTCTTGCGAGGCAGCTTCTTCATTCAACTCGGTAGCCGGAGTTATCAGGCAATCAGCTTATAGATAATACCGGACATGGCGATCAGACCGATGATGGTCACGAAGCCGTTGCTGATGTTGCCAGCGTATTTGCGCATGGCCGGCACCTTGGAGATGGCGTACATCGGCATCAGGAACAGCAGCATCGCGATGATGGGGCCGCCCAGATCTTCAATCATGCCGAGGATGCTCGGGTTGATGGTGGCGATGGCCCAGGTGGTCAGGATCATGAACACCGCAGTCACTTTGTTCAGTTGCTTGGTGTCAACATTCTTGCCCTTCTCGCGCAGCGCCTTGGCCATCAGGCCGTTCATGCCTTCTTGCGCTCCCAGGTAGTGACCCAGGAAGGATTTGCTGATGGCAACCATGGCAATCAACGGAGCCACAGTGGCGATAACCGGGTTGTCGAAGTGGTTGGCCAGATAGGACAGGATGGAGATGTTCTGCTCTTTGGCAGCAGCCAGGTCAGCCGGAGAGAGGCTCAGTACGCAGCTGAATACGAAGAACATAACGGTCATCACCATCATGACGTGGGCGCCCAGCAGGATGTTGCTGCACTTCTTCTCGGCACCTTCACCATAGCGACCTTTATTGTCCACCGCGAAGGAGGAGATGATCGGAGAGTGGTTGAAGGAGAACACCATGACCGGGATAGCCAGCCACAGGGTCTTGAGGAAGTCGCCGTTGAAGGCGTCAGCCAGCGCTGGTGCTTCAGTGATGATGGTACCGTTCCAGTGCGGGATCAGGTAGAACGCCAGACCCATCAGGGTGATCACGAACGGGAATACCAGCACGCTCATCGCTTTGACGATAACCTGACCGCCCAGACGAACAACCGCCATCAGACCCAGGATCAGCGCCAGTGACAGAACGGCACGGGGAGGTGCAGACATGCCCAACTGGTGAACAATCACGCTCTCGACGGTATTGGTGATGGCGACCGAGTACATCAGTACGATCGGGTAGATGGCAAAGAAGTAGAGCAGGGTGATGAACTTGCCTGCGGTCTTGCCGAAGTGCTCTTCAACTACTTCAGTGATGTCGCCATCACGGGTAGAGCCGGACAGCACGAAGCGAGCCAGACCACGGTGAGCGAAGAAAGTCAGCGGCAGGGCCAGGATCAACATGGCAACCAGCGGCCACAGACCACCGACACCGGCGTTGATTGGCAGGAAGAGCACACCGGCACCGATAGCGGTACCGTACAGGCCCAGCATCCAGACCAGGTCGGCCTTGTTGATGCCACGGGAAGACGCATTACTGGCTAAGTTGCCTTCAACTGCAATGTTCATGTCAGACATAGGGGTGTTCCTGTCATCAAGGAAAATAGAAAAAATCTAGTCAACCGGGCGCAATGCCCTGTCCCATTTCCCTGGAACTCCTGCACTCCATCCCTGTTATTCTTATCCCGCCGACTCGGCAACTTGTTCGCCACTCCATGTAACAACCAAACTGCAACAAACAGATCTGTGGGTCATCAGCCCGGGGGCCGCAAGCGCGTCAACCATTACAACTCATTAACGCACCTTTGTTCTGATGCGCTGACTCTAATTAAATCCCCTTAGCGATCACAGTGTTTTTTTGAATTAATCAACCAAAGTTTGATTGGAATCGCCTTTCTGACGTCCGAGATCACGTTATCAGCCCAATCTTGTGAACAACCGTTAACAATCACAGGTAGTTTCACCCGTATCTACACCCTTTGAGGTACAACAAACTGATTACATGTGTCTGTTTATTGCTCCGGTTGTGCGCTGAAGTGCCCTGACGTACCCTGTTCCTCAACATTTCCCCATTGCATTAATATGGCCATCACCCGTACCGACCTCGCCGAACTGGCAGTCTTTGCCGCCGTCGCCCGTCACCAGAGTTTCAGCAAAGCCGCCCTTGAGCTCGGGGTGTCGGCTTCCGCCCTGAGCCACAGCCTGAAAGGGCTAGAGACCCGGTTGGGTGTCAGGTTGCTCAATCGCAGCACCCGCGCCGTGGTGCCGACCGATGCGGGCCAGCACCTGCTCGAACAGTTGCTGCCCACGCTAAACCACCTGCAGAGCGCACTCGAAGAACTGGCTCACCACAGCGACGAGCCGGTGGGACGGCTGAAGATCAGTGCGCCGCGGGGCGCCATCGATGAGCTGCTGGCTCCCGTGCTGCTCGACTACATGGTGCGCTATCCGCGCATACAGGTGGAAGTGGTGGAGCAGGAGCTGATGCCGCGTCTCATCGAGGATGGCTATGACGCCGCCATCTTCTATGGTGATCTGCTGCCCAAGGAGATGATTGGTGTGCCGCTCGGACCTCCCCAACGCTATCTGGTGGTGGGGTCACCCGCCTATCTGGCCGAGCGCGGCACGCCGCAACATCCCCGCGAGCTGTCACGCCATGCCTGCATAGGCTACCGGCTGACGCCATCTCATCACTACCGCTGGGCGTTTGCCGGGGAAGAGGGTGCCCTGCTGGAGATAGAGGTGACCGGGCCACTGACCACCAGCACGCCGGCTCTCTATCTCGGGGCGGCAGAGGCTGGGCTGGGATTGGCGTATTGTCTGGAAGAGGAGGTGAGCAAGCAGCTGGCACAGGGAAAACTGGTGAGCGTGCTGGAGCAGTGGTGCCCCACCTTCGTGGGATTTTCACTCTTTTATCCCAGCCGACATCAGCTGGGCAGCGGCCTGCGTGCCCTGATAGACATGCTCAAGGCACACTATCAAACCCGATGATTACTGAGATAAATTCATTAATTCATCAAATACAAACCGGATTATCAACAAAAACATATTAATCTAGACTGTCTGCTCGATCATCGAACTCCCCCAAGAGAACAGATATGTCTGCCTACTTACTGTTGCGCCAACGGGCAATGACTCGCCGTTTCTGGGGCTATGCCCTCCCCTCCGTCATGGCCATGCTGGTCTCAGGTGCCTACTACCTGGTCGATGGCATCTTCGTCGGCCACTATGTGGGGGCCGCTGGCCTCGCCGGCATCAACCTGGTCTATCCGGTCATCATGGTGCTGATCGGGCTCGCCGCCATGATCAGCATGGGGGCGGCCACCGCCATCTCCCTGCATCAGGGGGCGAAGCATAGCCGGCTGGCCCGACAGGCGCTGGTCAATGCGTTCTGGCTGCTCGGGCTGCTCGGACTCCTGGCGCCCTTGCTGCTGTACCATTGGCACATCGACATACTGCAAGCATTGGGGATTGAGCAAGGTACCGACACCTGGAAACAGGCCAGTGACTACCTCAGCTGGATCGGTGGCGGTACCCTGCTACTGGCCTGCAACCTGGCGGTACCCTACCTGCTGCGTAACGACGGCAGGCCAAGGCTGGCCATGATCTTGGTCAGCAGTGGCGCCATCCTCAACATCGTACTCAACTACCTCATGGTCGGGCGGCTGGGATTGGGACTGGTGGGCTCGGCCCAGGCAACGCTCATCACTGAGGGGATCGTCAGCCTGCTGGGCCTGGGCTACTTCTTTACCTCCCATGCCAAGCTACGCCTATCATGGCGCCACATGGTGCCCAGTTTTCCGGCCATGCCCAACCTGCTGTTCACCGGCCTGCCGAGCCTGATAGCCCAGTTCAACCTGGGGCTGCTACTGCTGCTACACAACAGCCAGCTGATGGCGTATGGCGCCATCAAGGATCTGGCCGGCTTCACCGTAGCCGGTTACACAGAAGCCGTGTTCATCGTGATCCTGCAGGGTCTGGCCTTCGGCATCCAACCGCTCATCAGCCAGGCGACGGGGGCCAAACGCTATCGAGATCTGAAATTCCTGATGGAGATGGGGCTCAAGATCACGCTTGCCTATGGCATGGCGGTCTGGCTACTGATCCAGCTGCTGCCGCGCCAGGTGGCCATGCTCTACATCGGCAATCAGGATGCCGAGCTGCTTGCCGCGGCCGTCAGCAGCCTGACCCTCAACCTCAGCGCCATTCCGCTGGAGGGGATCATCATGTTCGGCATAGTGTTGCTGCAGTCCATGGCCCGCACCAAGCAGGCGCTGATCATCTCGGCGGCCAAGACACTGCTGCTGCTGCCGCTGATTTTTCTGCTGCCGCTCTGGTGGGGCCGCGAGGGTGTGCTGATGGCCCAGCCCACCACCGTCTTGCTGCTGACCCTGCCGCTGTGCGGGCTGCTTTGGCAGGAGTGGCGTCGACTCAAGCGGGCGTGCACACCCCTTCGCCCGTATCACGCCAAGCCGACCGGTTCTCATCAGGAAGTCCAGCTGGCCCGTCGCGCCGGCTAGACAGAGCCGCACACAGGTGAAGAAGGCAGCGAGCGTGAGGGGATAGACGGCAAGTCAACTGAGTTTTCACAGGGCGCCGGTCTACCTTGTCCATGAGTTGAGCTGCATGCCAGCTGTGTCACCTGGCATATCCCGAGGCGGGTGGCAGACCTGGAGCAACCAGCGGGCCATTCGTATTAACAGCCAACAGGCTATTCGTATTAACAAAGAGAAGAGCGCGAACTGACCCCCGCTGCGTGAAGCCAGACCATGGAAGCGCAGTGTGAAAAAACCAATAACAACAATTCCATATGGGCTTAACTGACTGGCACCAGGAGCGGGAGCCCACTTTTTTGGCCACGATCCGCCACTCGGTTGATCCGACACCGGGTGTTCGGCAAACATAGCGCCAAATGACATCCGTATGAACAGCATTTATCCCGGCCCCAAAAAGAAGGCCCCCGCAATGCGGGGGCCTTCTGGCAGGTCGGGATGAAGCCGGAGCTTAGCAGTAGCCGTAGCCCATCAGGCGCTGGTAGCGCTGCTCCAGCAGCTCATCAGTCTCGAGCGGGCGCAACGCATTAAGATCCTGCTGGATGCGATCCTTCAGGCGCTTGGCCATCAGCTCCACATTGCGGTGGGCACCGCCAAGGGGCTCCTCGACTATGCTGTCGATGAGCTTCAGCTCCTGCAGGCGCTGGGCCGTGATGCCCATGGCATCCGCGGCGATCGGTGCCTTGTCGGCGCTCTTCCACAAGATGGAGGCACACCCTTCCGGCGAGATAACGGAATAGGTGGAGTACTGCAGCATGTTGACGCGATCCCCCACGCCGATAGCCAGCGCACCACCCGAGCCGCCTTCACCGATCACGGTGCAGACCACAGGCACAGTCAGACCGGCCATCACTTTCAGGTTGTGGGCGATGGCTTCAGACTGGCCACGTTCCTCGGCACCCACGCCGGGATAAGCACCCGGGGTGTCGATGAAGGTGATGATCGGCATCTTGAAGCGCTCGGCCATCTCCATCAGGCGCAGGGCCTTGCGGTATCCTTCCGGACGCGGCATGCCGAAGTTACGCTTGATCTTCTCCTTGGTCTCGCGACCCTTCTGGTGACCAATCACCATCACCGGCTCACCGTCGAGACGGGCGATGCCGCCGACGATAGCCTTGTCATCGGCATAGGCGCGATCCCCAGCCAACTCGTCGAAATCGGTGAAGATATGCTCGATATAGTCAAAGGTGTAGGGGCGCTGGGGATGACGCGCCATCTGGGATACCTGCCAGGCACCCAGATCACCGAAGATCTTCTTGGTCAGCTCTTCGTTTTTCTTCTCCAGCCGGCGAATGTCTTCATTGAGATCGACAGCACTGTTGTGCTCACTCACATGACGGAGTTCATCAATCTGCGCCTGCAACTCGGCAATTGGCTGTTCAAAATCCAGAAAAAGACTCATAGGGCCTATAGATCCTCTAATCAAAAACCAATTCAACCCGCTCTCGTCCAAGCAGGACGCGCAAGTCATCTATCAGTTGATCGGTGGGCGTCACCCGCCACTCGGTACCGAGCGTCAATCGCACCCGGGAGCCGGGGCGACGATAGTTTACCTGAACCGGACAGACTCCGGCACGGGCGGGTTCCAAAATCTCGCACAAACGCGGGAAAAAGCGATCATCAATCCGCTGTTCATCGAGGGAGATGCGGATTGCCCTGGCAAAACGCTCCCTCGCATCGTTGATATCCAGTAATTCACGGGCCGACATTTTAAGGCCACCGGAGAAGTCATCAAAGCTGACCTGTCCAGAAACCACCAAAATACGGTCTTTTTGCATCAATTCTTCATATTTTTCCAGCGCTTCACTGAACAGGGTCACATCGAGACGGCCGGATCGGTCGTCCAGGGTGAAGATCCCCATCTTGTTGCCGCGCTTGGTCACCATGCTGCGGGCCGCGATCACCAGCCCCGCCGCCGTGGTCACGGTATCCCGGGAGGTGGGATGCAGATCGCACAGGCGACCGGACGTATAACGACGCAATTCGCCGCTGTACTGGTTGATAGGGTGCCCGGTCAGATAAAGCCCGAGCGTCTCGCGCTCCCCTTCCAGCCACACCTTGTCAGGCCAGTGCGGCACGTTGGCGAACGCCTTCTTGACGTCGTCAATCTCCTGAGTCAGGACACCAAACATGTCGACCTGACCCACCGCCTGCGCTTTGGCATGCTGCTCGGCGGCGCGCATCGCCTCTTCAAGGGTCGCCATCAGGGCGGCGCGGTGCGGGCCGAGTCGGTCCATGGCGCCGGAGAGGATGAGCTTTTCCATCACCCGCTTGTTGATCTTCTTGATGTCGACCCGATTGCAGAAGTCGAACAGATCGCGAAACGGCCCATCCTGATCGCGGGCGCTAAGAATGGCGTCGATAGGGCCTTCCCCCACCCCCTTCACGGCCCCGATACCGTAGACGATGTGACCGTCTTCGTTGACCGAGAAGCGGTAGCGACCCGTGTTCACATCCGGCGGTATCACGGTGAGCCCCATGCGCTGGCACTCGTCCACCAGGGTCACTATCTTGTCGGTGTTGTCCATGTCGGCGGTCATCACCGCCGCCATGAACTCGGCCGGGAAGTGGGTCTTGAGCCAGAGCGTCTGGTAGGAGACCAACGCATAGGCGGCAGAGTGGGATTTGTTGAAGCCGTAGCCCGCAAACTTTTCCACCAGATCGAAGATCTTCACCGCCAGTTCGCCATCAATGCCGTTCTTGACGGCGCCTTCCTCAAACCCAGATCGCTGCTTGGCCATCTCTGCCGGGTTCTTCTTGCCCATGGCCCGGCGCAGCATGTCCGCCCCACCGAGCGTATAGCCCGCCAGCACCTGGGCTATCTGCATCACCTGCTCCTGATAGAGGATGATGCCGTAGGTGGGCTCCAGGATCGGCTTGAGACTCTCGTGCTGCCACTTCTCGTCCGGGTAGGAGATAGCCTCCTTGCCGTGCTTGCGCTCGATGAAGTTGTCCACCATGCCCGACTGGAGCGGGCCCGGCCGGAACAGCGCCACCAGGGCGATCATGTCTTCGAAACAGTCAGGCTGCAGCCGTTTGATGAGATCCTTCATGCCGCGGGATTCCAGCTGGAATACCGCCGTGGTCTCGAACCGCTGCAGCAGGTCAAACGACTTCTTGTCGTGGATCGGGATGGCGGCGATGTCGACCGGCGGCTTGCCCTCCTTGGCCAGGCGCGGGTTGATCATGCCGAGCGCCCAGTCGATGATGGTCAGGGTACGCAGCCCCAGGAAGTCAAACTTCACCAGCCCTGCGTACTCCACATCGTTCTTGTCGAACTGGGTGACAGGGTGATTACCGGAGTCGTCGCAGTAAAGCGGCGCAAAGTCGGTGATCTTGGTGGGCGCGATTACCACGCCACCTGCGTGTTTGCCGGCGTTGCGCACCACCCCTTCCAGCCGGCGCGCCATGTCGATGAGGTCTTTGACCTCCTCATCCTGCTCGTAGAGCTCTGGCAGCTTGGGCTCGGCCTCGAACGCCTTGGCCAGCGTCATGCCCGGATCCGGCGGGATCAGCTTGGAGATGCGATCGACGAACCCGTAGGCGTGGCCCAGCACCCGGCCCACGTCCCGCACCACCGCCTTGGCCGCCATGCTGCCGAAGGTAATGATCTGCGACACCGCATCCCGGCCATACATCTCGGAGACGTGCTCGATCACCTCGTCCCGTCTGTCCATGCAGAAGTCGACGTCGAAGTCGGGCATGGAGACCCGCTCCGGGTTCAGGAAACGTTCGAACAGCAGGTCAAATTCCAGCGGGTCGAGATCGGTGATCTTGAGCGCATAGGCCACCAGTGACCCTGCACCCGACCCCCGGCCCGGCCCGACAGGAATGCCGTTGTCCTTGGACCACTGGATAAACTCCATCACGATGAGGAAGTAACCCGGGAAGCCCATCTGGTTGATCACCTTGAGCTCGATGTCGAGGCGCTCGTCGTACTCGCCGCGCTTGGCGACGCGAACCTCGGGATCAGGGAACAGGAAGGCGAGGCGGTCCTCCAGTCCCTCCTTGGACTTCATTACCAGGAAGTCTTCGGTGGTCATGTCGCCGGTCGGGAAGTTGGGCAGGAAGTATTCACCGAGGCGCACCGTCACGTTGCAGCGCTTGGCGATCTCCACCGTGTTCTCCAGCGCCTCCGGGATGTCGGCGAACAGCTCGGCCATCTCTTCCTGGCTGCGCAGGTACTGCTGCGGGCTGTAACGGCGCGGGCGACGCTTGTCCATCAGGGTGTAGCCATCGTGGATGGCAACCCGGATCTCGTGGGCATCAAAATCTTCGGCGTTGAGGAACACCACCTCGTTGGTGGCGACCACCGGCAGCTCGAACTCGGTGGCGATGGCCACCGCCATGTGCAGGTAGACCTCTTCGTCGGGTCGACCGGTGCGCAGCAGCTCCAGATAGTAGGCGTCGGGGAAGTGAGTCCGGTAGAAGTCGAGGCACGACTCCGTCATCTGCCGGTTGCCCTTGAGCAAGAACTTGCCGACATCCCCCTCACGTGCACCCGAGAGCACTATCACGCCCTTGGCGTGATCCGCGAGCCAGGCCCGGTCGATGACGGGGCGACCCTGGACGTGACCGCGCTGGTAGCCACGGGAGATCAGCAGGGTGATGTTCTGGTAGCCGTCGTTATCCATGGCCAGCAGGGTGAGGCGAAACTGCTCGTCACCCAGCGCCTCGCTCTGCACCCAGAAGTCGGCCCCGACGATGGGCTTGATGCCCTTGCCGTGGGCCGAACCATAGAAGCGCACCAGGCCACACATGTTCATCTGGTCGGTCAGCGCCAGCGCCGGCATGTTGTTGGCCGCTGCCGCCGAGACGATGGGGTTGATCTTCTGAAGGCCATCGACCATGGAGAAGTCGGAGTGGACCCGCAGGTGGATAAAACGGGGTTCAGCCATCGTCATACCCTCTCGTTGCACAGAGTGGCGCGCATGTCGTGATGCCGGCAGCTCTGCATGGTTTACTCGATCCCCAGTGCACGGCGCACCGGTTTGAAACTCTGCCGATACTCGGGCAAGGGGCCGCGCTCGGCCAGAATGGCAAGGTGCTCAGGCGTCGGATAGCCCTTGTGACGGGCGAAACCGTACTCGGGATGACGGCTGTCCAGCTCGGTCATTTCCCCATCGCGGGTCACCTTGGCCAGAATCGAGGCGGCGCTGATGGCGGCCACCAGGCTGTCCCCCTTGACCACGGCCCGTGCTTCCATCGGCAATGCCGGGCAGCGGTTGCCGTCGATAAAGACCAGCTCGGGGGTGACGTTCAGTCCCGCCACGGCGCGCTGCATCGCCAGCATGGTGGCGTGCAGTATGTTGAGCTCGTCTATCTCCTGCGGCGTAGCGCGGCCGATGGCCCAGGCCAGCGCCTTTGCCTTGATCTCGTCAAACAGCGCCAGACGTTTCTTCTCGGAGAGCTTCTTGGAGTCTGCCAGCCCGACAATGGGGTTGGCGGGATCCAGGATCACGGCGGCCGTGACCACGTCACCCACCAGGGGACCACGCCCCACCTCGTCCACACCGGCAACCAGCCTGTCTTCGGGAATATCGATCATCATCTTGCAGCCTTGAATCAAAACAGGCCCCGCAGGGCCTGACATGGGGTCGATTAGCGCAGCATAATCGGCCGCCCGGGAATATTATCTGCCAAGCAGATCGGCCACCGCATCGGCGGCCTGCACATCGGCATTGCAGCGAATGCGCTGGTGCAGCCGGGTGAAGGTGGCGATGAGCTCGCGGTTATCGTGTTCCAGCAGCTTGCTGACCTCTTCCACCAGATTGTCCGGGGTGCACTCGTGCTGCAGCAACTCGGGCACCAGCATCTGGTCTGCCAGCAAGTTGGGCAGGGACACATAAGCGGTCTTCACCAAGCGCTGGGCCAGCCAGTAGCTGAAGGGCTTGAGCTTGTAACCCACCACCATGGGCTTTTTCACCAGCATGGCTTCGAGCGCGGCGGTACCGGAAGCGAGCAGCACGGCATCGGCGGCGATCATCGCCTCGCGGCCCTGCCCTTCCAGCAGCACCATGTCGAGATCCGGCGCCAGCTCGGCCTTGATGGCCATGAACTGCTCGCGCCGTTTGTCGTTGACCAGCGGCACGATGAAACCGAGATCCGGGTAACGCACGGTCAGGTGCTTGCAGGCCTCGAGAAATACCGGTGACATGAAACCCACCTCGGCACTGCGACTGCCGGGCAGCACGGCCAGCCAGCGTCGGCCTGGGTCAATGCCGAGCGCCTGGCGCACCGCGGCTTGATCCGGCACCAGCGGAATATCATCCGCCATGGTGTGGCCGACAAAGCGGCAAGGGGCATCGAAACGGTCGTAGAAGGCTTTCTCGAATGGCAGGAAGGCGAGCACCATGTCGGTGGCAGCCTTGATCTTGTGAATGCGGTTCTGACGCCAGGCCCACACAGAGGGGCTGACGTAGTGAACCGTCTTGATACCGGCGCGGCGCAGTTTCAGCTCCACCCCGATATTGAAATCCGGTGCATCCACCCCGACGAAGATGTCAGGCGGATTGGCGATAAAATGGCGCAGCAGTTCGCGGCGGACCTTGAGGATGCGGGGCAGACGGCCAAGCACCTCGGTGATCCCCATGACGGAAAGCTCTTCCATCTCGAACAGCGCCTTGACGCCCAGGGCCTGCATCCGCGGCCCGGCAATCCCTTCAAACTGCGCATCCGGATAGCGGCGCTGCAGTTCACGCACCAGCCCGGCTGCCAGGATGTCGCCGGAGGTCTCCCCGGCGACGATACCGATGCGAACGGGATCAGGCACGGATGATCCCGCGCTCGTTGTCCTTGAGGAAATCCACATAGAGCTGAACAGCCGGTTCGCTGGCCGCCATCTCCATCAGCACGGGCAACACCTCTTCGATGGTCTTGCCGGAGCGGAAGATCTCCTTGTAGGCGCGCTTGACGGCCGAGATGGCCTCAGGGCTATAGCCGCGACGACGCAGGCCTTCGGAGTTAACCCCGAACGGCTTGGCGTAGTTGCCGGCCGCCATCACATAGGGTGGCACGTCCTTGTTCAGGGCAGCGCAGCCACCAACGAAGGCGTGGGAGCCAACCCGACCAAACTGGTGGATTGCGGATAGACCGCCAAAGATCACGAAATCACCGATCACCACGTGGCCCGCCAGGGTCGCGTTGTTGGCGAAGATGCAGTGGTCACCGATGAGGCAATCATGGGCAACGTGCACGTTGACCATGAACAGGTTGCCGCTGCCCACCCTGGTCAGGGATTGATCCTGGATGGTGCCGCGATGCACTGTGCAGTTCTCGCGAAAGACGTTGTTGTCGCCGATCTCGAGGAAAGTGCGCTCGCCAGCGTACTTCTTGTCCTGGCAATCCTCACCGATGGAGGTGTGCTGGAAGATCTTGTTGCCACGACCTATCTTGGTCGGGCCTTTGATCACCACATGAGAGCCTATCCAGGTGTTTTCGCCGATGTCAACCTCGGCGCCGATGACAGAAAAGGGGCCGATTTCAGCCCCTTTACCGATCACGGCAGACTCATGAACGATGGCAGTATCGTGAATGATGGCAGTCTGGTCGATCACGTGTATTAAACCTCGCGTTTGGCGCACATCAGCTCGGCGGTACAGACCACTTCACCATCGACGGTGGCGACACCGGTGAACTTGGCAATACCGCGACGCTCTTTCAGGAACACCACGTCAAGCACCAGCTGATCGCCGGGGCCGACCGGACGCTTGAAACGAGCGTTATCGATTGAGGCAAAGTAATAGAGTTCGTTGGGAGACGGCTTGCCCACCATGGTAAACGCCAGAATACCAGTGGCCTGCGCCATGGCTTCCAGGATCAGCACGCCAGGAAACACCGGCTTGGCCGGGAAGTGCCCCTGGAAGATCGGCTCGTTGAACGAGACGTTCTTGATAGCGCGCAGGGTTTTGCGCTCGTCGCTGATCTCGTAGCTTTCCACCTTGTCCACCATCAGGAAGGGATAACGGTGGGGCAGCAGATCCATGATTTCCTGGATACCCAGGCTCTTCTTTTCAGTAGTCAAAACAGTACCCTATACCAATCGTGATTATTCTTGATCCAGCTTCTTCTCAAGCTTGCTCAACCGCTTGTGCATCTCTTCGATACGCATCACCCGGGCGGCGGTCTTGCGCCACTCTTTATTGGTTTGCAGTGGGATGCCGGAAGAGTAGACACCGGGCTCGGTAATGGGTCGCATCACCATGGCCATGCCAGTAATGGTGGCCTGATCGCATATTTCCATGTGCCCGTTAAAGACAGCGGCGCCGCCAATGATACAGTATTTGCCGACCTTGAGACTACCGGCCATCGTGGTCGCGCCCGCGATGGCGGTACCGTAACCGATTTCGACGTTGTGAGCGATCTGGCACTGGTTGTCGATGATGACGTTATCCGCGATGCAGGTATCTTCCAGCGCACCGCGGTCTATGGTGGTGCAGGCCCCAATCTCGACCCGATTGCCTATGGTCACGCCACCGAGCTGGGGGATCTTGATCCACTCGCCACGCTCATTGGCATAACCGAATCCATCGGCGCCGATCACTGTGCCGGATTGAACCAGACAGTCGGTGCCCATGGTGATGTTGTGATACAGGGTGACGTTGGCCCACAACCGGGAGCGTGCTCCCAGTTGGGTATTTTTGCCAACAAAACAGCCAGGACCTATGCGCACGTCATCCCCCAGCACGACGCCGGATTCGATCACCGCATTGGCCCCGATGGCCACTCTCTCGCCCAGTTGCACGTCAGCCGCGATGACGGCGCTCGGATGGATATCCGTGGCCGGTTGCGGCGTGGTGTCCAGCAGTTGGGCTACCCGGGCAAACCCCACATAGGGGTCATTGATCACCAAGGCATTGGTGGAACAAAATGGCAAATCCGCTTCTGTAATGAGCACGGCCGTGGCCTTGCTCTGTTCCAGATAATGCCGGTACTTTTTATTGGACAGGAAGGTGATATCCCCCTCCCCGGCCTTTTCCAGTGTCGCTACCTTGCGGATTTCCAGGGTTCCGTCGCCATGGACCTGGGCCCCCAGTTGCTGGGCCAGCTGTGCGAGAGTGAATGCCATCAATTAGTTGCTCTTGCTTACCTGAGAAATAACCTGGGCAGAGATGTCCAGCTTGCTGGCGGCATACGGGGCAGCATTGCGCTCCAGCACCAGATCATAACCATTGCTCTTTGCAATGGATTCGATAGCAGCCTGCACCTTGGTCAGGATCTTGCCGCGCTCTTCGGACTGACGGCGACCGTTGTCCTGCTCGAACGCCTGACGCTTCTGGTTGAACTCCATCTGCAGCTTGGCCAGTTTCTCCTGGCTCTGCTTCTTCTGCTCGGCGCTCATGAAGGCTTCGTCTTTCTTGAACTTCTCGACCAGTTGCTGACCATCGGCTTCCAGCTTCTGCAGCTCACGCATACGCGGCTCGAATTCACCTTTCAGCTTCTTGGAGACAGCTTCACGCTGGGGCAGCTTTTGGAATACCTCGCCCATGTCAACCACAGCGATTTTGGTCTCGGCCAAGGCGGATCCCATGCCGGCAGCCATCAGTGCAAAACTCAAACCAGCTACTTTCAACGCTTTATTCACACTTACTCCTTGTTCCCTCATGTGAGGGCTACCTGATTTACCCGATTATGCAAGTGGTACCCGGACCGACTTGTTACCTGGTGAGGCACGCAAGATGCGCGTCCCATCATTGAATACCCCCACCGCATGGGTGGGGGTGCGTCCGTCCTTAGAAGGTACGGCCGATGTTGAATGAGAAGAACTCGGTGCGATCGCCCTCGTACTCCTTGAGCGGACGGGCAATCGCGAACACCAGCGGTCCCATGGGGGAAAGCCACTGCAGCGACAGACCCGCCGAGGCACGGTAGTTGGTCGGATCCGAATAGTCGGCCAGATAGTTACAACCACTGAAACAGCGGTTCTTGAACTGGTCATAGTCGAAGGTGGTATCCCAGACAGAACCGGCATCGATGAAGAAGCTGGTGCGCAGCTGAGGCTGATAGGTCTCGGACGCAAACGGCGTCGGCACTATCATCTCGAGGGATGCCACCGCCAGGGCGTTGCCGCCCACCGAGCTGTCGGTCCCCTGGATGACGTCATTGCCACTCAGGTTGTAGTAGTAGAGCGCCTTCGGACCCACCGTATTGCTCTTGAAACCACGCAGGGTATCGAAACCACCCGCGAAGTAGTTCTCGAAGAACGGCAAGACGTGGTCATAGTTGCCGTTGCTGCCGTAACCGTTGCCGTAGGAGACGCGGGCCCGGGTCATCAGCACCCACTGGTGATCCGCATCGAACGGGAAGTAGTGCGCGTCTTCGGCGTTCAACTTGAAGTACTGCAGATCCATGCCGGGAACAGTCACCTTGGCGTTCACACGCTGACGGTCACCTGCGGTCGGGAACATCCCCTTGTTGAGGGTAGAACGGGTCCAGCCTGCGGTGACGTCGACGGTGTTGAACGTCATGCGGTTGTCACCATCCTTGTTGTCACTGTAAATCTTCCAGAACTCATCCACCTGCAGATAGGGGTTGGGCTGGGACAGCTTGTTGTTCTCAAGCCCCAGGCTGAAGTCGAGGCGATTGTTCTCGTTGACCGGGAAACCACTGGAGAGGCGATAGCCGATGGTGGTGTTCTCGTAGTCGACTATGTTGGCATCGGCCGCACTGAACTTGTTGTAGTAGAGACGACTACCCAGGCTGACCCCATCCACGGTGAAGTAAGGATCGTTGTAGCTGAGGTCGACGCTCTTGGAGTACTTGTTGGTACTGGCGGAGATACCGATCTTCTTGCCGGTCCCCATGAAGTTGTCCTGCTGCAGGCCTGCCTGCAAGCTCAGGCCCGATTCGGTACCATAGCCCACACCGGCGTTGATGGAGCCTGCTGGCTGCTCCTTGACCTTGAAGTCGAGATCAACCTGGTCATCGCTGCCAGGAACCCGCTTGGTGTCCACTTCCGCAGTTTCGAAGAAGCCGAGGCGGTTGAGGCGGGTCTTGGACTGCTCGACGCTGTCGGAGGAGAGCCAGGTGCTTTCCATCTGACGCATCTCGCGACGCAGCACTTCATCCTTGGTGGTGACGTTGCCGCTGAAGTTGATGTTGCGCACATAGACACGGGGACCCGGCTCTATGTTGACGATCAGCTCCACTTCCTTGGTCTTGTCATTGACCTGCGGGAAGGTGACCACTTTCGGATAGGCGTAGCCGTAACGGCCGAGGAACTTGGAAAGCACCTCTTCGGTATGGGTTACCTGGCTGGCGGAGTAGATGCCACCCACCTCTATGGGGATCAGGGCCTTCATCTCACTGCCACGATCGATCATATCGCCCTTGAGCTGAACCCCGGAGACCTTGTACTGGTCCCCTTCCTTGATATTGAGAGTGACATAAACACCCTTTTTATCGGGGGTCATGGAGACCTGGGTCGACTCTTGGGTGAAGCGGATGTAGCCACGGTCCATGTAGTAGGAGCGCAGGGTCTCGATGTCACCGGCCAGTTTCTGCTTCTGGTAACGCTGATCACCGGTGAAATTCCACCAGGGCACATCATCCTTGAGGGAGAGCTGGGCCAGCAGTTTCTTTTCCGGGAATACGTTGTTGCCGACTATGTTGATCTGCTGGATCTTGGCCGCTTCCCCTTCCACGAAGGTGAACTTGAGGTCAACCCGGTTGCGCGGCAGCGGAGTGACGATGGCCTTGACCTTGGCAGAGTATTTGCCCACGCCGTAGTAGAAATCTTCCAGACCCTTCTCAAGGGAGCTCAATACGGTGCGATCCAGCGGATCACCCACCCGGATGCCGGAAGACTCCAGACTCTGGGTCAGCTGCTCTTCCTTGATATCCTTGTTACCTGAAAACTCGATGCTGGAGATGGTCGGCCGCTCCTTGACTGCCACTTGCAGCACCTGACCGTCACGATAAACCCTCACGTCCTCGAAGTTACCGGAGGAGTAGAGCTTCTTGATAGCGTTGGCCAGGGTCACGGAATCGACGGTATCGCCAACCCGGATCGGCAGGTTCAACAGGGCGGCTCCCAGCGTCACTCGCTGCAAGCCGTCGACCTGGATATCTTGCACCACAAAAGAGGCAGGGGCCGCCTGGGCCAGGAAACTGGCACCCAGCAGGCAACTCAACACCAATGCTTTTTTAACAGCCATTTTGTTCTTATGTGTCCTTGTTGATGCTCTGGCCTCAGAGGCGAGCGAAATCATTAAACAGCGCAATGCCCATCAGTAACATCAGAATGGCGGCGCCGATCCTGAAACCCACTTCCTGAATTTTTTCTGATACCGGTTTACCGGTGACTGCCTCGATGAGGAAGTAGACCAGATGGCCACCATCCAGCACCGGCAGGGGAAACAGGTTGATGATCCCCAGGTTGACGCTGATCAGCGCCAGAAAGCCGAGGAAATAGACCAGACCGTAATCGGCACTACTGCCTGCGCCCTTGGCAATGGAGATGGGGCCGCTCAGATTATCCAGCGAAACAACGCCACCAATCAGCTTGCCAATCATGTCAAAGGTCAGAGTGGTCAGGCTCCAAGTCTTCTCGGCGCCCTGCCACAGGGCTTGTAAAGGCCCATACTGTAACAGAATTCGATACTCATCCGGTAATGGAACCAGTTGCGGTGACAGGCCGACAAAACCGACCAGCTGGCCCCGCACTTTTTTCACATCCGGGGTCAGGGTCAGGGTCAGCTCGCTGCCCGCCCGCTCCACCACCAGCAGCAATGGCTGCTCCGGAGACTGTTGCACCTCGAGCACGAATTGGGCCCACTCGGTGACCTCCTGCTCGCCCACCCGCTTGATGCGATCACCGACCAGAATGCCGGCCTTTTCGCTGGCGCTCTTGGGCACGATGGCCTCGACCACGGGCAGAACCTTGCCGCCGAGGGGCACAATCCCCAGGCTGCCGATGGGTGACTCCTTGTCCGGGTCGAACTTCCAGCCATCGAGCTGGAGGGTCTTGTCAACCACATAGCTGGTATTGGCCGCTTTCAGCTTGAGCTTCATGGAATCATCGCCCAAGTGGCTGATGAGGGCATAGGTCACGCTCTCCCAGTCACCGGTCGCCTTGTCGCCGACACCGACGATCTCCATGCCGGGTTCGATCCCGGCCGCTGCGACTATGGAGGCGGGACGCACCTCCCCCACCACGGGTTTGACGGCAGGGACGCCGATCATGAACATCAGCCAGAGGGCAAACAGGGCAAACACGAAGTTCGCCATCGGGCCCGCCGCGACGATGGCCATGCGTGCCCAGACACTCTTGTGATTGAAAGCATATTGCTCATCACCGGGTTGGAGCTCATCGACCCGGCCATCCAGCATTTTGACGTAGCCGCCGAGCGGGATCAGCGCCAGCACATACTCGGTGCCATCCTTGCCAACCCGACGCCAGATCGCCTTGCCAAAACCGATGGAGAAGCGTTCGACCTTGACGCCACAGCGACGAGCCACCCAGAAGTGGCCAAATTCATGAACCGCAACCAGCAACCCGAGGGCAACGATAAAGGCACCGATGTTCCACAACACGCCGCCCATCAGTCCGCCACCTCGATTTCATGCAGGGTCCGATACCCGAAGGCAAGGATAAAGGCAGCACAATGCCACGAAATACCACTCATCAGCTAAGCTCCTCAATCAAATTGTGAGCACGGGCACGGGCCGCACTATCCAGCGCAATCAAATCATCCAGTGACCCCACGGCAGAACTGCCCAGTGCCGCCATGATGGCCTCATTGACTCTGGCAATATCCATAAAACCGATCCGCTCTGCAAGGAAAGCTGCAACGGCCTCTTCATTGGCAGCATTGAGCGCCGTGGTCGCCGCCTGTCCTTGCTGGCAGGCACTCATGGCCAGCGCCAGGCAGGGATAGCGATCGAAATCGGGCCGGATAAAGCTGAATTCTCCGACACTGAAGAAATCCAAAGGTTCCACCCCAGACTCAACACGACGTGGATAGGCCAGGGCATGGGCGATGGGTGTACACATGTCCGGGTTGCCAAGCTGTGCCAACACGGAGCCATCCTTGTACTGCACCATGGAGTGGATGACGGACTGGGGATGGATCACCACCTGGATCTGCTCGGGCGCCGCATTGAACAGCCAGCGCGCCTCTATGTACTCCAGTCCCTTGTTCATCATGGTGGCGGAGTCCACCGAGATCTTGGCCCCCATTGACCAGTTCGGGTGGGCAATGGCCTGGGCTGGCGTGACATGCGCCAGCTCCTGAATGTTGGTGTAGCGGAACGGGCCGCCGGAGCCGGTCAGCAGTATCTTGCTGATGCCCGCTCCCGCCAGATCGCAGAAGCCGGGCTGACGCTGAATGGCTTCGGGCAGGCACTGGAAAATCGCATTGTGCTCGCTATCGATGGGCAGCAGTTCGGCACCGTACTCGCGCACCGCCTCCATGAAGAAAGCACCGGACATCACCAGTGCCTCCTTGTTGGCCAGCAGGATACGCTTGCCAGCGCGCACGGCGGCCATGGTGGGTGCCAAACCCGCAGCACCGACGATGGCCGCCATCACGCTGTGAGCATCGGGATGGGCAGCCACCTCGCACAGGGCTGCCTGACCGGACAGTACACAGGTGACACTGCCATGGGCCTTGAGCCGGCCGGCCAGTGTGGCAGCCGCGTCTTCATCCACCATGACGGCGAAACGGGGGGAGAATTCGAGACAGTCGCGCAACATGGCATCCACGCTGCGGGCTGCCGTCAGTGCCAATACCTGCCAACGGCCCGGATTCTGCCGCAGTACCTTGAGGGTGCTCTGACCGATAGAGCCAGACGCGCCCAGGATCACCAGGTTATGCATCAACACTCCCGACTTGCTAACGGATGGATGGAGCCGAAAGCCTTCAAGATCATCAGACTATTCATTAACACTCCTGAACGAGTAACAGACTGACGGAGCCGGACGCTCCCGGGATCATCAGCGAGTGAGGCATCAGAATTCCTGGCTGAGCAACAGATAGCTGAGCAGAAATACCGGCAGGGCGGCCGTCAGGCTATCGATCCGGTCGAGAATGCCGCCATGACCGGGCAGCAGGGTACCAGAATCCTTGATGCCCGCCTCCCGCTTGAACATGCTCTCGGTCAGATCGCCGAGTACGGATGCCAGCACCGCCAGCAGGGAGCAAAACAGCACAATGGCCATCTTGGCGGGCACGAAATCCATGAACCAGGTCACAGCAACGGCCAGCAGGCTGGCAGTAAACAGGCCGCCAAACATGCCTTCGATGGTTTTACCCGGGCTGACGGCCGGTGCCAGCTTGTGTTTGCCAAAAGCCTTGCCAAAAAAGTACGCGCCAGAATCTGCCGCCCAGACCAACCCCATGACGAACAGCAGGATCCAGGACCCCATCATGGGGTCGTGATAGAAGTTGTAACCACGGATAGCCACCAGGGACCAGAAGAAGGGCACCAGGGTCACCAGACCGAACAGGGACTTGAGCCAGATGGACTCTTTCCACAGCTTGGCGCTCTGGGGATAACGCAATACCAGCAATAGCCCCAGCAGCCACCAGCTGCACGCGGTCCAGAGCACACCCATCACCAGCGGGTTCAGATGAGGAGTCCACAGCTGCTCGACCGGCAGCAGGAACAGGCTGGCACCGAGCAGCAGACAGAACACCAGCGGCAACCATTGCTGCGGCTGGGCAGAAACGAAGCCGCTCCACTCGCGGCTGGCCAACAGAAACACCAAGGCTGCCAACAGGGCAAAGAATTTCAACGGCAGAAAAAATAGCGCCCCCAACACCAGGGGAACCAGTAGCAATGCGGTAATAATTCGTTGTTTTAGCAAAAGAAACCTCTCTCTTGGGAGGGGATTTAGCCGGTCTGATGCTCGGCGATCAATTCCCGTATCTGTTCACCCGTACACCCGAAGCGACGCTCGCGGGCAACGAAAGAGGCGACCGCCTCACTGAACTCGGCCTCGTTGAAATCGGGCCACAATACCGGGGTAAAATAGAGCTCTGCATAGGCGAGCTGCCATAACACAAAATTGCTGATGCGATGATCGCCGCCGGTCCGGATCAGCAGATCCACAGGGGGCAGGTCGGCCATGCAGACCTGTCCGGCCAGCAGGGACTCATCAATGGCATCGGCGTCCAGCTCGCCTGCCGCCACGGCACGGGCCAGTTTACGGGCCGCCAGGGCGATATCCCACTGACCACCGTAATTGGCGGCAATATTGAGGGTCAGCCCCTGGTTGTCGGCGGTCAGGGCCTCGGCCTTGGCGATCTTGGCTTGCAAGCGGTCGCTGAAGCGGGCGGTATCACCGATCACCTTGAGCCGGATCCCGTTGCTGTGCAGTTTACTGACCTCACGGCCCAGCACGGTCAGGAACAGCTCCATCAGGGCACTGACCTCCCCTTCCGGCCGCCGCCAGTTCTCACTGGAGAAGGCAAACAGGGTCAACGCCTCTATCTTGGCGCGCGCGGCAAAGGTCACCGCCTCACGAACAGACTTCACGCCCGCCTTGTGACCATAGACCCGCATCTTGCCACGGTTCTGAGCCCAGCGCCCGTTGCCATCCATGATGATGGCCACATGACGAGGCAAGGACGAGTTGGCACAATTACCTAACGCTGCCAAAAGCGACATTCATTTCTCCCACAAAGACAAAAGCGCCGTGCAGGGGCACTACACGGCGCTCGTAATATACCTGTCAGAGACTTAGATTTCCATTAGCTCCTTTTCCTTCGCGGCCAGGGCGTCATCCGCCAGCTTGATGAAGGCATCGGTGAGTTTCTGGATCTCTTCCTGGGCACGACGGTCGTCGTCTTCGGAGATCTCTTTGTCCTTGAGCAGCGCTTTCAGGTCGGCGTTGGCATCGCGACGGATGTTGCGCACGGCCACACGGGCACCTTCGGCTTCGGCACGGACGATCTTGGTCAGATCGCGGCGACGCTCTTCGGTCAGCGGCGGCAAGGGCACGCGCAAGGTCTGGCCATTGCTGGACGGGTTCAGGCCCAGATCAGAGGTCAGGATTGCCTTTTCTACCGCCTGGATCATGGAGCGGTCAAAAATGGAGATGGACAGGGTACGAGCATCTTCTGCCACCACGTTGGCCAACTGTTTCAGAGGAGTGGCAGCACCGTAATACTCAACCTGGATACCGTCGAGCAGGCTCGGGTGAGCACGGCCGGTACGGATCTTGGACATCTGGGTCTTGAGCGACTCTACGCTCTTGGCCATACGGTCCTTGGCGTCGTTTTTAATCTCGTTGATCACAGTGGTTTTCCTTTTGGCGAACGAGCCGCCACGCGGCTCGTGTCTATCATATTTATTTGCTGGCGTAATGAATTAAGAGCGCCTTCCAGCCTGATCTCTTGCCTTACTTGCCGATGTGGTGGATCAGGGTGCCTTCCGGCTCACCCATGATAACCCGACGCAGCGCACCCGGTTTGTTCATGTTGAACACGCGGATCGGCAGATCATGGTCACGGGCCAGAGTAAAAGCAGCAAGATCCATCACTTTGAGTTCTTTTTCAAGAACTTCATCATAACTCAATTCATGGTACAGCACGGCATCCGGGTTCTTGACCGGATCATCCGTGAATACGCCATCGACCTTGGTGGCCTTGAGCACCACGTCGGCTTCGATCTCGATCCCGCGCAGGCAGGCCGCGGAGTCGGTGGTAAAGAAGGGGTTGCCGGTACCGGCAGAGAAGATCACTACCTTGCCGGCGCGCAGCTGGCTGATGGCCTCGGCCCAGCTATAGGAATCACAGACGCCCTGCAGAGAGATGGCAGACATCAGACGGGCATTCACATAAGCACGATGCAGGGCATCACGCATAGCCAGACCGTTCATGACGGTGGCCAGCATACCCATGTGGTCGCCCACCACGCGGTTCATGCCCGCTTTGGCAAGACCAGCACCACGGAACAGGTTGCCGCCACCGATGACCAGACCGACCTGAACACCCAGCTCAACCAGTTCTTTGATCTCTTGGGCCATCCGTTCCAGCACCGCCGGATCAATGCCAAAACCCTCGGATCCTTGCAGGGCTTCACCACTCAACTTCAGAAGAACACGTCTGTATGCAGGCTTGGGATTGGTACTCATGTCACTGATTCCTGGTCATATAAAGACCGCGACATAAGTCGCGGTCTGGGGAAACGGAAAAACCGGTTCGGTTAGGCCTTCTGAGCGGCCGCGATTTGGGCTGCAACTTCAGCAGCGAAATCGGTCTCTTGCTTCTCGATGCCTTCGCCCACTTCGAAACGGGTGAAGGAGACAACGTCAGCGCCTTCTTTCTTCAGCAGCTCGGCAACCGTCATGGCAGGATCCTTCACGAACGGTTGACCAGTCAGGGAAACCTCACCGGTGAACTTCTTCATGCGGCCTTCAACCATCTTCTCGGCGATCTCTTTCGGCTTGCCGGAGTTGATGGCGATGTCGATCTGAATTTCGCGCTCTTTGGCAACGACTTCAGCAGACACGTCTTCAGGCTTGACGAATTGCGGGCTGTTGGCTGCAACGTGCATGGCCAGATCTTTGGCCAGCTCGGCGGAACCACCGGTCAGCTTGGTGATAACACCAATGCGGGAACCGTGAACGTAGGTGCCCAGGTTGTCACCTTCAACCAGCATCACGCGACGCAGGTTCATGTTCTCACCGATCTTGGCGATCAGGTTGGTGATGGTCAGCTCGATGGACTCACCGTTGCCGAAATCGGTCGCTTTCAGGGCGTCGACGTCAGCAATTTTCTGGGTCGCAGCGATATCGGCGATCTTCTGGCCCATTGCCATGAAGCTGGCATCTTTGGCGACGAAGTCGGTTTCGCTGTTCAGCTCGATCATGGCAGCAATGTTGCCTTCGGTACGGGCGAAAATCACGCCTTCAGCAGCGATACGGCCTGCTTTTTTGGCGGCTTTGGCCTGACCGGATTTGCGCATGTTCTCGATTGCCAGCTCGATATCACCAGCAGCTTCTTCCAGTGCTTTTTTGCAATCCATCATGCCAGCAGCAGTGCGCTCGCGCAGTTCTTTTACCAGGGCGGCAGTAACGTTAGCCATGTCCAGTATCCTCGGTCTTGAATTGACAAGAAACAGGGGCCACAAGGGCCCCTGCTAACCAATTACATCAGCTTGGTTAATAAGGGCTTTTCAGTCCTTATCAATTACTCAGCTTCAACGAAGCCATCTTGTTCGGCTTGAACAACGATGTCCTGAGCGCGAGCTTCCAGTACGGTGTCAGCAGCAGCATTCAGATACAGCTGTACGGCACGGATAGCATCGTCGTTACCCGGGATGACGTAATCAACGCCGTCCGGGTTGGAGTTGGTATCAACGATGGAAACTACCGGGATACCCAGGTTGTTGGCTTCTTTGATAGCGATGTGCTCGTGGTCGGCATCGACAACGAACAGCACGTCAGGCAGGCCGCCCATGTTCTTGATACCACCCAGGCTCTTCTCCAGCTTGTCCATTTCGCGAGTACGCATCAGCGCCTCTTTCTTGGTCAGCTTTTCGAAGGTACCGTCCTGGCTCTGGGTTTCCAGATCTTTCAGGCGCTTGATGGACTGACGAACGGTTTTCCAGTTGGTCAGCATGCCACCCAACCAGCGGTGGTTGACATAGAACTGGTCGCAACGACCGGCGGCATCTTTTACGGCTTCAGACGCGGCACGCTTGGTACCTACAAACAGTACCTTGCCCTTCTTGGCAGCTACGGAGCTGATGAAGTTCATGGCATCGTCAAACATCGGAACGGTTTTTTCCAAGTTGATGATGTGAACCTTGCTGCGGGCACCGAAGATGTAGGACTTCATTTTCGGGTTCCAGTAACGAGTCTGGTGACCGAAGTGAACGCCGGCTTGCAGCATGTCGCGCATAGAAACTTTAGCCATTTTATACCTCTGTATTGGGGTTAGGCCTCCACACATCCCATGTAACCGACCCCAAAGGGGCACCCCGGTACAGGTGTCGATGTGTGTGTGTTATTGAGTAAGGGTGATGAAATGCGGACGCAAGTTCCCCATTCCGGCGCGCTTTATACCATAACTTTGGCCAGGACACCACCGGCCGGAGTGCTAAAAATGGATCCCTCTGCTGGATGCCAGACAGAGGATTTGACGTTGTGATGACAATCACACTGGAAGTAAACGGGGGTTGGGGATAAAATTTTGGCCTGATTGCAAACGCATCTATTTTTCATTACCTGATTGTTGGGCATCGACCGTATGCGCAGTCAGGCCCCAAGAGAGATCCCATGTCCATTAAAATCAAGACACCGGAAGAGATTGAAAAGATGCGCGTTGCCGGCCAGCTGGCCGCCGATGTGCTAATCATGATAGCCCCCCACGTCAAGGCTGGCGTCACCACCGACGAGCTGAACACCCTGTGCCACGACTATATTGTCGACGTGCAGCAGGCAATCCCGGCCCCGCTCAACTACCACGGCTTCCCCAAGTCCATCTGCACCTCGGTGAACGACGTCATCTGTCACGGCATCCCCAATCACAAGAAATTGCGGGAAGGGGACATCATCAACCTGGACATCACTGTCATCAAGGATGGCTTCCACGGCGACACCTCCGCCATGTTCATCGTGGGTGAGACCACACCGCTGCGTCGCCAGCTGTGCAAGGTTGCCCAGGAGAGCCTGTATGCCGCCATCAAGCAGGTGCGCCCCGGCATGTGCATCACCGAAATAGGCGCCCTGATCCAGCCCATCGTCGAGAAGGCTGGCTTCTCCGTGGTGCGCGACTACTGTGGCCACGGCATCGGCAGCGAATTCCACGAGGAGCCGCAGATCCTGCACTACCGCAATGGCGGCAAGCTGGAGCTCAAGCCGGGCATGTGCTTCACCATCGAGCCCATGGTCAACAGCAAGAAGTATCACTGCCGCATCAACCCGAAAGATGGCTGGACCGTGACCACCAAGGATGGCGGCGACTCCGCCCAGTGGGAGCATACCCTGCTGGTAACCGAGGATGGCTGCGAGGTGCTCACCCTGCGCCCCGATGACACCATTGAGCGTGTTATCCGCCACGTTTGATATTCAACCCCGGCCACACGCCGGGGTTGATCTTTATCCGGCCAGACCGAGAGTGTGAGATGCCATGGATGCCAGCCTGCTTTCCCCCCATCTGTTACCCGACGATCAGCTCACCCGCGAGAACTGCAAAGAGTATCTGAGCCGTTTTCTCGGCTGGCTGCACGCCCGTTTCGATGCCGGTGACAACATCATTGAACTGGTGGCCACCCGCTCCGAATACATGGATGATCTGCTGACCCGGCTGTGGCAGAAGTTCGGCTTCGACAAGACGGCGCTCACCCTGATCGCAGTGGGCGGCTATGGCCGTGGCGAGTTGCACCCCCACTCCGACATAGACCTGCTGATCCTCTATGAAGGCGATGAGCTGGACGAGGTGCTGGGGCTGCGCATCGGCGAATTCATCACCTTGCTGTGGGATCTCAAGCTGGAGGTGGGTCAGGCGGTACGCAACGTGGCTGAATGCATAGAGCAGGGCCGCGCCGACATCACGGTCGCCACCAACCTGATCGAGGCACGCTACATCACCGGCAACCTGGAAGGCTTCCAGCAACTCAAGGAGGCAACCGGCCCCCAGCACTTCTGGCCGAGCGAGCAGTTCTTCCAGGCCAAGCGCGAAGAGCAAGCGCTGCGCCACCAGCAATTTCAGGGCACAGCCTACAAGCTGGAGCCGGATCTCAAGAGCAATCCGGGCGGACTGCGGGACATCCAGACCCTGGCCTGGGTCGCCCGCCGCCATTTCGGCGCCACCACCTTGTTCGAGATGACCAGCCACGGCTTTCTCAACCGGGCCGAGTATCGTGAGCTGCTCGACTGCCAGAATTTCCTGTGGAAGGTGCGTTTCGCCCTGCACATGGCCATCAACAAGGGCGACAACCGCCTGCTGTTCGACCGCCAGCGCACCGTAGCCCAGATGCTGGGGTTCGAGGGGGACGGCAACAGCCCGGTCGAGCAGATGATGAAACGCTTCTATCAGACGGTGCGGCGGGTCTCGGAGCTCAACGAGATGCTGTTGCAACTGTTTGACGAAGCTATCCTCGGCAACACCGCCATGGACGTGCGCCGCCTCTCTGACGAATTCCAGCTCCGTGGTCGCCTCATCGACGCGGTGGATGCCGAGCTGTTTGGCCGTGAGCCCGCCGCCATACTGCGGCTCTTCTACCAGATAGCCCAACATCCCGAGATGGCTGGCATCCACTCCGCCACCCTGCGCCAGCTGCGCGAGGCGCGCCGCAAGCTCAACTGCTGGCTGCAGGATTTGCCCGAGTGCCGTCGCCTGTTCATGGCGCTGCTGCGCCACCCCAACGGCATAGGTCAGCCGCTCACCCTGATGCACAAATACGGGATCCTGGCGGCCTATTTGCCCCAGTGGAATCTCATCGTGGGCCAGATGCAGTTCGACATGTTCCACGCCTACACGGTCGATGAGCACACTCACCGGCTGCTCAAGAACATTCACCAGTTCCCCAATCCGGCCAGTCGCCAGAGCCACCCGCTCTGCCATGAAGTGTTCACCCGGCTGCGCAAGCCGGAGCTGCTCAGTATCGCCGCCCTGTTTCACGACATCGCCAAGGGCCGGCGCGGGGATCACTCCGAGCTCGGCGCCGTGGATGCACTGGAGTTTTGCCAGCTGCACGGCCTGGATCGCTACGAGAGCAGGCTGGTCGCCTGGCTGGTGCGCCACCACCTGCTGATGTCAGTCACCGCCCAGCGCCGCGACATCTATGATCCCGAGGTGGTCACCGACTTTGCCCAGAAAGTACGCGACGAACAACATCTCGACCTGCTCTACTGCCTCACTGTGGCCGACATCTGTGCTACCAACGACAGCCTCTGGAACGACTGGAAAGGCACCCTGCTACGCGAACTCTACTTCGCCACCCAGAAGGCGCTGCGCCAGGGGCTGGAAAATCCGCCCGACATGCGGCTGCGCATTCGCGAGAACCAGCGTCAGGCGAAACAGATCCTGGCCCAGCGTGACGTGCCGGAAGCGGCCATCAACCAGCTGTGGAGCGACTTCAAGGCTGACTACTTCCTGCGCCACAGCCCGGAGCAGATCGCCTGGCACTGTCGCAAGATCATCGCGCATGGCGACAACCCGGCCCCGCTGGTGATCATCGGCAAGCATCCGACCCGGGGGGGCAGCGAGGTGTTCATCTACTGTCGCGATACCCCAAACCTGTTTGCCACAGTGGCCTCGGCGCTGGATCAGAAGAACCTCAACATCCACGATGCCCAGATCATGAATTCGCGCAGCGACTATGTGCTGGATACCTTCGTGGTGCTGGAGCCGAGTGGCGAGCCCATCAGCCCCAACCGCACCGCCACCATCAAGAAGGCGCTGGAGAAAGCCTTGCAGGAGCCGGGCAAGCTGGTGCTGCGCAACAAGCCGCTGTCGCGGCGCCACCGCCAGTTCAGCGTACCGACCCGCGCCGTCTTCCTGCCCCACAAGGGCGAAAACCGCCACACGCTACTGGAGCTGACGGCGCTGGATACGCCTGGCCTGCTGGCACGGATCGGTGCCGTGTTCCAGCAGTGCGGCCTCTCCCTGCATGCGGCCAAGATCACCACCATTGGCGAGCGGGTGGAGGATTTCTTCAGCCTCACCACCCTGACGGGCGACCCCTTGACCCAGAATGAGCAGCAGGCGCTGGAAGAGCGGCTGGTGAATCAGCTCAACCCCCAGGCGTCGGCCGATGAGGAGAGCAGCGACAGACCGGAGAAAGGCCTCACAAGACGCCTTTCTTCATCCTGATTTATCAAGCAGAACAAATGGTTGGACCACTTAAGCACAATAAATCACCGTTCTCCCGAAGAAATCGGCTTGAGCCCTTAAAAACAATTGGAAAAGTGTGATACAACAAACCGAATTTTTTAAAGGAAACCTGTCATGACCGAGTTGCAACAGATCATCGAAGCGGCCTTCGAGCGCCGTGATTCCATCACGCCAGGCTCAGTCGATGCCGCCACCAAAGCCGCCATCCTGCAAGCCATCGACCTGCTGGATACCGGCAAGGCCCGTGTCGCCGAGAAAATTGCTGGCGAGTGGGTGGTACACCAGTGGTTGAAGAAAGCGGTACTGCTCTACTTCCGCATCAATGACAACGGCATCATCAAGGGCGACGATGCCCAGTACTACGACAAGGTTCCCCTCAAGTTCTCCGACTACACCGCCGAGCAGTTCAAGGAAGCGGGTGTGCGCGTGGTGCCACCGGCGACTGCCCGCAAAGGCGCCTTCATCGCCCCCAATACCGTGCTGATGCCCTCCTATGTCAACATCGGCGCCTTCGTTGACGAAGGCACCATGGTCGACACCTGGGCTACCGTGGGCTCCTGCGCCCAGATCGGCAAGAACGTGCACCTCTCCGGCGGCGTCGGCATCGGTGGCGTACTGGAGCCACTGCAGGCCAACCCGACCATCATCGAAGACAACTGCTTTATCGGTGCCCGCTCCGAAGTGGTTGAAGGGGTTATCGTCGAGGAAGGCTCCGTCATCTCCATGGGCGTCTTCATCGGCCAGTCCACTCGCATCTATGATCGCGAAACCGGTGAAATCCACTATGGTCGCGTACCGGCGGGTTCCGTGGTCGTCTCCGGCTCCCTGCCCTCCAAGTGTGGCAAGTACAGCCTGTACGCCGCCGTGATCGTCAAGAAGGTGGATGCCAAGACCCGCGCCAAAGTCGGTATCAACGCCTTGCTGCGCTCCATCGACGAGTAATCAGCATTGCTGTGATGAAAAGGGCGCCTTATGGCGCCCTTTTGATTTTGGCGCCCCTGTCACAGGCAAGCCATCAGGCTTCGGTTAAGATAGACGGGTCAGGATCGTTTCAAACCGAGGAAGCCCGATGTACGAGAATCTGAAGAGCCTGGGGATCCAGGAACCCACCTCAGTGGACAGCTATACCCTGCGCCAGGAAGCCAATCACGACATCCTCAAGATCTACTTCAAGAAGCAGAAGGGCGAGTTCTTCGCCAAGAGTGTCAAATTCAAATATCCCCGCCAGCGCAAGACCATGCTGGTCGACTCGGGTACCCATGAGTACAAGGATGTCACCGAAATCAACGCCAATCTCAAGTATGTGGTGGATGAGCTGGATAACCTGACTCAGGGCGTGCACACCCAGGCTGACCCGGATATCAAGCAGAAGATACTGCGTGATCTGCGTCATCTTGAAAAAGTGGTGCAGAACAAGATCCGCGATATAGAGCGGGATCTGGAGAAACTCTAGCCCCCCCCCAACTTGCCAAAAGAGCGCCAAAGTGGCGCTCTTTTTATTGGCAGGCTTTATCTACTGATGACGCTCGATAAGGTGAGCTAAGCATGCCACCTTATGAACAGGGCCGACTTTCCACTGCGCCACTTGGGCAACCCCATACCTGCCCACGTCGACGCGCACTATCCCGGACCACACATAGAAAGAGGGAGGCTTTCGCCTCCCTCTTCAAACATGCAGATATTTAGGCAACAGGATTAGTTGCTCTTAATCCAGATGTCCATGTCGGTTTTCAGGTTGTCGGACTTGGTACCGAAGATGGCTTGTACGCCGGAACCAGACACGACCACACCGGCAGCCCCCAGTTTCTTCAGACCAGCCTGGTCAACCTTGGCAACATCGTTCACACCAACCCGCAGACGGGTGATGCAGGCATCCAGAGAAGCGATATTCTCTTTACCACCGAAGGCGGCAACCAGAGCAGCAGACATCCCGTCCTTGCTTTGGCTAACGGTCTCTTCAGCAGTCTCGTCTTCACGGCCCGGGGTTTTCAGGTTCATGGCACGGATAACGAAGCTGAACACCACGTAGTAGATGACCGCGTAGACCAGACCCAGACCTACCAGCAACAGCATGTTGTCGGCACGGGGTGATTGCACCACGAAGTCGATAAAGCCGTTGGAGAAGGTATGACCGTGTACCACGCCCAGGGAGTTGGTCAGCACATAAGCCAGACCAGCCAGTACAGCGTGGATTGCGTACAGCACAGGGGCGATGAACAGGAAGGAGAACTCGATCGGCTCGGTGATACCGGTCAGGAAAGAGGTCAGGGCGGCAGAGGCCATGATACCAACGATCTTGGCGCGGTTTTCCGGCTTGGCAGCGTGAGCGATAGCAAACGCAGCAGCAGGCAGACCGAACATCTTGAACAGGTAGCCACCAGCCAGCTGACCAAAACCGTTACCGGCAGCGCGGGAAGCGTCATCAGCAGTCAGGAAGCAGGTCATGATACCGTGAACAGTTTCACCGGCAGCGTTAACACAGGTACCTGCCTGATAGAAGAAAGGCACGTTCCAGATGTGGTGCAGACCGAACGGGATCAGTGAGCGCTCAACCACGCCGTAGATACCGAAAGCCAGTACCGGGTTCTGGTTGGCAGCCCAGTCAGAGAAGGCACCGATGGCAGCGCCAACTGGCGGCCAAATTACCGACAGGATCACACCCAGGCCGATAGAGACGAAACCTGTGATGATGGGGACGGCACGCTTGCCCGCGAAGAAGCCCAGATACTCTGGTAGCTGGATCTTGTAGAAACGGTTGAACGCCCAGGCGGCGACACCACCGGCGAGGATACCGCCCAGGACACCGGTGTCGATCTTGTCAACACCCATCACTGGCGCCATCACAGACAGGGTGGCGGTCATGATACCGTAGCCAACGATGGCTGACAGACCGGAAACACCGTCGTTATTGGTAAAGCCGAGGGCCACACCGACGGCGAACAGCAGGGCCATCTGACCGAATACCGAGCCACCGGCCTGTTCCATCAAATGGGAAACAATTTCTGGCAACCAGCTGAAGTTTGCAGCACCGACGCCGAGCAGGATACCTGCTACTGGCAATACGGAGACGGGCAACATCAGCGATTTACCAACCTTTTGCAGATTAGAAAACGCATTTTTCATCATGAGTGTATGCTCCTGAATGGATTATCTTCCCGTAAACGCTTCAGTCCAATTGATAGACGATCACGAGCATCATCTTCATCGGCATGAATTCGATTGGGGGGTTGTTTATTTTGACCAGATGAATATAACCCAGTAGATCGGAAATTTCTTCGTTCAGGCGCAAGGGAATAAAGAATTTGGAGGGGAGATCACAAGATAATTCTGAGGGGGAATTCGAAAGAATTGAAGATATAATTCGGCACTCTCATGCTACGCCATTAATATGAAAAGTGCTGTTTCGCATTGTATTTTAACCACTCATAACAATACCAAAAGAAACAACTTGTAACCAAATGTAACTTATTGCTGTTTTTCTATTTTAGTCTACCGATTAAAAAGGCCTCCAACAAGGAAGGCCTCAAATAAATATTATTCTATAAAGACTGGGCAATATTCAGCCTTTTTGCGAACGCTTGACCGCGTCAATAAAGATGGATTTCGCCTTGGTTGAACCGGCACGCTCGGCCTCATTGACCAGTTGCATCGCCTTGTCGATATCGCCGGCTTTTACCGCTTTCTCGATTTGGGACTGATAGAAGGCTTCGGTCTCGGTCAGCATGGGTGCCACACTTTTGGCAACCCCAGTAGTGGCCAGTGGCACCACCAGTTTATTAGGCGAAGAGTTGACCACCGGCGTATTGGCATCAATCACATCCTGATAGATAGGCTTGTAATAGTTGCTGTCTGTCTTTACGCCACTCAAGTCTTCCACAGAAATGCTGACAACCCCCCAGGGAGAGTGCGGAATGACAGGATCCTTCTCTCCATAGTCAACCACCCCCAGTGACCTGGTCATCAGCTTGGAGGGACTAAAAATGGTCGTTGTCTTATCCAGAGTGCCATGGTCGGTATAGATCACCATATAGCTCTCATTGTTCGGGTTGCCGACATAGGAGCGATCAACGGTAAACACCGCTTCTATTCGATCCCCCTGCAGCATGCGCGCCGGCTCATACTTGAACACATCGCTGCCTAACTTGCGGGTCACATTGAATTTGGCATCAAGCATCAAGACTGTCGGGTTGAACAGTGATTTATCAATTAATCCATCGACTGTGATACGTAGATCACCAGAGTTTACGGGTAAACGGAAGGCTAAAAAATAGCTTTTCCCTTCACTGAAATTGTAAACCGGAGAGCTGCCATTGATTGGGATCAACTTGGTCGAACCAAGATGGAGATCCTGAAAAGGCAGGCTGGAGACATCGCGACAGCAGCTACTAACCGTAGCCAATTGGTCCATCGCAACCTCGCGATTTTCCATAATAGACTTGAACTCTTGAGTCGGGGCTACGTTCGTTTCCAACGCAGCACATCCCCCCAGGGCAACAGAGCAGAATACAGTCAAAGCTAATCTGGAATATCTCATTGCGTGACCCTACGAAACGTGTTGTAAAAAAAGAGCCCCCGTCATGCGGGGGCGCTTGTAATCATGTCATGAACAGCTTACCACCAGGCTTCGGCTTGAACACCGAAGGTCCAAACGTCATCCTGTTTCACGCCATTGGAATCCGGACGGAACTGTCCATCAGCATCCAAATAGGAAGCGTAAACACGGATTTCCGGACGGGCCCAGAAACCAGAACCGGCGGACCAGGCTTGTGCCAGGGTATACTTCTTACCGATATCACTGCTTTCGGTACCGTTGTGCGGCTTATTGCTATCGTGGTGGTAACCAAGCTCAGCAATGGTCTTCATTGTATCGTTCCATTTGTACATCGGACGAACGACTACAGAGAAGGTTTCCTTGTCAGCGCTGTTATTCTCGATGTCACTGGCAGTCCCGTAGACCAGCTGGTGACCAACTTCGACTTTATCACCCACTGGCAGCACGCCCCAGTTGATGAAACGCCAGCCGTCGCCCTTGGCGGCAGCTTGGCTCAAGCCACTACCAGAACCGCTACCATATTCAACCGCCTGAGCGGCATAACCATCAGCAAAGTACTGAACAACGGTTTTGTTGAAGCCACCCAGCATGGATTGGGTCAACTCTGCGGTCACCATGTGACCATTTCTCTCGAATTCCTTGTCACCCAGAACGGACTTCTGCTCATCGGTCAGATTGCCACGGGCGTAGTTATAACCCAACTCCAGAGAACCATCTTTCCACAGCGGGATGCCTGCATAACGCAGGTCCAGCACGTCAGTGTTAACGCGCTCGTCTACACCAACCCCGCCAACAAACTTGTCGTAATCTTCCCACGGGTCGTTACGCAGCCATGCAAAAGAGAGCTTGCCCGGACCAGCTTGGATATTTTCTACGCCAGCACCGGCACCAGACACATCCCAGTAATAGAAATCTGTGATGTGGATGTCGTGACGTTGGTAGTAACGCTTACCAGCCCACAGGGTAGATTCTGGGGCAAAGCCCAAAACACCTTTGGCTTGAACGTTGAATTGACGCAGAGCAAAGTCGGCATCGTCGCCGCCAGTGCTTTCCCAGTCACGTCCTTGCTGACCAGAAACCATTGCAAACATGGAGTCTACGTAAAAGGACTTGCCATCCTTGTTGTAGGCCTCATGGCCCAGCTGTACTTCGCCGTAGGTCTCGGCTTCGTTGCCCAGACGACCTACTTTCTGTTTGGCGTAAGTTTGCAGGCTGCCGTTGTCGGAGGTACCGACACCAGAGCGCATATAGCCGTGGAAATCAACCGCGAAGGCGGCTTGGGAAGCCAGGGCTGCGGTTACTGCTGCAGCGATCGGAAGCCACTTTGCTTTCATTTTCATTTTCCTTATTCCCGCTGAGAGGAGTGTGATCCTGATATTCAAGTTCTTATCACCATAAAAACGCTTAGGTGATAACCGGGGTCGATTATAGGTAGCCAATTTCGTGACAAACATGAGCTGATTCACAGAATGGCGACAAACCACCCGGATCATGCCAGAGAGGGTTTAATGGGATGCCAAAAGCAAAAACCAAGCAACAATTCACCATTAATTATAAAAAAATGAAAACAATAAAGCCATGAAAACGATACCAACCATTAATTCGCTTCAATTATTAAGATGAAAATACCCAAATCAATGACAAAAACATGACTGAAATCGCTTTCAATGCGGAACTTTTAATTTTCTTGCATGTCTGTCATGACAGAAATACATGCTCGGCCAAGCGAAGGGATGCTAGAAAAATAGCCGGATAAAAGGCGAAAAATATGGTCAGTTGAGGCTTGTCTGTCCCGGGAATAAACATCCCCCGTGGTCAAACCAACAGGGGACATATAAAGAATACAAGGAGGGGAAAGCTCAGAGTGAGAGCATGAGTTATTTAAATGTTAATTTAATTATATTAAACCAACACCCTGTTCAGTTTTAAGCACATCAGGTGTGTTATTTTTGTACAAGCTCGCTATGTTCATGTATGAAAAATCTGCCTAACACTGGCTTTCCTACCTGCTTTATCATCTGATTGAACGAAAAAACGGCTCATGCTCTCGCTCTGGGGAAACTAGAGCGTATTTTCCCAGCCGGTTAGCCAGGCCAGCGCCACTTTTTCCGGTTCATCGTCGACGGTGGCATCTATCTCCAGACGGGGTAACAAAACCCTTGCTCCCAACTCCTGCAACAAGCCGTCCAACTGACGGCCAGCCCCACAAAAGTGCTCATAGCTGCTATCGCCCAGAGCGATGAGCGCATAGCGCCACCCTTTCATATAGGGAGCCCGATCGGCCAGGGCGGCGGCGAAGGGTTGCAGATTGGGCGGAATATCGCCCTGCCCTGTGGTGGCAGTGATCACCAGCAGAAAGCGGGAGGGATCCAGGTCTTCCAGCACTGCCTCATCGAAGATTTGGCACTCATGTCCGGCCTGCTGCAACTGCGCAGCCAGCGTCTCGGCAACCAGCATGGCCGCGCCATAAACGGTTCCAACCACTATATCTATCTGAGCCATAACAGATTCCTTTGACTGACGTGGCGTTACAGCATGCCACAACCCGGTCGAAGGCAACACCCTGCCGCAAGTGAGCAAGCCAGGGGAAGATCAGTAGTCACTCTCGCTGGCGGGCCAACCCAGCTCGGCAAACAGTTGCAATACGTCTGGCCCCAGCGGCGCCTGGATCCGCATCGGGACTTTGAGGATCGGGTGCTCGAAACTGAGTCTGCGGGCCACCAGCAGCAGGCGTTCACACCCCAGCTGCTCGCGAAAGAAGCGGTTGTGGCGGCCATCGCCATGGCTGGTATCCCCGACGATGGGGTGGAACAGATGAGCCAGATGGCGGCGCAGCTGATGCTTGCGACCGGTTTTTGGGAACAGCTTGACCAGGCTATAACGACTGGTGGGGTGCTTCTTGGAAACCGCATGGGGCAACTCGACCTGGTGCAGGCGACGAAACGCGGTGACCGCCTCCTGGGCCGGGCGATCCGGGGAGCTCATGGCATCGGCTATCTTGTCCAGCTGCTCCTTGAGGGGGTAATCGATCACCCCCTGCTCCGGGGCCCAGCCCCGCACCAGCGCCAAATACTCCTTGTGCACCCGACGGGCGGCAAACGCCTCGGTCAGGGTACGGGCTACCGCAGGATCCAGTGCAAACAACAGTACGCCGGAGGTCGGGCGGTCGAGGCGGTGCACGGGATAGACGTGGCGACCACCGATGAGATCCCGGGTCATCTGCATGGCGAAGCGGGTCTCGGCCTTGTCGAGCCAGCTGCGGTGCACCAGCAGGCCCGACGGCTTGTTGACCGCCACCAGCCAGTCATCCTGATAGAGCAGGGTCAGTTTCATGGTGCCATCACCCCGCCACCCGACAGGGACGCGCCACCACAACCAAGGTGGCCCTGGAAACCGATGGCGCCTGCCAACATCTGCGTTTGATCGCGCAGAGTCAGGCTCATTTTTCCACCACCTTACCGGTCAGCAGCAGATCGAAGCGACCGATGAGGCGCAGCAGGCTCGCCATTTCGGCCAGCTCGTTCTTGTAGACTTCGCTCGCCATGGGATAGAGGGAAACGCTAGTGGGCAGCGGCGCTTGCAGCATGACCAGCTGCTCCATGCGCGGGATCAGCACAAATTGCAGCCACTGATCGAAGCTCAGGGTATCGACACAAAACGGCAGCTCGCTCGCCAGGGCCTCTTCACCCGGATGCTCATCTTGCCAGCGCTCCAGCCGCTGCAACTCGGCGGTGAGTTCACCCAACAGGCCGGCTACCAGCAAATATTGATTCATCTCGTCGTCCTCTTGCTCATGACCACATACCGGTCAGCCTCCCCTGTAAAACAGACACAGGCTGGCCGAGCTCATCAAAAAAGGGCGCTACTATACACCGTCCCCCTCCCCCTCTGCCATGTTCCATTGGCAAGCGGGACGCAGAGCCAAGCTATGCCGGTGATCTTGCTGAACGCGCCTTGGCGCATACAGTGCAGAACAAGGTGAAAGCAGCGGACCATCGAACAGACCAGCCAGATCCACATCTGGCCCATGATGGATTCATGGGCTCGAACAAGCAGGAAGCGGTCATCGGGCCGCGTCCTGCTATGTTCTTTTTTTAGCTTTTCCTCACCGTTGATGACATCTTGCCAAACCAGTGTTCCGATAACTTCTGAGCCTGTTTGACTTCCGGTTTGGTCATCGCTGCCTCCAGCTCGTCACGGGCCTGCATGGCTTCAGGCATCCCTTCGGTGGCGGCCAAGGAGAGCCAGGCATAGGCATGTATCCGGTTGCGCGGTGCCCCCAAGCCTTTCTCACGCAGCGTCCCCATCCGGTATTGGGCCATGCGGTCACCTTGCTGAGCGGCCAGGCGATACTGCTTGAGAGCCAGCGTGTAATCCTCTTTGCCACCTTGGCCCAAACGCAGCATTTCACCGTAGGCGTATTGCGCTGCCGTGTGGCCCTGTTGAGCGGCCTTGGCATAACTGGCTCTGGCTTGCTCCAAAGCCCCCTGGTCCTGCTGTAACTCCGCCAGCTCAAACCACGCCTTGGTTACGCCACCGTCAGCGGCCAGCGTTAACCAGTGGGCCTGCTGCTCCCGGTCTACCTGCAGCAAGCTCAGTTGGTACTCGGCTTCGTGGGAGCCGTGTCCGGCTGCCAGCTCTAACCAATAACGCCCCAAAGCGGGATCTGCGGGGACTTGCTCCCCTGCCAGATATGCCATCCCTAGCCAGAGTTCAGCTTCGGCAGAGCCCGCATTGGCGGCGCGCTGATAGGCAGCGAAAGCATTAGAAGGAAGCGCCTGTTTAGCTTGCAGCAACAAGGCGTCCGGTTGCTGTTGGGCAGCGGCTTTATCATTCCAGCGCTGGGCAATATCCGGCCGTTTGGCAACCCCTTTGCCCATTTCATAGCGCTGACCCAGCAGGTACTGGGCATCACGGTTGCCCAGTTCTGCCGCTTTTTCTAACCATTTGACGGCATCAGCATCAGCCCCCGGTTGTTTGCTGTACCACAGTGCCAGGACTAACTGCGCTTCGGCATGATCCCGCTTGGCGGCCTGCTCGAACCAGTCGAGGCATTCACTCACCAGTTTGCCTTGATGCTGCTCCTGGCACATCAGGCCCAGTCGATAGCTGGCATGGGTGTTGCCAAGCCGCGCAGAGCGTTGCCACCACTGGGTAGCGAGCGCCGGATTTTTGGGCTCACCGAGCCCAGCCTGATACCAGTCACCCACTTGCCACGCAGCGTTGGCGCGGATCTGCTGATCGGCGGCCAAAGGGCCCGACTGCTCTGCCGCTTGCTGCATCCAGTGCATGGCATTGGGATAATCGGGTTGGCTGGCCAGACGTTTGGCCAACTCATATTGAGCCTTGCCATTGCCCTGAGTGGCGGCTTGGGATAACTCGGCGTCAGTGCGTGACGCAGTGGAAGAACAGGCGGTTATCATGCTGGCGGTCAGCGCCAGCCATAAGGCTCGATGTGTCATGGGAAAATTCTTCGCATAGTGAAAAAGTGATGGATGAGGCACTGCTGTCTTTCTGGCTGATCCGTTATGCTACGCAGCCACCTGATGGGCATAAAGCGGATGCGGCGCCTTCCCTGGCCATTAGCCTTGCCTATCAGGTGGTTTGCTGCAGGTGATCCTGCTAGGCCTTCTGCCACTTGGCATACTCAGCTTTATCGCCTCTGGCATGCCGGAAGGCACAGATGCTCTCTGCCAACTCTGCAGCCATGGCATGATCGTTATCACGACGACAGTTCAGATACAGGGCTAACCAGTTTTGGTACTGCTTCATTGATACCTCTTAAACCGCTATCCAAATCAATTGACCTGATTGGTATCCGTCTTGGGCTGCGCTGCACGGTAGGCTTCCATGATAGGAGCCCACGCTTCGCCGGCTGGGATCGGATATTTGTCGTAATAAGGACGGAAATTCTTATCAAAACTTGCCCATCGCTTCTGATATTGGCTATCTAGCGGCACTTTCTTGTCATACCAGTCAGTGACTTCATGGGCCATCCCGCTTGCAATCAACACGTCTGGCAGCGGATCCGGACTTCTCAAGAACACCTCCACATATCCTCCAGAGGCGAGCCCTAACGCTATGTAGTTACGCTGTGCTATTCGCTCCCCTTTGAGGCGGTAACGCTGCGCCATCTGCTTCCCCAGATCCTTGGGCAGATCCAGCGTGATGCCATACCGCTTCTTGTCGTGATATGACACCCATTCAATCTCTACTTTGTCAGGCACCGGCTGACCATAAAAACTTCTGCCTTTTCCTACATCCCACCGATAATATTTTTCTTTCAACAGCCGCTCACCCACAACAGACACCACACCATTACTCGATTCGTTAGAACCCATTTTTTCCCGAGAAAACAGGGCGCGGGTATGCCAAATTTCATCCGCATTTGACCCTACGCTGTAACTCCAATCCATCTTGGTCGGACCGTTGTCATTGCATCCCACCAACCCCAGTAACAGTAATGGCAGTAATAACCAGCGCATCATCATTGCACTGGGTCTGTATCTGTCTTGGGCTGCGCCGCTCGGTAAGCGTCCATGACCGGAGCCCAGGCCATACCACTGGGAACGGGATGCTGTTGATAGACTTGGCTGTATTTCGTATCAAAATCTGCCCAACGATTTTCAAACTGGCTGGAGAGCGGGAAGCGCGCATCAAAGGGGTCATCCGTTACCTCTTTGGCTATTCCCCTGGCCAGCAGGATATCGGGCGTGGCTCTGACACTGGTTAAAAAGGCCTCGACATAACCACCAGTCGCCATGCCTAAGCCAATATTATCCCGTCTCTCTTCACGCCACTCTTTGCCCACTTTTACCCGGTAACGTTGCGCGATCATGCTTTCCAGCTCTGCTGGCAACACCAGGCTGATGCGATAGCGTTTCTTGTCATGAAATGAAACCCACTCAATGTCCACCTGATCAGGTATCGGGCGGGTTGTGTGGCTTCCTTTTGAAATACGCCAACGATAGTCTTTTTCTTTGAGCGCTTCCGCGCCAAAAAATCCGGCAGAACCATTGGTCGAGGCATCAACCAACTTACCTTGGCGATAAAAGAGAACTTTAGTCACCCAGAGCTCATCAGAGTTTGAGCCAACCATATGCCACCACTCCAAATTCTGGGTAGATGTGGATGCTGCCTGACAAGCTGCCACGAGAGGTAATAGAAGAAGTAGTAATAGAATCCGGCGCATTAATAACCTCCCTTTTTGTTACCGGTAATCTGGCGCACCTCTTTGCCTCCAACAGTGTTGGGCGTGTTGACCAACCCAGTGTCAGCGCTGTAGTGCAAGTAACCCAATCGCAGTTGTTGATACACCTCGGGAGGTAAGGCTCGGGCCAAGTTGACGACATCCTTACGACGTTTTGCTGCATCCACCCATTGCTTGTCGAGAGCTGCCAGATCAACCGTGGGGTTCGAAATCGCACTGTTGAGCATCAAATTTTTATCAGTCGGATCCCACTTATCGAACGGTACACCGGCATCCCGCGCTGCTTCTATCATCATGTGCAGCGGTATACGCGAATACTCCCCCTCCACCACACGATGCAGCACCACATCCACCGTCATTTTTTGCTCTGACGCGTCTTTGCCCACGGTGGGAAAACGACGAGGGCGCACATTCAGATACCCGGACATGGTAGGACTGCTGTGCGTTTGGAGCAACTTGATCCCCTTGGCCCACCCCTGTTCTGAGCGCATTCGGGCATAGGTAGTGGCATCACGATATGCCTGCGAACCGGTGATTTCGCTACGAACCCACTCATCGGAACGGAAGGTGGCAATCACAGTATTTTCGGTGATCACGGGTGAGGCATAGTTGGGGTCGCGCAGGCTCCAACGACTGTAATAGCCACCGCCTACATCAGTATGTGCACCGGGGATGATGACTTCGGTAAAGTTGTCAGCAATCTCGGTTCCAACTGAGTCATCGGTGATACGGGTCAGGTCGAAGTGAAAACGCCACTCATCGGCAGCAACGATATGCACCACTCGTTCTGCACAGTCAGGCTCCAGCACTACGCTGCGCTTTCCCCACAAATAGGAGCTGACCACAGTATCAAACAAGCCAACAAACTGAATGCGCACATCATCACGACTTGCCCAGTCAAACCCCTCTTTCAGGCGGATTTCAGGGGCATTGGCAATGCCCTCAACCAAAGGATGATCGCTCTTCTTGTCGATACGGTTCACAAACTGGCGAGCAGCAGAGGCGCCTCGGCTAAAGCCAAAAACATCGAATTCGACCTTATGAATGCACTCAATGGTGGGCAGTATGCTTTCAAGTTGTTTCTTGACCACAGCCACAATTTGAGTTTGACAGGCTTGCTCAACCCGAGCTGCACTGGAGGTGTCACCCTTGTCTGCGGCAAGGCCCGCCTTCGTGTCACTCTGCCCCTGGGTGGTGCCAATTCCTTCAACATATACAGCCACATTCAGCTCTGATTTTGTTGGCTGCTTATATAACTCCCTAGACTTACCAATATTGGTAATATCGTTCTTCTCGCTGTTATTGAGCTTGCTGGGCAGCGCATCATTAAAACATTGCTCCAGCAAGGTTTCCTGCTCAGCCGGGGAACACTTGGCCAATGCAGCCTCCAAGGCAGGCTGACCCTCTTGGTGCTTGAAGGTGTTGTTGGCGGTGCCATCAAAGAACACCCCGATGCGCAGGATATTCAGCTGATAGCCCTTCACCTCAATCACATAGGAGTGCTTGGTGATAAAGCGCGGTGGCTGGGCTTTTCCTGCTTGATGCCCTTCCGGTAGCGGCTGCTCGGGGTCGGTGAGGCAGAGGTCGCCGGAAGTCACCTTGACGTGTTCGCGCTTTACATCGTCGTGCCCGAAGAGTTTGTCGGTATAGGGGGGGACCTTGCTGGTCTCACCCTTCTTGAGGGCTTCACGAGATTGGGCTGCTTTAAGCCAGGGCTGGGTTTCAAGCTTGACCGTCACCGGACCGACCGCAAAGCCTTGCACCAGGGTTGGACCGTCTTTCAGGGTCACGGTTTTGCTGGTGCCAGTGGCATCGGTCAAGGTAGCTTTTTGCCCCTTGAACGAGCGGTTTTGTTCGTCGCGAACGTCTATCTCAATCCAGCAGTTGTTCTTCTCACAGGGGATGCAGTGGGCGCTGATAGCGGCGTTGTTTCCCAAATCAACCATCAAGCCACAACTGCCCCAGCCCCAAGTGACCGTTACACTCGGGGCTTTCTGACAGGCAGACCCAGGGTATTGAGTTTGTTTATGGCGCTGACATACGCCATTACCTCTCCCACTTGGCCGTTGTAGTTACGCAGACTGACTTTCCCCGCCAACAACTGTTTGAACCGATACATCGCTGTCTCTGCAAGTGAGCGACGGTGATACCCCGATATCTTCATCCAGTGCGCCAGTCCTTCCTTGCGCATCACCAGCACTGCCTCATTTCTTGCGTGTCCTTTTTTCCATAACCCCGCGCTTTTGCGAGGCGGGATACAGGCTGTTGCCCCTTTGCGCAAGATAAGCTGATGGCTGGCTTTGCTGTCGTAGGCGCCATCCGCATAAACACGTCCCAGCTTGCGCCGCAGAGGGTTGAGCAAGGTGGGCAACACCTCGGCATCATGGACATTTTCCAGCGAGACTTCCGCCGCCACGATATCGTGGGTCACCGGATCTACCGCCAGATGCAACTTGCGCCAGACTCGCCGTTTCTCGGCGCCGTGTTTTCTGACCTTCCACTCGCCTTCACCAAATACCTTCAGCCCGGTTGAGTCGATAACCAAATCGGTAATACGTCCTTTTGGGGGCTGTCGATAAGCCACCGTCACCGTGCGTGCCCGCTTGCTTACACAACTGTAATCGGGGGCACAAAGCGGTACGTTCATCAACTCGAACAGGGAGTCGAGTAGTCCCTGAGTGGCCCGCAGAGTGAGGTTGAAAATCCCCTTGAGCATCAGGAAGGTGCAGATGGTCTGGTCAGTGTAGAGTTGGCTGCGGCCCCGGCACCCATGATGGCCGTGGTGGAACCAGTTGTTCATGGCCTCGGCATCAACCCAGAAGGCGAGAGAGCCACGGTTAATCAAAGACTGGTTGTATTTAGGCCAGTTGGTGATGGGGTGAAGCGACGTGCCCATGATGCAGACTTGAAGAGGATGGTGGTGATCAGATCACCAAGTCCTCAGTTAGTTCCATTCAAGCTGCATCGATTTGGGCAACAACGCCGCTGATAGCCATTACACGGCTCCTATCAATTCAGGGTGTTTGTTCAGCCAGTTATTCACCTGAGCCACTTCGTCGTTAGTCAGCATCAATGGCGCTCTGATGGCATCGAGCGCCATATTAGCCTGCAACGTGAGAGCGCCAGCCACAACGCCATCAAGGACGTCACCTTCTAACCCACCTTGATTGGCCTGCTTGAGGACTGTGGCAATTGCGGCTTCCGGATTGGGATGACGCGCCATCATATCCTCCATGCGCTGCCAGAAGTGGCGCGAGAGGATGTAGGCGTGACGGCTTTCGTCATACAGCGGTGCCAGGTGGTGAGGCTGGACGCGAAACCAGGGTGCTTGGCGGGGAGTAAATTCGGCATCAGGCGTGCGTAGCCAAGCGCTGTCGTTAGCCCACAGGCTGGTGCAGGGGCCGAGCACATCATCGAGCTCCTGCTGACTCATGGTGCCGAGCATCTTGGGGAAAACCCGGTTATCGGCGTAGCGCAGCCACATCACTTCCCCTTCAAACGCCACCTCTATCAGGCTTTGCCAATGCTTCTGAACAACATTCACAGGTTCGCTACTAAGGAAATAAAAGCCGCGAAGTTGTGGGTGAGCAACAATAAACTCACCTGAGGGAAAGGGCAGTAACCAAGGACCTTGTTCAGCTTGATCGGCAAAGGCAGTGCCAGCAAACAGGGGACAAGCATCTCTACCACCTTGTTCGCAAAACGACAAGATTGCTTGATGATCTGCAACTGCATCAACAATTGCAAAACGCTGACATGCATCTGATGCAATAAACCTCTCATCGTTAAGTGGAAAAGGTGACATACACTTCCTCTAGGAGATAAATTTAATTTTCTTGCTGGCTAATTGGGTGATCTTGTTATCTTTTAAACTGATCAAGACGTCTTCAGACAATCCCTTTATCTTGAGTTTGTTTCCTGAGCGGGCGAGCAGAGCATAGGCATAACCAGCTCGAGGAGCCCTACTGGTAGTCTTGGCTTGGTTATAATCGAATATTACAACTCTGGGGCTAGTCTTATTAATTACAGTTCCCTCTTTACCCATATAAGTAATGATTGCCCCTTCGTAGGAATTAAAGATATCAAGTAACGAGTTATTGTGCTTGATCAATACATCGGTGTTACGCCCAGTCAACACTGTGTGACATGCTGCTGTCGTCGTAATACCATCAACTCCAGTTTTCCAATCCATACCACCAGGTTGACCTGTATGGTAGGCATAGAAAAACTCATGGTCATAAGCATACATCATGGTGCAACCACTCAATGCACCAGAAGTAACGATAACAGGATATCCATCAACTAAGGAATTAAGCTCAAGACGAATGCCTATTGTCCCTGCTGTACCATTTACTACATTGATCAAGGAAACATTTTTTCCTAGCGTTTCTTTCCCCCAATAGGATCCAATTTTCAATCCACCTTCACGTGAAGTCGCCTGTTCACCTGTAGATGTTATGATTTTATCACTAAATAATTCATCCTCGCTGCTATAAGGCCTCGGCATATCTAGCTGTACTAGTGCATCAACACGGCAAACGTCAAACTTGAGTTCAATAGGATTGGATGCATCCCCAACTAATAGGCCGCGTGTTTGCAAAGGCGATATATACCCCCTCATTAACCTTTCTGTATTTTTGTTTGGCTTAAACGACGTTTGAGTCGAGCTCCCCCTAGAGGCAGACAAAGGAGCATCTAGGGACTTGACTGAATCATTTGAAAAAGCACATGGCTTCACTAGCGGGGCCATGGACTCCATGCTTTTTTGAATAGCACTCGCAGGGATGGTCGCTGGTGGTACTGGCGGCACCTTGACCGCCCCCGGCAAGCCGGGCATCTGACCCGCCCACCCAGAGCCTGAGCCAGGGCTACCGCCAGAGTTCATCTTGATGGAGGGACCGACCAAGGTGACGCCACTGGGGTCAACCTTCACAAAACTGCCGCCAACTTTGAGGGTGATTTCAGCTCCAGCCTCCAGCACGACCTTTTGACCCGACTTGAAGTGAATTTCCTGACCCGCCTCCACCAATAGCGCCTGCGCGATTTTCTGGTGGAGCGATGCATCCATTGTGAGGGAGTAGTCAGCCTTGATGTGGTCGCGCTTCTCGCCCTCTACCGTCAGGTGGTCGTTGGCCTTGATGCGGGTGACCCGCTCGTTGTCGATATCGGTGTGCTGGTCGTGCTTGATGTGCCAAGCAGCGTCGTTCTCTATCAGCACATTCAGGTCTTTCTGACCGTGGATGTAAACCTCTTCCTGCCCCGCCTGGTCTTCAAAACGCAGCTCGTTAAAACCTTCCCCCTGGTGGGTCTCGGTGCGCAGCACGGTGCGCGTCTTGTTGGCGGGCAGCTCGTAAGGGGGGCGGTTGGTGGCATGGAAGGTGCGCCCCGTCACGATGGGCTGGTCGGGGTCCCCTTCCAGGAAGCTCACTATGACCTCGTGGCCGATACGCGGGATGGCCATCATGCCGTACTGGCCGCCAGCCCAGCCCTGGCTGACCCGCACCCAGCAGGAGCTCTGGTCGTTGGAACTGCCGTAGCGGTCCCACGGGAATTGAAGCTTCACCCGGCCATGCTCGTCGCAGTAAATCTCCTCCCCTTCCGGGCCCACCACTATCGCGATTTGCGGGCCATCCACCATCGGCTTGTGGGGCATCTCGGGACTGCCCATACGCGCCCGCCAGGTGGTGCTCGCTTTGACCACGCCAAATTCGTTGTGGTAAACGGTCGGGCCGCTGCCGCCCTCTTCCTCCAGCGCCTGTGGCTGTTCGCCGGTATGGCTGATACGCACAATTTGCCAGTCGGTGTTGAGGCTGTCGTTCGGGTGTTCGGTCAGCGAGAAGCTTTGCCCCGGCAGCAGGGCTGCGCTGTTGGATTTGCCACTGCCGCTGACCGCGTCATTGCGCAGTGCATCAAGGCGGTGCTGGGCAAAGGCCTTGCCACTGCCGTCCTGCTTGTAGCGGCCCGGATAGTCAAAATGCTGGTAAGTGTCGCGCTGGTGCTCGAGCTCTGCCCCCATTTTCTTCTGGGAGAGGCCATAAGCCGGGGTTTTAAAGCTGTAGTCCTTGAGCTCTACATCCGAGGGGCGCACCGATTCGCGGTAGTGGAACTGGCGCACATAGGCACCCTGTTCCAGCGAACGGTTGCCGAGGTTGAAGAACAGCTCGGGGCCAGCTGTTAATGCCGCCGCATCGTCGGCAAACACGATGCGATGCTTGCCTGCTTCAAACTCGTGGAAGTAGAACAACCCCTCTTCGGCGGCCAGGCGGTTCAAGAAGTCGAGGTCGGTTTCTCGGTACTGCACGCAATATTCACGCTGGGCATGCTCGTTTTTCAGCGCAAAGGCGTAGTCGGTGATGCCGTGCTCTTGCAGCAAGATGGAGAGGATTTCGTCCGGCTTCTGTGCCTGGAAGATGCGGGAGTTTTGGCGCAATCCCAGCCGCCACAGCGCCGGCTGCACCCGCAGCTGATAGCGGGTGCGGCGAAAGCCGCTGTCCCCTTGCGCAAAGTCGCTCACTACCCCACACACCCGGCGTTGCAGCTCGCCGTGGTACCACACCATCAGCTCGCAGGGCTGGTCCAGCACGGCGCCAAAGTCGATGTCCGGTTGCTGGCTGGCCACCTCCAGTTTGAGGCTAAACGGGCTGTTCAAGCCCTCATCCAGCTTGAAGCTCGCGACCGCAAAGGTGTTGTCAGCCAATGCGCCAACCTTGACGGTGAATTGTAATCCTGTGCTCTGTGCCATGACCTTGTTCCTTATCCTGCTTGCCCGCTGCCCGAACCAATTACCACACCACCACAATCCACCGCTGTGCCGGTGATAGCGATGGGCTTGCCGTTCACCAACACAGACCCCACACCACCGGCAATGCTGCGCGGGTGGGGCGGGTTATTCGACTTGTCGTGCGGCGCCAGCGGGTCACCTTGACGGGCCACCGGCTTGCCATCGAGAAAAACATCAGGGCTGGCGGCTATCACCGGGGTCGGTGGAAAGCCATCGTGGTCGGTGCCAAGGTCACCAAGCAGTGCAATGGAGGGACACATAATTCAAACCTCTTGTGTGCTTTGCCATCACTCCGCTCTCGCTACCACGACATCAATCTCTGGGCAGGGGGATGGCAAAACATAAAAGGCTCCGGCAGCCAAAGACTGACCGGAGAAACACGGGATAAAGGCCGGTGCACACCGGCCACAAGATACGAAACCTAATACAGGAAATAACGAAATCAGAACGTCAGGCTTATGCCTCGACAGGAGCGCGCCAGTCGTCAGCACCAGAGGTACCGGCAACGGTGTGCTCCCAGTCAATCTTGCGGTAAGCAAGAGAGACCTGGATAAGCTGGGTGAAGTCGGATTTCGCCGGGTCTTGGCAGTGCGGCATCTGGCAGTCGATGTCAACGATGGTGGCATCGGTCAGCACGGTAGAGAAGAAGTGCTCCTGCTTGCCCTCAACAGAGGTGCGGTACCACTTCAGGGTCACTTTCGGCAGCATCTCGCCAGAGGCAAGGGAGTTGTACATCAGCGGCACGGCTTTGTTCAGCGCAACGGTGAACTTGAACGGCTTGTGGACACGCTGACCAGCAGGCTGACCGGATTGCGGGTCAGTCGGCACGGTGACAACGTGTTGGAACTCTTGTACCAGCATCTCATCTTCGTGACCTTGTACGAAGATGTTACCGACGGAGTCGGAGGTGAAGGCACCGGCAGTGATGTTGCCCTGGGTTTTACCTTCAATGCTGATATAACATGGAGTTGGCATGGGTATGCTCCTAAATAGGTGGGTTAAATGAGCTAGCACTCGACCAAAGCCTTAGCAGCGACCGTGCCAATTTATTTATCCGTTAATTATCAATACTTTAATAAAAAACACCACGACACAGCCCCAGCCAACAGCAAGATGTTGCGCCAGATAGTCCATCAAGCCTGCAAAAGTTACACTCATAGCATTAGATTCCATATACTGCGCAACTTGTTGCACAAGACAGAATTATTGACCACCTTCATCCACATTCCCCACTAACGCAGCATCGATATTGAGCCGCACCAGCCCCTGCTTGAGCGCCCAGGATATCGCCTGGCTTTTATTGCTGGCTCCCAGCTTCTCGGCAATACGCTCCAGGTGAAAGGTCACCGTTCTAGGGGTAATGCCCAATATCTGGGCAATATCGCTCACCTGCTTCCCCTCTGCCGCCCACTGACAGACCTCCAGCTCCCGCAAGCTTAAAGGGTCACGCGGTGGCATTGCTGACGAACACACTCGTGCGACGGCTTCGAAGACATGGCTTGATAGCCAGCTAAGAAAAGGAACCGCGCCAAGCCATTGATGTTCAGTGCGTGGTGTCCGCGTGATAAGAGAGAGCAGCCCTACATGACCGTTAGGCCCATGCCAGGGGATCGTGATGCCATCACGCAGACCAGCATCATGTGCCTGCAGCATCACCTCAAGCCCATCGATATCTTGTTGGTCGCAACACTCGGTGATGAGATTAGCCCACAGGATCGGCGTGCTCTGCGTCATCCCCTTGCGCACCACAGGGTCTACAGCAAAGAAGTTCTGCGCATCATAGATCTGCACCCACTGGGCAGGACAGCCATTGAAAATGCGCACCTCGGGACGCTGGATAGAGCTTGGCGAGATGAACCCCAGCCGAAAGTGGTCAAAGCCCATCTGCAGGCTGAGGGCGCGCAACAGCGCGACTATGGTGTGCTCGTCAGTGGCCGTGTCGAACTGGGTGATGAGCGTCAGTGCGTCGGCAGTATTGAGAAAATGAAACGGGGTAGTGGTCAAGCATTCAGCTTACATGCGATGAAACGTACTAAATAGTACCAATAATCAATCAGATAGCACACGCCCTCACCAGGAAACAAGAAAATGGCTACGTAATCAATCGGTATGAGCCCACAAACCTAGATTAGGAACTCGTCAATCTGACGGTCTTGCTGACTGGTTCAGGTGCGCGCTTGCCCATTCTCGACATAACGGTACATCGTGCAGATGCCCGTTGCGCTTCGGGGCTGGTAACGGCGGCAGGAGCACTGCCAACCGGCATTGTTGCCCAAATCGATGCGGTTGGAATGGCGTTAACTGAGAAGGCGGTGATCTGATCACCACCATTCCTTTCAAGTCTGCATCCATGGGCAAGGCGCTTCACCCCATCACCCACAGGTCTTAATACAACAAGTCTCTGATTAACCGTGGCGCTCTCACCTTCCGGGTTGATGCCGACGCCATGAACAACGGGTTCCATCACGGGCGGTGGGCCGAAGTCAGGTCCTCACTGGCTATCTGATAGAACCGCTTTATAATCGGCCCGCATCACCCTTAGCCGGATCACATCATGTCTACCATCAACACGCTGACCGAGTTTCTGACCCAGGCCGATACCCAGTTTCAACTGTTCGACATGGGTCGCCAGGTGAGACCGCTACCGAGCGATACCTTCGTGCGCATCGAACAGCAGCAGGAACCCTATCCCTGGCCCCTGCAACAGCACGCCTGGCTCGGCGTCCACTTCTTCCAGGCAGCGGAGTCCAGACACTACCTCTGGTTCCTCAAGTTTGCGCTCGATGAGCGCGGCCTGCTCATCGGCAGCGGCCCCAAACTCTTCATGGATCAGGTGGTCGAGACCCTGGGCTACAAGCTGACCGGTGATCTGGATGAAGAGAAGGCCCAGCGACTGGCCGACAACCCCTACACCTTCCGCCCGGCCGAGGCCAAGATGGCCAGCCTGCATGCCAAGCTGGCCCGCCAGCTGGAACAGGCCCCTTCCGCCTACTACGACGCCCTGTGTCACTATCTGGCAGCCCCCGGTGACGAAGGCTGGCAGGCGCTGGGCCTGCAAGGCTTCGCCGACATGGCCGAGCGGCTGCAGGACGAGCGCAATCTGGCACTGGTGTGCAAGGCGCTGCCAAAGCTGCCCCAGGCGCCGCTCTACGCCCTGTGTCAGAGCCTGGAAAATGTCCCGCTGCCACCGGCCGTGCAGGGTGCCCTGTTCGAGCGCATCGGCAAGGAGCAGGAGGGCGCCGAGCCCGACCCCGAAACACTGGCCTACCTGTGCCGGGCGCTAGCCTCGTGCAACGGCAATACCATGCGTACCAACAAGCTGCTGACCCTGCTACAAACCCAGCCGAGCCCGGCCCTGCTGCTCGCCATCGCCGGTCGCCTCTGGCCCGACCTGAAGGTGCCGAACCTGCTCGGTCTGTTTCTGGAGCAGTTGGCGCTGCAACCGACCCAGTTCTTCAATCAGGTGTTTGCCGAGCTGGTGACCCTGCCAGCCCTGCGCGATGATATGCTGGCCAGATTGCGGGATCCGGCGCGAAGCGATGCGCTCGGTCAGGCCATAGGTCGCCTGTTTGCCGCAGCGTAACGGTCGATGGAATAGCGGCCGGGTGGCTAGCCCCCCGATCCACACAAGGCCACATCACACAGAAGGAGCCCTCGATGGGTGAAATGCTCGGTATCTTGCTGCTTATCCTCATCGGCGCTGCCTTCTGGCATCAGCGCCGCCAGGCCGAACTCGCCTGGCAATACATGCGCCGCTACTGCCAGCATCACGATCTGCAACTGCTGTCGCTGGCACGCAGCCACCGTGCGCTGGCGCACCAACCGCTTCGGCTCTTGACCTACTACGAGTTTGAATTTTCCAGCGATGGTGAGAGCAACTATCAGGGACAATTGCGCATGCAGGGACTGCACATCGTCGGCGTCGACCTGCCCCCCCATCGCATGCCATCCCAGTAAGCCAGCCAGTGCGGCTCTCGCTGGCCAGAGACCAAGTCGGGCCAGCCACTTTGCCTCTAACGTATGCCATCGCAATAGCAAGCCGGCACGGATCCGGACCTATAATTTTCAGGAATGCCCCTCGGGAGAGATGAGATGGAATTCCTGACCCACGACCTGTCCGCCCTGTTTGCCCAGCTGGGCCTGGCCAACGACGAGTTGAGCCAACACAGCTTCATCCACGAACACAGGCTGGACAATCAGACCCTGCTGCCCGAGGCCGCTTTCTGGACCCAATCCCAGGCCAACTTCCTGCGCGATGCGCTCTGGGATGATGCGGACTGGTCGGAAGCCATCGATCAGCTGGATGTGCGGCTGCGCCAGAGCGATTGAGCCTCCTACTCTCGCCAGCCCACTTTCCAGACGAAGGCGGTTTGGTTAAGCTCTGTGCCCCGTCCAGCCCGTATTACCGCCATCCTGCGCAGGAGCCCCCATGTCCGCCCAAGAGATCATCCGCATTGCCACCGAACTGGCCGCGAAGGGGATCACCCCCTCCACCGCCATGGTCAAGGCTCGCCTCAGCCAGCCCGTGCCCATGGCCGAGCTGCTCAAGGTACTGAGCCAGTGGAAACAGCAACCCCAGCCCACCGAGCCATCCGCCGCCACCACGCCTGCGGTTGCCAAGCCCGAGATGGCGGCCGATGCCGTCAACCTGCAGCAGCTGAGCGATCAGCTCAACCGGCTCGAGCAGAAGGTCGATCGCCTGACCACCCTGCTGCTTCAACGCCAGCCGGACTGAGCGCCCATGTACATTCTCGAACTCAGCTTTGAATGCTATCGCGATACCTCCCTCGGTGAGGCCGAACGGGCCATCGTCAACTACCTGGACATGCTGCGCTATCAGGGCCAGATCCTTGGCCGGGAGTTTCCCACCAGCATGCAGCAGGGTCAGTTCATCAGCCGGGTAGTCTGCCCCGAGCAGGACAGCCTGCACCCGGACAACCAGAGCGAGCAGGTCAAACTGGCCGAACAGCAGCTCAATCAGGCGGGACTGCTCGCGCCAAAACTCCAGCTGCAAGGCGTGGATCTGCTCTCCGATAGCACGGATCCTTGCGGCCACACCGACGAGCGGCCGAGCTGGATGCTGCTCTACACCAGCTTCCTGCACACCTGCTCGCCACTGCGTTGCGGCGACCACTTCGCCCCCATACCGCTCTATCGGCTGCCCGCCATCGCCAACGGTGACCACAAGCAGATCATCTGCAGGAGGATTGGGAGGCGTGTGATCAGCTGCAGATGAACGGCTCCATCGCCGAACACGCGGCATTGCACGAAATCGGCGAGGTAGGCAGCCGGCTGCAACGCCGTGGCAGCGATCTCGGCAAGCGGCTGGAGGCCCTGAGCGGCATTCCTACCTATTACTATCTCTACCGGGTCGGCGGGCTGAGCGCCGCCGAAGAGAAGGCCCGCCCCTGCCCTGGCTGCGGTGGCGAATGGGCGCTAGCCGAACCCCTGCACGAGATCTTCGACTTCAAGTGCGATCCCTGCCGGCTGATCTCCAACCTCTCCTGGGACTTCAAGGATTAGGCGCCACGCCAACCTGTGATAACGGGACAATGAAAAAGAGCCTTGCCAAGCGGCAAGGCTCTTTTCGTTCGAACTGGTGCAAGGCTCCTTATTGCGGCAAGGTCTCCAGCCGCGCGAGAAAAGCGGACAAGGAGGGCGCCAGCACCAGACGACGACCGGAGTCGAGCCACTCCAGCCACACCTGACCACTCTCGTTATCAAGGGAAATAAGCGTCATCTCGTGGCGGGTGGTGGCGATGAAGATCGATGGCACACGCTTCAACTTGCGCAGCATCAGCAGGTGGCCAATGAGGTTTTCCCTGAGCAGGTCCAGATCCGCCTCGTTCCACGGCAGGATCAACTCAAGGCGCAACCCCTTGTAGGAACAGGGAATGGGGCGGCTGAACCAGTGGCCAAACAGGGCAAGGGCAGCGGGATGCAGCACCAGCTCCAGCGCATCGGCCATGGCCGTGAAATCCGCGGGTTCGCTGCGCTGATACGGACGCCAGGCGACCCGCCCTTCTCTGGGCTCATCCAGCTCGCAAGGGGAGCGCCAGTCTGCCTCCCATTCACACAGGGACAGTCCCCGCCTTGCCTCGCCATCACGCTGCCAGCGTAAAAAAAAGTGTTCCAGGGCAGACAAGACTTGATCCGACATCGAAATTCCCCACAATTGCTGCCAAAGTCCGCTATTGCACCATCAAAGCCGTGAGCAAACAAGGTGAAGTGCGAGACGCCGCCACTTAGGTGGCGATCCTCCCGCGGCACCGACCTGGGGCCAGGCTGCCAGTGCAATGGCTCATTCAACGTCCGGATCATCAAACACATGAGCAAACAAGAGAGATACGCAGGTGCCCACGCCTTGCAGGGGCTGAGCCTGGGTCAGCAGTCTGCCTACATCAGCCAGTACTGCCCGGCCCTGCTGCAACCGGTACCGCGCAGCCTGAACCGCGACGACCTCGGCCTGACCGGCACACTGCCGTTCCAGGGTTGTGACGTCTGGACCCTGTACGAGCTCTCCTGGCTCAATGCCAAAGGCAAGCCCATGGTCGCCGTCGGCGAGATCTCAGTCCCGGCCACCAGCGTCAACCTCATCGAATCCAAGTCGTTCAAGCTCTACCTCAACTCCTTCAACCAGACCCGGTGCGACTCGCTGGAAGCGGTACAGGCGCTGCTGGTCCAGGATCTCAGTGCCTGCGCCGGCAGCGATGTGAGTGTCACCCTGTTCCCGCTGACTCAGGCGCCTCATCACATTGCGACCCTGCCGGGGGAGTGCATCGATGAGCAAGACATAGAGGTGGACTGCTACGAGTTCGATGCCGAGCTGCTGCAAGGGGCGGCAAGCAATGAGGAGGTGGAAGAGACACTGCACAGCCACCTGCTCAAGTCCAACTGCCTGGTGACCAGCCAGCCGGACTGGGGATCCGTGGTGATCCACTATCGTGGCCCGCGGCTGGATCGGGAAAAACTGTTGCGCTACCTCATCTCGTTTCGTCAGCACAACGAGTTCCACGAGCAGTGCATCGAGCGGATCTTCACCGATCTCAAGCACCAATGTCGCCCTAGCCAGCTGACTGTCTATGCCCGCTATACCCGCCGTGGTGGACTGGACATCAACCCGTTTCGCAGCGATTGGGAAGCTCCCCCCGCCAACCTGCGCCTTATCCGCCAGTAAACGCCGGTCGCAGTTGACAAAGAGGGGCCTGGATCCCAGGCCCCTTCCTTCCCCCGCCAGTAAACGCTGGACGTGCAGGGGGGGGCTTGGATAACATGCCCACACCCCTGTGCTGTCCTTAATCCAATGAATCAACTGTTTTTTCTGGCAATGATGATGTCCTCCCTGTCGGCTCCTAATCTGGATCTGGCCAAGGAGCAGTTGTCTATCGATCTGCAGCAGGCCCAGACCCTGGTGCTCACCGATCCTGCCAGATGCGTCCAGATCACCTCGGCCTTCCTGACGCGCACAGCCAATAACCCCAAGCAAATCATCAGCAATCGCCAGGAGTACGGCTATCGCGAGCCATTGCTGAGCTATGGCACGGCCGCCCAGGCCACCAGCGCCCACCTGCTCAAGGGGGAGTGTCTGCTGCAACTGGGGCAGTTCCAGGCAGCCCAGAAGTCGCTCGATCAGGGCATCGCCATGGCTGCCAAAGAGCAGCAACTGGAGTTGCAGGCCCACGGCCTCTACCTCAAGGTCCGCAGCCAGAATCTGCAGGATCACTCCCATGGTGCCAGCGCAAGCCTGCTCGGCCAGCTGGAGACCCTGCTCAGCAACCCCAGCCTCAAAGAGAGCCAGCTGCAGGTCTACAGCCGCTTGCTGCGCACCAACGCCAGCATAGAGGCACACCAGTTCGACGAGGCTAAACGCCAGCTGGCCGAGGCACGGCGCTGGGCAAACAAGACCAGGGAGCCGCTGGCCAGTGCCTGGGTCAGCGCGGTGAGCGGCGATCTCTACCATGCCCTCAGGCAGCCCCAGCTCTCCCTCGGTGACTACATTGACGCCCAGCAACAGGCCAGGGGGCTGCAGGATCCCCTCTTCCTCGGGCTGCTGTCGAACCAGATAGTGAACCTCTATCAGGCGGAGCATGAACCGCAGAAGGCGCTGCAGTATGCCAATGAGGCCGCCAACTACTTTCATGCCCTCGGCAACCCCTCCCTGCTCAGCGATTCGCTGATCGTGCTCGCCCGCCTCAACCGGGAGCAGGGCGAAATGAACATGGCGCTGGTCTACTTCTTCAATGCGCTGGATCTGCTGGACGAAGGCAACAATCGCACCCGTATCGCCCATCTCAAGTACGAGATAGGCAAGACCTATCTGCAAACCGGCAACCTGACTCTGGCCCGCAACTACCTCACTGCGGCACGCCAGTCCCACGAGCTGGGCGACGACAAGGAACCGCTCATCGACACCCTGCTGCTGCTGGGTGAGCTGCACCTCAAGCAGAAGGAGGACGGCATCGCCATCCTGCAACTGGAAAACGCGCTGGCGCTGGCCAACCAGATCGGTGATGCCCAGCGCCAGTTCGAGATCTTCCGCCTGCTCTCGGTGGCCTACGAGCAGAAGGGCCACCTCCAGCAGGCGCTGGACAGCTACAAGCATTTCCACCAGCGCAGCGAGCAGGTACGCCAGCAGCAGGTCGATCTGGAGCAGGAGGCGATCCGCGACAACTATGTCCAGGTGGAGCGGGAGCAGCAGATCAAGGAGCTGGAACAGCAGCTCAAAACCAGCCGGCATCAGCAGGATCGCTACCTCTGGTCGAGCGTCATCACAGGCCTGCTGCTGACCCTGTTCATCTATTTGTTCTTCACCCTCTGGCTCAAGCTCCGCGTCGCCCGCCTGCAAGGCAAGCAGCGGGGTGAGGCCATCTTGATCGAGCCGCGCACCGGCTTGGCCAACTGGCAGCGGCTGATGAACCGTTGGCCACGCGAGATGGCCAGACGCCAGCAAACATCAGAACGCTGGTATCTGAGCGATCTGCCCACCAGCGAATTTGACGACAAGCTGCACTATCTGTTGTTTAGAGTGCCCTTCCTGGTCAACAGCATGGAACATCACGGCTATCAGGTGAGCCGCGAGATAGAGCAGGCCTTCGGCAGCTATGTCAACGGGCTGACACCGCAGGATGGGCGCATCTATGACCTGCGTGAAGGTCATCTGCTCTACGTGGTGCCCCAGCGCCATGTGGAAGATCTGCACCGGCTGGCCCAGGATCTGCTCGCAACCTTTGCCGCCTTCCCCTGCCAGCACCCGCTGGAACGCCACATCAGCCTCGGCATCGTCAGCCACCCCTTCCTGCCCAAGGCGGCGACCGCCCTCGATCACCACGGCCTGTTCGACCTCTGTTATCTGGCACTGGCAGGAGCGATTCAGCTCAGTGAAAAACATCAGCAAAGTGTCTGGCTGGAGCTGGCCGCCATCGATTGCCAACAGGCCGCTTTTTTTAATGGGGATGTGTGGCAATGCTGCTTGATGGCAATTGACAAGGGACTGGTAAAAGTAAATTCTTCTCATGAAAAGCAATGGGTTAATTGGCTTCGACTTTCACGGACGAAAGCGCCGGATGACCAATGACAATATAGATAATCAACTGGATCTGAAACCGGGTTCGACCGCCGTTGCTATCCAACACAAAAACGATAATGACAACAGGGCGACCTGAATAATGAATGATATCGCTGCCGTAGCAGGACAATTGGCCAGACTCAGGGAATCCCTTCAGCAAAAGCAGCTGGAGCTCGACGGCGTGCTCTCGTTTTCCGATGCGGAGCGTGCTCGCGGCATCGAGTTTATCAACAAGTTGATGCTCTCCTGTCGTGGCTTCGACCGTGAGCTGGATAATCGCTTCGCCAAGCTCAAGCAGAAACTGGATAACAATCCCGCATTCACCTCGCTGGACGCCGATCTCCTGGCCATTGAAAAACTGCTGCAGCAACACAGCAATGCGCTGGAAGAGTCCATTACCCTGACCAAGTCCGCCATCGACCTTGGCTCCAAGCAGCTCAAGTCCATCAAGGGCTTCCCGGAGGATACCCGCAAGTCCCTCAAGGCGTTTCTGGCAAGTCCGGATGGCTATGGCATTGGCGATCATCAGAAGAAGGTGATCCGGCTGCTGGAGTTCTACCAGCAGGCCATCAAAATCCAGCTGCTACCGACCCAGCCCCTGCAGGATCCGGCTCCCGTCGCCAGCACGCCTGTCATCGCTATAGCCGAACTCTCTTGCCCCGAGCCAACCATCCCGTTTGATGCCAAGGCCCACGCCCACATAGCCGACGAGTTGCAGCGGCTCATCACAGAGCTCGACTTTGCCGGTGCCATCGGCGAGAGGCTGGCGGATATCCGTCGCCAGCTGCTCCATGGCATCACGCCGCCGCAGCTGGCCGAGATCTGCCTGCAGGTGATCGAGCTCATCATAGAGGGCACCCGCGAGGAGCGAAAATCCTCCCAGGCCTTCCTGAGCACCCTCAACGAAAGCCTCTCGGCGGTGCATTTCAGCTTTACCGAATCTCTTGACGAAGGGCGCGCCCTGCAAAGCGCCACCCAGGATACCCGTCAGGCCATCGACAAGGAGCTGCGCGCCATCGACCATACCCTGGCCAGCAACGACTCATTCGATGAGCTCAAAGGCGCTATCTCGGGCCACATGGGTGCCATCAATCTGCTGTTACAGGACAGGGAAGCCATGGCCGCCCGCGAGCGTCACCTGCTCACCCGCCTCTCCAACATGGAGGCCAAGCTGCGACTGATGAAGGAGGAGACCGCCGAGTACAAGAAGCGGCTCACCATCCAGAAACACAAGCTGTTCCTCGACAGCCTGACCCAGGTGCATAACCGGGCGGCGCTGGACGAGCGGCTCGAACTCGAATACAAGCGCTGGCTGCGCTACGGCACACCACTCTGTCTGGCCATCATCGACATAGATCACTTCAAGAACATCAACGACAACTACGGCCACATGGCCGGTGACAAGGCGTTGAAGGTGGTTGCCAAGGCGCTGCTGAGTGCCCTGCGTGACACCGACTTCATCGCCCGCTTCGGCGGCGAGGAGTTTGTAGTGCTGCTGCCTAACATCAACCCCGACAAGTACCAGAAACCGCTGGAGACCCTGCGCCAGACCATCAAGAGCATTCCGTTCCGCTTTCGCGATGCCAGGGTCGAGATCACTATCTCCATCGGTGCCACCCTGTTCCGGGAAGGGGATAACACCTCGGATGCGTTCGAACGGGCCGACAAGGCGCTCTACAGCTCCAAGCACTCGGGCCGGGATCAGGTCAACCTGGGCTAATGGCAGTCTAAAAAAGCAGCAAACGCACTTCTCCCCTATTCCCCTGCCCCACCGCTTACCTCTACTATCAAATTCAAGGGATTCCACATGGCATCCCGTTTTCTCCCCAGGGAAAAGCACAACGATAACAAGCGAGTGAAAGGGGAATCTATGATTACGCACATCAATCCTGTCGGCAGCATGGACTTGCTGTCACAACTCGAGGTCGATCGCCTCAAACAAACAGCCTCCAGCGATATCTATCAACTGTTTCGCAACTGCTCGCTGGCAGTGCTCAACTCAGGTAGCCATACCGACAGCTCCAAAGAGATACTGGAGCGTTTCAAATCCTTTGATATACATGTGATCCGGCGCGAGCGTGGGGTCAAACTCGAACTGTTCAATGCCCCCGAACACGCCTTTGTGGATGGCGAAATCATTCGTGGCATTCAGGAGCACCTCTTCTCCGTGCTGCGCGACATCCTCTATGTCTCGACCCAGCTGGAGTCGAACCGGCTGGTCAACCTGACCAGCTCCACCCACATCTCCAACGTGGTGTTCGCCATACTGCGCAACGCCAAGGCTATTCTGCCGGGTGCGGATCCCAATCTGGTGGTCTGCTGGGGCGGCCACTCCATCAACGAAATCGAGTACCAGTACACCCGCGCGGTGGGCAACGAACTGGGGCTGCGCGAGCTCAATATCTGTACCGGCTGCGGCCCGGGGGCCATGGAAGGGCCCATGAAGGGCGCCGCCGTTGGCCACGCCAAACAGCGAGTGCGCAATGGCCGTTACATAGGGCTGACCGAGCCGTCCATCATAGCCGCCGAGCCGCCCAACCCCATCGTCAACGAGCTGGTGATACTGCCGGATATAGAGAAACGACTGGAGGCCTTTGTGCGTCTGGGCCACGGCATCATCATCTTCCCGGGCGGTGTCGGCACAGCCGAAGAGCTGCTCTACCTGCTCGGCATCATGATGCACCCCGCCAACGAGCGGCAGCCCATACCGATTATCTTGACCGGTCCCAAGGAGAGCGCCGATTACTTCCGCGCCATTGATGACTTCGTCAAGGCGACCCTGGGTGAACCCGCCACCAGCCTCTACCGCATCATCGTCGGCGATGCGCCGGAAGTAGCCCGGGTGATGAAGGAGGCAATGCCGAAAATTCGCGAATATCGCAAATCAGTCGGCGACGCTTACTCCTTCAACTGGTCCCTCAAGATAGAGCCCGAATTCCAGCTGCCATTCGAGCCGGATCACGCCAACATGGCCGGTCTGGATCTGCATCGCAATCAGCCGCCCCAGCTGCTGGCGGCGAACCTGCGCCGTGCCTTCTCCGGTATCGTCGCTGGCAACGTCAAGGAAGGGGGCATTCGCGCCATCGAGAAGAAGGGCCCCTTCAAGCTGCACGGCGACAAGGAGCTGATGCACCTGATGGACAAGCTGCTGGAGAGCTTCGTCAAGCAGCAACGGATGAAGCTGCCGGGCAGCCAGTATGTGCCCTGCTACGAGATAGTGCGCTAAGGCAGGCACCAATACGAAGAGAGGGGCGCATTGGCGCCCCTCTTTACTGACAGGCCTCTGGCACACGGATGCCATCAATCCCCCATCAGGGCGGACTGTTTGTTACAATGGCGCGTCTCGACCGCCAAGAGTGTCCCATGTCAACTATCAGGCCACAACTGCTCATCATTGATGCCCTCAACCTCATCCGTCGTCTGCATGCGGTGCAAGTCCAGCAGGCGCTGACCCCGGCCCAGGCGCTGATCGCCACCCGCGCCAACCTCATCAACACCTGCCGCAAGCTGCTGGCGGGCAGCGAGCCAACCCACGCCATCGCCGTATTTGACGGCGAGGTGCACAGCTGGCGCAAAGAGGTCTATCCGGCCTACAAGGAGGGGCGAACCCCCATGCCAGTCGAGCTGCGCGAAGGCTTGAACACCTTGCAGGATGCGTTCTGGGAGTGCGGCGTGGATGCCCTGCTCTCCCAGACCGACGAGGCAGACGATCTCATCGCCACCCTGTCCAGCGGCATGGCACTGCACGGGGCCAGGGCCACCATCATCTCCACCGACAAAGGGTTTTGTCAGCTCATCTGTCCGCAGATCCAGATCCGTGACTACTTCAACAAGCGCTGGCTGGATGCCGCCTTCGTCGAGCAACAATATGGGGTGGCGCCGGTGCAACTGGTGGATTTCTGGGCCCTGACCGGCATCGGTGGCTCCAACATCAAGGGGGTGCCCGGCATTGGCCCCAAGACCGCGACCCAGCTGCTGCAACAACATGGCGATCTCCCGGCGCTGCTCGCAGCCTGTCAGCAGGAGGGCGCCAGCAAGCCCTTGCTCAAGCTGCGCCAGCACCAGGATGAAGCCCTGCTGGCCCAGCGGCTGGTGCAGCTGCAGCGGGACATTCCGCTGGGGTTCAACCTGCGGGAGATACGTTATCCGCCCGTGCCCGACAGCGGGGCCTGACAGGCTTCCCGCCATGCTCCCGCTATCCTGCCAATCATGACGGGACTCACCTTTGCTGTTGACAAAAGCAGATAGAATGTAAAGAAACATGGAGGGTTAGGTGTAGAAATGGTATAAAACGGCCGAATCCTCCCCCTCTGTTCCCTAGAAGTGGATACGTCTCATGTCAAAAAGAAAAATTACCGTGATCCCCGGCGACGGCATCGGCCCCAGCATCATTGAATCTGCCATCCAGATCCTGACCCACGCCGGTTGCGACTTCGAATATGAATATGCTGACGCCGGGCTGGTTGCCCTCGAGAAGCACGGCGAGCTGCTACCCCAAGCCACCTTGGATCTGATCGAGAAGAACAAGGTCAGCCTGAAAGGTCCGCTCACCACCCCGGTCGGCGGCGGCTTCACCTCCATCAACGTCTCCCTGCGCAAGAAATTCAACCTCTACGCCAACGTCCGCCCCGTTATCTCCTTCAAGGGCACACGAAGCCGTTACGACAACATCGACATCATCACGGTTCGTGAGAACACCGAAGGTATGTACTCGGGCGCCGGCCAGAAGCGCAGCGATGACAACAAGAGCGCCGAGGCGATGAGCATCATCACCCGCGACGGGGCTGAGCGCATCGTCAAGTTCGCCTTCGAGCTGGCCCGTCAGGAAGGGCGCAAGAAGGTCACCATCATCCACAAGGCCAACATCCTCAAGTCCACCTCGGGCCTGTTCCTGGAAGTGGCACGTGAAGTGGCGGCTCACTATCCGGATATCCAGAGCGAGGAGATGATCGTCGATGCCGCCTGCATGAACCTGGTGATGTACCCGGAGCGATTCGATGTCATGGTTACCACCAACCTGTTCGGCGACATCCTTTCGGATCTGTGCGCGGGTCTGGTGGGTGGCCTTGGCATGGCGCCGGGCGCCAACATAGGTGATGGTGCCGCCATCTTCGAAGCCGTGCACGGTTCGGCACCGGATATCGCGGGCAAGAACATCGCCAACCCGACCTCGGTGATCCTCGCCTCCATCCAGATGCTGGAATATCTGGGCATGCAGGACAAGGCTGAACGCATCCGGGAAGCAGTGCGCGCCACCATAGAATCTGGCGATCGGGTAACCCGGGATCTGGGGGGCACAGCCTCCACCAGCGAGTTCACCCAGTCCATCATAGATCGGCTGTGAACTAGCCTAATAGACTGATTTTAAAAGGGAGCCTCGGCTCCCTTTGTTTTATCTCGCGGCGCGCTCTCCCCCTCATCAATTGGCTACTATGTTCAATAGATAAGGGATTAGGAGATCCATTATGCGCGCTATTTTCAGCCTGCTGCTCATCAACAGCAGCGTCATGGCAGTAGATAGGCCGGTCGACAATGCCTGGAGAGAGCCACCGGCTGCCGCCACCCAGCAAGCCAGCCAGGTCTGGCGCTCCACCCTGGATACCAACGAGCTGCTCAAGGCCCCCAAACCGCTCTCCTTCGGGGTAGAAATCATGACGGACAGCGATGGCAACAAGCAGGTTACCGCCTATCCGACCCTGAATCTGACGGCAGAAAAAAGCGTAAGCCTCTCCTTTGAACAGCACAAACCCAGGATCAAATTCAAGGCAGCGGGCATGGACACCGCCATCAAACTCAGAGGGGATGGGGTAAAACTGCAGTTCAACCCGGTCGACAAGAGTATCCCCTTGCAGATTGAGCTCAAAGTCACGGATGACGAGTCATCACTGCGTCTCGATTACCGCTTCTGACATTGGCTGCATGGCGCAGATAGCAAAAGACCGACGGCATCACTGCCGTCGGTCTTTTTTCTGCTCACGGCAAGGGGCCGGATATCACTCCTTGGCTTCCAGCTTGGAAACCCAGTACTTGTTGTAGACGTGCACTGTGATCTCTTCGCGATCGTGATAGAGCTGCTTGGCCTGAATGACGAAGGCGTTGTCTATCTCCTTGAGCAGGCCGCGCAACACCTCTATGTTGTGCACCGCTTCGGCGTAACGCTTCTTCATCGGCAGCTTGAGGTTGAACATGGCCTCCTGGCAGTCGTTCTCGCGGAACCAGTCGGCGATCATGTGGGTCACCCGTGCTGGCTTCTCGACCATGTCGCACACCAGCCAGTAGATGTTCTTCTTGCTGGGCCGCCAGACGAAACCGTCATCACGCAGGTGCTTGACCTGACCAGTGTCCATCAGGGACTGTGCCATGGTGCCATTATCCACTGCGGTCACCATCATGCCGCGACGCACAAGCTGATGCGTCCAGCCACCCGGGCAGGCGCCCAGATCCACCGCCTTCATGCCGGAGGTGAGACGCAGGTCCCACTCTTCCCGTGGCACGAACACATAGAAGGCCTCTTCCAGCTTGAGGCTGGAGCGGCTCGGTGCATCTGGCGAACAACGCAGGCGAGGAATGCCCATGTGGAATTCAGAGTTGTTGAACGAATAGGAGTAGCCCAACAACAGGTGATCATTGGCCATGAAGAAAGCATGGAACACCGGGCGGTGCGGCGTCTCTTTCTTGGTCAGGATCTCGTTGCTGCGCAGCGCCTGACGAAGCGGCACGGTGAACTTGCGGCAAAAAGCTGACAGCTCTTTTGCTTCGTTGGTATCAGCGGTTTCAACCCGCAGATCGCCGCAGATAGTGTATTCGCGGGTCGCTTCTATGATGGGCGAGATCCGGTCTGCAACATCCAGATCCTTCAGCTCGTGGGTCACCACCAGCATCTGACGGATAAAGATAAGCTCCCTGAATGGCAGCTTGCGCGCCAGCAGATCGGCCTGCTCCTCGTCATACAACTCGAATATCACATAACCGCTGTCGTCCTTGACCCGGGCGAAACCGTAGCACTGCATGTTACTGGCACGCTCGGTGATCTCTGCCGCCGCCTCTTTCTCAAAACCGGGGCGGCAATAAAGCAGCAGATTATTCATTCTTTCCTCCAAGACGACAGCCAGCCCATATCAGAGCCGCCCATCCCAACATAAAACAGAGGCCACCGGCCGGGGTAATGAGCCCCAGCCCCTTGCTGCCGAGCAGCACCATGGCGTAAATACTGCCGGAAAATCCGAGGATCCCCAGCACAAATGCGAAGCCAGCAAAGGTGATCACCTTGCTGCGCACACCGCACCAACCCAGCACCAGCAGGGCCAATGCGTGAAAAAACTGATACTGCACGGCGGTGTTGAACGCCGCCAGCTGCGAAGGCGTGACGCCGCTCGCCGCCAGACCGTGGGCGCCATAAGCCCCCAGCAGGGTCGCCGTCAGGCCAAAAAAACCCGCCAGCACCAGCCAATGTCGATGGATCTGCATCCTTAGCTCCCTCGTTGTCTCGTTCACCACCGTCAGGCCTCAACCCGGGTGGCGGCGATAAAGCCCTTTATCCGATCGGCCGCCTGTTGCAGGTTTTCCTGCTCGCTCACACCACTGGCTTTTCGCGGTTTGAAGCCATGGTCACCATCGGTCAGCCAGTGGACCGATACGTGGGGTGAGAAAGGAAAATCTGCCAGTTCGGCGCGCGTGCCGAAGGTATCGCGCTCCCCTTGCAACAGCAGGGTCGACGTCTTGATTTGCTTGAGCACCTCGCCCCGCCAACTGTCGGGCTTGGCCGGGGGGTGGAAAGGATACCCGAGAATGAGCAATCCTGCAGCATTCATCTCGCCCCCTCCTTCGCGATACAGCTCTGCCGCCATGCGTCCCCCCATGGACTTGCCCGCCAGAAACAGCCGGGGATGGGCGAATTGCCGCGCCATGGTCAAGCAACACCGGCTGCCTGTCCGGCGGCCTGCGCTTGCCATCCAGGGCCCGCTTGGTCATGTAGGGGAAGTTGAAACGCACCACCTCGATATCAGGCCCCGCCAACAGGCGTGACAACTCGGAAAGAAAAGCGTGTTCCATGCCGGCACCGGCACCATGGGCCAGTAAAATACGAACGGGGGCATCACTTGCCCCCTCCCTCATCACGTCACTCATCACGCCACCTGGCAGGTCTCGCTCGACAACATGCACCCGTCTGTGGTGACCTAGGCATCGGCTGCATCGGCAAGCCGTGCCCGGCGACGGGCCTCCTCCTGCTCCACCAACTCCAGCATCCAGTCGCGAAAGGCCACTATCTTGCCCTGATCGGACTGCTGCTCCTGGCACACCAGGTAGAAGGCGTTCTTGCTCACCAGCACCTGCTCGAACGGGCAGATGAGTCGGCCCGCTTCGATCTCTGGCTGGGCCAGCACGCTGTGGCCAAGCGCCACACCCTGACCGTGGATCGCCGCCTGGATCACCATGGTCGAGTGGCTGAAGATGGGCCCCTGATTGACATTGGGGGCATCTATGTCGAGCTGGCGAAACCAGGCCTTCCAGTCACGGCGAGAGGTATCGTGCAGCAGGGTATGACGGGTCAGATCATCCGGGGTGCGCAGCGGTTTGGGGCCGGTCAGCAGCAGCGGCGAACAGACGGGGATCAGGTATTCGGTGTGCAGCTTGTCGGATCTCAGCCCTGGCCAGTTGCCACGGCCGTAGTAGATAGCCACGTCCACATCGTCGGTCAGCGACCCCTCGTCCATATCCACCGCCTTGATCCGCACGTCTATGTCCGGATGGCGTTCGCTGAACTTCACCAGCCTGGGCACCAGCCACTGGATGGCAAAACTCGGCTGCAAGCTGACGGTGAGCGCCCCCTTGGCACTGCGGGCCAGTAGCTTGTCGGTCGCCTCCGAGATGGAGGTGAAGATGTCCTTGATGTCGAGGAAGTAGCCCTGCCCCTCCTCGGTCAGCAGCAGGGAGCGGTTCTTGCGACGAAACAGCTTGATGCCGAGATACTCCTCCAGCGCCTTGATCTGGTGACTGATAGCAGCCTGGGTCACGAACAGTTCTTCCGCAGCCCGGGTGAAGCTTAAGTGACGAGCCGCAGCTTCGAATGCTTTCAGTGCATTGAGCGGGGGTAAACGACGAGACATGAGACCAGCCGATGATGAGTTTTTCTAATGGGCGGCATTATAATTTGTCGGTTGCGGGCCGACCAGTGAATAAACATAATTCGCTTCGCAATTCGTTGTCATATGGCTCACTTTTTCTCTTCCATGTTGGTTTACATGTGATTTTTGTGAGTCAGTGGTTTGCGATTGTGGTGTTGTGTTTCTTCCTCTGCGGGAAGAGGGGCTTAAATCGGACCGATTTAACCCAGTCTGTCATCTGAATGTGTTTGGCGCCTCCGGTTGGATGGCGCCTTTTTTATTATCCCTATACCTTGAACTGCCCCACCAGCTGTTGCTGCTTGTCCGCCAGCGCCGACAATTCGCGCCCGTTTTCGGCGGAGGTCGCCGCCTCGGCCCGTATGGTGTGGCCCACATCGCGAATGTTGCTGACGTTGCGATTGATCTCGTCCGCCACTCCGCTCTGCTCCTGCGCCGCCCGGGCAATCTGCTCGTTCATCTGATGTATGGTCGCTACCGTATGGATGATCTTCTCCAGCACGCTGACCGACAGATCCACCTTTGTCAGCGTCACATCCGCCTGGCTGTGGCCCGTCATGATCGCCTTGACCACGGCTTGGGTACCGGACTGAAGCTGCCCTATGAGGGTCTGGATCTCGACGATGGCGTTCTGGGTACGCCCCGCCAGATTGCGTACCTCGTCGGCCACCACGGCGAAGCCACGGCCCTGTTCACCGGCCCGCGCCGCCTCGATGGCCGCGTTCAGCGCCAGCAGGTTGGTCTGCTCGGCGATGCCCTGGATCACCACCAGAATGTCGTTGATGTTCTCGCTGTTGGCGGAGAGCCGCTCCACCACCGGCTTGGCGTCGCTGATCACCGCCATCAGCTTGCGCATCGCCTCCTGGGTATCAGCCACCACGTACTTGCCCTCCTGCGCCGAGGTATCGGCCTGATTGGCTGCCGCCACCGCCGAGTTGGCGTTGCCTGCCACCTGCAGTGCGGTAGCGCTGAGCTCCTCGAAGGCAGTCGCCACCAGATCCACCTCCTGATACTGGGCCTGCATGCCGGCACTGGTGCGCTCGGCAACCAGGGCCGCCTGCTCCGCGCTGGCACGGGTACCCGCGACCGTGTCTATCACCTGGCTGATGGTGGATTGCAACTTGTTGAGGAAGCTGTTGAACCATTTGGCCAGCTCACCTATCTCGTCATCGCGATGCAAGTCGATGCGCTGGGTCAAGTCCCCCTCCCCGGTGGCTATGTCCTTGAGGCGGGCCACCACGGCGCGGATGGGCGCTACTATCTGATGGGCCATCAGCCAGATACAGAGCAGCCCGATCGCCGAGATCACACCGCCTATCACCAGCTGGGTGACCACGCTGCGATGGGCCTGACTGGAGAGATCCTCTTGCAGCTGACGGGCCGAGGCCAGCACCACACTACGGGGCAACTCGATATAGATGCCCCATGTCTGCGCGGTGCCGCGCATCCTGACCGGTACGAAGGTTTGCAGCAAAGCACCGTCCGGGCTCCAGCGGGTCATGGTCTGCCCCTGGCCGAGCCAGCCAGTCAGATCGCCGGCCAGCACCTGATATTGCTGGCCAAGCGGGCTGCCCAGGGCCACGTCGAAGCCATCCACCCCAGCGGCGCGCCCTTCGTGACTGACCAGCAGCACCTTGCCCTGACCGTCGTAGAGCACCTGACCCATCTCCTTGACCAGGTTTTGCAAGGTGGCCAGTGAGATATCGACCCCGACCATGCCAAGCAGAGTCTCCTGCTCCAGCAGGGGAACTGTCACCGAGGTCATCAGCACCCTCTGCGACCCCACATCGTCAAGATAAGGTTCGAGCAGACAGAGCGCCTTGCTGCGGATGCTGCAGCGATACCATTCGTTCTCCACGCCGCCAGCCGCCGTCGGGCTCTCGTCCGCCAGCACGGATTCGTTTTGCACCTCAGCTTCTATCTTGCCGTCGACCCGGGCCCAATAGGTGGAGAAACGCCCCTTGTCGTTGGCACCGAGCGCACTGGAGCCATGGTAGTTGCTGTCCTCCCCGTCGAGCTGATCCGGCTCGAACACCGCATAGACACCGAGCAGATTGTCCGAGGAGGCCGCCGCATCGTGCAGTTGCTGATTGACGGCGCCACGCAGCGTCTCGGATGAGCCGAAATTATCAGCCGCATTCTTGCGCTGGAACAGGACCCCCTGCGCCAACAAGGTGGTGCGGAAATAGGCCTCATCCAGATAACTGGTGACCTTGGCCGCCTGCTCGGATCCCATTGCCTTCATCCAGTTTTCGGCCGAACGCTGCGCCTCCTCCGTGGTGGAGGCCAGTACCTTATCCTGCATCCGGGCGGCACTATAAAGAGAAGAGGCGACCAGTGCACCGGTACTGGCCAACAAACAACAACCGGCGATCAGAGTAATGCGCCCCTGAACAGAAAGAGAACTCATGCAACCATTCCTAGCTCATACAGATGTGATCAGTTTATCGGGTTTAGAAACAAAAACTTAACCTTATCAGGCAAAATCCAGGCTGAGCTGGTTAACTTCTCCGTCACGGGGCAAACCGACCACCAGGCCGAGCAACCGGATCGGCTTGCCCTGTGCCCGCAGCAGCCCCTCATGGAGCAGGTCGTGAAACAGCTCGGGCTGATAGCCGCCACGGCGATAGACAGTGGTCTGCTGAAAATCGGCAAACTTGAGCTTGATCCCTTGCCCCATCAGCTGCGCCTGCGCATAGCCGACCGAAAAACGCTGCTCCAGCTCGGGAATGAGCCGGCTCAGCACTTGCCAGCAGGCGGCCTCATCCAGCACGTCGCTAGCCAAGGTAGTCTCCACACCTATGGTCTTGCGCACTCGCTGGGCCTGCACAGGCTGATCGTCATGGCCCCAGATCCGCCCCGTCAGCATCTCTCCCAACTTGCCAAATCGGGCAATCAGCTCCTCGCTGCTGAGCACTCGTGCATCCTCACAGGAGTAAAGCCCCTGTGACTCCAGCCGATCGGCCGTCTTGTGCCCAATCCCCGGCAACTTGGCCAAAGGCAGCTGGCGCACGAACTCATCCACCTCATTCGGCGTTATCACGAACAGGCCGTCTGGCTTGCGTTGCTCCGAAGCCAGCTTGGCCAGAAACTTGTTTGGCGCAACCCCGGCCGAGGCGGTCAACCCCAGCTCGCGCGCAATGGCGGCGCGGATCTCGGCCGCCATCAGGGTGGCGCTGCCGCCACAACAGGGGCTGTCGGTGACGTCGAGATAGGCTTCGTCGAGGGAAAGTGGCTCCACCAGTTCGGTATAGCGCAGGAAGATGGTACGCAGCTGGCGGGAGGTCTCTTTGTAGACCGCCATCCGGCCAGGAATGAGCACCAACGGCGGGCAGAGCTTTTTGGCCAAGCCGCTCGGCATGGCGGAGCGCACCCCGAAACGACGCGCCACATAATTGCAGGTCGAGATGACGCCGCGCCTGTCGGCCGAGCCGCCGATGGCCAGCGGCACCTCGCGCAGGGCCGGGTTGTCCCGCATCTCTACCGCCGCGTAGAAGCAGTCCATGTCGATGTGAATGATTTTGCGCATACCACTGTACGAATAAACAGGTAACCTGCCTATGCTAACCCAGCGCTGCCGTTTCTGCCATCGGCATGAAACGACGAACAGGCATAGACTCTTAAGGCACCATTCACCACCCCATGGGTCAAGGAGGACGAGATGAAAGCACTCTGGCTGGGATTAGCGCTGGGGTTCTGCCTGCTGCCGCAACCAGGCAGCAGCAAGGATAACCCGACTGCCGAATGCAGCTGGCTATATGACCGCATAGCGACACTGGAGCAGGCCATCAAGGAGGGAGACGAGCTGGGCACACGGGAAGAGCTGGCGCGCTGGAAGGCCGAGTTCAAGAAGAAAGCCTGTCATCAATACGACTACTGAGCACACCTCTACAAAAAAGCGGGCTGACCTGATGGTCAGCCCGCCTGCTATCCAGCATGGGGTCGAGTGCGACTCCAGCCCCAGACTCGCTCAGATGATCCGGTTATCGGTCAGCATCTTGCGACGGGCCTCTTCCTTGGCCATCTTCTTCTTGCGGCTCTCACAGGGCTCCGGACAATCGCACTCTTTTTCGATGCCGACCGTGCCCAGCCCACCGCAGGAACCTGAGATGGTCTTCTTCTGGAAGATGTAACCTATGGCCATGGCCACCACTACCGCCAGAAACACCCCGAAGGTGATCAAGAAAATCTGCATGCTACCGCCTCTTACTTTCTAACCAGATACTGTTTGAAGGCATCTGAATAAGCCTCTTCAAAGCCATCGGCCGTCTTGGTGATCACGAAGATAGCCAGCCCGCGCTCCTTGGCATAGGCCAGGCTCTTCTCGGGCCCGAGCACCATGAACACAGTCGCCAACCCGTCTGCCGTCATGCAGGAGGGGTGGACCACTGTCACCGACACCATGCGATGCTGGATGGGCTTGCCCGTCATGGGATCTATGGTGTGGGAGAAGCGCTGACCGTCCATCTCGTAATAGTTGCGGTATTCACCCGAGGTGGCAATCCCGTTGTCACCGGCCACTATCACTTCCTGCACGGAGCTGGCATTGGCAGTCGGCTTCTCGATGGCCACGCGCCAGGGGTGACCCTTGCCGTTGACGCCATTGATACGCAGTTCACCACCAATCTCCACCAGATAGTTGCGAGACCCCATGGACTCGAGGTACTCGGCCACCTTGTCCACGCCAAAGCCCTTGGCAATGGCGGAGAGATCCACGTAGAGATCCGGAATATCCTTTCGCAGGGTATCAGCATCGACGGAGGTGATCACATGCAAATTGCCCAGACCGGTCTTCTGGCGGGTCTGGGTAAGCAGCTCCTCGGACGGGATCTTGGTCGGACGGGCATCTGGCCCGAAACCCCACAGATTGACCAGGGGACCGACGGTAACGTCCAACGCCCCACGGCTCTCACGACCAAGGTGAATGGCTTCCGTCACCACCCGTGCGGTGTCGCGAGAGACCACTACAGGGGTCGAGCTCCTGTGCTGGTTGAAACGTGACAACTCGGAATCGGGACGATAGGTCGACATCTGGTCGTTGACCCGCTCCAGCAGGAGATCGACCTCGGCCTGGAACTTGGCCGGCTCACTGATGACGTTGTCCGCCACCTTGATGGAGTAGTAGGTCCCCATGGTGCTGCCGGTAATATGGATCTCCGGCTTGGATTGGACCGTTTCCTGACCACACCCAGTCAAGAAAAAGGCTAGCCCGAAGGCTAGCCAGGTCTTTACAACACTGTGCATTGATTAACCACCAAAGTCATCCAGCAGGATGTTCTCGTCTTCAACGCCAAGGTTTTTCAGCATGTTGATGACGGCAGCGTTCATTACCGGAGGTCCACACATGTAGAACTCACAATCTTCCGGCGCCTCGTGATTCTTGAGGTAATTCTCAAACAAGACGTTGTGGATGAAGCCTGTGTAGCCATCCCAGTTGTCTTCCGGCTGCGGATCAGACAGGGCAACGTTCCACTGGAAGTTGTCATTCTCGGCCGCCAGCATGTCGAAATCTTCGACATAGAACATCTCGCGCTTGGAACGGGCACCGTACCAGAAGCTCATCTTGCGCTTGGACTTCAGACGACGCAGCTGGTCGAAGATATGGGAACGCATCGGCGCCATACCTGCACCACCACCGATGAACACCATTTCGGCGTCGCTGTCCTTGGCGAAGAACTCACCGAACGGACCGGAGATGGTCACCTTGTCGCCAGCCTTCAGGTTGAAGATGTAGGAAGACATCTGTCCCGGAGGGGCAGTCCAGTTGCTCGGGGGCGGGGTCGCGATCCGCACGTTCAGCATGATGATGCCGAACTCTTCCGGATAGTTGGCCATGGAGTAGGCACGGATGATTGGCTCATCGACCTTGGACTCCAGTTCGAAGATCTTGAAGCGATCCCAGTCGCCACGATACTCCTCGGGAATATCGAAGTGCTTGTACTGCACGTGGTGAGCCGGGGCTTCGATCTGGATATAACCACCGGCGCGGAACGGGACGCTCTCGCCATCGGGGATCTGCAGCTTGAGCTCCTTGATGAAGGTGGCCTTGTTATCGTTGGAGATAACGGTACAGTCCCACTTCTTCACCCCGAAGATCTCTTCCGGCAGCTCGATATCCATGTCGGAACGCACAGTGACCTGACAGGCCAGACGCTCCCCATGACGGGCTTCACCCTTGCTGATGTGATCCAGCTCGGTCGGCAGAATGTCGCCGCCACCGGATTTCACCCGTACCTTGCACTGACCGCAAGAGCCACCGCCACCACAGGCAGAGGAGACAAAAATACCACTACCGGAGAGTGCACCCAACAGTTTGCCGCCAGCAGGGCCAACCACGGCTTTGGTCGGATCACCGTTGATGCTGATTGTCACGTCGCCCGCAGTCACCAGCTTGGACTTGGCGAACAGAATGACTGCCACCAGTGCCAGCAGGATCACGGTAAACATGACCACACCCAAAATAATTTCCATCTATCGTTCCTTTCTGATTGCAGGAAAGCCGATTACAGGGAGATACCAGAGAAGGACATGAAGCCCAGCGCCATCAGGCCTGTGGTGATGAAGGTAATGCCCAGACCACGCAGGCCGTGTGGAACATCGGAGTACTTCATCTTCTCGCGGATACCTGCCAGCGCAACGATCGCCAGCATCCAGCCTGCCCCTGAACCCACACCGTAGACCACAGACTCGATGAAGTTGTAGTCACGCTGCACCATGAAAGAGACGCCACCGAAGATGGCACAGTTCACAGTGATGAGCGGCAAAAAGATGCCAAGCGCGTTGTAGAGGGCCGGGAAGTACTTGTCCAGCACCATCTCCAGGATCTGCACCAGTGCCGCAATAACACCGATAAAGGTGATAAAGCTCAGGAAGCTCAGATCCAGCTCGGGGGAGATAGCCCCCGGCTTCAGGACGTAGTTATAGATCAGGTTGTTGACCGGCACCGCGATGGTTTGCACCACGATGACAGCAACACCAAGACCCATAGATGTCTTGACCTTCTTGGAGACGGCCAGGAAGGTACACATCCCCAGGAAGAAAGAGAGGGCCAGGTTTTCGATGAAAATCGAACGAATCAACAGACTCAGATAATGTTCCATACCTTAATCCTTCGCCTCCACCTGCTTGGGATCCTTGGTGCGTACGCCCCAGATGATCAGACCGATGATGAAAAATGCACTCGGCGGCAGCAGCAGCAGGCCGTTGGGCACGTACCAGCCACCGTTGTTCACCAGCGGCAGCAGCTCGATGCCGAACCAGGTGCCGGAGCCCAGCAGTTCACGCACGGTAGCGACGCTCAACAGAATGGCGCCATAGCCCATACCGTTGCCGATACCATCCAGGAAGGAGGGCAGCGGGGCACTCTTCATGGCGTACGCTTCAGCGCGGCCCATGACGATACAGTTGGTGATGATGAGACCCACGAATACCGACAGTTGCTTGGAGATGTCGTAGGCATACGCCTTGAGCACCTGGTCAACCACGATAACCAGTGAGGCAATCACCGCCATCTGGGCGATGATCCGCACGCTGTTCGGGATCTGGTTGCGGATCAGGGAGATGAACAGGTTGGAGAAGGCGGTTACCGCGGTCACCGCCAGCGTCATCACAAACGCAGTCTGCATCTGGCTGGTAACGGCCAGCGCGGAACAGACACCCAGCACCTGCAGTGCAATGGGGTTGTTGCCGAGCACAGGCGTCAACAGCAACTTCTTCATTTCGCTCTTGTCAGCCATTGTTGATTTCTCCTGCACGAACCTTGGCCAGGAAAGGACCAAAGCCCTTGGGTCCCATCCAGAAGTCGAACGTGTTCTGTACACCGTTGCCGGTCAGAGTCGCGCCTGACAGACCATCGATCTCATGCATTGAACCTGCAGGGGCTTGGCCCTTGATGATTCGCAAGGCTGGCATGCCATCCTGATCGAACAACCTCTTGCCCTTGAACAGCGCTTGCCAGACCGGATTTCCAATCTCGCCACCCAACCCCGGGGTTTCCCCGTGGTCATAGTAGGTGATGCCTTGGATGGTCTCGCCATCAGCAGCCACGGCGACGAAAGCATGCATGGTAGACCACAGACCCTGGCCGGAGATGGGCAGTATGATGCTGTCGACTTGGCCTTCTGCATCCTTGGCAAAGAACACCGGCATCACTCTGGAGATCTGACGCAAGCCAGCCCTGTCGTCGGCTGGCGCCAGACGAATACTCGTAGCCGGGTCTTTCGCTGCCCGCCTGATGTCGAAGTTGTCGGCATCGCCGTCAACAAATTCACCCGTGGTCAGGTCAACCAGACGCGCTTCAATCTTCTCACCGTACAATTGGGCCAGGTCACGCCTGGCTACATTGCTGATATCGATGCCGGCAACGGACAAGATGTTGCTTTGTCTGTCCAACGCCCTGTTTACCTGCTGAGCTGGACGCAGACCCACAGCAGCCACAGAGACCACGATGGAACAGACCAGACACAGACCAGTTACAACCGTCAGGGTGCCGACAGTAGAGTCTTTCTTAAACGCCACGAGCGATCCTCCGCTTGATGTTCGCCTGAGCCACGAAATGGTCAAACAGGGGGGCAAACAGGTTGGCAAACAGAATGGCCAACATCATGCCTTCCGGGAACGCAGGGTTCACGACACGGATCAGCACAACCATGACGCCAATCAACGCGCCGTACCACCACTTGCCCTTGTTGGTAAAGGCGGCGGAAACCGGATCGGTCGCCATGAAGGCCATACCAAAAGCGAAGCCACCCAGCACCAGATGCCAATGCCAGGGCATGTTGAACATGGGGTTGGTATCGGAATCAATGACGTTGAACAGCAGGGAAGTAGCGACCATGCCGATCATCACACCTGCGATGATGCGCCAGGAGGCGATCCGCATGTAGACGATCATGGCGGCACCGATGAGGATCATCAGGGTGGAGACTTCACCTATGGAACCAGGCATATTACCGAGGAAGGCATCCATCCAGCTGATGGCCTGACCGGTGGCACCGTTGATCAGCGCCATCTGGCCGCCCTGGGCCCACTGGCTCAGCGCGGTTGCGCCCGAGTAGCCATCAACGGCAACCCAGACAGCATCACCGGAGATCTGGCCCGGGTAGGCGAAGAACAGGAACGCACGACCTGCCAGGGCCGGGTTCAGGAAGTTTTTGCCGGTACCACCGAACACTTCCTTGGCCAGCACCACACCGAAGGTGATGCCCAGCGCGGCTTGCCACAGGGGCAGCTGGGGAGGCACTATCAGAGCAAACAGGATCGAGGTCACGAAGAAGCCTTCGTTGATCTCGTGCTTGCGCACCATGGCGAACAGCACTTCCCAGAAACCGCCAACCAGGAACACGGTCAGGTAGATGGGCAGGAAGTGAGTGGCGCCGATCAGCATCTTGCTGCCGATACCGGCGACCGCAGGATCCAGCGAGGCTCCCAGCAGTTGTGCCAGTGTATATTGCCAGGTGTCGGCACCGGCTGCCGTACCCATATGGGCAATGGCAGCAATCGCCTGATTGCCGACGTTGAACATGCCCCAGAACATGGCCGGGAACACGGCCAGCCACACCATGATCATCATGCGTTTCAGATCGATCGCATCACGAACGTGGGCAGCATTGCGGGTCACGGACCCGGGGGTATAAAACAGGGTGTACGCCGCCTCGAACAGGGCGTAGTACTTGGCGTACTTTCCACCCGGCTCGAAGTGATGTTCCATATTTTCAAGAAGTTGCTTGAAACTCATCGCTTAACCTTCCAGTTCTATCTTGGTCAGGCACTCACGCAAGACTGGGCCGTACTCTGTCTTGCCGGGGCAGACAAAGGTACAGAGCGCCAAATCTTCCTCATCCAGCTCCAGACAACCGAGCGCTTGGGCGCCATCGATGTCACCGGAGATCAGATCCCGCAGCAGCAGGGTCGGCAGGATGTCGAGCGGCATCACACGCTCATAGTTGCCGATAGGCACCATGGAGCGATCACTACCGTTAGTGGTGGTAGTGAAGTTGATGAGTTTGCCCTTCATCAGATGAGAGAGGGTGGTGCGGGTGATGGAGAACTTGCTGGCGCTGGGATTGACCCAACCCAGGAACTCTTTCTCACGCCCTTCGCCCAGCACGCTCACCTGGTTGTGGTAGCGACCCAGGTAGTCATGCACACCTTCGGCCTTGGCACCACTGAGCAGGGAACCGGAGATGACGCGGTTTTCATCCGCACGCAGCTCGTTGTTGGTCAGCTGGCTGATGCAGGCGCCCATGCGAGTGCGTAGCAGGCGTGGCTTGACCACGTTCGGACCGGCCAAAGAGATCACCTTGTCGGTAAAGATCTGGCCTGTGGTGAACAGCTTGCCGTAAGCGATGACATCCTGATAGTTGATGTACCACTGCACCTTCTTGGCGCTGACCGGATCCAGGAAGTGGATATGGGTACCAGGCAAACCGGCAGGGTGTGGGCCGACGAACACTTCCTCTTTGACTTGCGCCAGGGAAGCGTGCGGCAGACTGGCCTCGCCCTTGCAGACGTAGACAGCGCCATCAGTCAGGCGAGTCAATACCGCCAAACCATCGAGGAAAGCCTGAGACTGTTCCTTGATGATGAGGTCGCTACTGGCGGCCAGCGGGTTGGTGTCCATCGCGGTGACGAAGATGGCGCGGGGAGAAGACTCCACGGCCGGCACCTTGCTGAACGGGCGGGTACGCAACGCAGTCCATTGGCCTGATGCGACCAGGATCTCTTGCACCTTGCTGCGCGCGAGCTGTGCCAGCTCGGCGGACGCAAAATGCTCAAAGGTCACCTGCTCGTCGGACCCATCGAGTTCGATGACAACGGATTGCAGAATGCGCTTGGCACCCCGGTTGATCTCTGAAACCACACCGGTGGCAGGGGCCGTGAATTTAACGCCGGGATTCTTCTTATCTTCGAAGAGCTCCTGACCTTTAATGACGCGATCACCTACTTTGATGAACATAGTAGGTCGCATCCCCACGAACTCTTCGCCGAGTGTAGCAACACGGGTGATGGCCGGGCCATCGTAGATTACTTGCTCCGGAGCACCCAGCACGGGGATGTCCAGTCCTCTTTTAATTGTAATCATACTCACTTGCACTACCGTTAAGGGAAGACAGGTTGATTAGCGCCGAGAAATACATCACGACGAGTTGTTGAATGAGCCCGTTTATGTTGCAAAATAATGTCGAAGAAACAAACAAATCAGCAACATACAGGGTCATTCAAAAGCAGTTGAGTTTAGCACTTATGGCCAGTTTACTGCCATGCAAAATGGGGAAAATCCCCGCTCTATCACAAAATCATCGAAATTTAATCATGCCGATTTATTCACTAAACCTCAGGGTTTGCCTCGCACTGGCCATTATTACCCCAAAGTAGGTAATGGCGTTTATGTTCAAAAATCGACTAGAAATTTGAATGTCTGGGCAGGAGAGCGACGTCACAAGCAGGGGCTAGCGACGCCGCAAAAAACGTTTAGCAATTGTTAATTAATCGAGGATTGGGTAATCAATTCGTCAATAGCCTTAGGCCAGACCATTCTTGCTGACGCAATTCGGGGTCGTCGGTGCCTGTTCCCGTTGCCGCCACTCCTGCTCCGTATAGGTATGCAACGCCAGTGCATGAATGGCACCCGCCAGCTCGTCGGCCAGCACGCCATTGACCTGGCGATGGCGTGCCAACAATCGTTGACCCTCAAAAGCCTGGCTCACCACCACTACCTTGAAATGGCTCTCTGATCCCGGCGCGACCCTGTGCATGTAGCTTTCGTTGATCACCTGCAGGTGGCTGGGGGACAAAGCAGCGGCCAACTTGGCCTCGATCTGTTGTTGCATGGTCACGAGCAAAACTCCCAAAATGGATGTCCGGCCATTGTAGCCAGGGTTGGTGGTATGACGAAATCGTCCGCCACGGGAAAATGGGCCCGGTTTTGCCTCTCGCCCTGTGCCGCCGGACTGGTGAAATTCTCCGCCCCCGCTAGAATAGCGCCACTTTGCGCCCCGCTGGCGCCTGTTTTATGAATCATCTGGACGCTCCGCTTATGCAAACCCTTCTCGAAACGGCTCATTGTCGTCTGACCCTGTATCGCTATCCACGCCAGAGCCAGGATCCGTTGCAGGCCTGGGATGCGGCAGACGAGTATCTGATCAATACCCTGGCAGAAGCACCGCTCGCGCAAGCGGGCCCCGTCATCATTATGAATGACGGCTTCGGTGCCCTGGCAGCCTACCTGCACGACCATACTCCTGTCTGGGTGAGCGACTCCCATATCAGCGAGCGGGCCACCCTGGCCAACCTCGCGGAAAACCAGCTGGATCCCAATGCCATCACGCTACAGGATACGCTGGCCCCTCTGCCGCCAGCCCCGGCACTGGTGGTGATCAAGGTCTCCAAATATCAGGCGCTGCTGGAGCAGCAACTGTTGGCCCTGCGTCAGGTGGCAACCCCGGCCACCCGCATCCTCGCCGCCGGCAAGGCCAAGGACATTCACAGTTCGACCCTGGCGCTGTTTGAAAAATACCTGGGACAGACCCGCACTTCGCTGGCCTGGAAGAAGGCACGCCTCATTCATTGCACCGTCGATGGCACATCGGCCACCCCCCTGAACAATCCCTTCCCGACCGTCTGGCCACTGGAGGGCACCGACATGCTCATCCACAACCATGCCAATGTGTTTTCGCGTACCAGCCTGGATATTGGTGCCCGTTTCATGCTGGACAATTTGCCTGTGCACAGTGCACGCAAGGTGATCGACCTGGGTTGCGGCAACGGCGTGCTGGGGCTGGCGCTGCTGGCGCGGGATGCCGAAGTGGAGGTGACCTTTATCGACGAATCCCATATGGCGGTCGCTTCGGCGCGGCTCAACGTCGAACACAATCTGCCGGATGCCCTGCCCCGCGCCCGCTTCATGGTCAATAACTGTCTCGATGGTGTGGAGGTGGGCTCGGCGGATCGGATCCTCTGCAACCCGCCCTTCCATCAGTTGCAGGCGATCACCGATCATATCGCCTGGCAGATGTTCAGCGATGCCCACCGGGTATTGCCCCAGGGGGGGGAACTCTGGATAGTAGGCAACCGTCATCTGGATTATCACAACAAACTCAAGCGCCTGTTTGCCAACGCACAGGTCGTTGCGTCGAACAGCAAATTCGTTATTTTGAAAGCCATCAAACGTTAACTGCCATCAAACGCTTTAAAGGAAACCATGATGAAAAAGTCACTCTTGCTGCTGGCCGCCCTGATGCTGGGTGGTTGCGCGACTCACTGGCCGGAAACCGCGCTGCTCAACCCGCAGGTGGTCCCTTCCAGTCAGCAGTACTACTCAGGCAACCGCATCACCCTGGAAGGAGTCGACAAGCGTGAAGCTGCCTACGTCTTCTCCATCAAGAAGAAAGATAAGGCCGTCGTGCTGGTCAACAGCGAACAGCCGCTCAACAACCTGCTGGCCGAGAAACTGGCGGAAGGTCTGCGCAGCCAGGGACTGATCGTTGGCAATAGCGGTACCACCAATCTGACCCTGGCCATCTCCAGCGCCGTTGTCACGGTGGAAGAGAAGACCTTCACTTATGTCACCAAGTCCCGCGTCAGCCTGCAGGTGATTGCGGACTTCCAGGGCAGCAAGCTGACCAAGCAGTTCAACATGTCCTCCAGCAAGGAAGGTCCGGGTGAACCGACCATGGCCGAGCTGGAATCCATCCTGAACCAGCAGCTGGGCAGCTTGCTGCAACAGATCATGGCGGACAATGCCCTGCGTGGTTATCTCAAGGGTCAACCGAACTGAGCGAGGATAGTTAAATGAAAAAACTCTGGTTACTGGTCATGCTGATCACCCCACTGGCCTTCGCTGGCCCCAAGGTCAGGATGGAGACCAATCACGGCAACATAGTGGTGGAGCTGGCCTCCAAGCAGGCACCGCAGACGGTGAAAAACTTCCTGCGCTACGTGGCGGACGGCAGCTATGACGGCAGCCTGTTCCACCGGGTGATCCAGGACTTCGTGGTGCAAGGGGGCGGCTATAACCAGCAGTTCCAGCAACTGCCGACCTTTGACCCCGTGGTCAACGAGTCCAAGGGCGGCCTGCCCAACAAGCGTGGTAGCATCGCCATGGCCCGTACCCAGGCCGTGGACAGCGCCACCCGCCAGTTCTACTTCAACCTGACCGACAACAACAACCTCAACGCCAATGCTGGCGCCGGTTATACCGTATTCGGCCAAGTGGTGCAGGGCATGGAGGTGCTGGACAAACTGGCCCAGGTGCAGACGGGTTACAGCTCCATTCTGCGCGCCAACGACGTGCCCACCAGCCCCATTATCCTGAAGAAGGTGGTGTTGCTGGCGGAGAAATAACGCGGGCCGGATCACATTCCGCCGCGTCTTTGCCCGGGTCACCGGCGTCCCTTTCTATACTCTGACCTTACCCCATTTCCCCGGGGTGTGGCCCACATGAGGAGAAGGAGGTTCCGGTGACCTGCAATGACTACCTAGCCCAACACACAGTCTCGCTGGCCCAGGCAGTTCGTCATTTTCTGGCACGAGAAATCCCCTATCAGCAGTTGGAAGATCTGAGCTGGCAGCTCCTCTCTCACTGGCAAGACTTGCCCCATATCCCGGCAGACAAACAACCGGCCACCGACCAGGAAGGGGTGTTCTGGTACCTGCTGCACAGCCTGCATCAGTGGGATGAGCAGCAGATCATCACCGACGTCTGGCTGCGCCTGCAGCTGATGGCGTGTGCCAACTATCTGACCTCCGAGGGCCCCTGCCCGCACCACTGCATGGGTTCACGCCCCTGAATCGAGACCCACCACGCTCGGCTTGCCTTGGCTATCCCCCCCGAACCTGACAAAATGGCGCAATTTTCCCAGAGGAGTCAGGTATTTGAACACTGTCCGTACACCGAGCTGGCGAGATTCGCTCGCCGTCTACCTCGAGACTCGGGTCCTCATACTGTTTGCCATGGGCTTCTCGTCCGGCCTGCCTCTGCTGCTGGTCTTTGGCACCCTCTCGTTCTGGTTGCGCGAGGCCGATGTCAGCCTGACCGACATCGGCTACATGAGCTGGGTGGCGCTGGCCTATGGCCTCAAGTGGCTGTGGTCGCCGCTGGTTGACCGGCTGCAGCTGCCACTGCTCGCCCGCTGGCTGGGACGGCGCCGCAGCTGGATGCTGCTCTCCCAGGTAGTTATTGCCCTCTCTCTGGTAGGCATGGCCTATTGCGATCCCAAGACCCAGCTCGCCCAACTCGCCCTGTTTGCCCTGCTGGTGGCGTTTTCCTCCGCGACGCAGGATATCGTCATCGATGCCTATCGCATCGAGTCTGCACCGGAGCGGTTGCAGGCAGCCATGGCGGCCTCCTACATGACGGGTTACCGGCTGGCAATGATCATGGCCGGCGCAGGGGCGCTGGCGCTGGCCGCCTGGTTCGGCAGCAACAGCGGCTATGACTACAACGGCTGGCGACTCACCTATTTGCTGATGGCGGCTCTTATGTCACTCGGCGTCATCACCACCTTGATCTGCCACGAACCGGATATCGATCTCGCCGGTCAGAACGAGCAGCAAGCGGCGCGTAAGGCGCTGCTGCTCTCCCGTGGTTGGCCCACCTCGCTGGCCGGCGCCGGCGCCTGGATCTACGAGGCCATCTGGTGTCCGTTTGCCGATTTTTTCCGCCGTTACGGCGGCTCGGCCATGCTGATCCTGGGGCTCATCGCCTGTTATCGCATCTCGGATGTGGTAATGGGGGTGATGTCCAACAGCTTTTACGTGGACATGCAGTTCAGCAAGACGGAAGTGGCCACCATCACCAAGGTGTATGGCGTCATCATGACGTTGGTGGGGGCCGCCCTGGGGGGTGTGCTGGTGATGCGCTTTGGCACCCTGCGAATCCTGTTTCTCGGCGCCCTGCTCACCGCCAGCACCAACCTGCTGTTCGCCCTGCTCAACGAAGTGGGCCACAACCTCGAGCTGCTGACCCTGATCATTTCAGTCGACAACCTGAGCGCCGGCATAGCAACAGCCGCCTTCGTGACCTATCTGTCGAGCCTGACCAACGTGGCGTTTTCCGCCACCCAGTACGCCCTGTTCAGCTCAGTCATGCTGCTGATGCCCAAACTGCTGGCCGGGTTTTCTGGACATTTCGTCGAACAGTTTGGCTACAGTACCTTCTTCATCGGTACCAGCCTGCTTGGCATCCCTGTGTTGGTCTTGATCATCATGGTTGCCAAACGAGGAAAGCCGTTGCCACCGGAATCGGATAAATAGCAAGCGTTTGCGTAAATTTGGGGGTGATTAGATTCACACTTCCAAATAAAGTTCCCCGGCTCTTGTTTCTCCGATGAATTTATTTGGCTAGAATGCCCCCCGCTCCTTATGGGTAGGCTACGGAAAACCTCAACTAACGTACAAGAGACCAATAAAATGGCCAAATTTACCAAGACTCTTATCGCTGCCGGTCTGCTGGCTGCTGCCGCCACCCCGGCCTTTGCTGCTGACTACAGTGGTGACATCCACAAGAATGATTACAAGTGGATGCAGTTCAACCTCATGCACACCATCGACCAGCGTCCCTTCACCGCCGGTCAGGATGGCTACAACGACACCTATTTCGAAATGGAATTCGGTGGTCGTTCAGGTCTGTTTGATCTGTACGGTTACGTCGACGTATTCGACGTCTTCAACTCCCGTCACAGCGACAAGCACGATGGTCAGAACCTCTTCATGAAGTTTGCACCGCGTCTGTCTCTGGATGCGCTGACTGGCAAAGATCTCTCCTTCGGCCCGGTGCAAGAGGTGTACATCGCCTCCCTGAACAACATCGGTGACAACCAGATGGAGAACATGATCGGTCTGGGTGCCGATGTCATGGTGCCTTGGTTTGGCAAAGTTGGCATGAACCTGTATGCCCGTCACGCCACTGAAAACCAGTTCTTCACCGAAGAAGAAGGTGACTGGAACGGTTACTGGTTCGCCATGAACTGGTTCAAGCCTTTCTATACCTTCACCAACGGCAGCTTCGTCTCCTATCAAGGTTACCTGGATTATGCCTTCGATCTGGATACCCACAGCCGTGCCGACCGTACCAGCGACAACCTGGCGACCTTCCACGGTATCTACTGGCACTCTGATCGCTACGCAGTGGGTTATGGCCTGAAGTACTTCATGGATGCCTACGGCAACAAAGACGGCTCTGCCGCGTTTGACGGTACCCCCTGGAAGAGCTCCGGCTTCAGCCACTACTTCTCCGTTACCTACAAGTTCTAATCAAACGGGTAATGCAGATACAAAAAACCGGAGCAGCTGCTCCGGTTTTTTTATGGCTCTGCCATCGAACCTTTGACGGCCGTACTGCGTGGCGAGCGCGCAAGGGGGAGGGCCGACCCCTCCCGCCCATTATCAATCGCGGAAATTCTGAAACTGCATCGGTTGACCCAGCTCGGCACCACGTACCAGCGCCATGGCTTCCTGCAGATCGTCACGCTTCTTGCCGGTGACCCGCACTTCATCACCCTGAATGGCGACCTGCACCTTGATCTTGGAATCCTTGATCAGCTTCACCAGTTTCTTGGCGATCTCTTTCTCGATCCCCTGCTTGAACTTGACGTTCAGGTGGAAACGCTTGCCAGAGTGAACGCTATCACCCACGTCCATTGAGCTGTTCTCGATGTTGCGCTTGAGCAGGGCTGCGCGCAGGATCTCGACCATCTGCTTGAGCTGGAAATCGGCATCGGCCTCCAGCTTCACTTCTTCTTTGTTCAGCTCGAAGCTGGCTTCAACACCACGAAAATCGAAACGGGTCGCCAGTTCACGATTGGCGTTATCGACGGCGTTCAACACCTCGTTCATTTTGACTTCAGAGACAATATCGAATGACGGCATGTCAGGGCTCCTCATGTTGCGCTATAAGGGGGCAAATCTACCAGAAAACCGGCAAATTTGCTGATTTCGATGGGGTTGCTCTGCTAGAATCCCCTGCGCGCAGGAATGGCGAGACCTGTTAGTGTCCGCCACGCGACATCTTCACTTATCCCCGGCGGGGGTTGACCGGAATACAACCCCTACCTTGATTGAGTCTCTCCATGCCAAGCGGATTACACAGTTCCCGACTGCCCTCCTCCCCCCAATGGTCACTGCTGGGCTGCGGCGCCCTGGGTGGCGTCTTCGCCTCCCTGCTGACTCAAAGCGGTCAACCTACCCGCGTCTTGCTGCGCGATCGTCACCGTTCGACCCTGCATCCCAGGATCGACTTCACCTCGCTGGAGGGCCATACCCAGCTGATTGCCATCGAGCGCGGTTTCATCAGCCAGCCAGGCCAGATCACGCGTCTGCTGGTGGTGACCAAGGCCGGTCAGGTGGTGTCTGCCCTGACGCCGCTGGTGGGCAAGCTGGCTGCGGGAGTACCCATAGTGCTGCTGCACAATGGCATGGGCATAGCCGAGCAGGTGGTCCAGCTGTTCCCCCATAACCCTGTCATTGCAGGTGTCACCAGCCACGGCGCCATGCAGGGCGGCCACTTTGTGTTCCGCCATACCGGCAAGGGTGAAACCTGGCTCGGCCCGGTCAATGAGGCGGCCAAAGCCTATGCCGCCCTGGCGGACGATCTCGGTGCCGCTCTCGGTCAGGCCGGTTGGGATGAGCAGATCCTGGCTCGCCAGTGGCAAAAACTCGCCATCAACTGCGCCATCAATCCGCTGACCGCGCTCTATAGACTCAAAAATGGTGAACTGGCCGGCCCCCGCTTCGCCGATGTCCTGCAACAGATCTGCGTGGAAGTGGCCGACGTGATGCAGGCCGAAGGCCAGCCCACCAGCAGCGATGAGCTGTTGCGCCGCGCCATGACGGTGGTGGAGCTCACCGCCGACAATTACTCTTCCATGTACCAGGACATGGAGCAGGGCAGGGAGACCGAGATCGAGGCCATCACCGGCTTCCTGCTGGCCTGCGCCGCCAAACACGGCATAGCGGTGCCGGTCAATCAGGGCCTCTATCAGGCCATCAAAGAGAAGCGCTGAGCCCGGCAAGAGCGCGGGCAATCAAGGAGTGCAGTATGACCGTATTGGTATTGGTAGCCCCGGGCTCGGAAGAGATAGAGACGGTCGCCATCGTCGACACCCTGGTGCGCGCCCGCATCGAGGTGCTGCTCGCCTCCTGTTGTCCAGCGGGTCTGCGCCAGATCCGCGCCTCCCGCGGGGTGCAGCTGGTCGCTGACTATCATATCGACGAGCTGACCAGCCGTGACTTCGAGGCCATCGTCGTGCCGGGCGGTTTACCCGGCAGCGAAGCAATCCGTGATACGCCGCTCGCCATCGACCTGCTCAGGGAGCAGGCGACGCTCGGCCGCTGGCGGGCGGCCATTTGTGCCGCCCCCGTGGTGGTATTGCAACATCATGATTTGCTGGGAGATGCCAACGTGACCTGCCACCCGGGCTTTCAGGCCCAGCTGCCCACTCGCCAGCTCAGCACGGCACGGGTCGTGACGGATGAGACACATCGCCTGGTTACCAGCCAGGGGCCAGGCACCGCCATCGAATTTGCCCTCGCGCTGGTGCGGGTGCTGCGCGGGGACGAAGCCGCCCTCGCGGTGGCCGGCCCCATGGTGATGCCCCCTGCAGTCACGCCATGACCCCTGCCGCCATCGCGGATACCTTTTTGTCATGACAGAGCGCCCCTTGCCAACCGGCAAGGGGCGCTCTGCTATTGGCCGGGGGCAACTCTGCCCCCCTTTTGATCGCTAGCTCAGCAACTCGGGTCTGAGCTGCTCCATCAGCAGGTGGTTGTCACTGTAATCCACCGGTATAGCCACCACGGCAGGCCCCACCACGGCCATAGCGGCGCGCAGGGTCGGTCGCAACTCTTCGGCGCTGGTGACTGCAAACCCGGCCGCCCCGAAGGACTCGGCATAGGCCTTAAAGTTGATGGGCCCGAAGCTCACCCCCGAGCTACGGCGGTACTTTTTCTCCTCCTGCATCGCCACCATGTTGTAGCCGTTATCGACCCAGATGATGTGCACTATGTTGGATTTGAGCCTCACCGCTGTCTCCAGCTCCATGCTCGACTGCATGAAGCTGCCATCGCCGGAGACAGAGATGATCTTCTCCCCCGGTCGCACCATGGCGGCGCCTATGGCCCAGGGCAACGCCACCCCCATGGTCTGCTGACCGTTGGAGATGAGCACCTGGCGCGCCCGGAAGCTATAGAGGTAGCGGGCAATCCAGATGTGGAAGCTGCCCATGTCCACACACAGTGTCATGTCCTGCCCTATGATGTCCTGCAGCTCCTTGACGATGCGCAGCGGATGGATCGGCATGCCACCCAGATGTTGGGCATGCTGGGTCAGCTGATGGCGCTGGATGCGGATCTCCCCGAGCAGAGCGGCGATGGCGGGATCCCGTGCCAGCGGTTTGTTCAGCATCTTGGTCAAGCAATACAGATTGGCACTGATGGACCCCACCAGCTCCACCGCCGGGCAGTAGCTGCTGTCGATCTCCGCCGGCAGGGCATCGATGTGCAGCAGTTGCCGTTCACCCGTGTCGTTCCACAGCACAGGGTCATATTCGATAGGGCTGTAACCGATACAGATCACCAGATCTGCCCCCTGCAGCAACCTGTCCCCCGGCTGGTTGTTGAACAGCCCCACCCGACCGGCGAAGTCATCGAAATGGTGAGAGTCCACCACACCGGCCGCCTGATAGGTGCCCGTCACCGGCAACCCGCTCTTGTCCAAAAAGGCGCGCACCGCGAGAGAATTTTCCGGCCGGCTGGCCAGCAAGCCGAGCAGCACCACGGGTTTGCGGGCTTGCGCCAGCAGGCTCAACGCCCTGTCTATGCCTGCGGTATCGGCGGCACCGGGTTCGGGAATGGCTCTGGGCACCAGGATGGCGCCATCGGTCGGCTCGTTGATGATGTCCATGGGCAGGCTGACGAAGGCCGCACCGGGGCGACCCAGCTCGGCGGACCGAAAGGCGTTGGCCATGACCTCAGAGAGGGCAGATCCTGTGCCCACCTGGGCGCAGAACTTGGTGACAGGGCGGCACAGGCTGACAGTATCCAGACTCTGGTGAGTGAGTTTGAGGCCATCGGCCCGTCGCACCGCGCCACCCAGTGCCACCATGGGATCCCCTTCGGAAGTGGCGGTGGCCAGCCCGGTAATGAGGTTGGAACAGCCTGGCCCCGAGGTGACCAATGCCACCCCGGCCTTGCCGGTCAGCCGGCCCACGGCGGCAGCCATGAAGGCTGCGTTCGCCTCATGGCGCACTACTATGGTGTCGATGGGGGAGTCTTCCAGCGCATCGAACACCCGATCGATCTTGGCCCCCGGAATACCGAATACCTGCTTGACGCCCTGCGCCTCCAGGTGGCGCACAACCAGTTCGGCCCCACAGCCCCAGTGTTGATTTTCCATGACAATGACTCCTTGTTGAGCGAAAGGGTTAGCCTTCGGCGGCGCGAATGGCGCGGTCCAGATCGGCGGGATTGAGATCGGCCTGCTGAAAGGCCGGATTGCGTGGCAGTTCTATATTGAGGTGCTGAACCACAGACAGCTGCAGCTGGCCGTGGCCCATTGCGTAATCGAGGATGTGGCCGCCCCCCTGGCGATCTTGCGTGATGAAGTGCTCGTGATAACCGGCCACGTTGATCCCCTGCACGAAGGGTGGGCAGCGAAAGCCCACCAGGGTGCCGCGCTGCTGGCTGAACGAGAACAGCGGCTGGGCTTCTATGGCTTCCAGCATGGGTTTGTAGGGAGGGGTCTGGCAGGGCACAGTGCGAACCTGCGCCTGCTCAAACAGGCCGTCGAGCCGAAAGGCGACGAAGACGTTGTCAGTGCCCACCAGTTGATCGATCCATTGATGGATCTCGTCGCGGCTGAGGGGGTGATCGAAGCGGCGCTCCAGACAGGGGCGAAAATGGGTCATCACCGCAAACGGGGTTTTCTGGCCAGCCTGAGCCGGACGGGCCGAACCGTCGGATTTGAGTTGATGGATCTGGCGCTCGAACGCAATCAGCTCGCCGTCGAGCCGGTTGAAGGTGCCAAGACCGAAGTCGCCGTGGCGCAGCAGATCCGCCATGGTGGTCTCACCCTCATAGACGCCGGCCAGCAGGGCGCTCATCAAGGAGCTCTGATAGACCTCGCCCCCCCCCTGACGGGCTTGCCAGCGAGCAAACTGCTGGCTGATCTCGATGGCACAGTCACACTGTGTATTGGTTTCCATTTGGGTTTTACCTCCAATCCTGTTAGGTTGGTAAATCAGGATTCAATAGTGACCAAGATCACAACTTGATACCAATATCCAAACCCATCAGCTTCGAGACGTACCAGATATGGAATATCGTTACCTGCGCTACCTGGTAGCCGTGGCAGAGAAGCAGAGCTTTACCAAGGCGGCCGAGGCGCTGGGCATGGCCCAGCCGCCCCTCAGCCAGCAGATCCGCAAATTAGAACAGGAGGTGGGCACGCCGCTGTTTCACCGGCTGACCCGCAGCGTGGAGCTGACCGAGGCGGGGCTGAGCCTCTATCAGGATGCCAAGGGGATATTGTCGCAAACCGAGCAGGCCATGCAGAAGGCCAGGCGCATCGCCCGTGGTCAGCTCGGCTCACTGCGCCTGGGGTTTGCCGGCTCCACAGTGCTGCACCCGAGTGTGCTGCGGCTCATCCACGACTTTCGCCAGGCCTGGCCCGAGGTGAGCCTGCATCCCATCGAGAACAGCATGCCCAACCTGGTACGCGATCTCATGAGTGAGGAGCTGGATGCCGCCATCCTGCGCCTGCCCTGCAGCAGCAGCTCGTCACTGACCCACCACCTCATCGATGAGGAGGATATGCTGATAGCCCTCCCCCCACACCACGCGCTGGCAGGCAGCGGCGCCATCGCCATCGAGGCCCTGGCGGCGGACCCCTTCATCCTGTTCCCCCGCGAACTGGGGCCAGGCCTGCACGATGCCATCACCCAACGCTGCCAGCGCGCCGGTTTTAGCCCCCGTCTCGGCAGCCAAAGCCCGCAGGTGCTCTCCACCGTCGGCATGGTGCAGGCCGGTTTCGGGGTCGCCATCATCCCCCGTTCGGTGAGCGAACTGCATCCTCACGGCGTCAGCTATCACCCCATCGCCGAGGAACCGCTCACCACCCGCATCAGCCTCGCCACCCGCCGCCATCCCCGTCAGAAGAGCCTGCAACACTTGATAGGGCTGATCCCTGGCCACCATTGAATCGCCCATAAAAATAACCCCCATCGCCATGGGGCAGACAGGGGGATACGTTGGGTCCATGCACACAGCGGCGACCAATATAGGCTGAGTACTCAATATATATCGGCATAATAGGTCAAAGAGGGAGCCGGCTCGTATGACTCTCTGGCTGCATCTATTTTGGCAACAACACCCAAGTATTGTTTAAACCTCGATAGCTCGACTACCCGTTGCAAAAATCTCAGGTGGAATCGTGACTAACGCAGTCTCACATTCTGTTTTAGAAAAAAGGCCAGTAGCTTTCTTTTTAACCAACTTCATGGTTCCAACGTTCGCTTGCCACTTTATGACCCAGCGCCCTCCGCTATAGACCATAAACGCAAACCCACACCTATTTTCACTCCCATTAATTATTCCGTAGTCATCGTATAGCATGTGTCCGACCATTCCATTACCAATCTCAGATGCCTGAAGAGTGTTATATTGTACTTCTTCTTTCCCGCCCTCTACATGCCTTACTCTGAGTGTTGTATCGTTAATTTTGTCTACCACTAAACAACACCCTGAAAAATCCGGGGTAAATACATAGTTAGGCTCACCATTTCTAGGGTGCACAGGAATATCTACAAAGCCACCCTGGGGCGCCCAATAGGCATATTCTGCATATTTTCTAGCACCTGCGTTCACCCTTTCCCTCTGGTTAGTCAACTCTAACGAATAAAATTTACTCGCATCATTAAGAGTGTTCTCCGCGATGCTAAACATACATTTATCACCAGATAACATTGCCCCATCCAACAGCACCCCAGACATAAATCCATTATTAATTTTACTGAGCGCATTCCCTATAGGAACATATGATACAGCATCAACTTTTTTCTCAATTAAACCCATGCGGATGTCAACCGGGGTGCCCATTCCACGCGGTGGTATTTTCCATCTATTTTCATTGCTATCGGCTACCACTTCATCAATAGCTTCAATGCCACGGGGAACGAAGAAGTTGTTGCTGCGGAGCATGGTGTTGGCCTGAGCGTCGAGTGTGGCGTACTTGAGCTCCTTCGAGCTGAAGTCATGCATGAAGTAGTTGAAGAAAGCATCCACTTCACGTGGTACCCGCTGAGACTCGTTAAAGTACTTTACATATTTCGCGGCCTGTACAGTCTTGCTCTGGTAGCGTTGCCACATCACGATGTCATCGGCATCCTTTCCTACCTGCTCAAGCCAGCCCCAACGCTCCTTGAGTTCATCACGTTCGCTACCATTGGCCACTTTCAGGCGAGCACGGTAGTCGAACAGCTTTTCTCCCAGCCATGTGCAGTAACAAGTCATATGCCGTTCGAACCCAGCCGGAGTCGGGTCGACCCGACCGGCCCACTGCTGGTAATGGTCGCTAAAATCTTGCACGGAGCGTCCGGCCAGGTTGTCCAGCATGACGAAGTATTGAGCTACACGGGGGTTCTTTGCATCAAGAGTTCGGAAGTTGGGGAACGGCACCTGAGCCCGACGAGCGGTATCAAACATCTTTCTAAGCGACACCCGGCAAAGCTCGGCACTGGGCCGCTGTTCGTTGGGCAACAGGCCCCCAGTAACATCTTCGCTGATGCCAGGGCAGAGATCCTCCTGCCAACCTGACTTGAGCGGCCCAAGGGGTAGCAGTGGGCGATAGTCTCGCCGCTCGTGGGCGGCCACCAGATGCAGGGCTCGCTTGACGGCTGGGTGAAGGGGCTTGTTATAGTCAATTACCTTGGCGCCCGCCACCACGCCCAACGGCACACCAGCCGGGTTCTTGGTCAACAGACCTGCCCAGTCAGATACCGCGGCGACGGTGTCCCCCATATCGAGCAAGCTGCGCCGTGAACTGTCGAAGAGGCCCGCGAAGATCACCTCGACCTTGCTCTCCTCGTAACGGTACTCGTTGCCCACCTTGGTACAGACCGACTCCAGCAGCTCCGCAATAAAGCGGCGGGCCAAAGCCGCCCCCAGATCGGCCCCGAAGACCGATACCTGGATCAATTTGATGGGAAGCTGGTTCAGTTCTTTGGAAGCAGACACGTTCTTTTGGAAGCGGTTCTTGGCAAAGTCGACTCTGGCGTCCACCCCGGTCATCAGCAGGTCAGCGACCAACGGGTTATCCCGGATGGGAGCTACCGCTTCGACCAGTGCTCGTTTGACCGCATTTTTGGCTGTTGAGACGGATGCTTCGAAACCGCTCTTCAGGGTCAGCATGTCGCCGAGCTTATTGGTCAAGACCTTGCTCCAATCCCCCTTGACAGCATCGACCACGGTTTCTTTCGCCTGATCTTTCAGATCGTCAAGGTAATCGCCAGCCAACGCCTGCTGCCTTGCATCCAGAATACTGTCCAGCCGCTCAGCGGTCGTATCGTTGAGCTCGGTGCCCAAGCCGGGAATGTAGACCTTGGCGTATGAATAAGACGAGGTGAGAGGAGCTTCCAGCTCGAACGGATGGGCTCGAAACAGACGTCCCACATTGGTCAGCCGCTGGATCTCTTCATCTGTGTAGATATTCCGGTTGGTTCCATCGAAGAAGAATCCTATTTGCAACGCCAATGAGCAGGTGCCGCTCCCCGCCTGATGCAGGCTCTCTTCTCGATCTACCCGGCACTGCAAGTCATCCCTATCCACCATCACTATTTCCTCGTCCGATAGGTATCAACGATACCCTTCAGCTCAACAGGGCAGCTATTGGCCCAACGTACCATCGGGGTATTGTCAGGCAGCATCAGTACACAAAACTCATCCTGTCCCTTCTCCCGCTTGGGCATGGGCAAAACAACTTTATGCACTTCTGGCCTGTAACCAAGCTCGTCATACTGCTTACGGGTCATCGCCAATTCCCATTTGATCTCGACCGTATCGCCCTCAATCCGGTAGGGACCCGCACTGCCGCCCCCGCCCGCACTGAATCCGTCAAACGCATCTGTGTTGCTGCCCATCTTGCCATTGACATAGACGTAACTGATGGGGCGATCGATCACCGACATGAGCACGATAGAGGCCCCGCCATGTCGCTCCTGCAACAGAAACGTCCATCCCAGCCAGAGCACCAGCACAATGGCACTCAGCCAGCGTCCCCAGCGGGGCATCAAGTCCCACGCAGCCGTGGCCATCGTGGAGATAAATCGTGTCAGGCTTCTTTCTACTGTCATGCTTGTCTCTTTTGTTATTCCTGGGCCGAACGCTCAACCAGCGAGCAGGTCCCCGCCTGATGCAGGCTCTCTTCTCGATCTACCCGGCACTGCAAGTCATCCCTATCCACCATCACTATTTCCTAGTCCGATAGGTATCAACGATACCCTTCAGCTCAACAGGGCAGCTATTGGCCCAACGTACCATCGGGGTATTGTCAGGCAGCATCAGCACACAAAAATCATTCTGTCCCTTCTCCCGCTTGGGCATGGGCATGGGCATGGGCATGGGCATGGGCAGAGTGACAGAGTGTTTTTCTGGTCGCAGCCCTTCCTTATCCAATTGCTCCCGCGTGGTGCTCAGCAACCAGTCGATTTTTACCGTATCACCATCGATCCGATAGGGGCCTGCACTCCCCCCCCCCGCCCGCACCGAATCCATCAAACGCAAATGTGTTGCTGCCCATCTTGCCATTGACGTAGACGTAACTGATGGGGCGATCCATCACCGACATGACCACGATAGCGGCCCCGCCATGTCGCTCCTGCAACAGAAACGTCCATCCCAGCCAGAGCACCAGCACAATGGCACTCAGCCAGCGTCCCCAGCGGGGCATCAAGTCCCACGCAGCCGTAGCCATGGTGGAAATAAATCGTGTCAGGCTTCTTTCTACTGTCATGCTGATTGCTTGAGCTGCTCCAAGGCTGAGCGCCCGCCTTCCAGATAGGCCAATCCCCAGAGCATTAACTGAGCGTCGGTTGCCCCTGCCTGCTTGGCCTTGTCGAGTGCCTTACGCACCATGGCCATCCGCTCACAGGGCGGAAAATGAGCAATATTATCCCCTGATTGCCAGAGAGCAAGCAGGTGATGGGCTTGCGGTGATCCTTCCAATGCTTGATAGAGTGCCGGGGTCAGTTGCACCAGAACTGGTTCTGCCGGGGGGATAGACAAGACCAGCTCACGCCAGTTGCCATTGCACTCCCGCAGCCACCAACGACTGATGCCACCAAAGATACCGCCAAGCCAGGGGGCATCCTGCTGCTCAAGCAGCAAGGGCAAGGCGTCAGGGGTATAGAACCGCAGCAGCATACTGTACTTGCCACCCGGCTCTATCACTCTTGCCCCAAGCGCCAACTGCTCTTGCAGTGTTTCCACAGGTCGCTCGCTGTCAATCAGCCCCACGACATGCCCCTGCTCGGCGAGTTCAGCCAGCAAGCCTTCATCCTGTTGTGAGCACTGCCAGAGCCAGGGGCCAAGATTGACCAGCTCAAACAGGTCATCGTGCAGATAGAGCGGCAAAAACAGCCCCTCACTCATCTTCTCTCGCTGCTCGGCACTAAGATGGGCCGCTTCGATAAGAGCAACAGCCTTTCCTTCACGCCAGATTGATTCAGGTAGCATCTTACTCTCCCTTCACCACGGCATCGCCCTGAGCCATGGCTCTCAGCATGCAAGGGATGCAGACAGGTTTCTCCATAGGCGGAAGCGCCTTTAACAAGGCCTCTGCACTCGTCTGGGTGGCGATTTGTGGCACGATAGTGACATGTTCTGGAGACGGCTCAGATGCGACAGCTTTCGGTAATGAGGGGGCCTGTCCACCCCAGCCGGAACCATTACCAGGGCTACCGCCAGAGTTCATTTTGATGGAGGGACCGACCAAGGTGACGCCACTGGGGTCAACTTTCACAAAGCTACCACCGACCTTGAGCGTCAGCTCTGATCCTGCTTCCAGCACAATCTTGTTACCGGCCTTGATGTGGACCTCTTGGCCCGCTTCAACCAGCAGTGACTGGGCCAGCTTCTGGTGCATGGAAGCATCCACCGTCAGCGAATAGTCGGCCTTGATGTGGTCGCGCTTCTCGCCCTCTACCGTCAGGTGGTCGTTGGCCTTGATGCGGGTCACCCGCTCGTTGTCGATGTCGGTGTGCTGGTCATGCTTGATGTGCCAGGCCGCATCATTTTCGATAAGTACGTTCAGGTCCTTCTGGCCGTGGATGTAAATCTCTTCCTGTCCGGCCTGGTCTTCAAAACGCAGCTCGTTGAAGCCCTCGCCCTGATGGGTTTCGGTGCGCAGCACGGTGCGGGTCTTGTTGGCGGGCAACTCGTAAGGTGGCCGGTTGGTGGCATGGAAGGTGCGGCCCGTCACGATGGGCTGGTCGGGGTCTCCTTCCAAAAAGCTCACGATGACCTCGTGGCCGATACGCGGGATGGCCATCATGCCGTATTGGCCACCGGCCCAGCCCTGACTCACCCGCACCCAGCAGGAGCTCTGGTCGTTGGAGCTACCGTAGCGGTCCCACGGGAATTGCAGCTTCACCCGGCCGTGTTCGTCGCAGTAAATCTCCTCCCCCTCCGGGCCCACCACTATCGCGATTTGCGGGCCGTCGACCATTGGCTTGTGGGGCGCCTCGGGGCTGCCGATACGGGCGCGCCAGGTGGTGCTCGCTTTGACCACGCCAAATTCGTTGTGGTAGACGGTCGGGCCGCTGCCGCCTTCCTCTTCCAGCGCCTGTGGCTGTTCGCCGGTGTGGCTGATACGCACAATTTGCCAGTCGGTGTTGAGGCTGCCGTTGGGGTGTTCGGTCAGCGAGAAACTTTGCCCCGGCAAGAGGGCTGCGCTGTTGGACTTGCCACTGCCGCTGACCGCGTCATTGCGCAGCGCATCGAGCCGGTGCTGGGCAAACGCCTTGCCACTGCCGTCCTGCTTGTAGCGGCCCGGATAGTCAAAATGCTGGTAAGTGTCGCGCTGGTGCTCGAGCTCAGCCCCCATTTTCTTCTGGGAGAGGCCATAAGCCGGGGTCTTAAAGCTGTAGTCCTTGAGCTCTACCTCTGAGGGGCGCACCGATTCGCGGTAGTGGAACTGGCGAACATAGGCGCCCTGTTCCAGCGAGCGGTTGCCGAGGTTGAAGAAGAGCTCGGGGCCTTGGGTCAGCGCAGCTGCATCGTCGGCAAACACGATACGGTGCTTGCCTTGCTCGAATTCATGGAAATAGAACAAGCCCTCTTCGGCAGCGAGGCGGTTAACGAAATCGAGGTCGGTTTCGCGGTACTGAACGCAATATTCCCGCTGGGCATGCTCGTTTTTCAGCGCAAAGGCGTAATCGGTGATGCCGTGCTCTTGCAGCAAAATGGAGAGGATTTCGTCCGGCTTCTGTGCCTGGAAGATGCGGGAGTTCTGGCGCAATCCCAATCGCCACAGGGCAGGTTTGACTTGCAGCTGATAGCGGGTACGGCGAAAGCCGCTGTCCCCTTGCGCAAAGTCGCTCACTACCCCGCATACCCGCCGTTGCAGCTCGCCGTGGTACCACACCATCAGCTCGCAGGGCTGGTCCAGCACAGCACCAAAGTCGATGTCCGGTTGCTGGCTGGCCACCTCCAGTTTGAGGCTAAACGGGCTGTTCAAGCCCTCATCCAGCTTGAAGCTCGCGACCGCAAAGGTGTTGTCAGCCAGTGCGCCAACCTTGACGGTGAATTGTAATCCTGTGCTCTGTGCCATGACCTTGTTCCTTATCCTGCTTGCCCGCTGCCCGAACCAATCACCACGCCACCACAATCCACCGCTGTGCCGGTGATAGCGATAGGCTTGCCATTAACCAGCACAGACCCCACACCACCGGCAATGCTGCGCGGGTGGGGCGGGTTGTTGGGCTTGTCGTGCGGCGCCAGCGGGTCACCCTGACGGGCCACCGGCTTGCCATCGAGAAAGACATCAGGGCTGGCGGCTATCACCGGGGTCGGTGGAAAGCCATCGTGGTCGGTGCCAAGGTCACCAAGCAGTGCAATGGAGGGACACATAATTCAAACCTCTTGTGTGCTTTGCCATCACTCCGCTCTCACTACCACGACATCAATCTCCGGGCAGGGGGATGGCAAAACATAAAAGGCTCCGGCAGCCAAAGACTGACCGGAGAAACACGGGATAAAGGCCGGTGCACACCGGCCACAAGATACGAAACCTAATACAGGAAATAACGAAATCAGAACGTCAGGCTTATGCCTCGACAGGAGCGCGCCAGTCGTCAGCACCAGAGGTACCGGCAACGGTGTGCTCCCAGTCAATCTTGCGGTAAGCAAGAGAGACCTGGATAAGCTGGGTGAAGTCGGATTTCGCCGGGTCTTGGCAATGCGGCATCTGGCAGTCGATGTCAACGATGGTGGCATCGGTCAGCACGGTAGAGAAGAAGTGCTCCTGCTTGCCTTCCACAGAGGTGCGGTACCACTTCAGGGTCACTTCCGGCAGCATCTCGCCGGAAGCCAGGGAGTTGTACATCAGCGGCACGGCTTTGTTCAGCGCAACAGTGAACTTGAACGGCTTGTGGACGCGCTGACCAGCAGGCTGACCGGATTGCGGGTCAGTCGGCACGGTGACAACGTGCTGGAACTCTTGTACCAGCATCTCATCTTCGTGGCCTTGTACGAAGATGTTGCCGACGGAGTCGGAGGTGAAGGCACCAGCGGTGATGTTGCCCTGGGTTTTACCTTCGATGCTGATATAACATGGAGTTGGCATGTGTATGCTCCTAAATAGGTTGGTTAAATGAGCTAGCACTCGACCAAACCCTTAGCAGTGACCGTGCCAATTTATTTATCCGTTAATTATCAATACTTTAATAAAAAACACCACGACACAGCCCCAGCCAACAGCAAGATGTTGCGCCAGATAGTCCATCAAGCCTGCAAAAGTTACACTTTCAGCATTAAATTCCACATGTTGAGCAACTTGTTGCACAAGACAGAACTATTGACCACTCTCATCCACATTCCCCACTAACGCAGCATCGATATTGAGCCGCACCAGCCCCTGCTTGAGCGCCCAGGATATCGCCTGGCTTTTATTGCTAGCTCCCAGCTTCTCGGCAATACGCTCCAGGTGAAAGGTCACCGTTCTAGGGGTAATGCCCAATATCTGGGCAATATCGCTCACCTGCTTCCCCTCTGCCGCCCACTGGCAGACCTCCAGTTCCCGCAGACTCAGCACATCCTGGGGCGACAGACCGGCCAGACAGACCCGGGCTACCGCCTCGAAAATATGCATGGAGAGCCAACTGAGAAAAGGCACCGCATAGAGCCACTGCTGCTTAGTAAGAGGTGTGCTGGTGATAAAGGAGAGCAGGCCCACATGACCGTTGGCTCCGTGCCAGGGAAACGTCACGCCATCGCGAATGCCAAATTCGCTGGCCAGTTGCATCAGCTCCCGGCCCTGTTCATCACAACTCTCGTTATCGCGTACCACATCGGCCCACAGAATGGGGGTGCTCTGGGTCATGCCGCATTTGACAATGGGATCAATAGCAAAGAAACCGCTGGCCGTGTAGGTATCTACCCAGGATTGCGGGCAACCGTTGAAGATGATGACGTCCGGACGCTGGATGGTACTGGGAAAGATCAGGGCAAGGCGAAAATAGTCGAACCCCATGCGCGCGGTCAGCTCACGCAACAGGCTCACTATGGTGCGCTGATCAGCAGCCGTTTCGAACTGGGCGATGAGATCCTGCGCATGCAGGGTATTCATTTCTACGGTATGAGTATCGTGCACAAGGTCGTGTGGCCAAACATGGAAACATGCCGCATGTTAACAAGCGTCAACGGATGGCACACTTGGACCTGTCACAAAATCGGAGATTGCCCACGGTTTATCCTGTAAATTCAGATATACCTGCATGAAAGTACCGTTGAAAGTCCGCAGTACATAGGACACATAGCAAAAAGGCCATCCTTTCGGATGGCCTTTTTGGCTGAATAAATGGCGGAGGAGGTGGGATTTGAACCCACGGATGGTCGCCCATCGCCGGTTTTCAAGACCGGTGCATTCAGCCGCTCTGCCACCCCTCCGCGACAGTGCGGCGAATATTACCCATGGCGATCCGGCTTGTAAATCCCCTCGCGGTGCGTTTGCTGATTTATTGGTCTAAATGACGAATAAAGTCGACTAACGGGGCATTATCAGCGCTTTTTCAACCAGATAACTTGACTTGAAAATAGACTCACCCACTATAGTGGCCATCACGAAACTCCCAGCAAGATGGACTTATGAGAATCAAACATGCCCTGCTTTGCGCCCTGACTGGCGCCACCCTGCTTGCTGCGCCGGTTCAGGCAAGTGAGCTGACCAAGAGCGATGTCGAGCAAATCGTGCGCGATTATCTGGTCAAGAATCCGGAGATCCTGGTCGAGATGTCCAATGCCCTGCGCGCCAAGCAGGAGAGCCAGCAGGCGGCCAACGACAAGAGCCTGATCCAGGCGCATGCCAAGCAGCTCTATGCCAATAAAGATCCCGAGAGCGGGAATCCCAAGGGCAGCCTGACCGTGGTCGAATTCTTCGATTACAACTGTGGTTACTGCAAGCGCGCCCATCCGCTGATCAAGCAACTGCTGAGTGAAGACAAAGATATCCGCTACATCTACAAGCAGTTCCCCATCCTGAGCGAGACCTCCTACTTCGCCGCCCGTGCTGCGCTGGCGGTACAACTGGGTCAGCCTGAAAAATACCAGGCCTTCCATGAGAAGCTGTACACCCATCAGGGCCCGCTGTCCGATGAGGCCCAGGTGAAGCAGCTGGCGGAAGCCGCCGGGGTGAACTGGAGCAAGGTCGAGGCCAAGATCAAGGATGGCAGCATAGATCAGAACCTCGGCACCAACCGGGCGCTGGCCGAAGCCATGAGCATCTCCGGCACACCGGCCTTCATCATAGGCGACCAGATATTGCGTGGCGCCCCTCGCGATCTGGCGAGCCTGAAAGGCTTCATCAAGGATGTGCGCGCGGGCAAGAGCATTCAGTAACCCAGCCCTTCGCACATAAAAAACGCCCCGGCATTACGATGCCGGGGCGTTTTGCTATTCAGGCTTCAGCCCCTCAGCCCTGATGGGCCGTCGCGAGGAGCTGTCAGCAAGGCGAAGAGCTGCGCAGGGACCGGAGTTTATATGAATAAATGAGGATCCCGAGCAGCGCATGATCCTTGATCACGGCTTCGCAGTAGGAGCATAGCCGTTCGGGTTCTGGCTTTGCCAGCGCCAGGTGTCGATCATCATCTGCTCCAGCCCGCGCTCCGCCTGCCAGCCCAGCTCGTCACGAGCCTTGTGCGGCTCGGCCCAACACTCGGCTATGTCACCGGGGCGACGCGGTTTGATCTGGTACGCAATGGTGCGACCGCTGGCCGCCTCGAACGCCGTGATCATCTGCAGCACGGAATAGCCCTGGCCGGTGCCCAGGTTGTAGGTGAACACACCGCTATCGGCAGCGATGCGGGCCAGCGCCTTGAGATGACCGAGGGCGAGATCAACCACGTGAATGTAGTCACGCACGCCAGTGCCATCCGGGGTCGGATAGTCGTTGCCAAACACCCCCAGCTCCTTGAGCTTGCCGACGCCAACCTGGCTGATATACGGCAGCAGGTTGTTGGGGATACCGTTGGGATCTTCACCGATGAGGCCGCTCTCGTGGGCGCCAACCGGATTGAAGTAGCGCAGCAATACGATGGCCCAGCGCGGATCGGATTTGGACACGTCACGCAGTATCTCTTCCACCATCAGCTTGGAGCGACCATAGGGGTTGGTCGCGCTGGTGGGAAAATCTTCCCGCAGCGGCACAGAGGCCGGATCGCCATACACGGTGGCAGACGAGCTGAACACCAACCGGAACACGCCCGCCTTCGCCATCTCCTCGCACAGCACCAGGGTGCCTGTGATGTTGTTCTGGTAGTAGGTGAGCGGGATCTGGCTCGACTCCCCCACCGCCTTGAGACCGGCGAAGTGGATCACGGATTCAATCTTGTGGGCGGCAAACAGCTGCTGCAGGCAGGCTCTGTCCAGCACATCGCCTTCGACGAAGGTGACCGGCTTGCCGGTGATCCGTTCGACCCGCTTTAGCGACTCGGGGGAGGCGTTGGAGAGGTTGTCCAGCACCACGACCTGCTGCCCGGCATTGAGCAGCTCAACCAGGGTATGGGAGCCGATGTAACCGGCGCCGCCCGTGACCAATATTGTCATTTTTTATCCCGTGTTCTGGTGAAACTCGGCTGAGTGTACCCGCCCAGCCACAACGGGAAAAGGGCGAGATACTCATGGAGCCCTCAATAGTCGAGGCTGACATCCCCCCTGGCGGTGCAGGAGCAGGCCAGCGCCACCCCACGCTCAATATCCTGCGGAGTCAGGGTCACCCGACTCTGCCGCTGGATCTCGCCGGTCGTGGTACAGCGACAGGCACCACACACTCCGGCGCGGCAGGCGGCCATCATGGTCTCGCCAGCCCCTTCCAGCGCCACCAGCAGGAGTATCTTCACCTTCTTGCCGCTCTTCTTGAGGGTCAGCCAGAAATGGCCGCTGACGGCAGTAACCGGCACGAACTGCCAGCTCACCACATCATGGGTGTCGGCGCGACGACCGATGCAACGCAGGGTGAGAGAGGTGGAGGTCATCACAAGGCTCCTCATTTTGAACACATGCTTTTGCAACACAGCTCTTTGAAAAAAGGCGAGCCATCAGGCTCGCCAAAGGCTTACAACCTGCCGAGATGGTCAGGCGCGGTATCACTCGATTCAGGCGGCCAGGATCTCGGCGAGATCTGCTTCGGCCGTGGTGGTCCCTTTCAGGCCGAACTGCTCCTCCAGCACCTTGAGCAGGGCCGGGGTCAGGAAGGCCGGTGCGGTCGGGCCGGTGCGAATGTCTTTCACCCCGAGCGCCAGCAGGGTGAGCAGAATGACGATGGCCTTCTGTTCGAACCAGGAGAGCACCAGGGTCAACGGCAGGTCATTGACGCCATACTCGAACGCCTCGGAGAGCGCCAGTGCCAGCTGGATAGCGGAGTAGGCATCGTTGCACTGACCAACGTCCAGCAGACGGGGAATGCCGCCTATGTTGCCAAAATCGAGCTTGTTGAACTTGTACTTGCCGCAGCCCAGGGTGAGCAGCAGGCTGTCTTTGGGGGTGGCTTTGGCAAACTCGGTGAAGTAGGCACGCTCGGCCTTGTCGCCGTCACAACCGCCCACCAGGAAGAAGTGGCTGATTTCACCCGCTTTCACCTTGTCGATCACCGCTGGTGCCACCTGCATCAGGGCATTACGGGCAAAGCCGATGGTGATGAAGTGCTCGAGCTCTGTGTGTTTGAAACCGTCCAGCGCCAGTGCCTTCGCCACCACGGCGGAGAAATCATCACCTTCCAGATGAGTCACGCCCGGCCAACCGACGATGGAGCGGGTGAAGATGCGGTCGCTATAGTCGCCCACGTTGGGATCTATGATGCAGTTGGAGGTCATCACTACGGCGCCCGGGAAGTTGGCAAACTCCTTCTGCTGGTTCTGCCAGGCGGAGCCGTAGTTGCCCACCAGATGGGGGTACTGCTTGAAGAAGGGGTAGGCCAGCGCCGGCAGCATCTCGCCATGGGTGTAGACGTTGATGCCGGTCCCTTTGGTCTGATCCAGAATGAGCTTGAGATCCATCATGTCGTGGCCGGAGACCAGAATGCACTTGCCGGGGATGGGGGTGACGCTTGCTTGAGTCGGTTCCGGATGGCCGAAAGCGCTGGTTTCACCGATATCCAGCATCTCCATGATTTTGAAGTTGAGCTGACCGATCTCCATGGCGCAGTTGAACAGCCGACCCAGCTCGCTCGGGTCTGTGCTGAGCCAGCTCATGATGCGATGGAACTCGGCGGCTACCTCGCTATCCTGCTGACCCAGCACCCGGGCATGTTCCATGTAGGCGGCAGCGCCCTTGAGGCCGTAGAGGCAGAGCAGACGCAGCCCCATGATGTCTTCGTGCACCTCGCGCTTGCCACGATTGACTGCGGTTTGCGGCGCATGGGCCAGCTGGGCGAGCAGCTCGTCACCCGGCTCGAAGCTGGCGGCCTCGGGCAAGCCGGTGACCTGTACCGCCAATGCAACCAGACGGTCGGCCAGCTGCTGACGATGAGCCAGCGCCTGGTTGACATAGGCAACGATGCGGGCGGAATCGAAGTTGACGTTGGTGAGGGTCGCGAAGAAGGCCTTGGGCACGAAGGCATCGATCTCATTGTCGATGACACCGTGCTCGCGGGCGGCCAGCGCCCAGGCGCTGAGGCCCTGCAGCGCATAGATCAGCACATCCTGCAGATCCGAGGTTTCGGCCGTCTTGCCGCACATGCCTCGTGCATACGCACAACCATTGCCTGCCGGGGTACGAATTGTCTGTTCACATTGCACACAAAACATCATGCCTCTCCAAATTGGACATTTCAGTTGCTTGTTTTGTGGCGATTCTATGCCCCTCACCAAAAACTTAATAGGCATTCAGTTTGCCAATTAAGTTTTTGGTGATGCAGATCAAAAACAAAAAAGCCGCCCAAACAGGGCGGCTGCGGGTGGATAAAAGAAGAGACAACGCTGGGTTACAACAAAGGTTTACAACAAAACTCTCTGCAAAAAAGGGTCAGGCCAGATAGGCGCGCAGCATCCAGACCAGTTTTTCCTGCTGCTGCACATAGTCGGAGAGGATGGAGGCCGTCCCCTCGTCACCGGCCTCGGCGGCTTGTCCCAGGATGCGGCGCTGGGCGACCAGCAGCTCGCGGAAGCTCTCAAGCAGGGATTCGACACAGGCACGACCGTCATGCAGCCCCTTCTTCTCCGGGATGGCAGAAACTGTCAGGTAGTCGCTGAAGCTGTGCATGGGCACACCATCCAGAGTGAGGATGCGCTCGGCCAAGGCGTCAACCTTCAGCAGCAGATCGTTATAGATCTCTTCAAATTTCAGGTGCAGTTCGAAGAACTGGTTGCCGCGGATATTCCAGTGGAAGCCACGGACGTTCATGTAGAGGATCTGGTAGCTGGCCAGCAATTTGTTCAGCTCGGCGGCCAGGGCTTGTGATTGAACGGTATCAAGACCAATCGGACTTTTCATGTTTCACCTCCAGATTTGACGACTGAGCCAGATTAGCTCCCTTAAGACTCAAAAGGTAATAGTTACTGCCTAACTGATTAATAGCGAGCGACTATCGCCAAGTGCCCCCAGCGGATGATCTGGTATGACTCACTCCGGGATCCGCTCTATGTAGAGGATCACCTCGCCCAGATGAATGCCGAACTTGCTGATGTCGGCCCGATTGATCAAGCGATCTTCATCCAGCAGATACATCCAGTCATCGAAGCTCACCCGCACCACCTTCCCGTCCGGCAGGGCCAGATCGAGTTGATAGCGCCAGTTGAAGGCAAAGCCCTGAGTTTTGCCTACCGCCTCCCCCACTACGTCGGATGCCGTGCCGTGCCGTGCCAGTGGCCATCTGCCCCTTTGTTCAGGAACCAGGTGCGGGTCTGTTGCCGGCCATCATCGAAATAGAACTGCTCGAACAGCTCACCCTTGCCATCCTGCCAATGCCCTTGCATCTCGACCCGAAAGCGACTGGTCACTTCGCCGCTGCGGTCGGTCACCAGGCCATGAGCCACCAGTTTGCCGTTGAAGAAGCGGGCGAGATCCCAGCTCGGCCCCTGACCGCGATAGTCATCCAGGCTGCTGCCACAACCCGCCAGCACCAAAAGTGGCAGCAGGAGCAGACAACGAAAAACACGAAATAAAACCATGAATTGCTCCAGCATCAGAGTTGACCGCGCAAACGGCGGGTGAGCGTGGGATCGCGACTATTGTCGGCGAGCCAGATGGCCAAAAAGGCCGCTGAGAATTGGGGATCAGCAAGGGTGCCGAGCGGCTGATCGTGCCACCAAAAATGGCCAACCCCGGCTTCATCCACATAGAAGGTAAGCCTGTCTCCCGCCCCCACATCGGGCCAGAGTGCTGCCAGCTGCCCGATCCAGCGCTGGCGATCGACATCGCTGCCGAGATCGAGTCGCTGCCACTCCTCGGCGGTGGCGGTAAGCAAATCGCTCCGTTCGATATCTCTGGCGTAGGTGAGGGTCAATGCCTGTGGATAGTTGCCCGGCTCATAGCGGCCACTTTGGCTGTAGAGGGTGGCGTCATAGAGCTTGAACCAGAGCCAGCTCATCTCCCCCTGCCCCACGGCTCGCAGCTGCTGCCAGGGGGGGGAAGGGATCTCTTTGGCCAATGAAGGTGGGCTGCTCAAGGCCACGATCAGCAGGCTAATTCCACCCCATATGCCAATTCGCGGGATCTTCCAGTTCATGCCAATCCATCTCCTGTTCCAGCAAGGTATTGATATCCTGCATCACCACACGGGCCAGTCGCCCCTGGGCATCCCGCTGGCAGGCAACCACCAGATAGTAACGCTCGGTCAGCTCGTGCTGGCTCTCTTTGGTCCACTTGGAAAACAACAAGGTGTCGGTCGAAAAGGTGTTCATCTTGATTCACCCTCCAGTTTGACCGTTCCCCACAGGAGTACGGGTAACCACCACATCCAGATCACCACCAATAGTGCTGTGCTGATCCAGATGCCCCAAGGTAAGTGTACTGCGCCCATGGCCGCTCCCGCCACATAGGAGGAAGCACCACCCGCAATGCCAAACAGCCCCTGCTGCCAGCGGGGCAAGGGGCGCAACCAGCGCAACCCATGGCTGAGGCTCAAGGCAAATCCCAGCCACAGCAGTGCCAGCCAGAGGGGGAAACCGACCGAAAATTGAAACAATCCGAGCTGCCAGAGCAGGCCATCGAGCAGACAGCCGGCCAGGGCCACCGGCAATAACCGCAGATCGCGCCTGCGGCTGGGGGAGAAGAGGAAGTGGAGCAACAGCATCAACAGCAGCGGGCCCGGCTGCTGCCATTTCACCGCCAGCAGCCAGTAGAGGTTGAACCCTAGCAGATGAGCCCACTGCCACATGGTCAGTGACCGCTCACTGGCAGATCCCCCGACCAGCCGAGGGGCCCCGGCTTGGCTGCTTCCAGCTGGACCAGGCTGATGGCCCGCTCCCAGAAGCCTCCTTCGCAATAGGCAAAGTAGAAGTGCCACAGCCGGATGAAATCCTGGCTATAACCCAGCTTGGGCAGCTCGGGGGCCAGCGCCAGAAAGCGCTCGCACCAGTGTGCCAGGGTGCGGGCATAGTGATGACCGTGATCGTGCAGCCGCACCAGCTGCATGTCAGTCTCGCGGGCAATCAGCCCCGCCATCTGGGAGACACTCGGCAGGCAGCCGCCCGGGAAGATGTAACGCTGGATGAAGTCGACACTGCGCAGATATTGGGCGTGGCGCTGATCGGCAATGGTGATGGCCTGGATCAGCAGGCGGCCACCGGGTTTGAGCAGCAGTGACAACTGGCGGAAGTAATCGGGCAGGAAGGCGTGACCCACCGCCTCTATCATCTCGATGGAGACCAACTTGTCGAAGGTCCCCTCCAGTTTGCGATAATCCTCCAGCAGCAAGGTAATCCGATCTCCGAGTCCCTCCTGTTCGATCCACTCGCGAGCGTAGTCATGCTGAGCCTGGGAGATGGTCGTCGTGGTCACCCGGCAGCCATAGTGACGGGCCGCATAAATGGCCAGCCCGCCCCAGCCTGTGCCTATCTCCAGCAGGTGATCGTCCGGCCTCAGCTCCAGGCGCTCGCAGATGGTGCGCAGCTTGGCCTCTTGTGCCTCCTCCAGAGTGGACTCGGTCCCCGGATAGATGGCGCTCGAATACTGCATATGGCTGTCGAGAAAACCCTGATAGAGGGTATTACCCAGATCATAGTGGGCGGCGATGTTGGATCGTGAACCTGTCAGGGTATTACGATTGAGCCAGTGGCGCGCCTTGTTGAAGGGGAAACTCAGCCAACTAAGCCGCCGCTCCAGGCTATCGAGCAGTGTCATATTGCGTGCCAGCAACCGCACCAGCGCCACCGGATCCGGGCTGGTCCAGATCCCCTCCACCCAGGTCTCGCCAGCGGCTATGCTGCCCCCCAACAACAAGCGGCGATAGAAGGCCGGATCCTTTACCACCACTTCGGCGTGCAGGTCAGTACCCGCCACCCCGAAACTATGACGATCGCTGCCGTCTCGCAGCAGCAACTGACCCTGCTCGAGGCGCCCCAGCAGGGCTAGCAGTAGTTGCCTTGCGCCTTTGTCGATGAAAGAGGCAGAGCTTGTTGATTGCACCAGTTCCATTAGTGAGTCTCCGGATGGCTGAAGAATAAGTGGCAGAGCGTTTGAATTGAATCTGAGTCATGAATTAAGCTGACCACCGGATAGCACATTGAGGCTGCGGAAGTGGATTGTATCTGCTCCATTAGCGCGTCTCCGGATGGCTGAAGATAGGTGTTCGTTTGATAAAAAGACGCAAGGCCTGCCAGTAGATACCAAGCAGCACCTTCAGGGTCATCCAGGGCCAGCGGGTGAGCAGCGCCACCAACCCCTTGCGCGACAGCGGCTCGCGACTCAGCGCCAGGGTGGCGTCAAACAACTTGGCCTCGCCAGACTGGGGATGACTCTCGATATGGATCAGTGTCTCCTGCTCCGGTGGGCGAATGCGCCAGTGGTAGCGCATGGCCAACCCCATAAAGGGAGAGACGTGAAAATCCTTGTCATGGGGCGCCAGCGCCGCCAGATCCAGCAGGTAGTAGTGGCGCTCGTTCCAGGGGGTGTTGGATACCTCTGCCAGCAGGTAACGCGCATCCCCGTGCCGGTAGCAGAAGTAGAAATTGACCGGGCTGAAATAGAAGCCCAGGCAGCGTACATTGCCGAGCAGTAGCACGCGCCCGTCCGGCTCTGCAGCCCCACCAAGCTCGGTCACCTTCTCCCACACCGCTTGCTTGAGGCTTCCCTCGCTGCCTTTGAGATAGTCCTTGCGGTGAAAAGAGAGCAAGCCTGCCCGCTCCACCCCAAACCAGCGCCCTTGATTAAGCTGTGGCAGCTCGTCCAGATCCAGCCCCAGCATGAAGAGGCTGTAGGAAAAGGCGTGCGCCCTGGGTGCAAAGCGGCGATGGCGCACCGAACCTTGCCAGATGGCGCTGACTGTCTGAGCCATGGCGACAGTACTCATAGCTCGGCCCCGAAGCGTCTGGCGACGTCCAGCGCGCTGCGCACCCCGTCTTCGTGAAAGCCGTTGTACCAGTAGGCGCCGCAGAAATGGGTGTGCTGCTGACCACAGATCTCCAACCGCGCCTGCTGCGCCAGAATGGATGCCTGATTGAACACCGGATGGTGATAAACAAAGCGGCGCAGCACCTTGCTCTCGTCCACCTTGCCCTTGGGATTGAGGCTGACGCAGAAGGGCGCTGGCGAGTTCACCCCCTGCAGAATGTTCATGTTGTAGCTCACCAGCGGCCGAGCCTCGTCGTCCCCGTCCAGCTGATAGTTCCAGCTGGCCCAGGCTTTGCGACGAGTGGGCAAACAGCTGGCATCGGTATGGAGCCAGACATCGTTGGCCTGATAGGCCATGTCGCCCAGAATCGCCTGCTCCCGCTCGCTCGCATCGGTAAGCAGGGCCAGCGCCTGATCGCTGTGGCAGGCGAGGATCACCTCGTCAAACTGTTCCTCGCCATAACTGCTCTGGATCAGCACCCCCTCGGTCAGCCGCCGGATCCCCTGTACCGGGCAAGCGAGGCGGATCTGCGGCTGCCAGCCAGCAGTGAGCGGGCCTATGTACTCCCGCGAGCCGCCCGGGATCACGTACCACTGGGGACGGTTGGCCACATCGAGCAAGCCATGGTTGGCAAAAAAACGCAGAAAAAAGCCAAGGGGAAAGGCGCGCATGTCCGCCAGGGTGGATGACCAGATGGCCGCCCCCATGGGCAGAATGTAGTGGCGGGCGAAGTAGTCACTGAAATCCCCCACCTGCAAGAAATCCCCGAGCGTCAGCTCAGAGCTATCTTGTTGCCGTTGACTATCAGCCAGCCAAGCGCGCGCTTCCCGGTTGAAACGCAGGATCTCGGCGACGAAGCGGTAAAAACGCGGGCTCAGCAGATTGCTGCGCTGGGCAAACAGGGTGTCAAGATTGTGACCGTTGTACTCGAGCCCCTCCGGGCTCTTCACCGAAAAACTCATCTCGGCGTCCTGGCGTGCCACGCCGATCCGCTCCAGCAATGTGAGGAAATGGGGGTAGGTACGATCATTGAACACGATAAAACCGGTGTCGATGGCATAGCTGCGACCGGCCAGGCTGACATCGACGGTGGCGGTGTGGCCACCCAGGGTGGGGGCCGCCTCAAACAATGTGATGTCGTGGCACTTGTGGAGCAGAAAACCGGCGGTAAGCCCGGAGATACCTGAGCCGACGATGGCAATCTTTTTCTTCATGAATGGCGTCCTTTCGAAACGAGCGTGCTGCCAAGCCGCAGCCAGAGTCCCACCGGCAGTGCGCCAAGCAGGCGCAACAACCAGATGAAGCGGCGGGGAAAGTGGATCTGATGACGACCGGCGGCCAGTCCGGTCAGGATGGTGCGAGAGGCCTCCTCTACCGTCACCAGACAGGGCATGGGAAAATCATTTTTCGCAGTGAGCGGGGTCTGTACAAAGCCGGGGCGGATCAGGGTCACCGCGATTCCCCTGGCCTTGAGATCGAGACGCAAGGTATCGGCCAGATAGTCGAGGGCCGCCTTGGAGGCGCCATAGGCTTCCGCCCTTGGCAGTGGCAACCAGCTCACCGACGAGCTGACGATGGCGAGCCGCGCCCCCTCGCCAAGCAGCGGCAGAAAAGCGGCAAGCGCGTGGCCGGTAGCGATGAGATTGGTCTCGATCACCCTGGCAAACAGCTCGCCGTCAAAGCCGTCCGCCACATCCATGTATTCGCAGCTGCCGGCATTGAGGATCAACAGATCCAGCGGCGGCAGGCTGGCAGCCACCTCTGCCATTGCCGCCGCATCCCGTGCATCGAACTGCAAGGAGGTAATACCGTCCCGGGCCAACTGTGCCAGCCGCTCGCCATCACGACCACAACCCCACACCTGCCAGCCCGCCTGCCTATAATCGAGCGCCAGCTGGCGACCCAGCCCGGAACTGGCGCCAGTGATCAACACACATTTGCTCATGTCCCCAGCCTCCCCTTGATGGTACGCACCACGGGCCCAAGCAGCGGCAACTGCTCGTAAAGCATGGCGCCGAGATCGAAGTAGTCGCGATGCAGACACACCTTGTCTGCGGCGTCGAACTCAAGGTGGGTGGCCCCCTCGACCCGCACCGGCTGACCTGCAGCCAGTCTTGGGTGAGAGAGGGTCATGACCCAGCTTATCCAGGCCTCACGACCCTGTTGCTGCTGGCTGGTTATCTCGAAGCGGCAGTCGGCGAGGCGCTGATAGAGGGCCGCAAAATAGTCGGTGAGCGCCGTCAGCCCCTCGATACGGTGGGCCGGATCGATGAAGATCACCTGCTCGGCATAAACTTCCGGCAAGCGATACAGCTGCTGCTTATCCAGTTGCTGGTAAAGGGCAATAAAGCGGGCCAGCGGCGCGTTCATTCTATTTCTCCAGGTGGCGAAACATCTCGATGGCTTTTACCCGGGCAAGGGCATGATCCACCATAGGGTCAGGATATCCACATCCTCCTTTGAGTCGCAACCAGTCATGGGGCTGGTGCACATAGGCGACAGGGACATCGGCAAGTTCAGTTACCCAGGTACGAATAAAGTCTCCTTGTGGATCAAATCGTTGCCCCTGAGTGGAGGGATTGAACACCCGAAAGTAGGGGGCCGCATCGGCACCCGTTCCCGCCGCCCACTGCCAGCCGCCGTTGTTGGCCGCCAGATCCCCGTCGATGAGCTGGCTCATGAAATAATCCTCCCCGAGCCGCCAGTGGATGTGCAGATCCTTGGTCAGGAAGCTCGCCACTATCATCCGCAGTCGGTTGTGCATCCAGCCGGTGGCGTTGAGGCAGCGCATGGCCGCATCGACGATGGGATAGCCGGTCCGCCCCTCGCACCAGGCGGCCAAGGCTTCCGGATCCCAACCCCAGGACAAGGCCGCGGTCTCGGGTTTGAACGGCAGATTCATGGAGAGGGTCGGCACCAGCACAAGCAGGTGGCGATAGAACTCGCGCCAGACAAGCTCGTTGAGCCAGACGAAACCTTGCTGCGCCTTGGATTGGGGTCGGTAACCGAGCCGCTGCTGCAGCGCCCCTACGCACTGGCGCGGGCTTATGATGCCCGCGGCCAGATAAGGCGAGAGAATGGAGGTGCCCGCCTGCGCCGGAAAGTCCCGGGTCTCCCCATAGTCGAGCACCGCCTGTTCCAGAAAATCGTGCAGACGGCGCTGGGCCTCGGCCTCCCCCACTGGCCAGTGCGGATCCGGCGACACGTCGCCCAGCTCAGCATCGACACATGTCCTGTCGACCAGCGGTTGCCACGGCAGCGGCTCGCCCCGTGGCGCGGGGGCTCTGTGAATGACGAAGCCATCCTCCTCCAGCGCCTTGAACCAGGCTCGGCTGAAGGGAGTGAACACCTTGAACATCTCCCCTGCGCCTGTCAGCACCCGCCCCGGAGGCAGCACGCAGCAGCCGTTGAACCAGTGGCAACTCATCTCCTGCTCTGCCAGCGCGGCACCGACGTCGCTGTCACGGCGCAGTTCGTCGAGCTCAATGGCCTGATTGGCGTAGAGATGAGTGACACCGAGCTCCCGGGTCAGAGCCGCCAACGCCGCGGGCAGCTCGGCAAAGAGCTCGACCCGCAGCAGATGGAGCTGGATGCCAAGCGCCGCCAGCTCGCGGCCCAGCGCATCGACCTGCGCCAGGATAAAGCGCTGACGGATGGCGGCCATCTTGTGTTGCCGCCACTGGGTCGGGGAGATGACAAACAGGGCGGCTACTTCCCCTGTCTCGGCGCAAGCATGTCGCAAAGCCGGATTGTCGGCGAGGCGCAAATCATTGCGAAACCAGACCAGCTTCATGGGGTCTTACTCCCGCGCACGGCACCGCCACGGGCTGCCGGTTTGTCCAAACTGACTTCAGCCAGAGTGGGCTGCCAGCCATGGGCCGCCAGCCAATCCGCGTCATAGAGGCGGCCCAGCTCGCCAAACATGAGAGTGCCCGCCGGCCAGCCAGTGGCCATATCCGGCTTGCCAAGCCCGGCCCCCAGTAGCAGCAACCAGGGCGTGGCCGCCCGCCCCTCCAGCAGGGCGAAGTGGCGCGGCTCAACTGCCCCCAGCAGCTGTACCTCATAACCCTGGCCGATCAGCTCATAGGCAGACCAGACCAGATCGAGGGGGCCGACCTGACCCCAGCTTGCGAGGGTAACCGGGCGTCCCTTCTCTTGTTCGATGAGGTGGCGAGCGAAGCGGGTATGAAGCCAGCCCAGCCAAACCTGTTGCAGCAGCTCGCCATCGGGCCGTTCGCGCCACAGGCCGAGCAACTGCCCCACCAGGGGTTGCAACACCCGGCTGCGCACCAGCTCGAACGGGTAGCTTGCCAGCAGGTCATTCAGTTGCGCCTCCACCTTGCGCTGGTTGAGGCCAAGCACCGACTGGCATAGCTGCTCCAGGGTCTGCTGCCAGTGATCGCTCACCAGCTGGGATTGGGGTTCGTTCAGCAATCCCTTGACCTGACCTATGCTCACCCCCCGCTCCAGCCAGCGCTGGATCTCGCCTATCTGGCGGATATCCTGCTCGCTGTAGAGGCGATGCCCCTTCTCGGTGCGGGCCGGCTGCACCAGCCCGTAGCGGCGCTGCCAGGCACGCAGGGTGACGGCATTGACGCCGGTGAGGCGGGAGACATCACGAATGGGGTAAATCCCCACATCTGGCAAAGGAGCAACTTCGTGCGGTAAATCAGACATAACTACGTCCATCAAACAGAGGGGTGGATCGCCCCGGTGCACACAGCGCACCGGGGCAACAAAGCGGGATCAGAGCCCATAACGCAGCTTGAGCGTATCGGGGTGCGGATTGAGATAGACCTGCTGCGCCAGATAAGGATTGGGGTATTCCCGCAGGTAGTGGCGGATCAGGGTCAACGGCACCAGCAAGGGGAAGATACCGGTGCGGTACTTGTCTATGGTGTCGGCCAGCTCCTGCTTCTGGGACGGGGTCAGTACCCGCTTGAAGTAACCCTGCAGATGCATCAGCACATTGGTGTGGCTGCGGCGATTGGCCCGCAGGGTCAGGGCCGCCATCAATCCTTTGATGTAACTGTCGGCGACCTGCTGCAGGTTGGCCTTACCGAGGTTGCCCAGCAGCTTGCCAAGGATGCGGTAGTGGGTGGTGGCATGGGAGAGCACCAGATACTTGTAACGGGAGTGAAAGCGGATGAGCGCCGCGGCACTGAGCCCCTGGGCGCAGAGCTGCTGCCAGTCATGGTAGGCGAAGACCCGCAGCACGAAGTTTTCTCGCAAAATGGGATCACACAAGCGGCCATCTTCTTCCACCGGTAACAGGGGGTTGGCCTCCATCAACGCCTTGGCAAACAGGCCAATCCCCTCCTTGGCACTCCCCTCGTTGTTGGCGCCATAGATGCGTACCCGCTCCATGCCGCAGCTGGGGGACTTGGCGCAGAGGATGTAGCCCGAGATAAAGTCGAGCTGACGGGCCTTCTGCTCGCTGAAGGCGATCAGTTGCTCGGTGACATCGAAGCTCCCGTTGCTCGCCTCGGCGCGGATCTCGCCATGGCGCTTGACCAGCCGGATGGCTGCGCGCGGCGCCCCCAGGCCGATGGCCATCTCGGGACAGACGGGGTGATAATCGAAGTGAGCGCCAAGATCCCGTTCGCAAAAGCTGGAGCGCTTGTGGCCCCCGTCGAACCGTACTTCCTGTCCCAACAGGCAGGCACTGATACCGACTTTAATCTTGTACATGTTGACGCTCCTTGTATAAGCCTGAGTTCAGTTATAGCAGTTATACAAAGAAAAGAAAGTTGTATAACTATTGCGGACTGATACGGCACAAGGGCAAAAACAGGATCACCAGAAATGAAGAAGCCCATGACAGACGTCATGGGCAAGCAATCAAGACACTACGGGAGGGAAGATCAGAAGCTGTACTTCACACCCAGGCTGGAGATGGAACCTTTTTGCAGATCCCAGTTGCGATAGGTGTAGTCGGCGGTGAGGGCCAGATTCTGGCTCACCTTGTAGGCGGCGCCCACTTTGAAGTCCTGCATGTCGTCGGTCATGTTGGCGTAACGGTAGCCGGTGGAGAGCTCGACGGCGCCAATGTCATAGCGCAGGCCCACTTCACCGTACATGCTGCCGCTGTTCTTGCGGGTGATCACATCCCAACCGCTGTCCTTCACGTTGGCAGCCACTTCGCGCTCCATGCTGTAACCCATCAGACCCGCTTCACCGTACAGGTTCAGACCGGTGCTGAGCGGGGTGTAGACACCCAGACCCAGGCTGGAGAGGCCCATGCTGTCGTTGCCATCATTGCGGGAGGTGTATTCGCTGCCCAGACGGCCATAGAAGTTGGAACCGAAGCTCTTGGAGAGATCCAGATTCAGGCCACCGAAATCGCGGTGGTTGCTGTCTTTTCCGCCGATGTAATCGGACTTGGTATGTGCCCAGGTCAGGCCGCCCTTGGCATAGCTGAAGGCATCCTGTGCCAGAGCGGAAGTAGAAGCGAAACCGGCCAGAACCAGAACAGAAAGTGCAACTTTTTTCATTTTGATGACTCCACGTGTTGAGCTAGTTGAGACCTAGCTGGAATGGAGCCATTGTGCCGAGCAGGCGGGAGAATACCGAGCGGCAAGCTGTTGCTAAATCATGTCAGATGTAAGCAACTGTTGCTGGCGGTTACCGAATTAACAATTGAGCCCAAACAGGCTCAGTCATGGAACCTGTTTGGCAAATGGCATCGGGGTGGCGAAGGCTTAGCGGAACTCCACTTCCTCAATCTCGACTCGCACCAGGGGTTGGCCAGTCAGACCGGCCGGGCGCGGCATCTCGATCACCAGGGAGGGACGCTGCTGGCCCTTGCGCAGATAAGACTCCGGCAGGCGGTTCTCGCCCACCCAGAAACGGGCCTCCTGCCTGGCCAGCTGGGCACCCTGCTCGCTGAACAGGGTGACGCTGCCGCGCACGCGCACCACGCTGCGGCTGCCCGTGTTGCTCACCATGAATTGCAGCGACAGGGGATCCGAGCCCTCAATCTTGTCGAGCTTGACGCCGATCCCGTCCTTGGCCGCCTGGGCCAGCAGATCCGGATTGGTCATCGCCTGCTCGGTCAGCACGGGGACAGCCACCGCACCCGTGACCACGTCACCGCTCGCCGTCGGCTTTATCAGCAGATATTCCCAGGTGAAGTCATCGTTGAGCTGCACCTGGCGGCCATCGGGCAGGGTGACCTGGGTCAGGGGCGCAGCCTGTGCCAGCAAGGGTGACAGACAAAGGGCAACCAGCAAGCGGGACAAAGGTTTCATAGGACTATGGCTCGGCGTCGATGGAAAAGGGCGTCAGTATAAAGAGTCGGCCCCGACTTGCCTATGACCCGACTCACGTTCTTGCCCGCTGCGGCCAGCCTCAGCCGGCCAGTCCCTGCCGCTCCTCCTCCAGCACCATGTCCAGCGTCACCAGATCGAACGCTGTGCTCTTGAGGGCATTGAGGATATCCGGTTGCAAGTCGAATACCTGGGCACGCAGCCGCTGCGGTACGCGCACCCGTGCCAGGGTGGTCGCCTGATCGGAGAGGGTATGAAAGAACACCTGCGCCTCCTCCAGCCCCATGTCAGCCAGCATCTGCTCCGCCATGTCCACCATGCGCAGATGGCGCTTGTCCACCAGTTCGGGATCGGAGAAACGACGGCTCAGGCAACCGTGGGCGCTCTTGCCCCAGCGCCCCAGCTGTCGTTTGTTGAAGCCGTAACGAACGTCCCTGTGGGTCATACCTTGCTTGGCAAACAGCCAGAGGGTGTTGGCCGGCAGGCTACCGAAGCGGCGCAAATACTCCTGCAACTCCTCGACCGGGGCGGGCAGCAGCATGGGCAGATGACTCCAGTCGGTTTCCCGCGCGGTGAGATGACAGATGTAGCGTACCGGGTCGATCACCTCGTTGAGGTGACGCAGGTGATCGCAGAAGATCATCTCGTCGGTCTTGATTATCCTCTGCTCTATGTCATAGCGCTGACAGTAGCGTTTGGCCCGCGCCACCTCCTTGCGGCTGCGGGTCGGGCTGTCCAGGGTGACGGCCCTGACCCGAACCCCGCTGGCACGGCACAAATCCATGCTGTAGCAGGATTCCAGTCGGCCAGAGAAGGAGACCACCAGTTCGCCGTAGCTGGCCAGGGTCTCGACAAGCAGCTGCTCCCTGGCCTGAAAGGTCTGATCGTATCCTCGATTCAGCACAACTATATTGGCATCCATAATGACAACACCGGATGATAAATTGGCCGCTATTGTGCCGTAACCATCCTGAATAAACCCTTAAAAGAGAAGGTGAAATCAGAATTTAATGACCATCTCCTGCCAATTCCCTTCATTTTCATCCTGTTGCGCATCATAAATCCGCAGTTTCGCCTGATGCACCTGATGCGCCCGCAAAAAGCCCTCCGCCTGCTCCAGGGAGCCAAACGTCAGCCTGCCCCCCTCGCTGTCGGTGAGACACAGCATCTCGCCGTCGACCTCGACACAGAGCTGGTAACCGCTGCCATCCAAGCAGGCGATCAGCAAGCCGGCATCCGGATAGTGACTCAACCAATTGCGAAACCGGCCATGCTCCATAACGTCTCCTTGAGCATTCCTGACTGTTGACTCAACCGGGCAGATAGCCCAGCGATAGCAGCTGCTGACGGCAGCTGGGCGCATCGGTAAACACCAGCCCCCCGATCCCCAGCGCCTGCGCGGCGGCCACGTTGGCGGGGCTGTCATCGATAAACAGGCACTCGTCGGCCTTCAGGTCAAACGACACCAGCAGATAGCGATAAATATCCGGCTCCGGTTTCATCATCCGCACCCGCGCCGACACCACCTTGCCGCTGAAGAAGCGCCAGAACGACTGCTGCTCCAGCCAGTCGATGCTGGCATGACCCATGTTGGAGAGCGCATAGAGCGTATGGCCTGCGCCATGCAACTCGGCTATCAGGGTCAGCATAGCGGGATCCGGCAAGAGCGATGCGGGCACCGCCTGCAAAATGGCAAGATTCTGTGCCGCAGGCAAGCCGGTGCGCTCCTGCGCCTGACGGGCCATGGTGTGCAGCGACAGCGTGCCCCGGTCCACCTCCAGCCAGTCCGGGTGGTTGAACAGCCGCTCCGCCAGCGCCTCAGCATCGTCCGGCCCTCGCACCGAGCTCACTATGCCCACCGGATCCCAGCTCACCACCACCCGTCCCAGATCAAAAATAATCGCCATTGTTACCTCCTCATGATACCTCTGCCGCTGAGCCAACCGCCGCAACATGGCGCTTGAATGGCCCCGTCGGCACACGCAAATACCCTGCCCCGTTCGCCTCCCACGGGCAAGTTTTACTTGCATCCCACGCCCAAATCCCTTAATGGTTATGACGATATTTTCAGGACAAGACCCATGCACGCACCATTCTTCTTTGCTTTCTCGTTTATCCGGCCCACATGAGGGAAGGCCCTGTCGTCGCATGAACAGAAAGCAAAGACGAATCGAGCCTCCCCTAGCGGAGGCTTTTTTTTGCAGCTACCACACTCGATTATTTGGATAGGGAACCACCATGGCTACGCTCGACGAGATCAGACAAGACATCACCCGGTTGGATCAGGAGCTGCTTGCCCTGCTGGCCAAGCGCAAGACCCTCAGCATAGAGGTTGCCCGTGCCAAGCAGGCCAATCCACGCCCCATCCGCGACACCCAGCGCGAGCAGGACCTGCTAGTCGCCCTGATCCAGCAGGGCCGACTGCTGGGGCTGGATGCTCACTACATCACCCGCATCTATCACACCATCATCGAAGATTCCGTGCTCTCCCAGCAGGCCTATTTGCAGAGCCTGCTCAACCCGGAACAGCAGGAACCCATGACCAGCGTCGCCTATCTGGGGCCCCGCGGTTCCTACTCTAGCCTGGCCGCCCGCAAGTATCTGGCCCGCTACAAGGATCAGGTGATAGAGGTGAACTGCCAGAACTTTCGCGAGGTGCTGGATACGGTGGAATCGGGTCGCGCCGCCTTTGGCGTGCTGCCCATAGAGAACACCAGCTCGGGCTCCATCAACGAGGTGTATGACGTGATGCAGCACACCAGCCTCTCCATCGTCGGTGAGCTGACCTACCCCATAGAGCACTGCATTCTCACCGCAGTACCAACCGAGCTTGGCCGCATCAAGACCTTCTACGCCCACCCCCAGGTGTTCCAGCAGTGTTCCCACTACCTGAGCAAGCTGGAAGGGGCACGCCACGAGATCTGCGACTCCTCCTCCAGCGCCATGATGAAGGTCAGGGAGCTGGCAAGCCCGGAAGCGGCGGCAATTGGCAGCGCGGCTGGCGGTGAGCTGTACGGACTGGACGTGCTGGCCGAGCAGCTCGCCAACCAGAAAGAGAACTACAGCCGCTTCATCGTAGTGGCACGCAAGCCCATCGACGTGGCGCCACAAATTCCGGCCAAGACCACCCTCATCATGTCCACCTCCCAGAAGCCCGGCTCCCTGGTGGAGGCGCTGCTGGTGCTGCGCAACAACGAGATCAACATGACCAAGCTGGAATCCAGGCCGGTACAGGGCAACCCCTGGGAGGAGATGTTCTATCTGGATGTTTCCGCCAACCTGCAGACCCCGGCAATGCAGGTCGCGCTGATGGAGCTGACCAAGATCACCCGCTACATCAAGGTGCTGGGCTGCTACCCGAGCGAAGACGTCAAGCCGACGACTGTGCCGCCGGTACTCATGGGCAACTGACCATTTTTGCCAACAAAAAAGGCGAACATCATGTTCGCCTTTTGTTTTTCTGCCTCGCCGTCAGAACTGACCGGCCATCAACTGGTTGATGTTGTAGAGGGCTCGGGTATCGAGCTCCATCTCGGTGGCATAGGTATTGCCTCGGGGATAGGAGGCCACCACCCGGGCACCACGCACCATGCCGGCCACTGACACATCCAGCGAGTTGGAGACCTGGGTCAGGTCCTTGTAGCTGCTCTGGCCACGCACTTGCTGGCCATTGAGCTGTTCAGCCAGCTCGCGATAGGCATCCATCTTGGAAGCGCGGATAGCCTGCAGCATCTTCTCCGACTGGGAGGGGCCGGGCTGAATGTCGATCACCGCATACCCCACCGCCTTGAGCACCGGAAAATCATCGGGCCTGCTACCCTGGGTGTAATCCACTACCCGGTTACCACTGCAACCAGTAAGCAAGAGTGCCAGCAGGCAACCAAACAAGATCTTCATGACTCGCTCCTTAATGTGTCAGGTTGACCAGATGACCGCCCGGTCTAGCCTGACTGTCACGGATCAGAAAACCGCGATTAATCGATGCCCGCCCGAAAGAGTTGTTGGCACCGGACAAAAATTGTGGCGGGATCAGGCTCTGGGCCGTGGTCTCTACCATCTTGGTACGCATGTCGATAATCCGGGCGTTGACCAGGACCCCATTGCTGTTGCGGCTGAACGTACCGGTCAGGACGCGGGAGATGGGCAGCCGGGGGGCGAGATCCCGATGATTGCGGCTCATCACGAAGTCACCCTGCGGGGTCACCCGGATGCTGCCGGTCATCTTGAAATCCACCACGACTTCCCCACGCCGGTTCAGCTCGTGGATAAAACTTTCCCCGATCTGCTGCCCCATCCAGTTGGTGTCCTGCAGGGTATCGAGATCGACGAAGGAAGCGACGGCAATGGGCTCGGTCAGGGTCGTGAGCGACTTGCGCTCCATCAGCTGATCGGTCATGCGCGCCACCAGCCAATTGAGCTCCATCCCATGAATGGCCTGGCGAGGGTCACCTATATTCCGGTTGATGGGGTCGGAACCACAGCTGGTCAGCGCCAGCACGAGGGCCAACGCCGTGATGAGTTTGTTCATGGATACCTTTCCTGTATCTGCACCTGATTCGTTATCGGTTCAGCGGGCCAAAGCTTGAGTCGGGAATGAGGCATGGATCTTGCTAATTATTTGCAGTGTGCTGTGCAACTGGCACGGTTCTGTGGTCTGTATCGGCCGGCGCCATCACTTCGACAGGGGTGAACGCCCCGACCCGCATATTCAAGGTGTTTGTCATGAAATTACCGCTGCTGTTAACCCTGCTGCTGGCCAGCCTGTCGGTCCGGGCAGAGCTTATCGAAGCCCAGGGCAGTGCCGCCATCCTGGGGGGCGACGAGGTCTATGCCCGCGAGCAAGCCACCCGCGATGCCCTGCGCCAAGCCCTGCTGGCGAGCGGCGCCGCTGTCTCCAGCACCCAGCGTCTGGAGAACGGCAGCCTTCGCTCCGAACAGATCCAGATCCGTTCCGGCGGCGACATCCGCCAGTACCGGCTCAAGCGGGAAGAGGTGCGCAACGGCCGCATGTACATCACGCTACAGGCCGATATCCAAGCAGAACGCCAGATCTGCCAGACCCAGCACTACGCCAAGAATTTGACACTGGTAAGGCTGCGGCTTCGCTACCCGGACCAGGCGAGCTACGGTGCCCTCGACGACATGCCAGCCAGCCTGTCCCGTCGCATGTTCGAGGCCCTGGCCAACGCGCCACAAGGGGTAGCCGCGCGCCAATGGCTGGACGAAAATCTGCGCATAGACCCGCTCCACCTGCAACAGGGTGATCGCAGCCCCCTTGAGGAGATCAAGGCCCTGAGCCTTATCACCGACAGCCAGTATCTGGTACTCGGCAGCATAGATGACCTCTCCATTGAGCCGCAGGGCAGCCAGCTGACACGCTGGTACGAAGACCCCATCCGTAACTTTCGCATGCAGCTCTACCTGTTCGACGGCATCAGCGGCAGCCTGCTCAGTCGCAAGGAGTATCAGGGCCGCGCCAACTGGACCTTCGGCAAGCGGGATCAGATAGGCACCAGAGGCGGCCAGTTCTGGCAGTCCAGCTATGGCCAGGAGGTCAACTATCAGTTGCAAGAGGCGGTACAGGATCTGGTGGCCCAGCTCAACTGCGCCCCGGTCACAGCCCGGGTGATAGGCCAGAACGAGCGTGGCCCACACATCAATCTGGGTCGGCGCAACGGCGTCAAGCTCGGGGATCAGTTTCGCATCCAGCACCGCGCCGACTTCATCGACCCCTATGGCAAGTCACGTATGATGCGCAACCCGGCAGACGGCCTGTTCGAGGTGGTACAGGTATTCGAGGACGGCGCCATCATCAGCACTCGGAACAAATATTCGCCATTTAACATCCAAATCGGTGATTTGGCAGTATTGGAATAAGAATCAAGGGTTTAAAAGGGAGCGGCTTCTTGTATAATGCCCGCCACAAGGCTCCCGTAGCTCAGTAGGATAGAGCGGTCCCCTCCTAAGGGACAGGCCACTGGTTCGACTCCAGTCGGGAGCACCATATAAAACAAGGGGTTAGCATCTTCATGGTGCTAGCCCCTTGGTCGTTTTTGGCTTGGGGTACCACGCGGGGTACCACAGCGCACATTCCATAGATAGAAACCCCACAATGTAAATAAGTCTTATTTCAATTAAACTCAGATATATATTATCTCCATGAACCTACCCAAGGGACTGCTCTGTGCAGTCCCTTTTTCATTGGAGATCTCCCATGGCTCACCTGATCGACACCATGGCCTACACAGGCCAAACCCCTTGGCAATGTCTTGCCCCCGCAACAATAACTCGATATCTGGCTTAAAGCTGCCGGGATGGATTGGACTATCGAACAGAGCGACGTGATGTTTAATGTCGCCTCCGATGCGCTGCACATTCGCCCCTACAGCGACAGTAAGGTGCTTTATCACTCAGATACACTTGAACCCCCATCAGTAGTCTCCCGTCACTACGACCTGGTCCAGCCTCACGAGGTGCTGCACTTCTATCAAGACTTGGTAGCCGCCGGTGGCTTTGAGCTGGAGACCGCAGGCTCGCTCAAAGGCGGTCGAAAGTTGTGGGTAGTGGCCAGGATCTGACACTCCAGGGGGGGAATAAGGTGAAGTCCTATCTACTGCTGGCAACCAGTTGCGATGGCACGCTCTGCACCACGGCGCAATTCACGTCTCTGCGGGTGGTCTGCAATAACACCCTGCAGATGCACGTGCATCAACGTTGCCTTACCCATTTACGTTGATTGGGCTAATCGCGCCACAAGACGATTAATGGTTTCCAGCAACAAGGTCCGGTCGGCGTCATCGAGCCGGGCCAGTTGCTGACTCAACACAATACCCTGTTCGGTGGGCCGGTTACTGGTCTCTCGCAGGAAATCCGCCAGCTCGCAACCAAACAGCTGAGCAAGCTCCGCTAACCGCACCACGGTCGGCACCACAATCCCCCGCTCCATCCGCGAGACCGCTTCCATCCCGATATTGAGGTGTTCAGCCACCTGCTCCTGGGTAAGCCCTGCCCGGTTGCGCTGACGCCCAATCGCCTTACCTACGCTCTTGGCTAACTGTCCAACGTTGATATCTGTCATAAGTCCTCCCATCAACCCTTATGGTTGGGGATGGACCCGTTGACATGAAGAACCTCAAAAGGCGAACATCGACCCTACAGGTTGTTACTAGGCATTTTTTACCTGCCAGCTCGACATAGTGTTCCCCCTTCCCACGATTAACTAAGCAACAGGAGTTCTCATGAAACAACTCGTTCCATTGCTCACCCTGGCACTCACTGCACCGAGCGCCATGGCTAGCAACCCCAATGACATCTGGTCCTATCAAGACAGTGATGGCACCACCTTGGCTCAAGCGTGTAATAACAAACGTACTTGTGAGCTGCTATACAAAAACAGCCACTACCTTGCCCTCGTGAACAACCGCTCCCAAACGGGCTGTGCCACTGGCGATCTGCTGGTTGCTGAACACGCCAGCCGCAGCTTTAAAAAGCTCGATACCGGTACCTGCAGCCCCTCAGCCAGTATCGAGGTCAATACCTACAATCGACTGAACAACGTCGATGTCATGGTCGGTGACAGGCTCATCAAGCGTTATCCACTGGATGTCTGGATGTACCACGAAGAACGCAAGGCGGGTAAAGGGGCATCCTGGAGCAAGGCTGAAGAGAACGCAAAAAAACAACCTGTGTCGATTGAAGAGCCTGTAGGACATGCCGAATGGAAAATGAGTAACCAAGGCACCCAATACGACCTATTCCAAGGCGTGAATCTGTTAACGCTTAAGTGCTCTCGTAAATTTGAAACCTCAGATGGGCGCTCCACCTCAAGCCTGGTACACACCAATGGCAAAGGTAGCCAATTTGTCGATGCCATTGAGGTCGATGGCAAGCGTCTCTCCGCGAAGGTAACCAATCAGGCGCAATGGACTGACCTTGTCAGCACCCTCTTGGCCGCATCCAAAGTCACAGCTTATAAAGACGAGACTGCCGTCGCGATATGGAAGATGAAGCCCGTTCAGCTTCAAACACCGTGTGAATATTACCGGGGGTAATCAACCAAATGATAACTATCAAGAACACGCTATTGACTACCGTTGTTGCCGCACTGTTCTGTACAACCGTCAGCCATGCAGAAGATCAGCGCTATCTAGCTATCCAGCACACTGACACCGTCTACGCCAACCAGGGCGTCTGCGCCTACCACTTCTCCCTCGATAGCGGTGGGGCCGATGAGTTTGGTCGGCTGTACATCACGCTGCAATTCAATGACAAGAAGGGCAAAGCGCTGGCCGAATCAACTCTGGAGGTTGAATCGTTCGGCGGGAGCTCAGCCACTCGCTATGGCGGTGGCTTTACGGAGGTTGACTGCGGACAGGTAGAGCAGGCCAAGTCCATCGCCATCATTCAGGCGACCGAGGTGCTCGCTCACAACGAAGTCACCCGACTGCCAGTTTCGACCTTCACCCCTGAGTTTCATCAACCACTGAAGATCACCGTGGGCAACAAGTAGCCCGCTCAGCAAAAACAAAGCCAAAGGGCGTCACCGTGATGGTGACGCCCTTTTTCATTTCCAACCCTTGATGAGGAACATCCCCCCATGACACGACATTTCATTATTGGCGATCACCTGATTGCGCCACAGCCTGAAAGCCACCACCACGGACTCTTTGTTGGCCATGACCAGGTCATTCACTGTCTACCATCCCTTGCCGGAGAGCACTCAGGCCAACTGGCGCTGACCTCGCTGGCTGAATTCAGCCAGCACAACGCCATTGAGGTCAGGCCCCATACCCAACGCCTGTTCAGTCGAGAGGAAAGCCTGACACGGGCTTACGCCCGACTGAGTGAAGGTGAGCAGGGTCAGCCGTTTGCCAACAGTGAGCGGTTTGTTACCTGGTGCATAGAAGGGGTCCCGCATCCTCCCAAGCTGCTGCAGACAGCAGTTGCAACGGTGGTGGCAGCCGAAGTGGCTCGCCATACGCTGGGTAAAGCGGCCACCAGTGCAACGGCAGGGCTTGCTGCCAGCACGCTGGCCACAACTGCTGGCGGTACTGGCGCCGCTGCGACGGTAGTGTCGGTGACCGGTATTGTTTCAGCCCCACTGTTAGCCCCCCTTGCCGTGGGCGCCGTCGCTGCCTATGGCATCAGCAAACTCTGGGATTGGCTCAACGACTGAGTCATCCCCCGGTCTGGACGAGAGGTGACCCCCCTCTCTCTTTGAGTTCCACGAGGAAACACCATGACCATTCCCTTTTTCCGGGACGGCTTTGCCCTGCCCGTTGCCCAAGCATTACTTGCGCTACTCAATCAGGAGGTCGCCAATACAGGCCTCGACCAGGAGCGTCTGACTCAACTGACCTTCAACTTTCGCAGCCCCGGCTACAGTGCCGAAACGGGTGGCGTCCATCCGGTAGAGCTGCGGCTTATTCGGGGATTACACGGCTGGGTCTTCGATTACATCACCGACTTCAGTTATCAGGGGCTGGGCCAGGATGCTGAGCTCTGCAAGGAGCTCGACTTCAACCTCTCCTGTGACGAGCACTATCTGCAAGGCTGGGGGCCACTGCCCGGCGTGGAAGCGCGGGAACTGTTTGCCCTGTGGCAGAGCAATTTCATCGCCTATGGCCAGCTGGGGTATTTTACCGTCACGGTCAGCGGGGATTAGGAGGTGTGTGATGACTAACGAACTGCCGCTCTCCCACTACTCACGCCAGTGGCTGGGGCTAGTCGCGGCCAACGCCAAAATACAGCCGACTCGCCAAGGCGAACGCTGGTTGCTGCACCTGACTCCTGGTGGTCAAAACGCCCGCACCGTCACGCTGTATCTGCGTTGGTCTGGGGTGCAGTGGCAACTGCTCTCCCTCACCAATGCCGAGGACTGGCGTACCATGAGCCAGCCCGTGGATGAAATCTGCGTTGACCCTAAGCGTCGTTGTTTCTGGCGCGGCCAGGCAGGACCGGTGCCACTCTCTGAGCAGCCCCGCGTACTGAGTAGCTTTCTGAGCGACCTGCAGCGTACCTGCACTAATCACGGTTATCGTGTGGAGAGTGACCCCTTACCCCAAGAGGAGGCTCGCGATGCCCAAACATCCGATAGCCGTTGAGCTGGAAGCCATCAATCGAGAGGGGGAAACGCAGGTGGTACGTGACAGCGGCCTGACCGTGCACGGCTACAGCGTCTATCTGCGGGCGGTGGAGGCAAGTGGGCTGGCACTGGCCACCTGGGTGGCAGACTACGACACCATAGGTCCCGCCTACCAACTGGCAGAACGGCTGAGTGTGGCCCTCGCTATCCCGCTCAACGTACTGGTCCCCGGACCGCTGATGCCGGTGAAGCGTGCCCCTACAGCCGGAGCAGGAGCAGAAGCCGCCACCAAGGCCAACTGAACTACCCTCAAAGTGAACCAACAACCGCTCTACCTTTAACCCCGACATGCTTCATGCGTGCCGGGGTTTTGTTTATTTGGAGAATTCCACTATGCGTTACCACAAGCTGAAAGCCGGGGAATGCCCCGGCACTTATGTCGTCACCGAACCGGTGACCGAGCAAGACCTGCTGCGTATCGCCAATCAGATTGCCCGCAAGCGTCTGGCCAAAGGCAATGCCATTACCAGCACCTCGGAGGCCGCCGAGCGGCTGCAAACCTTACTGCAAGACCGGGATCACGAAGTGTTTGGCGCACTGTTCCTCGACTCCCAACATCGCGTACTGGCTTTTGAGGAGCTGTTTCGCGGCACTCTCGATAGCGCCAGCATCTACCCACGGGAAGTGGTCAAGCGGTCCTTGTTACTCAACTGTGGGGCCATCATCGCGGTGCACAATCACCCCAGCGGCGACCCCGAACCTAGCCACTCAGACCGGGTCTTTACCCAGGCCCTCAAAGAGGCCTTGGCACTGGTCGATGTCCGCCTGCTCGACCACCTGGTGGTCGGCGCTGAGGGTGTAGTCTCGCTGGCCGAGCGAGGCCTGCTATGAACGTTCCCCCTGGCAAATCACACCTCACCGTCCTCGATATCCTCATCGAATTACGTTGCTGGCTGGCAGACAACGTCCAGATGCAGGCAGCGCCCGCTATCGTCGCTCACCTGCCCAACGGTTACCAACTCACCCAGGCCGACTGTGTCGAAGCCATTGATGCGCTGTTGCATCAGTTGCGGCACTAATCAGGCCAAAAAGGGACAAACACCGTGCGATTACCTAACCCCTATTCCCTGGAAGAAACCCTGGGCAAGCTGCGCGATGGCCTGGCAGCCGCCAGCAACGAAGGGGCGCAGGCGTTGTTGGATAAGGCGGTTACCAAGGCTAGTGACGACAGGGCCTACACCAAGGAGTTTGAAGAGGCTTTGCTGCAAGGCTCCACCATCGAGATACGCGAGTGTCTCAGCTGTTTTGGCGACTACTTCGAACGCTCCAGAGACACGCCGCCCTATTACCCGTACCACGATGCCGTCAACGGCATTGATTCCATGCTCTACGCCATCCTGTTCGCTCTGGCTCACCCAGACGCAGAGCCCGCCAACATCCCCAAACCCGGATCATCTGGTCCAACACCATGATCTGGATATGCCGACACAACCCACAGGGCCACCTCACTGCAGGTGGCCTTGTTCATTTCAAGGAGTCACCCCCATGTCTGCTTTCATGATTGACCGCCAGGATTACCTTGCCTTTGCCGTGCAGTTGCACCGCTTTTGCAATGCCCCGATGCCCCCCCATTACACCCTAGAGTTGCTGCGCACCCTCTGGTGGATACCGCCAGCAGACACGACCAGGACCTGGACATGGCGGGTTGACCGGCTGGTACGACTGATGATGCTCGCAAACCGCCGTGCAGTCTGGCATCGCTATCAGCTGGGGCGTGAGCAGAGCCTGAAGGAACCACGCCAGCGTGGCTCAACCAAACTGGGACCGCTTAAACCTGCCCACCGTTACCACCAGGCACCACTCACCGATGCCGAACTGGTGGCGCTGTACAAATTCACCTGCTGCGCCCTGTACCAATCGAGCGAATGGAGTGGGAGTCCTGAGCAGGCACCTCGGTTGGTCAAGGTAATACAGCAGTTGCAGCAAGCGCTGGCGCAAGACGTGCTGACCCGGCTGTCACTGTGGGAACAAGCCCCTTGGGGAGAGATGTGATGGTCAGAACCGTCACTCACTCCCTTCTTCATCAGGAGCAATACCATGATCGAATTCAACGACAGCTTTAGCCAGGCCGCCGTAGCGGAGGCCATGCGTGCCCATTCAGGGCTCGCCAAGTTCATCAGTCAGCAGTTGATGCTACCGGGCTTTGCCTATGCCCACGATGTGGAGGGAAGGCGTATTGGCGGCCCGCTGGTCGCGCCCAACCCGGTACTGCACAAGACCACGCTCTTTGTCAGTCCCCGTGATATGCGTGAACACCTGCCACGAGAGATTAACTTCGCTCGTTTTCGCTGCGCCTGTAATGCAGCAGGCCAACCGGTCAGTGAGTGGCAACGGGTAATTGTCGGGGCCTACGTCAACCACGGTAGTAATGACAAGCCGGATTGGAGTAGTCACACCTGAGCCACGGCCACCAGCACACACAAGACCCCATACAGCCCCTCACGCCGAGGGGCTGTTTGCATTTTAAGGAACCCACCCATGCACGACCTGCGTGATTACAAGACCCTGACCGCTCGGCAGCTCACCACTGCCATCGGTCAGCTCAACCACAACACTGCGCCGAAGATAATGACCCACCTGGCATTGCGGGCCAGACAGCTGCATCCGCTCGGTAATCAACGCAGCAGAGCCAAGGCACTCAAGCTGCTGCGTCGGGTCAAGAAGACTCACAAGGCGGGCCGTATCCCGCTTGAGCTCACGGTGACCGGCTGCCGCATCGACCGGGGTAGCCATCAGGCAGACCGCTACTATTACGACCGGACACTGCTGGCTCAGGGCTGGCAGCAATACGACACCGACCAGGATGCCTGGTATTTCGGAATCTGGATTAACACCGAGAAGCTGGAGACCTTTAACTACGCCGAGGGGGATACAAGTCATGTGATTGCGCCAAACATCGAGGCGTTTCGTGCCGAGCTGGCGCGGCTCTATCAGTACCACCCGCAAGCCCCGGCGTTTATCAGCATCGACCCGGAAGCGGGCGTTGTAACCCACCATTTTGAAACCAAGCCGGAGGTGTGAGATGGCCAAACACATCACTATCAAAGTACCGGGCAAACACCCGCAGACCGGTGAACTCACCAGTTTTGAGCTCAAGGGCCAGCGCATCGATATCGACATCGGCGGCCAGGCCGTGCCTTTCCTCATTCACGGGAGGGGGATAGGAACGTCGCTCACCCATATCCCGAGCGGCTACCGCATTGCACTGCTCGGCGGCTGGCTCACTGCTCGTTACGCAGTCCCGGAGAATAAGCCCAGCAGAACGGCCTGTGCCCAGATGGCCATAGACCGACTGGTGGCTCAGTACGGCTCGCTGCATCTATTGGACCGACTCAATGGCAAGCCAGTTATCAATGATACAGCTGACTGCGCTCGTTGAGGTCCCACCGTCTCGCTCATCCACAAACAGCATAAAGGGCCAGCCCTCACAGGCTGGCCCTTGGCATCATTGGAGTCACCGAACATGACCCGTCTTATCACTGGGCTCGAGGTGCATCGTTATGCCCCCGAACTCAACAAACTGCATCTGCGCAACCGGCAGACGCTACCTGCACCCGGTATAACCACCATCAAAGAGGCCAAAGCACACCTGTTTGGCCGCTGGCAGCCTGGGCATCAGGTGACCATCACCGTGAGCCATCCCGACTACGTCAATCTTTCTCGCTTTTACCGGGGGCGACTGGCAAACCTGAGCGAACTCCCAGAGCACCTGACCAAACTGCGCCAGCGTCACAACGTGCCTGGCACCCGTATCGACATTCAAATGAGGTATTGCTAATTATGACCATGACCCATCCCACATGCCCTGCCACACACAATCCTGAGACCCGGACTTTCACACCGCCCACCAGCGTCAGCTGGGGTTTGCCGCGTGATATCTCACCACGCTTTGGCGCTCGTTTGATACAGAGCCGCTACCAGCTCGATTTTCTATCCGATCGAGCCAGTCTGATCGGTGAGTGGAGTCAGATGCAGATAGAGAAGCTCGAACAGGCTTTTACGGAGATCATCAATGCTCTGGAAGCTAAGCTATTGACCGGCGAGCTAGATACCCAACGTCAGCACTGCATCACTATCCAGCACGGCGGCTTTACCTGCGAAGCCGATACCTTGGGCAGCCATGGATATCTGTATATCTGTATTTACCCTGCCACGAGCACGAACGCCAATCCTGACCGCAAGGCGTGACCACACATTCGCTTGTGGTAACATTTTTGCACCTACTCGTCCGTGATAAGTGTGTCGGTCGAAGGGAAGGCCAATGCGTGGCCCTCCCTTTGTTTTTGTTATTTTGTTTTTTCTAAGCTGCTCCCAGAATCCTCGACACCAACTGGCTCCAGCTATGTCGCTGTGGCAAGATACGCCCCTGTTTTGTCTCGCTCTGGTCGCCCGATGAAAGAAACCCTGCCCAGCTATGAAGCCATGATGCCGGTGGTGCTCAAGGTCTTGGCCGATGGGATACCCCGCCCCCTACGGGAAGTATTCGAGCGGGTTTGTCAGCACTATGCCTTCACACCGCAACAGCTTGCCGAAGCCTTGCCAAGTGGTCGTCAAACCACCTTGCGCAGCCGGGTCGGCTGGGCCAAGACCTACTTGGTGAAAGCCGGGCTTATCGCCCAACCTAAGCGCGGCATCTGCTTGATCACGGCTCGTGGCAAAGCTGCTTTGACTTCTGGCCAGCCTATCGACAATCGCTACCTTGCCCAGTTCGGCGAGTTTGTGGCCTTTACCCAGGCGCCCAGTGAAGGTGCGGGCAATGCGCGGCAAATCGTGGCGCCCCTGAAAGAGCAGCCACAACCCGATCAAGCCAGCACCCCGCAAGAGCAGATTGAGCAGGCGCTGGCCGCCATCAATCGCTCCCTTGCCGACGATCTGCTGGCCGAGATCCTTGGGCTTTCCCCTCGCTTCTTTGAACAGCTGGTAGTCGATCTGATGGTCGCCATGGGGTACGGCGGCAGTACTCAAGAAGCTAGCCATACCACCCGCTACAGCAGTGATGGCGGGATTGACGGCATCATCAAGGAAGACAAGCTAGGGCTCGACTCCATCTACCTGCAAGCCAAGCGCTACACCGACAGGACGGTGGGCAGTCCAGAGGTCCAGTCCTTCGCCGGGGCACTCGACCGCTACAAAGCCCGGAAAGGGGTCTTTATCACCACGTCTGGCTTTAGCCGCGAGGCGCAAGAATATGTGGGGGAGATTGAGAAGCGCATCGTGCTGATCGACGGTACTCGTCTCACCGCACTGATGATTGAACACAACGTGGGTGTCTCCACCCGTCAGGTCTTCGCCATCAAGGCCCTGGACACCGATTATTTTTCAGAAGAATAAGAGAACACAGATACATGGCCACCGCCCCGAAAAAAGCACCCGCCAAGAAAGCCAGCAAAGGCTTTGAAGAGACCCTGTGGGATACCGCCAACCAACTGCGTGGCAGCGTAGAATCATCCGAATATAAGCACGTGGTGCTGAGTCTGGTGTTCCTGAAGTTTATCAGCGACAAGTTCGAGGCCAAGCGCGCACAGCTGATCGCCAGCGGCCAAGAGGCCTTTGTCGATATGGATGTGTTCTACCAGCAAGACAATGTGTTCTTTCTGCCCGAAGCGGCACGCTGGGGCTATATCAGTGCACGCGCCAAGCAGGATGATATTGCCGTCATTATCGATACGGCCCTCTCGACCATCGAGAAGTGCAACGCCTCGCTGGCCAATGCCCTGCCCGATAACTACTTCTCCCGCCTTGGGCTGGATGCGACCAAGCTCGCCTCCTTGATCGACAGCATCGAGAACATCGACACCCTCGCCAATGAATGCGATCTGACCGAAGAGGATCTGGTGGGTCGGGTGTATGAGTACTTCCTCGGCAAGTTTGCCGCCAGTGAAGGCAAGGGCGGCGGTGAGTTCTATACCCCCAAAGCCGTGGTCACCCTGCTGGCCGAGATGCTGGAGCCGTATCAGGGCAAGATCTATGACCCCTGCTGTGGCTCGGGCGGCATGTTCGTCCAGTCCCTCAAGTTTGTGCAAAGCCATCAGGGCAAGAGCCAGGATATCGCCATCTACGGTCAGGAGCTGACCAGCACCACTTACAAGCTGGCCAAGATGAACCTGGCGGTGCGCGGTCTTTCCGGCAATCTGGGGGAGCGCCCGGCCGATACCTTCTTTGCCGACCAGCACCCGGATCTCAAGGCTGACTTCATCATGGCCAACCCGCCGTTTAACCTGAAGGATTGGCGCAACGAGGCGGAGCTCACCAACGACCCGCGCTTTGCCGGTTTCCGAACCCCGCCCACCGGCAATGCCAACTACGGCTGGATACTCCATATGCTCTCCAAGCTCTCCGAGGATGGCATCGCGGGCTTTGTACTGGCCAACGGTTCGATGAGCTCCAATAGCAGCGGTGAAGGGGAGATCCGCCAAAAGCTGATTGAAGATGACCGCATCGAATGCATGATCGCCCTGCCGGGCCAGCTGTTCTACACCACCCAGATCCCGGTCTGCCTGTGGTTTATCAGCAAGAGCAAACAGGCCAGCGTCAAATATGGTTACCGCGATCGCCGTGGTGAGACCCTGTTTATCGATGCCCGCAACCTTGGCACCATGATCAGCCGCACCCAGAAAGAGCTGACCACTGCCGATATCGCCACCATCGCCGACACCTTCCACGCCTGGCGCAGTGACGAGAGCGAACTGAAACGCCGGATTGAAGACAAATCAATTAGTGTCGAGCAGTATCAAGATCAGGCCGGTTTCTGCAAGGTCGCGACGCTAGAAGAGATGAAAGCCAACGACTATGTGCTGACCCCGGGCCGCTATGTGGGGGCCGCCGATATTGAAGATGATGGCATCGCCTTTGAGACCAAGATGCAAGAGCTCACCCAAACCCTCTATCGCCAATTGGACGAAGCGGAAAAGCTCGACAAAGCAATCTGCGCCAATATGGAGGCATTGGGTTATGGGAAATAGATTGGTTAACACTACGCTGGGGGGAATTGCTCTAGGCTCTGATGGCGCTGTTGATGGCCCTTTTGGCTCAAACTTGCCAGCATCCGCATATACAGAAAGTGGGTATCCGATTATTCGCGGAAGCAACCTTTCTATCGGCTTAGACGATTTTAAAGATCATGAATTCGTTTACGTACCAGAAGATGCATTTCAACGATTGTCACGCAGTGAATGTATAGCTGGCGACATTATTTTCACTAAGAAAGGTACTCTTGGGCAAACTGGTCTCCTCTGCACACATCATCGTTTTGATCGATACTTGTTATCTTCTAATCAAATGCGACTCCGCGTAGACACTAGCAAAGCACTTCCAGAATATGTGTACTATTGGGTGTCCTCTCAAAGCGCGATAAATAAGCTAATCAAAGATTCAGAGTGTACAGGTGTTCCAAAAATTAACCTCGCGTACCTGAAAAGCTTTCCTATTTCATTACCAAATTTAGATGCGCAGAAAAAAATAATTAACGTGCTAGGTGCCTTAAACAAAAAAATTACTCTCAACCGCCAAATCAACCAAACCCTAGAACAGATGGCACAGGCTCTGTTCAAGTCGTGGTTTGTGGACTTCGATCCCGTGATCGATAACGCGCTGGATGCGGGCTTCTTTGAGCAGGATATAGCTTTCCCTGACGAACTGCTACGCCGCGCCGAGGCACGCAGAGCGGTGCGTGAACGTGGTGACTTTAAACCGCTGCCAGAGGCTATCCGCCAACTGTTCCCTGCCGCATTTGAAGAGTGCGCCGAGCCTTCCCTTGGCCTCGGCGGCTGGGTGCCAAAGGGGTGGAGTGTCTGTAAGCTAGAGAACTTGATGGAGCTTGCTTACGGCAAGGCGCTGAAATCTACAGACCGAATTGATGGCCATGTGCCTGTTTATGGTTCTGGCGGTATTACGGGGTATCACAACGAACCACTGGTCGATGGACCATCAATAATTGTCGGTCGCAAGGGTACCGTGGGTAGTTTGTATTGGGAGGACAGGCCGTTTTTTCCTATAGATACAGTGTTCTATGTAAGATCCGAAAAGCCACTCACCTACTGCTTTAGCTTGCTACAAACGTTAGGTCTTACTGAGATGAACACTGATGCTGCTGTTCCTGGTTTAAACCGGAATAATGCATATCGATTACAGGTAATAACCCCTAATGATGATGTATTGAATGCCTTCGATACATTTGCGGCAACGTTAAGGAAAAGAATTTTTGCCCATACTGAGCAAATAAAAAATCTTACCAATCTTCGAGACACCCTATTACCCAAGCTGATTTCCGGCGAACTGCGCCTCGATAATATTGAAGCTGACCTTACCACGGAAGAGGTGGCTTGATCCGGTGGGGCGCGCAGCAATGGCTGCGCTGCCCTTTCGCCTTCGCCGATACGCCCAGCATTAACGAACGCTATTTAAACGAACAGAAGAAGCCATTGCCATGAGCCATATTTTCACGGAAGCAAAGCTGGAACAGGCCATTATCGCCCTGCTGGGCCATCACCTTAACTCAGCTGGCCAGCCCTGTTACCCCCACTATGTTGGCAGTGATGTGCCACGCAGGGATAACAGTGAGGTGCTGATTGCTGATGACCTGCGCAACTACCTTGCCCGCCAATATCAGGCCGATGGCATTACCGAAGGTGAAATTGCAGCCATTCTGCACCAGTTGCAGACCCTGCCCGCCAGTGACCTGTACCAGAGTAATAAAACCTTCTGCCATTGGCTCAGTAATGGCTTTTTGCTCAAGCGCGAAGACCGGGATCAGAAAGACCTCTATATCGAGTTGATGAATACCCAAGCCTTGCCCAGCCAGCTGGCCAGCATGTTCGTGGGGCAAGAGGAGGTGATTGCCGAGGCCGACCACAATATCTACCGAGTAGTGAATCAGCTGGAAATTGAGGGGCAAACCCGGGATGGCGGGCTACAGACCCGCATCCCCGATGCCATCCTCTACGTGAATGGCCTGCCGCTGGTGGTGTTCGAGTTCAAATCGGCAGTGCGCGGTGAAGAAGCCACCACTTATGACGCCTGGCGTCAGCTCTGCGTGCGCTACCGGCGGGATATCCCCAAGCTGTTCGTCTATAACGCCCTGTGTATCGTCAGTGACGGGGTGAACAACAAGATGGGCAACCTGTTCGCCCCCTATGAGTTCTACTATGCCTGGCGCAAGGTAACCGGTAACGAGTCTACCGAGCAGGAGGGTGCTAATAATGGAATAAAGGGCCTCTACACCCTGATCCAAGGGCTGTTTCACCCGGTGCGGCTGCTCGATGTGGTGAAGAACTTCGTCTTCTTCCCTGACACATCCAAGAGTGAAACCAAGATCTGCTGCCGTTATCCGCAGTATTACGCGGCCCGCAAGCTCTACTACAACATCAAAAAAGAGCGTAAGCAGATTGCCGCCAATGGTGAAAACGTCGGCGGTAGCGGTAAGGGGGGCACCTACTTTGGCGCCACCGGCTGTGGCAAGAGCTACACCATGCAGTTTTTGGCGCGGCTCTTGATGAAGAGCATCGACTTTGCCAGCCCGACCATCATCCTCATTACCGACCGCACCGATCTCGATGAGCAGCTATCCAAGCAGTTCTGCAGCGCCACCGCCTTTATCGGTGATGCGATGATTGAGCCGGTCACCAGCCGTCAGGATCTGCGCGACAAGCTGGCCGGGCGCGCCAGTGGCGGGGTATTCCTCACCACCATTCACAAGTTCACCGAAGATATCCAAAAGCTCTCCGATCGCAGCAATATCATCTGTATCTCTGATGAAGCCCACCGCAGCCAGATCAACCTCGATTTGAAGCTCACGGTCGACCAAGAGAAGGGCACCATCAAAAAGACCTATGGCTTCGCCAAGTACCTGCACGACTCGCTGCCCAATGCCACCTATGTGGGCTTTACCGGTACCCCTATCGACGCCACCCTGGATGTGTTCGGCCCCACCATCGACAGCTACACCATGACCGAGTCGGTCAACGACCAGATCACGGTACGCATCGTCTATGAAGGGCGCGCCGCCAAGGTGGTACTCGATAACAGCAAGCTGGAAGAGATCGAGCAGTACTATCAGGAGTGCGAGGCGCAGGGGGCCAGCGAGCACCAGATTGAAGAGAGCAAGAAGACCACGGCCAGCATGAACTCGATCCTGGGCGACCCGGATCGCATCGAGGCGCTGGCCAAGGATTTCGCCAAGCATTATGAGCAACGGGTGGCGGAAGGATCGACCGTCAAAGGCAAGGCGATGTTTGTCTGTGCCAGCCGGGAGATTGCCTATGCCTTCTATCAGAGCCTTAAAGCTAAACGCCCTGAGTGGTTCGAGCCCAAACTGGCCATTGATGGCGTCCCCCTCACAGAGCAAGAGGCCAAGGAGCTGATACGCCTGCCCCAGGTCAATATGGTAATGACCCGTGGTCAGGATGACGATGCGGTAATGTATGACCTGCTCGGCACCAAGGAGTATCGCCGCGAGCTGGACAAGCAGTTCAAGAACCCCAAATCCAACTTCAAAATCGCCATCGTGGTGGATATGTGGCTGACCGGCTTTGATGTGCCGGAGCTCGATACCATCTACATCGACAAGCCGCTGCAAAAGCACAACCTGATCCAGACCATCTCCCGGGGCAATCGCCGTTTTGAAGGCAAAGAGAAGGGGCTGGTGGTCGATTACATCGGGATCAAAAGCCGGATGAACATGGCGCTGGCCATGTACTCGAAGGCGGACAAGTCCAACTTTGAAGATGTTCAGCAGTCGCTGATCGAGGTGCGCAATCACCTGCATCTGCTTGGCCAGGTGTTCCATACCTTCGATAGCCGTGATTACTTCTCTGGCACGCCGACCCTGCAGCTCGACTGCCTCAACCGCGCCGCCGAGTTTGCCCTGCAGACCAAGAAGATTGAGCTGCGCTTTATGGGCTTGGTGAAACGGCTCAAGGCCGCCTATGACGTGTGCGTGGGCAGTGAGGAGATTGGCCAGGAAGAGCGCGAACTGATCCACTTCTATCTGGCGGTGCGCTCCATCGTCTACAAGCTCACCAAGGGTGATGCGCCTGATACCGCACAGATGAACCAGAAGGTGCGGGAGATGATTGCCGAGGCCCTCAAGGCGGAAGGGGTGGAGGAGATATTCACCCTGGGTGAGGACAAGGCAGAGACCATCGATATCTTTGATGACGAGTACATGGACCGCATTGGCAAGATCAAGCTGCCCAACACCCGGATGCAACTGCTGCAAAAGATGTTGGCCAAGGCCATCAGCGATTTTCAAAAGGTGAACCAGCTGCAGGGGATTAACTTCTCCAAACGCTTCCAGGCACTGGTGGAACAGTACAACCAGCGTAAAGAGAACGACGTGCTCAACGGTGAAGAGTTCGATGCCTTCACCCAGCAGATGGCCGACATGATCTACGACATCAAGTCCGAGATGATGTCGTTCGCCGATATCGGCATCGACATGGAAGAGAAGGCGTTTCTCGATATCCTCGAGCACATGTGCGTGAAGTACGACTTCACCTATGACGAAGAGAAGATGCTGGAACTGGCCAAAGAGATGAAGGTGACGGTCGATAACAACGCTCAGTACCCCGACTGGAGCAACCGCGACGATATCAAGGCCAAGCTGAAGGTTGACCTGATCCTGCTGCTACACAAATTCGGCTTCCCGCCAGTGGCCAACGATGAGGTCTACAAGAGCGTGCTGGAGCAGGCGGAGAACTTCAAGAAGTTCTCACCCGTTATCAATACCATATTTGGTCGTGGCGATCGCATTAGAGGTAAGGGAAACGGGCGCAGCTATATCGATATTGGAGAGAAGAAGCTCTACCTTGCTCAGCGTGTAGAACAAGTTGAAAATGTGCATCATCTTGGTGTTCTAAGCATAAAGCTCGATATCCCCTACAGTGAAAATTTTGCTGCAATGAGCCTGATGAACGATGTTCAAGACTTCATGCATTCCGGCATTAAATCACCAGAAACGCTGGATACCGTGATGACCTGTGTAGCATATCTTGACTCCATACTTAAACCCGAGAAAGACCTTGCCACAAAGAATGGCTTGGAGCTTATTTTTGCGCTCGAAAAAGCCAAGGCTGGTAGTACCGAGTTGTGGATGCAGGTATGTCTGATAGCTGGAGGTGTAGGCACCATAGCTATGCCAGTGCTGAAGTTTCTGGAAAACTATCCAGCATATGCAGATGGTTTTGAAAGATTAAAGGCCGATTTGACTAAGCGCTGGAAGAGATCCGAAGGAGCCACAACAGAGACCGCAGAGTCGGTGATCGTACTGGATGTTTCATTTCGTCAAGCTCTCAATGAAAAAGAAAGAAGAAGATTACAATAATGCTTCAGGTGGGTGAATTCTATTAAACATAACGAGGAAACATGTACATACAGGACCTTATGAAAACGCAAGCCTGTATGTCCCATCCCTGACAGGTGACCGCTCAGGCGGGCACCAAATTTGATCAAAAATCCCCCCCCCCAGTTTTGCAGCCTGTGAGAGGGGGGGGGGGTACAGGACCTTTCAGTGACCCGATGGATACACATTGCCAGAATGGCCATTACACCAAACAAATTCTGGAGCAGACACAACATGAGCACCTTGCCACTACCCGAAGCCATCTTGCTGGAAATTCATCAAAGCCTTGGCTGCCAGAGTTATCCGACAACCAAGAAAACAAAATTTGCGACTGGTCAGATAAGTCTTAAAGCTCACAAAAATATGGGCGAAGAAATCTTTGACGATATCCTCAGGGCGCTAGGAATGGACCCACTGGCACAATTAGATTCTCTCGACAACTTCATGGAATTTGCAGGGAAATACAAGCTTCTCGAGCTCAATACTTGGACATTCGCCGCAGATCAACGCCAGGTTCTCTGGACGGTGCTGACACATTTATACATACCTGGTCTAGCACGCCATGCAGGCTTCTGGCACCTTGAACAAGAACTGGATACTGGTATGCCGGGGGGGCGTTTCTGGTATCTGCCCGAGCCTTCCGAGGTGAATGGCACGTCTAGCCTATATATGCCAGTTGCCCAAGTGGTCGATTGGCTGTTGGACCTGCTGGGTAAGCCTATAGAGGCATTCGCAGATCAACATAGTGAATTGTTCGAGGATGGCCATGATGGTCTACGCCGATCCTTATATAACTGGCGTAGTGGAACCACGATTCGCCCAGAGACCATCGAGAAGTACTTCTCCGACGAGACAAAACTACGTTTTGATGGCGCGATATCACTCCACAACGATGGCAGCCCTTCTGCACAATTCAACAACGTTCTGAGTTTTTTGGAAAAAAAGGGGTTGACTGCCGATCAACTTCGATTGGAACTCCCCATGACTCAACTTGGTCGCATTGAGTCAATTCTGGCTGGGCAGGCAGATGAAAACGAGCAAGCCATCTTCGTGAAATGCATCGCGGAGCGTTATGCTGCACCATTACCAAAAATTATCCGCCAGCGCTTTTTATTCGCTCGGATGATACAGGATGGTTATATACGGTTACTCAAATACCTATTTCCAGATGTTGACAAGTTGTGTGCAGATCCTCAAGAAAATAAATTGCTTCAACTATTCGCCATCTATAAGGCTGTCTACAACCGGACTATCGATGCATACCGATATTGCGGGGAGCAGGGTGAAGCAGCTGAAAATGCTTGGTTCGAAGCACATCTGCCTGAATGGGACAAACAAGGCATATTCCTTTCGGTCCTTCCTTCTCGTCGTGAGACTGCAAATCTAGAACTCGCTCAGTTATTGACTCGTCATTTCTACCATTTGCAGCCTGGGGCGATGCTTGAAGATCACTTTGCACTCGACACGGCATCCGCTGTACCCATCATTAAAAAAAAGTTGGAACGCCTCAAGGCTCATGCTGATGAGACACAAGCTACCTATCGGTTGATTGACCGGATGAGAACCTCATCACCTTGGCGCGCCTTGCAGACCGAGCATAGATATTGGGTCGTCAGTCAGGTAGCGCAGCATCCATCCCTAACTCCACGAGCCAAAGAGGCCGCTGTCCAGCGTTTGCGAGAGCTGGCTGCAACCCCAGCTGAAACCGTCCAAGCAATTATGCTCGAGCTGGATGGCTATCTAAATGGTGATCGCAAACAAAGACCAAAAGACACCATCACCAAGGTGAAAGCCCTGCTCGATGAAACTGAAGCAAGCTCAGGGTATGAATTATGGAAAGCACCCATTTTGCAATACAAAGCCAAGCACCTGCTTGCCAGTAATGATTTTGAGGGTGCAACCAAACTGTTCAGAGAGGCGCTGGACGCTGCTTTGGAACGAAATTATGGCCCAGTGCGTGGTGAGATCGCGAGGGATGGTCTGGCCTTAGAAGTTGCCAACCAGAAACTAATCACCAATAACCACGAAAAGTACTATCGGGAGATGCTGGCCGGAGGAATGATGGCAGAGTGCGATACGATTCCATCTATCGAGGATATTGCACGCTGGTCATCAGATTACTTTTGGGATGACCTGTACAAACCCTATCCAGGTATTGAGGCCGAAATCCGTAGCATACAAAGTACGATGGATAAGTTACTTAACGACCTGCTGCCATTGTTCCAAGCTGGCGATGAAGAAGGATTGCAAAAATGGATCAAAGCCAATCGTTCATTGTTGAAATCTAGCCTGCCTGATGTCGATGGAAATTCCGTATTGATGGCTCTTCTCAAGATGCATTCTTCTTTTGTGCAGATAATGCCACCAATGAAGCTAATTATTCCACTCGAGCTGCAAAGTGAAACGCGTCGATTCGAAGCCATGTTGGCGCATTGGCGCTCGTTTATCGGCCAACTGGCGCAAGAGAGCCCTAAACAACTAAATATCCCCGATATTAAAGGGCAAACCCCCTTGATGCTGATGGCTGAGAAAGGAGATACCGATTTAGTAACCATCATGCTCAAAGCTGGCGCTGATCCAGAAATACAAAGCAGTAGCGGAATGACTGCTCTACATTCGGCGATCAAGTCTGGGGTAGATAGTTGTGTGGATGCACTCCTCGATCACCCGTGCCATCTGGACAATCTCACGGATGATAGGCAATCACCACTGCACACGGCGAGTTGGACTGCCAATTTGCATGCCGTCAGGCGCTTGCTGCAACTAGCCCCCAAACTCGCACGGCAGCGCAACTCTCAGGGAATGACCCCCCTAGAACGGATTAACTACTTGATCGACAACCCAGAAGCGTTAAGCCTCTTAGCTAACGAACGAGCTCAAAATGGGCAGCGTTGTGCCACCAAGCAAGAGTTGCTCGCAACTGCAGACTTGCTTGCACAAGCAACCCCAGTGTTACAGAAATAGATAGCAACTCACACTGCACCCAAAGAGATGTTGTTATCAGCATCTCTTTTTTTATTACCTTTGTGGTATGGATGCCTGGAGATAATTGGATATTGAAGCGGACCTTATTCAAGGGAACCAATGGATACCGTACACCTCGGGAATTTCGGCACAGTCGGGTATCACACTAAGCGGGAAAAAGTGTCTGGATCTATAGGGTCAATCCAGAGGGTTATGTACATTTCTCACACCACCAGCCATTCGGGCCATTGCCTCTATCTCCCCCGCAGTGAGGACACGAACCAGGCTTGATAGAGGAGTACCATTGGCGTTGTGTGTCGCTCATGGGTTGCTGACTGGCAACTAGGCTGGTCTGTTTCTGGGGTGTGCTGCTTGCATTTGCGCCACCTCGCATGCTGGCGTAGGAATACCGTGTAGATGCTTCTGCCCTTTCTGCTCTTGCTATTCGTTTCACCCGAGATCTGATGCAAACCTCGCGATAGCAGTAGCCGTCAGCATCAAGGCGTTGGTGCTGTAGCTGGCAATTACGGCACGCGGTTGGCGTAGATCGTGGATACTGCCCCCCGTTGCTGGTCTTGTCGCTGTCTTGCGCTGCCTGTGCGGCATAGTCCCGTGCTCTCAGGGCGGCGCGTTCCTGTTCAGCCAATCTCATCTGAGCCGTAATCGCCGCTTGGTGCTCGCGTTGCATCCTTTGCTTTGCCTCATACTGCCGCCGCGCTTCCTTCAGTTGTTCTTGTTTTAGTTGCCGCTGTCTGGCTTTCTCCTCTGCCTCTTGCCGTCGCTGTTCGGCAAGCTGCTCCAGGGCGATCAGCGCCGTCTCCTCGCGTGGGTGATAGAGCCAATGCAGACAGTTGGGATTTTCGCTCAGAATCGTCAGCATCAAAGTCGTCGTGTCCATCCCTGCAGGGCAGGACTTATCGAACATCCGGTCGCCAAACTGGCTATAACGAACAGCCAAAACGCCTGTTTTAGGGTGTTTGGCTATAAATCGTCCAAGCCACAGCGGGTACAACCCTACAGGCTCATGTGCGGCAGGAAAGTGTAAGGCAAGGTGGAAGTCTGGCCGCGATACCAACTGAAAGAGCCCTGCCGGGACACCATGGGTCTCTGCTTGCGGAACAAATTGAACGCCTATATCGGCATGGATCTTGGCGACCAGTTCCTGGGCACCATCAAACTGGGTGTAATGGGCTGGGGTATTGAGCTTAACAACACTTCCCAGCTTAGAGCGCAGCATCAACCGCACACTGGTTTCAAAGGCGTAAAGACATTTTTCCTTGCTGTCGCGGTAATGCGCGAAGCAGTGACGGTTGTGCTCACCTTTTCTGGCAACAAGCAATCCTTTACAACTGGGGCAATGACAACCCGCTGCGAGTCCTCGTTCAACATCATCGACCGAGACAATTGCGCCGGTCTCGGTCTTGATTGCGAAGGGTATTTTATTCTGAAAGTCCATCAATCGGTCACCTGAATAACCTCAACCTTCATTTCTGGTAAGCCGCGGAATAGAGTAGCAACGTCCTCTGCTTTATTTTTTCGTTTGTATCCTTTCGCGTCTTCTTCCACGATCATGAGCTTGGTCCCCTTGTCGCTAAATAACTTCACCTTATCGTGCTACACCATGCCGAAGGCTTTGAGGTATAGGACATTCCCATCTGATGGCAAAGCCTGACATGACCTTGTGATTGTGAGAGCAACCGAAGTTAAGCTGCACTTCGGCAACATACTCGGAGATCCCTCTTTGCTGCATACGTGGTACAGACAGCACAATCTTTTTCACCACACTGTGATTAACTCAGTATATGTCGCCTGTATACTCATGCCGATACTGGTTACATACACATGTCGCATTTTGGAGCACATATGACCCCCAAAGAGCTTACTTGGGATCAGAGCCTGCGCTTTCGCCTGCTAGAGATCGTGTTGCAATGGGAAGGACGGCTGACCACCAATCACCTCTGCACCGCCTTCAACATTGGCCGCCAGCAAGCATCGAAGGATATCAACCGCTATATCAGAGAAGTCTCCCCGGAAGGGCTGGAGTACGATCGCAATCTCAAGGGTTACAAACCCACCACTCAGTTCCACCCCCGCTTTAGCGAAGGTAAGGTGGATGAGTACCTGATGCTGCTACATAAGGAGAAACAGCACCAACGCCAGCATGAGGCCGAGGGGGGGATCCTGCCACTGATGGATCTGCGCTACGGCCATATCGAAATCCTGGATGTGCCGAATCGCCATATCGACCCCCAGATTGTCCGAGGTCTGGTACAAGCTGCTCGCGGCCAGCTGCGTGTCGATGTCGATTACGTGTCGCTCAGCTCAGCGGAGCAGAGTGGCCGCAACATTGTGCCGCATACCCTGGTCTATGACGGGATCCGCTGGCACGTGCGCGCTTACTGCGAGAAGAAAGGGGTGTATCTGGATTTTGTGATGAGCCGGTTTCGTGGGGCACCAGAGCTGCTGGATGCCTCCCCTCATGGCCGGGATCAGGATCTCGAGTGGAACACCCAGGTCACTGCGGTGGTCATCCCCAATCCAACCCTCAGCGAAGGACAACAGGCCATTATTGCCAACGACTATGCCATGGCAGATGGCAAGCTGCTGCTCAACCAGCGCATTCCACTGATGCACTATGCGCTGGAGCGTATGCAAGTGAGCTACAACGGCGATCACGAACAGCATCCGCTACTCTACCCGCTAGTGCTGGCAAACCGGGATGAGCTGGTGGCCAAGGGTTGCATCTTCAAGCTTAGGAGCCCGGATTTGCGCGAGAGTTAAGGGATTTAAAAAAAGGGAATGCAGGAAAAGAGGCATGACCCTCTCCAGCAACAAAGCCCCGTATATATCCAACCCCTAGAGGAGTGCTCTTTCTACGCAGCGTTGTCACAACTGATGGATGCACCGGCTCAGTTTGTCTCTGGTGACTTGCCAACTGAATAAGAAGGAAGCGGCCATCTGGCCGCTTCCTTCTATGTTCTTTTTTTAGCTTTTCCTGACGGTTAATGGCATCTTGCCAAACCAGTGCTCTGACAGCTTCTGAGCCTGTTTAACTTCCACTTTAGTCATCTCTACTCTAATTGAACGTTAACGGACTCTGACTCAACTTCGGTGGGGGCTAGTAACACGTTACCAATATTTGTTTATCTCGCTGCGCAGTGCTTCTGCAGTTTCATGTCCGCTTTCAGAGGCCAATGCCCGCCCTGCGATAAAGGCCTTGGCACGGATCCCTTCAAACAAATGGATGTCTTCCGGCACGATACCGCCGGTGATCGACAGCTCCAGCCCCAGTTCGGAAAGCGCCCTCATCTTGCTCAAATCTGCCTGCGTCCAGCTGACTCCAGCCAGCTCAGCATCCCGCGAACGGTGATAGATAGCCTGAGTGATCCCCATATCGGCCCACTGCTTGGCATCATCAAGAGTCCAGTTACCGTAAATCTCGATCTGGATCTCCCCGCCAAACTCATCCGCGACTTTCTTGCAAGCAGCTATGGTGGCGACGTGCGCTGCGGCCGATACCGTGATCCAGTCAGCCCCGGCCGAGAAGGCCATGCGTGCCAGAATGGCGCCACCATCGGTAGTTTTCATATCGCACACGATGATGTGATTAGGGTGGCGCTCCCGCATGGTGCGTACCGCAGACATGCCTTCCGCGAAGGCCAGAATCGTGCCGACCTCGATGACCTCAACATAACCGGCGACGCGCTCGGCAATATCCACGGCGGTAGCAAGGTCGGTGGAATCCAGAGCAATCTGTAACATTGGCTTGGTCATAATATATTTCCTTAATTTAAAATATTGACAGGATTCATTGCCCCATTGATTTAAAGTCGATAAGAGGCCGTAACCTGACGTCACTAAAATAAATAGATGGGTAATTTAAATAACGTGCCAGCCAATTAACGCTGGCCATAATAGGCATTTTCACCATGTTTTCTGAAATAGTGTTTGTCAGACAACTCCTGCGCAATATGTATGGCCGGATTCAACGCTCTGGTTGCCAGCGCCATGGTGGCGACCTCTTCCAGCACCAGCGCATTGTGCACCGCATCCAGCGCACTCTTGCCCCAGCAGAAGGGGGCATGGCCGGTGATGACTACGCCAGGCAAGGCCTGCGGATCCAGATCCCGACGATGAAACTCTTCGACGATGACCTTGCCGGTGTTTTTCTCATAATCAACGCGGATTTCATCTTCAGTCAGCGAACGAGTGCAGGGAATATCCCCATAAAAATAATCGGCGTGTGTCGTTCCCAATGCAGGAATATCCATACCCGCTTGTGCCCAAATAGTGCCATGACGGGAATGGGTGTGCACAATACCGGAAATACCCTTGAATGCGTTATATAAAACCAGATGGGTTGCGGTATCACTGGATGGGGATAAATGCCCTTCGACGATCTGGCCTTTCAGATCAACGACCACAATATCGTCAACGGTCATATTATCGTAAGAGACCCCGGATGGCTTGATTGCCACGACACCCAGGCTGCGATCAATCTGGGAAACGTTGCCCCATGTCAGGGTAACCAGACCATATCGGGGCAACAGCAGGTTGGCCTCCAGTACCGCCTCTTTCAATGACTTGTACATTCCGTTCTCCTGGGCCCATTGCGGGGCCACGTTGGGTGTCTCAGGCCACTTGAGCCAGCGCCTGGTCAATGACGTTGAATACATCTGCCGTGCTCTGGCATGCTCTCAGCTTGTCGAGATTGATCCCGCTCTCGCTATTTTCATCCTCCAGCACCTGAGTGACCTCCATCAGCCCCTCCATGTGCTCATCCGAGGTGCTGCCCGCCAGCGTTACCAGCACGTCCACCAGCTCATCTTCCCCTTCAAACTTCACCGGTGTGGTCAGGATGACCAGTGCGAACGCCGTGCGATTGACCCCATCTTCCGGCCTCGCATGGGGCATCGCGAACTGGGGGGCAATCACGATATAGGGCCCCATCTTTTCAATGCTGCCGATGATCGCATCGTGGTAGCGAGGCTCCACTGCACCCGAGCGGATCAGCATGTCAGTGCCCAGTTTGATGGCGCTGCGCCAGTCGGTGGCGGCCGCGTTGAGCAATACAGAGTTGTTTTCCATCAGAGATTGTTTGAATTTCATCTTGTTCTCCTTGCCCGCTGCCGAGTGCAGCGAGGTTCATCGGCTTAATTTGCAAAGTTGTTCTTGATGATGCCCAGCAGTTCATCACCAAACGAATTGGGGTTGAGCATGTTCTGTACGCCCAGCACGAATTTGCCATCACCGGGGCTCATCTCTCCAGCCAGATGCTTGGAGGAGACGATAATGTCGGTGGTCTGAAGCTTGGTTTTGTAATCGGCCACGGCACAGGAGTCCATGACATGGGGCACACCACGCTGCTCGAGAAACTTGCCGATCTTCATCTTCATCATCATGGATGAGCCTTGGCCGTTGCCGCATACCGCCAGGATCCGCACCGCATTTCCCCCTTTGGCACTCTCGGCTTGCAAGGCAGGCACATCGCTCTCATCCTCTTCCGCGATGGCACCCGGGACAGCCATATCCTCTTCCATGCGCAGGGAGCGGGAAGCGAAGTACATATAGAGCCCGGCCCCCGCCAGCAACACCAAAAAGAACAGGGAAGAGAACGAGAGACCCTGCATGATCACCGGGAATACCAGCGCCCAGTCCGCCATGCCCATCCAGCCATTGAAGCTGGTGCCATTGACCGCAAACAGATGGATAGCCCAGGCAGAACCCAGCACCTCGATGATCCCCATCACGAAACAGATCTTCATCACGGCGCGCCAGCCGCCAAAGTGGTTGGCGAACACCCCAATGGTGGCGTTGGAGAAGAACATGGGAATGAAGCCTGGGATAATCATGATGGGCGCCTGGAATGCCAGCAGGGTGAGCACCGCGAGGAACTGACCGATGGCACCCCACATGAAGCCAAAGACCATGGCATTTGGTGAGTAGGCGTAGATGGCAGCGCAATCGATTGCCAATACGGCGTTAGGAATAACACGCTCGGAGATCCCCTTGAAGGCCTCGGAGAGCTCGGCGACGAACATGCGCACCCCCACCACGATGACCTGAATCGCGACCGCAAACTTGAGACCGGTCTCTAGAATGTAAATTGACCAGTGGGTCTGACCCGCCATCTGTTGCAGATTATCGAGGCCAAACGAGAGCAGGATGATGCCGAAGAAGATGGTCATCACGATGGCGGTGGCCGTGATGCTGTCGTGGAAGATGTGCAGCCATTTTGGCAGTTTCAGATGGTCAACGCTCTCCTCCTTGTTACCCAGTCTCGGCGCCACCTTGGTCGCAATCCAGGATGCGACCTGTTGCTGGTGACCAATGGAGAAACCCGCCCCACCGGTCACTTCCTGGGTTGGCTTGAACATTATGTTCGAGGAGATACCCCAATAGAGCGCCATGATAACGGCGGAATAGAGAATGGTTTCCCACATTGAGGCGCCAATCACCATATAGAAGACCGCGATCAGACCAACCTGCTGAAACATGATATGGCCGGTCAGCATGATGGTGCGGATCCCGGTATAGCGCCGCAGCAACACCAGCAGAATATTGAGAGCAAGCGCCAGCAATACGGCATAACCGACCCAGGAGTAGTTCTCTCCCATGGTCTCCATGGTGGCCATCATGGTGGTGTAGGGGTCTATCACTGAACCGGTGAGATGATGATATTCCGCAATCTTGTCCACCACTGGCTTGAAGCCGGCCACCAGCGTACTGGCGCCAACCTGCACCAGCATGAAACCAACGATGGTCTTCACGGTGCCCTTGACGACAGTCGTGCCATCCTGCTTGAGCAACAGGTAGCCAATACAGGTCACCAGCCCCAACAGCAGGGGTGCCTTGGTCATCACCTGACTGTAAAAGATGTAAAAAGCGTTGTAGAGGGTTTCCATATTTATGCTCCGTCCAGATGAGGACAACTCATTGCTATTGGATTGGTGCGGACATCTCACCATTCATATGGGCATTGCTTTACCTGACGCCCCGCGAGCAGATTCAACTGTCACCACTCACTGCGGAATCTAAAATAATCATATATGGTCACCAAATGATTTATTGTGATGAAGATCTAGGTCGGGAGAATCTCTTTTTTCCATCCTCCGGATGTGAAATTTCGGTTAAAAGAGCACGACTAGCCGCATAAAAGGATTCAAAAAAAACCAACCATGAACCAAAAAACAATAACCCGCATAAATACAAAGACTTAAAAACACACTCATTTCTGGATTGTGATATCCCGCAATTAATCTCACAAAACAATCACGACAATCATTGATAATCACAAACAGCAATAATATAGTCACAATAAATCAAAACGAATCACTGGCTCGCAACCATGCAAGCCATGTCATCACCCGATGAATCACCACTGCGTGAACCATCCAAACCAGAAAAGGTATGTCAGATGAGCAAGATTGAAGAAATCACCCGTGAATCGTGGATCCTCAGCACCTTCCCCGAGTGGGGCACCTGGCTGAATGAAGAGATTGAGCAGGAAGAGGTCAAACCGAACACCTTCGCCATGTGGTGGCTGGGTTGCACCGGTATCTGGCTGAAGTCCGCCGGCAATACCAACATCTCCATCGACTTCTGGTGCGGCACGGGTAAAAGAACCCATGGCAATCCCTATATGAACAAGCAGCACCAGATGATGCGGATGGGGGGCGTGCGCAAGCTGCAACCCAACCTGAGAACCTCACCGTTCGTGCTCGATCCCTTCGGGATCAAGCAGATAGACGCGGTGCTCGCCACCCATGATCATGCCGACCATATCGACGTCAATGTGGCAGCAGCCGTGCAACAAAACTGTGGTGAGCATGTGAAGTTCATCGGTCCCAAGGCCTGTGTCGACCTCTGGCTGCGCTGGGGAGTGCCTGCTGAGCGCTGTGTGGTGGCGCGTGTAGGGGACGAGATCCCTGTGGGTGATATCGTGATTCAGGTGCTCGATGCATTTGATCGTACCGCGCTGGTCACCCTGCCGGCGGGGGTCTCATCCACCGACAAGAGCATCCTAGATGGCATGGACGATCGGGCGGTGAACTATCTGGTCAAGACATCCGGTGGCAACCTCTACCACTCGGGTGACTCCCACTACTCCAACTACTACGCCAAGCACGGCAATGACTACCAGATCGATGTGGCGCTGCTCTCTTATGGCGAGAACCCGCGCGGCGTGACCGACAAGATGACCTCATCAGACATCTTGCGGGCCGGGGAGTCCCTCAATACCAAGGTGGTGATCCCGTTCCACCACGATATCTGGGCCAACTTCCAAAGCGATCCCCGCGAGATCGAAGTGCTCTGGAACATGAAAAAAGAGCGCCTCGGCTATCGCTTCAGCCCTTTCTTCTGGCAAGTCGGTGGCAAGTACACCTTCCCGACTGATCAGAGCAAGCTGCACTACCAGCACCCGCGCGGGTTTGATGACATCTTCATCGACGAGCCGGAGCTGCCTTACAAGTCCTTCCTGTAAGCACACGTAGGGTAATACAAGGGATGGTGATTGATATGGGCCAGCAAGGCGTCATCTCAATCACCCCCTCTACTACCCACCCCATCACCAGTTAACAAGAAGAGCAGATGATGCGCTATCTAGCCCTGGCCCTCGACCTCGATGGCACCACCCTGACCAATGCTCACACCATCATGCCGGCCGTCAAGGAGGCCATCATGAGGATCAAGGAGCAGGCCACAGTCATGCTGGTCACCGGCAGACATCACACGGCCGCCCACCCCTATCACCACGAGCTGGGCCTGACCACCCCCATCATCTGCTGCAACGGAACCTACGTTTACGACTACGACCGACGGTCTGTTCTAGCTGACAACGCCATTCCTCATGAGCTGGCACAACGCTTCATCACGCTGGCAACCGAGCACCAACTCAACCTTGTCATGTATGTCACTGACCGCATGGTCTACTCCTCCCGGCAGCCGGTGCGCTACATGACCGCCCTGCAGCAATGGGCTAACGGCTTTGCGCCGCAGCTCCAGCCGCAGGTGGCCTGTGTTCACTCGTTTGAAGAGGAACTGGCAAACAGCACCCATGTCTGGAAGTTCGTGGCAGAGGGGGATATCGCCGCCATTCAGGCTTTCTCAAACCACCCCTGGGTTCGCGAGCACTTCAGTGGCGAGCAGTCCTGGTCCAACCGGGTTGATTTTGCCCGCAGCGGCAACAACAAGGGGGCGCGACTGCAGGAATACCTTGAGCAGCAAGGGATCAACCCTGCACGGCTGGTCGCCATCGGCGACAACCACAACGACACCTCCATGCTCTGCCTCGCGGGGATGGGCATCGCCATGGCCAATGCCGAGCCAGAGGTCAAGCTGATAGCCGACCGGGTCACCCGAGAGAGCAACGACGAGGGCGGGATCCTCGAGGTCTTGAACACCTATTTCCCTATCTGAATGCAGGAGCTTGTATGCATAACTTTGACCATGCCTTTCGCCTCGGCCTTTATGAAAAAGCGATGCCCTCCAAACTGGAGTGGAAAGAGAAAATTCTGTCGGCCAAGGAGCTTGGCTTCGATTTCATCGAAATATCCATTGATGAGTCAGATGAAAAACTGCAGCGGCTGGATTGGTCAGATGCCGAGATCTATCAGCTCAGACACCTGTGCGAGCAGCATAGCTTCCCGCTGCACTCCATGTGCCTGAGCGCCCACCGCCGCTTTCCGTTTGGTTCGCACGATCCGGCCATCCGCGAGCGGGCAGCGATCATCATGCAAAAAGCTATCAATCTGGCGTACAAACTCGGCATTCGCTGCATCCAGCTGGCGGGTTATGACGTCTATTACGAGCCCCAGAGCGAAGAGACCCACCACCATTTCGTTGCAGGGATGAAAGCGGCGGCCAGAATGGCAGAGCGGGCAGGCATCATGCTGGGCGTGGAGATCATGGATACCCCCTACCTCAACTCCCTGAGCAAATTTGAAGTGCTGAAAAAGCAAATCCCCTCCCCCTACTTTATGGCCTACCCGGATGTCGGCAATATCAGCGGCTGGAACTATGACACCTGCACCGAGCTGCACTTGAGTGCTGACCATATCGTGCAGATCCACCTCAAAGACACCCGCAAGGTATCGGACAGTTGCAAAGGACAATTCCGTGATCTGGTCATTGGAGAGGGAGAGGTCGACTTTGCCGCCATTTTCAACACGCTGGCAAAAATGGGTTACAACGGGCCATTGGTACTGGAGATGTGGGCCAAGGATGCACAGTGGGCCAGCAACCTGAAAACGGCCAAAGCGCGACTGATCGAGCTGGGCCAGCAAGCCGGTCTGGCACTAGCCTGATATCGCATCACCAGAAGAGTAGACAAGAGAGCTGTCATTCAAACTTATGCGCGATATAATCACCACCCAATCAGATTCAATCATCATCAGGCATGATATGACAGAAGCACATCGCCATAACGCCATTTTGGAATTGCTCAATCAGAAACGTCATCTGTCGGTCAACAGCATAATGCAAGCCTTTGATATTTCTCCGGCCACTGCTCGCCGCGATATCAACAAGCTCAATAACTCCGGCAAACTGCACAAGGTGCGCAACGGGGCCGAAGCATTGATGCAGGCAAGAAAAGCCCACTGGTCTCCCCTCGACAGCAACGAAAGCCTCAATCACAGCGAAAAGGTGCGCATCGCCCAGGCTGCTGCTGCCCTGATCAAACCGGGCGAAAGCGCGGTCATCAACTGTGGCTCCACCGCCTTCGTTCTCGGTCAGGAGATCTGCGGGCAGGATGTTCAAGTCATCACCAACTACTTCCCGCTCGCCAACTACCTTATCGAGAATGACCATGACGGCGTGGTCATCATCGGTGGTCAATACAACAAGTCGCAATCCATCACGCTGGCACCACAGGACGAGGTCTCCTCCCTCTATGCCGGACACTGGATGTTTACCAGCGGCAAGGGCGTGTCCGCAGACGGTCTCTACAAGATGGATATGCTGACCGCCATGGCGGAGCAGAAGATGCTCAACCATGTCGGTCGACTGGTGGTACTGGCCGACTGCAGCAAGGTAGGACAACGGGCAGGCATGCTGTTTTGCGCCGCAAGCAAGATCGACATTCTGATCACCGGCAAAGATGCCGATAAAGCGGTCATAGAGCAGCTCAAAGCCAAGGATGTGCAGGTCATTCTGGTCTAAAGCATTAGGCGCTGGGGGCGCTTTACCAGCGACCCCTTTCCCGCCCACTCTATAAAAATATATTTAATTATCATGGCATTACTAGGAAAAACATATCCAATCCATCCAAACAGTATATTACTACTGCGCACATCCAGTGGTATCTTGAGTTGCATATACTCTTCTCAAGGAGAGCTGAAAATCTGTAAGCGCTCACCGGGGGCGGGTTGACACGCAAAATACGATGTGAATCGCCCCGGGTTTTCTAGACACTCTGTTGTTGAACATTGAACTGCTTTTCAAACTCTACCGGCGACAGCCCATCATTGGAACCATGGCGCCTGATTGGGTTGTAAAACATCTCGATATAATCAAATACGTCGCTGCGGGCTTCGTCTCTTGTCGGGTAAATCCTGCGCTTTATCCGCTCCCGTTTGAGTAACTGAAAGAGGCTCTTGGCGACAGCATTGTCGTGGCAGTTACCACGTCGGCTCATACTGCAATTCAGGTTGTGGGCCTTCAGAAAGTCCTGCCATTCACCACCGGTAAACTGGCTGCCCTGATCCGAATGCACCAGTACCGGCTGCGTTGGCTTACGTCGCCAAACCGCCATCAATAACGCATCAACCGCCAAGTCTGCCGTCATGCGTGGCTTCATGGCCCAGCCGATGATCTGGCGAGAAAACAGATCTAGCACTATAGCCAGATATAGCCACCCTTCTTGAGTTCGGATGTAAGTAATGTCGGTCACCCAGGAGATGTTCGGGGCTGGGGCCTTAAACTGACGAGCCAGTATGTTCGGAGCTGCCTGCGGGCTCTTACCCCCATAATGCCCCTTACGGCGCTGATAGCCGGTTTGCGAACGCAGTCCTTCTCGCCTCATGAATTTTGCCACACGGTGCTTGCCGCAGACTTCCCCCAAGTCACGAAGGTCACGATGGATCTTGCGATAACCATAGACAGCACCACTTTCCAGCCAGGATTGCTTGACCAACCCCGTTAGTCGTTCGTCCTCATGCTGTCGTGGCGATGTAGGCTGTTTCTGCCACGCGTAGAAGCCACTTCGGTTAACCCCCAGGTAACGACACTGTACCGGTCGAGTCGGGAGGTTATGAACGCGTACCTTTCCTTGACTCGCTGGCTTCGTCCCCGGCGCCCTCCTTTAATATGTTGCGCTCCTCGGTGACTTGGCGCAGTTCGGCTTTCAGACGGCGGATCTCGGCTTGCAAGGCTAACTCTTCGTGCTGCTGGTCAGCGGGCTTACCGTACTGCTTGAGCCATGCATACAGGCTGTGGCTGGATACCCCGATGGCTCGTGCAACGTCAGCCACCGGCCGCCCGCGCTCGGTGATTTGTTTAACCGCTTCGATTTTGAGTGTTTCTGGATAACGCTGACGGGTCATAACACCTCCAATAGTTGCCTCATTTTGAGGCTGTGAGGTGTCTAGGGAACTGGGGGCGATTCAGTTTCGAGTGGACCAGATGATACGGGCATGGGATAGCTGCGCCCAAAACGCGAGGTAAGCCTCAAAACAGGGAGGATCATGGGATAAAACGCAGTATTGGGGAAGGAATGAGACCGATGCATGGAATAATGAAAATTTAAAATGTGGACATGTCACTCATGATGACGGTCAGACCAACTTGATCGCACTCTCCTTAGCACACCGTTTCGGCCATAGCCAGAGAGAAGACTGCTGATGGTGGGCATAGTCCGAAATGAGCAGTACACAGTACAGGTAGTAGGGAGGGTTGCCTCCTTGCTCGTTCGCTCGAAGCAACCCAAATCCCATTACATGCTGGAGAAGACGTTCATGACCACTCCGCCCGAGATAATCAGTATCATCGCCAGAATAGCGGGCAGATCCGGTTTTTGCTTGTAGAGAATCATGGAGCAGATAGTTACCCCCACGATGCCAAAGCCACACCACAGTGAATAGGCGACACCAACCGGAATCGTGCTCATTGCACGTGTTAGTGCGAAATAACACAGGCTATAGGCACAGACTACTAGTACTGATGGAGCTAGCTTGCTAAATCCATTGGTTTTTTTGATCATTGATGTTCCGGTAATTTCAGCGCCGATAGAAAGCGCCAGCCATAAAAACCCAAGATTAAACATATGTCAAACACCCTATATTAATTGGCTATTTTTATTTGATTAAATAGATGACTCACCTGAAGAGTCTTCACTTTCTTCGCTACCCATTTTTGAAAACAGATTCATTATAACAATGCCACTAGCAATAATTGCCATGCCGATAATAGCTGCTGTATCTGGGTGCTGTCCGTAAAATACCATGCCAGAAGTAGACAAAACCAAAATTCCGGTGCCAGACCAAGTAGCGTAAGCAAGTCCAACCGGGATATATTTTACCGCTCGAGATAGCGAGTAGTAACAGGTACAATACAACAGTACGAGCAGGCCAAGTAGCATCATCTTGGTATTACCTTCACTGCTGCCGAACATTTTCAAGGTCGACGTTGCTGAGGTTTCTGAAATAATAACCAACAGCATCCATAACCAACATTTTGTTTTTGAAGACATAAGTTAAAACTCCGGGATTGTTATTTAAGGTAAGATTTTTTCTTTTGTTTTATTTTTCAAATACTCGATCGCGGCATCGGTCAGCTGCGCTTCGGGTGCACTGGCAAGCTGTGGATTTATCTCTACATCGCTGACAGTGAGATAACGCCGGGTTACGCTCGTGGTGCTTGCCAGCACTAGAGCTGCGTCGTTACCCGATACCAGCTTCTCCAGCAGCTCATTTATGTTGCACAAGGTGACGCCAATCTCACTCAGGCGGGTCAGGGCAGCATGCATATGACCTGCGTAAGCTGAATTTGGATGCGCCCCCTGCAGCTGGTTCAGTTCGCTGGCCGGATCGCAGTGATAGCGCAGCGCGAACACTGGTAATCCCGTCAACAAGGCATCATGCACACGCTGGGCAACGGGACTGCGGAGCGTGCCGCTTAGCAGGTCCATCGCCAGCGGGTAGTCGAGAAATGGCAGCACCAGCGCACGATACGGTGTTTGCGGCAGGGCTTGTTGCCAAACGCTGGTCGCCACAGCTTCACCCAGTAGTTTCCACTGCATTTCATCCTCAATGCCGTCCGCCAGCGCAAGATGCAGGCGATGTCCGCATCCAGCTAGGCGGCTTCGAATTGCCTCCCGATATCCCTTAGTGGCTGTAACCATCACCAGCAGCGGTGGCTGCAGGCGCTGGAGCATGTGTTCGACCAGGCGTTCAATCTGTTCGTCGGTCATAGCGGTTCTCCGTTAACCGATCAGCATGACCTGCGCGCCGTTTTTCAATCCAGCGGCGTTTGCTTCTTCGGTATCGATATGAAATTCCAAGGCGAAATCGTCACGTACCCGCACCAACACCCCATTGAAAGCCAGCTGGCGCTCGCCGTTGCTGCGCACGCTCACTTTCTGGCCGTTGGTCACATTCAGCTGACGGGCATCTTGCGGCGACATGTGGATATGTCGCCAAGCGCAGATCACCTGGGAGCGTAATTCAACGTGGCCTGCCGGACCGATGAGCAGTGCACTGCCCGCATTTTCCAGTTGGCCGGATTCGCGTACCGGTGCCTTAACCCCGAGGGTGAAGCAGTCGGCGCGGGAGATCTCCAGCTGTGAAACCGACCGGGTCGGGCCGAGCACGCGAACACGGGTCAGCGAGCCTTTGGGGCCGACCACGGTGACGCACTCCTCGGCGGCAAACTGGCCCGGTTGGCGCAGCGGTTTGAGTGGCGTCAAGGAGTAGCCCTTGCCGAACAGCACGTCGATATCCTGCTGCGCCAGATGTACATGACGGTTGGAGATACCGACCGGAATTGCCGGTGACGCTAGGCTCAGGCGGCTGGCAATTTCTTGATGTAGCTGGGGGTCGATCATGCCTTCTTCCCTCTCCTTGCCACGGCGTTTTTATCTTCCGCCAGATCCAGAGCGGACTGCGTGACCTGTGGGGTGACTGGTTCGGCATCTGCACTGTTTTTCGGTGACAGGGTCGGGGCTGCGCTCGTTTCGGCAGTCATGTCCACGTTGGTGTTTGCTTGCGTGCGCGGCGGGTGGCCTTTGAGATTGCTGAGCGCCTCCACCGCGCTTGGCTCCGGACGGGCAATCACCAGTGAATGGACCTGCTTGTCGATCGTGGCTGCAACCGCGACCCCACGCTCGATGGCGGTGCGAATGGCGCTGATCTCCCCTTCAAAGCAGACACTCACCAGCCCAGACCCCACCTTGCGATAGCCAATGCAGGTCACTTCTGCGGCTTTACAGGCGGCGTCCACGACCTGAATGGCAGCGACCAATCCTCGAGTTTCAATTACGCCCAAACTTTTCATCGTTGACTCCTGTTAATGGCGGACCAAGCGAATATCGAAATCAAATTTTTTAAAGAAGGTCTCCAGCCGGTCTAATTGATCCGGCGTATAAGACGGGTCTTGAGTAATGGGGTAGGGCATATCCAGCCGTTCATATTTTTTGCGCCCCAACTGGTGGTATGGCAGCATGTCGATCCGCAGGATATTTCCGCGTTTAGCCAATTTCCGTACGTATTCGATAGCGCCGGTAATGGCGTCCCATGAATCGTTATATCCACGGATGAGCGGCATACGGACAATGACGTTGGCGCCGTAATCGACCAGCCATTCCAGATTGCGCCGAATGCCTTCATTGCCGATGCCAAGCATCGCTTTATGCTGTTCGCTGTTGATTTGCTTGATATCGAACAGGAAGGTATCGGTGACGGAGGCCAACTGCTGGTAATTGGCCAGCGGGGTGGTGCCCTGAGTTTCCACGGCGGTATTGAGCATCATCTTCTTGCATTCGCGAAATAACGCGACGGCAAAGTCGGTTTGCAGGCTCATCTCTCCGCCGCCTATGGTGACGCCACCGCCGGATGATATGTAGAAATCGTAGTCCTGCATGATGATCTCCATCAGCTCGCTGACGGTGACATCCTTGCCCATGACATCCAGCGCATTCTGGGTGCAGATCTCTTCGCATTTGCGGCAGCCGATGCAATCTTTATTGCGATCGACGAAGTGTTTCATGCTGCCGTTCTCTTCGGCCCGATAATGGACCCCGGCCGGACAGACATTCACACAGTCACCGCAGTTGATACATTTGTCGTGCGAGAACATCACCTGATATTGGCTGCTCAGTCCTTCAGGATTGGCGCACCAAGGGCAGCTAAGATTGCAGCCCTTAAAAAAAATCAGTGTGCGAATGCCATCTCCGTCATATATCGAATATTTCTGGATGTTGAATATGCGCCCGGTCAATTCATTGTTTGCGATCACGCTTGCCTCCATCTCCAGATATGGCAGGCCGCAGTCGTATTATTTGCGACCCACCATCACGGAGTACTGCCAGTTATTTTTTCAATACAGGGACATCGCTATCAACGTATCGATTAGAACTTCTCAATCACGGTACGGCTGATGATCTCGTCCTGCACCTCTTTACACAGCTCGACAAAATAGGCGCTGTAACCTGCGACACGCACGATCAGGTCGCGGTATTTCTCCGGGTCCTGCTGCGCTTGTTTCAGCACTTCATTGTCCACATAGCTGAACTGCATCTGGCCGTTACCGAGAATCGAGGCCGTACGCAACAACGTGATCAGACCGTGACGTCCCTCTTGGGTGTCCAGCAATCCCTTGAGGAACTTGAAGTTGTGCACCATGCCGATGTTCATGGTCTCCACATTCATCTTGCTTACAGACTTGATGACAGCCGTAGGACCTTGTTTATCTGCCCCCTGGGTCGGGCTGATGCCGTCAGAGAGCGGCATCCATGCCAAGCGGCCGTTCGGTGTAGCGTTGGTCAACTGACCAATAGGCGTGTTATTGGAGATAGACAAAGTGCCGTGGCTCATAACCGAGTAGAGCATCTTGTACTTGCTGCACTCTTTCTCCGTCCACTCGGTGATATCCAGCGCATACTGGTCTACATAGTTGTCATCATTACCGTATTTCGGTGCATTCAAGCAGTCGCGGCGCAACGCTTCATGCCCTTCGAAGTTGGCCAGCAGTGCATCGCGGACCTGCTCAAGAGTGTACTTTTTGTCTTCAAACACCAGCCTGCGGATCGCGGCCATAGAGTCGACATAGGTAGCAAGGCCAGAGAAGATAAGCCCGGGCCCATAGTTGATCATCGCCCCACCGGCGGAGACATCTTTCCCACTCTCCATGCAACCTTCCACCATCAGAGACATGAGTGGTTTAGGTGCAACATCACGGTGCACCCGCTGGCTGATCACAGTCCCAATTGCCGAGAGACGCACGATGTGGGCAATCTGCTTTTTCACCGCAGCATCGAACTCCTCAAAGGTACGCAAATCACGCAGGTCACCGGTATCCAGCCCCTGGTGGCTGTCAAACAACACCATGCGGCCACGGTTGAGCACGAACTCGATGGCGATAGGCCATTGGGTATATCCGGTGGAGGTCCACTGATAGATACGCCCAGACTTTTGTGGCTCAACGCAACCCATCAGGCAATAATCGCGGGCATCTTCAAAATCAAAGCCCTTGCGCAGCATCATCTTGATGTGGGAGTCATCGAAATGGCAGGCAGGAAAACCCATCCCCGCTTTCACGACGTCGACGATTTTCTCCATGTATTTCTGTGGCGACTGGTTATGAATACGGCAACCTAGTGACGGCTGGTAGACCTTCACAAAGCGTACGGCATCCATGATGAGGTAGGTCAGGTTGTTACAAGCATCACCACCATTCCGCTTTTGGCCACCTACGGTCAGGTTAATGAACGGCTGATAACCGGCGAAGTATTTCGCCCCCAGCTCGCTCGACATCCACATCAGTTCGGCACATTTGATGATGAACGCCTGCATCATTTCCAGCGCACTATCGTGGGTTTGGCGTCCCTCACGAATATCGGCTTCGAACATCGGGTAGCAGTACTGGTCAAGGCGACCGAGTGACAGTCCGGTCTGGTTCTCTTCAATTTCGAACAGAGACTCTACAGTCCAGATACTCTGTAGTGCTTCTTGCAGCGTTTTTGGCGGATTGGCCGGTACATTCTCGTTCACGTCGGCGATGGTCAGCAGCTCGGCGCGGCGCTGAGCATTTTGCTCTTTCGCAGCCAGATCACGTGCATGGGCTGCGATGCGTCGAGCATAGTTGACCACCCCTTCGCAGGTTTCTATCGCAGCTTTGTAGTAGTAAATACGGTCGATATCTTCCGGGTTCTCCATGCTCAGCTGATCGAGATGAGCTTGGGCATCAGCTTTTATACCGTTCATCCCTTTGGTGAACAGCAGAACGTCATAGCCAGGGCAGGTATCACCGCCACCGTTAATCTGGTGATAGGAGAGATCACTGACAAAAGTCTCACCGCTGAATGCCCAGATACCGGCTTCACGATATTGTGCTTCGCAGACCTCATCCAGCGAGCGACCTTCCCAGAACGGCACGATCTCTTCACGAATAGTCTTTTTATCCGCTTCACTGATTTCAAAGGGATCTTGCGGACGGGTGCTCATGGTATCGAGTTCATCGTGAACCCAGCGCCAGGCGATATCCGGTGAGAATGCGCCCGCTCGTGGCTTGCCACATGGATGGCCGACGATCAGCTCGTCGTCCTGAATCAGGATCGGGGCGGTTTCGCAGGCGTGACGGAAGGCTTTGGCCCGCAGCAAAATGGTTGGCATGCCCGGGTTGGCTTTGACGACTTCGGTAAAGGCGAGCGCGCGATAGATAGAGACGCTGGGGCGCACGGTCAGATAGCGATTACGCAGGCGTTGCAGACGCGGCGTTAAACCCTCCATCACCGCAGTATCTTCTGTACAGGCAGCGAACGGTACGGCTGAGACGTGCTGCACTCCGCTAAACAAGCGCACTGGCAAATTGAGAGCGCTGAGGTTTTGCTGCGCACTCATGAACATGTCAGAAAGCTCGTTAATTCGCGCGTTCTGGAGGCTAGCGCCATGGAACAAGGCATCAAACATCGGGTAACCGTCGATGGCACAGTTGGCGCGCACTTCGCTTAATTCCGCCAGCTTGAACCACAGACTCTCAACAATTTCATACGCTTGTTGCCCGTTCAGCATGCCACTGGCCATATCGTGCTGAAGGTACGGCAGCAGAGCTTTGTCCGCCCCTTCCGGGTTTACCGCGTAGCTGCCGTTATCCAACTGAAGTGCCAGCTGGAACAGATAGAACGCTTGGCATGCCTCTTTAAAGTTACGTGCAGGGTGGGCCGGGACGTGATGTAAAATGCCGGCACTTTCACGCAGTTCGGCCTGACGGAACGGGTTGCTCTCTGCAGCGGCCAGCATTTCGGCACTGTTAGCCAGATTTTGCGCCAACGCCATGAGGGCATCGCAGGCGTAGATGGCGGCACGGCAGCCGTTCACTTCGTCCATACCGCTGCGGCTAACGGCACTACCCAACGCACGGGTTTTCTCTTCCAGCTGGTGTTTGATGGCCAGCACGCCTTTCTCCACCACCAGCTTGTAGTCGGGAGAGTCGATATCGCTATTCAGATTCAGGAACTTGAAGGTGGACGGGCGCTGCCCGGCACTTTCGTCCTGGAAAATGGCGCCGTGCGGGGTGCGGGTCTGGTTGCCGACAATCAGCTCGTCGGCGCAGATGGTCAGCGGCAGCTGGCGCATCAGTTCGTAAAAACGGCGTGCCGGTTTGACTGCGGCGGGAATGCCCGCGATGTCGCCGTCCAGCCCGTTCAGAATCGTTGCGTGTTCGGTGCACAGGGTGCTGGTATGCGCCAGTAAACGTTCGGCCAGCACTTTGACGCGCGGCGTTAAGTTGTAGTGTGCCATGAGGTAAACTTCTCCAGTTCTTGTTCTTAGCAATCCAGAGCAGCGTTGCCGCTCCATGCGTGGCGGTATAGTTCGGTTAATGCCGGTGCATTCGGTGTACGCGGGTTGGTCGCGGTACAGTTGTCGCGCAGCGCCTGGTTGACCATCTCTGCCAGACGCAGGTCAAAGTCGACAGAGACGACATCGGTATCACCAATCCCGGTCGGCATGTTCATTTCATCTTTCAATGCTTGAATGGCTACCAGCAAGCTGGTAACGCCTTCGCGCGGAGTTTGGGCGGGCAGATCCAGCAGGTGAGCCAGATGAGCATATTTATGGGCGGCCTGGGTATCGCATTGCCCCTGATAATCAGCGTTCCATGCCACGACCTGCGCCATCAGGAGTGCGTTGGCCCGACCGTGTGGTACACGAAACACACCGCCCAAAGCATGGGCCAGACTGTGGGTGATACCGAGTGATGCATTGGTAAATGCCATGCCCGCCATGCATGAGGCGTTGTGCATCTTTTCCCGGGCGAGTAAATCGTGCCCGTTTCGCCAGCAGGTGGGCAGGTAGCGAAACACCTGCTGCACAACCTTCTCTGCCAGCGCATCGGAAAAGTCGCTGGCCGCACGAGAGACATAGGCCTCAAGCGCATGGCACAACACATCCATACCGGTGTCTGCGGTGATGGCAGGCGGCACCGATGCCACCAGCGACGGATCGAGAATGGCGATATCCGGCAGCAGCGACGGGTCTACCAACACCAGCTTCTCGGCGTGGGCTTTTACCACGGAGAAGCTGGTGACTTCAGACCCGGTACCGCTGGTGGTCGGGATGGCTACGAAGCAGGGACGCTCGCGACTGAGGTCCAGACGGGTTTGCGCCAGGGCGAAAATAACCGCTTTGGCCGCATCAATCACCGAACCGCCGCCCAGTGCGATCACCAGATCCGGATAGCAGCTGTCCATGAGCTTCATACCGCGTACTACTGTGGTGATATCCGGATCGGCCACCACATCGTCCCAGAGCTGGAAGGCAATGCCGCGCTGGCGTAGGATCTGCGTCACCCGGTCGGCTAGGCCAAACTTCACCATCATCTGATCGGTGACCAGCAGCACGTTGCGGGCGGGCAGTTCGGTCAGGACGGACAGCGCGTCCTGACCAAAGCGGATCCGAGGTTTCAGCGAAAATTCACTCATTGGGCTATTCACTCCTCAAGCGTCCCGAAACACGTTCTCGACGATGGCGACTACCGACATGGCCTTGTAGTGGTCTTTGTTGAGCGCGAGATACTCCTCGGCCAGTACGATGTCGTGCATGCCTGCGCCGACGCTATCAACGGCGACCCAAGAGCGGTCCTTCATCGGTTGTTGCTCATCGTCCAACTGGGTTATCAGTAGCAGGTTGCTGCCGCGCAGCTCATCGCATTTCTGCGTGGCAACGACATGTCCGGTTACCTTTGCGAGAATCATCGTTTTTATCGCCTTATCTCAATGCGTTACTTGCCAAGGCGCTCAAGCACCTGACGGATGACACGCTCCACGTTCTGCTCGCTGATCTCGCATTCAACACCGGCAGCTGCGCCGGCAAAGCGGTCATCGGCTGAGTTGCAGACCTGTACCGGGGAGGTGAAGCGTACGTCGTCGAGGATGCTGCTGCGCGGATCCACGGCCTGGGGGGCAATGATTGACTGCGGTACAATCGGCTGATCGGGGGCTCGCAGTTCCTCGATGGAGCGCACGCCGTAACCCACCTTGCGGATGTTGAGCAGGTTCAGCGGTCCGACGTTGTCAGAGCTGGATCCGCCACCGACGGCGCCGCACCCGAGCGTCAGTGCCGGCGTGAGGTTGGTGGTGGCACCGATGCCACCGAGTGCGGCAGGGGTGTTGATTAGAATGCGGTTCACCGGTTTTTCCAGGCTGAACTGACGGACCACATCCTGGTTGCGGGTATGGATCACCAGCGTGTGACCCAATCCTTCGTTAGTCAGCAGCTCGACCACGCGATTACAGGCCGCTCTCCAGTCCTCTTCCACATACAGGCCGAGTACCGGGCATAATTTTTCGCGGGAATACGGATTTTTATGAGAGACGGTAGTTTGTTCAGCAACCAGAACTCGGGTGCTGGAGGGAACGGTAAAGCCAGCCAGCTGGCTGAGATAAATCGCCGTTTTGCCAACTACTTTAGGGTTGATGGTGCCGTTCGGGCGCAGCAGCAGGGCGGCCATTTTGGCTGCCTCACTTTCGTTCATGAAGTACGCGCCCTGAGCGTCCAGTTCACGATGAACGTCGTTATAAATGCAACGTTCAACGATGATCGACTGCTCGGATGCACAGATCACACCATTATCGAAGGTTTTGCTGGTGATGATGTCTTTCACCGCCTGATGAATGTCGGCGCTGCGCTCGATGAAGGCAGGACCGTTACCCGGGCCACCGCTGATGGTCGGAGTGCCGGAGGCGTACGCCGCACGCACCATACCTTCACCGCCGGTTGCCAGGATCAGTGATACATCCTTGCTGTGCATTAACTCGGACGTAGCTTCCAGGGTTAGCTCGGTGATCCCATCGACGATCCCCACCGGGGCACCAGCGGCTTCAGCTGCGCGTTTAACGATTTCAATCGCCTTCCAGCTACACTGGCGAGCACCTGGATGCGGTGAGAAGATGATGGCGTTGCCAGCTTTTAACGCGATCAGTGTTTTGTAGATCACCGTAGAGGTTGGGTTAGTCGACGGCACCAGCGCGCAGATCACTCCTAGTGGCACACCCACGTCCATCACTTTTTTTTCCTGATCGTCATGAATGATACCGACGGTCTTCGTATCTTTGATGGCATCGTAAACTCGCAGCGAAGCAAAACGGTTCTTCAGAACCTTATCTTGCCAGTTGCCAAAACCGGTCTCTTCTGCGGCCATCTTTGCCAGTACTTCGGCGTGACGCGCAGCTTCCTCGGCCACGTTCTTCACGATGGCGTCGATTCTCTGCTGTGAAAAGGTGGCCATAATCACCTGCGCCTTTTTGGCATTACGCACCAGTTCTCTCGCGTTCTGGCGGGAGAGCAAATCGGTATCGATTTCAATCATGGAACTATCCTTCATCAGACGTATAAAGTGCGGACGGGACGTGCCCTGTCAGGTCATGCTTTGTGCTGTTCCGCGATTTTTTCGATATCATTGTGCGGCCGAGCAATGACGCGAAAAGTGACCACTTCGCCAATACGCTTTGCAGCTTCCACCCCAGAATCGACAGCAGCCTTTACCGCTCCGACGTCCCCTTTCACCATCGCGGTGACAAGCCCAGAACCGACGTTTTCATATCCAATCAGTTCAACGTTGGCGGCTTTACACATCGCATCCGCTGCTTCAATACAGGCCACCAGACCTTTGGTTTCGATAAGACCAAGTGCTTCTTTCATCAGTTTGCTCCGGTTATTCTATGATTTTGTAATGTGCGACGATCTTGTTGATGTCATTGTGCGGACGCGCGATAACCAACGAGGTCACTACTTCCCCGATACGCTGTGCAGATTCGACGCCGGAGTCGACAGCAGCCTTTACCGCGCCGACGTCCCCTTTCACCATCGCGGTGACAAGCCCAGAACCGACGTTTTCATATCCAATTAGTTCAACGTTGGCGGCTTTACACATCGCATCCGCCGCTTCAATACAGGCCACCAGACCTTTGGTTTCGATAAGCCCCAATGCATCACCCATTTGCTTTCTCCTAGTCTTAAGCCTTGTGTTTAATGATGATTTTATTTATGTCATTGTGCGGACGCGCGATAACCAACGAGGTCACTACTTCCCCGATACGCTGTGCAGATTCGACGCCGGAGTCGACAGCAGCCTTTACCGCGCCGACGTCCCCTTTCACCATCGCGGTGACAAGTCCTGAGCCGATATTTTCATAACCAATCAGTTCAACGTTGGCGGATTTACACATCGCATCCGCCGCTCCAATGCAGGCCACCAGACCTTTGGTTTCGATAAGCCCTAATGCATCACCCATGGTGCTCTCCTCAAAACAAGTTATGTTGTGTGATTCAGGAAAACCGTCCGTGTCACAGCGTTAAACCACGGCGGCAGCGTTCAACAGCCACTATAGGCATTGATGGCTTAAGTGGAATTTAAATCCATAAAGAAGAAATAATTAGCTTTTTGCTCTAAATTTATTATCTTTATAAGCCTTATTTATGTTTTTATGCTTTTTCTGATGGTGTACTTTCGCCTTATATATGGCCGAATTCAGGTTCGGAAATAAGTCGGCACCTGATGTTAAAGGCTTGTTTATTAATGTGGGTTGGGAGGTAATTTGGCCTGGTGCTAACTGTGGAGGAGCTCATGTTTTGTCGTCGAAGCTAAATGTAAAAATTGATTACTGTGCTGGAGGAAGAGGGGATGAAGTACGTGACTGTGGCAGTTTAACTGTGACAGGGGGAGTTGTTTCTCTTGTCTCGGGTCGAAGATCGTTCATCACGACTCAGGAATGTATGCGATGGCCTGGAGGAGTGGGGAGAGGCGGCCTGCCAATCTGATCTGTGATGCACAAGATCAGCCTTGTCGGTAATGATATTGTGCTTGGCACAATAGTTTTGGAGGACGAGCCATCACAACAAGGTTGCTATTACCTCGGAGGTACGGGCAAGCAGGCAGACAACTTGAGTGGGCCACTAATTGTGGCCCTTCTATTCAAGAGGTTGAGGATGAATACACGCGCTGGCGTCATGGGTAGCTGTACCACCGCATCAACCGTATTGGCGGAGCTAGTCCAGCTAGCTGCCGGATTTGAGCTTACAGATCCAAAGTGGCGAGTTAATAGAGCTCAGCAGCATTGCCTTGTTATTGAGCCGCTGCGCGCTCAGAAATAGTCCGTCATGGCTATCGGACATCTCGCGCATAAAATAGTCAAAAATCACATCCGGTGACTGATCAATGGACGATGCGCTGGATTCCCATTTGTTGATGCGGTAGTGGCGTTCGGTGGCGGAGATGCGATTGCTGCTGTAGGTAAACTTGGCGTAGCGCTGGAGATAGAGCCAGCCTGCGTCCGAATCAGTATAGCCTTCAACCACCATAGAGCCTTTTCCCTGGCTGCCGAAGTTAAAGTGGATGTTGCTATTCACGTTCTCTTTTTCCATGTTTTCAAAACGCATGATGCCTTTGGTCGTGCACCTCATGACACCGTCATTTTCTTTGGGTAGCTGATACACGGCATAGACCGCTGCTGCGATAAGCACCATGCAGGAAAAGAGAAATAAGGAACGCGGAGCTAGTCTCATCACGGCTTCCAAGAGTAGTAGAAGTAGTTATCACAATAGCTAAACGGGTTGTCTTCATGCATGGCGCAGTGGGCGAGAAACACGCGTCCCAAGCCATTGGTTTCCAGCCTGTCACCGTAGAAAAACAAAAAGCGTTCGCCGGGTTTGCAGGTAATTCCCAACCGCTGCCGCACGTCATCGAAATTCTTTCGGTACATATCGACACTGACCGAGCGCAACATCTCATCACTGGCTAGCAACTCACACTGGTTATGGGAAATTCGTGTCAGAGCGATTGGACTCGGATCTCGGGCGTTAAATAGGCCTAAAGCCACCAATATAAGTGAAAAAACAAGCAGGCAGCTACCTGCGACATACCAGCATATCCCTCGAGCATGGGGAGTGAGGGGGACACTCCACTCTTCTTGGTCGATAGTCAGCTCGGGTGTTGCAGTAACAAGTTGGTGTACCGGTGTGCTAGTGGGCTGATGATAGATATCATCAATTGGCTCGATGATAACGTCGGGATTTAGCTGCAAATAACCACGTGACACGGTGACGATAATATTGTCGATATCGTAGTGGCGAAATGCCTTGCGTAATATACTCAGGTATTGGTTAAGATTGCTGTTCGATGAGGTTAATCCATTGTCATCCCAGACTTTTTTAAGTACCTCTTCACGGCTGACTATCCCGGTATTTCGCAAGAAAAAATAGAACAGAGCGTTGGCTGTGATGGACAGCTGACTATCCGGATCAGCACTTTCCAACTGAGTCAGAGAACCATCCGTAGCGTCATAAATGAAGCGGGCATTGATGTTGTAGCGCATCTTGGCCTCAGTCCACGCGCTTCACGTGGGAAGCGTCATGTTATAAAGGGTCTCCACCAGCGCCTGACGGTGCTCGGCGCTCATGGTGCGCCCTTCGGTTAACTCCGATAGCCAGATACCGTCCGCTGCATAACGCACCAGCGTACCGGTATGGCTATTATCCAGTTCATCGCCTTTTTCCAGATGCGCCAGCATCCAGTCACGCCAGCACTTTCGCAACATTGGCTCATCCGGCATGGCCAGCGATAGCACCATCAGCTGGCGACTCTCCTGGGTGTCCGTCAATTCGGGGGCTGAAAGATAGTGCAAGTAAGCGCGAGTGAAGCGGCCATAAGAGGTCGTATCCGCCATCATCAGTGCTGAAATGGCGTCTTCCATTATGGCCAGCAGACGAGCAAAGAGGGCAAAAATCAGCGCCTGCTTGTTGGAAAAATGGTGTAGCAAGCCGCCTTTGCTTACCCCCGCTTCATATGCGACGGCGTTTAATGACAAGGCGGCGATACCGTCCCGGCCAGCAATAGTGGCTGCTGCCTCCAGCAGTTGTCGATAGAGACGTACAGGGTCTTTTTTTCGATGTTGTGTTTCCATGTTCATGGCTGAATCATACCGACCAGACGGTATGATTATTCTTGATCGTTATCAATTTGAGGGGGGTGTATCGAGACTGGATACCGTTATTGTGTAGCGGTTCACAATTAACCACATAGATCATATTGACATCATTCCCATGAATATGAGTCATGTGGATTTATTTGAGGACTAGGTGGGTGACAAAGAATTTTCCCTTGATGCCAGCTTTAAGGTTTGGGTCAAAAAAGGCGGGCAGATAGCGATCTCGTAGCTTTGTCAGCACAAGAGTCAGCCCTCGGCAATCGTAACGCCAGCTATCAGCTGGGACTTGCGTGCCAAGAGCAGCATCAAGGCAAGCTGGCAAGTGAATGCCTCGATTAGTTTTAGCAGGCCGCAGTGCCAACAACATCGCGGAGAATGCGCTACGGCTGGTGAGCTTGGGTCGAAAGAACTTCCTGTTTTTTGGCTCTGACCATGGAGGTGATCGGGGCGCCTTGTTGTACATCCTGCTCGGTACTTGCCGGTTAAACGGGGTGGATCCGGAGCATTATCTGCAGCATGTGTTGAATGTGATCGCTGACTGGCCGGTGAACCGGGTCAGCGAACTGTTGCCATGGCGTGTTGCTCTACCCGCTGAATAACCTGTCGCACCTGTCAATACGGCCTTCGCTGGACGCTTACTATCGACAGTGCCATCGATGACGACCATTGCACGCCCCAGTCGTATCTCGATTTTTCCTGATGGCGTTTCTACAGAAGGTGTGGCTCGCGTTGGCACTTCGGGTGCCGAGGCCGGAGGCACAAGGAGCTCCATGGATGAGGGGGGGGAACACCAGTTCGATGGGATATAACGCAGGGGCTTCGGCTTTGGCATCACGTCGCCATTTGAACAAGAGATTGGCATTGACGCCGTGCTCCTGTGCAAGTTTTGAGACAGAGACACCGGGCTGATTGGCGGCATCGACAAGTCGCTGTTTGAATTCTCGCGAGTAATTTGCTCTGCCTTTACGGCTGCTATTGGTACGGCTATTGGTGTACACCATGTTGGTTCCCAATACTTTTTAGTGGGAACTACTTTGTCCACAACTGCCACGATTCACCAGACGGTACTGGCCTGACGCTTACCCCTGATTAGCCGCTTGGGATAGCTCGGCGTCAGTGCGTGATCCATTGGAAGAACAGGCTGCAAGCATGCTGGCGGTCAGCGCCAGCCATAAGGCTCGGTGTGTCATGGGGAAAATCTTCGCAGAGTGAAAAGTGACGGATGAGGCACTGCTGTCTTGCAGGCTGATCCGTTATGCTACGCAGCCACCTGATGGGCAAAAAACTGATGCGGCGCCTTCCCTGGCCATTAGCCTTGCCTATCAGGTGGTTTTCTGTCGGTGATCCTGATAGACCTTCTGCCACTTGGTATGCTCAGCCTTATCGCCTCTGGCCTGCCAGAAATCACAGATACTCTCTGCCAATTCTGCGGCCATGGCATGGTCGTTATCACGACGACAGATCAGATACTGGGCCAGCCAGTTTTGGTACTGCTTCATTGATACCTCTTAAGCGCTATCCAAATCAATTGACCGGATCGGTATCCGTCTTAGGCTGTGCCGCGCGGTAGGCATCCATGACCGGGGCCCAGGCCATGCCACTGGGGGTGGGATATTGCTTGTAGGCATCACCGTATGCTTTATCAAAATCGTCGAACCATTCTTTGTATACTTTGGTGACAGGATTTTCCTTGTCTTGCGAGGTTTGAATTTCCTTAGCAATCCCCCTAGCCAGCAAGATATCAGGTGTCACTCTGACACTGGTTAAAAATGCTTCCACATATCCACCAGTGGCCATGCCTAAGCCAATGTTATCTCGACGCTCTTCGCGCCACTCATCTCTCACCTTGATGCGATAAGGTTGTGCAATCATGCTTTCCAGCTCTGCTGGCAATGCCAGGCTAATGCGATAGCGTTTTTTGTCGTGGAATGAAATCCACTCTAGTTCCACCCGATCTGGAATTGGTCGTGTGGTGTGGCTCCCTTTTGAAATACTCCAGCGATAGTCTTTTTCTTTTAACCCTTCAGCCCCAAAAAATCCGGCGGAACCATTCGTCGAGGCATCAACCAATTTGCCCTGGCGATAAAAGAGTACCTCGGTCACCCATAGTTCATCTGAGTTAGAACCGACCATATGGCGCCAGTCCAACTGCTTGGGGCCGGTGGGGGAAGCCTGACAGGCCGTGACGAACGGCAACAGCAGCAGTAAGAGAATCCAGCGCATGGAAGCCATCATTGCACTGGGTCTGTATCTGTCTTGGGCTGCGCCGCTCGGTAAGCGTCCATGATCGGAGCCCAAGCCATACCACTGGGAACTGGGTACTGTTGATAGGCGTTGCTGTACTTCGCGTCAAAATCAGCCCAAGAATTTTTATACTGGCTGGATAGCGGAATACGTTGATCATAAGGATCATCCGTAACCTCTTTGGCAATCCCCCTGGCTAGCAGGATATCAGGCTTCACTTTGGCATTGGTTAAAAACGCTTCCACATACCCACCAGTGGCCATACCTAAGCCAATGTTATCGCGACGAACCTCACGCCACTCATCCCTCACCTTGATGCGATAAGGTTGCGCAATCATGCGTTCCAGTTCTGCTGGCAAGGCCAGGCTAATGCGATAGCGCTTCTTGTCATGATATGAAACCCACTCCACTTCCACCTTATCGGGAGCGGGGTGAATATCACGACGGCCCTTGCCTATGCCCCAGCGGTAATCCTTCTCTTTTAACGAGTTGGCGCTAACTGAGCTTAGCGCTCCATTGGTTGAGGCATCCACCAACTTGCCCTGACGATAAAAAAGTACCTCGGTCACCCATATCTGATCAGCATTGGTGCCCACCATATGGCGCCAGTCCAGTTGTTTGGGGCCTGTGGGGGCTGCCTGACAGGCCGTGACGAACGGTAACAGCAGCAATAAGAATATCCAGCGCATTAAGAACCTCCCTTTTCATTACCCGTCAGCTTGCGGATCTCTTTGTCACCAACCCTGTTGGGGGCGTTGACCAGCCCTGTGTCAGCGCTGTAGTGCAAATAACTCAGCCGCAACTTTTGGTACACCTCGTCAGGTAAGCGACGAGCCAAGTTGATCACCTCTCCGCGCCGTTTGGCCACATCAACCCATAGCTCATCGAGTTTGGCCAGATTTAAGGTGGGATATGAAAGGGCACTGCTGAGCATCAAGTCTCGGCGACTGGGGTCCCACTTAATAAAGGGGACTCCGGCATCCCGCGCAGCTTCCACCATCATGTGCAACGGGATCCGTGAATACTCCCCCTCCACCACCCGGTGCAGCACCACATCTACGCTGATGTTTCTAAGCCCCCCAGATTGACTGCCCGTGATCGGGCCCAGCGACCTGGGGCGTACATTCAAATAACCAAGCTGAGTTGTATCAAGATGGCTAGCCAAGGACACAACGCCTTTGCCCCAGCCTTGTCCAGCCTGCATTTTGGCATAGGCACTGGCATCCCGATATGCCTGGGCATCCGTTGGATGGATGTGCGGCAACTCATCGGAACTGAAGGTCCCAATCACACTATTTTCAGTGATCAGCGGTGACGCATAGTTGGGATCACGCAAACTCCAGCGGCTGTAATAGCCCCCACCGATATCGGAGTGGGCGCCGGGAATAATCACTTCGGTAAAATTATCCGCAATCGCGGTACCTGCGGCATCGTCGGTGATACGGGTCAAGTCAAAGTGATAGCGCCACTCATCGGCAGCAACGATATGCACCACCCGCTCGGCGCAGTCAGGAGCCAACGTCACATTACGTTTACCCCACAGATAGGAGCTGACCACGGTATCAAACAGCCCGACAAACTGGATCCGCACATCATCACGACTGGCCCAGTCAAAGCCCGCTTTCAAGGGAATATCAGGGTCAGCAGCCATGGCTTCCACCAGTGGGTGGTCCCCCTTTTGGTCGATACGGTTTACAAACTGGCGAGCGGCAGAGGCGCCCCGGCTAAAGCCAAAGACATCGAACTCGACCTTATGGATGCACTCAATGGTGGGCAGTATGCTCTCAAGTTGTTCTTTTATTTCTGCAACAATCTGGGTACGACAAGCCTGTTCGACACGGGACGCGCTGGAGGTCTGGCCCTTATCTGCCCCCAAGCCTGCAGTGGCGTCATCCTCACCTTTGGTCGTGCCGATGCCTTCGATGTACACAGCGGCACTTAACTCAGGAGCTTTGTCATTACGTAGATATAGGTCACTGGCCTTGCCAATATTGGTGATGTCGTTCTTCTCACTGTTGTTCAGGCCATCAGGCAACGCCCCTTCAAAACACTGCTCCAGCAATATCTGCTGTTCTTCCGGGCTGCATTGCGCCAAGGCCTCCTCCAGCGCGCTTTTCCCCCCCTTGTGCTTGAAGGTGTTGTTGGCGGTGCCATCAAAGAACACCCCGATGCGCAGGATATTCAGCTGATAGCCCTTCACCTCAATCACATAGGAGTGCTTGGTGATAAAGCGCGGTGGCTGGGCTTTTCCTGCTTGATGCCCTTCCGGTAGCGGCTGCTCGGGGTCGGTGAGGCAAAGGTCGCCAGTGGTCACCTTGATGTGCTCGCGTTTCACATCGCAGTGTCCGAAGAGCTTGTCGGTATAGGGGGGGACCTTGCTGGTCTCACCCTTCTTGAGGGCTTCACGGGACTGGGCGGCTTTGAGCCAGGACTGGGTTTCCAGCTTGACGGTGACCGGCCCCACCGCAAAGCCTTGTACCAGGGTCGGACCGTCTTTCAGGGTCACGGTTTGGGTTTTGCCTGCAGCGTCGGTCAAGGTGGCTTTTTGCCCTTTAAACGAGCGGTTCTGTTCATCCCGAACGTCTATCTCAATCCAGCAGTTACTTTGCTCACAGGGGATGCAGTGGGCGCTGATAGCCATTACACGGCTCCTATCAATTCAGGGTGTTTGTTCAGCCAGTTATTCACCTGAGCCAGTTCGTCGTTAGTCAGCATCAATGGCGCTCTGATGGCATCGAGCGCCATATTAGCCTGCAACGTGAGAGCGCCAGCCACAACGCCATCAAGGACGTCACCTTCTAACCCACCTTGATTGGCCTGCTTGAGGACTGTGGCAATTGCGGCTTCCGGATTGGGATGACGCGCCATCATATCCTCCATGCGCTGCCAGAAGTGGCGAGAGAGGATGTAGGCGTGACGGCTTTCGTCATACAGCGGTGCCAGGTGGTGAGGCTGGACGCGAAACCAGGGTGCTTGGCGGGGAGTAAATTCGGCATCAGGCGTGCGTAGCCAAGCGCTGTCGTTAGCCCACAGGCTGGTGCAGGGGCCGAGCACATCATCGAGCTCCTGCTGACTCATGGTGCCGAGCATCTTGGGGAAAACCCGGTTATCGGCGTAGCGCAGCCACATCACTTCCCCTTCAAACGCCACCTCTATCAGGCTTTGCCAATGCTGCTGTACTACATCCAAAGAGGCGCTGCTGATGACATAAATGCCGCCAAGTTGCGGGTGAGCAGCAATAAACTCAGGAGTGGGAGACGGTAATAGCCAGGGGCCTTGCTCGGCTTGGTCGGCAAAGGCAGTACCGGCAAACAGGGGGGAGGCATGCTCGCCCCCCATGGCACAGAAACTCGCAACGGCAGTGGTATCCAATGCCGCATCGACGATGGCAAAAAGCTGGCCCGGTTGTTGGTTACGCCATTCTTGAAAGGTCATGCCTTACCTCCCTTGGCGAAGGGGCAGGGCTTCACTAGTGCAGCCATGGACTCCATGCTCTTTTGAATCGAGAACGCCGGGATAGTAGCCGGGGGAGCGGGGGGTACTTTCACCGCACCTGGCAAGCCGGGCATCTGACCCGCCCAACCAGAGCCGGAGCCAGGGCTACCCCCTGAGTTCATCTTGATGCTGGGACCGACCAGGGTGACACCACTGGGGTCAACTTTCACAAAGCTGCCACCGACCTTGAGCGTCAGCTCTGAGCCTGCTTCCAGCACAATCTTGTTACCGGCCTTGATGTGGACCTCTTGGCCCGCTTCAACCAGCAGTGCCTGCGCGATTTTCTGGTGGAGCGATGCGTCCACCGTCAGGGAGTAATCGCCCTTGATGTGGTCGCGCTTCTCGCCTTCTACCGTCAGGTGGTCGTTGGCCTTGATGCGGGTGACCCGCTCGTTGTCGATGTCGGTGTGCTGGTCATGCTTGATGTGCCAAGCAGCGTCGTTCTCTATCAGCACATTCAGGTCTTTCTGACTGTGGATATAAATCTCTTCCTGACCCGCTTGGTCTTCAAAGCGCAGCTCGTTGAAGCCTTCACCCTGATGGGTTTCGGTGCGCAGCACGGTACGGGTCTTGTTGGCGGGCAGCTCGTAAGGGGGTCGGTTGGTGGCGTGATAGGTGCGACCGGTGACGATGGGCTGGTCGGGGTCGCCTTCTAAAAACTCGACTATGACCTCGTGGCCGATACGTGGAATAGCCATCATGCCGTATTGACCGCCCGCCCAGCCCTGACTCACCCGCACCCAGCAGGAGCTCTGGTCGTTGGAGCTGCCATATCTGTCCCACGGGAATTGCAGTTTTACCCGGCCATGCTCGTCGCAGTAAATCTCCTCCCCTTCAGGCCCCACCACGCTGGCGATTTGCGGGCCATCCACCATCGGCTTATGGGGTGCCTCGGGGCTGCCAATCCGCGCTCGCCAAGTGGTGCTCGCTTTGACCACGCCAAATTCGTTGTGGTAGACGGTCGGGCCACTGCCGCCCTCCTCTTCCAGCGCCTGTGGCTGTTCGCCGGTGTGGCAGATACGCACAATTTGCCAGTCGGTGTTGAGGCTGCCGTTCGGGTGTTCGGTCAGCGAGAAACTCTGGCCCGGCAAGAGGGCTGCGCTGTTGGACTTGCCACTGCCGCTGACCGCGTCATTGCGCAGCGCATCGAGCCGGTGCTGGGCAAACGCCTTGCCACTGCCGTCCTGCTTGTAGCGGCCCGGATAGTCAAAATGCTGGTAAGTGTCGCGCTGGTGCTCGAGCTCAGCCCCCATTTTCTTCTGGGAGAGGCCATAAGCCGGGGTCTTAAAGCTGTAGTCCTTGAGCTCTACCTCTGAGGGGCGCACCGATTCGCGGTAGTGGAACTGGCGAACATAGGCGCCCTGTTCCAGCGAGCGGTTGCCGAGGTTGAAGAAGAGCTCGGGGCCTTGGGTCAGCGCAGCTGCATCGTCGGCAAACACGATACGGTGCTTGCCTTGCTCGAATTCATGGAAATAGAACAAGCCCTCTTCGGCAGCGAGGCGGTTAACGAAATCGAGGTCGGTTTCGCGGTACTGAACGCAATATTCCCGCTGGGCATGCTCGTTTTTCAGCGCAAAGGCGTAATCGGTGATGCCGTGCTCTTGCAGCAAAATGGAGAGGATTTCGTCCGGCTTCTGTGCCTGGAAGATGCGGGAGTTCTGGCGCAATCCCAATCGCCACAGGGCAGGTTTGACTTGCAGCTGATAGCGGGTACGGCGAAAGCCGCTGTCCCCTTGCGCAAAGTCGCTCACTACCCCGCATACCCGCCGTTGCAGCTCGCCGTGGTACCACACCATCAGCTCGCAGGGCTGGTCCAGCACAGCACCAAAGTCGATGTCCGGTTGCTGGCTGGCCACCTCCAGTTTGAGGCTAAACGGGCTGTTCAAGCCCTCATCCAGCTTGAAGCTCGCGACCGCAAAGGTGTTGTCAGCCAGTGCGCCAACCTTGACGGTGAATTGTAATCCTGTGCTCTGTGCCATGACCTTGTTCCTTATCCTGCTTGCCCGCTGCCCGAACCAATCACCACGCCACCACAATCCACCGCTGTGCCGGTGATAGCGATAGGCTTGCCATTAACCAGCACAGACCCCACACCACCGGCAATGCTGCGCGGGTGGGGCGGGTTGTTGGGCTTGTCGTGCGGCGCCAGCGGGTCACCCTGACGGGCCACCGGCTTGCCATCGAGAAAGACATCAGGGCTGGCGGCTATCACCGGGGTCGGTGGAAAGCCATCGTGGTCGGTGCCAAGGTCACCAAGCAGTGCAATGGAGGGACACATAATTCAAACCTCTTGTGTGCTTTGCCATCACTCCGCTCTCACTACCACGACATCAATCTCCGGGCAGGGGGATGGCAAAACATAAAAGGCTCCGGCAGCCAAAGACTGACCGGAGAAACACGGGATAAAGGCCGGTGCACACCGGCCACAAGATACGAAACCTAATACAGGAAATAACGAAATCAGAACGTCAGGCTTATGCCTCGACAGGAGCGCGCCAGTCGTCAGCACCAGAGGTACCGGCAACGGTGTGCTCCCAGTCAATCTTGCGGTAAGCAAGAGAGACCTGAATAAGCTGGGTGAAGTCGGATTTCGCCGGGTCTTGGCAATGCGGCATCTGGCAGTCGATGTCAACGATGGTGGCATCGGTCAGCACGGTAGAGAAGAAGTGCTCCTGCTTGCCTTCCACAGAGGTGCGGTACCACTTCAGGGTCACTTTCGGCAGCATCTCGCCGGAAGCCAGGGAGTTGTACATCAGCGGCACAGCTTTGTTCAGCGCAACGGTGAACTTGAACGGCTTGTGGACACGCTGACCAGCAGGCTGACCGGATTGCGGGTCAGTCGGCACGGTGACAACGTGCTGGAACTCTTGTACCAGCATCTCATCTTCGTGACCTTGTACGAAGATGTTGCCGACGGAGTCGGAGGTAAAGGCACCGGCAGTGATGTTGCCCTGGGTTTTACCTTCAATGCTGATATAACATGGAGTTGGCATGTGTATGCTCCTAAATAGGTTGGTTAAATGAGCTAGCACTCGACCAAACCCTTAGTAGTGACCATGCCAATTTTTTTATCCGTTAATTATCAACACCTTAAGAAAAACCACCACGACGCAGCCCTAGCCAACAGCAAGATATTGCGCCAGATAGTCCATTACGCCAGCAAAAGTTACACTTTTAGCATTAAATTCCATATACTGAGCAACTTGTTGCACAAGACAGAACTATTGACCACCATCATCCACATTCCCCACTAACGCAGCATCGATGTTGAGCCGCACCAGCCCCTGCTTGAGCACCCAGAATATCGCCTGGCCCTTACCCCCAGCCTCTCGAGGATACGCTTGAGGTGAAAGGAAACTGCGCACTCAATTGTTACTCCCCCCGAAACACTGATATCCCTGCCCACGGCGCTTGGATTCCTTTTTGGCAAGGTATGCTGCATGGAGCAGCACTTTTTTTATAGCCACAGGATCATCTGAGAAAACTTCGTGCTGTCCCTCCTCTGACAGTTGAACCAACCCTCTCCTCCTACAAAAATCAATTGATACATCCGCTTCAAAGACGACTCGATGCCAAGCTACTCTAAGCTTGTTTGCCAGATTCATATTCTCAGACTTAAAGTTCCCCAGAGAGTAATAGGCATCCCCATTTAAGAAAAACATCAAGTGATAGTGAGGAACGACAGCCTCTGCTGTTTGCTCCCTCGCCCAAACATATCTAATTTCTGTTTTGCGAACTCTTTTCCCATTTGTAGCTTGGCGCATCTGATCCAGCACAAACAGTTTTTCAAGTTCCGCAAAGAATGCTTTCAGCACAGCGCCATGATAACGTGAACTGCCTTCTGATAGGATCCTGGTAAAAACATTATCAGGGAAGCGAAGGTCAACTCTAAAAGCAAAGACCCTAGAGTATTGAGTAAAAGCATCATTCATCACAGCAACAATTTTACTGAGGTTATCCTTATCGAAAGTATACCCATTTTTCTGGAAGTGGCGTTCAGCCGCCACTCGATATTCATTAAGAGTGTCAAACATATTAAACTCCATAGATAAAAGCATGGCCACATGCAGCGAATGTATGCCTGCATTAAAATTAAGGTAGCAGTTTGCAAGTGTGTACTAGCACACTTTCATTGAAGGTTTGAAACAGTGCTATCAACTTAGCGATATGATGGGTTATGGATTTTGGTATGCTGATGGTTACGACATCCACATGTTTGTACTGTCGATCTGCATACTGTGTATGCAGTTTTATTCGGTGTTTATTTTTACTCCTTATTTATATATTACTATTGCCGACACCAAAGTATTGAATGTAAAACCAACCTAATAACTCTAGCCCCTGATAGGACAAGACTTGTAGCATCAGCAACGAACTAATTCATTCCAATTACCCGTCAGAAATTATCCCTAGCGAAGATTTATTTTCTCTTCAATCCACAACTCTATTTCAGAGCTAACCCAAGCAACAGATCTTGGGCCGATCTTGACTGACGCTGGAAATTTCCCGTCATTCATCTGACGATAAACTGATGCCTTAGAGAGTGATGTCATTGCGATGACATCCTTCAATTTAAGTAACTTCATGATGAGCTCCTTTTGTCGTCCATACAAGGAGTCCCTCACGTAAAAAACATATATCATAAAAACGAAACAAATAAGTATTACATTTTTATTGTGCGCACGCTAAACATCGTAATCTGTAGCATACACATCTCTATGAAACTGGTGTTTACACACATGGATAAGCAATGAACATGCGATTGGTGATCTTATATACACGTGTTTAAAGCATTATCATGAACTGGATACTGTTTACCCTTATAGATAGCTGCACACTGAATGTTGAAGTGGGCATGGCTCTTCAATGTTGAACCCGCCCCTTCTCATCTCGTCCGGCTGTAGCTCTCATTAAATCCGTAATCCTAAAAAGCCACTCCACTGCTGACACTCTTTCATAGGCTCATCACTCACAGGATCAATAGACAGCAATGGCAGGTCATTTCAACGACATGCTGGCTCTACCTTCAGGAACTGCATGCTAGTGCGAAGAAAACGAAGAAATCATGATGCTTCATGTCAAAAAATCACACTAAAATCAATTGATAAACAATCTAAAATCAGTTAAAAACACATCACAAAAGAACGCAAAACAATCAACCAATTACTAAGTAACAAGCGAGTTCCCCACTATGTCAAAGAGTATCAATCGACCGCTATTCAACCTGAGCAAACGGGAATTAAATCTAGTTTGCAACATTCACCATGTTGATATAAATAAATTCAAACCGCTGGACTTATATGTGGATGATTTATTGTCTGCGATATTTAATAATCGCCAAAACGTACATAACCGAGTAAACCTAAAAAATATCCACAGCCATTTAGGAACAAATAACATCATTGTCCCACGTGAATCCCCTGAGTATTTTAAGGTGATGGCAAATGCAGAGTGTCTAGATCGTTCACACTTCGAATGGATTAACACTAATAATAATCGATTATGCAATTTTTTATGGGCATATGTGAATAGCGCTAAAACCCGAACATATAATAAAATCATCCATAGTAATTTATCCCTTGGGGATAATAAACCGCAGTCCATAAATGGACATGAACTTTACCTACCAGAAAATGCAATCATTGCGGAAAGCAACTCAAATGAATTTTATGAAAATAATGACTTTTACACTTTTGACAATATCTACAGGTTTAACTCCTCTATACCTAAAAGCAACGATGAAATAAAGGATAATGTCATTTCATATTTTGATACATGGAATGTTTTATTGGATGAAAAAGCAGAAAGCATAAAGACCCTTGAAAATAAATGGAGTTTTATAAAAAACAATGACGACATTGAAATTTGGATAACTTTGCAAGAACTAGAAAAAACTAACTGGGCATGGTCTTATATACATAAGACAAAAACACCAAGCTGGTTTATAAACAATGGTAACACACATGACAAACGCAATGGGATAATTGCTACCTTTGATTTACTTCATGAATATAAATACAAAAGGGTACTGTTAAAGAAAAACATGCAATCAGCTTGGTCACAAAAGGCATATCGTGATAAAAACAATGGTAAAAAGGCAGTAAGTATTGTGCTATCTGAAGATATCATTAAAAAATTAGACTTCATTTGTCAAAATACAGATAGAAGAAAAAATGAGGTAGTCACAAGACTAATACGAGAAGAATATGAACAAATAAAAAAAGACGGACACTAGTCCGCCTTTTTTTATTTTACTTTTCTTACGAACTCAATAACATTCCCATGAAGATTAGTTTTTTTCGGCTCATTTTCTACTTCTAGTTCAACCAACTCGCCCCAGCGTTGCCATAGCATTTTTTTCTTATCATCATGTCGCGAACGATGATAGGTTCTAACCAATTTATTTAGTGGGAGATGATTCAGACATAATTCTATCACTCTCTCTTCTGCATCTAATCTCTCAGCCCAATTTGTTGCAGCACTACGCCGTAAATCATGTACAGTAAATGGTTCCATGTCAGATAAAGAGCGAGAAATAAATCGCCTTAAAGCTCTGGTTATCGAGTCAACTAAAATTGGTTCAATTACGTCACTTTTAGGTCTATCTGATTCAAAAACGAAGTCCCCGTTTACATATAGTGCCTGTTCATCAATCAACGCTTTCGCCTGTCGAGATAAGAATACCGAATGAGGCTTCCCATTCTTAGTATCAGGGATCGTCCAGATATCATCTCTAATATGTGAAAAACGCATATTAGCGACTTCGCCTCTACGACATCCGGTCAGTATCAATAGCTTGATCGCATTCGCTGCTGGCAGAGAAATAGTGGCATGGCGAGAAACGCCACGCCCTCCAGCCTCCAAGCTACCACCACTTCCAAGATCCTCATCAATCGCCTTCCATAGCCTGCGCAATTCGGGGACTGTCAGCCATCTCTCTCTTGGCGAACCGGCACTGGCACCAAAATCCTTGGGTCGCAACAGTCTCGCAGGGTTGGCCTCGATCAGGCAGTGAACTACCGCATAATCCAACATCTGGTTCAGCGTTCCCAGCCCCTTACGGGTTTCATCTTTTGTTGCACGTCGAGTGATCTCTAACGCTTGCGCCAAGTGGGCACGAGTCAGATCGATTAGACGAATATTACCCAAGCTCTTCTTAAGGTGACGATTCCAACGCTCCTGATGGCACTGGAGAGTCTTTGGTTTGACGGCCTGGGCAACATGCTGCGCTTCGAGCCATCGCCCAAGTAACTCATCCATCGTCAGGGCGGTTTCATTTTTAGCCTTTTCACTAGCAACATGCTTGCGTGGATCTATCCCTTTCTTTACCAAGGCAGCCAGCTCTGCATGCTCAAGCCTGGCTCGCGCCAACGACAATGCAGGGTAATTACCCAGCACAACTGCCGCCTGAGTACCAGCAATCCGATAACGATATACAAACCGCTTGCTCTTCCCAGCCCTAACTTCAATGGCTAATCCACCGCCATGGGGAGATTTCACCGCATAGCGGGTAATCGAAGCCTCCCCTTGCAAAATCAATGAGGGGATCTCTCGATCCTGAGTTACCGGTTTTCTTGCCATAGCATTCTCTCCCCCCTGTTTGGGGTACCACTTGGGGTACCACAGCAAACATGATATAGGGTGAGACTTCATGAAACTAGCTGAAACCCACAAAATGAAAAATAAACATTAAAAACAATGTATTACAATCTATTCTTCAACTTTATAAAACCTTCTGAAACACTACCGACCTTGGCTCCTAAGGGACAGGCCACTGGTTCGACTCCAGTCGGGAGCACCATATAAAACAAGGGGTTAGCATCTTCATGGCGCTAACCCCTTGGTCGTTTTTGGCTTGGGTGTTTCTGCACATCCCAAATTCTCGAATGTGTCATCTTTTGTTACGGTATCTCTGCGTCAGCCTTGAGTACTAGGCAGACCATACAAGAACAGCGCTTACCATTCCTTAAGCGAATGGAAGCCCTGCATTGACCTTTTCGCCATGGAAAGAGTAAATGAGCAATGGATATCTACCGCTCATGTAGCCGCCACTTTACCTTCGAGATGCTGTTTCACTGTGGTGAAACGTGGCAGCGTATTCAATGCCCCAACTTACCCGAGCAAAATGACAGCTGGTTGGCCTACCGTGAACTGGCTACCCATATTCTCGACCCGCTGGTATACATGTTCGGACCCCCGTCACTCACCTACGGGTTCTGCGGGACGCTGCTGCGTAAAACGATTCTGGCCAACCCCTCCCCCGGCATAGCCCCCAGGGCGAGAGCGTGAACATATTGTTAAAATTCACCCAATTTGTTGAGGCCAGCATTGAGTACCTTTTCCAGGTATTCACTGCTCATTCCTGCAATCTTTTGCTTCCGTCTGATGCTCGCTTTGCGTGAAGTTTCAGCCCTGAGCATGTTCAGCCCCATGTGCCGGATGCACGCAAGGATCTCTGCGGCATCACCGCGATAAATTGGGCAATCGTCCTCGCCCATCGTGACGTCCAGCACCCAGTGCAGGCTATTTTCGATGGCCCAGTGCCCACGTACCGCTCGTGAAAACTCATCCCGCGTCAGCGCTTTGGAACTGATGTAATAACGCTGTTCAAGAGTGATTTTTTCCATTTTTTCAATGCGATAAGAGATGGCCACGCCAATGCTGCACAACTGTTCCCAATGAGGAAACTGGGCAGCTAACTCACCCGCCGCCATGATATGGTACTCACGACCATCGATGCGCCCATGAGCCTTATCAAGTGTCATCGTTGCTGCGCATAATGGGGTAGCCGCCAGCGGGGCCAGGGCTTGCCGGACCGCCTCGAACAACTTGGGCTGGTTGCCTTTGACGGCCAACAAGTAATCGCCACTTTGCTGGAGGATGGTCTCGACGATCTCGGTTTGGCACCCCATCGCATCGATGGATACCAGGCAGCCTTTGATGTCGAGCAACGCCAACAAGTCGGGAATGGCGGTGATTTCATTGGACTTGGCGTCGGTTTTTATCTGTCCGAGCACCAGTTTATTAGCGGCGGCATAGGCGCTTACCATGTGAATGGTCGACGTTCGATCTTCACGGTTATAGGAACTGCGCAGGGTTTTGCCATCGATAGCGACCAAGGCGCCTTCGGTGTGCTGGTTGATGGCTTGAGTCCAACGTACGAACGCGGCCTGAAACGGCTCTGGTTTGATACCGGAGATGATCCTGGCGATGGTGTCATGGACAGGAATACCATTTTTAAACAGCCCCTTGGATTGAAACCAAGGAAGATGAACCTCACCGAAATCTTCAATATCTTCCCAGCCGTCTGCGCCACCGATCACTGCGCAGACGGTGAGAAACAGGACATCGTAGAAAGGATAATAAATCTTGGCATGCTGGCGAGGGTCGGGAATATCATCGAAAAACTGAGCAAAAACAGCATCAATAGACATGAAGGCACTCCTGAAAAAGGAGCATAAGATCACAGCTGGATCGCAGGGTCAAACCTGTTTTTCTTGGTCAAAAAACGTTCGCGATCTTGCCCTGGCATAGCCCCCACCCTTGATCAGCATGCAGCCAGTGAACTCAACAAGCAGGGGCGACTTGTCTGTCCTCGGCAAGGGGCTGCTATTGACTTGATATACCCAAGGAAAAACAGCTATCAGATTGCCCTGTGGCTGGCTCAACACACCCCGTTTGATCGTCTCTATCTCTATGGACCGAAGCAGAGTCGCAGGCACAGCAGGCCGCCAAAGCGCTGCTCTATCAGATTGCCGACATTTCCCTCATCAACCAGGCCTGCGAGCTGGCCCATCAACAGCTACCCAACAACCTGTTCTATCCCAGCCATTCACTGCTGCTGCACAAATGCTTTATTGCACAATTGCCGCCGCTGCTGCGTGTCTACCTGGGGGCGGCTTGCCAACTCTATGGTGACTTGACCGATATCGATGTGATCAAACTGCACATTCGCTCCGGCAAGGTGAGCCTGATGGGGTATGACGACTTCAGCAAGCCCATTCCCTATCTGGTGGAGCGAGTGAAGATCAAGATGGCCGAGCAGGAGGTCGATTTCTTTGACTATATCAATGCGCAGACTCGGCCAACCAAACGTTTGAAAAGGACCACCTCACAAGAGGTGGCCCTTTGTTATCAAGCTTTAAAGCCTCATAAAAAGCGCAGGGGAATATCCACACTAGGGGCTGTTACATCCACAAACTCGTCAATACCACGCCACAACCGGGCATGCTCACGGACGGCCTGCTGATAGGCCCAAGTGGCGATGGCAGTAGAACGCTCGGCATCGACGCTCACCAAGGGGGCCAACTCGCCAGTAAGGTACGCCCCATGAGTCAGGATATTCTGCTCGTACCAGGTATCCCTGTGCTCGGGAGCGGCGAGAAAATCCAGTTTGCTCCGGTTACAGTTGGCGTGTGCCAGTACGAAGTTGTGGCCCAAATCGATTGGATAACGACGCCAGGGAATGAAATGGTCTACCTCGCCAGTCCCGTGTATCGCCTTGTTACAGTAAAAACAGGTTCCCCCCTGCAAGTCCCTCAATACTTCCCCTACCCGCCCCAGCGCCTGACGGCTTGAACCAAAGAGAAAATTCTCCAGCCCCACGCTTGGGCCAATCAGTGGCTGATTCCCCTTGATGTCGCAGATAAGCTGCAGCCAATGCTGTCGGGAGAGGGAGACCACCAGATCGTAAAAGCGGTGGAGACAGTAGAGAATGCCGGGGTTAAGGCAGATATGATCCGCGCCCCTTTGATGAGGATAGAGGTGGCACTCCTCTCGCCCACCCAGGATCTGCAGACGCCACAAGGGACCCTCAATAAGGATGCGTCGAACTCGGGCAAGGAGAGGCTGCCAAGCGTCGTGACGACGCAGTGCAGTCACCGAACGGACACCCTCTTCACGCAGCCGTGACAACTCCGTCAGCATGATGGCCTGACGACCGCTGCTCTGCTTGAGCAAGGTAGCCGTTTCTCCCGTCGCCGAGTAGGGCAGACTGTGCTGCCAATAGAGCTCCACAAACTTGGTGGCCAGTTCGTCCAGCGTAATGGTGCGCGCCGCAGTCAGATCATGGGTCTCGCTGCTGCGCTCAATCGCGATATCTGCAATCCCGTGGAGCAAGGCGCACTTGTAAGTGGCAACAAAATCGCCTTCGGTAAAGATGCGTTGCAAATAAGCAATAAAGGCGAGTTGCTGCTCAGGAGAGGCGTGCATGCTCGCCCCCAAGGATCAGACTCTGCCAACTCAACCCGGTACGCGCCAAGGCGTCCCCCTGTGGTTCTGACACATGGAGCAGTGTCATCCCCTCCCCCAATGCAAGCTGCTCGACGTCATCGGCAGCCACCGGGTACATGGCTCGCTCCCGCATCTCCTGCTCCGATACAACCAGGCGAAGACTCAGTACCAGATAACCATCTGGTGAGAGCAGCTCATGAAGACGTGCCAGCGCCAAGGGGCGAGACTCCGGGGGTAGATGCATCCAGACAGCACTGAGCAAAATCAGATCAAAAGTGCCTGTTACGCCAGAGAGAGCAGGCATAGCGTCATTGACCCACGCCACCGCAGCCTCACGGGTATGACATTGCCCCTGTAGAGCGAGTGCCTGACAGGGCTCGACAGCGACCACACAGTGGCCCCGATGGAGCCCGGCTAAAAACGCGGCATCACGACCACTGCCAGCCCCCACATCGAGCAACCTGCGCGGCGCAGCCAGGAGCCAAGGTTCCAGCAGAGTGAGCCAGTCGCCGTGAACAGCGCGAGCAGATACCTGCTGGTAACGGGTCGCCAATTCGGTGGCGTGGCGCTGGTAGTAATCGAGGGACACAATGCGTTCCGATCGGAGAAGGAAGGGAAATAGTCTCACAAGATCAGTGGGTTGACCATGACAAGGACGACACTTTCCAAACATGAGCCATTAAGGATGCAGGGACATTTACCAAAACGGGATGCCAGCCAAAAGAACTGAGACCAGAGGGCTCTGAATGATGCCACCGTTCAACATTTCGGGTAATATTCGGCCAACTCACTGATCTTTTGGCACTTATTATCGCCATGAGAGGCCAACGCCAGATGGAGATGGCTATTGATGAACTCGACTGATGTCGTGGCCCTGTTTGGGGATGACAAGATTCTTTCCTTTGACCTTGAACTGACCCGGGATGAAAAGCTCCGTCATCTGGGTGCACTCCTGGCTGATCGTGAGCTCAATCTCAAGGGCCCGCAGGATCTCTCCCTCAAGGAGTTAAATGCGCTGGCACAAGAGGCTGATGTGGTCCTTGGCCACAATACCACTAGAAAATGCGTCTTTGTATGACTCTGGATCTTCAGGGGCCCTTCGTCAACACACGCCAGACATCAGACAAACGCTCCCTCATCCCGGCTCGTACAGGGGAGCATTGCTCCTGATGCTGCTGTCACGTCTCTCTATACTTCAGCGATATTGACCCACCCCGGCAACCTGTATTTTGACCGGTCACTGTAGAGGAGGCCCACATGTTCAGACTACTGGCACTACTGCTCTGTCTGATCGCGCCCGTCCGGGCCATCACCCTGACCCCGCTGGTCGAAGGGCTTTCCCATCCCTGGGGTCTGGTGCTGTTGCCTGGCGGGGAGTTTCTGATCAGCGAACGGACAGGCCGTTTGCTGCGCATCGATCCGCAAGGGGAGCGCCATTCGGTGCAGGGGCTGCCTCCCATCACCAGCGCCGGTCAGGGGGGATTGCTCGACCTGGCCCAGGACAAGGAGGGCTGGATCTATCTGAGCTACAGCGAACCGGGTGAGGGCGGTGCAGGCACGGCAGTGGCCCGTGCCAAATTGCAAGATGACAGACTGCACCAGTGGCAACTGCTGTTTCGCCAGCAGCCGAAAATGAGCGGGGGGGCCCACTTTGGTGCCAGGCTGCTGACAGGGGACGATGGCTACCTCTATATCACGCTGGGAGATCGCTATCAGGGGCGAGATCAGGTCCAATCCCTCGATAACCACCTGGGCAAGACCATACGCCTGCATCTTGATGGCCGGGTGCCACAAGACAACCCCTTTGTACAGCACGCCGGAGCCCTGCCCGAGATCTGGAGCCTGGGTCATCGCAACATGCAGGGGGCAGCCCTGCACCCCGTCACTGGCCAGTTCTGGGCCCACGAACACGGTCCCCAGGGCGGCGATGAGGTCAACCTGATCCTGCCTGGCCGCAACTATGGCTGGCCCAGCGTCAGTTTTGGCGAAGAGTATGGCGGCGGCAAAATTGGTTCGGGCACTGCGGCCCCCGGTATGGTACCGCCAAAGTGGATCTGGGTTCCCTCCATCGCCCCCTCCGGCATGACGTTTTATCAAGGCACCCTGTTCAAGGAGTGGCAGGGCGACCTGCTGGTCGGTGCCTTGCGGGGTCAGGCCCTGTTGCACCTGAAGATGGAGGGAGACAAGATAGTCGCGCAAGAACGCCTGCTGACCGAGCTGGGGGCACGGATCCGCACAGTCAAGGAAGGACCGGATGGCGCCATCTATCTGCTAACCGATGCCCCTGACGGACGCTTGCTAAAACTGATTCCCTAACTCACCTGAGAGGAAACAAGATGAAACACATGAAATATGGGCTGCTGCTCTGCTGCGTCCTCTTGATGGGCTGCAACACCGTCAGTGGTATCGGCAGGGATATCGAAAAAGCGGGGGAAGTGATCCAGCGCTCCGCCAGTAAATAGGGCGTGGGCAGTGAGCCGCCTAACCGGCGGCCTGCTGCTCTGCCAACCAGGACACCAGCGTGAGCTTGACGCCATGTTGGGCCAGCACCTCTCGGGCGCTCTCCGGCAGTTGTCCATCCGTGATCACCTGATCGATCACTTCCCATCCCACCACGTTGAAAGTCCCCACCTTGCCATATTTGGACGAGTCGCAGATGAGTATGCGGGTAGCGGCCGCCTCCACCACGGCGCGCTTGACCGGCACCTTCTGTTCGCTGGGGGTGGAGATCCCCATGGCATCCCAGGAGGACGCCGACAAAAACGCCATATCAAGGTGCAGATTGCGCAGGAAATGGGCGGTCGCCTCACCGGCGCAGGACTGATTCTCCCGAATGACCTGGCCCCCGGAGTGATAGAGGCGGCAACGACCATGCTCGATGAGGTAGGCACAAACCATAAAGTCGTTGGTCACTATCATCAGATCTTCCCGCTGCGCCAGTTCGCGGGCCAGTTCGAGGGAGGTGGTGCCGGCATCCAGATAGATGGTGCTGCCCTGCGCCACCTGGGCGGCCGCGTTGCGTGCAATGGCCAGCTTGGCCTCCTGCATCAGGCTGCGCTTGGCGGCATGGGAGGGTTCGCTCTTGATACGCGGGGAGAGACTCACCCCTCCCGAAACAGAGAGCACTCGCCCCTGCTCTTCCAGCTTCTGGATGTCGCGCCTGATGGTCATGTGGGAGACCTGTAGCCGCTCGGTCAGTTCGGTGATGCTGACGGCACCGCGCTCGGCCAATAGGTGCAGTATCTGTTGCTGTCTCTCTACGGGGATCATGGGCAATCCGTAACGGTAAAACGGGTGTTCATGTTACCCCAGTGGAATGGGAAATTTTGATAAAAAATCCTCCCTCCGCTCACGCCTCACATAAATTCACACAAAAACGACATCCAAAGCCATCCAATTGGCTCCAGACATTCATAAATAACAAAAATTAACACATCGATAGTTAATATTTGTGATGTCAGCCTGATTTTTAACCACAACAACCCCTTACTATCGGCTCATCCGTTGTAATCGAGGAATAGACAGATGAGCAGACCCTACCACGTAGCCGTCATCGGCCTGGGCGCCATGGGCATGGGCGCCGCCCGATCCTGCTTACGGGCCGGACTTGCCACCTATGGCATTGATCTCTCTGAAACCGCCCGGGAGCAGTTGCAAGCAGCCGGTGCGACCGCCGTCATGGCCGATGCCCGCCCCCTGGCAGAAGCACTGGATGCCGTCCTGCTGCTGGTGGTCAACGCCGCCCAAGTGCGCCAAATCCTGTTTGGCGAGAGCGGCCTGGCCGCCCACCTCAAGCCGGGCACAGGCGTCATGATCTCCTCCACCATCGCTGCTGATGAAGCCGCAGCCCTGGCACACGAGCTGGCCGGGCTGGAGCTGCTGATGCTGGACGCCCCCGTCTCCGGCGGTGCCATCAAGGCCGATGCGGGTGAGATGACGGTGATGGCCGCCGGCTCCGACGCCGCCTTTGCACGCCTGCAGCCGGTGCTCGACGCCGTGGCCGGCAAGGTCTACCGGGTCGGCAGCGAGCCGGGTCAGGGCAGCACGGTCAAGATCATCCATCAGCTGCTGGCAGGGGTGCATATCGCCGTGGCCGCCGAGGCCATGGCGCTGGCCAGCCGGGCAGGCATCTCCCTCGACCTCATGTATGACGTGGTGACCCATGCCGCAGGCAACTCCTGGATGTTCGAGAACCGCATGGCCCGAGTGCTGACCGGTGACTACCAGGCCCGCTCCGCAGTCGACATTTTCGTCAAGGATCTCAATCTGGTGGCCGACACGGCGCGGATTCTGCACTTCCCGCTGCCGCTGGCAAGCACGGCGCTCAACATGTTCCTCACCGCCAGCAACGCCGGTCACGGCAAGGAAGACGACAGCGCCGTCATCAAGATCTTCGACGGCATCAGCCTGCCGGGTATGGAGGGCACAGCATGAAACTTGGTGTCATCGCAGACGACTTCACCGGGGCCACCGACATCGCCGGTTTTCTGGTGGAAAACGGCCTCGCCACCATCCAGTTTTCCGGCATTCCGGCAGAGGCGGATCTGACGGGGGTTGACGCCGTGGTGATCAGCCTCAAGAGCCGCTCCTGCCCGACCAGCGAGGCGGTCCGCGACTCCCTAGCCGCCCTCGACTGGCTCAAAGCGCGCGGTTGCCCGCGCATTTACCAGAAGTACTGCTCCACCTTCGACAGCACGGCGGCGGGCAATATCGGCCCGGTGACCGACGCCCTGCTGACGGCGCTGGACAGCCGACTCACCCTGATCTGCCCGGCGCTGCCGGTCAACGGCCGCACCGTCTATCAGGGCAACCTGTTTGTTGGCACCCAGCCGCTCGCCGAGTCGGGTATGCGCCACCATCCCATCACCCCCATGACCGACAGCAACCTGCTGCGGCTGATGGAGGCTCAGGCCGAGGGGCGTGCAGGTCTGGTCCCGTTCACCACCATCAGTCAGGGACCCAGCGCCATTGCCGACGCCTTTGAGCAGCTGGCAGCCGACGGGGTGCGCTACGTCGTGGTCGACACCCTCACCGAGCAGCACCTGTTGGACATCGCGGCCGCTGCCCTCGACATGCCGCTGGTGACCGGCGGCTCCGGGCTCGCCATCGGCCTGGCCCGCCTGCTCGGCGACGGTAATCGGGCTGCCGCCCGCGAGGCTGGAAGACCCCTTTGCAAGCGCGCCGTGGTGTTGTCGGGATCCTGCTCCGAGATGACCAATCGCCAGGTGGCCTGCTACCAGACCATGGCACCGTCCCTGGCTCTCGATGTGGCGGCATGCCTGACACAGGCCGATTACCCGGCCGAGCTGGCCCGCTGGGTATTGAGTCAGCCGGCAACGCCGGCCCCCATGATCCACGCCACCACCAGCCCGAACGAGCTGGCCACCATTCAGGCCCGTTTTGGCCGCGAAGCGGCGAGCGAGGCGGTGGAGCTGTGTTTTGCGCAAGTTGCCGTGCAGTTGCGCGAGGCGGGGGTGGAGAGCTTCATCATCGCCGGCGGTGAAACCTCCAGCCGCATCACCCAGGCTCTGGGTATCGCCGCCTTCCACATCGGCCCTCAAATCGCCCCCGGAGTCCCCTGGGTGCGAGCCACCGATGCCCCTCTGTCACTGGCCCTCAAATCGGGCAATTTTGGTGACGAAACCTTCTTCAGCCGAGCACAGGAGTTCTTCCATGACTGAACAGGCACTGCGCGACACCATGGTGATGCTGGCTGCATCCCTTTTCGAACGAGGCTATGCCACCGGCGGTGCCGGCAACCTCTCGGCCAAGTTGCCGGACGGCACCCTGCTCGCCACCCCGACCGGCTCCTGCCTCGGCCGGCTTGATCCGGCACGCCTCGCCAGGGTGAGCATGAGCGGCGAGCACCTGGGGGGAGATAGCCCCTCCAAGGAGGTGGCCTTCCACCTCGCCATCTACCACAACAATCCGGACTGCCAGGCCGTGGTGCACCTGCACTGCACCTACCTCACCGCCCTCTCCTGTCTGGAGGGGCTGGATCCGGCCAATGTGATCCGCCCCTTCACCCCCTACTACGTGATGCGGGTCGGCCAGCTGCCGCTCATCCCCTACTACAAGCCGGGGGATGCGCGCATTGCCGAAGAGTTGGGGCGCCGCGCCGCTGGCGGCAACGCCTTCCTGCTGGCCAACCACGGTCCCGTGGTCACCGGCAAGGATCTCGTCGACGCGGTCAACAACATGGAGGAGCTGGAAGAGACGGCCCGCCTCGCCCTGCTGCTGCACGGCCAGCGGATCCGCTATCTGAGCGAGCCCGAGATCAACGAATTGAGGAGTCTGAAGCCATGAGCAAGTTTGCCGCCAATCTCACCATGCTGTTTACCGAGCTGCCGTTTCTGGAACGCTTCGCGGCGGCCCGCGAGGCTGGCTTCGAGGCGGTGGAGTTCCTGTTTCCCTACGCGTGGCCGGCCGCCGAGCTCGCCCGCCAGTTGCAGCAGTACGGTCTGACCCAGGCGCTGTTCAACATGCCGCCGGGTGACTGGGCGGCCGGGGAGCGCGGCATGGCCGCCATACCGGGGCGAGAAGCCGAATTTCGTGCTCACCTGCCCACCGTGCGTGACTATGCCCTGGCCCTTGGCTGCCGCAAGGTGCACGCCATGAGCGGCATCGTCGACCCGGCACACACTCTGGCTGCCCACCGCCAAACCGTGATCGATAACATCCGTTTCGCCGCCGATTTCCTGGCCAAAGACGGTATCAGGGTACTGCTCGAGCCGCTCAACGATCGGGACGTGCCCGGCTACTTCCTCGCCCATCAGCTCGATGCCCTGGCACTGGTGCAGGAGATAGACAGACCCAACGTTGCGGTGCAGCTCGATCTCTATCACGCCCAGATCATGGACGGGGATCTCACCCGCCTCATCGGCAAACTGGGCCCGGCCATCGGCCACGTCCAGATCGCCTCGGTGCCGGACCGTCACGAGCCAGACGAAGGGGAGATCGCCTACCCGCACCTGTTCAAGGTGCTCGAGCAGGCGGGCTACCACGACTGGATCGGCTGTGAATACAACCCCAGAGGCAATACCCGGCAAGGCCTGGCCTGGCTGGCACAACAATAACAACCCTAAACACGAACGAGTCTGAGGATAGCAAGATGCAGATCATTATCACCGGCGGAGGCGGTTTTCTGGGACAGAAGCTGGCTCATGCCCTGTTGCACAGTTCCCTCTCTTTCAGCGAGCTGTTGCTGGTGGACATTCAGGAGCCACAAGCCCTGGCCGACCCGCGAGTACGCTGCCTGCAGGCGGATCTGACCGCTCCCGGAGTGGCCGAATCGCTGATAAGCAAACATACCGCCATCGTCTATCACCTTGCCGCCATCGTCAGCAGCCATGCGGAACAAGACTTTGATCTCGGCTGGCGGGTCAACCTGGACACCACCCGCAGTCTGCTGGAGGCGTGCCGCCAGGCCCGCCCAGGCATCCGCTTCGTGTTCACCAGCTCGCTGGCCGTCTACGGCGGCCCGCTGCCGGAGGTGGTAGACGACGGCACGGCACTGACCCCGACCTCCTCCTACGGCGCCCAGAAGGCGATGGGGGAGCTGTTGGTCAACGACTACAGCCGCAAGGGCTACGTCGACGGCCTGGCGCTGCGCCTGCCCACCATCTGTGTGCGGCCCGGCAAGCCTAACCGCGCCGCCTCATCGTTTGTCAGCAGCATCATTCGCGAACCGCTACAGGGGGAACAAACCACCTGCCCGGTGAGCCCAGCGCTTCGCCTCTGGCTCTCGAGCCCCGCCACCGTGGTCAACAACTTCCTGCTGGCTGCCACGCTGCCCAGAGGGGATGGCCGCAGCATCAACCTGCCCGGCATCAGCGTCACCGTCGGCGAGATGCTGGACGCACTCACCGAGGCGGGTGGTCAGGCGGCCCGTGACAAGGTCAGTTTTGCCCATGACCCGGCCATCGAGCGCATCGTCGCCAGCTGGCCCGGACAAATAGACAACAGCCGGGCACTGGCATCCGGCTTCATGGCAGACAGGACGTTTGCCGGGATCATCGACAGTTTCATGACCCATGACCTGCAGGAGGCATCATGAGCACCATACCAACCCCCATCATTGGACTCATCATCGCGGTCTTCGTGCTGGTCTTCCTGGTAGTGCGTACCCGGGTACACGCCCTGATCGCCATGCTGGCCGCGGCCTGCATCGCCGGGATCACTGGCGGCATGAGCATCGACAAGACCCTCACCGTCATCACCCAGGGGTTTGGTTCGACCCTTGGCTGCATCGGCATCGTCATCGGCCTCGGCGTCATGATGGGACGCCTGCTGGAGGTGTCGGGCGCTGCCGAACAGATCGCCTACAGCTTCATCAAGTGGCTCGGCAAACGCCGCGAGGAGTGGGCCCTGGCCATCACGGGCTACGTCGTCAGCATCCCCATCTTCGTGGACTCTGCCTTCGTCATCCTCTATCCGGTGGCCAAGGCGCTGGCGAAAAGCGGCAAGCGCTCCCTGCTCACCCTGGGCGTAGCGCTGGCGGGGGGGCTGGTAGTCACCCACCACACTGTGCCGCCAACCCCGGGTCCCCTCGGTGTCGCCGGTCTGTTTGGCGTGGACATCGGCGCCATGCTCTTGATGGGCATGACCCTGGCCATCCCCTGCGTGCTCGGCATCGTCTTCTACGCCCAGTGGCTCGACAAGAAGTACCCCGAGTTCGCCGCCCAGGTCGCCAAGACGCCGGATGAACTCCAGTCCACCTACGAGCAGTACATCCAGGAGAAGGAGGGCAAGAGCCTGCCCAGTCTGACCCTGTCACTGCTACCGATCCTGGTGCCCATAGTGCTCATCTTCCTCAAGGCCATGCTCACCACCCTGGCCACCCTGGAAGGCATGGACGGCCTGGCCACCAACCCTCTGGTGCAGGGTGTCAACTTCATCGGCACCCCCATCATAGCGCTCGCCATCAGCGTGCTGCTGGCGGTCTATACACTAGTACCGCACATGGATCGCCACGCCACCGCCGCCCGTCTGGAAGAGGGGCTGCAATCGGCCGGTATCATCTTGCTGGTGACCGGTGCCGGTGGCGCCCTGGGTGCCGTGCTCCGTGACAGCGGTGCGGGCCAGCAGCTGGCCGAGCAGATCGCCCAGCTACCCATTTCCCCCATCCTGATCCCCTTCATCGTGGCGACCCTGGTGCGCCTGATCCAGGGCTCGGGTACAGTGGCCATGGTGACAGCGGCCTCTATTTCTGCGCCCATACTGGCCCAGATCCCGGGTGTCAACATGCTGCTGGCAGCCCAGGCAGCTACTATGGGGTCGCTGTTCTTCGGCTACTTCAACGACAGCCTGTTCTGGGTGGTCAACCGCATGATGGGTATCTCGGATGTCAAACAGCAGATGGTAGTCTGGTCCATCCCCACCACCATAGCCTGGGCCATTGGCGGCACCAGCGTGGCATTGCTCAACTTGCTGTTCGGTTCGGGCGGCACCTGGCTCGACCCCTTGCTGCCACTGGTGGTACTGGCGCTGATCATCTGGGGAGTAAGGCGTCAGCCAGTTACCCCCGTTGCCAATGCGGTAGTAAACAGTAAATAACCAGACCAAAACAGGGATGGTCAGGAGGGAGGGTCAGTCTGCTAGACTGGCCCTCTTTTTATTCATCTTGCAAAGGAGTGTTGGATGTCTGCTTCTTCCTGGTGGGACAAGTCCACCGGTTTTGCGCTGCTGACCATACTGCTGTGGGCCTCGCTGGCGGCGCTCACCTCCCGGATCACCAGCGTGTCACCTCTGGTGCTGGTGGGATTGGTGCTCTTCTTCTGCGGCGCCGGTGCCCTGCCGTTCTGGCGCCAGTGGCGGGCTCGCCCCATCACCTGGCTGGTCACGGTTGCGGCGCTGCTGTTCTACCATCTGCTGCTGTTCATGAGCTTTCGCCACGCCCCGGTGCTGGAGGCGAACCTCATCAATTACCTGTGGCCCCTGTGCATCATACTGTTCACCCCCCTGCTGCTGCCGGGCCATCCGCTCCATGCTCGCCACCTGCTGGCCGGTGCGCTAGGGCTGGCCGGTTCCGTGCTGGTGATGGTCAACGGCGAGTTGCAGCTGCAACAGGCCTATCTGCCCGGCTACCTGCTGGCGCTCGGCGCCGCCATCATCTGGGGTGCCTACTCTGTGCTCTCCCGCCGGTTGCCACCCGCACCGGCTGTGGTGACGGCGGCGGCCTGCCTGCCCGCCGGATTGCTGGCGCTGCTGCTTGCGCTGTGGCTGGAGGGACCGCTGCCCCTCGAACAGATCCCCACCCGCGACTGGTGGTTGATCGTGGGGCTGGCGCTCGGGCCCATGGGAGCGGCCTTCGTCACCTGGTATCTGGCGCTGCGAGACGGAGATCCCCGTCGCATCGGGGCACTGGCCTATCTGACGCCGCTGCTGAGCACCCTGTTGCTGGTGCTGCTCAATGGCGAACAGCTGACGCCCCGTCACCTGCTGGCCGGAGCCTTCATCATGGGGGGGGCCCTGCTCGGCATGCTGGGCAAGTCACCTGCCGCCCGCAAGCAGAAGGAGCCCGCCGCGCCTTCGTTGTCATGACAGCACCGCCATGAAGTGGCTGTCATAAAAACGCCATCTCTCCTGCCTCGGCCATCAGGTCTGAATATCCCGTCCTATCTCTCTTATGAGTCCCCTTCTCCCGCCCCCAACGCGGGGGCATATCTTTTTTTTTGGCACAAAATTATCTGTTGCATACCGGTTAACGAAAAAAGTGACGCCCCTCACAAAAGATCCGCCCAAGTCTCTAACCAATTTCACCTGAATATGGCTATCAGCGCTGATATAAGCGGGCTGCGGGTGTCCATGACAAGATCCATGATTATTTGCACTCTGTCATATTTTTGAAACTTGGCGGGAACTTTTCATTGATATTTCGCACCGCGAACGTACTCTTGGCATTGTCCGATAGCCAAGAATCGGAACACAAAAAATAACATGATGTGATGAACAGAACTGCCCACCGCACATACGCCAAGACGTCGCGGCCGCAGACGAACGACCAGTAATTTTTTGCCCTACGGGGCTTTGATTGCAATGCCAATACCGAGCGGCGGGCCATTGCCTGACTGCCGGACAAAAAAGCTAAGTCCATAAAATCAGGAGCTATAAAAATGGAAAACGTGATCTTCAAGCGTGCTGCATTAAGCGCGGCGGTTGTTGCCGCCTTGGTCACCCCCAGCATGGCGTTGGCAGCTCAGGATATGATGAGCCCAACTTATGGCAAATCTTATGAAGCCTTTACCGATGATGCCAAGCTGACCGGCGGGCTGTTCTACTTCCAACGTGATCGTGTTCGTGTTGACTCTGGTGTCGTACCTGCAGAGAACACCGGAAAATATCGCTCCAACTTGAGCCATGCTACCGCTCAAGCAGCCCTTAACTTTACCTCCGGCTATGCATGGGACGTGGTGGGTTTAGACTTGGGCGGATTCACTGCCTATGACTTAGCCATTGATGAAAGTAACCCTGTCAACGCCGAGAATGAATTCTCTTTCTGGGGACGAGCTTGGGGAACCAGCAACACCGAATCTGAAAATGGTGCGAGCCTGACAAACGCAGCTCTTAAGTTGAAGCTGATTGAAGGTGTGACCGCAAAAGCTGGCTATACCCAATTGTATGTTCCTGGCCAAATTAGCGTTAACTGGTCTTATCAACCTGGTACTTACCGGGGCGGACAAATTGAAGGTAACCTTGGTGGTCTCTATCTGACCTACGCTATCGCCGATGAATACAAGGCTCCCTGGTTCAAAGAAACTCAGGGCTTTTACAAAAGTAAAGCGTGGAGCGGCCCTTGGGGTAATACCTTCGATAAAGAAAACGAAATTGACTACATCCATGCAGTTGCTGCTCGTTACACCTTTGAGACTGGCACGGCCATTACCGGCTCCTTCGGCCAGTCTGCCGATTATATGGATAGCTACCACGCCAAACTGGCTCACAAGTTTGACGTATTGGGAGGCCTCTCAACCAGCTACCAGTTCTATGGCTCCGAGACTGAGACTTACAAAAATGCCTCTGGTAGTCCTGTAGAGACTTATGATGGCTTGGCATGGCAACAAGCCCTGACCGCCGCCTGGAGCTACGCTCAGTACGGCTTCCGTCTGGAAGGTCTGTGGACCAAAGCGGAAGGGGCTGAAGGCAACTACCTGCCCCGTCTGACCCGCGGCTACGGCAACTCCCAGGGTGCTAACGAAATTTGGTGGGATTCCCGCTCCGACTGGAACGCCAACAACGAAAAAGCACTGTTCTTCGGCGTAACGCGTTCTCTGGATGACCTGGTTGGTGCGCCTGGCTGGTCTGTCGGTGTATCCGGTGCTTACGGCTGGGATATGGAGAAAGGTGATGGCACTAAAGTTGCCGAAGGAGATACAGAGTGGGCAGCTAACTTCGATGTCAGCTACACAGTCCAAGATGGCAAGCTGAAAGGCACCCTGTTCAAACTGCACTACACCGACTATAACAACGATCTGCCATCCACTTGGAAAGGTTGGACTGACTATCCAAACGTGTTTACCTCCGAGCGTGACGTCAAATTCCACATCATCATGCCACTTACCATCATGTAATCAGGCAAATTACGATGTCAGCAAACCGGGCTACTTGGCCCGGTTTTCTTTTTTCCGGGTGGCAGGCTAACATGCGAGCCGGATAAGGTTTTTATCCGCGCTATCCTGCCCGCACGCTTCTGTCAGCAGTTACAAGGACGCTATCATGCCCCGTTTTGTTCTGATCACCGGTTGTTCCAGTGGTATTGGCCTCGCTGCCGCGCAGGCGCTAGGTCAGCACGGTTTTACCGTGATCGCCTCCGCCCGCAAGGCCAACGATGTGGCACAGCTGCAACAGCAGGGTCTGCTGGCTGTACAACTGGACCTGGCGGACACCGCCAGCATAGAGCGAGGGGCGGCAGAGGCGCTGGCCCTGGCCGGGGGCCGTCTCTATGGCCTGTTCAACAATGGCGCCTATGGTCAGCCCGGTGCGCTGGAAGACTTGCCCACCGAGGCGCTACGTGCCCAGTTCGACACCAACCTGTTTGGCTGGCACCACCTGATCCGCCAGATACTGCCAGCCATGCTGGCCGCAGGAGAGGGTCGCATAGTGCAAAATAGCTCGGTGCTGGGGCTGGTGGCCATGAAATATCGCGGCGCCTACAACGCCAGCAAGTTTGCACTGGAAGGATATACAGACACCCTACGTCTGGAGCTCGAAGGCAGCGGCGTGCACATCAGCCTGATCGAACCGGGCCCCATCGATACCCGCTTTCGCGCCAATGCCCACGCCGCCTTCGTGCGCCATATCGATCCGGCCCAGAGCCGCCATCAGGGCGCCTATCGCCAGACCCTGACCCGGCTGGAAAAAGAGGGGGCTACCAGCGGTTTCACGCTGCCAAGCGAAGCCTGCATCCCGCCGCTGCTGCACGCGCTGCAGAGCAAGCGGCCAAAGCATCGTTACCCGGTCACCTTCCCGACCCGGCTGTTTGCGGTATTGCGCCGCCTTCTGCCAAGCCGCTGGCTCGACAGGATCCTGGCCAAGTCGGCCTGATCCGGTTAGCGGCCATGGGCATCAAGCAACCCAGGTTGGGTTAGCGGCGTAACCCGACGCGCCTATCTTGTTTACCCGCTTTTCAATAGTGCTGACCGTCGCTGTAGTAGTGGCTTTTGACCATGGGCAGCACCTGCACCACCACATAGGTCTGCTCCCCCAGCACCGCCTTCAGATGACGGGTGATGAGCGCCGCGGCGGCATCTTGCAGCTCCTGCGGTCGTTCGAACCAGACCAGCTCCACAAACGGAAAACCGGCTTCGACCGCCCCGCTGCGTACCCAGGTACTCTCGACCCGCTCCAGGGTGACAAACTCGGGCTTGCCGCCGGTCAGGGCGCACAGATCCGCCAGCAAAGGCGTGCTTATCTGCTGCAGGGTATCGACGGAAACGGCCCGAAAACGAAGATGTGGCATGGGAAACCTCTTGGCTGTGACGAATGAGGACTTATCATAGGGCTTAATGTTATGAAGAGAAGCCATCCCGCCAACATAAGGTGCCTCATGAAATTTCACCGCACGCTGATTGCCTTCCTGCTCTGCCTGCTGCTGCCGCTGACCGCCTTTGCCGACCCCGCCTTCTATCGGGTGAGCAAGGGTGACCAGCAACACTGGCTGCTGGGCTCCATTCATGCGGGCAAACCCTCGCTCTATCCGCTGCCCGATCCCGTCGAACGCGCCTGGCAACAAAGCCGTGCCCTGGTGATGGAGGTCGATCTCACCCACATCAGCCAGACGCAGTGGCAGGAGATGGGCGCCATCACCCGGCTGGTGGATGGTAAAACCCTCAAGGATCACGTGCCGCTCGATCTGTATCAACGCACCCTCATAGCCGCCGGCCAGAATGGCCTGACCGAGCACATGATCGCCCCGCTGCGCCCCTGGTTTGCGGCCATCACTCTGACCCAGGCGGCGCTGGAACGTACCGATTTCAGCAGCGCGCTCGGGGTGGATCAACACTTCGCCAAGCGCGCCACCGAGAGCGGCAAGCCCATCATCGGCCTCGAGACCCTGCTCGAACAGCTCGGCTACCTCGCCAGTGTCGGTGACAACCAGACCCTGATGCTGGAAAGCACCCTGGATGAGCTGCCCCAGCTCGAAACCGGCTTTCGCGACGTGATGAAGGCGTGGCAGCAGGGGGATCAGGCAGCCCTGGTCGACCTGCTCAAAGCCGAGATGGCGCCACCCAAGCTGCAAGCCTGGCTGGAGCAGACCTTGCTGGCAGAGCGCAACCACAACTGGCTGAAGAAGTGGCCTACCCTGCCGAACGAGAGCTTTATTGTGGTAGGTGCCCTGCACCTTTATGGTGACCAGGGGCTGATCGCCCTGCTGGAGCAGCAGGGGTGGCGCATCACTCCACTCACAGCACCGGGCCCACGCACGGCAACCGATTGAGGCCCCATCGCAGCGCTGGCTCTGCCCAGCGGGTTAGCCGAGTGCGAGATGGCTCACAGATCCGGCCGCCGATTAAATAACCACCAAGGGACTTGATCGAGATCATCTCATCACTCCCAAAGAGGTATCTATCATGCTTGTCATCAATGGGATGACAGGAGTGCATGAGATGGAATTTTGGATGAACCTGATGTTCGGCAACAGCGTGGGGCTCATGTCCATGTTGGTGATTATCGGTACCTTCCTGCTGATCAGTTCCTACGCGGCCTATTTCATCTACAAGGTGATGAATGCCAAGCCGCCGAAAGAGGAGCAGTAACACATCTCGTCAGGCGATCCCGCGATCGCCTGTTAACGCTTGCCCGGCAACGACAGCCTGTCCGGCACGACTGACAGTGGTCCTCCAGACTGGCTAGCTGTGCCCCCATTTTCTGACCCCGACTCCCCCGCTATAATGCCCGCTCATTCCAATGCGGGGAGCCTGCCGTGTCTCATGACGACGAACTCTCACTGTTTCTGCAGGAAGTGGCCGACGTGCGGCCCATTCGTAGCGACAACACCCTCTCTCTCACGGGCACATCCGCCCCGACCGAGGCGCAACTGGCTCGCCGCCAGGCCGCGACCGCCGAGCAACTGACCCTGGATCACCTCAGCATGGAGGCGGTCGAGATGCTCGATCCCCACGCCATCGTCGGTTTCAAGCGCGACGGTGTGCAGGAGGGGGTCTACAAGAAGCTGCGGCTCGGCAAATACGAGCTGCAGGCAAGCTTGGATCTGCATCAGAAGACACTCAACGAAGCGCGCCAGAGCCTGGTGCAGTTCATTGCGGATTGCGAGGTGCGGGACATCCGCTGCCTGCTGATCCTGCACGGCAAGGGGGAGCGCAGCACGCCGCGCGCGGTGCTGAAAAGCCATGTCAGTACCTGGTTGCCACAACTGCCGGCCGTGATGGCCATGCACAGCGCCGAGCGCCGCCACGGCGGCAGCGGCGCCCTCTATGTGCTGCTGCAAAAAAGCGAGCGCCAGAAGGCGGAGAACCGCGAGCGACACCAGAAGCGCCTCGGCTAGTCAGCACCTGTCATCTGGTCAGGCCCCTTCGGCCAGGGTGGTAAAACGCGCGATGGCAGTGTTAGCATCGAACGGCCCCGATCATGCCAGGTACGGGGTGCATACCATCAGGGACGATAACAAGGACAATCCCATGTCATATCAAAAACTTGAACAACATCAGCAACAGCTGCACCGGCTCTCCCACCTCAGTGCCATCTGTGGCTGGGATCAGGCCGCCATGATGCCGGAGGGCGGCAACGAGGCACGCGCCGAGGCCATGGCCGAACTCGGCGTGCTGATCCATCAAAAACGCACCGCTCCCGAGCTCGGCGACTGGATCGCCAAGGCCGAGAGCGAGTACTTGAATGAGCTCCAACGCGCGAACCTCGCCGAGATAAAACGCCACTGGCAGGATGCGAGCCTGCTACCCACGGATCTGGTAGAAGCCTTGTCGCTGGCTGGTAGCAAGTGCGAGCACGCCTGGCGCAGCCAGCGCAAAAATAACGACTGGGCAGGCTTCGCCCCCAATCTCAAGGAGGTGGTGGCCCTGTCGCGGGAAGTAGCGCACCTTCGCGCCGAGGCACTCGGGGTGCGCCCCTACGACGCCATGCTGGCGCTGTATGAAGCCGGCATGACGAGTGCGCGGCTGGATCAGATCTTCGGTGATCTCACCAGCTGGCTGCCGGGCCTGATCCAGACGGTGAGCGAACAGCAGAAAAGCGAATCCTTGCTGATCCCGCAAGGCCCCTTCCCGATTGCAAGCCAGCAGGCGCTCGGTCAGGAGGTGATGGGGCTGCTCGGCTTTGATTTCGCCCACGGCCGGCTCGATGTGAGCAGCCACCCGTTCTGCGGCGGCGTGCCAACCGACGTGCGCATCACCACCCGCTACAACGAGCGGGAGTTTGTCTCCAGCCTGATGGGCATCGTGCACGAGACGGGTCACGCGCGCTACGAGCAGGGGCTGCCGCGCCAGCTGCTGGGCCAGCCGGTGGCCGAGGCGCGGTCCATGGGCATTCACGAGAGCCAAAGCCTGTTCTGCGAGATGCAGCTCGGCCACGATGCAGCCTTCCTGGCTCTGCTGGTGCCGCGCATCCGCGCGCACTTTGGCGAGCAAGCGGCGTTTGCGCCGGCGAACCTGGCGAAGCTCTACAACCGGGTCGAGCCCGGCCTTATCCGCGTCGATGCGGACGAGGTGACGTACCCGGCGCACGTGATCCTGCGCTACGAGCTGGAGCGCGACCTCATCGAGGGGCGCATCGAAGTGGCCGATCTGCCCGAGCTGTGGGATGCCAAGATGCAGCAGTGGCTCGGCCTCTCTACCAGGGGCAACGACCAGAATGGCTGCATGCAAGACATTCACTGGACGGACGGCTCGTTCGGCTACTTCCCGAGCTACACGCTCGGCGCCATGTATGCGGCGCAATTGCGCTTCGCACTGGAGCGGGAGCTGGGCAACATGAGCAGCGTGATCGAGGCGGGTCGCCTGCCGGAGATACTCGCGTGGCTTGGCCGCCACATCTGGTCACAGGGCAGCCAGCACAGCACGGACGAGCTCATTCGCCGCGCGACTGGCGAGGCGTTGAACCCGCGCTGGCTACGCCAGCATCTGGAGCAGCGCTATCTGAAATAACGGATGCAGCGCCAGCGAGTGAAGAGGAGAACGGGGCAGCTTGGCTGCCCCGTTTTTCATTGACAAACAACCGGATTCAAAGTGGCTCGGGGCGCCCCCGGCGACATCTTTATTTCAATCACTGTCCGTTTCTGGCTAGTCACCGCCTTTTCTCCTCTTTACTCTCTCATTCATGCACCCAGTACAGAGCGCCCGGACCATGAACTCGCAACCCGCCAGTGACAACCATCAGGATGAGGGGACCCCGAGCCTCAGCCGCGAACAGTGCCACGCCGCCCGGCTCGCCCGCGATGCGCGTTTCGATGGCCGCTTCTTTACCGGCGTGCTCTCCACCGGCATCTATTGCCGCCCCGTCTGCCCCGCACGGCCACCGCACGAGCACAACGTGCGTTACTTCCAAAGCGCCGCAGCTGCCGAGCAACATGGCCTGCGCCCCTGCCTGCGCTGTCGCCCCGAGCAGGCCCCCGCTGCCCGTGGCGATCTGCCGCCCGAACTCGCCCGTTTGCTGATGCGGATCGATCGCGGCGAACTGGCAGACGGTACGCTCGCCGAACTGGCTAACGAGGCCGGGATCAGCGAACGCACCCTTCGCCGCCAGTTCGAGCAGCACCTCGGCGCGTCACCGAAACAGGTGGAGCAGACGCGCCGCCTGTTGCTCGCAAAACGGCTGCTGACCGAAACCGCACTGCCCATCACGGACATCGCGTTTGCCGCAGGTTTTGCCAGCATTCGCCGTTTCAACGACGCCTGGCTGAACGCCTACGGGCTGGCCCCTCGCACCCTGCGCCAACAAGAGGCACACGATGACGCACCAGACCAGATGCACTCGGATCCGCGCGGCGCAACCCTGACGCTGCAACTGCCCTATCGCCCCCCGTATGACGTGGCGGCCATGCTGGCGTTTTACCGGCTGCGGGCGATCCCCGGTCTGGAGCGGGTAGAGGGTGAGGTGTATGAGCGGCGCTACCGGGTCGGCGATCAGGTCGCGCTGGTGCGCATCGCGCAGGGCAAGGGGCACAGCCTGCAGCTCACCGTCCATGATCTGCCGCTCGCAGCGCTGCCTGATCTGCTGTATCGGGTGCGCCGGATGTGGGATCTCGATGCCGACATGCAGCGGATCGGCGATCTGCTCGGTCAGGATCCGCTGCTCGCCCGTTTGCAGGCGCGCTGGCCCGGCGTGCGGCTGCCGGGTGGCTGGGACGAGTACGAGGTGATGCTGCGCGCCATCGTCGGCCAGCAGGTGTCGGTCAAGGGGGCCATCACCCTGCTCGGGCGACTGGTGGCCCGCACCGAGGCGCAATTCGGAGTTGCGCAACTGCCAATCCCCGCCCAGCTGTGCGAACTCGATCTCGACGGCATCGGCATGCCCAGCAGCCGCATTCGTACCCTGCGGGGCGTGGCAGAGGCGCTGGCCAGCGGCGAGCTGACCCTCACGACAGCCAGTGATGAGCAGTTGCTGGCGCTACCGGGCATAGGCCCCTGGACGGTCTCGTACTGGCGGCTGCGCTGCGCTCTGGATCCTGATGCTTTCCCCGCCTCCGATCTGGTGCTGCAAAAAGCGCTCGGAGGTGGCACCAAACTGCCGGTGAAGGAGGTGTTGGCGCAAAGCGCAGCATGGCAACCGTGGCGCAGCTATGCGGCGAGCTGGCTGTGGCACGCCATGAGTGAAGCGCCCAATTTGCTGATCCATGCCACCGGCAACGAAAAACAGCCAGATAACCAACAACAGGAGATAACCCCATGATCCGCTACGATATCCTGCCAACCCGCTTTGGCGATCTGCTGGTCGCCATCAATGAACGTGGTCTGGTGCACGTGGACTTTGTGGCGGGCCTGCGGGCACTGCCCGATATGAGTGGCTGGCAGCAAGACCACACGGCGCTGGCCCCCTTCCTCGCCGAATTTGACGCCTATTTTGCCGGCCGCTTGCAGCGGTTCTCCCTGCCCCTTGCCGCCCGTGGCACCGCCTTTCAACAGTCGGTGTGGCAAGCGCTGTGCGACATCCCCTATGGTGAGACCCGCAGCTACAGCGAGATTGCCCGTGCCATCGGCAAACCGAGTGCGAGCCGCGCGGTCGGCGCCGCGAATGGCCGCAATCCGCTCTCGATCATCGTTCCCTGCCATCGGGTGATCGGCCAAAACGGCAGCCTGACCGGCTATGCGGGGGGATTGGAGATTAAAAAGGCGCTGCTGGCGCTGGAAAGGGGCAATTAAAGGGAGGTTGGCAATTAAAGGAGGGTGGACAGAGAGCCTGCGATAAAAAGTTGCCCCTTTTCCGGACGGAGAAAGGGGCAATTGGATCAGCGTTTCAAGCTGCCCATCACCTGCATTTCGCAGCGGTTGCAATCAAAGCGCAGGCGGAAGGTGTCTTTACCCATCTTGAGCTCCAGCGGCTCGGCCTTGAGACCGGGCACCTCTTTCGGGCAGAGGTTCTGGCTGTAGCGGATGCAGTGCTTGGTGATCATCAGCACCACTTCTCCCTCCTCCTTGTTAGCCTCATAGGCGGGAGCAATGCGCTCGACCCCATGCTCGCGGAAGAACTGCTCGGCCGCGCTGTTCAGCACATTGCCCAGATAGGAGAGGCGGTGCTGGGGATAGCTGATATCCCGCAGAGCGATGCGTCGCTCTGGGCGCTGGTAGCTGGCCACACGCGCGGCCTCCAGCGCGGCAATGCCATCCCGGCGCAGCCCGTTAAGCTGTGATGCCGCAATAAATAGCGGCCTCGTTACCACCAACTCAATCTTGCGCGCCACAAACAGGGTGTTACCAAGTTTGCCAAGCTGATCGCGCGCCTGTTGCAGTGCCCGCTCCGGATTGTCGGCAGGCTGCTTGTCGCAGGGAAGCGTCACCGCGACACTGATGCCCTGCTCGTCGGTGAGCGTGAGGCACAAGCCCTCATCGCACTCGGAGAGCTCCATATCGACCCGGATCCGGCGATCCGCGCTCGCCTTCTCCAGCATCTTGCTGAACGCACTATCGTGGTTGCGGTAGAGCTCGGAGCCCACCTTCAGCCCCGGCATACGTTCTGACAGGAGCAACAGCTTACTCTCCGCCTTCTCTTCGACTTTATTGAGGCGCATCCCCACCAGCTCGTTGTTCGGCTTGAAGAAGCCCAGACCGTCGCCGTTGTTGAGGCTGACCTGCTTGCCGTCAATCTCTATGCCATCCTTGGTGACTCTGGTGACACGCCCCAGCGGTTCGCCCACGTATTTCGGGCTCTTGGTGGAGTCGATCCCCGGCTTTCGGCCATTGAGGAAGTAGTCAGTGCTGCCACGGTTGAAGCTCTTTTTCGGATCCGGATTGAAGCTGTAGCTGCAACGCCCCGCTGAGGCAGCTACCAGATCGGATCGGCGCTCCAGAATGGCGTCGAGCTTCTTGCGATACCAGGCGGTGACGTTCTTGACGTAATCGAGCCCCTTGAGGCGCCCTTCAATCTTGAACGAGCGAATGCCTGCGGCAATCAGCGCCTCCAGATTGTCGGTTTGGTCCATATCCTTGAGCGACAGCAGGTGACTGTCGGCCACCAGCACTTCACCGTCCGGCTTTTGCAGCGAGCAGGGCAGACGGCAGAGCTGGGCACATTCACCGCGGTTGGCGCTGCGGCCGGTACGGGCGTGGCTGATATTGCACTGACCGCTGTAGGAGACACAGAGCGCGCCGTGGATAAAGAACTCCAGCTGCACGTTGGTTGCCGCGCTGATCTCGCGGATCTGCGCAAGGGACAGTTCGCGTGCCAGCACCACCTGGGAGAAGCCCACATCCTGCAAAAACTTCACCTTTTCCGGCGTGCGGTTGTCGGTCTGGGTACTGGCATGGAGTGCGATGGGAGGGAGGTCCAGCGCCAGCAGCCCCATGTCCTGCACGATAAGCGCATCGGCCCCCGCCTCAAAAATCTGGTGGGTCAGGCGCCGGGCCTGCTCCAGCTCGTGATCGTGCAACAGGGTGTTGAAGGCGACAAACACCTGAGCGCCGAAACGGTGGGCGTGGCGCGCCAGCGCTTCGATATCTTCGAGGGAGTTGCCCGCCGCACTGCGGGCGCCAAAGGCAGGGCCACCCATGTAAACGGCATCGGCGCCATGGTTGATGGCTTCGATGCCGTAGGCGAGGTTCTTGGCCGGAGCCAGCAGTTCGAGGCGGTTCAGTACGTGGCTATGGGTCTGTGGGTGCATGGTCTCTGAGTCTATCGGCAGACAGAAAATGCCGGTCACTCTAGGTCAGTCACCCTTTGCTTGCCTTGATCCCGCTTAAGATCACTGCGAAATACAGGATTCAGCGTCCCGTGCTCACAGTCCCTGCCGCGGAGCCGGATATTCATTCAGCAGCCCTGCCCTGTCATCGCGCGAGCCACTGACAAGTGAACCTCAGAGCACCACCTTCAAGGCCAGCCCCAGCAGCACCAGGCCGCTCACCTTGTCGATGACGGAGGACTTGGCCTTGAGCCAGGCCAGCACCGGCCCGCGGGAGAGCAACAGCGCCACCAGCACGTACCAGATAGCATCTATGCCACCTGCGGTGAGCATCATGATCCCCCCCTCGTTCCAACCGGTGTCGGCCCGTACGAACTGGCTGAAGAGGGCGATAAAGAAGATGGCGAGCTGGGGGTTGAGAAAGGCGACCATAAAGCCTTCAAAGGCGCCCTGACGACCATGCAGCTGGTGTACCACCTCCTCGACCGACTCACTGGCGGGCTTGGCAAGCAGCGCCTTGATGCCGAGCCAGGCGAGAAACGCGGCGCCACCGTAGCGGATCAGATCAAACAGCAGCGGGGTCTGGGTGATCAGCACGGAGAGCCCCAGCGCGGTAATCAGTGCATAGATCCCGACCCCGAAGCCATGACCCAAGGCCGTCGCCACCCCGTGGCCCTGCCCTCCCTGCACCGTGTTACGGATGATCAGCGCCAGGCTCGGCCCCGGGCTGATGGCCCCCATCACGCAGATTGCGGCCAGTGCCAGCCAACTCGTCAATTCCATATCTTTCCCTATCTGTAAACCGAATATCAGCAGCGGAGCTCAGGGTAAGGGGTGGCCAGTTATGCCAGAAGTGAAAGTTATGAATAGATCCCATAGCCATTGGCTATAGGTTGGCGCAACCGACTGCGGTTAGCTGACGCCAGCCAACAGCTTGCGACCCTCGGCGACAGTGCTTTGCAGGTGTTCGCGCAAGAAGGGGTAGGCCAGATCGCGAAACCACTTGTGAGCCGGATCCTGATGATGGCGCTGGTGCCACAGCAAATGATACTGCTGGGGGCGGGTGGCAAACGGCAGATCACAGAATGTAAGATCGTGCTCACGTGAAAGTTGCCAGGCGATATGAGCCGGGGTGGTCATCAGACAGTCGGTGCGCAGCAGTACCTCGACTGCGGCCTGAAAGAAGGGCACCCTGGCAAACCAGCGCCGGGTAAGCCCCTGCGGCGCCAGCACCTGCTCCACCGGGCTGTCCTTGTCGCCGCCGCCGCTCACCTGCAGATGGGGCCAGGCGAGGTAGTGATCCAGACTCAGCACCTTGCCCGCCAACGGATGGTGACTCCCCATCAGCACCACCAGCCGGTCTTCTCCTTGATGCAGGCCACGGATCTGCTCCGGCACCAGATCCGTGATGGTGGAGACCAGATCCAGCTCTGACTGCCACAGCTGTGGCAACTGGCGCTTGTCCCACAAGCTGTACTCCAGCGCCGCCAGCGGCGCCTCTTTGGCCAGCGCGGCGCAGATATCGGGCAGGATGTGCTGGGCCACGTAATCGGACGAGGCAAGCCGAAACACCCGCTCGCAGCGACCGGGGTCGAAACCCGGTGCTTCGTAGAGCCGATCCAGCGCACCGAGGGAATCCGCCAAGGCCGCCGCCAGCGTCTCGGCCCGTGGCGTCAGTAGCCAACGCTGCCCCTCCCGCACCAGCAAGTCATCGCCAAACTCGTTGCGCAACTGACTTAGCTGCTTGCTGATGGAGGGCTGGCTAAGGTGCAGCAGCTCAGCTGCCCGGCTGATGTTACGGGTCTCCAGCAGCACCTTGAGGGTGGGCAGCAGATTGAGGTTGGCTTTGTGCAAGGGGCGGCCCCATAGGATGGTGGAAAACCCTATCTTAGGGCAGGCGAGTCCTCGACTTTAAGCAAAATCTCCCGCTATTTTCGGCGGTTTTACGCCTCTTCCCTGCCAGATAACCATGGCCACAAGATGACAGTGGTTGGTCCGTGCGGCATAATTGCGCGATTTTCCGCCCGCGGGCGATCCACTTTGAGAAGCGGTAACAAGATGAAATACGCCAATATCACCGGTTGGGGCAAATGTCTGCCTCCCTCAGTGCTGACCAACGATGACCTCAGCACCATCATGGATACGTCGGATGAATGGATCTATCCGCGTACCGGTATCAAGGCCCGCCGGATCTCCCATGTCAGCACCTCGGATCTCGCCACCCTGGCCAGTCGCCGCGCCCTGGCCTGTGCAGGCCTGGCAGCCAGCGATCTCGATGGCATCATCTTGGCAACGGCGACACCTGATACGCTCGCGCCCAATGCAGCCTCTGCGGTGCAGCAGAAACTGGGCGCCGTCAATGCGGCCGTGTTCGACCTCAATGCGGCCTGTACCGGGTTTGTCTACGCCCTCTCGGTCGGCACTTCATTAGTGCAAACCGGCATGATGAAGAAGGTGCTGGTGATCGGTGCCGAGCGCCTGACTTACCTGCTGGACTGGACCCGCCGCGATACCGCAGTGCTGTTTGGTGATGGCGCTGGTGCGGTGATCATCGAGGCGAGCGAGCAGGAGTGCGGCCTGATTGCCAACAAACTCGGCTGTGACAGCGAAGCAAGGGAGATCCTGCACGTACCTAACTTTGGTACCGATCGGGTGCGTTTTGCCGATATCGACGGTCTGTTTACCTTCAACTTTGAAGGCCAGGAGATTTTCAAGCGCGCGGTGCGCGGCATGGGTGAAGCGACCAGTTGCGCACTCACCCAAGCCGGAATTACACCTGAGCAAATCGATCTCATCGTGCCGCACCAGGCCAACATCCGCATCATCGAAACCTTGGCCAAGCGCATGAACGCGCCCATGGATAAGGTGATGGTCAACATAGAGAACTACGGCAATACCTCCGCTGCCACAGTCCCCATCGCCCTGTGCGAAGCGCTGGAGCAAGGCCGCGTCAAGCCGAATTCCTATCTGCTGACCGCCGCATTCGGTGCCGGTCTGACCTGGGGCGCTGCCATCATCAAGTGGGGCGATCGCGTCACCCCCATCAACTCCTGTGATGCCGAACTGCCCCCGTGCAACAAGAGCGCACTTGAGCTGATTGCCCATGCGGTAGAAGGTTGCCAGAAGGCCCACGCCAACGAGGGCTAATCCTTATCAGGGGCCTGAGTTATCAGGCTCCTTTTTATCTGTGCTTGCCTCCCCGCTATCCCCACGCTTCGTTATCCGCCACGTCACAGCGATCTCATTTCGCCAAAGCCCCCGTCGGCTGCCTCCATATTCCAGCTTTATCAGTAGTCCCCGCTGAATTGGGGCGACTTGCAACCAAGTTATTTTTTTGCGCTAACCTTATTGAGCCATTTGTAATTAATGGGTTCGGGCGTGGTTCATCCTCTCTGACACCAGTGGGATAACAGCTTGCTCCCGCCTCGACTCACGTGCAGGGATGAGTTTGCGTATGACAGATCACAAGACGGCAGAGACAATTGCATTCTGGGACCCCGTGAGTTGGGCATGCTGCCTAGGCATAGGCCTGCTCAGCATCCTGCTGCTAGTTCTCGCTGGCAGCCCTCTGTCTTATCTGCTGGCCAACGGCGTGCTGGCCCTGGGCGCAGCCCTCTGGTGCTCCCATCACTATCACAACAAGCCGGAGGCAAGCCATCACGACGAGGAGGCTGCCCATACCTGGTCTGCCGCCCAGCTCAGCCATTCCATTATTGGGCTCGAGCAAGTGTGCGAGAAAGCCGTCCCCATCTGGTCACAGCAAATTGAGAGCTCTCGTCAGCAGACCGAAGGGGCCATGATCGATCTGACCCAGCGCTTCTCCGGGCTCACCACCAAGCTGGAAGAGGCGGTAGCCGCCTCTCACAATGCCGCCGGAAATCTGGGCGGGACAAAATCGGCGGGCATGGCCGCCGTACTGGCCGAGAGCCAGGCTCAGCTCAACCAGGTGCTCGCCATCATGCATTCCGCGCAATCCAATCGCGATGCCATGCTGGCGGAAATCAAGACGCTTACCGCCTACACCATAGAGCTCAATACCATGGCGCTCGATGTGGCCAAAATTGCTTCCCAGACCAACTTGCTGGCGCTCAATGCTGCAATAGAGGCGGCTCGGGCTGGCGAGGCCGGTCGCGGCTTCGCCGTGGTGGCCGATGAAGTGCGCACCCTGTCGCGCCTCTCCAGCGAAACGGCCCAGAAGATGACGGACAAGGTCGAAACCATCAATAGCGGCATTGGCCGAGCCTTCCAGATAGCAGAAAGCGCAGCCGCGCGGGATCAAGCAGCCGTCAGTGACTCGGAGCACGCTATCGAGCAGGTGCTGGAGCGCTTTCGCATGGCCACCACCAGCTTGGCGGAGTCGGCAGCCCTGCTGCAGAGCGAAAGCTCGGGGATCCACCGCGAGATCTCCGATGTCATCGTTTCGCTACAGTTCCAGGATAGGGTCAGTCAAATCCTCAACCATGTACGCCAGAACATGGACAGCCTCAATGACCATCTGATTTCCTCACGTAATAGAACACACCAGTCCGGCCCCATCCAAATAGATGCGGAGAGCTGGCTGGCAGACATGGAACTCTCCTACGCCACAGATGAACAACGCAACATTCATCATGGCCGCAGTCAGCGGCCCATGGTGAATTCATCCCGCAGCGCAGACGTTACTTTTTTCTAGGAGACAGATATGTCCAAAACAGTCCTGATCGTGGATGACTCGGCAACCATTCGCCAAGTCGTCGGCATGACGCTCAAGGGAGCCGGTTACGAGGTGATGGAAGCCTGCGATGGTAAGGATGCCCTCAGGAAACTCGACGGCAAGAAGATCAATCTCATCATCAGCGACGTCAACATGCCGAACATGGATGGCATCAGCTTCGTCAAGGAGGCCAAGAAACTGGCAAGCTACAAATTCACCCCCGTCATCATGCTGACCACCGAATCCCAAGACAGCAAGAAGCAGGAGGGACAGGCTGCAGGGGCCAAAGCCTGGGTGGTCAAGCCATTTCAACCCGATCAGATGCTGGCGGCCGTCGCCAAGCTCATCATGCCCTGAGTCAGGAGCCACCAATGCCGCTGCACATAGAGACGGGTGAACACAAGACGCTGGTCAAAGTCTCGGGGGATATGACCATCTATACAGCCGCCGATCTCAAGCTGGCACTCACCCCCCTGCTTTACCGCCAGCAGGCGCTGGAGCTAGATCTGTCCCAAGTATCCGAGATGGATAGTGCCGGCTTGCAGCTGTTGCTGGCTGCCAAGAAAACGGCGCAACAGGGCGGTTATCCACTGCACCTAATAATGCATAGCCATGCGGTGCTCGACGCGCTGGAGCTGTGTCAACTGACAGCCTTCTTTGGCGATCCAACCCTCATGCCCCACGCTGATCACGCCTAGGCAGTCCCAGTGACAAGGAGTCATTCGTGAGCATCAATCTTGATCAGGCCCTGCAAACCTACATCGCCGAGGCACGCGAACTGCTGGAAGAGATGGAGTCCGCCCTGCTGACGTTGGAAAACGACCCGGACAACAGCGAGCTGATCGGTGCTATCTTTCGGGCGGCACATACCATCAAGGGATCCGCCGGCCTGTTTGGCTTGCAGCCCATCGTCAGTTTCACCCACATAGTTGAAGACTTGCTCGATCAGGTGCGCAATCAGCAACTGGCGATCACCACGACGCTTATCAAGGATCTTCTGGAGAGCCGGGATCATATCGAGCGGCTGGTCTATCTGGTCGCAGAGCAAGGCGCGTCTCTGGGGGGTGACGAACAGGCTCTGGACTCTCAATTGCGGCTAAATTTGGCACGCCATCAGGCGACCCGCCCGACCGGGTTGACGGAATGCACCCCATCAGCAGACGCAGAGCCGCTCAGCAAGGAAGAGGGTCATGTCAGCACCACCTCGTTGTGGCACATCTCGCTGCGCTTTGGCCCGGATGTGCTGCGCAATGGCATGGATCCCACCTCGTTTCTGCGCTACCTCGGCACCATGGGCACCCTCTGCGCCATCGAAACCCTTCACGACGCCCTTCCCGACTGGGAACATTTCGATCCCGAGAACTGCTACCTCGGTTATGAACTCGATGTCGACACCCAGGCCGACAAGGGAGCCCTGAGCGACGTGTTCGAATTCGTACGCGATGACTGCCGCATCACCATACTGCCCCCTCACAGCAAAATTGCCGAGTACATAGCGCTCATCAATGACCTGCCAGAAGACAACGATATGCTGGGGCAATTGTTGGTCAAAACGGGAGCTCTGACCGCCAGCGAGCTAGCGCTCGGCCTGCAAACCCAGCATGACAGCCCGCAGACAGACAGCAGCAAGCTGGGGGAGATCCTGATTGCACAGGGCGCAGTCAACGAAGTGGTCGTAGAGGCCGCACTCAAGAAACAACACCAGAACAAGGAGAATAAAACCAAAGAGGGGCGCTACGTCCGAGTACATGCCGACAAGCTGGATGATCTGATCAATCTGGTTGGCGAGCTGGTGGTCGCCAGCTCGGGCGCCAGTCTGTTAGCCCAACGCTCACGGGACAGCCAGTTGCAGGAGGCCAACTCCACCATCGCCATGCTGGTCGAGGAGATCCGGGATGGCGCCCTGCGCCTGCGCATGGTACCCATTGGGGACACCTTCAACCGCTTCCAGCGCGTCGTGCGCGACGTAAGCCAAGAACTGAACAAGAACATTGCGCTAGTCATCACAGGCGGTGACACCGAACTCGACAAATCCGTGGTGGAAAAGATAGGTGATCCCCTGATGCATCTGGTTCGCAATTCCATGGATCACGGCATCGAATCGGCGGGGCAGCGCCTCGCCGCCAGCAAACCGGCGAGGGGCACTTTGACCCTCAATGCCTATCACGACTCCGGCAGCATCGTCATCGAGATCAAGGACGATGGCGCCGGACTCAACAAAGCAAGAATTCTGCAAAAGGCGCAAGAACGGGGCTTGGTCGCCGCCAATGCGGCCTTGACAGATCAGGAGATCTACCAGCTCATCTTCGAGCCCGGTTTTTCCACCGCAGAGACAATCACCAACCTCTCGGGTCGAGGGGTTGGCATGGACGTGGTCAAACGCAACATCACGGCCCTGCGCGGCAGCGTCGAGCTGGACAGCAAGCCAGGACAGGGCACCCGAGTGCAGATCAGGTTGCCATTGACCCTGGCAATCATCGACGGCTTTTTGGTCAGGGTTAGCACCACACATTACGTCATCCCCCTCGACATGGTAATCGAGTGCGTTGAGCTGACCCAGAGTGCGCTGGCCGATACTCAGGGACGCAACTACCTCAACCTGCGCGGCGAGGTGCTGCCATTCGTACGACTCCAGCAATACTTCGATATCGAAGGGGCGAGAGGGCGCAGGGAAAACATAGTGGTCGTCAGTCACGGCGGCAAAAAATCCGGGCTGGTAGTCGATGAACTGCTGGGGGAGTTTCAGACCGTGATCAAGCCGCTCGGCAAGCTGTTTCAACGCCTGCAAGGGATCAGCGGATCCACCATTCTGGGCGGTGGCGAGGTTGCCCTGATCCTGGATATTCCCTCCCTCATTCAACATGCCATCGATCAGGAACTGAGCCAGCTGAGCCAGTACGCCCTTCCTCGCCAGCAAACTCAACCAAGAGTCAATTAACGCCAGGAGCCCATTATGTTCAGAAACTCCACCATTAAAATGCGACTCACCATCCTGCTCTGCCTACTATGCCTGCTGCTACTAGGCGTTGGCGGGCTAGGACTCTACAACATGCAAAGCAGCAACCAGGGCCTGCAACGGGTTTATAACGACCGCGTGGTGCCGCTCAAACAGCTGAAAACCATCTCAGACAACTACGCCGTCGCCGTCATCGACAACGTCAACAAGGCCAATGTGGGCCTCATCAGCGCCGAAGAGGCATTGCAACAGGTCCAGCGGGCCCAGCAGCAGATCAAGCAAGAGTGGCAGCATTATCAGTCCACCAAGCTGACCGCAGCCGAGCAGAAACTATCGGCTGAGGCGGGCACCCTGTTCAACGCGGCGGATCGCGATATCACCAAACTGGAGCAGTTTCTAGCGACCCAGCACGGAGTCATCGCCGGTACCCTCAATGATTTTGACGGCAAGCTTTACAGCTCTATCGATCCCATCGGCAACAAGATAACTGAGCTGGTCACTCTGCAACTCGATGTGGCCAAAGCCGAATATGAGCAGGCTCAATCCTGGTACGACGCCATGCTGCTCACCATGATGGTAGTGGTCACGGCAGGGATAGTGGCGGCGGCCTGGCTTGGTATAGTGCTCATCCGCAGCATCATTGCCCCCATCAATCAGGCGCTGCAGGTGGCCAACCATCTGGCGGAGGGGAACCTCGACGTCACCATTACCATAGGAACCAACGATGAAGCGGGTCAACTCTTGATGGCCATGCAGAATATGGTCAACAAGCTGACAGCACTCATCAACGACATAGAAACCCTGGTCACCGCCGCCGTCGAGCAAGGGGATTTCAGCTACAAGATAGCGCTGGACAATCGGCAGGGTTATACCAAACGCTTGTCCGAGCTGCTGAACCGCTTGTCCAACGTCACAGATACCAGCCTCAAGGATGTCATGCGCATCGCCACCGCCCTGTCGCGCGGGGATCTCACCCAAAAGATAGATCAGCCCTACCCGGGGATTTTTGGTCAGACCAAAGATGGTCTCAACAGCACCATAGACGCCTTGACAGCCATCATTGAAGAGGTACGCAACGCCGCTGACAACCTCACCAATGCCTCCAGCCAAGTCAGCACCACGGCCCAGTCCCTGAGTCAGGCCACCAGTGAACAGGCAGCGAGCGTGGAAGAAACCAGCGCCTCCATCGAGCAGATGAGTGCCAGCATCAACCAGAACACCGACAACGCCAAGGTGACCGACAACATGGCGAGCAGCGCCGTCCTCGAAGCGACCGAAGGGGGTCACTCGGTACAGCAAACCGTGGCGGCGATGCAACAGATAGCCCGTAAAGTCAGCATTATCGATGACATCGCCTACCAGACCAACCTGCTGGCGCTCAATGCCGCCATAGAGGCGGCTCGCGCCGGTGAACATGGCAAGGGCTTTGCGGTAGTGGCCGCCGAGGTACGCAAATTGGCTGAACGCAGCCAGATTGCGGCGCAGGAGATAGGGGAACTATCCTCCAGCAGCGTCGATACCGCAGAGAAAGCGGGCAGTCTGCTCGACAAGATAGTGCCTTCCATTCGCAAGACATCCGACCTGGTCCAGGAGATCAATGCTGCGTCCGGCGAGCAGGCCAGCGCGGCTAACCAGATCAGCATGGCCATGAACCAGCTCAATCAGGTGACCCAGCAGAACGCGGCCAGCAGCGAGGAACTGGCCGCCACCGCCGAGGAGATGAGCTCCCAGGCCAACGAGCTGCAGCAGACCATGGACTTCTTCTCGCTGGATAACCTGGTCAGGCCCTCAAAACTCAGCGAGGGTACGCACAGGGGAGCGTCCCCCAGAGGCACGTTTGTCATGCCCGCCCACCACCCGCTGCACGGCAACACGGTACCTCAACCCCAGGTTGATGAAGCCGATTTTGTCCGCTTTTAACCGGAGAGACTCATGAGCATGTCAACCGAAGTGGTCCCACAGCCAGTCACGCTGGCTCATGACAATCAGGGCGATGCCCAGTATCTGACCTTCCTGATCAAGGGTGAGATGTTTGCCATCAACATTCTCGGGGTCAAAGAAATCATCGAATACGGCAACATCACTCCCATCCCCATGATGCCCAGCTTCATCCGCGGCGTGATCAACCTCAGGGGGGCAGTGGTCTCGGTGGTGGACCTCAACGCTCGCTTTGGCAATGCCCCCTCCAGCATCACCCGCCGTAGTTGCATCGTCATCATCGAAGGGATGCACCCGGATGATCCCGAGCACGGCAATCAGGACATTGGGGTCGTGGTGGATTCGGTCTCGGAAGTGCTGACCATTCCCTGCAACGAGATAGAGCCACCGCCCAGTTTTGGCGCCCTCATCCGGGCCGATTTCATCAGCGGTATGGGCAAGGTGAATGGCAAGTTCGTCATCCTCATCAATACCGAGAAGGTGCTCTCCATCGACGAGATGACACAACTAAGTGAACTGACCCAGCAGCAGGAACGGCTGCTGGAACAGAAACAGCCAACGCCATAACCCAAACATCAACAACAACGAGAGTGTCGCTCACACCACACAGCAATGACATGTCGCACAAGGATCAGGCCCATGACTCAATCATTCTTTGGCAATCTCTTCGGCAACGGTAGCGCTCATACCTTGCAACAAGCACAACTGACCCAGTTGATCGGGGCTACTCGCACTATTTCGCAGGGGATCGCGCAGGGTGAACAGCCGTTCCTGCTGGAACTGGGCACACTGGATGGCCCGCTGCGGGAACTCTGTCAGGAGTTCAACCAGGTAATCACGCTGCTGGGCCAGCGGCTCAACAGCGGGCTGGCGGCCATCAGCGCCAACCAGGCCCTGTATGACGAGAACCTGCGGGTGCGCAAGGCTCTGGATGGTGCCTCGACCAATGTGATGATCGCCGATACCAACCTAGACATCGTCTACATGAATGAAGCCGTGCTCGCCATGCTGGGGCAGGCGGAGTCCGACATCCGCAAGGATCTGCCCAACTTCGATACCAGACAGCTGATGGGCAAGAATATAGACACCTTTCACAAGGATCCGTCCCACCAGCGCAGCATGCTGGCCAAGCTGGACAAAACCTACCGCACGCAGATCTCGGTCGGTGGCCGCATCTTCTCCCTGATCGCCAACCCTGTCTTCAACGATAGCGGAGAGCGGCTCGGTTCAGTGGTGGAGTGGGCTGATCGCACCAAGGAGATCGCCATCGAAAATGAGGTGAAAGCGGCCAACGCGGCGGCCAAACTCGCCGCCGCCGAAAGCCTGCGAGTCAAAAGAGCGCTGGATGGCGCCAGTACCAACGTGATGATTGCCGACACAGATTTGAACATCATCTACATGAACGAATCGGTCAAGGAGATGCTTAGCCTGGCCGAGTCCGACATCAAGAAGGATCTCTTCAGCTTCAATTCGTCCACCCTGATGGGGGCTAACATCGACAGTTTTCACAAAAATCCCGGCCATCAGCGCGGCATGCTGGCCAAGCTGAGCAATACCTACAAGACCCAGATCCTGCTCGGTGGCCGCACCTTCTCGCTCATTGCCAACCCAGTGTTCAGCGATGATGGCGAGCGGCTGGGCTCCGTGGTCGAGTGGTCTGATCGCACCAAGGAGGTCGCGATCGAGCGGGAGATGTCGGAGATTGTGCAGGCGGTGATCAACGGGGAGCTGCACAAACGCATGGATCTGGTGGGCAAGAGTGGTTTCTTCCAGACCCTGGGGGAAGGCATCAACCGCATCGCAGAGGTGATAGACACCAGTCTCAACGACGTGATCCGGGTGGTGCAATGCCTGGCTCGGGGAGATCTGACCCAAACGATCGTGGCCGACTACCCCGGGGTATTTGGCACGACCAAGGACTCCCTCAATCAAACCATCATCTCGCTGACCAACATAGTGACCGAGGTGCGGAGCGCGTCCGATAACCTCTCCAGTGCCTCGGAACAAGTCAGCGCCACCGCCCAATCTATCAGTCAGTCGAGCAGTGAGCAGGCATCCAGCATGGAGGAGACCAGCGCCTCCATCGAACAGATGAGTGCCAGCATCAACCAGAACACAGACAACGCTCAGGTCACGGATGGCATGGCCAGCAAGGCGGCCAAGGAGGCCGTGGAAGGCGGTGAAGCAGTCAAGCTCACGGTCGATGCCATGAAACAGATCGCCAAACGAATCGGCATCATTGATGACATCGCCTACCAGACCAATCTATTGGCCCTCAACGCCGCCATCGAAGCCGCCCGTGCGGGGGATCACGGCAAGGGCTTTGCGGTGGTCGCCGCCGAGGTCCGCAAACTGGCGGAGCGCAGCCAGGTGGCGGCTCAGGAGATAGGCGAGCTGGCCTCCAGCAGCGTCGACATGGCGGAAAAAGCGGGCCGCCTGCTCGATCAGATGGTGCCCTCCATCAACAAGACTTCGGATCTGGTACAGGAGATCAGCGCGGCCTCCGCCGAACAATCCACCGGCGTTAGCCAGATCAATATCGCCATGAATCAGCTAAGCCAGGTGACCCAGCAGAATGCATCCTGCAGCGAGGAGCTGGCGGCCACAGCAGAGGAGATGAGCAGCCAGGCCGAGCAACTGCAACTGGCCATGGAGTTCTTTACCCTGGAGCAACACAAGGGCGGCACGGGTCACAAAACCACAACCCCCCGGGCCACAACCCGAGGACGTTTCATCACCGACGGCAATGGACAAGATGGCTTCAATGGTTCCCCTCGCCCCCACAACGACGCTGATTTTGTTCGGTTCTAAGCAAGGTAGCGGGTGAGCATGGCTCACCCGCTACGCCCCGATCACCACAGGGAGTCAGGTCGTGTATCAGACCCAGTTGCATGATGATGAATTTACACAGTTTCAACGCTGGCTCCACCAAACGGCGGGCATCGATCTGTCACCGGCGAAGAAGGCGCTGGTCGCCAGCCGGCTGTCAAAACGGCTCTGTCACTACGAACTGGAGAGCTACGGCGACTATTTCAGCCTGATCATGAATAACCGGGGGACAGAGCTGCAAATCGCACTGGACCTGCTCACCACCAACGAGACCTACTTTTTCCGGGAACCAAAGCACTTCGAGTTTCTCAGCGAAAAGGTGCTGGCACGGCTGCCAAAAGAGCGGGCGGTGCGCATCTGGAGCGCGGCCAGCTCATCCGGCGAAGAGCCTTACAGTCTGGCCATGACGCTGGCTGACACCTTGAGCCAGGGCAATTGGGAGGTGATAGCTTCGGATATTTCGACCCGGGTGCTGGAGCAGGCCAGATCGGGGCAATATCCCATCGAGCGGGCCCATAATATTCCGCTCTCCTTCCTGATGAAGTACTGCCTGAAGGGCGTCGGCTTTCAGGAGGGCACCTTCATCATCGACCGCAAGCTCAGGGACAAGGTGCAATTTCACCACATCAACCTGAATCAGGATCTGCCTGACATCGGTATGTTCGACATCATTCTGATCCGCAATGTGATGATCTATTTCAATCGGGAAACCAAGGGGCAGGTGCTACAGCGCCTGGTACCACGCTTGAAGAAGGGAGGCTATCTCATCGTCAGCCATGCGGAGAGCCTGAACGGCCTGCCCCACGGTTTGCAACTGGTATCACCCTCCATCTATCTGAAACCCTGAGGGTTTCAAAATGAAAGAGATAGTGCTGCAACCGGGAAAGTTCTTTTTTGGTCAGGATAACACCATCATCCGCACCCATCTTGGCTCCTGCGTGGCCATTACCATGTGGCATCCGGAACAGAAACGGGGTGGCATGTGCCACTACATGCTGCCAAGCCGTGGTCACAACGATGACGTGCTGGATGGCCGCTATGCAGATGAGGCAATCCAGTTGTTTATCAATGAAATAAGCAAGTACCCCGCCCCCATTCACGAATACGAGGTCAAGTTGTTCGGCGGCGGCAACATGTTTATCGAACAGCAGACACTCAACACCATGAATGTGGCAATTAAAAACATCAAGGCGGCCTGGCAACTGACTCAGCACCTGGGGCTGTCGATCAAGGCCCACCATCTCGGACATGCAGGACACAGAAGCCTGATTTTTGAACTGACCAACGGCAATGTCTGGGTACGCCACCACCGGCTGCCTCATCGTTAAGGGAACTGGGCTATGAAACAGATCAAAGTCATGCTGGTGGATGACTCCGCCGTGGTCAGGCAGGTGTTGCAGGCCATTCTGGAACAGGAACCGGATATCAAGGTGATTGCCACCGCGTCTGACCCGCTGTTTGCACTGGAGAAGCTGAAAAAAGAGTGGCCCGACGTGATAGTGCTGGATGTGGAGATGCCGCGCATGGATGGCATCACCTTCCTCACCAAGATCATGGCCGAGCACCCGACCCCTGTAGTGATCTGCTCTTCCCTGACCGAGAAGGGGGCGGAAACCACGCTGCAGGCCATGGCTGCCGGCGCAGTGGACATCATCACCAAACCCACGGTCGGGCTCAAAAATTTTCTGCAGGAGTCGGCGCAAGCGCTGGCCATGGCAGTGCGTGCCGCCGCCCAGGCCAATGTCAAACGACTGGGCAAGGCGCCTTTGGCCACTGTCGCCGCCAAACTCAATGCCGACGCCATCATGCCCGCAGCCAGCCCGCATGCCATGGCCCAGACCACGGAGCGGATCGTGGCGATCGGCACCTCTACCGGCGGCACCCAGGCACTGGAAGCCGTGCTGACGACTCTGCCTCGCGTCTGTCCCGGCATCGTCATAGTGCAACACATGCCGGAGAAATTTACCGCCTCCTTCGCCGAGCGACTCAACAACCTGTGCCAGATAGAAGTGCGGGAAGCAAAGAGCAATGACAGGGTCATTCCGGGTCTGGCGCTCATAGCGCCGGGGGGCAAGCACATGATGCTCAAGCGCAGCGGGGCCTACTATCACGTCGATGTGATCGATGGCCCTCTCATCAACCGTCACCGCCCTTCGGTGGACGTGCTGTTTCGCTCTGTGGCCAAATTTGCCGGTGGCAATGCCACCGGCATCATCATGACGGGAATGGGGGATGATGGTGCACGCGGGCTAAGAGAAATGCTGGAGGCGGGCGCCAACACCTTCGCCCAGGATGAGACCTCCTGCGTGGTATTCGGCATGCCCAAGGAGGCCATCAAGCTCGGGGCTGTCCGCCACATACTGCCGCTGCAGGACATTCACCACGCTATAGTGGGCCGCTAGCTGCACTTGCACATCAGCCAGCACATAGAAGTGGCCGGCCCAGCTGCATACCTGATGCTGGCCAAGATACTCGACCATCTCGGTCTGAAGTGGCCGAGATAGTCGGTCATGGCCGTGATCACGGCATGATGAATCCGAACGCTACCCTTGCCGTCGAAAAAGATGGGATCTTGCCATCAACCAGTTGATTGAGGGCGGGAAACTGGCCGCGCAACACAGCGATATCGAGAGCCTGCATATGAAGAGCCCACCGTCCAATTCAACATTTAAACAACATAGTGAGAGTAAGATGCGGTAGCCGCAATCTCCATCCATGAACCAGTCAACCATCACAGTGACAAGATGAGGTCATATTTTCAGTATAAAATGCTGAGGTTCGGTGCAGAACCCACCTGCCTCATCAGTACCTGCCGGCACGGGGCTCTCGCCGTATTCATGCCGGGAATCGACATAGAAGTCGTTGATAAGGATGAAAAATGAGCGAAACATATCAAAAAATGACCGGCTCGCACTTTTTTGTCGCCAGATATCACCAGAAGGGGTTCACAAAGCTGCCGGATCTGATAGTATGCGCCTCGCACTTGGGGAGGGGTTCCCGAGCGGCCAAAGGGATCAGACTGTAAATCTGACGGCTCTGCCTTCGAAGGTTCGAATCCTTCTCCCTCCACCATTCAAGTGCAAAAGTAGTGACAATCAGGAAATACCCCGTGGAGGGGTTCCCGAGCGGCCAAAGGGATCAGACTGTAAATCTGACGGCTCTGCCTTCGAAGGTTCGAATCCTTCTCCCTCCACCATTTTCCCGATTGAAATGGCTGAATAACCTATGCTTTACCCCTGTGGAGGGGTTCCCGAGCGGCCAAAGGGATCAGACTGTAAATCTGACGGCTCTGCCTTCGAAGGTTCGAATCCTTCTCCCTCCACCATCCTTTAGAAGACCCGGCCTAGCGCCGGGTTTTTGCTTTGTAAAAATGACTCCATTTGGCACTGTCAGATCTGACAATTGCATCGGCTGCTCTTTTTGGAAACAGTAGTGCTCACACAGTTCGGAGTCATGGATAACCATGTTTGAAATTTGGGATGAGGCAGGACAGGCAAACGACTTGACGCTACCACAATTGCAGCAACGGCTGACCAGTTATCGAGGTGAAGTCATGGTGCGCTACACCAATCGCATCGGACTGCCGACGACCCTGTTCCTGACTGTCGATCAGGGGTTGGCCTATCAGCGCTTCAAAGCGGACAGGCCCCTGCTCGACTGGGCCTGGCTGGCACAAGCCGTGCACGCTACCGACCCGGGCAGGGAACCCATGCTCTCCTATCTAGACGCCGTCTCCCGCTGATATCCCCTTTCAAGACCGGGCAAACAACCCGGTCAGCTCATCGACTATCTGCTGTAACAGAGCCCTGAAATCCGCCAACTCGGCTTAACACTGCCCGGCTCCCTCCCTGCGGATCTTCTCCTCCAGATGCCATGCTTGCTGCGCCAGATCGCGCACCATCATCATGGATGATGGTGCCAGCCTGACGATGCACCCAGTTCGCCAACACCGTCTTGCTGCTGGTGCAGAGCCAGACGCACAAGGTGGGCATGAAGATCTGGTTCGAGGTGCTGGAGCACGCCCCGCTGCACAGCAAGCTCAGGGCGCTGATCGAGGTACTGCGTGCTCATGGTGCCCACATCGCCTGCGATGACTTCGGCACCCAGGAGCGGCGGATGCTGACCGGTCTGGTGGAATACCTGCCGCGACTCGGTATGAAGGGGGTATGTGAAGGGGGTCGAGACACTGCAACATATCGAATCGGCCGCGACTACCAGCAGGGCTACGCCTACGCCATGCCCCCTCTCTCGCTGGGCCTGATCGGACCCTGACATTACTCACGGCTCGCGCCGGCAACCATTGCCTGTCAAATTGCATGATGGCGTGGGGGCGAGTACAATCTCGCACCCCGTATATCAGGTGCATCCCATGCAATCTTGCATAATGATGTACGCCATCGGGTAGTTGTGTCGCGAGCGCCGTCTCGTACCACGGCTCAACCAATCCGGCGCCATCAGGTGGCGCCGTCCTGATTTGCAATCAGATACTAAGAGTCCAACATGTTCAGACCAGAATTGCTCTCCCCCGCCGGAACCCTCAAGAATATGCGTTACGCCTATGCCTATGGCGCCGACGCCGTCTATGCGGGCCAGCCGCGTTACAGCCTGCGGGTACGCAACAACGAATTCGATCACGAGAATCTACAGCTCGGCATTAACGAAGCCCATGCGCTGGGCAAGCAGTTCTATGTGGTGGCCAACATCCAGCCCCACAACTCCAAGCTCAAGACCTTCATCCGCGACATGCGTCCCGTGGTGGAAATGAAGCCGGATGCGCTGATCATGTCAGACCCGGGCCTCATCATGATGATGCGCGAAGCCTTCCCGGAGATGCCGGTTCACCTCTCGGTGCAGGCCAACGCAGTCAACTGGGCCACGGTGAAGTTCTGGCATCAGATGGGCCTGACCCGTGCCATTCTCTCCCGCGAATTGTCCCTCGACGAGATCGAAGAGATCCGCATGCAGGTACCGGAGATGGAGCTGGAAGTCTTCGTCCACGGCGCCCTGTGCATGGCCTACTCCGGCCGCTGCCTGCTCTCCGGCTATATCAACAAGCGTGACCCCAACCAGGGCACCTGCACCAACTCCTGCCGCTGGGAGTACAAGGTGCACGAGGGCAAGGAAGATGACGTGGGCCAGATAGTCCACCGTCAGGAGCCCATCGCCGTGCGTCCGGACAACACTTTGGGCCTTGGCAAGCCGAGCGACGCGCTGGTGTTGCTGGAAGAGTCCAACCGTCCCGGTGAATACATGACGGCGTTCGAGGATGAGCACGGCACCTACATCATGAACTCCAAGGACTTACGCGCCGTCGAGCACGTCGAGCGCCTGACCAAAATGGGCGTGCATTCGCTGAAAATTGAAGGCCGCACCAAGTCCTTCTACTACTGCGCCCGCACCGCTCAGGTCTATCGCAAGGCCATCGACGATGCGGTCGCCGGTCGTCCGTTCGATCCTACCCTGATGGGCACCCTCGAGAACCTGGCTCACCGTGGCTACACCGAAGGCTTCCTGCGCCGTCACAACCACAGCGAGTACCAGAACTACGACTACGGCTACTCCGTCTCCGACACCCAGCAGTTCGTCGGCGAGATCACTGGTCGCCAGGGCGACATGGTGGAAGTGGAAGTGAAGAACAAGTTCCTGGTGGGCAACAGCCTGGAACTGATGACACCGCAGGGCAACGTCAGCTTCAACCTGGAGCAGATGCAGAACCGCAAGGGCGAGCTCATCGACACAGCGCCGGGCAACGGTCACGTGGTCTATGTGCCTGTTCCTAAAGAGATCGACATCAACTACGGCATACTGCTGCGCAACCTCGGCGATCGCCAGGACACCCGTCAGCCGCACTCGGCGGCCTGATATGTCCCTGCTCATCACCGACAAGTGCATCAACTGTGACATGTGCGATCCCGAGTGTCCGAACCAGGCCATCAGCTTGGGGGAGGAGATCTACGAGATAGACCCCAGTCGCTGTACCGAGTGCGTCGGTCACTATGAGAAGCCGACCTGCATCAGCGTCTGCCCCATCGATTGCATCATCTGGGATCCCGCGCATGTGGAGACCGAAGCGCAGTTGCTGGAGAAGTTTGTGCGGATGCACAGGCAGTAAAACTCCTGCAGACAGTTGTAAAGAAGCCCCGCATGCGGGGCTTCTTTACGTTTGGTGCTTGCCGTGCCTAGACGTATTCCATAAAGACCCGGGAGGTGAGCTTGGTGATGAGTTCGTAGGGGATGGTGCCAATCTCGTCGGCAACCCGCTCCACCGGCAGTCCCTCACCCCAGAGCACGGCTTCGTCACCGGCCTTGTCGGTAGCGCCCGGCCCCAGATCCACTGTGGTCATGTCCATAGAGACGCGGCCCACCAGCGGCACTATGCGGCCATTGACCAGCACTGAGGTGCCGTTGGGCGCCATGCGCGGATAGCCATCGCCGTAACCGATGGCAATCACACCGAGCCGGGTATCACGATCAGAAACCCAGTTGGCACCGTAACCTACCGGCTCACCCGCCTTGTGATCGCGCACAGCGATGAGCTGGGTCTTGAGGGTCATCACAGGTTGCAGGTCGTAATCCGCCGCCACCGAATGGGGGAAGGGGGATACGCCATAGAGGATGACACCGGGACGGATCCAGTCACAGTGGGAGTCCGGCCAGGCCAGGATCCCCGCCGAGTTGGCCATGGCCCGCTCACCCAGCAACGGCGCCGTCAGACGGCTGAAGAGATCAATCTGCTCGCGGGTGGTGGATTGATCGAGCTCATCGGAGCGGCTGAAGTGGGTCATGATGTTGAACGGTTGCACCACGTTCTTGCACTTGGCGAGACGTGCGATAAAGGCGGGCATCTCATCGCTGCGCACCCCGAGGCGGTGCATGCCGGTGTCGAGCTTGAGCCAGGCCACCACGGGGGCAGGCAGCTCAACCTGCTCCAGCGCTTCGAGCTGCTCCCAGGTGTGAACCGCTGTCTGCAGGTTGTTGGCCGCCAGCACCGGCAGATCGTCGGCGGAGAAGAAGCCCTCCAGCAGCACGATAGGCTTGACCACGGCGCAGGAGCGCAGCATCAGCGCCTCTTCGATGCGGGCCACCGCATAGGCATCCGCATCCACCAGGGTACGGGCAACCGGCAGCAGGCCATGGCCATAGGCATTGGCCTTGACCACGGCAATGATCTTGCAATCGGGGGCATGCCGTTTGACCACGGCGAGGTTGTGGCGCAGGGCCGCTGTATTGATTTGGGCAATAGCCGCTTTCATCTGTTTTCCCTTACGAGGGCATGATGGCGCGTGAATGCACCAGGCACCGTGTGGTGTCAGCCCTTAATTGTCATCGTCTAAGGCCGGACCGGCATAATTGTCGAACCGGGAAAACTGTTTCAGGAACCGGAGGCGGCACCCACACAAGCGCCATCCCCCGGATTAGTAGTCATCATCAAAAGCAGGACCAGCATAGTTATCGAACCGGGAGAACTGACCCTGGAAGGTGAGGCGCACTCGCCCGATGGGGCCGTTACGCTGCTTGCCGATGATGATCTCGGCAATCCCCTTGTCGGGACTGTCATCGTGATACACCTCATCACGGTAGATAAACATGATCAAATCCGCGTCCTGCTCGATGGAGCCGGATTCCCGCAGATCCGAGTTGACCGGACGCTTGTCGGCGCGCTGTTCCAGGCTTCGGTTGAGCTGAGAGAGCGCCACCACGGGGCACTGCAGCTCTTTTGCCAAGGCCTTGAGGGATCGGGAGATTTCACCTATCTCCAGGGTCCGGTTGTCGGAGAGTGCGGGCACCCGCATCAGCTGCAGGTAGTCGATCATGATCATGGATAGGCCGCCGTGCTCACGGGCAATGCGGCGCGCACGGGAGCGCACGTCGGTCGGGGTGAGGCCGGAGGCGTCATCGATATACATCTTGCCCTTCTCGAGCAGCAGCCCCATGGTGGAGGATAGGCGCGCCCAGTCTTCGTCGTCGAGCTGACCGGTTCGCACCTTGGTCTGGTCGATACGCCCGACCGAGGCGAGCATACGCATGATGATCTGCTCGGAGGGCATCTCCAGCGAGAAGATGAGTACCGGCTTCTCGGCGGTGAGCGCCGCATGCTCGCACAGGTTCATGGCAAACGTGGTCTTGCCCATGGAGGGACGGGCCGCCACGATGATCAGATCCGATCGCTGCAAACCTGCCGTCATTTTGTCGAGATCCCCATAACCGCTGGAGACCCCGGTCACCCCGTTGTGGGGGGTCTTGAACAGCTCTTCAATCTTGTCGACCGTCTGCTCGAGGATCAGCTTGAGCGGCTGCGGCCCCTCGTTGGCGCTGGTGCGCTGCTCGGCGATCTGGAACACCTTGCTCTCGGCCAGATCGAGCAGATCGCCCGAAGTGCGTCCCTGCGGCTCATAGCCTGCTTCGACTATCTCGTTGGCGACCGAGATCATCTCCCGCACGACCGCCCGCTCACGCACGATTTCGGCGTAGGCGTTGATGTTGGCGGCACTTGGGGTGTTCTTGGCGATCTCCACCAGATAGGCGAAGCCACCGGACTCTTCCAGCTGCTCCGAGCGTTCCAGCTCCTCTTGCAGCGTGATGAGATCGATGGGGTTGCCCACATTGGAGAGGCGGGTCATAGCCTGGAAGATCAGCCGGTGCGGACGGCTGTAGAAATCCTTGTCGATCACCCGTTCGGCGACCCGATCCCAGGCGTCGTTATCCAGCATCAGGCCGCCCAGTACAGACTGCTCGGCCTCAAAAGAGTGGGGAGGAACTTTCAGCTGTTGTGTCTTGGCGTCTTTTTTCGCCGTCACTTGCTCTGCCATACACATAAAAACCGCAGCGGGAAGGGGACGGGAATTTTACAAAAGAAACCCCGCCATCGCGAGTGCTAATGCACGCTATTCACCTCTGTCTGGTGCAACCCTCCTCCTGATGGTGGCTGGCACCACTTGCCGATGAACTATGCCAGGGGCTCACCCCCGCCTCATACCATGATAAAGGGCCAGACCAGGATCTGGTCATGGGGCTTGGCTCTCGCCTTGTTGCGCAACTTGCGCTCCTTGCGGCTCGGTCGTCGACTTTTCATTGCGCTTCTCCTCTGATGCCCCCGATCGGGACAATCTGTTCATGAATAATTCATGACAAGCATGTTAATCATAGTCGCAAGCTGCAATACAACGCGGGACAGGCAGCCTGCCATGCGCCGCGCTGAGCTTGCCCCACCCACTGATGAGAGTGAAAAGAGTCAAAATGAAAAAAATGCTGACCCTGTTTGCCGTGATCCTGGCCATTGGCCTGGGGGCACCCATGGCCGAAGCCAAGAAGTTTGGCGGCGGTAAATCCTTTGGCAAGAACTACAAGACAGCTCCGGCCCAGCCGGCGGCCAAGCCCGTCGACAGCAAGAACCCGACGGTCGGGGCTCAGGCCGCACCGAAGAAGGGTGGCATGATGGGTGGTCTGCTCGGCGGTCTGCTGGCCGGTGGTCTGTTCGCCTACCTGCTGGGTAGCGGTGCATTTGAAGGTCTGCAAGGCATGGACATGCTGCTGATCGCCGCCCTGGCGCTGGGCGCCGTCTTCTTGTTCCGTGCCATGCGCAGGAGCAAGGCGGCCTCGCCCCAGCCACAGGCCGCCTACGCCGGCTATCAGCCGCCATCGGCCGCCCCCCAGCAGTTCGAGCAGAGCAACAGTGCGCCGCAAGCGACCGGCTTTGCCGACAGCGACGTGCCCTTCCGTCTGCCGCCAGGTTTTGACATGAACGGTTTCCTGTCAGGTGCCCGTGATCACTACCGCACCCTGCAAGAATCCTGGAATAAAAACGATCTGGAAAAGGTACGCGAGTACGTGAGCCCTGAGCTGTTCGAACAGCTCAAAGCGGAACGTGCCGAGCTGACCGGTGAGCAGCATACCGAAGTCATGTATGTGGATACCCAGCTGGTGCGTGCCGACTACGGCAGCGACTGGGCCCAGGTCAGCGTGCGCTTCAGCGGCCGCTACATGGATCGCCAGGAGCAGGTCGAGGAGGACATCAAGGAGGTGTGGCACCTCGAACGCAACCTGGCCAAGGACAATGCACCTTGGCACATAGTCGGCATCGAGCAGCTGTAAGCACTCCCTTGTCTACGATGACAACAGAGGCGGCCCTGGGCCGCCTCTGTTATTTTTGAGTCCCCATCTCCTCTCTCCGCCTCCCTCCCCCGGGCCCCTGCCATTGACACACTGTGGTGGCTATGAGAACGATGGCTGATTGTGTAGTATGACCGACCTTTTTTGTTCAATTTCCGTTCACTGAGGCGTGGTCCATGGCTCTCTCTTTTCTGCGTCGCAGCAACATGCCCCGTCTGCTGGCCAGCCTGCTGTGCTGCGCCTCGTTGATCTTCATCTCCCTCGCCACCCTCTACTGGCAAGCCTGGGCTCTGACTCGCCAGCAAGCCCAGAATGCCACCGAGCGCGCCATGGTGCAGATCGACAGCGCCCTGCACCACTCGATCCTGGCGGCAAGGGCCGCCCTGCCACTGGCGAACAGGCCCTGTGTCGAGGTTGCCCGCGAGCTGCGGGTACTGGTCGCCACCTCCCCCTATGTGCGCTCGGTCAACCTCTCCCGCCACGGCCGCCTCTACTGCTCCTCCATCTTCGACGAGATAGACCTGAGCAATGAGCTGCAAGACGGCCCGCAAGAGCGGTTCAAGCTCACCGCCGTCACCCGGCTCGGGAACAAGCCCTCGCTGCTGTTCTATCACCTGAATGAAGGAGATCATTCGGTGCTGGTCGCCATCAACCCTTATCACCTGAGCAACCCCTTGCAGTGGCGGCTCGCCGGAGCCCATAGCTGGGTGCAGATCGGCGACCAGTGGCTCGACGTCAAGGGCAAGATCCACGACGGCCAGCCCCCAAGATTGCGGGGATTCAACTATCGGCTCAATTCGGCAGCATTCGACTACAGCCTCAACCAAGGGTTCCCCTTGCATGCCGTGCTGGCCCTACCCCTGCAAACGCAGGGCTCCATCATCATCTTGATCCTGACGCTGGGAGGCCTGGCTGGCCTCGCCACCTATCGCTGGTGGAGCCATATCTCGACCCCGACCCTGGAGCTCAAGCGCGCCATCATCAAGCAGGAGTTCGTCCCCTATCTGCAACCCATTGTCTTCAGCAAGAGTGGCCAGCTGCATGGCTGCGAGGTGCTGATGCGCTGGCAACACCACCGCCAGGGGCTGATCCGGCCTGATCTCTTCATCCCACTGGCAGAGGAGAGCGGCCTCATCATCCTCATGACCCAGACCCTGATGCAGCAAGTACGCCTGCAGTTCGCCCCCCATGCGGCGCAGCTACCGACCCGCTTTCACTTCAGCTTCAACATCTGCGCCCAACACTGTCAGGATCTGAGCCTGATCGATGACTGCCGCACCTTCCTCGCCGCCTTCGCCGACAATCCGATCACGCTGGTGCTGGAGCTGACCGAACGGGAGCTGATCCCCCCCTGCCAGCTGACTGACCAGCTGTTTGGCGAGCTGCGGCAGATGGGGGTCAAGATAGGGCTGGACGACTTTGGCACCGGCCATTCCAGTCTCACCTATCTGCAGCAGTTCCACGTGGATTATCTCAAGATCGATCAGAGCTTCGTCGCCATGATAGGTACCAATGCCCTCTCCCGTCATATTCTGGACAGCACCATCAGCCTGGCCACCCGGTTGGGGCTGGAGACCATAGCCGAAGGGGTCGAGACCCAGGAGCAGGCGGACTTCCTGACCGAGCGCAACGTCAACTACCTGCAGGGCTATCTCTATGGCCGCCCGCTGACCCCCGCGCAGTTTCTGCGACTGCTGCCCGCCATCACCACCGAGTAAGCGGCCCGGCACAGCCTGATCCTCCGATACAGTCAGCCCCAGATACGGCGATATGACATTTGTCATTAGTCTGTGGTCATGGCATCACGCAATATCGCAAACGTTTGCTCATTTATTAAATGTGCAGTAGCTCAAAGGAATCAGCTCTCTTTATTTCCAATTATTGCGTTTTGCCTAGAATCGCCACACTCCTGTCATGCGGGAACGATATACAGGACAATAACAACAAGAGGATGATTACCGATGAAGAAGACGCTACTGGCCGTCACCGTCTCTATTACCCTGTTCGGGCTGACCGCCTGCAATTCAGAAAACAGCAGCAAGGAACATATTCCGCTGGATCTGACCATTGCCCACATCAATGATACCCACGCCCACCTGGACCCGACCGAAAATGCGCTGGCCATCCAGCCCACCGGCCAAGAGTTGTTCAAATTCTACGCCCAGCTGGGCGGCTATCCCCGCCTGAAGTTCAAGCTGGACGAGCTGCGCAGCCAAGCTGCCAATGAAGGCCGCAACTTCATGGTGCTCAACGGCGGCGATGCCTTCCAGGGCACCCTCTACTTCACCCAGTTCAAGGGGGAAGAGGAGTCTCGCCTGCTCTCCGACATGGGCATAGATGCCATGGTGCTGGGCAACCACGAATTTGATTTGGGCAATCAGGCCATTAAAGATTTCGCCTCACGGGTGAATTTCCCTGTATTGGCTTCCAACATGGTGAAATCCAGTAGCGCCACCCTGAAAGACAGTGAAAATATTCATGAATATGTCATTAAGGAAATAAATGGCGAGAGCGTGGGTATTTTCGGGCTGGTGCTGGAAAATATGCATGATATCTCTTCACCGGATACCGATACCCAATTCCTGCCGATGATTGAGACCGCCCAAAAAATGGTCGACACCCTCAAGTCAAAAGGCGCCAACAAAATCATCATGGTCACCCATATCGGTCTGCAAAATGACCAGGCCGTCGCCAAGGCGGTCAACGGTATCGACCTGATTGTCGGTGGTCACTCCCAGACCTTCCTCGGCGACATTAACGAGATCAACACCATAGGCTACACCGCCCACAACCAGAATCCGGACGACGACAACACCTATGCCCAGCTGGTGAGCAACCCAGACGGTGGCAAGACCTGTATCGTGCAGGCCGGTGAATGGGCCAAAGGCTATGGCCTGGTCAACGTCTCCCTGAGCAAGGAAGGCCAGATCACCAAGTGTGAGGGTCGTAACACCCTGATGACAGGCGACGATTTCACCAAGGACGCGGCCAAGAAGAAAGAGCCCCTGAGCGGCAGCGAGCAGACCAACGTGGTCGATTTCATCACCAAGTCACCCGTCATCGAAATCGTGCCGGAAAACACCGCCATGCGCGATGTGATCGACACCGAGTACAAACCGGTCGTGGCCGCGCTCGAGGCCAAGATCATCGCCGATGTGCCGACCCCGTTGCCCCATGTGCGCGTGCCGACCACCCCGAATGGCGCGGGTCTTATCGATCCTCTGGTGGCCGAATCCCTCTACTGGAAGCTCAACAAGCTCAATACCAAGGTCGACTTCACCATCCAGAACGCCGGTGGTGTGCGCACTGATGTGAATGCGGGCCCGCTCTCCGTCGGTTACGTGATGGGCACCTTGCTGCCGTTTGGCAACAAGATCGCAGCCTTCAACCTCAAGGGCAAGGACGTGCGCGCCACCCTGGAGTACGCCGTTGACTATTCCATCGGCCACGAGACAGGGATCGGCGCCTCCAGCGGTGCTTTCCCTTACGTCGGCCACCTGAGCTACACCTATGACGGCAAACTGCCCAAGGGTTCCCGCATCACCAAGCTGGAGCTGCTGGACGCCAACGGCCAGTGGCAGCCGCTGGACGACGACCAGGTGTACCGTGTCGGTGCCAACACCTATATCGCCTCCGGCAAGGATGGCTACAGTGGTCTGCTCAAGCGTGAAGAGCTGCCCAATAAGGGTGACTATGTCGACTCTGGCGTCGGTGAGAACGAGATGTTCATGGAGTACGCCGAGTCCCTGGGCACCCTTAATCCGCTGCCCTATGCGACCGTGACCTACTACAAGCCCTGATCCGGCTCACAACCTGCTACAACGGCGCCTGAGGGCGCCGTTTTTATGGCATACTCCCCGCCAATCGATGCCGAGGAGACCCTTTGATGGCGAAGTACGACAAAATATCCCCAGAGACCCAGCAGGATGCGCTGAAGATCGCCCGCGCCAATCAGAAGCCGGGACAGACCAAGGAGCAGACCCAGCTCATCGCCCAAGGGATCCAGAAAGGCATAGACGAGTACAAGAAACAGATGAAGGCACGGGCCCGGGAGGCCAGTCGCCAGAAGAAGTTGCAGAGCAAGGCAAAGCCGCAACCGCAAGCCGACCAGGTAGAGGAGAGCGAGATCGAGCTGATTGAGGTCTCCCGCCAGCATCCCCTGCCCTGGTTACTCTTGCTGCTGAGCTGGCTGGGCATTGCCGCCGCTTGGTTCTGGTTGCGTTGATCCCCTGATGGCAAGGTTTTGCCCAGGCTCTCCTTCCAAGCTTTAACCCGCGCCACCGCTTTTCGCCGGCCAGGGCTGATTTCATCCCGCCGGCTCTGTGCGATGGCTGAACCCCGACCCCACTTACCCACCGTCTGGAGAACACCAACCATGAACCCGGCTCCGCTCTATCTGCTGGCACCTCTGGTGCTGTTTATCGTGACCCTGGTGCTCTATCGCATCTCGCCGCTGCGCGCCGTTGCCGCTGGCAGCGCCCGCTGGTTTATTCTGCCGGCCTTCACCCTCTTCATCCTGCTGATCATCATCAATGGTGCGGCAGACCCGAGCCTGCGCAACCCGGCCTTTCACTGGCTGATGCCGGGGCTCGGCTTCGCCCTCAGCCTGTTCCCGGCCCTGCCCAAGGCGCTGGTGCCGCGCCTCGCCATCAAGGAGGGGGCCTTTGCCGCCCTCGGCCTGATGCTGATGAGCCTGGCCATGGTCTACTGACCGGCCGACAACGGGTGTTGGCATGACTCAAGAGGCACTCTGTGACGGGTGCCCCTTGTGCAAATAGTGGCCTGCAGGCATCTTGGTGACAGGATCGCCAGCAAGGAGGCCCAATGGACAATCCACCCGATTTCATGGCGCAGTGGGATTATCGGGATCCCGCCGCCAGCGCCCTGCGTTTTAACACTCTGCTTCCCGAGGCGCGCACCACCGATCTGCAGTACGAACTGGAGCTGCTCACCCAGATAGCCCGCACCCATTCGCTGCAACGCCAGTTTGCCGAGGCGCACCAGCTGCTCGACGACATCGAACTCCGCCTCACCGAGGCCACCCCGCGGGCCCGCCTGCGCGTCTTGCTGGAACGCGGCCGCACCTTCAATTCCACCGGCGACAAGGCCAGCGCCAAGACGCAGTTTGAACAGGCCTGGCAGCTTGGGCTCAAGCACAAGGAGCTGTCTCTCGCCATCGATGCAGCGCACATGATCGCCATCGCCGCCCCGCTGGAGGAGCAGAGCCGCTGGAACCAGCTGGCGATGGAGCTGGCCGAGCGCAGCCAAGACAAGCAGGTACGCGGTTGGCTCGCCACCCTCTACAACAACCAGGGCTGGACCCTGTTCGAACTGGGTCGTTTCGATGAGGCAAGTATATCCCAGCAAAAGTGTCTGACCTGGCACGAGCAGCACAACAACCAGGCCAAGGCTTTTATCGCCCGCTGGAGTCTGGCCCGCCTGAGCCGGGCCCAGGGGCAGCACGAACAGGCGCATGCCGAGCTGACACAGCTGAAAGACGATATAGCCGCCGCCGGCGCCCCCGAGGATGGCTATGTGTTCGAAGAGCTGGGGGAAAATGCACTGGTACTGTCTGACCCGGCCGCCGCCGAATACTTCGCCCGCGCCTGGTTTCTGCTGTCACAGGATGGCTGGCTCAGGGCCAACGGGGCAGAGCGGCTGGCCAGGCTCAAGCAGCTGGCCAAGCTCTGACAAACCGCCTCTAGCAAAGCAGCGGGGCGGCCAGTTGCCCGCCCCGCACGCATACACATCAAGCTGGGATCATGGATGCCATCCCGACACCTGCCTCAAACCAGGCGAGCCTCTTCCCGGCTCTGCTTCTTGCGATAAATGAGAGGATGGAGGGGCTGATCTCCAGCAGAATCGCCGCCTTGGGAGTATTACCATTACCACTGGCGATTGCATGCTCGATGGCGGGACATTGACCATGCCTCGCCACTCAAACCAGGCTAGCCTCTTCCCAGCTCTGCTTCTTGCGATAAATAGTGGAAGGGCTGATCTCCAGCAGTGCCGCAGCCTTGGGGATATTGCCGTCACAGCTTGCGATGGCCTGCTCGATCACCTCTTTTTCCACCAGCCAGAGTGGGCGGATCGGCGTATTGAGCGAAGGCATGGCAACACCGCTGGCCGTGCTGGCTGGCGCCATGGCCACCACCCCGCCCCTGCGGCCGCTGAGCGGCGGTGGCAATATGTCCAGATTCACCAGTTCGCGATCGTTGAGCACCACTATGTTGCGCACTACGTTTTGCAGCTCGCGCACGTTGCCGGGCCAAGGGTAATCGAGCAGCACCCGTGCCACCTCGGCATCAAAATCCTTGAAGCGCTTGTTCTCTTCTCTGGTGTAGCTCTGCAACAGACTGCGTGCCAGCAGCAGTATATCCTCGCCCCGCTCACGCAGCGGTGGCAGGCTGAGGGGGATCACGTGCAGACGGTAATAGAGATCCTCGCGAAAACGTCCCGCCTTCACCTCTATCAGGGGATCCCGGTTGGTGGCGCAAACGAAGCGCACGTCCACTGTCTCCAGCTTGCCGCTGCCGACACGTTGCAGGGTGCCGGTCTGGATGAAGCGCAGCAGCTTGCTCTGCAGGTCGAGATCCATCTCGCAGATCTCGTCCAGAAACAGGGTGCCACCGTCCGCCAGACTGGCAGCCCCCTTGCGATCCCCCTGGGCACCGGTAAAGGATCCCTTCACATGGCCAAAGATCTCGCTCTCCATCAGATCGTGGGGAATGGCGGCACAGTTGAGCGCGATAAAGGGCTGCTCGCTGCGGGGGCTGCACTGGTGAATGGCCTCGGCGCACACCTCTTTGCCGGTGCCGCTCTCCCCTGTGATGAACACGGTCGCCTTGCTCGGCGCCGCGCTCTCTATGATGCGATAGACGGCCTGCATCGGCATGGAGGCACCGATGAAACCGGCGAACGAGCTGCGCTCGAAGTTCTCCCGGTACTGGGCCACCAGCGAACTCAGTTGCTGGTGCTTGAGGGCGTTACGAGCGGTGGCACACAGCCGTTTGCCGTCGAACGGCTTGGTCAGGAAGTCGAAAGCGCCGAGGCGCATCGCCTCCACCGCCACATCCACCGAGCCATGGGCCGTGATCACCACCACGGAGCAGGGCAGTTGCTGCTCAGTAATCTGTTGCAGGATATCCATGCCGGACATGTCGGGCAGTTCGAGGTCAAGCAGCACCACAGGCGGCGGGCTGGTCAACAACTGTGCGAGCGCCTGCTGGCCACAATCGGCCAGCAGCACCTCATAGCCATCCTGGGCCAGATACTGTTCATAAACCACCGCCAGACTGCGGGTATCTTCCACCAACAGGACTCGAGGTTTGCTTTCAGCCACGGGAGCCATCCTTGCAATTGATTTTGTTGTCTATTTCAGGTCTTGTCCGCCATCTTAGCACAGTTGGCGACGCTCTCTTTTATCCCGCTATTTACGAAGATATACAAGTAAAAACGGCTCCTTAAGGAGCCGTTTTTTTTCAACGATGAGCGCTTACTTCTTGGCTTTGTCGCCATCAGCAGCCGGCTTCTCGATCGCCAGCAGCTCAACATCGAACACCAGCACGGCATTGGCCGGGATGGAACCTGCACCATGCTCACCATAGGCCAGCTCGGACGGCAGGAAGAACTTGAACTTGGAACCCACCGGCATCAGCTGCACGCCTTCGGTCCAGCCAGGGATCACCTGGTTGAGCGGGAAGGTGGCCGGCTCGCCGCGATCGACTGAACTGTCGAACTTGGTGCCGTCGGTCAGGGTGCCAGTGTAGTGGACCTTGACGATGTCAGTGGCCTTCGGCTTGGCGCCGGTACCCATCTTCTCGACCAGGTATTGCAGGCCGGATTCGGTGCTCTTCACGCCTTCTTTCTTGGCGTTGGCAGCCAGGTACTCTTCGCCCTTCTTCTGGTTATCCACGGCATCCTTGTCAGACTTGGCCTTGGTCAACTCGTTGATCTTGGCGTCGTACTGCTGCAGAACCTTCTGGATCTCCTCGTCAGTCATGCTGGCTTCTTTACCCAGACCATCAGTCACCCCCTTGAGGATGATGCTGTTGTCCAGTTTGATGCCGAGTTCCTGCTGACGTTCCAGGGTATTGGCGATATAACGACCCATGGAGAGGCCAATTGCATAGCCGGATTGCTCTTCGAAGCTCTTGGCATCAGCCTTGGGGGCCTCGGCCGGCTTGCTGGCTTCTGCCTTGACCTCTGCGGTATTCGCAGCAGTCTTCTCGTCTTTTTGGCAAGCAGTCAGACTCACGGCAACTGCCGCAGCCAACAGGGACACCTTCAGAAAATTGTTCATCAGTTTCTCCAAAACTCTAAATACCGCTCTCGGTTCCTTCGTGAAATGAGAGGTTTATCGTGACAAGCGCCTTATACTAACGCCGTGATCGCAGGTAACGAAAGCATGAGACAGGAAAAATGATAAAAAGTGCCATTTATTTCATCGGTATTTGCCTGATACTGACAGGTTGCGAACAGAGCTCACTACCGGACCGGCAAATTACCCTCGCCAACCAGGGACTGCTGAGCGCCGATCTCACCAGCGACGGCAAGCAGGCCATCGTCTCCAGCCTGGGCCAGGGCACAGTAGTGTGGGACCTGGAGCAGGGCAAAGAGCGCTGGCGCTGGCGCCAATCCGACAATCAGGACAACTTCGTCATCATCACCCGCTTCTCGCCAGACAACAGCCATGCCGTCACTGCGACCTTGGATACCTTCGCCATCTGGCGTCTGCAAGATGGTCAATCCCAAGGCTACTACTCGCTTCCTGAATCCAGGCTGAGGGACATAGCCCTGTCAGCCGATGGCCGTCAGGTGCTGATCGGCCGGCAAGATGGCAAGGCGGAGGTGGTCGATACCCGCACCGGCCGCAGGCTGCAATTCCTCGGTCACACCGAGCAGGTCAATACGGTGGATCTCTCCGCCAATGGCCACTACGCCCTCACCGGCGGCAACGACTACAGCGCCTATCTGTGGGATACCCGCTCCGGCCAGGTCATATGGCGTTTCAACCACGCCGGCCGGGTGGTGATAGCAAGGCTGGATCCCCAGGGCCGTTTCGCCTTTACCGCCGACAGCAGCCAGGCCAGCATCTGGGATCTGAACACCGGCAAGGAGGTGAGCCGGCTGCAGTTCGCTCACCGCTTCGAGGTCTACACCAGCGCCCGCTTCGCAAACGACGGCAACTGGCTCATCACAGGCTCCCCTTCTCGCAGGCTCTCCCTGTGGCGGGTGAGCGATGGCAACCTGCTGCAAAGCTGGCGCGTCTCCCCCCACCCCAGAGTGAAACCTCCGAGCGCAGTGGTCTACGGCGTGGCTTTGCGCGACAATAGCCACCTTGTCAGCGCCAGCTCCAGTGGCCTGGCCGAAATCTGGACAATCAAGTAAGGACCCAAAGGCCCATGAGTCAGCCACTTAACGATCGCCTCGAAACCCTGGAAAGCCGCCTCGCCTTCGCCGAGTACACAGTAGAGCAGCTCAACGACGAGGTTACCACCCAGGGCCGTGAGCTGGATCGACTCAAGCATCAGATCCAGCTGCTGGTGGACAAGCTGCAAAGCGTGCAGCCGAGCCAGATCGCCAGCATGGCCGAAGAGACGCCGCCCCCGCACTATTGAGCTGCAACGCGCACCGCCACCCAGCCATAAAAAACCCGCGTTAGACGCGGGTTTTTTTATCGGGCTATGCCCATAACGCAGATCAGTGCTGGTGACCCTTGCCACCGCAGCCACCACCACCGCAGCAACCGCCCTGACCCTGCTCGTCGCCGTGGTCATGACCGTGATCGTGGCCATGGCCACCACCGCAGCAACCACCGTGCTCATGGCCGTGATCGTGGTCATGGTAGTGACCATGATCGTGACCGCAACCACCGGCACCGTGAACGTGGCCGTGAGCCAGCTCTTCGGCCGTGGCGGCACGCACGTCCTTGATCTCGACCTTGAAGCCCAGGGTCACACCAGCCAGCGGATGGTTGCCATCCACCTTGATGAACTCTTCGGACACTTCGATGACAGTCACCGGGCGGTGACCATCGTCAGTCTCGGCCACAAAAGTATCCCCTTCAGACACTTCCATGCCGTCAAACAGCTCGCCAGGTACTTCTTGCACCAGGCTTTCGTCGTATTCGCCATAGGCCTGGGTCGGTGCCAGCGTGACGTCGAACGCCTCGCCCACACTGCGGCCTTCCAGCTCGGCTTCAAGGCCGGAGACCAGATAACGGGTACCGTGCAGATACACCAGAGGCTCTTTACCGACAGTGGTGTCGATGACTTCACCGTGTTCGTCGGTGACTGTGTATTCCAGCGTAACCACGCTCAGGGGAGCTACTTTCATGTCAGGGATCCTGCGGATAGAAAAAAACGGGCCCAGAATACCTCAAAAAGGTGGCCAAGCATATGGTGAGCCCGACTCAGTCGTGATGAAAAAGTCATCAATGTGAAACCGCATAGGCCTGACTCGCACCTCATTCCCGGGTATTGCGGCTGGGTCCTCAATCGGGACGAAACACGCCTATCACCTGTTTGGTCTCCCGGGTCACCTTGTCCACCTCGGCCTGGGTCTGCACCTGGGTGTCCCCGCAGTCGACACAAGTCACCTTCTCGACTCCATGCTCCATATACAGCATCATGGTGTCCATTTTGCCGCACGCCGGACAAACCGCACCGGCAATGAAGCGTTTTTTACGTCTGGTTTCCATTCTTGTTACCTCCAGGCAGCATCATATCAGGGTTTTTACATGCATCACGCCATCGAATGCCAGCATTTTTCCTCCCCGTACCTGCAGGTCGGCGGCCGCAAACGCACGCCGGTAGGCCAGTTGCTGCGGATAACCCGGGGCGCGGCACTGCTGCGACTCGGCCAGCATGAATTGCTGCTGACCGCGGGCAACAGCTTCTGGCTCTGCGCCGATGCCCTCGCCGCCTTCAGCCCGCTGGCAGGCTGCCACCATGATCTGCTGACCTGTTCCCTGCGGGTTGCCCAGCCAGCCCAGGCGGGCTGGTTGCAACCGGCCCCGCTGCTGGATGCCCTGTTCGACAGCCTGGCCCAATGGCAGCGCCCCCGCGATTGGCAAGGGGCCTATGGTCACCGTCTGCAGGTGATACTCGACGAGTTGCAGGCCTGCCCCCTGTCGCAACATGCGGATCAGCTGCTGCAAGGCGCTTGGCGGGCACTGATCAGCCAGCAAGCAGGCAGTGACGCCGCCTGGCAAGCCTGTCTCTCCCAGCGCGGGATCACGGATCCGGGCCTCGCGGCCGATGCCCTGAGCGCCCAATGGCAGCTGCTGCAGGCGGTGCGCCTGCTCAAGAGCGGCGGCAAGCGGGCGCAGGTGGTGAGCAAGCTCGGCTACCGGGACGAAGAGGCCCTCGCCCAGGCCTGCCAACGCTGGCTTGGCGCCAGCCTAGATGAACAGCAACCCGCCTGACCCGGCGGGCCAAAAACCGGGTAGGCCAGGCGAAAAAAATGGGTTAAATGAGTCCAGCTTTGCGGCAAGCGGCCGCTAATAACAAGAGGGTCATTTCTCCAATAATCCTTTATGCTAGGGGCCTGAATTGACTGATACCGTTTTGACTCACAGGACATCTGCCATGAAAAGCAAAGCCAACCAATCCCAGGGCATGTTGCTGTTTCATCTCTCGGCCAAACAATCCTTCGCCATCGGCACCCTCAAGGTGAAGGAGATAGTGCCTTACACCCAGCTCACGGCCATGCCACACTCGCACCCGACCGTGCTCGGCGCCGCCAGCATGCGGGGCACCACCATTCCGGTGATCGACATGGCCATGGCGGTGGGCTATCGCCCAATCAGCAAGGAGGAGATGCCAAACTGCTTCATCATCATCACCGACTGCCGCCGCACCCTGGTGGGCTTTCTGGTGCGCGGCATCGACAAGATCACCGAGTGCAACTGGCGAGACATCGAATCCCCGCCCGCCGCGCTCGGCCATAACGTGTTCGTGACCGGGGTCACCCGGGTCAACGACCAGCTGATCCAGCTGCTGGACGTGGAGCTGATACTGTCACGGGTCTACCCGGACGATCCCAGCCACCTCTACCCAGTGCTGACCGACGTGCAGCGTGAGCGGATCAAGCCGATGCGGATCCTGCTGGTGGACGACTCCTCCGTCGCCCGCCGCCAGCTGATGGCGGCGCTGGACTACATCAATATTCCCTACGAGGTCTGCACCAACGGCAAGGATGCGCTGGTCCTGATGCAGGCTCGCGCCAGCCAGAAGACCCCCATCGATATCCTGGTGAGCGACATAGAGATGCCGGGGCTCGACGGCTACGAGCTGGCCTTTGAGGTGCAGAGCGACGCGACGCTGGCGGGAGCCTACATCATATTGCACACCTCGCTCTCCAGCGAGATCAGCGTGGAACGGGCCCACCAGGTGGGCGCCCACGAGGCGCTGACCAAGTTTGAGGCCAACGAGCTGATCCAGGCCATGCTGCGCGGTGCCGAGCACCATGACAGCCTGCTGGCCTGACAAGGCGGCGAGAAGCCCCCTTCTCGCCGTACTTTGTTGCCTGTTTCGGACCCCATCATGCTCATAGAGAGTCACTTCCACGCCCCCTGGTGGGCGCGCAATCCCCATCTGCAAACCATATTGCCAAAGTGGCTGCGACGGGCGCCGGCCCGCTTCGTGGCCGAGCGTTTCGAACTGGCGGACGGGGATTTCGTCGATCTCGCCTGGAGCGGCGACATCCACCAGAACGCGCAGCCACTGATGGTGCTGTTTCACGGGCTGGAGGGGAGCATCCACTCCCACTATGCCAAGGGGTTGTTCGCCCATCTGCAACGACAGGGGGACGAGGCCGTACTGATGCATTTTCGTGGCTGCAGCGGCGAACCCAACCGTCACCTGCAGGCTTATCACTCCGGCGCCATTGAGGATGCACAGGCCCTGATCGCCGAACTGGGCCAGCGCTTTCCCGGCAAGCCACTGATCGCCATCGGTTATTCGCTGGGAGGCAACATGCTGGTCAATCTGCTGGCACGGGCCTGCCCGCGTGAGCTGCAGGCGGCCGTGGTGATCTCGGCGCCGCTGCGACTGGACAGCTGCGCCGATCGGGTCAATAAGGGCTTCTCCCGGGTCTATCAGAGCTATCTGCTGCGCACCATGCGCGACAACCTGCAAAACAAGATCCGGCGCCAGGCCGAGGCGGGCAAACGTTGGCAGCTGCAGCAGGTGCAACAGATTGCCACCCTGCGCGACTTCGACGAGCAGGTCACGGCCCCGCTGCACGGCTTTGCCAACGCCGACCACTACTACCAGCGCTGTTCCGGCTTGGGGCTGCTGGCCCGCATTCCCATTCCCACTCTGGTGATCCATGCAGCCGACGATCCCTTCATGACAGAGGCCGTGATCCCGCAGCCGGAGCAGCTCTCACCCATGGTGCGTTACGAGTTGAGCCGACGGGGCGGCCATGTAGGCTTCCTGCACGGCACACCCTGGCGCCCCCGCTTCTGGCTGGAAGAGCGCATCAGCCAATGGGTGAAGGATCAGGCTCAGGGCGCGAGTCGATAGCCGTTGCGCCCCGTCCCTTTGATCCGATAGATCACGGCGCCGGGCTGCATGCAGGCGATCACCAGATAGTCATCCCGATAGACATAGAAGCGGGCAAGCAGGAACAGGATCGCCCGCTGGTTGACGGCCCAGAACCAATGCAACCCCTGGCTCAGGCCATGGCGGCGTGACTGGCACAACTGATGATCGAAGTGAGTGGAGAGGCGACGTTGTTCATCAGACAACCTGCGTACACCCGCTGACAGCCCCATAAATCCCTTGCGCTTGCTGGCAACAGATAGACAATAACCCCTCTCTGGTCACTGAAGATGAACCCATGATTATCCCCTGGCAAGACTTGGACTCCGATACCCTCAACAACCTGCTCGAACACTTCGTCCTGCGGGAAGGCACCGAGTACGGCGAGCATGACGTCAGTCTGGCTGACAAGGTCGACGATGTCCGACAACAGTTGCAACAAGGCCTGGCCGTGATCGTCTACAGCGAACTGCACGAGAGCATCAACATAGTGTCAAAAGCGACCTTCAGCAGCGCACCGATGGACGATATACCGGAATAGCCAGGTGATTGCCATCCCAATCATGACCTTGCCAGCGACCCGCAAGATGGCGTCACAAATCCGACCGTTCCCGGATATAAAAATGGCCCGCCGAATCATCGACAGGCCATTTGGGGTAAGTATGAGTACCTTTATAACAATGTAATTAAGCGAACCACACCTTCCGAATAAATAAATTCGCACTGATGAAAGACAGATAAATAAGATGCCGGTCATCCCGGGATAAACCTGCCCTCATATTTCCCGGTCAGGGGATAATCCATAGCCATTACATGAGTATAAAGAAGGCGCTCACATCACCCTATTTACAAGATGTGACCATGCCATAACCTCATAGAATTTCACGCTCATAGCGTTATTCAGCCAGGTCAGATCAGGTGCGTCTCTGTTTATTTTTGACGGTAAAACCGACTCTGCTGGTTGGTAAAAAGAGATGGGTGAGATGAGCGATAAATTTTCATTCAACGTCCGCCTCTATTATCTATTTACCGACTCGCCACGACCGATGCCGTAGTAATGAAAACCATGCTCCTTCATGCGACCCGGGTCAAACAGGTTGCGGCCATCCACGATCAGCGGCCATGTCAACGCCTGCTTGATGGTGACGAAGTTGGGGGCCTTGAAGTGGTTCCACTCGGTGCAGATCACCAGCGCATCCGCACCGAACAGGGCGGCCTCCTTGGTGCCCATCAGCCTCAGGTTGTCACAGTTGCCATAGAGATACTGGGCCTCCTGCATGGCCTCGGGATCATAGGCCTGCACAGTGGCGCCAGCGCGCCAGAGTGCCTCCATCAGGGCGCGGCTCGGCGCCTCGCGCATGTCATCGGTATTGGGTTTGAACGCCAGCCCCCACAGGGCGATGGTCTTGCCCGCCAGTGAGTCGCCCTGGGCGCTGAAGAAGCCGGACAACAGCTCGTAGAGCCGCGATTTTTGCTGCTCATTGACCCGTTCCACCGCCCGGATCAGCGGCGTGTCATATTGCAGCTCCTGAGCAGTTGCCAGCAAGGCTTTGACATCCTTGGGGAAACAGGACCCGCCATAGCCACAGCCAGGGTAGATGAACTGATAGCCGATACGCTGATCCGACCCTATGCCCTGGCGCACCATCTCGATGTCCGCGCCGACCCGCTCGGCCAGACCGGCCATCTCGTTAATGAAACTTATCTTGGTGGCCAGCATGCAGTTGGCGGCATACTTGGTCAGCTCGGCACTGCGCGCATCCATGAACAGGATGCGATCATGGTTGCGATTGAACGGCTCGTAAAGCTCGCGCATCAGCTGGCGGGAAGCCTCGTTGCGAGTGCCGACCACGATGCGATCCGGCCGCAGGCAATCCTGAATGGCGGAGCCCTCCTTCAGAAATTCGGGGTTGGAAACCACATCGAAGGCAAAGGAGACATCCCGCTGCTGCAAGATGACATTCACCTTGGCCATCACCTTCTCGGCCGTGCCCACCGGGACGGTCGACTTGTTGACTATGATGACGGGGGCATCGCGATGCAGGGCTATGGTTTCGGCCACCGCCAGCACATGGCAAAGATCGGCGGAGCCATCGTCCCCCGACGGCGTGCCCACCGCCAGAAATTGCACTTCACCGTGTTTGACGGCCAGCACAACATCCGTGGTAAACACCAGAGCACCGCTCTTGATATTGCGCTGCAGCAGCGCTTCCAGCCCGGGTTCATAGATGGGAACCTGGCCGGCCATCAAGTCAGCCACCTTCTGTTCATCGACATCGACACAGATAACCTGATGACCAATATCGGCCAGTACAGTGGCCAACACCAGCCCCACGTAACCACTTCCAAATACAGTAATGTTCATATTGATACAACCAGAATGTCAGAGATGATGCAGTGTTGAAAAATGAGCATTTTTCGGATTTTAAATATTTACCACACCCCTATAAATGGTCGCAGTGTTTAATTGTTACCAGCTGTTTCTGCCCCCTTGCCACCCCGCTTTTATATGGATTTTGACAGTGAATTGTTACCAGCTGTTGCTGAGCCATTGTGGGGCCAATTTTATATACGCTATGTTGAAATTAATGTTTAAGGCCGCCTGTTCTGATGGGCACTGATTAATATTCATTGTTGGATCTCTTATGCAAGACTTTCTGCCATTTTCGAAGCCAGCCATCGGCGACACCGAAATAAGCGCTGTCTGTGAGGTGCTGAAATCGGGATGGATCACCACGGGCCCGAAGAGTCACCAGCTGGAGCAGCAATTCTGTGACACATACGGCTGCCAGTATGCCGTTGCGCTCAACTCTGCCACCGCTGGCATGCACGTCACCCTGATGGCGCTGGGCATAGGCCCGGGGGATGAGGTGATCACCCCTTCCCAGACCTGGGTCTCCACCATCAACCTCATCACCCTGCTTGGCGCCGAGCCCGTCTTCGTCGACGTGGACAAAGACACACTGATGACCAGCGCCGAACTGATAGCGCCGCTCATTACCGCCAACACCCGTGCCATCATACCAGTCCACTACGCCGGTGCCCCCGTCGATCTGGACCCAATCCTCGACCTGGCACGCCAGCACAGCATCCCCGTCATCGAAGATGCCGCCCACGCGGTCGGCACCCGCTATCGGGATCGCTGGATTGGCGCCACCGGCACCGCCATCTTCTCCTTCCATGCCATCAAAAAACCTGACCTGCGCCGAAGGGGGCATGCTGGTGACCGATGACAAGGCGCTGGCCGACAGGGCCCGCATGCTGAAGTTTCACGGGCTGGGGGTGGATGCCTTCGATCGCATGAGCCTGGGCCGCAAGCCACAGGCGGAAGTGATCACCCCGGGCTTCAAGTACAACCTGACCGACATCAACGCCGCCATCGCCCTGGTGCAGCTGGCGCGCCTGCCCGAGCTCAATGCCAAACGGGCCGAGCTGGTGGCCCGCTATCAGGAAAAACTGGCCGGCCTGCCGCTGATGCCGCTCGCCGTGCCCGCCTATTCCCATCTGCACGCCTGGCACCTGTTCATGGTGCGGGTCGACCCCGAGCGCTGCGACCTGGACCGGGATCAGCTGATGCAGGCGCTGCAGGAGCGCGGCATCGGCACAGGGCTGCATTTTCGGGCCGCCCATACCCAGAAATACTACCGCGAGCGCTACCCGGCACTCAGCCTGCCTCATACCGAGTGGAACTCATCGCGCCTGTGCACCTTGCCACTCTTCCCGGACATGACGCTGGCCGACGTTGACCGTGTGGTCGCGGCACTCATCGACATATTGGAGTAACGACACGTGAACAACACAGATATCAAGCTGGTGTCGGTGATCATCCCCGTCTACAACGAGGAGGCCAGCCTGCCCATGCTGCTGAGCCGGGTCACCGCCGCCTGCGAACGGCTGCCCCAGGATTACGAGGTGCTCCTGATCGATGACGGCAGCCACGACGGCTCCACCGAGATCATCAACGAGGCCGCAGCCAAAGCCGGCAGCAAGCTGGTCGGGGTGCTGCTCAATCGCAACTATGGCCAGCATGCCGCCATCATGGCTGGCTTCGAGACCGCCAAGGGGGATCTGGTGATCACCCTGGATGCGGATCTGCAGAACCCGCCGGAGGAGATCCCCCGTCTGGTGGAGGCTGCCATGCAGGGCTATGACGTGGTGGGCACGGTACGTCGCAACCGCCAGGACTCCTGGTTTCGCAAGACTGCCTCCCGACTCATCAACAAGTCGGTGCAGAAGGCCACCGGCGTGCACATGAGCGACTACGGCTGCATGCTGCGGGCCTACCGCCGCCACATCATAGACGCCATGCTCTGCTGCCAGGAACACAGCACCTTCATCCCCATCCTGGCCAACAGCTTCGCCCGCCGCACCATAGAACTGGAAGTCGGCCATGCCGAGCGGGCCCACGGGGAGTCCAAATACGGCCTGATGCACCTCATCAACCTGATGTATGACCTGGTCACCTGCATGACCACCACCCCCCTGCGGCTGCTCAGCATCGTCGGCAGCGTGGTGGCGGGCATAGGTTTCACCTTCTCCATCCTGCTGATCCTGATGCGCTTGGTGATGGGCTCAGACTGGGCGGCCGATGGCGTCTTCACCCTCTTTGCCATTCTCTTCACCTTCGTCGGCGTACAGCTGCTGGGCATGGGGCTGCTCGGGGAATACATAGGCCGCATGTACACAGACGTGCGCGCCCGTCCCCGCTACTTCATCCATCAGGTCGTGCGCACCGCCTCCACGCCTTCGCAACAGGAAGCTGAATAATGAACGTTGTCGTCTTTGCTTACCATGATATCGGCTGTACCGGTATCGAGGCCCTGCTCGAGGCAGGTTACAGGATCCAGGCCGTCTTCACTCACGCCGACGATCCCGGCGAGCACCGCTTCTTTGGCTCGGTAGCCCAGCTCTGCGCCGAGCACGATCTGCCGGTCTACTCCCCCGAGGATGTCAACCATCCGCTCTGGGTCGAGCGCATCAAGGAGCTGGCGCCCCAAGCCCTCTTCTCCTTCTACTATCGCAACATGCTCAAGCAGGCGATCCTGGACATTCCGACCGTCGGCGCCTTCAACCTGCACGGCTCCCTGTTGCCCGCCTACCGCGGCCGTGCGCCCATCAACTGGTGTCTGGTCAACGGCGAGACCGAAACCGGCATCACGCTGCACCAGATGACGGCGCGGCCCGATGCCGGTGACATCGTCGCCCAGCAGGCCGTCGGGATAAAAGACGCCGACACGGCGCTGACCCTGCACGGTAAGGTGCGCCTCGCCGCCAAGACCTTGCTCGAGGCCGAGCTGCCGAAGCTGCGCGCTGGCGACATCTCGCTCACCCCGCAGGATGAGAGCAAGGCCAGCTACTATGGCCGCCGCACCCCGGCCGATGGCGAGCTGCACTGGGAGCACTCGGCCCGGGCGCTCTACAACCTGGTGCGCGCCGTCACCCAGCCCTATCCGGGCGCCTTCAGCTTCGCCGGCGATCGCAAGCTGACGGTGTGGAAGGCAACTCATCTCGAGCAGACCAGCGACAAGCTGCCCGGCACCATCCTCAGCCAGGATCCGCTGCGCATCGCCTGTGGTGAAGGGGTGCTGGAAATCGTGGCAGGCCAGATGGAAGGCGGCCTCTATGTGCGTGGCCCCCAGCTCGCCCGTGAACTGGGTCTGGTGGCAGGCATGCGGCTCGGCGCCAGGGCCAGCAATACCCTGCGCAAGGAGCGATTGACCCGGGTGCTGATCCTCGGGGTCAATGGCTTCATCGGCAACCACCTGACCGAGCGCCTGCTCAAGGATGGCCGTTATGAGGTCTATGGGCTCGATATAGGCGCCAGCGCACTGGAGCGCTTCATCGGCCATCCCAACTTCCATTTCGTAGAGGGGGACATCAGCATCCACACCGAATGGATCGAGTATCACATCAAGAAGTGCGACCTGATCCTGCCGCTGGTGGCCATCGCCACCCCCATCGAATACACCCGCAACCCGCTGCGCGTGTTCGAGCTCGATTTTGAAGAGAACCTCAAGATCGTCCGCTACTGCGTGAAGTACCACAAACGCATCATATTCCCCTCCACCTCCGAGGTGTACGGGATGTGCGACGATCACAGCTTCGATGAAGATGAATCCCGCCTCATCGTCGGCCCCATCCACAAGCAGCGCTGGATCTACTCCGTCTCCAAGCAGCTGCTGGATCGGGTGATCTGGGCCTATGGCAAGAAAGAGGGGCTCAGCTTCACACTGTTCCGCCCCTTCAACTGGATGGGGCCGCGCCTCGACAGCCTCGACTCCGCCCGCATCGGCAGCTCCCGCGCCATCACCCAGTTGATCCTGAACCTGGTGGACGGCACCCCGATCCAGCTGGTGGATGGCGGGGCCCAGAAGCGCTGCTTCACCGACATAGAGGACGGCATCGAGGCGCTGTTTCGCATCATAGAGAACAAGGGCAACCGCTGTGATGGCCAGATCATCAACATCGGCAGCCCGGACAACGAGGCCAGTATCCAGCAGATGGCAGAAGCTGTTGTCACCTTGGCTCATCGCCAGCGTGGTGGCCCTCGGCAGCGGCATGTTGCTCTGGATCTGCCTGCTGCAACGGCTACCGCTGCTGGTCATCCTCGCCGGGGTGGGCTGCTACGCCCTGTCGCTGCTCTGCTGGCTGGCGGCGCTGCACTCCACCCCGCTCAACATTGCCTACCCCCTGCTCAGCACCAGTTATGCGCTGGTCTACCTGCTGGCGGTCAGCATCTTTGCCGAGCCGCTGGAGCCTGGCAAGGCGGTGGGGGTGATCTTCATCCTGCTGGGGGCCGTGATGGTGGGGATAAAACCGGCGAGCAAGAAGCACAACTCACATTAATCCATCACGGGTGGGTACCCCCTATCCTCCCTGTGTAAGGGCTGCTTCGTCAGCCCTTTTCTTATAATGCGGATCCCCCTGCTTACTCGTCTCATCTCCCCTTCGTCGCTGCGCGCCAAGGAACAAGTGTCACGCCAGAGAACCAGTCGGGCAGCTGTACTGACAAGCGGCGCACTTGACCGCACTCGGAACATGCCTTTATAACGGAACGCCCAAGGAAGAGAGAATTCTATGTCGGCCAAGCATCCCATTATTGCGGTTACCGGTTCGTCCGGTGCCGGCACCTCCACCTCCACCAACGCCTTTCGCTCCATGTTTCATCAGCTGGGTTACAAAGCGGCGGTCGTGGAAGGGGACAGTTTTCATCGCTACACCCGACCGGAAATGGACGTAGCGATCCGCAAGGCGCGCGAACAGGGGCGCCACATCAGCTATTTCGGCCCCGAGGCCAACGACTTCGGCCTGCTGGAGTCCTTCTTTCAGGAGTACGGCCAGAACGGCAGCGGTCAGTATCGGCGTTATCTGCACAGCTTCGACGAGGCGGTGCCCTTCAACCAGATGCCGGGCACCTTCACTCCCTGGCAGAACCTGCCAGCCGACACCGACCTGCTGTTCTATGAGGGGCTGCACGGCGGCGTGGTCACCGAGGATCACAACGTGGCCCGCCACGTGGACTTTCTCATCGGCGTGGTGCCCATCGTCAACCTGGAGTGGATCCAGAAGCTCATTCGCGACACCTCGGAGCGCGGGCATTCGCGCGAGGCGGTGACCGATTCGATCGTCCGCTCCATGGATGACTACATCAATTTCATCACACCGCAGTTTTCCCGCACCCACATCAACTTCCAGCGGGTGCCGACCGTGGATACCTCAAACCCCTTCAGTGCCAAGGTGATCCCGAGTCTGGACGAGAGTATGCTGGTGATACGGTTTCGTGGCATCAAGCAAGTGGACTTCCCCTACCTGCTGTCGATGATAGATGGCGCCTTCATGTCACGGATGAACACCATAGTGGTACCGGGCGGCAAGATGGGCTTTGCGATGGAGCTGATCCTGCGCCCGCTGATCCAGCAACTGCTCGAAACCGGCAAGATCACCTGAGCCAAGGAGTTTATGATGCGGCTAGCGTTTCTCTCTGTGGTATTGGCCGCCCTGCTGGGCGGTTGCAGCAGCGGCCCCGCCGCACCGACCGTCGAGCCGGGCACCATGGTGGTGCGACCCGCGACCAACTGGCCGTTCGGGGCGACGCCGCGCTACGCGCTGGCCGAGCAGTTCCAGTATGCGGGTGACAATGCCGAGGGCTGGCTGGAGCCGGTGCAGCAGGCGGTCAATCAGGCGCTCGGCAGCAAAGGCTGGCAAAGTGTGCCCCTCGCCGAGGCCGATGTCTGGGTCGCCATCGGCGTCGCGGGCAGCAAGGATCTGAGCGATGGCGAGATCTTCGCCCGCCTCGGCATGACCCCCGGGCTGCAGGCCAAAGCGGGCGATCGCAAGGGCACCCTGGCCATAGTGCTGCTCGACCGGCGCACCCAGCAGGCGGTGTGGAGCAGCACCATCTCCCTCGCCAGCGATGTGGCCATCCCGGAGGCGTCACGCCGCCAGCTGAGCCAGCAACTGGCCAGCCAGATGCTGAACACCCTGCCGACCCGCTGATTCGAAGCCCTTCCTCATAAAACAGAACGGCCTGCGCGAGCAGGCCGTTGCGATCACACAATGACAATCACTTGCGCTGACAGGTCAGCAGGGTCACCCCTTTTTGCGTGAGGAGGACCTGCTTTTCCTGCCTCCAGAAGGTGGTGACACCGTCGGAATACTTGTCACCAGACTCCGCTTCCACCCGTCCCAGCTTGTGATACACACCGGCATAGGGGAACTGCACCATCTCGGCCTGGGCATCATAGGCCACGGCCAACAGCTCTTCCCCGCACTGGTACTGGCTGTACTGGTACTGGGTTGGTTGCGGCATGCTGCAGGCCGCCAGCCCCAGCAGAGGAAGTAACAGGGTTATGTTTTTCATTGCACTTTCCTTATGTCATGGTGGTATTCAATCGGCAGAGTCGTGGCTATCAGGCTTCAAGAATTTGATAACTATGGGTAATTTCTACCGCTTTTTCCAACATCAGGGAAACGGAACAGTACTTTTCCATCGACAGATCCACTGCACGGGCCACCTGTTTCTCCGCCAGCCCCTTGCCGGTCACGACGAAGTTGAGGTGGATCTTCTCGAATACCCGCGGCACCGACTCCACTCGCTGCCCTTCCAGCTCCACATGGCAAGCGGTCACGGATTGACGCGCCTTCTCCAGGATGGAGACCACGTCGATTGAGCTGCAACCGCCCACCGCCAGCAGGATCATCTCCATCGGGCTGGCACCTTCGCCGGGGTTGGCGCCGTCCAGAGTCACCTGATGACCGGACTCACTCTCGCCGACAAACTTCATGCCTTCCACCCAGCTGACCTTGGCTTTCATCTCACATTTCCTCTTAAATAACGACAGTTCTGAGTGACATAGCATACCCCAGACGACGCGGCAGCGGCACATGTCCGCTATTTTCGCGAACTTGCAGGCTAACTAGATCAAAATCAACATCTGATGCCGCCATCTTCCCTAAAATGGGCGAGATAGCGCAATGGGCAACAAGGGGATCTGGCAAAAGCCCTCAAATCCTTGTCAGCACAGACAAAGGCTCTTATCCTACTGCGACTAATACAAGGAATGGCAAGGTTGGCAGCTTGCCCGGACGCACGAGTCCATAAAAAGACACTACAGAGGAATTCTCATGGTCATTGGCAAACCGCAAAGCGATCCCACCCTGGAATGGTTCTTGTCGCACTGCCACATTCATAAGTATCCCGCCAAGAGCACCCTGATCCATGCGGGTGAGAAAGCGGAAACCCTCTACTACATCGTCAAGGGCACTGTGGCCGTCTTGATCAAGGACGATGAAGGCAAGGAGATGATCCTCTCCTATCTGAACCAGGGCGACTTCCTGGGCGAGATGGGCATGTTCGAGGAGAGCGAGACTCCGGAGCGTTCCGCCTGGGTGCGCGCCAAGGGCTCCTGTGAAGTAGCCGAGATCTCCTACAAGAAGTTCCGTCAGCTGATCCAGGTCAATCCGGAAATCCTGATGCGTCTCTCCGCTCAGATGGCGACTCGACTGCAGCACACCAGTCAGAAAGTCGGCAACCTGGCCTTCCTGGACGTCACCGGCCGGATCGCCCAGACCCTGCTCAATCTGGCCAAACAGCCGGATGCCATGACCCACCCGGATGGTATGCAGATCAAGATCACCCGTCAGGAGATAGGCCAGATCGTTGGCTGCTCCCGCGAAACCGTCGGCCGGATCCTCAAGATGCTCGAAGAGCAGGAGCTGATCTCCGCCCACGGCAAGACAATAGTGGTGTTTGGCACCCGCTGACAGGGTTCCCTGACGGCTCAGCACAGGACCGTTGGATAAAAAAGGCTGCCACGGCAGCCTTTTCTGATCGTCTCCCCTATAATCCTGCACGCCCTTCCCCGGCCTCAACCAAGCGAGTGTGTATGCATCTTCAATGTCCCCTTTGCCGCAGCCCCCTGCATCTTCACGAAGCATCCCGCGGGGTCTATTGCGACAACAAGCACCATTTCGATCCGGCTCCGGAAGGCTATCTGGATCTCATTCCCGGCAAGAAGAACCCCAAGGACAGTGACAGCCGCGCCCTGATGCGCGCCAAGCGCAACTTCCTGGAACAGGGTCACCAGGCGCCGCTGGTGGATGCCATGGCAGCCCTGCTCGCCCCGCTCGGCCCCCGCGAGCTGATCCACCTGGGTTGCGGCGAAGGCTACTACTGCCGCGCCCTGGCCGAACGCCTGCCCGAGTGGCAATTTGGCGGATTTGATCTGGCCAAGAACGCCATCTTCGCCGCCAACAAGGTACAACCGCAGGGCCAGTTCGTCATCGCCGATCCGGCGCGCGCCCCGCTGCAACCGGGCACGGCCCAGGTACTGCTGGTCAACGATCTCAAGATCAAGACAGAGCAGCTGGTCAGCTGGCTGGCACCGGGTGGTTACCTGCTTTACCTGCAACCGGGCCCACGCCACCAGTGGCAGCTGAGGGTCAGCCTCAACCCGGTGAGCATGGAGCACCCGCTGAGCTGGCCCACTCTCGGTGGCCTCACCCCTCTGGGCCAGGAGCGTTGCCAATTCGCCATGACCATGGATCACTCCCTGCGCAGCTTCATCCTGGAAACCAGCCGCCTCGGCTGGCGCGCCAGCGGTGAACAGCGCCACGCCTTTACCCAGCAGGGACCGGACGAGCTGGAACAGGATCTGCTGCTGAGCCTGTGGCAAAAGCCGCTCTGATGACGCGTCCTCCCATGACAAAAGGCCCTGACGGGCCTTTTTTATTGAACGAATACAGTCGTCACAGCTTGATCCAGGCATCCTCCCAGGCCGTGCCCTTACCAGGCTCATAGGCCCAGGCCGCACCCGCGCACCAGCCGCTGTAGGGGTGAGGCTTGCACTGGTAGTTGCCCCCCTGATTGCTCACCTTGTCCCCCGCCTTGTAGGCCGTACCTGCTTTGTAAGGAGGGTTGCCATCCGGCGGCGTAGTGCCGCCACTGCCCTTGATCAGGATCTCATGGGTCACACTGCGACTGAGCCCCTTCTCGTCGGTTACCTTGAGCACGAAACCGTAGCGGGTATCGCTGACCGGCGTAGCTGGCAGGGTGGTACTCAGGGTGGGCTGGGTCAGATCCGACGCCGTGGCGCCAGCGGGCAGGGTCCAGGCGTAGTCGAGCGGCTTGCCTTCCGGATCGCTCGACCCCTGGCCGGACAGCAGCACGGTCGCACCGCCCAACGCCTCGCTCGGGCCGCTGATATTGGCTACCGGCGGCAGGTTGCTGCCACCGCTGTTGTCCTCGATCACCACCTCGGGGAAGAAGTGCTGCACGCACTGGCTGTAATCCCGCGCCTTGAAGGCGCTGAAACGGGTCTGGTAACCCACCAGCTTGCAGGCATAGCTCTTGCCGCCATTGGGGTTGCCCGGCACATAGCTCCAGTCATTCTCCCAATAGATAGGCAAGGCGCCCGCACCCGCCTCGTCAAAGTACTTCATGTTCTTGCAACCAAGCACCTCGTCTGCCGGCACTGGCACTCCCAGATACTGGGCCTGGGCCTGGTAGTAGGTGATGCGGTTCTGGGACTGGGCATGCTCGGCCGCGCCGCCGCACTCCACCCCGCCGTTGATGATCTGGGTCGTGACCCCGAAGCCCGGCACCAGCCCGTTCTGCCGGTCGTGGGCATTGGGCTGCCAGGTGCCGTCGATCACGTGCAGCATGGAGGGCTTGGGCGGCTGTGGATAGACGAAGAAGAAGACGGCGCTGGCGAGGTTGAGCCAGGTGTCCGCCACTCTCTCCGGGTTATCCAGCAGGGTGCGCACTGTGCCGAACATGGCCTCGGAGAAGGGGCCGTAGTTGTAGTTGTACGACAGCTGCTTGGCGCCACGGCCGAAATAGCTCTTGAACTCGCCGTTCTCGAACTTGCCGCACGGCCACTGCTGGCCTTGCCACACATCCGGCCGGCACTCGGCGTTGTAGCCGCCGCGCATCTGCTCGGTCCAGCCCATCTCCCGCACCCAGACCAGCCCCTGGCGCCACTCGGGCTCGGGTCGCCAGCTCTCGTGACCGCCGGTTTCCTGGGCGAAGTGGGCAAACATGGTGGCCAGCGACTTGCGGCAGATAGCCTCGGCATTGCGTCCGTCGCTGTAGTCGCCGCAAAAAGCCGGGAACTTGGCCACCGCCTGCAGGAAGCCGCGGTAGGTGTATTCCGGGGCCCGCAGCGGGAACAGGAAGTTGAACTGCGACTCGCTGATCACCCCCTCGACCCGCTTGACGTTGGCGGGGTTGAGCGGCAGGCCGGGGGCCACCGCCTCGACCACGGCATTGTCACGGGTCGCGATGGAGGCCTTGACTGCCGCCATGGCCGGGAAGTCGGTGAGTGTCTGCTCCCTGGCATCCAGCTCGCTCTGGCTCAGGTAGACGGGGGCGCCTTCGGTCGCACCGCTCCCCCCCTCCACTGGCGGTGTGATGCCCCCGCCGCCATCGGACGGGGTCGCCTCGCCGTCACCCAGCAGGGTCCACGGAGAGTCCCATTCATTGGCGACCTGCAGCGCCGGGCTCTGGCCCGGATTGGCATACCACTTGGCTTCGTAGATCTTGCCGTTGAAACTGACCTGGCTGCCGCCACTGTAACCCTGATTGATGTTGTAGACGTCAGCCGCCCAGAGGTGTCCGCTCAGCATCAGGCTGGCAAACAGAAGTGTCGTACGATTTCTGTTCATTATTGTTGTTCTCCGGTTTTCTTCGAAAAGGGACGGGGCCAGACCAGCCCCGCCATCATGTCTGGGGCTGCCCCCTTACGGGCAGCTGGCGACCCCGATATCAAGCCAGACGCCGGACTTGCCAGGCTCATTGCCCTGATTCCACCATTTGGCCTGCCAGCGGCGACCACCGTGATTGACCAGATCGCCGCCGTTATAGGCAGCTGCGGTATCCCAGCCCAGCTCGACCTTGCTCTCGAGCTGCCACTGATCGGCCCCTGGGGTGGGCTCATTGCCTCGGCTCCAATACTTGGCGCGCCATACCAGCTGGTTGTGGCTCACCTTCTCGCCACCGCTGTAGGTGGTCGTGGCCTTCCAGGCAGGCCAGTTGGCGGCATCGGGATCGGTGGCATTGCAGTCACCGCCACCGCTGACCGGGGTCACGGTGAGGCGGGTCTTGGCCTGGGCATCCAGCGCGCCGTCGGTCACGGTGACCGTGAGGTCATAACCGGCCTCCACGGTCACGTTGGGGCCTGTCACCACCAGGGTCTTGCTGTTCTGACCGCTGGTGGTCAACCCGGCCGGGACGATCCACTGATAGCTCAGGGTGTCGCCGTTGGGATCGCTGGCGTTGGCGGTGATGGCCACCTGCTTGCCGGCCTCTACCGAGACCTTGTCCTGCACCGTCACCACAGGCGGCAGGTTGGGTTGCGGCGCCTTGTTGGTCACTACCAGCCGATCCTTGGCACTGAGGTTGTGATCGTCGGTCACCGTCAGTTCGAACACCAGATTCACGTCCTGGCTGACCGCGTCGACGCTCACCTTGGCCTTGGCCTGGTTGGCATCGCTCAGGGTCGCCTTGGGACCGGAGATCTGGGTCCAGCTGTAGTTCAGCACGGCCCCTTCCGGATCGCGGGAAGCAGAACCATCCAGCACCAGCTCGGCCGGGCCCGTCACGACGATATCATTGCCTGCACTGGCCACCGGCGGCTTGTTGACCGGCGGTGTTGTGCCTTCCCCGTTGCCCAGCCCCTCGTGCATGGCATTGAGAATGTCGCCATTGTCGGCATCGATTTCCCAAGCGAACATGCCGCCGAGCTGGTTGGCCAGCACATATTGCCCCTTGGCCTTGACTGAACGCTCGTCATCGAAGGTGATGAGCTCGCCGGTGGAGGCCTTGAACACATAGGGCGCCTCGGCCGCCTCGTCGTAGCTGTACTGCCAGTCCCCGGCCATCTTGCCCTTGGCGATGCCGCGATAATCGATGACCCCCTTCTCCCAGATCCCTTCCGCCTCGCTGCCCGCAATCGGGCCGGTGGCGGTGCCGGTGAAGGGGTTGTTGCCCTGATAGCCGCTGACACCGGTCCAGCCACGGCCATACATGGCCGCGCCTACCACGACTTTGCCCGGATCCACGCCCTGGCCCAGCAGCGCCTTCACCCCCTTGTCGGTGGTGTACTTGGTGTTGGGATCCCAGCTCGCCTCATAGAGCGCGGTCTGGTGGCCCAGCCCTGTGTTGGTCCAGGCACCGTTGAAGTCGTAGCTCATCAGGAAGAGATGATTCATGTATTGCTGGGCAGCGCGATAGTCCACCTTGGCAATCTTGTCACCGCCAGCGCTGATGGCGGAGGTGAGCTCGTAGGTGCGGCCCGTCTCTGCGCTCAGCTCATCGAGCATGGCGCGCAGCTCCTTCATCAGCAGCACATAAGTCTCGCCATCAGAGGCGCTGCCCAGTTTGGGGTTGGCCCCCTGCCCCCCCGGGAACTCCCAGTCGATATCCACCCCGTCGAAGAATTTCCAGGTCTGTAAATACTCTTTCACCGAAGCGACGAAGGTGTCGCGTTTGGTCTTGTCACCGAAGAAGAAGAAGGGGTCGGAGAGGGTCCACCCGCCGATGGAGGGGAGAATTTTCAGGTCAGGATAGGCCTTCTTGAGCGCCATCAGGTTGCCGAAGTTGCCCTTGTAGGGCTCGTCATGGGCGGTAAGGCTGCCTTGCGGCATCTGGATGGCCGCCCAAGGATCGTGGATGGAGACCTTGAAATCCTCACGCCCGGCGCAGGATCGTTGCAGCGCCTCGAAACTGCCCGCGATCTCTTTCAGGCTGTCGTTGATGCCATTGCCGCCGCAGATGGGAGTAAAGCCATAGAGTATGTGAGTCAGGTTCTGGGCCGGAACCTTGTCCACGGTGAACTTGCGGCCATAGACACCCCACTCCACGTAGTAGGCCCCCACCACCTTGCCGGACTTGTTGGCGTAAGGCTTGTTGTTCTCCTGCAGCGGTGCCTTGAGCGGCACCAGGTGGCTGCCGTCGGTGTCCGCCACCAGGATCGCTTTTTTGTCGGAGAGAGTGCAACCGTCGGCGTTACACAGGGCCACCTGCATCTGGTAGCGGCCCCCCTTGGTCACCTTGAAATTGGCGGTGCCGGCGGCGGATGCGGCACCGGACCACACCTCCTTGCCATCGAGTAACACCTTGGCCGTCTGGCCAACGTCACCGGACCAGAGGTTCCAGCTCACGCTGACCTGGGCGCCATCCTTGTGGACAGTCACCAGCTTGTTGTAGGAGGTGGCGGCTTGATCCACTTCGACGATGGCGAACTTGGTTTCGCCCCAGCCTATGGTGGGTTTGCCGGGTGCGGCTGCGAACGCGGAGGAGGCACACAGGCCCCCGACCAACAATGCCAGTAATGAGGGTTTTGGACTTAACATAGTTGAATATCCTTATTTCGTTCTTGGAATAAACAACGAAAAAGGCAACGCCAACCTGACAGGTCACGTAGACAACATCGCACCATGGCTTGGCCCATGGGCGAAACAACCTGTGGTGGCCCCGCTATCTTAGGTACTGCTGACCCTTAGACCGGAAGCTTTGCGTCCCGAACTTTCGTCCGGTTTGCCTTTGGCACAACTTGATTTGCGACAAAAAATAATCGCCAGTTGACTATAAGAAGTTAAATAAGGAAGGGCAAACCAACGACCGGTTATTAATAGACCACATGTGATCGATAAAGAGCCTCAAAAGAGAAGAAACAGCGCCTCATTGAGCAAAAAAACACCAACCCTACCCCCTCAAGGTCGCGATTAAAAATAAGACGAATTACTTGTTTCGTGATCATCATCAAGTTTGGCCGGCCGCAATATGCTGTTCATCAGCGCCCGCAACTTGAGCGGTTTGACCGGTTTACTGATATAGCCGTAACCGTGTTCACGGATCTGTGCCTGCAACCCGCTCTTGCGATCCGCGCTGATGATGATGCCGCCGATGTCGTTGCCATGGGCGAGGCGCAGCATGTGCAGCGCCTGCAAGCCTGTCTTGCCGTCATCCAGGTGGTAATCGGACAACACCAGCTGCGGCAGGAAGCCACCGGCGATGAGATCCTCAGCCTGAACCAGGCTCTGGGCGCAGACCACCTCGCAGCCCCAGCGCCCCAGCAGGGAGTGCATGGCGATGAGGATATCGCTCTCGTTGTCGATACAGAGCACCCGGACCCCCTCCAGCTGGCTGTCCCGCAGGGCGGGGGCCGCCACCTGCGTCGTTGCGACAGGACGGGTCGCCAGGTTGAGGGTGATGGCAAACACGGATCCCCTCCCCGGCCAGCTGCGCAGAGTCAGGTTGTGGCCCAGCACCAGGGCGATACCGCGGGCGATGGCGAGCCCCAGCCCCAATCCCTGCTCCTTGGCGGTGCGGGAGTGATCGAGACGGGAGAACTCGTCGAAAATGTCCTCCTGCTTGTCGGCCGGAATGCCGGGGCCGTTGTCCCACACCTCGATGCTCACCTTGTCCCCCATCCGGCGGCAACCGAGCAACACACGGCCGCCCGGGTTGTAGCGAAACGCATTGGTGAGGAAGTTTTGCAGCACCCGGCGCAGCAGGCGCACATCGCTGTACACGGCCAGCTTGCTCTCCACCACCGAGAACTGTATGCCCCCCGCCTGGGCCAGCACCCCGAACTCCGCCTTGAGGTTGGCAAGCACGTCGTGCAAGGCGAAATCCAGCTTCCTGGCCTTGAACTTGCCTGCTTCGAGGCGCGAGATATCGAGCAGATCCGTGATGAGATCCTCGGTCGCCCCCAGCGCATCGTCGATGTGACGGGCGATGCGGGCCGTCTCATCCCGGGGCGGCAACATCTCCAGCAAGGAAGAGGTGAACAGCCTGGCGGCGTTGAGCGGCTGGGTCAGATCGTGGCTCACCGCCGCCAGGAAGCGGCTTTTGGAGTGGTTGGCCCGCTCCACCTGCTGGTTCACCAGCAGCAGCTGACGGTTGAGTTCGGAGAGCTCGTGAGTGCGTTCAGCCACCCGCGCCTCCAGGTGTTCGTTGGCTTCGCGCAGCACCCGCTCGGCGTCGCGAAACGGGGTAATGTCGGTAAAGGTCATGACGAAACCGCCAGCTGGCATGGGGTTGCCCTGCATCTCGATCACCCGGCCATCGGGTCGCTCCCGCGCCGAGATGTGGGGGCTGCCACGCAGCATGAAGGCGACCCGCCGCGCCACATGGGCCTCGATATCTCCCGGGCCGCACAGCCCCTGCTCGGCGTTGTAACGGATAATCTCCTCGATGGAACGCCCTGCCTGAATAAGCCCCGGCGGATAGTGAAACAGATCTATGTAGCGCCGGTTCCAGGCCACCAGCTTGAGCTCTCTGTCCACGACCGAGATCCCCTGCCCCATGTGTTCTATGGCCCCCTGCAGCAGGCCACGGTTGAAGCGAAACACATCTGAGGCTTCGTCCACTATGGTGGCTATCTCCTCCAGCTGCATGTTACGCCCCTGCAGGGCCGAGGCCAGCACCAGCCGGGCGGACGAGGTGCCGAACACCCCCGCCAGCAGCCGCTCCGTGTGAGCAATGAGTTCGGCCGACGCCTGCATCTGGGGCGCCAGTGTGCCGCCCCGCTCGCCGGCGAAGCGACCGAAGGCCCGCTTGACCCGGCTCGAGCCGACGAAGCGGGCCGCCAGCATCTCCAGCTCCTTGACCGAGACCCGCGCCTGATAGAGGGCCGTGGTATCGCGGCTCGGCTTGCCGACGAAGTTAGCCGCCTGCAACCGCTCACTCACCGCCGCCCGCGACAACAGGGAGCCCATCACATAGCCGAGCAGGTTGAGCAAGAGGCTCAGAAAGATGCACCAGGTCCCCAGGCTCAGATCGCGGAAGGCAGGCCAGTCCGGCGGCGCCAGCAGGGCTTCCAGCGGCGAGCCGGCCAGCAGGCCGCTCTCTGCCAGCAGGGTCGCAAACCAGAGGCTGACCCCGAGGGCGAGGCCAAGATAGACCCCCTTGCGATTGCCGTGCCGCCAGTAGAGGCCGAGCAGCAGGGCCGGTGCGAACTGGGCCACGGCGCCGAACGACAGATAGCCGATGCGCGACAGGCTGGTGAGATCCCCAAGCCAGAGATAGAGCCCCCAGGCCGCCAGCAGGATCAGCAGGATGGCACCCCGGCGTACCTGCAGCAGCAGGCGCACCAGCCGCTCGTCCCGCCCCTGCTGCCAGAAGCGGCGCAGCAGCACAGGCAGCACCAGATCGTTGCTGACCATGATGGCCAGGGCTATGGTAGAGACGATCACCATGCCGGTGGCCGCCGAGGTGCCGCCAAGAAACGCCAGCATCGCCATGCCGTCGAAACCGAGTGACATAGGCAGGCTTATCACATAGGTATCAGAGGCCATGTCGGCCCCCACCCACTGTTTGCCCGCCAGCGCCAGCGGCCAGACGAAGAGCCCCATCACGAACAGATAGAGCGGGAACAGCCAGCGCGCCCAATGCAGATCCTGGCCCTGGTTGTTCTCCACCACAGTCACATGGAACTGGCGCGGCAGGCAGATGACGGCGCACATGGCGACCAGGGTGTAGATGGTGAGCTCCAGCAAACCGCCCGGCGTCACCGCCACCACGGCATCGAGAAAGTCGCTGGCCACCAGGGTGCGAGCCTGGCTCGGCTTGCTCAGGATAAGCCATAGCGCGAAGCCCCCCACAGTCACGAAGGCGAGCAACTTGACGACCGATTCGAAGGCGATGGCCACCACCATGCCTCTGTGGTGCTCGGTGGCATCCAGGTTGCGGGTGCCGAACAGTATGCTGAACAGCGCCAGCAACAGGGCCACGCCGAGGGCCAGTCCGGCAGTATTGCCAGTGGGGCCGGCAGACACTGAGTTGGCCATCAAGAGATCCAGCCCGGTCACTATGGCCTTCAGTTGCAAAACCAGATACGGGAGTATGCCCATGATGGCGATCAGTGCTATGACCATGGCGAGACGCTGGGACTTGCCATAGCGGGCGGCGATGAAGTCGGCGATGGAGGTGATGTGCTCACGCTTGGCCACCAGGATAAGGCGGGCCAGCAGTCGCCAGCCAAACAGGAACACCAGCATGGGGCCCAGGTAGATGGGCACCGGCGACCAGGGAGATTCGCTGGCCTGACCGACGGTACCGAAGAAGGTCCAGGAGGTGCAGTAGACGGCCAGCGACAGGCTGTAGAGCAGGGGTTGCCCCTTGAGGCGACGGCGCTTGCTCTTGTCAGCCACATAGGCGATCAGAAATAGCAGCCCCAGATAGGCGAGTGACAACCCGATCAGCAGCCATCCCTGGTGCATCGATAACCCCTTGTCCATGTTGAATATTTAAGCGCGGCAGCTGGCAGTCTAGAGAGGTGCCCGAAAAATGTCATCTCCTTCTTGCCAGTCAAACCTTATCGTTTTTCAATAAAAAAACCTTGACGAAATATCGAAAAACGATAAACACTGGCGTCAAGTTATCGATAAACAGTAAGCAAATGCCGTATTGTGCGGCCCATGGCGTCTATCACGAGGTATAGGATGAAATACAACAAGCTCGAACGCATGAGCAGCCTGATCGAATGGATCCTGCTGTTCGCCCTGCTGGCCACACCAATCATGACGGTGCTGGGTACTTGGTCCCATCTGCTTGGCGGCAGCGACTACCTGCAGGATCAGCTGATCAATGCGCTGGCCCTGGAGGGTGACAAGGTGCTCAATGGCGTGCCACTGACCATGGGGGAGGCTACCGCCACCCAACAGGCTGCACCCGCCACATCGGTTAGCGACTATCCGCTTGGGCTTGGCACTCGCCTGCTGGCCACCCTGGTCATGCTGCTGCCGGATCTGGTGTTCATGCTGATCCTGTGGCAACTGCACCAGCTGTTTCGCGGCTATCGGCACGCTATGCTGTTCACCTTCAGTCAGATCCGCCGCTACCGGTTGATCGGCTTGCTGCTGTGTGCCAGCTTCATCACCGAGATCATCACGACCCCGCTGCTGCACATAGTGCTCACCCTGCCAGGCCCCGAGCTGCACGGCACTATCAAAATCAGCTCATCGGACTTTCAGTTGCTGCTGGCCGGCTTGATTGTCTCGGCACTGGCACTGGTGATGCGCGAGGCCAAACAGCTGGCCGATGAACAACAACTGACGGTGTGAGGATCCCATGCCCATCATAATCCGGCTCGACGCCCTGCTGGCCGAGCGCAAAATGACAGCCCGTGAGCTGGCCCAGCGGGTCGACATCACAGAGGCCAACCTCTCCATTCTCAAAAACGGTCATGCCAAGGCGGTCCGCTTCTCCACCCTGGAAGCCATCTGCCGCGAGCTGGGCTGCCAGCCGGGCGACCTGCTGGGCTATGAGCAAGCACGCTAACCCGCAGGAACCCCGTCATGACCCTTGATCCCGCCATCCAGAGTCTGTTGCAGCTCCCCTTGTGGGGAGCGGCCGCCGAAGGCGCCCCGGGCCCAAGCGACCAGCTCATGGCCAGACCCGCCCCCCTGCTGGTTCGCGTCACCCCGGAAGGGATGCAGCCTCGTCAGGGTGCAGCCGCAGGAAGAAGACTGGTACCACCACCAGCACCATGATGAAGAAGATGCCGCCGCCCAGCGGCTCGAACAGCAGGCCGCACAGCATCATCAGGGCGGCGACCGTCATCCCGAGGCCCAGCGCGGCGTAGAGCGCCTGAGTGGGGATCAGCTGCTCGGCCGGCAGCTGGCGGGTCATGAAGCGCACGGCGCCGAGATGGCTGACGCAGAAGGTGACCGCATGGAGCAGCTGGCCCGCCACCAGCACCAGGATCTCGGTGGAGGCGCCGAGCAGGATCCAGCGCACCACGCAGCCCAGCGCCCCCACCAGAAACAGGGTCTGGGCGCCAAACCGGTTGAGAAAGCGCTTGTCGGCGGCGAACATGCCGATCTCCGCCACCACCCCCAGCGCCCACAAATAGCCTATGGTGGTGCCGCTGTAACCCGCCGCCTTCCAGTGCATGGCGCTGAAACCGTAGTACGCGGCATGACTGCCCTGCAGCAGGGCCGAGATCAGCAGGAAGCGGCGCACCAGGGGGGACTTCAGGGTATCGAGCAGGGAGGCTTTCGCCCGCTCCCCCTGGATGTCCCGGGGCGCCGGATGCAACGGCAGCCAGCTGAGCAACAACATCAGCACCAGCCCTGCCACCATGGTATGCAGCACCCAGTCGCTGCCAAAATTCCCCACCAGGGCCCCCACCAGGGTCGACGCCACTATGAAGGCCAAGGAGCCGAACAGCCGCACTTTGCCGTAGTCGAGGTGCACCTGCACCACCATGCGGGTGGCGAGTGCCTCCCCCACTGGCATCAGGGTCGGATAGATGAAGTTCGCCACCAGGGTCAGCCCCACCAGCCACCAGAGGCCGTGACTGAGATAAAAGCCGAGAAAGGCCAGCAGGCTCAGCAGGCAGAGCAGACGGGTAACGGGCAGCAGGTGCCCGGCCCCCTTGATCTGCCCCATCACCAACAGGTTGCCGGCAAAGCGGATCGCCATCCCGACGCCCAGCAGCAGACCTATCATCTCGGCGCTCACTCCTATGCCCTCCAGCCAGAGCGACCAGAACGGCAGGTAGGCGCCATAGACGAAGTAAAAGGCGCCAAAGAACAGGGCTAACCAGGAGAAGGCGGGCATAGATCCTCGACAACGAAAAGAAGGGGCACAAATGATAACCGATTTTAGGACGAGGATCCTGCGAGCCAGGCGCAAGCCGAAATGCAAAACAACAATAAAATTGAACGATTACCGTAAGGATGGTGTCTATTGAGTAACACCACTTCCTGGTTAGTGTTGCAATCCTTCCACCCGCTTCTGGCGGGTTTCTTTTTGGCGGCAACAAGCCGCTTTCCGCCCACAGAAAAGGGGCCTGACGGCCCCTTGGTCAATGTCCTGCTCTACTGCGGTATCAGAATATGTACTTGACCCGTGCGCTCAGGTTGCGGCCCGGCTCGGTCTGGTTGCTGGTGTTGGTCGTGGCACTCAGCCCCGTGATGCTCTCGTAGCTGACGTACTCCTTGTCAAACAGGTTGAAGACACCCACGTTGAGCTGCAGATCCTGCATCGGCTTGAACTGGGCATAAAGATCCACCACGCCCCAACCTGCGCTCTTGATGTTGTCGTTACCTCTGGCATCCTTGCCCACCTTGTCCATGTCGTCGGCAAAGCGCAGCGCCGTGTTGATGTTCCAGTTGGGCTGTTCCAGCCGCACACCCAGGCTGCCGTTGAGCGGGCTCAGGCTATTGATGTAGTTGCCGTTGCCATCTTTGCCTTCGATGTAGCCCAGGTTGCCCCAGACGTTGACCTGATCATTTAGCCAGTAATCCGCCTTGGCCTCGCCCCCTTTGGTGGTCGCTTTGTCCAGGTTCTGGTACTGATACACCTTAGTGCGGCCCTCGGTGCCGATCTGGGCCAGCTCGATGAAGTCATCGAACTTGTTGTAGAAGGTCGCCACTTCGTAGCTAAAGCCACCGGCACTGCCGCGTATACCCAGATCGATGCCGTTACTGCTCTCGGACTTGAGATCCGGGTTCGGCTCGATGCGATAACCATACGCCTGATGGTTAAGGGTGGAGAAGGCGTTGTCATACATGGGCGCCTTGAAACCGTGGCTGTACTGGGCGAACAGGTTGGCAGCCTCGTGCGCCTTGAACACCAGCCCCAGCTTGGGCGAGAACTCCCCTTCGGAGAACTGCTGGAGCTTCTCGCCCGTGTAGGCGGGATCCTCATCAGGCGTCATCTGGTAGTAGTCGTAACGGGCGCCCGGGGTCAGCACCCAGCGCTCGCCAAACTTGATCTCGTCGAAGGCCCACAGCGCGCTGTGCTCGCTGGTGGTGGGGGGGAAGCTCAGCTCGCTGTAGCCGATGAAATCCCCCGGCACGGTCGGCGCCTTGAAGCGGCTCCGCTCGTTATCGGTGTGCTCATACTCCAGACCCCAGGCCAGACGCTGGCTGGCCAGCGCTTTGCTGAACTTGACCTGGGCGCCCAGGCTCTTCTGCTCGAAGCCGTTGCTGTCCAGCGAGTTCTTGGTCACATAAGGGTTGGTCGGCTTGACCGGGTACTTGGAGGAAGCGTACTGATCCAGGGTCTGCTTGGTACGGGCGTAGTAGAGCTTGCTGTCGATGCGATCGACCCAGGGCGCGTTCAGGGTGATGCCGTGATCCAGCACCAGGGAGAGGTTGTCCGTGTCCTTGTCGGTGATCGGCTGATTGAAGACGGAGGCAACCTTGGTGAGATCAACGGCATCCGGATCCTGCCCTTCGCTGAAGTAGTCGACGGTCAGCTTGAGGAACTGATCTTCGCTCAAGTGCCACTGGCTCTTGAACAGCACGGCCTGGCTGACGATGTCGAACTCACTCTTGTCACTGTCGTAGTTCTGGGTCACACCACCGTCACGCCAGGTGTAACGCAGCAGGTTCTCGAACTCACCGCTACGCAGGGCACCGGTGAAACCGGCCATGTTCTGGTGGCTGCTGGAAGCATAGCCGGTGGTGGCGTCCAGATAGCTGTCGCGCCCCTTCAAGAAGTCGCCTGCGTCCTTGGTGGTGATGACGATGACGCCCCCCAGCGCATCGGATCCATAAGCCGCAGAGGCGGGTCCCTTGGCCACCTCAATCTGCTTGATCATGTCGGTGTCGAAATAGCTCTGGCCCACCCCGCCGTTCTTGTAGGCATCGTTCTGGCGTACGCCGTCACGCACTATCTTGACCCGGTTCTCACCCATGCCGCGGATGATGAAGGTCTGGGCATCGCCGGCGCCGCCAAGGACAGTGACGCCCGGCTCGTAACGGAACAGGTCGGCGACGTTGCTCACCACCTGCTCTTCAATCTGTTCAGCCGTGATCACCGAGATGGGGCCGGAGACATCCTCCAGTCGTTGCTCCATCCGTGAGCCACTGACGACCATGACTTCATCTGCTTGCTTGTTCGTCGCGAAGACCGGGGAAGCGAGACCGGCCGCCACAGCAAGGGCAACCAGAGATAGGGTGTTGTTATGGGCCACTGCGAATCCTTATTGAGAACTGTTATCAAACAGCAGGCATATTACTCAGCTCGCAACAAATATCAACAATAAAGGGAATCATTCTCATTTTCTTTTGTCGTGATTAGGTTCTACACTATTACCCTCTGTTTTCCGGCTCGCCATGCTGCCATTGTTATGACTCTGGCCCTGCTTCGTTGTGAGATACCATGACTCGATTACTGTCCCTGCTCACCCTTCCCCTGCTACTGGCCGCCTGCACGACAGTGCCCGATGACGATGCCGGCACCCTCTACCACTATCGGCTCAGCGCGAGCCAGCCCGATGCCAACCAAAGTGAACTGACGCTGACCCAGGCGGTGGAGCGGGTGGCGGACGCCGACATAGTGCTGGTGGGCGAGCTGCACACCCACCCGGCCGTGCACCTGCTGCAGGCCCGCCTGTTGGCGGGGTTGGCGAATACCTCCCGGGCCGATGGCCGCGGTCTGGCGCTCTCCATGGAGCAGTTCAGCCGCGCCGATCAGCCGGTGCTGGACGCCTACCTCGCCGGACGCACAGGTGAAGCAGCCCTCATTCGCGATGGCAACGCCTGGCCCAACTACCAGAGCGACTATCGTCCGCTGGTGGAGTTCGCCAGACAGCAGCACCTGCCCGTCATTGCCGCCAACGCCCCCAAACCGCTGGTGAGCTGTGTCGGCCAGGAAGGGCCCGCCTGGCTGGACAAGCTCCCCGCCCATCGCCGCAGCCAGCTCGCCCGCGAACTCACGCTGACCGACGATCCTTACCGCCAGAAATTCATGGCCTCGCTCCACCATGGTGATGCCGACGACAATGCCCGCCGCTTCGCCGCTCAGACCAGCTGGGACGACACCATGGCCGAGAGCATGGTGGACTACCTGCGCAGCCACCCGGGCCAACGCATCATGCACATCGCCGGCAACTTCCACGTCGAGGGGGGGCTGGGGCTCGCCAGCCGCATCGCCAGCCGCAACCCGGCGCTCAAAGTGGCGCTGGTCGTGCCAGAGACAGAAGCGCAGCGCGATGCGCACGCCACCTCCGGGCGGACCGCCGACATCCGGGTACGGATCAGCCCCCTGCCAGAACGCTGGCTAAATGCCGATGAAATGAAGCAAGATATGATTGCACTGCATCAATCCCGAAGCCGTGACTGCAGCCAGTGGCTGCAACCCTGAAAATTGCCTAAGGATTTCATATGGATGTGTTACTGGTCATCGACATGCAACAGGGGTTGTTTACTGACCCCCGCCATCAGGACGCGCAGGTCATCGCCAACATTAATCGCTTGGCAGACAGCGTGCGGGCCAACCAGGGGCGTGTCATCTATGTGCAACATGACGCACCGGGTTCTGAACTGGAACCCAGCAGTGCAGGCTGGCAGCTTCACGCCGATCTCACCCCGGGCCGCGGCGACAGCCGGGTGCGCAAGACCGCCTGCGACAGCTTCCTCGATACCGAGCTCGGCTTCCTGCTGGCAGAGCAGGCGGTGGACAGGCTGCTGATCAGCGGCTGTGCCACCGATTTTTGCGTCGACACCACGCTGCGCAGCGCCGCAGCCCATGGGTTCGACGTGTTTGCGGTGACAGATGCCCACACCACGGCGGATCGCCCTCACCTGAGCGCGGAGAAGATCATCGAACACCACCACTGGATGTGGCAGCATCTGAGCCTGCCAAAAGGCAGAGTCGTGACCCTGCTCAGCACGGATCAGCTGCTTGAGGCCATCCAGCCCGAGCTGGCGTGTTAATCTGCCTCTCTTGAAGTGATCACCTGATTGGAGTCTTGTGTGCGTCTACTGTCTGCCGTTGCATTCATGCTGTTGTTACCGGTAATCACTGCCTGCTCCGGTTTGCCGGGGCTACAGCCGGATGGCCCGGCCCCCCTGTTTCGAACTCATATCAACGAAGAGGGGAGCAAGCGCTTCACCTTCGAAGCTGCGCCGCTCGACACCCTGCCCACCCGGCTGCAAGAGAACGACGGCAGTCGTATCAGCCGCAGCAAGAGTCTGCTGGAACGGCGTGATGCCCTACAGGATGCACAGTTGACCCAGACCCTGGCCGAGCAGAAGTATTGCCGCGATGGCTATATCGTTCTCAGCCAAACCTCCTGGAAGATCCGGGGCGAATGCAACGAGACGGCCAATCAGGCCGATCGGGATGCCTTCCCCAACAAGGCCTCCTGGCAGGACTAGCTTGCGCTCAGGCGTGACACGCAATAAAAAAAACGGGCAGCCAAAGCTGCCCGTTTTTTATGCGATATGGCCGCCATCAGACTGGCGCATCAGCCGGGCTGGTCAGCTCAACACCGTTGTCGACCCGCTTGTGCCCTTCCACCAGATGGACGAAGTCCACCAGCTCGTCACCTGAGACGCGAAACGCCTGACCGAAGCCCTTGACGAACAGCCCCTGCTCGGGCTTGAGCCGGAACAGCACGAAATCCTTGAGGTTGGAGAGCCCCTTGACGATGTCGCCGAAGCGCCCTTCCAATGCGGCAATCGCCTGGCCCCAGCGCACGTCGTCGCGAGTCACCACTTCGGCCAGCGCATCGAAGGTAAGCCGCTTGCGGGCAAACAGCTCGCGGGCACCGGTCTCATCCTCGATCAGCATCAGCGACACCTTGGGCACCTGTTGCAGGTTGCGGGCGTGGCGGGCAATCTCGGAGATGAGCACATAATAGCCATCCTCCTGCAGCACGAAGGGGGCATAGCTGGCATTGGGGTTGCCTTCACTGTCCACCGTTGCCAACTGCAGGGTGCGGCAACCGTCGCGAAACTCGCGGATCTCCGGTTGCAGGCGATTCTGCAGACGCTCCTGACGTTCACTCATGCTTTCACTTCCTCTTGATACTGGTGGCGCAAGGCCATGAAGCGCTCCACCTGGGCAGGCAGCAGCTTGCGCTGCTCGTCACGTCCCAGATAGACCTTGAAAATACAGCGGCCGCTGTGGCCGAAAAACTGGAAGGAGTGCCCCTCCTTGCCCATGAACAGCTTGCTGACCAGCGCCATGCCAGCCACGTTGTCGAGCTTGAGGTGGCCATGCATCTCGCCGTCACGCCCCATCAGGTTGTAATAGCCACGCGCACTCTTGCCCTTGGGAAACGGCGCCTTCACCTCGAAGATGGAACCATCGGATTCGACGATGGTGGTCACCTGACCCCAATCTGCCAGATCTGCCAGCAGGGCTTCGGCCCGCTCGCCAGGCACCAGGGTCACCAGCTCGGCCGGCAGGTGGCGTACCACCTCCCACTCGCTGACCGCCAGCTGGCTGGCAATGGTGGAAGGATGGGCGCTGGGGTCTTGCGCCAGCAGCTCATGAATGCGTTGTGCAATGCTCATAGGTTCTCCCTTGGGATGCGCGCTGCATCCCTCTCCTGTCATGGCGAATACTCTAATAAAGCACCCGATCCAATGCAATTGATAATTGCTTTCATTCTCAGTGCTTTTTTTTCACCGGCTTGATATTCTCGGCGGCAACCCAACTTCATTCACCCTTCGGAGGTTAGCATGGGCCGTTGTTTTGCCCTCGTACTCAGCCTGATCGGCTGCTCAGCCCTTTCCCTGTCAGCTGCCGCACAGGAACGTATCGTCAGCATAGGCCCGGCCACCACAGAGCTCATTCTGGCTCTGGGCGGTGAACCCAGCCTGATCGCCACCGACATCAGCAGCACGGAACCGAAAAATCTGCCCCGGGTCGGTTATCACCGCGCCCTCGCCGCCGAGGGGATCCTCAGCCTGGCACCGACCCGGCTGATCGGCAGCGACGAGATGGGGCCTGCCCCGGTGCTGGAGCAGCTGCGCCGCGCCGGGGTCGAGGTCAACATGCTGCCGACGGCACCGACCCTCGCCAACCTCAACCAGCGCATCGACACCCTGGCCGGCCTGCTCAACGATCCGGCCGCTGGCACGCGATTAAAAGCCGAGATCCAGGCCCAGACCGCGCAGCTGGCGACGCAGGCGAAGCAGACCAAGCCGCTCAAGGTCGCCTTCCTGCTGCTGCACAAGGGGCAGCCCACCAGCATAGCCGGTGGCAATACCACCGCCAGCGCCCTGCTCACCCTGGCGGGCGGCATCAATCCGGTGGCCCAGTTGAGCGACTACAAGCCTGTCTCTGCCGAATCCCTGATCGAGCTGCAACCAGATCTGGTACTGGTAAGCGGTCGCGACTGGCAGCAGTATCAGGATCCACAAACCGTGCTGAGTCAGGTACCCGCGCTCGAAGCGACCCCGGCGGGTAAAAACCGGGCCATCCACGCCATCGACGGCCACGCCTTGCAAGGAGGCCTCAGCCTCACCTCGCTGCAGCAGGCGAACCAGATAGCCAAGTGGATTAAGCTGGCTTCATGAGACGCCTGCCACTGCCCTGGCTGGTCGCGCTCACCGGCGGCGCGTTGGCGCTGCTGCTGGTCGGGTCGCTGGCGACCGGCCCCATGACCCTCTCCCTCGGCGAGAGCCTGCGTGCCCTGTTCGCCGGGCAGGAGAGCGGCATTGAAGCCCACAAGCTGCTGATAGTGCAGGAGATCCGCCTGCCACGTACCCTGCTCTGCATCGCCGTGGGGGGCATACTCGGCCTCTGTGGCGCTGTCATGCAGGGGCTGTTTCGTAATCCGCTGGCCGACCCCGGCATCATAGGTGTCTCCGGCGGGGCGGCCCTCGGCGCTGCACTGGCCATAGTGCTGCTGGCCCCTCTCGGCCAGCAGTGGCAGAGCCTGCTCGGCATAGGCTTGCTGCCTCTGCTCGCCTTCCTTGGCGGCGCGCTCACCACCACGCTGGTATATCTGCTGGGCACCCGGGAAGGGGGCACCTCCGTCACCGTCATGCTGCTGGCGGGGGTGGCCATCACGGCACTGTCCGGCGCCGTGATAGGCCTGCTCACCTACCTGGCCGACGACCAGATGCTGCGCAACCTGAGTCTGTGGCAGATGGGCACTCTGGCGGCGGGCAAACCGGTGGACGTGGCGCTGGCACTGGCCACCCTGGTCACCTTGCTACTGTTGTTCATGCGCGATGCCAATCCCCTCAACGCTCTGTTGCTGGGGGAAGGGGAGGCCCGTCATCTGGGGGTCAATGTGCAATCCCTCAAGCGGCGCCTCATCCTGCTCACCGCCGCCGGGGTTGGCGTGGCCGTCGCCGTGGCGGGCATGATCGGCTTCGTCGGTCTGGTGGTGCCCCATCTGGTGCGGCTGCTGGCCGGCCCCAACCATGTCAGGCTGCTGCCGCTCTCTGCCCTGCTCGGCGCCGCCCTGCTGCTGGGCGCCGACATGCTGGCCCGCACCCTGCTGGCACCGGCCGAGCTGCCGGTGGGCATCATCACAGCCCTGCTGGGCGCCCCCTTCTTCATCTGGCTGCTGCTCAAGGGCCGCCGGACGCTTTAACCGGAGGTCTATCTTGCCTGCATCAACGCCCCTGCTGCGCTGTCACCAGCTCAGCCTCACCCGCGCTGGCCGCCCCATCCTGGACAGGCTCGACCTCAGCCTGCAGGCCGGCACGCTCACCGCCCTGCTGGGCCCGAACGGCGCAGGCAAGAGCTCGCTGCTCAAGTGCCTGACCGGCGAGCTGGAACACGAGGGGGAGATAAGCCTGTTTGGCCGGGAGCGGCAAGCCTGGCCCGGCATAACGCTGGCCCACCGCGTCGGCGTGCTGCCGCAGAGCTCGTCCCTCAACTTTCCATTTCTGTGCGAAGAGGTGGTGGCCATGGGGCGCCTGCCCCACAGCGAACCCGCCAGCCGGCGCGACGAGATAGTGCGGGCCGCCATGACCCATGCCGGGGTTGAGCACCTGGCTGGCCGCCTCTATCCCGGCCTCTCCGGGGGGGAGCGGCAGCGGGTGCAGTTCGCCCGGGTACTGGCCCAGATCTGGCAGGCACCGGACGAGCCCCAGCAGCCGCGCCTGCTGCTGCTGGACGAACCCACCTCGGCGCTCGACCTCAAGTACCAGCACCAACTGCTCACCATGGCCCGCGCCCTGGCCGCGCGCAACACCGCCGTGCTGGTGGTGCTGCACGATCTCAACCTGGCGGCGCGTTACGCCGACCGGCTGGTGATGCTGGAGCAGGGCAGGCTGATGGCCGACGGCAGCCCGGCTGAGGTGCTGACCCCGGCCCTGATCGATCGCCTGTATGACTACCCGGCCCAGGTGATCCACCATCCAGAAACCGGTCTGCCCATGGTGGTGTGACGCAAGGCTCATCTCCCTTCCGGTAGCACGACTACCCGGTTCGGGTACTCCACCATCCAGAAACCGGTCTGCCCATGGTGGTGTGAGAGGGGTCAGGCTCCCGGATAGCAAAAGAGCGCCATCAGGCGCTCTTTTTGATTGTGAGAGAAGTGATGCATCAAGCTATCTGATAGCGGCCCGGCTTGTGATTAAGTGTCAACACCAGGTTACAGATGATGGCCGCCACCACCGAGAGCGCCAGGATCCAGGGCTGCACCACGAAGCAGGAGGCGATGACTATGGTGCAATCAAGCCCCATTTGCAGCTTACCGGCGCGGATGCCGAAGCGGTCCTGAATAAACAGCGTCAGTATGTTGAAGCCACCCAGACTGGATTTGTGGCGGAACATGATGAGCAGCCCCATGCCGATCAGGGTGCCGCCGATCAGGGCCGCATAGACAGGTTCTATCTTGCCTATCTGTAGCACGGCGTTGAGGTGATCCGTCATGAAGGAGACGGCCGCCACAGAAACGAAGGTGTTGAGGGTGAAGCGCGGCCCCATCCTGAGCCAGGCCAGGGCGTAAAACGGCAGGTTCATGCCGAAGAACAGCAGGCCGAAGCTCAGCCCCGTTACCTGTTGCAGCAGCAGCGCCAGCCCGGCGGTGCCGCCGGTGAGCAGGCCAACCTGATGAAACAGGAAGATACCGAGGGAAACGAAACCGGCAGCGGTCAGCAGGGCGAGTACATCTTCATAGAGGGGATGCGCAGAACGGGCTGAGCGCGCAGAGCCTGGGGTGTTGTCCATAACCTGTATCCAATAGCGAAGTGAAAAGTGAAAAGAGTGTCTTGTGCCCGCCAGGGCGGACGCGAGCCCTGTCCGCAGGGCTTAGTTATGGGGTCCAGTCTATTTTTTGCGACCAGGATCACAATAGTCACGGGGAACGCCCCATGTTGGTGCCTGTCATTCTCCATTGACAGCCAGTGCACCAAGATGCAGCATGCCGCGCCTGACGAGCCAGCCCTCATCCACTATGGCGCCGCCTCCATGTGGCGCCGGGGCCCGCGCGCTGGTACAAAGCGCCCAGCCCTTTTTCAGCCCCCACTCAGGACCACAGGCCCATGATCAGCACAGGACAACACGTATGAAGTATCTGGTGACAGGCGCCGCCGGTTTTATCGGCTTTCACGTTGCCAGGCAGCTGTGCGAGGCGGGCCATCAGGTGGTGGGGCTCGACAACCTCAACGACTACTACGAGGTGAGCCTGAAACGGGCCAGACTGGCCCGGCTGGTCCCCTTTTCCCATTTTCGCTTCGAACAGCGAGAACTGGCAGATCGGGACAGCATGGCTGCCTTGTTTGCCGAGAGCGGGTTCGAGCGGGTGATCCACCTGGGGGCCCAGGCGGGGGTGCGCCATTCGCTGGAGAACCCGTTTGCCTACGCCGACAGCAACCTCACCGGCATGCTGACCGTGCTGGAGGGGTGTCGCCAGCACGGCATAAACCATCTGATCTACGCCTCCTCCAGCTCCGTCTATGGCCTGAGCGATCAGATGCCCTTCTCCACCGAGCAGCCGGCGGATCACCCCGTCTCCCTCTATGCCGCCACCAAGAAGAGCGGCGAGCTGATGGCCCACGCCTACTCGGCGCTCTACGGCCTGCCCACCACCGGGCTGCGCTTTTTCACCGTCTACGGTCCCTGGGGTCGCCCCGACATGGCCATCGCCAAGTTCACCCGCGCCATCCTGGCCGGCGAACCCATCGATGTGTACAACCAGGGCTTGCTCAGCCGCGACTTTACCTACATAGACGACATAGTGGACGGCATACTCGCCGTCGCCGAACGGCCACCGCGCGCCAATCCGCACTGGCACGCCAGCCACGACAGTCAGGCCGAAAGTGCCGCCCCCTACCGCATCCTTAACATAGGCAACGGCCAGCCGGTGCGGCTGCTCGACTTCATCGAGGCACTGGAGCAGGCGCTAAACAAGCCTGCCATCAAGCGGATGCTACCGATGCAGGCCGGTGACATGCACGTCACCTGGGCCGACAGCGACCCCCTCCACACCCTCACGGGCACCCGCCCCGCCACCCCGCTCAGGCAGGGTGTCGCCGAGTTTGTGCGCTGGTATCTGGCCTACCACCAGATTGCCGAGTGAACCCGCTCAGAACCTGCCGGAGCGGGTCCTGACCTATCCATACACCATCACCAACATGGTCACCCCCCCCCAAAAAAAGCACGCCCCATGAGGAGGGGAAGGTGTGAGCAGGCTGGCGGTTTACCTTCCCCCGGCTGGGGTAGACAGACCACTGCTGACAACAGAGCTATCCCCTGCTCTCGACCTGAGTGGTGAGTAAACTCCGTCTGATGTACCGCCAACTGCCGGGGAAGATGAGCAGACCTATCATCTCGACATCTCGCCGCAACGACACTGACAACCTATGCCACCCTGAACGTTACTCGGCCACTGCCGCCCGCAAGTGATAATGGCGGGGTCAATGGAGCCTATGGGGCTGCTGCTAACCAGGTAAGCCGTGTCTGCATCTCTCTTTTTCTCCCCATAACGATTGGATGGCACAGCCACAGATCCCGCCGTATGCGCATTCGTACCTGCATTTCACACAGGTTCCATACCGTTTTGATCTCTGGATGAGTGGATCCATAACAACAGGATCCACTGGATTAATGGCGGAGCGGACCATGTTCCCCTATATCTTCTGTACCCCAACAGGAGAGAATCCATGTCGAGCCTCAGCGAAAACAGGCTGTTCTTGCTGCTTTTTTTATCGTTGTTGCTGGCCGGTACCGTGCAGGCAACGGCACAAAGCAGGGATTTCAGACAGGCGCCCAAGGCGCTCAGCGCACTGAAAAAAGGCCAGGTGGCACAGAGTCAGGGCAACCTGACCCAAGCCATCCACTTCTACTGCGCCGCCGCCACGACGGGTAACCCGGAAGGTTACTTCCGCATCGGTCGCCTGCTTGCCACAGGCCCGGGCTCAGTGCGCAACCCCAGGATGGCCAACGCCTACCTCGCCATGGCGATGCGCCTTGGCAACCAGCAGGCCACTAGCTACTACAACGCCCGTATTGGCAATGCCGTCATGGGGGATCATTGTGGCGTCGGCGTCGGCGTCGCGGTCGGCGGGGGCGGCAGCTACTTCGCCGAGATCCCCAATACCCCTTTCAACCTGGAGGCCTATCTGGCCCGCCAGTCCCCAGCCAAGCAGAAGCTGGTTATCATGCTGCGCAGCGCCGCCAAGCATCACCACATCGACGAGCGGCTGGTGCTGGCCATCGCCATCGCCGAATCCAATCTCGACAGCCGCGCCGTATCTCCCAAGAACGCCCAGGGACTGATGCAGCTCATACCTGAGACCCAGCAACGCTTCGGCGTTACCCGCCCCTTCGATCCCGAGCAGAACATCAAGGGGGGAGTGGCCTACCTCAAGTGGCTGCACACCCACTTTGACGGCAACTGGACCCTGATGTCGGCAGCCTACAACGCTGGCGAGAAATCGGTGGAACAATACGGGGGCATCCCCCCTTATCAGGAGACCCAGCAATATGTGCGGCGAGTCCTCTACTTTGCGGGCCACAAGTAGCCCTGAGCGGGCAATCAGAGTATCGCCGACAGGAATGCGGCTACCTCACCTTGCGACGGTCAAGGAAATGGCGACCAGTCCCGCATTGTTCAAAGCCATAGTGGCGGTAGTAACCCACCAGATTGCTGACCAGCAACAGCCCCTCCATCAGCGCGGCGACCGGTGAGCCCACCCGCAGCTTGTTGACCAGCCAGCAGATCCCGACCAGCGTTCAACGTCAGCCGTGGCATCCACAGGCAAAGGGCTTCGCCCATCGCGGCGTCCAAGTCCATTGCGCAGAGAAAGGCGGCCAGTGAGGGTGCCTGAGGGGATGGGATCATGACGGCTCCGGGACAGAACAGGCGCCCACATCATGGCAAGCTTGCACGGCTGATGCAGCAAGACGTAACCACTACGGCAAAGGGGGGCGCCAACCGGGCGCCGCCTTTGCCCCCCCCTGTCCATTGGTTTACAATCGACGGGTTTTTTGGAACCGGGTTGGCGGCGTGCCAATCTGGCCCCACCACGACATCAGTCCGTTAGTGCCAAGACATTAACCTGCTGAAAAGGAAGAGAGTTAGCCAATGGCTCAATTTATTTACACCATGAACAGGGTCGGCAAGGTAGTGCCGCCCAAGCGTCATATCCTCAAGAACATCTCCTTGAGCTTCTTCCCGGGCGCCAAGATAGGCGTACTGGGCCTGAACGGTGCCGGTAAATCCACCCTGCTGCGCATCATGGCGGGTATAGATACCGAGATCGAAGGGGAAGCCCGTCCGCAACCCGGCATCAAGATTGGCTACCTGCCCCAGGAGCCGAAGCTGGATCCCGAGCAGACAGTGCGCGAAGCGGTCGAAGAGGCCGTTGGCGAGGTGAAGCGCGCCATGGCCCGTCTCGACGAGGTCTATGCCGCTTACGCCGATCCGGATGCAGATTTTGACAAGCTGGCCCGCGAACAGGGCGAGCTGGAAGCCATCATCCAGGCCCAGGGTGGCCACAACATGGAAAACCAGCTGGAGCGCGCGGCCGATGCCCTGCGCCTGCCAGCCTGGGACGCCAAGATCCAGCACCTCTCCGGTGGTGAGCGCCGCCGCGTGGCGCTGTGCCGCCTGCTGCTGGAAAAGCCGGACATGCTGCTGCTGGACGAACCGACCAACCACCTGGATGCGGAATCCGTGGCCTGGCTGGAGCGCTTCCTGCACGACTACGAAGGCACAGTGGTGGCCATCACCCACGACCGTTACTTCCTCGACAACGTGGCAGGCTGGATCCTGGAGCTGGACCGCGGCGAAGGCATCCCGTGGGAAGGCAACTACTCCTCCTGGCTGGAGCAAAAGGACGCCCGTCTGGCGCAGGAAGCCAGCTCCGAAGCGGCTCGTCGCAAGTCCATCGAGAAAGAGCTGGAGTGGGTTCGTCAGAACCCGAAAGGCCGTCAGGCCAAGTCCAAGGCCCGTATGGCTCGCTTCGAAGAGCTCAACACCAACGACTACCAGAAGCGCAACGAGACCAACGAGCTGTTCATTCCGCCCGGACCCCGCCTCGGCGACAAGGTGCTGGAAGTGGCCAACCTGCGCAAATCCTACGGTGATCGGGTGCTGATCGACGATCTGTCGTTTGCCATTCCGAAGGGGGCCATCGTCGGCATCATAGGTCCGAACGGTGCCGGTAAATCCACCCTGTTCCGCATGATGTCGGGTCAGGAGCAGCCGGATTCCGGCACCATCACGCTAGGTGAAACCGTGGTGCTGGCCTCTGTCGATCAGTTCCGCGACAGCATGGACGACAAGAAGACGGTGTTCGAAGAGGTCGCCGACGGTCAGGATATCCTGCGCATCGGCAACTACGAGTTCCCGAGCCGCGCCTATATCGGCCGCTTCAACTTCAAGGGGTCCGATCAGCAGAAGCGGGTTGGCGAACTCTCCGGTGGTGAGCGTGGTCGTCTGCACCTGGCCAAGCTGTTGCAGACCGGCGGCAACGTACTGCTGCTGGATGAACCGACCAACGATCTGGACATCGAAACCCTGCGCGCCCTCGAGAACGCCCTGCTGGAGTTCCCGGGTTGTGCCATGGTCATCTCCCACGATCGCTGGTTCCTCGACCGTATTGCCACCCACATCTTGGACTACCAGGACGAGGGCAATATTGCGTTCTTCGAAGGTAACTTTACCGAATACGAAGAGTGGAAGAAGAAGACCTACGGCGCCGAGGCGATCCAGCCACACCGGGCCAAATACAAGCGCATCACCAAATAAGGGTGCGGCGTCACAAGGGGAGCTCAGGCTCCCCTTTCGATTGCCTTTGACTTACAATCGAAGGCGTATGCCTTTGCATGGATGTAGCAAGATGACGACCCAGCCCCCCATAGAGAAGAAACTCACCATCCAGATCCGGGTCGAGCCCGGCTGCCTCGGGCCAGATGGCAAGGAACACATCGAGACCTTCTGTGTCGCCGCTGCCAAGATTTTCTCTGTCATCGATCCTGAACTGGTGAGCTGGGTGCTGATCCCGCGCTACGACAAGCAGTTGCCGGAACAGGAGTTCTTCATCGAGGGACGCAAGCTGACCGAGGAGCAGGCCAGCCTGTTTCTGCGCCGTCTCGGGCGAGAGCTCGGCGAGGTGCTGGACAGACTCGACTCGGTGCTGGCCCAGCTGGTGGAGCGCTACTTCAAGACCCTCTAAGCCGTATTCTCAATGGGTTCACCATAAAGGTTCTCTGGCGAGAACCTTTTTTATTGCGCAAATAGCAAACGTTTGAATTTTTCCACTATTCATTGATCCGCTTCGCAGATCCGGGGTTTGTAAACGCCGCCGCCTGTGTGAAAATGTGCCCGCTGTCACGGTATCAGGACGAGTCTGGTCACTTAGTCACCAGAAAAATAGCCCCCTTGCCCACGCATGGATGGGGTGCCGACTCTCCTGCTGCTTATTTCACGTCACCTATTGGAATCCAACATGAACCAACAACACCAAGCCGCCAACCAGGCCGCCGGGCAAGGATTGCTTGAGCGCCTGTTTGCCCTGCAAGGCCATGGCACTACCGCCCGCACCGAAGTGATCGCCGGTATCACCACCTTCCTGACCATGGTCTACATAGTGTTCGTCAACCCGCAGATCCTCTCCGCTGCGGGCATGGACACCCAGGCCGTGTTCGTCACTACCTGCCTCATTGCCGGTATCGGCAGCATACTGATGGGCCTGTTGGCCAACCTGCCCATCGCCCTGGCCCCCGCCATGGGGCTGAATGCGTTCTTCGCCTTCGTGGTGGTGGCGGGCATGGGTTACTCCTGGCAAGTCGGCATGGGCACCATCTTCTGGGGCGCGCTGGGCCTGCTGATCCTGACCCTGTTGCGGGTACGCTACTGGCTGATCGCCAACATCCCGCTCACCCTGCGGGTCGGCATCACCGCCGGTATCGGTCTCCTGATCGCCCTGCTCGGCCTGCACAACGCCGGTATCGTAGTAGCAAGCCCGGCCACCATGGTGACGGTGGGCAACCTCACCTCCCTGCCCTGCCTGCTGGGGCTGCTTGGCTTCTTTATCATCTGTATCTTCTCCGCCCGTGGCGTCCACTCTGCGGTACTGATCGCCATCGTGGTCACCACGGGTCTGGGCTGGCTGTTTGGCGATGTCACCTTCAAGGGGTTCGTCTCTATGCCCCCCAGCATAGCGCCAGTGTTCGGCCAGCTGGATCTGATGGGGTCGCTCGACATCGGCCTGGCAGGGATCATCTTCTCCTTTATGCTGGTCAACCTGTTCGACTCTTCCGGCACCCTGATTGGCGTCACCAACCGCGCCAAGCTGGCGGACGACAAGGGCCACTTCCCGCGCATGAAGCAGGCACTGCTGGTCGATAGCGTGAGCTCGGTCGGCGGCGCCTTCATGGGTACCTCCTCGGTCACCGCCTTTATCGAGAGCAGCTCAGGCGTTGCGGTCGGCGGCCGCACCGGCCTGACCGCCATCGTGGTCGGCCTGCTGTTCCTGCTGGCGATCTTCTTCTCTCCCGTCGCCGCCATGGTGCCAGCCTATGCCGCCGCTGGCGCTCTCATCTATGTGGGTGTGCTGATGTGCTCCGAGCTGACCCGGGTGAAGTGGGAAGATCTGACCGAAGCGGTACCGGCCTTCATGACCGCGGTGATGATGCCGTTCAGCTTCTCCATCACAGAGGGGATCGCCGTGGGCTTCATCTCCTACTGCGTGATGAAGGCAGGCACAGGCCGCTGGCGCGAGATCAACCCCTGCGTGCTGGTGGTCGCCCTGCTGTTCGTGCTCAAGTTCGTCTGGGTCGACAGCCACTAAGCCAGGCTATCGCACACAAAAATGCCCGTCATCGACGGGCATTTTTTATGGCTGGCAGAGGACGGCACTCAACGGATACCGCGAGCCTCGCGGATCCACTCCCAGGCCTGCTGTATCTCCTGGGTCTTCTCCTTCGCCATCTCCATCATCTCCGGTGGCAGCCCCTTGGCGGCCAGCTTGTCCGGGTGATGCTTGCTCATCTCCTTGCGGTAGGCGCGCTTGATGTCCTGATCGCTGTCGCTCTCGCTCACCCCGAGCAACTGGTAGGCATCCTTGAGGCGATCCGCTGACGGCGCTTCCTGCCGGTACTGCTGCCCGCCGTGCCCACCGTCCTGATAGTGCCCGCCGTGCGCCCGGTTGAAGAAGTTCATCTGCGCCTCGGCCATGGCCAGGATACGGGCCAGCTCGATGCGGCTGAAACCCAGCTCATCGGCGATGGTGTGCAGGATGGCGCGCTCGTTGTCTTCGACCTTGCCATCGGCAAAGGCTGCCTGCAGTTGCACCTCCAGGAAGAAGCGCAGTATGTCGCGCTGCCCCAGACTGGCACGGCGGAATTCAGCCAGGGTTTCCCGCAGCGGGAACTCGGCCTCCTTGCCCAGCCGGAACGACTCCTGGGCGCGGGCCCGCTGATCCCCCACCAGCCGCATCCGATCCATCAGGTTGGAGGCAACCCGGATCTCCTGCTCCGTGACTTGACCGCTCGCCTTGGCGATATGGCCCATGACGGCGAAGGTGGCGTGAAAGAAGACCGCCTGCTGTTGCTGACTGGGGCCACGCTGGAACGCCCCCCGAATACCCATGCCCCGATCGAAACGGTGTCCGATCCAGAGGCCAAGCAGGGCACCAAAGATGTTGCCGAGCAGAAAACCGAAGAAGGCGCCAAGCACCTTACCCCAAATACGCATGGTTCAAGACCTCGTGATGTTAATGAGTGCGGGCCAGCAGCTGTTCGTCCAGCTCGCGCAACCGCTCAACTGTGCCAATGTCGCGCCATTCGCCGGCCAGCATGGCACCGCCGACCCGGCCTTGCGCCATCCAGTCGCGTAGCAGGGGGGCCAGCTTGCGCGCACCCGGCGGCAAATCGGCAAAGGCGGCGGGGTCATAGAGCCCGACACCGCTGAAAGTAAGGGCCGGCGCATCCTGTACCCGACCCGCGTGCAGAGAAAAATCCCCGACGGGATGCTGGGGTGGATTGGGCGCCAGCCATAGATGGGCCAGATCCTCCCCCTGTGGCTGGGTCACCAGAGAGCGATAGTCCAGACTGAGCCAGGTATCGCCGTTGATCACCAGAAAAGGCGCCGGGCCGAGCAGCGGCAGCGCCTGCACTATGCCACCGGCGGTTTCCAGCGCACTCTCCTCGGCCGACCAGTGGATACTCACCCCGAACGCACTGCCGTCACCGAGCGCCTCGACCAGCTTGTGGCCGAGCCAGGCGTGATTGATGACCAGTTCGGTCACCCCGGCCGCCGCGAGCTTTTCGATATGGTGCACTATAAGCGGCTTGCCCCCCACCGCCAGCAGCGGCTTGGGCAGGCTGTCGGTGAGCGGGCGCATGCGCTCGCCACGGCCGGCGGCCAGGATCATCGCCTTCATGGTTTCATCCCCGCACGGGTTATCCCCGGCAGCACCACCTGCTCCAGCCACTGGCCAAAACGGGCCAACACGGGATACGTGGCGCCATGCTGGTGGCACACGTCCACCACATAGCCCAGGGTGCGGGGAATGTCCTTGAGGTAGCCGGATTTGCCATCGCGATGGTAGAGACGGGTGAAGATGCCCGCCGCCTTCAGGTGGCGCTGCATGCCGGTCAGATCAACATGACGACGGAAACTGGCATAGTCGAGCCCACCAAGCAGCCCTGCCTGCTGCAGGGTATCGAAGCCCTGTCGCATGCCCTGCTCGATCACCGCATCAGGCCAGCGCACGTAACAATCTTTCAGCAGCGAGACCAGGTCATAACTCAGGGGGCCGATGACCATGTCCTGAAAGTCGATGATGGCCAGCTGGCTGCCATCTGGCGTGTCACCCCCACACACCATCAGGTTGCGGCTGTGAAAATCACGGTGCATCACCCCCTGCGGCTGGGCCAGGTTGTTGGCGGTGAGGCAGGCAAAGGTGTCATCCAGTAGCCGTTGCTCGGCTTCGCTGAGCTGAAATTGCAGGTGATGGCCCAGCAACCACTCGGGGAATATGCTGTTTTCACGGGCCATGAAGGCGGCGTCGAAGGGCTCCAGTACCAGATCCACTGACCCCAGCCGGGGCAGCAGCACTATGGCCTTGTCATACCAGGCCAACACATTGTGCGCATCCAGACAGCCGATAAGCTGGGTATCCCCCAGATCTGTCACAGCCAGCAGGCCATGCTCATAATCCACAGCCCTGACCTCGGGCGCCAGCAACCCCATTGTCTGCAGGGCGGCTGCATTACGGACAAACTCATGATTTTTTTCAGTTTTTGGATTGGCATCCACCCACACCAGGCCAGCGCCACGGTGGTAACGGCGAAAACTGGCGTCACCGGAAATCAGGGTCAACTGAAGGTGGGCATCACCGGAGATCCGGCGCGCCCATTGCAATAGCAGGGAATCGCGATCGTACATAAGTCGGGGACCAAATTGGAAAGCAGCACTTGGCTGTTAGCCCTGGCCGCAATAATGCTTTATCATTGCCGGCTAACATAAAGCAATGACATGCAATGTCAACTCGATGAATCCTGTCGTAAAATGCATGTCTTGAATCAGCCGTAGCTACCACGGATTGCGCGAGTCTTTCACATGACAAAATGGACACTGGGGTACTCATTTCACATCGCCCTGACCATCAGCCTTGTTCCAGCCCTGACACCGGCCAGAGTGCAGGCAGCACCGATGACGCCGCCTCCCGCTACCGGGATCCTGGACGGGCTCTGCTATGACTATGTACCCAAGGTAGAAAAACTGGCCCCCGGGCAGGATGCCAACGCCCAACTGGTCGAAGTGGATGCCAATCGGCTCGAGGCTAAACAGGGCGGCACCGCCATCTATCAGGGGGATGTCAAGCTCCGCCAGGGGGTGCGCAAATTTGACTCGGATTATGCCGAGCTCGATCAGAAGAGCCGGGATGTCATCGCCATCGGCAACATCTATTACAACGATGGCCAGATCACAGTCACCAGTGACAAGACCCTGAAATCCAACCTGGATACCAAAAATTCCGAGCTGGAAGAGGGCAAGTATCAGGTCCATGGCTCACCGGTACGCGGCTCCGCCGAGCGGGTCACCATGACCAACAACAACCAGAACATCACTCTGGAAGGTGCCCAGTACACCACCTGCCCACCGGGCCAGGAAGTATGGACCCTGAAAGCAGGCAGCATCGACATAGACCAGACAGAGGTGTTCGGGGAAGCCTGGAACGCCAGCCTCTGGCTCTATGACTATCCGGTGTTCTACTTCCCGTATATCAACTTCCCCATCAAGGATGAGCGTAAAACCGGTCTGCTCTACCCGGGTTTTACCCAAAGTTCCAAGAACGGCATGGACATCACCCAACCGTTTTACTGGAACATAGCGCCCAACTACGATGCCACCATCACCTCCCGTTTCATGGACAGACGGGGCCTGATGGCGCAGGTCGAGTTCCGCTACATGCCGGATCCGGCCCATGTGGGCAGCCTCTATTTCGAGAATCTGGCAGACGACAAACAATATGATGAAACACCCAGCCTGAATCAAAAGCTGTCTGACGGGCATCGCTATCTGCTCAATGCACGTCACACCTCTATGTTTGCCGATAATGCCATGCGAGCAACGATCGACTACACCAAGGTCCGGGATCGGGATTACAACTACTTCAACGACTTCTCCCCCAAGGTGGGTACCTGGGTCGAGAACCAGTTGCAGCAATCCCTGATGGCTGGCTACTTCCAGCCCAGCTGGAACATCAACACCGAGGTGCGGACCTACCAGATCCTGCTGGCCAGTGCCCAGCAGCCCCACGAGCTGATGCCACGTATCGATCACAACTACTACCATCAGGGCAGCTGGTATGATCTGGCCTGGAATAACGAAGTGACCCGGTTTGGTTACAACAACACCCAGTCCTCCGCGCAAAACCTGGGGGAGGCCTATACCGGCACCCGGGTCTACACGGCCCCGACCCTGACCATACCGCTGATCAACGAGGCGGGCTACTACCTCGACAGCCAGTACAGGTTGATGTACACCCGTTACGATCAGGAAGTGCCGGACAACATGAGCCAGACCTTCCGTGACAGATTTGATCCCAGTTCCAAAGGCGCTAACACAGGAACAGGCAGACAAGAAAACGTCACGCTGGACGAAGGCATCATCAGCCGGACCCTGCCCTCCTTCCGCCTCAAGGGCGGCATGACCTTCGAGCGCAACCAGAGCTGGTTTGGCGGCGATGCCAACCAGACCCTGGAGCCTGAGTTCCAGTACCTCTATGTGCCCTACAAAAATCAGGACAACATAGGTGTCTACGACTCCACCACCATGCGTCAGGACTACTACAGCCTGTTCAGCGACCGCCGCTACGCCGGTCTGGATCGCATCAGCGACTCAAATCGCGTGTCGGTCGGTGTCACCAACCGGATATACGATGATGCGGGCGATGAACGAATTCGGCTGGCCGTTGCCCAAGCTTTCGATTTTGTTGCGCCCAGGGTCAAGCTCTACTCCAGCGAATCCCTGACCACCAACACCCGCTCCCCGCTCTCGCTCGAGGGGGATGCCAAGATCAACGAACAGTGGTTTGCCCATGCCGGTGCGCAATATGATATGGACCAGAGCCAGATCAGCTCCGCCAACAGCGCCATCGAGTATCGCCATGAGAAGCTGATCAGCCAGCTGAACCATCGCTTCGTGCGCGATGCCAACATTGTCCCAAACACGAATAATGAGATCACCGACCTCAACCAGATCGGTTTGTTGTTGACCACTCCGCTCAATGAGCAGTGGCGCCTTTACGGTGGCTACTACAAAGAGCTCAATCAGAACGTGAAATCTGATCGCAAGGTGGGTCTGAAATATGACTCCTGCTGCTGGAGCATCAACTTCAATCTGGAGTGGGTCAATACGCCAGATAACGTGAGCAATACTTCGACAGCCGAACGCAGCTTCGGCATTCAGTTTGAAATGAAAGGATTGGGTAGCGTGGGTACCGGTAGCAAGGGCACCTCCCTGGACACCGAAGCACTGCCTTACATTCGTCCGTTTAACCTGCGAGACCAGTAACGGTCTGGCAAACGCCTTGAGAGATGGATATGAAGAAGACGTTGATTTCCCTGCTGACTGCAGGCCTGTTCGGAGCCATGAGCCAGGGTGCCTTCGCCGCCCCCGAGCTGCTGGACAAGGTGCTTGCCGTGGTCAACAAGGACGTGGTTCTGGCCAGCCAGCAGGAAGCCCTGGTACAGAAAGTGAAGAGCTCGGCCCAGGAAAGCGGTCAATCCCTGCCTGACGATGCCACCCTGCGCAAGCAAGCACTGGATCGCCTGATCCAGGAAAGCCTGCAGCTGCAACTGGCGGATCGTCAGGGCCTCAAGATCAGCGACACCCAGCTGGAACAAGCCATCCAGAGCATAGCCGCCGACAACCAGATGACGGTGGAGCAGCTGCGTGCCCAGCTGGCCCGCGAAGGGCTGACCTATGCCCAGTACCGGGAAGAGGTGCGCCGCGAGATACTGATGAACGAGGTGCGCCGCAACCAGGTGCGCCGCCGCATCAACATCTCGGAGCAGGAGGTCAAGCAGGTGGTGGACATCCTCGCCAAGCAGGGCCAGCAGCAACAGCAGTACCATGTCGGCCATATCCAGATTGCCCTGCCGGACAACCCGAGCGCCGAGCAGCTCAACGCCGCCAAGAGCAAGATTGAACGCATCCTGGCCGCCCTCAAGCAGGGGGCTGACTTCCGCAAGCTGGCCATTGCCGAGAGCAATGGTCCCAAGGCGCTGGAAGGGGGTGACTGGGGCTGGATGAGCCCGCAAGAGATGCCGACCCTGATGGCCGAAGCGGTACAGGGTGCCAAGAAGGATGACATAGTAGGTCCGCTGCGCTCAGGCGCCGGTCTGCACATCATCAAGGTATTCGATACCAAGGGTCAGCAGCAGGTCTTACAGACCGAAGTGCGCGCCCGCCACATCCTGATCAAGCCCTCCATCATCTTGAGCGAAGAGAAGGCCAAGGGCATGCTGGACGGCATACTGCACGACATCAAGAGCGGCAAGGCCAGCTTCGCCAGTCTGGCGGAGAAGCACTCTGAAGATCCGGGCTCTGCGGTGCAGGGCGGCGAGCTGGGCTGGTCTGATCCCAATGTCTACGTGCCGGAATTCCGCGACATGGTCAACCGCCTCCAACCGGGTGAGCTGAGCGCCCCCTTCCGCACCACCCACGGCTGGCACATAGTCCAGCTGGAAGAGCGTCGCAGCCAGGATGCCACCAACAAAGCCCAGGAACAGCGCGCCTATCAGCTGATCTACAACCGTCGCTTCACCGAAGAGTCCCAAGCCTGGCTGGACGAGCTGCGTGACGAGGCCTACATCCAGATCGAAGGCGCCGGCAGCTGATGAGCTGTCGTCGTCTCGCCGTCACGCCGGGTGAACCGGCCGGGATAGGCCCGGACTTGGTGCTGCAGATAGCCCAGCAGGATTGGCCCCACCAGCTGGTGGTGATTGCCGATCCTGCTCTGATGCTCGAACGGGCCGCCCTGCTGGGGCTGCCCATCGAACTGAATCCCTATGACGCCAACACCCCTGCCCAGCCGCAGCGAGCAGGTACCCTGACCCTCTGTCCTGTGGCCCTGGGTGCCCCCGTGGCAGCGGGTGAACTCGATGAGGGCAACGGCGCCTATGTACTGGCGACCCTGCAGCGCGCCTGTGACGGCAACCTCAGCGGCGAGTTTTCCGCCGTGGTGACCGGCCCGGTACACAAGGGGATCATCAACCAGGCGGGAGTCTCGTTCAGTGGTCACACCGAATTCTTCGCCCAGCAGTCGGACACCGCCGATGTGGTGATGCTGCTGGCGACGGAAGGCTTGCGGGTGGCGCTGGCAACCACTCACATCCCGCTGGCCTACGTGGCGATGGCGATCACCGAAGATCGGCTCGGCAAGGTGATCCGCATCCTGGATGCGGATCTCAAAACCAAGTTTGGCATCGCCAACCCCCGAATTTACGTCTGCGGCCTCAATCCCCACGCCGGGGAAGGGGGCCATCTCGGCCGTGAAGAGATTGACGTGATCGAACCCGCCCTGGCCGGCTTGCGCCAGGAGGGGATCGATCTGGTCGGCCCTCTGCCAGCCGATACCCTGTTCCAGGACAAATACCTCAAGGATGCGGATGCGGTACTCGCCATGTACCACGACCAGGGACTGCCCGTGCTCAAATACAAGGGCTTTGGCAGTTCGGTCAATATCACCCTTGGACTTCCTTTCATCCGCACTTCGGTGGATCACGGCACTGCGCTGGATCTCGCAGGCAAGGGCCTGGCGGATCCTGGCAGTCTGATCACCGCGATTAACCACGCCATCAAGATGGTAGAGAAAAAAAGATATGAGCAGTAAGGTGCAGAGCAACAAGGTGCACATGGGCCACACGGCCCGTAAGCGTTTCGGTCAGAACTTCTTGCACGACCGCTATGTGATCGATCAGATAGTCGCCGCCATCAACCCGCAACCGGGGCAGAACCTGGTGGAAATAGGTCCGGGTCTGGCCGCGCTGACCGAACCGGTCGTCTCCCAGATGGACAAGATGACCGTGGTCGAGCTTGACCGGGATCTGGCCGCGCGCCTGCGTGAGCATCCGACCCTCAAGGACAAGCTGACCGTGATCGAGGCCGACGCCATGCGCTTCGACTTCGGCACCCTGATGGGTGAAGGCAAGGGGCCGCTGCGCATCTTCGGCAACCTGCCCTATAACATCTCCACGCCGCTGATCTTCCACCTGTGCGAGTTCGCCGACCGGGTAGAAGACATGCACTTCATGCTGCAAAAAGAAGTGGTATTGCGGATGTGTGCCGGTCCTGGCAGCAAAGCCTATGGCCGCCTGAGCGTCATGGTTCAGTACTACTGTCAGGTAGTGCCAGTGCTGGAAGTGGGCCCGGGCGCCTTCAAACCCGCCCCCAAGGTCGACTCTGCCGTAGTGCGCCTGATGCCGCACAAAAACCCGACCATAGTCGCCAAAGACATCCGCTGCCTGAGCCGCGTCTGTACCGAAGGCTTTGGCCAGCGTCGCAAGACCATCCGCAACAGCTTCGCCAACTTCATTACCGACGCCCAGCTGACCGAGCTTGGGATCGATGGCAACCTGCGCCCGGAGAATCTCTCCCTGGAGCAGTTCGTCATGATCGCCAACTGGCTGGCGGATCAGCAACAGGCCTGATCCCGTGGCACACCCGCACATAGTGATCCGCCCATACCCCAGTTATGTGGCGGATACCCAAGACCCTTACCAGTTCCACTATCTGATCGAAATTGAGAACCTGGGGCCCGGCCCGGCGCAGCTGCTGCACCGGCGCTGGCTCATCACGGATGCCAATGGCAAGATGCTGGAAGTCGAAGGCCCCGGCGTCATCGGGGAGCAGCCCCTGATTGCGGAAGGGGAGACCTTTCGCTATCAGAGCGGCGTGCCGCTCGACACCCCCGTTGGGGTGATGGAAGGGAGCTATACCCTGCAAGATGCATCAGGGCAGCCGTTCGAGGCGCCCATAGCGCCTTTTACCCTGGCCGTCCCCCACATTATTAACTGAGGTTTCATGGCGAACTGTTTTGTTGGCGATATCCAAGGCTGCCACGACGACTTGCGCCGTCTGCTGGATCTCGCAAAGTTCGATCCCGGCAACGACGTGCTCTGGCTCTGCGGCGACCTGGTCGCCCGCGGCCCGGACTCCCTCAACACACTGCGCTTCGTCAAGTCACTGGGAAACCGCGCCGTCACCGTGCTCGGCAACCACGACCTTCATCTGCTGGCGGTGGCCGATGGTGTCGCGCCGCTCAAGAAGAAAGACAAGCTGCAAACCCTGATGGAAGCCCCGGATCGGGACGAGCTGCTGACGTGGTTACGCCATCGCCCCCTGCTGGCGGAGTCTCCCGACCTGCCCATCATGATGGTGCATGCCGGCATCTCTCCGGCGTGGGACGCCCGCACCGCCCGCAACTGCGCCCGTGAAGTGGAGAGCTTGCTGCGCGGCGACCAGTACCAGTGGCTGTTGCACAACATGTATGGTGATCAGCCCGATGGCTGGACAGACGATCTGGTGGGGATAGAGCGCTATCGCTACATCATCAACACCTTCACCCGCATGCGCTTCTGCTATTTCGACGGCCGGCTCGAGTTCAAGTGCAAGAAGGGTCCTAGAGAGTCCACACCCGGCCTGCGTCCCTGGTTCGAGCAACGTGAACACCACGTGGATGACCCTATCCTGGTGTTCGGCCACTGGGCGGCCCTGATGGGCAACACCGGCAAGCAGGATATCAAGGCGCTCGATACCGGCTGCGTCTGGGGCAACAGTCTCACCCTGTGGCGCTACGAGGATGATGCCCTGATCGCCACCCCCTGCCCGGTTCACGCCAGCTAGGGCGGCGCTGCAATCAGGCGGTATGCACGGCTCTGATTATGAAGACCTGCACCAGAAACAAAGCCCGGCAACCTGCCGGGCTTTCTGTTTTTTGTGCCCTGTTCTCTGTTTTATGGGAGGAGTACGTTACAGCTTGCGCCCCAGTCGCCTCTCGATCTGGCAACGCTCCCACTCAGGGCCAAATAGCTTGAAGGGTTGGTACACACTGATACCATGGGATGCCAATCCTAACCCCCACCCCAGCGCTGACCACCAGGCCCAGATGTACTCCGGATTGCTCAGGTAGTTGATCACAAATAGCCCGCACATCACCAAAAAATAACTAACAGCATGGTAATAGAAGCCCTTGAGCCTCTCCACATAACGCATGGCTGCCTGCTCTTCCATCGATACCTGTAACACGCTTCTATCTGTCATTTCATTCCCTCTCATCTCGCGCTCCTGTTGCTCTGACCCATCCAGTTGAGCCACATCGAGTTCAAAGACGGAGGCCAGGGCTTTGAGGGATTCCAATCCGGGTTGCTGCCCCTGCTCGATCCGCTGAATAGTGCGGACACTCAAACCAGTCAACGTCGCCAACTGATCCTGGGACCAACCCCGTTGCAATCTCAACTTCCTGACGATCATCTCGAACTCCTTGTGGTAATTGACAGGGCCAGCATAGGGCTTGCGCCGCGAAAGGTGACACGACAGATGGCCGACACCTACCTGACAATCCTTTAAAATCAATAGGTTAAATTGTGATCCTGGTCAGTCAGCCGGTCGTTCCCCCAGATATTGAACAAACCGTAACAAATAACCATCGGGATCCTGCAGCAAAAATTCGCGCTGCCCAGCCAGCATATCTCCCACCGGATACCAGGCTTCAGTGGGCTGCCGAAAAAGCGTAATGCCGGCGCGCTGCAACCGGTCGAGTAGCGGCTGGATGTCGGTCAGCTCCATCTGCAGATTTATCCCCCGGCCGAACGGTGCCTCCAGCTCCCCGACCTGCCAAGCCTCTGGATGAACCTGTTCAAGCATCAGCTGTACCTGTTGCTGCTCCAGATAAGCAAAAGGAGGGTCATCGCGCCGATAGCGGACTGAGAAGCCCAACAAGCCGCGATAGAACGCCAGAGAGCGAGCCAGATCGGTGACCGACAGCTCCGGCACCATGGGGTTCCAATACACCTCATCCACCTCGACATTCGCACCCGTCATGGCTTACAGGCTCTGCATCAACTCGGCGGCGATCTCGAAGGAGCGCAGCCGTGCCTGATGCTCGACGATGGGGCCGTTGAACATCAGCTCATCGGCCCGGGTCTCTGCCAGTAGCGCCTTGAGGCCATGACGCACCTGATCCGGATCCCCCACCAGAGAACGAGCCAGCGTCTGCTCCATCGCCATCAGCTCACGGGGCGACCACTCGTCACCAAGTTCGACGACCGGCGCGGGCAGCTTGCCCGCATCACCGCGATGGAGACGCAAGAACTGCTGCTGCACGGTAGTGAACTGGAAGCGGGCCTCCCGCTCGCTGTCGGCAGCAATCATATTGATGCAGACCACGGCATAGGGCTTGGGCCAGCGCACCGAGGGGCGGTACTGGCTGCGGTAGATCTCCAGCGCCTGCAACAGCAAGGCGGGGGCAAAATGGGAGGCAAAGCCGAATGGCAAGCCCATCGCAGCAGCCAGCTGGGCACTGTAAAGGCTGGAGCCCAGCAGCCAGATGGGCAGGTGAAGCCCCTGACCCGGCACCGCCTGCACCGCGCCGATCTCGTCGCCAAAGTAGCTCATCAGCTCGCGCACATCCGCCGGGAAATCATCCACCTCACCGCTACGCAGGCGCCGCAGCGCCCGCATGGTGCGCTGATCGGTACCGGGCGCCCGGCCAAGGCCCAGATCGATGCGGTCAGGATAGAGCGAAGCCAAGGTGCCAAACTGCTCGGCAATGACCAGCGGCGTATGGTTCGGCAGCATGATGCCGCCAGCGCCGATCCGCATGGTGTGGGTGGCACCTGCCAGGTGGCCGATCAGCACAGAGGTGGCGGCACTGGCAATGCCCGGCATGTTGTGGTGCTCGGCCAGCCAATAACGCTGGTAGCCCCAGCGCTCGGCATGTTGCGCCAACTCGCGCGAACGGCGGAATGACTCGGCGGGCAGGGATCCTTCGGGGACGGGCACCAGATCGAGTACGGAATAGGGGATGGCAGACATGGGTCACTCCATTGATTCACAGACCAGTAACAAGTGGGGCAATGTAGCACGGGATACCTGAATGAATCACGCACCGGGATGGCGCCAGGCCAGCCCTGGCAGAACGTCAAGTGACACAGTTACCCTCTCCGGTCACAGACGCTGGCATGCTGTCGCTCGTCGTCTGGTTGCAAGCTCCGCCCATCACCTTCTTACATGGGGTTGTCATGCCCAAGCTGTGCCATATCCTGGTGACCACCTAGGGCAGCCCCGCAGGGGGCCGTCACATCTGAGGCCAGATACTGATACCACTCAATCAGTTATTGTGTTTTTTGTCACCCTGTTGGCACACTGCTGGTTGATCATCTCTGCAATCGCCAATGTGACAAGGATGCGTCCATGACAAGTGCCAGACCAGGTCGTAAACCCTTCTATGTGCATATCGCCACCCTTTTCATCCTGCTGTTTACCCTGCTGGGCAGCGCCCTCATCGCACTGCAGTTTCAGCAAGGGGCGCGACAGGGGTTGGAGCATGAGCGACAGAACTTTCTGCAATACCGGGAGCAGCTGGCCCTTGCACTCCAGCTGAACGAGCGACCGGCCCGCATGTCCCTCAGCCTGCTGCGTAGCGGCCAGCTGGCGGCCATGACCAGCCTGGATGCTCGCCTGGACTACCTGCCGCAACTGGCGGAAGTGCTGGCCAACAGCCCCAGCTATGGCGCCGTCTACGCCGGCTATGAGGATGGCGACTTTTTCCTGGTACGCAAACTGACCGAACGGGCCAGAGCCCAACTGGACAAGGTGCCCGCCGCCAGCACCCTGCTGGTGCAGAGCCTGCATCAGGGCAAGGGGGAGTTTCTCTACTTCGATCAGCAGCTGAACCTGCTCGAGCGCCGGGCCATGCCCCTGTACCAGTTTGATCCCCGCAGCCGCGACTGGTACAAACAGGCACGCGGGCACGCGGGGATCGCCACGACCAATCCCTATCTCTTCTTCACCACCAAAGAGCCGGGCATGACACTGGCGGCGGAGAGCAATGACAAACGGGCGGTGATCGGGCTGGATGCCAGCGTCGAGGGACTGTCGGCCATGATCGGCAAGCTGCGCTTGCCAGCGCAGAGCAAGGTGATCCTGTTCGACGAATACGCCACCCTGCTGGCCGCCGATCCCAAGCTTCTCCCCAGCTTCGAGCAGCTGAGCCAACTGCCCATGCTGTCGGCGCTGTCCCAACCTGTGCTGACCCGGCTGCAACAGCAGATCACCCGCCAGCCCGCTCTGCTGAGCAGTCCGGTGGAGTTGACCCTGACCGCCGCCGATGACAGCGACTGGCTGGTCAACATCGCCCCCCTTGGCGAGGGTTCCCCCTTCCATATCGCCCTGCTGGTGTCGGCCGATCTGCTCTACCAGCAGGCCCGTGACGAGGCACTGGTCAATCTCGGCTGGACGGTGGCTGGCTTGCTATTGCTGCTGCCGGTGATCTGGCTGGTCTCCCGCCGCACCGCCGCACCGCTGCTGGCACTGACCCAGGAGGCGGAGCGGATCCAGCACTTCGACTTTGGCGAGAGTCGGGCGCCTGAGTCGGCGATCCGCGAGATCGACGATCTGGCCCGTACCATGTCCGGCATGCGGCTGACCCTGGGCAACTTCATGAACATGGGGCGGGCACTGGCGGCCGAGCACCACTTCGACTCCCTGCTCAGCCGCATACTGCACGAGACCATAGCCGCGGTGCAGGCCCAGGGGGGTTGCCTCTACCTGGAGCAGGAGAAGAGCATGGTGGCCGTCCAGGCGAGCTGGCGACAGCAAGCCCTGCCCGCCGGGCAAGTCCCCTGGCAGGAGGCGCTGTTCGGCAAACTGGCCCAGACCGAGCGGCTCACCCTGCCCATCGACGAGCATGGCTGGCAGCAGCATCTGGCGAGCTGGGGCCCCTTCCCCGGCCCCTGCCAGCTGGTGGCCGAGCCCCTGCGCAACCAGAGACAGGAGCTGATCGGCTGCCTGCTGCTGATCCTGCCTGACTGCTCTGCCCGCGAGTTGGCCTCGCGCATCAGTCTGATCGAGGCACTGGCGGGCACCTCGGCCTCCGCCATTGAGAACCAGCGACTGCTGGAAGAGCAGAAACAGCTGCTGGACTCCTTTATCGAGCTGATGGCCGGCGCGATCGATGCCAAGAGCCCCTACACAGGGGGTCACTGCCAGCGCGTACCCGAGCTGACCCGGATGCTGACCGAGGCGGCCTGTGCCCAGCAGCAGGGCCCGTTCGCCGATTTCCGGCTCAATGAGGAGGAGTGGGAGGCCATCCATATCGCGAGCTGGCTGCACGACTGTGGCAAGGTCACCACGCCGGAATTCGTGGTCGACAAGGCTACCAAGCTGGAGACCTTATACGACCGGATCCACGAGATCCGCACCCGCTTCGAGGTGCTCAAGCGCGACGCCTATATCGAGGCGCTGGCGACCCGCCTGTCGGAATCCGGGCGACACGCCGCCCGCGAGGAGGTGGCCCCGCTCTGGAGCACCCTGGACGAGGAGTTTGGCTTCGTCGCCGAGTGCAACCTCGGGGGGGAGTGGATGGCACCGGAGAGACTGGCCAGACTGGATGCCATCGCCAGCCGCACCTGGCAGCGCACCCTGGATGACAGACTCGGCATCAGCCGGGAGGAACTCAAGCTGCGCCAGAGCGAGCACGCCACGCAGCTGCCCTGCGCCGAACCGCTGCTGGCCGACAAGGCGGCCCACCTCATTCCCCGCCCCCCCCACGACAGCCTGGATGAGCACAATTCCTGGGGCTTCAAGGTCAAGGTGCCCACCCATCTCTACAACCGGGGGGAGCGTTACAACCTGGCCATAGGCCGTGGCACCCTCACCGAGGAGGAGCGCTACAAGATCAACGAACACATCATCCAGACCATCCGCATGCTGGAGCGGCTCCCCTTCCCGCGCCATCTGCGCAGCGTGCCCGAGATCGCCGGCGGTCACCATGAGCGCATGGACGGCAAGGGCTACCCGCGCCAGCTGCTGGGGCAGCAGATGAGCATTCCGGCCCGCATCATGGCCATCGCCGACATTTTCGAGGCGCTGACCGCCAGCGATCGCCCCTACAAGTCGGGTAAAACAGTGGCCCAGTCTCTTGCCATCATGCAGAGCATGGTGCGCGAGCAGCACATAGATCCGGCCCTGTTTGCCCTGTTCGTCGGCAGCGGTATCTGGCGCGACTATGCCGAGCGTTTCCTGGCGCCAGAGCAGCTGGACGAGGTGGATAGCGACGCCCTGCTGGCTGCGCTGACCTAGGGCGGGGTCATATTTTCTTACATTTGTGCACTGGTCTGAGAGCGCCGGCTTGGTTATAACGGTGCCCCGATAGCGAAGGGGGAGCAAAAGAATCCCCCTCACTCTTTGTCACACCACACTGTTCAGGTTATCTATGTCAAAACATCTCATCGTGCTGGGCGCACTGGCGCTGTCCGGCTGCGCCCTGTTGTCGCCACCCACCGTCACCCCGGTGCACCTGGCCGATGCCAGCCAGCACGGCTTCTATATCGAGTGCAGCAGCATGGCAGCCTGTTTCCAGCAGGCCAACCAGACCTGCCCCCAGGGCTACCAGGAGACGGATCGCCGTCAGCAGACGCTCTACTCCACCCAGTACACGACGGGCAGCTATGACGAGAAAAAGAAGCTCTACAAGGCAGGCAAGCCATATCGCGTTGCCAATACGGTCCATTCGCTGACCATTCAGTGCCCCAAGGACTTGAGCATCACGCCGCGCTAGCAAGCAGCAAGCAACGAAAAAGGGCCCGCGGGCCCTTTTTCCAGAGCGGCAAAACCGTCTCAGCGCGTCGCCTCGGCATGCTGGCGGACCAGTTCGCGGCTCATGGCCTCCCGCATCTTGAACTTCTGCAGCTTGCCGGTCACCGTCATGGGGTACTCCTCCACAAAGCGGATGTATCTGGGAACCTTGAAGTAGGCGATGCGGGCCGAGAGAAAATGCTTGATCTCCTCCTCACTGACCACTTTATCCGGCCGGAGCTTGACCCAGGCGCACACCTCCTCACCGTAACGCTCGCTGTCGACACCGAACACGGCCGCATCCTGCACCGCTGGATGAGCGTAGAGTCGCTCCTCGATCTCTCGCGGATAGATGTTCTCGCCACCACGGATGATCAGCTCCTTGCTGCGCCCGACGATCTGCACATAACCCTCTTCATCCATGATGCCGATATCCCCCGAGTGCAGCCAGCCCTCCTCGTCGATGGTCTCCGCCGTCTTGGCAGGATCCTGCCAGTAACCCTTCATCACCCCGTTGCTACGACAACAGATCTCCCCCCGCTCGCCGATGGGCACCAATGTGCCACTCGGATCAACCAGCTTGATCTCGGTGTGATCGAGGGCGCGGCCGACCGTGGTAACACGCTTGTGCAGTGGCGCATCGATGGCGGTCATGTGGTTGATGGGACTGCACTCTGTCTGGCCGTAGGCAATCGTCACCTCGGTCATGTGCATCAGGGTCTGCACCTTGCGCATCAAGGGCTCAGGGCAGATGGCCCCGGCCATGATGCCAGTGCGCAGGGAGGAGAGATCAAACTCGGCAAAGCCGGGCAGCTCCAGCTCGGCGATAAACATGGTCGGCACGCCGTGCATGGCGGTGCAACGCTCCTCGCTCACCATCTGCAGAGTTGCCACAGGGTCGAACGCTTCCGAGGGAAACAGGGCGCAGGCCCCCACGCTGATGCAGACCAGGTTGCCGAGTACCATGCCGAAACAGTGATAGAGCGGCACCGGTATGCAGAGCTTGTCCTGCTCGCTGAACGCCATGCCACGCGCCACCTGGCGGCCGTTGTTGAGGATGTTGCTGTGGCTCAGGATCGCACCCTTGGGGTTGCCCGTGGTGCCCGAGGTGAACTGGATGTTGATGGCATCGTCCGGCTTGAGGCTCGCCGCCACCCGGGTAAGCCGGTCCGGATCCTGCTCGTCCCCCAGCGCCAGCACGGTACCGAAGTTGAGCATGCCGGCGGTGGCCTCCTCCCCGAGCCGGATCACCATCGCCAGGCTCGGCAGGCGGGCACTGACCAGCTGCCCGGGCGGCGAGCTGGCCAGTTCCGGGGCCAGCTCATTGAGCATGGCGAGGTAATCGCTGCCCTTGAAGGCACTGGCACAGATGAGGGCACGGCACCCCACGTTGTTGATGGCAAACTCCAGCTCGTAGCTGCGGTAGGCAGGATTGATACAGACCATGATGGCGCCGATGCGGGCGGTGGCGAACTGCACCAGACACCACTCTATGTTGTTTGGTGACCAGATGCCGACCCTGTCGCCCGGCTGGATGCCGAGCCCCAGCAAGCCCAGCGCCAACCTGTCTATCTGGGTGAGGTATTCGCGGTAGCTCCAGCGGATCTGCTGGTGACGCACCACAACAGCAGGCCTTTCGGGAAAGCGTTCCGCTATCTCTTGCAGGTATTCGCCTATGGTCTGATGAAGCAGGGGCTGATCGCAGGGACCGGTCCGGTAGCTGAGCAGTGAGGTCATGGGGTGACTCCTGGCCACGTTCGATTTGAATTGCCTACTGCTCGGCTGGCACGCTGTTTTCAGCTTGTTACATTAATGTAATTACCCACCATTAAAAAGACTCACTTTGGTCTAATGCCGACCACAAAAAACGGCCAACCCAGGTTGACCGTTTTGAATCCAGAGCAAGGGCCCTAGAACAACAGATGTGCTACACCGGCGATGACCGGCAAAGTGACCAGGGTGCGCAGCAGGAAAATGACAAACAGCTCCCACAGCTTGACCGGGATCTTGCTGCCCAGCAGCAGGGCACCCACTTCCGACATATAGATGAGCTGGGTGACCGACATGGCGGCGATCACGAACCGTGTGATGTCGCTCTCTATGGTCGATGCCAGCACGGCCGGGATGAACATGTCGGCGAAGCCCACCATGATGGTCTTGGAGGCCGCCTCGGCTTCCGGTAGCTGCAGCAGTTCCAGCAAGGGCACAAAGGGCGCCCCCAGCCAGTTGAAGATAGAGGTGTGCTCGGCCAGCATCAGGGCACAAGTCCCTATGGCCATCACCACCGGCAACACACCAAACACCATGTCGAGTGCATTCTTCACACCTTCTCGCGCCACCGCGCCCATGTCCGTCATGCTCTCGGCCTTGGTCAGCGCCCGCTCATAGCCGTAGCTCAGCACGCTGTGCTGATGAGGCACGGACTCCTGCTGGCGGCACAGGGGGCTGCCATCGGCATAGACATCCTTCTTCCAGGAGAGCGGTGGCAGGCGCGGCACCACGATGGCAGCCACCACTCCAGCCAGGCAGACGGTCAGGTAGAAGGGCACGAACATGTGCTCCAGCCTCACCTGGGAGATCACCACCAGACAGAAGGTGATGGACACTGCCGAGAAGGTGGTCCCTATGACGGCAGCCTCACGCTGGGTGTAGAACTTGCCTTCGTACTGCTTGCTGGTCAGCAGAATGCCGACGCTGCCATCCCCCAGCCAGGACGCGAAGCAATCCACGGCGGAACGGCCCGGCAGACGAAACACGGGGCGCATGATGCGGGTCATCATGGTGCCGACGAACTCCAACAGACCGAAATCCAGCAGCAGGGGCAACAGCAGGCCGGCGAAAATGAACACCGAGAACAGCACAGGCAACAGATCGTGCAGCACCAGACCACCGGTGGCATCGGAGCGCAGCACCTCGGGCCCGAACTCGAAGAAGGTCAGCAGCACGAACACACCGCCCAGCACCCGCACGCAGGCCCAGAAGGGAGGCACATTGAACAGGCTGTTGAGGAAAGGGCGTTGCACCAGGATGGCCGGCTTGAACAACCAGGCAATCAGCGTCATCAACATGGTGGTGGTGATGATGGCACTGACCATGGCCACCAGATAATCGGCAAATACCGTCTGCACCAGTTTCGCCAGCACGGCGACGGGTATGGTGACATTACCGTCATAAATGACGGGGGTCATGAACAGCAGGATCCCGATGAGTGACGGGATCAGGAACATCAGCACGTTGCGGCGGGTATTGAGCGCAGGTGCTTGCAGAGTCTTTTCCAGCATGGTTTACAGCCTTAATGTTACTTTTCCTTAGCCAGGCGAACCTGCATATTCATGCTTTCACCCAGCAAAACGGGCGCAAGAATACTCCAATAAAATGCACAAACAAGCCTTTAACGGATCATTTCAAGCATAAATATTTTTACAGGCAAACCTTCCATAAGAATGACCTCAAACAGACATGCATATCAATTCACTAAAAATAGTTAGCATATTGTTTCAATTAGGTTGCATTCAGGTGCGCAGTATAATCCGTTGCAGTTGGCAGGCAATAAGTGACATGAGAAATATATCTACATGGTGATCAAGCCAGTCTGGATGGACCCCATAAAAAAACCGAAGTCTGTTACCAGACTCCGGTTTTTCTCACCAATGGGCGAAGACGCCAGGCAGGACCGAGAGATCAGTCACGAACATAGATGACTTCAACGCCATCCTCGTCGTCATCATCCCAGTCATCATCATCATCGAGGGTCGCATCGAAGGCCAGGGAAGCCGCTGCAGCCTCCGCTTCGGCCTGGGCCAGCTGGTTCTTGTGGTAATCGTCCCACTTGAACTCCACCTTCTCGATGGCATCCTTGGCATCTTCTACCAGCGTACGCGGCATGGTATCCAGCAGATCCAGGATGTCATAGCACACCTTCTTGGTGCCTTCCTTGCTGATGGCCGTGATCTGGTAGACAGGGCCTTCGTAGGCCAGCGCAGCCTTGACGCGCTCCATCACCTCGACCGCTTCCTCTTCCAGGATCAGATCCATCTTGTTGAACACCAGCCAGCGCGGCTTGCCCGCCAGCTCGGGGCTGTATTTTTCCAGCTCCTTGACAATCGTCACGGCATTCACGGCCGGATCCGAGCCATCTACCGGGCAGATATCCACCAAGTGGAGCAGTACGCGGCAACGCTCCAGGTGCTTGAGGAAGCGGATCCCCAGACCTGCGCCTTCGGCGGCACCCTCGATCAGACCCGGAATGTCGGCGATCACGAAGGAGCGGGAGTTCTCGCCACGCACTACGCCCAGGTTCGGCACGAGTGTGGTGAAGGGGTAGTCAGCCACTTTGGGTCGGGCGGCAGACACTGCGCGGATAAAGGTAGACTTGCCTGCGTTGGGCAGACCCAGCATGCCGACGTCGGCCAGCAGCAACAGTTCCAGCTTCAGGGTACGAACTTCACCCGGCGTACCGCTGCTCTTCTGGCGTGGCGCCCGGTTGACGGAGCTCTTGAAGCGGGTGTTGCCCAGACCGTGGAACCCCCCCTTGGCAACCATCAACTTCTGACCATGGCTGGTCAAGTCGCCCAGTCGCTCACCGGTATCTTCATCACTGGCGCGGGTTCCGACAGGAACGCGCAGCACCTTGTCTTTGCCACGATGACCAGTACAGTTGGCACTGCGACCATTCTCACCGCGCTCGGCCGCATGGAAGCGCTCGAAACGGTAATCGATCAGGGTGTTCAGGTTTTCGTCGGCAATCAGATAGACATCGCCGCCATCGCCACCGTCTCCGCCATCCGGGCCGCCGTTGGGAACGTACAACTCCCGACGAAAACTGACACAACCGTTACCACCGTCACCGGCATCGACTCGAATCTGGACTTCATCAACAAACTTCATAGGTAACCGTCACCTTAATTCGAAAAACCGATACGCAATTATAGTGGTACAGGCCCCTGCGGGCGATACGCATCTTAGCGATGAATGCCTCGCGCAACACCAGGCACATCTGCGTTCCGTTTTTTCGTAAACTGCGTCAGAAAAACAAAAGCCCCGCCTGTTGGCGGGGCTTCGGATCCTTGCGGTCCGTAATTACTCAGCAACTATGCTAACGTACTTACGATTCAGCGGACCTTTAACTTCGAACAGGATCTTGCCAGTCGCTTTCGCGTACAGGGTGTGATCGGTGCCCAGACCAACGTTGGTGCCAGCGTGGAACTTGGTACCACGTTGACGAACGATGATGCTGCCTGCCAGAACTGTTTCGCCGCCGAAACGCTTAACGCCAAGGCGTTTAGCTTCAGAATCGCGACCGTTGCGGGATGAACCGCCAGCTTTTTTGTGTGCCATCTATCGGACTCCTCTAATTAAGCGCTGATGCCAGTGATTTTGACTTCAGTGAACCACTGACGGTGGCCCGCTTGCTTACGATGGTGCTTACGACGACGGAACTTGACGATAGTCACTTTCTCGCCACGGCCGTGAGCCACAACTTCAGCTACAACCTTGCCACCTTCAACGAAAGGAGCACCTACTTTAAAAGTGTCGCCTGCAGCAACCATCAGAACTTCGTTGAAGTCGATAGTAGCGCCAGTCTCAACGTTCAGCTTTTCCAGACGAACGATTTGACCTTCGGCCACACGGTGTTGTTTTCCGCCGCTTTGGAATACCGCGTACATTTGATTAACTCCGTAAAGGCGTGTCTTTTGCTCAAGGCCAGACACGCGCAAAAACCTATAACAATGGGCCGGCATTCTACGCAAATCGATTTGCTCAGGCAAGGCCAATTTAGCAAAAAGTTTATTTTGTGCGCATATCTGCCGCCGTGGATAAACGCTTAACTGTAACCCATTGTGAAATCGTGTAGAATCCCCGCCATTACTAAAACCGCAGTTATTGCTGCCGTCACGTTACGAGACTTATGGACCAACAGACTATCCGTGCGCTCTGTGCCGCCGACATGACGGCGGTGAATGAACTGATCCTGGCGAGACTTCAATCCGATGTCAGCCTGATCAACCAGCTGGGTTTCTATATTGTCAGTGCAGGCGGGAAACGGATGCGCCCCATGCTGACAGTGATGGCCGCCCGCGCACTGGGATACGAAGGTCAGGATCATCTCAAACTCGCCGCCATCATAGAATTTATCCACACCTCTACCCTGCTGCACGACGACGTGGTCGACGAATCCGACCTGCGCCGCGGCCGGGAAACCGCCAACGCCCTGTTTGGCAATGCCGCCAGCGTCCTGGTCGGTGACTACCTCTATAGTCGCTCCTTTCAGATGATGAGCGAACTCTCCAACCTGAAGGTGATGGAGATACTGTCGGATGCCACCAACACCATAGCCGAGGGCGAAGTGTTGCAGTTGATGAACTGCAACGATCCGGACACCACGGAACAGAGTTACATGACGGTCATCTACTGCAAGACCGCCAAGCTGTTCGAGGCCGCCACCCGCCTCGCTGCCGTGCTGACCCATCAGCCCGAGCCCATCGAGCAGGCCATGACCAACTATGGCAAGTATCTGGGTACCGCCTTCCAAATCATCGATGACGTGATGGACTACTGCTCCCAGAGCGATGAGATGGGCAAGAACGTTGGTGACGATCTGGCTGAAGGCAAGCCCACCCTGCCACTGCTGCGGGCCATGGAAGTTGGCTCGCCCGAAGAGCGTCAGCTGGTGCGCGATGCCATAGCGCACCGCAACGGCATGGAACATCTCGACCAGATCCTGGCCATTCTCGACCGTACAGGTGCGCTGGAGTACTCCCGCATGCGTGCCCGGCAAGAGGCCGACAAGGCCATCGCAGCGCTCGCCGTCCTGCCGGACTCCCAGCACAAGCAGGCGCTGGAAACCCTGGCCCAAATGGCGGTACAGCGTAGCGCCTGAGTCAACGACTCCTGCTGGATGAACAAGAGGCCCGTGGGCCTCTTTTTTATGGTCTGCGCTTTAGTTAGAGGCTGATCCAGCCTGATGGCTCAATGGCTCAACATCCAGATAATAACGGCGCCCGCTACCACCAGCGAGCCACCGATACGGCGCAGGTGTTCAGGTGACTGATCACTGAGCAGCCGCAGCATCTGCTGCCAGGCCCTCGGCATCAGCAGGGGGCCAAGCCCTTCAAACAGCAATAGCAGCCCCAGTCCCATCAACATGGATGTCAGCATCCCAGCTCCTTGCACAAAAAGCCGCCCTATCGGCGGGGGGCTGGCGCCATAAAGCAAAAGGGCCTGAATCATCAGGCCCTTTGGTCTTATTGCTTGTCTCTTACTGCTCGGTGCCGTTAGGCGACCTGAAGTAGCGGAAGAACTCGCTATCTGGCTTGAGCACCATCAGCTCGTTGCCACCGGCAAAGCTCTTGCGATAGGCCTCCATGCTACGCACGAAGCTGAAAAACTCGGGGTCTTTCTGGTAGCTGTCGGCATAGATCTTGGCGGCTTCCGCATCCCCTTCACCACGCAACTGACGCGCATTGCGCTCCGCGTCAGCGATCATGACGGTCACCTTGCGGTTGATGTTGGCACGCAGGATTTCGGCCTGCTCACGACCCTGTGAACGATGCTCACGGGCTACCGCAGTCCGCTCGGCACGCATCCGCTGAAAGATGGAGTTGGAGACTTCGACCGGCAGGTTGATCTGCTTGATCCGCACATCAACCACCTTGATGCCGAGCTCGGAGGAGCGCGCCATCCTCATCAGTGCATCTTCCATCACGGTACTGCGCTCACCAGAAACAATGTCCCTGATGGTGCGGTTACCTATCTCGGAGCGCAGACCGTTGTTTATCTTGCGCTTGAGCAGGTCTTCAGCCTGCATCTTATTGCCACCACCTGTTGCCAGGTAGAACCGGGAAAAGTCCTCAATCCTCCACTTCACATAGGAGTCGATGATGAGGTCTTTCTTCTCCGAGGTGACGAAGCGATCAGCCTGGCTGTCGATGGTCTGAATACGAGCATCCATCTTGCGAACCTGATCGATGAAGGGCACCTTGAAGTGCAGTCCTGGCTCAAAAAGCCGCGCTTCACCGGATTCAACCCGCTTCACCTTGCCAAACTGCACAACTATCCCTTTCTGCCCTTCATCAATCACAAAGATGGAGGAGAAGCCGATCATAGCGGCCACAGCGATGACACCAATAGCTATTTTTTTCATCTATTAGTTTCTCCCTGAGCTGAAACGATCGCCACTACGCAGCGGGATCGGTGTAGAGTTGGCCCCTTCGTTGGACGGAGGAATCGATTCAACCTCCGGAGTACCAGCCGGAAGAGCCGGTTGTACGGCATTTGCTTTGCCAGAGAGCTTGTCGAGCGGCAGATAGATCATGCTGTTGTTGCCAGCCGGCATGTCGACCACCACCTTGTTAGCTTGCTGATAGAGCTCTTCCATGGTTTCCAGATAGATACGCTTACGGGTCAGCTCAGGAGCCGCCTGATACGTGGGCAGCAGCGCGCTGAAACGAGCAACCTCACCCTGAGCCCTCAACACGACCTGGGACTTGTAAGCTTTCGCTTCCTGCTCCAGACGCTTGACTGAACCACGCGCCTTCGGCTCGACTTCACGAGCATAGGCTTCTGCTTCACGAATGAAGCGCTGTTCATCTTCCTGAGCGGAAATGGCGTCATCAAAAGCATCTTTCACCTCTTCCGGCGGACGAGCCGGCAAGAAGTTGACGTCGACGATTTGCAGACCCATTTGGTATGGCTCTATGATGTCATCGATCACCTGCCAGGTCTCCTGACGGACTCTTTCCCGACCAGTGGTCAGTACATCATCCATCCGGGTATGACCCACCACATAGCGCAGAGCGCTATCGGTAGCCTGGCTCAGACTCTCCTCGGCATTGGTGACGCTGAACAGGAACTGTTCCGGATTGACAACACGAAACTGCACGTCCATCTCGACCCGCACCACGTTTTCATCCTGAGTCAGCATAAAGCCGGAAGCAGGCAGAGAACGCACAGACTCCACATCCACCGGTATGACCCGATCGATAAAAGTCGGCTTCCAGCGCAAGCCCGGCTCTACGTTGTGAGAGTAAGCACCAAACCGCAGAATCACCCCTCGCTCAGCTTCACGAATGGTATAAAAGCCGCTGAGGACCCACACCACCACAGCGATCACCAAGACGATAGAGAGACCGAAACGTCCGATTTCACCACCTGACTTGCCACCCCCCAGCAAACCGCCAAAACGGCGGCTCACCTTGCGCAGCATCTCGTCCAGATCAGGGGGTCCCTGATTCTTGCCGTTGTTCCCCCAAGGGTCACGGTCTTTGCCGTTGTTTCCAGGCTCATTCCAAGCCATCAGCATCTCCATTAATACAAGCGGATGGATATCATCTCTATCTGGTCATCAATCGTTGATGAAGCGGGTAAGCATTCATCTTCATCCGCGACTCAATGCCTGATAAAGCGTTGTAAATTCTCACCTTCCTGTTTCACGAGGCGGTTCCAATCGGCTAATTGCAGCCGAACTTGCAACACAAAATCCCCCTCCTCGCTGAAACCTTCCTGCTCAATGCCTTTAAGGCGATAGAGCACACTTCGCAATCTGGCGGCCGAAGGAGGCAACTGCAGGGTATGATGCACCATGGAACCGGCCAGCAACTCGGTCAGAGCCGTAAACAGGGATTCACAGCCTTCCCCGGTCTGGGCCGACAACCAGAGACGCACAGGACGTCCCTCATCATCCCGTTCCAGACCTACCCGATGATCCACCAGCTTGTCGATCTTGTTGCAGATCATCAGCTGGGGTCTGTCATCGGCTTCAATCTCGGCCAACACCTGCTGCACGGAGTCGATATTCTCCTGCATCTGCTCATCGGCACAATCCACCACATGCAACAGCAGATCCGCTTCACGGGTCTCCTGCAGGGTCGCCTTGAAGGCCGCAACCAGATCATGGGGCAAGTGTCGAATAAATCCAACTGTATCAGCCAAAATCACATCACCCACATCCAGGATCACCAATTTACGCAGGGTGGGATCCAGAGTTGCGAACAATTGGTCGGCAGCATACACGCTGGCAGCTGTAAGTTGGTTGAACAAAGTGGACTTTCCGGCGTTGGTGTAACCCACCAGCGATACAGTCGGTACTTCGTTTCTGTTGCGGGCACGGCGGCCCTGTTCCCGCTGCTTGGCCACTTTGTCGAGCCGGCGCAAAATCGCCTTGATGCGCTCACGCAACAGACGACGGTCAGTTTCAAGCTGGGTTTCGCCCGGGCCGCGCAGACCGATCCCGCCCTTCTGACGCTCAAGGTGAGTCCAGCCTCGCACCAGGCGAGTAGAAAGATGGCGTAGCTGGGCCAGTTCGACCTGCAACTTGCCTTCGTGGGTACGGGCGCGCTGGGCAAAGATATCCAGAATCAGGCCGGTTCTGTCAACGACCCGACACTGGAACAGGCGTTCCAGGTTGCGCTCCTGGGCAGGAGTCAGGGCATGGTTGAAGATCACCACGTCTGCGCCCAGCATTTGCACCTGGGACGCGATCTCTTCAGCCTTGCCGCTGCCGACAAAAAATTTGGCGCTGGGTGCACTGCGGTTGGTGGTGACTACCCCCAACGCATTGACCCCAGCCGATCTCACCAACATCTTGAGCTCTTCCAGATCCTCCCGCTCACCCTCATCGCTGAAGTTGACATGTACCAGAACGGCCTGTTCGCCTGCTTCATAACGGTCAAACAAGCGCTTGCTCCTTGACAGGAATCATGATGAATCTGGGTTGGCGAGTCATCTCGCCCTGGGATATCACGCCTCGGCTTCACCCTGTTCTTCGCCAGCTGCGCCAGGGACGTGCTGGTGATGGTTGACGGCACGGGCCGGCACCACGGTGGAAATGGCGTGTTTGTAGACCATCTGGCTCACGGTGTTCTTCAGCAAAATGACAAACTGGTCAAACGATTCGATCTGCCCCTGCAGTTTGATGCCGTTCACCAAATAGATAGAAACAGGAATCCGCTCACGGCGCAGCGCATTCAAAAACGGGTCTTGGAGAGATTGCCCCTTAGCCATCTTCTTTTTCCTTATAGTTTGTTGTTTTTAAACACCGGATATCAATATAACAACCTGATTATACAGGAGTGTCAAGCCACACCGGCACGGGCCACGACCCTTGCCAGATTGCCAGACTCTCCAGATTCCAACCAGGTGATTTCAGGCCAACCGCGCAACCAGGTCATTTGACGCTTGGCCAACTGGCGGGTGGCAACAATTCCGCGATAGCGCATCTCATCATACTCCACTTCCCCTGCCAGGTAGTCCCACATTTGGCGGTAGCCAACGCAGCGAATAGCGGGCAGGTCAGGGGTGAGATCGCCGCGCTCATAGAGCGCCCTGACCTCTTGCTCGAACCCGCTTTGCAACATCTTGTCAAAGCGCTGTTCGATACGCTGGTGTAACAGGGCGCGATCGCTCGGAGCGATGGCAAACTGATGCACCCGATAGGGCAGCCCCGCCCCCTGCACTTGCGTAAGTTCAGTGAGCGTCTTGCCACTGATACGATACACCTCCAGTGCCCGGCTCAGACGCTGCGGGTCATTGGGATGAATGCGCGCCCCGGCGACCGGGTCTATGCGCACCAGCTCCTCGTGCAGCGCCTGCCAGCCGAGGCGGGCCGCCTCTTCCTCAATCCCGGCACGAATGACAGGGTCGGCGGATGGTAGCGGCGAGAGCCCCTCCAACAACGCCTTGAAATAGAGCATTGTCCCCCCCACCAGCAGCGGAATGCGGCCACGGGCCACTATGTCGTCCATCTCCCGCAGGGCATCGCGGCAAAAATCTGCCGCAGAATAGCTCAAGGCAGGATCGAGCATGTCGATCAGCTTATGGGGCGCCAGGGCCAGCTCGTGGGCGGTCGGCTTGGCGGTACCTATGTCCATGCCGCGATAGATGAGCGCAGAGTCCACGCTGATGATGTCGCAGGGCAGGGCCTGACACAGATTGATGGCGAGATCCGTCTTGCCGGAGGCCGTCGGCCCCATCAGAAAAATTGCAGTCGGCAAGTCAGCCACGTGAAAAACTCCCCTTGCATGGTCACCACCAGAGCGGGCACACCTGCAAAAAACATATCTATTGGTCAAAGAGGCGGCCATCCCGCCCCTCAGTTGCCATCGGCAAACTCGGCCAGCACGCTTGCCAACGACACAGGGCGCACCATGCGCGTGTCTGCCAGTTGGTCACTGAAATCGGTCACAAGTTCCATCAGCAAACGACTGGCAGTTGAAAAATCATATACTTTTTCGCGAGTTATCCCCTGCTCTACCAACCATTGGCATAATACTTCAGCCAGCTGGCTAGCATCACTGTCAGATCCGCTCTCGATAATTTGCAATAATTCGGGTAATAACCGCACCAGATCGGTTTGACGCAGCAAGGCTGGCACCCGAGTCAGGATCATGGTGTCGCGCCCCCCGTTTTTCAACTCCAGTCCCATGCGGGTGAGCAAACGCTCCTGCTCTTCAACCAGCGCTATCAAGTTCTTGGGCAACTTGAAGGAGACCGGCAGTAGCAGCGGTTGCGCCGCCAGTCCCTGCCCCCAGGCCTCCAGCAGCCAGTTGCGCAGCAGCAGGCGCTCGGCCCGCACCAGCGAGAGCAGTGCCAGTTGACCATCTCGCGCCAGCAGCAGATAAGCCTGCTCCACCAGGATGAGCGCCCGCCAGACTCCGGGCGCGGCCTGAACGGCTGCGTTGGAGGTCGCCACCGGGGTAGCGGGTACGACAGACGCGGACCCCGCATCAGATAGGGTGGTGAGCAGCGCCCCCATGCCACGCATCGCATCCCGGCTGGGCGGCTCGGGCGGCTGATAATTGCTGGCACGAGCCACGCCCCCTTCTCGCACTTCATTCGTCGCAGCCGGAGTCCGATAATTGTGCTCGGCGCCGTACCACTCGGGACGAGGCGCCTGGCCCGGGTATTCAATCTGCCCGCTGACCGGCAGCTCGACCAGGGTCTCGGCCAGCAGTTCGCCCTGTTCGGCTCTGGCGGCCGCCTCCCGGTGCAGGGCTGTGAACAGCGCCTGGAAGATGAAGTCGTGGATGAGGCGTGCCTGATGGAAACGCACCTCGTGCTTGGCCGGATGGACGTTCACATCCACCTGATGGGGATCCAGCTCGATATAGAGCACATAGGCGGCGAAGCGATCGGCAGGCAGCAGCTCGTCATAGGCCTGGCGGATGGCGTGATTGATGAGCTTGTCGCGCATCATGCGGCCGTTCACATAGGTGTATTGCAGGTCGTTCTGCGGTCTGGCCCCCTCAGGGGTCGCCAGCCAGCCCCGCAGGCGCACGTCGCTGTGCTCGCTTTCCACCGCCAGCGCGTGGTGCATGAAGGGGGTGCCACAGACAGCGGCCAGGCGGCGCTCCTGCTCAGGTACCGTATTGGCAGCCTTGTACTGGCGCATCACCTTGCCGTTGTGGCGCAGGATCAGGGTGACATCGAAACGGGAGAGCGCGATGCGACGCACCAGCTCGTCGATATGGGCAAACTCGGTCTTTTCGCTGCGCATGAATTTGCGCCGCGCGGGCGTATTGAAGAAGAGATCCACCACTTCCACTGTGGTCCCCACCGGGTGGGCCGCGGGCTTGACGGTGACCTGCATCTCACGCCCTTCCGCCTGGGCTTGCCAGGCCTCGGACTGATCCAGGGTGCGGGAGGTGAAGGTGAGACGAGAAACCGAGCTGATGGAGGCGAGCGCCTCGCCGCGAAACCCCAGGCTGCAGATCCCTTCCAGATCATCCAGGGTCGCCACCTTGGAGGTGGCGTGACGCGACAACGCCAGCACCAGCTCGTCTTTGGCGACGCCGCAGCCGTTGTCACGGATGCGGATCAGCTTGGCACCGCCCTTGTCGATGTCAATCTCGACCCGGTCGGCACCCGCGTCCAGGCTGTTTTCCACCAGCTCCTTGACGACCGAAGAGGGCCGCTCCACCACCTCTCCTGCGGCAATCTGGTTGGCCAGGATCGGCGGTAAAATACGGATCGGCATGGCTTACTCCTGACCTTTGGTCTTGCGGGATCCAGACACTGTTACCACTGAGCAGGACCGATCCACCCTCTCTCCGGCAGCAATCTGGTTGGCCAGGAAAGGCGATAAAACAGGGATCGGTATGGCTGCTCCCGGTTGCTATTTTTGGGGGATATAGAGCACCTGCCCTATCTGGATATCCCGTGATTTGAGTTTGTTGATCTCCACCAGCCGCGCCTGGCTCACCCCGAACTTCTCGGCAAGGCGAGAGAGGCTCTGGCCACGGGTGACCACGTGGCGGATCATCTTGGCCTTGTCGTTGCTCTGCACGCTGCTGACCGGCATGCTCGGCTCCTTGGCTGCCACCACATACGGCTTGATCACACCGGCGCCGGACGAGCTGCTGACGCTGCTGACCGGGGCACCACCATCGCGGCTGCGGTTTGGTTCTGTGGCCGGCATCCGGTTGGTCATCACGGGCTGCGACTGCACCTGCGCGGGTTTGCTCACCGCCACAGGTCTGCTGACCGCAGCTGGCTTGCTGGCCTGCCCCTTGCCGGTCAGCATGGCCCCCTTGGTCGGGTGGGCACGGTAGTAGTTGCGGATGCCCTCGAAGATGGCGCGAGCCAGCTGATCCTGATAAGCGGGGGTAGCCAGCAGCTGCTCCTCCGCATGGTTGGAGATAAAGCCTGTCTCCACCAGTACAGAGGGGATGTCCGGTGCTTTGAGCACTGCCAGACTGGCGTGCTCCGGCGCCTTCTTGTGCAACCTGGCCACCTTGCCCATGGAACGCAGGATCTGGCGGCTGACGTCGTACCCCTCGGCACGGGACTTGTCCATGGAGAGATCGAGGAAGGTCTGTGCCAGATAGGGGTTTGGATCGGACTCGGCCAATACCTTACCCACCCCGCCCAACAGCTCACCCTGTTTCTCCTGCTTCTCCAGCCAGCTGCCCATCTCGCGATTGGCACGATTGGTCGACAGCACCCAGACCGAGGCTCCCCGCGGGGTGGCGTTGTGGAAACTGTCAGCGTGCACCGACACCAGCAAGTCGGCCTTGGCCTTGCGGGCTATCTCGGAGCGCTTGTTCAGATCGACGAAGTAGTCGCCACGACGGGTAAGCACGGCGCGCATGCCGGGTTCCCTGTCGATGAGTGCAGCCAACTTCTGGGAAACCGCCAGGGTGACCCGCTTCTCATAAGTGCGGCGTGGACCGATGGAACCCGGATCTTCCCCGCCATGGCCCGGATCGATGGCGATAACCACGCCTCGGCCCTTGCCGGCCACTGGCGTAGCCTGCACGGCGACGGAGGCTTTCTCTTCATAAGGCAGGTCGATCACCAGCCGATGACCATAGGGGCCAGCCGGCGCCAGCGGAAAGACCACAGGCTTGATGGTGGAGCTCAAGTCCAGCACCAGTCGCAGGCCACCCTTCTCCAGCGGTGAACTCTCGCGGATCTTGCGCACCAGCTCGCTCTTGTTCTCGATGCGGGCCAGATTGGTGACGTTGTTCGCCCCTTTGAGGTCGATCACCAGCCGATCCGGGCCGGTCAGAGTGAAGTAGTTGTAATTGGGGGCGCTGCTCATGTCGAGTACCACCCGGGTGTTATCCGGCGATGGCCACACCCGCACACTCTTGAGCTGATTCGCCCAGGAGGGTAAGGCCATCAGAGAGAGGACAATAACAAGGATCACGCGCACGTAGATGACAACCGTTCCAGAATGGCTTCGCCAATCGCAGTGCGAGCCTCTATCAGAGCCTCACGCTGCTCGTTTACATAAGTCAGGGTAATGTCCAGATCGGAAACCGGCAGCCAGCCTTCACCCTTTTCTGGCCACTCCACCAGACAGAGGGTATTGGCGGCAAAGTAGTCCCGAATGCCCATGAACTCCAGCTCTTCCGGATCGGCCAGGCGGTAGAGATCGAAGTGGTAAACCTGCCACTCGGCCAGTTCATAGGGCTCGACCAGGGTGTAGGTCGGGCTCTTGACCTTGCCCTGATGGCCCAGCCCCTGCACCCAGCCACGGGTCAGGGTGGTTTTTCCGGCCCCGAGGGTGCCATGCAAGAACACCGTGGTCGCCTGCTGGCAGGCGTGTGCCAGACGGCCACCCAGTGCCACTGTTGCTGCCTCATCCGGCAGTGTCATCATCAACTGTTTTGCCATGTTCTTCTTTAACTTGTTATGGTGTCGGGATTAACCAGTCGACGGATAAAAGGCAGCAGATCTGATGCCAGCATGCCCCGTTCTCCGTCTGCGGCGGCCAGATCGGCCGCTTCCCCGTGGATCACTGCGCCCAGCCGGGTTGCCTCAACGGCAGACCAGCCCTGGGCCAAAAGGGCGGCGATTATACCAGATAACAGATCGCCCATGCCGCCACTGGCCATGCCGGGATTGCCCTCGTCACAGAGCGCTATCCCCTTGCCATCACAGATGAGCGTGCCCGCCCCCTTGAGCAGTACGACACCGCCAAAAACGTGCTGCAAGCGCCGCACGGCGGCAAAACGATCTGCTGCAATCTCGGCAATCGAGCAGCCCAGCAGGCGGGCCGCCTCACCCGGGTGAGGCGTAAGCACCCAATTATCCTGATGACGGGGACATTGCGCCAGCCAATTCAATCCATCGGCGTCCAATACCAGCGGTGTCTCCCCACTGACCAAGGACTCAAAATGGCGGCGGCCCCATTCATCCTGACCCAGTCCCGGCCCCACCAGTCGCACCGAGGCCCAGCCTTCATCCGCATCAGCCTGCGTATCCATCAACTCGGCTTGATGGAGACTGACGGGCCCATGACTCGGGTGCTGACATACCCGTACCAGACCGGCCCCCGCCCGCAGGCAGGCAAGACCCGCCAGCACGATGGCGCCCTGCATGCCCACATTGCCCCCCACCAGCAGCACCTTGCCGTGAGACCCCTTGTGGGCAGAGCGCTGGCGCGGCGTCAGCAGGTGTTTGAGGCCGGGATAATCGATCCGTTCGGCGGTCGCTTCCAGGCCAGCCTCCGGCGTCACGCCGAGGGGATCGCAATCGAGCCGGCCGACACCATCCACCCCCTCGCCGGTGAGCATGCCCTGCTTGATGCCGATGAAGGTAAGGGTGCGGCTGGCACGGACCAATGCCCCCATGGCAAGGCCCGTATCGGCATCGAGGCCGGAGGGGAGATCCACCGCCAACACGGGTGCCGGCAAGCCATTGATTGTTGCGACGATCTTTGTCAAAGGCAAGGAGAGGGGGGCATGAACACCCGTGCCGAGCAGTGCGTCTATCACCAGATCTGGCGACGGCAGTGAATCAAGCTCGCTCGCGCCGGCCATCAGCACAGTTCCCCCCAGCGCCAGCCACTCATCCGCAGCCCGTCTGGCATCCCCTTTCAGCTCGGCGGGGTCCCTCGCGGCGATAACCTGAGGCTCGAGACCGATCTGCCTGGCGAGACGGGCCAGCACATAGCCGTCCCCCCCGTTGTTGCCGGGGCCGACAAAGATCCACCAGTTGCGGCTCTGCGGCCAATGGTGGGTGGCATAGGTGCGCAGCGCCGCACCTGCACGCTCCATCAGGGCATAAAGTGCCTGCCCTTCACGCTCGGCCCAGCGCAGCTCCAGCGCGCGGATCTGTTCAGTCCGCCACAGTGATCGTGGTAAACTGCGCACCTCTTTACCGCTGATAGTATCCCTGATGACCTTTACCATGACGGCTCCTGACTTTCATCCATTGACCCTGGCTGACACGCTCCGGGCATCCGGTGCGGCAGATTTTCACTGCCGGTTGACCCGGGACATCAAGCCTTTGGACCAGATGCCGCATGAGCACACCTGATTTTCACCGCAGGTTGACCCGGGACATCGAACCTTTGGGACTGAATGCAACATGAGCACGCCTGATTTTCACCGCAGGTTGACCCGGGACATCAAGCCTTTGGGGCTGGATGCAGCATGAGCACACCTGATTTGCAGCAGTTGGCCCACGATATCAAGCTATGGGCGAGCGAGCTAGGATTTGACCAGATCGGCATCACGGACACGGATCTCAGCCTCGAAGAGCCCAGGTTGCAGGCTTGGCTGGATGCCGGCCATCACGGCAGCATGGACTACATGGCCCGCCACGGCATGATGCGAGCCAGGCCCCACGAACTGCTGCCGGGCACCCTACGGGTGCTCTCGGTACGGATGAACTACCTGCCTTTCGAGGCCGGTTTTGCCGCCACCCTGCGCGACCCGACCCTCGGCTACATCAGCCGCTACGCCCTCGGCCGCGACTACCACAAGGTGCTGCGCAACCGCCTCAAGCAGCTGGGGGAGCGGATCGAGCAGCGCTGCCAGGCGCTGTTTCACACCGACCAGGACACCATGGGAGAGTGGCGCCCCTTCGTCGACTCGGCCCCCATACTGGAGCGGCCACTGGCCGCCAAGGCGGGACTAGGCTGGATTGGCAAGCATTCACTGTTGCTCAACGAGTCGGCGGGTTCCTTCTTCTTTCTGGGGGAGCTGCTGATCAGCCTGCCGCTCCCCCTGGATGCCCCGGTGGAAAAAGAGCTGTGCGGCAAGTGCGTGGCCTGTATCAATATCTGCCCGACCGGCGCCATCGTCGCCCCCTATGTGGTGGATGGGCGCCGCTGCATCTCCTACCTCACCATAGAGAACGACGGCCCCATCCCGGAAGAGTTCAGGCCGCTGATGGGCAATCGCATCTATGGTTGTGACGATTGCCAGCTCATCTGCCCCTGGAATCGCTATGCGAATGTAAGCCCGGAACCCGACTTCAAAGCGCGCCCCAACCTGCACCGCCCCCCCCTGCTAGAGCTGTGGCGCTGGAGCGAGAGCGAGTTTCTCAAGCACACTGAGGGGAGCCCGATCCGGCGTATCGGCTATCAGCGCTGGCGCCGCAACCTGGCGGTGGCACTCGGCAACGGCCCGGCCATCCCCGACGTGATAGCGGCGTTGCAACTCGCGCTGGACGAGGCTGAGCCCATGGTGGCCGAACACATAACGTGGGCGCTGGCAACCCTGGCCCGGCGCCAGCAGGATGACAGCAAAAAAACCCGTTTGCTGATCCGTTGCATCGAAAAAGGTTTACCAGATCACGCATAAGCGGTCTGCCCCTTGCCGGATACACGTCATTTTTTCATGCTCTGTCGACGGTAAAGCGTCGGCACTATAAAAGGAACAATCTGATGCAGATGTTGGGAGTGGATATCGGTGGCTCAGGGATCAAGGGATGCCTGGTCGATACCGAAACGGGCGAGCTGATTGGCGAGCGCCATCGTCTGGTGACACCGCAACCGGCCACCCCGGCCGCCGTGGCACATACCCTCAAGGCACTGGTAGAACATTTCCAATGGAAGGGCCCGGTGGGCTGCGGCTTTCCCGCCACCATCCACAACGGCATCGCCAAGAGTGCGGCCAACATCGACAAGCGCTGGGTTGAGACCGATGCCGCTCACCTGTTTGCCGATGTGACCGGCCTGCCCTGCCATGTGCTCAACGATGCCGATGCGGCTGGCTTGGCCGAGATGCGCTTCGGTACCGGCAAGGATCGCAAGGGCGTCATCATACTCGTCACAATCGGCACCGGCATAGGCACAGCCGTGTTCGTCAATGGCCAGCTGCTGCCCAACACCGAGCTGGGCCACCTGATGCTGGAGGGCAAGGTTGCCGAGCACTACTGCTCCGATGCGGTGCGCAAACGCGAGGATCTCTCCTGGGGCCGCTGGGGCAAACGCTTTAACAAATACCTAGCCAGGCTGGAGTTTCTGTTCTCCCCCGACCTCTTCATTCTGGGGGGCGGCAGCTCCTCCAAGCTCGATAAGTTCATCGACAAGATTGAGACCCGGGCCCCCTGGTAGCGGCCGCCAACCTCAATCAGGCCGGTATCATAGGCGCCGCCCTCCATGCGGCCGAACGCACCGCCGAGCAGCAGTAAGGCGGCATCCCCACCTTGGGTCGATCATAGAAAAGGCCCGGCAGATGCTGGGCCTCTCTCATTACACCTGTGTAGCTAGAGGTCGTCGAGCCAATGCCTCCGTGCACCAGCCGGGTCAGGCGGGTCTGCTCGTGCGATGACAGCGCACTCGTCTCTTGCGTCGGACACTCGCGGGCCAGGTGGCCCAGCTCGCCGATGAGTTTCTCCTCCTGACGACACACCTGCTGCACTATGTCCTGAGTCTGGGCATGGCAGGCACCGACCAAGAAAGCAGCGATAAGAACAAAGTGGAATGATTTGTGCCGATCCGGTCGCGATGGCAGCATGACCAGGCAAATCTGAATCGAGACTAATAAAGAAGGATATAAGAACACATTTACCATGTGATATTCGGCAATATGGCTACACTGCCAAATACAATATTGATGTGAACCAGATCACCGTTCGCGTTAGTCGGCAGACGGGAATCCTTAGCACTTTTTTAGACGTCTAAACGTCTAAATCAGCATTGACACAGCCATCCAGACATCTTAGCATCATCCTCCATGATGACAGAGTAACCCAGTGGAACCTCTGCCCAATTCACCCGCCTGTAGCGCCCTGTGCTTTAAGGCTGTTAGCACGGAAGAATCCATGATTAAGTTGAACGGTCTCAACAAAGTCTACGGTAAAGGCAGTGATGCCGTGCACGCCCTGCGTGACGTGAGCCTGCATGTGCCACAAGGCAAAATTTTCGGGGTGATCGGCGCCTCAGGGGCTGGCAAGAGTACCCTCATTCGTTGTGTCAACCTGCTGGAGCGCCCGACAGAGGGCCAGGTCATCGTCGATGGCCAGGACTTGGTCGCCCTGCCGGAGCGGGAGCTGACCCTGGCCCGCCGCCAGATCGGCATGATTTTTCAGCACTTCAACCTGCTCTCCTCCCGTACCGTGTTCGCCAATATCGCGTTCCCGCTGGAACTGGCGGGCTGGAGCAAGGCCCAAATACGGGCCCGGGTTGATGAATTGCTGGCCCTGGTCGGGCTGGAAGCCCGCGCGCATGCCTATCCGTCCGAGCTGTCAGGCGGCCAGAAACAGCGCGTCGCCATCGCCCGCGCCCTGGCACCGGCTCCCAAGGTATTACTGTGTGACGAAGCCACTTCGGCCCTGGATCCGCAGACTACCCGTTCGATCCTGAGCCTGCTCAAGGAGATCAACGTCAAACTGGGGCTCACCATCTTGCTCATCACCCATGAGATGGACGTGGTGAAGGGGATCTGTGATGACGTAGCCATCATCAGCGACGGCAGTCTGATCGAGCAGGGCGAGGTCGCCTGGTTCTTCAGCAATGCCAAGACCCAGCTGGCACGGGACTTCATCCACTCCACCATACATCTGGAGGTGCCGCAGGAGTATCAGGACAGGCTAAGTGCAGAGCGGGTGGCCAACAGTTATCCGCTGGTGAAGCTCGGCTTTACCGGTAGCACAGTCGATACGCCACTGATTTCCGAGGCGAGCCGTCGCTTCAACATCGATATCAGCATACTGAGCGCCGATATCGAGTACGCCGGGGGCGTCAAGTTCGGCTTCCTGCTGGCAGAATTGTTCGGGGATGAGGCCCAGTGCAAGGCGACCCAGCAGTTCCTGATCGACAACCATATTCAGCTGGAGGTAATGGGTTATGTCCGCAGCAATGACTGATCTACTCATCACTGCCCTCAAGGGATGCCAGACGCAGTCCCTGATCACAATCGCATTCAGCTGGAGGTAATGGGTTATGTCCGAAGCAATGATTAATCTGCTGGTCACAGCACTCGGCGATACCCTGCTGATGGTGTTTGCCTCCGCCCTGTTTGGCTGCCTGCTCGGCCTGCCGCTGGGTGTTGCACTGCACGTGACCAAGGCGGGCCAGATCCTGGCCAACCCGGTCCTGAACAAGTTGCTCGGCATCCTGGTCAACATTGGCCGCTCAGTGCCCTTCATCATTCTGCTGGTCGCCATCATTCCGCTGACCCGGCTGATCGTCGGCACCAGCATAGGCACCATAGCCGCCATAGTGCCGCTGACCATAGGTGCCGTGCCCTTCATCGCCCGTCTGGTGGAAGGCGCCCTGATGGAGGTGCCGGACGGCTTGCTGGAAGCGGCCAAGGCCATGGGTGCCAAACCCTTGCAAATCATTACCAAGGTGCTGCTGCCCGAGGCCCTGCCCGGCATCGTTAACAGCGTCACTATTACCCTGGTCACGCTGGTGAACTACTCCGCCATGGCCGGTGCCATCGGCGGCGGTGGTCTGGGTGATGTGGGTATTCGCTACGGCTATCAGCGCTTTGACCCCACCGTCATGCTGGCAACCGTCGTCATTCTGGTTTTACTGGTTCAACTCATCCAGAGCGCAGGTGAGCGCCTGGTCAACACATGTGATCATCGTTAATCGTCGATTGCTGACAGGAGGTTTTTATGAAATTTGGCATTAAATCCGTTGCGGCTGCCCTGCTGGCTGGCCTGGTTCTGGCCGGTTGTGGTCAAAAAGAAGAGAACAAGACCCTGAAAGTGGGTGCCATCGCCGGGGCGGAATCCCAGCTGGTGGAAGCCGCGGCCAAGGTCGCCAAGGACAAGTTCGGTCTGGATGTCGAAGTAGTTACTTTCTCCGACTTCGCCACCCCGAACGTGGCCCTGAACGATGGCAGCATCGATCTGAACGCCTTCCAGCACAAACCGTATCTGGATAGCCAAGTCAAGGATCGCGGCTTTGATCTGGTGCCGGTCGGCAACACCTTCGTCTACCCCATCGCCGGCTACTCCAAGAAGATCAAGACCCTGGCCGATCTGAAAGAGGGTGCGCAGATCGCCGTGCCGAACGATCCGACCAACCTGGGTCGTTCCCTGATCCTGTTGCAAAAGCAGGGCCTGCTGACCCTGAAAGAGGGCACAGGCCTGGAAGCGACCGTGCTCGACATCGCCAGCAACCCGAAGAAGCTGAAGATTGTTGAACTGGAAGCAGCCCAGCTGCCCCGTTCCCTGGAAGACGTGGATCTGGCCATCATCAACACTGTCTACGCCTCCCAGATCGACCTGCTGCCAAGCCGTGACGGCTTGTTCGTGGAAGACAAGGACTCCCCCTACGTCAACCTGCTCGTTTCTCGTGGCAACAACAAGGATGACGCCAAGGTGAAGGAGTTCGTCCAGGCCTTCCAGAGCGATGAAGTGTACAAAACTGCTAACGAACTGTTCAAAGGCGGCATCGTCAAAGGTTGGTAATCACTCACTCTGCAAAAAAGGCCACGCCAAGCGTGGCCTTTTTTATTGTCGCGGTTATCATAACCGGGAGCACGGCAACACGAACATAACAGAACATGAAAAAATGGTATCTGGCCTACTGCAAGCCAAAGGAAGAGGCCCGCGCCCGCGCCCATCTTGAGGCCCAGGGGATTGCATCCTATTACCCCATGGTCGAAATCGAGAAGCTGCGGCGGGGCAAGCGTGTCCCAGTGCGGGAACCCATGTTTCCCAACTATCTGTTCATCTATGTAGATCTGGAAGAGGTCACCCCTGTCACCCTGAAATCGACCCGTGGCATCAGCCGCATCATCCACTTTGGCAAGGAGTGGACCTCCATCAGCAGCCAGCTGGTCTATCAGTTGATGAGCCGCGATGACAGCGACGAGGCGAGAGCCAGCTACGCCAACCTGCCGACCCAGGGCGACAAGGTGTTGATCGAATCGGGTCCATTGGCCGGGTTCGAGGCCATCTATCTGGAACCGGATGGGGAGAAACGCGCCATCCTGCTGGTCAGTCTGCTGAACCAGGAGACATCCAGCAGTTTCGACAATCAGGCATTCCGCCGTCTGGACTAACCTTCATCTGGCGTCCATGGCGAGCAACGCCTCACTCCTGCTGGTCAGTCTGCTGAACCAGGAGACATCCAGCAGTTTCGACAATCAGGCCTTCCGCCGTCTGGACTAACCCTCATCTGGCGTCCATGGCGAGCAACGCCTCACTCCTGCTGGTCAGTCTGCTGAACCAGGAGACCAGCAGCAGTTTCGACAATCAGGCTTTCCGCCGTCTGGACTAACCCTCATCTGGCGTCCATGGCGAGCAACGCCTCACTCCTGCTGGTCAGTCTGCTGAACCAGGATACCAGCAGCAGTTTCGACAATCAGGCCTTCCGCCGTCTGGACTGATAAGCAAACGGGCCCACAGGCCCGTCTCAGTTTATCTGTTTCCTCCTCACTATCCGGCCATCTGGCATCCAGCTCGAAGCGGCTGATGACGGACGTCAGTCGTCCAGTATCCTGCGCCAGTCGGGCCACTATCTCCTCCCCCTGCCGACTGCGCTGGCTGGATTGCCTCATCCCGCTGCAGGGCCGGTAGCGCCAGCTCCAGTAGCTTCGTTTCGGCATGCACCCCGGCACTCAGTCTCCGATCAGACCCGGTAACCGTTCGCGCCAGGAGTCATGCCATCCCATCAATTCATCACGCGGCATGGGTCGGGCGGAGAAGAAGCCCTGACACACATCGCACCCCAATCTGGCCAGCAGTCGCCAGGTCAGCTCATCCTCAACCCCCTCGGCGACCGACTTGAGCCCCAGTTTGCGGGCCAGCTCGATACTTGACTCTATTATGGCCAAACGTGAGGGATCCTCATAGCAGCGATCAACGAAGGAGCGATCCAGCTTGAGTTCGGTGAAAGGCAGCAGGGCCAGCTGCTGCATGGAGGAGTAACCGGTCCCGAAGTCATCGATGGAAAGCCCAAAGCCATGCATGCGCAGACGGGTCAGCACCTCCAGCGACTTACCCAGATCCTTCACGAACGAGCTCTCCGTCACCTCCAGGGTGATGAGCTCGGGGTTGATACTCCAGCGCTGACACTGGTTGATCAGGGTGTTACAGAGATCCCCTTCGATGAGGGAGGTGGTGGAGAGGTTCATCGACAGGTTGAGGGAAAGACCGGTCCGCTCCCACAGGTGGCCATCGCGCAGGGACTTGCTGATGATCACCTCGGTCAGCTGGTCGATGAGACCATTGTGCTCCGCCAGCGGAATGAAGCGAGCCGGCGAGATGAGGCCGTAGTCCGGATGTTGCCAGCGTGCGAGCGCCTCCATGCCGACCCACTGCCCCGAGCCAAAGCTCACCTTGGGCTGATACCAAGGCAGCAACTGATCCTGCTCCAACGCCCGACTCAGCCCATCCAGGGTCAGGCTGTGGCCGTCCTCCTCCTGGGCCCGTTCCTGTTGTGGCCGCCAGGCGCCAATCAGCTGGCTGATCTGCTGCTGGCTGGAGGGCTTCTCGATGCGCCCCAGCACCTGCAGACCATAGGCAGCGCTCATCCGCAGCACGGCTTCGACCACGTCATCTTCCAGCGCGCTGGAGAGGATAATGCCGCCACGAAAACCGCCGAGGGAGAGACGGCGCAGCAACGCCATGCCATCCATGCCGGGCATGCGCAGATCGCAAAACAGGATGTCGACCTGATGACGCTGACACATGGCCAGCGCCTCCAATCCGTCCTGGGCCTCCAGCAAGGAGGAATAACCGAGCCCACGGATCTGGTGCATCAGTGCCTTGCGCTGGAACGCGTGGTCTTCCACCACCATGATCACCAACTCATGCTGTGTTTTGTTCATCGAGCCATAGTCCAATTTCGCGTGTAATAGAATTCATCAGCGCCAGTACTGTCTGGCTCAACTCGGTGAGTTCTTCCAGTTGCTTCAGACGGGCCGCCGCTTCGAGTCGGGCAGCTTCCTCTGCCAATGCCAACTGTCCTACCATGCGGGCAGCGCCCTTGATGCGGTGCGCCGTCTCCACCAGGGCATGGGTATCCTGGCAAGCCACCGCCTGCATCATGTCATCGCCATCCTGTCGGTTGGAATCCAGGTACTCTTGCGCCATGCTGCGGGCCACCTCATCATCCCCGAACAACGAGATCCAGCGCTCTCCCTGCTGCCTGGCCGGTTCAGTAGGCTGTGGCGCCGCCTCCTCCGCCGGCACGACCGCTGGCAACCAGCGGGCTAGCATCTGGCGCAGGGTATTCAGGGTGTAGGGCTTGAACAGCATGTCGTTCATGCCGGCCTGCTGCATCTGCAGGCCGGCCCCTTCCGACGTATCGGCAGTGACGCCGATGATGGGAGCCTGTTCCCCCTGTGCCCGCAGGGTCCGGGTCAAGGTGTAGCCATCCATCACCGGCATGTGACAGTCGGTCAGCAGCAGGGAAAAGTCCTGCCCCTGCCAGGTACGCAGCGCTTTCTCGCCATCGTCCACCACCTCGGCGTCCACCCCGAGAATGCCAAGCTGGCGCGCCAACAGGGCGCGATTGATGGGATGATCGTCGGCCACCAGCACCCGCCCCTGCAATTGAGCGGCATGGGCCTGCACCGGATTGATCGCTTTTTCCCCCAGCAACTGGTGGCAGGTCTCCAGCAACAGATCGGGGTAAAGCGGGGATTGACCCAGGCGCCACCAAGCATCCGAGTCCATGCGGCCGCGCAGCGCTTCCAGCGGGGAGAGCACTATGCCCTTGAGGGCGGATTGCTGCAAACGTGTCGACCACTCGCTGCCCAGCGCCTGCTCGAGCCAGCCCTCCTCCGCTAATAACAAACCACTCACCGGTTGCTGCCACTGTTGGGGGTCCAGACGATTCAATCTGGCCCCCAGCCGCTGCATGGCAGACTGCAGGGCCGCATCCTCGCCAAACAGCCACCACTGCTGACCAGCCAGCGGCGGCGCATCCCATTGGCACTCCGTCAGCGGGAAACCAAAGGTCAGCCGGGTGCCCTGGCCCGGTTTGCTCTCAAGAGCCAGGCTGCCCCCCATTTTCTGGGCCAGCTGATGACAGATGGCCAGTCCCAGCCCGGTGCCACCGAAGCGTCGGGTTATGTCGGACTCCACCTGCTCGAACGGGGTAAACAAGCGATCCTGCTTCTCTTCCGCGATGCCGATACCGGTATCGCTGACGGCGATAAACAATTGTTCAACGCGATAGCTGACCTGGATACGGATCTCTCCTCGCTCGGTGAACTTGACCGCATTGTTAAGCAGATTGGAGAGCACCTGCCCCACCCGCACGGCGTCGATACGGGCCAGATCCGGCACCTCGAGCGCCCACTCCAACGCCACCTTCAACCCCTTGCCATGAGCCAGTGTGGCATGGCCACGGATCACATCGCAGATCACGGAGGAGAGGCGACAATCCTGATAATGCAGTTGCAACTGGCCCGCCTCTATCTTGGAAAAGTCGAGCACGTCGTTGACAAGATACAGCAGGTTGTTAGTGGAGGTGATGACGTTGCGCAGCATGTAGCGCTGATCCTCGTTCAGCTCGCTCATCTGCAACAATTCCAACATGCCGTGCATGCCGGAGATGGGGGTCCTGAGCTCGTGGCTCATGGTGGCGAGGAAGCGGCTGCGCACCTGCATCGCCTGCTCCGCATAGGCACGAGCCTCTCTCAGCTCGTTCTCCTGGTGCTTGAGTGCAGTGATGTCCTGGATCACCCCGTTGAGGATCAGATTTCCCTCATCCTGCGGCACGAAACTGCCGCGCACCTGCAAATAGCGATCCCCTTCGGGACGCTCGACCCTGACCTCCAGATCGAGCCGCGCCAGCGTCTCGGCATGATTGGCCACCTTGCTGACAAAGTCCTGCAGCGCCTCTTCGGTAAAGCCGAACACCTCGCCGCCCGACTCGGCCGACAGTATATCTTGCTGACTGACGCCCAGGATCTCACTCGCCCCCTGGGAAGCATAGAGGAAGCGGCCCTTGCCAGGCCCCTGCCACAGATATTGATAAACGATGCCCGGCATGCTGTCGGTGATCTGAGTGAGCCGGGTCTCCGCCTGGCGGGCCCGCGCCTCGGCCTCCTTGATGCGGGTCACATCGGTCAGCACAGTCAGTACGCCCAGCATATCGCCATTCGGGGAGCGATAGGGGCGCTTGGTATAGATGACGTGGAACATGGCGCCATCCTGGCGGCGGCTGTAACCCGCCCCTTCCAGCTGCTCACCGCTCTGCCACACCTCCAACTCCTCCCTGAGCACCCGCTCCTGCTCCTGGGGCGGCATGCCGTCGAGATCGTCGTAATCATCGCCGTCCTTGGCCCCGATGAAGGCATCCCGGTAAGCCTGGTTGCAGAGGGTGATACACTGCTCACGATTTCGCAGCGCCACCATGTTGGGCAGGGAGTTAAGCAGGGTCTGCACGAAGGTCAGCTGCTCGTTCAACTTGTGCTCGGCCAGCTGACGCTGGACGATTTGGCGGCGCAGCGTGCGGTTCCAGCCGATGAACAGCAAAGCGCTGAGCAGGAAGGCACCAATCCCGAAGAAAGACCAGCGCATCACGGTCGCCGGGTTGATGCCAGTCTGGATGGTGAGGGAGAGCCACTTCTGCTCCAGCCTCGACAGCTCGTCAGGATGGATGGAGAGCAACACCTTGGTCAGGATCTGCTGCAACATGGGATCTTGCTGATGCGTCGCCATGGCGATGGGCACTCGCAACTCGTTGCCGGAGAAAACCACCTGATAGCGGTTATTGAACCCTCTCTGTAACGCCAGCTGCAGCGTCGTCATGCTCATCACCACATAATCGACCTCGTGTCGATCGAGCAGGGGCAACAGCCGGGTGTCACTGCTGACCGTCACCGGATAGGCACCCACCGCCTTAAGCACCGACTTCTCGACCGAACCTGCGACGATTCCCACCTTGCGCCCTTTGAGCTGATTGAGATCCTCAAGCTCAACCTCCCCATGCCTGGCCACAATCGCCCTGTGGATGAAGGCGTATTCGGGGGTAAACAGAAAAAATTGGCGGCGTTCGGGGGTCGGCGTCATGGCCGGAATGAGATCCAGCTTGCCCGCCTTGAACAGCGCCAGAGTCTCGGCCCAGCTGCTGGTCGGCACCAGGGTGAACTTGAGGCCGGAGCGCATGCTGAGCAGTTTGAGCAGATCAGCGAGGAATCCCTTGAGCTGACCTCTACCGTCTATCTCACTCACCGCTGGCCAGTCAGGGGCGACGCCGAATCTCAGGGTCGGGTGCTGCGCCAACCACTCCAGCTCGCTCTGGTTGAAAATAATCTGGCGAGGACCATTGGCCAGTTCGTAGTCGACTATGCCGCCGGTCTCCAGAATGCGGCGCCGTTCATTGAGGGGAATGTCGTTGAGTGCCCGCTCCAGCAGTCCCTGCAGGCCCTGATTGTTGGGTCCCACCGCCATGGCCAGCGAGGTATCCGTCACCCAGTCCGGGGTGATCACCTTCAAACTCGCCTGCTGTTGCAGACGCTGCAAGCGAACAAGAGCAGGCAGATCCGCCAGATAGGCATCCGCCAGGCCCCTCTTCACCATGAAGACAGCCTCTTCGCTGCTGTCCGCCTCCGCCAGGTGTGCCATACCCAGCTCAGCCAGCGTCTCACAGGAGCTGAAACCATGTTCACACACCCAGCGCAGTTGACCGGCCGCGGGCAGGGTCAGCTGGTCATCCCCCTTCGCCAGCAGAATGCCACGGGGCATCCCCACGAGATCCGAGGTAAAGCGCATCTGTTGCTGCCGCGACTGGCTGGGTGTCACGCCGAGCAACATGTCGACCTCGCCATCGAGCAAGGCCTGCTGGGCTCCGGCATAGTAGGGGTAGGTCTTGTAGCGCAGGGTCAGCCCCAGTCGGCTCGCAACCAGAGAGGCAAAATCATCCAGCGGGCCGCTGAAACCGTCCTGGCTATTGGCATAGACATAAGGGGGCCAGGCCACCGAGGGCATGCCGACCACCAGATCGCTGCGTGTGGCGAGCCACAGGCGCTCGGACAGCCCCATTCGATCCTTGTCCAGACCGGTTTCTGCCGCGGCGGCAAGGCTCCAACAAGCAAGCCAGCACAACAGGAAGGCGCGATAGCAAAGACGCAACATGGACAACTCCTGAACAGATCAGAGAGCGATGATAAAGATTTTGGCAGAATGTGCGAATGAAAATTCGGAACCAAACTCAAGCGGATACGAAAAATGGCAGACCTAAGCCGAATGCCAGTCAGTAAAGCATTTTTTTGACTAAATATTCAAATTTTTAATTAAAGAAACAGCGCTATGGTTTAAGCCTAAATTGGTCTGAAACCCTTGCCCTAACTAGCATCCAATAAAAAAGGGAGGCATCATGCCTCCCTCACTCTTTGGCCCTTATACCTCGCGGGCTGAGACTCAAATTATCTTAACTGACTGGCATTAAGGTCTAATCCTGCCATCTTCTTGCAAGAAGGGGCCTGGCCCCTTCCTGTCAGGTTATTCGATTCCCAAGCCGGAAGCCGGTTTGATACTCCTGCTCACGGACGTGGGCGATCTGCACATTCTGCCCTTCCAGACCTATGTCTTTCAGCAAGGCGGGCGAGAGGTGCAGGTAAGAGGTGCGGCGTTCCAGCCGGGTGATCCGTTTCTGAACCAGGGATTCGACGGTGCGCAGCAGGGTCAGTTCGATAGACATGATATTCTCCAGTTGAACGTGCGGTTCTCCCGGAGAGAGGCAATCACCCTGCGGGACAACCGCGGGTGATGAAAAAGCAGGTGTTACCTGTTTCCTCCACGCGGTAGAAAAAGAGCACGAGTCTTCGCGCTGCCAATGCAGCGATCGAACGCAACGTTTAGCATTGAATGTTGCATGATCGTCTCCTTACCGCGTGAAAGTTGAACAAGTTGCCACAGTCTAAAAAAAGACCGAATTTTATACAAGAACCTCCCCCCCACATGGGGAGTGAGTCATCTATCAATATCCGGACGAGACACAGAACTCTCGCCCATCAGCCGCACACATCAGGCGCCGGACTGCACGCACAGGATTTGCCTGGCGCGTGTCAGATCCCGGACAAGAGGCGGAACTCTTCCAGCACATAGGTATCCGTCATGCCACTCACATAGTCGAGCAGCAGCCGCACCCGGTAATACCACTCCTGTTCGGCACCCTTGTCGAAACGGGGATCCCGGCTGGCCACCGCCAGCCGGTATGCCTTGAGATGACGGGCCGACAGGCGGTGAAACAGACGGCGGGCGAAGAACAGCTCGCTGCCCCCCTGCCCGGCCAGCAGGCGTTCGAACTGGCTGGCGGGCAATGCCAGCAGACAGGCATAGGTGGAGAGCACACCACGCAAGGCGGCATAGCCTTCCAGCTCCAACGCCTCGACCTCGGGCCGCATGAACACCTGCTCGCGGGCCACCTGCTTGAGGGTGTCGAGCACCATAGCCGCCGGCGCCTGACCATGCAGCAACGCCTGGGGATAGGCACCGCTCAGGATGAGCTCATGCTCGCTCACATAGGTGTGGGCGGCCAGCGCGATCAGATCCCGGGTAAGGTGCTGGCGAAAATGGGGGAAGAAACCTCTGTCAGAAGCGGTGGCATCCGCCAGCAAGCCCGCCATGTAGGCCCCCTCATCGGCCAGACGCAGCGCCTGTTGCAATTCGCTCAGGCTGAGAATGCGCCTGTCCACCGCATCTTCGAGATCGGCGATGCAGTAGGAGATGTCGTCGGCCGCCTCCATGATATAGACCAGCGGGTGGCGGCAACCGGGCGCCAGTCCCAGGCTCTGACTCAGGGAACGGTAGAGGGGTTGTTCACTGAAGAAGATACCGCGCTTGCTGGCCCAACCATGATGTTGGCCGTCGTGCAGGGGTTGCTGCGGATACTTGCACAGGGCGGCCAGCTGCCCCAGGGTCAGATTCAGCTCGTGCAGACTGTGCACCAGCCGCAGGCTCTGGGCATTGCCATCAAACACCAGCAGATCCTGGCGCAATGCGGCCCATTGCGGGCTGGGCGCGGCCCCAAGCGCGGCGGCAAACAGCTCATCCAACGCCTGCCCCAGCCACTGACTCATCACCTGCTCGCCAAAGTGACCGAACGGCGGGTTACCGACGTCGTGCAGCAGGCAGGACATCTCCACCAGATTGATGAAGGCCCCCTCGCACACCGACCCCGCGGGCAGTGCCGCCAGAATGCGACGGCTGATTTGGCGGCCCGTCTCCTGCACCTCCAGCGAATGGGTGAGACGGCTGCGCACCGAGGCCTTCACATCCAGCGGGAAGACCTGGGTCTTCTGCTGCAACCGGCGCACCGGCGCGGCCTGCACTATGCGGGCGCGATCCAGCTCGGTCGCCTCCAGCAGATCTTCCTCACCCCAGGGGTGACTGCGCAGTGACGGGATCAAACGCTGATACATGTTGTTTATCTCCTTGGGTGCGTAAAGAGGCGGCACGCGCCTCAGGAGAGCAGCCAGCGCTTCAACCTGGCGATATCGCCCGGGCACTCGCGACGCAGCGACTCTATCCAGTCCTCCACGTTCTCCCACCAGGCGGGATGATCCGGGCTCTGGATCAGCTGGGCCAGTTGCTGCAGCCGGCGCAGACCAATGGAGCCGGCCGCGCCCTTGATCTTGTGCGCCTCCTCCACCACCCCGGTTTGATCCTTGGCGATCATATTGGAATCGAGCACCGCCATGTAGTCGGGCATCATCTTCTCGAACAGATCGACGCTGGAGAGCAGCACCGGCTTGCCCACCGTATCGGCGTAATCGGTGAGGAAGGGCAGATCCAGCAACTCATCCTGGCTACCCACATCGGCCTGCTCGTCCGCCTCATCGTCAGCCAGGTCGGCAAACAGGTGGCCAATCACCTCCCGCACCGCCCTGGAGCCCAGGGGCTTGTTAATCACATCCTGCATGCCGCGATCCCGATAGTACTGGCGATTGCCAGTGGCGTTGGCGGTGAGCGCCACCATGGGCGGCAGACTGTCGCTGTAGCGCTCAAGCAGTTGGGCCGCCACGTCAAAGCCGGTCATGTCTGGCAACTGGATATCCAGCAGGATCAGGTCAAAGTCATCGGGATTGGCCATGGCCAGTGCCTGGGCACCGTCCCGCGCCACCTGTACCTGATGACCCAGCTTGTTGAGCAGGGCGCAGGCCACTGTCACGTTCAGCTCCACATCCTCCACCAGCAGGATATCGAGGGAGGGCATCTCGGGCTCGGCTCTGGCGGCCTGAGGCTCGACACAGTCCACTTCCAGCTCGGCAGTAAAGCAGGAGCCCTCACCCGGGTCGCTGTCCACGTAGAGCTGACCGCCCATGGCCTGCACCAGCTGACGGGAAACGGCCAGACCGATGCCGGTGCCGGTGGCGTGCTTCTTGCCCTGCACCTGATAGTACATGGCGAAGATCTTCTCCTGCTGGGCGCGAGGAATGCCGACGCCGGTGTCCTCCACTTCGAAGTGCAAGGCCAGCTTGCCCGGCTCATCGGCCGCGTGGGAGAGGCAACGTACCGTCACCCCGCCCTCATCGGTAAACTTGACCGCATTACCCACCAGGTTCCACAACACCTGACGCAGCCGGGTGCCATCGGTCATCACGAATTGCGGCATGTCACCATCCCGGTCGAAATGCAGATAGAGCCCCTTCTGCTCCGCCTGAATACGCGACAGCGTCTCCAGCTCGTCGAGAAAGGCGGGCAGGTCGATGGGGGTTGGTGCTATCTCCAACCGGCGCCGGTCGAGTTTGTCCAGATCTATGATGTCATTGAAAATATTGCCGAGCGTCACCGCGCTCAGGTGAATGGTCTTGAGCTGTTGATGCTGCTTGGGATCGAGGGGGGTATCCATCAACATGCGACTGAGCCCCACTATGCCGTTGAGCGGGGTACGCAGCTCGTGGCTGATGGTGGAAATAAAGGTGGTCTTGTCGCGACTCGCCTTCTCCAGCTTGTCCTGATACTGCTTGCGCTCGGTGATATCACGGCCAAAACCGAGCAGACCGAGCCGCTTGCCGAAGCGATCGAAGAAGGGCACCTTGCGCAGCTCGAAGTAGGCCTTGCGACCATCCGGATACTCCAGCCACTGCTCATAGGTGAGCGGCTCGTTACTGGCAAAGACCTGCTTGTCGGTCTCCACCACCTTGCTGGCGATGTCCTGCTTGTAGACATCGAACGGTGTCAGCCCGATGAGCTCGGCCTCCACCTTGCCGGTGAGCTCCTCCATGGCACGGTTGCAGCCGGAGAACTGCTCGTCTTCGTTGCGGTAGTAGACCAGATCCGGGGAGCAGTCGATAAAGGAGCGCAGCAGAGCGGTGCGCTCACCCAGATGCAGTTGGGCCTTCTCGCGCTGGAACACCTCGTTTTCCAGATCCTCGATCGCCTGCTGACGCAGGGTCTCGGCCCGGTTGGTCTCGGCGATCTGGGCATTGAGGCGGCTGATGTTCTCCTGCAGCTGGCTGTTGAGCCCCAGATCCCGCTCGCGCATGTCTTGCAGCTTGCTCACCATGCGAGTCAGGCGCTGACGGGAATCCTCCAGCTGATCAACCACTATGGAGAGAAAATAGACGGCCCAGGGTGTCACCAGCAGACCGAAGAAGACAGAGCGCACCAGGTCGACTATGTCCACTGTGCCGCGCAGAAACAGGGTCACGCCCATCTGGATGGAAACAGCCAGCACTATGATGCCCGTCGCCAGGAACATGCTAAAGCGCACCAGTCCGAGCTTGGTCATCAGGTCGACGTAGTATTGCGCCCAGGATTTGATTTGTTTCATCTTATTGTTTTCTCCCCATATTCGCCGAACAGAATACCAGCACGGCGCGCCGAACTCTTGTGCCGTTGCACGATTAATTATCGATTAATCTATGCCCCCGCATGCAGGGATAAACTCGGTCAGCCAGGGCCAAGTCTGCGGCGCCAGCATGCTGGCCGCTTAATGTAACGAGATGATCTTGCAGGAGTCTTATCGATACGTACTCTCACCCGGCTGAGTCTTGGCCCGCTGGCAGTCAATGCCGCCCACGCCGCTCCGGGCGAAACTCCTAGGCAGCCCGGCAGGTCCGGTTTCCTGCCCTGCGGGGTCAACGCCATCAGCTACAAGTCCAACCTCCATGCAGGAGAGGGCAGCAAGAGCCGCATTCATGAGCTCGGCGCCGCCGACAGCGAGAGCTGTCCGCCCTACAACGGCTAAGCCATCCCCCTGCAGCAACAAGGCCACCTCATGGGTGGCCTTGGCATGCTCAGCGTTGGGCTGACGTCAGATACCGAGCGAGTCGAGCAAGTCATCATGATCGTTGACGACCGGTGCGGCCAACGGAGCCGGCTTGGCTGCCGCCAGCTTGGTCTGGGCGATCAGGGCATCCGGATCCAGCTCCTCCTCATCCATGCCATCGTTGTGAATGCGGATGAACTCTGTCCGGTCCATCGCCAGCTCCAGATAGAAGATGTTGTTGCGGGAGGTGAAGAAGGTAACCCGGCGCGCTTCCGGATTGTCGAGGTTGGTGTCGACACTCAGCATCACCTGCTTGTTCAGCGCCAGCATTTTCGGCTGGTTCTGGGTAATGTGAGTCTGCAGATCCCGGCCCACCTTGACGGTGAAGCTGCCGACTATCTGGTTCATCAGCTCACCCATGACGTTACTCACCTCGTCCGAGGTGTGGGAAATGGCGAGATCTTCCTTGGAGAGCCCCATGCTGAGCATGTAGCTCTCATAGAGCTCCATGGCCGCAGAGGCGGAGAAGTTGATCACTACCAGGCCGGAGAAGCCGCCATCAAACAGCACGAAACAGCCGATATCCGGCTTGAGGCAGGTCTTGCTGATCCGCTGCACCATGCCGGAGAAACGCACCTGACTCATGGTCGCCGCACTCAATACGTCCGTAACCGAATGACACAGACTCAGCAGCACATCCTCTGTGGTCAATACGGTATCGTTGTCGGCTCTTGTCACTATCATGGGACCTTCCTGAACATCGAAAATGGGCTTATCTATACCATAACTCTAACAGATAGCGCGGCTTGGGCTTCGAAATAGCGAGCCGCCTCTCACTTGACTCAATTGTCAGCAACAAGCGGAGTGAAGCCAGCCAGATGAGCAAGTTTGAGGCGCCAACTGGCGGCCTCTTGCTGCAAGCTGGCCTCGTCATAAGGCAAGGAGGAATGCGCCCCCCAGATGGGACCTGGCCATGCCCGATCCGTGGTAAAGCGGGCGACATGATGCAGATGCAGCTGCGGCACCAGATTGCCGAGCGCCCCGATGTTGATCTTTTCCGGGCTGAGGGCTTGTTCCATCAGGGCGGCAACGGCACAAGACTCCTGCATCAGCTGTTGCTGCTGCGCGGGCGCCAGATGGTGAATTTCGCGCAAGTTGGCGACCCGTGGCACCAGGATGAGCCAGGGATACTGGCTATCTTTGGCAAGCAGGACACGGCACAGCGGTAGATCCCCGAGCACCTGGGTATCCGCCTGCAAGCGAGTATGCAATTCAAACATGAAGACCTCGTTGGATAAGGTGGGCGCAATGCACGAAAAGAGCGCCCACGTTACTGCAACGGGCAACAAACTTAAAGTCGCGGCACAGCCCAACCGATAAAGCGCTTGCGAAGCTCGGGGTCGGCCTTGAGGAACAGCTGCTGTAACTGCCCTTCCAGCTCGCTGGCGGCCACAACGGGTTGCGCCCCGCTAGCGAACGTGGCAGTTGGCTGTGCGGATATTGCTCCCGCCGTCAGCGCCGCCTTGCCGCCGCTGCGGTTGTATTCAGCCAGTTTGCCGCTCCAGTCCACCCCAAGCAGCATGCCGCTGGTCACCAGCGCATCCTGCTGAGTATCGAGCGCCTGACCATTGGCCTGCAGCATCACAACTGGCCCCTTGGCATAGGCCACCATCGCCTGCTCATCAGCTGGCTGTTGGGCCACCAGCGTCAAGCGCTGATTGCTGGCCTGATAGCGCACCACCTGTGGCTCGGACCGCACCTGCCGGTCGTTTTCGCTGCTATTGCGACTCGGGATCACCCCCTCATAGCGCACCAGCAGTTGCTGCTCTCCGTCCGCCAGGGTAGCGTGCTGCTCGTCCTGCAAGGTGCCACTGCTCACCGCCAGGATCTGGAAATCCGTTGGCACCACCACCTCGACCTCGGCCTGCGCCGTACTCATGCCCGTCGCCGCGCACAGCAGCGTCAACCCAATCCAACCCTGAGAACCTTTCATGTTCACTCATCTTCCTGATCGCTGTGATGGGCGCAGGGTAACAACCGAAGATGACAGAAAAATAACGCCGCTCAGAGCAGATAGTGGGGCCGCTCGGCAAACCACTGGGCCAGCACCTGCTTGAACAGCCGGATCTTGCGCGGTACCCGCCGCTGCTGGGCATGCAGCACATGGAGCTGATGCAGGCCGCTCTGCCACTCGTCGAGCACGGTCACCAGCTCCCCCGCCGTCAGCGCTGACTCCACCAGCATCAGCGGGCACTTGGCATAGCCCATACCGGCGCGGGCCAGTTGCAACACGGTACTGTAGTGGTTGGCCCGCACCTTGCCCTGCACCAGAATGTGGACCTCTTCCCCCTCACGGATAAAGTGCCACTGCTCCCAGGCCGGATTGTGCCCCTGCAACAGGCACCTGCGCCCGCTCAGCTCATAGGGAGTGGCCGGACGCCCCTCGCGCGCCACCAGTTCGGGACTCGCCACCACCACATCCTTGAGCCGCCCCAGCGGCAGGGCCACCAGATTGTCCGGCACCTCGTTCATGGCCCGCAGGGCGATGTCGTTCTCCCCCTGACTCATGTCGACCATCTGGTTGGTGAAGTTGAGTTCCACCTCAACCCCCGGGCAGAGCGCGGCAAAGCAGGTCAGCAGCTCGCTCACCATGCGATCGCCGGTGCTGACCGGGCAGGTAAAGCGCAGGCGGCCGCCATCATCTTCGGTCAGTGCCTGAATATCCTGCTCCGCCTGCCGTGCCAGCACGAAGATCTCCCCCGCCTGCTGATAGAGGGTCTTGCCCGCCTCGGTCAGGCTGAGGCGACGGGTGGTACGCTGCAGCAATTGCGCATTGAGGGAGGACTCCAGCGCACTGACGTGGCGGCTCAGCATCCCCTTGCTGACCCCCAACGTATCGGCTGCGGCCGAGAAACTGCCTCGCAGCACCACTTCGTAAAAGCTGGCCAGATGGGCGATATCCATCATTAGCTCCAATATGGAAACAATGAGTTTATTTTACGCGCTTTTTCACATTTTCTGTTGCGCTAGAATCGACACATCCCAACCAGGAGTGATGCAGATGAACATTGTGATTGTGGGTGCCTCCGGCACCGTCGGCTCCGCGGTCAGTGAACTGCTTGCCAAAGGTCATCAGGTGATCCGGGTCGGCCACAGCCGTGGCGATGCCAGAGTCGACATGCGCGATCCCGCCTCCATCAAGGCGCTGTTTGCCCAAGTGGGCCCGTTCGATGCGCTGGTGGTGGCCAGCGGCAGCGTCGCTTTCAACGGCCTGACCGAAATGACCGACGAGCAGTGGCAGGTGGGGATCCAGAGCAAGCTGATGGGCCAGATCAACCTGACCCGCGCCGCCATTCCCTATCTGAATGACAAGGGCTCCATCACCCTGATCAGCGGCATCCTGAGCGAGGAGCCAATCAACTGGGGGGTGAGCGCCAGCACAGTCAACGGTGCCATCGATCACTTTGTAAAAGCGGCCGCCTGCGAGCTGCCCCGCGGCCTTCGCATCAACGCGGTGAGCCCGACCGTGCTGGAGGAGTCGATGGACAAATACGCCGACTTCTTCCCGGGCTTCGTGCCGGTGCCCGCCGCCAAGGTGGCGCAGGCTTACAAGAGGTCGGTGCTGGGCATCCAGACCGGTCAGGTGTTCAGGGTCAACGGCTGATAGCTGCCCCTTGCCGCCAGACCAGCAATAAAAACGGGCCCCGCAGCGGGGCCCGTCTGTTTCTCTGCCTCTCTCTTTCGCCACCAGCAAACGTTTGTTTTTCAGTGGCGAAAAAAGAGGGCAACCCTTAGTCGATCAGACCGTACTGATCGCGCAGCACCTCGATGATCTCCTGCTTGGGATTGGCAGAGCGCACCAGCTTGTGGCCGATGATCTTCTCGGCGATCCCGACATAGGTGTTGGAGATATCCATCATCACCTCGGTGGGCAGCTTGTTGTCGCGAGCCAGGGCAAAACGTTCCGGCATGCGGTTCTTGTTGAGCAGGATGTCCGGATCCGGGAAGTGGTTGAGCAGCCACTGACGGAAACCCTCTTTGGACTTCTCGACAATCTGACCGTCGCGCAGGGCCGCGCCATCCCAGATACGGGAGCTGTCGGGGGTACCCACTTCGTCCATGTAGATCAGCTTCTCGTTGCCGGCGGCATCGTGGACGTAGCCAAACTCGAACTTGGTATCGACGAAGATCTGATCCAGCCCGGCCAGCGCGTCGCTGATGACGTTGAAGCCCTCTTTGAGCAGCACTTCGTAGCGGTCGATGTCGGCCGGTTTGCTGAAGTTAAAGCCTTGGTAGTGGCGCTCGATATCGGCACGGGAGACGTTGACGTCATCGGCTTCCGGCACGCCATCCAGCCCTGTCAGCACGCCCTTGGTGGAGGGGGTGATGAGGATTTCCGGCAGCTTCTGATCTTTTTTGAGCCCTTCTGGCAGGGTGATGCCACAGAACTCCCGCTCACCATCCTTGTAGGCACGCCACATGGAGCCGGTGATGTACTGACGGGCAATCGCCTCGATCATCACCGGACGGGCTTTTTGCACGATCCAGACGAAGGGGTGCGGAATATCCAGAATGTGGCTGTCAGCCAGACCCTTCTCCTTGAACAGCTTGAACCAGTGGCTGGAGATGGCGTTGAGCGCCGCCCCTTTGCCCGGTACGCCGTTCAGCCCATCCACACCTTGCCAGATGCAATCGAAGGCCGAAATGCGATCGCTGATCACCATGAGGGCGAGGGGCGCATCGGCCGGCACATCGTAGCCTTTCTCTTTTATGAGCCGGGCACTGTCTTCGGGGGTCAACCAGTAGACGCTGCGCACTTTGCCGGAATGGACAGGTTTATCGGTACGGATCGGCAAATCGTCATTCACCGCCAATACTTGATCTGCAAGACTCATGGCTAATAACACTTCCTGTTTGTGGGAGGAATAAAACAAGAGCACCAGGCCCTTGTTTCTGGGGGGTTAACATATCAAGCGCATCAGACCCTGTATTTACAGGGGGAGCAACCTAACAAAACAGGGGCACTAGGCCCCTGTTTCTATTTTGTTTTTGCTGCTTGGTCAGCCAAGCCCTTGGCGAATGCCTCGGACAGACTGATGTACATCTGGGAGATGACACCGGACGACACCGGCTTCTTGTCCTTGTCGAACAGGGTGATGGAGGTCTTGCCCCCAGCCATCTCGCCAAGCTGGAAGCGATACTTGTTTTCTTCCAGTTTGAACGGCTCGCTGCCCTTGGCCTTCCAGAAGTCGCTGCCCGGCTCGTCGTACTCAACGTCGATCCAGCCCAGAGACTGCTGGGTATCCTTGATGGTGAAGCCATAGCCAGGCAACACCTGGTTGAGGCGGCGCCATACCTGCTCAAAGGAACCCTCGACAATCCATGCACTCAACTCGTTGTTGTCCAGCCCCAGCTCCAGCCCCATGCCATCATTGGACTTGTGCTGTTCGCGGGACCTGAGCTGCTTGTCGTAAAAGAGGGAGAACTGGTTCAGGGCGCGAGTGGCGTAGCGCTGGGCATCAGCCGGCGTCAGCACTGTGCTGGTCTCGCCGCCGATGGTCTCTTCGTGCTCCAACACCCGCACCGACATGTTGACGGCGTGACGCTGGGCATCGTTGCGCAGGGTAAACTGGTAACGCTGACGGATGTTGAAGTCGTCATCCTCTTCACTCCAGCCATCGAGTGCCTTGGTGTTGTCAAACCAGCCGGTCTGCAATACGCCGGCCTGCTTATCCAGCTTCTCGGTGGTCACCTTGTACTGGGCCAGAAAGTTCATCAGGAAGGCCCAGGTATCGTGCTCCACGCTCTGGGAGGTGCTCAGGGCATAGAAGGCCACGGTGGGCTCGCTGGCATTGGGCACCACCTGGCTGCCCGGCACCACGGTCAGCAGCTGGGCGGGTGGGCGCACGTCAATCTTGGCGCCGACGGCGCCTTCGCGACTGCTCTCGGGCAGCGCCGGGATGTCGAAGCTGCTGTTAAAGGCGGGGGTACTCAACCCGGCAGGCACCAGGAACGCGCGCCCTTCAAGGCGGGCATCCTCGTACTCGAAACCACGGTTGGCCATCTTGCGCTCTTGGGGTGAGCTACAGGCTGCCAGCACGGCAACGGTCGCCACACTCAGCACCAGGCGCACTGCATTTCCCTTTCCATTTGCTTTAAACACTCGCCATCAACTCCGCAGTGGTCAGTGCTCGCGTCATCGCTTGTTCGCCCTCGGGGGTGAGGTCGGTGAGCGGCAGACGCAAGGTCGCCGTCGCCATCAATCCCAGTCGGGCACAGGCCCACTTCACCGGGATGGGACTCGGTTCGCAGAACAGAGTCTGATGCAACGGCATCAATCGATTGTTGATGTCATGGGCCAGACCGGCATCACCGGCCAGCGCTGCACGACACATGTCGGCCATCTGGGCCGCTGCAATATTGGTGGTGACCGAAATGACTCCATCGCCACCTTGCAGCATAAAATCACATCCACTGGCATCATCGCCACTATAAAGCGCGAATTCCGCTCCGCACAGCTCACGCAGCAGCGGAGTACGACTCAAATCCCCGGTGGCCTCTTTCAGACCTATGATACCGGGCACCCTGGCCAGTCGGGCTACCGTCTCCGGTTTGAGGTCGCAACAGGTGCGACCGGGCACATTATAAAGAATTTGGGGCAGACCACTAGCCTCGGCGATCGCACAATAGTGACGATAGAGACCTTCTTGCGTGGGTTTGTTGTAATAAGGGGTAACCGAGAGACCCGCCACCACGCCAGTTTCGGCGAATCGTTTGGCCAAGTCGATGGCATGAGCGGTATTGTTGGAACCGCAACCGGCGATGACGGGAATGCGTCCGGCGGCCAGTTCCACGGTTTTTTCCACGACGGCGATGTGCTCCTGCTCGCTCAGGGTGACCGATTCCCCCGTAGTGCCAACCGCAACGATGGCGGTGGTGCCTGCGCCGACATGATAATCGACCAAGGCGGCCAGACTGGTCCAATCGACTTCGCCTGAAGCCAGCATGGGGGTAACGAGGGCAACGATACTACCGCGTAACATGGATATTTCTCCCGATTTTCAGGGGCGTTATGGTAAAGCTGCCCCCTTGGAAAAACAAGGGAGGCAGGGGGCAAGCCGTGATACCATTCTGCACAAAAAGCGGTGCACGAGCGCGACGGTCGGCGCCAGTCTCAAGTCATCTCGACTAAAGACAAGGCTCGCGGCCACTGCATTCTCAACAAAGTTGCCATGTACAAGCGCAGGGAATGGCCTAAGGCCAGTCGCCCAGTCAGGGTGGCGCCCACTGCGTTCACATTCGCAACCAGCTAATGGACGAGAGAAGATTTATGACTCACTACCTGGTCGTAACGGCCATAGGCACGGACAGGCCTGGCATCGTCAATGAGGTCACGCGCCACGTCAGTGGCTGCGGTTGCAACATTGTCGACAGCCGTCTTGGCATCTTCGGTAATGAATTCACCTTCATCATGCTGCTGTCCGGGGACTGGAACAGCCTGATGCAACTCGAGATAAGCCTGCCCCTGCGCAGTCAGGAGTGGGATCTCATCACCATGATGAAACGCACCGAGCGCCACCACTCACTGCAATACGACATCAGCGCCAACGCCGAGATCCTGATCCGCGACCAGCCCGGCATCGTAAGCCAGTGCACCCAGTTCTTCAGCGACCACGGCTGGGACATTCAGGCTATGCAGACCATTACCCTTGAACAGGAGCCCTTCAATCTGCTCAAGGCGAGCTTTCAGCTCAATCTGGCCAAGCAGGGAGAGACTGCCGGTTCGGAAACGGCCTTCGCCGGATTCTGTCGCGAACTGGGCGCAGAATCGTTCGAATTCATCGTCAACAACAAACACGCCTGACGGCGTTTACCCGAGGAGACCGCATGCAACCACTACAAGCTGGTACCCAGGCCCCCGATTTTTCCCTGTCCGATCAGGACGGCAACCCGGTTCGTCTTGCCGACCTGCGCGGCAAGAAGGTACTCATCTATTTCTACCCCAAGGCGATGACTCCGGGCTGCACCACTCAGGCCTGTGGTCTGCGCGACGTCAATAGCGAGCTGGCCGCCCTCAACGTGGTGGTGCTCGGCATCAGCCCGGATCCGGCCAAGCGCCTGAAGAAATTCGAGGAGCGCGACAGCCTTAATTTCCGCCTGCTGGCCGACGAAGATCACGCTGTGGCCGATGCCTTTGGCGTCTGGGGTCCGAAGAAGTTCATGGGCAAGGAGTATGACGGCATTCACCGTCTGAGCTTCCTCATCGATGAAGAGGGCAAGGTCGCCCACCGCTTCGACAAGTTCAAGACCAGCGACCACCATCAGGTGGTGCTCGACCTCATCAAGGGCTGACCCCGCCCGGCATTAAAAACACACCATACAAAAAGGGCCTGCAACTGCAGGCCCTTCGCTTGTCTAGCTCGCCAGTCTCACTGTGTGATGATGGCATCAGCCAACACATCCCTGTGGAGGCGCCATCTCGGCCCCCTCTTTCGTTGCCCCGTCGGCCAGAGCCTGTGGTCACAGCGACGAAGTCATCGTTGTGTTGGTCGTGCATGCGCCTGTTTCGGGTGCTTGGGTGGCAGGTCATTTGGTACAAGCCAAATGACACCTCTCTTGTTGCCAGCTCAGGCCGAAATACAAGTGCGTAGCCGTTACATTTAATTAACCAGTCACAGACCCGTTTTGATTTCCCAACCCCGCTTTCTCGCCAACCTCCCATGCCAGATCAAAAAATTCATCTGAGATATGGGTTAACGTGACCCCAGTTTCATTTTCCAGTGAGAAAAGCCCATGAACATGAGCCATACCGAACGCCTGCTCCTGAGCAATCAGTACGAGATCCTGGCCAAACTCCATCCGGAAAAGGCAGCGTCTTACCAGCGGGCCAGCACCATCATAGCGCGCGGCTACTGCCTGCAGATCCTCGAACTGGAGAAGAGCTTCGGTCATCTGGATCTGGCTACCTGTCAGGAGGTGATCGACACCCTGGAGCTACACCATGCACTGGCCATCTCCTGGGGCAACCTGGATGGCGCAGATCAAGGTGAAATCAATGCCAGCCGGCTGGAGTTCAATGGCTACAGCCGCAGCCAGGAGCGGGAGCTGGCCGACTACGTCTGCTTCCTGCTGGAAGTGGACAAGCGCTTCCCCGAACTCAAGTGCCCGTGTGACGAGCTTTCCAGCGACATCGCCATGCGTGACAAGTACCAGCGGATGCTGACCGTATGGCGCCAGTGCCCCCGTCAATACAAGCTCTCCATCCAGGAGATCCGCAAGGTATTGGCAGCCTGATCGCCATAGATGGAAAAGGCGCCTCTGGGCGCCTTTGTCTGATTGGAAAACTGTGCTCGTCTATTCGTAGAGAAAAGATTTGTCCAGCTGCTTGAAGGCGGCATTGAGAGTATCAGCCAGCTCTTCGTAACGGGGCTGGGCCACCAGTTGGCGATGCCCGCCCTGCTCGTTCATCTTGCCGTTGATCTCGCGATACCAGCTGGCAAGGGAAGGAGGCAGACGGGTATCAGCTCGCTGACCGAGCCAGTAGTAGCCTTGCAGCGGCAGGCTGAGCAGAAACAGCACAGAGGCCATGACCGAAGGCCAGTAGTGCAGCTCACCAAGCTGGAACTGCAGCATGACGCTGAACACCGCCAGCGCCGGGATGATCTTGAGGGCGAATTCGGTGGCCTTGATCACCCGGTTCTCGGGAAACATGGAATTAAGCTCGGGACGGCGGGGCCAAAGGGTCATATAATGACGGCCTTGCTGTAACTTAGTTCCAAAAATGTTCATGCTCATGCTACCTCCGAGCTCTTTTCGAACGTATTAACGGCAAAACCTCGACTATATTTGATGTGCAATAACAAAGGTTGAGGATGACTTTGTTATTTTTCAACAATCGGGTTATCCTTTGTACGCCCATTTTTTGCGCCAACTGCCTGCCGTTGAGCGGTCAGTGACGTCTGGATTTCGGGTCTTGTATCACTATACAAGGGGCAAGCAATAGATTGCCAACCCTCAATAAGGATAAGTTGAAAGTTTTTGGACGCAGCGCGTCCAGCGCATCCTCCTACACAACCCAATCTGCGATAGGATTTATTCATGAGTAAGCTGGTTCTTGTACTTAACTGTGGCAGCTCGTCCCTGAAGTTTGCTGTCATTGACGCAACCACCGGTGATGATCTGTTGTCCGGCCTGGCCGAGTGTTTCAACCTCGACGACGCCCGCATCAAGTGGAAACTGAATGGCGAGAAAGGCAGTGCCGATCTGGGCGCAGGTGCCGCTCACCAGGAAGCGCTGGACTACATCGTCAACAAGATCCTGCCGCTCAATCCGGAACTGTCCAAAAATCTGATCGCCATCGGTCACCGTGTTGTTCACGGTGGTGAGCGCTTCACCTCCTCCGTCGTGATTTCTGATGACGTGATCGCCGGCATTGAAGCCGCCGTGCCGTATGCACCGCTGCACAACCCGGCTCACCTGATCGGTATCCGTGAATCCCGCCGTATCTTCCCGGCCCTGGCCGACAAGAACGTGGCCGTGTTCGACACCGCATTCCACCAGACCATGCCGGAAGAAGCCTTCCTGTACGCCCTGCCGTACAAGCTCTACAAAGAGAACGGCATCCGTCGCTACGGCGCTCACGGCACCAGCCACTACTACATCAGCCTGGAAGCGGCCAAGCAGCTGAACAAACCGGTTTCCGATCTGAACATCATCAACTGCCACCTGGGCAACGGCGGTTCCGTCTGTGCCATCAAGAACGGCAAATCTGTTGATACCTCCATGGGTCTGACCCCGCTGGAAGGTCTGGTGATGGGGACCCGCTCCGGCGATCTGGACCCGGCCATCATCTTCTTCCTGCATGACAAACTGGGTATGAGCGTGGCGGATATCAACACCATGCTGACCAAAGAGTCCGGCCTGCAGGGTCTGACCGAAGTCACTTCTGACTGCCGTTTCGTTGAAGACAACTACGACAGCAAAGAAGAAGCCAAGCGTGCCATGGACGTTTACTGCTATCGCCTGGCCAAGTATATCGGCGCCTACGCCGCCGCCATGGACGGTCGTCTGGATGCCGTGGTCTTCACCGGTGGTATCGGTGAAAACTCCGCCCCGATCCGTGAAATCACTCTGAACAAGCTGGGTCTGCTGGGCTTTGACGTCGATCACGACGCCAACCTGGCTGCCCGCTTCGGCAAGGGTGGCGAGATCACCAAGGCTGGTTCCACCAAGGCCCTGGTAATCCCGACCAACGAGGAGTGGGTCATTGCCCACGATGCGCTGGAACTGGTCGGCGCATAATTTCGCTGTAGAGCAAGGCCGCCCCAGGGCGGCCTTTTCCTGATCCCAAAAAATGAACAAGGGGTATTAAGTGGCACGCACTATTATGCTTATCCCGGTCGGCACTGGTGTCGGCGTAACTTCCGTGAGTCTTGGCGTTGTCCGCGCCATGGAACGTCACGGTGTCAATGTCAGCTTCTTCAAACCGGTCGCTCAGCCACGTCCGGGTGAAACCGGTACTGAGCGCTCCACCGCCGTGATCCGCGCCGCTGCCAACATCAACCCGCCCGAGCCGTTCGCCCTCTCCTACGCCGAGAACATGATCACCTCCAGCAATACCGATATCCTGCTGGAAGAGATAGTGGCCCGCTTTGAAGAGCACGTGAAAGCGAGCGGTGCCGAGGTGCTGGTCATCGAAGGCATGGTCCCGGCCGACAAGCAGCCGTTTGCCAACAAGCTGAACTACGACGTCGCCAAGGCGCTGGATGCCGACATGGTGTTCGTGACCCATCCGGGCAATGACTCCAGCCAGAAGCTGAAAGAGCGCATCGAGCTGGCCTGCTCCAACTTCGGTGGTGTCAGCAATCCCCGCATCGTGGGCTGCGTCATCAACAAGGTTGGTGCACCGGTTGACGAGCACGGCGTGACCCGCCCTGACCTGACCGAGATGTTCGAGGCGCACCACCATGCGTCTGAAGCGGCTCATAATCTGGAAGTGCTGCAGGTGTTCGGCAAGAGCCCGCTGCGCATCCTGGGTTGCATCCCCTGGAATACCCAGCTGATCGCCCCCCGTGCCAAAGATCTCGCCAAACACCTGGCTGCCAAGATCCTGCACAAGGGTGAGCTGGACAGCCGTCGCCTGCAAACCGTGACCTTCTGTGCCCGTTCCATCCACAACATGGTTGAGCACTTCCGTCCGGGCAGCCTGCTGGTGACCTCCGGCGACCGTTCCGACGTCATCGTCTCCGCCTGCCTCTCCGCCATGAACGGCGTCAAGCTGGGCGCGCTGCTGCTGACCGGCAACTATCATCCGGAACCGCAAGTGCTGGCCCTGTGCCAACAGGCCATGGCCACCGGCCTGCCGATCATGATCACCGGTACCAACACCTGGCAGACCGCCGTCAGCCTGCAAAACTTCAACGTCGACATTCCGGAAGATGACCGCGAGCGTATCGAACTGGTGCAAGACTATGTGGCTGGCCACATCGACAAGCACTGGATCGAGTCGCTGACTGTCAGCTCTACCCGCTCCCGTCGTCTTAGCCCGCCGGCATTCCGTTATCAGCTGACCGAGCTGGCCCGTCAGGCCAACAAGCGCGTCGTGCTGCCGGAAGGTGAAGAGCCGCGTACTATCAAGGCTGCCGCCATCTGTGCCGAGCGTGGCATCGCCCGTCCGGTGCTGCTGGGCAACCCGGAAGAGATCCGTCGCGTCGCCGAACAGCAGGGCGTGGTGCTGACCGACCGTGTCGAGATCATAGATCCGCTGGAAGTGCGTGAGCGCTACGTGCCGCGTCTGGTCGAGCTGCGCAAGAACAAGGGCATGACCGAAGTGGTCGCCCGCGAACAGCTGGAAGACAACGTGGTGCTGGGCACCATGATGCTGGAGCGTGGCGAAGTAGACGGCCTGGTATCGGGCGCGGTACACACCACCGCCAACACCATCCGTCCGCCGATGCAGATCATCAAGACAGCCCCGGGCTCTTCCCTGATCTCCTCCATCTTCTTCATGCTGCTGCCTGATCAAGTGCTGGTGTACGGCGACTGTGCGATCAACCCGGATCCCACTGCCGAGCAGCTGGCCGAGATCGCCATCCAGTCCGCCGACTCCGCCGCTGCCTTCGGCATCGAGCCGCGTGTCGCCATGATCTCCTATTCTACCGGTACCTCTGGCGCCGGTGCCGATGTAGAGAAAGTGCGTGAAGCGACCGAGCTGGCCAAGGCCAAGCGCCCCGACCTCATCATCGACGGCCCGCTGCAGTACGACGCGGCCATCATGGAGAACGTGGCCAAGTCCAAGGCACCGAACTCACCGGTTGCAGGTAAAGCCACCGTGTTCGTGTTCCCGGACCTGAACACCGGTAATACCACCTACAAGGCGGTACAGCGTTCCGCTGACCTGGTCTCCATCGGCCCCATGTTGCAAGGCATGCGCAAGCCGGTCAACGACCTGTCCCGTGGCGCCCTGGTTGACGACATCGTCTACACCATCGCCCTGACCGGTATCCAGGCAGCTCAGGCCGAGTAATCGACTTTCAGCCTGCCCAGTGAAAAACCCGCCGAGAGGCGGGTTTTTTTATGGTCGGCGGGCAATATGTTGATCTGCAAGATCACATCAGGATCCTGACCGGATCCCCATCCTCATCACCAGCGCCTGCCAGGCAAGGGGGAGAAGATAAGCAAACACTCACACCCGCCAGAGCCGATTGCACAATTGCCCCCCAGCAGAGATCAGATCAAAATACCCCTTTAAGATCAGCTAACTAACACTAGACACACCGCTAATCTACAGAGTTTTCCACAGCTTTTGTGGATAGTTTACTGATCATTTGAAAGAAAATGACAGACTCGCACTTCCCCCTGGCTCACCTTGCGCAGGCAAAAAGGACTCCCATGAACCTCTTTAGGCAATCGTCCCATCGGCGTCACAATCAGGGGCGCTGTGCCTTGTCCACTTGGGAGAGATCACGCACCGTCTACCTTGACCTTGAGGAATAACAAAGGGGCTCCGAAGAGCCCCTTTTCGACAACCGTCTCATCCGCGTAACAATCAGGCGCGCAGTGCCTTGTCCGCCCGGGAAATGCCGCAGACCCCGGAGCGCACCACCTCGATGATCTCGTTAGTCTGCGCTGCGGTCTTGATAAAGGCATCCAGCTTCTCGCTAGTGCCCACCAGCTGTACCGTGTACTGTTCCGGGGTCACATCGACGATCTGGCCACGGAAGATGTCCGCCAGCCGTTTCAGCTCGTCGCGAGCCCCACCGCTGGCGCGCGCCTTGATCAGGGCTATCTCCCGCTCGATATGCTCCCCTTCGCTCAAATCGCACACCTTGAGCACGTCCACCAGCTTGTGCAATTGCTTCTGGATCTGCTCCAGCACCCGCTCGTCACCCATGGTGACGATGGTCATGCGCGACAGGGTGGGATCCTCGGTAGGCGCCACCGTCAGGGTCTCGATGTTGTAGCCGCGCTGGGAAAAGAGACCTACCACGCGACTCAGGGCGCCGGATTCGTTCTCCAGCAGTACTGAAATGATATGCCTCATCAGGTTCTCTCCGTCTTGCTCAGCCACATCTCGTCCATGGCACCAAACTTGATCTGCATCGGGTAGACATGCTCATCCGGATCGACCGAAATATCCATGAACACCAGCCGATCCTTCATGGCGAAGGCCCTCTCCATGGCACTCTCCAGCTCGGCCGGATCGCTCACTGCGATGCCGACGTGGCCATAGGCCTCCGCCAGCTTGACGAAGTCAGGCAGAGATTCCATGTAGGAGTGGCTGTGACGGCCGCCGTAGAACATCTTCTGCCACTGCTTGACCATGCCAAGGGCACGGTTGTTGATGGAGATGATCTTGATGGGCACACCGTACTGCAAACAGGTGGAGAGCTCCTGGATGTTCATCTGCACCGAGCCGTCACCGGTGACGCAGCAGACCACGGCATCCGGGTTGGCAAACTGGGCGCCCATGGCGGCCGGAATGCCAAAGCCCATGGTGCCGAGGCCACCCGAATTAATCCATTGGCGCGGCTTGGCAAAGGGGTAGTAGAGCGCGGCAAACATCTGATGCTGGCCAACGTCGGAGGCGACGAACGCCTCCCCCTTGGTCACCTTGTAAAGCGCCTCTATGACCTGCTGCGGCTTGATCAGGGTGGGGTGGGTCTCATAGGCCAGGCAGTTGCGAGAACGCCACTGGGCGATCTGACTCCACCAGTCCGCCAGCGCCTGCTTGTCGTTGTCAAAGCCACACTCGCGGACCACGTCCAACAGCTGCTCCAGCACGGTTTCCACCGAGCCGACGATGGGCACATGGGCCTGCACCGTCTTGGAGATGGAGGTGGGATCTATGTCGATGTGCACTATGGTGGCGTTGGGACAGAACTTGGCCACGTTGTTGGTCACCCGATCATCGAAGCGTGCACCCACGGCGAAGATGAGATCCGCGTTGTGCATGGTCTTGTTCGCTTCGAAAGTGCCATGCATCCCCAGCATGCCGATGCACTGCGGATGGGTGCCGGAGAAGACCCCCAGCCCCATCAGAGTGGTCGTCACCGGCAGGTTTAACAACTCGGCCAGCTTGGTTACCAGATGTTCCGCATTGGCATTGATGGCACCACCGCCCACGTACATGACGGGGCGCTGCGCCTCCACCAGCAACTTGGCGGCCCGCTTGATCTGGCCCTTGTGTCCGACCTTGGTCGGATTGTAGGAGCGCAGGGATACCGACTCGGGATACTGGTAGGGGAACTTCTCTTTCGGATTCTGCACATCTTTGGGCAGATCCACCACCACCGGCCCCGGGCGGCCGCTGGCAGCTATGTAGTAAGCCTTCTTGATGGCCTCGGGAATATCGCTGGCTTTCTTGCACAGGAAGCTGTGCTTCACCACAGGACGGGAGATGCCGATCATGTCGGTCTCCTGGAATGCATCCTCCCCGATCATGCTGGTCGGCACCTGGCCGGACAGGATCACCAGAGGGATGGAGTCCATGTAGGCGGTCGCGATCCCCGTGATACAGTTGGTGGCGCCGGGACCCGAGGTCACCAGCACTGTGCCCACCTTGCCGGTGGAGCGGGCGTAGCCGTCCGCCATGTGCACCGCGGCTTGCTCGTGCCGCACCAGGATATGTTCCATCTTGCCGTTTTCAAAGAGAGCGTCATAGATGTCGAGCACTGAGCCACCAGGGTAGCCGAAAACATGCTCAACTCCCTGATCTTCCAGCGCTCTAACCACCATCTGGGCGCCTGATAACATCTCCATGATAAAGCCCTCCAGGCTTTGCTCCGTTAAGCGAAAGCTATCGACAGTCCGCTGCTTCCCGGCAGCGCCGGTCCGTGTCTTGTTGTTGTCTGAATACGGGCCAGGCGAGTTCGGTGCCGTCGATAGTAGAAAAATAGGTTTTTTCCATCATTCACCCCAAAAGCGGGTGAAAAACCAACTTAACCCGCTTATGAACGCTTGTCCACGGCTTTGTCTGACCATAACAGTCATAAATTTCAAACAGCTATTAACATTCAGTGACTTAATAAGACGGGTGGGAACAATGCGGGGAAGATCCGAGACTGGCTAGCGGATCATGCTGTCACCATGAGGGGAACGAGAAAAAATAGCCCGCCTCTGGGGGCGGGCCATCAAGCAGAACATAGACTTACTGCTCGTCTTCCGGCTCTGCCAGCCAGATCTGCTGATCAGGATCCGTCTCTTCGCAGACCGAGATGCTGACCCCCATGTCCAGCAATTCGTGCAGGGTCAGATTGTCTGCCAGGTTCATGGTGTCGCCGTTTTCATTGGTAAAGCGCATTGTGTCCATCCTCTCCTTGGTGGGATCACTTTCAGTCTAGTCAAAGGCGCTCACTTGCGATAACCAACCGCGATTGAACGGACATCCACCTTCCAACTCACTCAACCGGTCACACACCTCTTCCGGAAACAGGGTGCGAGCCCACAGTCGGCGTGAAAGCTGGGCCACGCTCTCCTTTGCCCCAGCCGCAAGCCAGCACGCCAGTTCGCCCGCCACATCGGGATAAAAGATCTGGCCCGGGGCCGAGGCATCCAGCCAGGCCCGCACCGCATTGGCATCGAGCGTATCCATCAGCCGGGCCAGCCCCATCAGCTCCAGTGTCTTGCCGTTGGTCAGCTGTTCGAATTGCCCCCCCAGCGGCTTGACCAACAGCTTTTTGCCAAGCGTCAGCGCCTCCGAGGAGAGCTCGAAGCCGCCGTTGGTGATGACACCACGACAACCCGCCAGTAGCTGCTTGAAGCTTTCCCGCGCCTGCGGCTCGAAACGTATGTTGCGCCACTGACTGGCGCTGCGAATGGCCGGGTGAAAGCAGACGAAGCGCTGCAGGTTAAAACGCGACAACAGGGCCGCTATCGCCTCAGTCTGCTCAAACGGCAGATAGACCAGGATCTGCTGATTGTCGGGGGCCAGGGCGATGGGATCTATGATGGGCGGCAGCAGCGGCTGGCCGAAGTGAAACCAGTGCAGTCCGAGGGACTGGCGGACCGGCGCGAAGTGACGCATCAGCTGGCGGTTGAAGCCGCTCTCGCCCCAACGCGGGATAGGCCAGTCGAAACTGGCCTGATGGCTGATGGTGAGGCTGGGTTTGTCCCAGCGACGGGCAGCATGGGCACTGAGCGGCTCGAAGTCGCTGATCACCAGATCGTAATTGCGGCAATCCAGGGCCCGCATGTCCCGCCAGAAGCGTAGGGGCAAGAGCCCCTTGAGGGTCCGCCAGCCCGAGATGGCACCTTCGTGACTGACAAAAGTGATGCCAGCGAAGGTACGATAATCGCCAAACTCGGCCATCTCGAAATAGCCGTCGGCGGGGCGACCGCTGAACAGGTAGTCGACCTCAAGCCCACGGGCGCGCAGCGCCCGCGCCAGGGTGCGACTGCGGCTGATATGGCCGTTGCCGGTGCCTTGCACGCCAAACAGTATCCTCATGGATGGCTCCAGCCGAGCGCCAGCACGGCGCAACCGCCACCCAGCAGGGCCCCCGCCACCAGATCACTCAAGTAGTGCACCCCGAGCAACAGCCGTGACGCCCCCACCAACGCAGCCCAGCCAAACAGCAGGGGCGCCCAGAGCGGAAAGCCGGTGGCCAGTATGGTGGCCATCAGGAAAGCAGCTGCGGTATGGCCAGAGGGCAAACTGTAACGATCCGAGGGGGTGATGAAAACCGGCAGGCCTCGCGGGCGCTGGCGTTTCAGCACGTTCTTGAGCAGCAGATAGAGCGGCAGTTCGATGGCGAAGGCAAGCAGGGCACCCCCCACCAGCTCACGCTCTGTCTCCCCCTGCCACCAGAGCAGCGCAGCCAGCACGGCGTAGAGCGGGCCATCACCGGTGCGGGAGATGAGTCGGCTGATCCTGGCCTGCGGCCGGTTGTAGGCGTGGAGCAGGCAGATGCGGCACACCTGCAGGTCCCATTGCTGGATCTTGTTCATCACCCCTCCTTCCCTGACGTCTCTGTGCAGGCTAGGGCGGCGAGGTGACACTTGGTTGACGGTCAGATAACAGATTGATGAAAAAAGGGCCGAATGGCCCTTTTTTACGGCAAGCATGGCAAACGATCAGTTCAGGGCGCCGCGCATGCCATTCTCCATCAGCCGGCAGTTGTGATCCGCCAGACGGGCCATGAAGTGTTCATCCACGGTCAGGCCAAACACCTGTTCGTAAAGATCTTTCATCACGAACGGCTGCCACATCATGCTGAGGAAGGAGATCTTCAGCATCTCGGGATCCAGATTGTCACCCAGTTCACCGTTGCTCTTCATGGACTCCAGCAAGGCATCAAACTGGGGCAGTTGGCGCTCCAGCAGACGATTCAGCACAAAATCCCGCCCTGGGCTCTTCTCGGTCGATAATGCGCTGGAGATGGCGGAGGTCAGTTCGCTGTTGGGGGTCATCACCTGATAGTAGGTGTTGAGCAGATCATTGAGGCTACGATTGCTGGTCTCATCATGCCAGGCCTGGTCCAACGGCTCGGCGACATCGCCCAGCACCGCTTTATAAAGCCCCTCTTTACTGCCGAAGTAGTAGTGGATCATTGCCAGATTGGAGCCAGCCAGCTCGGCGATCTCGCGGGTAGTGACCTTGCTGTAGGGTGTATTGAGAAAACGCTCACGAGCAGCGGAAAGCAACTTGTCACGAATGTCAGAACGCCCGACCGGACGACCAGGTCTACGTTTTTCCATTGAATACCTCAGATAATTCAGCAAAAACTGATAAGTCGATCTGATTGCGCAGATGATCTAGTACAGCAGGAATGACCAGATAATCGGGCAAGGGCCGAATATGGGACAAGTAAATTTGCACTCCTTTACAATCCGATTAAATAAACCAGCGGATTGAACCTGTGAGTCCGGGTTGACACAGCATAAAAATCTCGATATTGGTAGGAGCGTTATCGACTGGAAGGATTGAGTCATCATGCCTATTGCCGCTTCGCTACTACTACTCTCCCTAATCGCGACCAGTCGCGCGGGATCCTTGTAGCCGGGCTCAGGCACAGCCGGAATTTACAAAAACCCGTGCACCCTGCACGGGTTTTTTTATGCCGCCGCAGGGTGCACATTACCGAACTGAGGAAGAGGGAAGTCACATGTCAGATAGGGTCATCATATTCGACACCACTTTGCGTGATGGTGAGCAGGCCCTGGCGGCCAGTTTGACAGTCAAGGAGAAGCTGCAGATAGCCCAGGCGCTGGAGCGGCTCGGTGTCGACATCATGGAGGTGGGATTCCCGGTCTCCTCTCCCGGCGATTTTCAATCGGTGCAGACCATAGCCCGCCACATCAAGCACAGCCGGGTCTGCGCCCTGGCCCGCGCCCTGCCCAAGGATATCGACGCCGCCGGCGAAGCCCTGCGGGTCGCGGAGGCCTTCCGCATCCACACCTTCATCTCCACCTCCTCCATCCATGTGGAGAGCAAGCTCAAAAAGAGCTTCGAGGATGTGTTGGAGATGGGCATCAGCGCCATCAAGCATGCCCGCCGCTACACCGACGATGTGGAGTTCTCCTGCGAGGATGCTGGCCGCACCCCGATTGATAATCTCTGCCGCATGGTCGAGGCCGCCATCAAGGCGGGCGCCCGCACCATCAATATCCCGGATACAGTGGGCTACACGGTGCCGACCGAGTTCTCCGGCATCATCCAAACCCTGTTCAACAGGGTGCCGAACATTGATCAGGCGATTATCTCGGTGCACTGCCACGACGACTTGGGCCTCTCGGTAGCCAACTCCATCGGCGCCGTGCAGATGGGGGCCCGCCAGATCGAGTGCACCATCAACGGCATCGGTGAGCGGGCCGGCAACTGCTCGCTGGAAGAGGTGGCGATGATCCTGAAAACCCGCGCCGACCTGCTCGGGGTGCACACCAACATCCGCCACAGTGAAATTCATCGCACCAGCGCCCTGGTAAGCCAGCTGTGCAACATGCCGGTGCAGCCCAACAAGGCCATCGTCGGCGCCAACGCCTTCTCCCACAGCTCCGGCATCCACCAGGATGGGGTACTCAAGGCGAAAAACACCTATGAAATCATTACCCCCGAGAGCATTGGCCTGACCCAAAACAACCTCAACATGACCTCCCGCTCCGGTCGCCACGTCATCAAGCACCGGATGGAGTCCATGGGCTACGCCGAGAGCAGTTACGATCTCGACGACCTCTACGGCAAGTTCCTGACCCTGGCCGACAAGAAGGGGCAAGTGTTCGACTACGACCTGGAGGCGCTGGCCTTCTTCAGCCAGATCCACGAAGAGCCCGAGCATTTCAAGCTGCAGTATCTGGGCGTGCAGAGCGGCAGCTCGGTGCTGGCCACCGCCTCGGTGAAATTGGAAGTGGGTCAGGAGACCATCAGCGAAGCGGCCACCGGCAATGGTCCTGTGGATGCTGTCTACCAGTGCATCAATCGCATCACCGGCTATGAGATCCGCATCGACAAGTACGAACTCAAGGGCAAGGGCGAAGGCAAAAATGCCCTCGGCCAGGTCGACATAGTGGCCGAATACAAGGGCCGAAAATTCCACGGTATGGGCCTGGCCACCGACATCATAGAATCCTCGGCCCAGGCGTTGATCCACGTGATCAACAGCATCTGGCGCGCCGATCAGGTGGCCGAACAGATGGAACGCAACGTCACAAAAACAGACAAGATCAATACGGAGAGTGTGTGAGTATGAGCAGTTATCGGATCGCAGTATTGCCGGGTGACGGCATTGGCCCGGAAGTGATGGCCGAAGCCGTCAAGGTGCTGGAAAAGGTGCAGGCCAAGTTCGGCTTCGCCTTCGAATATGATCGCCACGACGTGGGCGGCATCGCCATCGACAACCACGGCACCCCGCTGCCACAAAGCACCATCAAGGGCTGTGAAGCGGCTGATGCGGTGCTGTTCGGCTCGGTCGGCGGCCCCAAGTGGGAGCACCTGCCGCCGAACGATCAGCCTGAGCGTGGCGCCCTCTTGCCCCTGCGCGCCCACTTCAAGCTGTTCTGCAACCTGCGTCCGGCCCGCATCTATACCGGTCTGGAGCAGTTCTCCCCCCTGCGGGCCGACATCTCCAATCGTGGCTTTGACATCGCCTGCGTGCGCGAGCTGACCGGCGGCATCTACTTCGGCCAGCCCAAGGGGCGAGAGGGCGAAGGGGCAAACGAGAAGGCGTTCGACACCGAGGTGTACCACCGCTTCGAAATTGAGCGCATCGCCAAGATTGCCTTTGAGTCGGCTCGTGTGCGCCGTGGCAAGGTCACCTCCATCGACAAGGCCAACGTGCTCGCCTCCTCCATTCTGTGGCGCGAGGTGGTGACTGACGTCGCCAAGTCCTACCCGGATGTGGCGCTGAACCACATGTACATCGACAACGCCACCATGCAGCTCATCAAGGATCCGTCCCAGTTCGATGTGCTGCTCTGCTCCAACCTGTTTGGCGACATCCTCTCTGACGAGTGCGCCATGATCACCGGCTCCATGGGGCTGCTCCCCTCCGCCAGCCTCAACGAATCGGGTTTCGGCCTGTTCGAACCGGCCGGTGGTTCGGCCCCCGATATCGCAGGCAAAGGGATCGCCAACCCCATCGCCCAGATCCTCTCTGCCGCCCTGATGCTGCGTTACAGCCTGGGCCAGGAGGCTGCCGCACAAGCCATCGAACAAGCCGTGGCCCAGACCCTGGCAGAGGGTTACTTCACCGCCGACCTGCACCAGGCCAGCGCCCGCTATCCGGTACAGAGCACCTCCGAGATGGGCAGTCAGATCGCCGCCCGGATCTGAGCCGCATAACAGATAACAAGGAAGAGAGAAGCAATGGCCAAGACCCTCTATCAGAAAGTATTCGACGCCCATGTGGTGCGTGAAGTGGCAGGCGAAACGCCGCTCATCTATATCGACCGCCACCTGGTGCATGAAGTGACCAGCCCGCAGGCATTCGATGGCCTGCGCGCCATGAACCGCCAGCTGCGTCGCCCGGATCTGACCTGGGCCACCATGGATCACAACGTCTCCACCACCACCAAGGACATCGCCGCCTCCGGCGAGATGGCCCGCATCCAGATGGAGACGCTCGCCGACAACTGCAAAGAGTTCGGGGTTCGCCTCTACGATCTCAACCACAAATACCAAGGGATAGTCCATGTGATGGGCCCCGAGCTCGGCATCACCCTGCCCGGCACCACCATCGTCTGCGGCGACTCCCACACCGCCACCCACGGCGCCTTCGGTTCGCTGGCGTTCGGCATCGGCACCTCGGAAGTGGAACACGTGATGGCGACCCAGACCCTGAAACAGGGCCGCGCCAAGACAATGCGCATTTCGGTCAACGGCAAGCTGAGCGATGGCATCAGCGCCAAGGACGTGGTGCTGGCCATCATAGGCCGGGTCGGCCATGCCGGTGGTACCGGCTACGTGGTGGAATTCGCTGGCGAGGCCATTGCGGGCCTCTCCATGGAAGGGCGGATGACGGTGTGCAACATGGCCATCGAGCTGGGTGCCAAGGCGGGCATGATAGCCCCTGACCAGACCACCATCGACTACATCCGTGGCAAGGAGTTCGCCCCCAAGGGGGAATCACTGGAGCAGGCCATCGCCTACTGGCAGACCCTCCAGAGCGACGACGGCGCCCACTTCGATGCCGAAGTGGTGCTCGACGCCGCCGACATAGCGCCGCAGGTGACCTGGGGCACCAACCCGGGACAGGTGATCGCCGTCAATGAACCCATACCTGCACCGGAATCCTTCGCCGATCCGATGGAGCAGCAGTCCGCCCGCAAGGCGCTGGCCTACATGGACTTGCAACCGGGCCAGAAGCTCACCGATGTCGCCATCAACAAGGTATTCATCGGGTCCTGCACCAACAGTCGCATCGAGGATCTGCGGGCCGCCGCCGCCATCGCCCGTGGCCGTAAAGTGGCCGCAGGGGTACAGGCACTGGTGGTGCCAGGCTCCGAGCAGGTCAAGGCCCAGGCCGAGGCCGAGGGACTGGACAAGATCTTCATAGACGCAGGCTTTGAGTGGCGCCTGCCCGGCTGCTCCATGTGTCTGGCCATGAACAACGACCGGCTGCAACCCGGGGAGCGCTGCGCCTCCACCAGCAACCGCAACTTCGAAGGGCGTCAGGGCCGCGCCGGCCGCACTCATCTGGTAAGCCCCGCCATGGCTGCCGCCGCCGCCATCACAGGTCATTTCGCCGACATACGCGCACTGTAAGAGGGAGTTAACATGACAGGTTTCAAGCAACACAAGGGGATCGTCGTCCCCCTCGACAGCGCCAACGTCGACACCGATGCCATCATTCCCAAGCAGTTTTTGCAGAAGGTGAACCGCATCGGCTTTGGCAAGCACCTGTTTAACGACTGGCGCTTCCTCGACGATGCCGGCGAGCAACCCAACCCCGAGTTCGTACTCAACCAGCCACGCTATACCGGTGCCAGTATCCTGCTGGCGCGGGAGAACTTCGGCTGTGGTTCCAGCCGCGAGCACGCCCCCTGGGCACTGGCGGATTACGGCTTCAAGACCCTGATAGCCCCGAGCTTTGCCGACATCTTCTACGGTAACGCCATCAACAACGGTCTGGTGCCGGTGCGCCTGAAAGAGGAAGAGGTAGAGGCGCTGTTCCAGCTCGTCGCCGCCAACCCCGGCCTGCAGATCGAGGTGGATCTGGAGGCCAATCTGGTGCGTGCCGGTGAGCTCAGCTTCGGCTTCGAGATCGACGAGTTTCGCCGCTACTGCCTGCTCAACGGGCTGGATGCCATCGGCCTGACCATGCAGCACGAGGCTGCCATCAGCGCCTTTGAGGCCAAACAGCCCAGCTGGATTTGACACGCCAGCGGCAATAAACCAAGTAGAATCAACAGGGAGCTTCGGCTCCCTGTTTTACTGTCTGCCACGCTTCCCACTCAGGGTCACCGAAACCGAGCCCGCACCACAGGAAAGGATGATGAAGAGACCGACGGCAATCCCTCTGCTCTGTGCCCTGCTGCTGGCCCTGCCTGCGGGCGCCAGTCAAACCAGCTTCAACAACCGTCCCGGTCAGATCAACGTCGGCTGGCAGAATAGCGAAGGCAAGCCCCAACAGCTTACTTACCGGCTCGAACAGGGCAAGCTGCCGCCACTTATCGCCTATCGCCCCGCCAGGATGCAGGAGGAAGTGTTGCAGGTGTTGTTGCGGGAGGTGCGCAAAAACTATCCCGAGGTACAGTTCACCCTCACCCGCCCCACGCTTGAGCTGCATCTGAAAAGTCGCAATCAGGACAAGGCTCGCGAGGCCATGGCCTGGCTGGAGTCACAACGGAGCAAGGAAGAACAGGCGTGGCTGACCAAGTACTATTTCCAGTACTTCACTACCCCTGACGGGCAACTGGTGGTCAAGCAAGATCATGTGCGCATTGCGCTGGAGAGCCGCAGCGGACTGGCACCGTTGGCAGAGCAGTTGAAACAACAAGGGGCAACCGAAGTCGAAACACGCCAGAAAACCGTGGCCCATATGCTCACCTTTATTCAGAGCATTCCCTACCAGCAGTTGGATAACCAGAGCGGACGGCAAGGCAAAGGATTTCTGTCCCCCCGCCAGGTGTTGGAGCAAAATAGAGGGGACTGTGACAGCAAGGTAACCCTGATGGCGGCCATGCTGGCCCAGCTTTTTCCGGAACTGAAACAGGCCATGGTGTTCGTACCCGGCCATGCCCTGCTGGCTGTTGATCTGCCCGCCAAGCCGGGGGATGTGACCCTCAACTGGCAGGGTCAGAACTACCTGCTGCTCGAGCCCACGGGCCCCGCCACCTTGCCTGCTGGCCAAATCGCATCGACCAGCAAAACGCTGGTCGATAGCAAACAGTTAAGTGTGCAACCGGTTCAGGCCAACAAGTGAACCTGTAGCACTCAGGCTTGCACTGTTAACAATGGCGGCCGATTGATTGGATCGCCGGTTTAAGTCACGGGTAGAAACTCTATCGCCAACAGCAAACCTGCCTCTTCCTCCAGTACCCGAATGATACGGGCCTGCGCTTCGAAAGGGGGCAGCAGGTTGTTGTGCGTGGCCAGGCTGACCCGGATCGGCAGATTGATGTCGAGCTGGTGCTCAGATACCGCGATCCCCATGCCGTTGGCACTAAGATCCCGACAGATCCCCTCCAGCACCGGCTGTTGCTGAACGACGGTGACGGGGGCGTTGATTATCATGCGCTGGAAGGCGCGTCTTTCCTTGGTACTGGTGATCACACGAACATCCTCTGTTGTGCTGACGCTATCTCGATGGCCCGCAGGAACAATTGTACTGGCCTCCCCCCAAGAACGTTAATACAATGCGGTTCGTTTCTCAAACGGGGTGCGGTTTACCGCTGAGATTATACCCGTGTACCTGATCCAGATAATGCTGGCGGAGGAATTTGAGGCATGGCGCTCATTTTTTGCGCCCTCATCCGCTGGCACCTCATCATTAACAGGGAGTGCCACTTGATGAAAACCCTGCTGCTGGTTGCCACCAGCCTGCTCAGTACCCAGGCCTTCGCGGCCGACACCCTCACCGTTTATACCTACAGCTCCTTCACCGCCGATTGGGGACTCGGTCCCAAGATCAAGCAGGCGTTCGAGAAAGAGTGCGGTTGCAACCTCAACCTTGTGGCGCTGGAAGACGGCGTCGCCATCCTCAACCGGCTGCGGCTGGAAGGCAAACACAGCAAGGCCGATCTGGTGCTGGGGCTGGATGATGCTCTCATCAGCGAAGCCAAGCAGAGTGGTCTGTTCGCCCCGCATACCACCAGACTGGATGGCATCAAGGTGCCGGGCGGCTGGCAGGATGACACCTTCGTTCCCTATGACTACGGCTACTTCGCCTTCGTCTACAACCAAGACAAACTCAAAACGCCTCCCAAGAGCCTGAAAGAGCTGGTAGAACGCCCGGATCTCAAGGTGATCTACCAGGATCCACGCACCTCAACCCCGGGGCAGGGGCTGATGCTGTGGATGAAGTCGGTCTACGGGGATGAGGCGCCGGCAGCCTGGGCGGAGCTTGCCAAGAAGACGGTCACCGTCACCAAGGGCTGGTCCGAAGCCTATGGCATGTTTCTCGATGGGGAAGCGGACATGGTGCTCTCCTACACCACCTCCCCCGCTTACCACCTGATTGCCGAGAACAAGCCCCAGTATCAGGCTGCCGCCTTCCAGGAGGGTCACTATCGTCAGGTGGAAGTGGCCGCCAAGCTGAACAGCGCGACTCAGGGCAAGCTCGCCGACCAGTTCCTGCAATTCATGATAAGCCCCGCCTTCCAGAATGAGATCGCCACTGGCAACTGGATGTATCCGGTAACAGATACACCGCTGCCCAAGGGCTTTGAACAGATGATCACAGTGACCAAGCCGCTGGCCTTCAGCGCAGATGAGGTGGCCGCCAATCGCAAACACTGGATCCGCGAGTGGCTGCAAGCCGTCACCCAGTGAGCCGTCATCTGAAACCACAGGCTCGTCCCCTCTGGTGGCTGCCGGGTAGCGCAGCCACCCTGTTGATCCTGCTGTTATCCCTGGGGCCGCTCGTCGCCCTGCTGTGGCAGGCCGGTTCGCTGGCTCCCCGCACCCTGCTGGCAGACCCTTACCTGCGCCATGTGCTGGGCTTCAGCCTGGGGCAGGCGCTGCTCTCCACCCTGCTGAGCTTAGGTGTAGCCATTCCGGTGGCAAGAGCGCTGGCGCGGCGCCGTTTCATCGGCCGCTCCCTGCTGCTCAAGCTGTTTGGCCTCTCGCTGGTGCTGCCGGTCATCATCGCCATCTTCGGCATAGTGGCGGTTCACGGCAAACAGGGCTGGCTGTCGCAGCTGCTGCGCGGCCTGGGGCTGGATCCCGGCAACTACCTGTACGGCCTGTTTGGCATACTGTTGGCCCACGTCTTCTTCAACATGCCACTGGCGGCGCGCCTCATGCTGCAGAGCATAGAGAGCATACCGGAATCGAGCTGGCGTCTCGCCAGTCAGCTAGGCATGCGCTCCGCCCACATCTTCCGGCTGCTGGAGTGGCCTATCATTCGTGGCATCCTGCCGGGGCTTGCCAGCCTCATCTTCATGCTCTGCTTCACCAGCTTCACCACTGTGCTGGCGCTGGGGGGCGGGCCCAGATCCACCACATTGGAGGTGGCCGTCTATCAGGCGCTGCGCTTTGATTTCGACCTCGCCACCGCGGGCGGACTGGCGCTGGTGCAGCTGTTCCTGACCGCTACCCTGCTCCTGCTACAACACAAGCTGCAGACCACGCCGGCCAGCCGGATCAGCAGCCATCGCCCCTGCCTGCGACCGGATCGTCACCAGCCGGGTACCAAGCTGATAGACAGTGCAGCCCTCATCCTGGGACTCGCCGTCTTCCTGCCACCGCTATTGGCAATCCTGGTGGCCGGTTTCAATCCCGGCCTGCTGACGGCGCTGGCCTCAACACAGCTGTGGCAGGCCAGCGGTCAGTCGCTGTTGATCGCACTGGCGGCAGGCACCCTTGCCACCCTGCTCGGCAGCGGCCTGCTGCTCACCAGCCGTCACCTCAAGGTTCGCACCCACCAGCGGCGGGCCGCCGCCCTGTGGGAAGCCAGCGGCTCCATGATCCTGATGATACCGGCAGTCGTGCTCTCCACCGGCCTCTTCATCATGTTCATGCCTTTTACCGATGTCTTTGCCCTCGGCCCCTGGCTGGTGGTGCTGGTCAACGCCCTGATGGCACTGCCCTATGTGCTGCGCACCCTCTCAGCCCCCATGCAACTGGTGGTGCACCAGTACGATAGACTGGCCGACAGCCTGGGAGTGCGCGGTCTGCATCGCCTGCGACTGGTGGAGTGGCCCCTGCTGCGCCGCCCGCTAGCACTGGCCATGGCGCTGTCGATGATCCTCTCGCTCGGAGATCTCGGTGCCATCGCCATGTTTGGTAGCCAGAAGCTCACCACCCTGCCCTGGCTGCTCTATCAGCAACTCGGCAGTTACCGGCTGACCGAGGCGGCCGCCACCGCCCTGCTGCTGCTTACGCTCTGTTTTTCCCTGTTCTGGCTGGTAGAACGCGGGCTTGGAGGAAAAAATGCTGAACATTGATACGCTTGCCACCAGCTACCCCGATTGGCGAGTCAGCTTCAGCGCGACCCTGCCCAAGGGAGAGATCACCGCGCTGATAGGGCCAAGCGGGGCGGGCAAGTCGACCCTGCTCGGCATGATCGCCGGATTCGTGCCGGTGGAGTCCGGCACCCTCAGCTTCGATGGCAAAGATCTGCTGCCGTTGGGACCTGCCGAGCGGCCGGTCACCACCCTGTTTCAGGATCACAACCTGTTCCTGCACCTCTCGGTGTTCGACAACATCGCTATCGGTCTGCACCCTGGCCTGCGTTTGAGCCCTGCTCAGCGGGCGCAGGTAAAACAGGCCGCAGAGCGGGTCAGCCTTGGCGGCATGCTGGCACGCCTGCCGGAGCAGCTCTCCGGCGGCCAGCAACAACGGGTCGGGCTGGCCCGTGCCCTGGTGCGAGGCAAGCCCTTGCTGCTACTGGATGAGCCCTTCTCGGCCCTCGATCCCGCCCTGCGCCGGGAGATGCTGGCGGAGGTAGCCAGACTCGCCTGCGAGCAGAGCATTACCGTGTTGATGGTCTCCCACAATCCAGAGGATGCTCAGCTCATCGCCGATCAGGTGCTGTTCGTCGATGAGGGGCGCATCGCCCTGCAAGGCAAACCCGACATCCTGCAAAACAGCGATCATCCCGGGTTGTTGCGCTACCTTGGTCGTGCTGGCTAACAAGCTGATGGTCTCCCCCTATCATGCCGGAGAATACCCAGCTCATCGCCGATCTGGTGCTGTTCGTCGATGAGGGGCGCATCGCCCTGCAAGGCAAACCCGACATCCTGCAAAACAGCGAGCATCCCGGGTTGTTGCGCTACCTTGGTCGCGCTGGCTAACAAGCGGATGGTCTCCCCCTATCATGCCGGAGAATACCCAGCTCATCGCCGATCAGGTGCTGTTTGTGGACAAGGGGCGCATCGCCCTGCAAGGCAAACCCGACATCCTGCAAAACAGCAATCACCCCGGCCTGCTGCGCACCCTTGGGCAATGACCCTGGGGCGCTGAGCCGGCAACGGGATCAAAAAGGGGAAGCCACTTGGCTTCCCCTTTTTCATAGGAAGATAGTCAGGTAAATCAGAGGTTTTCCTCGGCGAAGGAGGCGAGCTTGCTGCGCACCACCCCGTTCAGGAAAATGTTGGTACTGCCATCGAAATCCTTGAAACGCTCGACTATGTAGGTCAGACCCGAGGTCACCGGACTCAGGTAGTTGGAGTCGATCTGTGCCAAGTTGCCGGAGCAGACAATCTTGGTCCCCTCACCGCAACGGGTGATGATGGTCTTGATCTGGGATGCGGTCAGGTTCTGGCACTCATCCAGCAACACGAAGGTGTTCTGGATGCTGCGCCCACGCATGAAGTTGACCGATTTGAACTGGATATTGGCCTTTTCCATGATGTAGCTCAGCGAGCCGCTCATGTTCTCGTCCTGCTTGTGCAGCACCTCCAGGGTATCTGTCACCGCCGCCAGCCAGGGCATCATCTTCTCTTCTTCGGTGCCAGGCAGGAAGCCGATGCTCTCTGCAATTTCCGGGGTATTCCGGGTGACGATCACCTTCTCGTAAATCCCCTTCTCAATGACCAGCTCCAGCGCGGCCGCCATGGCCAGCAGGGTCTTGCCGCAACCGGCCGGACCGGTCAGGATCACCAGATCGATGTGTGGATCGAGCAAGGCATCCAGCGCCATCCCCTGATAGACGTTCTTGGGGTGTACACCCCAGGCCTTACGGGACATCAGCCGCTCACGGCCCAGATCCTTGATACGGATCTTGTGGCCATCATTGCTCAAGACTCTGGCGGCGAAGAAGTTCTCCTCGTCGAGCAGGTACTGGTTGACGTGTACCCCCTCCAGCAGGTTGGCATCGATCACATGGACGGTATCACGGCCATGGGTCTCGCTGTCACACTCGCCGACCCGCTCCCAGAAGCTGCCGGGTACCACCTGAAAGCCTTTGGCCAGCAGACGGATATCATCGATCAGCTGGTCGCTGCGATAATCCTCGACATGCGCCAACCCGGCACCCTTGGCCTTGAGGCGCATGTTGATGTCCTTGGTGACCAGCACCACCTGACGCTTCAACTCGTGCTTTTGCAGATAGAGGGCTGCGTTGATGATGCGGTTATCGGCCTCTTTATCGGTGAACACCTCGGCATCCTGAGGCAGATGGTGGTCACTGAAGATACAGACATTGCCACTCGCCTCACCCGCCAGCGGTACGCCTTGGGTGATCTGCTCGGGCGTTGCATCGCGGAACACATCTTCCAGCGCACGAATAGCCACCCGGGCGTCGCGGCTGACATCCTTGTAGCGATCCTTAATGTTGTCGAGCTCTTCCAGCACCGTCATGGGGATGAGCACATCGTGCTCTTTGAAGGAGTAGATGGCGAGGGGTTCGTGAAGCAGAACGTTGGTATCCAGGATAAACAGCTTTCGGTCCGTGTTGTCCATAAGCATCCTCCTTGGCACTGAAGGTGCCACGTGTGTGAATCTCAGATGTCATTGAAACCACACGAGCGTGACAGATTTATTACCCCCAACGCTACGCCCGATTTTACTATCACGCAACAAATCGCTTGAGTAGCAAGATCGTTCGAACAAAAAAGCAGCAATAAAAAAACCGGCACTGTGGCCGGTCTTGTCAAAGTTAACAATAGCTTGTCAGCCGCACTTGGAATCACCGCAGTTGAGACAGGTCATACAGCCATCCTTTTGCACAAGTGCCTTGGTGCGGCACTTGTAGCAGAGCGCTGCACTGGCCGGGAAACCACTGCCGGCCTGCTGTTCTTCTGCCTGTTGCTGAACCTGCAGTTCAGCCTGTTTCTCGGCCAGAAATGCCTGCTGATGCTCATCCAGTCCCGGCAATTTGATCATGCCGATCTCGGTGAGATGGGTCTCGATCACGTTGCCAATTTCGGCGATAAGGGAGGGAACATACTTGCCCTTGTTCCAATAGCCACCCTTGGGATCGAACACGGATCTCAGCTCCTCCACCAGGAAGGTGACATCCCCCCCTTTGCGGAACACGGCAGAGATGATGCGGGTCAGCGCCACTATCCACTGGTAGTGTTCCAGACTCTTGGAGTTAATGAAGATCTCGAACGGGCGGCGGGTCTCATGCACCGTGCCCTCATTGAGAATGATGTCGTTGATAGTGATGAACAGCGAGTGCTCGGATACATGCTCCGGCGTCTTCAGCTTGTAGGTGGTGCCCATCAGCCGCTCCGGGCGTAGCACGGTTTCATGCATGTGCACTACGTCATCCTGCGGGGACAGGTCTTCTTGCGGCTCATCCCGGGTTTTCACCTTGTAGGCGACGATTTTCTTGTCGATCTTCTTGGCCATAATGTCGTTCTCAGAATTTACCGTAATAGCCTTCTTTCAAGGCGTCGTAGAGGTTGGCGGCAGTGTGCAGCTCACCATCGTATTCGATCTCTTCGTTCCCCTTGACGGAGACGACGGAGCCATCTTCCAGGGTGAACTCGTACTGAGTGTTCTCCAGATCCTTCTCCTTCACCAGCACGCCCTGGAAGGCCTCAGGATTGAAGCGGAAAGTGGTGCAGCCCTTGAGCCCCGAATCCGAGGCATACATGTAGATGTCCTTGAACTGCTCGAACGGGAAATCGGTCGGCACGTTGGCGGTCTTGGAGATGGATGAGTCAATCCAGCGCTGAGCCGCCGCCTGAATGTCCACGTGCTGGGCCGGCGTGATGTCGTCAGCGGTGATGAAGTACTCCGGCAGACGGCTGGCGTCATCATCCGTGTAAGGCATGGCCGCCGGGTTCACCAGCTCGCGGTAGGCAAGCAGCTCGAAGGAGTAGACGTCCACGCTCTCCTTGCTCTTCTTGCCCGGCTTGATGACGTTGCGGCTGTAGTGATGGGCAAAGCTCGGTTCGATACCGTTGCTGGCATTGTTGGCCAGCGACAGCGAGATAGTGCCGGTCGGCGCGATGCTGCTGTGATGAGTAAAGCGGCCACCGGCTTCGGCCAACTCGGCGACCAGCGCAGGATCCACTTCTGCGACCTGCTGCATATAGCGGCTGTAGCGCGCGTGCAGCACCTTGCCCTTCACCTTGTCGCCAACCTTGAGGCCATCGGCCACCATTTCCGGACGCAGCCGCAACATCTTGCCGGTCACCTCGAACTCCTGCTCCATGATGGGGGCCGGGCCCTTCTCCTTGGCCAGACGCAGCGACTCCTGCCAACCAGTCATCGCCAGCTCCTGAGAGACTTGCTCGGTAAACGCCACGGATGCCGCAGAACCGTACTTGATCTGCAGCATAGTGAGGGTCGAACCAAGACCAAGGAAGCCCATGCCATGACGGCGCTTGGCTGTGATCTCCTCGCGCTGCTTGGGCAATGGCAGCTGGTTGATCTCCACCACGTTGTCGAGCATGCGGGTGAAGATAGCCACCACCTTGCGAAACGCCTGCCAATCGAAAGCCGCTTTTTCAGTAAAAGGGTCGCGCACAAACTTGGTCAGATTGACCGAGCCGAGCAGGCAGGCACCGTAGGGTGGCAACGGCTGCTCGCCACAGGGATTGGTGGCGCGGATCTCTTCACAGAACCAGTTGTTGTTCATCTGGTTGACCTTGTCGATCAAAATGAAACCGGGCTCTGCATAGTCGTAAGTGGAGGTCATGATGACATTCCACAGCTTGCGGGCAGGCAGGGTCTTGTAGACCTTGCAGGCGACCTGCCCCAGCTCGTTGAAAACAACCCCTTCCTTGTTGGGCCAGTCAGCCCAGAGCGCCTGAGCGGGATCGTCCAGCGCAATGCCATCCTGCGCCACCTCTTTGGCTGTGTAGGGAAAGATCAGCTGCCAGGGGGCATCCTCCTTCACCGCCTTGACGAAATCTTCGGTGATGAGCAGGGAGAGGTTGAACTGGCGCAGACGACCATCTTCCCGCTTGGCCTGGATGAACTCGATCACATCGGGATGACGGATATCCATGGTGCCCATCTGTGCGCCACGGCGACCACCGGCTGACGAGACGGTGAAACACATTTTGTCGTAGATATCCATGAAGGAGAGCGGGCCGGACGTGTAAGCACCTGCACCGGAGACAAAAGCGCCGCGCGGGCGCAGGGTCGAGAAGTCATAGCCGATACCGCAACCGGCTTTCAGGGTCAGGCCAGCCTCATGCACCTTGCCGAGGATATCGTCCATCGAATCTTCAATGGTACCGGAGACAGTGCAGTTGATGGTTGAAGTGGCAGGCTTGTGCTCAAAAGCCCCCGCATTGGAGGTGATGCGGCCAGCCGGAATGGCCCCATTGCGCAGCGCCCACAGGAACGGCTCAAACCAGGCCTCCGGTTCCAGCTCCTGCTCTGCCAACGCACGGGCTACCCGCTGGTAAGTCTCATCAATAGAGCTGTCGATGGGAGTGCCATCCTTGCTCTTGAGGCGATACTTGCTATCCCAGATCTCGAGGGACGTTTCCTGCAGGGGGATAAGGCGGGAGCCAAGCTCACTCTCCAGCACCGGGTTCGATTTAGCCATTTTCAATCAACCTTATGTGAATGCATCAACATCATGACAACAGCACAAAACACAACAAATAGTGCCATGTAAAATAAATGACACAATATATAGTACACCTAATGCCATGAGGGCGCCGATTCTAACCTAAAAAAATGCCCCGGCCAGCAGATTTCTGGGCCAGGGCACTTAACCGATTAATTTTCTGAGAAATTTAACACTCAGAGATAGATCAGGGCTTCTTGACGTAAACGGTCGGCGTTTCACCCGCCATATTCAGATAGAACTCATAGACACCATCCACATCCGGTGAGAACTTCATCTCCTCATACTTGGAGCAGGGGTTGACCGGCACTGCCTCACCGCCCAATACGGCAACACCGTCACTCGGACTCTTGTAGCCAAAGTTGGTACCACAGCTCCAGCCAGAGTCAGCAAACTTGAACTTGTAGGGAGCCCACTCTTTTTTGAGGGTGCCTTTGGCCATGTAAAGCTTGTCGGCCACCTTGACCACCTTGCTCTCATCCACCGCCATCCAGTCGTTCATCTCCCCACGCAGGTAGATGGACTTGCCACCGAAGTCGCTGTTGTCTGCCGCAGTCTGCTCTGCACCACCATGGGACGCGCAACCGCCTAATACCAGGGTTCCCGCCGCCAGTATCATCGTTACTGTTCTTTTGAACATGTATCCATTCCTCAAATTATTGTGATTCCTTGGCCCATCAAACTTGAGCAGACGAATTAAAGCAGAGCAGGCATAACAAGAAAGGTAGGGGTATCACATTCTGTGTTTTTTATATTCAGACAAGCGAAATGGACGGGGATATATAACGCGGGATAGCGCAGTAATCCGAATCAGAGCGGGGAAAAATAAACGAATGAAAGGGCCAGAAGGAAAGCATCACCCCGCCATTGCAGCCCAGCACTTGAATTTCAGCCAATAAAAAAGCCCGCTCGGATGAGCGGGCTTTCAATGTTGGGTGCCTGGCAGTGTCCTACTCTCGCATGGCGAATGCCACACTACCATCGGCGCTACCGCGTTTCACTTCTGAGTTCGGCATGGGATCAGGTGGTTCCACGGCGCTATGGCCGCCAGGCAAATTCTTAATCCAGAAAGCTGACGTGAGTAATGATGTTGCGCTTGGCTTATCACTATCACTGAATTAGGTAAGTAGTTCGTTCATTCGCTACAAGGCCAGAAACACTTCTTGGGTGTTGTATGGTTAAGCCTCACGGGTAATTAGTATGGGTTAGCTCAACACATCACTGCGCTTACACACCCCACCTATCAACGTTGTGGTCTCCAACGGCCCTTTAGGACCCTCAAGGGGTCAGGGATGACTCATCTCAGGGCTCGCTTCCCGCTTAGATGCTTTCAGCGGTTATCGATTCCGAACTTAGCTACCGGGCAGTGCCACTGGCGTGACAACCCGAACACCAGAGGTTCGTTCACTCCGGTCCTCTCGTACTAGGAGCAACTCCCTTCAATCATCCAACGCCCACGGCAGATAGGGACCGAACTGTCTCACGACGTTCTGAACCCAGCTCGCGTACCACTTTAAATGGCGAACAGCCATACCCTTGGGACCGACTTCAGCCCCAGGATGTGATGAGCCGACATCGAGGTGCCAAACACCGCCGTCGATATGAACTCTTGGGCGGTATCAGCCTGTTATCCCCGGAGTACCTTTTATCCGTTGAGCGATGGCCCTTCCATTCAGAACCACCGGATCACTATGACCTACTTTCGTACCTGCTCGACCTGTCCGTCTCGCAGTTAAGCTGGCTTATGCCATTGCACTAACCTCCTGATGTCCGACCAGGATTAGCCAACCTTCGTGCTCCTCCGTTACTCTTTGGGAGGAGACCGCCCCAGTCAAACTACCCACCAGGCACTGTCCGCGAGCCCGATTCAGGGCCCTGCGTTAGAACATCAAACATACAAGGGTGGTATTTCAAGGACGGCTCCAGCGCAACTGGCGTCACGCCTTCAAAGCCTCCCACCTATCCTACACATGTAGGTTCAATGTTCAGTGCCAAGCTGTAGTAAAGGTTCACGGGGTCTTTCCGTCTAGCCGCGGGTACACCGCATCTTCACGGCGAATTCGATTTCACTGAGTCTCGGGTGGAGACAGCATGGCCATGGTTACACCATTCGTGCAGGTCGGAACTTACCCGACAAGGAATTTCGCTACCTTAGGACCGTTATAGTTACGGCCGCCGTTTACCGGGGCTTCGATCAAGAGCTTCGCTTGCGCTAACCCCATCAATTAACCTTCCGGCACCGGGCAGGTGTCACACCCTATACGTCCACTTTCGTGTTTGCAGAGTGCTGTGTTTTTGATAAACAGTCCCAGCCATCTGGTCACTGCGACTCCCAACTGCTCCATCCGCAAGGGACTTCACTGTCAGGAGCGAACCTTCTCCCGAAGTTACGGTTCTATTTTGCCTAGTTCCTTCACCCGAGTTCTCTCAAGCGCCTTGGTATTCTCTACCCGACCACCTGTGTCGGTTTGGGGTACGATGACTTGTAATCTGAAGCTTAGAGGCTTTTCCTGGAAGCAGGGCATCAATGGCTTCACCACCGTAGTGGCTTCGTCTCGTGTCTCAGTGTTGTGTCTCCGGATTTGCCTAGAAACACCACCTACGCACTTTCACCAGGACAACCGTCGCCTGGCCCACCTAGCCTTCTCCGTCCCCCCATCGCAATTACAAGTCGTGCAGGAATATTAACCTGCTTCCCATCGATTACGCCTTTCGGCCTCACCTTAGGGGTCGACTCACCCTGCCCCGATTAACGTTGGACAGGAACCCTTGGTCTTCCGGCGAGGAGGCTTTTCACCCCCTTTATCGTTACTTACGTCAGCATTCGCACTTCTGATATCTCCAGCATACCTCTCGATACACCTTCGCAGACTTACAGAACGCTCCCCTACCACTCACACATAAGTGTGAATCCGCGGCTTCGGTGCCTGGTTTGAGCCCCGTTACATCTTCCGCGCAGGCCGACTCGACTAGTGAGCTATTACGCTTTCTTTAAATGATGGCTGCTTCTAAGCCAACATCCTAGCTGTCTGAGCCTTCCCACATCGTTTCCCACTTAACCAGAACTTTGGGACCTTAGCCGGCGGTCTGGGTTGTTTCCCTCTTCACGACGGACGTTAGCACCCGCCGTGTGTCTCCCGGATATTACTTACTGGTATTCGGAGTTTGCATGGAGTTGGTAAGTCGGGATGACCCCCTAGTCCAAACAGTGCTCTACCCCCAGTAGTATTCGTCCGAGGCGCTACCTAAATAGCTTTCGGGGAGAACCAGCTATCTCCGAGTTTGATTGGCCTTTCACCCCCAGCCACAGGTCATCCCCTAACTTTGCAACGTTAGTGGGTTCGGTCCTCCAGTTGATGTTACTCAACCTTCAACCTGCCCATGGCTAGATCACCCGGTTTCGGGTCTACACCTTGCAACTAGACGCCCAGTTAAGACTCGGTTTCCCTACGGCTCCCCTATACGGTTAA
>NZ_CP149129.1:480000-580000 GCF_037818705.1 Aeromonas popoffii | reverse complement strand
GCGTAATCCCTTCAGACGTAGGGCCAGATGCTGATTCATCTCTTGCATGACTGCCTCTTCATTGCGCTTGCATGAACCGCATTGTGCGCTATAGCGCACGTCGATATAGTCAGGATACACATTGTACGTAATAACGCACAGCCGTCACAATCCGACAAGGACGTCACTATGCCCTTCGCCCCTCCCCACCTGGTAGCAGGTTTCATCGCCGTGATGGTCGGCTACACCAGCTCCGTCATTCTGATTATTCAGGCTGCCACGGCAGCGGGTGCCGATGCCGCCCAGCTTGCCTCCTGGCTATGGACACTGGGTATCGGCATGGGAGTGAGCTCCATCGGCCTCTCCCTCTATTACCGCATACCCGTGCTGACCGCCTGGTCGACCCCGGGGGCCGCCCTGCTGATCACCAGCCTGGGCAACGTCACCCTGGCTGAGGCCATTGGCGCCTTCGTTATCTCTTCCCTGCTGATCACTTTGTGCGGCATCAGCGGTTGGTTCGATCGACTGATGCGGCATATCCCGGCTCCGCTGGCCGCCGCCATGCTGGCCGGCGTATTGCTCAAATTCGGGCTGGATCTGTTCAAGGTCGCGCCACAAGATCCCTTGCTGCTTGGCACACTGCTGCTGACCTTCCTGCTGGGCCGTCATATCTGGCCCCGCTACACCATGGTGCCGGTGCTGACGATGGGGATAGTGATCTGTGCCCTGAGGGGGGACCTGCAACTCGAAACCCTGCATTGGCAGCTAACCAGTCCGGTCTGGACCTGGCCAAGCTTCTCCCTCGATGCCCTGTTCGGCATAGCCCTGCCACTGTTCATCGTCACCATGACCTCCCAGAACATGCCGGGGATCACCATACTGCGAGCCCACGGTTATCAACCGGCCACCTCCTCCCTGATCGGCTGGACCGGACTGATCGGCCTGTTGCTGGCCCCCTGCGGTGGCTATGCCTTCAACCTGGCCGCTATCACGGCCGCCATCTGCATGGGCAAGGACGTGGATCCCGATGCCAGCCGTCGCTGGCCGGCCGCCGTCTGGGCTGGCAGCTTCTATCTATTGACTGGTTGCTTCGGGGCAAGCGTGGCCGCTCTGTTCACCGCCTTCCCTGCGACACTGGTCACTTGCGTGGCCGGGTTGGCCCTGCTCGGCACCATAGGCAGCAGCCTGCACACCGCATTGCAGCAAGACGAAGCGCGAGAAGCCGCCCTGCTCACCTTCATCATCACGGCCTCCGGGATCAGCCTGCTGGGTGTCGGCGCAGCCTGTTGGGGGATGCTCGTCGGTGTCATCTTGCATCAAGTCAATCAACGAAGAAGCTGACCTGACCATCTGGGGAGCCTCCAGTGAGACACAGCACATAATTCAGAGAAACTGGTTCACAGCTTAAACGAATTGCCATTAAGTAGTGCCGAGGCACTTCTTCTTCCCCGATGTGTGCCTCTGTCAGACTCATAAACTGGAGAATAAAAATGAGGAATCAGGCTGTCATTTTGTTACTGGCACTGCTGGGCGTCACCACCGCCCATGCTGCCGACTCGGATCGGGAGCTGGCACGCCAGCTCGCGCTGCAGCAGAAAAATCTGCTGCCACTGCTGAGCAATCAGGAGTACCAGAGTCCACTGCCCAACCTGCTGCAAAAAGCTAGTCCACAGCTGCAGCGGCAGGCAAGCGATGCCAACCAGGCCGCCATCAGCCGGCAAGGGCTGGATGGCGAGGTCAAGCAATTGATGCAACTGCGACTGGCCAACCCGGAGCAGGCCGCAGCACTGCAACAAGGGGTCGAACCCCTGGTTGCCTATGTGCCAAGCGGAGATGAGAAGAGCTGGAGCGCGATCGAGGCTTTCGACAGCGCCGGCAACCCCGTCTATCTGGATGTGGACAAGGCACCGGCACGACCTGTCCTGGTGGTGGAAGCAGACCCTATCAAGGCCAAGAACGCCGGCCTGAAGGTGATGCGCAAAGCGCTGGCCGCAGCCGATCTGCAGGCTGCCCCGGCGACCACCGCCAGCACTGCACCGCTCAAGACCAGCATCCTGAAGAAGATAAGTCTGAAGGATGATAAAGAGCCCTGGCTGCTCGGCGCGGCCGAAGTCTATGCGGTGGTCGCCGGGGTCAATCCCAGCCGGGCTGAGCCCGTGGTCGACATCGTCGATATGCCCTACCTCGACTATGACAACACCGAATACACCCCCAACCAGATCCTGGTGTACTGGGATCGCTACCGCTGGGGTGCCGTCGACATCGTCATGATGGAGCAGGACGACAACGTCAACTACAAGGAACTGAGTGCCTTGTTCATTGATGCCCTCAAGCTCGCCTTTACCGCTGGCGGCGTGCCGGAGGCCCTGCCCTTCCTGGATCTCGGCGGCCGTATCGTCAAGGCGCTGCCCGACTCCTGGATGACCAACAACGATGACTATCTGGATACCTTCTACACCCTGGAGCAGGACCAGAGCTATCACCAGTATCCGGGTTCTGCCGGCAATGCGGTCATCGATCTCGAACCGAAAGAGATAGCCCCAACCAAGCCTTAATACGCCACTATGACAAAAAAGCCAATGAGCAACTCATTGGCTTTTTTTTGTGCCTGTGGCAACCGATATCAGGCCGGGTCCTTCGGTCTGACTCCCAAGGTATGGCAGATGGCGTAGGTCAGCTCGGAACGGTTCAGGGTATAAAAGTGGAAATCTTTCACCCCCTCCTGGCTCAGCACGCGCACCTGATCGATGGCAATGCTGGCGCCCACCAGGTTGCGGGTCATCTGATCGTTGTCCAGCCCCTCGAAACGCTGATGCATCCAGCGTGGGATCTTCACATTGGTAAAACCGGCGAACTTGGCCAGGGTCTGGTAGTTGGAGACAGGCAGTATCCCAGGCACAATTTCAGCATCTATGCCGATGGCGGCACAGCGATCCCGAAAGCGCAGGTAGGTTTCCACATCAAAGAAAAACTGGGTGATGGCGCGGTTGGCTCCGGCATCAATCTTGCGCTTGAGGTTGAGCAGATCGGACTGCGCACTCCTGGCCTCGGGATGCCCCTCTGGATAGGCGGCCACCGAAATATCGAAATCAGCTTCTGACTTGAGCAGGGCAACCAGATCGGTGGCATACATGTCCGGCTTGTCCAGCCCCTGCGGCAAGTCGCCGCGCAGGGCCACGATATGGCGAATGCCGCTGTTCCAGTAATCGCGGGCTATGGTGCGCAGCTCATCACGACTGGCATCGATACAGGTCAGGTGGGGGGCCGCGATAAGCCCGGTACGCTCCTTGATATCCTTGATCACCTTGTGGGTGCGATCCCGGGTACCGGAGTTGGCGCCATAAGTCACGGAGACGAACTTGGGTTCCAGCACTTTCAGCCGTTCGATGGATTGCCAAAGGGTGTTTTCCATCCCTTCACTGTTGGGTGGAAAAAACTCAAAACTAACCCCTATGTCACCGCTTAAATCGGCCAAACTCTGGTTGAGTGCCTCAACCTGACGTGCACTGTGAAATCCCATCTGCTCTCTCCCTGTCCCGCAACCCATTCCTCTACGTCAAAACGGAAGTTTGGACGTCTAAACGTCTTTCTATCTTTATGAGAAAATGGATCAAAGTCAACACTGATTTACGGATCGAGGCGAGAGCCGGTGTTTATTTCGCAATTAACTTGAAGTAACGATTGGAACCCCATCCCAAAATCAGCGGAGTCGCGTTATCATGAGCCCAGATCGTCCTGGACGTTCTGAATCTGCGTGTGATTGTTTGGCCGGAGGTTGCTCCGGCCCCTTTTTCAATCTCTTCCCCTCCCTGCCGATAACCAATTGAGCCATTCGCAGGAGCCTCATCATGGATACCCACCCCGGCTTTGCCACCGACTTGCTGTTCGATCGCTATCAGGGCAACGTGGTAGCTCATGAGCAATTCTGGACTGTGCGCACGCCTGATGTCCCCGACTACTATTTTGGCAACTATCTGCTGCTCCCCACCCCGCCCAGCGATCGTGACAAGGGCTGGCTCGAGGCCAGCTTCGACAAGCTGATCGGGCAGGATCCCATGGTACGGCACCGTACTTTCCAATGGCCGCTGGCCGCTGGCCAGAACAGCCGGGTCGCCGGTTTTGTGGCGGCAGGCTATCAATACATGGAGTGCGTGGTGCTGGCGCTGGATGCCCTCAGCTGGCATCAACCGACGGTGGGCGATCTGGCGGCGGATGCACGTCCCTTCAAGTCCGCCGACTGGGATGAGTGGCTGACGTTTGAGCTCAATGAACGCGACCCGGGCCACTCGGTGGAGAGCTATCGGCCTTATCTGCAGTCGCGCCGTCACCTGTACGAAGCCATGATCGCGGATGGGCTCGGGCAGTGGTGGGGGATCTGGCGGGAGGGTCAGCTGGTCGCCAGTTGCGGTCTCTTCTTCACCGACACCCTGGGCCGCTTTCAGCTGGTTCGCACTCATCAGGATTGGCGCAACCGGGGACTTTGCCGCCAACTGCTGAGCCAGGTCGTCCGTCAGGGGCTGGATCGCGTCAGCCAGCTCATCATAGTGGCCGACGAGCACTATCACGCCCAACGGGTCTACCGCTCATTGGGTTTTACCCCAGTGGCCCGCATCGGCAGTCTCTGTCGCTGGCCCCGCGAGACGCAATAGCCCGGCTGCGGACAGCAATGAAAACGGGAGGCTGATGCCTCCCGTTGTTTATGGTGTGACAGATTATTGCTGCGGCGTTTCCAGCTCGTTGGAGAGCGCCTGTTCCACCTCGGCCGACGGCACCGGCAAGGGTGCGGCAGATGCGGGCGTGGCGGGCGTCACCGATGGCACGGGCACGGCAGGAGCCTCTGTCACAGCCGGCATCGCAGCGGATGGGGCGACAACGGCAGGGGGCTCTGTGGTTATAGCGGCAGCCGATACGGCGGTCGCAGCGACATCACATTGGCAATCCTGCCCCTTGGCCTTGTTGCCCTGATGAGCGGGATACCAGCCTTTCAGCCCCTGCTCCAGCCGGTCGGCGGCCGCCCTGGGCTCCATCTTGCCGAGCAGCACTGCCTGACTCACTTCAGCCAGCTCGTCTCCCAGTTTTGGCGTGCCGCGGGAGAGGATCTGGGTCGCCACCCGAATGGTGGAGTCACACTGATCGCGCCACTCCATCATCTCTTTGGCCGCCGGGTTGGTGACATCAAAGAAGTGGTTGGAGAGGGAGAAGAACCCCGGCAGCGAGTTGGTATAGAGCTCGGCAAACTGGGAGGTGGTCAGCCACTGCAGGAAGGCCATGGCTGCCTCCTTGTTCTTGCTGGCCGGGTTCAGCCCCATGCCGATATCGGTGTGATCGGTAAAGAAACAACCCTCCCCCTGTTTCGCCACAGGCGGACGCATGACGCCAAAGTCGACCTTGCCGGTGAAGGGGGCAATTTCCCAGGAACCCGCCACATAGAAGGCGGCCTTGTCGGAGGTAAACAGCTCATTGGTGGCGGCATAGTCCCGACGCTCTCCCCCCTCACCCAGATAGGGGCGCCAACGGGCCAGCTCCTCAAATACCTTGACGTATTGCGGGTTGTCGAGCCGCTCCTGCCCCCCGATCAGCGCCAAACGCCCATCTTCACCCTTCCAGTAGTTGGGGCCTATGTTCTGAAAACCGAGTTCGGACGATACCCAGCTTTCAGAGCCACTCATGGCCAGCGGCACATAACGGCCATCTGCCTTCACCTTGTCGAGCGCGGCGAAGAAGGCATCACGGCTTTGCGGCACTGCCAAACCCAGCTCACTGAATATCTTCTTGTTATAGAAAAAACCATGAATGACCGAGGCCATGGGCACGCAGAAGGTCTGGGCGCCGGAGTCGGTCTGCCAGGGCGACTGGGCAAAACTCGGGAAGTTTTCCATCCCCGACATCTCGGTCAGTTCCGCCAGATGACCCGCTTTGAACAGAGCCAAAGAGTCATCAAACGGGCGACAGGTGATAAGATCCCCAGCCTTGCCATCCTTCAGGCTGGCCCACAAGGTCGGTATATAGTCGACGTTCTGCACACCGTTGAATTTCACCTCAATACCCGGGTGGGCCGCCTTGAAGGCGGGAATGATCTTCTGTTCCCACAAGGCCTTGTCATCGATCCGCCAGCTCTCGATCACCAGCTCGCTGGCCATCAGCTGTCCACACAACAGGAGACCCAGGGCCCCAATCCACTTTTTAGACATAAGCCCTCCTAGACCTTGAAATGTGCGATCAATTGCTGCTGCTTGGCGACCAGATCCGCCAGCACTTCACTGCTGCTGGCCGATTCTCTCGCCTCCCGCTCGGTCTCGTAGGCCACGTCGGCAATGCCCGCGATATGGCGAGCGACGCCCTGACTGACCGAGATCTGCTCCTGAGCGGCATGGGCAACCTGATCCGCCATCGACTTGATGGAAGTCATCCGTTCGGCGATGGACTGCAATGCCAGATCCATCTCGCGGGTCTGCTCGACGCAGGTTTGGGTCTGCTCCTGACTGCGGCCCATCACTTCCACCACCTGCTTGCTCGAGTTTTGCAGGTTCTCGATCATCGCCTGGATCTCTTCGGTCGAGGTCTGGGTACGGTTGGCGAGCGCTCGCACCTCATCGGCCACCACGGCGAAGCCGCGACCGGCATCACCGGCCCGGGCCGCTTCGATAGCCGCATTCAGGGCCAGTAAATTGGTCTGCTCGGCGATGCTGCGGATCACGTCCAGAATGCTGCCGATATTGTTGCTGAACTCACCCAGCTTGTAGGTAATGCCGACGGCCTCTTCCATGGCGCCAGCCAGCTGCTCCGTGATACGACGAGTAGTCGCCACCTTCTGGCGACCGCTGCGGGCCTCGTCATCGGCCAGATCCACCTCCCGCTTGGTGCCATCGGTGGAGCGGGCCACCTCGGTAGCACTCACCTCCAACTCGGTGATGGCAGCAGCCACCTGATCGGTCTGGCTCTTCTGATCCTGTACCCGGGACATGGCCCGCTCGCTGATCTCGGCGGCACGGCTCGCCTCATCCACCAGATGGCGGGAGCCCACGTTGATCTTGGAGAGCAGTTCCCCCGTCTTGCTGGCCAGGGTATCGATGGAGTGGGAGAGGGTGCCGAACTCGCAGCTGCTGCGGTAGTTGATGCGGCGGGTCATGTCCCCGGCCGCCATGTGGTTCAGCTCCTTGTTGATCATCTGCAGCGGACGCTGAATACTGCGCGCCGTGGTGTAGCCAATGATGAGCGCCGCCGCGGCCGAGATGGCGGCAACGATCAGGATCCAGAAGCTGGCACTGCTGACCGCATCATCTGCCGCGGTCCGGCTCTGACTGGCGATGGTCCCGGCCGACTGACCCATCTCGTCGAGCAGGCTCAGGCTGTTTGCCAGGCTGGCGTCTAGCTGCTGATTCAAGGTTTGCAACGATGCTGCCAGTTGCTGGGCATTGCGCATGGTGGCAAGCAAGCCCTGCTGGCCAAGCGCCAGCTCCTGCATCCGGTCCAGGTTGGAGACGAAACGCTGCTTCACATCGTCGGGGACCAGCACCCGATCGAGGCGTTTGCGAGCCATCTCGATATCCTTGCTAAGCACCTTTTCCAGTTCATTGAGATCTGTGTTGGCATCAGCCCGGCGAATGTTTTTCAGATCCCGCGCTATGCCCGAAGTGATGAGCTCGGCCTTGTTGCGCATGGAACGCTTGCTGGCGGTCTGCTGCAACAGCAGATCGGCCGCCCATTGGTAGGTGTCTTCCAGCCGGATGAAGGCGATCTCCAGCTGGTGGCGCTGATCGAGGGCGTTGACCCATTGGCTGTGCTGGGAGAGCACCTGCTCCGCCAGCCCATAAAACTGTTTGGTCGCGCCATCCACCTGCTGGAAGCGGCTATTGGCCTCTCCCACTCCGGTGAACTTGTCCATCTCTTGGCTCAGCTGGCTGAAACGGGCCTGCTGCTCCTTGAACTGGCTGGCAAGTTGCGGCAGCTGGCTCGCCTCCTTACTGGTCCGGTAGACCAGCACCCAGCGGTTACTGTCTTGCAGGGCACCTTTCAGGCCCGCCACCGCAATCACCAGCGGTGTTGCCCGGTCTGATACCTGCGACAAGCCATCGTTGATACCCCTGATCTTCAGGATGCTGATCACCCCAAGCAGGATCAACAGCATCAGCATCAACACAAATCCGGCGATGATCCGCTGCACAATAGATAAACCCATGGAGACATCCTCACTCATTGGGGGAAGGTAACGTGAACCTAGATACTATCGGCACAAGCGGCAAATTATGGAGGGGAGGGTACGTTATTTTATTGATCTATATAGAGTTGTAACACAATTGCGGGGATCTGGCGCAAGTATAAAAGGGCCCGGACAATGCCGGGCCAAAGAGACGTGCTTAGCGGTAATGGCCGTGAGGAGGCCAGTCCTGCATCTTGTCAGAAGCGATAGCCGACACCGAACATGAAGGCCATGGGATCGATGGAGGTATTGATGGTGCCCACGGCAGTGTGCACATCGGTGTCGATATCCATGATCCAGGCGGAAGCGTTGACGAACCAGCGATCAGTGATCGCCATGTCCAGGCCGACCTGACCCGCCAAGCCCCAGGAAGAGTCCACGTTGATTTCTGTGCCTGCCAGTGCGCCACGTCCCTGCTCATCGAAGAAGGTGGTGTAGTTCACACCGGCACCGATATAGGGGCGCACCTTACTCTTGGCATCGCCGAAATAGTACTGCGCCATCAAGGTCGGCGGCAGATGCTTGACCTTGGCGACCTCGCCCAGACCCGCGGTCGAGACGGAGTGGGAGAACGGCGTGGCGGCCAACAGCTCGACACCCCAGTTATCCGTGATCAGGTAAGAGAGGGTCAGACCCAGCTGCATGTTGCTGTCAATTTGCAGCTCACCGGTACCCAGCACATCGTCACTGCTCGTTTGAGGGGATACAAACGCCAGGCCACCACGGACCAGAATATCGCCAGCCTGGTGGGCCATGGCAACGGGAGAGGCAAGTGCGGCTGCGATCATCAGCGGAAGGATCTTTTTCATCATATTTTTCCTTTTAGTTTTCGTTCTATGTTGCAAGCCCGAAAACTATAAAGGGATGTGAACGCAGAGTTATTGATTTAGCTCAAACGTTACCAAGAAATAGATAGATGTGTTCGGCAGCTTTTCGGTCCCATCAAACTGAAAAAAATAAATAAAAAACACAATAAAAACAATGCATTGAGTAATAAAACTCTGCCATGGCACTCACTAAGAAACAATGCAAATATATCTTATTGCAGATTTAAACGGCGAGGGATGGTGGGTTCAACCTGGTAACAAGCGTATTTTTGCCACCCATGTAGCGCATGCTGTAAGCGAAAATGCATGAAAGAACAAACAAGACGGGAAAAGATCATCGCCATTCTGGCGGCCATTTAGGGCAGAGGATCCTCTCTGTTTATTTTATTGGGATTCATTCTCGGCATGGCGCTATTAATGCTGACCCATTCAACCCGCTGGCCGACGTGGGACGTCTGGCACAACAGCCACCCTCCCGCCGCTATCTGCTCCGGGCTTAGTACCCATTGCTCCCGGGCCAGCTCCCCACTGTAGCCTCGCCAGCGATCCCGTCCCTCCTGCTTGGCTCTGTATAACGCCATATCTGCCAGTTTGAAGCTGAGATTCCAGAACGAATCTTCCAGTTCCCGGTGCAGAGGATACCTGCAATATCCCAGCGACGCCGTCATCTTGAGCGGCACCTCCTCACGCCCGAACCTGTACTCGGCAATCTTGCGGCGCAAGCGCTCGACCCGACTCGCAGGATCAACACGGGGTCGCCATAGCTGTCGAGCAGCCACCCCTCACCCCTGACCCGCGGCAGCCCCAGATCCACCAGGCGATAGCTCATCTGTGGTTTGAGTGGCTTGAAGAAGAGGACGTTATCGGAAGGCTTGGGCTGGGAGAGGGTCAAAGAGAGGGCTGTGCGCTCAGCCAGATCATGCAGATAGCGAGCATCCAGCCAGCGAGTCACCAGCAGATAGCCATTGGGTGTGGCGTTTTCCAGAGCGTTGGTGACCGGCTGGAACGCGTAGATGAGGGGTCCCCACTGGGCTCGCCTCACCCCGCTCAGACTGCGCATCCCCTCCTGACGGGATCCATGCAGCAACTGCAACTTGAGGTCGTCCAGGAAAAATGGAAGCAGGGTCGTGTCTGTGTCTGGCGTCTCAGGCAGCAGGGTACGAGTCCAGATCTCGACTCCCCTGACTCGTCAACATGCTAGCCGTCTACGCGAGCAATTTGGCGTCGGCCCTCAAACCGCAGCTGTGCTGCTTTCAACGGCTGGCGATAACCCGGAACGGTTAACAAATGAAGCATCGCTCGCGGCACTTTGTGGAGTTAACCCTTTACCCGTATCCTCGGGAAAGACCGTACGACATCGCTTAAACCGAGGTGGTAACCGTGCAGCAAATAATGCGTTATGGACGATTGCAATGGTCCGGATGCGGGGAGATCCACAAACCCAATCTTACGTCGCACGACGTAGCGCCCAGGGCTTATCTTCGAAAGAGATCCAGCGTTGTTTGAAACGCTATATCGTCAGGGAACTCTACCCTTTGATCTTGGCTGATTTAGCTGACTCAGCGCGAGCCTGTTGACATAGGAGCGCCAACACCCCGATGGAGCGGTTGTTCAGAAGTCTTAAAACGGAGTGGGTTCCGGCTATGGGATACATGAGCCTGCGGGAGGAAAAACGGGATATCAGTTACTACCTGATGGATTACTACAACTGGCGGCGGCCACATCAACACAATGACGGGATACCGCCAGCAAAAACCGGAGCTCGGCCTAACCAAGTGTCCGGATTTAGTTGACCACTACATTTTAAGAATGCCGCCTAGTCGTGGCTGATTGTGATGATGGCCATGGTATGGGCCGGATCGACCCAGCGGTAATCCACTAGGGCCGCAGTCAACATGCCAGGCTCTCCTTGTTGCAAGATAGAGAGCGAAACTTGCTCATGGTTGGTTCGCTCTGCAACCGTACAAGTCCACGATAACTGGCGGTCGTCTAGCTCGATGCGGCAGGGTTCAGCCTCCAACCGACCAGACAGAGTCAGGGTTCCCGTCACGGTTACCGGTTCAGCCTGTGCTGTCAACGATGACACCGCAAGCCATAATGTCAAACCAATACCTCTAGATATGTTCATTGCAACCTCCCTGGTTCATCTGATGACAGAGATATCTACTGTCAGTACAGGTTATCGACAGGGGAGCACGCTGACTTGAGGATTACCGCTTAGCGGGATGAGACCAGGAGCTGGTGATGCCTCCAATCAGTTGAAGTGATACATCTCGATAAAGGCCCCGATAACTTTCTCATGTAGAAGAACAGACCGAGAGAAACAGATGGTTTTGCGGGCCAATCGTTTGAGGCGAGTTCTGAGCGTTAGATTGTTACGTTCAATCCGCTGAGTGAAAATCTTCCCGGCCAGATGCTTCTCGGCTGGGACTTCCCTGGCATAACTCCCCCAGTCATCGCTGGTGATGAAACCTATCTGAAATGGTGAGAGCAAGGCCAACAGTTGCCGACATGTTGCATCGGTTCGGGGACCAAAGGTGTAGGCCACAACCCGCTTTCGCTTGGTATCGAAGGCATACCAGAGCCAATGGCGATTGCTCTTGTTGCCCACAAAGGACCATTGCTCATCGAGCTCGCAGATAAGCGCGACATCATCCAATACGACTTGCTGGGAGGTTACTTGCCTCGGGGTGAGTTTTTTAGCGTGCGCAAGACGGTGTTGATGCCGATGTTGAGCACGCGAGCAGTATCACGGACCCCGGAACCATTGAAGGCCATCTCAACAATTTTGTCTTTAACGCCGGGTTTACGCGCCTCGTAGGTGTAGGTGAGCTGGAAAATATGAGGACTAGCGGGGCAGCGATAGCGGACATGACCCGCTGGGGTCTTACCATGACGGTATACGCGGTCTGATTGGCAGCGTGGGCAATGAACGATGATGGTGACCATAAGGAATGCTGAGTATCAAAAGCCGCCATCATACACGATGCTCAACCGATTGGAGGCATCACCAGAAAATGATAGCTCTCATCCCAGATACCCCAATCCCGGGTGAAGGCATTGATGGCGTTGATATCACCCTGTACCGCCTTGATCACCCGCTGCAGGTGATCCTTCATCCGCCGCTCCTCGATCCGCTGGGCCGCTGGCACCTGAGCCAGGGCGATCACGATGAGCAACATCAGGATGGCTCCGGCCCAGATGGGAAACATGGAGTAGGCCAGCAAATGATCGATGGAGCGGGAAGGTTGAGCCATGAGCGCCAATATCCTTTGGACGGCAAACCAGGGAGCGGAAACTGTCTTGTACCAAGTATGGAGTATCCGTCTCCTGGGGCGGCAACTGAATCACGTTGATACAAAACAAGGGGCACAGGGCCCCTTGTCTCATTACAGCCGCGATGATCTTACCAACAGCGGGGCCAAGAAGCGCGCCGTATGAGAATCCTCACAGCGGCTGATCTGCTCTGGCGTACCTGTCACCAGGATACGGCCGCCACCGGCACCGCCCTCGGGCCCCAGATCGACGATCCAGTCAGCGGTTTTGATGACATCCAGGTTGTGCTCGATGATGACGATGGTATTGCCCCGATCCCGCAGCTGGTGAAGTACCTTGAGCAGTTGCTGTATGTCGTGGAAGTGCAGACCTGTGGTCGGCTCATCCAGGATATAGAGGGTCTGACCCGTGTCGCGCTTGGAGAGCTCGCGCGCCAGCTTGACCCGCTGCGCCTCCCCTCCGGACAGCGTGGTGGCCGACTGGCCGAGGCGGATGTAGGAGAGGCCCACATCCATCAAGGTTTGCAGCTTGCGCGCCACCGCCGGCACCGGGTCGAAGAAAGCCCGGGCATCTTCCACCGTCATATCGAGGATCTCGTGGATGTTCTTGCCCTTGTACTTCACCTCCAGGGTCTCGCGGTTGTAGCGCTTGCCCTTGCAGACATCGCACGGCACATAGACATCCGGCAGGAAGTGCATCTCCACCTTGATGACCCCATCCCCCTGACACGCCTCGCAGCGGCCCCCTTTGACGTTGAAGGAGAAACGGCCCGGCTGGTAGCCGCGCGAACGCGCCTCCTGGGTGCCGGAGAGCAGCTCGCGGATCGGGGTGAACAGGCCGGTATAGGTGGCCGGGTTGGAGCGCGGGGTGCGACCGATGGGGCTCTGATCGATATCCACCACCTTGTCCAGATGCTCCAACCCCTCGATGCTGCGATAGGGAGCAGGCGTGGACTCGGTCGCCTTGTTGAGCTCCCGGTGAGCGATGCGGAACAGGGTATCGTTGATCAGGGTCGACTTGCCGGAGCCAGAGACGCCGGTGACGCAGGTCATCACCCCTATGGGCAGATCCAGATTAACGTTGTGCAGGTTGTTGCCGCTCGCCCCCTTGAGTTTTAACCACTTGCCGGTGAGCGGGGTACGCTCGGCAGGAATGGCGATCTGCTTGCGGCCAGAGAGATAGTCACCGGTCAGGGAAGCCGGATTGTCGATGATCTGCTGGGGGGTGCCCTGTGCAACAATCTCGCCACCGTGCACGCCAGCCCCCGGGCCGATGTCGAGCACATGGTCGGCGAGGCGGATGGCGTCCTCGTCATGCTCCACCACGATGACCGTATTACCCAAATCGCGCAGGTGAGTGAGGGTCTTGAGCAGCCGCTCGTTGTCGCGCTGGTGCAGGCCGATGGAGGGCTCATCAAGTACGTACATCACCCCAACCAGACCGGCGCCGATCTGGCTCGCAAGCCGGATGCGCTGAGCTTCACCGCCGGAGAGGGTCTCGGCACTGCGCGACAGGCTCAGATAGTTGAGGCCCACGTTCACCAGGAAGCCGAGCCGCTCGATGATCTCTTTCAAGATCTTCTCGGCAATCTGCCCACGCTGGCCGGTCAGGCCCAGCCCCTCGAAGAAGGCGAGCGCATCGCCAATGGACTGTTCCGCGATGGCGGGCAGGTTGCGGTTGTCCACAAACACATGGCGCGCCTCTTCCCGTAACCGGCTGCCACCGCAGCTGGCGCAGGATTTGTTGGCGATGTATTTAGAGAGCTCTTCGCGCACCGAGTTGGATTCGGTTTCGCGGTAGCGTCGCTCCATATTGTGCAAGATCCCCTCGAACGGGTGCTTGCGCACGACCACGTCGCCGCGATCGTTCATGTAGCGGAACTCGACCTCGGTACGCCCCGAGCCGCGCAGGATCACCTCCTGGGTCTTGAGGGGCAGATCCTCCCACGCCGCCTCCAGATCGAACTTGTAGTGCTCGGAGAGAGACTTGAGCATCTGGAAGTAATAGAAGCTGCGCTTGTCCCAACCACGGATGGCACCGTTGGCCAGACTGATGGCCGGATCGCCAATCACCTTGGCCGGATCGAAATACTGCTGTACGCCCAGACCATCACAGGTGGGGCAGGCACCGGCCGGGTTGTTGAAGGAGAAGATGCGCGGCTCCAGCTCCGACATGGAGTAGCCACACTCCGGGCAGGCGAAGTTGGCGGAGAAGGTCATGGGGGCAACCCCCTCCTCCCCGTCCATGGGCACCACCAATACGATGCCGCCGGAGAGGGTCAGCGCAGTCTCGAACGATTCGGCCAGGCGTAGCGCCAGGTCATCGCGCACCTTGAACCTGTCCACCACCACCTCGATGGTGTGCTTCTTGTGCAGCTCCAGGGTGGGGGGATCGGAGAGGTCGCACACCTCGCCATCGATACGGGCACGGATATAACCCTGCGCTGCCAGGTTTTCCAGCAGCTTGCTGTGCTCCCCTTTGCGATCCCGCACCACGGGTGCCAGCAGCATCAGCTTGCTGCCCTCGGGCTGGGCCAGCACCTGATCCACCATCTGACTGATGGTCTGGGCGGCGAGCGGAATGGCATGAGTCGGGCAGCGAGGTTCACCTACCCGCGCAAACAGCAGGCGCAGATAGTCATAGATTTCGGTAATGGTGCCGACGGTCGAACGCGGGTTGTGGGAGGTGGACTTCTGCTCGATGGAGATGGCAGGGGAAAGCCCCTCGATATGATCCACATCCGGTTTTTCCATCAGGGAGAGGAACTGGCGAGCATAAGCGGAGAGCGACTCCACGTAGCGGCGCTGCCCCTCGGCATAGAGGGTATCGAACGCCAGGGAAGACTTGCCGGAGCCGGATAGACCAGTGACCACGATCAGCTTGTCGCGGGGCAGGGTCAGATTGATGTTCTTGAGATTGTGGGTGCGGGCACCCCGAATCACGATTTTTTCCATCTTTTGCACGCTCGATACACAAACCAGAGCGAATCAGTATGGCATAGAGACTACTGGATGAATAGACAGGTTTTATCCATCATCCCCATCGCTTTCAGAGATACTCCTTGGCCCAGCTCACTGCCTGCAACCGGTTCTTTACGTTCAACTTCTTGAACACGTTGTAGAGGTGGGACTTGATGGTGTGCTCGCTCACAAACAGGCTGTCGGCAATCTCGGTATTGGAGGCTCCCGTCATCAGATAACGGATGATCTCCTGCTCACGCACGGTCAGCAGCGTCTGGTTGCGCACATGATGCTCCCCCCCCTTGCGGTAGTAGTTGACCAGATCACACAGCAAGTGGCGAGGGATCCAGTACTCCCCCTGCAGCACCTTGCGAATGCCGAGCACCAGCCGATCCAGCGGATCCTGACGGAAAAAAAGCCCGCTGGTATGGGGCCACATCAGCAGCAACTCCCGATCCGTGCTGGTCGGAGCGTTAAGCAACACCGTATTGGCCTCACCAAAGCGGCTGGCGATCTCCCGTGGCCAACCCGACTGCTGGCTCGACTTGAGGTAATCCAGATCAACCAGAAACAAGGGTCGCGGCTCGAGTTCGTCCTGTAGGGGCAGGGTTTCCAGTATGCTCACCAGCAGGATGGGAAGTGCCAGCTGCTCGGTCAGATAGCTCTGAAAACTGACCGCCTGCACATTATTTTCGGTCACCAGTACGATGGGATATAGGGTGGTCATGAAGATCACGTCCTTGAACATTCAGGCCATGGTTTTTTTGGCAGCAGAGAGTACCAAGCCCCTCGAACGGTGCAGTATTAAAAAAGTATTAGACACAAGTGTGCCTCCTTTGAAACTCACCAATTTCCTAAGCAATACAAAGGACTAGCTACCTCCCCCCATTTGGGTGAAATGCTGGCTCAACGCCTGACACAGGGTGTCGCATCAAAGCAAACCCGCATTCCTGCGGCGATCGCGCCATGGGCAGGGACACCCCGCTGTCCCTGCCCGCTTGCTGGTCAAGGTCGGCCTCGTGTAAGTTAATCCTTCGGTCTATGCCTTGGCTGAAGGCTGAACGGACAGGAAGATGTGCGCTCGTTCGCGCCAACTGTTACTATTGCGGGCAAAATCTGAAAGCGGGGCTGTGGCCAGCAGGCCGACTGAACCGGGTGCAATCATCACTTGAGTGACAGTATCGTCCAGCGATGTTGCCTATCTGACAGAAAACAAACGATATGTTGAATTGGTCCGGGCATATGGCCTGGCCGGTATATAAAGGGTGGAAGAGAGATTATGGCCAGTCGAGGCATCAATAAAGTCATTCTGATCGGTAACCTGGGACAAGACCCGGAAGTGCGCTACATGCCGAGTGGCGGTGCCGTGACCAACATCACCCTGGCCACCTCTGAAACCTGGCGCGACAAGCAGACCGGCGAACAGAAAGAGCGTACCGAGTGGCACCGCGTGGTGTTCATGGGCAAGCTGGCCGAAGTGGCAGGCGAGTACCTGAAGAAGGGCTCCCAGGTCTATGTCGAAGGGAAACTGCAGACCCGCAAGTGGCAGGATCAGAGCGGCCAAGAGCGCTACACCACCGAGGTGCTGGTAGACAGCTTCAGCGGCGTGATGCAGATGCTGGGTGGCCGTCCGCAAGGTGGCGCCGGTCAGAACATGGGTGGCCAACCCCAAGGCAACTGGGGTCAGCCACAACAAGGCATGCCCGCCCAGCAGCCAATGAACCAGGCCCGTCCTGCCGCCGCGCCGCAGCAGAACATGCAGCCGCCGCAAGGTGGATACAGCCGTCCGGCCCAGCAGCCCCAGTCTGCACCGCCGGTATATAACGAGCCGCCGATGGATTTCGACGACGACATCCCTTTTTAGGGCCGGATTTTTTAAAATGTAAAGCACTTTGTAAAGCAAAATGCCTAAAAACCCCGATATTTCGGGGTTTTTTCATTTATAAACATGTAAAGATTGCTCATTCTGAAAGCTCGGAGTATACATTAGGAATAGGTGTCTAAAAGTGTAAAGGAATGATGCAGTGAAGCTCAGAACCGTCAACATGAAGCAGTACAATGAACGTAAGTATCTAATCGTTGATGAGAGAGGACTCCCCATCCCGAGGCTATGTGAGTTCACACTGACACACCTGTATGGTGCGGAAAAAACACAGGAGAATAATGCAAACCACCTAATCCATATCGAACGATGGGCAGCAATGCTAAAAGTAGATCTAGCGGAAATTGTTGCTGACACAGGGTTTGCTGATACTGGCTTATACCAGAGTTTTCTCAAACACCTTGAGCATCACTCATACGATATCAACGGAGCAAGACCCCTCCGGCCAGATATTGTTAGTCCTGATTATTTCAATCAACGCCTTGACCTAGTATTGGTTTACTTTCAATTTTTAGCCGATAAAGCAATTTCCAAGCGCCGTAATACAGATCCTCTATTCCATCAAATACCCAAGATGATGGAAAAACTTCAAGTAAAACTAGCCAAGCTGAGAAGACCAAAGACAGCTCAAGGCCGCATCCTTGGATTATCATTAGTCCAACAAGCAACACTGTATGATGTCATGGAAATGCCAAGTTTGCTTGGCTGGAATAAAGCTACTCAGTTACGTAACAAGCTAATTCTTAGGTTACTTTTAGAAACAGGAATTAGGAAAGGTGAGCTGCTATCACTTACAACATCAAACTGCTATACGAGTCAGCTGGTTCATGGTGTTTACCCATTTATCCTGACACAACAGAATGTCGAACATGAAGATCCTCGTGGTAGATCACCTCGCGAGAAAACTGTTGGCCGGATCATACCTATTTCATTTCCTCTGGCTTCACTGATTGATGAATATAAACAGGCTAGAAAATCTCTTGGCGACTCTGCCATGAAGAGCCCTTATTTACTCTTAGCGACAACCAAACCGCATAATCCGCTATCAATAGCTGCATTGGATGATGTTTTCTCAAGTATCAAGAAGAAGATTTTAGAGTTGTCAGATATCCACCCTCATAAATTAAGACATACTCTTTTTGAAAATCTTGACAGAATGCTCACCAAAATGGGAATTGATGCCGCTCAACAGAAAAAGCTAAAAAATAATGTTGGGGGATGGACGTATAACTCAGATAGTAGTCTAATATATGAAGCTGGTTCAATAATGGAGCAATGCAACCTAGTCCTAAACCAACTCCATGCAGAAATGGAATCACATAGAAAATTATCATAATAAATTTCCGAGGTGCTGGCTATGCCGACAAAAAAATTAGATAAAAACGATATTATGTTGGTACAAATAGACCAGCATCCACAATTTGCTTATGACCCATATCCTGTAAGTCAGTCAGGCCAACAGCTGGATTTAACACAAGGTAAAGTAGTTCTGGAACCGGAGAGGGAGACCCTATTCTTTGACAAAATCTCTCCCCAACTAAGAGAGCATGCCCGTGCATGGATTTCTTATGCTTGTCATATCTACTCTAACTATGCTCTTTTCTCACATCAACATTGCTGGCGCTTACTAAACATCCCTGACGATATTGCAGCAGAAGACGTTGCTGAAAAAATCCAAGAAATCTACAGAGAACTTATGAGTTCTGAGCGTAGTGTAAGCACTAAATCTATTTTAAGAATGATGTATAAATGGTGCGTTGAAGAAGGCCACCCATACTTTGACGAAGACTTTTATGATTATTACCTAGATAGTATAAAGTTTGGTACAGACGAAGGTAAAGGTCTTGATGTCATTATGGAGATCCCTGGCCGTGGTCCACTCACGATCAAGGAAGAACGCATCTTCATCTCCACATTAAACTCAGTTTTACCAGAGACGCTCACCACGCATGAGTTACAGGGATTGGTATCACTAAAATGTGCCCAAGTTCTTGGCATGAGAAATATCCAAGTGATGAGGCTGAAGTTCTCTGACTTGCAGATTTCAGACAAGGGTGTATATACACTAAAAGTTTTAAGGGCAAAACAAAGAGGGCAGGCCAATAATAATGTATATAAAATTCGCCCCATAACAAAAACACTTGCGAAACTACTTTTATTAATGAAAGTACGTTACGAGGAAATACTTGGCAAAAAAATTAATGATAATTGGCCTGTCCTCTCAAATTATTATAGCGTTAGAAATGAATTAGTTAAGCAGCAAGTAAAGATAACCAATATGACATACATCACCAATCTGTTCAGAAAGGCTGTCGGATTGGACTTCAAGGTAACCAACCGTAGACTTCGTAAAACCTTCTGCTCACGGTTAATCGCCAAAGGCACTCCTATGTCTGTTGTTGCTGAACTAATGGATCATAGTGATTTACAACAACTAGAAGTTTATTATAGACAATCGCATACTGTTGCTAAAAAACTAGATGATGTACTGCGAAGTGAAGCCATGGATATACTCGATGCATTTGCAGGTAAAATTGTCACATCTGGTAATACCTCTCAGCGAGGACAAGGCATTTTCGCGCCATCGAAAAATTTAAATCTTGTTCAAATTGGTAGCTGCGGTAGCGCGACCCCATGCTCTCTGCAACCCCCGCTTTCTTGTTACAACTGCTCTTCTCTAGAGGCTTTTGAAGACGTTGACCATAAGGCAATTGTAGATACGATGGTAGAGGAAGTAAAAACAGCATTTGGTGATGCACACGCCATAAATATTCTTCAACATAAAAACTTTTTAGCTGCTCGCAAGTTTGCTGACCTGTTTGACAGGGGTGAACTATGAATACCAGTCTACAATTATTACCATCAATTGGTGTAGATGCTGATAGCAATCTGGCACAATTAGTTCACTTTTACAAAAAAAACACTCCCTTTGCAATATTAGAAGGTTGGGAATGGGATGCCTTTAGCTGGGATGCTAAGGGTATTTGTAAGACTCAAGCTAGAAAATCTGGAAATAATATATCAGTCAATTTTAGTCGAGATAACAATCTAGGTAAAAAAGTTAAGTCATCACGTGATGCCATGAAGGCGTTTCACAATCTGGATTTATCTGACATAGCTAAATGTCATATTTCAGCCTTGCAAATTGAGAAGTCAAAAGATGTAGGAACACTCAATTTCTATATTGTTGCATATCGGTATTTAGATAATGCGATGCTAAAAAGAAATATTACAGCAAGCACTCTGACTACTTATGACTTCAAAGTCGCAGAGGCGGAAGCACACGATAAACTAGAAAGTTCTACCTTTTACCGTATTGGTCAGAGACTTGAATCTATTGCGAAATTCATTAACCAAAAGCGGCTATCCATCCAAAAGATTGGATTCAAAAAGTCATCTAAACGCGGAGAAACCCATACCGCTAGTGATACAAGAATCGATTTTGAGTCAACTACCAAACGGCATGAGAAGCTACCTACCCATGAAAGCCTCATCGCAGTAGCAACACTTTCTAACTCGAATCTAGAAGGTGATGATGCACTGTTTCAGGCTATGGTAGAAATCATGTTTACAACGGGTCTGCGATTTGATGAGGTGATCTGCCTGGATGTCGACTGCTTACAGGTTAGGGAGGCTGAGGAGCAAAACGTCTTCACTGGTGAAATGGACATATTATCCATTTATGAGATCCGCTACCGAGCCAAAAAGGGTGCTGGATATCAAACCAAACCTATCACCTCAAGCCTGTTACCAATCCTAAAGAAAGGTCTGACTAGCGCCCTTGAAATATTAGCACCTGTACGTGACACGATTAAATTCGTCGCTAATGGGAAATACGACTTCTTCCCAATTATCACCGAAGATTGTGAGCTGTTTGTCACTGATGTTTGGGAAAGATTACACTGGTCATCACGTCCCAATCTCGTATCCTATCTAAAGGCAAGAAATGTCAACCTGACTAATAAACGGAATCCAAATACAGGTAAAAATGCGGTCGCATTCCACTCAGCAGACTTAAAGGAAAAAACATTTTCATTAGCGCAGAAGTCTGTCGATCAGTTATGGAAACAGATTTCAGCATTAACTGTAGCGAACTCTCTGGATAAACTAATATTTGTTACCCAACATCAGCGCCATCATTCTATTAAGAGAGCTGAGCCCTGGGAATTCACAATGATATCGCATACTCAGATATCAGACTATATTTCTGGTCGTCCAGAAGATGGTGTAAAAAATGTATTTGAACGCAAAAATCTGTGCTATCAAGGTGAACAGATCCGGCTGACATCACATCAATTCCGTCACTTTCTAGACACTATGCTAGAGCTCTCAGATTCAGTAACCCCTATAGAGATTGCTCGATACTTTGGGCGAAAGTATACTCTAGACAATGTAGCCTATGACCACACTAATCCAGCTAAAAGAGTCATGGATAACGCAGACATACTCTTTGCCGCCTCAAATATAACACCAGAGCAAGCAAAAGAGGCATCCGTGATCTTTACACTGGTTGACCGTGATGAGGTTCTTGAAACGATAGAAGACATTGGCACAACACTCATCACTGCAATTGGCTTATGTAAACATGACTATAGTGACTCTCCATGTGGAAAATACTATGCATGCGTCCGTGGATGCTCTGAGTATTATCGTATAAAAGGAAACCAGGGAGAGATCATTCATTTACAAAAACTTCAAGATGAACAAGAAACTCGAATTCAACATGTTAAAGCAGCAGTTGACGCAGAATATCATGGTTCCAATAACTGGCTACGTTCTCATGAAGAACTATTAAATGGTTGTCGTATAGCCCTCGCCATTGAGCAAGATAATTCAATTTCAGATGGTGAACGAGTGCAAGTTTTCCCTAATGGTAATAATGGGTGCGTTGCAATATGAAAAAAGAACAGAAACAAATTACAGCTGCACTAGAGCAAGACTTCTGCAAACTCATCGTAATCCTAGCTGCCCGCAGTGGGAAGAATAAGGTCACCTGGAAGGAACTAGAACAGGAGACAGGGTTTACTCGGCAAGCATTGTCCAAAAAAGAAGCTATTGTTAAGGCTTATAAAGAAGCCAATCAAAGTAGCAATATATTAGAAGATATCGGCAGGCGTGCAGAAGAAACCCAATCAAAGCTTGATAAAATAAAAGAAGAAAATATCAAGTTAAAAAAACTATTAGCTGACTATGATGAGACTTTTGTTCGCTGGTTCGCCAATGCTACAAGTCGAGGTATGTCCATTGAGGAGTTGGAAGCACCGCTCCCACACTCTATGAAGACAAAAGCCAGATTGAAAGATCTTAAAAAATGAATAAAGCATTCAGTATTAGCCATGAACTGGAAGATTTCGATCTTGATAAAATGCATGCCAAGGCGCGTGAAAATCTTGTTAAGGTGGCTAATTTGGTCGGGCCACTTGACCTTGCTGAATGGCAAAACTTCATAGAAAATGGCAGTTTAAATGCAACTGCAATAATAAAAGAGATTGGCATATCTCGCTCTAGCTATTACCAAAATAAATACATTGTTTCGTACCTTAAAAGTAAGGCGCAATGGCTAGCTGAGCAGAATACCTTGCAGGAGCTTCCCTACCAGGCTAGGGATACTTCAAAAGCACCCGCAAAGCGATACAGCCCACTAGAAAAGAGCATTCAAGAAAAGGACAATAAGATTCGCCAATTACAGCTACGGGTTGCAGAACTAGAATCTCATCTAGAAGGCTTAAAGCAGGAATATAAATCACTTCAATCAAATTCACATCGCGATCAGCATCGTATGGAATTGTTAGAACTATTTAAGCGGGTGCCGAGATGAATGACTTCGAGCAAGAGAAGTTTTTTCGCATAACGAGACCACCATATTCATCCAGAAAAGGTCGCTCATTTCATGCTGTGCAGATAGATCCTGACACTCTACGTAATTGCAATTACAAGCGCAATTACATCATTCACATAATTGAAAATAACAGTGAGCGCCTGTCACTAATATTGGCAAAGGGTGCATTGGTTAAATTAGCTGTCAAAAAGCAGTATAGTAGACGAGTAGAGCACGGAGGTATTCTCACTGTAATCACCCCTCAATACCTAGACCTTATTAGGCCATCAGGGGAGCAGATCGTACTGATGTTAGGCAGTCATACCAGATTTAAAGGTGTTGGCCCAGTAAAAGCCCGTAAATTATGGTCTACATTTGGTGAGTCCCTATTTGAAATATTGGATAATGGGGATGTTGTAAGGCTGCATAAGATATTAAGTGAAAGCACCGCAAAAAATACTATCGATGCATGGCGTAGCTATATAAATATTGATGCGATGCGTTTCTGCAATGCACATTTGGGATTATCAGTATCCACCTCATTTTTGGTATCAGATTATTATCAACAGGAAACCATAAGTAAGGTAAGCGAAGACCCTTACCGATTATTAGCATTTGGTGTTGATTTTAATGAATGTGATCGAATCTCACTGACTCTAGGCTTTCAATTGGATGCTCCTATTAGGCTCGCAGCAGCAGCCGAGGAGGCGTTGTACTGTCACCTTTCTAGCGGGAGTACATTAGCAACACGATATGATCTAGACATATGGCTGAAACAGCTCTTACATATCCCCAATAATCCAGAGAAAACAGAGTGCTATGTTAATCAAGCATTCGCACTCGCCACATCGTGTGAAAATATCCTTGAGGTTGGTGACAATGAATTACAGAGCGCAGGTGCTTTCACCATGGAAGCATATGTTGCTCAGCGATTGGTGAACCTCATCACAACCCCAAGTAAATTATCTCTCGATGAAAAAAGGATAAACTTCTATATCAATCAATACGAAAGTAAAAAGTGTTTTAACTTCAGTTCCCTTCAAAAAGAGGCTATCTTTGGGGCTATAAAACATCGTTTTCTAATTATTAATGGTGGTGCAGGTGTAGGTAAAACTACATTATTAGATGCGCTTTATTCAGTGTTTCATAAGTTAGATGTAATACCAATACAAGTCGCACTTGCAGGCAAAGCAGCAAAAAGGATGGCTGAGGCAACAAATCAAGAGGCTCATACTATCGCAAGATTTATTAGAAACTTCAATGCTAATAATTATGAAGGTAGACAGCTTGTTATTGTTGTCGATGAAAGCTCAATGGTGGACTTACCTAGTATGTATCGCCTATTTAGGTGTATTCCTAACTCTGCGCACATAATCATGCTAGGCGATATAGGGCAATTACCACCTGTAGATTTTGGCCTTGTGTTCCATGAGCTGGTGCCTATACACGACATTTCAAAAATCACATTAACAGAGGTTCGTCGGCAAGATAAACTCTCAAATATTCCTGCTGTTTCAGCCTCTATCCGTAATGGTATTCTTCCAACATTTAGCTACGATGATGTCGTCCATATTGATATCAATGGAGCCAATGCAATTCAAAAGAGAGCAGTCTCAATATATTTAGAAAAACCTAATGAAACACAAATAATTTGCGCTACAACCAAAATGGTTAATGATATAAATAAACGCTGCGTAGCATTGAATAACAGTAAACCATTAAGAGTATTTATAGAAGAAGCAAATCAGTATTTAGATACTGAGTTTAAACTACATGACAAAATAATGTGTTGCTCCAACCTTTACGATCATGATCTGATGAATGGTTCCACAGGATACATTTGCCAAGTTTACAATGTAATGAAAATACTAAAGAATGATGACAACGATGAGTCTTTGTCTAGCTTTGGCAAGATCCTATGGGATGACGGAATAGAGCGAGAGATCTCGTTGGATATAATCAATGCCCTTAGCCACGCTTATGCAATGACGATTCACAAGAGTCAGGGTTCACAGTTTAAGCAAGTCATAATTGTTCTGGATAAGGCCCCAAATATTGATCGGACTATGTGTTATACCGCGATTACACGTGCCGTAGAAAAGGTCTACTTGGTCGGCCCCTTGAATATTCTGAGCCAAGCACTAACACATGAGTCAGCGAGTAAACGAAATGTTGATCTTGGACATAAGGTTAAAGCGTTGCTAATACAAGCAATGGCTGATTCTTCTTTAGCTGCTGATAGATAACGGCTTGAAATTACTAGCCCTTTGATTCTGAGACACATCTATCGATTCTGGCCGTTCATCAAGAGGCGCTTCTAAACGCAATCAACCCCCTCAAAAGCCTCTCCACGGCTTCCAGCCTGCCCCGCAAATCGCGACTCTCTGCAACGGTATTGTTGATGGCCCTTTCAATCGCTGGATCCAATATGGAGAAGTCCGCTCTTAACTCCTGGTACTCAGCGAGCATTGAATCACATTCCTGCAACCCCTTACGGTAGTGCTGTGCTCTCGCGCTCAGCCCTACCAGAACAGATTCATACGTTTCTGGCTCACGCTCCTTACCCGATTCCGTTACAAGCGCACAAGGCCCAATAAATTCCTCTTTGAAATGCACTTCATCGAACTTGGGAGTCCTGATGAAATGAGAAAAGCGCTTCCCATCATCAACATGCTTCCTTTTTAGAAGTCCCAGATTTACGAGCCTGATCAGATGCCGATAAATGAAGGTATAACGCCGCTTATGTATCTGCGATTCTGCTTTGTCACCAAAAATGGCATTTACACACCCTATCGCAGTGAAATCATCAAGCTGCAATCGAACAAGTGCTGTATAGAGTGCGGTTGGTATCCACACAGTCTGGGAGCTCATAAGCAATCCTAGGTCTCAAACGAAAACAATTAGTAGAAATCTAAACTCGATTGCGGATTATAGTCCGTGGCTGTTAGCCAGACAACCAGAGATAGTGCTCGCCAGAGAGAGGCGAGACATGCAAGATCTAGCAAAAAAATTTGGTGATGCTGTACGTGATAGACGGCTTCAATTGGGAGTATCACAAGATGCACTCGCACATGTGGCCGAGATTGATAGAAGCTATGTAGGACGGATTGAACGTGGTGAGGTCAATGTCACCCTAGAGAAGGCTTATCGCCTTGCTAGAGTGCTTGGGTGTGATATTAGAGATTTATTGCCATAAATAAATTTCCCAAAAAAACTCCTTAATATAAAATTCTATTTATCTGTTAATTTTTAAATATTTTCCATATCAGACTTCCATTCATAATCTGAACTTCTGCTAGCTATTAATATAGAGTAGAAATAGGATCTCACCCTACAGATAGACATATGTCGCCTAAAAAACGGCATAACATATTTATACTTATAAAAATCTATAAAGTTCACATGCTCAAATAACTAAAGGCGAACCTTATTGAAAAGGTTTTTAGAGCAACTATCCTACACGGCATTGAAGATGATCTTTAGGAAGCTAGGATTATAGCCAAAAGCCTATCTCAGTGATATTCTACAGTAAAAATAGGAGGTGGTTTGTGGGGAGTTATACCAATTTCACAACAGCTACGATATGCAGAATGGTCAAAATTGCCCCTGTATTTTTTAGCAAAAAAATGAATCTTGCCAGCAAGTTCTACTACGAAACTAAAGAATGGCACGAACAGAGTTCAGGGCGGAAAACCAATAATACAATCACTCATTACAGTCTGCTCAACCCACAACTAAAATGGAAAGCAAAGGCCATCAGTAGCTTTTGTTCCATAAGTCAAGACAACGCAATAAAATTAAAAAATTGGAAAATTAAAAATAGTTATCTGGATGATTCCTACGCCAAGAACTCCATGTTTAATAATGGTTTTTTAAATGTAGGCTTTTTTAAAATAGGTAGTTCATCAAAAGGGTACCATGTTAATGGATACATTCATTATAAAAGTGATTACATCGAACGTTGCTCGGTACAAATAATACATATAGATGGAGGCTTAGCTTTTTTGGCTCTGTACTGGATATTATCTGACAAAGCTACAGAATTATTAAAAGATATTGATGTGACAGATATTGAACCCGAGCAGATACAATATTTAAGCTGTAACCCATTTAGCACACGATTTGTAGCCTCAAGCACATTAGGCCGGTTAAACTTTTCTGAAGAACGTTTGTTATCAAGACTTGAATTTTTACATAGAGAAATACAATTGGCAGAAAGCCAGCTATACAATTTCTTTGGTATAAGTCAAACCGAAGCACCTGTATATACAATGGATATACATATAGATGATATAAGTCCATATTTTATTGAAAAAGCAGCCCCTCCAAAAGAGATAAATGATGATAACTGTAATGCACATTTTATTCAACATTTCCATGGATATAATTTACCCTTTAAAAGTGATGATTTTAAAAGGTGCTTATTTCCCCTTCGCTATTTGAGGCCGAGAACAACCCCTCCTAAAATATCTCATATATATATTACATCCCAAACATCTGATGAGGTAGATGAACATCGACTTAATGATTTTTCAACTCGTTTATTTTCACCAATAAACTCGCATCATATCTATCAATTTCTCCATGTTTGTGATGCAAGATTTGAGCGTTTAGATAAAAACTACAGTCTGTCAATCATAGACAGCTATAATGAATCTCCTGATAAAAGCTATAACCACATCTATAGTTCATTCGTGGAAATATTAAAAATAGAAGAATTACTTACAGCCTTTATCGAGTCAAAACATGATTTTATACACTTCAGAACTGATGACAGTCTGAACTATGACATTTTTTTTGAAAAAGCTAGCGTTTACTTGGGTAACGTCCGTAAAGTCAAAAAAAGCTTGGAATTAAAAAAGCAGGCGTCTAATGAAAAGGTTCAATCTGCCAATCTATCATATCAAAAGCGAATGACTTGGTTTGTTGCTATCCTGACAATCATTCAAATATTGCTCGCCATTAACTCTCAACAGATTTCCAACTTTATAAGTTGGATTATATCATTTGGATTTATTTAGTTTTAAACGCAAGATGAAATAGTGGCGTTAGTATTGAAGGATAATATTATCAATCAGCCATGTGAGTCATCGATGACATCGAATAAGATTCGATTATTGTCGGTATATAAATGCTGCTAGATAACTAACAGGATATTTTAAGATGTCAACGTCACTTAAAATAACTTAACGCAAGCGCCAAAGTATCAACCTGATGAATGCGATCTATGTGCTCGATGTTCTGACACACAAAGAATTAGTGAATGTGCTGCGGTTGCCGCCAGCTGGGTGAAGAGCGAGACGATATACATAGATGCTGAGACGACAGGCTTGGATCAGGATGATGATTTCTCACTCTTGTTTACCTACCACCACCTCCTGAACTCTCCAGATAGAACCTCTCGATCACTAGGTTCCGCCTTGGGCTTCATCGCAGTCATTGCTGTTTCCTTCTCTCGTGTCCATCGATAGAAAGCGTCACAAGCTGCCGTTTTCAGAAAATGCCTATATGGTCTCTATTGGCGCATTGATGATAAAGTGACCCTTTCACTACTCTTCATCGAGCCCTCTATACATGCAGAAACCAGACCTCAGAGACATCCACCAACTTACCAAGGACGAGTTCAAGCGCATTCTAGGCCCTGTGGCTGGAAGCCTTGATGACGGGTCAGAGGTCGTATTGGGGATGCAATCTGATGTGTTTGCTTGCTGCACTATCCAGGGAGATCAAATCTCGGTGAGGGGGACGCCCAGGTTTGAGCAGGCCATCAAGTCAGCATATGCCCAGGCCAAGCCGACAATGTGGTTTGGTTCGGCAGAGAAAGAGCGCCCGAAGACAGAAACCATTCCTCCTGCTCTCAAACCAAAAACCGATACAACGTCAGCCACAACCTATCGTGTGCCTGTGCTCATTTACAAGTCGAAGCGTGAGCCAGGTAAGAACGTTGATGGTAGCCCTGCCGAAGATATGACCTATGGCACGATGACGGCTCAGCAGATCAAGGCTATCCCTATGTTCGTGGGGAAGATGGGAGATGACGGCTTTATTGGTGATCTCGAAAAGACTGACCCCAAGGTGTTCTTTAGTAGCTTCCGCAACATGGCCACATTGTTTGCAACTGGCGACTTGAAGATGAACATTCTGGCCATGATCGCCAAATTCGAGAAATCTGAGGGTGGTGAATACCGGAACCAAGCATTGACGAGAGCAGCGCGAGCTCACCCGACCACGATCAAGTTCTCAGATACCCTTATCAAGGAAATGAAGGCAAAGCTGGCCGTACTTGATGGGGATGTGAACAAGCTTGTTCTGGGTGACTTGATGCAGCAATACAGCAAGACTTCCGGCTTTCGGTTACCCATCTTCAACTCTGCGGCGGATAAGGTGCAGGGCCTCACAATTGCGGTTAACGATGTCTGGGCAGGTAAGGCGGAAATCACGACATATGAAAAGTTTGGCGACTTCTACAAGGGCACGATCAAAGTAACGCTATATGACCACTTCGGTCTCGATTATCCTGACATCGGCCCTGACCCCACGACCGGAAGAGTCAAGTTCTACGGCCTGGCGTCCGGTTTCAGAAGCTGGTTTGTTCTTCAACACTACAAGCGCTTTGCCTACAAACCATTCTTGACCGTCATTGAACTCAGCTATCCATTCCAAGGGGAACTAAAGTGAGCGCAGCAGTGAAGACAGAGAGAACATGGGTATTCGTGTTGTTCATGCTCTATCACCTCTTGAATGCATCGATTCTGTTCATTCAGCCTGTCTATGATTGGTTTAACGATGAATACTCACTGACTGGTCTATATGTACTGCTCATGCCTTATCTCTGGGGCTTGATAACGATACTGGGGGCGATTTTGTTCTTGTCAGATCGCTCTTGGAAATACCTAGCAGGCAATCTACTCGGTGGTTCGATCCTTCTCTTCTGGTGGCTTAGACTGGCATCCCAATATTAGTGAGTATCGTCAGGCATATGAATGAGCAGACCAGACGGCATCTGCTTGGGCGTGGCTTCATGCAGCGCAAGCTGCAAGCTCCATCCAAAACGGAAATGAATTCCCGCCTAGTCTATCTACTAATTGCTGTAGCGTATTCCAGCAGCAATAAATCGAGTTTTTCATTAGCTCCGGTCTGAGATTTTCAGCCTGGAGCGGTCCCTCATTACCGGCTCTAGTGGTGAGTAGTATGTGCTATATTCGGCTCAAATATTGAGCCGAATGATGGGCTGGTTCGGCTCATTATTGAAACCCTGGCACGTTGAATGAGGAAATAATGGAACCATTTTGGATTTGGCAACAAGCTGACTGGCCCCATTTTCGTTGGCAGAATAGCGAGATATTGCCCAGATTACGGCTTGTTCAACGCAGGTTGGGAATTTTACTAGGTAGTCATTCCAGGTTGGGGGATTTCGACCAAACGTTGGATATGTTACTGGCTAACATCATCTCCTCATCCGCTATTGAGGGTGAGCGTCTCAATGCCCAATCTGTGCGTTCCTCCCTTGCTCGGCGGTTAGGTGGGTCACAAACTCAGTCCTATCCAGTATCAGAGCGCTCAGAGGGGCTCGTGGCCATGATGCTGGATGCCATCGACAATCATGGACAGCCGTTGACGATTGAGCGGCTTTACCAATGGCATCGTTGGTTGTTCCCCGTCAGCGAATGGTCGGTGCAACCAGTGAACGTAGGACAGTTGCGAGGAGATGAGCCGATGCAGGTTGTCTCTGGGCGTGTTGAGCGCCCCACCGTGCATTTTGAGGCACCGCCAAGGGCCGCTCTTGACGATCAACTGGCTGCGTTCATCCTCTGGTTTAACCAGACTCAGCATGATCCCACGATAGATCCCCTCCTTCGTGCGGCGATCTGTCATCTCTGGTTTGTAACTCTTCATCCTGTTGATGATGGCAATGGGCGGCTCACACGGGCACTGACCGATCTCGCGTTGTCACAGGCTGACAGCCACAGCATCCGGCTGTATGCCATGTCAGTTGCTATTCTTGGACGGCGGGCAGACTACTATCGGGCACTGGAATCCGCACAGAAAGGCTCGCTGGATATTACCTCCTGGATCTGTTGGTTTCTCGACACACTGGATTTCTCCATAGAGCTGGCATTACAAAGTATCGCCCGTAGTCTTGCCAAGGTATGCTTCTGGCAGCGGCACTGTCATGACGGTCTGAGTCCAGAGCAAACCAAAGTAATTAACCGCCTTCTGGATGGCGGCGAACAGGGTTTTGAAAATGGCATCAATGCCAGTCAATATCAAAAAGTCGCCGGAGTCAGTAAGCCCACGGCTACACGGCATCTGGCTGAGTTGGTGGGTAGGGGGTGCATTGAGAAATTACCTGGTGGCGGACGCAATACACGCTATCAGATCCGCTTGCACACCGAGGGTGTTTGAAAAAGCATCGCCATGGGGCGTTGATTTCATTTGGTAGATGAGAGCTGCGATTGACGTACCAATGAAGCTCTTTAATTAAATTTTGACGCCATGATGAGTGCCGTCAGGCATATGAACGAATAAACTCAACCGACAGTCATGGCTCTCAACTGATTTTTTGAGCGACAACAAACTATCGAGAATATCGGGATCTATTTCAGGAACATCACCCGCCCCGAGATTTGAAAGCAATTTAGTCACACTCAGATGAACCAATTGCTCGTCTGCGATCTCTTGGGCTCTCTGGACAACCTCGGGTGATTCAGACGCGATGATATCCTCTAATGTCCTCCCCATACGGTGCTCCTACTACAGATAGAATTAAAGGCCCACGCCGAGCTGGCATGGGCTCTCAGCACTAGATCAAAAACTCTTCCAATGCACGACCATTAGCCACTGCTTCTGCGATGGCCTTGGGCATGCGCCCCTGGCCAGTCCAGGTCTTCTCCTGACCATCCTCGGTGTAGCGATACTTTGCAGGACGAGGAGCGCGCTTGCTCTTTACTGTACCCTCTGCTTTTGCAGTGGTTGCAGTACCAACCAGCTCACTCGGATCTATGCCAGCTTCTTTCAGCAGCTCGGTAAACTCAGCCAGTTTTTGCAGGCGTTCAGCGGACTCTTCTCTCAATTTGCTCTCTTGCTGCTCACGCTCAGCAAAAATCTCTTCGAATTTCTCTCTGATTTCGACCAGCTGCTCAAAAGAAAGCTCGCGCAATGCAGCACGCAGACTACGGATATTCAACAGAGTTTTCAAAAAATCGTTCATTTTTATCCTCATGTATCACATTTTTATATCAGTGAAATTATCTCTCAACCCCAGTATTAGCACCACTGTTTTTGGCACCAAGATGATTCGAAAAAATAGCATAATTTAAAAATCGTGAGCTAAATTGCGTTTGGGGCTGCTTAGTGGTCTAGCTCCAATCTGCTATGAAACTATGTAGCCGAAAATTAAATCTAGGTGGTAGTGAGCGTTGAGACCACCTCACCAGATGAGCCGATGAACGATCTTGATCGGCTCACAAAATGAGCCGATAGGACAATATCATTGGCTCACAGAATGAGTCGATGATAAGAAATTTTAGATTTGCCCTTGAGGATCCAGACACTTCGCCCCTCTTAACTTAAGAGGTAGTCTTGGATGACTAGGCCACTACACATCCATGTCTCCAGAAAGCAAAAAACCCCGCAACGAGGCAGGGTTTTAGCATTTTTTCAACTTCGCACTCAGGGTAGCGACTCTCCCTTGTTTCAACTTCGCACTCAGGGTAGCGACTCTCCCTTGTTTCAACTTCGCACTTAGGGTAGCGACTCTCCCTATGTCTTGATTTTATGAGAAGGTGAAGCCGCTAGTCAACATTATTACTGGTATAACCAGCATTGAGCACTCATTTGATATGTTATTTTTGGATGTCTTTGCACTCAAATTTTGGAGGTGTTTTCCAACCTGTAACGCGCCCGCTGCGTTTGTTGATCCTGCGGTATTCATTACCCAACAGGATTTCCCATTCAGAGCCGTTCTCCGATAGAACCTGAAAAGTAGTCCCCAGCTCAATGCCTAAACCTGGTTCAGTACAGACCAACTCGGTCATCAGCCCTCCTCAATGTAGGGGCATTTGGTTGTTAATTTTCCACTCAAAACGACAGTTTGGGGTAGGATAGCTCATGAGAGGTCGTGTTTGTACAATGAGGAGTGCTACATGATGCCCTATGCAACCTATCATCCTAGTAGTGACGCAGTTACTCCGAACCGTCTCCTAGAAGGTCTTGGTATTCCTCGTGACCCACTAGGAGCACATCAATGGATCGTGGCTGGCGTAGCACCGGACATACTCTATCGGCTCGCTGAATTGATGAAGACTGATGTGGGGATGGTTTGCCAGTGGGCTGGTATTAGCCGGAGTACACTGGCCCGCAAGCTGCGGATTACAGCCCCCCTATCAATATCTCAGGGTGCCAGGGTATACGGAGTTGCACAGGCCCTCGATGCGGTTCTCGCCTTTCACAGGAACGATACCGTCAAGACACTTTCGTGGTTAAACCGCACAGCCTGGGGCCTAGGTGGCGTAGCCCCAGCTAAGTTGTTGGCTACACCAATGGGGGTTCAGGCTGTTGTCGATCTGGTGGGACGGATTCGGCATGGGGTGTGCATATAAACAATAAGTCGGGGACTGTGAGAATAAAACCAGCTCAGTTGGTTAAACTTCCACCTAACAGAATGATTTTCAGAATTTTTCCACATCCACCCACTTGAAAAATTCGGAAAACTGTCCATTTACTAATTATGAGAGCTTGAATCAAATTTAAGCTGCTCATTATTATTCCGCTGCTACGCAGCGAAGATAAACCAGATTTATACATCCACTGCCATTATCTCATCAATAAGTCCGTTTATTGCAAAATCAAAAAAAATCTATGGTAAACTATAACAAAAACATCCCTATACAGTATCTGGTTGAATTATGGCCGAAGGCACGGAATAGAAAAATTGAAATACTTTCATTCGTGCATACATCAATCATACGGGATTCACATTATATGGCATAATCAATAGTGGTTATTGACATGTACTCGTAAATTCTATTCTTACCATCGTGTTTATTTTTGCAAACCTGAATGTCTGCTGCATTTATAATGCTCTTTTGCACTAATACCTTTTCTACTAAAGGAAGGGCACACGAAAGTAGCCTAAACAAGACACCGGTTTGAGGCCGGTGTCAGGTGATAACTAGACTAGACCTGTACAGAAAATATTAAAATCCAGCGCAGTTGTTAATAATTTACAGGTTTTTTCTTAGATCTGTTCCATTCTGACAACTGCAACGTTAGCTATTCCAAATTCTTTAAGAGTGTCATCGTGTTTTTTCTCATCATCAGGGTCATAAAAAGTCACAACCCATTTAGCATCAGGTCTGACTGATTGAACCAATTTTTTGAAGTAGGGTAAATCTACGTCAGCTAATGAGTGACCGAGAACATATACTTCATCAATATTGCCGAGCTTTGCAAAGAAAGTTTCATTGTTTTTTATGACCTGATCTGTGCCCTTGAAAGTGGCTGAGAAATACTGATTAATAGCATTTTTACCAAGCTCGAATGAGTAGTCATATTGTTCAGATTGATAATCCATCCAACGCTCTAAGTCTTCATCACTCAATCCTGATGGTGGTTCAGCAGGTTTTTCTTTGAAATTTTCAGGGTCAACACCATGACCGAGAATTAACTCACCAACATGTGCATTGGCTTTCCCGTGAATAAATAATATATTCTCATCGGGGACTGCATAGTATTGAGAAAGTGTATCTGTGTAGTTGAATGTGAGGTAAACAGCGTCCCTATCAATATTTACTGAACGGCCATGATCAAACATAGGAAACTGCACTGCCAAAATGAACTCTTCGAATGCTTTATACAGTTCAGTGGTTAGAAGGCCAAGTATTCTCTCCATTTCAATTAAAAACGTGTATCTGTCTCGGTCTCTAAAGTCATCTGAAGAATAGTTTGGCATTGCATCCGTGTTTGCTTCCAAAACAGAATCTTTATCAAGTAGTGACATACTTGTTTCAAACTCAGACCATAACGGGTCTGACATTATTGTTGGACAATCTGGGTCTAAGTCAGCAAACCCGTAATAGTCGAGAAGTAGTTCATAAGTTTCCCTGTAGTTTTTTTTGAGATAAAGTCCAAAAGATGTATACCTAGTGTCAAGGCCATGATGAACATCAAATCCATTACCTATTACATACAACTTCATGTTATTCGCCATTAATATCTAGTTCTTTGAAGCTAATGACTTCTGAGTCACCATCAGTCAGCTCAAAATATGTGTCTTGGAAGTAAAGTTCTTCAATGTGCGCGTTGGCTTTCAATCCATCTGGATAGGCAAGTGTTAGGTGAGCAGTATATGTTTCTTTGTGTTTTACGATTGACTCATTACTCAAGATGAATACATATTGCTTGTCTTCAGGATCCCAAGGTGAACGGTCATAATCTGAAAATTGGTAATCTGCCGTAACAACCACCTCAAACTCTACTTCGTATTCAGCACGCTCGGCATCGACATTCTGCAAGTTTTTCTTTTCAACATTCAGTGAGTTGATTTCTATAGAATTGATAATATCATCGAAAGGGTCTGCATTTTCATAGTTAAACTCTCCATCTTTTATAGTTTGCAGGGCATCCGCTTTGATTTTTTCTAGGAGTTGTTCGAAAACTTCATCAGCAAATTCGGCTGGCTCTTTGTACGCTTTGTCGCTTCGAACAATTAAGTCAATTAGGTCATCTACTTTTTCAAGATGAATGAAGTTATCTTCTTTCTCACAGAAGGATTTCATATCGCCGTCGTCACTAACGATATAGACTGCATACCCTCTAGCCAAGCTCACCTGTTTAATAGCCTCTAGCGCAAATGCATCAGGAAACTCATGTTTTTTTGACTCTTTGCCAAAAGGTGGGCGGTTGTTGAAGTAAGCATCAAATACAAGTTGAGGGTTAACAATGCTTACATTTATTGTTTCAACGTAGCCATTTTCGACAAAATCATTAAATTTCTTACTGGCAATAGTATAAATATCCTCAACTTTAACCTTGGTGAAGATTCCATGACAGTCAAGGTTGGGAGTGTTTCTTAGGAACATCCCATCTTTTTGCATCTTCGTTATCATAGAAGCTGCTTCTTCAGATTTTCTTTTAAGATGAGAGTCTATCTCTTTCCTTGTCACATCAGTAATGAGCAAGTGAATTTTCTCATCTTCAATTAGTTCTTGAAGACGACCAAGTGCATATTGTCCAAATTGATAGTTTTTCTTTTCAAAAGCACTTGTATCTATAAAAGCTAGCCTTGTCTGTAATTCCATAGTCAATACCTTGAATACATGCTGTAAATTGCAAAAAAAATAAACTTCCTAAAAACTAAAGGCATATTAATTCATTGCCAAATTTTGGACAAGTAACAAATTAGCAAGGTGTGATGAGGAATCACTTTAAATTATTATGGTAATTTCCGATGTTGCAAACAGCTTCAACTTGATACCAAAGGAAGGGCGCACGAAAGTAGCGTAAACAAGACACTGGTTTGAACAGCAGCTACTTGAATAGAAAGTGGTTTTCAGGTGAGAAATATATCTTCACAATTTATATGTGAAAATCATGGGATTTTGATAAATGAACTATATTTCCTCCTTAAATCATCAATGGCTTTATTTGCTTTTCTTTCTTTTTCCTCCAATGCTTTTATCTCATTAGATTTTTCTTTTAGCCACTGTGAAAGCATGACTTGAGCCTGATCTCTTGCTTTAATATCAATGATACTTACCAAGTCTTTGGATTTTTCTGTTAGAGCATCTTCTCGTTCTTGTAGTGAGATGAGGCTATCATTTAAAGTTTTCTGTATTAGATCTAAGGAAGCTGAACGCCTGCGTATCTCAACTTCTCCAGCATCAAGCTGAGCCTCTTTGGCTTTAATTGTTCTGTTTATATCATCAACCTGTGAATAAAACTCTGCCTTAAGTTCATCTAAATTGAGAAGGTCACGTAGTAAGTCTTGTTTTTGATCAACTTCATCTTGTATATGATAGAGACGGTCTTTCAATTCCATTTCAAAGCTTCTGTATTGATCTTCCAATAGGATTAATCTTTCCTGTGCCTCTAAAATGGACGACTCTTTTTCTTTTAATACTCTCTCCCATCTTCTCAGAATTGCGTTAGCCTTGCCTTCTGCATGCCGAGACTGTTGAATGACTCGTTGCATATCACTCAGCTCAGATTGACTCGTATTTTTTATCGCATTGTATTCTGCATTAAGCCTTTTAACCTCTGCATCATGCTTTGCACTCAAAGATGAATACTGATTCTGTAAAGATAGTAACTGCTGTCTATTGTGCGTATACATCATTTCGGAGAAGTTGCCAACAGGGGCCACAGATACCCATTTTTTGGGGCATTTTTTTAGATAATCTCTTATCTCTTCTTTTGAGATTATCTCTCCTTTCACACGAAATCCACTTAGGTCAAGTTCAATGCAGGTTGCATTCACCCTCTTTAGTTCTTTAATTTTTCCTCTATCACAAAAGTGCGTAACTGCAACTTCGATGAGAACCTTCTCTCCATCGATGAATCCGATTACATCAGGTATAACTCGACCTTCATAAACCTCACATACCATCTCATCAAAGACTATGTTTTTATGGATTGGGTTTATAGTTCCAATAGGCAGTATCAACTGCCTGTCAGTTGCTAAAACCTCTTTAGCTAGGATATGTATTTCCGTTTCCGGCTTCCAGGTACAGGAGTTCTGTTCGATTGAATTAGGCTCATGAGCAAAATAATGGGCTTTAATTGGCCCTTTCATTGCCCAGACAGCGCCCTGACAACCGATGCATGTGCAATTGCATCCTTTGCCACTAACAACGTCTTTGACATCAACGATATGGCCATTGTCATCAAGGGCGCGAGTCATCAGGATTCTTGCCATCTCTACCTACCCACCAATTAAACTATGAATTAAGAGACCTATCACGTAAAAAAGATATTATGTTTCGGTTAAAATCATTTGTGAAGTGGTACATGTGAACGCTGTGGCATGTATGAAATCAAATACTCCTCTTTTAATTTTACAAGCTGTGAGATGTGGGTTATTAATGCGTTCACTTGGAGAGTAACCAGAACCGGTATCTAGAAATAGTTGATTTCCGACAAATCGGGGGTAATCCACAGGGGTATGTCCAGCAATGATATAATCAACTCCTGAGATGGTGTTTTCTTCCTCAGATGAAATGACACTTCGCCCCCACAGGATCTCACGCCGACATTCATTTAAAACTGAGTCACAGATCGGCCATGTTTTCATTGGAACCTCAGAGTGAATAACCCCAATATGATAATCTTCAAGCTCTACTGATACAGTAAAGCTCAAATTTTTAACTATAAGGTCTCTACACTCCTGGCGCTCCTCATGCGTAAGGGAAAACCACCATTTACCACCATTCCTTTCCCAAATAGAGCGTTTATATGGCGATGAATTATCTTCATCAAGAATGAACTCCTCATGGTTACCGACAACAGAATAAAACCAACTTTGCTCAGTTAACCTCAAACACTCTAGTGAACATGCTCCACGGTCAACTAAGTCGCCCGTGCAAATTACCCTATCAATATCAGGGTTAAATTTCACCACAGACAAAATTCGTTTCAAAGAAGTAATTTGCCCATGTAGGTCGCCAATAAAGTAATCTGTTCCCAACATATTTTTCTTGAGTATCTTGTGAGTTGTAATATTCATTCCGCTCATTGCAGCCACCAAAAAAATATGGAATACTTAAACATAATACCCTATAATGTTTTATTGTATATGATAATGAGAAAGAGTTGAATATGAGTCCACTAATTACAATGAAATCAGCTTCATTGGCGAACACTGATAGTTCGCAAGATGCTTTCGACTCAGAGTTTGCTCTTGTAAACAGCTTGCAGTCTCTTGTGAGAAAGCAATTTAAGAAAAATATTGGTTTTGAAAGAGAGTTCGACTGTGGTTTTGGCATAGCTGATGCAATCATCTTCGAGTATAAGAGAAGGAAAGCAGCCTTAAATTTGGGGCAGATCACACCTTCTTGGGCATACACACTCAAACAGTTGCCATTAAAAACCAACTTTGATGCCGGGCACATTTCTAAAATTTCAGGTGCATCTCTCTCATTATCAAAAAAAGCGATCAAGGAATTTGTTGATGCAGGTTACTGCAAGCAAAAAGAAAATGGTATTTATGTAAAAGTAAAAGAGCCTGAGAATATTGTAGATACAATAAAGGCCGTAGAAGCAAAGCTGAAAGATTGGAAGCGAGCTCTTTGGCAAGCGAGTCGTTATAAAACTTTTGCTAATGAAAGTTGGGTTGTTCTCGACAAAAAGCATGCAAATCCCGCAATAAAAAATATTGATGAATTTAAACGTTATAATGTTGGATTGGCAACCATATCTATAGAAGGTGATTACTTAGTGCATTTCTCCCCTGTTGAAGAAACGCACTTTTCTGAAATCGCCTACTGGAAAGCCAATGCGATGATTGCGCAATCCTTATTAAACTAAGCCATTGGATTGTGCAAATATGCGAATTGCATTGCTCCAAGTGTTCAAATGATCGCCATTACCGTGTTTATCAAGCCTCAAGGCATGTTTACTGATTTCATCATGTAGGTCTATAGCTTCATCAATCCACTCATTCAGCTTTTTATACCGCCCTTGAATGCTCAAGGATGAAAGCTCATCAATTTGATCACTAAACGCTTTAAAATAGTGCTTATACAATATTGCTGAATTAAATGCAGGGTCTTTTGTCAGCTCAAATGCCTCATCAGATTCATCTGATGCGGTATAAATCTTATTCCAAATATGAGGGTATCTATCCTTCAGAATTTTAGCCTCATCAAAGTTGATCCAGTTCAACAGTTTAGGAAGATAAATCCTAGCTTTTGGCCCTCTTCTATCCCCATCTGTGACGATGAATTTATCTAGAGAAAACATTCTAGTATTCTCGAATGCACCTATAGTTAAACTAATTTCACCAGCAAGTGTATATAGCAATGACTCGGTATTTGAATACCCAACAAGAACCTCTAAGTCTGCATCATAAGATGCCTTAATAACATCCATGTACTGAGTCAGAAATGTCAGGTCATTTATTTGTTTTGTACCCCTATCATGTTGGCAAAACATATATACGCCATCAATTTCAGGGTAGCTTGTAATCCAGTTTAGAACCTTACTTCGATACTCATTGCTGTTCACCATTGATGAAGTCATGGGAACAGTCAGCAATACCTTTTTACTACCAAGTGGGTCTTGCTTCTTGATCTGCTCAAGAAATGGATGTACAAATTGTTGAGATTGACCATCGATATACTTGTCATCAAAGTATTCATAAAATCTTGCAGGTATGATGAGTTCCAAAAAATCATTTTCCAACTGAAACTCAATACATCTTTTTGCTGCTTCATAAGATACAGCCATAAAATCAATTGTTGAAAAACCTTTTTCTCCCATAATCGAATTGGGAAAGAAACTATATGATTGTAACTTCTGTTTTTGAGAGCTAGGTAAGTAAAATTGTGGATCAAACAATGATGCTGATTTTAATTTTTTACTGTAATCAGACACATTTTTACATGTCTCATGAACCGGACTAAAAATGATTCCATCACCAATCTTATCCTTTTCGAAAGAATCTCTATTCCAGTTAGCACAGTGCCCAGATTGATGAAACAGTCGTAAACTCATACCCGCTCCTTAATTGCATTCAATTCATTAATGATTTTACTTGGAACACGATATCTAAGATATGGTTCCTTGCTCATCATTTTTTCAATTATATTCGATAAATCTCTATCAACCCCCTTTGTATGTAAAGCATCAGGTGTGTGGCTGCATACTCGCTCTAATATTTCATCATTATAGTTTGTGCCATCAGAAACCATAAATGGGTGCTGTCCGGTTAGCATCTGGTAACAAATAATGCCGATAGAAAATAGATCACTCTTGAATGAGATCTCTCTCTTTGCATTTTTAGCTTGCTCGGGGCTCGCATAGGCAGGCGTACAGGGCCCAAAATCACAGAAGCTATACGTTACGCCAGCAGAGCCTTCTTGCCGCAATAGACCAAGATCTATAATGACAAGAGAACCATCATCTTTAACTAAAATGTTGTCTGGTTTTAAGTCCCTATGTACTAATTTTTGTGGATGGCCCCATAAGCAATCCATTGCAATAAGTATCTTTTCTAAAAATGAGATAACTGCCGACTCATTATTATAGCCACTCATTAAATTCGTTAATGGCTGAGCATTCATTCTTTGCTCTATACTCACGAACTTAATCGGATTCAGTGGCTCCTCAGTTTCTGGGTGGAGAGTGATTGCTTCATGAAAAAATAATCGAGGAAATGATTGACTTCGGATTTGATTAAGAATCTCAACTTCTTTTTCCATGTATGAGATAGTTGTTCTTGATGTCACACTCGACATTTTAAGAACAACCTCTCCCCACTTATCACAATTTTCAGGTTCAATATCTGAACGTCCAGTAAAAATGCCAAAGTATACAGCCCTTTGACCTGATGCCTTAGGTACACCCGTTATTTCGAAATTTGGGTATAAGGCCCTTATCAATTCGATGGACTCTTGATTTCCTTCTAGCATTAGCAAATCTCTCGCAAGGCTGAATAGAATAAGATCTACTACAATATTTTCGTAAAAAAATATATATTTCTGTTTGCAGGTTTTGATCTTCATCAAGATTCAATTAGAACCAATGGTTGGACTCATCTTTTCCCTTGACTATTGTTTTAACTATCACTGTTTTACCGCATGGGCGACAACGCTCTGATAGCATGTACCAATCCAGTAGCCCATGACTTCATTCTGAGGTAAGCCTGATGGTGAAGACGTGTAGTAGGGTGATTACAGCGGTTGTTGCGCGGTAGGGTTAAGCCAAGCAGCAGTCTGTTACTTTCCAACCCACACAATCATAGGTCATTCCGCGATCCGCTGACGTTATCTCATGCGTTCACTTGCTATTCGGTTCAGCTCGGTGTCTTCGACCAGCGCCTGGTAGCAGACAAAGAGATCGAGTGACATGCAGTTGAAGGCGGGGTCGTTGCCGTTAAGGATGGCAACATCAGAGCCATTACCCTTGCTCAGGAAACTCCACATAGAGAGAAGGGAAATGAGTGAACAATGAAGCTAAAAACCACCTTCGATTTTCAACATCACAGCCCCGAGACATCAGAACTGGTGTAGTATGTCCTCTATACGCAGAGAAAGACGTTCGAAAAATTGTGTAAACTTTTTTATCGTAAATGCATGAGATGTTGACACGAACTGCATTAATGATAGGTTTAATGCGATTTAAGGACATGTGGGTGAGATAGCAAGGTGGATAGAAGCTGTGATTACTTGGCTTGCACTCAACCAACTCACACACACAGTGGCAGTTACACTGAAATGTTCCTGCCCTTCCGTTCTGATCGGCAACGCATTCCCAGAAGGCCCTGTTGATTCGGGGCTTTTTTTTGCCTGTTATTGACACAGGCTCGCCATAGAGAAAAAGAACAACGGGTGTTTTACCACTATCTGGTGCAATTGGCCGACAGCAAATATGGCGCCGATATCTATGCCCCCGACCGGGTCAGGCAATATGATCTGTTTGCCCCTACCCAGTATCACTTTACCTTTCGCCAAGCGGTACACCAGCGCTGATTTGATCGCCAGTTGAACGCCATGCGGGCTGATGGCCGGTATCAGAAGATCGTCGATACCTATGGCGCCACGCTTTAAGCCAGAAACATAAAAGCCAGCCTGTGACAGGCTGGCTTGATACTGGCTCCGGAGGAACGACAGCGTGGAGGAGCGTTACTTGATCGCGCTGCCGTTTTTCAGATCTGCTTTCTGACGTTTGGCTTCGCGTTTCTCTTTCAGTGACAACTGCGGCTTTTTCTTGGCATCTTTGCCGTTGTGATGTTCTTTGTTACTCATCATCAAACTCCAAAAATGTTACCCAGACAGTTGGAACCCAGGTTCCAGCATGCCATCCGAATCGTAGACTTCAGTACGCTTTCAGTGACGACCTGTTGATCGCACTCACTCCAGCATACCCTCAATCTTGTGCAAGAATCCACCCTCATCCGTCAGGCTTCATTCTGGGCCAGGAGCGGGCGATCTCAAGGCGTGACGAGCAAGGGTATGAACGGCCGGAAAATCTGGATATTCCTTATAAAATTCGGCCCTTTTCGATTTATTTAATCACCAACTGAAATAAAAAACCAAAAGCAGAAGAAAACTATTAATTAAATGAGGAGAGATAATTTAGATAAGCATTCTCACTCTCGCCAGAAACAAAACGTTACAACCTGCCGCAGCCGTTTAATTTTCAAGCTGATATTATCCAACCCTATTTGTGAAAATATTATATAAAAAATAGGATATCCCATGATCAGAAAAAGCAGAGCGGCCTTGGTCTCAGTTTGCTCCAATATCACCCTGATTATCATGAAGATATTTGCCGGGGCCTTGAGTGGCTCCGTCAGTATTATTTCCGAAGCCATCCACTCAGCAATGGACCTGGTTGCATCGCTCATCGCGCTGTTTGCGGTACGTCGGTCGGATATTCCACCCGATCAACGCCACCCCTATGGTCATGACAAGATCGAAAACGTCTCCGGCGTCATAGAAGCCCTGTTAATCCTGCTGGCTGCGGGCTGGATCATCTTCGAAGCCATCGGCAAGTTGATCACACCCACACCGGTCGAAAGTGTGGGCTTTGGCGTGCTGGTCATGCTGATCTCGGCGCTGGTCAACAGCGGTGTCTCCACCTATCTCTACCGGGTGGCGAAAGAGGAAGAGTCCATCGCGCTGGCCGCCGATGCCTTGCACCTCAAGGCAGACGTACTGACCTCTCTCGGGGTCGCAGGCGGCCTGCTCGGTATCTGGATCGCCGACGGGCTGGGCTACAACCTCTATTTGCTCGACCCCATAGTGGCCATCTGCGTGGCAATATTCATTCTCCGGGAAGCCATCGCCATGCTCAATCAGGCCTTTCAGCCCCTGCTGGATCACAGCATGAGCGAGGAGGAGCTGGCCATCACCACTCAGGTGATCGAGCAATGCTGCCCCGAGCATGGTGGCTTTCACGCCTTGCGTAGCCGCCAGGCCGGACGCCGTCGTCATATCGATTTCCACCTGACCCTGCCCAAGGAGATGAGCATAGAGCTCTCCCACGCCATCTGTGATCAGATAGAGCAGGGCATCATGCACCACCTGCCCCATGCCATAGTGCTGATCCATGTCGAACCGAGCGGCCACGGTTGAGAGACGTGCGATGCAAACCGGAAAATGCGATAAATCTGTAGTGAACTGGCAGATAAATAACGAAAAAAAGCGTGGAACCCGCACTTTTATGGCCGTGGAGCACATTGCGTAAGAAATAGTCGACGAAAATGTGTTAGGGTATCCCATCCCCCAGCCGCCAGGAGCGCGCCGTGAAAAAGTTGGAAATGAAAGACCTCACCGAGGCCGAAAAGGCCGAGATAACCCTGTTGCTCCAAAAAGCCCAGGCCAATGCTGACCATCAGCTGACCAACGCAGAACGTAACAGGCTCCGTGAGGAAGGCCGGCTTAAAATCGTGGCAGATCGTGCAGAGGCAGCCAAGGTGGCCTCCAAACTGGCTCGGGAAAAGGCCAAAGAGCGGGCCAGAAATCAGGTGCTGCCAGAAACCTTCAGCTGGATCGACTCCGTCAGCAACAAGTTCCGCAGCAAGCGCTGAGTTCGCTCACTCTTTATGAACGCCCGCCCACACAGCGCTGTGTGGGCGGGCGTTGATCGTTATGGCTCTCTCTACTTGATGAGGGCACCATCTGTACAAGCCCGACCGGCAAACGCTCATCATGTTCACCAAGAACACGTGACTGAGACAGGCCAAACACCTGTCCCGGCAAGGAGATACGCCCAACCCCGCCCCACATACCCGATGGTTCACATGGCAATATGAGTAGGTAGCACTTGGCTAACCGAAAATTAATATTGAGATAAAGTTTGCTTTAAAAAAGAGAGCGTGTTTTAATCTCTCTCGATGGTTCGGTAGTTCAGACCTGATTATGTTAGGCAGTCATTTTAGTAAAGCAGTGATTAGCATAAGAGTTATCTAAGGATAGTTCTTATTAAATAATTCTCCTTCTTTAGTGCTCCCCATACGTATTGCTGACGAAAAATCATAGATTGCCATTTTGGCACTTCAAATACTATTCAAGGAAATTATTATGTCTAACAAAATGACTGGTACCGTTAAGTTCTTCAACGCTGAGAAAGGTTTTGGCTTCATCTCCCCGGCTGACGGCAGCAAAGACGTGTTCGTACACTTCTCCGCTATCCAGTCCACCAGCTTCAAAACCCTGGACGAAGGTCAGCGCGTTGAGTTCACCATCGAGCAAGGCCAGAAAGGCCCGGCTGCTGCCAACGTAGTTGGTCTGTAATTCAAGCAAGAAAGCCTTCACGCTCGCTAACGCCTGCTGAGAAGACCTTCTGCAAGAATTAAAAAAACCCGCCTAGGCGGGTTTTTTGTTGCCTGCGATTCAGCATTTCCCCTCCCCCAGACTCTTTTAACCTCTCCTTCGCCATTCCACCTCACCCCTTTTTCTTCCGTTCTCTCCTTCTGTATCTCCTGGTTGGCGATAGCATGACCACACAACCTTAATGATATTGATTATCGTTTGCATATGCTCTCGTGTTCATTACAATGCCTGCCGGCAAACGGGAGGATTGTCCTACTGAACCTGCCCGAGCCGGATTTCACGCAGGATGCAGTGAAACCACCCCATAGATTGACACAAAGGATGAATGCATCTTCTTACTCAAAGAGTTCAGGCCAACATGATAAAAATGCACCGCAACAAGCTGACCACGTTCGTTCTCGCCGCCCTCACCCCTCACGCCTATGCCATCGAACAGGAGGTCATGGTCGTGACCGCCTCCGGCTTCCAGCAGAAGATCGAGGATACCGCCGCCTCCATCTCGGTGGTGACTCGCGAGCAATTGGAAAAACGCGCCTATCGCGACGTGACCGATGCCCTGAAAGACATACCGGGCGTGGTGATCACCGGGGGTGGCAGCAGCAGCGACATCAGCATTCGTGGCATGGGCTCCAAATACACACTGATGCTGGTGGATGGCAAACGGGTCGACAGCCGTGGCACTCGTCCCAATAGCGATGGGCCGGGCATCGAGCAGGGTTGGTTGCCTCCGTTGCAGGCCATCGAACGGATTGAGGTTGTACGCGGCCCCATGTCATCCCGTTATGGATCGGATGCCATGGGCGGCGTGATTAACGTGATTACCCGCAAGACCACCAGTCTGGACTGGCAGGGCGCTGTTCACGCTGATTCGACCTTCCAGGAGAACAAGGATGCCGGTAACAGCTTCCAGACCAACGCCTATACCGCAGGTTCGCTGATAGATGGCGTGTTGGGGCTGCGCGTCAATGGCCAACTGGCTCATCGTGGCGAAGACCAATTTCCCCAGGGCTTTGCCGAGCAGGAGACCCGCAGTGGCACGGCTGTGCTCAGCTTCCAGCCCGACGACCATAACCGCTTCGATCTGGAGGCCAGCCGCAGCCTGCAGGATCGGGATCGCACGGCAGGCAATTCGCTGGATGCCAAGGCGAAAGACAATCTCAATCGTTATGAGCGGACCAACTTCGCGCTGACCCATGATGGCCAGTATGATTTCGGCTCTTCCAGCAGCTATCTGCAGCAGGAGACCAATACCAACCCCGGTCGCAAGATGGAGCTCACCAACACCATCGCCGATACCCACACCCAATTTATGCTGGGGGATCACTATCTGAGTGTCGGTGGTCAGTATCGCTATGAGGATCTGCACGATCAGGGCAATACCCTGAAAGTGGCCAACCCTGCTGAGCAGTTGACCCGCTGGAGCTGGGCGATGTTTGTCGAGGATGAGTGGTCGCTGACCGACAGCTTTGCCCTGACGGTGGTGCCCGCATGGATCGGGATCAGAACTACGGCTCTCACTGGAGCCCACGTCTCTACGGTGTCTGGCATCTGGACCAGAGCTGGACCCTGAAAGGGGGCGTCTCGACCGGTTATCGTTCGCCGGACTTGCGGATGTCTGCGGCCAACTGGGGTCAGGCCACCGGCGGTGGCAGCCTGGATGGCATGCTGGTCGGCAACCCGGATCTGAAACCTGAAACCAGCGTGAGTAAAGAGATCGGCCTGCTGTGGAATGGCCATCAAGGCTTTAACACCGGGGTTACCCTGTTCAATACCGACTTCAAGAACAAGATCTCCGAAGTGCGTCGTTGTACCAGCAAGAGCGATCCGGCCTGTACCCTCAATGGTCACAGCTATGACTTCATCAGTGACCGCGTCAACATCGACAAGGCGAACATGCGCGGGGTCGAGGGGATGATGGATTGGACCATCAGCGAGGATTGGTCGGTCGGCTCCAGCTATACCTTCCTCCAGTCCGAGCAAAAGAGCGGCCCGCTGGCAGGCAAGGCACTGAACCAGATGCCGCGCCACATGTTCAACACCACGGTCGACTGGCAGACCACAGAAGCGGTCAGCCTCTGGTCACGGGTCAACTTCCGCAGCAAGACCTCTGATTACCTGAGCCGGGTCAAGATGGCAGAAGGCACACCTTCTTACACCTTCTTCGACACGGGTCTGGTCTACAAGGCCAACAAGAACCTGAATGTGACAGCCGGCATCTACAACCTGTTCGACAAGACGGTGGATTACACCAGCTTCGGCACAGTGCTGGATGGTCGTCGTTACAACCTGGGGATGACCTACAACTTCTGATGACGAGCCGCCGCCCCCCGGGGCGGCGGCCTACGCTTCTGCTGTCTAATCCTCTTCCTCGGCATAACACGCCACCTGCCAGGTATTGCGCCCCAGCGACTTGGCGCCATACATCAACCTGTCTGCCTGCAACAACAGCTGTCTGCCATCGGCTCTGATGCCATCCGGCACCCAAACGGCCCCGGTACTGATAGAAAACCCCAGCTCCCCGGCACTGGTCTGCAACTTGCGCAGACTCACTGCCCGACCGATCCGGCTGGCCCACTCCTGCAACGCAGCCATATCCGCCATTGGCAGGCTGATGCAGAACTCCTCCCCCCCGATACGGGCAAACAGCGCCCCGGCTGGCAACACCAGCCGTACCCGTTCGACCAGAGCCGAGATCACCTCGTCACCCACCCCGTGACCGAAGTGATCATTGATCCTCTTGAAGCGATCTATGTCGAACAGCAGCAAGGCCGAAGCCTGCCCACAGGCCAGCCGCTGTTCAAACTCGGGTAGAAAGGCGCGCCGGTTCCGGATCCCCGTCATGGCGTCGGTGCCAGCAAGGCGCTCAAGCCGCGCATTCGCCTGGATCAACTCGGCGGTGCGGCTCGCCACCGCCCGTCGCAGCTGCACTATGTAGACCAGCAGCACCATGCCCCCCAGCGCCAGTAACCAGGGCCAGAGGTGACGTGGATAGACGGTCTCGATATGCATCCACTTGTGGATAATCCGCTCCCTATCCGCCGCACCCAGGCGGGAAAACCCCAGCTCCAGCTCCTGCAACAGAGCCTGATTGCCCTTGGCGACCGCAAAGCGGATCTCGTCGCTGTAAAGGTGACGCATCGGGATAAAGCGGCTGGGATCCGCCGAGGTGTAGATATAAAAGTTCGCCACTTGCAGATCGGCGATGAAGGCACCCAGCTTGCCACTGAAGGCGGCACGCATCATGGCATCGTTGTCCGTGAAGGTTTGCAGGTGCGTGGTGGGGAAGTGCTTGCGGGCGTAGTACTCCTCATACCCCCCCGCCACCACCCCCACACTCTCGTGCAGCAGGTAGTCGTTCACATCCGAGCCGCGCAGGGAGTTGGCAAAGAACAGCTGGGCATCGAGACGGGAGAGCCCCTGACCATAGTCATAGAGCAGATTGCGCTCCGGCGACCAGAGCAGGCCGCCGTGGACATCGGCCTTGCCGGTACGCATCAGGTCCAGCGAGGTCTGCCAGTCCACCAGTTTGAACTCGACCGGGCGACCGGTGACACGGCCATACTCGCGCCAGAGATCGATCAGCAGGCCATCCGGCTGCCCCTCCTCATTGAGGTAGGAGAAAGGCTGCCAGGCCTTGGAGTTGGTCACGATCAAAGGTTTCGGGGCTGGCGAAGCCCTGGCGGGCAACCACACCAAACAAAGCAGGAGGAAGCATCCGCTGCACACCCGCCATCCAAAACCAGAAGAGACCACCATTCCTGTACCAACCTTCCCATTAGCCGTCTACACGGCCATTTATTATCGCCATCTTCAAGCTGGAAGAACAAGCATGACCGAGTATGAAATTGGCGTGATGTCAGTCAGATAACGGCAACATAAACATGAGAAGGGCGCCTCGTCGGCGTCCTCCCCACACAGATCTCATCAGGCTCACAGCGGCAGGCTGATCCTGGCCTCCAACCCACCCTGCGCGCGGTTGCGCAGGGTCAGCTCGCCACCGTGCTGGTGCACCAGGGTGCGGGCGATGGAGAGCCCCAGCCCCACGCTGCCGGATTCGGTATTGCGGGCCTCATCGAGCCGCACGAAGGGCTTGAAGACATCCTCCAGCCGCGCCGGATCTATGCCCGGTCCGTTGTCACAAACCCGGATCAACAGCTCTTCTTTGGTACGCTCCAGCGATACCTCGGCACTGCCGGCATATTTGATGGCGTTGCCGATCAGGTTCTGCAGCACCCGGCGCAGGGTATTGGTCCGGCAGGCGTAGACCTCTTTGCCCTCCGCCAGACAGGTAACCGGCTGGCCGGTGTCGGCATAGTCATCGCACAGGCTGACCAGCAGGCTGACCAGATCCAGCTCCCGGGTCGCCTCCTGCTGACCTTCCTCCCGGGCAAAGCTGAGGGTGGCGGCCAGCATCTGCTCCATCTGCTGCAGAGTCTGCTGGATGCGCTCCTTGTCCTCGCCATCAGCCAGAAACTCGGTGCGCAGCCGCAGGCTGGTGATAGGGGTGCGCAGGTCGTGAGAGATGGCCGCCAGCATCCGGGTTCTATCCTGCACGAAGCGATCGAGCCGGGTATGCATGCGGTTGAAAGCCTGAATCGACTCGCGGATCTCGGTCGGCCCCACCTCTCGCAGCGGCTCTATGTCTTCGCCACGTCCCAGTCGCTCGGCATTGCCTGCCAGTTGCTTGAGCGGGCGAGTGGCGCGGCGAAACAGCAGCACCATCAGCCCGATCACCAGGCTGGCGACCAGCATCAGGTTGAGCGTGGTTTGCCACGACCAGCTGCCCACCTCCTTGTCGACCAGCGAGCTGAACTGTAACCAGCCACCCTGAGGCAGCTCGATGGAACCGTAGAGCCGCATATCCCGTGGCGGTGGCGGCCCCTTGCGGTCTTTCATCATGCGGGCATGGTGCTCCCACGCCTTGCTGCGCTGGGTATCCTCTTTCAGCTCGGCGCTGATCTCGACGGCGAGGCCGGCAGGATAATTGAGGCGCGAGCGTACCAGCTGCTCGAAGCGGGGGCTGCGGTTGTCCGGTTGCAGCGGTTCGTCGGAAAGGCGCAGCAGCAGGGTTTCACTGCGGCTCGCCTTGAGAATTTCGTCATAGAGTGACGGTGGAGAGAGGGAGAGCAGCCGCACCACCGCAATAATCCGCTGCATGGCGTTGCGGCTGTTGACGAATCCAAGCGCCTCCTCCCGATCCGTGCGGTAGATCTGGATACTGAGCAGCTGGATCAGGATCAGCCCCGCCAGCGCCACCAGGATGATCTGGCCGGTCAGCCCCTTGGGCCACAGTCGGGAGCAGAGTCGCTTGATCATGACCACGGCGTTACACCTGGGTCACATCGGCGGCGAACAGATAACCGCCGCCCCAGATGGTCTTGATAAGTTGGGGGTTCTTGGGATCCCGTTCCAGCTTGCGCCGCAACCGGCTCACCAGGGTGTCGATGGCGCGGTCGAACGCTACCGCCTCGCGGCCCCGGGCCAGATCCAGCAGTTGATCCCGGCTCAGCACCCGCTGGGGGCGCTCCAGAAACACCCGCAGCAGGTCGAATTCGGCAGTGGAGAGACTCAGCCCCACACCATCCTCATCCACCAGTTCACGGCGATTGATGTCGAGCAGCCAGCGATCAAAACGCAGATCCCGGGTCAGGGTCTCGGCGGCGGGTTGCGGCTCGACCTGGGAGCGGCGCATCACCGCCTTGATGCGGGCCAGCAGCTCGCGCGGATTGAACGGCTTGGCGAGATAATCATCGGCCCCCATCTCCAGCCCTATGATGCGGTCGGTCTCCTCCCCCATGGCAGTGAGCATGATGATGGGCAGGCTGGATTTGGCCCTCAGCTCGCGGCACAGGGTCAAGCCATCTTCACCCGGCATCATCAGATCCAGCACCAGCAGATCGAACTCCCGCTCCTCCAGCAGCCGCTTCATCTCCTTGCCATCCCGGGCACAGCTGACCCGCAGGCCATGCTGCTCCAGAAAGCGTTTCAGCAGATCGCGGATCTCGCTGTGATCGTCGACGACCAGAATGTGGGTGCTGTTTTGGTTCATGAGGGCCTCTCCTGTTAGAGCTGGCACGAGTATACGAAAATCTGCCGGACGGTTTGTGTCAAAGTGTGCCGGATCAGCAAGATGCCACACTCTGCTACAAAAATACGGCCACTCGGTAAAATTGAGACACAAGACGAGGATTTACTGGGGACATACCGGACTCGTCCATACTCGTTCATTGCAGGAGACAGGCCATGCTCACCCTCACCACACTGATGCCGCAGCCAGCGCGCTAGCCACACCGCACAGACCGCCAGCCTGACGCAAGCTTCCCCCCGGATGACGATGAAGCCGGCCTCTGACCGACCGGCGAGATACCCTTCGCTTCCCCATGATGCTATGCACGAATAGGGCCACACATGGCACCATAACACACAATTCAGGCATCCTTCGGCGATCCATCCCCAGGAAACTATGATGATGAAAAAAACCTGACCCTGATCGCACTGGCCGGATTGGCCCAGATCGGCATGGCACAAGCCAACCCGTCACACCGCCGCACAGTGTCACACTCTGCTACAAAATAGGCTTCAACTGGCAAAGTTCAGACACCAGTCGGGTGTTTACTGAGGGTCAAGGCGAGCAAGCCGAACCCGAACTCAATCCGCGAGGAGATAGACCATGAAAACCCTGACCAAAACCCTGCTGACCGCCACCCTGATCCTTGGCCTGCCGCTCGGCGCCTATGCCGCCAGCGAAACCGTTGCCACCACCCAGGCTGGCGCAATGACCGACTGCCCCGGCGGCATGATGGGCGGCAAGCACCACGGTAGCCGCCATGACAAGATGGCCCGCATGCAGAACATGACCCCGGAGCAGATCCAGGCCAACCTGCAGCAGTGCTTCGACAAGATCGAAGACCCGATCAAAAAGGCCGAGTTTGTGAAGAACCTGACACTGCGTGCCGACGGCATGACCAAGCACGCCGAGGCGATGAAGCTGTTCGCCGAAGCACACCAGTAAACGCGTCTCGACCTGCAACAGGGTGGCCTCGGCCACCCTTTTTCGTTTATCCCGCCCTCTTCACGGGATGCATGGCGCTGAGGCATGATGAGGAACGCCAACCAGCAAAAAGGGGCCAAGGGCCCCTTCTCATGCACCTATTTCAGACTCAAGCCTTGGCTTTGTCGACCAGGTTCAGGGTCTTGACGGTGTCGCCTTCAAACTTGATGACGACGCTCTTCTGAGCGGCTTCGGCATCCTTGAACAGGGTGTTGGTGGTCTCTGCCAGTATGGGAGATACCTTGTTCAGGGCGCTCAGGTCATAGGTCCACACTTCCAGACCGGCTTCGGTCTTGGTGCTGGCCGGGGTGCCCAGCTTGTCTTTGATGGCCTGCTTGCTGGAGCCGCCTTCCTTGATATCCAGTGCCTTCTTGATCGCTTCGTTTGAGGCGCTGTCCATGGCGCTACCGGCCATCTCTTTGACGCTGCTGGTGACGCTGCTGGTCACTGTCTCGGTCAGGGAATCCATCAGGCCCGCGTGGGCAAACAGGGGCAGTGCGGTCAGGGCAATCAGGATGCTCTTTTTCATTGATTAATATCTCATGGGGATTAAAGAGCGCGCATCAGACCAGCGCTCTCAGGCGGAGTCAAGGCTATCGAACGGTCAATACTCATTCGGGGGGGAAAGAGAAAAATCCGACCGCTGGCAAGCCAGGGCCAACCCGCTGGCCCTGTGGTGACAGCTATTCGCAGATCTGGTTCTTGCCCGCCAGCTTGGCCTGATAGAGCGCCCGATCCACCCGCACCATCAACTGGCTCATGGGCTCGTCAGGTTGGTATTCGGCCAGCCCGAAACTCAGGGTGATATCGAGCTGTTCACAGACCCGCGACCGCACGATCAGCTCTCGCAGCTTGTCGGCAACCAGCCTGCCATCGGCCAGACCGGTATTGGGCAGTACCACCATGAACTCGTCGCCACCCCAGCGCGCGATGAGGTCAATCTCGCGAATGTGCGTCCGCACCAGCGCCACTATCTTGACCAGCGTCTGATCCCCGGCGCTGTGGCCGTGGTTGTCATTGATCTGCTTGAAGTCATCCACATCCATGGCGATGACGGAGAAAGCGTGCTTAAAGCGCCGGGACCGCTCGCACTCCAGCTTGATGACCCGCTCCAGCCGATAGCGGCTGGCGGCGCCGGTCAGGGTATCGGTCTCTGCCAACTGGCGATTCTCTTCTGCCTTCTGTTGCAGCGCCTCGTTGAGCCGCACCAGCTCGGCGGTGCGCTCTGCCACCTGCTGCTCCAGCGAATGATTGCGCCGCTCCAGCTGTGCCAGCAACAGCTTGCTGGCATGGATATCGCGATGGGCGCCGATCATCCGCGCCACAGAACCATCGGGATTACGTTCAATGATGCGGCCGCAATCCTCAATCCAGAGGTAACTGCCATCGCGGGTGCGGCACCGATACTCGGCGCGATATTCGTGGACGCTGTCGCTCAGGCAGAGATCGAACTTCGCCATCACAGCCGCCAGATCGTCGGGGTGGATCAGGCTCTCCCAAGTGAAGACGGTATTGTCGAGGGTATGGGGCTCGTAGCCCAGCATCCGGTACCAGCCGGTGTTGCGATAGACGAAACCGGTATTGGCATGCCAATCCCAGATGCCATCGCTGATCACCTCCAGAATGCCGTGCACCACGGCTTCGCTGACATCCGAGATCCTGATCGTGTCACTGTCCTGCAGCATAGCGGTTATCCTTGTTCTTCTGCCCCGAGCCACCACGGGGAATCGCTGTTCTGTCGTGAAACGCTACCTTGGCATATTGCCCAAAATCTGTCAGCCATAACCCCACAACATCACTGCTTTTTCTTTGGATATCGGCCGCTCGCGGCCTACGCAGAGTGCCCGCCCATGTGGCTAAAGTCTGCCTCATTGGCCGGATATCACTCACGATTGAGCAAGTTGGGGATGGGGTCATCGGGCGGGATGCGGGGCTCAACAGCCGAGCTCAATCTGCCAATGCCAGCCGATAAAAATCCGTCTCCTGATGTTTCGGATTGGGACGCAGGAATACCCAGCCAGATCGCCGGTAATGGTTCAAGGCCCGCACATTGGTGCGACTGACAGAGAGCAGCGCCCATTTGCAGCCCGCCCCCAGCAACTGCTGGCGGATATAGGCCTGCAACTGCGCGGCAAGACCGCTGCCACGATATTCGGGGAACAGATAAATCAGCTGCACATAGCCGGTCTCGGGCTCATCGGAAAAACTGCGAAACTCCAGCTGGCCCACACGTTGTTCACCCGCCCAGACATGCAGGTAGTGCCATTGCGCCTGCCCCAGCCTTTCGCGGATCCGCTCCCGATAGCCGTCGATAAAGTCGGCAAAGCCGTCATGGGTATGAAAGCTGCAAAAATAGGCATCCCTGCGCGCCTGCACACAGAGCTCGTAATCCCGATCCAGATCGATAGTGTTAAATTCAAGTCTCAAGCAATGACATCCTGTCGTGTGTAGGTAGGGTGTAATAAGCGAAGCGCATTACACCTTTTGGCAGATAAATAGCAGCGGTGCAATTCACTTCGTTCTTTGCACCCTACCCGCCCTCACCCTGCGCTCTCCCAGAAGGAGAGGGGATAAAGCAGCATCGGAAATATGATCGCCAGCCACGTAGGTTCGATTAGCGAAGCGTAATCGGACAGCGGTAACAGCATTGCTCCCTTCTCCCATTTATTAAAAAAGGAGGAGAAGGGTCGGGGATGAGGGGAAGGAAAAAGAGATTTCGCGGTAAACGTTGGGCTTCACTACGCTCAGCACCAACCTACACAATTGGTAGGTTGGTGCTAAGCCTGCGAAGCCCAACATACGAGATACGCTCAGCCACAACCTACACAGTCGGTAGGTTGGTGCTGAGCCTGCGAAGCCCAACATATGAGACGATATTACCGCCAACTCTCTTCGGTAGGGTGTAATAAGCGCAGCGCATTGCACCATTTGTGATATGGAAGATTAGCGGTGCAATTCACTTCGTTCATTGCACCCTACCCACTACCCACTGCTTAAGCGCTTTATCAAGCCGATATAGCGATATTATATTTCCAATGCCATAACAGGACGGAAAAGATCTCAATTCAAATATAAACTCGAATCCGACATCATCAATAAGATCAAGATTTTTAATCACATCTGTGGGAAGAATGCTGTGAATCGACATTAGATCCATTTTGGAGCTTTTAATAAGCCTCCATTTGCATAATAAGCGCAATGACAATAGCTCATCATATTCTTCAAAAATTTGTGTTCCATCATGATTTTTAGCTAATTGCCCTTTTTCATCCAACACTAATTTACTTATTTTAAATTCCACATGAGTACAATGAGAGTGTGCAACTTGGAGCACATCATTAAGTTTAGCTTCATCAAGGTCGTCGTAATCAAGTTGAACACCACTTACCAATGACAAATCCTTTAAAATCCCCTCTACTGCTAATGAGATCCGGTTAACTCTTTTTTCAATAAAAGGGCGCAAATTATTTTCATCTCTGACTCTAGGAAGATACACAATTAAAAAATAAAATATATAGCTAACTAAGACCCCAGATGAAACGTTGAATAATATAGAGTTGTCACTAATTTCGTTTAAAAACAAAAAATCCGTCAGCTCATAGTAAATAACTGATGGCAAAGTTTCGTCTGAGCTGACAAAAACAAGATATATTGATATAAAAAAGACAATTTTGTGCGTTAGTTTTTTGTCAAGCATATCCATTATTTTATTCATCATGTTCTCTAACCATTACTATTAAATCCAGATAACTCGATATTTTAGATTTTCCAAGTCTCGTGGCGGTAAATCCCTTTACCGCCGTCCAATTGCTCACTCCCCCAACCTCTCCGCCAATCCGGAATAACGCTCGGTCTTTTTCCGTACTGCCTGTGCCAGCAGGGCGCGATCGCCGTAGAGATCGAGCCGTGCCTTGGCGCGGGTGATGCCGGTATAGACCAGCTCGCGGGTCAGCAGGGGGCTGGCGCTGTCGGGCAGCACCAGCACGGTATGGGCAAATTCCGATCCCTGGGATTTGTGGATGGTCATGGCATAGACCGTCTCGTGAGGGGGCAGGCGGCTGGGCAAAAGCGCCCGCAGGGTGCCGTCCGGCTGCTCAAACCATACCTTTAACCGCCCGGTTTCATCGGGCAGGCAGAGCCCCATATCGCCGTTGTAGAGGCCAACCCCGTGATCGTTGCGCACCACCATCACAGGGCGACCGGCATACCAGTCGCCATCGCGGGCAATCAGCCCGGCCCGTGACAGGGCCAGTTCGAGCCGCTCGTTAAGCCCCTCAACCCCGAACGGGCCGCCCCGCAGGGCGCAGAGGATCTGGAAGCTATTGAATGCCTTGAACACGGCGGCGGGCGCTTCCCCCGCGCGGGCCGCCTTCAGATAGCTGCCGTAACCGGCCACCCCTTGGGCAATCAGGGCCTCAAAAGCCTCCCCCGCCCAGGGGTGCAGGCTGATATCGCTAAAGCCCATGCCCCAGACCGATTCCACCGCCGTGGCATCGCCGCTGTTGCAGGCACGCGCCAACTGGCCGATGCCGGAATGCTGATCAAAGCGCCAGCTCTTGGCCAGCAAACAGAGGCTGTCGCGCACCTGTGCCCCCGCTGGCGTGCCCTGCAAGCGGTAGCCGGTCTGGCGGGAGAGCCAATCCGCCTGCGCCGGGCTGATGCCCTGCTCGATAAAGCTGCAGATATCGCCGAGCACGGCCCCCGCCTCCACCGAGGCAAGCTGATCCTTGTCGCCGAGCAGGATCAGGCGGGCGTGGCTCGGCAGTGCATCGAGCAGGCGCGCCATCATCGGCAGGTCGACCATGGAGGCCTCATCCACCACCAGCAAGTCGAGGTGCAGCGGGTTGCCCGCGTGGTGGCGGAACTGGCTGCGCCCCGGAATCACCCCGAGCAACCGGTGCAAGGTGCCCGCTTCGGTCGGGATCGCTTCGACCCACTCGGGGGGCAGATCGAGGGCCTGCAAAGCAGAACCGATACTCTCGGTGAGGCGTGCCGCCGCCTTGCCGGTGGGGGCCACCAGCCGGATCGCCGGGGCCTTGCCTGCTTGCAGGCCGGTCTCCACCAGAATGGCGAGCAGTTTGGCGACCGTGGTGGTCTTGCCGGTGCCGGGGCCGCCGGAGATCACCGCAAAGGGGCGCGCCGCCGCGGTGGCCGCCGCCAGCTTCTGGCCGTTGCAGCAAAGCGCCTCGGGCACCAGCGTATCCAGCTTGCCAAGATCGCTCGCCGCCTGGGCGCTGGCCAGCAGCACCTCGATGGCGGGCCAATCCACTTCGCTCGGGAACACCAGATCGAGATACTTCTCGATAAAGTGGCGGGCCGAGAAATCGGGGGCGAGGCGGGCCTTGAGCAGCGCCCCGAACACCAGCCCGTAGTCGCGGGCAAACAGCCGCGACAGGGCCGGGGCTATCTCCGGCCATTCGGCTCTTTCACTCAAAGCGCGCAGATGGTGGGCCACCCCCAGTTCAAAGTCGTGGTAGCGGGTGAGATAGAGCCGCCCATGCCACAGCCGCAGCGGCCAGCGCGGGGCGAGCCTCTCATCCTGTTCGGTACCAACGAGCGGGCTTGCCGCAAACAGGGCGGGCCAGCGGGCAGGATCCGCCAGATCCAGCAGCAGATCCCGGCTCTGCTGGGGATCCAGCCCGAACGGGCGCAGGGATCCGGCTGCGAGCATCTCAAGGGGCAGGCAAACATGGCCGCGCCCCAGCTCGAAGCAGGCGAGCGCCGCTCCCAGCACCAGCTCGGGGCTGCCGCCCAGATCGGCCACCAGCTTGGCAAATTGCAGATCCAGCTGGCGGATACGGCCAGCCAGTGCCAGTGCTTTTAACCGTTCAACCATCATTGCGCTGGTTGCGGAGCTAATCATGGTGCCACTCATGCCTCTACCTCATTCAATGGGTGGGATCCCGCTGCTGGCGACTCGCTGCCTGCGCTAAACAAGGTGTCGAGCCCCAACACCAGTTCACGGCTCGGGCGGGTATGGAAAATGCCCCCCTGCGGCATGCCACGCAGGAACAGATAGAAAACCCCGCCAAAATGCTGCTCGAAGTCGTAGCCCGGCAGGCGCAGGGTGAGCAGCCGGTGCAGCGCCAGCGAGTAGAGCTGGTATTGCAGGTCGTAGCGATGCTCCGCCATCGCCCGCTCCAGCGCCGGACGGCTGTAATCGGCGGCGCTCATACCGAGGTGGTTCGATTTGTAGTCGAGCAGATACCAGCGCCCCTGCCACTCGAACACCAGATCGATAAAGCCCTTGAGCATCCCCTGCACGGTGGCAAAGCTGAGCGGCTTGTTGCCCCGCGACAGCGGGTCGTGCTGCTGGCAGAGCGCGGTCAGCGCCGGTGCCGTCACCCGCCCCATGGGCAGGAAGAACTCCAGCTCCACCTGTTTGCGCTCGGGGGCCAGATCCCGCAGCCGCACCGGCTCGCCATGTTCAACTGGCAATTCGGTATCGAGTACCGCCTCCACCTGCTGTTGCAGCACCTCGGCCCAACTCTCGTCGAAGCCATCCTGCGCCAGCAGGCCAGCGATATGGTGCGCCAGCGACTCGCCAGCGGCGCTTTGAAAGTCGATGGTCTCGAACAGGCTGTGCAGCAGGGTGCCGGGGCGCGCCCCTTTCGGGAAAGTGAAGATGGAAGGCTGGGGCGCCTCCTCCTGTTGTGCTGTAGACAGTTCGGCAGCCAGCGCGGCCGCCTCGGTCACCACCTCATCATCGAAGCCGGGATTGGCGAGCACCCCCTTGCTGTGACCATTTCCTTGCGCCGCAAGCCCGGAGTAGGAGCTGATCCACCAGTCCCGCTCCAGCCGACCGGTAAAGTGGCGCACCTGCGGCTCGCCCAACTGCTCCTCTTCAGGCGGCAGCGGGGCCAGACGGGTGAGCGAGGGCTCACCGACGGCCACCCCGGGCAGCGCCTGTGACAGCTCGGTCAGGGCAGTCGCCAGCGTGGCAGCATCCCCCTCTTCGCCCTTTTGCAGCAGGTAGCCAATGGCGGTGTGGTGCAGATCGGTCTTCTCCGACTTGCCAGCTCCCGCCCGCACCGGCGCCAACCCCAGCCAGGTGGCGTAAACGCCCCGGGTCAGCGCCACGTAGAGCAGCCGCAAATCTTCGGCAAGGCGCTCCCTGTCCGCTTCCGCCAAAGACCCTTCGGCGCCAGTCAGATCGAGAATGGTGCGATTGCCCGCCTCATCCGCCTCGTGATAGAGCGGGGTCTCGGCGGTTCTGTGACTGCAGATGAAGGGCAGGAATACCAGCGGATACTCCAGCCCCTTGGATTTGTGGATGGTGACGATCTGCACCAGCTTGCGCTCGGATTCGAGCCGCAGTACCTGCTCAGCATCCTGCCCGTTGGGACGGCTCACCGCCTCCCCCAGCCAGCGCAGCAGGGCATATTCCCCGTCCAGCTCGCTGCTCACCTGTTGCAGCAACTCGCCGAGATGGAGGAAGTTGGTCAGCCGCCGCTCGCCGTAGGGGCTCGCCAGCAGGGAAGAGGCGAGATTGCGCCGGTGCAGCAGGGCTCGCAGCATCGCCAGCACGCCACGACGGTGCCAGATCGATCGGTACTCCATAAACTCCTGCACCGCGCTCTCCCACGCCCGCTCGTCCGAGGCCAGCCCATCGAGCGCCTTGGCATCCAGATCAAACAGGCCGGTGGCGAGCGCCGCCCGCAGGCTCCTCTCTTCGCTCGGGTTCTGGCAGGCGTGCAAAATCAGCAGGATCTCCCGCGCCTCCACCTGCTCCAGCACGCTCTCGCGGTTCGACAGATAGACGGAGGCGATGGCGAGACGCGCCAACTCCTGCTGCACCAGCTTGCCCTCGGCGCCGGTACGCACCAGCACGGCGATATCTCCGGCCTTCACCGGTTCGTCGATAATCTCTATTTCGCCATTTTCTTTCTTTTTCTCTCCGAAAAACCGGGCTTTGCCCTCTTGGGACAAGCTAAGCAATCGGTGGATCTCCGCCGCCGTGGCACGGGCCATCTTGCTCTGGTAATCCCCCCGATTGAAGGTGGGCTGGCCGGTCAGCTGCCAGCAGTGGAGCACAGGTGCAGGTTGGTCATCGATCAGAAGCGATTCATCTTTTCCTTTGGCATCCACCGGCAGGAAGGGGATATCCGCCTCGTAGATAAAGGGATCCTTGGCCCGCTCGAACAGGCCGTTGACCGCCCCCACCAGCGCACTGCTGGAGCGCCAGTTGCGCCCCAGGGTGTAGTGGGCGCTCACATTTCGCCGCGCCTGAATGTAGGTAAAGATGTCGGCGCCGCGAAAGCCGTAGATGGCCTGCTTGGGGTCACCGATCATCAAGAGCGCCGTGTCGCTATGACCGCCGTAAAGACGATGGAAGATACGGTACTGCTGGGGGTCGGTATCCTGAAATTCATCGATCATTGCCACCCGATAGGTGGCGCGAATACGATCGCAGAGCTGCTCGCCAAGGCTGGAGCCAAGCGCCCCGTCGAGATCTTTGAGCAGGTCATCGAACGAGAGCTGATGAGCCTGCCGCTTGCTCGCCTGCATCCGGCTGCGCACCACCTTGGCGGCCCGTTGCAGGATAAGATCGCGAATACCGGGGCGGCTCGCCAGCAGCTGGTCGATTTTGCTGAACAGCGGCAGGGTCGGCACTGCGCCCCCCTTCTTGAGGTTCTCCTCCAGCACCGTCTGGCCGAAGCGCTCCAGCTCCTTGGGAATGGCGTAGCCGCTGCTCTCGTCCTGTGCCCAGTCGGCTATCTTGGCGAGCCAGCCTTCGTAGTTCTTGCCGGTGTAGCGGCTGATCTGGCCATCGGTCTGGCGGCGGATCTCGTCTGTCTGCGCCAACCATTCACTCTTCACCGCAGCGATACGACTCATGGCCGCCTGATGACGGGCGGCGAGAGTCTCATCCCCCAACGCGGGGTGGATCTCCAGCTCGCTATTGTCGAGCCAGCTGCTCATCTCCCGCAACAGGGCGGCAGGGCTCGGCCAGAGCGCGCGCACCGAGCTGGCGAGGGTCTTATCCACCGGATAGAACTCGGCGCGCCAGTAGTCGCTCACCGCTTGCAGCCTGAGCTGGCTGTCGTCGGTGAGAAATTCGGTTTCAAAGAGGGCGCCCGATTCGAAGGCGTTCTGCTTGAGCATCCGCTGGCAGAAGCCGTGGATGGTAAAGACCGCCGCCTCGTCCATCTGCCGCTCGGCGGCCAGCAGGCGACGGGCCGCCAGTTCATGATCTTCCACCTCGACCAGCAACTGGGCCAGCAACGCATCCTTGCTCTCACCGCGCATAAAGGCGAGCCGCGCCTCGTGAATGCGACCGCGGATCCGTCCGCGCAGCTCGGCGGTGGCCGCTTCGGTAAAGGTCACCACCAGAATTTCGGTCACCGAGAGCGGCCGTTCGTGGGCGCTGGATTGACCCACATCGGCGCCCTCTTCAATCAGCGGGCCGTGGCCCAGCAGCAGGCGCAGGTAGAGACCTGCAATGGTGTAGGTCTTGCCGGTACCGGCGGAGGCTTCGATCAGTCGTTCACCATGGAGGGGAAAACGCAGGGTATTGAGCGGGTTAGCCATGATTACATCATCTCCATGGTGGTCAGCAGCGGGGTCAGGTGTTCGCGGGCCAGCGCCTGCAACTGCCCCAGCACCTCGTCATCGAGTTCGGGGAAGCAGCGGGCGACGTAAACGTCCTGCCCTTCCCCATTGATCATCCAGCCGCCGTTGAAACGGGTGAGGGCCGCCTTGTCGGCCGCCTCCGGCTTGTCCGGATCCTTCTCGATCGCCCTGAGCCAGTCCCAGGCGGTGTTGGGGAAGAACGGCAGCGGCCGCTTCATCCCCTGCGCCCAGCACGCCACCAGTGCCGCCAGCTTGGCGCGCGCCTCGTCGGCAGCGAGTACAGGCAGGCGCAGACTCTGTTTGGCATCGAACAGCAGGGTCTCGCCGGGGGCGCCGCTCAATGAGAGGCAGAGGTGCTGGATCCAGCCCAGCAGCAGGTCCTTGCCGTTGAAGCTGCCGGGTTTGACCACCAGCAAACGCCCCTTCTGGGTGTCGATCCACCCTTGCAGCTGACCCTGAGCCAGCGCGATATCGACCTCCACCGCATGTTTCTCCGCCTCATTGGCCGCCACCCAGGGCCGCAGCCGATCCGCCAGCTTGCCCATCTCGGCATCCAGATCGTCCAGCAGCAGGCTGCCGAACCACCCTTGTGGCAACAGGCCGGTGAGCTGCAACCGCTCGCGACGTTCGGTACTGTCACCTTCCGCCAGATGGGCATCGAGCAGCAGGTCTTTCAGCTGATAATGTTGCAGACCATCCAGCTCGAACGGCTCGCTGTCCTCGATGTTGGCCTCATTCAACTCAAACCACACCTTGAGGCGACGGTTGAGGAAATACTTGGTGGGCTGCCGATAGAAGCGCAGCAGCTCCGCCAGCTCCAGCCCCTGCTCCTTGCCCCATTCGGGGGGTAAAGGCAGCTCGCCGCTCTGGAAGTTGGCCGCGCCGCGCTCTGGGTTAAGGGCGGGCAGCCAGTCGGCGGCATAGGTAAAGAGGCGCGAACCCACCTCCGGGTAGAAGTAATTTCGGCTGTAGGGGGTGAGCGGATGCGCCACCATCAGGTGGTTGAGCAGCCGTTTGCCGGAGGTTTCGTCATCGAGCTCTTCATCCCCCGCCAGCACGAAACCCTGCCGCACATAATCGATCAATTCCGCCAGCAGCACGGAGGGCACCTTGTCGCTGTTGTCCTGCGCACTGAAGCCCTGATAGCTGATATAGAGCCCCTGCTGGGCGCTCAAGAGCGCCTCAAGGAAGAGGTAGCGGTCGTCATCACGACGGGAGCGATCCCCGCGCCGCCCGGCCACCGCCATCAGATCGAACCCCATGGGGGCCAGGGTGCGCGGGTAGACGCCATCGTTCATGCCGAGCAGACAGACCTGCTTGAAGGGGATGGAGCGCATCGGCATCAGGGTGCAGAAGTTGACCTGACCGGCGAGGAAGCGCTGGCTGGAGCGGGACTCCCCCAGCACGCTGCCGAGGTAATCCTGCAACAGGTTGGCGGTGATGGGTTGATCGAAGCGGGCCTCGCCGAGCTGGGTCTGCCAGTCGGCCAGCTGGCTGCGAATGAGCTGGAGCTGACGCTCTTCATCCTCGTCGGCCAGATAGAAGCGCTCCAGCAGCGCCAGCAGGCAGGCGTTCCACTCGGTCAGCGGCTGCGCCTGTTGCAAGCGGGGCAGGAATTCGGCCAACGAATCGACGAACCAGGCGAGCTTGCCGAGCGCCAGCCCCTGCTGACCTTCGATATCGGCGTAGGGCAAAATGCCCGCCACCGGCTCGCCATCCCCCATGGCAAAGCCGAGCAGCATGCGGCGCAGGCCGAACAGCCAGCTGTTGCCGGACATGGGTGGCAGATCGAACCGGACGGGGTAGCCGTCATCCAGCCCCCAGCGAATGCCGGTCTCCTGCACCCAGACCCGCAGCTGGTTGAACTCGTCGTCATCCAGCTCGAAGCGGCGCAGCACGGCGGGCACCTCGAGAATGGCGAGCAGCTCGCCCGCCCCGAAGCGAGCGTTGGGCAGCCTGAGCAGGGCGAGGAAGCTTTGCAGCAGCGGGCTCTCCTGACTCGCCGCCCGATCCGAGACCGCAAACGGGATCTGGCCCCGTGCCCCACTCTTTTCTTTACCAAACACGGCCTGAATATAGGGGCCGTAGCTGTTCACATCCGGCATCATCACCACCACATCTTTCGGGGTGAGGGACGGGTCCTGCTCGAACAGCGCCAGCAGCCGGTCGTGCAGCACTTCAAGTTCCCGCATCGGGCCGTGGCAGGCGTGGATCTGCAAGGATCCATCCGCCGGATCGATCGGGCTCTTGTGATGGCTGCTGTCGAGATCAAACTGGCCCTCGCCCCGCGAACCTAGCTCCAGCACATCCTTCTGGATGGCGCGCAACAGACTGACATTGCCCTTGGCATCCACCTCGTCGATATCGACGAAAGCCTCGATTTGCGGCACCGCCAGCTCCATCAGCTGATGCAGATAATCGCGCCCCAGCTTGCCCATGGAGGCGAGCAGCGGGTTGGCGGGGCCCTGCAACGTCTCGATATCGGTGCCGGGCTTGAGCTTGTTTTCGAGCCGCGCCAGGCTTTTGCGATCGAGCAGGTCACCCCAGTAGTAGCGGCAGGGGTTGGTGACGAACAGATGCACCTCCACCTCTGGTCGACTGCCGAGGGCCAGCAATGCCTCCACATAGCGCGGTGGCAGCGCCGAGATGCCGAACACAAAGACCCGCTGCGGCAGCTTGCCCGGCAGATCGGCAGTACGCTCCAGCTCGTGGATAAACTCCTCGTAGAGGTTGGCGCGGTGGTAGCCGCTCGGAGAGAGCGCCAGGGTGCGGGCCACCAGCTCGCGCCACAGCTCGGGCTGCCAATCCTGACCGCTCACGTCGGCCAGCTCCTGACTCAATCCTTCGCCCTCTTCCCAGCGGGCGATCCAGTCCGACCGGTAGACCAGATACTGGTCAAACAGATCCGCCACCTTCTGGCAGAGCTGCCACAGCCGCACCTGCTCGGGATCCTTGGCGGGATCCGCGTCATCCCCACCGCCCAGATAGGCGGCCAGCGGCGCAAAGGCGGGCCTGTCCAGCAAGGCGGGCAGAATGGTCATCAGCTGCCAGCTCATGGATCCCTTGTTGTAGGGGCTTATGCGAGGCACATCCGCCAACACCCGGGTGAACATATCCCAGATGAAGCTGGCGGGCAGCGGAAAGTCGATATTGGCGGCGATGCCGAAGGCTTTGGCCAGCTCCAGCTTGAGCCACTGGGCCATGCCCGGACTCTGCACCAGGATCTGCTCCCGATCGAAAGGGTGAGAGAGAGGAGCCTGCCGGATGCGGCTCACCAACAGCTCCTTGAGCAGATCCAGCTGATTGGAGTGGTAGAGGGTAAACATGGACGACTCCCGCCAATTCAAAAGAGGGGTGAGTGCGAGAAAAGGTGAGTTATTCCCGTCACTTCACACGAAATGGGATTGTCGGGGATCGGGGGGGAAGATGCAAAAGGCGCTTGTTGCCGCAGATCACGTCGCCATCATGCGGGGCGGGAGAGGGTCAATGGCGGACATAAAAAAGCCGGTGCTGCTGCACCGGCCAAAAAGCGTTGGAAAACTCCCGCTATCCGGGTATTACCAGTTCTTGCCGAGGCGGGCATCCAGACTGAAGGCCCCTGCACCGGCCGCCGCCAGGGCCAGGAAACCACCGGCCACGGAGACGTTCTTCATAAACATCAGCATCTGCATCTGATCCGCAGGCTGATAGTGGAAAATAAAGGAGGCCATCAGGGTGAAACCGGCCATCAGCACCGAGATGCTGCGGCTGAACAGACCCAGCATGATGGCAAGGCCACCACCCAGCTCCAGCAGGATCACCAGCGGCAGAATGAATCCGGGCACACCCATGGCTTCCATGTAACCCTGGGTACCGGCATAACTGCCGATCTTGGCCCAGCCAGCTTTTACGAACATCAGTGCCAGCAGTACACGACCCACCAGCAGTGCCAAATCTTTCATCTTGTCCATTTCAAACTCCTCGTTTTATGTCAAATCACCGCTGACTGCTTCAGGGTAGGTCAAATAACAGGGCTTGGCTGGCACTCATTGCCACCAGATCCCAGTTGGGTTCATCACGACTGAGTACCCCGTCGCCGGGTCGGGCAGCCAGACCATTGGCGGTCAACTCCCCTGAAATCATCTGCAGATAACCGTGTCGGCCGGCCAGCGCCCAGGCGAGACTCTCACCGGGTTCAAGCTGCAGCCGCCATATGCGGGCCTGCTGGCGGATCCTGAAGGATCCCGCTTCGCCATCCGGGGACGCCACCAGCGTCAGACCGGGTCTGGCTTCAATCTTCTTCTGCTGATATCCGGGTGTCGTGCCGTGTTCATTCGGCTCGATCCAGATTTGCAACAGGGAGAGCGGCTCGGTCTGCGAGGGATTGTACTCGCTGTGCCGGATGCCGGACCCTGCACTCATCAGCTGGAAATCCCCTGCCGGGATCTGCTCGGCGTGGCCGAGGCTGTCCTTGTGCTCTATGGTGCCTTGCAGCACGCAGGTCAGGATCTCCATGTTGGCGTGAGGGTGAGTGGCGAATCCGCCACCCGGTGCAACCAGATCCTGATTGATGACCCGCAGCACCGAGTGTCCCATCCAGTCAGGGTCATAGTAGTGCCCGAAGGAGAAACTGTGGCGCGCATCCAGCCAGCCGAAATTGGCCTTGCCGCGCGCTTCTGAGGCTCTCAATGTCATCATGGTGTGCTCCTCACGTTCCGAAACGGTTGATTAACGCTGTTTGCCGCTGCCGATGCCAAACGGGATGCGGTAGTCACTGCTCTGATCCCCGAGGCTGACAGTCAGCGTACCCTGAGTGCGGCTCGGAAGCTGCACCTGCTGGGTGCCAGTCAGGTTGGCGTGGACTGATGCCAGCACATCGCCAGACTCGTCACGCACTTCCAGCATGGGGTTGGCCTTGCCATCCACAGTGGCGGTCGCATGCCAGTTCACAAACAGCACACCCGGGGCGGCGTTGAGATCTGCGGGAACAGAAGCCTGTGCAAAACCAGCGGTCATCAGGCCTGCAACGGCCAGCATCTTGATTACATTTTTCATGTTCGTTCACTCTCTTGGTTTTTATGTCATTGCCAAGGCCGGCTCGGCCAGAATCAATGCATCCATGCAAGAGGTTATTCAAATAGTATGTTGTTCTTTCACCGACATCAGACATCACTCTTTATGATATCACAGCCCGGAACTACCGTTTATTTGGCCGCCAGGCCTTCCTGCCTAAGCGTTGATTGAATATTAAAGACACTTGGCCTAAGTTGTTAGCGAGATAAACTGGTAAACATGTTCAAAAAAATTGAAGGTATGAAATGGCCAAGGAATCGAACAAGGAACGGGCGCTGACCCTGGAAGCCATCCGGGTACTGGATGCCATCGATCGCCGTGGCAGCTTCGCGGCGGCCGCCGACGAGCTGGGCAAGGTCCCCTCGGCGCTGAGCTACACGGTACAGAAGCTGGAAGACGAGCTGGACGCCATGCTGTTTGATCGCAGCGGTCACAGAACCAAGTTCACCCCGGCCGGCCGCATGCTGCTGGAGCAAGGCCGGGTACTGCTGGCCGCCGCCGAGCATCTGGTGGGTGAAACCCGGGCGCTGGCCCGTGGCTGGGAGACAGACATCACCATCGCCGTCGATGCCCTGATGCCGCTGCAGACACTCTATCCCCTGGTCGAAAGGTTGGCCGAGCTGACGGATACCCGGTTGAGGTTTCGCGCCGAGGTGCTGGCAGGCAGCTGGGAGTGTCTGGAAGATGGCCGCGCCGACCTGCTCATCTCCTCCCTCAACCCCGATATCATGCTGACAGGCGTCAAGCATCAGGTGCTGCTAGAAGAGGTGATGCTCTACGTCGCCCACCCGGATCACCCGCTGCACCAGGAGCCCGAGCCCCTGGCGGATGAAACCCTGCGCCGCTACCGCGCCATCGCAGTGGCGGACTCTGCGCTGCGCAAGCCGGTGCTCACCTATCGCCTGCTCGACAAGCAACCACGCCTCACCGTCAGTACCATGACGGAGAAGCGCGATGCCCTGCTGGCGGGGATAGGCGTCGGCACCATGCCGCTGAGCTGGATAGAAGAGGACATCAAGGCGGGCCGCCTCAAGGTGATCAGCCCCGAATATCGTCACCAGATCCAGGTCGTGCTGGCCTGGCGGCGCGATACCATGGGCAAGGCCAAGAGCTGGCTGGTACGGGAGATCCCCAAGCTGTTTCCCGGCAAGGGAAATGAGGCCGGGGAGCCTTCGGTATGATGGAGGCGAGGTTTGCCTCCGCTTGACGGTGGGTGCACATGCGGGGAAAAGAAAAAAGCGGACCTCTTGCGAGTTCCGCTCAATGCCAGGAAAGAATAAAAACCTTTCGGTTTAAAAAACCCTTAAATTGGAAGCAAACAATCGATTTCTCAACCAGGAAGGTCTTGAATCCGATTCGTTTTGAATTATGCGCGATGTTTTATGCACCACCAGAAAAATGTTGAATGGTTCAAAGATATGCACCGCAGAGTATCACTATCTGCAACCTTCACCCTTGACTGGTCTGGCCATTTCAATCGATTACGACGGGTTTATTTCCTCTGGTTTTTTTAAGTGTCAATATCTGAGCCCACAACGACAAAATCACTCAATTTCTGACACAACATAAAGATGCAGATAAAGGAATAGTTGCATGACCTACAGCCAGACCCTGGCCAACAATATTCTCGACACCCTGAAGAAGACCCTGACCGACAAGGGGATCCGCTATCAGACCCTGGCAGAGGCGATGGGCGTCTCCATCGCCACCGTGAAACGGATGATGAACAAGCCCTCCCTGCCGTTCGATACTCTGCTGGAGATCTGCCACTTGGTGGGGCTGTCATTCGAGGAGCTGCTGGACCGCACTCAGGACGCCCAGAGCCGCCGTGCCGTCTTCACTCAGGAGCAAGACGAGGCGTTTCACAACGAGCCGGGGCTCTACGCCTTTCTCGCCAACATCTTCTGGCGTGACAAGACGCTGATCGATCTCAAGCGGGAGTACAGCCTGACCGATGCCTCCTGCTACCTCTACCTGCGCAAGCTGGAGAAGCTCGACATTTTGCAGCTCGGCATCGACAACAGTTACCACTTCCTCATCAGCGAGCGCATCAGCTTCGAGCAGCACAGCCGCTTCGCCCGCCAGCAGGCACGGCAGGCAATGTCGGTGCTGGGAGAGTATCTGGTGGAGAACATGCACAAGCCGAACAATTACATGGCGCTCTGCCAGCTGCACCTCAACGAGAGCGAGGCGATGGCACTGATCGATCGGATGAAGGAGTACTGGCATCAGGAGCTCAAGCTCAACCGCCCCGCCATCGGTCAGCAGGAGCACGCCAAGACCTACACCATGTCGCTGCAACTGGCGGATTGTGGCTATCACAGCTTCGACGACATGATCCCCAATATCGACAACTGATCACGGCGGATCCTGCGGGATCCGCCGTGTTGGTTGGGCTCTACCCGGTGAGTTGAGGAGCTTGCCGCAATCTGCCTGCGGCCGGTTGCAACGCTCGGGTATCGAGACAGATGCGGATGGCCACTGTGTTCGACAGTGCTCTGGATATTCCCTAATCGGCGCGCCGGGTTTGTTGCAGCTTGCCTGCGAGCGGCTGCAATACTCGCGTATCCAGACAGATGCGGATGGCATCTGGCCGCCAGTGTTCGATATCACAATCCACCAGCCCCCCTCGCTCGTCATAGTTGACCCGCACCAGCCGCAGCACGGCACTCCCCTCCGCCAGATTGAGCGCGCGGGCGATGGCGCCCCGCGCTGCCGAGGGGGTGATCTCCATACTCGCCCCGCCCTGGCCTATGCCATAACGCTGCTGATAGAGCTCGGTGAGGGAGCTGGCCAGCGGCGCACTGGCGATATCGGGAAAGCGGCTGGCCAGCAGGTGGTGGCTGACATGGAGCACAGGTCGCCCATCGATCAGCCGCAGGCGGCGGATCTCATAGAGGGGGGTGAAGGGATCCAGCCCCATCCAACGGCACAGTTCGCTGCTGGCAAGCTCGCTGCCGTGGGCCAGCACCCGGGTTTCGGCGGTGCGTTGCTGCTCGCCGATCCACTGGTGAAAGTGGGTGTGGATGGCAGGATCGTAGGTGAGCCGGGGCGGCGCCACGAACCAGCCGCGCCGCTCGGCCCGGTAGATGAGGCCGTCTGCTTCGAGGCTGGAGAGCGCCTCCTTGATGGTGATGCGGGTGGTGGCGAAACGCTCGCTCAGCGCCCGTTCAGCGGGCAGCTGCTGCCCCGCCACCAGCTGGCCGCTGCCGATATAGCGGCGCAGGGTCTGGCAAATCTGTTCGCACTTGGAGGAGGAGCGGCCATCGGCCATTCTCTGTTCGTTCAATATCTGCTCGCTCAATCTCGGCTCGGTCACACTCATATCCCTGTTGGTCATTCCGGTTTGCACCCGACTGGAGTAGACCAGCGGCTGTCGACCCTGAGTTGTAACCGTTCCGGATGACAGCGGCGTGACAGGGCGATTGTCATCAAACTGCCATCAAAGCGCCCCGCCACCGTCATATTTCCCCTCTAGCATCCCTCTCGAACCTTAACTGACCTAGTCCAGAAGGATGGGATAATGAAAAGCGTGATCGCAAGTGCACTGGCCCTGGTGGCCATCAGTCAACCACTGTTTGCCGCCGAGAACATCGCGGATCTCGAGAAGGCCGCCCGTGGCGAAGGCCAGCTCAGCAGTATCGGCATGCCCGACAGCTGGGCCAACTGGAAGGATACCTGGCAACAGCTAGGCAGCATCTACGGCATCAAGCATCAGGATACCGACATGAGCTCGGCGCAGGAGATCGCCAAGTTTGCCGCCGAGAAGGCCAACGCCACCGCCGATATCGGTGACGTGGGCGGCGCCTTCGGTCCGGTGGCGGTCAAGCAGGGGGTCACTCAGCCCTACAAGCCCTCCACCTGGGCCGATATTCCCAACTGGGCCAAGGATGCGGACGGTCACTGGATGCTGGCCTATACCGGCACCATCGCCTTCCTGATCAACAAGGATCTGGTCAAGGCCGCCCCCACCAACTGGCAATCCCTGCTGGGTGGCGACTACAAGGTGACGCTGGGTGATGTGGGTGTCGCCTCCCAGGCCAACAACGGCGTGCTGGCGGCGGCCTATGCCACCGGCGGCAGCGAGAAGAACCTCAAGCCTGCGCTGGAGCTGTTCGGCCAGCTGGCCAAGCAGGGTCGTCTGTCGCTGAATGACCCGACCATCGCCAATATCGAGAAGGGCGAAGTGGAAGTGGGTGTGCTGTGGGACTTCAACGCCCTCAACTACCGCGACCAGATTGACCCCAATAAGTTTGAGGTAGTGATCCCGAGCGACGGCTCCGTCATCGCCGGTTACACCACCATCATCAACAAGTGGGCCAAGAACCCCAACGCCGCCAAGCTGGCGCGGGAATACATCCTCTCCGATGCCGGTCAAATCAACCTGGCCCGTGGCTATGCCCGCCCCATCCGCAGCAACGTGACCCTGCCGGATGACGTGAAGGCCAAGCTGCTGCCCGCCGAGCAGTATGCCAATGCCAAGCCGGTCAGCGACCATGCCGCCTGGGAGCAGAGCTCCAAAGCCCTGCCGCGCCAGTGGCAAGAAACCGTCATGATCAACATGCAGTAAGGGAATCCAGTGCAACACAAGGTGATAGTGGTACTTGTGGATGGTCTGGCAGCCGAGGTAGCCCACACCATGGGCTACCTCGGTGGCATGGTGGAGGCGAAGCGCGGCTTGTATACGACCCTGAGCTGTGCCCTGCCCTCCCTCTCCCGACCGCTCTACGAGTGCATCCTGACCGGCGTACCGCCAGTAACCAGCGGCATCACACACAACGGGGTGAGTCGCCTGAGCCAGCACGACGCCATCTTCCATCTGGCCCGCGCCGCGGGTAAACGCACCGCAGCGGCGGCCTATTACTGGGTGAGCGAACTCTACAACCGCAGCCCCTGGCTGGCGCTGCGAGATCGTTACACCCATGACGAGCAACTGCCAATTCAGCACGGCTGCTTCTACTGGGATGACGCCTACCCCGACAGCCATCTGCTGATGGATGGCGAGTGGCTGCGCAGCCAGTACGACCCCGACTTTCTGCTGATCCACCCGATGGGGGTGGATGACGCTGGCCACCAGTGTGGCCTCGATTCGCGCCAGTACCGCAATCAGGCGCGCCGGATGGACAGCCTGCTGGCCGATCTGCTGCCCCAGTGGCTGGCAGAGGGGTATCAGGTGGTGATCACCTCGGATCACGGTATGAACAACGACTTAAGCCACGGCGGCACCCTGCCCGAGGAGCGCACCGTGCCGCTCTGGCTGTTTGGCGATGCCTTCGTCGAACACTGGCCGGATGGCGTTGTTATCGCCCAGACCCAACTTTGCGCCCTGATGGCCGACTTGCTGGGCGTTCCCCACGATAAACCGGTTGCTCCCCCGCTGCTCAAGGCGGCCTTTATGCGTGAGGTGCACTGATGATGCCCGCCACCACCGAGATCCTGCTGGATCAACCCGTGGTAACCCGGCGCCGGGTGCGCCGTCACTGGCTACCCGCGCTGGTATTGCTGCCGTTTATCCTGCTGATGATCCTGTTCCAGCTTGCCCCCATGGTGTGGGTGCTGGTGGGCAGCTTTCAGACCCCCGATGGCTGGGGCCTCGACTACTACCGGGAGATCCTGAGCTCCCCCTTCTATCTGCAATCCTTCGCCAACTCGTTGCGGATCGCCGGTATCGCCAGTCTGGCGGGGCTTGCCATCGGCACCCTGGGTGCGGCGGCGCTGCGCCACAGCGGCGAGCGGGTCAAACGGCTGCTGCTGGCGTTTGTCACCATGACAGGCAACTTCAGCGGGGTGCCGCTGGCGTTCGCCTTCATCATCATTCTCGGTATCAACGGCGCCGTTACCCTGCTGTTGAAATCCTGGGGCTGGATCGACGGCTTCAACCTCTACTCGGGGTCGGGCCTCATCCTCATCTACACCTACTTCCAGATCCCGCTCGCCTTGCTGCTGCTCTATCCGGCGTTCGATGCCTTGCAGGATGAGTGGCCGCAGGCTGCGGCACTGCTGGGGGCGAGCAAGCGTCAGTATGTGTGGCACGTGGCGCTGCCGGTGCTCACACCCGCCCTGCTCGGCACCCTGATCATCCTTTTTGCCAACGCAGTGGGTGCCTATGCCTCCGCCTACGCCCTCACCACCGGCAACTTCAATCTGGTGACTATCAGGGTGGCCAGTCTGGTCTCCGGCGACATCTTCCTCGAGCCCAATATGGCGGCGGCGCTGGCGGTGATCCTGATGGTGCTGCTGGGGGTGGTGACGGCTGCCAACCAGTGGTTGCTGAAAAAGAGCTATGTGAACAAGGGGCAGTCCCATGCATGACCTGACACCCTGTACTGGATCGAACAAGCCGGGTGCAGCTGGCCTGCATCCTGGCGGGAGACGACAAGATGCATGATTTGACACCGCGCTGGCCAAAGTGGGTGCTGGGGGCGCTGGTCGCCACCCTGCTGCTGCCGCTGCTGGCCACCTTCCTCTATTCCATCTCCACCCGCTGGGGGGCGACCATGCTGCCGGATGGCTTCACCCTCGACTGGTATCTGAAGCTGTTGGGCGATCCGCGCTTTCTCGCGGCGTTTGGCCGCAGCCTGCTGGTCTGCTTCGCCACTCTGCTGCTGGGGACCCTGGTGCTGGTGCCCACCGTGTTGGTGGTGGCCTACTACTTCCCCAAGCTGGATCCCTGGATGAACCTGCTGATCCTGCTCCCCTTTGCGGTGCCGCCCGTGGTCTCCTCGGTGGGACTGCTGCAGATCTACGCCGACGGCCCCCTGCCCATCGTCGGCACGCCGTGGATCCTGATCGGCACCTGGTTCACCGTGGTGCTCCCTTTTATGTACCGGGCGCTGGCCAACAGCCTGCAAGGGGTGCCGCTCAAGGATCTGATGGATGCTGCCCACCTGCTGGGAGCGAGCAGTCGCCGCGCCTTCCTGTTGGTGGTGATCCCTTGCCTGCGCAAGGGATTGCTGGCGGCGCTGTTTCTCTCGCTCTCCTTCCTGCTCGGCGAGTTCGTGTTTGCCAACATGCTGGTAGGCACCCGTTACGAGACCCTGCAGGTCTACCTCTACAACATGCGCGCCACCTCGGGCCACTTCACCAGTGCGCTGGTGATGAGCTACTTCCTGCTGACCCTGCTGCTCACCTGGGCGGCCAACAGATTTCATCGGTGATCCAAGATGTTTCATTTAGAAGTCAATCAACTGCACAAATCCTACGGCGATACCCCGGTGTTCGAGGGGATCGAATTCGGCATTCGCAAGGGGGAGCTGGTGACCCTGCTCGGCCCCTCCGGCTGCGGCAAGTCCACCCTGCTGCGGGCATTGGCCGGGCTCACCCAGGTGGATGGCGGTCAGGTGCGGGTGGCCGGTGAAGACATTACCTGGCAGGCGCCCCAGAAACGGGGCATCGGCATGGTGTTCCAGAGCTATGCGCTGTTCCCCAACATGACGGTGTGGGACAACGTCGCCTTCGGCCTCAAGATGAAGCCCCAGCCGGGGCGGGAGCTGGCGGCCAGCGTGCAGGAAGCACTGGAGCTGGTGGAGCTGACCGGCTTCGAGCGCCGCTATCCGGGTGAGCTCTCCGGCGGTCAGCGCCAGCGGGTGGCGCTGGCACGGGCTTTGGTGGTGCGGCCAAGGATCCTCTTGCTGGACGAGCCGCTCTCCGCGCTGGATGCCCGCATCCGCCGCAGCCTGCGCCAGCAGATCCGCGAGATCCAGCAGCGCCTTGAGCTCACCACCATCTTCGTGACCCACGATCAGGAGGAGGCGCTCACCCTGTCGGATCGGATCTTCCTGATGAACAAGGGATCCATCGTGCAGAGCGGCACGCCGGAGCAGATCTACACCCGCCCTGCCAGTGAGTTTGTGGCGAGCTTTATCGGCAACTACAACCTGCTCGGCGCAGAGCAGGGCAAGTCGCTGTTCGGCCCCCATTTTCAGGGCAAGCTGGCGTTGCGCCCAGAATCCATCACCCTGCTGCCCGCAGGGGCGACCAGCAGCGAGCCTTGCCTGCCCGGCATAGTGCGTCAGCAACAGCTGCTCGGCAACGTCATCCGCTATCAGGTGGCGTGCGAGGCGGGACTCTTGACGGTGGATTGCCTCAACCGCTCGGCCGGCGATCTGCTGGCAACCGGCAGCGCAGTGACCCTGGTGGTGGCCCGGGATCAGCTGTGTGAGGTAGCATAAAGCCATGTATCCCATTCTGTTTTCGACCGGCATCATGATGCCGGTCACCAACCCAAGGAGCCGTCATGGCACTGGCACTGTTTGATCTGGATGAGACCCTGATTGCCGGGGATTCCGCCAGCCTCTGGCTGGAGTACATGGTGGCCCAGGAGCTGGCCCCGGCGGACATGATTGCCGAAGAGCAGGCCATGATGTCCCTCTACCATCAGGGCAAGATGGACATGCACCAGTACATGGCCTTCACCCTGCAGCCGCTGGCAGGCAAGTCACGTCAGTGGCTCAGCCAACAGTGCCACCGCTTCGCCGAGCAGGTGCTGCGGGCGCGGATCTACCCCGAGGGGTTGGCGCGCATCGAGTGGCACCGCAAGCAAGGGGACGAGCTGGTGCTGATCTCGGCCTCCGGCGAACATCTGGTGGCGCCCATGGCGCAGATGCTGGGGATGGATCACTGCGTTGCCATCCTGCTCGATGAGGAGGCGGGGATGCTGACCGGCCAGACTCGCGGCACCCTGAGTTTTCGGGAGGGCAAGGTGGCCCGCATCGACCAGCTCTTCGCCGGAGACGACAACCTCTGGCAGGGGAGCTTTGGTTACAGCGACTCCCACAACGACCTGCCACTGCTGCGGGCGGTGAGCCATCCTCATGCGGTCAACCCGGCTCCCAGCCTGCGTCAGATCGCCGCCGAACACGACTGGCCCACCCTGGACTGGCAACTGAACGGCTAAATGAAGAAGAGGCCCTCGGGCCTCTTCTTTACTCAACCGCCAGCCTGTTGGCAAGATCCCCTATCCGGCCACAAGTTCCTGCGGGGTGCCCAGATAGATGCGGTTCTTGCCATCACGCTTGGCGCGATAGACCTCGGCATCCGCCACCTCCAGCAGCGTCTTGCCGAGCGTCACCCCATGGCTGGCCACCAGCCCGCCACTCAAGGTGATTTTGAGGCCAGGCTCGCGCCAGTCCAGTGACTCCACCCCCTTGCGGAACTGCTCCAGCAACATCAGGCAGAAGTGGGGGTCCGGGTTGACCATCAGCACCACCAGCTCCTCCCCGCCGTAACGGCAGACCCAGCCATAATCCCCCAACAGCAGCCTGGCCAGCTGAGCCACCCGCTTGAGCACCACGTCCCCGGTCTGGTGACCATAGTTGTCATTGACCCGCTTGAAGTCATCGAGATCGACCATGGCCAGGCAGAAGGGCTGCTGTTCAAGCAACAACCAGGTCAGGCGTTCGTCAAAGAAACGGCGGTTGTAGAGCGCAGTGAGCTTGTCCAGATTGGCCTGCTGGCGGGCCTCGTGATAATCCTTGCTCGCCTCGGCAAGCTCGGCGTAAACGTGCTTGAGCTCCCGCATCCCGCCCTGGGGCACATCATCGGGTTGAGTCCGGCTGGCCCGGATCATGGAAGCGATCTCGTCGAGCATGCGCCGGAAGTAGCGGGACCACACCAGCGCCAGCACGAGATAGAGTACACAGGCCAGCACCACCATCAGTTGCACGTTAAGGGAGACCCGGTTGATCGCGACCTGGACGCTGGCCGCCGGTTGCACGCTGATCAGCACCCAGTCGTGATCAGGCAATTTGCTGTAGGCCACAAACAGCTGGGAAGCCTTGTCCAGGAAGATGCCCTCCCCCTGATTGAAGCGGGAGAGCCACTGGGGATGGTCCATGGGCTTGAGCAACTGAGCGGGATCCGGGTGCACCAGCACCTTACCGGACTGATTGACGATCATCTGGTAACCGTTGTCCGCCTGGCGGTTCAGCTGGGCCGAGAATGGTGCCAGGATGGCATCGACCGCAAACACCCCCTGCACCTTGCCGTTGGCATCGGTCAGCGCTCGCGCCAGAGCGATCACCAGATTGCCATTGATGTAGTCATAGTAGGGCTCGGTCCAGACCATCTTGCCCAAATGCTGGCTGGCCAGCTGATACCAGGGGCGCGCCCTGGGATCAAAATTGGCATCCGCCTCCCACTTGGGATAGATCAGCATCTGGCGCTCGGCCGTGCCGACATAGATATAGAGCAGGTCGGCCATCATCCCTTTGTAGAGCTGCCATGTCTTCAGATAACTCTCGGTATTGTGCAGGTGTGGGCCGCTGATATCTTCCACCTTCACCTGGTCGTAGATAAGCGTAAACTGCCGTTCCATCTCCTGAAGATAGGGCTCGATGAAGACGTGACGCAACTGGTGATTGGTGGCGAGCAGACGCTGCTGCAACTCGTTTTGCAGGCTGCGTTCCATGTGCAGATAGTAGATGCCGCCCAGCATCAGTACGGGAATGAACAACAGCAACAACCCCAGCCGCATCCGGGCAACCAGGGACCAGGCTTTCTTGGGGACAACACGCTTATCCAACCCTGACTCCTGCTACCGTCAGACACGAAGTAGTGTCAGAATATCAGCACCACGGGATGGCGTCCAAAAGGAAGCGGGTTATGTGCTCAACAAGAGGTAAGCGACACAGATGTTGAACCCGGACCTGCTGATGGCGCTGCACTATTGCGCCGTGATTATCCTGACCGGGGCCATCACCTCCGAGTATTTTCTGTTCCGGCGCGGCATGTCCATTGAACAGGTCCGTAAGCTGCTGCTGGCCGACGGCCTGGCGGCGCTGGCCCTGCTGCTCATCTTCATCACGGGCGTGTTGCTGGTGCTCGCCCACTCCGAACAGCCCGCCGTACTGTTCGCCAACCCCGGTTATCGCACCAAGCTGCTGCTGTTTTGCCTGATGGTCATCAGCTTTGGCTATCCCAGCCACCTCTTCTATCGCTGGCGCCGCTCCCTGCGTCAGGGTCGGGCCCCCATGGTTTCCATCCAGCAGCAGTTCTGGGTGATCTGGATCCTGCGCGGCAACCTCTTGCTGCTCGCCCTCATCCCCTTGCTGGCCACACTCGCCAGCAGTTGAAGGCGACGTTTATTCAGCCGCGATAAGGATTAATCCCCTCTGCACGGCCTGCTGCTGCTGACCAAACTCGCGAGCGCTAAAGACAAATCCCCCCACACACGGTTATCTTGGTGGCTTGAGCTTTACGGACGGGCGCCTGCCCGCCACCTTTTCAGGGATGAATTCGTATGCGTTCGAACATGATGTTACTGATGGCCGCTGCCATCTGGGGGCTGGGCTTCGTCGCCCAGCGGCTGGGGATGGATCACATGGGGCCTTACACCTTCAACGGTCTGCGCTTTCTACTCGGTGCCGCCTCCCTGCTGCCGTTGCTGTGGTGGCTCAAGTCACGCCAGCCTGTGGGTCAGCCCGGTGATCGCCGCCTGCTGCTGACCGGGGGCCTGCTCGCCGGTCTCGTGCTGTTCAGCGCCGCCTCCCTGCAGCAGGTGGGACTGCTCTATACCACGGCCGCCAAGGCGGGCTTCATCACAGGCCTCTACATCATACTGGTGCCCGTCATCGGCCTGGCCCTGCGCCACAAAACCGGGGCCAACACCTGGGTCGGCGCCCTCATCGCCATGGCGGGGCTCTACTACCTGAGCGTGACCGAGGAGTTCACCATAGGCTACGGCGACCTGTTGCAGGTGATCGGCGCCCTGTTCTGGGCCATTCACCTGCTGGTGCTGGATCACTACTCGAGCCGGGTCGCGCCGATCCGCCTGGCTGGCGTGCAGTTCCTGGTGTGCGGCCTGCTCAGCCTGGGGGTTGCCTTCACCATGGAGACGCCAACCATGAGCGGCGCCGTGGCGGGCTGGCAGGCGCTGCTCTATGCCGGTCTGGTGTCGGTCGGTATCGGCTACACGCTGCAGGTGGTGGGGCAGCGCGGTGCCCATCCGGCCCACGCCGCCATCATCCTCAGCCTGGAGACAGTGTTCGCCGCCATCGGCGGTGTGCTGCTGCTCGGCGAAATCCTGGATGAACGCGCCATAGTGGGCTGCGCCCTGATGCTGGCAGGCATGTTGATCTCCCAGATCCGCCTGCGCTGGTGGTGGAAATCGCGGCGAGACAAGGTGCCCAACCAGCCTTGATGCGAGCAGACATCTTGCTCTCCCGGGAGCGGCTTTGCCGAGACAACGTGACCCATCCCACATAAAACGAGGCGCCTACAGGCGCCTCGTTTTATTGCCACTGGTTGCCACATGGCTAACGCACGCAGGAACAGAAACTGACATCGTCCTGCACGGGATCATCGCTCATGCTGTGATAAAGCTCGAAACAGGGGCCATTGCCAAACTCCAGCCCGGCAGCAACGATGTCGCCGATATGTTCCTGCCAACGCGGGCCATACTGACTGCGGTCGGTAATTAGATAACGGGACTGGGCGTAACGACCAGCGGGAATAAGCTGGATCTCGACCGCCCCCATCCCCACCGTACCCGCTGGCACCGTCACACCTATGTCAGTACGACACTGGGCTGGCGGGGTCACCTCGGGGTTATCGTGATAGATGAAAATCCACTCGCCCCCTTCCACTCCTCGGGCACTGGCCCACTGATGCAGTTGACCGCAGACCGGTTCATATCCCTCGCCATAGGGGCCGGTGACACGAATATAAGCCAGGGTGCGGGCGTCCATCTCGACAGTTTTCATGGTATTGCTCCTTGCTGATGAATGACTTTCAGCATAAGGGGACGAGCCCTCCCATGCGTGTCCATCCTTGCTCTCCAGGTGTCCATTCTTGCGCTTGTCGCGACGAAACTCGCCAGGGGGGCAACCGTAATGGCGGCGAAACGCCTTGGCAAACGCCTGTGAGCTGGCAAAGCCCGCCCCCAACGCAATGGCCGTGACGCTGGCGTCTGTGTAGCAAAGCTGCCAGGCCGCTCGCTGCATGCGCAGCCGCCGGCACATCTCCCCAGGCGTCTCCCCTGCCACGGCCGTAAACACCCGGTGAAAATGGTAGAGGGAGAGGCAGGCGCGGCTCGCCAGCGCCTCGATGGAGAGATCCGGATCCCGCTCCAGCGCCCGCAGTACAGGGATGAGACGGCGGCGGTAGTCGATCACGGGCGGATCCTCGCCATGTAGATCGCATCCACATAGCGCCCCTGCCGGAAAGCGAAATCGCGGGCCCGCCCCTCTTCCACAAAGCCGAACTTGCGATAGAGCGCCTGCGCGGCTTCATTATCGGGATAGACGGTCAGCTCAATCCGGTGCAGGTTGAGCCAGTTGTCGGCCAGATCCAGTGCCGCAGCCATCAGTGCGGAGCCAACCCCCTTGCCCGCCCAGTCATCCCGCACCCCCATGCCGATCCCGGCCACATGCTTGCGTCTGGGATTGGGTTCCACATGCAATGCTATCTGGCCCACCAGCAGCCCCTCTACCTCCGCCACCAAGGCGACCACATCACTGCTCTCCAACCGCTTCTGCCACTGGCTAAGGGGAGGCGTGGGCAGGTGCAGAGTGCCCGCCTGAGCATTGGGCATGGCGTAAAGATCCCGCAAAGCGGGGGCATCGGTGGGTTCGGCATGACGGATAGTAATCTGCATATGAGGCTCCTTCTCGAAACCCCCATCATGCAATATCCGGCGCGGTTACACATCCCCCGCACCCATTTGTCTTGCCTATCAAAGGGCTAGGAAAAGCCCATTGGCCCATCACTGCGCAGATCCGTAGGCTGGCCCCATATCAACAAGGAGAGAAGCCATGACTGACAAGACCCTGCACAGCGCCAACGGCGCCCCCGTCGTCGACAACAACAACAGCCTCACCGCCGGCCCGCGCGGCCCCGTATTGATGCAAGATATCTGGTTGATGGAAAAGTTGGCTCATTTCGATCGGGAACGGATCCCGGAGCGGGTGGTTCACGCCAAGGGCTCGGGCGCTTATGGCACCTTTACCCTGACCCATGACATAAGCCAGTTCAGCAAGGCCGACCTGTTCAATACCATCGGCAAGCAGACCCCGGTCTTCCTGCGCTTCTCTACCGTAGCCGGTGAGAAGGGTGCCGCCGATGCCGAGCGCGACGTGCGCGGCTTCGCCCTCAAGTTCTACACCGAGCAGGGCAACTGGGATCTGGTGGGCAACAACACCCCGGTCTTCTTCATCCGCGATCCGCTGAAATTCCCCGACTTCATCCACACCCAAAAGCGGGATCCGCGCACCAACCTGCGCAGCGCCACCGCCGCCTGGGACTTCTGGTCCCGCCATCCGGAATCCCTGCATCAGGTCACCATCCTCTTCAGCGATCGCGGCATCCCCAAGAGCCTGCGGGAGATGAACGGCTACGGCAGCCACACCTTCAGCTTTATCAACGACGCGAACGAACGCTTCTGGGTCAAGTTCCACTTCAAGACCGAGCAGGGCCACAGCTTCTACACCGATGAAGAGGCGGCCAATGTCGTCGGCCAGGATCGGGAGACCAGCCAGGCGGATCTGTTCAATGCCATCGAGCAGGGCGACTTCCCGCGCTGGAAGGTCTATGTGCAGGTGATGCCGGAGGCCGACGCCCAGACTTACCAGATCCACCCGTTCGACCTCACCAAGGTGTGGCCGCACAGCGACTACCCGCTGATCCCGGTCGGCGTGCTGGAGCTTAACCAGAACCCGGACAACTACTTCGCCCACGTGGAGCAGGCGGCGTTCACCCCGGCCAACGTGGTGCCCGGCATCGGCTTCTCGCCGGATCGCATGCTGCAAGGGCGGCTCTTCTCTTACGGTGACACCCAGCGCTATCGCCTCGGCGTCAACCATGGTCTGCTGCCGGTCAACGCCCCGCGCTGCCCGTTCCATTACGGCGCCCACCGTGATGGCGCCATGCGGGCGGACAGTAATGGCGGCGCCAGCCCCAACTATCAGCCGAACCGCTTCGGTACCCAGCAGCCGAGCGAGCAGCACGAACCGGCGCTGAGTCTGGAAGGGGCCGCCCTGCACTACGACTTCCGCGACTACGACAGCGACTATTACAGCCAGCCGGGCAAGCTGTTCCGCATCATGGACGAGGGGCAGCGTTCACGGCTCGCCGCCAACCTGGCGCGCTCCCTCATCAATGTGGAGGATGACGCCATCATCGCGGCCCAGCTCAAGCACTTCGAGCAGGCCGACCCCGAGTACGCCAAGCGGGTCGAGCTGGCACTGGCCGCCCTGCAACGCTAAGTCGCAAGCAGGCAACATCTGCAAAAGCAAAACGGGGGCCTTTCGGCCCCCGTTGTGATGCAGCTAAGGGTAATAAACGCAGAAACGGAGCCCGAGGCTCCGTTTTTCAATGCAGTATCAATCCCGGACGGAACGTGCTTCGCGCTCTTCCCGCTCCCTTGCCAACAAGCGTTTGTACCACCAGCTACTGCGACGACGTTGTGCATTGGAAGAGCGACGAGCCATTTCTTAGGTTCCAGCCAAGAGAGGAAAAGAGCCGCATTATGCGATAGAGGTCACGTCCATGTCTTTAGCTGGATCAAGAAAAGCCTCACTGGCCCACGGTAATGGTGCTGCTCCTGGCCGCGTTATCGGCAACATTCGACGCCCTTTCAGGTTCCCGCCAGGCCAGCGGCCCGTTGCTCTCCTGCGCATTCTGCGGGCTGTACTCTCGCCAGCTATCGCCCTGTTTAATCCGGGCACCCAGGGAATATTTCTGATCCTGATACCAACAGACCCGCTCCGGCAACGACCCCAGCGGCAGCACCAGCTTGGGGCTCGCTCGCTCCCCTGCGATAGTGGTGTGGGTGGCGGCCAAAGCCGGCACCCACCAGCAGGAGGCCAGCAGGCAGAGCAATATTTTTCTCATGGGTAGATCCTGTTTTGTTGTGGGGCACTCTCGATGGATCGACCACTCCCGGGGTTTACTTGACTGGCCATCATACTGCCTGCTGGCATTGTGGAGCCAATATGGTAGCCTGCCAGCGCCTGCGGGCAGGCTCTCGCTGCCACGCGCAAACTTCCGGTGAATTTGTCGTTTCCAGACAAAATATAACCTTATCTATCAAATCGTTATTTGGATATTATCCCAATGCGTATCATGCCATTGCTTCAGGCTGCCTGCCTGAGCCTGACGCTGTCCGCCTGCGTCGCCCCCCTCTTGATGATGAGCCCTACCAGTCAACTGATGTGGGCCCTGCTCAAGCCGCTGGTCGGTTTTGACCCGAACGAGGTCAATCTGTTTGAACAACCCCTGATCAAGGATCGGATGACCAGCATTCTGGGCCCCAATTACGACAGCACCATGCAGTTGCTCAAGACAGCCAACGAGCTGCAGCAGGAGGGCCCGCTGTTCTACGTGGTCTCCCGCTACGCCCCCGTACCTGACGTTGCCAAGCAGGCGGGCATGGTGTGGAACTCGCAAACTAACCAGCTGTCTGTGTTGCTGCAAAAAGGGGATGGCACCACCCAGGCCTTTGGCGAAAACCTGGCGGGCACAGCCCCGCTTTGGCCAACGGCCATGCAGGGCTGGCAGAACCCGGACAGTCAGGTCATCCCGACGGCCAATGCCCTGACCGGCGCGGCGACCAACCAGAACGGCGCGTCCCCCTTCTCCCTTGGCAACGCCCTGAGCACAGTGATCAGTGGCACCACCAGCAAGCTTGCCGAGGAGGCCACTCAGGCCGCGACCAATGGTGTCAACAACGCAGCCAAGAGTGCCACAGCCGCCGTTACCACGCCTGCCAAGCAGACCGTCAGCAGCGCTGTCACAACGGCGACGCAAGACGTCACCAAGGCCGTTGCCGCTCCCGCCAAACAGGCCGTCAGCAGCGCCGCCACTACCGTGACGCAAGAAGCGACCAAGGCCGCTCCCGCCAAGCAGGCCGTCAGCAGCGCCAGCGCGGCATCCCATATGGCAGGCGAAAGTATCGCCGATGCGGCCAGAGCGGCGGAAGCCAAAGCCCGGGCCAAGGCAGAAGCCGAGATGGAAGCCCTGCTCAAATAAAACAACAGGCCACCGCAAGGTGGCCTGTTGTTTTATCCCGCCACCGGGCCATGAACTTGTGACAAAGGCCACATAGACTGTTAGGTAACCAACCTGCACAAGGAGTGCATCATGCGCCATCTGCTCTCTGTCCTCGCCTCTCTCGTTCTGTTTATCGCACTCCCGGCTCCGGCACTTATCTACTATTCGGAGCAGAACATGCCGATCAATGGTCAGGATAAAAACGGCCAGCCCACTGGCCTGGCAGTCGAGCTGCTGCGCCTGATGTGGCTGGAAATGGGTGAGCCGGAGCAACCGATCCACTTTCTGCCCTGGGCCCGTGGCTGGTATCTGCTGACCCAGCAGAAAGAGGCCGTGCTGTTTACCACGGCCCACACCAAAGAGCGGGCCCCCCACTTCCTCTGGGTCTGCCCCATCAGCCACTCGCGGGTAGCGCTGGTTGGCCGCAAGACAGATGCGCCCAGCGTCAGCAGCAAAGCCGATCTCGCCAAGTTGCAGATCGGCGTCATGCAAGCAGATGTAGGAGAGCAACTGCTGCTCAACCGGGGTATCAACCCCGCCAACCTGATGGCGGTGGAGCGGATGGATCAGGTGGTACGCCAGCTCATCATGGCCCGTACCGATCTGGTGGCGGGCAACGAGGTGATGTTGCGCCATCAGGCAAAAGAAATGGGTTTTCCCAGCGAAAATTTTGTCACCGTCGCGATTCTGGCGGAGCAGGACAACTGCTTTGCCTTCAACCCGGCGGCCGACAAACAACAGGTCGCCCGCCTGCAAGAGGCGCTCGACAAGGTCAGAAAGGGGGAGGCGTTCAAACAGCTGCTCGCCCGCTATCAGGATGTGGTGCAGACCCTGCCAGCAGATAACCTGCCGCGGATCGAGTAAAGGCACAATGCAAGCAGGCCACCCCGGGGTGGCCTGCTTCATCACATCGTCTGCTTACTGGAAGTCGCTGTCGTGATCGGACTTCTTGGTCTGGGCGCCTTCGCTGTGCTCTATGGCGGTGCGGATGAGATCCACCCCGGCGCGGATGATCAGCACACCCATGTTGACCAGCTTGACGCAGACCCACATGAAGGTGATCAGCAGTATCAGCTTGAGTACCGTCTGGAACGCCTCCAGGAAATTCTGCTCCAGCTGGCTGGTGAGGCCGCTCGCGCTGGTCATCAGCCAGGTGTAGACCTCGCGCACGAACGGGATGCGGCTCGGCATCTCCAGCACGTCCAGGGCTGCGGGCAGGGCCTGGAAGATGACGATGCTGCCGAACAGTATCAGAATGACACCGATGGCGATGCCCAGAAAAAAACCAAACTGTTTCATGGAAGGTCCCAAGGTTTGCTGCATGAAAATAACATAGCTGCCAATACTAGGGACTGCCTCACCACAGGGCAATCCTTGTGCGCAGGCAAGGCCAGTGCCCAACCCGCCATCCGGTGGACCCACGCAGGAAACCATTGCCCCACTATCTGATTTCTGTGACCCTTGCGCTCATAGTCCCCCCAACGCTCAGGCACCATGCTCCGCTCCTGTTTTTTACTGCTCTGCGCCCTGCTGCTGACACTGCCGGTCTCGGCCACTCCCACGGCTGCCGTCTGCGTGGTCAAACATCAGCAACAGCTGCTGCTGGTGCAGGACAGGATCTCTTCCCGCTACAGCCTGACCGGCGGTTACATAGATGCAGGGGAGACGCCCCGGCAGGCGGCGCTGCGCGAATTGTTTGAAGAGACAGGTCTGCGAGGCCGGATCATCGCCGAGCTGGGACCATGGCAGCGCGCCGTCCTGTTTGCCTGCCAGACGCTGGAACCCATCCGGGCGCAGACAGGCTCGGGCTTCGTCTCCCTGCTGCAAGCCCCCAACCTGGGTGGCGAAATCCTCAACGCCAGGCTGATAGAGCCATCCCGGCTGCCTGATGGGCAGCGCCGCTTTCCGACGCAGCTCGACTGGCTGGCCCCCCAACTGGCTGACATCCCCGACAGCCCTGTTCTGTGGCTGCCAGATTTCAGCGGCGAAGGCAATGCACTGCACCGGGCGGAACTCCCGCTGATACAACGCTTGCAGGAGTGGATCGGGGCAAGGGCGCCCTGGCTTGATGCCAGCAATCTGTTTGGTTCAGCCGCCTTTCAGCTTGCCCTGCTACCTTTGCTGCTGCCGTGGCTGGGCTGGTCCCGTCTGCGTCAGCTGTTGCTGGCCATGCTGAGCCTTACCCTGCTGATCCAGGTCGCCAAAGAGGGCCTCGGCTGGCCCAGACCCTTCCATCTCGATCCCGCACTGACACAAGGGAGCGCCCAGGGCTTTGGCATGCCGAGCGGTCACGCCGCCTCGGCGCTACTGTTCTGGGGCCTGCTGCTCAGGTGGTACTGGCCCGCCAACCCCTGGCGCGGCGCCGGGCTGGCCCTGCTGCTGGCAACCCTGACCGGGTTGGCCCGGGTCTGGCTCGGCGTCCACTTCCTGTCGGATGTGGCGGCGGGATTGGTGCTGGGCGCCCTGATGCTGACGATCAGTCCCGGTTTGTCCGGTATGGCTGCCCGGCCATGGATCTGGGGCGGGCTCACCCTCATCTGCGCACTGGCCACCTGGTGGAGCCAATCCTCGGCACTGGCAGGCCTGGCCATGTTCAGCCTGGGTCTGACCCTGGGCATGCGACTACCCTTGCCGCGAGAGCGGCGAAAACCCTGGCACACCCTGGCGATCACCCTGCTCGGCAGCCTGCCCCTTGGGGCCTTGCTGTGGGCACTGCCATTCTGGCTGACCAGCTCCTGGCTCATCCTGCTAGGCCAGTGGCTACTCTATTGTTGCCTGGGGCTCTGGTTGAGCGCCGGCCTCTGGTGGATACTCTCACTCATGAACTCCGACTCGCTACCCAAGGGCTCAGGCCCCGACAAGGGATTGTTATGAATATGAAAAAAGTGGATTTGGCCAAGATAACCCTGGGGGTGCTGTTTCTCAGCATCCTCATCATCTCGTGCTTCTTGGTGCTGCGCCCCTTCCTGCCCGCACTGGTGTGGGCCACCATGATCACCATAGCCACCTGGCCGTTGATGTTGATGATGCAGCGGCTGCTGTGGGGCAAACGGACGCTGGCGGCCATGTTCATGACGCTGGTGCTGCTGCTGATGTTTGTCATCCCGCTCTTTATGACGCTGGCCAATGTGACAGAGAAGGCACCCATGCTGATCGAGCTGGGCACCAGTATCAGTCACTCACCGCCGCCGGAGCTGCTCTGGCTGCAACAGATCCCGCTGGTGGGCGACAAGCTCTATGAGTTCTGGCAGCAAATTCTGGCGAGTGGTGGTCAGGTGCTGTTTGCCAAGCTGGCCCCCTATTTTGGCCAGACCGCCCGCTGGTTCGCCTCTCAGGCCGGCAATCTGGGCCTGCTGTTCGTCCATTTCCTGCTGACGGTCGGTATCTGCGGTGTGCTCTACCACTCGGGTGAGAAGGCAGCCGACGGGATCCGCCGCTTCGCCCACCGGCTGGCAGGGGAGCGCGGTGACAATGCCACAGTGCTCGCTTCCCAGGCGATCCGCGCCGTGGCCATGGGGGTGGTGGTCACCGCCCTGGTGCAATCTTCGGTAGCCGGGATCGGCCTGCTGATTGCCGGCATCCCCTATGCCATGGTGCTGGTGGTGGTGATGTTCCTGCTGATCGTCGCCCAGATCGGCCCCTTCCCGGTGCTGATCTCCTGTGTCGGTTATCTCTACTGGAGCGGCGACACCACCTGGGGCACCTTCCTGCTGGTGTGGTCACTGATTGCGGGCACCATGGACAACTTCCTGCGCCCCTTCCTGATCAAGCGCGGTGCCAACCTGCCGCTGATCCTTATTCTGGTGGGGGTTATCGGCGGCCTGCTGGCGATGGGGATCATAGGTCTGTTTATCGGCCCCGTGGTGCTGGCGGTGGGCTACACCCTGCTGGATGCCTGGATCAAGGAAAATGACCAACCGGCGGCCACCGTAGTTGAACCGCCCAAGGTTGAGTGACGATTCAGTAATAAGACGAGTCAGCCATCCATCGCTGATGCCAAGAGCCGCCCATCGGGCGGCTCTTTGGTTTTTGACGATCGTGATTGATGGCGATGGTGTCAGATTGGCTGATCCGCGCCAACCTGCATCCACCACATATTACCGTCCCGTGTAGGTTCGATTAGCGAAGCGTAATCGGACGATCGAGATGCCGCTGTCCCTGAGTTTCCGTGAATTAGCGATGCCTGCCAGAGGGGAAATACGGGTGGCCGTTATCGCGGGAGAATTGATTTACGCGAACGTCCGATTACGCCTTACGGCTAATCGAACCTACGGGCTAGTGGTATTTGTTATGTGCTTTACTACAAAATTTAGGATAGCCCGTACTTGGCCTGATAAAGCAGGTTTAGTTATTAACCAGTCGGCTATTGCTGGAGATACTTTGTAATAGGTCTTCACAAAGGCCCTACCCAAGACACTTCTTAGTAACGTTTCATCTCTATATTTGCACAACTCTCTTACTTGGTAACACGAAGGATCGCCATAAACAGCAGTAGCAATGAAGCACTTACTGAAAGTTTTTACTGTTGCCGCACAATAGGGGCAAACCGACTTTTTTGGGCTGCCTCCATAGGTAATGAGTCTAGGAACAATTTTTTTATCACAACTTGGGCAGTTGATTCTGTCATCAGCAGGCCGAGTGTTTTGCGAGGATGCTTTCGCAGTAATTGTGATATTGATTGCTCTCGGGCCTTTATTACCGGACTTTGACTCAAACTGAACCGAATCGCCACTTGATGGCAGCGATGCGCCATTGATGCTCTGAACATTGAAGTAATGATCTTCTCCGGCTTCAGACGTAATGAAGCCGTAACCCTTCTCTGAGCTGAACCATTTTACAGTGCCTTGCACGACATCTCCTTTTTCTTATTGCACATAACAGTGATTAGATGGAAGGTGGTTCCAATCCGTTAATAAAGCCTTCCATATAACTCCGGTTCGCCCTGATTGCCGCCACGGAAAATACATTTTACATCACAACATTACCGACCAGCCTACGGTGCTGAACGCATTCGCCAACCATCCTCTTTTGGCTCTGTTTTTTGCTACTGAGCAAAATACACGTAAGGGGCGGCAATGGAAAGCGCCATCCGGCCTCCTCTTCATGAACAAGTCAGGAGTGTGAGCGAGGTGACATATCAGACGTGCGGGGCAATGCCGGCGTGCCGCGCCTTCTGCCATTGGCTGTGCCAGCAGTTGGCCGGGGGCGAACCCGACAGTGCTGAGGGCGGGGTTGCCACCCTCTGAGGCAGGTCACTGAATCGGGCGCGCTGGCATGGTTAAATGACGGCTTATCTTTTTGCCGGATATTGCTGTGACCATGCCATCTGACCTTCAGCCGCTCCTGACTATGGGGATGCCTTCTGGCTGCGTGCTTACTGGATACTGCCGTGACCATGCCATCTGACCTTCAGCCACTGCAGCCCTGGCCTGACTATCTGCAGGCCTCCTGGCTGCGCTGCGCCCACCAGACCAGCGCCACCCTCTGGCACCCACCCCACAGCGCCAAGGGGCAGACCTTGCAGAGCCTGCGTCAGCGCAAGCGGGACTTGCTCACCACCGGCGAGATGGCCCTCGAAGATCTCTACGAATTTATGGAGGGGCGCCCCTGCGCCCTGCTGCTCACCGACGAGAGCGGCTGTCTGCTGGCCCACACCGGCCACCCCGATACGCTGGCGGAGCTGGCAGCGCTCGGGTTTGGCCCCGGCGCCTTTTTCAGCGAGGGGCGCATCGGCACCAATGCCATCAATCTGGCGGCGCTGGAGGGGCTACCGCTCTGCGTCAGCGGCCCCCAGCACTTCAACCAGACCCTCCACCCCTGGCACAGCTGCGCCAGCCCGGTCTACAACAGCAATGGCCGTCAGGTCGCCATCATCGCTCTGATCTGCAAGGTAGAGGCGGCGAGTGCCGGGGATCTGGCGCTCACAGTCAGCGCCGGTCGCGAGCTGGCCCATCTGCTGCAGATGGAGACCCTGATGCAGGAGTCCCAGCACCACCTGAGCGAGCTCTACGCCCTGCTCGACGGCATGGATGACGGCGTGCTGGCCTGGGATCCGCAGGGTAGACTGCGCTATCTCAACGCGCTGGCGGCCAACCGGCTGCGGCTCGATCCTGCGCTCTGTCTCGGTCAGCCGCTGGATCAGCACCTGCTGCTGCCCCAGCGGTTGCAGCTGGCCATCAAAGGGCAGACACCACTGAGTCATGTGGAGGTGACGCTGGAGCGGCTCGGTGCGCAGGAGGGGGAGTTCATCAATGCACTGGTGAGCCTCAAGCCGCTGCCGGGGCCGGAGGGGGTCAGCTTTATCGCCCTGCTGCACCCGGTCGATCGGCTGCGGGCCATTCATCAGCTGCGCCAGACGGTGCCCGAGCTCTCGGCGCTGGTGGGGGAATCGAGCGCTATGCGCAAGCTGCTGCGCTATGCCCGGCAGGCGGCCCAGAGTCAGGGGCCGATCCTGCTGCGCGGCGAGGAGGAGGTGGGCAAGGCCCAGCTGGCGGAGGCGATCCACTTTGGCAGTGAACGGGCCGCCGGGCCGCTCATAACCCTCAACTGTCAGGCGTTGCCGAGTGAGCGGATGGCGCTGGAGCTGATGGGATCCGACGAGGCGGGGCAGGAGCGGGCGGGCAAGTTCGAGCTGGCCCACGGCGGCACGCTGGTGCTGGAGCAGGTGGAGTGCCTCTCTGCCCCCATGCAGGCGGCGCTGCTGCAACTGCTCAAGACCGGCCGCATCCAGCGCTTCGATTCGGCCCGCATCTTGCCGCTCAAGGTGCGGATCGTCGCTACCAGTAGCGCCCCGCTAGAGCAACTGGTGCAGGAGGGGCTGTTTGGCCGCCAGCTGCTCTATGCGCTGCAGGCGTGCGAGCTGTGGCTGCCGGGGCTGCGCGAGCGCGCGGCGGATCTGCCGGGCCTGATCAGCCAGCAGTTGGCGGCGCAGGGGCGCGAGCCGGTGCGCCAGTTCAGTCCGGCGGCCCTCGATTGTCTGCTCGCCTATCCCTGGCCCGGCAATCTGGGGGAGCTGCGCAGCGCGGTCGAGCATGCCCTGCTTCATGCCGGTCAGGGGCTGATCCCGCCGGAGGCGCTGCCCGCTGCCATTCGCCACGGCTATCAGTTGGTGGCGGATGAGGTGGTGGGACAACCGCTGCTCACCCTGACGGAGCTGGAGCGCCAAGCCATTTTGCGCTGCGCCCACGCCTGCAAGGGACAGGTGAGCCAGATGGCCCAGCATCTTGGCATCAGCCGCACCACCCTCTGGCGGCGGCTCAAGCTGCTCGAGATCGATCCCGCTGACTATCACGGCTGATGGTTATTAAGGTCGTTGCGAACCGGCCCGTAGAAAATGAAACGGCCCCGCAGATGCGGGGCCGTGTTATATGGCAGGGTCAGCGGTAGCGCGGTTACAGCCCCAGCTGGTGGGCGGTGACGATGGCCGCCAGCACATCCTCGGCGGTAACCTTGAACGGCATGTTGTGGATGGTCTCCCCTTCCGCGGTAGAGGCTTTGGCCACCGCCATCAGGCGCGCCATATCCAGCTCCTTGACCCCCATCATATGCAGGTTGGTCGGCAGGCCGATCGAGCGGCAGAAACCCAACACGGTTTCGATCTCCGCCATCGGGGCGTTCTCCAGCACCAGCTGCACCAGGGTACCGAACGCCACTTTTTCACCGTGGTAGAGGTGGTGACACTCGGTGAGCTGGGTCAGGCCGTTGTGGATGGCGTGGGCGGCGGCCAGTCCGCTGCTCTCGAAGCCGATACCGCTCAAATAGGTGTTGGCCTCGATGATGTTCTCCACCGCCTTGGTGCAGAGCCCCTGTTCCACTGCCAGCTTGGCCTTGTAGCCGTCGGCCAGCAGGGTCTTGTAGCAGAGCTCGGCGATGGCTTGCGCCGCCAGCGTAGAGGCGCCACCGGCCATGGTTTGGCAACCGGAGACCTTGTTAGCGCGCGCCTCGAAGTAGGTGGAGAGCGCATCCCCCATGCCGGAGACCAGCAGCCGCACCGGCGCGCGGGAGACCACGCCGGTATCCATGATGACCATGTTGGGGTTGGTCGGGATCATCAGGTATTCGCTGAACTGCCCCTCCGGGGTGTAGATGACCGCCAGCGCGCTGGTGGGGGCATCGGTGGAGGCGATGGTCGGCACTATGACCACAGGCACCTTCTGGTAGAAGGCGACCGACTTGGCGGTATCCAGCGTCTTGCCGCCGCCGATGCCGATGATGACGTCAAACGGGGTCTGGTTGCAGCGGACCAGCAGGCGGTCGATCTCCGGGCGGGAGCACTCGCCGTTGAAGCAGTCGAACTCCGGTTTGATGCCCACACTGTGGAAGCTGGTAGCAACCGTGTCGCCAACCAGCTTGGTGACCAAGGCATCGGCCAGAATGAGCGGTTTGGTGCCGAGCGCCTTGACGTAGTTGCCGATATTGGCGAGTGCCCCGTTGCCTTGCACGTATTTGCTGGGGCTGATGATGATGCGATCCATTTTTTATCCCTCTCTCTAGTTCATAAGACTTCTTTTGAAACTAACAGGGGCGAAGGGGCGGCAGTGCCGGGGAGTCCTTCGTCTTTACTTACATTACAGTGGCGCGGCAGCTGGCCCATTCGGTCGGTGCCGCGCTTGGAAACGGGTTGGTGTGCGGCGTCAGTCGCCGAAACGCTCGGCGGCCAGCTGCTGGAAGCAGGCCAATGCGGCGGTGGCATCCTCCCCGCGCGCCAGCAGGGCGAGGGTGTCGCCCTGACGCACGTTGAGCATGGTGAGCCGGGTCAGGCTGCGGGGGTTGGCCTCTTTATCCCCCTTTTGCAGCTTGAGTTCAGCGGCAAAGGGCTTGAGGGCGGCTACCAGTCGGGCGGCGGGGCGCACATGCAGGCCGTGGGGGTTATCCACCACCACCTCGCAGCGCAGCCAGCCATCGTCGGTAACGGGGGCTGTGTCAGTAGCGGCCTGCACAGTGGTGGCAGGCAGCATCGCCTGTTTCGGGCCCAGCGCGCCGAGCGCCTCGGCGGCGACCTCATCCAGCGTCATCCCGGAACCGGCCGCCACCACGGCGGCCAGGGTGCCCTCGACCAGCGGGGCGGGGCAGAGCCGCACCCGGGCGCTTAACTCGGGGGGCAGCAGTTCGAGGGCGGTCTCGGCGCTCAAGAGGGCGCTGCCCAAGTCCATCAGTACCAGCACACCGCTGCCGTCATCTGCCTCTTCAATCGCACTCATCACCGCGATGGCATCTGTGCCTATGGGGTGGTCGGGGTCATCGACCCCGGCCGCCAGCAGCAGGCGGGCCGGGCTGCCCAGCTGATCGGCCAGCGCTTTCAGTCCGGCCGCCAGCATGGCGCTGTGAGAGACAACTACGATTCCGATCATGTCACAACCTCGCTCTGTCACGCAGGGCGGTCAGCAACAGCAGGGTCGAGGTGGCCCCGGCATCCTGATGGCCTATGCTGCGCTCGCCAAGATAGCTGGCGCGCCCTTTGCGAGCCTGCATCTGGATGGTGGCCTCGGTGCCGGCTGCGGCAGCGGTCACCGCCTTGTCCAGCGCATCATTGAGGGACAGCGCTTGCTGCTGCGCCTGTTGCAGGGCGGCCAGTGCGGGCCACCAGGCGTCGCACATGGTCTTGTCACCCGGCTCGGCGCGGCCGCGGGAGACAATCCCCTCGACGCCATCGCTCAGCATCTTGCACAACTGACTGAGACTCAGGCTCTGACAGGCATCCGTGCTGGCCGCGGCCCGTATAAAGAAGGTGCCGTAGAGCGGGCCACTGGCGCCGCCGACCGAGGAGAGCAACGTCATGCCGGTGGTTTTCAGCACCTGGCCGATGTCTTTGTCTGCCACCGCAGGCAGCTTCTCGGCCACCTTGGTAAAGCCGCGTTGCATGTTGAGGCCGTGGTCGCCGTCGCCGATATCGGTATCCAGCGCGGTGAGGTAGTCACGCTGCTCGGTAAAGATGTGTTCGCAGTCCAGCAGCCAGTTGACGATGTGATGTTTGCTTAGCATGAGAGTAAAGGCTCCTTAGCAACCGCGACGCAGGGCGGGGGTGTGAACGGGGGCATCCCACAGGGTCATCAGCTCATCATCCACCTTGAGCAGGGTGATGGAGATGCCGGTCATGTCGAGGGCGGTGCAGTAGGGGCCGATCAGGTTCCGTACCAGATGGATGCCTGCCGCTTCGCACAGGGTGGCGAGGCGACCATAGACACCATACAGCTCTGAAATCGGGGTGCCGCCGAGGCTGTTGACCAGCGCGATGACCCGATCGCCCGCATTCAGCGGCTCGATAAAGCTATGCTCTTCCTGCCAGCTGCCGGAGGCTCTGTCCCAGTGGCGCAGGGTGCGGCCATAGGGGGTGTTGTCCGCCAGCTCGCTGAACATGTCATCCACCAGAGTATTGAGGTCGGTGAAGGGGCGGCGCGCTATGCCGGGTTCGCCGTGGATACCGACGCCGAACTCCATCTCGTTGTCGGCCAGGGTGAAGGAGGGCTTGCCAGCGGCAGGCACGGTGCAGGCATGCATGGCAACGCCAATGGTGCGGCTCTGGTTGTTGATGCGGCGGGCCAGCGCTTCACAGCGGGTCAGGTCATAGCCTGCTTCGGCAGCGGCGCCCACCAGCTTTTCGCACAGCACAGTGGTGGCAACGCCACGGCGACCGGCGGTATAGAGGCTGTCTTTGACCGCCACGTCGTCATCGATCAGAGAGAAGCCGACCTTGACCCCATCGCCGTGCAGCAGCTCGACCGCGGTCTCGAAGTTGAGCACGTCGCCGGTGTAGTTCTTCACCAGAAACAGCACGCCCGCGCCGCCATCAACGGCCTGACCGCACTCGTACATCTGATCCGGGGTCGGGGAGGTAAAAATCTCACCGGGGCAGGCGCCATCCAGCATCCCTTTGCCCACCAGACCGCCGTGCATCGGTTCGTGGCCGCTGCCACCGCCGGAGACCAGTGCCACCTTGCCCATCACGGGGGAGTCGGCGCGGGTGATGTAGTGGGGTTCGATACGGACCTTGAGCTCGGGGTGGGCGGCAGCCATCCCCATCAGTTGTTCACGGACCACGGCATCGACGGCATTGATCAGTTTCTTCATGGCTCACTCCTTGGCTTGCCACCGCTCGGGTGGGCAAATGGTTGATGGAGCCAGTCTAACGGGATAAATCGGGAGAAAAATGATGGCCGGTTCGGTTCGGATTTGAAACAGCAGAGGGGATGTTGGCGTTTCAATCTGAAACAACGCGGAACAAACGGGCGGGAAACTGCTAGCGGCCTCACAGCCATGAAAAAGGGCCCCGCAGGGCCCTTCGCTATAACCGGTTGGGTTAGATGGCCCAACCCCCGGCATAGAAGACCACCAAAGCTACGGCGATGATGACGGTGCCGACGTTGAGTTTCTTCCACTCGGCGGCAAACAGACGACCCACGACCAGCGCCACAAAGCCCAGCATGATGCCGGTCACTATGTTGCAGGTCAGCACGATGAAGACGGCGCACAGCATGCCAGCCAGCGCATCGACCGAGTCGTTGAAGTCCAGCTTGGTGACGTTGCCCAGCATCAGCAGGCCGACGTACATCAGCGCCGGTGCGGTGGCATAAGCCGGCACCAGATAGCTGAGCGGGGAGAGGAAGATCATCAGCAGGAACAGCACGCCGACCAGCGCAGCAGTCAGACCGGTCTTGCCACCGGCTGCTGTGCCTGCGGCAGATTCGATGTAGACGGCGGCCGGAGCCCCACCCACCACGCCAGCCACCATGCTGCTGACGGAGTCGGCAGTCAGGGCCTTACCGCCGCTGATGATGTGGCCACGCTCATTGATGAGCCCCGCCTGACCCGCCACGGCACGTATGGTGCCGGTGGCGTCGAACACGGCCGTCATCACCAGTGCCAGCACAGTGGGGATGACCACCGGATTGAGGGCGCCCAGCAGATCCATGCTGCCAACCAGCGAACCTTTTTCACCGGTCAGGCTCGGCATGGCGAAGAAGCCCTGCCAGGTTACGTTCGGATCGAAGATGAGGCCGAGGATGGAGATGGCGATGATCACCATCAGGATACCGCCCGGCACCTTGCGACGCTCCAGACCGAAGATGGCGGCCAGACCCAGCACCGTCATGACGACAGGAAAGGAGGTCACCTCACCCAGTTGAACCGGCAGACCGGCCCCTTCGTTCTTGATCACCATACCGACACCGTTGGTGGCGATCAGCAGCAGGAACAGACCGATGCCGATGCCGGTGCCGTGGGCAATGCCGGAGGGAAGGTTGTCCAGGATCCACTGGCGCACGCCTGTGATACTGATGAGGGTAAACACCACCCCCATCAGGAAGATGGCGCCAAGGGCAACCGGAATGCTCAGTCCCTGACCCAGTACCAGACTGAACGCGGTAAAGGCGGTGAGGGAGATGGCGCAACCGATGGCCATCGGCAGCTTGGCCCACAGCCCCATCAGCAGGGAGCCGAAGGCAGCGATCAAACAGGTCGCCACGAAGACGGGCCCCTGCTCGAAGCCGGCAGCGCCCAGCATGTTCGGCACCACTATGATGCTGTAGACCATGGCCAGGAAGGTGGTCAAACCGGCCAGCAACTCCTGGCGCACGCTACTGCCGCGCGCAGAAATGGAAAAATAAGAGTCCAAAAAGCCGCCTTTTGCTCCGTTGGCGGCCATATCTTGCTTTGCCATAACTTATCCTGAAAGTGTGAAGGAAATCGTTTGCTTTTGTGGCGCGCAAAATAGCAAGAATTTGTCGAAATTGCAGCGAATTCCCTGAATTTTTCATCAAAATGGCAGAAATTGTTCTCGTTCGGACACAAATTTGCATACGCGCTTGCTGCAGCCCTCACCTTCATCCACGAGGAACGCCTCTATACTGCAGAGAACTATTCGCACTGCAAGACGGGAGATGACCCATGCACACGCGCAATCTGCTGAACGATATTCCCTCGCCACTGCCTACCGAACTCTTTCAGGGTCTTGTCAGTACCAACCACCTGCGAATCGAGCGCATTCTCTCCCACGGCCATCAGACGGCGCCGGGAGAGTGGTACGATCAGGATGAACATGAATGGATCCTGGTCGTGCAAGGAGAGGCCAGCCTGCTATTCATCGATCCGCAGACCCAGGAACAACAATCGGTACAACTGGGCCCGGGCGATCACATCAATATTCCCGCCCGCCAGAAACATAGGGTGGAGTGGACTCACCCCGACATGACCACAGTCTGGCTCTGCGTGTTCTACTGAGATGGATAAGGAGACTGAAAGGGTAGGCTTTAGACCTTGAATGATTTTGAGTTGATACCAAAAAGAAAAGTGGAGGCGGTTGAAGCAGATGAACTTGAGGCATCGGAAAAGCAAAAAGGCCTTCCCATTCAGGAAGGCCTTTCAATTTATTGGCGGAGCGGACGGGACTCGAACCCGCGACCCCCGGCGTGACAGGCCGGTATTCTAACCAACTGAACTACCGCTCCGCTATTTGGTTAGCTTTTCGCTAAATCTTCTGCCGATTATCAGAGGTGTCATCCTCTCGGCCAATGACGTGATTCTTCACATCACTGTTTAATTGGGTGCCTGGCAGTGTCCTACTCTCGCATGGCGAATGCCACACTACCATCGGCGCTACCGCGTTTCACTTCTGAGTTCGGCATGGGATCAGGTGGTTCCACGGCGCTATGGCCGCCAGGCAAATTCTTAATCCAGAAAGCTGACGTGAGTAATGATGTTGCGCTTGGCTTATCACTATCACTGAATTAGGTAAGTAGTTCGTTCATTCGCTACAAGGCCAGAAACACTTCTTGGGTGTTGTATGGTTAAGCCTCACGGGTAATTAGTATGGGTTAGCTCAACACATCACTGCGCTTACACACCCCACCTATCAACGTTGTGGTCTCCAACGGCCCTTTAGGACCCTCAAGGGGTCAGGGATGACTCATCTCAGGGCTCGCTTCCCGCTTAGATGCTTTCAGCGGTTATCGATTCCGAACTTAGCTACCGGGCAGTGCCACTGGCGTGACAACCCGAACACCAGAGGTTCGTTCACTCCGGTCCTCTCGTACTAGGAGCAACTCCCTTCAATCATCCAACGCCCACGGCAGATAGGGACCGAACTGTCTCACGACGTTCTGAACCCAGCTCGCGTACCACTTTAAATGGCGAACAGCCATACCCTTGGGACCGACTTCAGCCCCAGGATGTGATGAGCCGACATCGAGGTGCCAAACACCGCCGTCGATATGAACTCTTGGGCGGTATCAGCCTGTTATCCCCGGAGTACCTTTTATCCGTTGAGCGATGGCCCTTCCATTCAGAACCACCGGATCACTATGACCTACTTTCGTACCTGCTCGACCTGTCCGTCTCGCAGTTAAGCTGGCTTATGCCATTGCACTAACCTCCTGATGTCCGACCAGGATTAGCCAACCTTCGTGCTCCTCCGTTACTCTTTGGGAGGAGACCGCCCCAGTCAAACTACCCACCAGGCACTGTCCGCGAGCCCGATTCAGGGCCCTGCGTTAGAACATCAAACATACAAGGGTGGTATTTCAAGGACGGCTCCAGCGCAACTGGCGTCACGCCTTCAAAGCCTCCCACCTATCCTACACATGTAGGTTCAATGTTCAGTGCCAAGCTGTAGTAAAGGTTCACGGGGTCTTTCCGTCTAGCCGCGGGTACACCGCATCTTCACGGCGAATTCGATTTCACTGAGTCTCGGGTGGAGACAGCATGGCCATGGTTACACCATTCGTGCAGGTCGGAACTTACCCGACAAGGAATTTCGCTACCTTAGGACCGTTATAGTTACGGCCGCCGTTTACCGGGGCTTCGATCAAGAGCTTCGCTTGCGCTAACCCCATCAATTAACCTTCCGGCACCGGGCAGGTGTCACACCCTATACGTCCACTTTCGTGTTTGCAGAGTGCTGTGTTTTTGATAAACAGTCCCAGCCATCTGGTCACTGCGACTCCCAACTGCTCCATCCGCAAGGGACTTCACTGTCAGGAGCGAACCTTCTCCCGAAGTTACGGTTCTATTTTGCCTAGTTCCTTCACCCGAGTTCTCTCAAGCGCCTTGGTATTCTCTACCCGACCACCTGTGTCGGTTTGGGGTACGATGACTTGTAATCTGAAGCTTAGAGGCTTTTCCTGGAAGCAGGGCATCAATGGCTTCACCACCGTAGTGGCTTCGTCTCGTGTCTCAGTGTTGTGTCTCCGGATTTGCCTAGAAACACCACCTACGCACTTTCACCAGGACAACCGTCGCCTGGCCCACCTAGCCTTCTCCGTCCCCCCATCGCAATTACAAGTCGTGCAGGAATATTAACCTGCTTCCCATCGATTACGCCTTTCGGCCTCACCTTAGGGGTCGACTCACCCTGCCCCGATTAACGTTGGACAGGAACCCTTGGTCTTCCGGCGAGGAGGCTTTTCACCCCCTTTATCGTTACTTACGTCAGCATTCGCACTTCTGATATCTCCAGCATACCTCTCGATACACCTTCGCAGACTTACAGAACGCTCCCCTACCACTCACACATAAGTGTGAATCCGCGGCTTCGGTGCCTGGTTTGAGCCCCGTTACATCTTCCGCGCAGGCCGACTCGACTAGTGAGCTATTACGCTTTCTTTAAATGATGGCTGCTTCTAAGCCAACATCCTAGCTGTCTGAGCCTTCCCACATCGTTTCCCACTTAACCAGAACTTTGGGACCTTAGCCGGCGGTCTGGGTTGTTTCCCTCTTCACGACGGACGTTAGCACCCGCCGTGTGTCTCCCGGATATTACTTACTGGTATTCGGAGTTTGCATGGAGTTGGTAAGTCGGGATGACCCCCTAGTCCAAACAGTGCTCTACCCCCAGTAGTATTCGTCCGAGGCGCTACCTAAATAGCTTTCGGGGAGAACCAGCTATCTCCGAGTTTGATTGGCCTTTCA
>NZ_CP149129.1:215000-475000 GCF_037818705.1 Aeromonas popoffii | reverse complement strand
GGTCAACGTGGCCGATGGTGCCGACGTTTACGTGCGGTTTATTACGCTCAAATTTTTCTTTAGACACGACGTAGTCCTTCTAGGTTAAACCCGCCTACCGTCGTAGGCGGGGAATCATAAATTACTTGGATTTGCGCTCTTCGATGACTGCCTGAGCCACGTTGTTCGGGGCGTCGGAGTACTTAGCGAATTCCATTGCGTAGGAAGCACGACCTTGGGTAGCGGAACGCAGTGCGGTCGCATAACCGAACATCTCGGCCAGCGGCACCAGGGCACGTACGATCTTGCCGGACGGGCCGTCTTCCATACCTTCGATCAGGCCACGACGACGGTTCAGGTCACCGATAACGTCGCCCATGTAATCTTCCGGAGTCTCGACTTCGACCTTCATGATCGGCTCGAGCAGTACCGGATTGGCTTTCATGTAACCAGACTTGAAGGCCATGGAAGCAGCGATTTTGAACGCCAGTTCGGAGGAGTCGACATCATGGTAAGAACCGTAGTGCAGACGCACACCCAGATCCATTACCGGATAACCTGCCAGCGGGCCGGATTTCAGCTGCTCACGGATACCCTTGTCAACACCCGGGATGTATTCACCAGGAATCACGCCGCCTTTGATGTCGTTAACGAACTCATAGGCTTTGCCGGCTTCCAGCGGGTACATGTCGATGATGACGTGACCGTACTGACCACGACCACCAGACTGCTTGGCGTGCTTGCCTTCGATATCCTTGACGGTTTCACGAATGGTTTCACGGTAGGCAACCTGCGGCTTACCTACGTTCGCTTCAACCTTGAACTCGCGACGCATACGGTCAACGATGATGTCCAAGTGCAGCTCACCCATACCAGCGATGATGGTTTGGCCAGATTCTTCGTCAGTCCATACGCGGAAAGACGGATCTTCCTGCGCCAGACGGCCGAGTGCCAGACCCATCTTCTCTTGGTCAGCCTTGGTTTTCGGCTCAACCGCGATGGAGATTACCGGCTCCGGGAATTCCATACGCTCGAGGATGATCGGTGATTTTTCGTCACACAGGGTGTCACCAGTGGTCACATCTTTCAGACCGATGGCGGCAGCAATATCGCCTGCGCGAACTTCTTTGATCTCTTCACGCTTGTTGGCGTGCATCTGAACGATACGGCCAAAACGCTCGCGCTTCTCTTTGACAGAGTTCAGCACTGAGTCACCGGAGTTAACTACGCCGGAGTACACGCGGAAGAAGGTCAGGTTGCCCACGAACGGGTCGGTGGCAATCTTGAATGCCAGAGCAGCGAACGGCTCTTCATCAGAAGCATGGCGCTCGTCTTTGGTGACGCCGTCCAGCTTCAGGCCGTCGATGGCAGCTACGTCGGTCGGTGCCGGCAGATAGTCAACCACGGCATCCAGCATGGCCTGTACGCCCTTGTTCTTGAACGCGGAGCCACAGGTAACCAGGATGATTTCGTTGTTCAGAACGCGCAGACGAAGAGCTTTCTTGATCTCTTCTTCAGTCAGTTCTTCACCACCCAGGTATTTTTCCATCAGATCTTCAGACGCTTCAGCAGCGGCTTCGACCAGGGTCATGCGCATTTCTTGCGCCTGTTCCAGCAGCTCAGCCGGGATCTCTTCGTAATCGAAGGATACGCCCTGATCTGCTTCGCTCCAGTTGATGGCTTTCATCTTGACCAGATCGATAACGCCCTTGAAGTTCTCTTCTGCACCGATGTTCAGTTGCAGCGGAACCGGGTTACCTTTCAGGCGGGTCTTGATGTGCTCAACGCAGCGCAGATAGTTGGCACCGGTACGGTCCATCTTGTTGACGAACGCGATACGGGGAACCTTGTACTTGTTAGCCTGGCGCCATACGGTCTCAGACTGTGGCTGTACGCCACCTACGGCACAGTACACCATCACGGCGCCGTCCAGAACACGCATTGAACGCTCTACTTCGATAGTAAAGTCAACGTGGCCGGGGGTATCGATGATGTTGATACGGTGCGGTTGGAACTGTTTACCCATGCCAGACCAGAAAGCGGTGGTCGCGGCGGAGGTGATGGTGATACCACGCTCTTGTTCCTGTTCCATCCAGTCCATGGTGGCGGCGCCATCGTGAACTTCACCGATCTTGTGACTTACACCGGTGTAAAACAGAACGCGCTCGGTAGTAGTAGTCTTACCGGCGTCAATGTGAGCGGAGATACCGATATTACGATAACGCTCAATGGGGGTTGTACGAGCCATTGTCATCCTCTTACTAGGAGCGAACCCCTAGATAACTGAAGGTGCGCAGAGCCAAGAGACCCTGCGCAAGCGGATTACCAGCGGAAGTGAGCGAAGGCTTTGTTCGCTTCAGCCATACGGTGAACGTCTTCACGTTTCTTGACAGACGAACCCTTATTGTCAGCGGCATCCAGCAGCTCGCCAGCCAAACGCTGAGCCATTGATTTTTCACCACGTTTACGAGCGGCGTCAACCAACCAGCGCATTGCCAGGGCATTGCGACGGACCGGACGAACTTCTACCGGCACCTGATAGGTTGCACCACCGACACGACGAGATTTAACCTCGACGGCCGGACGAATGTTGTCCAGGGCTTCTTCGAATACGGCCAGGTGATCTTTGCCAGATTTGGTGGCAATGATGTCCAGCGCGCCATATACGATGGCTTCGGAAACAGATTTCTTACCGTCAACCATTACTACGTTGACAAATTTAGCCAGCAGCTCTGATCCGAACTTGGGATCCGGCAGGATTTTACGCTGACCAACAACACGACGTCTTGGCATTTCAAATTCTCCGTAACTTCAGGGGTTACCCAAAACTAGAAAGTTATCTAACTAGAAACGAATTAACGTTTGGCCTTACTTAACGGAGAACCATTAAGCTTTCGGACGCTTCACGCCATACTTGGAGCGAGCCTGTTTACGGTCTTTAACACCGGCACAGTCCAACGCACCACGAACGGTGTGGTAACGAACACCTGGCAAATCCTTGACACGACCGCCACGGATCAGCACCACGGAGTGCTCTTGCAGGTTGTGACCTTCACCACCGATATAGGAGGTGACTTCGAAGCCGTTGGTCAGACGTACACGGCATACTTTACGCAGTGCAGAGTTAGGCTTCTTCGGGGTGGTGGTGTATACACGGGTGCACACGCCACGCTTCTGAGGGCACGCTTCCAGCGCAGGCACGTTGCTTTTCACAACGAGCTTGATGCGTGGCTTGCGAACCAACTGGTTAATAGTTGCCATCAAAAGGCTCCTGATAATGACTTCATAAACATGTGAAAAATCCTCCCCGCAGATACGGGGACGCGAAATTTTATGCCCTGTTGTCAAGGGAGTCAAGATTTATACAATCTGTGCCGCAAAAGGGCACAATGGTTCCCCTGTCAATAGTCATAACTAACTGAACTTCATCGATAAAAATGGATGCTAGCCACCCCAAGTCTGCGGTGACCCGTTCTCCGCGATCAATGCGACCAGGCCGGCCATATCCAGATCCATCCCGATCCTGTGCTGCAATCCCCTTGCCTGCAAGTCTTCTCGCATCACATAGAGCGGAATACCCGCCAGTCGCTCACCCCATTGCGGAACCGTGGCAGCGATAACAGCATCCTGCATTAGTACCAGCAGATCATCCGGCTGGCGATAGCAGAGCGCCTGTTCCAGATCCCGGCTCAGGAAGGGAGAGGTCAATATCAGCTGTATCATGATCACCTCAGAAACAGATGTGAGTCGTGCAGTGGTCCCACTGGTGGCGGATGTCGGCACGAGAGAGGCACTCGACGGGGATCAGCAGGTCATCCACCGTCAGACCGCGTTCGGTCAGTGAGTCGGCACACACATAGACCTCCTCGATGTCGTACAGCTCCAGTAGCTTGAAAGTCGGTGCATAGTGGCGCTGCAAGATGGTTTGAGGTTGTTGCTCCCTGACAAGTTGCAAGACACCGTCACCGACGAGGAACAGAGCCAACGACTCGGTCAGCGCCGAGGTCGCCAGCAAGGCATCCAGTCCTTCCCGTCCGGCTGACGTGCCATGAGGGCCGCGACGACACATAAAGGCTATCTTGTTCATCTCTCCCCCTAAAACTGGACAAAGCGATCGGCGGTCAGGCTGGCTTCGGCCAGCTGGCCCAGCCCGCTCAGGCGGAAGGGGGCCTGCAGGTTGAATTGATCCTTGCCTGCTCCCTTCGCCTCTGTCTCATCGAGCACACCACGCCGCATCGCGGCGGCAACGCACACATCGATACGGATCCCCTGCCCTATGGCCAGCTCGCGCCACAGGGCCACCAGGTCGGTCTCATCAGATGCTGGGGCATGCAACCCGTTACCATTGCAAACCCCATCCTGATAGAAAAACAGATGTGACAGCCGGTGGCCTTGATCGAGGAGGCTCAAGGCGAAGCGATAAGCTGTGCTGGCCGACTGGGTGCCATAAGCGGGCCCCGTTACCAGCAAGGCAAAACTCAGACTCATATCCGGACTCCTGTACAGGTGTATGTCCATTCTACGCCAAAGACAAAAAAGCCCCTCCTGGGAGGGGCTCTTCATTCAGCCGTGGATCAGACGTAAGCAATGGCTTCGACTTCAACCAGCACATCCTTGGGCAGACGCGCCACCTCCACGCAGGAGCGGGCCGGGGCCGAGTCGCCAAAGTAACGGGCATATACCTGGTTAAAGGCCACGAAGTTGTTCATGTCGCTGAGGAAACAGGTGGTCTTCAGCACCTTGCCGGTATCGGCACCCGCTTCCTTCAATACTGCAACCAGGTTCTTCATCACCTGCTCGGCCTGAGCTTCGATGCCGCCAGCCACTATCTCCATGGTGGCCGGATCGAGCGGGATCTGCCCGGAGGTGAAGACCAATTCGCCCAGCTTGGTAGCCTGAACATACGGACCAATTGCGGCAGGCGCCTTGTCGGTTGCAATCACTTCTTTAGCCATTCTTATCTATCCCCTTCTATGGCGCTTACTCGTTCTCGTCTTCACCCTGCTTGCGCTGTCGGATGTACAGATAAACGGTATGTTTGGAAATATTCAATTTGTCGGCGACCAGGTTGATCGAGTCCTTGATATCAAATATGCCCTTCTCGAACAGCTGGGTCACGATAAACCTGTTTTTCGCATTGTTGGCAACCGTCGGATCGCGGTTGATCTCGTCGATGGTGTTGTCCACCGTCTGAGCGACCAGCTCTTCGACGCTGTTGGCAAAGGTCTCCGGCGACTGGCGCTCCACTTGCTGGGGCGTCGGGAAGAATTCGGCGACAAACTCGTGAAAAGGCGCATTGATGTGCAGGTTGATACAGATAAGACCGATCACCTGCTTGTCACTGTTCCTGATGGCGATGGTACTCGACTTCATCAGGGCGCCGGTACGGCTGCGGGCAAAATAACTCTGGGTGTAATCCTGGCCGGTATTCTCTATGTCCTTGAGCATACGCAGCGCGAGATCGGTAATGGGTGCCCCCTCATTCCGTCCCGTATTGAACCCGTTGGCAATCTTGATCACGGACTCATGCAGATTTTCCAGGGAGTGAAGAACCACTTCACAGTGCTTGCCGAACAGTTCGGCCAAGCCTTCGATAAGCCCTCCATAGGAGTGCAACAATTCCCTGTCTTCATCTGTAAAAGTGCGACCGCTCAGCTGCTCTTCGGGAAGCAGTACTTCCTCGATACCGACAGTCATGTTCTACCCCTGTAATAACCATTCAACTTTCACGAGTTTTCAATTGCGAGGGGGCAATGTCAACTTTTTTTGATTTTTTACTCCCCAACCTTGCTCTGGATCATCCGAATATCCACGTGGCTACTGGGGTTGGTGAGAAAGCGACCAACAAAAAGGGCTCCTTGAAGGAGCCCTTTTCAATCACTGCAGCAGAAGATTACTCTTCGTCAAAACTGCCGGATGCGTTGAGCAGATCCGCCAGGTTTTGCTGAGCTTCATCGGCAGTCACCTGCGGTACGCCGACAGCACGAGCTGCGGCGGCACGCTGGTTGATCCGGCTATGGTGGTAGGCAAAGCCGGTACCAGCCGGGATCAGACGACCCACGATCACGTTCTCTTTCAGGCCACGCAGTTCATCACGCTTGCCGCCAACGGCCGCTTCGGTCAGAACACGGGTGGTTTCCTGGAAAGAAGCCGCGGAGATGAAGGACTCTGTGCTCAGAGATGCCTTGGTAATACCCATCAGAATATGACGGAAGGTAGCCGGGGCCTTGCCCTCTGCAACCAGCTTACGGTTGGCAATCTTCACACGCGCCACTTCAACCTGCTCGCCTTCGATCAGATCGGTGTCGCCAGCGCTCAGGATCTCGCACTTGCGCAGCATCTGACGAACGATGACTTCGATGTGCTTGTCGTTGATCTTAACGCCTTGCAGACGGTAAACGTCCTGCACTTCGTTGGCGATGTAGTTGGCGACCGGGCTGATACCGCGCAGACGCAGGATGTCATGAGCAGACTCAGGACCGTCCGCCAGCACTTCACCCTTCTCAACTTTTTCACCTTCGAACACGTTCAGGTTACGCCACTTCGGAATCATCTCCTCGTAGACGTCGCCACCATCGGTCGGGGTGATGACCAGACGGCGTTTGCCCTTGGTCTCTTTCCCGAAGGAGATGGTACCGGAGATTTCCGCCAGGATGGCAGGTTCCTTCGGTTGACGTGCTTCGAACAGATCCGCAACGCGCGGCAGACCACCGGTGATATCCTTGGTACCGCTGGACTCTTGCGGGATACGCGCTACCGCGTCACCCACACCCACGTTGGCACCATCTTCCAGGTTCACGATTGCCTTGCCCGGCAGGAAGTACTGGGCGGCGACATCGGTACCGGGGATCATGACATCTTTGCCGTTCAGGTCGACCAGTTTAACGGTCGGACGCATCTCTTTACCGGCACTCGGACGCTCGTTGACATCCAGTACGACGATAGAAGAGAGACCGGTCAGCTCGTCGGTCTGACGAGTGATGGTCACGCCATCGATCATGTGTTCGAACTGGAGGCGACCCGCCACTTCGGTGATGATCGGGTGGGTGTGCGGATCCCAGTTAGCGACAGTGTCACCGGCGCTCACGGCCTGGCCGTCCTTCACTTCCAACACGGCACCGTAAGGCAGCTTGTGGCTTTCCTTGGTACGGCCCATGTCATCCATGATGGTCAGTTCGGTAGAACGGGAGGTGATAACCAGTTTGTCATCACTGTTGTGAACGAACTTGGCGTTCTGCAGCTTGATGGTACCGGTATTCTTCACCTGGATGCTGTTCTCGGCAGCGGCTCGGGATGCGGCACCACCGATGTGGAAAGTACGCATCGTCAGCTGGGTACCCGGTTCACCGATGGACTGGGCGGCAATAACACCGACAGCCTCACCCTTGTTCACCAGGTGACCACGGGCCAGATCACGGCCGTAGCAGTGAGCACAGTTACCAAAGTCAGTTTCACAGGTGATGGCAGAACGCACCTTCACGCGGTCAACAGAGTTTTGCTCCAGCAGGTCACACAGCTGCTCGTCGAGCAGGGTGTTGCGCGCTACCAGGATCTCGTCCTCGGTACCCGGCTTGATCACGTCATCAGCAACCACACGGCCCAGCACACGCTCACGCAGCGGCTCGACCACGTCACCACCTTCGATCAGCGGAGTCATCCACAGACCTTCGATAGTGCCGCAATCGTCCTCGGTGATCACCATGTCCTGCGCCACGTCAACCAGACGACGAGTCAGGTAACCGGAGTTAGCCGTCTTCAGTGCGGTATCCGCCAGACCCTTACGGGCACCGTGAGTGGAGATAAAGTACTGCAGTACGTTCAGACCTTCGCGGAAGTTAGCCACGATAGGGGTCTCGATGATGGAACCATCCGGCTTCGCCATCAGGCCACGCATACCGGCCAGCTGACGGATCTGGGCGGCGGAACCCCGCGCACCAGAGTCGGCCATCATGAAGATGCTGTTGAACGACGCCTGCTCTTCTTCTTCACCCAGCGAGTTGATATCACGCTCTTTGGACAAGTTCTCCATCATGGCCTTGGAGACGCGCTCGTTGGCGCTGGCCCAGATATCGATAACCTTGTTATAGCGTTCGCCAGCGGTCACCAAACCGGACAGGAACTGGTCCTGGATCTCGGCAACTTCGGCTTCTGCTGCGGCAATGATGTCTTTCTTGGCATCCGGGATGACCATGTCATCGATACCAACGGAAGCACCAGACAGGGCCGCATAATGGAAACCGGTATACATCAGCTGGTCAGCGAAGATCACGGTGTCCTTCAGGCCCTGCTTGCGATAGCAGGTGTTCAGCAGTCGGGAGATGAGCTTTTTGCCCAACGCCTTGTTGGATACGGACTTGATCCAGTTCTGCGGATTGGCATCCAGATCAGCCTGCTCTGCAGCAGTCAGCACCTTGGGCTCATCGATCAGGGCGTATTCCATGCCTTTCGGCAGGATCAGGCTCAGGATCGCACGACCAACTGTGGTGTTTTTCATCTCGGTACGCTCTACCAGCGAATCATCTTCCTGACGGAGATATTCGGTGATGCGCACTTTGACGCGAGCGTGCAGATCGGCCAGACCGGCGCGATATACCTTCTCGGCTTCTTTCGGGCCGGCCAGCACCATACCTTCGCCCTTGGCGTTGATACGGGCACGGGTCATGTAGTACAGACCCAAGACCACGTCCTGGGAAGGAACGATGATCGGCTCACCGGAGGCAGGCGACAGGATGTTGTTGGTAGACATCATCAGGGCGCGCGCTTCCAGCTGGGCTTCCAGGGTCAGCGGTACGTGGACCGCCATCTGGTCACCATCGAAGTCCGCGTTATAGGCGGCACAGACGAGCGGGTGCAGCTGGATGGCCTTGCCTTCGATCAGGGTCGGTTCAAACGCCTGGATACCCAGACGGTGCAGGGTCGGAGCACGGTTCAGCAGGACCGGGTGTTCGCGGATCACTTCGTCCAGGATGTCCCAAACGACAGCTTCTTCACGCTCCACCATCTTCTTGGCGGCCTTGATCGTGGTCGCCAGACCGCGGGATTCCAGCTTGCCATAGATGAACGGCTTGAACAGTTCCAGCGCCATCTTCTTCGGCAGACCGCACTGATGCAGACGCAGCGTCGGGCCTACGGTGATAACGGAACGACCAGAGTAGTCGACGCGCTTACCCAGCAGGTTTTGACGGAAACGGCCTTGCTTACCCTTGATCATATCGGCCAAGGATTTAAGCGGACGCTTGTTGGAACCCGTGATGGCACGGCCACGACGGCCGTTGTCCAGCAGGGCATCCACGGACTCTTGCAGCATGCGCTTTTCGTTGCGCACTATGATGTCCGGGGCAGCCAGGTCCAGCAGGCGCTTCAAACGGTTGTTACGGTTGATCACGCGACGGTACAGATCGTTCAAATCGGAAGTCGCGAAACGGCCGCCGTCCAGCGGTACCAGCGGACGCAGGTCCGGCGGCAGCACAGGCAGCACTGTCATGATCATCCACTCCGGCTTGTTGCCGGACTGCAGGAAGGCTTCCATCAGCTTCAGGCGCTTGGTGGTCTTCTTGCGCTTGGTTTCGGAGTTGGTCTGATCCAGCTCCTCACGCATGGTCTTGACTTCGCCTTCCAGATCGATGGCACGCAGCAATGCAAGGATTGCTTCGGCACCCATCTTGGCGTCAAATTCGTCGCCCCACTCTTCCAGTGCGTCCAGATAGTTCTCTTCGGACAGCATCTGGCTGCGCTCGAGGTTGGTCATGCCGGGTTCGATCACTACATAGGATTCGAAATACAGCACGCGCTCGATGTCACGCAGGGTCATGTCCAGCAGCAGACCGATACGGGACGGCAGGGACTTCAGGAACCAGATGTGGGCAGTCGGGCTGGCCAGCTCAATGTGGCCCATACGCTCGCGACGGACCTTGGTCTGGGTCACTTCTACGCCACACTTCTCACAGATCACACCACGGTGTTTCAGGCGCTTGTACTTGCCGCACAGACACTCGTAGTCCTTCACCGGTCCGAAGATACGGGCACAGAACAGACCATCACGTTCCGGCTTGAAAGTCCGGTAGTTGATGGTCTCAGGCTTTTTGACCTCACCGAATGACCAGGAGCGGATCATATCAGGAGAGGCCAGACCGATCTTGATACTGTCAAACTCTTCGGTCTTGGTCTGAGCCTTCAAAAACTTGAGTAAGTCTTTCACGTGTTTCCCCTGTCAGGAGTCTAACCTCGGCGCCCCGGCTGCCAAAGCAGCGGGGCGCCCACGTCAATTCTCGAACAATAAGAGCGAGCTCTTACTCTTCGTCCAGCTCGATGTTGATACCCAGAGAGCGGATTTCCTTCAACAGTACGTTGAAGGATTCGGGCATGCCCGGCTCCATACGGTGGTCGCCATCCACGATGTTTTTGTACATCTTGGTACGGCCATTCACATCGTCAGACTTGACGGTCAGCATTTCCTGCAGGGTATATGCCGCACCGTAAGCCTCCAGGGCCCACACTTCCATCTCACCGAAACGCTGACCACCGAACTGCGCCTTACCACCCAGCGGCTGCTGGGTAACCAGGCTGTAAGAGCCGGTAGAACGCGCATGCATCTTGTCGTCTACCAAGTGGTTCAGCTTCAGCATGTACATGTAACCCACGGTGACCTTACGCTCGAAGGCGTTACCGGTACGACCGTCGAACAGGGAGATCTGACCGGATTCCGGCAGATCGGCCAGCTTCAGCAAGGCCTTGATTTCGTGCTCTTTGGCACCATCAAAGACAGGTGTGGCGACCGGCAGACCCTTGCGCAGGTTACCCACCAGGGTACGTACGTCGTCGTCAGACAGCTCGGCGATGTCCACTTGCTTGGTGTCTTTCTCGCCCAGGTCATAGACCTGTTGCAGGAAGTCACGCATCTCGTGCAGCGCGCGCTGTTCTTTGATCATGCGGTCGATCTTCTCGCCGATACCCTTGGCCGCGAGGCCCAGGTGTACTTCGAGGATCTGACCGATGTTCATACGGGACGGTACGCCCAAGGGGTTCAGTACGATATCGACCGGACGGCCGTACTCGTCATGAGGCATATCCTCGACCGGGCAGATCTTGGAGATAACACCCTTGTTACCGTGACGGCCCGCCATCTTGTCACCCGGTTGGATGCGACGCTTGACTGCCAGGTAAACCTTGACGATTTTCAGTACGCCCGGCGCCAGATCATCACCCTGGATAATCTTGCGACGCTTGTTCTCGAACTTCTTGTCGAAGTCGGCTTTCAGCTCGATGTGCTGTTCGGCGATCTGTTCCAGCTCGATCTGCTTGGCTTCATCTTCGATGGCCAATTCAAACCACTTGGTACGATCCAGCTTGTTCAGACGATCTTCGCTGTAACCGGCGGCCAGTAGCAGGTTGCGGGAGCGGCCGAAAATGCCGTCTTCCAGGATCTTGAACTCTTCGGTCAAGTCCTTCTTCGCTTCCTTGAGCTGCATCTCTTCGATTTCTTTGGCGCGCTTGTCTTTTTCCACGCCATCGCGGGTAAAGACTTGCACGTCAACCACGGTACCGTACACACCGTTCGGCACACGCAGGGAGGAGTCCTTCACATCGGAGGCCTTCTCACCGAAGATGGCGCGCAGCAGCTTCTCTTCCGGCGTCAGCTGGGTTTCACCTTTCGGTGTTACCTTGCCGACCAGAATGTCGCCGCCCTTCACTTCGGCACCCACGTAGACGATACCGGACTCGTCCAGCTTGGACAGTGCGGCTTCACCCACGTTCGGGATGTCGGCAGTGATCTCTTCCGGACCCAGCTTGGTGTCACGGGAGATACAGGCCAGTTCCTGGATATGGATGGTGGTCAGGCGATCTTCCTGAACAACACGCTCATTCACCAGAATCGAGTCTTCGAAGTTGTAACCGTTCCACGGCATGAACGCGACGCGCAGGTTTTGGCCCAGCGCCAGTTCGCCCAGATCGGTAGACGGACCGTCAGCAACCACGTCACCGGCCATGACCGGCTCACCCAACATCACGCAAGGACGCTGGTTGATACAGGTGTTCTGGTTGGAGCGGGTGTACTTGGTCAGGCTGTAGATGTCGATGCCGGCTTCGCCTGGCATCAGCTCATCTTCGTTGACCTTGATAACGATACGGGAGGCATCGACGTAGTCGATCATGCCGCCACGCTTGGCCACTACGGTTACACCGGAGTCCACGGCCACGGCGCGTTCCATACCGGTACCTACCAGCGGCTTGTCAGCACGCAGAGTCGGTACGGCCTGACGTTGCATGTTCGAACCCATCAGGGCTCGGTTAGCATCATCGTGTTCCAGGAACGGGATAAGAGCAGCTGCCACAGATACGATCTGCTGCGGGCTCACGTCCATATACTGGATCTGGTCGGCGTTCATAAAGGTGGATTCACCTTTGTGGCGGCACGGGATCAATTCATCTTTCAGACGGCCATCTTCGGTGGTCGCGGCGTTAGCCTGTGCGATCACGTACTTGCCTTCTTCAATAGCAGACAGATAGTCCACTTCGTCGGTGATCACACCATCAATGACTTTACGGTACGGTGTCTCGAGGAAACCATACTCGTTGGTACGAGAGTACACGGACAGAGAGTTGATCAGACCGATGTTCGGACCTTCAGGAGTCTCGATAGGGCACAGACGACCGTAGTGAGTCGGGTGCACATCTCGAACTTCAAAACCGGCACGCTCACGCGTCAGACCGCCCGGGCCCAGCGCAGAGATACGGCGCTTGTGGGTCACTTCGGACAGCGGGTTGTTTTGGTCCATGAACTGAGACAGCTGGCTGGAACCAAAGAACTCTTTGACTGCGGCGGAGATCGGCTTGGCATTGATCAGATCCTGCGGCATCAGGGTGTCTAGGTCACCCAGGGAGAGACGCTCCTTGACCGCACGCTCGACACGCACCAGACCGACACGGAACTGGTTTTCAGCCATTTCACCGACAGAACGGATACGACGGTTACCCAAGTGGTCGATATCGTCCACTTCGTCATTGCCGTTACGGATGTCGATCAGGCGCTTCATGACTTCGACGATGTCGTCTTTGGTCAGAGTGCCAGCACCGGTCTCGTCTTCACGGGACAAACGGCGGTTGAACTTCATCCGACCTACGGTAGACAGGTCGTAACGCTCGGAAGAGAAGAACAGGTTCTCGAACAGCTGTTCTGCCGCTTCACGGGTAGGCGGCTCGCCCGGACGCATCATGCGATATATTTCGACCAGTGCTTCCAAACGGCTGGAGCTGGAGTCGATACGCAGGGTCTCGGACATGTAGGCACCGTGATCCAGTTCGTTGGTGAACAGAACCTCGAAGTGCTTGAAGCCGGCTTGGGAAAGGTTGGCAACCGCTTCCAGGCTCAATGCCTGGTTGGCAGTCACTACCATTTCGCCAGTTTGCGGATGTGCGTAGTTCTTGGCAGCAACTTTGCCAACAACATACTCAACCGGTACCTCAATCTGGGTAACGGCATCCTTTTCCAACTGACGGATGTGACGCGCAGTCACACGACGACCGGTCTCAACCACCACGGCGCCATTGGCCACGATGTCAAAGGTCGCAGTTTCACCACGCAGACGCTCGGGCACCAGATCCATCATCAACTTGCCATCTTTCACTTCGAAACCTATGGTCTCGAAGAAGTTGGCCAAGATTTCTTCGGAACTGAAGTCCAGGGCGCGCAGAATAATGGAAGCTGGCAATTTACGACGACGGTCGATACGGACAAACAGGTTGTCTTTCGCATCGAACTCGAAGTCCAGCCAGGAGCCACGGTAGGGGATAACGCGGGCGTTATACAGCACCTTACCGGATGAATGGGTTTTGCCTTTATCGTGGTCAAAGAAGACGCCCGGGCTACGGTGCAGCTGGGAGACGATTACCCGCTCGGTACCATTGATAACAAAGGTGCCGTTCTCGGTCATGAGCGGAATTTCGCCCATGTATACTTCTTGTTCCTTGATGTCTTTGACGGTGCCGGCAGCTGCTTCACGATCGTATAGAACCATACGAAGCTTGACACGCAGCGGCGCGGAGTAGGTCACTCCACGGATCTGGCATTCTTTTACGTCAAATACCGGCTCACCCAGGCGATAGCTGACATACTGAAGCTCAGCACTACCGGAGTAACTGGTGATCGGGAAAACGCTACGGAAAGCGGCCTCTAGGCCGTATTCACCTTCCGGGTCAGCCTCGATGAACTGCTTGAAGGAGTCCAGCTGAATGGACAACAGATAAGGCGTGTCCAGTACCTGGTCTCGCTTACCGAAGTCCTTACGAATGCGTTTTTTTTCGGTATAAGAGTAAACCATAGGGTTCCTCAGCTCGCTGATAAGTGACCCACTCTGTCCCGCAGGACAGCTCTGTCTCAACACCGTTTTGTGTTGGCCCGGACGATGAAACGGTCCGGATTGCTGGTGCACCGAGAGTCGTAAACGGTGTGAAATGCTCTCAGTCTACAGCGCAAAAAGGCTGGTGAACAAATATTCACCAGCCCTAGCCTGTTTTATCAGGCTAATCTACATAAATGCAGATTATTTGATCTCAACAGAAGCACCAGCTTCTTCAAGCTGCTTCTTCAGAGTTTCAGCTTCGTCTTTGGAGACGGCTTCTTTCAGGTTGGCAGGAGCGGCTTCTACCAGGTCCTTGGCTTCTTTCAGGCCCAGACCGGTAGCGGCACGAACGGCCTTGATGACGGCAACTTTGTTGGCGCCAGCAGCAGTCAGAACTACGTCGAACTCGGTTTTCTCTTCTACTGCTTCAGCAGCCGGACCGGCAGCAACAGCAACAGCGGCAGAAACGCCGAACTTCTCTTCCATAGCTTCGATCAGCTCAACAACTTCCATTACGGACATGGAAGCAACGGCTTCGATGATTTGGTCTTTAGTGATAGACATGACAAAAATTCCTGATGTTGAATAAACTCAAACAGCCTAAATAGGCGAGAATCAAGCAGCAGCTTGTTTCTGATCACGCACAGCAGCGATGGTACGAACCAGCTTGCCAGCAGAGGCTTCTTTCATAGTCGCCATCAACTTCGCAATTGCTTCGTCGTAGGTCGGCAGCGTGGCCAGACGATCAATTTGTGCTGCGGCGATAAACTCACCGTTAAAAGCGCCGGCCTTGATTTCGAACTTTTGGTTCGCTTTGGCAAACTCTTTGAACAGACGAGCGGCAGCGCCCGGGTGTTCGTTGGAGAAAGCAATCAAGGTAGGACCAGTCAATACGTCGTTCAGGCACGCGAATTCGGTACCTTCAACCGCACGACGCAGCAGGGTATTACGCACAACGCGCATGTACACACCAGCTTCACGAGCGGTTTTACGCAGGACGGTCATCTTGTCTACAGTCACGCCGCGAGAATCGGCTACAACTGCGGACAGGGCGCCTTTGGCAGCTTCGTTGACTTCAGCAACAATTGCCTTTTTGTCTTCGAGTCCCAATGCCATTGGCTTAACTCCTGGATTGAATCTGAGTCTCATGACTCAGTACTGACACATCCCCCCTACCTTAACAACAGAGGGGAACGATGCGGTAGCAGGATTCCAGAAGAGAAAGAATCTTTCTCGCTGGGTTTCCGGCACCGTCTACGCAGGAAGGATTAAGGCTTTACAGCCTCCTGCGGTCTTGGACGGAGGTCGAAGCCCCCAACCAATCAAGGCGCAAAATTATAGATTAAATTTTGCGCCTTGTAAAACTCATCAATTAGCCCTGAGCTTCCAGAGAAGCTTGGTCTACGGCAACACCTGCACCCATGGTGGTGGAGATGCTGACTTTCTTGATGAAGATACCTTTGGCGGAAGACGGCTTAGCCTTTTTCAGGGCAATCAGCAGTGATTCCAAGTTTTCTTTCAGCTGAACTTCGTCGAAAGAAACCTTACCCAGAGTGGTATGGATGATACCATTCTTGTCATTACGGTAACGAACCTGACCCGCTTTGGCATTCTTCACAGCTTCAGCAACGTTAGGAGTTACAGTACCGACTTTCGGGTTCGGCATCAGGCCACGCGGGCCCAGGATTTGACCCAGTTGACCAACAACACGCATGGCATCCGGGGATGCGATCACGACGTCGAAGTTCATCTCGCCTTTCTTGACCAGATCGGCCAGGTCATCCATACCAACCAGTTCAGCACCGGCAGCTTTGGCGGCTTCGGCGTTGGCACCCTGGGTGAATACGGCAACACGTACATCACGACCAGTACCGTGCGGCAGTACAGTAGCACCACGAACGTTTTGGTCAGATTTACGAGCATCGATACCCAGATTGACAGCAACGTCAACGCTTTCAACGAACTTGGCGGTAGCCAGTTCTTTCAGCAGGGCAATGGCTTCGTTGATGGAATACTCTTTGGTACCGTCAACTTTTTCGCGAATAACGCGCATACGCTTGGAAAGTTTTGCCATTGTCTTAATCCTCCACTACCAGGCCCATGGAACGAGCGGAGCCTGCGATGCAACGTACTTTTGCATCCAGATCGGCACCGGTCATATCCGGCTCTTTGGTCTTGGCGATTTCTTGCAGCTGGGCAACAGTCACCTTACCAACCTTGTCTTTGTTCGGCTTGGCCGAACCAGACTGGATCCCGGCAGCTTTCTTCAGCAGGAAGGCAGCAGGCGGAGTCTTGGTTTCGAAGGTGAAGGAACGGTCACTGTAAACGGTGATCACGACCGGAGTCGGTGAACCTTTTTCCAGCTTCTCTGTACGAGCGTTAAACGCCTTACAGAATTCCATGATGTTTACACCGTGCTGACCCAGAGCAGGACCAACGGGAGGGCTGGGGTTAGCACTGCCAGCCTTAACTTGCAGCTTGATATAAGCTGTGACTTTCTTAGCCATTAGAAAAATACCTCAGAAATGGGTTCTAGCGCCTCGGAGACATGCTCCTGCAAACGGCTCCCCAACTAATAAAGGGGCAGCGAATTATAGTGACATTCGCTGCCCCTGACAACCGTTAACGTACAGAGTTTAATCAGCCCTTTTCGACCTGACCAAAATCCAGTTCTACCGGCGTTGAGCGACCGAAGATCAAAACAGAGACCTTCACGCGGCTCTTCTCGTAGTCCACCTCTTCAACGGTACCGTTAAAGTCGGCGAACGGACCGTCGGCAACCCGCACCATTTCACCCGGTTCAAACAGGGTTTTCGGACGCGGCTTGTCGTGGGCATCTTGCAGACGATTGAGGATGGCATCCGCTTCTTTATCAGAGATAGGAGCAGGACGATCAGAGGTGCCACCGATGAAACCCATCACACGCGGTACGTTACGCACCAAGTGCCATGTGGTTTCATCCATGAGCATCTGAACCAGGACGTAGCCTGGGAAAAACTTGCGCTCACTCTTGCGCTTTTGGCCAGCACGCATCTCGACCACTTCTTCAGTCGGGACCAGCACTTCACCGAACATGTCTTCCATGCCATGCATCTTGATATGTTCGCGCAAAGATTTGGCAACCCGACCTTCGTAGCCGGAGAATGCCTGCACGACATACCATCTCATACGTTGTTCACGTTGTTCAGTCATGGCTTATCCTTACACACCGGTAATCAGGTTGACCAACCAGACCAAGGCGCCGTCCAGCATGAACAGCAACAGTCCCATCACGGCAGTCACCGCCAGCACAATCAGGGTTGTCTGAATGGCTTCCTGACGGGTCGGCCATACGACCTTGCGGACTTCCAGGCGAGACTCACGGGCAAATGCCACTGTGGCTTTACCTTTAGTAGTGCGTATTGCAAGTATTCCAGCGCCTGCGATAGCAGCCAATACGCCTAAAGCACGCAAGGCAACGTTAACATCATTGAAATGCTTACCGACCCACCAGTTTCCACCAACTGCTGCGACCAGGATGATGAAAACCAGGCCCCAAAGCAGGGTATCCTTGCTTCCGCCCTGGCTCTCAGAACTAACACTCATACAACCCACCTGTATCTGACGTAACCAAAGACACAAAAGCCCCGTACGAGACGAGGTATGTGGCAGGGGCGGCAGGACTCGAACCCGCAACCATCGGTTTTGGAGACCGCTGTTCTACCAATTCGAACTACGCCCCTACACAAGAAAGCCCCTATTATAGGGGCTTTGCTTTATTTATGTAAGCCAAAGATTAAGCAATCACGCTGGCTACAACACCGGCACCTACGGTACGGCCACCTTCACGGATAGCGAAACGCAGGCCGTCGTCCATTGCGATCGGCGCAATCAGGGTAACAACCATTTTGATGTTGTCGCCTGGCATTACCATCTCTACGCCTTCCGGCAGTTCGATGGTTCCGGTCACGTCAGTTGTACGGAAGTAGAACTGCGGACGGTAGCCTTTGAAGAACGGGGTATGACGACCACCTTCTTCTTTGGACAGTACGTACACTTCAGATTCGAACTTGGTGTGCGGCTTGATTGAGCCCGGCTTGGCCAGTACCTGACCACGCTCTACGTCTTCACGCTTCACGCCACGCAGCAGCGCGCCGATGTTCTCGCCTGCACGACCTTCGTCCAGCAGTTTGCGGAACATTTCAACACCGGTACAGGTGGTAGAAACGGTATCTTTGATACCAACGATTTCTACGGTCTCACCGACTTTAACGATACCGCGCTCTACACGACCGGTTACTACGGTACCACGGCCAGCGATAGAGAATACGTCTTCGATAGGCATCAGGAACGGCAGGTCAATTGCGCGCTCCGGCTCCGGGATGTAGGTATCCAGGTGGCCAGCCAGCTCGATGATCTTCTCTTCCCATGCAGCGTCGCCTTCCAGCGCTTTCAGCGCGGAACCGCGTACTACCGGCAGGTCATCACCCGGGAAGTCGTACTCGGTCAGCAGTTCACGCACTTCCATCTCGACCAGTTCGAGCAGCTCTTCGTCATCTACCATGTCGCACTTGTTCATGAACACGATCATGTATGGGATACCAACCTGGCGACCCAGCAGGATGTGCTCACGAGTTTGCGGCATCGGGCCGTCGGTCGCAGCAACTACCAGGATCGCGCCGTCCATCTGAGCAGCACCGGTGATCATGTTTTTAACGTAGTCAGCGTGACCCGGGCAATCTACGTGGGCGTAGTGACGGGTAGCGGTGTCGTATTCTACGTGGGAGGTGTTGATGGTGATACCACGCTCGCGCTCTTCCGGTGCCTTGTCGATCTGGTCGAAGGCGAAAGCTTTACCACCGAAGTGCTTGGCCAGCACGTTGGTGATGGCGGCGGTCAGGGTGGTTTTACCGTGGTCAACGTGGCCGATGGTACCCACGTTAACGTGCGGTTTATTACGCTCAAATTTTTCTTTAGACATGATCGTCCCTCTAAACTAACGCTGAGTACGCGGTGGCAAGCTAACCACAGAACAGTTTATATGATGGATTTGAATCTGGTGGGGAAGAGAGGTTGGTGCTGACAGCCAGGTTCGATTGCCGAACTCACCCTGAGGTGTGACTCTTGGTATCGCCTGAGCCATATCAGCATCTTGGAGCGGGCAGCGGGAATCGAACCCGCATCATCAGCTTGGAAGGCTGAGGTAATAGCCATTATACGATGCCCGCATTTCTCTCACCCAAAGAACTCAAACCGCAGAGAAATATGGTGGAGGGAGAAGGATTCGAACCTTCGAAGGCAGAGCCGTCAGATTTACAGTCTGATCCCTTTGGCCGCTCGGGAACCCCTCCGATGCATAAATGCCACAACGGTTATTCTGCTTGCACCCGTTGTTTTGTCGCTTTTGCCGGGCAAATAGGCGACAGACATCCAAGCGTCGCGCATTTTATTGTAAGGATTTTGGGGATGCAACTATTGCGCCTTGCAAAATGTGTATTATTGCCGGGAAGCATGCAAAAAAGGACTCACTCTCTGCTCGAATCCGCCACATCTCTTGTCGCTCCCCACCCCTTGGTGTATGGTCGCCCTGCCCAAGAAACAGTGATGACACCATGACGACCGAGCATAACCCCTATCTGCAATTCACCCGCGAACAATGGGCGTTATTGCGCGATGCTGTCCCCCTGACCCTGACCGAACACGATCTGCAGACCCTGCGCGGGATCAATGAGAAGGTGTCATTGCAGGAGGTCGAAGAGATCTATCTGCCCCTCTCCCGTCTGCTCAATCTCTACGTCAAGGCCAAGCAGCGCCGCAGTCGGGTGCTGGAACAGTTCCTCGGCCAGTCCCGCGGCAAGGGCACCTACATCATCAGCATCGCTGGCAGTGTGGCGGGAGGAAAGAGCACCACGGCCCGCATCATGCAGGCCCTGCTGGAGCGCTGGCCGGAACATCCGCGGGTGGAGCTGGTCACCACGGATGGCTTCCTCTATCCCAACAAGGTGCTGGAAGAGCGCGGCCTGATGCGTCGCAAAGGCTTTCCGGAATCCTATGACATCCGCCATCTGGTGGAGTTTGTCGCCAATATCCGGGCCGGCCACGAGAAGGTCGAGGCGCCCGTCTACTCCCACCTCATCTATGACATCATTCCCGATGAGAAGAAGGTGGTGGAGCAACCTGACATATTGATCCTGGAAGGGCTCAATGTGCTGCAAAGCGGCATGGATTACCCGCAGGAACCCCATCGCGTCTTCGTGTCAGATTTTGTCGACTTCTCCATTTATGTAGATGCCGAAGCCGAGTTGCTGCGCACCTGGTATGTCGAGCGTTTCCTCAAGTTTCGCAGCGGCGCCTTCTCGGATCCGGACTCCTACTTCCATCACTACGCCAGACTGGCGGAGAGTGAAGCCAGCAAGATTGCCAACACCATCTGGCAAGATATCAACTATCTGAATTTGCAGGAAAACATCCTGCCGACACGGGAACGGGCCAACTTGATCCTGACCAAGGGCCACGAGCACGCCATCGAGCAGATCAAGCTGCGCAAGTGATGGTCGATGCATACAGTACATAAACGAAGAGGGGGCCCACAGGCCCCCTCTTCCATTGGTGTCTCTGACACACAGAGATATCAGTCACCCCGTCGCAGGGATATCTCTCCCCCCAGATAGAATCTTATCCCCTCGCCCGTCTCCAGTCGCAGGGCACCGCGATCGTCGATACCGCGAGCTACCCCGCGGATCTCCTGCTCCCCCATCAGGAGGCGCACCGGCCGGCCGGCGAAGTGATCGAGCCGGTTCCAGTTGTCGACAAAACTGGCCAGACCGCTCTGCTCGAAGGTCAGCATGGCCTGTTGCAGGTGCTCGAGCATGCGGGCAGCCAGCAGATTGCGATCCACCAGTTCCGGCTGTATATGGCGCAGCTCGGACCAGGCCTGATCGATCCGTTCGCCCTCCCGGGCCGGCATCGCCAGATTGAGGCCAACCCCGATCACCAGGTTGCAGCTGGCACCAGCACTACCACTCATCTCCACCAAAATGCCTGCCAGCTTGCGCCCCTGATAATAGAGATCGTTCGGCCACTTCAGTTCTACCCCCGGATACCCCAGAGACTCCAGCGCCTGCACCACAGACACCCCGACCGCCAGACTCAGGCCCATGGCCGCCGCCATGCCCTGCTCGATCCGCCAGTACATGCTCAGGATCAGTTGACAACCAAAAGGGGAAACCCAGGGCTTGCCACGGCGACCGCGCCCCGCAGTCTGGCACTCGGCCAGACAGCTCTCGCCGGACTGCAGCTGGTTGACCCGCTCCAGCAGGTACTGGTTGGTAGAGTCGATCACCGGGAAGCAGTGCACCGGCGCCATGGGGGCCAGCGCCTGCAACTGCACCTGATCGTACAGCGCCATGGGCACCGCCAGTCGATAGCCCTTGCCAGTCAGACTGAACAGATCCAGCCCAAGCTCCTTGAGGGCGGCCATGTGCTTGCTCACAGCCGCACGACTGATGCCGAGCTGCTCGCCGAGCTGCTCGCCGGAATGAAACTGGCCATCGCTGAGCAAGGTGATCAGTGTTTGTCTGATGGGAGTCAGTGTCATGCCAGCACCTCATCGAGCCAAGTCTCACCGGTCAGGCCCATGAAGCGCACCTCGTGCTCCAGCACTACCCCGAATTTCTGCTCCACGCTGTCGCGCACATGGGCCGCCAGGGCAATGAGCTCCATGGCGCTGGCTCCCCCCAGATTGACCAACACCAGCGCCTGCTCCTGATGGACGGCGGCGCGGCCGATGGCAAAGCCCTTGAGACCGCACTGATCGATCAGCCAGCCCGCGGCCAGCTTGACCCGCCCTTCCCCGGCCGGGTAGCAGGGCATATGTGGATATTGCTGCTTGAGCGTGTCGGCCAGCGCCGTCGTTACCACGGGGTTCTTGAAGAAGCTGCCCGCGTTGCCAAGTACGGCGGGGTCCGGCAGCTTGGCACTGCGGGTAGCGCAGACGGTATCGAAGATGGCCTGCGCGGTGGGCGCGTCCCCGAGCGCCGCCAGCGGCCCGTAACCCAGCACTGGCGTCCAGGCTTTGGGCAGGCGCAAGCCGACGGCTGTGATGAAATGGGAATGCTGACAGGCATGCTTGAAGATGCTGTCGCGATAGCCAAAGTGACAGTCGACAGCATTGATGCGCTCCAGCTGGCCACTTTGCCAGTTGAACGCCTCGACATAGGCACAGACGCTGGCCAGCTCGACTCCGTAGGCACCTATGTTCTGCACAGGCGCGGCGCCGACCGTCCCTGGGATAAGCGCCAGATTCTCCAGGCCGTACCAGCCCTGTTGCAAGGCGTGGCACACCAGCTGATGCCACCCCTCCCCGGCCGCCACGTGCAGCAGCCAGTGCTCGCCCTCATCCTGCAGCTGAATGCCCTTCAAACGGTTAAGCACCACCAGACCGGCAAAATCATTGCAAAACAGCACATTGCTGCCGCCACCCAGCACCAGGCGGGGCAGGCTGCTCAGTTCTGGGTTGACCACGAGCTGCCGCAGGTCATCGACCTGTTCCACCTCGGCCAGCCAGAGGCAATGGGCATCGAGGGCGAGGGTGTTGAACGTCAACAAGGAGGCGTGAGGGGTGAGTTTCATCTGCGTGTCCCGACAATGGCAAGCGGGCAGTCTACCTTATATTCCCACCGGACGAAAAATCCGGCCCTCTTTTCGGACTCGGTCCGCTGGAGTAGAGTATGCGGATCCGACTCTTGAGGAAGTACTCATGAACAACCAATTTGCCGTCATCGGCCTGGGACTGTTTGGCAGCGCCCTGTGCGAAGAACTACAACGGCAGGATGCCGAGGTACTGGCGATTGATATAGACGAGAACAAGACTCGCCAAATCGCCACCCTGTGTAGCCATGTCGTCGTCGCCGATGCGACCGACGAGGCCACGGTGGCCGAACTGGGACTGGCAAACTTTGACATCGTCTTCGTCGCCATCGGTGACAACCTGGAGACCAGCATCCTCACCACCCTCGTATTGAAAGAGGCTGGGGTGAAGAAGGTCTGGGTCAAGGCGCGCGACAAGTTCCACGCCAAGATCCTGCAGAAAGTCGGTGCCGACAAGGTGATCAACCCCGAATGGGACATGGGCCGCCGGGTCGCCCAGAGCATGCTGGACAACCGGCTGTTCGACTATCTGGAGCTGGGTCACAACATGGTACTGACCGAGTTCGTCATCGGGCTGCAGCAAAATGGCAAGGTGCTGGGCGATCTGCACCTGCTGCAGCAGAACGATTTCCAACTGCTAGCCATCAAACGCGGTGAAGTGCTGCACAACGTACTGACCGGTAAGATGGAGCTGCAACTGGGCGACATCCTCATTCTGGCGGGCAACAAGCATGCCATCGACCACTGGCTGGAAACCTTATGACACGTTGGCGTAGCAGCTACGCCTTCGCCCTCCATCGGGAGCGAGACCCCCGCTGGAACGAGGCAAGGCTGATCATCGGCAGCTTTCTGATCATCCTGCTGATTGGCGCCATCTTTCTGGTGCAACCTTCCAGCCACAAAGGCGAGGTCACCTTCGTCAACGCCCTGTTCACCGCCACCTCGGCCATCAGCGTGACCGGCCTCGGGGTGGTAGATACCGGCACCGCCTTCACCCTGCAGGGGCAGATCTTCCTGCTGATACTGATGGAAATTGGCGGTCTGGGCCAGATGACCATGACCCTGCTGCTGATCGCCATGTTCAGCCAGCGTGTCGGTCTGCGCCAGCAGGTCTTGGCCAAGGAGGCGCTGGGCCAGGAGGGCTCGGTCAATATCATTCAGCTGGTGAAGCGCATCGTGCTGTTCGCCTTCATCGCCCAGCTGATCGGCACTGGCCTCATGGCGTTCCGCTGGGTGCCGGAGATGGGCTGGGAGCACGGCCTCTATGTCAGCTTCTTCCACGCGGTTTCGGCCTTCAACAACGCCGGCTTCTCGCTATTTTCCAACGGCCTGATGGATTATCGGGATGATCCCCTGATCTCGCTGGCTATTGCGCTCTTGCTGATTCTGGGGGGCATAGGTTTTACCGTTATCGTCGATCTGGTACGCAACCGCCGCTGGCGCAAGCTGAAGCTGCACAGCAAGCTGATGCTGGTCATGACCCCGGCCCTGCTGCTGGTCGGTACCCTGATGTTCTGGCTGTTGGAGCACAACAACCCGGGCACCCTCGGCAAAGCCTCCTTCGGCAACCAGTGGCTGGCGGCCTTCTTTCAGTCTGCCAGCGCCCGAACTGCCGGTTTCAATACCATAGATATCGGCTTGATGACCCCGGCAGCCCTGCTGTTTCTGATGATGTTGATGTTTATCGGTGCCGGCACCACCTCGACCGGTGGTGGTATCAAGGTCACCACCTTCGCGGTCGTGCTGCTGGCGACCAAGGCGTTTCTGACCAAGCGGCCCCATGTCACCGCCTTTGGCCGTACCCTGTCGCCCCAGATCGTCACCCGTTCGCTGGCCATCATCATCGTCAGCACCATGGTGTTGATGCTGGCGATGTTCATGCTGATGGTGACCGAGGATCTGCCGTTCGACAAAATCATGTTCGAGACCATCTCGGCGTTTGCCACTGTCGGCCTCTCTACCGGCATCACGGCCTCCCTGAGCGAGCCTGGCAAGCTCATTCTGGTGCTGGTGATGATCTGCGGCCGTCTTGGCCCCCTCACCCTCGCCTTTATGCTGGCCCGCCCGGTCGAGACCCGCATCAAATACCCGGAAGAGGGGCTCTATACGGGTTGAGTCCACATCCATAAGAGAAAGGGGCCATCACGGCCCCTTTCTCTTTCTCGGTATCGGCACCCTGTTCAACGGCTCAGGCCACCTTGGCCTTGGCCGGCCGCTTGCCCGCACTCTTGCGAGCAGTGCCAACCGCCCCCGCACCGCTCTTGCGGCGGGCGAAGCGCGGCTTGCTGGCCCCCGGCGCAGCCTTGGGCAGGGCACTGAAACTGGCGCCAGAGTCCTGCCGCGCCCCCTCGATCAGGCCGTTGAGCTGCTCGGTAAGCGGCCCCATAAACTGCTGGTAGCTGGCGTGCCGCTCGGCAATCTGACCCAGGCGCTGCTCCCACAGGGCCGTCATGTCAGGTGTGGTGGCGGTAGCGGGCAACGCCAGGATCAGCGCCCGTCCGGTGGGGGTGCCCTTGATGCTCTTGCCTTGGCGCACCAGAAAACGGCGCTTGAACAGCAGGTCTATGATGCCGGCCCGGGTCGCCTCTGTGCCGAGCCCGTCGGTTTCGCGCAACGTCTTGCGGATCTCGGGGTCCTGCACGTAGCGGGCTATGCCGGTCATAGCGGCCAGCAGGGTGGCATCGGTGAACGATTTGGGCGCCTGGGTCATCTTCTCCAGCAGCTCGCCGCGCTCGCACTGCAACTCGTCACCCCGCTGCAGGGCAGGCAGGGTGCCCGCCTCCTCTTCGTCATCCTCTTCCACCCCCAGCAGGGCCTTCCAGCCCGCCTTGAGGATCCGCCGCGCCTTGGCCTGGAACAGGCCGCCGGCGATACGAAGCAGCACCTTGCTGTCGTTGTACTCGAACGGCGGATAGAACTGCAGCAGGTATTGGCGCGCCACCAGACCGTAAATGTTGGCCTCATCGCTGCTAAGGCTGGCCTCGTTGCCGCGCTTCTCGGTGGGGATGATGGCGTGATGGGCATCCACCTTACTGTCGTTCCACGCCTTGCTGCGGATCTTGCCGTCCGCCTCGCTCACCGCCCTGGCGAGCGCTGGCGCGGTCGCGGCGATGGCATCCCGCACCTGGGCCGCCCGGTTGAAATGATCGCTCGGCAAATGACGGCTGTCGGATCTCGGGTAGGTGATGAGCTTGTGGCGCTCGTAGAGTCCCTGACACACATCCAGCACCCGCTTGGCATCCATGCCAAAGCGTTTGGCGGCATCGATCTGCAGGCTGGATAGGTTGTAGGGCAGCGGCGCCGCCTGCTTGCGAGCCTGCTCCTCGACCTCTTCCACCGATGCTGGTTGGCCATTGATGCGACTGACGACCTTCTCGGCCAATGCCCGGTTGAGCACCCGCCCCTCCTCATCCTGCCAGGGTTGGCAGGCCTCGGAAGGCAGCCACTTGGCGCTGAAGCGCTCGCTACCTTCGGTCACCACATGGGCCAGCACCTCATAGAAGGGTTTGGGCACGAAGGCCTCTATCTCCAGATCCCGCCGTACCACCAGCCCCAGCAACGGGGTCTGCACCCGACCGACCGACAGCAGCTCGCTGCAACCGCCCTTACGACCAAGCAGGGTGTAGGCACGGGTCATGTTGATGCCGTAGAGCCAATCGGCACGGCTGCGGGCCAGCGCCGACACCGCCAGCGGCACGAACTCCTTGTTGTCCCGCAGCTTGTCGAGGGCGCGGCGCACCGCTGGCGGATTGAGGTCACTGATGAGGCAACGCTGTACCGGCCTGGTCTTGGGGTAGCCGAGAAAGTCGATCACCTCGTCCACCAGCAGTTGCCCTTCCCTGTCCGGATCGCCGGCATTCACCACACAGTCGGCCTGCTTGATCAGCCGCTTGATGACGCTGAGCTGGGTTTTGGTCTTGGGCTTGGCGACCAGTTGCCACTGGGTGGGAATGATGGGCAGCTGCTCCATGCGCCACTGCTTGAAGGCAGCGTCGTAGGCGTCGGGTTCGGCCTGCTCCAGCAGGTGGCCGATGCACCAGGTCACCACATCCCCCTGGGCTGTCTCGATGAAGCCCTCACCCTTCTTGTGGGGCTTTGGTAACACATCGGCAATGGCGCGGCCCAGACTGGGCTTCTCGGCGATAAAGAGTCGCATGGCAAACACACCTGAATACTGTATATGTGAACAGTATATACCGAGCCTTTTGCAAAGCCCAAGCCTGGCTACCTGCGGGTTCGGTGATCGTGACCACGCTATCGTTCAGCACCATGACTCGGGGTCAAGGATGCAACGACTCTTCAGGATGCGCATGCGGGCCAGATGATGAAGCTGACCCTGATTCCCGCTCCGAAGGACACAGGCTCCGTGCTGGCCAACACCGCCCACGCGGTCCCGGCCAACGGCTGAGTCCACACTCGACCAACAAAAACGGCGCCATCAGGCGCCGTTTTTGTTGCTGTCAATATGCTGTAGCAGTGGAGACTCAGAAGTCACCTTCCTGCATGTCCTCTTCCGTACACTCCACCCGCTCTGCCGCCAGAGCATGGACAGAGTGACTCAGAAGTCGCCTTCCTGCATGTACTCTTCCGCACACTCCACCAGCTGGGGCCAGAGCTCTTCCGGTACCCAGGCATCCGGGTCATCTTCGTCGCCGTCGTACTGGGTCCAGAAATAGCGACGCAGGCCGGCGGCGAAGTCATCGCTGACTTCGGCCAGCTCGGAGAGGGGCCCCAGCCAGGCGATCCGGCGCAGACCGGAGGCGAGATCGTTGAGCGCATCCACCAACGCACGATCGTCGCTGATCTGCTCCACCAGCAGGGTGAAGCGCTCGCGGGCGCTGGCGATTTCGTCTTCGTCCAGCTCACCCACATCGGCCAGCAGATCGATGAAATCTTCCAGCAGGAATGCGATCAGGCTCTCCCTGTCTTCGAACCACTGGAGCTGAGCCCCCTTGATCCCCAGTACAGAGGAATCGAACGAGTCATCAAGATGACATAGTGCCCATGGATCATCTGTCATTGCTACCCTTCCTCAGGCTTTAACCAGTGTCTTATCTTATGCTTGGCTCGCTCCCCTTGCCACCTTGAGCGGTGACGGGGCGCGGGCTAACCCAATGCCATCTGCCCCATAACGAGGCTGGATACCTAGCTCTCTACCCTTGCCACCTTGGGCAGTGACAGAGACGCCGCCAGGCCACCCAATTCTGCCCGGCCCATGATGAGATTACCTCTATAGGCCTCGGCCAGATCGGAGACTATGTTGAGGCCAAGCCCCGAGCCGGGCACCTTCTCGTCGAGCCGTACCCCGCGCAGCACCGCCTTGGCGATCTGATCCTCGCTCATGCCGGGACCGTCATCCTCAATACGCAGCGTGATCCAGCCCCCCAGCTCGGCGCTGGAGATACGCAGCTGACCGGCCGACCACTTGAAGGCGTTCTCCAGCAAGTTGCCCACCATCTCGTCGAAGTCCTGCTCCTCCACCCCGACCGCCAGATTGGCTGGCACCTGCAGATCCACCGCCTTACCCGGATAGAGACGGGAGAAGGCGCGGCAGATGTACTCCACCCGCGCCCGCACCGGAGTCGAGACCCCGAGGATCTTGGCGGCGCCCGTCACCCGAGCCTTGCCGAGGTGGTAGTCGATGTGGCGCTGGATCTGGTCGAGCTGTTCGCCGATGGCGGCCTGATCCTCGGGTGACAACTGGGCCACCTGATTGCGCATTATGCTGAGTGGCGTCTTGAGGGCGTGGGCCAGATTGCCGGTGTGGAAACGGGCCCGTTGCAGCAGTTCACCGTAGTGGTGCAGCAGGCGGTTGATATCCTCCACCAGCGGTTGGATCTCCAGTGGATAACGCAGCCGAAATCCCTCCTGATGACCCTGATGCACCCGTCCCAGCTCGCGGCGCAGCAGATGCAACGGGCGCAGACCATAGACGATCTGGAATATGAAGCCCAGCACCAGACCGGTAGCGGCAAAACCGAGGCCAAAGAACAGGCTGATCCGGGTCTTCTTCAAGGTCTGGGTCAGGGCACTGCTGTCCTTGGCCATCACCAGGGTAAACTCCCGATCCGAGCCCGGCAGCAACACGGCGCGGGTCATGATCAGCAGCGGCTCCTTGTTGGGCCCCCTGCCGACGAAGAGATCGGGATCACCAAACGCCGATCTCAGGCCGTGCACGTCAAGGTGCACATCCCACAGCGAGCGAGAACGGTTGACGACCTCCCCCCCCAGCTCCAGCTGCCAGTAGTAGCCGGAGTAAGGTTGGCGAAAACGGGGATCCGCCATGGGCTCGGTGACGATGGGCAGGCCGTCTGGCTGGATCTCGAGCCGGGAGAGCAGATCATAGAGCTGCAGGCGCAGGAAGTCGGCTTCCGCCTCCTGCCAGTAGTTGCGCATCATGGTCTGCAGGCTGAAACCTGTGGCGAACAGGAGAAGGCCGCACCAGACCAGGGCGATGACCACCAGCCGCCCACGCAGGGTTCGTATCAGCCTCATTGCGCGAGCCCTTGCCGTGGCTGCATCAAGGCCTGACTCATTCGTTGATCCGGTATCCGAGACCACGCACAGTCTCAATAAGATCTGAGTGGGTCTTCTTGCGAATCCGGCCGATGAAGACTTCGACAGTATTGGAGTCGCGGTCAAAATCCTGGGCATAGATGTGGTCGATCAGCTCGCTACGCGACACCACCTTGCCCCTGTGCTGCATCAGGTAGCCCAGCACCCGAAATTCGTGGGCGGTGAGCTTGATGGGGGTGCCTTCGTACCATACCTGAGACGCCGCCATGTCGAGCCGCACTCCGCCTATCTCCAGGATTGAACTGGCATTACCCGCCGCCCGCCGGACCAGCGCCTGCACCCTGGCGACCAGCTCGGCCACCTGGAACGGCTTGGTGAGGTAGTCGTCAGCGCCGGCATTGAGCCCTTCAATCTTCTCGTGCAACTGGCCGCGTGCGGTCAGTACCAGCACAGGGGTATCGATCCCCTTGCTGCGCCACTCCTTCAGCACGCTCAGGCCATCGCGACCCGGCAGGCCGAGATCCAGAATAATGGCATCATAGGGCTCGCTCTCGCCGAGAAAGCCGGCCTCGTTGCCATCATGACAAAGGTCGGTCACGAAACCGGACAGACGCAGCTGTTCCGCCAGCTGGCCTGCCAGAGTCTTCTCATCTTCAACTATCAGAATGCGCATAAATGGGTATCCAAAGCAGGGTTACACTTGCGTCAGCGGAGAGGGGTCGGGCAACCATGTCTGCCCGAGCGCCCAGCAGAGGTCACTCTTTTTCTTGTGGAGGGCGGGGCTCGAACAGCCGCTCAAGATGATGGCCCTTGAGCCACACCATCTCCAGGTTGTCGGCGCGATAGCCCACCTTGATGACGCTGTTCTCGCTGTCGATGAGCTTGAGCTCATACAACCAGATGCCATCCTCTTCCCCCAAGTCGACGCGCAGCACGCGCACCGGCAGGCGAGAGGCCACGTCCATCACCTCATGAAAAGGCCTGATCCGACCCTCGCTGACCGCTTGTTGCAGCAAGGCCTCGTTCGGCGTGGTCGCCTGCGCCATCACAGGTAGCAGCAACCCAAGCAGAGACAGGGCTCTATTCATGGATGATTCATCTCCAAAAACCTAACATAATGCTGTTTATAGTCTGCCAGCCATGAATCCGGAATGAATATGATCCCACGCAGTGTTCTGCTGATCCTTTGCCTCTTTTCCACCCTTGGCTGGGCGGCCCAAGCGCGTATAGACATACCGGCGCTGGTCAAGTTGCTGTTGGCCCAAGGGTACCACGACATTCGGGAAGTTGAGCTGGAAGGGGATAAATTCGAGGTAGAAACCCTGGATGCCCAAGAGCGGCGAGTGCAGCTGCTGGTCGATGTCTACACGGGCGACATCACCAAAAAAGAGGCCGACTAGGCCTCTTTTGCTATGTGCGCTGCGCGTTGGATGAGCGCGCAACGAGTCACGCCTCTTTCAGTTTCTGCCGCTGACGCCAGGAGCGCAGCAACTTGTCCCGCCGTGGCCACAGCAGGACACAGGCCAGCAGCAAATAGATGAGCGGCTCCTGCCAGCCACTCTTCACCGACCACCAGTAGTGCACAGGCACCAGCAGGGCCACGGCATAGATCCAGTTGTGCAGCTTCTGCCAGGCCGGCCCCATGGCCCGCAGCAGGGCCGGGATCGAAGTGATGCTCAAGGCCACCAGCAGCAAGAGCGTCAGCGCCCCCACCAGTATGTAGCTGCGCTTCACCAGCTCACCACCCATCAAGCCCCAGTCGAACTGCAGATCCAGCCCCAGCCAGACCATAAAGTGCAACACGGCCCAAGCCGCACACCAGAGTCCGAGGGGGCGGCGCAGCTTGATGAACTGCCCCTGCCGCCAGCGTTTGGCCAGCGGCGACACCAGCAGGGTGAGCAGCAGCAGATTCAGCGCCCCCTTGCCGAGATAGTGGGTCAGCCCCTGCACCGGGTCTCCCCCCAGTAATCCGGCTGGCAGGGCGTATCCCAGCCAGAGCAGAAAGCCGAGGCAGCCCAGATGTACCAGGGCACGCAGGCTCTTGATGTGCATCGACGTCAATCTCAGTACCATTTTCTCAGATCCATCCCCTGATAGAGCGAGGCCACCTCGTCGGCATAGCCGTTGAACATCAGGGTCGGCTGACGCTTGGCGCCGAAGATGCCGCCCTCGCCGATGAAGCGTTCACTGGCCTGGCTCCAGCGCGGGTGATCCACTTGTGGATTGACGTTGGCGTAGAAGCCATATTCGTTCGATGCCAGCAGATTCCAGGTGGTCGGTGGTCTCTCTTCCACCAACCGGATGGAAACTATGCTCTTGATGCTCTTGAAGCCGTACTTCCAGGGCACCACCAGCCGGATGGGTGCGCCGTTCTGGGCGGGTAATGTCTTGCCGTAGAGCCCCATCGCCAGGAAGGAGAGCGGGTTCATCGCCTCGTCGATGCGCAGCCCCTCCACGTAGGGATAATCGATGCCGCCACCGAGAGAACGGGACGCCTGTCCCGGCAGCTGCTCAGGGTCATAGAGGGTCTCGAAGGCCACGAACTTGGCGCGACTGTTGGGCTCGGCACGGCGAATGAGCCCCGCCAGCGAGATGCCGCTCCAGGGCAGCACCATGGACCAAGCCTCCACGCAGCGCAGCCGGTAGATGCGCTCCTCGAGGGTGCTCTTGTTGATGAGATCCCACACGTCCAGAGTAAACGGCTTGGCCACCTCCCCCTCCACCCGCAACTGCCAGGGTTCGGGTTTGAGGTAATGGGCATTACGGGCCGGATCCCCCTTGTCGGTGCCCAGCTCATAGAAGTTGTTGTGGGTGGTGGCCTTCTCCTCCGGGGTGATGATCACGCCCTCGGGCCGGGTGGCAGCATGGATGTTGAGTGGCCTGGTCGTGGCGCCAAGGGTCGGTTTGTCGGCGGAGAAGAGATCGAGCACGCCCGCCTGAGTGGGAAACGCCAGGGTTGCGGCCCCCAGCCCGAGTCCTTTCAGGATGAGGCGGCGATCCTGATAGACGGCTTCCGGGGTGACATCCTGCTCGGTGGGATGATGGGAAGAGCGACGCTTGATCAACATGGAAAAACTCCCGGGGCTATGAGGGTGATAACCATAAGACCCGCCCCGGCCGAGTTTTATTTCACACACATTTACATGAGTTGGTACAGGGGCAGGGCCTTGGCCATGGTTCCGACAAGGAACAGGAGTACGAACACCAGCAGAGGAACGATCACATTTGGCACCATCAGACTCACTCCATGAGCAGGACAGGGCCTCTAACTATGGTGCAGGGTCAAAGACGCCACCAATGAATTTTTTTCGCGAGCGCAAGCGTATTCCTGAGTTGAAATAAGTGATGACGATCACACACAATTTCGCCCCTGCTTGCCGCCCACCCTGCGAGGGGTAGGCTCCCCCTTTTTCCAGACGTCACTTCTTGAAGAGTCACACCATGAGCCCATTGATCGCCATCGCTATCACGACCGGGATCCTCTCCGCCATCTGGGGCTGGATCGCCGTCGCCCTCGGGCTCATCTCCTGGGTCGGCTTCCTCGGCTGTACCAGCTACTTCGCCTCCAGCGGCGGCTACAAGGCGCTGCTGCAAACCATGCTGTGCAATGTGAGCGGTATGCTGTGGGCCCTGCTGCTGATCCACGGGGATACCTGGTGGGGGGCCGGTGTGGCGGGTTACATGATGACGGGGGTGGTCGCGACCCTGATGTGCGTGCAAGCCAAGCAGCAGTGGCTCGGCTATATTCCCGGCACCTTCGCCGGTTGCTGCGCCACCTTCGGGGCGGCGGGAGAGTGGCGACTGATACTGCCTTCCCTGGTGATTGGCGCGCTGTTCGGTTACCTGATGAAGGCGAGCGGCCTCTGGCTCTCCCATAAAACCCAGAAAGCCCAAGCCGCTACCGCCGTGGTCGATCCCGCCTGAATGACGCTCAGCAGCGGATAATCCGTCGCTGACACACAGGCCTCTCCTGCCCGGCTTATCCCTTCGACTTGAAATTTGCTGCTTCTATACCGTGCCGATTCAATAACTTGTAAAAATCGGTACGGTTTCTTCCCGCCATGTTGGCCGCCAGGGTCACATTGCCCTCAGTGGTACGCAGCAGGCGGATCAGATACTCCTTCTCGAACTCGGCGCGCGCCTCGTTGAACGAGGGGATGCCGCCGCTGCCGCCGCTCAGGGCAGACTCCACCATGGCGGCGCCGATAACAGGGCTGCAGCAGAGGCTGGCCAGCTGTTCCACCACGCTGTAGAGCTGACGCACGTTGCCGGGCCAACCCGCAGCGGCCAGCAGGGCCAGCGCCTCCGGCGAGAAGCCGAGGGCCGCGCAGTCGCCGTGACGGCTGCGATATTCGTCCAGCGCCTGTCTGGCCAGCAGCGGAATATCTTCACTGCGGGCACTGAGGGGGGGCAATGTGATGTTCGCCACGTTGAGGCGGTAGAAGAGATCCTCCCGAAAGCGCCCCTCCTCCATCGCCGCCACCAGATCCTGATGACTGGAGCTGATGACCCGCACCTCGGGGATACCCTGACCGTACTCCTGCAGCACCTGCAGCAGCTTGGCCTGCAATGACTCCGACAGACCTCCTATCTCGTCGAGAAACAGGGTCGCCCCCTTGGCCTGCTCGAACAGGCCGGACTGACCGTCCTCGCCAAACAGCTGCAGATCCAATGCATTCCACGGCAAGGCGGCGCAGTTGATGGCGTGCAGCGGCTTGTCACAGCGACTGCTGGCCTGATGCAGTGCCTGGGTCATCACCCCTTTACCGGAACCGGACGGCCCCATGATCAGCACGGGCACGTCCATGCCGGCTATGCTGTTGGCCTGGATCAGCAGCTGCTCCATCTGTGGGTTGCGGGTCAGGATCAGCGATTGCCAATCCTGCCGCTGCTTTGGGCGAGTCAGGCTCAGCGCATGCTCTATGGTGGCAAACAGCTCATCCTTGTCGATGGGCTTGGTGAGAAAGCTGAACACCCCGGAACGGGTGGCCTGAATGGCATCGGGTATCGTACCGTGGGCTGTCATTATGATGACCGGCAGCCCCAGCCACTGGGACTGGATGCGCTCGAACAGCGCCAGTCCGTCCATGCCAGTCATGCGCAGATCGCTCAGCACCAGATCGGCCCGCTGCTGGCGCAGTCTGTCCAGCGCCCCTTCGGCGCTGTCGGCGGTATCCACCACGTAGCCTTGGCTGCGCAGGCGCATGCTCATCAGTTTGAGCAGGCTGGCATCGTCGTCGACCAGCAGGATGCGACTCATTTTAGCGCCTCGCCATTGCCGTTCAGCTTGCGCTGATTGAGCTGTTCATCGATGGCGGAGAGCTGTTCGATCTGGCGATGCAGACGCTGCACCTCCTGACTCTGATCGTCGCGTCGGCTATCACGGACCAGCAACTCCTCACCGAGGGCAATCCAGCTGCGCAGGAAGGCCTGGGCATCCAGCCCCAGCTCGGGCAGCAGGCTTTTGAGTTTGTCCAGTCCGGCCCGGCGACTTGCCACCGACTCGGACGGATGGGTGTTGACCATGGCCAGACTGACACGGCTCTCGATATCGGTCGCCCCCTTGAGGCGCTGACGCTCCTGCACCCGCTGCTGGGCATGGCTGGCCAGCAACCAGTCCGAGTACTGCAGGCGCACCTGCATCTCCTTGTTGGCAAACTCCATCCGCTTGGCGAGGGCGAGATCCGACGACACCACCGGTTCACGCGCTGGCAACAGGGAGCAGCCTGTGAGCAGCCCCATCATCAATACCGGAACAACACATTGTTTCATCTTAGGCTTCACTTCAACGTCAACCGGAAACAGACATCCGCCTGTTCATCTTCAACCAATACCAGCTCGCCGCCAAGACTCATCGCCGACTCGCGAGCGATAGAGAGCCCCATACCGGAGCCGTTCAACAAACCTTGTCGCACTATGCTGCCCTGTTCGAACGGCTCGAAGATCCGTTCCCGCTCGGCCACCGGAATGGAGGGCCCCTCGTTAGCCACCTCCAGCCAGCCGCCATCGACATCCTGCCCGGCACGGATCCAGATCTGGCCACCCTTGGCGCCATAACTGACCGCGTTGGAAAACAGATTGTCGAGGATCAACCGCAAGCGATACGACTCGGCCTGCAGCATGATTGGATCGGTCGGCAAGTGTACACTGATTTGTTTGGATTCCAGCGCCAGCCGGTACTCGGCAGATAATTCAGACAGCAGGGGCGCCAACGCCACCGGGGTCAAGTTGAACACCTCCTGCTGGCTGAGGCGGTTGAAGTCGAGCAGGCGTTCGATCAGGGTCTGCAGCCGGCGGCTGTTCTCTTCCAGCATCTGGCAGATCTCCTGCTGATCCGGGGTCAAGGGCCCCACAAGCTGCTCTGAGAGCAGATCCGCCCCCTCCCGCAACACCGCCAGCGGGGTCTTCAACTCGTGGGAAACGTGGCGCAGGAACTGGTATTTCTGCTGCTCCAACTCCTTCAATTTGTCGTGCAGCCAGCCGATCCGCTCCCCCAGCAACACCAGCTCAGCCGGCCCGTCCACCGGGCGCTTGTCCGGTTCCACACCGGCACCCAGGCTCAAGATCCGCGACTCAATCTGACGTACCGGGTGGATGATCAGATAGGTAAACAGCAATACCAGCAGCAGGCTGAGCACGGCCACGAAGCCGCTGACCCACCAGATCTCCGTCATCAGGTCGGCGATAGTGGCTCGCACCCGGCTCACATGCTCATCAACCTGGTTGCGGGTAATTATCTCAAGCTGCTGATTAAATTGATTAAATTCATCAAACTTCGGACTGGTCGACTCAGCCTTGGCGCGGGTCAGATCCTGCATGCTGTCGAGCCAGGTCAGCGCCTGCTCGAGCCCCGTGTAGACCTCTGCATCCGGGATCGAACTTTGATGGGCGGCGAGCAGGCTGCGATAGCTCGCCAGCTGCTGCTGATAACTGGCCAGGATGCGATCATCCCCCAGTACGGCATAACGACGAAGAGTACGTTCCAGATCAATGGCTTGAGTGGTGAAGAGTGTCGCCCGTCGGGTATCGCGCACCGCCCGTTCCAGCTCGTCGCTGGTCAACTGGCTGAGGTGTTCGAGAGCCTGGCTGTCGTGCCAGATCATGCCGCCCAGCGGCATCAATACCAGGACGAAGCCCATCAATACCACTTGCAACAGGGAGCGTGGGCGTACCTTGGTCATCTTGGACTATCTCGATTCATCATGGGTGGGCCAGCATATCCGCACTCCCCCAAAAAGCAAAACCGGCCAGGGGGCCGGTTCATACTGCAAAATGAGGGATAGGGTTCACGCCAGACCGACGGATACCACACAAATAATCAGGATCATCGCCAACGAGCCAGACGTGGTCAACAGTGCCCACTTCAGTTCCACACTCATGCAAACCTCCTTTTTGCCAACACAGAGCTTGATCACAACAGACAAGTTGATGTTAATGCATAGTTAATCCGATTATCGTGAGCTGTGTATATATTTCAGATGAGCCCTACGCAAGGACCGATAAAGATGTTCTATCTGTGCAGCATTGGATCGAATCTCGATCCCCATCAGCATGTCAGCCAGGCGCTCGGCGAACTGCTCGAGCGTTTCGGTCGCCTGCATCTGAGCTCGGTGATCCAGACCAAGCCGGTGGGAATGCACTCCCGTCACGACTTCCTCAACTGCCTGTTTGTCACCGAAAGCACGCTGGCACCCCAGCAGCTGAAAACCTTCTTCATCGCCATGGAGCTGGCGCACGGTCGGGATCGCAGCGATCCGAACTGCAAGGTGCTCGACCGGCCGCTGGACATAGACATTCTGGCCAGCAGCCCGACTGATGACTTCGCCGCCACCCGGGTCGATGCCTATCTCAACGAGCTGCTGGCCGAACTGTATGGGCAGGGGGAGGTGCACGACCACAAGGTGATGCTACCACTGCATACCCGGCTGATGGAGGGCAAGGTGATCGAGGAGCAGCGGGTCGGCCTCACCCCCCTCGCCCTGTATCAGGCAACAGAGGTCTCTGTCGTCAGGAACTGAAGATCAGGGCTGGCGCCATTGCAACCCTGGATCAGAGCTCAGATGACGGCCAGGCTGCGACCGCCATCGACCCGGATACTGGCGCCCGTCATGTAGTCGTTCCCCATCAGCAGCTGCACCGCCTGCCAGATGGGCTCGAGCCCTCCTTCCCGCGCCAGCGGCGTTTTCGCCAGCACCTGCTGGCGCCACGCGTCACCATGTTCGTCGAGAAACAGTATGGGGCCAGGCTCTATGGTGTTGACCCGGATGGCAGGCGCCAGTTCGCGGGCAAAGCTCATGGCAAGGGAGTGAGCCCCCGCCTTGGTGGCCACATAGCTGGCAAACTGGGGGGCCGGGGCGTGAATGTAGATATCCGTGATGTGGATGATGCTGGCATTGCCATGGCTGGCCAACCGGGGCGCCAGCGCCCGGTTGAGCTGGAAGGGTGCCGCCATGTGCACACGATAAAACTGCTCGAACTGGGCCAGTTGCGCCGCCGGATCCGCCGCCTGGGGCTCGAAAGCCGAGGCGTTGTGGATCACCAGCGCCAGATCCTGATGGGCGGCCAGTGCCTCGATCAGCCTGCCAACCTCCTCTTCACGAGCGAAATCCGCCTGCACCAGCTCGACCCCGAGCGCCGCCAGTCTGGCCAGCTCGGGCCGCTCGCTGCGATAACTGCCCGTCACCTGCCAGCCGGCCGCCACCAGCTGTTCACACAGATAAAAACCGAGCCGGCGGCCACACCCTGTCACCAATGCACGCATAACCTCTCCTTTTGTCATTGCTTGCAGATCCGTGGCAAGGCCGTGCCTATCAATCTCCACGGCACAAGCCATTGGCCCCGCCCGCCGTCCTGCGGCCATAGTGACACCACTTTACCCCTTTTGGAGCCACCCATATGCTGCAGATCCGCGATCACATGAGCCGCCTGACCCACTCCCTCACCCCGCGACTCGGCCTGGCCGAGGCGCTGGACAAGCTGCACCACTCCGGGCTGAGCGGCCTGCCGGTGCTGGACGAGCAAAAACGGCTGATCGGTTTTCTCTCCGAGCAGGACTGTATTCCCAGCCTGCTCACCGGCAGCTACCACTGCGACACCCGCACCCGGGTGGAAGACCTCATGAGCCACACGCCGCTCTCGGTCGCCCCGGACGACAGCATACTGGACCTGGCGCGCCAGATGAGCGAGGCCAAGCCCAAGATCTATCCGGTACTGCAAGGGGGCAAGGTGCTCGGTATCATCAGCCGCCATCAGGTGATGCAGGCCCTCAATCAGCAGATGAAAGGCTGCCAGCAGACCTAGCTCTGGTAGCGCCCCTTGTCACCAATATCAAAGTGCAGAGGCATGCGCCACTTGGCCAGACTCAGCAGACAGAGCAGCAGGCCGCACGCCAGGGAAACCGGCGCGGCGGCCCAGTCGAGCCGGGCCCATTCCAGCCCCCATAACAATGGCAGCAACAGGGGAACCGCCTTGATGCCAGGAATGGCGAAACAGAACTGCTCCTTGAAGGCCAGGCCGGAAAGCGTGGCCAGCGCCGCCCCCAGCACCAGCATGTCCGGCGCCCCGCTGGCGCTCAGTATCAGGCCGCCCCAGGCCATCACCTGCAAAATGAAGCGAATACGCTTGTCATAGATATGCAGACAGAGTCCGCACACCCCGCTCGCCACCACCATGGCCACCAGCCAGATCGCTGGCGGTAAAAAATCCTGCCCAATCAGCAGGCTGGCCCCTCGACATACCAGTAATAAAGCTGCCAGACTCAGGCCAAGGCGATAGAGGCAGACCGACAACCTGTCGATACCGTCCAGTTGACTTTCGATTTCAGGATTTGCCATCCGGGGTCGTCTCTGTTGAATATCCGGGCCATTATACTTGAATTATGCCCGTGGACGGTTCCCTATTCAGGGCAGGAGATGTTGTTTGCGAAGGTTCATTCTGCTCTGCCTGCTGCTTCCCCTCTGGCTCCAGGCCAAAGAACTGGTCATAGGTGGCACGCTGGAACCACCGCTGAAATTTCTGGACGACCAGGCCCGCCCCTGTGGACTGGATGTGGACATGGTCACCGCCATCTTCGGCAAGCTCAAGATCCCCATCAGGATCGAGCTGACCGACTCGGGCGCCCGCCTCACCCGTAATGCCGAAACCGGCGTGTATGACCTGGTGATGACCCACTCCTACAAGCCGGAGCGAGAGAGCTATCTGCTCTACCCAAAGCAGTCCCATCTGCGCCATAGCTGGCACTTCTTCGTGCGCAAGGCCGATATGCGGAAGATCCACTACGACACCCTGAGCGATCTCAAACCCTGGCGCATCGGCGTCACCAAAGACTTCTCCTACACCCCTGAACTGACGGCGGCCCTGGCCGATCCGGCATATCACTTCCAGGAGATCCCCATCAACCAGCTGCAACTGCGCAAGCTGAACGCCGGACGTATCGATGCCGTGCCCATGCCGCTGGTCACCGCCTTCGCCCAGATCAAAGAGGTGGGGCTGGAGGGCAAGCTCGACTACCTGCCCAAGCCCCTCAAGGCCAGCCCCTACTACACCGTCTGGACCAGGGCCCGCGCCGATGCCGGCACCCCGGCCCTGATGGCGGCCTACGATGCCGAGCTGTTGCACATGAAGCAGGATGGCCGGCTCAAGGCCATCTACGACAAGTACGGTATCCCCTATATCGCGCCCTGATCCGACGGTCAGACTCTTTCATCAAGGTTTCACGTCTCTCCATATCGGATGCTGCAGCGAAATGCGCGCTTCGCATGTGACATGGATATCGCACTTCCCTCCACGCGCAATAGGCTTCAGGGCTTCACATCGCGCAGGATCGGATTCTGTAACGAGATCAGGGTTTCAGTGGACTGGATCTCGTCTATGGTCTGGATCTTGTGGATCAGCACAGTCTGCAACTCGTCGATGGAGCGGGTCATCACCTTCATGAAGATGCTGTAGTGGCCTGTGGTGTAGTAGGCTTCCACCACCTCGTCCAGCGCCTGCAGCTTGGCCAGCGCCGAAGGATAATCCTTGGCGCTCTTGAGATTGATGCCGATGAAGCAGCAGACGTCATAGCCCAGCTTCTTCGCGTTCACCTGCACCCGTGTACCCTCGATGATCCCCGCCTGCTTCATCTTCTCCACCCGCACATGAATGGTGCCCGGGCTGACCACCAGCTGTTTGGCCAACTCGGCGTAAGGGATCCGCGCATTGTCCATCAGGGCGGTGAGGATGGCCTGATCGAGATTATCGATCCGATAATTTTCCGACACTTTTTTGCACTCCCTTTGACGATATCTCATTAATGACGGCTTTATTTTGAAGAAAAAAACACACAAAGCCTATTTCTATTAACGAATATTGAATTTACTTGGCAATCTGTTGAAGAATCGTCACATCCAACGAATTTGAGACAGGTATTCAGCATGAAACAGCACTACATTCGCAGCCAACAACAGATCAGCTTCGTCAAAGAGATGTTCTCCCGCCAACTCGCCCAGCAACTGGGTCTGATGGAGGTGCAAGCCCCCATTCTGAGCCGGGTCGGTGATGGCACTCAAGACAACCTCTCTGGCCACGAGAATGCGGTGCAGGTCAAGGTGAAGACACTCCCCGAACACAGCTACGAGGTGGTGCACTCACTGGCCAAGTGGAAGCGCCAGACCCTGGGTCGCTTCGGCTTTGGCCCGGGTGAGGGTATCTACACCCACATGAAGGCGTTGCGTCCGGACGAAGACAAGTTGACCCCCATCCACTCCGTCTACGTGGATCAGTGGGACTGGGAGAAGGTGATGCCGAGCGAGCGCCGCGATCTGGCCTATCTGCAGGAGACGGTGCGTGGCATCTGGGCTGCCATCAAGGACACCGAGCGCGCCGTCTGTGCCGAACACGAGCTGACCCCCTTCCTGCCAAACGAGATCCAGTTCCTGCACAGCGAAGCGCTGCTGACCCGTTACCCGGATCTCGACGCCAAGGGGCGCGAGCGCGCCATCGCCAAGGAGCTGGGCGCCGTCTTCCTGATCGGTATCGGCGGGGCCCTCTCCCACGGCGAGCGCCACGATGTACGCGCCCCTGACTATGACGACTGGAGCAGCCACAGCGAGCTGGGTCTGGCAGGTCTGAACGGTGACATCCTGGTGTGGAACCCGGTGCTGGAAGACAGTTTCGAGATCTCCTCCATGGGGATCCGGGTGGACGCCGAGGCCCTGCGCCGCCAGCTCGCCATCACCGGTGATGAAGATCGCCTGCAATATGACTGGCATCAGGATCTGCTGGCCGCGCGCATGCCGCAGACCATAGGCGGCGGCATAGGCCAATCCCGTCTGGCCATGTTGCTGCTGCAAAAAGAGCATATCGGTCAGGTACAGGTCGGCGTCTGGTCCCCCGAGATGAAGGCCGCCGTGCCGGGCATGCTGTAAGCAAGATAATTCAATGGGTCTGACCTGCGAGCTGTGGCACGCAGGTCAGACCTGACAGGTGTGTGGCCGCCCGGGATGATAGAGCGCATCACGGGCATGCTGTAAGGAGAGGGTCACCCTGACCCTCTGCGAAACCGGGGCTTGCCCCTGCGACCCGCTCAACCCACGCAAGGTCGCGTTACTACATTCCTCCCGGCAATCTTCGGATTGCCGTTTTTTTGCCTCCGAATCACCGCCGCCAGATATGACAACGCCAGCCCGGGGGCTGGCGTTGCAAACATCGCTACGAGATCGGTTACTGGGTCATGGTCAGGCCATTGCTGTCGGCCCCCAGCAGCAACTTCTTGCCGGGGACAATGCGACCGGAGAGCAGCGCCTGGGCCAGCGGGTTCTCCACCTTGTGCTGGATTGCCCGCTTGAGGGGCCGCGCCCCGTAGACGGGGTCGAACCCGGCATGCACCAGCTTCTCGAGCAGCGCCTCGCTCACCTCCACCTCGTAACCCTGGGCCTCCAGGCGGCCCATCAGGCTCTTGAGCTGGATGCGGGCGATGGACTTGATGTGAGCCTCGTCGAGAGGGTGGAACACCACTGTCTCGTCGATCCGGTTGATAAACTCCGGTCGGAAGCTGCGGGTCAGCACCTCCATCAACATGGCCTTCATCTCGTCGTAATCCTTCTCGGAGTGGTGCTCCTGGATCAGATCCGAGCCGAGGTTGGAGGTCATGATCACCACAGAGTTGCGAAAATCGACGGTACGACCCTGGCCATCGGTCAGGCGGCCATCATCGAGCACCTGCAACAGGATATTGAACACATCCGGGTGCGCCTTCTCCACTTCGTCGAGCAGGATCACCGAGTAGGGGCGACGGCGTACCGCCTCGGTCAGATAACCCCCCTCCTCATAGCCCACGTAGCCGGGAGGTGCACCCACCAGACGGGCCACGCTGTGCTTCTCCATGAACTCGGACATGTCGATCCGCACCATGGCGTCCTGGGTATCGAACAGGAACTCGGCCAGCGCCTTACACAGTTCCGTCTTGCCCACCCCGGTGGGCCCCAGGAACAGGAAAGAGCCGATGGGGCGGTTCGGGTCCGAGAGTCCGGCACGGGAGCGGCGAATGGCGTTGGAAACCGCTTCAACCGCTTCCTCCTGACCAATCACCCGGCTGTGCAACTGCTCTTCCATCCTCAGCAGCTTGTCGCGCTCCCCTTCCAGCATGCGGGCCACCGGAATGCCGGTTGCACGGGCCAGCACGTCGGCTATCTCCACGTCTGTGACCCGGTTGCGCAGCAGGCTGGTCTCCTGCATCTCGGCCTGGGTGGCGAGATCCAGTTGTTTCTCCAGCTCGGGAATACGACCATATTGCAGCTCTGACATGCGACCGAGATCGCCGGCGCGGCGTGCCACGTCGAGATCCTGACGGGCCTGCTCCAGTGCCGCCTTGATGTACTGGGTACCGGCGAGGGCAGCCTTCTCGGCCTTCCACACCTCATCCAGCTCGTTGTATTCCCTATCCTTTTCGCCAATCTCCTGATTGATGAGATCGAGCCGCTTGCGGCTGGCGTCGTCATCCTCCTTCATCAGCGCCTGCTGCTCCAGCTTGAGCTGTATGATGCGCCGCTCCAGCCGATCGAGTGACTCGGGCTTGGAGTCTATCTGCAGCCGGATGCTGGCCGCCGCCTCGTCGATGAGATCGATGGCCTTGTCCGGCAACTGACGGTCAGCGATATAACGGTGCGACAGCTGGGCCGCCGCCACAATCGCGGGGTCGGTGATCTGCACATGGTGGTGCAGCTCGTAACGCTCTTTCAGGCCGCGCAGGATGGCGATGGTGTCTTCCACGCTCGGCTCTTCCACCAGCACCTTCTGGAAGCGACGCTCGAGGGCAGCATCCTTCTCTATGTACTGGCGGTACTCGTCCAGGGTGGTGGCCCCGACGCAGTGCAGATCGCCACGGGCCAGCGCAGGTTTCAGCATATTGCCCGCGTCCATGGCCCCCTCGCCCTTACCGGCCCCGACCATGGTGTGCAGCTCGTCGATGAAGAGGATGACGTTGCCCTCCTCCTTGGCCAGATCGCTCAGCACGGCTTTTAGCCGCTCTTCAAACTCGCCACGGTACTTGGCTCCGGCTACCAGGGCGCCCATGTCGAGCGATAGCACCCGCTTGTTCTTGAGCCCTTCCGGCACTTCGCCGTTGATGATGCGCTGGGCCAGCCCTTCGACGATGGCGGTTTTGCCGACGCCGGGGGCACCGATCAGCACAGGGTTGTTCTTGGTACGGCGTTGCAGCACCTGGATGGTACGTCGGATCTCTTCATCGCGACCGATCACCGGATCCAGCTTGCCGAGCTCGGCCCGTTCCGTGAGGTCTATGGTGTATTTTTCCAGCGCCTGGCGATTCTCCTCGGCGTTGGCATCTTCGATCTTTCTGCCACCGCGCACCTTGTCGATGGCGGTTTCAAGTTTCTCTTTGCTCAGGCCTTGGGCACGCAGCAGCTCGCCCAGGTTGCCCCTCTCGTCAAGGGCCGCCAGCACGAACAGCTCGGATGAGATGAACTGATCCTTGCGCTGCTGAGCCAGCTTGTCACAGACGTTGAGCAAACGACCCAAACCATTGGAGAGCTGCACATCGCCCTCCACACCGCTCACCTTGGGCAGCCGATCCAACTCTTCACCGAGGCGAGAGCGCAGGGTATTGATATCCATCCCGGTCAGGGTGAGCAGTGGACGAATGGAGCCACCGTCCTGATTGACCAGCGCAGTCATCAGATGGACGGGTTCGATAAATTGGTGATCACGACCCAGTGCAAGGGACTGGGCATCGGAAATAGCAACCTGGAATTTGCTGGTCAGGCGATCGAGGCGCATCGCGCTCCCCCTTTCAGACAGACGCCGCTCGTGCGGCAAACAACATAACTTTCTGAGATGAAAGATGAGGCCCGTACGGGCTATTTCAAGGGGAAGGGTTGGTTATTTTTTCTGCAAAGTGGGGAACAGGCAGAATACCCGCCCCTCTCAGACTGGCTTGGCAGTGACAGGGGCGGGACGATTGCTGACCGGATACGTATCCGGTTCTTAGCGGGCCAACCAGATGATGGAGGCCATCCGGCCAGTCTGGCCATCGCGACGATAAGAGTAGAACTGCTTGCTATCGCCGAAGGTGCAGAACTCGCCGCCATAAATCGCGCTCACACCGGCCCGGGCCAGCCTCAATCGGGCCAACCGGTAGATATCCGCCAGCCATTTCCCCTCGTTGGGCGAAGGTTCGAATGCAGCTTCCGCTTCGGCCTGCTCCGCCATAAAAGCATCGCGCACCTCGCCCCCCACCTCGAACTCCGCCGGGCCTATGGCCGGGCCAAGCCAGGCGAGAAGATCGCGAGGATCGCAACCCATGGCCCGGATGCTGGCTTCCAATACCCCACCTTGCAGCCCGCGCCAACCGGCATGGGCGGCTGCCACCACAGTACCTGCCCGATCGCAAAACAGCACCGGCAGGCAGTCGGCGGTCATCACTATGCAGGCCTGCCCTGCCTCATGGGCGCAAGCCGCATCGGCATCCGGCACGGCATCATACTGGTTGCTGACCGGATGAACGACGGTACCGTGCACCTGATTGAGCCAGTTAAGGGGGCCGGGGATCCGGGCGGCCTGCTGCAAGCGGGCACGATTGGCCTCGACCCGCGCTGGCGCGTCCCCCACATGGGCGCCCAGATTGAGACCGGCAAACACCCCTTCACTCTCGCCGCCATCCCGGGTGGTCGACAGGGCTCTGACGCAAGCCGGGGCTGGCCAGTCGGGTTCGATCCATTTCATCTGTGGCTCCTTTCATTCATATAAAAACGGGGCTCCTGAAAGGGAACCCCGTTTGGCATCTATTCGGGCCGGATGACGGCAGAAACCGACGCAGGCCCTATCGCATCAGTTCCAGACCAGATCGTCCGGATTGGCGAGCGTATCCGAGCGCAGCACTTCCATCAGCTCCACCATGTCTTGCGGTGTGGCGGAGTGCCACTGCATCACTTCACCCGTGATGGGGTGCGCCAGTTGCAGCATGGTGGCATGCAACGCCTGACGATTGAAGCTGCGCAGCATCTGGGTCAGCTCCGGGGTTGCATTGCGCAGCAGGCGCAGACGGCCACCGTAGGCGGGATCCCCCACCAGCGGATGCTTGATGTGCGCCATGTGCACACGGATCTGGTGGGTACGACCGGTTTCCAGACGCAGACGCAGACGGGTGTGGCCACGGAATTTCTCGTGTACCCGGTAGTGGGTCACGGAAGGACGGCCATTGGGCACCACAGCCATGTGGGTACGCTGGGTCGGGTGACGGCCGATGGGGGCATCAACTGTGCCGCCTGCGGTCATGTGACCGATGGCGATGGCTTCGTACTCACGGGTGATCTGGCGCGCCTGCAGCGCCTCCACCAGATGAGTCTGGGCGGGCACTGTTTTGGCAACCACCATCAGGCCTGTGGTGTCTTTATCCAGACGGTGCACTATACCGGCGCGGGGTACCTCGGCAATGCCGGGATAGCGGTGCAGCAGGGCATTGAGTATGGTGCCATCCGGCGTGCCTGCACCCGGGTGAACCACCAGACCGGCCGGTTTGTCGATCACCAGAATGTGTTCATCTTCGTAGACGATGTTGAGTGCTATGTCCTGAGCATCCCAGCGGGTGTCATCTTCCAGCTCGACATCTACATGTACCTGTTGCCCGGCCATTACCTTCTCGCGCGGGGTGTTCGCAACCTGACCATCCAGGGTCACTCTGTCCTGTAAAATCCACTCCTTGATGCGTGTTCGGGAGTAGTCTGGAAATAATTCAGCAAGGGCCTGGTCGAGTCTCTGCCCGAATTGGTGATCCTGAAATTCGCCTGTCAGTTCAATATGCTGGCTCATGTATGGTCTCTTGAGCGGGGGGTATCAATTCGAAATAATCCGGGTATTCTAGCTTTTCTTTTAGCCAAGCATAACGGATACTTTGCCAATTTCGTGGAAATGGACCGGATGTTGTTGATGGGAAAGAAGTCTCACCTGCTGATGTCGCTCGCCTTGGTTGCTACCTTGATCACGGGCTGTTCCAGCACCAAACCCAAGGTCCCCGACGAACCGCCGGAGACCCTGTACCAGAAAGCACGCCTCAAGCTGGATGCCGGTAACTACGTGAATGCTATCGAATTATTGGAAGCATTGGACTCGCGTTATCCTTTCGGCGCCTACTCCAACCAGGTTCAGCTTGACCTCATTTACGCCTACTACAAACAGGACGATACCGCCCAGGCGATCGCCAATATCGACCGTTTTATCCGCCTCAATCCGGCGCATAAAAATATCGATTATGTGTTCTACATGCGCGGCCTGACCAACATGGCCAGCGATTACAACTTCTTCCAGGACCTCCTGAGCATCGATCGGGACGATAAAGACCCCTCTTATGCCCGTCAGGCCTTCCAGGATTTCAAGACGCTGTTGCAGAACTATCCCAACAGTGTCTATGCCGCCGATGCCCGTGCTCGCATGATCGGCCTGAAGAACCGCCTTGCCCGCTACGACCTGAGCGTGGCCGAGTTCTACGTGAAGCGCAACGCGCTGATCGCAGCCGCCAACCGTGCCAAGCTGATTGTCGAGACCTATCCCGACACGGCCGAAACCGAGAAGGCGCTGGAGATCATGGTCCGGTCTTACGAGACCCTGAAGATGCCGGCCCTGACCCAGAATGCCCGCGAAGTGCTGGCCAAGAACTACCCGGACAACCGCCTCGGCCGTGGCTGAGCGAAATGGCTAAACCGGTCGCAACAAAAAACCGATGCCCAGGCATCGGTTTTTTTATGCCTGCCATGTGGTCCAGGTCGTGACGAGGAGGATGGCGCAGTGCTATGCGCCATCCTCCTTATCCTGTTATCTCGCCACATTGCCCGCCACGTTGAGCACGTCCCAGGTGCGAGAGAAGGGGGGGGCATAGGCAAAGTCCAGCATGCCAAGCTGCTCGGTAGTCACTCCCATGGTGATGGCGACCGCCAGCGCGTCGATGCGGTGGACAGCCCCCTTACGACCCAGGATCTGGCCGCCCAGCAGCCGCTTGCTGGCCGGATCAAACACCAGCTTGACGTGGATATCTGACTGACCCGGGCAGTAGTTGGTGTGGCACTTGTCCTTGATCACCACGGTGCGATAGTCGATGCCCATCGCCTGGGCTTCTTGCTCACAGAGACCGGTGCGCCCCACCTCCAGCCCCAGTACCTTGAGCGCCGCAGAGCCGAGGGTGCCCGGGAACGTCTGCTCGCCCCCGGCCAGGTTCTCACCCACCATCCGACCCAGCTTGTTGGCGATGGTGGCGAGCGGCACATAGACCTGCTGCTGCTTGACGCTGTGCCAGACGCTGGCGCAGTCGCCGGCAGACCAGACGTTGGCCAGCGAGGTGCGGCCCTGCCTGTCCACCTCGATGGCGCCATTGGCCAGCCGTTTGATGCCAGTGTCAGCCAGGAACTCGGTGTTGGGCTTGACCCCGGTGCAGACCACCACGATATCGGCCTCGTACTCGCCCTGGCTGGTTCGCACGCCGGTCACCCTGCCATCCCCCAGCAACGCCTCAACGCGCTCACCCAGATGGAGAGAGACGCCCTGCTCGCGCAGTTCGGTTTCGATGTGATGGGTGATCTCGCTGTCGAAGGCATCCGGGATGACCCGATCCGCCAGCTCGATCAGGCGCACTTCTTTGCCCTGATGGACCAGCGCCTCGACCACTTCCAGCCCGATAAAGCCGGAGCCAATCACCAGGGCGCGGGTGTTGCGCTTGTCCTGCACCGCCTCCTTCAACGCCAGTCCGTCAGCCATCCGGCGCAGACCGAATACCCCTTGCTGCTGCAAACCGGGGATGGGGGGCATCACTTCACGGGCACCGGTGGCAATCATCAGTCGATCGTAGCGATCGGTGAAGGTATCGCCGTTGTATTCCACCACCAGGGTCTGGGCAGCCGCGTCGATGCTGAGCACCCGGTGACCAATCTTGACCTCGATCCCCTTGGCAGCGAACTGCTCGGGGGTGAACTCGGCCATGTAGCCGGGCTCCTGAAACTCGTCACCGACGAAGTAAGGCAGGCCGCAGGCACCAAAGGAGATCACCTCGGAAGCCTCGTACACCACTATGTCAGCCTCTTTGGCCAGTCGGCGCGCCTTGGCCGCCGCACTCATACCGGCGGCTTCGCCACCTATGATCAGGATTCTCATCGTTTTTCCTTTCAATGGCGAAGGGAGGGCATGCCCTCCCTTCTGTCTATAGATGGGCAGAGGCTGACCCCTCCCCTGGCGTGCGGATCAGCGGATCAGATGGTGGACTCTTCGCCGTCCAGACACACCTCGTGCTCGCTGTTGAACACCTGCATATCGGTCTCGCCCATCAGCCGGCTGGTAACCGTACCGGCCGTGATGGAGCCAGAGACGTTCAGCGCAGTGCGGCCCATGTCGATCAGCGGCTCGATGGAGATGAGCAGGCCAGCCAGTGCCACCGGGAAGTCCAGGGCAGAGAGCACGATCAGCGCGGCGAAGGTGGCGCCGCCACCGATCCCGGCCACCCCGAACGAGCTGACCGTGATGATGGCGATCAGCGTCATGATGAAGCCGGGATCCATGGGGTTGACCCCCACGGTCGGGGCTATCATCACCGCCAGCATGGCCGGATAGATGCCCGCGCAGCCGTTCTGGCCAATGGTGGAACCGAAGGAAGCGGCGAAGTTGGCGATCCCCTCCGGAATACCGAGCGCCTTGGTCTGGGTCTGCACGTTCATCGGGATCGAGCCCGCACTGGTACGGGAAGTGAAGGCAAAGGCCAGCACCGGCATGATCTTCTTCAGGTAACGGACCGGATTGATCCCCACCAGACCCACCAGCAGCAGGTGCACCGCAAACATGATGGCGATGGCGCCGTAAGAGGCCATGACGAAGCTGAGCAGGTTGAGGATGTCTGCATAGTTGGAGCCGGAGACCACCTTGGCCATCAGCGCCAGTACGCCATAGGGAGTGAGGCGCAGCACCAGGGTCACCATGCGCATCACGATGGCATGTGCCACCTGCATGAAGCGACCAAAGCTCTCGAAGATCTCGGGTTTCTTGCGGGCGATACCGGTGGCTGACAGGCCGATGAAGATGGAGAAGATCACCACGGCGATGGTGGAGGTCTTGCGCGCGCCCGTCATGTCGAGGAAGGGGTTGGCCGGGATGAACTCCAGCATCATCTTGGCAAAAGACATGCTCTCGACGCTGCCGAGGGTCGTCTGCAGCGCGGCGCCACGGGCGGTCTCGGCGGCACCAGCGGTGAGCCCTTCGGCGGTCAGGCCAAACAGGTTGGACATCAGTATGCCCGCCCCGGCGGCGATCATGGTGGTAAAGATCAGTACCCCTATGGTCATGGCGCTGATCTTGCCAAGGGCGGTGCCGCCGTTGAGCTTGAGGATGGCGCCTATGATGGAGACCATGATGAGCGGAATGATGATCATCTGCAGCAGCTTCACATAGCCGCTGCCGACGATATCCAGGTAGTCACCGGTCTGCACCAGCACACTGGAGCCGGCACCATACAGCAGCTGCAAGGCTGCGCCGAACAAGATGCCCAGCCCCAGCCCCGAGAAGACCCGACGGGTGAAGCTGACGTGGGTTTGCTGCAACCGATAGAGAAACAGCAGCAACATGACCAGGATGGCCAGATTACCTATAACGCTAAGAGTCATGACGATATTCCCCAAAATAGTCGGGCCGGGCCCGAGGTATACGGACGAGTGTCCTCTACGCACACTCCTCCCCGAAACTTGCCGCATCGTGGCGACTTGTCCCCCGGTGCAAGCGGGGTGACACAAAACCGGGCAGCGCCTGACAGGCACAACCCTGACATAGACCGTATCGGACGCCCCGTGGCCGGGGTGGCGTCAGCAGGCAGCAAAACAGAGGGTGGCTTGCGCCACCCCTTGCATCACTGGGCTTTGCCCTGTTGCTTGGCTCGCATGATGTTGATGATCTCGATATCCGTATCCAGCATCCCCAGTTTGGAGAGGCGGCCCAGGTTGGCGATAGTCTCGTCCACGTCGTCGGAAACGATGCCTTCGCTCTGGGGCACGTGCAGATTGTTGATGGCCATCAGCGACGATTTGACCGCCGCCGAAGTGGAGGTAGAGACCTTCATGGAACAGGCACTGCCCGCCCCATCGCAAATGATACCGGAAACGTCACCGATCATGTTGTTGATACAGTGACTAATTTGCTCAAACTGGCCACCCAGCAGCCAGGTGATGGCGGCCCCCGACCCCATGGCGGCGGTGCTCGCGGCACAGAGGGCCGACAGTTTGTTCTGATGGGTCTTGATGTAGATGGCCACCAGATGGCTCATCACCAGCGCCCGGGTCAGCTGCTCGTCGCTCGCCTTGAGGAAGCGGGCAGCGGCGACCACCGGCATGGTGGCGGCGATGCCCTGATTACCGGAGCCGGAGTTAGACATCGCGGGCAGCATGGCGCCGTCCATGCGCGCATCGGAGGCGGCGGACGAGAGCCGCATGGCCAGCGTCATCAGATCGTCGGAGAGCAGCTTGCGCTCCACCTGCTCGGTCAGGATCTTGCCAATCTGCAGGCCATAGCCCTGCAGCCCTTCATCCGCCAGCGCCTGATTCATGGTGGCCGCGGCACCAATGAAGTCGATCTCCGCCAGCGGCACCTCCAGCGCAAACGCCACTATCTCCCGTAGCGTCATGGCGGGCTTGCCGGATTTGGCGGGCTGGATCTGCACGCCAGGGGCGCTGGCCTGCTCCATCAGCACCTCGCCATCCAGCTCCATCAAGACGATGCGAGTGTGGTCGGTACAGATCACCACACGGGCACTGTGGCCCTCCACCTCCGCCAACACCTCGGCGTAGAGCACGTCAGGTACATCCTTCACGTCCACCTTGATGATGGGCAGCAGCGCCTTGGCGGCCTCCACCTGGGCCGGGGTCAGGGTATTGAGCACTTCCAGCCCCGCATCCGGGTTGCCCCCTGTGAAACCGACCGCCGCCGCCACCGGCAGCCCTATCATGCCAGTGCCGGGAACACCGACCCCCATGCCATTCTTGAACAGGTTGCCACTGACCCAGACGCTGACACGGGTCGGATCCTGCCCCAGCAGCTTGCGGCAGTTGGCCGCCGCCAGCGCCACCGACATGGGTTCGGTACAGCCCAGGGCCGGCACCACTTCACGCTTGAGCAGGGTAATAAAGTCGGTCCATTGTGCTTTCATTGCGATGTTTCCATGTTCATGTCGCCCACGGGCGGGTTCTTATTGTTCGGTCAGATCCGCCTTGCGGTTGCGGATATGCAGATAGACGGTATGACGGGAGATGCCGAGCATCTCGGCCACCAGCTGGGCGGCATCCTTGATCTCGAAGATGCCCATGTCGTAGAGCCGGTGCACGATCACCTTGTTGCGCACGCTGCTGCCGAGGCTGGCATCCTGCTCCACCTTGTCGATCACCTGGGCCACCAGATCGTCCACCGAACTGGCGAAGGTCTCGTTGTTGAGCGGCGCCGGCGCGGCGGGCAGCGAGAACGTATCGAGCAGGGCGCCTAGCGGCGTCTCCAGGCTGAAGTTCACGCACAGCATGCCGATGGGTTTGCCCTCTCTGTTGCTGATGGTGATGGAGGAGGACTTGAGCAGCGCCCCCCCACGAGTACGGGAGAAGTAACTGCTCCACTGACTGCCCGCCGCACTCTGCAGCTTGTTGAGGGCGACGTAGGTGACAGCTGCCCCCTCCTCCCGCCCGGTGAGATGGCCGTTGGCGATCTTGATGACGGAGGCATGCAGGCTGTCGAAGGCATGCAACACCACTTCACAACCCGGGCCAAACAGGGCAGAGAGCGCCTCCACGGCAGGTTCGAAGCTGGCGATCAGGTGGTGCTCTTCATCGGTCAGCACACGGGCTTGGCGTAATGGAGTGGCCTGCATCATAGGAGTCATCCGGTCAACTTGGGGTAACGCTAAAGCCATTGGACTCAAATAAAGTTGAGCCGTATCGCTTGTTCGCAGGCATTATGCCCAACTGGCGGCAAAGTGCCACCGTTTGTGAACGGGCATGTAACGGCAGGTCTGAATGGGTCATCTGACTCACCACACGGAACCTGAACGCCCCTGTTCAGAGCCCGTAACGGGTCAACAGGCCTGGTACTCGGGAGTCTGCTTGAAGGCCTTGAGGGCGAGGGAGAACGGATAGATCACATAGCGGCCACAACTCGGTCAACAGGGTCAGCTGTGCCTCTGCCTGTACCACCAGCCCCTACCAGAGGCAGAGCAGGATCCATCCCTTACGCCACATCATGCGGCGATCTCCATCCATGCAGTGGCTGAGGGTAAACCAAAAAGTAAGTATGAAAAAAGGAGGCCGAAGCCTCCTCGTTTCATACCTGACAAACGCTTACAGCGCTTTCAGGATCGCCTCGACGCTGGCCTTGGCATCGCCAAACAGCATCTGGGTGTTCTCTTTGAAGAACAGCGGGTTCTGGACACCGGCATAGCCAGTGTTCATGGAGCGCTTGAAGCCGATGACGTTCTGCGCCTTCCACACTTCCAGCACCGGCATGCCGGCGATGGGGCTGCCCGGATCTTCCATGGCGGCCGGGTTGACGGTGTCGTTGGCACCGATCACCAATACCACATCGGTATCGTTGAAGTCGTCGTTGATCTCGTCCATTTCCAGCACGATATCGTAAGGGACTTTCGCTTCCGCCAGCAGCACGTTCATGTGGCCTGGCAGACGACCGGCAACCGGATGGATACCGAAGCGCACCTTGACGCCGCGATCACGCAGCTTCTGGGTGATCTCGGCCACCGGGTACTGGGCCTGTGCCACCGCCATGCCGTAGCCCGGGGTGATGATGACAGTGCTGGCGTTCTTCAGCAGGTCAGCCACTTCCTCGGCGTTGGTTTCACGGTATTCGCCCATCTCCTGATCAGCCGTGGAGGCCACACCATCGGAGCCGAAGCCACCGGCGATGACGGAGATGAAGGAGCGGTTCATCGCCTTACACATGATGTAAGAGAGGATCGCACCGGAGGAACCTACCAGTGCACCCACCACGATCAGCAGGTCATTGGAGAGCATGAAGCCCGCCGCCGCCGCTGCCCAACCCGAGTAGGAGTTGAGCATGGAGACCACCACCGGCATATCGGCACCGCCGATGGAGGCAACCAGATGCCAGCCAAAGGCGAAGGCGATCAGGGTCATCACCAGCAGGGCGAAGGTGGAGCCACCGGCGTTGACGAAGAAGATCATCAATACCAGCGAGGCCACCACAGCCAGCAGGTTCAGCTTGTGACGATGGGGCAGCATCAGCGGCTTGGAGGAGATGAGACCACGCAGCTTGCCGAAGGCAACCACGGAACCGGTGAAGGTCACGGCACCGATGAAGACGCCCAGGAAGATCTCGACCAGGTGGATGTTCAGCATGGCGCCGGAGAGGTGCTCGACCTGAGCGACACTGGCCGCCTGTTCGAACGCCGCCCGGGCCGCAGCCAGAGTCGCATCCAGATTGGAACCAACGGAAACCACCACCTCGGCGGGAGCAGAGGGGTGCAGATCGATGAAGCTGTTGAGGCCTACCAACACGGCAGCCATACCCACGAAGCTGTGCAGCACGGCGACCAGCTCGGGCATCTCGGTCATCTCGACCTTGAGTGCCAGCCGCACACCAATGGCACCACCGATGACCATGGCCAGGATGATCCAGTGCACACCACTGGTTTCCGGGTTGAAGACGGTGGCGAGCAGGGCGATAGCCATACCCGCGATACCGAACAAGTTGCCATGCTTGGCCGTTTCTTGCTTCGACAGTCCCGCGAGACTGAGGATGAAGAGCACGGCGGCAACGATATAGGATGCTGTTACCAGTCCTTGAGACACGTTAAACCCCCTTAATCCTTACGGAACATCTTCAGCATGCGCTGGGTGACGGTGAAGCCACCAAAGATGTTGATACTGGCAATCAGCACGGCGACAAACGAGAGCGCAGTGACGAGCGTAGACCCCTGACCAATTTGCAACAGGGCACCGACCACGATAATGCCGGAGATGGCATTGGTGACCGACATCAGCGGCGTATGCAGGGAGTGGGAGACATTCCACACCACGTAGTAACCGACCACACAGGCCAGGATGAACACGGTGAGGTGGGAGAGGAAGGCGGCCGGTGCCACGGAGGCGATCCAGCCAAAAGCCGCGATACCGAGGGCGCCAAACACGAACTTCTTGTTGGAGGGCTTGGCCTCTTCTTTCTTCGCGGCCGGTTTGGCGGCGGCGGGTTTCTGCGGAGCGGCAGAGACGGCGATGGCGGGCGGCGGGAAGGTCACTTCACCGGCCTGGATCACCGTCATGTTGCGCTGAACCACGTCGTCGAAGTCGATGGCAACCTGGCCGTCCTTCTCCTTGCACATCAGCTTCATCAGGTTGACCAGGTTGGTACCGTAGAGCTGGGAGGATTGGGCAGGCAGACGACCCGGCAGATCGGTGTAACCGATCACCTTGACGCCATTGGGGGTGACGAACAACTCGGTCGGCTTGGTGTATTCACAGTTGCCACCGGTTGCGGCAGCCAAGTCCACGATGACGGAACCCGGCTTCATGCTGTCGACCATCTCCTTGGTGATAAGCTTCGGAGCCGGACGACCAGGGATCAGGGCGGTAGTGATGATGATGTCCACCTCTTTGGCTTGCTGGGCAAACAGCGCCATCTCGGCCGCGATGAACTCATCGGACATCACCTTGGCATAACCATCGCTGGATGCGCCGTCTTCGCCACCGAAGTCCAGCTTGAGGAATTCCCCACCCATGGATTCGATCTGCTCGGCCACTTCCAGACGGGTATCAAACGCGCGCACGATGGCGCCGAGGGAACCGGCAGTACCAATGGCGGCCAGACCGGCGACACCGGCACCGATCACCAGCACCTTGGCAGGCGGCACTTTACCGGCTGCGGTGATTTGACCGGTGAAGAAGCGACCGAACTGGTGCGCAGCTTCAACCACGGCGCGATAGCCACCGATGTTGGCCATGGAGGAGAGGGCATCGAGGGACTGGGCACGGGAGATCCGCGGCACCATGTCCATCGCCATCACATTGATGTTGCGCTCGGACAGCTTCTTGACCAGCTCAGGGTTCTGGGCAGGCCAGATGAAGCTCACCAGAGTGGCGCCATCTTTAATTTGTGCGATCTCGGCATCGGTCGGCGCATTGACCTTGAAGATAAGGTCGGCTTGCCAGACGTTCGGCACCACGCTGGCACCGGCAGCCTCGAAGGCGGCATCATCGAAGCTGGCCAACTGGCCAGCACCGGCCTCGATGGCGACCTCGAAGCCGAGCTTTTTCAGCTGCTCGACGGTAGCCGGGGTCGCTGCGACCCGGGTCTCACCGGCGAGACTCTCTCTCGGTATTCCAATCTGCATGACTATTCCCTGATGGTTAATAAACAATCGCTGCCCAGTGTCGCATTTCTGACGAAACAAGACATGACCAAAGTGCAGGTCCAGGGCTCTTTGTTATGAAAATCAGTAGGCTTTACCTCAACCTCCTGTCATGGTCAGGCCCCCGCTTTTCAGGCGCGAAGGTGATTAGTATCAAATTTTGGAGTTTTATTACAACCGCAGTCCCGACGGCACTCGTACAGAATTCAGCCCATCCCTGGCTACAATTTAAAAAAACAAACCAAATTAGAGGCTTATACCAGTAAAAACGGCTGAATAAAGTGATCCAACCAGTCAAAAAAATGTTTTACCGGCCCTCTATCTTAGCGTTTTTTGTTCTTACGAAATCCGCTTTCGTCTCACTTCCCGCAGCGAAACGCGGAAAGTAACATTTTCCCAACAAAAACGGGGCCGCCCCGCCGCCAGATGGCGGAGGACGGCCCCGACAATTTAATCGCTTCGCCCGAGTGGCGCCGATTGGGAGCCCTTACCAGGCCGCTTCATAAATATGTTGGCTCTGCACCAAGTCGATGTCGCCGTGCTCACCGATGGCAGTCATGCCGTGCTCCCCCAACTTGCCAATCAGGGTGTCGATACCCAGATCGTTCAGGCCGTAGTCGCGCAGTCGGGTCTTGACCCCCATCCGCTCGAAGAAGTCGCGGGTGGCGGCGATGGCATCGTCGATGCGCTCCGCTTCGCTGCCACTGCGCAGATCCCACACCCGTTCGGCGTATTGCAGCAGCTTGGCGTGCTTCTGCTGGCGTTTGGCCTGCAGCAGGGCAGGCAGCACGACGGCCAGGGTCTGGGCGTGGTCGAGACCGTGCAGGGCGGTCAGCTCGTGACCCAGCATATGAGTGGCCCAATCCTGCGGCACACCGGCACCGATCAGGCCGTTCAGCGCCATGGTGGCGCTCCACATGATGTTGGCGCGCACCTCGTAATTGTGCGGATCGGCCAGTGCCTTCGGGCCCTCTTCGATCAGGGTCAGCAGCAAGCCTTCGGCGAAGCGATCCTGCACCTTGGCATTGACCGGATAGGTGAGGTATTGCTCCACGATATGGACGAAGGCATCCACCACCCCGTTCGCCACCTGACGCTCGGGCAGGGTGTAGGTGAGCACGGGATCGAGCACGGCGAAGCGCGGCATCACGAACGGCGAGAAGAAGTGCACCTTGTCACCCGTGCTACGACGGGTCACCACGGCGCCCATGTTCATCTCTGAGCCGGTGGCGGGCAGAGTCAGCACTGAACCCAGCGCAATGGCGGAGCGCACTTCGCTGCCGACTGTCTCGAGTATGTGCCAGGGATCTCTGGCCTCATCATAATGGGCAGCGGCGGCAATGAACTTGGTGCCATCCAGCACGGAGCCGCCGCCGACGGCGAGCAGAAAGTCGATCCGCTCGGCACGGGCCAGCGCCACCGCTCCCATCAGGGTTTCATAGGTGGGGTTGGGCTCGATACCACCGAATTCGAACAGGGTCATGCCAGCCAGCTCGCAGCGGATCTGCTCCAGCAGGCCACTGCGCACCACGCTGCCACCGCCATAGGTGATCAGGATGCGGGCGTCGCTGGGGAGCTGTTCACGAAGCTGGGCAACCTGGCCCTTGCCGAACAGGATCTTGGTCGGGGTATGCAGAGTAAAATTGTTCATCGACATTGCCTTCTTCTGATAGTCAGGGCGGCCAGGCCGCGAAATCGTGATTGCATTTTTCTCCAGAACCCCTCTACCATCAAGACAACATCCTGCTTGATTCTTGCCTATTTCTACAAAGCAGCGAAAACTGGAACAGTTGAATCAAAGAGCGCCCATGCAAAACCGTTACAGCGACCTCGCTGCCAGAGTGACTCGCCACGTCACCGCCCCCGGCATCACCCCCTCCCCGGTGGAGCAGGTGAATTTCATCTATACCACCGAGTACCACGGCCGTACCCCGGTGCTCTATCAGCCACGGATGATAGTGATCCTGCAGGGGCACAAGGTGGGTTATCTGGCGGATCAGGTGTTTCGCTACGACCCCAACCACTACCTGCTGATGACCTTGCCGCTGCCCTGCGAGTGCGAGTGCTTCGCCTCCCCCGAGCAGCCGCTTATCGGTTTTACCATCGAGATCAACATGGTCACCCTGCAAGCGCTGTTGCTGGAGCTGGGAGACGCCCTACCCGCTGCGGCACCGCAGAAGAGCGGCATCCACTCGGTGCCCCTGTCGGAGGCGATGTTCTGCGCCGCCGAGCGGCTGATCGACTTGATGGACAACCCGCTGCACGCCAAGGTGCTGGGACCGCAGACGGTGCGCGAGATGCTGTTCCACGCCCTCACCGAGGGGGGTGGCCCCGCCTTGCAGGCGCTCGCCAATCGCCACAACCATGTGGGCCAGATCGCCCGGGTGCTGCGTATGATAGAGTCACGTTATGCCGAAAACCTCACCATGGAGGAGCTGGCGCGAGAGGTGAACATGAGCGTCTCCGCCTTTCACCACCACTTCAAGGCGGTCACCGCCACCTCGCCACTGCAGTACATCAAGTCGTTTCGCCTGCACAAGGCGCGCATCATGATGCTGCACGATGGCATCAAGGCGGGCACCGCGGCGGCCAGAGTCGGTTACGAGAGCAACTCCCAGTTCAGCCGGGAGTACAAGCGCTTCTTCGGCAGCACGCCGACGGATCAAGCCTCCCGCTTCCGGGATGGCCAGCTGCGCATCATCGAGGGATAACAAGAGAGGGATTACCTATGCGTTCACTGCTTTGCCTGTTCACCGCTTGGCTACTGACGGCCTGTACCGGGATTGCCGATGGCACCCGCCCCGTCACCGGCTTCCAGCTCGATCGCTATCTCGGCACCTGGTACGAAATTGCCCGCCTCGACCACAGCTTCGAGCGGGGGCTGGAGCAGGTGAGCGCCACCTACAGCCTGCGCGACGATGGCGGCGTCAAGGTACTCAACCGCGGCAAACAAAGCGATGGCAGCTGGCGCGAAGCCGAGGGCAAAGCCTACTTCGTGGGCAACCCGGACGAGGCACGGCTCAAGGTGAGCTTCTTCGGCCCCTTCTACGGCGGCTACAACGTCATCGATCTCGACCCCGACTACCAGCTCTCGCTGGTGACCAGCTACAACCACGACTATCTCTGGATCCTCTCCCGCTCCCCCAATCCGCCCAAGGCGAAGGTGGATGCGCTGGTAGCCAAGGCCCAAGCACTGGGCTTTGCCACCGACCAGCTGATTTGGGTCAAACAGCCGGGATAAGCGCCAGAAATAGCAAAGGGCAGCCCGCGGGCTGCCCTTTCTCTTGCCTGATGATCAGAGCCGGAAACGGCCGATCTCCTGCTCCAGCCGCTCGGTCAGCGACTTGAGCTCGGCGGCCTGGGCGGCCTCTTCGCCCGCCTGCTCGGCCAACTCCTGAGAAACGTGGCGTATGTTCTCGGTATTGCGGCTGATCTCGCTGGTGACCGAGGTCTGCTCCTCCGCCGCCGCCGCTATCTGGGTCGCCATGTCGCTGATGGAACCTATGGCCTGGTTGATCCGGCCAAGACTCAGGTTGGCGGCTTCTGCATCCTCCACGCTGGTGCCTGCCAGCTGGCGGCTGGTCTCCATGCCACCCACGGCGCGACGGGTAGTCTGCTGCAGTGTCTCGATCATCTGCTGGATCTCGTCGGTGGAATCATGAGTGCGGCGCGACAGCACTCGCACCTCATCCGCGACTACCGCAAAGCCGCGCCCCTGCTCACCGGCCCGGGCCGCCTCGATGGCGGCATTGAGTGCCAGCAGGTTGGTCTGCTCGGCAATGCCGCTGATGGTTGCCAGAATACCGCTGATCTTCTGGGCGTGGGCATCCAGCTCGTGGATGATCTGGCTGGCATCCGCCACTTCATCTGCCAGGCCGGTAATGCTGCGCTGACTCTGGCCAACCTGGGATTGACCCGCGACCGCCAGCGCGACCGCATCGGTGGCGGTGGTGGCGGCAAACTCGGCGTTACCGGCGATCTCCTGAGTGGCGGAAGCCATCTCGGTCACCGCGGTAGCCACCATCACGATCTCGTCCTGCTGCTGACGCACCCGCTGACTGCGGGCCTGGGCACCGGCCGCCTGGGTGCGGGACTGGGCCGTCAGCTCCAGGGTCACGTCACGCAGGCGACTGACGATACCGTGCAGCCGCGCCACGAACTGGTTGAAGCTCTCGGCCAGCTGGCCCACCTCGTCCTTGCTGCGAGTGTTGATGTTGACAGTGAGATCCCCCTCGCCGTGAGCTATATCGTGCAACGCCCCGGCCACCCGCCCCAGATCCTGGAACAGGAAGTTGAAGGTGCTGGTCAGCACCAGGCCAAATACCAGGATCAGGCCGGCACTGATGAGTGACAGCTCCCACAGCAGGCTCTGCAGCGGCGCCATCAGCACATCCTCATGCATCACCATGGCCAGCAGCCAGTCGGTGTTGGGAATGGGCAGCACCAGCATCTGGGCATCGCGTCCGCCGATCTGCACCAGCTGCAGACCGCCCTGCTGGCTCATGCTCACCAGTCGGCTGGCATCCAGCTCAGGGGCCAGATCCTGGCTCTTCTTGAGCGCCAGCGCCTTGTCCGGATGGGCGACGATGAGGCCGCTCTTGTCCAGCAACATGGCGTAACCATCCCCTTGTACCCGCATCGCCAGCACATCCTTGATGAGCTGTTCAAGCGCCAGGTTGGCACCGACCACGCCAGCCAGCCGACCCTGCTGCATCACGGGCTCGGCCAGGGTTACCACCAGTTGCTGCATGGTCACGCTGACATAGGGTTCGGTGATGATGAGCTTGCCCGCCTTGACCGCGTCCTGATACCAGGGTCGCTCGCGTGGGTCATAGTTACCCTTGTTGAGGGAGGGATCGTTGCGGGTCATCACCCCCTCCTCCGAACCGTAGTAAGCCAGCCCGAAGCCACCGGAACGCAAGGTCTGCTGCAGATGGGGCACCAGCTCGGAGGTCGGGTGGCTGGCGATGACATCGACCTGGGCGGTCAGGCTCTCGCGCCTGTCCTGCATCCATTTTCCTATCCCTTCCGCATAGGCGCTGGCGTAGTTGCGCGCCTCACTGTCGATGGCACTCAGGGTCTGGTTTTTCAGAGTATAGAAAGCAGTCATGCCCAGCAGGCAGACCGTGATCAGGACCACGCCAAGACTGGTGGCCAACAACTTGCCGCGAAGGGAGAGATTCATGGGATATCCTTATGGCTGTCTCAATGGCGTCAAACAAGGCTGCACGCCCTGTGTGGACTATATCGACAGAAAATCCCGAACCATGAATTTCAATCCGTTGATTTTAAATGAATCAGTAACTAAATCCTGGCAATATCCCTTGCCATCCGGCATGGGAATAATCCCTCAAAAACCCGTCTGACGCCCCTCCGCCGCTGTCAACAGGCCACCTCCAGGAGGTGGCCTGTGTGTATCCAGCCCGCAAAAAAACGATCTAGCGTACTCGGGCTATGGCGGTGTTGAGCCGCATGTTGCCGGCATCCAGGCTCGGAGTCTGGCCGTAAAACTCGAACTCCAGCTCGACCCCGGGGCGGAACAGCAGGCAGTGGGTCGAGCCACCGAAGTGGAACATGCCGAGCTGATCCCCCTTCTTCACCCGATCCCCCGCCCGCACTGTGATGTCGCAGCTCGACACCTCGGCCATGCCCACAGGTACCACGCACATCAGCCCGATTTTGGGGTTATCGGCTTCGATGAAAATCAGCGCCCGGGTCGCCACTGAGGTAAGGAAGGGCTGCGAGTTGTTGGGGGCGCTGGGATCCGCCCCCTGCGGGTCGCCAAAGCCCTCGAACTGGTTCTCCAGATAGTAGGTGCCGTTGACGATGCGCACCTTGCGAATGATGCCGCTCACCGGGCTATGCCAGCGGTGATAGCTGAGCGCACTGAGGAAGGCCTGATACACGGTGCCGCCTTCGAAGCGAGGCGCCAGATCGTCAAAATCGAGCATGTTGTCCAGCGAATAGGGCTGACCCTTGAGCCAGAACTGATCGCTGCGGCTCACCTCTTTTTTCACCTGCAGCGGTGCAGACTCGCAGGCGTTGACGATGACGTTGTCATCCTCTGGCGCCGAAACAGGCCGTACACCGGGGCGGAAGGTGCGGGTGAAGAACGCATCCCAGCTACCGAAGCCAAAATACTCAGCCGCCGGATCGCACTGAAAGATCTGCCCGAAGCTGGCTGGCGTGGGATTGGAACCCTCACCCAGGGCGCCGGTTGCCACCTTGACCATCTCAGCCATGGCTACCTTGCCGAGCCAGGGTACCACCAGAGTCTCCCGATCCAGCCGACTGACCGGCTCGTTCAGCACGTATCGCGAAGCCGGGCTTTGCAGAAACAGCGCCCAGTAATCGAGGATCTTCTTGAACTGCTGGTTGATCAGGGCATTGGCGAAAAAGTGATAACCGGACTGGGTCGCCATGGGCCAGTCGAGCAGCGCATTGATGGGAAAACCGATGAGGCCGGAGGGCTCGTGCGTCGGGATATCCTGATACGCCTCGGGGGCCGTGGTCATGATGCCGTTGAGCAGCCCCAGAAACTCCTCGAAGGATCGCACCTCGACCTGACCGAGCGGGGTCAGATGCTTGTGGCGCCAAGCCTCCTTGAACATGGCTTCGGCCTGGGCGTGCAGCGAAGGGTCGGCATTGACCAGATCCCGCAATTCGGCGATCGGCGCCACAAGCGCGCGCGGCTGGTTGGCAACATAGTGCTTGATCCGCCGGATCCAGCGCTCGATACGGGCACTATCCTGTGGCATCCAGCCACCGGGGCGAGACTTGTTCAACCGGGTTTCAACTGCCTTGTTCATGAATCTCTCTCCTCAAGTGATGTTCACGCCCACAATCCACGGCTTGAGCATTGGCTATCGGCTTGCCATCAACACGCAATGACACCGCCCATGTTGTGTATCACACGGTCCCCTGAAGCACGATTGCCAGAAACGACAGGGCGAACTGGCACAATAGCAACTAGCGGTCAGGGGCAGGGCGGGAGCTGAAGGGAAAGAGGTGCCGGGAATGGGCTGACGCCGCCGAAAAACGGCAGCCATCGGCGCAGGCGTGACGGGAGGAAAAACCGGGATCGCAGAAATGCGAAAAGCCAGCTCAATGAGCTGGCTTTTCTGAAAATGGCAGGGGCGGCAGGACTCGAACCCGCAACCATCGGTTTTGGAGACCGCTGTTCTACCAATTGGAACTACGCCCCTGCAACAAACGAGGCGAATTATACAAAGCCGGGTTCAAAGGTAAAGGCTTTTTTCTCACTTTCGATTCGATTGCACAAATGACGAGCAACTCGCAGTAATTTGCGCAGCCTGACGGGGTAACTTGCTGTATTTACAGCCTTGTCAGGGTAGGAAAGCCACATAAATGGGGGTAGGGTTAAGTCTGGCTCCGGGAGGCGACTCATGCTCAATTACCGATTGCTCCAACAACTGGCACCGCTCAACTTCAGGGATGAACGCAAGACTGAGCACCTGCCCGACTATCTCGACCGGGTCGCGCCGCGTGTGCCCTTCATTCCCCACAACGTGCTTTCCCAGTGGATTTATCGCCATTGGCGCGGATTTGAGTCTAACTGGAGCTTTCTCGACCTCGCCCGTCACCGGTTCGAGTGCGAGCAGTGGCCCACCAGCCGCGTCCTGACCCAGACGGGATCGCGTCACATGGAGGTGATCGACCGCTGGGGCGAGATGCTGCGCCACAACCGTTACGTACGCCGCTCCTGGCTCGGCGAATACATGCTGACCCAGGGCACCTGGTCCGAACCCATCATAGTGCTGGCCACCGCGCCGGATAGCCGTTATCCGGACGGACAGCTGCTGCCGCAACCCTATTGCCTGCTGGAAGGACACCACAGACTCGCCTATCTGCGCTGCATGGCCGACGATGACCTGCCCCTGCAAATGGAGCACAGCGTGTGGGTTTGCCGACCCGTTCACGACGCTTAAACGTTTTTCCGCGCAAATCTTACCTTTGAAATAAATTTTTGACAATTCAAAATACGACTCTATAATCTGTCCGGTTTTGAAAAAGGTCGAGACGAAACGATGCAGTTTTTGATTCAGAAAACAGCCTTGCAGACGGGTGGAGCGCACCAGAGCAGCCCCGTTGTTTCCAGTTCCCGACCCACAGACCCCCAATTATTTTTAAAAAAAGCCCCTGTTTCAGGGGCTTTTTTTTGTGCCCGAAAAACCTTCATTGATGTCAAAGGGAATGCAGACGATGACCAATCCACTCTATAAGAAACATGTCATCTCCATTTCGGACCTGACCCGGTCCGACATGGAACTGGTGGTCGCAACCGCACAGCGGTTGAAGGCCGAGCCCGACACCCGCCTGTTGAAAGACAAGCTGGTTGCCAGCTGCTTCTTCGAAGCGTCCACCCGCACCCGCCTCTCCTTCGAGACCGCGGTTCAGCGTCTGGGTGGCAACATCATCGGCTTCGCCGACGGTGGCAACACCAGCGCCAAGAAAGGCGAGACCCTGGCCGACTCCATCAAGATCATCGGCTCCTACTCGGATGCCGTGGTGATGCGTCACCCGAAAGAGGGTGCCGCCCGTCTGGCCTCCGAGTTCTCCCGCGTGCCGGTCATCAACGGCGGTGACGGTTCCAACCAGCATCCGACCCAGACCCTGCTCGATCTCTTCTCCATTCATGAGACGCAAGGCAAGCTCGATGGCCTCAACGTGGCCTTCGTCGGCGACCTCAAGTACGGTCGCACCGTCCACTCCCTGGCCCAGGCCCTCAGCCTGTTCAACTGCCGCTTCTTCTTCATCTCCCCGGAGGCGCTGGCGATGCCGGACTACATCTGCGAAGAGCTGGAAGAGAAGGGCATACGGTTCAGCGTGCACGAGACCATGGAAGAGGTAATGCCGGAGCTCGACATCCTCTACATGACCCGGGTCCAGAAAGAGCGCTTCGACGAGACTGAATACAAGCACATGGCCGCCAAGTTTGTGCTGGAGCTGGCCACCCTGGAAGGGGCCAAGCCCACCATGAAGATCCTGCACCCCCTGCCCCGCGTCGACGAGATTGATGTGGCGGTCGACAAGACTCCCCATGCTTACTACTTCCAGCAAGCGGAAAACGGGGTCTACGCACGCCAGGCACTGCTGGCTCTGGTACTGAACGAAACCGTCTAAGGGAAAAGGGGAACATCATGTCCGAGAAGAATCAACTGCAAGTCGAAGCCATCCGTCACGGCTCCGTCATCGACCACGTCCCCGCCGGCCAGGGCATCAAGATCCTCAAGCTGTTCCAGCTGATCGAGACCCAGGAGCGGATCACCGTCGGTTTCAACCTGAAATCCGGCGCGCTGGGCAAGAAGGATCTCATCAAGATAGAGAACACCCGCCTGACCGCAGAGCAGGCCAACCAGCTGGCCCTGTTCGCCCCCAAGGCAACCGTCAACATCATCGAAGACTTCGCCGTGGTGAAGAAGCATCAGCTGGAACTGCCGGAGTTCATCACGGGCGTGTTCCACTGCCCCAACTCCAACTGCATCTCCCACAACGAGCCGGTAGACAGCTACTTCCGGGTTAGGGAGGTGAAAGGTGTGGTGCGCATGAAGTGCAAATACTGCGAGAAGTCCTTCACCCAGGATATTGTCAGCGAACGTTACTGATATCTGAATGGGCCCTGTTGGGCCCATTTTTGACCCCTGTCACATCACGGATTCTCCGTTTAGCTATAATTTACCATTCTATAAAGGCTAAACATCGCTCATTCCCTGTCCCGCTCCTTTCTATCAGAACTTTTATCTATTAAAAGGCACTGATGGCAGATTTCGAGCGATAGCCTTCGGTCACAGTCAAAGGAAATCGCCGTGGTCAAAACCCTCAGTCGTCCCGTTGAACAAGAGCCCGACCTGGCCCAGCTGGGTGCCTGTCGCCAGATCATCGGTCAGCACTGCTACAGCACCCAGGAAGAGATCCGCCGCGAGTTGTCAGAGCGCGGCTTTGCCGACATCAGCCAGTCCACCATCTCCCGCCTGCTGCGCCGCCTCGGCGTCGCCAAAGCGCAAAATGCCAACGGCAAGAAGGTCTACACCCTGGTGGACGATCAGCTGGAACCTGCTGGCAGCACCCGCTCCATCCACGACATGGTGCGCGACGTGGTGCACAACCAGCAGATGGTGCTGGTCCACACCACCCCGGGCGCTGCGACCGTGGTGGCCCGCCTGCTTGATCGCAACGCCAATCCCGAGATCATGGGCGCCGTCGCTGGCAACGACGTGGTACTGGTCGCGCCACGCCATATCAGCCGCACCCGCCTGGCCCATGCGGCCGTGGTGCGTACCCTGGAGCAGGCCCGCTGACGTTCCGCCCCTGAATGCACAAGGCGACCCCTGGGTCGCCTCTTTGTTGCCGCACGCTCTATTTTTCTTGCTCTCTTTGCCTGTTCCTCCTTGCCTGACGTAGTGCCATCCTGGATGAGAGGGGTAGAGCAGGTGGCGCAAGACGCCGTGCCTGGCCATAAAAAACGGGAGCCCGCAGGCTCCCGTTTCATCTTGCTGGGCACTCCTTATGAGAGCAAGGCGCCCAGGCTAAGGCAGACCACGATCAGCACGGTCAGGATACCGAGCAGCGGTGCCACCCACTTCAGCCAGCGCACATAGGGCACCTTGGCGATGGCCAGCCCCCCCATGACCACGGCGGAGGTCGGGGTCACCAGGTTCACCAGACCGGAGGCAGACTGGTAAGCAGTCACCACCAGCTCGCGGCCCACGTTGGCGAAGTCGGCCAACGGCGCCATGATCGGCATGGTCAGCACGGCCAGACCGGAAGAAGACGGCACCAGGAAGGAGAGCACCAGCTCCAGCACGAACATCACGTTGATGAACACCACGGTAGAGAGGCCGGTCACTATCCCTTCTGCACTGTGCAATATGGTATGCGTGATCATGCCGTTGTCCATCACCACCACGATACCGCGGGCGATACCTATGATGAGGGCCACACCCAGCAGGTCGCGAGCACCGTCAATGAAGTTGGTGGTCAGCTCCTCTTCGCTCATGCGGGCGGTGACGCCGACAAGGATGGCAGCAGCCAGGAAAAGGCCGGAGATCTGCGCCATCCACCAGCCCAGCACGGCCACACCGTAGATCATCACGGCGAAAGCGGCGACGAAGATACCCAGCACTATCTTGCGAGTCAGAGTGAACTCCAGCATCTGGTCGCTCTTGTTGCCGAGGAAGTGAGCACGGTTCTCTTCCCACTTGTCAGCCACCAGGGATTTGCTGGGATCGTTGCGCACCATCTTGGCGTAACGCATGACGTAAGTAACACAGATCAACCAGCCAGCCACCAACATGGCAATGCGCAGCCAGATACCGTCGGTAAAGGAGATACCGGCCGCGTTGGCGGCGATCACGGTGGCAAACGGGTTGATGGTGGAGCCCAGGGTACCGATACCGGCGCCGAGCAACACGGTCGCGGCGGCGACCACGGGGTCGAAGCGGGCGGCCATCATCACGGGCACCAGCAGGGTGTAAAAGGGCAGCGACTCTTCCGCCATGCCGTAAATGGTCCCCCCGGCAGCGAACAGCGCCATCAGGATCGGGATCATCCACTCTTCACGGCCACGCAGACGGTAGGTAACACGCTCGATACCGGCGTCGATGGCGCCAGTCTTGGTCACAATGCCAAGAAAACCACCGATGATCAGGATAAACAGGGAGACGTCGATGGCACCTGCCTGATAGGTGTCATGGTTGTAGAGACCATCGATGGGTGCCAACAGCACGTCGACTATCCCCTGGGGATTCGCCTCTACCAGCTTGTAGGTTCCGGTCACCGGCACTTCCTTGCCGAGGGCCTCATTCATGATCATGTCATATTTGCCGGCTGGCACTACCCAGCTCAGGGCGGCCACCAAGGCGATTAGCACAAACAGTATGGTGTAGGCTGATGGGAACTTGAATTTGGTCATGGTCCAGCTTCCTTCTGTGGTGTGGTATCCATGCAAGCTGCGGGTTGTAGGGTTAGAGGTATTATGCCGCCGTCACATGGTCGAAAAGCCGGGGGTTGCCCCCCGGCACCACTACTGCGACCTTAATCGCCCAGCGTAGCAACCATCACTGCCTTGATGGTGTGCATCCGGTTTTCGGCCTCGTCAAACACGATGCTGTGCTCGGATTCGAACACGTCCTCGGTCACTTCCAGACCTTTCATCCCATACTTGTCAGCCACTTCCTTGCCCATGGTGGTCTCATCATTGTGGAACGCCGGCAGGCAGTGCATGAACTTCACATCCGGGTTCTTGGTGGCGTTGATGACATCCATGTTGATCTGATACGGGGTCATCAGTTTCACCCGTTGATCCCACGCTTCTTTCGCTTCACCCATGGAGACCCAGACATCGGTGTAGAGGAAGTCGGTGCCCAGCACACCCTCTTTCACATCCTCGGTCAGGGTGATGCGTGCGCCGGTCTCTTCGGCGATCAGGCGGCACTTGGCAACCAGATCCTCTTCCGGCCAGAAGGCTTTCGGAGCGACCAGACGGATGTCCATGCCCATCTTGGCAGCACCGACCATCAGGGAATTGCCCATGTTGTTGCGGGCATCACCCAAGTAGGCGAACTTGATTTGATCCAGACGCTTGCCCTTGCCGTGCTCCAGCATGGTCATGAAGTCGGCCAGGATCTGGGTCGGGTGGAATTCGTTGGTCAGGCCGTTCCAGACCGGCACACCGGCATGGGCGCCCAGCTCTTCGACGATCTCCTGGCCGTAGCCACGGTATTCGATGCCGTCATACATGCGCCCCAGTACCCGGGCAGTGTCCTTCATGGACTCCTTGTGGCCAATCTGGGAACCGCTTGGGCCGAGATAGGAGACTTGCGCCCCCTGGTCGAAGGCCGCCACTTCGAACGCACAACGGGTACGGGTGGAAGTCTTCTCGAAGATCAGGGCGATATTCTTTCCACTTAGATGCTTGCGCTCGTAGCCACCGTATTTGGCTTTTTTCAGGTCAATGGCCAAGTCGATCATGTATTGGATTTCGCGCGGGGTGAAGTCGAGCAGTTTCAGGAAGTTACGGTTACGCAGATTAAAAGCCATGATGAGTTCTCTCTATATTTGTTCAGACCAATTTGGGCAGTGTTATTGACTACGCATACACAATACAAAGTTGTTCAGGCCCCATTCGGGCAGTGGCTGACTAGGCATTCACGGTGCGGATAGCGACGATATTGGTGCCGGCCTCACCTTTGAGGATGGCCAGACCATCTTCCAGAGAACCGATACCGACCATGCCACCGGTCGCCTTGACGAATTCACAGGAGGCTTCGACTTTCGGTCCCATGGAGCCGGCATCGAACTTGACGCCAGCCAGTTCGGCCGGGCTGGTGACTCGCAGCGGGTGCTGGGTCGGTTTGCCCCAATCCAGGTAGACAGCATCGGCATCGGTCAGGATCAGCAGGGCATCGGCCTTGATCTGCTTGGCCAGGTAGGCGGCAGACATGTCCTTGTCGATGACGGCTTCGATACCGGTCAGGCACTGGCCATCCCAAGTCACAGGAATGCCACCACCACCGGTACAGATGATAAGGTGGCCCTGGGCTATCAGGGTTTCGATGGCATCACCTTCAACGATGCGCTGGGGCAACGGAGACGGCACCACGCGGCGGAAGAACTTGCCGTCGGCCTTGACCACCCAGTGCTTCTCTTCGGCAAGGGCGCGGGCTTCGGCTTCGTCATAGACGGGTCCGATAAACTTGGTCGGATTGGCAAATGCCGGATCCTGGGGATCAACCTGCACCTGGGTCAGCAGCGCGGTGACGTTGCGGCTCGGCATCAGGTTCTTGAGCTCCTGGATCAGCATGTAGCCGATCATGCCCTGGGACTCGGCACCCAGCACATCCAGAGGATAGGGGGCAACCTTGGTATAGGCGCTGTTTTGCAGGGCCAGCAGGCCGACTTGCGGGCCGTTGCCGTGCACCAGCACCACGTTGTACTCCTGAGCGATCAGAGCGATGGTCTTGGCAGCTGTGGCGATATTCTTGCGCTGGATATCCGCTTCAAGGGGCTCGCCACGACGAAGCAGAGCATTGCCACCCAGGGCGACGACGACAGTTGGTTTCTTCATGAGTGTTGATCTCGAGTCTTGGTATGTGTGGCGCCAGCCTCTGCCGGCGCCACGCCGTCTTGTTAGATGCCGTCACGTTCCATCGGGCAGCTCATGCAGCGGGCACCGCCGCGGCCACGGCCCAGTTCTTCACCCGGAATGGGGAGCACTGTGATACCGGCCTTGTCATATTTCTCGTTGGTATAGGTGTTGCGCTCATAACCCACGACTACGCCAGGACGCACTGTCAGCACGTTGTTGGCATCGTTCCACTGTTCGCGTTCGGCCTCGAAGCTGTCACCACCTGTGGTGATGAGCTTGAGCTGATCCACGCCCAGCGCCTTCTCGATGGCGGTCACGAAGTAACCCTCTTCCTTGATGTTCATGCCGGTGGCACCGCCCGGAGTCAGGCTCCAGCAATTCACATCCTTGCGGATGACTTCCGGATAGACGGAGAAGGTATCTATATCCATATGAGTCATGACGGTATCTAGGTGCATGCAGCTGCGGTGTTTCGGCAGTTCCATGGCGATGACCTGTTTGGCCTGACCGTGTTTGAACAGGCTGCGAGCCAGGTGCTCGACCCCTTGCGGCGTGGTGCGCTCGGACATGCCGATGAGCACGGCCCCACGGCCGATAACCAGTACATCACCCCCTTCGATGGTGGAGTTGTCGTAGTCACGATCCTCGTCACCGAAGTACTTGATGAAATCCTGACCGGCAAACTGCGGGTGCCAGCGGTAGATAGCCTTCACATGGTTGGTTTCGCGACGACGGGCCGCCTTGGCCATGGGGTTGATGGAGACGCCACCATAGACCCAGCAGGAGGTATCACGGGTAAAGAGGTGGTTGGGCAGCGGCTCTATGATGAAATCGGTCGGGGCGTGCATGCCCACTACCATGTTGACGCCACTGTAAGGCATCTCTGAGTAGGTCAGGCCACCGGAGAGAATGCGCGCCAGTTCGCGGTGCGGCATGTCCGCCAAGAAGCAGCGCACGTCGTTGGCGAGGGAAGAGCCGAGGCGATAATCGGACACTTGATGTTGCAGCAGCCAGGTTTTGGCTTCCGGCACATCCAGCGTCTCGGCCAGCAGGTTAGTCAGCAGGAAAACGTCGACATTCTGATCGCGCAGTACCTGAGCGAATTTGTCGTGCTCCTGACCGGCGCGTTCAACCGACAGGACATCATCAAACAGCAGGTCCTGGCAGTTGGAAGGGGTCAGACGCTTCAGACTGAGGTTGGGGCGGTGCAACATGACACGGCGCAATTGGCCAACTTCAGAACCTACATAAAATTTGCTCATGATTATATTCCGTCTAGCAGTGGTCCCTGCGAGTGATTGAATAGATTCCTTCTATTCATGCTCGTGGCTAAGGCGGGATATTCTTTATGTAGGGTACTCAGCTTGTGTTCTATCCTGCCCTTGCCTTTCGAGACCGAGGTTAGACCTGCGAATCACGATAAACTTAGACATTGATCACATTCACTCTGAACTGAATAAAGTCACGGTTTATTCTTTGATGAGGGTAACAGAACTGACAATCTCTCATTCAGCCATCATGCATCAACACGCATAAACCCATGCTTTAATTTCAAATTTCATCCTATTTCATTCATTTCTCATATCTGCCAAAGGATATAACAAAAAACAAAAAACCATTATTTTCAATGTGATACAAAATAAAAATGCATCACCTGAATTTAATATGCATGAAACTGAATTTTTCACTGATTTTTACGGGATGAACATCGAGATAAATAGTCATAAGTGAGCGGCGCGCTGAATAATCTGCTTCTTGTCCCAGATCATGGCATTGTGCCCAACCCGCCAGTACAGGCTCGTGGCAGACGTTGTCAACAACATGCCGGTTATATGGATATGCACAAAGCCCGCATCTTGGTCATGTATTTCTCAGCCCCCTTGCCACCCTCTCTGTTCAAACTTTTTTCATTCGGTGAATTTATTTCATCACCTTGCGTCGCAGGCCCGCTCGGCTTTACTCAGAAAGTGATCCAGATCACAGCGTGTTCTGTTACCAAGGAGATAGCCATGAAGATCAAGTCACTGTTTCTGTTCGCCGCCCTGACCTTGCCCATGACCCCATCGCTGGTCAGCGCTGCGGGCGCCCCCGCGATACCCATGGTGGTCTGCCATGTCGACCAGGCTCCCCAGATGCTGGTCCCAGAGTACGTGTGCAAGTGGTACGGTGGCCGCCAACACCACTGAAAATGAAAGCCCAGGAGGAGGTCACCTCCTCTTGGCTTGTCATGCGTCCCTCCTCCTATATTCAAGGCAGCTGTTTTCATAGGGATAGGAGATAGTCATGATCCTGTTGGTCGATTGTGACCCACAACTCACCACAGCGGACTGGATCCAGGCACGCAACGACAACCCGGAGCGGCACCAGATAAAGGGCGTTCAGCTCAACGGCAATATTCGCAACGACTTGCTCAGCCTGAAGAAGCGCTATGACTACGTCATCGTCGACTGTGGCGGCGAGGGCAACCGGGCACAGCGCTGCTGGCCCACCATATTGGTAGTCATTCTTGCCTTTCCGGCAACCAGCCATCTGCCTCTTCCCCCCCTTTTTGAACCCGAGTTAAACAGCGTGTGAGATATTCGCCACCCCTTCTGTGAGCAAAACGCCGAAAAAAATCCCGAGATAGTCGGAAGATGGGATCAACTAACCTGAACCATAAACACTCAACCATATGATTTTAAATGACAAAAAACGCAACAAGTTTCTTGCGTAACGAGATTCGTAAAAACGTTTTTCAGGCTACCGTTGTCGTCCCCTGCGAAATCCTTATAGTTACTCATGCACGGACGCAATGAAGTCGGTCAGGAAGACTGGCTGCCAGGGTTGGGCAAATGGACTCACCACAGGATGTGGTAAAGGACACCTCCCAGGACGGAGAAAGTGCGACGGGAACGGACGACTCGTCAAGCCATGATGGCTACAGGACACCCCAAAGGATTGGGAAGGGGAAACCTAAAGGAAGAGGTATAGTCAGGGATTGCAGGGAGCAACTTCGTTCAAGGATATGAGCGATAAGACTATCGGGGGCGACGCAAGTCGCCCCCATCTTTTTGACCTTTTTTATCTGGACCCCAACTCCAGATGCCGTTACTCCTGCCGTAAGGACCCCACGATTTCCCTCAGCCTGTGATAGGTCTGCTGCATTGAAGCCAAGCTGGTCACGGTCAGACGGCGAGTGAGATCGCCACTACCATGGGACGGCTCCGGCACCACTATGGCCACGCCAAGCAGCGAAAAGTAACGCCCCTCACCACTCATCTTCTCCAGCCGCTTCTTGAATTCGCTCATGTCGAGGTAGTAAAGGTAGGCAGAGCCGGCGCCGCGAGGCATCAATGGTGTCCAGTCTCAGCAAGAGGTCAATCTCGACCTTGAATGGCATGGCCCCCTCTGGAAGAGAGGGCTGGCAATGCCAACCCTCCCTGCCAATCGTTATTTCTTCTTGGCGTACTTCATGGAGTCCAGCGCCACCGCCAGAATGATGATGCCGCCCTTGATGATGAACTGCCAGTAAGGGCTGACCCCGATATAGGTCAAACCGTAGTTGATCAGGGTGAAGATAAGCACGCCGGTGATCACACCCGCGACCGTCCCCACCCCGCCAGCAAACGACACGCCACCCACCACGCAGGCCGCGATGGCATCAAGCTCATACATGAAGCCGAGGTTGTTGGTGGCACTGCCTACCCGCCCCGCTTCCAGCATGCCGCCGAAGGCGTAGAAGACCCCTGCCAGCGCATAGATCATCACCAGATTGACTGCCACGTTGACGCCGGAGACCTTGGCCGCCTCGGGGTTGCCACCGATGGCGAAGATGTTTTTGCCAAAGCGGGTCTTGTTCCACAGCACCCAGACAAAGACGCTGGCGATGGCCGCATAGAAGGTGAGGTACGAGAGCTTGAATCCTCCTATCCGGATAAATCCCTGGGCGAAGCTGGAGAAGCGGGGATCAAACCCGGCCACCGGCGAAGCGCCCACCGAGTCAAAGTAGAGGGAGTTGATGCCGTAAACGATGATCATGGTGCCCAGGGTGGTGATGAACGGGGTCACGTTCAGGTAAGCCACGATGAGGCCGTTAACCAGCCCGATCAGCGCCCCCACGGCACACACCAGCAGGATCACCACCGGAATGGGCACCTCCCCCAGACTGGGGAACACCTTGTTGACGTTGGTCAGCGCCTGCAGCATGGTCGCCGCGATGAGCGCCGCCAGACCGACCTGACGACCGGCCGACAGATCCGTCCCCTGGGTGATGATGATGCCCGCCACCCCCAGCGCTATGATGACTCGCACCGAGGACTGGGTCAGGATGTTGCTGAAGTTGGTGAGGCTCAGGAAGGAGGGTTCCTGGATCACGATGACCATGAGCAGTACCAGCAACACCAAGTAGATGGCGTTTTCCTTGAGCGCCTGCATCAGATTGAAATTTTTAGCCGACTCCATAAATGTCTTCCTGTCTCTAGAGGTACAGAGATGCCAGGCGCAGTATCTCGCTCTGGTCAGTTTCTTTGGTATTGACGATCCCGGCGACCCGGCCATTGCTCATCACCATGATGCGGTCGGTGATCCCCAGCAATTCCGGCATCTCTGACGAGATGATGATGATCCCTTTGTCCTTCTTCGCCAGCTCCAGGATCAGCTGGTAGATCTCGAACTTGGCCCCCACGTCGATGCCGCGGGTGGGCTCGTCGAGCATCAGGATCTCTGGCTGGGTCAGCAGCCAGCGACCAATGATCACCTTCTGCTGGTTGCCCCCGGAGAGAGAACCGATCTGGGTCTGCTGGGTCGGCGTCTTGACCCGCATGGAGTCGATGACCCACTGGGTATCGCTCTTCATCTTGTTGTCGCTGAGCAGCCCCATGGAGCCTTTGTAGCTGTCCATGTTGGCGATCAGGGAGTTGAAGGCGATGTCGAGACGCGAATATATACCGGTGGAGCGACGCTCTTCCGTCACCAGCGCAAAGCCGTTGCGAATCGCTTCGTGGGCATTGTGGTTGGCCACCTCTTTGCCGTGCAGCTTGATGCTGCCCTGGCTGCGATCGCGGATACCGAACAGGGTCTCGACGATGTCGGTACGCTTGGCCCCCACCAATCCGGCGATACCGAGGATCTCCCCCTTGTGCAGGTTGAAGGTCACGTCTTGGATGGAGGGCTGGTTCTTCGCCGTCAGATGTTCGACCTCGAGGATCACCTCCTGCGGCTGGTTGGTTTTTTCCGGGAAACGCTGGGTCAGCTCACGACCGACCATCATGCCGATGATCTGATCCATGGTCATCCCCTTGAGCGGCTGGGTCGCCACCCACTGGCCATCCCGCAATATGGTGATCTCGTCACAGAGCTGGAAGATCTCCTCCATCTTGTGGGAGATGTAGACGATGCCGCACCCCTTCTCCTTCAACTTGTTGATGATCTTGAAGAGATGGCTCACCTCTTTCTCGGTCAGGGAGGAGGTGGGTTCGTCCATGATGACGATCTTGGCGTCGTAGGAGAACGCCTTGGCGATCTCGATCATCTGCATCTGGGAGACCGACAGGGACGCGACCTTCACCTTGGGATCGATATCGATGTCGAGTTCATCGAAGATGCGCTTGGTGTCGTCATACATCTTGCCGTGGTCGATGAACCACCCTTTGGTCGGGTAGCGGCCGAGCCACATGTTGTCCATTACAGAGCGTTGCAGCACCAGGTTGAGCTCCTGATGCACCATGGAGACGCCATTTTCCAGCGCCTCTTTCGAGGAGGTGAAGTTGATCTCTTGCCCCTTGAAGAAGATCTTGCCCTGATCCTTCTCGTAAATGCCGAACAGGCACTTGAGCAGTGTGGATTTTCCCGCTCCGTTCTCGCCCATCAACGCATGCACAGAATGAGGACGGACCCGTAAATTGACATTATCGAGTGCCTTGACGCCGGGAAAGCTCTTACTGACGTCAATCATCTCCAACAGCCATTCTGATTGTTGCTGTGTTGTCATATCAGCCATCACATCTGGTTGAAAAAAGGGCAAGGGGATCTCCCTTGCCCTGAAGGAGGGAATTATTCGAATTGGGACAGGTTGTCTTTATCTACGCCGACGTAGGGAACACGCACGACCTTGTTGACGATGTTCCACTTGGTACCTTCACCAGCCGCCTTGCCTTCAGCCAGGTTCTTGGTCAGCTCGTAGGTCGCCTTGGCCTGGTTGGCCGCATCGTTAAGCACTGTACCCGCCATGGCACCGCTCTTCACCAGCGCCAGCGCTTCCGGCAGCGCATCGACGCCGAACACCGGGATGGCACTCTTGCCCTGTGCTTTCAGCGACTCGACCGCGCCCATCGCCATGCCGTCGTTGTTGGCGATGACCACTTCGATCTTGTTGGCGTTCGGGCCGGAGATCCAGGCGTCCATCTTGTCCTTGGCCATGGCGGTATCCCACATACCGGTATCCATGTGCAGCTGCTGGGTCTTGATGCCGCCGTCATTCAGGGTCTTGATGACGTAACTGGTGCGGGCTTCCGCATCGGGGTGACCCGGCTCCCCTTTCAGCAGCACAAACTGGATGACGCCATCCTTGTTCAGATCCCACTCCGGATGAGCTTGCCAGTGTTTGGCAATCAGGTGACCCTGGATGATGCCTGACTCCTTGGAGTCGGTCCCCACGTAGTAAGCCTTCTCATAGCTGGCCAGATCGGCAGCACTCGGCTCCTTGTTGTAGAACACCACCGGAATATCTTCGCCACGGGCCTTCTCAATCACGACAGGGGCCGCAGCGGGGTCAACCAGGTTGATAGCCAGCGCCTTCACGCCCTTGGCCAGCAGCACGTCGATCTGGTCGTTCTGCTTGGACTGGTCGTTCTGGGAGTCATTCATCAGCAGCTCAACCCCGGGGTTGGCAGCCGCTTCCTTCTCGATGGCCTTGCGTACTACCGCCATGAAGTTGTCGTCGTACTTATAGACGGTCACCCCGATACGGGTCTCGGCATGGGCAGTGGCTCCTGCCATCAGGCTCATCAGCACGGCGGCAATTGTCGTAATTTTTTTCATTGTTATGCTCCGATCTCTCTATCTGTTTTTGTAGGGAATGCTGTGCGCCTATTGAACTGGCGCCAGCCTAATGTAATCAATTTGTTGTGCAATGCTCTGTGAACCTGACAACAAAATGAAAACGATTACAATCTGTTACGTGGCAACAAAAAAACTAAATATCATATGGTTATGAGCAATGAATCTCCATTGAGGCTTAACCGCCACCTCAGTCGACCCACCCATGGCTCAGATTCAGCGTAGAACACAGTTCCAATAGTAGCCGCCTGGCTGTAACCAATATTCCGGTCGCACGCTCTGACTCCAGGAGTCATCGCCACCAATTCCCATATGGAATCCATCGAGGCAGAGATACAGGCCACCCTCGGCCACCAGATCTGTCTGGTGACGGGCCAGGGCCAGCTGCTGCTGGCTGTAGCGGCTGACGCTGAAATGGAACTGCCCTTCGACCACGAGATCCCCCAGTTGTAGTTGGCGGGTATCACAGCGCAGTCCGTTGTCAGTCGGGAAGACATAAGGGGTATGCAGGGCCGCCAGCGGCAACTGCCAGCGACCGAGATCGGCGCCGAGCAGGCGATCCGGATAGTTCTCGTGAGGACCCAGACCCAGCCAGCTCACCTCTGCCACCTCGTCGACCACCCAAAGCAAGGCGCCGATGCGGGGCAGTGACGGCATGCCGGCCGCGACCTCGACGGCTATGGTAAGCGCCATGGCACCGTCTGCACCGAAGTCGTGCTGCCAGCGGGTCGACAGTTTGAGCACCCCCTGGACAAAGTAACCGTGCCTGACCAGCACGCGGCCATGATGGGGATCCACCTCCAGCCCAAGACAACGATGCTCCAGATCGTTGAGTCCGGCGCCTTGCCAGCGGGCAATCCAGGCGTTGGGATCTATGTGATCCGCCTCGCTGGCGCCTATGTCGTTGTCGAGCGGCGCACGATAGAAGTGATCGGCGATGGCATCTTGCAGCCGTTCGCGGCCATGTTTCTGCCAACTGCGTATGCGGCCGCTGGTTTTGTCCAGTTGCCACTCACTGCCAGCCGCGCAGACAAGCCAATGATCCGGCTGCTCGTTTATCGCGGCGGGGTTAAACGCCGCCGGTATCGCCATAGGCGTTGGCAGCATAAATTGCTGGTGCGCCACCTCATGCTCAGGCTCGGCCCAGGCCGTGGCTGCGGGTTGCACTATGGCCAGATCCAGCCAGGCGAGGGAGCCCGCCGCAAAGGTGGGCAGCGTCCCGGTCAGGGTCAACTCGACTACCCCTTGTGGCGCCAACATGAGGGAGAGCTCCCCCTGCTGCATCACATGGCCGTTCTCGCACAGCTGCCAGCAAAGCCGTTCGTTATCGGTGGCGCGGAACAGGTATTCGCTCTCGATCCGCACCCGCAGCGGGGTGTGCTGGAGCAGGCTGAAGCGAAACGGCTGCTGGGCCCGTTTCGCCTCGCACAGGGCGGGATGGGGGGTGCGATCCGGGAACAGCAGGCCGTTGCAGCAAAACTGGCGATCATTGGGCTGGTCGCCGAAGTCACCGCCGTAGGCCCAGTAGTGACGGCCATCGTCGGTCTGCTTGTCGAGCCCCTGATCCATCCAATCCCACACGAAACCGCCCTGCAGCCGGGGGTGATCACGAAACGCCTGCCAGTAGTGGGCGTAGCCCCCCAGGCTGTTGCCCATGGCATGGGCGTATTCGCAGAGGATCAGCGGACGGGTCTCGTCCGGCAGGCCGATCCACTTGGCCAGCGCCCACTTTGGCACGGCCGGAAAGGGCTGATCCTGATGGGTGCGCGCATACATAGGGCAGATGATGTCGGTGGCCGCAGTATCGGCGCCGCCCCCCTCGTACTGCACCGGACGGCTCGGGTCGCTGCCCTTGACCCAGCCATACATGGCATCGTGGGCCGGGCCATAGCCCGACTCGTTACCCAGCGACCAGATGATGATCGAGGGGTGGTTGAAGTCGCGCGCCACCATGCGGGTCGCCCGCTCCAGAAAGGCATTGCTCCAGGCCGGATCCCGCGCCAGCCGCCCCATGGGGGTCATGCCGTGGGTCTCCAGATTCGCCTCGTCCACCACGTAGAGGCCGAGCCGATCGCAAAGGCGGTAAAACTCCGGATGGTTGGGGTAATGGGAGCAGCGCACCGCGTTGAAGTTGTGCTGTTTCAGCAGCCGCAGATCCCGCGCCATGGTGGCGGGGGTCACCACGTGGCCCTGGGCCGCATCGTGTTCGTGGCGGTTGGCACCACGGATCAGCAGAGGCTGGCCATTGACTCGCAGCAGACCGCCTTTGATCTCCACGGCCCGAAAGCCCACATCATAGGCCTCGCTCTCGATGGGCTCGCCCTGCTCGCCGAGCAAGGTCAGGGTCAGCCGGTAGAGGTGGGGTGTCTCGGCACTCCACTTGCGAGGGGCCGTGACCGCCAGCCACAACTCGCTGCGATCTTCATAGGCCCCCTTCTCGTCGATGGTTGAGGTGCCAAGCCGCTGGCGCAGGTTGGCCACCCGCTCTGTGCCGTCGTAGAGGCTGACCTCCACCGACAGACCCATTGCGTTGGCGGCCTGCAGCGCGATCTTGAGACCAGCATCCCGATAGCAATCATCCAGCACGGGCGTCAGCCGCACATCCATCAGGTGGCGATCGGGTTTGTGCAGCAGACTGACGGAACGGAAGATACCACTCAGGCGCCACATGTCCTGATCCTCCAGATAGGAGCCATCGGACCAGCGCAACACCAACACCGCCAGCCGGTTGCAGCTGGCCTGCAGAAAGGGGCTGAGATCGAATTCGGCGGGCAGCCGGCTGTCCTGGGAGTAGCCTACCCAGTGGCCGTTGCAGAACAGGTAGAAGGCGCTGTCGACCCCGTCGAAGATGATGCGGGTCTGGCCGCTGGCCAGCCAGTCGGCGGGCAACTCGAACTCGCGAGAGTAGCAGCCGGTCGGATTGGCAGCAGGCACCCTGGGCGGATCGCAGGGGAAGGGGTACTTGATGTTGGTGTAGATGGGGCTGTCCGTGAGCGGACGCGATGCCGGGTAGGCGGCATCCAGCTGCCAGTTGCCCGGCACCGTAATGGGGCAGGCATCCGCCAGATCCTGCGCCAGCCAGCCTTCGGGCACCCGCTCGGGTGCGGCAAAGAAAGAGAAGCGCCACTCGCCATCGAGCAAGATACGGGAGGAAGAAGCCAGATCATCCTTGGCATCCGCTTCGCTGCGCCAGCTGAACATGGGGGTATGGGCAGCCAGCCGGTTTACCGACGTAATGGCCTGGGTCTGCCAATCCTGACGCGCCACTATCTCCCTGAGCATTCACTCTCTCCCTGCTGATTGGAAAACCTATTCAGTCTAGAGAAGTATGACGCAGGGAACGGCGATCTTGCTCACACAGATGTAAACGATTACACCAATTTTGTTAAGTAAAACGGAGTAAAAATGATTAAAAACCAGGTAAAAAAATAAACGCGCATAACACGACCTCGAACGAGGCCGTGACTGATCGCTATCCGGCCCGAACCGGTGCGACCGAGTGGCGATTGATCAGCGTGGGGGTATAAATCCGGCTCTGGGTCGCCTCACTCTCCCCCGCCGCCAGCTGAATAGCCAGCTTGGCAGCCTGGGCAGCCATCAGCTCGATGGGATAGCGCATGGTGGAGAGCTTGGGTCTCAGGTATCTGGCATAGATGATGTCATCGAAGCCCACCACAGAGACCTCCTCCGGCACCTTGAGGCCATTATCCGCCAGCACCGAGATGGCGCCAGCCGCCATGGCGTCGTTATAGGCCACTACGGCGGTCACCCTGAGCCCCTTGGCCAACAGGTTGAGCATGGCGCGCTCGCCCCCCTCTTCGCTCGGTGTGCCGCTCTCGATCAGCTCCGGATTTGCTGCCAGACCCGCCTCCATCAACCCGTCCTGATAGCCCTGCAGACGCAAGGTGGCATCCTCAATGGCGTGATCCGAGCTGATAAACGCGATATGGCGATGGCCCAGATCGATCAGATGACGGGTCGCCGTAGCGGCCCCCAGCCGGTTGTTAAGGGCGATGCAGCGTCCCTTGAGGGCAGGAATATCGCGGTTGATCAGCACCATGCCGGGCACCCGCATGGCGTAGTCGATAAGCTCCTCGTCGCTCAGCGCCTTGCTGTGCACCACCAGCGCCTCGCAGCGCTTGCCGATCAGCAGCTCGATGGATTCCCGCTCTTGTTGCGCCCTGTGAAAACCATTACCCATCAACAGGTGCAACCCCTGCCCCACCGCAATCGCCGCCACCCCCTTGATCAGGGCGCCGAAGAAGGGATCCGCCACGTCACCGACCACCACGCCCATGGTGTCACAGGTCTGGCTCACCAGTGCCCGCGCGTTGGCGTTGGGGGTATAGCCCAGCTCGGCCATGGCCTTCTGCACCACCTCGCGAGAAGCGGCGCTGGCCTTGGGGGAGTTGTTCATCACCCGTGAAACCGTTGCCACCGACACATTGGCCAAACGGGCGACATCCTTGATGGTGCTCATGCTGTTTTCACTTATTTCACTGTGCAATAGCGCACCATTATACCCAGCAAACCTATTGAAAACAGGGGTAAAGCGCATATCTGCTACCAGAATAATCCCAAAAGCAATGTAATCGTTTACACTGTTTTGCAAGCAAGCTCACAGTTTGGTCGCCCCCCCCTCGGCTAGACTCCTTCCAGACACTTTTTCAGTGGAGAGCAAGATGAACGTTCTGGTCACCGGCGGTTGCGGATATATCGGCAGCCACACCTGTCTGGCCTTGCAGGCAGCGGGAATGAAACCCGTTGTGGTGGATAACCTCTGCAATAGCAAGGCGGGCGTACTGGCTCGCATCGCCGCCATCAGCGGCCAGCAACCCGTCTTCTATCAAGGGGATATTCGCGATGCCGTCCTGCTGGATCGGATCTTTGCCGAACAACAGATCGACGCAGTGATCCATTTTGCCGCTCTGAAAGCCGTCGGTGAGTCGACCCGTATTCCGCTGGACTACTACGAGAACAACCTGAGCGGCACCCTCACCCTGTTGCAGGCGATGAAACGTGCCGGGGTCGACAGCCTGGTGTTCAGCTCGTCAGCCACCGTCTATGGCGATCCGGCCAGCACGCCCATCCGGGAGGACTTCCCGCGCAGCGCCACCAATCCTTACGGGCGATCCAAACTGATCATCGAGGAGATCCTCGAGGATCTGCAGCAGGCTGAACCCCATTGGAGCATGACGCTGCTGCGCTACTTCAACCCGGTCGGCGCCCATAGCTCCGGCTCCCTAGGGGAAGATCCTCAGGGCATACCCAACAATTTGATGCCCTTCCTGACCCAGGTCGCCATCGGCCGCCGCGCCTCTCTCTCTGTCTTTGGAAACGATTACCCCACCGTCGATGGCACCGGGGTGCGGGACTACATCCACGTGATGGATCTCGCCGAGGGACACGTCAAAGCGCTGCAACATTGCGCCCGGCAGGGGGGCATGCACGTCTACAACCTGGGCACAGGTCAGGGCCAGAGCGTGTTGCAAATGGTCGCGGCGTTCGAAGCCGCCTCCGGTCGGCCGCTGCCCTATCGCATTGAACCCAGGCGCCCCGGCGACATCGCCGAGTGCTGGGCCGATCCCGCCAAGGCAGAGCGCGAGCTGGGCTGGCGGGCCAGTCGGGATCTCGCAACCATGTGCGCCGACAGCTGGCGCTGGCAGTCCGCCAATCCGCAGGGGTACGAGGCGTGAACATGCCCAGTGCCACTCGCCCTCCTTCGTCCGCCCGGCAGGCGGCCAATCCATCCATTTCATCAGATAATGAGGAGTGATGATGTTCAACCCGGTTGATCACCCCCACCGTCGTTTCAACCCACTGACCGGTCAATACGTGCTGGTCTCCCCCCACAGGGCCAAGCGCCCATGGCAGGGCCAGGTAGAGAAGATAAGTCAGGCGCCGAATCACTCCCATGATCCGGATTGCTTCCTCTGCGCAGGCAACCAGCGCGTCACCGGCGACAAGAACCCGGACTATCAGGGCACCTTCGTCTTCACCAACGACTTCGCCGCCCTGATGCAGGACACGCCGCCCGCCGATGGCGACCAGGATCCCCTGCTGAAACTGGAGGCCGCCCGCGGCACCAGCCGGGTCATCTGCTTCTCGCCCGATCACGGCAAGACACTGCCCGAGCTGCCGCTGCCCGCCATAGAGGCAGTGATCACCACCTGGATGGAACAGGTGGCCGAGCTGTCGAGCCAGTGGCAATGGGTGCAAGTGTTTGAAAACAAGGGCGCCGTCATGGGCTGCTCCAACCCCCACCCTCACGGCCAGTTGTGGGGCAGCGATTTTCTGCCCAACGAAATCGCCCGCGAAGAACAGCACCAGCGTGACTGGCTGGCCGCGCATAGCCGCCCGCTGCTGGTCGAATATGTGGAGCGGGAGCTGGTGGATCGAACCCGCATCGTCGTGGAAACCGAACATTGGCTGGCAGTCGTTCCCTTCTGGGCCGCCTGGCCGTTCGAAACCCTGCTGCTGCCCAAGACCCATGTGCCCTCCCTGCTCGGCCTCACCCCCGAGCTGCAGCAGGATCTGGCGGTGGCACTCAAGGAGCTCACCAGCCGTTACGACAACCTGTTCGAGTGCAGCTTTCCCTACTCCATGGGTTGGCACTTCGCGCCGCCGCACTCCGACTGCCCGGAAGCCTGGCAGCTGCACGCCCACTTCTATCCGCCCCTGCTGCGCTCCGCCACGGTGCGCAAGTTCATGGTGGGCTTCGAGATGCTGGCAGAAGCCCAGCGCGACCTCACACCGGAGCAAGCTGCAGAACGGCTGCGTGCCCTGAACCCGATTCACTACAACCAGACCAGCCAAGCCAATGAGGAAACCCTATGACCCCCAGCCAACACGTCAGCACCGTTTTTGCAGAGCAGTTTGGGCAGCAACCCGACCTGCTGGTGCGTGCCCCCGGCCGCGTCAACCTCATCGGCGAGCACACTGACTACAACGACGGTTTCGTGCTGCCCTGCGCCATCGACTTCGAAACCTGCGTCGCCATCGGCCTGCGGGATGACAGCCTGGTGCACGTGATCGCCGCCGATTATGGCAACCAGCACGACCTGTTCGATTTGAACCACCCCATCACCCATCATGCCGAGCAGCGCTGGAGCGACTACATCCGCGGCGTGGTGAAATACCTGCAGGTGCGCGGCCATGCGCTGCGCGGCCTCAACCTGGTGGTCTCGGGCAACGTGCCGCAGGGCACCGGCCTGTCGTCGTCCGCCTCGCTGGAAGTGGCCATAGGCCAGGCCTTCAAGGAGGCGCTGGGGCTCGACATCAGCCAGGCCGAGATCGCGCTCAATGGCCAGCAGGCGGAGAACCAGTTCGTCGGCTGCAACTGCGGCATCATGGATCAGATGATCTCCGCCAGCGGCAAACAGGATCATGCCCTGCTGCTCGACTGCCGCTCGCTCCAGACCCGTCTCATCCCCATGCCCCCCGATCTGGCGGTGCTGATCGTCAACTCCAACGTGTGGCGCGGTCTGGTGGACAGCGAATACAACACCCGCCGTCAGCAGTGTGAAACCGCCGCCCGCCACTACGGGGTCAAGGCGCTGCGCGACCTCGACATGGCCGCGCTGGAAGCGGGCAAGGCCGGGCTGGATGAGATCTGCTACCGCCGCGCTCGCCACGTGGTGGGCGAAAACGCCCGCACTCTGGCCGCCGCCGATGCGCTGGAGTCCGGCGATCTGGTGCGCCTCGGCGAACTGATGGCCGAGTCCCACGCTGCCATGCGCGATGACTTCGAGATCACAGTGCCCCCCATCGACGGTCTGGTGGAGATCATCAAGGCCAAGCTTGGCCGCGAAGGCGGTGTGCGGATGACGGGCGGCGGCTTCGGCGGCTGCGTGGTTGCCCTGCTACGCCCGGCGCAGGTGGCCGAGGTGATTGCCGCCGTCGACGCCGAGTATCCGGCCCACTTCGGTCTCAAGGCCGATAGCTATGTCTGCCGCGCCAGTTCAGGGGCAGGCAAGTTATGAGCGGCGCCATGACCCCATTCGAGCTGGAAAACGAAGAGGGGCTGCGCCTGCGCGGCCTCGATTTTGGCGCCACCCTCACCTCCCTCACCCTGCCGGTAGCGGGCAAGCACCGCGAGGTGCTGCTGGGCTGCGCCGAAGCGGCCTATCCTGCTCAGCAGGCGTGGCTGGGCGCAGTCGCCGGGCGTTTTGCCAACCGCATTGGCGGCGCCGAACTGGTGCGCGATGGCCAGCACTGGCCGCTGGATGCCAATCAGGCGCCCCACTGCCTGCACGGCGGACGGGAGGGATTTCATCGCCAACGCTGGAACATCAAGGAGCTGGAGGCTGATAGGGTCAGACTCGTCCTGCTGTCAAAGGCGGGCGATCAGGGTTTCCCCGGCAACGTGCGGGTGACGCTGGAGTACCGGCTGGAGCTGTGCGATCTGGTGGTCGATTTCAGGGCCAGCACGGATGCACCGACCCCGGTCAGTCTCACCAGTCATGCCTACTTCAACCTGGATGGGGGCGGCGATGTACGCGAGCACACCATCAGCCTCAACGCCGATCGCTTTTTGCCAACCGATGAGAGCGGTCTGCCGCTGGCCATTACGCCGGTGGAAGGCCCCTTCGATCTGCGCGCCCCGCGCCCAATAGGCCAGGATTGGCTGAGCCATCCCCAGCAACAGCAGGCCAAGGGGTACGATCACGCCTTCCTGCTCAACCAGCTGCGCCATGACAGCCTAGAGATCCCCTCTTTACCGCTCGCTGACCCTGAGCATACCTGGGCCGCACGAGTGATCTCCGGCGATCGGCAGCTGGCGATGGAGGTCTACACCAACCAGCCTTCGCTGCAGTTTTACACCGGCAACTGGCTGGCCAATACGCCGAGCCGCAACGACCAGCCGTATCGGGATTACGACGGCTTCTGCCTGGAGGCGCAGCAGTTGCCTGACAGCCCCAACCGGCCCGAGCTCGGCAATCCCTGGCTGCTGCCGGGACATTACTACCACCACCAGACCCGCTACCGTTTTATCCGCAACTGAGATCGGCCGATCTTAAGATTTACATGGCCTCATCTGTCACAATCGAGCAAGATAAACCGCCCCGAGACCTTCCCGGGGCGTTTTTACATCAACGAAATTAAGGACTGTTTGTTCGATGACTGACACTTATAGCCTGCTGGTCGCCTTTATTCTGGGCGTCGTCGAGGGGCTGACCGAGTTCCTCCCCGTCTCCTCCACCGGCCACATGATCATCGTCGGCCACCTGCTGGGCTTCGAAGGCCCCAAGGCCGCCACCTTCGAGATAGTGATCCAGATGGGCTCCATTCTCGCGGTCGTGGCCGTCTTCTGGCGCCGCCTCTTTGGCCTGATTGGCATCCACTTTGGCCAGAAGCCAGCGCAGGATCACGCCACCCTCTCCCTGGTGCACATCATCCTCGGCATGCTGCCCGCCGTGATCATCGGCCTCGCCATTCACAGCTGGATCAAAGCCAACCTGTTCGGCCCCGAGACAGTGATGTACGCCCTGGTGGCTGGCGGCATACTGCTGATCATCGCCGAGAAATGTCGCCCGGCGGTACGCTCCGAGACCCTGGATGACATCAGCTACAAACAGGCGTTCGGCATAGGTCTGTTCCAGTGTCTGGCACTCTGGCCCGGCTTCTCCCGCTCCGGCGCCACCATCAGCGGCGGCATGCTGATGGGGATCAGCCGTCAGGCAGCGGCCGAGTTCTCCTTCATCCTGGCGGTGCCCATGATGGTGGCGGCAAGCGGGCTGGATCTCTACAAGAGCCGCGACCTCCTCTCCATGGCCGACTTTCCCATGTTTGCGGTGGGCTTTGTCACCGCCTTCGTGGTCGCCATGATTGCCATCAAGACCTTCCTGGCGCTGATCCGTCGCCTCGACTTCATTCCGTTCGCCATCTATCGCTTTATCGTGGCCTTCGTCGTCTACCTGGTGTTTGTGGCCTGATGGCAGGCAAATAGCCGAATGAAAAAGGGACCTTTCGGTCCCTTTTTCTATTGCTGCCCCACCTCAATAGAGACGATGGGTGATGCCATTGAGCAGCCGCGACAGTCCCTTGGTGAACTGGACCGGCGCATCCTGAACCGTGTAACAGAGGCACCCGTCCGGGGTGTGCGGGCTGTGGGCATGGCTGGCATCGCGCCAGATGAAGTCCCCCGCCTGATAGCAGGTCTCCCCGTCCTGTATGTTGCCAGCCAACAGCAGGGTCAACTCATAGCCCTGATGGGTATGCTCGGGTATGCGGCCACCTGCCTCGATATGCAGCAGGCTGGCACGGGCCCCCAACTCGTCCAGCGGCAAGCTGTGCTGACGAATGGCACCTATGTGACGCCACTTGGGGGCATGGTGACGAGCCAACACCCTGGGCAACCGATATGACTGGCCCGCCACCTGCAACTCGGGTGCTGGCCGCACCGGCTGGCCGAGTTCGGCCGGGCTGGCCACCGGCTGTTGCAGTATGCCGGCCAGCATGGCATCGAGCTCCACCGGCATGCTTTCGCTTGTCTCAGCGGGCTCATCTACCGGCTCCAGATACTGACGGGCCAGCGCCTCTTCACAGGCCTGCAAACGGGCGGCACACTCGGGGCAGAGCTCGCAATGGGCAGAGACACCGACCGCCAGCGGCAGGGGCAGCTCGTCGGCAGCGAAGGCGCGCAACATGGCGTGAATCGGATGGGTTTTAATCATGGCCTTGCTCCACTTGCTCTTTCAATTTCTGTAGTGCCAGTCTGAGGCGGGATTTGATGGTACCAAGCGGCACGCCGAGTCGCTCCGCCAGCTCCTGCTGGGAGAACTCCTGCAGATAGATGCCGCGCACCACCTGCTGTTGCGGTTCCGGCAGAGTGGCGAGGTAGTGCGCCATCTGGCGAGTCAGCACGGCATCCTCACCACCGCTCAGGTGCTCCTCTTCCGCCCTGAACTCCAGCATGGGCCACAACTCCTCGGCGCAGAGATCCTCCTTGCTGGCGCGGCGGCGGCGCAGCATGTCAAAACTCTGGTTGCGCATGACGGTGTAGATCCAGGTGGTCGGCGCCCCCTTCTCGGGGTGGTAGAGGCGGGCCTTCTGCCACACCAGCAACATGGTTTCCTGCACCAGCTCCATGGCGTTGGCTTCGCTGCCGAGGTGACGCAGCCCATAGCTGCGGATGCGCGGCGCAAAGTGGTGAAACAAGCGGGCGAAGGCAGCCTTGTCGGCCTGCTCGGCGACCCGGATGAGAAGAGACTTCAGATCGCCATCTGGGCTGTCCATGGGGGGCGATATCCTGCGCTGAGTCGATTGGGGTTGGCCAGTATATGCCATTGCGCCATGCCTTCAATGTTGTGGTCATCACCATTACGCCGGGTGTGGAAAAAGGATCACTGGCAGGGCCGAAAATATACACTCAATGGCTGGCAACCAGCAGGCCGCTCAGCAGGGAGAGTGTTGGCTGGTTGTCTTCCGCCGCCAGCAACCACTGCTTCTGTTCTACGGGAATGGGCAGCACCTCCAGCCAACGCTGAGCCACCCAGCTGGCATCGTACCAGTCGGGATCATGGTAGAGCGCCGCATATTCCGGGTAGTCATTGAACACATCCTGCAGTGCCCTGGCCAGGGAGTGCTGATCGGCATTGAGCCGACCCGCCTGCCAGGGCGGCAGCAGCGCCACCTCACCGATCCTCAGCCCGTCGGGCTCCTGCCACAGCTCAGCGATCCTGACTCGCTCAATGCCGAGCACTGTGATCCCCAGCAGACCATCTGGCAGTTGATCGAAATCGATGATCCGCACCCGGGTGGCGATGGGATACATGTTACGCAGCGCATCAGGCTGACGGGGGTCGAGCATGCAGAGCACGAAGCCCTGATCTCCCGCCGCGGCGATCATGCGCTGGTATCTGGGCTCGAAGATGCGCAGCGGCATGATGCCACCGGGCAGCAGGTGAGCCGAGAGGGGAAACAGCGCCAGTTTCATCAGAATATTCCTCTGTGGAAGATACCTGTGGATACGACCGCCGTGGAAGGGCAGATCATTCAGACCGAGTTGGAATAAAAAAAACCCTTAACAATCAGGGGAAAATAGCCTGGACAAGCCGCTTCGATATGCAGTAGAAATGGATAAGCACCATTTATTCCATTGAATATTCTGGATACGGGTGACAAATGCAGTGAAATATCCGCCCGACCAACTCTGGCGGGCCGTCCCTATAGTTTTCTCGGGCCGATGCGGGTAAAATTCACGCCCTTATATATCAGTCATTTTTCGACGCGCAACCTCGGTGGTCAGTTATGAAAGAGCATATTCATCATCTACTTGAACAAACGGTAGCCAATCTCAAGTCAGCAGGCGTGTTGCCGGCGGACCTGGAAGCCCGGGTGCAAGTAGACCGATGCAAGGAGAAGGCTCACGGTGACCTGGCCACCAACCTGGCCATGCTGCTGGCCAAACCGGCCCGCAAGAACCCCCGTGAGCTGGCCGCTGCCATCATAGAGCACCTGCCCGCCTCGGACCTGATCGCCAAGGTCGAGATCGCCGGCCCCGGCTTCATCAACTTCTTCTTCGACCAGCGCTGGCTGGCCGGCCAGGTCGAGGCCATGGTGACCAGCGCCAACGCCAACGTGAAACTGCCCAGCCCGCAGACCGTGGTGGTAGATTACTCGGCGCCGAACGTGGCCAAAGAGATGGCGGTGCACCACATCCGCAGCACAGTGCTCGGCGACGTCGCCGCCCGAGCCCTGGAATTCCTCGGCCACAAGGTAGTGCGCGCCAACCACATCGGCGACTGGGGTACCCAGTTCGGCATGCTGATCGCCTATCTGGAGAAGATGGCCAACGAGCACGCCAGCGACATGGCGCTCAAGGATCTCGAAGCCTTCTACACCCAAGCCAAGCGTTGCTACGACGAAGACGAAGCCTTCGCCGAGCGTGCCCGTAACTACGTGGTCAAGCTGCAGGGTGGCGATGAGTACTGCCGCACCATGTGGAAGAAGCTGGTCGACATGACCATGGAGCAGAACCAGATCAACTACGACCGCCTGAATGTCTCCCTGACCAACAAGGACATCATGGGCGAGTCCATGTACAACGACATGCTGCCGCAAATCGTGGACGACCTGAAAGCCAAGGGGCTGGCGGTCGAGAGCGAAGGGGCGACCGTGGTGTTCCTGGACGAGTTCAAGAACAAGGATGGCGAGCCCATGGGCGTCATCATCCAGAAGAGCGATGGCGGTTTCCTCTACACCACTACCGACATCGCCTGTGCCAAGTATCGTTACGAGACCCTGGGCGCCGACCGCGTCATGTACTTCATCGACTCCCGTCAGCACCAGCACTTGATGCAGGCCTGGACCATCACCCGCAAAGCGGGCTATGTGCCGGAATCCGTCCCCCTTGAGCACCACGCCTTCGGCATGATGCTGGGCAAAGATGGTCGGCCCTACAAGACCCGCTCCGGCGGCACCGTCAAGCTGGTTGATCTGCTCAACGAAGCCGAGGAGCGCGCGAGCGCCCTGCTGGAGAACCGCAACAGCGATCTCTCCGCCGCAGAGAAGGCCGAAGTGGTACACGCCATCGCCATGGGTGCGGTCAAGTATGCGGATCTCTCCAAGAACCGCACCACAGACTACATCTTCGACTGGGACATGATGCTGTCGTTCGAAGGCAACACGGCCCCTTACCTGCAGTACGCTTACACCCGTATCCAGTCCATCTTCCGCAAGGCCGGCGTCAATGCCGAGACCTTGACCGGCACTGTGACCCTGAACGAGGAAGCCGAAGAGACCCTGGCCCAGAAACTGATCCAGTTCTCCGACGCGGTCAACGGCGTGGCAGACAAAGGCATGCCACACCTGCTCTGTACCTACCTTTACGAGCTGTCCGGCAACTTCATGACCTTCTATGAAGCCTGCCCGATCAACAAGGATGGCGTGGACGAAGCAAGCCGTCAGAGCCGTCTGCTGCTGTGCGCCGCCACCGCCAAGGTCCTGAAACTGGGTCTCGGCGTGCTGGGTATCCATACCCTGGAGCGCATGTAATAGATGGCAACCCGAGATTATGTCGGCAGCCGCCCGCGACGTCGGGCGGGTGGCCGCAATACCAAGAAAGCGGCCCCTCGCCGCTTTCCTGTTATTCCAATCCTGCTGGTCGTGGCACTGCTGGCAGGCTTTGGTGGCTTCCTCTACATGATCAACGGCAAGGGCAGCGATGCCCCCACCATTGAAGAACAGGTCAAGGCCAACAAGCCCAAGACGCAAAACAACGGGTTGCCGCAGGAGAAGTGGAGCTATATCGAACGGCTGGAGAACAAGCAGGTCGATATCACAGAGCCGCCCCCCCGACCGGGTGTGCTGCCACCGCCCCCTGCCCAGACCCTGACCTTGCAGCCGGAGAAACTGCCGCAGCCGGTGCCGACCGACATTCCCCAGCCGGGCACCCCCATAGGTCAGGTGCAGCCTTACAAGCCGCAACCGGTTCAACCCGCCAAGCCCGCCCCCGTGGCCACAGCCCAGGTGCAGGTGATCGACCGCCAAGCTGAGCGGGAACGGATGGAGCGTGAACTGCGGGCCGAGCTGGAACGGGAACGGGCCGAGACCACCAGGGCTCAGGCGGCGGCCGACAGCGGTCGCTACATGATGCAATGTGCCGCGCTGCGCTCGCAGGATTCTGCCGAGTCGCTCAAGGCGCGTATCGCCTTTGGCGCCGGCCTCTCCTCCAGCCTGCAGATGGTAAATGGCGACAATGGCACCGTCTATAAGGTGATGGTGGGTCCCTTTAGCGGCAAGGCGGCCGTCGATGCGGCCAACCGCAAGCTGCAAAGCGCCGGCATCAGCGGCTGCATCCCCAAAAAGGGCTAGCATTCTGTCAGGTTGAACCAACAGGGAGAGCAAGAGCATGAAAAATTCGAAACAGCCACCCAATGGCCTTCCGATTTACCGCTTAATTACCGGGCCTGATGACGCAACATTTTGTTTTCGTGTCAGCGAAGCACTTGCTCAAGGCTACACGCTGTATGGTTCTCCCTCGGCTACATTCAATGGCCAAACTGTGATCGTGTGCCAAGCGGTTGTCTGGTCTGAAGCAACATAATGCGGATAGCTTGCCAAGATTTCACCTCAATGTATGTTTACGCCTAGCCAAACGCTCTGCGGGACAATTTGCGACAGGGCCGGGTAGCAACACCCGGCCCTGTTTCTTTTGGTGCCACTCGCCACTGCACCTGTCCCGCCCCGTGTTGTCCCGCCAAACAACAGGCTTGAAAAACCCGCTTGCCATCCCCATCTTTCTTGCCATGCACAGTCTGGCCGTTATTCGGCTCAAGCGAGGTAAGTAAAGTGACTACCATAGTTTCAGTTCGCCGCAACGGTCAGGTCGTCATCGGTGGCGATGGCCAAGTCTCTCTTGGCAACACCGTCATGAAGGGCAACGCCCGCAAGGTTCATCGTCTCTATAACGGCAAGGTGCTGGCCGGTTTCGCCGGCGGCACCGCTGACGCCTTCACCCTGCTCGAGCGCTTCGAAGCCAAACTGCAGGCCCATCAGGGTAATCTGGAGCGCGCCGCCGTGGCGCTGGCCAAAGATTGGCGCACCGATCGCGCCCTGCGCCGTCTCGAGGCCCTGCTGGCGGTGGCCGATGAAAACAAATCCTTCATCATCACCGGCAACGGTGATGTGGTGCAGCCGGAGCATGACCTGATCGCCATCGGCTCGGGTGGCAACTTCGCCCAGTCCGCCGCCATCGCGCTGCTGGAAAACACCGAGCTGGATGCCAAGACCATCGTCGAGAAGTCCCTCAAGATTGCGGGCGACATCTGCGTCTTCACCAATGGCCACCACACCATTGAAGTGCTGAACTATTCTGCTAAATAAGCCAGCCACGTAACCCATTCTCCAAGGGGTGGGCCCTGCCCGCCCCGGATACAGGAACTCCATCATGTCCGAGATGACCCCGAGAGAAATCGTCCACGAGCTGGACCGACACATCATTGGCCAGGCCGACGCCAAGCGTGCCGTCGCCGTCGCCCTGCGCAATCGCTGGCGCCGGATGCAGCTCGATGAAGAGATGCGTCACGAAGTGACCCCGAAAAACATCCTGATGATAGGCCCGACCGGGGTCGGCAAGACCGAGATCGCCCGTCGTCTGGCCAAGCTGGCCAACGCCCCCTTCATCAAGGTGGAAGCGACCAAGTTCACTGAGGTGGGCTATGTGGGTAAGGAAGTGGACAGCATCATCCGCGATCTGACCGACGTCGCCATCAAGCTGGTGCGCGAGACCGAGATGGAGAAGATGAAATACCGCGCCGAGGAAGCCGCCGAGGAGCGCATCCTCGACGCCCTGCTGCCCAACCCGCGCAACAGCTGGGGCGAGGAGGAGAAGGCAGACAACTCCAACACCCGCCAGATCTTCCGCAAGAAGCTGCGAGAAGGCCAGCTGAATGACAAGGAGATCGAACTCGAGCTGTCAGCCAGTCCCATGGGTGTCGACATCATGACCCCCCCGGGCATGGAAGAGATGGCAAGCCAGTTGCAGGGGCTGTTCCAGAACCTGGGCCAGAACCAGAAGAAGAAGCGCAGGATCAAGGTCAAAGAGGCCATGAAGGTGCTGATCGAAGAGGAAGCGGCCCGTCTGGTCAATCCGGAAGAGTTGAAGCAGAAGGCGATTGCGGCGGTCGAGAACAACGGCATCGTCTTCCTCGACGAGATCGACAAGATCTGCAAGCGCGGCGAGAGCTCGGGCCCCGATGTCTCCCGCGAGGGGGTACAGCGCGACCTGCTACCGCTGGTGGAGGGCTGCACGGTCAGCACCAAGCACGGCATGGTCAAGACAGACCACATACTGTTTGTCGCCTCCGGTGCCTTTCAGGTGGCCCGCCCGTCCGATCTCATCCCAGAGCTGCAGGGTCGCCTGCCCATCCGGGTCGAGCTGACCGCGCTCACCACAGACGACTTCGAGCGCATCCTGACCGAGCCGAACGCCTCGCTCACCGATCAGTACCAGGCGCTGATGGCCACCGAAGGGGTCAAGATCGAGTTCACCAAAGATGGTATCCGCCGTCTGGCCGAAGCGGCCTGGCAGGTCAACGAGCGCACCGAGAACATAGGTGCCCGCCGCCTGCACACCGTCATGGAGCGGCTGATGGAAGACATTTCCTATGATGCCTCCGAGAAGTCAGGCGAGACCTTCGTCATCGATACCGACTACGTCAACGCCCACCTCGGTGCGCTGATCGAGGACGAGGATCTGAGCCGCTTCATCCTGTAAGCACAAGCGCAGCACCCTTCCGTACCAAGACGCCTCCCCCTGTGGAGGCGTTTTTTATGCCATTTCAGTCTCACGTCGCTGCCCGCACTGCATCCCGGCCAGACAGGTGCGCTGCACTGGCCTGAGCCCGCCGTCAGGCTCGCCATTGAGACCGTCACCATCATGGTGGCAGTTTTTTATCCGCACTTACCGCATTCATGGTCATAACCTCTTGTTTTGAGTCTGGTATCCTATAGGGAAGGTCATCCGGCCAACCGAATTCAGGAATTCTGTGTCATGTCTCTCCCCGTCAAGAACAGCGCCAAGCAGCGTGAACAAGACAGATCGCGCATTCTCACCCTACTGCTGGTCGATGATGCCCTCACCGACAGCCTGCTGGATCCGCAGGCGGTACAGGATGCCGAGCTACGCGACCAGACCAGCGAGATCACCAATCTGGTCAACCGCCTGCCCGCCGCAGATATCGCCGATGCGCTGGAATCCCTGCCACCGGACGAGCGCCACGTGCTGTGGCAACTGGTGGATGAGGCGAAGCATGGCCAGGTTCTGGTCGAGGCCTCGGAGACAGTGTGGGACAGCCTGATCAGCGGCATGAGCGACAAGGCGCTGCTGCACGCCCTGCGCACCCTGGACATAGACGATCAGATCTACCTCGGCCAATATCTGCCCCGCAACCTGATGGGCCGACTGCTCACCTCCATGGCACCTCCCCAGCGCGATCAGGTGAGAGAGGTGATCCGCTACGGCAAGCACACGGTCGGCACCATGATGGACTTCGAGCTCATCACGGTGCGCGCCGAGGTGAGTCTGGCGACCGTGCAGCGCTACCTGCGCCTGCGTGGCAAGATCCCCGTCAACACCGACAAGCTGTTCGTCATCGACAGGCGCAACCGACTGCAGGGGGAGCTGCCGCTCACCACAGTGCTGCTGCACAAGCCGGCAACCCTGGTCGCCGAGGTAATGGAGCGGGATCCGGTCACCTTCGATCCGGAGGACAACGACGAGGCAGCGGCCCGCACCTTCGAGCGGGATGACCTGATCTCCGCCGCAGTGGTGGACGCACGCGGCAAGCTGATGGGCCGCCTCACCGTCGCCGAAGTGGTGGATCTGGTGTATGAGGAGAGCGACACAGATCTGCGCCGCATGGGGGGGATCAGCGAAGATGAAGACGTATTCGCCCCGGTCAGCAAAGCGGTCAAGACCCGCTGGGCCTGGCTCGCCATCAACCTCTGTACCGCCTTCGTGGCCTCCCGGGTCATAGGTCTGTTCGAGCACACCATATCGCAACTGGTGGCGCTGGCGGCCCTGATGCCCATAGTCGCGGGGATCGGCGGCAACACAGGCAACCAGACCATCACCATGATAGTGCGGGCGCTGGCGCTGCAGCACATCCAGGCTGGCAACGTCTCCTTCCTGCTGTGGCGCGAACTGGGGGTGGCACTTATCAACGGCCTGGTGTGGGGCGGCACCATGGGGCTGGCCACCTATGCCCTCTATCAGGATGCCGCACTGGGCGCCGTGATGACGTTGGCCATGATGATCAACCTGCTGGTCGCCGCCCTGATGGGGGTCATCATCCCCATGACGATGTCACGTCTCGGCCGGGATCCGGCGATCGGTGCCAGCGTGATGATCACCGCCATCACGGATACCGGCGGCTTCTTCATCTTCCTCGGGCTGGCGACCCTGTTCCTCATCTAGTAAGGACGAGTCGTCCCGATCAAAAAAGGGGTCCTGCACGGACCCCTTTTTCTGTTCCAGGGGGCGGGCTGCTAGACCCGATACCTAGCCACCGCCTGATTGAGCAGCTTGGCCTGCTCGGTCAAGCCATGGTTGGATGTGGCATTTTCCTCCGCCATCAGACCCGCCTCCTGGGCTATGTCGCGGATGTTGTTGACGTTGCGGTTCACCTCGCTGACCACCAGCACTGTGTTCAGGATCAACTTATGACGGATCAGCACGATGGACCTCTCACGAACAGGGCATTGACTGCATTGAGATTACGCAGAAAACGCTATCCCCGTTGTTGTTCAAGGAATATTCATTGAAATGCCAGTCCCACTCCTTATACTGGATCCCACCTGTTTCCAGCCGTGGATTTGACACTATGGAATACAACACTTCAGAACTGTGCGACATCTATCAGGACATGGTGGATGTGCTCGAACCCATGCTCTGCTCCTTCGGCGGCCGTGCCTCTTTCGGCGGCGTCATCACCACAGTCAAATGCTTCGAATCGAATGGCCTGATCCGTGAGATCGTTAAAGAGAACGGCGTCGGCCGCGTGCTGCTGATCGATGGCGGTGGCTCCATGCGCCGTGCCTTGATCGACAGCGAAATTGCCACTACAGCAGCCGAGAACGAGTGGGAAGGCATCGTCTGCTACGGCTGCGTGCGCGAAGTCGACATCCTGGAGGATCTGGATATCGGTATTCAGGCACTGGCTGCCATTCCGGTGGGCGCCGACAGCAAGGACGTGGGGGAGACGGATCTGCCGGTCAACTTCGGTGGCGTCACCTTCCTGCCCGATGACCACCTCTACGCCGATACCACGGGGGTGATCCTCTCCCCTGAGGCGCTCGATATCGAGTAAGCCGCAACCTATGTAACGACGGGAGCCTTGGCTCCCATTTTTTATGGCTGTCACTTGCTGAAAAAAACAAAAAAAGAGGGCCAGAAGAACTGGCCCTATAACTGGAAGCAATGTGAGCAATGTCGTGCCTTCACAAGAAGTCCATCACGTTGGAACGAATGAAGTCTTTCCCGGAAAACAAGTTAACAATAATCATTCTCATTTAACTAAGCAACTCTTATTTGCCAAAAGTGCAAAAAAATTGACCATCCCGGGGGATGGTCAATTGCGTCAGGCTTGGCGCGTCGCCGCTTGCAGGCCGGCCAATCCGGCCTCACCCACCAGCTTGCTGCTGAGATAACGCAGTAAGACGCCGTAGAGAGGCACAAACAGACCAAGGCTTATCAGCAACTTGAACACATAGTCCACGGTTGCGATCTCGACCCAGTGCTCGGCCATGAAGGGATCCGTGCTACGCCAGAAGGCGATGCTGAAGAAGGCGATGGTATCCACCAGGTTGCCAAACAGGGTCGAGGCGGCGGGTGCCACCCACCAGGCCCTGAGCCGCCGCAGGCGGTTGAATACCACCACGTCCATAAACTGGCCCACCAGATAGGCCATAAAGCTGGCCAGCGCGATGCGAGCCACGAACAAGTTAAACTCCGCCAGATTGCCCATGCCCTGATAACTGCCCTCGAAGAACAGCACGGAGAGCACATAGGAAACAGCCAGCGCAGGCAGCATCACGGTCTGGATGATCTTGCGGGCCAGACCGACACCGAAAATCCGCACCGTCAGATCGGTGGCCAGAAAGATGAACGGGAAGCTGAAGGCACCCCAGGTGGTGTGGAAGCCAAAGATGGTAATCGGCAGCTGCACCAGGTAGTTACTGCTGGCAATGATCAGGATGTGGAACAACGAGAGACGCACCAGCGCCGTCTGGTGCTGAGCAGGGGTCAGATTCATATTGTGACCTTTTTGGTTAATGGGGTTAGGGAACCCATACCGCCACCATTGGCGATAATTGAGGGGCGCGATTATACGCCCCCCAACTGATAGTTCAATCTTTATGCTATTGATTCAACCAGCGGCCATTGTCATCAAAGGGCAAGGTCATGCCCCCAAGCAGCCCGCTCAGCCTTTGTTATGCTGACAGCCAAGCCAGAACAAGACCTCGCGATCGACCGGCTGCACCGCCGTCAGCCAGCAACCGCTATGGTGTTCATACTCCAGCCTGAGCTGGCTCCCTTCAAATTCCAGCAACCAGCCGTGGCGATCGGCGCCCCACTCCCTGTCGAGCAGCCTGAGCTCCCAATCCTGCAACAAGGCCTCTGCCAGCGCCGGGAAGGTATCCCAGCAGAGCCCGGGGCAATCCAGCATCAGCACGGCTGACTCCGTGTCTGTCCGCGTTACACGCCAATCCATCGCTCATCCCTCAACTGCTGCAAGAAAGCTCACCACCGCAATACCACTGGGGAACCGGGGTCGCCAGGTCGTCATACTCGGGTTGTTCGTCATAGGGGTGCTGCAAGGCCGCAAACAACCGCTCGAACGGAGTCATATCCCCCGCCTCAGCGGCATCTATCGCCTGCTGAGCCAGGGCATTGCGCAGCACGTACTTGGGATTGATGGCATCCATCTGCCGCTTGCGGGCGGCATCCTCGCTTCCTTCCCGCACCAGTCGCGCCCGATAGAGCGCGAGCCACTGCTGCCAACGCGCAGGATCCGGCAGCAGAGCCAGCAGGGCGGCTGGCCACTCCCCCTGCTGAGTCAGCTCACCCAGGCGGCGCAGGAAGAGGTGATAGTCCACTCTCTGGCTCGCCAGCAGTTGGAACAGCTCGCGGAACAACGTCGGGTCCTCCTCTTCCCACACCACCAACCCGAGCCGGGCGCGCATCAGTTCGGAGTAGTGCAGCATCAGCTGCTGCTCGTACTGGGCCAGCGCGGCGGCCAGGGCGTCGCCATCCACATGGTCTGCCAACGCCTGCGCCAGCTTTTGCAGATTCCAGTAACCCACAGCGGGTTGCTGATCCAGTGCATAACGACCGCCCGGATCCGAGTGATTACAGACAAAATCCGGCACATAGGCATCGATGAAACCGTAGGGGCCGTAATCCAGGGTCAGCCCGAGCAGCGACATGTTGTCGGTGTTCATCACCCCATGACAGAAGCCCGCCGCCTGCCACTTGGCGATGAGCCGCGCGGTACGTCGTACCACCTCGGCAAACAGCTCAGCCCCGCTGTCCAGCTCGGGGAAGTGGTGACACAGCAGATAGTCGATGAGCAGCGGTATCTTCTCCCCCTGCCCGCTCCAGGCGAAATATTCGATGTGACCGAACCGCAGGTGGCTGGGAGCGGTTCGCAGCACGGTTGCGCCCGTCTCTTCCTGCTCCCGGTAGACAGGCTCCTTGCTGCCAACCAGTACCAGCGCACGCGTGGTGGGAATGCCAAGGGCATGCAGCGCCTCTGAGGCGAGATATTCGCGGATGCTGGATCTCAGCACGGCGCGACCGTCACCAAAGCGGGAGAAAGGCGTCTTGCCCGCCCCTTTCAGGTGCAGATCCCAGCCCTGACCATCCGGCGCCCGCAGCTCACCCAGCAGCAGCGCACGCCCATCACCGAGGCGTGGGCTGTAACCGCCGAACTGATGGCCCGCATAAACTTGGGCCACCGGCTGCATACCGGACAGTGGCTGACCCAGACCACAGCAGGCAAGCCAGTCTGTTTCGCTGACATCGCCCAGTCCCAGCTCGTTCAGCAGGCTGTGGTTGAGGTGCAGCAATCTGGGTTCGTGCAGCGGCTGGGGGGCCACGGGCTCACAGGCCCAGGGCAGTTCGGTGGCAAAAGTGTTGATCAGCTTCATGGTAGTGCGATTCGTCCCTGCGTATGCTCGTGTCACTCTTTATACCGCCGTCGGCCCACTCAGGCTAACAGGCGATCGCGCTATTTCATTTCAAGGGGAAAAAGATGCAAAGATGGTTGGGCGCCCTGCCCCTGCTGATATTGTTGTGGGGACAAGCCCTGGCTGCCGATATCGAGGCGGGCAAGGCCAAGGCGGTGGTCTGCTCCGCCTGCCATGGGGTTGAGGGCAAGGCACTGATCCCCGGCTATCCCCATCTGGCCGGCCAGAATGCCGCCTATCTGGTGAAACAGTTGAAAGCCTTCAAGGAGGGCAGTCGCAAGGAACCCCTGATGCTGCCCTTCATGGCCCCGCTAACCGAGGCCGACATGGAAAACCTGGCGGCCTACTACGCCAGCTTGAAATAGCCTCGTGGTGCCCGGCGGACGGGCGCCCCATTCCTGATGGACCTGCTTTCCTAGCGGCGGCAGTAGTCGATGATAAGGTCCATAAAGGCTTCACCGAAGCGCTCCAGCTTGCGATGTCCGACGCCATTGATGGCCAGCATCTCGCCCTCGGTCATCGGCATCAGCTGGGCCATCTCCACCAGGGTCGCGTCGTTGAACACCACGTAGGGCGGCACCTCTTCATCCTCGGCGATCTGCTTGCGCAGGCCGCGCAGCTCCTTGAACAGCCGTTTGTCATAGTTGGCGTTGTCCAGCAGGCCGTTGCGCTTCTCCTTGCGACTGGAGATGGGCTGCAACCGTGGCACCGCCAGTTCCAGCTTCATCTCGCCACGCAGCACAGGGCGGGCCGCTTCGGTCAGCTGCAGCACCAGATTGCGGGTGATGTTCTGGGTCAGCAGCCCCTTGTGGATCAACTGGCGGATCACACTCATCCAGTACTCGTGACTCTGATCCTTGCCGATGCCGTAGGTCGACAGCTTGTCGTGGCCGTGATCCTTGATGCGCTGGTTGAGAGAGCCACGCAATACCTCCACCACGTAACCCACCCCGAAGTTCTGGCCCACCCGCCAGACGCAGGAGAGCGCCTTCTGGGCATCTTCGGTACCGTCATAACTCTTGGGCGGATCCAGACAGATGTCGCAGTTGCCGCACGGCTTGTCGTTGTACTCGCCGAAATAGTTGAGCAGCACCTGACGGCGGCAGGTCTGCGCCTCGGCAAAGGCCGCCATCACGTTGAGCTTGTACTGCTCAACCTGCAACTGCTGGGGATTTTCTATGTTGTCGAGCAGGCGCCGCACCCGGCCTATGTCGGCGGGATCGTACAGCAGCAGCGCCTCGGCCGGGGTACCGTCACGGCCAGCTCGGCCCGTTTCCTGATAGTAGGACTCGATGTTTTTGGGGATGTCGTAGTGGACCACGAAACGCACGTTCGGCTTGTCGATACCCATGCCGAATGCCACCGTCGCCACCACTATCTCGACGTCATCCTTGAGGAAGGCATCCTGGGTCTGCTGGCGCTGGGCCAACGGCAGGCCGGCGTGGTAGGGCGCAGCCTTGCTGCCATGGCGGGAGAGGCGCTCTGCGACCTCTTCCACACGGTTGCGGCTGGAGCAGTAGACGATGCCGCAGTTACCCTTCTGGCTCTGCACGTAGCGCAGCAACTGCTCCGCCGCCTTGAACTTCTCCACCAGGCTGTAGCGAATGTTGGGCCTGTCGAAGCTGGCGGTGTGGACGAAGGGATCGTTGAGCTCCAATCGGTGCAGCATGTCGCTGCGGGTCGCCTCGTCGGCGGTCGCGGTGAGCGCCACGACTGGCACTTGGGGGAACCACTGCTTTAGCCGCCCGAGCGCCGCGTATTCCGGCCGAAAATCGTGACCCCACTGGGAGACACAGTGGGCCTCGTCGATGGCGAACAAGCCGAGCGGCAGCTCCGCCAGCCGATCCATGAACTCATGCTGCAGCAAGCGCTCGGGGGATACATACAGCAGTTTGATCTCGCCACGGCGCATGGCGGCAAAGTTCTGGATCATCTCCTCCCGGCTCAGGGCCGAGTTGATGTAGATGGCCGCCACACCGTTGGCCCGCAGGCTATCGACCTGATCCTTCATCAACGAGATAAGTGGGGAGACCACCACCCCGAGCCCGGGGCGCAGCAGCGCCGGGATCTGGAAGCAGAGTGACTTGCCGCCACCGGTGGGTTTGAGCACCATGGCATCACGTCCCGCCACTATCTGCTCGATGATCTCCAGCTGGCCCGGCCGAAATTGCTGGTAGCCGAATACCGCCTGCAACAGGGCAAGAGGTGTATAGGGCAAGGTTTCGGCAATGACGGTCATGGGCTCTCCTTTGGGGTCGCCATTCTAAAGCAGCCGCCGCTCACAATAAACCTGCCATTGCGACTGTTAATGAAGTGTTGCAGACTGGCTGGCGTTTTTACTCGGCGTTGATGACAGGGAGCGGTATCAGAGAATGAAACACATGCTGAAGAAGATGGCGCTCAGTGGTATTGCCAACCTGTTCGCCGAGCGGATGCCGTTCAACAAGCTGATTGGCATACAGGTGACCCACTACGACTTCGAGAAGGTGGAGCTGCGCATCAAGATGGATGACAAGCTAATCGGCAACCCCTTCCACAACATCTTGCACGGCGGCGTCACCGCCAGCCTGCTGGATGTGGCTGGCGGCATGATAGTCGCCGCCTCCTGCACCGACGAGCTGGCAGACTTCTCCCCCAACTACCTCAAAGAACGCTTCTCCCGCCTCGGCACCATAGACCTGCGCGTGGACTACCTGCGCCCGGGCCGCGGCAACGAGTTCATCGCCACCGCCCACATCATCCGTGCCGGCAGTAAAGTCGCCGTCGCCCGGATGGAACTGCACAATGAAGAGGGCACCCACATCGCCTTCGGGACCGGCACCTATCTGGTGGGCTGACTCACCGATTGCATAAAAACAACACTGCTAATCTGATTTTAATCATTAGAATCGTTACCCCCTCTGCCACCCACGGGTCCATACTGACATTCGGGATTGTGTGCAGAGGGAGGATTGCAGGCGATGAGTGCGAAACGGGCCACCAAACCATCCAGAGCCTTGTTGACACAGATCGAGTCCATGCTCGACGAGGTGCAGACACCCGAGTGTCGCCACTGGCTGGAACAGGAGCTTGAGGGATACTCTCTCTGTTCGCCCCTGCCCTGGTATCGCATCGTAGCCTGTCGGCAACGCGGCCACTTCATGGATCTGAAGACGGGAAAATATTTGACCTGTCATATCAACAGTCAAACGCTAAGCCAACGCGATCTGGCCCAGATTCAGTTCATCTATGCCCGTGAACCCGCCACCCATTATCTACTGCAACGCAATTCCGGTATTGAACCCTGGCCAGAGCAGCTGCTGGAAGATTATCAGGAGCAGTTGATCCCCGGCCATTTATGCCTGCAAGCCTGGCATGAACCCGTGTCTTCATTACGTTCACAACTGATGGAGGGAATCGAACATTTCATTAGTGAGTACCCCAAGCACGCGGCCTTGCAACCTCAACACAGCTTCAAGGCATTGCGGCATCAGCACTGGCATATCTGAGTAAGCGCCTTGCGCGCAAGGAGGGCACCATAGACAAGACCCATAGTGAGATTGCCACAATCTAGAGTGCCGGAGTCAGGATCAGACTCCACCCTGGGCCACCGAGCGGTGGCCCTTTTAATGCCTGCACACTACGACGGCACCCGGATAGATGGGCAAGAAAGCTGCAACGGCCTCGGCATGCCACAACCAGCCAGACATTCCGTACCGGGATCGGTAAAATCCGAATGCGAAAAGGCCGCTCATTGAGCGGCCTTTTCTAATATGGTCGGTGTGAGAGGATTCGAACCTCCGACCCCTTCGTCCCGAACGAAGTGCGCTACCAAGCTGCGCTACACACCGATGTCTGCGGGGCGAGAATTTACCTAATGCCCCGACATGACACAAGCCTTTTTTGTGTTTTAAGGGAAAAAAATGGCCGTTCGTTCAACTATTCAGCGCTTTGGCACCGGGTTCACAGAAAGGGCGTAAGGGCGTGACATTTCTCCAACCCACCCTAGGAAAGCTGACATTCGGCGGGTCCCAGCAAGCGGCGCTGCCAGTCGGCCACCTCCCCATGTTCCAGCCAGTTGGCCGCATGCTGGCGCCAATTGGGAGAGAGCGCCGGGTTCTCCAGCAGCAACAGCAGATCCGCTTCGTCCCGTACCTGATTGAACAGGATATCGGCGGTCCGCTTCACCGTCAGGGCGGGATAGGGCCTGTCGACCAGCACCATAGTTTCCTGCGGTGCGACCGCCCCCTCCTCCAGCACCCTCAACAGCCAGCCACAGCGGCCATTGAGCTGCATCACCTGTGATATTTGACCATAACCGAAACGCTGGTTGAGCTTGAAACAGGGGGATCTCGGCTGGCTTATCTGGATCAGCGCCTCACCGAGCCGATAGATATCACCAATACAGGCCTGCGGCTCGGTCAACCCAAGGCCGGACAGATTCTCGCCAAAAGCGGCGGGTTGCCAGGGTGTGCGGGGCGCAGCAAGGCCCATGGCGGTTTGCCAGGTCTGCCACCAGGGATAGTGATCGGCAGGATAGTAGTGGAGCGCCCGATCCGGGCCACCGTGGTGGCGCAGGTCACACTGCTCATCGCCTTCCAGACCGGCAAAGGTACAGCGAACGGACGCAGAGATCGGTTGCTTGTGAATGGCGGTGGTGAGGCCGGGCACCAGCTCGGTGCCACGACCGCTAAAAAGGGAGATCCGCATACTCATCCTCTAGGTCGACGAGAGTAGGCGGATCTTATCATGGCGTCAGACGACGGCCTGCATCTGGGTGGTCATGGCTATCTCGGCGCGACGGCGTTTCTCAGCCTTGGCCATCAGGTACCAGCTACCAAAGGTGAACAGCGACACCGATAACAGGATCAGACTGGCTACCGCGTTGATCTCGGGTTTCACGCCGAGTCGCACCGCCGAGAAGACTTCCATCGGCAAGGTGGTCGCCCCCGGACCCGAGACAAAGCTCGCCAGCACCAGATCATCCAGCGACAGAGCAAACGACATCATGCCACCCGCCGCCAGCGAGGGGGCTATCATGGGGATGGTGATCAGGAAGAACACCTTCCAGGGTTTTGCACCCAGATCCATGGCTGCCTCCTCGATAGAGAGATCCAGCTCCCGCAGGCGCGCCGACACCACGATCGCCACATAGGCGGTACAGAAGGTAGTGTGAGCGATCCAGATGGTCACCATGCCACGCTCGGCAGGCCAACCCACCAGCTGGGCCATGGCCACAAACAGCAGCAACAACGACAGACCCGTGATCACCTCGGGCATCACCAGGGGTGCCGTCACCAGCCCGCCGAACAGGGTCCGGCCGCGGAAGTGCGGGATCCGGGTCAACACGAAGGCCGCCACCGTCCCCAGCGCCACGGCGGCAACCGCCGTATAGAGCGCAATCTCCAGCGAGCGCAGCACAGAGCCTATCAGCTGCTTGTTGTCGAGCAGGCCGAAGTACCACTTGAGCGACCAGCCCCCCCACACAGTCACCAGCTTGGAGGCGTTGAAGGAGTAGATCACCATGATGACCATGGGCAGGTAGATAAACAGCAGCCCCAGCCACAACATCAGCTTGGCAAAACCGAAACGCTTCATACCTTGCCCTCTAATTCTTTCGCCTGGTTGCGGTTAAACAGGATGATGGGCACGATAAGCACTGCCAGCATCACCACCGCCAGGGCAGACGCCACAGGCCAGTCGCGGTTGTTGAAGAACTCCTGCCACAGTACCTTGCCGATCATCAGGGTCTCGGGGCCGCCGAGCAGTTCCGGGATCACGAATTCGCCCACCACGGGAATGAACACCAGCATGCAGCCGGCTATGATGCCGTTCTTGGACAGCGGCACCGTGATCTGCCAGAAGCGGGTCAGGTTGCGGGCACCGAGGTCAGAGGCCGCCTCCAGCAGGCTCTGATCGTGCTTGACCAGGTTGGCGTAGAGCGGCAGCACCATGAACGGCAGGTAGGAGTAAACGATGCCGATATAGACCGCCAGGTTGGTATTGAGGATCTGCAGCGGTTCATCGATCACCCCGATCCCCAGCAAGACGCTGTTGAGCAAACCGTTGTTGCTGAGGATCCCCATCCACGCATAGACCCGGATCAGGATCGCGGTCCAGGTCGGCATCATGATGAGCAGCAGCAGAACGGTCTGGGTCTCCTTGTTGGCCCGCGCGATGGAGTAGGCCATGGGATAGGCGATCAGCAGACAGAGCAGGGTGCTGACGAAGGCAATCTTGAGAGAACCGAGATAGGCCGCTATGTAGAGTTCATCCTCCCACAGCAGCAGGTAGTTGCCCATGTTGAGCAAGATGGTGAGCTGATTGTCGGCCCAGCTCACCACGTCCGTGTAGGGCGGGATCGCCACGTCCGCTTCGGCGAAGCTGATCTTCACCACTATGATGAAGGGCAGCAAGAAGAAGAGGAACAGCCAGAAGAACGGAATGCCGATCACCAGCTGGCGCCCACCCAGTCGCTTCAGTCGTCTCAATGCCTTCATGATTGCAACACCACGCCGCTGTCATCTTCCCAATAGAGGAACACCTGATCATCCCAGGTTGGCCGCTTGCCGTGGCGTTCGGCGTTGGCGATGAAAGCCTGAACGATTTTGCCCGAGGGCAGCTGGATGTGGTAAACCGAGTGGCCGCCCAGATAGGCGATGTCATAGACCTCACCCTTGGTCCAGTTGAAGTCCGGGTGCTCAATCTCGGTCGGTTTCTGGGTGCTCATCAGCAGTTTTTCCGGCCGCAGGGCGTAGGTCACCTTCTTGTTCTCGGCGCGGGAACTGATGCCGTGGCCCACGTAGATGGGTTGTTCCAAGTCGGCGCAGGCGATGGTGGCATGGTCCTGCTCATCCTCCACCAACAGACCGTCGAACAGGTTGACGTTGCCGATAAATTCGCACACCAGCCGGCTGGCCGGAGTCTCGTAGATATCCATGGGGCTGCCGATCTGCTCGATGCAGCCCAGATGCATAATGGCGATCCGTTCGGCCATGGTCATGGCCTCTTCCTGATCGTGTGTCACCATGACGCAGGTTACACCGACGCGCTCGATGATCTCGACCAGCTCCAACTGCATCTGCGAACGCAGCTTCTTGTCCAATGCTCCCATGGGTTCGTCCAGCAGCAACAGCTTGGGGCGCTTGGCCAGGGAACGGGCCAGGGCGACCCGCTGGCGCTGACCACCGGAGAGTTGGTGCGGCTTGCGGCGCGCATACTGGGTCATCTGCACCAGCTTGAGCATCTCCTCCACCCGCGCATTCACCTCCGCCTTGGGCAGGCCATCCTGCTTGAGACCGAAGGCGATGTTCTGCGCCACCGTCATGTGGGGGAACAGAGCGTAGGACTGGAACATCATGTTGATGGGACGTTCATAGGGCGGCATGTCGGTGATGTCGACACCATCGAGAAACAAGCGCCCCTCGGTGGGGCGCTCGAATCCAGCCAGCATCCGCAGCAGGGTCGACTTGCCGGAACCGGACCCCCCCAGCAGGGCGAAGATTTCGCCCTTGTGGATGTTGAGGGACACGTTGTCGACCGCCAGCGTTTCATCGAACTGCTTGCTTACCCTGTCAATCTTCACCAGCACTTCTTTGCGCTGCTGGTTGCCCTCGAGGGCTTTCTTGTAGGCACTGGAGGCTATCGCCATTACCAAACTCCCAAACGTGATACCGGCCTGGGCCGATCCATAAAACAGTCTGGCGCCCCCGAACGGGCGCCAGGTTAGGTTCCGGACTTGATCTTGGTCCAACTCCGGGTGATCAGACGCTGCACCGCACGGGGATGTGCCTGCTGCACATACAGCCGTTCCAGCACCGCCTGGGGTGGATAGACGGACTCGTCATCACGCACGCTCTCGTCCATGTACTCTCCCGCCTTGGCATTGGGATTCGCATAGCCCACATGGTTGCTGATCTTGGCTATCACCTCTGGCTGGAGTACGTAGTTGATCAGGGCGTGCGCCTCTTTCACATTGGTGGCATCCGCCGGGATCGCCATCATGTCGAACCAGAGGTTGCCCCCCTCTTTCGGGATGCTGTAAGCAATCTTGATCCCCTTGCCCGCCTCGTCGGCACGAGCCGCCGCCTGCAATATGTCGCCGGAGAAGCCGGCTGCGACGCAGATGTCGCCATTGGCCAGATCGCCTATGTACTTGGAGGAGTGGAAGTAGGCCACATAGGGTCGCACCTTGAGCAACTGGCTCTCGGCACGCTTGAGATCGGCCGGTTCCTGGCTGTTGGGATCTAGCCCGAGATAGTTGAGCGCCGCCGGGATCATCTCGTCGGCCGAGTCGAGAAAGGCGACGCCGCAACGGGCCAGCTTCTGCATGTTTTCCGGCTCGAAAATCATGGCCCAGGAGTCAATCTTGTCGACCCCCAGCACGGCCTTGACCTTGTCAACGTTGTAACCGATGCCATTGGTACCCCACAGGTAGGGCACGGCGTACTGATGACCCGGATCCACTTTGTCGAGCTGCTTGAGCAACACAGGATCCAGATTGACCAGATTGGGCAGCAGGGCAGGATCCAGCTTCTGGAACGCGCCGGCCTTGATCTGCTTGGCCAGGAAATTGTTGGAAGGCACCACCAGATCGTAACCGGTGCGTCCGGTCAGCAGCTTGCCTTCCAGGGTCTCGTTGGAATCAAACACGTCGTAGACGGTCCGGATCCCGGTTGCCTGCTGAAAGTCACTGAGGGTGGTCTCGCCGATATAATCGGACCAGTTGTAAAAATGAACCACTGGGGCTGCCTGGGCCACGTTTGCCAACCCCAACGCCAGGGCCATCGTCACTATCTTGGTTGTGTGCACGTATATCAGTCCTCATGTTTTTTGGTATGCCAGTGCGCATCCATGCGCGCCGTCCAACCTGTCGGGTTGCCACCACCCTCCCGGCCGAACTGCAGACCGGGAGGGGCACTCATCACTTACTTGCCTGATTTTATCTTGGTCCAGCTGCGGGTCATCAGACGCTGCGTCTTGGCCGGCAGATCCGGGAAGGTATAGATCTTCTTGAGCGTCTCCGCATTCGGGTAGATACCCGGGTCGGTACGGATAGGCTCATCCACCAGCGGGGTCGCCGCCCTGTTGCCGTTCGGGAACTGCACCACGTTGGTGATGTTGGCGATCACTTCCGGCTTCATCAGGTAGTTGATGAAGGTGTGGGCGGCCTCGACGTTCTTGGCATCGGCCGGAATGGCCAGCATGTCAAAGAAGCTGCCAGCCCCCTCTTTCGGAATGGTGTAGGTCAGGGTCACGCCGTTCTTGGCCTCCGCCGCCCGCGCCTTGGACTGCTGCAAGTCTCCCGAGTAACCGACAGCGACACACAGGTTGCCGTTGGCCAGATCCGAGATGTACTTGGAGGAGTGGAAATAAGCGGTATAGGGACGGATGGAGAGGAACAGTGCCTCTGCCTGCTTCAACTCGTCCGGCTTCTGGCTATCCGGTTTGAAGCCCAGATATTGCAGGGCAGCCGGCAGCATTTCGGTCGGTGAGTCGAGGAAAGAGACACCACACTCTTTCAGTTTGGCCATGTTCTCCGATTTGAACACCAGGTCCCAGGAGTCCACAGGCGCGTCCTTGCCCAGCACGGCTTTCACCTTCTCGGCGTTGTAGGCGAAGCCAATGGTGCCCCACATGTAAGGAATGGAGTACTGGTTGCCCGGGTCGCTCGGATCGAGCGCCTTCAACAGGTCGACATCCATGTTTTGCCAATTGGAGAGCTTGGACTTGTCCAGCTTCTGGAACACGCCCGCCTTGATCTGTTTGGCCAGGAAGGGGTTGGACGGCACGACTATGTCGTAGCCCGAACTACCCGCCAACAACTTGGCTTCCAGCACCTCGTTGCTGTCGAACACGTCGTATACCACCTTGATGCCCGTCTCTTTCTGGAAGTTTTCCAGGGTATCCGGCGCGATATAGTCGCTCCAGTTGTAGACGTGCAACACCTTGTTCTCAGCCATCGCCCCGGTACTCATCATGACCAGCGCGACAGAAGCGGCAATCATTCCCGTTTTGAAAGACATCGTCCTTGTCTCCTAAGCAAATTGTATGCGCAAGCCAACCTGCCCGGCACTCACCTAACCTTTCAGCTTTGCAGCCGTCAGATCCAGACTGAGCCTGGCCAGATTGACCAATTCATCCACCTGTTCCTCAGTGATCACCAAGGGGGGCGATATGATCATGGTATCGCCGACAGCCCTCATCACCAAGCCATTGTTAAAGCAGAACTCCCGGCAGGTCATACCGGCCTGCAGCGCAGCCGGGAAGCGGCTGTTGGTCTGTTTGTCCTGCACTATTTCCAGCGCGGCCACCAGGCCTTTGCCACGGGTTTCTCCCACCAGCGGATGCTCTGCCAGTTCGCGCCAGCGGCGCTGCAAATAGGGGCCGATATTATCATGAATTCGCTTAACTATGCTTTCATTTTGCATAAGCGTAATGTTGGCGATAGCGACGGCGCAGGCCACCGGATGCCCGGAATAGGTGAAGCCGTGGTTGAATTCGCCGCCCTCCTCCACCAGCACCTTGGCGACCCTGTCACCCACCATCACGGCCCCCATCGGCAGATAGCCGGAGGTGATTCCCTTGGCCAGGCACATGAGGTCCGGCTTGATGCCAAACCCTTCGCTGGCGAACCAGTGACCGGTACGGCCGAAACCGCAGATCACCTCGTCGGCGATGAGCAGGATGCCGTAGTGATCGCAAATACGCTGGATCTCGGGCCAGTAGCTGTCGGGCGGGATGATGACGCCGCCAGCACCCTGGATGGGCTCGCCGATAAAGGCGGCGACCTTGTCCACCCCCAGTTCCAGTATCTTCTGTTCCAGCTGGCGGGCGCGCTCCAGACCAAACTCATGGGCGCTCATCCCCTGCCCCTCACCGAAGTGGTAGGGCTGATCGATGTGCACTATGCCGGGGATGGGCAGGCCACCCTGGGCATGCATGCCCTTCATGCCGCCCAGGCTGGCGCCCGCCACCGTCGAGCCGTGGTAGGCATTGTGGCGACTGATGATCACCTGCTTGTCCGGCTGCCCCTTGCTGGCCCAGTAGTGGCGTACCATGCGCAGTACGGTATCGTTGCACTCGGAGCCCGAACCGGTGAAGAAGACGTGATTGAGATGGGAGGGGGTGATCTCGGCCAGCAGGGTCGCCAGCTCGGCCGCAGGCGGGTGGCTGGTCTGGAAGAAGAGGTTGTAGTAGGGCAGTTGCTGCATCTGTTTGGTGGCGGCATCCACCAGTTCCTGCCGACCATAACCCATGTTGACGCACCAGAGACCCGCCATCCCGTCCAGTATGCGGCGCCCCTCCGAATCTTCCAGATAGATGCCTTCTGCCTTGGTGATGATGCGGCTGCCCTTCTTGTTGAGCGCCTGAAAGTCGGTAAAGGGGTGCAGGTGGTGGCTGGCATCCAGCTGTTGCCACTCACGTGTGGTCTGCTTCATTGCTTGCTCCTCGGTTCCTTCGATTTAAGCGAGACGGTTTCGTCAGTCGTTGAGGACGGCTGGCGCGCTCACAGCACTGCCACTCACCGGTGGGGTGTTGATGCGATATGAGCAGAGGGGAGGCCGTCATTGGCCTCCCCGTATCTGGGCGGCGCGTGGCAAGCACGCATCCGGATCACACGTTCAGCAGCAGGAACTCCCGCTCCCAGCGGCTGATCACCCCGAAGTAGGTCTCGTACTCCTTGCGCTTGACCGCGACAAAGGCCCGGATGAAGCGCTCCCCCAGCATCTCCTTGATGGGCTCACACTGTTCCAGGTGACTCAGGGCCTCCTCCAGCGAGCGGGGCAGGCTGTAGGGCAGATCATAGGCACTCGACTTCATCTCCTGCAGCGGCTCGAGCTTCTCCATCATGCCGAGGTAACCACAGGCCAGGGTGGCGGCCAGGGCCAGATACGGATTGGCATCGGCCCCGGCGAAGCGGTTTTCGACCCGGCGTGCACCGGCCTCGGAGAAGGGTACGCGCAGGCCGCAGGTGCGGTTTTCCACCCCCCACTGCACGTTGCGCGGCGCGCTCTCGCCGAAGGTGAGGCGACGGTAGGAGTTGACGTTCGGCGCCAGCAAGGCGGTCACCGCCGGGGTGTACTTTTGCAGGCCCGCGATGAAGTGCATGAACTGCTCGGTATTGCCGCCATTTTCCGTGCCGAACAGGTTGCGACCGTCCACATCTTCCAGGCTCTGGTGGATGTGCATGGCGGAGCCCGGCTCGTCGCTCATCGGCTTGGCCATAAAGGTGGCGTAGATGCCATGCTTGTGGGCCGCCTCACGCATGGTGCGCTTGAACAGGAACACCTGATCCGCCAGATCGATGGCATCGCCGTGCAGGAAGTTGATCTCCATCTGGGCGGCGCCGGATTCGTGGATCAGGGTGTCCACTTCCAGCTCCTGCGCCTCACAGTAGTCGTACATGTCCTCGAAGATGGGGTCGAATTCGTTGACCGCATCGATACTGAACGACTGGCGGGCCGTCTCGGGACGGCCATTGCGGCCAATGGGCGGCACCAGCGGGTAGTCGGGGTCTTCGTTGCGCTTGACCAGATAGAACTCCAGCTCGGGCGCCACCACCGGCTTCCAGCCCTGTTTCTCATAAAATGACAGTACCCGACGCAGCACGGAGCGCGGCGCTATGTCGATCAGCTTGCCATTGATGTCGAAACAGTCGTGGATCACCTGAGCGGTCGGCTCCAGCGCCCAGGGCACAAAACGAATGGTGTTGGGGTCCGGGTAGAGCTGCATGTCCCGCTCCAGCGGGTCTATCATGCTGTCGTCATCCGGGTACTCGCCGGTCACCGTCTGGGTGAAGATGACCTCGGGCAGCCGCATGCCCCCTTCGCGCAAAAATTTGTTGGCTGGAATGATCTTGCCTCGGGCATTACCGGTGAAATCCGGAAACAGGCACTCCACTTCCGTGATGCGATTGCTCTCCATCCAGCCCTTGATACTGTCCATGTTAAACCCCGACTTTACGATTGCCATTGGCAAAGGTGTCTAATATATGGAACACCCTTGTTATCGAATTGTAATCAACGCCACCATAAAAGCCCGCCGTTATAGCCAATGTCAAGCAGTGGTGTTTAAAAAATGATAAGTAACGGTGCATATAATGACCATGGCGACACCAAATACTAAACACCCTGGCGCCCTCAACGCTGACGGCAATCCCGGTGCCACCGAGGGGGCCTGATCCCCCATGCTCTCAGTCAGCCCCTGTCCGAATCGGGTCATTTTTTTGCAAGGGCGCACAATCCTTGCCCTATTTGCTTTGCATACCTGCTTTTTTTTGGTACAAGGCCCGCCCTGATTTGCACTCTCCTGCTTGGATTTGGTGCAAATGCAGGACACAGGGCTTGGTCTGCAGGCAGACAGCCCCCATAAACAGGGATAATTGGGTTAGTAACTGACTGGTAGTAAACCGTATGTGTGATTTCATGACTAAAGACCAACTGGCCTTTTACAAGGGGCAGATCGAGCGCCAGATCCTCGAACTCGAGGATCGCCTCAATTCCCAGGCCAGCCAGGCCATCGCCACCGATACCAACGAGATGGCAGATGAAATTGACCGTGCCAGTATCGAGGAAGCCCGTCGTCTGGAGCTGAACCGCATCGAGCATGACAAGTTGCACCTGCGCAAGCTGCAGGGTGCATTAAGGCGTATCAACGAAGGGGATTTTGGTTACTGCGAATCTTGCGGTGACGAGATCTCACTCAAGCGACTTCAGGCTCGTCCCGAGTCCCGCTTCTGTCTCGAATGCCAGAGTACCAAGGAGTTCAACGATACCCATGTGTATCGTCGCGTCGCCTGATTCTTCGAAGAACCGTCACGAGCCGGTCGCGAGAAGTCGTCAACCATGCGCAGCAAAGGAACCGGCGTTTATGTTGATAAATGCGGACCAAAAGCTGCACATGAGCCCTGATCACGGCGTCGCACAAGAGAGTGACAAGTTCTGTTAGACTCCGGGCAAGTCCGGAATCTACAGGAGAGCAGAGAGTGAAATGGTTCCTCAAACTGTGCTTGTGTCTGCCGTTGCTGGCACAAGCACAGACCCTCGCGGTCAAGGTCCCCAGCCGACCGATCAACGATCTCGACAAGGAATACCAGCTCAAGCTGCTGGAACTGGCGCTGACCCATGCCGGGCAGCCATTTCGCATCCAGCAGGTCGAACTCAACCTCAACCAGCACAGCCTGCAACAGCAGCTGAGCAAGGGCCAAACCATCAATGTGTTCTGGATGGGCACCTCCAGCGCACTCGAATCCTCCCTCATCGCCGTCCCCATACCGCTGTTTCGCGGTCTGGAAGGGCTACGCCTCTCCTTCATCCACGCCGATGCCCAGGAGAAGTTCAATCAGGTCAACTCGCTGACCGATCTCAAGCAACTGAAGGCGGCCCAGGGGATCGGCTGGGCCGACAACAAGATCCTGGAGAATGCCGGTATTCCGACCTACTCGGGACGCTACAGCAACCTGTTTCGCCTGACCAACGACGGCGACAAACTCGACTTCTTCCCGCGCAATCTGGTAGAAATCTTCGCCGAACGCAGCGAGCTGGCGGCGCAATATCCGAATCTGGTGATAGATCAGCACCTGCTGATCCGCTACCCCTTTGCCGAGTTCTTCTTCGTCAGCCCCGAGTATCCCAAGCTGGCCAAGGCGATCCAGACCGGGCTGGAACGTGCTTATGCCGATGGCAGCTTCATGACGTTCTTCCGTGAGAACCCCAAGATCCGTGAGGCCCTCGCCAGCGCCAATCTGAACCAGCGGGTCACCATTTCACTGCCCAATCCGGACATGACCCCCTTGCTCAGGAGCATTCCGGCCCAATATTGGGAATATCCACCCCAATAAGGGGATCCGGGGCTCAGCGTGGGGATGACCCAGCGCCATGACCTAGCTCGCGTAAAGAGACGCAGAGGCGATGGCAGTGCTGGCCAGCCTCTATCGTCGTCTGGGCATTCCCTACTGAGGGAGGCCAACAGGAGAGACCATGTCATACCGTCACACGCCCAGTAACAGATTCGGTCCTGCCCTGCCCCTGCTGCTGGGGGCACTACTCGCCGGCCCGGCCCTGGCCGACAAAGCCGATCCCATAGGTGAGGTAAGCACCGCCTTCAAGCTGGTGGGCCCCAACCACAAGATCCTGGTGGAAGCGTTCGATGACCCCCGCATCACGGGCGTCGCCTGCTATCTGGCTCGCCCCAAGACCGGGGGCGTCAAGGGCGGGCTGGGGCTGGCGGAAGACCCCTCCCACGCCTCTTTGTCGTGCCACCAGATTGGCCCCATCACACTGCCTGCCAAGCTGAAGGCGGGGGAAGAGGTGTTCGACGTCAGCACCTCGCTGGTGTTCAAAGAGCAGAAAGTGGTGCGCTTTTACGACGAAAAGCGCAATGCGCTGGTCTATCTGACCTACAGCACCAAACTGGTGAATGGTTCGTATAAAAGTGCAGTGAGCGCGGTTCCCATCATGCCATGGGGCTGAAAAACCACCATTTAACCCGTGATGACGCGCTTTATTTGTTGTAATTTAACTACATCATTATTTGCGGAGAGCCCACCATGAACGTCGCCGTTTTCAGTACCAAGAGCTACGACAAGGACCACTTCAATCAGGCCAACAGCCAGTACGGTTACGAGCTGGAGTTCTTCGACGTGCGGCTGGAGGCCAAGACAGCCCGGCTGGCCCACGGCTTCCCCGTGGTGTGCCTGTTCGTCAATGACGATGCCGATCGGGAGGTGCTGACCGAGCTGGCCGCCAACGGCACCAAGGTGATCGCGCTGCGCTGCGCAGGTTACAACAACGTGGATCTGGTCGCCGCCAAGGAGCTGGGGCTGAAAGTGGTACGCGTGCCTGCCTACTCCCCCGAAGCCGTCGCCGAACACGCGGTGGGGCTGATGATGACCCTCAACCGCCGCATCCATAAGGCCTATCAGCGCACCCGCGATGCCAACTTCTCGCTGGAAGGCCTGGTCGGCTTCAACATGCACGGCCGCACCGCCGGCATTATCGGCACCGGCAAGATCGGCATCGCCACCCTGCGTATCCTCAAGGGCTTCGGCATGCGGCTGCTGGTGAGTGACCCCTACCCGAGTCAGGCGGCCATCGAGCTGGGGGCCGAATACGTGGATCTCGACACCCTGTTCCGCCAGTCCGACGTCATCAGCCTGCACTGCCCGCTGTTCAAGGAGAACTATCACCTGCTGAACAAGGAGGCGTTCGCCAAGATGAAGGACGGTGTGATGATCATCAACACCAGCCGGGGTGGCCTGCTCGACTCCAATGCCGCCATCGAGGCACTCAAGACCGCCCGCATCGGCGCGCTGGGGCTGGACGTCTACGAAGAGGAAGAGGATCTCTTCTTCTCCGACAAGTCCAACGAGGTGATCACCGATGATGTGTTCCGCCGCCTGTCGGCCTGCCACAACGTGCTGTTCACCGGTCATCAGGCCTTCCTGACCCGCGAGGCGCTGCACGCCATCGCCGATACCACCCTCGGCAACCTCAAGGCCATCGAGCGCCAGGGCCGCAGCGACAACGAGGTGGAGTAATCCTCTCGCCCCCGCAGTCATGAGCAACAGAGGGAGCTACTCCCTCTGTTTTCCACACCAACATGCTCTTCGTCATACAATTCTCCCCTGCAGCCGCAATAACCATGGCGCCGGGTTGTGAGACCTGACGCCATCGGGTAGGCTACCAGCCCTTTTTTATTCAGGAGTCTGGCTGCCCATGTTTATCGGATTTGATTACGGTACCTCCAACTGTGCCGTCGCCGTGATGGAACAAGGCAGCCCCAGGCTGCTGACCCTGTGCGGTTCCCACTATCTCCCCTCCACCCTGCATGCGCCCCACAGAGATGCCATCGCAGGTCTCCTGGCCGAAGGGCTGGCCCCGGCCCAGCAGGCAGAATACCTCAAGCTGCGCGGCCCCGTGGTCGCCCGGGCCCAGGCGGTGCGCCGCCAGATGCGGGAAGAGGGGCTGATCGACGAGCTGAGCTTCGGTGCCGCGGCGCTGGAGCGCTATCTGGAGGAACCGGACGATGGCTACTACATCAAGTCGCCGAAATCCTTCCTCGGCGCCTACGGCCTCAAGGCCCCCCAGATCGCGCTGTTCGAGGACATCGTCTGCGCCATGATGCTGCACGTGCGCCGCGAGGCGGAGCAGCAGCTCGGCACTCAGGTGCGCCGCGCCGTGATCGGTCGTCCAGTCAACTTCCAGGGGCTGGCCGGGGAGGAAAGCAACAGCCAGGCCATCGCTATCCTCACCGAGGCGGCCCGTCTGGCCGGGTTCGAACAGGTGGAGTTCCTCTATGAACCCGTGGCGGCCGGTTTCGAGTTCGAGGCACGGCTGGACGAAGACGCCATCGTGCTGGTGGTGGATATCGGCGGCGGCACCACAGACTGCTCCATGCTGCGCATGGGCCCGAGCCATCGCGACCAGCTGGATCGCAGCGGCGATCTGCTCGGCCACAGCGGCCAGCGCATCGGCGGCAACGACTTCGACATCCGGCTGACGGTGGAAGGCATGATGCCGCTGCTCGGCATGCACGAGACCCTCAAGACCGGCAAGCCACTGCCCCACCCGCTGTTCTGGGATGCGGCCGCCATCAACGACGTCAGTGCCCAGGGCCGCTTCTACAGCCTGGATACCGCCCGTCAGCTGCAGGATCTGCAGCTCGACAGCCAGCCAGGCAGCAAGCTGGGTCGCCTTGCCAATCTGCGGGCCCACAAGCTGAGCCACCAGCTGGTGTGGCGCGCCGAGCAGGGCAAGATCGCCCTCTCGGAGCAGGCATCGAGTCATCAGTCTCTGAGCGAGCTGGAGAAGGGACTGGAGGCTGAACTCAATCGCGAGCAGCTGGCCAACGCCTCGGCCCTGCTGCTGGAGAAGATTGGCGAGCTGATGGAGCAAGCCATTGCCGCCGCGGGTGTGCAGCCCGACCGTATCTTCGTCACCGGCGGCAGTGCCCGCTCGCCGCTCATCGCCGCCTACATTCGTCAGAAGTTGCCCACGATTCCGCTTGAAGGTGGCGATGACTTCGGTTCGGTGGCGGCAGGGCTTGCCCGTTACGCCGAGCGTCTGTTCAACCGCTGATGCAAAGCGCTCAGGGTTACGGTCGCCTTGTTGGCATCGAACAAATCCCGCCGACCAACAAGTGTTGCTATTTAACGACACAGGGCTGACCAGCAGGGCGACAGAAGTGGTCGGGGGCCGCCCCCCTCGCCCTGCCCCGAGGGCGGTGCAGGAGGTATGCTTGTCGCCCCCACTATTGGAGCCCTTCCATGCCCAGATTCTTGCTACTGTTGCTCGCCCTGATCCTGCTCAGCGCCTGCAGCAGTACTCCCTCGTTCGTCCAGCAAGAGTTACAGCATCATCACTGGGTGCTCGACAAGCTGGATGGCCAGGCCATCACTGCCTCACGAGACAACCCGCCCGATTTCGAGATAGGTGAGCACTTCACCGTCAACGGTATCGCCGGTTGCAATCGCTACTTTGGCCAGGGGCACCTCGAGGGCGACAGATTCTGGGTCACCAGCCTGGGCAGCACAGAGATGGCCTGTCAGGCACAGCTCGACGCCATAGAACAGGCCGTCATCACCACCCTGACCGAAGGGGTCACCCTGAGCGGCACTACCCAGACCCTGGTCCTGGAAGGGAAACGGCACCGTTTGGAATACCAGCTGCAAGACTGGGTGCGCTGACGCTCACAAACCGGTACCACAAACAGGAACATGTGCCCCGCCTGTGGCACAATGTGAGGCAGTGTTCGCAATGGAGGCTGTCTCAGCCATGTCGATGGATCGTCTGTTTGGCAAGATCAAACAACTCCCCACTATCCCGCAGCTGCTGCATGAGTTGATGCAGAGCTTCAACGATGAAAACGCCCGCATCGACCAGATCGCGGCCAAGATCGCCATGGACCAGGTGATCAGCGTCAAGGTGCTGCGAATGGCCAACTCGGCCGCCCTGCGCCGCGGCAATGAGGTCACCTCCATCGAACAGGCGGTGATCCGCCTCGGTTTCAACCGGCTGCGCTCCGTGGTGGTCGCCTCCGGCATCATCAGCAGCTTCAAGGCGCCCCCCAGCTTCGACAAGAACAAGTTCTGGACCGAGACCTTCCAGGTCGCCACCATAGCCCGGACCCTGGCCCAAGAGGCCAAGGTGCTCGATCCCGAGACCGCCTTCACCTGTGCGCTGATCCACAACATAGGTGAGCTGCTCATCCAGAGTACCTTGCCGGAAGAGGCCGAGATCATCAACATGGCGATCCAGAAAGGCAGCAGTCGGGTCGAGGCTCAGCGGGAGATGCTGGGCTACGACTATGCCCAGCTCGGTGCCGAGCTGGCGCGGCGCTGGAACCTGTCGGAGTCCTTCGTCAACGCCATCTCACAGCAGCTGGAGCCCCTCTCCCACGATCCGGTCAGCAAGGAGGCGGTGCTGATCCGGCTCGCCGTCTTCATCTCCTTCGCCTGGAATGCGGGTGTGCCAGCCCAGACCATCATTGCCCGCTTCCCCAAGCCGCTCGCCGATCAGCTGGGGCTGGATCCCGTGTCATTGGCAGGCCAGCTCGAAACACTTCACGAACAGGGTAATGCCCTCGCCGACCTTCTGACTCAATAAGCATCATGACCCATCCATTTCTGTTTCACCCCCAGGTGGCGCCCTGGTTCAAAGAGAGCGCCAACACCCTGCAACTCACCCTGTTCAGCGCGCTGGATACCCCCATTCGGGAGGTGTGGCTGCGCCACGAGCCAGACAACGAGGAGTACCTGGTGGCCATGACGCCAGTCTCCACCCGGGACAGGTTGCAGGTATGGCAGGCGACCCTGCCGCTGGTCAAAGGACAGGATATCCACCTTTACTGTTTCAAGTGCCTGACCGACGAGGAACAGTGGTGGCTGCACGGTGCGGGTGTCAGCCCGGCCATACCGCCGCGCGAGCAACATTTTCGCTTCAACAGCCTGCATCAACCCCCGGCCTGGGTGCAGGATCAGGTGTTCTACCAGATCTTCCCCGACCGCTTCTGCAACGGCGATCCCTCGTTGAGCGTCAAGCATCACGAATACGAGTACAGAGGCAAGGCGGTCATCAGCAAGGCGTGGGGTGAGCCGGTCAGCCGTCACGAAGAGGGGCATGGCGCCTGTGAATTTTACGGCGGGGATCTGGCGGGCATCGATGCCAAGCTGCACTACCTGCAATCTCTCGGGGTCACAGCCCTCTACCTAAACCCCATCTTCGATTCGCCGAGCAACCACAAGTACGATACCCAGGACTACTTCAAGGTGGACACCCACCTCGGCAGCAACGAGCAGTTCGCCGAGCTGACCCGCAACCTGCACCAGCGCGGCATGAAGGTCATCCTGGATGCCGTGGTGAACCACACCTCGACCCAGCACCCCTGGTTCTGCCCGCCGCTGGGGGCCCAGCGCAACCCGGATTCGCCGTGGCGCAGCTTCTACACCTTTGACAACGAAGGGGACTATGTCAGCTGGAAGGGCATTCGCAGCCTGCCCAAACTCGACTTTGCCAGCGAACAGGTGCAGGACGCCATCTATCGCGCCGATGACGCCATCCTGCGCTATTGGATGCGTGCCCCCTACCAGATCGATGGCTGGCGCTTCGATGTGATCCACATGCTGGGGGAGCGTGGCACGGCCGAGGGCAATCGCGGCCATGTGCGCGCCATTCGCGGCGCCGTGAAGCAGGAGAACCCGGATGCCTATGTGCTCGGTGAGCACTTCTGCGAGGCGAGCCAGTGGCTGCAAGGAGATCAGGAGGATGGCGCCATGAATTACTATGGCTTCGCCCACCCGATCCGCGCCTTTCTGACGGGGCAGGACATCGCCTATCACCCCATCAAGATCAGCGCCGAGGAGCTGGATCGCTGGCTCAAGCTGGCACGGGCCCACATCCCGTTCAAGAACCAGCTGGCCCAGTTCAACCTGCTGGACAGCCACGATACCGCCCGCTTCCTCCACCTGCTGGGCGAAGACAAGCAGCGCATGGCCCTGGCCGCCACCCTGCTGCTCACCTATATCGGCGTACCCTCCATCTACTACGGTGACGAGGTGGGGCTCTCGGGTGGCAACGACCCGGACTGCCGTCGCTGCTTCCCCTGGGAAACCACGGCCTGGGATCACGTGTTGCACGACCACTACCGCCGGTTGATCCAGATACGCCGCCAGCGCCCCTCCCTGCGCCGTGGTGACATTCAGACCCTCTATGCAGGCCCGCACAGCTATGTGTTCGCCCGCACCCTGCAAAGCGATCAGGTGGTGGTTGCCTGCAACCGTCATCCGACCGAGCCGCGCACCATCAGCCTGCCACTGTGGCAGACCGCCAGCCCGGCCAGCCGCTTCACAGACGCCTTCAACGGTGAGAAGTTCGAAGTGGTGCAGGGTGAAGTACAGCTCACCATCCCGGCCAACTCGGCCAGAGTGCTGCTCTCCAGCTGAGTGCGCTGCTGGCGCGCTGAAAATCAACACCGGAGCGCAAGGCTCCGGTTTTTTTTATGCAGGGCAATCAGCTAGCAACTGTCTTGCGATAAGCCTGCCCGTCAGTAATTGATGCTGACGTAGGGCACTTCTTCCACCTGCCACAGCTGCTTGAGGTAGACGGTCAGCACGAAGAAGAAGTTGGCCAGCAGGTTGGCGAAGCGATAGAGGATGGGATCAAAGCGGACACCGCTCTCCTCGAGGCGCACCAGCAGACGAACCACCTTCTTGCTGCCGCAGCGGCACAGGTGCAGGGTGGGAATGGGCTGGGGCCCCTGGGGCAGCACGAAACCCGTAACCCGGCCACGGCTCGCCTCGTTGTAGTGGTCATACCGTGTTTTCAGCCACGCCAGATCCTCTTCAAAAATACCGAGCTTGCCCCGTACCGAGCCGTTGAGGTTGTAGATAAGCCGCTGCAGGGCCCCCAGGTCGGCCACCACCTCCCGGGTCCCCTCTGCCAGTGGCAACTGGGCGAGCACGGCCCCCACCTGACAGCAAAGCTCGTCGGTGGCGATCTCGTAATCACACTGGAACTGGGTTTCGAAGATGAAGGGGTAGCAGAGCTCGCGCTTGTCTCTGGGCTTCTTGGGGTTCATAAGGTCGCCGGATTGGGAAAAGAGCCAGTTTGCCAGCCCCCGGGGGAGCTGGCAAACGGCAGGTCATGGCTTGCGTTGCAGGCTGGCGGCTCAGACGCGCTTGCTGGTGGGCTCGGTCGCAGGCTGGAACTGGCCTATCATTCGCAGCGCCTCCAGCATCCGCTGGTTGAAGCTGGTAAAGCTGTTGGCCTGGGCCGGTTCGCTCTGGCCGCGGGCCGCCAGCACCGCAGGAGTCAGTGCCTGCTGCTGCGATTTCGGCAGCAGGGCATCCGCCTGTTGCTGCACCTGATCGAGCTTGGGCAGATAGTCCGCCAGCGGCTTGAGGAGATCCTGCAACGAGCTGGCCCCCTGGTAGGTCTGGCTCAGCTTGACGCTCTGCTTGAGCTTGAGGGAGTAGGAGGCCAGCTGGCTGTCATCCAGCTTCAGCTCGCCCGCCTTCTTCAGCAGATCCTCGAAGTTGCCGGAGAAGAAATTGCCCGCCAGATCGTCGATCCCCTTGACCAGCTTGCCGATGGAGTCCATCTCCTCGCTGCTGAGATCCCCTTCCAGCGAGAAGCTGAAGCTCTGGCTCGACTTGAGGCTGAACTGGCTGCCGCTGTCGTCTTTATGTGACTTGAGCTGCCAATTGTCATTGAAGCGCAGCACTACCTTGTCGCCATCCTTGGTCTGGATCTCCAGCGATCCCTGCTGGCGACTGGCCATTTCGGCCTGCCCCATGTCGGTGGAAGAGACCTTGCCAAAGAACTCTTTCTCGAACTGATCGAGCCCCTTCTGGATCAGCTTGTAGCTCTGATCTATGCCCGTCTTGATGTCTTCGTTATCGGTAGCCCAGTCACCCAACTGCTTGCGGGCATCACCAAAGCCCTTGTCCACTCCTTTGCGGGCCTGCTCCATCATTCTGGTCAGGTCGTCGTCGGATTTGCCATCGGCCCGCGCGGCGCCAAGCCGCCCGGTGATGAACTGCAACACGTTGTCCGCCACCGACTGGAAGTCGAACAGTGTCTCCGGCGTTATCTCCTCGGGCTCTTTTGCCTTCGGAGCCTGATAACCCTGGCCATTGATCTCCAGCGCAAACTGCAACGCCTGCTGCACCAGCACCTGCGCCCATTTGGGCGGCTTGTGCAGGGAGACCTCCTCTGCGCTGCGGGTCTGCTTCTCTTGTGCCTGTTGGGGTGCCTTGGGCGAAACGCCCACCCCCTTGGTTTGGGCTGAGCCCACGCCATCGATTTGCATAATGTGTCCTCCCACCATGCCTGTAGATCAGGTATCGGCCTGACTGAACACTTCTTGACCACAAAATACTGGACAATCTGCAACGGCCTTTTAAAATCCACACCCTTTGGGTGGCCCGTTGCCTTCCCCCGATTTCGACCCGGCCCGGCCGGCGTGCATGTGAGGTAAATCATGACCCAATCCCAGCGGACTCCCGCCGATGCTCAACCCCAGCGGGCTGTCGCCAATTCTCAGGCCCTGCGGACCCCCGCCGACTATCAGGCCCAGCTCGATGAGAAGAGCGAGCGACTCACCCAGCTGTTTACCGGGTTCAATCCGCCTTCACTGGAGGTGCATGCCTCCCCCGCCGAGCATTACCGGATGCGCGCCGAATTTCGCATCTGGCACGAGGGGGATGACCTCTTCCACTGCATGTATGCACCGGCCACCAAGGAGATCATCCGGGTCGATCACTTCCCCACCGCCAGCCTTCTGATCAACCAGCTGATGCCGCTGCTGCTGGCAGGGCTGCGCCCGCACCCCGTGCTGCGCCACAAGCTGTTCCAGATCGATTACCTCTCCACCCAATCCGGTCAGCTCTGCGTCAGCTTGCTCTATCACCGCAAGCTGGAAGCCGAGTGGCAGCAAGCCGCCGAGACGCTGCAAGCCGCTCTGCGTGCTCAGGGGTTCGACCTGCGGCTGATTGGCCGCGCCCACAAACAGAAGATCTGCCTGGGTGAGGAGTTTGTCATCGAGCGGCTGACAGTGCAGGGCCGTGAGCTCGTCTACAAGCAGGTGGAGAACAGCTTCACCCAGCCCAACGCGGCCATCAATGAGCAGATGCTGGGCTGGGCGCTGGATGTGACCAGGGGGAGCGAAGGCGACTTGCTGGAGCTCTACTGCGGCAATGGCAACTTCTCCATCGCGCTGGCCCAGAATTTTCGCAAGGTACTGGCCACCGAGATCGCCAAGCCGAGCGTCGACTCAGCCCAGTTCAACATCGCCGCCAACGGCATCGACAACCTGATCATACTGCGCATGTCGGCCGAGGAGTTCACCATGGCGATGCGCGGCGAGCGGGAGTTCAACCGCCTCAAGGGGGTCGATCTCAAGAGTTACCAGTGCAACACCATCTTCGTCGACCCGCCCCGCGCCGGTCTCGACGATGCCACCGTCAAACTGGTGCAGGAGTACGACAACATCCTCTACATCTCCTGCAACCCGGAGACACTGCAAGCCAACATGCAGCTGCTTGGCGAGACCCACGAGATCGCCCGCCTCGCCCTGTTTGACCAGTTCCCCTGGACTCATCACATGGAAGCCGGGGTCTACTTGAAGCGCAAGGCTGGCTGATTCGGCGGGTCTCCACGACCAGCATGACAACAGGGCCCAAGGGCCCTGTTTGATTAGTTATCCCTGTGCATGCCGGGCCGGGAGCCATTATGCTGGCGGCACGCGCATCCGCGCCACAGCCTGGGTGTCATGCCACAATGCAACGCATTCTTTTTGTTGAAGATGATCCCGAAATAGGCCAGCTCATCAGCAGCTGGCTTGCCCGCCACGACATAGAGGTGCTGCTGGAGCCCAGAGGCGACATGGCACTTGCCAGAATCGAAGCCGAGCAACCAGACCTGGTGCTGCTCGACATAATGTTGCCAGGGCAGGATGGTCTCTCCCTGTGCCGGGATCTGCGCCCGCGCTTCAAGGGCCCCATCGTCATGCTCACCTCCCTCGACAGCGACATGAACCAGATCCTGAGTCTGGAGCTGGGTGCCAACGACTACATCCTCAAGACAACGCCACCCCCTGTGCTGCTGGCTCGGCTGCGGGTCCAGTTTCGCCAGCAGGGGCAGGCACCGCAAACAGCCTTGGCCAGTACGCCGCCCCAGCGCCTGCAGTTCGGCCGCTTGCAGATCGACGGGCCGGGTCGGGATGTGCGCCTCGATGGCGACAGCATCCCCCTCTCCACCGCTGACTTCGACCTCTTGTGGGAACTGGCCTGCCATGCGGGCCAGATCCTGGGACGGGAGGCGCTGTTTCGCAACCTGCGTGGCCGCGACTACGACGGTCAGGACCGCAGTATGGATGTGGCCATCTCCCGCCTGCGCCGCAAGCTGGGAGATGACAGCAACAACCCGACCCGCATCAAGACGGTGCGCCAGAAGGGTTATCTGCTGGTGCCCCAGGCCTGGGAATCATAGGGCCATCCGCCTCTGACCACGGGAGAGCACACCCAATGCGCCGTCTGTTTATCCAGTTCTACCTGCTGCTGATCGGCTGTTTCACCCTGGCCATACTGCTGGTCGGTTTTGTCTATCAGGTCAGTGCCGAGCGGGCGGGCGACCGCTATCTGGAGCGGATGATGCAAGGCTCCCTCGGCCTGCTCACCGGCGAACTGGCCCGCCTGCCGCCGGAACACTGGCCCGCGCGCATGGGGGAGCAGAGCCGCCAGCTCACCCTGCCGCTGCATATCGGCGCCCTCGCCAACCAGCCGCTGGCCAAGGAGGATCAGGCCTTTCTCGAGGCAGGAAACATAGTCATCGTCGAGGGGGATGACACCTTCCTGCAGCGCATCACGGGCACCGATCAGGTGCTGATCGTCGGCCCCGTGCCCTATCTCTCCTATCTGCACGAGCTGCACTGGGTCGATGTGGGGCTACTGCTGGCCATCGGTCTCTCCCTCGGTCTGCCCCTACTGCTCTGGCTGCGCCCGCACTGGCGTGGTCTGCAACGGCTCGAACAAACCGCCCGCCGGGTTGGTGACGGGGATCTCTCCAGCCGCACCGGCCTGCCCGCAGGCAGCAGCCTGGGCCGGGTGGGTCGCACCTTCGATCAGATGACGGAACAGCTGCAAGCCATGCTGGCCACTCGCAAACAGCTGACCGATGCCATCGCCCACGAGCTGCGCACCCCGCTGGTCAGGCTGCGCTACCGGCTCGCCATGCTGGATCCGCAACCATCGGCAACGGAACAACAGGGGCTGGAACGCGATCTGGGGGCACTGGACGCCCTCATCGAGGAGATGCTCACCTACGCCAGGCTGGATCGCCCCGAGCTGCCGCTGCAATACAGCGAACTGGAGCTGACCAGCTGGGCCGGCAGCCGCCTCCCGGACTGGCAAGCGCTGCGGCCACAAACCCGGCTCGAATTCAGTCGTCCCGCCCATCCCCTGCGCTGGCACGGCGATCCCCGCCTGCTGGACCGGGCGCTGGAGAACCTCATCGGCAACGCCCTGCGCCACGCCACCAGCCGGGTGACCCTCGCCATGAGCCAGCAACAGGATCACTATCTGCTGGAGGTGGTCGATGACGGCCCCGGCATAGATCCGGCGCTGGCGCCCCAGATCTTCGAACCCTTCATGCGCCTGGATCAGAGCCGGGATCGCCGCACCGGCGGCGCTGGCCTCGGCCTCGCCATCGTGCGCAGCATAGCGCGCCACCACGGCGGTGAGGTGCAGCTGCTGCCCAGCGCGGTCGGCGCCCGCTTCTGCCTGACGCTACCTGTACATTTGGATACAAACCGTCACCAGCCACTCACTGAAGCGCCAGCGGAACGGCCTTAGGATGACGTCATGGAGCAACGCTCCATGTCATCAACCCGAATGAGGAACTGGAATATGAACAAGCTGATCCCCCTGAGCCTGGCCGCAGTCTTCGCCCTGACCTCCGGCTTCACCATGGCCGCCACCCCCACCAAGGCCGCCGCCCCCGAGGCGACCCCGACCAAGGTGGTGAAAAAGCATCACAATGCCACTCATGCCAAAGCACCGGCCGTCCAGGTCGCCCCCAAGACCAAATAACGACATATCAAGCTTCCTGTAACAAAAAGGGGCCCAATCATGGGGCCCCTTTTGTCGTGGTCGGTATAGCGCCGACGACTTATTCCAGCATGTAGTCTGCCGGCAGCGCGATGCGCGCCACGCCGGAGGCTACCGCCGCCAGCGCCACGGCGCGGGCCACCCGTGGCAGCAGGCGGGCATCCATCGGCTTGGGAATGACGTAATCCTTGCCGAAGGAAAGCTCGCTCACCCCGGCTGCGGTCAGCACCTCGGCCGGCACCGGCTCCTTCACCAGACCGCGGATCGCCTCCACCGCCGCTATCTTCATGGCATCGTTGATGCGGCTGGCGCGGGCGTCCAGCGCGCCACGGAAGATGAAGGGGAAGCAGAGCACGTTGTTGATCTGGTTCGGATAATCCGAACGGCCCGTGCCCATGATGAGATCATCGCGCACTGCGTGGGCCAGGGACGGCTTGATCTCCGGGTCCGGGTTGGAGCAGGCGAAGATCACCGGGCGCGGCGCCATCAGGGCAACCGCTTCGGCGGGCAGCACATCCGGGCCGGAGACACCGACAAACACATCCGCCCCTTCAATGACATCCATCAGGGTGCGCAGCGGGGTGTCGTTGGCGAAGCGCTGCTTGTACTGGTTCAGATCGCTGCGGCCTGTGTGGATCACCCCCTGGCGGTCGAGCATGAAGATGTTGTGTGGCGCGGCACCGCACTTGATCAGCAAGTCCATGCAGGCGGTGGCTGCAGCCCCGGCACCCATGCAGACGATGCGACTCTGTTCGATGCGCTTGCCCTGCACTTCCAGCGCATTGAGCAGACCGGCAGCGGTGACGATGGCGGTACCGTGCTGGTCATCGTGGAACACCGGGATGTCGCAACGGGCGATCAGCGCCTCTTCGATCTCAAAGCACTCTGGCGCCTTGATGTCTTCCAGGTTGATGCCACCGAAGGTGTCGGCGATGGCCGCAACCGTGTCGATGAACTGCGCACTGGTCTCGTGCTTCACCTCTATGTCGATGGCATCTATGCCGGCGAAGCGCTTGAACAGCAGGGCCTTGCCCTCCATCACCGGCTTGGACGCCAGCGGGCCCAGATTGCCCAGTCCCAGGATGGCGGTACCGTTGGAGATGACGGCCACCAGGTTGCCCTTGCCGGTATAGCGGTAGGCATCGGCCGGATTGGCGGCAATCTCGCGCACCGGCTCGGCCACACCCGGGCTGTAGGCCAGTGCCAGATCGTGAGCTGTCTCGGCGGGCTTGGTGAGGGCGATGGCAATTTTGCCCGGCACAGGCTGGGCATGGTAATCGAGTGCTTGTTGACGAAGATCGGACATGGGGGACCCCGATACGGAAGTGAATAGAGTGGTGCATGGGCTCGCCAGCGGGCGAGGGCTGGGGATCATAAAGAAAACCATCGCGCTTTCACAGAGGAAAGTATCGTTTTGCCGCCACTGACAAGCCAGTAATTAGCATGTCACACCAATCACCAATACCCATTTAGTTATAGATATGGTTTCACTCCGTCACAGGGATGCCCGCTTTCAGCTCTGCCTGTCTGGCGATGGCCTCCGTCATCCCCTGGAAGATGAAGAGATGGAATGGCAGCATGGCGAGCCAGTAGGCCAGCCCCCAGGCGCCCTGAGGATGCCAGTGGGCCGTCACCTTGATGCGGGTCAGGCCGGACTCCTCCGGCAGTATGTTGAACGCCAGCCGCCCCACTCCCGGGGCCTTCATGTTGAACAGCAGATCCAGTCTGCGTCCCTCGTCGACCCCGAGGATCTGCCAGGAATCCAGCATGTCCCCCTTCACGAAGCGATCCGGGTTAGTGCGGCCACGGGTGCGGGCCGGGCCACCGATCAGGTGATCCATCCACTCCCGCACCACCCACAGCTCGTTCATGTAGAAGTAACGCTGCTCGCCCCCCAGCTGCTGCAACACCTGCCACACCACCTCGGGAGCGGCAAGACAGATGGCCTCCCCGCTGGCAGTGCGGTCATAAAACCCGTACTCGGGATGGCGCCAGCGCAGCCCCAGCGGCGTCTCCAGCCCCTGCTGCTCGGCCCCCAGTTTCTGCTCCAGCGCCAGGCTCTCCCCGAGCGCCTCGTCGAAGCTGAGCAGGGTTTGTGGCAGCAGGGCCCGCAGCGGGCCGTCATCGGCCGGGATGTCGTGCTTGAGGCCGCCCACCAGCGCCTTGGCGACGGGTTGCGGCACAGAGGTGACAAATTGCAGCCACCAGGCGGAGAGCCGCGGGCTCAGAAACGGGATGGGGATGATGGGGCAGCGCTTGCCGATATGGGCGGCGAACTTCTGCAACTGCTGCTGATAGCTGAGCAGCTCGGGGCCAACGGCGTTGAGCACCTGACCATCCACCCCCTCGACCTCCACCAGCCCGCCCAGATAGTACAGCAGGTTGGAGAGCGCTATGGGCGGTGTGCGAGAGCGTACCCACTTGGGCGTGACCATCATGGGCAGGTTGAACACCAGATCCCGCATCACCTCGAAGGCGGCCGAGCCCGGCCCTACGATGATGCCGGAGCGCAGCTCCACCGTCGGCACGCCGGAGTCACGAAACAGCTCGCCACAATGGCGGCGGGAGTTGAGATGACGGCTATTGCAACGCTCGGGCTGGATGGCCCCCAAATAGATAATGCGGCGCACCCCGGCGGCGCGGGCGGCGGCGGCGAAGTTCTTCACCCCCTGCTGCTCCAGCCGGTGAAAGTCGGCGCCAGCCCCCATGGCGTGCACCAGATAGAAGACGGTGTCTATGCCCGTCAGCGCGGGCAGCAGTGTGATGGGCTTGAGGCTGTCGGCGAGGCGAAACTCCACACCCGGCGGCAGACGACAAGGGCGACGAGCCCCGGCGATCACCTGATAACCCAGCCCTTGCAGGTGGGGCACCAGGTAAGACCCTATATACCCCGCAGCTCCCATCACCAGACATGTGCGCATCTGTTCTTCTCCCATGATTGAGCCAACACCATAGGGCAAACCGCTTCAATACAAAACGCCAACCAATAAAAAAGGCGCCCGATGGGCGCCTTTTTCAGAATTCTTCAGAAGCAAGATTACTTCTTGGCAGTCAAGCCACCGAAACGCTTGTTGAACTTGTCTACGCGGCCGCCGCTAGAAACTTCTTTCTGCTTGCCGGTATAGAACGGGTGGCATGCAGAGCACACGTCCAGGTTCAGATCTTTACCCAGGGTAGAGAAAGTGTTGATCACATTACCGCAGGAGCACTTGCAGGTGATGGCTACGTAGTTAGGATGAATACCAGCTTTCATGGACAACCTCAATTATCAGGCCGTGTCGCTATCCGATCTTCTGTCGGACACCACACGATTGTTGAACACAGTTTCAAAGGCTGCGAATAATATAGGAAATGCCTGAGATCAGGCAAGTGGCTTCGCAGAAAAAATAGGCAATCCCTGGTGAATTCTTCCCAAACGCTGGATCTGGTTCGTGTGGCTGTGCCGGTACCGTTACGCCGTCACTTCGACTATCTCTCTCCCTTGCCCCTGCCTGAGCCCGGCTGTCGGGTCGAGATCCCTTTCGGTCCCCAGACCCTGGTCGGGTTGGTGGTGGAGCATCCGACCGACAACCTGGTGCCCCGCAACAAGCTCAAGCCCATCAAGCGAGTGCTTGATAACTCCCCCGTGCTGGGGCCGGACATACTGGCGCTGATGGCCTGGAGCGCAAACTACTACCAGCATCCGCTAGGGGAGGTGCTGCCTCACGCCCTGCCGGTGCTGGTGCGCAAGGGGGAGCCCGCCGCCTACCGGGAGCTGGAGTTCTGGTTTGCCACCGAGGCCGGCATGGCGATCGATCTCAATGAGCTCAAGCGGGCCGCCAAGCAGCAACAGGCCCTCGCCTTGCTGCGCAAGGGGCCGCAGACGCCGTCAGCCCTCAAGCAGGAAGAGATCCAGAGCGCGGCGCTCACGGCGCTGGAGAAGAAGGGGCTGTTGGAGAAGCGTTCGCTGGAGCCGAGCCATGACGGCGACTGGGCGACGTCTTTTGACGCGGGAGAGGGGCTGCGACTCAACGGCGAGCAGGCGCTGGCGGTATCCGCCATCACCAGCCAGAGCAACCAGTTCGGCGCCTTCCTGCTCGATGGTATCACCGGCTCCGGCAAGACAGAGGTGTACCTGAGCATTCTCGAGCCCCTGCTCAGGGCGGGCAAGCAGGCGCTGGTGATGGTGCCGGAGATCGGCCTCACCCCCCAGACCATCAACCGCTTCCGTCGCCGCTTCAAGGTGCCCGTGGTGGCGATGAACTCGGCCATGAACGATCGGGAGCGGCTTGACGCCTGGCTCGCCTGCCGCGATGGCGGCGCCGCCATCCTGATCGGCACTCGCTCCGCCGTCTTCACCCCGTTCAAGAACCTCGGCATCATCATCATCGACGAGGAGCACGACGGATCCTTCAAGCAGCAGGACGGTTTTCGCTACCACGCCCGAGATCTGGCGGTGATGCGGGCCCATCGCGCCGGTATCCCCATACTGCTCGGCTCGGCCACCCCCTCGCTGGAGACGCTGCACAATGCCCGCAGTGGCAAGTATCACCACCTCAGCCTGACGCGGCGCGCCGGCAACGCCCAGACCGCCCGCCAGGTGATCCTGGACATCAAGAGCGTGCGGCTGCAGGCCGGGCTCTCCCCCCAGCTGGAGCAGCTGATGGCGGAGCACCTGGCGGCAGGCAATCAGGTAATGCTGTTTCTCAACCGGCGCGGCTATGCCCCGTCCCTTATCTGCCACCAGTGTGGCTGGAGCGCCGCCTGCGAGCGCTGTGACGCCTGGTACACCTGGCATCAGGCAGGGCGTCGCCTGCACTGCCACCACTGCGACAGCGTGCGCCCGCTGCCCCACAGCTGCCCCGAGTGCGGCAGCAACGAGCTGATCGGCTCGGGAGTGGGTACCGAGCAGCTGGAACAGCTGCTCACCACGGTTTTCCCGCACTACCCCGTGGTGCGCATCGATCGGGACAACACTCGCCGCAAGGGGGAGCTGGAAACTCACCTCGGCGACATCAAGGCGGGCAAGTACAAGATCCTGATCGGCACCCAGATGCTGGCCAAGGGGCACCACTTTCCGGATGTAACCCTGGTGGGCCTGCTGGATGTGGATGGCGCTCTGTTTTCCGCCGATTTTCGCGCCGCCGAGAAGTTGGCCCAGCTCTACACCCAGGTGGCGGGCCGCGCCGGTCGCGCCAGCAAGCCAGGGCTGGTGGTGCTGCAGAGTCATCATCCGGAGCACGCCCTGTTGCAGGATCTGACCCAGAACGGTTACGGTCACTTTGCCGACACGGCGCTGAAAGAGCGTCGCCTGCTGGGGTTGCCGCCATTTAGCTATCAAAGCTTGTTCCGTGCTGAGGCCACGGGGCGCGACGAGGTGCAGTTGTTCCTTACCCGCCTCGCCGATACCCTGCGCAGCGCCCGCTATCCCCATCTGCAGGTGCTGGGGCCCATCAGTGGCTTTATGGAGCGCAAGGCGGGCAAGTTCCGCATGCAGTTGCTGGTGCAGGGGCCGAACCGGGCACCGCTGGCCCAGCTGCTGGATTGGGCGGTGAAGGAGCTGGAGGGCTGGCCGGAGACCAAGAAGGTGCGCTGGAGTCTGGATATAGACCCCACCGAGCTGAACTGAGCCAGTTCACCTGCCGCTCAGGCGCTGGCGGCAACTCGCCAGCAGTGGTGACTCGCCATCGGCACATAACACGGCCAGGGCCAGTGATCTGGCCTGCTCCAGCGCCAGCGGCTGCTGATAGCTGTGAGCCATCACCACAGCCCCCTCCAGCAGCAGGCAGATCCCGGTGGCTTGCAAGAGGCTGCACCCGAGTTGCTCCCTGACCCAGTTCAGCAGCACCTGCTTGTGTGCCACCACCAGCTTGCGGACCGGATGACGCGAGTCGGCAAACTCGGCGCTGGCATTGATGAAGTTGCAACCATAGAAGTCGCTGCGGCCAAACCACTCCCCGAATCCGTCGAACAGGGCGTGCAACCGACTCTCCCTCCCCTCCAGACCTGCCAGCTTCCCCGCGAGCAGGGCGAAGAACTCCTGCTCGCGGGAGAGCAGTACAGCCTCGATCAAGGCATCCTTGGTGGGAAAATGGCGGTAGAGGGTTCGCTTGGTGCTACCCGCCTCCGCCCAGATGCGATCTATGCCGGTTGCGTGAAAACCATGACGATTGAACAGACGATAGGCGGTTTCCATCAGCTGCTGCCGTTTTTCACTCACGTCATTTTCCCCTTGAAGTACACCGATCTGTCTACCTAATGTGCCTAATCACGTCAGACAAACCAAGAGGGAAACGTGATGACAAAATGGCATGACCCGTTATGGGCAGGAGTGGGCGCGGCACTGGCGATCGGGGTGTTGGGCTGGCTGAACATCAGCTGGCACACTGTCCTGATCATGGCGCCCTTCGGAGCAAGCTGCGTGCTGCTGTTTTCACTGCCCGCCAGCCCGCTGGCCCGCCCGAACAATGTGCTCGGAGGCCACCTGCTGACAGCCACGGTCGGCTTGCTGGTACAGTCGCTCCCCTTGCCGCTGGAGCTGCAACTGGCATTGGGAGTGGGTCTGGCCATCACCTTGATGCACCGAATAGCGCTCATACACCCTCCCGCCGGTGCCAACCCCCTGCTGGTACTGATGACGGGACAGGAGTGGCCCTTCCTGTGGCAAACCGTGCTGCCCGGTGCCCTGCTCCTGATCCTGCTGAGTCACGGCTTTCAGCGGTTGAGGCAGTGGCAACTCAAGGCCATATAAACAACAAGGGAGGCCGTGCCTCCCTTGTTGTGATTCACACCAGTACAGTTACTTGGCGGCCAGGGAGACACCTTCCAGCCGCACCTCCACCCGACGATCCGGTGCCAGACAGGCGATCAGCTCAGATCTGGAGTTGCTGGTGCAGTTGTTGCCGGTCACGGGGTAGGACTTGCCACGCCCCTCGACCCGCACCCTGTCGGCAACCAGTCCCCGGGCGATCAGGTAGTCGGCCACGCTGCGGGCACGCTGCTCCGACAGGGTCTGGTTGTGGGCATGGGAACCTAGGCGGTCGGTATGCCCGATCACAGTCGCCTCACCATCCTTGGGATTGGCGGCAACTATCTGGCTGAACAGGGTATCGAGCGCCTGACGGGCAGCCGGCTTCAGGGTGGCCTTGTTGAACTCGAACAGCACGTCCGAGCTAAGGCTGAACTGCCGGGTGACGACCACGGCAGCAGGAGCCGGCGCCACGGCGGGCGCCGGTGCCGGGGCCACCACATCCCTCCCATGCTGACCGAAGCGGTAGAGCATGCCGACGGAGAGCAGACCGTTATCCATCTCAATGCCGGAGCGATCGAGGGAGGTATCCCCCAGCGGCGTTGTGTACTGATATTCGATGCGGGCGGCCCAATCACGCTCAATCGCGTACTCAACGCCCAGCGCCCCCACAAATGCGGCCCCGTGATACTTGTGTCCCTTGTTCTCGAATGAGAGATCATTGGCTGGATTGGCGGAGTCTTTGTTCCATCCGGAATACGCGCTCTCAGTCCAAGCGTAAGCCCCCCCCAACCGGCCATAAACATCCAGATCCGAGGTGGCCGGGAGGCTGATTTTCATGGTGGCCTGCACCATCTGCGCCTTGGCTTCGCCATTCAGCCCGGCTGACACGGTGCCCTGTGATACCGTCTTGTCCAGCTTGTACTTGCCAAGCCAGTCATAACCCAGCTCGAAACCCAGGTTGGGGTTAAGCTGATAGCCGACAAACGCCCCCAGGCCAAGATCGCTGTGCGTCTTGTCTGGTTCAACAAGGTCGACGACGGCTTTGACCTGCTCGTTGTAATCCACACCGTAAAAGTTGGACCAACCGGCCTTGCCGCCGGCATACCAGGTGTTGTCCTGGGCGGCTGCCTGCACGGCCCCCGTCGTAAGCAGGCCGCAGACCAGCACGGCAAGTATCGATTTATTCATGGTGAAAGCCTCTGCAATGAGTCGTTATGCGCTTATCTTCCCTGATGGGGCAAATACGGCACCGTTCGTCAGGTTATCCCATCTATCGCCGGCCTCAAATGACTTGGGACTCAATAGTGTGAAGCTGCCGACATTTCCGACTGGAAAAACGGTGCAGACGCAGAATCGTCGTAGAGAGCGGCAGGGAGCAACCGGGCCCAATAAGTTGCCCTGTTTACCAACCGCCACGGCCGCAAAAAAAGAGGGAGGCTTGCGGCCTCCCTGCTTGTGTTCTGCTCATCATCAGCTCGCCAGAAACAGCCGGTAGGCGGGGTCGTCGCTCACCTCTTTCCAGCCGTAACCAATCTCGCGCAGGTAGTCGTGGAAGGCGGCCACGTCTTCGTCTGGCAGCTCAAAGGCACACAACACCCGGCCATAGTCAGCGCCGTGGTTGCGGTAGTGGAACAGGCTGATGTTCCAGCGGCAGCCCAGGGTCTCGAGGAAGCGCATCAGGGCGCCCGGTTGCTCCGGAAACTTGAAACTGTAGAGACGTTCACCAAGGGGCCGGGCCGGGCGGCCACCAATCATGTAGCGCACATGGTTCTTGGCCAGCTCGCTCTCGGTCATGTTGACCACCGGATAGCCGTTGCCGCCGAGCTGATCGATGATCTGCCCGAGCTCCTCGTCACCGCCGGTGAGGCGCACCGAGACAAACAGCGAAGCTTGCGCCGCATCCGAGTAGCGGTAGTTGAACTCGGTCACCATGCGGGGCCCAAGCTGACGGCAGAAGTCGAGGAAGGCCCCTTTGCGCTCGGGGATGGTCACCGCCAACATGCCCTCGCGCTTCTCGCCGATCTCGCAACGCTCCGACACGTAGCGCAGGCTGTGAAAGTTGACGTTGGCACCCGACAGAATGGCCGCCATCCGCCCCCCTTTGACCTGCTCACGCTCGCTGTAGGCTTTCAACCCCGCCAGCGACAAAGCCCCCGACGGCTCGGCGATGGCGCGGCAGTCATCGAAGATGTCTTTCAACGCGGCGCAGATCTGGTCATTGGAGACGGTCACCACCTCGTCCAGATACTGGTTGCAGAGCCGGAAGGTCTCCTCGCCGATGCGCCTGACCGCCACCCCGTCGGCAAACAGCGAGACCCGCTCCAGATTGACCGGCTCGCCCGCCGCCATGGCCGCCTTGAGGCAGGCAGAGCCCTCCGCCTCCACCCCAATCACCTTCACATCCGGCAGCAGCTGCTTGATGTAGACCGCCACCCCGGCGGCCAGACCACCGCCGCCCACCGGCACGAAGACGTGGGTGAGGTGAATGTCCTGATCCAGCAGCTCCTTGCCGATAGTGCCCTGCCCGGCGATCACCTCGACGTCGTCAAACGGCGGTATCAGGGTGTAGCCCTCCAGTTCGGCGAGACGGCGGCTCTCGCCGTAAGCCTCGTCGAAGCTGTTGCCAAACAGCATAACGTTGCCACCTTGACGACGCACCGCATCGATCTTGATGTCCGGCGTGGTCTTGGGCATCACTATGATCGCCTTGATGCCAAGCTTGGCCGCCGACAGGGCGACCCCCTGCGCATGGTTACCGGCAGAGGCAGCGATGACACCGTGATCCTTCTGCTCCTGGGTCAGGGTGGCAATCTTGTGGTAGGCGCCGCGCAGCTTGAAGGAGTGGACCGGTTGCAGATCCTCCCGCTTCAAACTGACATGGTTGCCGAGCCGCTCGGACAATTTTTTAAGGGTCTGCAAGGGTGTCACCCGCGCCGCCTCATAGACGGGGGAGAGCAACACCTTGCGTAGATAATCAGCCGCAGAGACCATTGTTTACTCCTCCAGCTTGCTGCGGTCACGCACCGCGCCCTTGTCAGCGCTGGTGGCGAGCATGGCGTAGGCGCGCAGGGCAAAGGAGACCTGACGCTGACGGTCGAGCGGCTTCCAGCCACGGGCTTCCACGGCAACACGGCGGGCGGCCAGCACGCTGTCGGCCACCTCCAGCACCATGCTGCGGGCCGGGATGTTGATGTTGATGATGTCGCCATCCTCCACCAGACCTATGGTGCCGCCGGAGGCAGCCTCCGGCGAGACGTGACCGATGGAGAGACCCGAGGTACCGCCGGAGAAGCGGCCATCGGTGATCAGGGCGCACTGCTTGCCCAATCCCATGGATTTCAGATAAGTGGTGGGATAGAGCATCTCCTGCATGCCGGGGCCCCCTTTGGGCCCTTCGTAGCGGATCACCACAACTTCACCAGCCTTGACGGTACCGTCCAGAATGCCGGCAACCGCCGAGTCCTGGCTCTCGAATACCCGGGCCGGGCCACGGAAGCAGAGGTTCTCGTCATCCACTCCGGCCGTCTTGACGATAGCGCCATCAAGCGCCAGGTTGCCGGAGAGCACGGCGAGGCCGCCCTCCTGGCTGTAGGCATTTTCCAGCGAGCGGATACAGCCTTCGGCGCGATCCACATCCAGCTCGGGCCAACGACAATCCTGGCTGAATGCCTTGGTGGTGCGGATCCCGGCGGGCCCGGCGCGATAGAAGTCCACCACCTCCTGGCTCGGCTGGCGGCTGACGTCATATTCGTTGAGCAGTTCGGCCAGGGAACCACCCAGTACGGTGCGAGTATCCCCGTGCACCAGTCCCGCTTTTTCCAGCTGGCCCAGAATTGCCACCACACCACCGGCGCGGTGTACATCTTCCATGTGGTACTTCTGGGTGGAGGGCGCCACCTTGCAGAGCTGGGGCACCTTGCGGGACATGCGATCGATATCGGCCATGGTGAAGTCCACCCCGGCCTCCTGCGCCGCCGCCAACAGGTGCAGCACGGTATTGGTGGAGCCGCCCATGGCGATATCCAGCGCCATGGCGTTCTCGAACGCCGCCTTGGTGGCGATATTGCGCGGCAGGGCGGTCTCGTCATCCTGCTCATACCAGCGCTTGGCCAGCGTCACGATGCGCTGGCCCGCCAGCTTGAACAGCTGCTCGCGATCGGCGTGAGTCGCCAGCATGGAGCCGTTGCCCGGCTGGGAGAGGCCGAGCGCCTCGGTCAGGCAGTTCATGGAGTTGGCGGTGAACATGCCGGAGCAAGAGCCGCAGGTGGGGCAGGCGCTGCGCTCCACCTGTTCGCTCTGGGCATCGGAGACCTTGGGATCGGCGCCCTGGATCATGGCATCCACCAGATCCAGCTTGATGATCTGATCCGACAGCTTGGTCTTGCCCGCTTCCATGGGACCGCCGGAGACGAAGATCACCGGAATGTTGATGCGCAGGGCAGCCATCAGCATCCCCGGGGTGATCTTGTCGCAGTTGGAGATACAAACCATGGCATCGGCGCAGTGGGCGTTGACCATGTACTCCACCGAGTCGGCGATGAGTTCGCGTGATGGCAGGGAGTAGAGCATGCCGCCGTGGCCCATGGCGATGCCGTCATCCACGGCGATGGTGTTGAACTCTTTGGCCACTCCGCCCGCAGCTTCGATCTCGCGGGCCACCAGTTGCCCCAAGTCCTTGAGATGCACGTGACCCGGTACGAACTGGGTGAAGGAGTTGACCACAGCGATGATGGGCTTGCCAAAATCCTGATCGGTCATGCCGGTAGCACGCCAGAGGGCGCGGGCCCCGGCCATGTTACGTCCGTGGGTGGTGGTGGCGGATCTCAACTTCGGCATTATCTCTACTCCCTGAATGCCCATATGGGCTCGATGCGTTATGCGGTGATGATACGAGTGGATCGGAATCGATCCTGGTGAGGACGCCACTGGGCAGCCCTCACCGGAAGCGACTCGGGGAGGCATGGCACCTCCCCTCTCTCATCAGTCGTGAACTGGCGTCAGCCAGCCCCACTTGTCCTCGGTCTGGCCGTTGAACAGGCCAAAGAAGGCGTTTTGCAGCTGCTCGGTCACCGGGCCACGGCTGCCAGCGCCCACCTTCATCCGATCGACCGAGCGTACCGGCGTTACTTCGGCGGCGGTGCCGGTCATGAAGATCTCGTCCGCCACATAGAGCGCCTCGCGGGGCAGCGCCTGCTCACGCACCTCGTAACCCAGATCACGGGCCAGCGTCATGATGGTGTCGCGGGTGATACCGGGCAGGATGGCGGCGGTGGCGGGCGGGGTAAAGAGCACGCCATTCTTCACCAGGAACAGGTTCTCCCCCGCCCCTTCGCTCAGGTAGCCGTTCACATCCAGCGCCAGCCCCTCGGCGAAGCCGTTGCGTTTGGCCTCGCGACTGATGAGCTGGGAAGAGAGGTAGTTGCCGCCCGCCTTGGCGCCAGTGGGGATGGTGTTGGGGGCCAGCCGGTTCCAGGAGGTGACACAGACGTCCACCCCGTTTTTCAGCCCCTCTTCACCCAGATAGGCGCCCCACGGCAGGGCGGCCACCATCAGATCAGCCTTGGCATCCAGCGGCGGATGCAGCCCCAGCCCCACGTTGCCGACAAAGGCCAGCGGGCGCAGATAGCCGCTCTTCAGGCCGTTCTCGCGCACCACGGTGCGGCAGGCTTCATTCACGTCGGACTCGCTGTAGGGCACGTCCATCCAGTAGATTTTGGCGGAGTCGAACAGGCGGCGGGTGTGCTCCTGCAACCGGAAGATGCAGGTGCCTTTGGGGGTATCGTAGGCACGCACCCCCTCGAACACCGAGGAGCCGTAGTGCAGGGCGTGGCTCATGACGTGTACCTGGGCATCCTGCCAGGGCACCAGTTTGCCATTGAACCAGATGTATTGCGGGTGAGTGGCGGATTGGGAAGACTGTGACATTGACGTTGCTCCTTAAGCTCTGATCCGGGGTTGCTGTTCCAGTGCATCGACCCGGGAGACGTCCACCAGCTTCACCAGCTGGCTCCACAACTGCTGGATGGGACGAACCGACTCGACAGTAACCGTGATCCGCAGCTGTTGGCAATCCTGCTCCGCTCTCGTTTCCATACTAAGAGCGCAGAGATTGAAGCCACGGTGACGCACCACCCGCAGCACCCGCTCCATCACTTCGGGTCTGGGCTGGGCGTGGATATGCAGGGTGTGTTGTGCAAATGCTGGCTGTGCAAGGGTGTGCGGGTTCATGGGCGTTGCTCCATCATCTTGTGGTTGGCGACTCCCGGCGGAACCAGGGGCCAGACGTTTTCTTCCTCTGAAATAGCCACATGCAGCAGATAGGCGCTTTCGCTCTCAAGCAGGCGTTCGAGGGCACCGGCTATCTGCTCCTTACATGTGATGGTCTCACCCGGAATGCCGAAAGCGGCAGCCAGGGCAACGAAATCGGGGTTGTCGGAGAGGATGGTCTCGCTATAGCGGCCGTCGAAGAACAGCTCCTGCCACTGGCGCACCATGCCGAGACGCTGATTATCCAGCAGCACCATCTTCACCTTGAGCTGGGCGCGGCGGATGGTGCCAAGCTCCTGCACGTTCATCATGAAAGAGCCGTCACCGCTCACCAGCACCACTTCATCCTCCGGTCTAGACATCTTGGCGCCGATGGCGGCGGGCAGACCGAACCCCATGGTGCCAAGACCGGCGCTGGAGAGGTGGTTGCGCGGGCTGGTAAAGCGCATGTGCTGGGCTACCCACATCTGGTGCTGACCGACGTCACAGGCCACCACGCTGGTCTCCGGCAGCCGGGCGGAGAGCTGCTTGAGCAGCGCCGGGGCATAGATGGGCTGACCGGGATGGTCATAGCGAAATGCATACTCGCGGGCCATGTTCGCGCAGTGCTCACGCCATGGGTCGATGGCGAGAGGCTGCCCAAGCGCTGGCAGCACCAGCTTGAGATCCGTAGTGATACCCACCTCGGCGGCGCGGCGCTTGCCAAATTCGGCAGCATCCACATCGAGATGGATCACTTTCGCCTCGGGAGCGAACTCCTCCAGCTTGCCGGTTACCCTGTCGTCGAAACGGGCACCCACCACCACCAGCAGGTCGCACTGCTGCACCGCGTAGTTGGCAGCCTTGGTGCCGTGCATGCCGAGCATGCCCAGATAAACGGCGCTATCGGGGTCGAGCGCGCCAATCCCCTTGAGGGTAGTGACCGCAGGCATGCCGGTGACGGCAGCAAAGTCGCGCAGTTGCTGCTCGGCATTGGCCATGCCCACCCCGCCCCCGACGTAGAGCACCGGGCGCTCGGCAGCGGCGATCAGAGTGCGAGCAGCGGTCAACTCCGAGGGATTGAGCACCTCTGGCTCTTCCACCGCAAACAGCGGGCTCTGGGCCAGCACGGCAGCAAGTTGCACATCCTTGGGAAAATCGATCAACACAGGCCCCGGACGCCCTTCGGTGGCGATGGCGAACGCTTCTGCCAACACACGCCCCAGATCGGCGGCATCGGTCACCATGAAGGAGTGCTTGGTGCAGGAGAGGGACATGCCGAGCACGTCGACTTCCTGAAACGCATCGGTGCCGATGGCGGAACAGGGCACCTGACCGCTGATGGCCACCAGCGGCACGGAATCGAGCAGCGCCTCCGCCAGACCGGTCACCAGATTGGTGGCGCCCGGGCCCGAGGTGGCGATGCAGACCCCCACCTGACCGGAGGCGCGGGCATAACCCACCGCCGCCATGGCGGCCCCCTGCTCGTGGCGGCAGAGCTGATGGGCAAGACCCCCGTCATACAGGGCGTCGTAGACCGGCATGATGGCTCCGCCCGGGTAACCAAACACCTGGGTCACACCCTGTTTCTTGAGAGCCTGTACCAAAAACTGCGCGCCGTTCATGTGGAAAATCCTGTCCTGTAGTCGAAAAAAAACCCCCGAGCTGTGAGGCTCGGGGGTCGCTTGTTTCGTTCTGTCCGGTGGTGGGTCTATCCCTTGTTCCGTGCAGCTAAACGAGCCCCGAGCGGTGAGATAATAATCACCACTAGGACCACAATAATGCTGACGAAACGGGAGGCCATGTTCATAGTTACAACCGGAAATCCTGTGAAATTGGGGCGGTTTGCACCGCGAATGGCTATTAGAACTAGCATGGTGATTTTTATTGGGCAAGCCTTTTTTCTGTGACAACCCACTGATTTTGGCTATTCCCCAGCCGGAACCCTGGAATAAAAAACCAACAATAAGCCGTTAGTCAGAACATATATCAACTCAAGGACGGGATTTATGTCATTAGCTGTGGTTTATAGCCGTGCCAGCCTCGGGATCGCGGCACCACAAGTCACGGTGGAAGTTCACCTCTCCAACGGCCTGCCCGCCTTCAACATGGTCGGCCTGCCGGAAACCTCGGTGAAAGAGTCGCGGGATCGGGTGCGCAGCGCTCTGCTCAACGGCAACTTCGAGTTCCCGAGCAAGCACATCACCGTCAATCTGGCGCCCGCCGATCTGCCCAAGGAGGGAGGCCGTTTCGATCTGGCCATCGCTATCGGCATTCTCGCCGCTTCCAAGCAAATCCCCGCAAAATACCTGCTCGATCACGAATTTTTGGGGGAGTTGGCCCTGACCGGCGAGATCCGTCCCGTGCTTGGGGTGCTGCCCGCCGTGCTTGCCTGTCGCGATGCAGGGCGCACCCTGCTGGTACCGCGGGAGAACGGCCCAGAGGCCTCGCTGATCCAGGATGCCGAGGTGCGCACCGCCCACCAGCTGCTGGCCGTCACCGCCTGGCTGGCGGGACAATACGAGCTGCCGCTGCCGGATCCCCAAACCACGGATGCCCTGCCCGACGTGCCGGATCTGCAGGATGTGATCGGCCAGTCACAGGCCAAGCGGGCGCTGGAGATCGCCGCCGCCGGCAGCCACAACCTGCTGTTCATCGGCCCGCCCGGCACCGGCAAGAGCATGCTGGCCAGCCGCCTGCCCGGCATTCTGCCGCCACTCAGCGAGCAGGAGGCGCAGCAGACCGCCGCCATCCACTCCATCGGTGGCCTGACCCCGCGCGCCGGTCACTGGCACCACAGACCCTATCGCACGCCCCATCACAGTGCCTCCGCCGTGGCGCTGGTGGGCGGCGGCAGCCACCCGCGCCCCGGCGAAATATCGCTGGCTCACAATGGCGTGCTGTTTCTCGACGAACTGCCCGAATTCGAGCGCAAGGTACTCGACTCTCTGCGCGAACCGCTGGAGACGGGCCACATCACCATCAGCCGGGCCGCCCGTCAGGTGGATTTCCCCGCCCGATTCCAGCTGATCGGCGCCATGAACCCCAGCCCCTGCGGCCACTATGGCGACGGCCAGACCCGCTCCAGCCCGGATCAGATCCTGCGCTACCTCGGCAAGCTCTCCGGCCCCTTTCTCGACCGCTTCGACCTCACGGTGGAGGTGCCGCTGCTGCCCAAGGGGAGCCTCACCGGCAAAGCGGAGCGGGGGGAGTCGAGCCAGCAGATCCGCGATCGGGTACTGGCGGCGCGGGAGCGCATGCTGAGCCGCAATGGCAAGCTCAACAATCTGCTGGATAGTCGCGAGATAGAGGATATTTGCCGATTATCGCCGCAAGATGCTGAGTTTTTGGAGAACGCCATCCAGAAGCTGGGGCTCAGCATCCGGGCCTGGCACCGTATCCTGCGGGTGTCACGTACCATCGCCGATCTGGCAGGACAGCCCGCCATCGGCAAGGAGCATCTGATCGAGGCGCTCGGCTACCGCGCCATGGATCGGCTGCTGTCACGGCTGCGCAGCGGCTGAATAGGCCGAATTGCGTAAACTGAGTCCCTTGCTGCCGAGAGCGCTCTCCATGGTCTCGCGGGCGATCGGCTGATATTATGGCCACAGATCTGACCACTTGATGACCCTTTATCGACAGCAAGACGGACCCGAACTCATGCCCAACAAGCTGACAGAGCGACTGCGCGGCAGCCTCTCCACCCTGCTCTATTTTTTCAACACCCTCTTCTGGTGCATCCCCATCTTCTTGCTGGGTCTGCTCAAGCTGCCGCTACCGCTCAAGGGCTGGCGAACCCTCTGCAACGCCCTGCTCGATGGCTGTGCCAGCTGCTGGATCGGTTTCAACAATCTTATCCAGAAAACCATCATCAAAGCCCCTTTCGAGGTGGTCGGAGTGGACAAAGGGAGCCGGAATGAGTGGTATCTGGTCATTGCCAACCATCAATCCTGGGTCGACATACTGGTACTGCAGCGGGTTTTTAATCAAAAAATCCCGTTTCTGAAGTTTTTTCTCAAGAAAGAGCTGATTTGGGTACCTTTTCTCGGTCTGGCCTGGTGGGCGCTCGACTTCCCCTTCATGCGACGCTATTCCCGTAAATTTCTGGAAAAAAGGCCACATCTGAAGGGAAAAGACATAGAAACAACGCGCCGGGCCTGTGCCAAATTCCGCCACATTCCGGTGAGTGTGATGAACTTCGTGGAGGGCACCCGCTTCACCGCCCACAAACACGACAAACAGGCCGCCCCCTATCGCCACCTGCTGCACCCGAGAGCTGGGGGCATCGCCTTCACCCTGGCGGCCATGGGCGATCAACTGCACAAACTGGTGGATGTGACCATCGCCTATCCGGGCGGTATCCCCAGCTACTGGGACTTCATGTGCGGCCGGGTCGGGCAAATCAAGGTTCAGGTCCGCTATTTGCCGATCGACCGCAAGCTGGTGGGGGATTACTTCAATGACCCCGAGTTCCAACAAGAGTTTCAACAGTGGCTGAACGGGATCTGGCACGAGAAAGACCAGACCCTGAGCCAGCTGCTGGCAGACAAGACGCAGTAAACGACGCCCATGCTAACCATGCTCCCCGGCCCCCTGGTGCTGCTCATCAGCACCAGCCTGACCATTTTGTTCACCGCCCTGTGCGCCAGCCTGATCATGCTGGTGTCGCTGGCCAAGCTGCTGCCCATTCCGGCCTTTGGCCGCGCCTGCAGCCGGCTCAACAACCGTTTCATGAGGCTGTGGCTCGGTTGCAACGCCCTGGTGATCCGCCTCACCACCCGCATTGACTGGCAGGTTGAAGATGACTCTCAACTACGCAAGGATGGCTGGTATCTCATCGTCAGCAATCACATGAGCTGGACCGACATAGTGGTGCTGGGCCATCTGTTCCGAGACAGGTTGCCGGTGCCCAAATTCTTCATGAAGCACGAGCTCATCTACATACCGCTGCTGGGACTCGCCTGCTGGGGGCTGGACATGCCTTTCATGCGCCGCTATTCACGGGCGTTTTTGCTGCGCAACCCGCATCTGCGCGGCAAGGACATAGAGAGCACCCGCAACGCCTGCGAAAAGTTTCGCCACATCCCCACCACCGTCATCAACTTCGTGGAGGGCACCCGCTTCACCGAGCCCAAGCGGGATGCGGCGCGCTCCCGCTACCGTCACCTGATGCCGCCCAAGGCAGCCGGGCTCGCCTTCACCCTGGCGGCCATGGGGGAGCAGTTCGACAGCCTGATCAACGTCACCATCCGCTATCCGGAGAACGCCGAGACCCCGTTCAAGGACTTCCTGATGGGACGGGTAAAACGCATTCAGGTGCGTATCGAGGAGCTACCGGTGGATGAGACGCTGGTCGGCGACTACTTCAATGACAAGCAATTCAAACGGGGCTTTCAGGAGTGGCTGAACCAGCGCTGGCAGGAGAAAGACCAGCTGCTGGACAGCTGGCAGAGGGATCAGGAACCGCTGCCTGTGGCCGCCAAAGAGGGACCCAAAGAGAGTGCAGAGGCCAGCTCGGCCAACTGATCTTCCGAGAAAACGGCGATGCCGTGCCGACGCAGCAGGGCCGTGGTCTTGCCCTCACCCACCACAGAAACGCCTTCGAAGCGGCCGTTGTAGATACGGCCGCGGCCACATGAGGGGCTCCCCTCCTTGAGCAGGGCGAAGCGAATGTCCTGCGCCTGACAGAGCGCGAGGGCCAGCTCGGCGCCGCGATCAAACTCGGTCGTCACATCCAGCCCGCTCGCGGTCACCACCCGCTCGTCCTGTCGCTCGGCAGGGGGACGCGGGGTCGGCAAACCGCCCGCCACTTCGGGGCAGAAGGCCAGCACTCGCCCTTCGGCACCCAGCGCACTCAACCAGTCGCTGACAATTCCCTTGCTATGGCCGTCGTAACGCACTGGCTGACCCAGCAAACAAGCACTCACCAGCACACGGACGGGATCCGCATTCATGCTTCTGCTCCATGCATCACCTGATCGAACATCACGCAGCAGGGACTCTCCAGCCGGTAGAGAATGGCGGGGCGCTGCTTGCCGGTACGCTTGCGGCCAGTATCCACCAGAATGTCGGCGCGATGGATCCGCTTGCGAAACGCTGCCGTATTCATAGGAGTTTGCAGGATAATTTCGAAGGCGCGCTGCACCTCTGAGAGGGTGAACTCGGACCCCAGCAGTTGCAGCGGCAAGGTGCTGTAGCGGCTCTTGATCCGCAGCCGCTCCAGCCCCTTGGCAATCAGCTGGGTGTGATCGAAGGCGAGGCTGAGCCCCGGCAGGTTGGAGAGCGGATGCCAGCAGCCGTGAATGGCCTCGATCCCGGGATCGACCAGACAGAGATAGACCAGGGTCGTGGACCAGCCACGGGGATCCCGTTCAAGATTGCCGAGGGTGCAGACCTGCTCGCTGTAGCAGTGGCCCAGCCCCCACTCCGCCAGCAGGCGGCGCTGGGCGGCATCGAGATCCCGATCCAGTGCCTCGTCGATACGCAAGCCGGGTAGCTGCCAGCAGTGGGCAAAGGGGGGGCGATCACGGGTCTCGAGCAGCAGCTCGATCCGCTCGTCATGCAAGCGCAGCACCACCATATCCAGACTCATTCTCAACATGCCGATCGCCCTGCTCGCCTTCGATTAATGTTTGGTAGATAATATCACACGAATAGTATGTGCAGGAGCCACTCAATGGGAACCGTCGCCAGCCTGGATATTGATGCGCAGAAGGGATTTACCCCCCTCTGCCCGAACGAACTGCCCGTCGCGGGCGGTGATGATATTGTGGCTGCGCTCAACGCTCAGGCCACCCTCGCCACGCTGCGGATCGGCAGCAAGGACGCTCACCCCGCCAATGCCGACTGGGCCGTCTCCGATCCTGCCGGCATGCTGCTGCCGCTGAATCTGCCCAACGCCGACCTCACCTGGCCGGTGCACTGCGTACCGGGCACCCGGGGGTTCGAACTGCTCGATGGTCTGCCCGCTCCCATCGATTACGACTTCTTCGTCTGGAAGGGGATCGAGCCGGATCTGCATCCCTACGGCACCTGCTTCCACGATCTGGCCGAACAACGCAGCACCGGGCTCATCGAGTTTCTGCAAGCCCGCAAGGTCAGCACAGTGCTGGTCGGCGGCCTTGCCACCGACTACTGTGTCAAGACCAGCGTGCTGCAGCTGCGCCACGCCGGTTTCCGGGTGATCGTCCATCTCGATGCCTGCCGTGGCATCGCCCCCGCGACGGTTGCCAGCGCCCACACCCAGATGATCGAGGCTGGCGCCGAACTGGCCCAGACCCTGATCGATGTACAACGCCTGCTGGACGCCTGATATGCCACCGATTCTCACCAGCCTGCTCGACACCGACGCCTACAAGCTGCATATGCAGCAGGCGGTGTTCCATCGCTATCCGGATGCCGAGGTGGTGGCCGAATTCCACAGCCGCAACGAAGAGGATCTGCTGCCCATGATGGGCCAGATCGAGGAGCAGCTTCGCTTCGCCGGTTCCTTGCGGCTGACCAGACCCGAACTCAATTTTCTGGCCGAGCGCCCCTTCTTCACCCCTGACTACCTCGACCACCTCCGTCGCAAGCCGCTCGATGCTTCCCTGTTGAAAGTGTTCGAGCAGGATGGCCGCATCAATGTGCGAGTCGAAGGGCCCTGGCAGGATGTGATCCTGTGGGAGATCCCGGTGCTCGCCATCATCAGCGAGATGCGCAACCGCTTCCGCTACCCCCAGTTTGGCGTCAGCCAGGCGCTGGAGCGGCTCGATCAGAAGATCGACAAGCTGGAACATACACTCAGCGCTGAGGAGATGAGTGAGTTCAACCTCATCGATTTTGGCACCCGCCGCCGCTTCTCCCACGCGGTGCAGGATGCCGTGGTGGGCCGCCTCAAGGAGCGCCTGCCGGCGTTTCGCGGCACCAGCAACTACCTGCTGGCCCAGAAGTACCACTTGTCGGCTGTGGGCACCCAGGCCCACGAGTGGTTCCAGGCCCATCAGCAGCTCGGCTTCCCGCTGGAGCACAGCCAGCGCGCCGCCCTCACCAGCTGGCTGGATGAGTTCACCAACCACCTCGGTATCGCCCTGACCGACTGCATCACCATGGATGCCTTCTTGCGTGACTTCGATTTCGAGCTGGCCAGCCGTTATCAGGGGCTGCGACATGACTCGGGCGATCCCGTGGTGTGGGGCGAGAAGGCCATCAGCCACTACCAGCGGCTCGGCATCAACCCCACCGACAAGACGCTGGTCTTTTCCGATGGGCTCAACCTCGACAAGGCCGTCGAGTTGTTCCGTCACTTCCGGGGCCGTATCAACACCAGCTTCGGCATCGGCACCAAGCTCACCTGCGATCTGCCCGGCGTCAGTCCCATGAACATCGTGTTCAAGCTGATGGAGTGCAACGGCGGCCCGGTAGCCAAGATCTCCGACAGCCCGGGCAAGACCCTGTGCCGGGATGCGGACTTCATACGCAACCTCAAGCAGGCCTTTCACGTCGGGGTCTGATCTTCCAGAGCGCCAGAAAACAAAAAGCCCGCCGGTTCGCACCGGCGGGCTTTTTTCATGATGTCAGGCCACCATCAATCTTTCTTGGCCAACAGGAATTTCACCAGCTGGTTGAACTGCTCCTGGGAAGTAATGGATTCGATCTTCACCATGTACTTGCCATTGACCAGGAAGGCCGGCACACCGCGAATGTTGTAGCTCTCGGTGTTGCGATCGAACTGGGAGACCATGCCGGAGACGGCGAAGCTGTCGACGGCACCGTCGAACTCTTCCGCTGGCACACCGTTGTCCACAAAGATCTGCTTCACGTCATCGCGACTCATCGGCGGCTGACGCTGGGTGTGGATCTTGGTGAAGATGGCCGGAGTCAGCTTGGCTTCGGCATTGAGCAGGCTAGCGACGGCGTAGGCGCGCTGCATCTCCGGACCCATCTCGCGGCCGAGGAAGGCAACCGGGTTCTTCTTGAGGGGCACACCCTCTGGCAACCCAGCCTTCAACTGTTCAACGATCGGTTCGAAGGTGGCGCAGTGCGGGCAGAAGTAGGAGAAGAACTCCATCACTTCCGGCTGGGCAGTGCCAGTCTGTTTGACCACATCGTAGTTGACGCCTTCCTTGAACTCGGGGGCGGCGTGAACCATGGGGATCATCAGCATGGCAGCAAGGAAAAATAAAACTTTTTTCATGATGTTTCCTGTTAAGGGATCACTGTGAGGCACGCCCGGCGAACCGAAGCAGTGCCAAGCCTATTGTGTCGCCATCCCGCCGTCAATGGTCAGAGCAGGAGTTCGAGTCCCTTCTGTCGCTCAATATCCCCTCAATGTCACCAGTTTGGCATCAGGGTCAAGGGCGGCGCCTTCAGCGCTTCCAGCTGATCGTGCAGGATGGCGATTTGCTGGCGCCAGTAGTGATCGGTATTGAACCAGGGGAAGTGACGGGGGAACGCGGGATCTTCCCAGCGCCGCGCCAGCCAGGCTATGTAGTGGACAATCCGCATTGCCCGCAGAGGCTCGATAAGCGCCAGCTCACGCGAGTCGAACTCCATGAACTCCTCGTAGCCCGCCAGCAGGGTATCGAGCTGGATCTGCTGCTCGTGGCGCTCGCCGCTCAGCATCATCCAGAGATCCTGGATGGCGGGACCGGTACGACAATCATCGAGATCGACGAACATGGGGCCGTCGCGCCACAGGATGTTGCCCGGGTGGCAGTCGCCATGCAGGGAGATCTGTGCCACATCCAGGGTCATGGCATCGCTGACATGCTTGATCAGCTCGTCGAGCACCCCGAAAAATTGCTTGGCCAACCCGCTCGGCAGCCACTCACCGGACGCCAGCAGCTGACGCGGCTCGTGCAGCATGCTCTCCACATCGAGCCGGACCCTGTGATGGAAGGGGCGACAGGCGCCGATCTGGTGGATGCGGCCGAGGAAACGCCCCACCCACTCCAGCTGGTCGAGGTTATCCACCTCGAACTGGCGGCCACCGACGCTCTGCCAGATGGCAAAGGGGTAGCCTTCGTGCTCCAGCAGGGTTTCGCCAGCGAAGGCGAGCGGCGCGGCGACCGGGATCTCCGCATCCCAGAGACGCGTAGCGAACTCATGCTCCTCGAGGATCTGGGCCCGACTCCAGCGGCCGGGACGATAAAACTTCACCACATAGCGGCGACGATCCTCATCCTGGAACTGGTAGACCCGGTTCTCGTAGCTGTTGAGCTCGATGAGGCCGGAGTCGAGCCGCAGGCCGCTGAGATCCAGCGCATCCATGATGAGATCGGGATTGAGGTCGGAATAGTTGAAACGCATGTCATCCACCATAAGAAAGGGGCGCCGTTGCGCCCCAGTCTATCACTACTCGGTTCAATGGCGTTCAACCCAACCGGTTGCGCCACGCTTTCCCGTCATCACTGCGGTCACTGGGGGCCTGAATTGACCAGTCAGCCCTCGCCTTTCCCGGCATCACAGCCGGCTGATAAACTTGCTGGCCTGGCGCAGGGTGCCCTTGCTGTCGTCCGGCGCCGCGCCATCCCGCTTGAGCACAAACTGGATGTCCAGGGTCGGCTTCTTCAGGTTGAAGGGGTCGACGGCCACACTCACCGGCAAGGTGTAGATCTCGCCCGCCTTCAGGGTCACGTCGCGCGGACCAAACCACTGGTGCTCAGGTAACCCTTCCACATCCAGCTGATAGGTCTGGGCATGCAGGGTCTTGTTGAGGATCTTGAGGGTGTAGGTGTTCTCGATGAGCCCCTCACTGTTCTCGCGGAACAGCTGGTTGCGATCCCGCAGTATGTCGAGCCCCATCGGCATGATGGACATGGCATTGTAGACGAACACCCCCAGCATGATGACCATCACCAGGCCATAGCCAAGCAGCTTGGGCCGCGCCACATGGGTGCTGTTGTGGGCCAGCTTGTGCTCAGTGGTATAGCTGATCAGCCCCTTCGGATAACCCATGCGATCCATGGTCTGGTCACAGGCATCGACGCAGGCGCCGCAGTTGATGCACTCGTACTGCAGACCGTCGCGGATGTCGATGCCGGTCGGGCAGACCTGCACGCAGAGATCGCAGTCGATGCAATCCCCCAGCCCCAGCGCCTTGTGATCCACCTTGCGGGCACGGGCACCACGGCTCTCGCCACGCTTGGTGTCGTAGCCGACGATGAAGGTGTCCTTGTCGAACATGGCGGACTGGAAGCGGGCATAGGGGCACATGTGGATACACATGATGGCGCGCATCCAGCCTGCGTTGCCGTAGGTGCAGGCGGCAAAGAACAGCACCCAGAAGATGACCCAGCCACTCGCCTGCAGGGTGAGAACGTCAGGCACCAGCTGGAATGCATCCTGAAAATAGGCAACAAAGGTAAGACCGGTACCGAGGGAGAGCAGGATCCAGGCCAGATGCTTTGCGCCCTTGCGGGCCAGCTTCTCGCCACTCCAGGGAGCCGCATCCAGCCTGCGCCGTTTATTGGCCGCCCCTTCCAGCTTCTCTTCGAACCAGATGAACATGAAAGTCCACACCGTCTGCGGGCAGAGATAACCACACCAGACCCGGCCGAGGAAGGTAGTCACGAAGAAGAGCCCGAAGGCAGCGATCATGAAGAGCCAGGCCAGCAGGGTCAGATCCTGCGGCCAGATGGTTGCACCGAAGATATGGAACTGCTGATGATCGATATCGAACAGCACGGCCTGACGACCGTCATAACGCAACCAGGGCAAGGCGACGAAGATCACCACGAAGAACCAGCCCATGGCCTTGCGTACCCGCTGCCAGTAGCCGGGTTGCGCCCTCACATAGATGCTGTTGCCGGGATTGAACCTGTCGTCGCTGGCTTTGAAGGTATTGGGGTTATACGTCCCCGTTACATCGCCGGTGACATCCTTGATATCGATCTTGTCCTGGTCGGCCATTGCAACACTTAGCTCCACTCATTAATTGTTATGGAGCGGATTATATCTTAAACAACCTGCTAATTGTGTGGGTAAAATGTATCTAATGTTCGAGTGACGTCGCAATTTCAAGCAACAAAAAAGGCGTGTCGCCAGTTGACGAAACACCTTTTTGAGAGATTCTCTTGAAACCATCTTTTGGCGCTATTTGCACCGCGCCGGAATCACTTGATGCCACGGGCCTTGAGCAGAGCTTCCTTGAAATCGGGTACATGATCCTTGGCCAGGCCGGGGATCATCGCCTGCTTGTCGGACTCCCGCATCTTGAGGTGGTAGATCAGCATGTCGTCGGTCAGGTCGGGCAAGGCACCCTCATAGCGGGCTTCCGCCGCCAGTTTGGCAACGAATTGCACCAGGCTGAGGTCCTGTTCCTTGATCCAGGCAGGCTGCAACAACTCCAGCAGCTCTTCGATACGATGACATTGCATAGACAACCTCTTTAAATCTGTCATGTGAAACTCAGGCAACCTTACCCATCAAGGCTACTTCGATACGATCCCGCCCATTATGCTTGGCCTGATAGAGGGCCGCATCCGCTTTTTGGATCAACTGGGCGATAGAACTGCTCTGATCCGGCACCAGGGTCGCCACCCCGAAGCTGCAACTGACCCGGTTGGAGACCAGGGATTTCTGGTGAGGAATGCCCAGTTCCTTGAGCGCCACCCGCACGTTTTCGGCTATCTGCAGCGCCCCCTGCATGCTGGTACAAGGCAGCAGCAGAGCAAACTCCTCTCCGCCGTAACGAGCAGCGAGATCATCCTCGCGGCGCTGCACCTCGGCCAGCAATCCCGCCACTTGCTGCAGGCACTCATCACCCAGCTGATGACCATAGAGATCGTTGAATTGCTTAAAGTAATCCACATCCACCAGCACCAGTGACAGGGGGGTGCGTGCGCGATGACAGCGGCGCCAGGCCCGCTCCAGGCTGTCATCCAGATGGGCGCGATTGGCGATGCCGGTCAGACCATCCAGCCGGGAGGTGAGCTTGAGATGCTCTGAGACCGCCTTCAGCTCGGCCACCAGATCGGCGTTGGAAAAGCGATGATAGAGGGAGGCGACCTGATCCCGCCGCAGACGGCGCAGCAGCGTCGGCAAGAAGACAAACAGATAGCCCGCCAGCATGCAGGAGACGATCCGCTCCTGCTCGTTGCCGACCCCCAGCTCGAACAGCATGGCGAGCCCGAGTGGCAAGACGGCACCGTAGAGGGAACGGCGGCTGCCAAACAGCATGATGGCGCTGCCGGTGAGGAGCAGACTGGAGAGCATCATCATGGCAGCGCGATAGGTGTCGGGCAGCTTGTCCATGTAGAGCAGCACGCCGAGCGCCCAGATGATGGAGGTGATGGTGACCCCGATGAAAAGCTCGCGCTCCAGCACCGGCAAGGGGATCTGCGTCAGCCTGGGCTGACGCCAACGCAGGTGCCAGCCGCGACAAAACAACAACAGGCTGACCAGTCCCAACCAGCCGAACGCCTCGCCGGCGGGCAGGTAATCGTTGAACAACAGGCTCCAGCCGAGCGCCAGCAGACCCAGACAAGGCAGGCTGAATGAGGCGTGAGTATAGAGCTGGGCCATGATGGCCTGCTTCACCTGACGTGTCACACTCTGAGTCAACTGTGTACTCCCTGTACAAAAGCCGCACAGTCTACCACTCCCCCTTCCGGACCAACAATCAAACGTCTGTTATTAAGCGGTTAGTCAACCGCGCTCCAGCTCGTCCAGGATCGGGCACTCGGGACTTTCATCCCCGTGGCAGCAGCATACCAGCCCCTCGAGGGAAGCCAGCATGGCCTGCAAGCCGGCGATGCGAGCCCGCAGATCGACGATCTTCTCCTGCGCCAGTTTCTTCACCTGGGCACTGGTTCTGTGCTCGTCCCGGTAGAGCGCCAGCAGCTCCTGGCACTCCTCCAGATTGAAGCCGGTCTCCCGCGCTCGCTTGACGAAGCGCAGCTCCCGCAGTGCCCCCTCGGTGTAGCTGCGATAACCGTTATCGCTGCGCACCGGCGCCGAGATGAGACCGATACTCTCGTAGTAACGGATGGTCTTGGCGGTCAGTCCCGTCGCCTTGGCTACCTTGCTGATATTCATGGATGACTCCTTAGCGGTTCGATTCAGTGCTGACATGGTGACCGGCATGGGTGCCCGTCTTGGGCTGCCAGCGTTTCAGTAACAGGGAATTACTCAATACCGTGATGCTGCTCAGGGCCATGGCAGCCCCCGCCAGCTCGGGGCTGAGATACCCCAGTGCCGCCAGCGGAATGCCGATGATATTGAACACGAAGGCCCAGAACAGATTTTGCTGTATGGTGCGCCAGGTTGCTGCCGAGATGTCGATGGCATCGGCCACCAACCGCGGATCCGACCGCATGAGCGTGATGGAGGCCGTCTCCATCGCCACATCGGAACCGGAGCCCATGGCGATGCCGACATCCGCCGCGGCCAGCGCGGGGGCATCGTTCACCCCATCCCCCACCATGGCCACCAGCCCATGGGTTTGCGCCCGCAGCGCCTCGACTTTTTCAACCTTGCCTGCGGGCAGCACGGAGTCAAACGCCCCGTCCAGCCCCAGCTTGGCAGCGATATGGGCCACGGGGGCTGGCGCATCGCCGCTCACCAGCCAGCTGGCGATGCCACGCTGGCGCAGGGTAGCGATGGCTTGCGCACTCTCGGGGCGCAGGGTATCGGCCAGTGCCGCGATACCGGCCACCACGCCGTCGATGGCGACCCAGACCCGGGTCGCGCCGTCGGCGGGCTGTTCATCCTGCTGCGGTTGATCAATGCCGAGCTGAGCCAGCAGGGATCCATTGCCGATGGCGACCCTGTGGCCTGCCACCTGACCGACAATACCCGCACCGACCCGCACCTCCACCGCCTCCGGCTGGGGCAGCGCCACTTCTGTGCCGACGGCCTCGCGCATCGCCAGTGCCAGCGGATGCTCGCTCGCCTGCTGCAAGGCGGCAGCGAGCCGTAACTGCTCGTCACTGCCGCTCCAGTTCGCCAGCACCGGCCGCCCCTGAGTGAGCGTACCTGTCTTGTCGAAGATGAGCGCCTTGATGGCGTGAGCCTTCTGCAGGGTATCCACGTCTTTGATCAGGATGCCGTGACGGGCTGCCACCCCGGTACCAGTGACGATGGCTGCCGGCGTCGCCAGTCCCAGCGCGCAGGGACAGGCGATCACCAGTACGGCCACGGCGGCCTGCAGCGCCTGACCGAAATCGTTGCCGATGGCGTACCACACCAGCAGGGTGAACAGGGCGATCGCCATCACGACCGGTACAAACACGGCGGAGACCTTGTCCACCAGCTGTTGCAGCGGCGCCTTGCCCATCTGGGCACTCTCCACCAGCGCGATGATCTTGCTGAGGCTGGACTCCTCCCCCACAGTCGTGGCTTCAATCTCCAGCACCCCGGAGCAGTTGATGGCGCCGCCCAGCACCTTGTCGCCCGCACTGCGCGGCACCGGCAGGCTCTCGCCGGTGAGGATCGACTCGTCCAGCTCGCTGGCGCCGATCACTATCTTGCCATCCACCGGCACACGCTCGCCCACCAGCACCCGCAGCCGATCACCGCGCAGCACCTCGTCGATGGCCACGCTCTGCCAGCGCTCGCCACGCCAGACGGTGGCGGTTTCCGGCCGCAGCGCCATCAGTTCGCGAATGGCGGACTGGGTGCTGCGGCGGGCGCGGGCCTCCAGCAGTTTGCCCAACGAAATCAGGGTAATGATGATGGCGCTCGCCTCGAAATAGAGCTTGCCACTGGCGGCCATCCCCAGAGTCAGCAGCAGGTAGAGGCTGTAGAAGTAGGCGGCACTGGTGCCGGTCGCCACCAGCACATCCATGTTGGCGGAGCGGTTCTTGAGGGCAAGCCAGGCACCGCGATAGAAGCGGGCTCCAATCCAGAACTGCACCGGCGTGGCGAGCAGCAGCTCCAGCCAGGCGGGCAGATGCCAGGGGAGCACCCCCGCCATAGCGATCATGCCCACCAGCAGCGGCAGGGTCAGCAGGGCCGAAATCACAACCTGGATCAGCGCCTTGTGCGTGGCGGCCGCTTCCTGCTCTTCACGGGCCTGCAGCTGTTGGCGGCGCGCACTGGCCGAGCCCTGCACCAGCTGGGCACCAAAGCCGAGCGCCTCTATATGTTCGCGTAGCGAGGCCGGGGTCTGCATGCCGGGCACCAGCTCGATGCGGGCCTGCTCGATGGAAAAATTGACCTCGGCCGAAAGCACGCCGGTCAGCGCCGCCAGCATCTTGTTGAGACGTGCGGAGCAACCGGCGCAGGTCATGCCGCTGATCTGAAAGGAGAGGGTTTCGTGGCCGTAGCCGTAACCCTGCCCGGTGATGCTGTCGAGTACCGCGGGCAAGCTGGCCGGGTCACCCAGTTCGATGGCCACCTGCTCCAACGCGAAGTTGACGGTTGCCGTCACGCCGTCGAGCTTGTTGAGTGCTGTGCTGATGCGGCTGGCACAGTTGGCGCAGCTCATGCCACTGAGCGGCAGTTGCAGATGAATGGGGTGTTGAAGTGGGGTGCTCATGCTGTTCCTCCTCGGAACCAATCGGCCGAACTGGCTGCCGACCGCCAAACCCTAACCTTTACTGCAAGGGCAAGCTCAAGCCACGACTCGCACTTTTTAAACATGAAAAAACGGCGCCCGCCCCCTGCCGGATTACCCGGGCAAGAGGCGAGCGCCGATGCATGGCTTGTTAGCGCTAGAACAGCGGGCGATCAGATGCCGTACTGGGCGCGGTAAGCCTTCATGGCTTCCAGTTGCACCGCCAACTCCGGCTGCTCGGCCTGCTTCTCTTCCAGATAGGCAATCAGATCACTCATCTGGATGATGGCGATGATGTGGGCGCCGTAGTCACGCTCCACCTCCTGAATGGCGGAGAGCTCGCCCTTGCCCTTCTCCTGACGGTCCAGCGCGATCAGCACGCCAGCCAGCGAGGCGCCGTTGGCCTGGATCAGATCCATGGATTCGCGGATGGCGGTCCCGGCGGTGATGACGTCGTCCACCAGCATGATGCGACCCTTGAGCGGGCTGCCCACCAAATTGCCGCCTTCACCGTGATCCTTGGCCTCCTTGCGGTTGAAGCACCAGGGCACATCCACATCGTGTTGCTCCACCAGCTGCACGGCGGTGGCGGAGGCGATGGGGATCCCCTTGTAGGCCGGGCCAAACAGCACATCGAATTCGATGCCGGCATCCATCAGGGCGGCGGCATAGAAGCGGCCGAGGCGGGCCAGATCGCGGCCGCTGTTGAACAGACCGGCGTTGAAGAAGTAGGGGCTTTTACGACCGGATTTCAGGGTAAATTCACCGAATTTGAGGACCTGTTTCTCCAGGGCGAACTCGATAAATTGACGCTGGTAGGCTTTCATTCTGGCTCCTTGCTTGGCTTGTCGTTTACTGGTGTGGGGTATAAAAAAACGCGGTCAATGCCGCGTTTTTCAAAACAGAAATCAGGAGAGTGACTGCTTCTGCAGCGCAATGATCTCTTCAATGCCGCCCTTGGCGAGCCCCAGCATCGCCAGCAGCTCTTCATGGGTGAAGGGCTCGGCCTCTGCAGTGCCCTGCACCTCGATGATGCGACCATCTTCGGTCATCACCACGTTCATGTCGGTCTCGGCGGCGGAGTCTTCGATGTACTCCAGATCGCAGATGGCTTCGCCCTGATACATGCCGACAGAGACGGCGGCGATCATCTGCTTGAGCGGACTCTGCTTGAGCATGCCCTTCTCGACCATCCAGTTCAGCGCATCCACCAGCGCCACACAGGCACCGGTAATGGAGGCGGTGCGGGTGCCGCCATCGGCTTGCAACACGTCACAGTCAACTGTGATGGAGTGCTCACCCAGTGCGGTCAGGTCTACCGCCGCGCGCAGGGAGCGGGCGATCAGACGGGAGATCTCCAGGGTACGGCCGCTCTGCTTGCCGGAAGCCGCTTCGCGGTTCATCCGGGAGTGAGTGGAGCGCGGCAGCATGCCGTATTCGGCAGTGACCCAACCCTGACCCTTGCCTTTCAGAAAGCGGGGAACGCTGGTGTCGACGCTGGCGGTGCAGAGCACGCGAGTGTTACCGAACTCCACCAGCACTGAGCCTTCTGCATGTTTGGTGAAATTGCGGGTAATGGTAACCGGGCGAAGTTGCGCGGCACTGCGATCGCTGGGACGTGACATGGAACGGACCTCTGGGCTGGCTGAATTGGCGCAGGAGTATAAGTGATCCAGCCCCAAATATCAGCCGCTAAGACGCTGTTCCTGATCGGTCGTGAGTGGTGAGGAACCGAGCTGGAATCCACGTTTATCGCCCTCAATGAGGATTCAGGGCAGCACTGGGTCGGGCTCAACACAGTCCCACAAAAGCCGGAACAGGTTCTAAAGCCACAGCCATGGCTGACGGGACAAGTCTGGCTGAGTATACTGGCCGCACACTTCATCAAGCCCGGAACAATCAATGATTCACAGCATGACCGCCTACGCCCGCAAGGAATTCAAGGGCGACTGGGGCACAGCCGTTTGGGAAATTCGTTCGGTCAACCAGCGCTATCTGGAAACCTATATCCGTCTGCCGGAGCAACTGCGCAGCCTGGAGCCGGTGCTGCGTGAGCGTTTCCGTGCCAAGCTGCAACGCGGCAAGGTGGAGTGCAACCTGCGTTTCGAAGCCGCTCAGGCGGCCGCCAGCCAGCTGCACATCAATGAAGAGCTGGCCAAGCTCATCATCGACAGCGCCAACTGGGTAATGAAAGAAGCGGGCCAGGGCCAGCTCAACCCGGTCGACGTGCTGCGCTGGCCGGGTGTCATGGCCGCCGCCGAACAAGACATGGACGCTGTCGCCACCGAGCTGCTTGGCGGGTTTGACCAGACCATGGAAGATTTCCTTGCCTCCCGCGCCAGCGAAGGGGCCAACCTCAAGAACTTGATCCAGCAGCGTCTGGATGGCATCCAGGTGGAAGTGAAGAAGGTGCGCATACACCTGCCGCAGATCATCGAATGGCAGCGCCAGAAACTCACCGATCGCCTGACCGAGGCCAAGGTGGAGCTGGATCCGGCCCGTATCGAGCAGGAAATCGTGCTGCTGGCCCAGAAGATCGACGTGGCCGAAGAGCTGGATCGTCTGGAGATGCACATCAGCGAGACCATTAAAATCATGAAGAAGGGTGGCGCCTGTGGCCGTCGTCTCGACTTCATGATGCAGGAGTTCAACCGCGAGTCGAACACCCTCGGCTCCAAATCCATCAATGCCGAGGTGACCCAGTCCGCCGTCGAGTTGAAGGTGCTCATCGAGCAGATGCGCGAGCAAATTCAGAACATAGAATGACGTTTTTTAGCGTTTCACGCTGTTTTACATGACTCCCAAACCCCTGATTTTCAGGGGTTTGTTGTTTTTTGGTGATTTGAGATGTCCGCCACTGTTCTGATAAAGTGGTATCACGCTTGGTATCACGACACGACGTGATACCACCTTTTTCAGTACGTGATACCACTAGCCAAAGGACCCCGTATGAGAGCCAGTGAACTCGCCAAGAAGATCAAAGAGCAGGATGCTGAAGACGAAAAGGAGGGCAAGCTAGGTGCCACCAATAACATCAATGTGGGTGATGGCCTGTATCTTCGGAGACTACCCAGCGGTACCCGCAAATGGGTACTCCGTTATACCAATATCGCCAAGAAACGGGTCTGGTTCACGATAGGGTCATATCCTCACCTGTCTCTCGCTCAAGCTCGCGGTGAAGCCGCCCGACTCAACGCAGATGTGGAAAATGGCAAAGACCCATCAGCAGAGCGCAAACGGGATCAGCAAGAGACCGTCAAAACCGTCGAACAGCTGTTTCTCGACTGGTATCAGCATGATGTCAGCCGACGACTGAAGAACCCGCAGATCCCCCAGCGTATCTACCGGAAAGAGATTGCCCCACACATTGGCAAGCTGGCCTTGAAAGAGGTTAATGCCCGCGATATCCGCGCCATCATCCACAAGGTGGCCAACTCTGGGCGCAACGCCACCGCGAACGATGCCCTGATGGTCTGCAAGCAGTTGTTCAAACACGCTCTCAAGCTCAACTTGATTGACTACAGCCCAGCACAGGCTTTCACCATGTCGGATGCTGGTGGGCAGGAGAAAAGTCGGGAACGGATCTTGAGTCTGGATGAGCTGGAGATGTTGTTCCGGGTACTGCGCAAACACCGCGACCAGTTCGTGCGCGAAAACTATCTGGCAATAGCCCTGCTGGTTCATCTTGGGGTGCGTAAAAACGAACTGATTGCGGCGATGTGGGATGAGATCGATTTTGACGGGCGAGTATGGCGACTCCCGGCAGAACGCAGCAAAACCGATGTGGCGATTACCATACCGCTTAGTGCCACCAGCCTGGAGTGGTTCAGCGAACTGAAGGTGCGCGCCTGCGGCTCTCCCTATGTCTTTCCATCACGGCGAGCCAGCAAACGGCGAGGATATATCTCCAGTGACACCCTGAACCATGCCATAGCCAAACTGTTTGGCCAGAAGGTCGACAGCAAGAAACAACTGACAGCCAATCTGCTTGGTGAAGCAGGCCTGGAACACTTCACCGTGCATGACATGCGCCGTACCTGTCGCAGCTTGCTGGCATCGTTAGGGGTGCCAAGCCACATTGCCGAACGCTGCCTTAACCACAAACTCAAGGGTGTTGAAGGAATCTACAACCGTCACGACTACCTGAACGAGCGCAGAGAGGCATTTGAAAAATTAGCCTGCATTCTGACCCCTATCATCAACGACATGCCGAACGTCATTCCACTCACCAAGCAATATGCATGATAAGGCCCATCCATTGAGCATACCTACAACATCACCAGACTTCATCGACACACTTCCCATGAACAAAACACTGAGGGAAGTCATGGAGAAGCATCCCGAACTAGCAGACAAGTTGTTGCCAATCAAAACTGCGCTTGAGTGGCTCGAAGGAGCCAACCATCAACTTGAACAGCAATGGGGGAACAAGGATTTTTCCCAGCTGGGCTCGTTAATAATGCGTGATGCATCGGGATTGCAAGGTGATAACCAATTACAGGGAGAGGACCCTTACTTGAATCTGAACCAGGATCTCGTTCGGGCCTTTTCCGCCCTCAATCTCAGACGGCTTTCACGACATATCAATACCCTGATAGCTCGGGATACACAGCTTGCAGCGACGATCCCTCGTAAGCACCTTCAGGAGAAAACGACACGCAGAGCCAAAAAGGAAGGTCGGATAGGGGGAGAGGTCAAAGCAGAAAAATACAAACCCTTGCATGAAGAAATCAAAAGGCTTTTCTTTTTAGAGAAGTCCATAAATCCAGGGAAAACGCTGAAATTTTACGCGTCTCAGATTGAGCAGAAGGTCGAGCTGTTTATCAAACAAGATCCGGAACCATACAAAAAAATTGGCTCAGAATCAGATGGTATCCGCGATTACCACAGCTACATTGCTAGAAAATTAAGTAGTCTTAACAGTACCGATGTGTGCAAAAAATAACCACCCGAACTTAAGGTACCCCCCTACCTGCATTTCATAACACCTACGAGCAACTCAAAATCCCTCCGAACAAGCCCAAACAGCTTATAAGTTTTAACCGGAGGGATTTCATGTATTCAGAGACTAACCGCCAGCAAATCCTTGCGCTCTATGGCCACCCCCAAGACCGTTTGGTACGGGAAAATGAGCGTAAATCCATCACGACCGTCTCCCGAACTCACGCCTGGGTATTGGAACAAAAGGGGGAGTTTCCCAAACGCAAAAAGCTGGGTGCAAGTTGTGCCTGGTTGCTCTCGGACCTGTTGGTCTGGATCCACTCACGCTGAGAGAGCTACAAATGGTCAACAACATCCTGGACTATCTGAAACCACCAGCACCGAAACCAACCTCGATCATCAAAATGAAAGAGCTATGCACCTTATTAGGATGCTCTCGAATGACCATCTATCGCTGGATGGAGCACCACAAACTGCCTGCGCCAATCAGGCATAAGAACAGGCGCCTGATTGGTTGGGACAGGAAATCAATAAATATCATGTTAAAGCGTAATTAACGCTCTGCGATGGAGGCCTTGAGCCTCCTCTATTGGGCCCTAGGTGTGACAACCTGTGACATTTATTACGCTTTTTACCCTGATTTTTTCCGACACAAAATTGCACCAAAGCCACGGGCCAACTGGGCTGCCAGCAATGAGCCATCCCTTACAGCACCAGGATATTAATAATATGGCTGTTATTGAGAATAGTTCTCGAGAATACCTGACGCCAAACTTTGAGTATGGTGGCTATTACTGGCCAGTGATCAGCAGATACCAGATCCGTAAAGACATCATGCACGGCATATTTAAGCTACTCGGCCAGTTCTACGAAAAATCCAGCAAGCTAATCGCGATCAGGTTGGAGCTAAAGATGAAGCAATGGAGCCAGGATAATCAACATGTAGGCCATTTCTTCAAACAGCTAAAACGCAAGTTATTCAAGCATTACGGACACTGTTATCACGGGTATATCTGGGTGAGAGAACAGAACCATGCAACTGCCCAGCACTACCACACCGCATTGTTGGTGGACGGACACAAAGTCAGACACTCCAACACTATCAAACAACTCGCAAAGTGCATTTGGCAACACGGCTATTTGAGCCTCCCCAAATGCCCTTTCTACAGAGTTCATCGCAGCCAGATACAGCGATTCCAAGCGCTGATCTACCGCTTGAGCTATTTGGCAAAAGCAGAAACAAAAGGAGATAGGCCACCAGCAGTCAAGGATTACCAGATCAGCCGCTGCATAAGGGGGCAGTAAGTGACGCAATCGTAATTGCCACGACACCAGCGACACATAACTGATGGTTGCATTCAAATTGAATAATGAAGGAGATACATATGGCAAAGCATAATTGGGAAGAACACAAAAAACGTTATGTAGAGGAGTACCCAGAACTCACGTTGGCCGCCTATGCAGCCCTGTTTGGGTTAAACCCCTCTACGACTCGCCGGGCCATGCGTGGCGTCAAAAGCGCAACTACTAAAGGCAAAATGGCGCCGCAACCCAAGAGTCAGCAAAAAAGTGATCATTCTACTGCGAATGATCACTTACCAAGTGATCGCCCCGTCGAAGAGTCCTGTACATCGCTCGCCACAAAAAAAGAATCAAAAACAATAAAATCAAGAAGATATAATAAAAAATCACTCCAGAACGAAGGGGGGCATATACACAAGAGCAATCACCGGCTTACAACACCCCCCTTAGTCGGAAATACAGAAAATGATCACCCTAGACTCCTCCACGGCATAAGTGGGTCAATGACCCCCGATATGGAAAACTTGACGGCCCAAAGCCATATCGCCATCTATGCGTCACTCCTGAATCTGGATCATGATCTGCTGAAGGCGGCAATCGAACTAGCCGGGGATGACGAAGAGCTGGTTCTGCCCTGTGCGCGCTACCTTCAGCTATACAGCTGTAAGGAGAGCGCCATTAAGCAGGTGAAATCCGACTACGCCAAAGGAGAGATGTGGTACTACCCCGGCACCATGACGCCCATGACGCAAGAGATGGCACTCATGCAGGCAAAAACAGCACCAGCCCAACGATTGGCCGAACTGGAACGGTTAATTGGGGTTCGTAAGACGGCCCTGTGGCGACAGCGGCAGGTCGAATGTGAACAACATTCATTAACAATGAAAGAGCGGACTGACTGCACGACCCAAATACTATTGGAACGGAAAAAGAACAGCTGGGGTGCCTTGGAGACTGCGCAGAAACTAGAGCTGAAAGGGCTGGATCTCCCCTACTCGCTCAGGATGGAAGTCGCCAGAGAGGTTAGCTTCATCGAACCGGTCACTGATACCGATGGCGGAATATCTGAGGCCGAACTTGAAGCACAGGCTCAAGCCTACATGGCAGATCAGAAAGAGGTTATGGGGAACTGGCTACCCCAGCGCCAAGCAGAAGTTGCCAAGGCGCTGGCCAATGAGATTGCACATCAAAGCAGTGAGCTGTTCGATGAAGATGACTTCAATCCACAGCATGATAATGAGTTGTCAGCCAGTGGGTCTGATGACGAAGGAGAAGGAGAGCCTTTCACCGAGGTTACTGAGGCTTGGGCCTGATGAGGTGTATCAAAAGCAATCCGGTATTGTTAAACCACGCTACTGTAGAATAAAAAGAAGACGCTGGTGGCCAACAGTTGATATTTCCGCATCTGGCGATGACATATGTGAGACTCGATAGAGTTTTATTTCCTCTGGAATGATAGCCTCGTCAATATTTATCAATCAGTTAACGACGAGATGGAACAACTTAATCGAGCCCTTGCCTTACACCAGTTACTATTGGAATTTCGTTACCCTGTTCCACGCTCCGTCATCCTTGAGCGGCTTGAGTGTTCAGCCAGCACCTTCAAACGGCTACTGGAATTGTTGCGAGACCGCTATCAGGCACCGATCATCTGGGATCCGATCGCCCGAGGTTATCGTTACGATACCGATGATGGCCGATTTACCTTGCCAGGTGTCTGGCTTACCGAATCAGAAGCCTTCGCCCTGTTGATGGCCAATCGCCTGCTACAAGATGTGCAGCCCGGCCTACACCAACAAGGGCTGGCCCAACTGCAGGACCGCATCGGTACATTACTTGGTCCCCAGTGGCAGAGTCAGGCAGACCGGCTGCGAGTTGAGAGCATAGGGCGCCAGTATGTAGCACCTGAACTATTCCTGCCGCTGGTGCAGGCCCTGTTTGCCAGGCGCCGAGTCCAATTCCACTATAGTGCCACCTCGCATCAGGCCGAAATCCGGCGCGTCTCTCCCCAGCGCCTGTGCTGGTATCGGGACAACTGGTACTTGCTCGCCTGGTGCCACGAACGAAAGGCACTCCGCATCTTCGCTTTGAGCCGCATTGCCGACCCCCTTGAACTTGATGAGGTCGCCTACGACAGCAAGACGCAGGAGTTGGACGCACTCTTCTCCAACGGCTATGGCATCTTCGCAGGCAATATCATGCAGCAAGCCGAGTTGCGCTTTGATCCAAGCGCGGCCCCCTGGGTCAGAGATGTGCAGTGGCATCGCGATCAAATCCAGACACTAGAGCAGAGCGGCCATATTCGCCTTAGCTTCCCCTATGCCGACCAACGCGAACTGGTGCGCGACCTGATGCGCTTTAACGGTGAGATCGAAGTACTGGCACCACCTGAACTACGTCAGCGCGTGATAGCCGCCATGGAGGCGGGGTTAAAAAAACATGGAGCAACCACATCAGTAGTCCAGCCGGTGAGCCAGTGAGAAGAAGATAATGGCCAACGTGATGAAACAAAGGGCGGCTGCAATATGATGAACCGAAGACGAAAAACGACGGACACTGAGTCAGAGATCGCTGCTGTCCCCTTTGAATTGTGCCCGGCCAAGACCTACCAAGATCGGCAAGGCGTACCCCAGTTTGGCCGGAGTGTGTTTAACCACTGCCAGATAGTGGGAGAAACTGCACGGGCTTTGCTGGACCGCATACCAGCGACGATTCGACAGGCCCTCTTTCCACATGGGAGCGCCCTACAGGCCGCCCTTCACGACATCGGTAAGATCAGCCCCGTATTTTTCCTCAAATTACAGTGTGCGGTGGAGGGGGAGCACTCCTCTTGGCTGCAACGAATGCCTCAATTCCGAGCAATACAGGAACGTGACTGGGGTGGCCATGCCGGTGTCAGTGAGCTGGCCCTCGCCGCAATCACAAACAACCCGTTTGTTCCTCGAGTCGCCGGGCAGCACCACGGTTTTAATCCGCCTGATGCGATGTTAAGCGCCAGTGCCGAGCAGCTTGGTGGGAAATCCTGGCAAGCAGAACGGTGCAGACTGGTGGGGGAGTTACAACGGGTTATGGGGGAAGAAATCCCCACTATCACGACGCCGGAACAAGCAAGACTATTGGCAGGGCTGACCACTGTGGCAGATTGGATTGGCTCTGGTCATCACTTTGAAGACCCAACAATCCCCTGGCAGCCAAGAATAGAACAAGCATTGGATGATGCTGGATTTGTCTTGCCTCAGGTGCGTAAAGGGCTGGCCTTTGGTGATATTTTCAGGGCTGAGGATGGGACACCTTATCAACCCAATGAACCTCAACAGCTTCTCCACCAGCATATCCAGGGAGTCGGTGTCTATGTGCTTGAGGCGCCAATGGGGCTCGGCAAGACCGAGGCCGCGCTCCATGCAGCCTACAAAATGTTGGAAGAAGGCAAGGCCACGGGCATCTATTTTGCTCTACCCACTCAACTTACATCCAACAAGCTGTTAGACCGCTTCAATGACTACCTCAAGCAGATCCTGACCGAAGAGAGTCCGCACCGTCACTCCCTGCTACTTCATGGCAGTGCCTGGTTGGTCAATCAGGCGTTGGGAGAAGAGGGCAAACCCGGCCGCAGCTGGTTTGACAGTGCGAAGCGTGGTTTGCTGGCACCGTTTGCCGTAGGCACCCTCGATCAGGCATTGATGGCCGCCATGAACGTCAAGCACGGTTTTGTCAGGGCCTTTGGCCTGGCGGGCAAGGTGGTGATCCTCGATGAGGTGCACAGTTATGACGCCTACACTGGCGTGATCCTCGACGAGCTGATCCAACTACTTCGAACCCTGCACTGCACCGTAATTATTCTCAGCGCCACGCTGAGTCAGGCTCGCCGCAGTGAGTTGCTCGGGCAGCCGACACAGCAAGATTCCTACCCTCTTATATCCGTATCAACGGGTATCACGCCATCACTGCTGCAAGAGCTGTCGGTGACACCAGAAGAATCCCGCTCAGTTCATCTGCAATGCAAACCCATGGCGGACCAGACCGTGTTAGAGGAAGCGCTCACGCGAGCGGCCCAGGGCCAGCAGGTACTTTGGATTGAAAATACGGTGGCCGAGGCACAGGAACGTTATCTCGATCTGGCTGCCAGAGCACAGGAAGTGGGGGTGGCCTGCGGTCTACTGCACTCTCGCTTTACCGCACGGCATCGGCAAAACAATGAGGCACATTGGGTTAGCTGCTATGGCAAAGCGGGCAGATCAGCCCGCGGGAAGCAAGGCCGCATCCTGATCGGCACTCAGGTACTGGAGCAATCTCTTGATATCGACGCCGACTTCCTGGTCAGCCGCATGGCGCCCACCGATATGTTGTTTCAGCGTCTTGGTCGTCTCTGGCGTCATGAACATACCCCGAGGCCCACCGAGGCCCGCAGAGAGGCCTGGCTCCTTGCCCCAGGCCTCGATACAGCGTACCAAGATCCCTATCAGGCCTTTGGTGCAACAGCACACGTTTATTCACCTTATTTGCTCTGCCGTTCTTTGGAGGTTTGGCTTGTCCAGGTAAAGGAGGGGACAGTCTCCTTACCCGACCATATCCGCACACTGGTGGAATTCACCTATCAGGATCGCAGCGAAGATGAAGTGATGGCTCGCTGGAAACGAGAGCTCTTTGACGGCACTCGCCTGCGTAAAGGGGTCAACAGTCTTCGGCAACTGGCACGACTTACGCTCTCCAAAGGGGGCAAGACCCTGCCCGAGGCCAAAGCGCAAACCCGCTACAACGAACAGGAGAGCGGTGACTTGCTGCTCCTGTCTGAACTGTCTCTGGACAACCACTACCAGGCCACGCTCCTGACTTTTCTCGACGGTGAGCAGGTTGTTATTCCATGGCATGCACATCGCCTTACCCCAGCAGAGTGGCGAGGCCGCGCGGCACAGGTGACCCAGCATCTGGTCAGCTGCCGTTTAAGCCAACTGCCTCGGCCACCAGCACGGCTCTGGTGTCAAAAAGCAGGCCTGGGCAATGTGTTGTATCTAGGCCATCCAGAGCAGGATGACGCCGCTATTTCTATTGCCTTGGTCGCTACAGATCATCAATTGCATGCCGTCGATGGTTGCTCACTCCCCTTAAGCGATCGCCTCTCTTATCGCTATCGGGATGACATCGGTCTCACCATTACCAAATACAAGGAGTAAGCCTTGGAACATCGCTTCAATCTGATCGACGAACCCTGGATCCCGGTCGCCGACAAGGGACGGGTCGGGCTCAAGGATATCTTCACCCACCCCGAATACCGGACCCTGGGTGGTAATCCGGTGCAAAAGGCCGCCATTCTGAAGCTGCTGCAAGCTATCACCCAAGCCGCTGCCACCCCACAAGATATGGAGGCGTGGCAACAACTAGGTTGGCAAGGAATGGCAGACAGAGCCTGCAGCTATCTGGCCCAGTGGCACGATCGCTTCTATCTCTACGGCCCGGAACCCTTTCTTCAAATGCCTGCCATTGCCAAAGCAGCTATCAAGAGTTTCGGCACCGTGCTGCCCGATGTAGCGACCGGCAATACCACTGTGTTGACCCAAACCCAAGCAGAGCAGCCGCTCGATGATGGCGAGCGGGCACTGCTCTTGCTCACTCAGATGGGCTTTGCGCTGGGGGGAAAAAAGACCGACAACAGTGTAGTGCTGACACAGGGTTATACCGGCAAGAGCAATGACAAAGGCAAACCATCAACGGGCAAGCCCGGTCCCTCTGTTGCACATATGGGCTTACTGCATAACTACTGTCTGGGCACATCATTGCTAGAGAGCATCTGGCTCAACCTCTTTACCGAGACTGAAATTGCCGATCTCACAGTTTATCCATTTGGCTTGGGGACACCTCCTTGGGAGCAGATGCCAGAGGGGGAAGACTGCCACATTGCCAACCAGCTTAAGGGCTCTCTGATGGGGCGGTTGGTTCCCCTCTGTCGCTTCTGTTTATTGGCCGATGAGGGACTGCATTACTCCGAAGGTATTGCACATGGCAACTACAAAGAGGGCGTTTTCGACCCTTCAGTAGCCGTCGATATCAGCGGCAAGGAACCCAAGGCGCGCTGGGCCGACCCCGAGCGCCGCCCATGGCGCGAATTGACCAGCTTGCTCGGTTTTATCGGGCAAGGGGGAAGATCGCTTGATTGTTACCAGCTGAAACTGGCACTGCTCAAAGCCAAAAAGCAGGAAGCACCCTTTGCTATATGGTCTGGGGGATTAAGGGTCAGCAGCAATGCAGGTGAACAGTATGCCTCTGGTTCAGACGACATGGTCGAGTCTCTCTGCTGGCTCTCTCCCAGTCACCTTAACGAGCTCTGGTTTAACCATTTTCAAACCGAGATTGGCCAGTTAGATGGGTTGGCCAAGACCCTTTACGGCTGCGTGATGGGCTACTACAAGACGCAGCTGATGGATGGTACATCATATGCCAAACAGGCGAGCAACCTCTTCTGGCAACTCTGCGAGCGCCAGAGCCAGGCCCTGATCGATGGCTGTGATGAGGTCACAGCTCGCCAACAACTGCACCGTCAATTTGCCCGCTACACCACCCAGGTATTTGACCAGGTCTGCCCCCATCAAACGGCTCGGCAGATGGATGCCTGGGCCAAAGCCAAGCCAAACCTCTCCGCCTATTTGCAACAGGAGCAACCATGAGTACGCAACCGCAAGCGTCACAGAGTCGCGAGGTGGATTTTGTCGCATACCTCTGTCAGCGCTGCCAAAAAGACAAGGGATTTGCCGCCCGACTGCGCCGTGCCGATAACCCCGCCACCGAGTATCAAAGTTGGGACACCCTGGCCGCCTTCGGGATCAATCTGGAGTGGGCTGAAGAACGCCAGCCATTTGCTCTGATTGCCGCAGCCGTGGCACGCAGTGATCAGGCACGCAATGGTGCCTTGCCACTGGGGCAGGCGATAGCCCTCGCTTTTAGCGAGGGGCGCGAGAGCGATCAAGCCAAAGCCAGGCTGCGCCGCCTGCTTGCCTGTGACGATACCGAAGAGGTATGCCGCATTTTGCGTCCGTTGTTAACGTTAATCCGTAGTCGGGTCAATCAACCCCTCGATTACGCGGCACTGCTGGTGGACTTACGCTGGTTTCATCGCAGTGCAGATCGCGCCAAAGCACGCTGGGCCCAACAATTCTACGGCAGGCAGGAAAAGGAGATGACAGCATGACCCTCTATGCCAGTGTGTTACGCCTAGATCGGGCAGCAGTGAAAGAGCTGCGAGTGACCGACCTCTACTCACTGCACCGGGTGGTTTACGGACTGTTTGAGGACGTTCGTTCAGAGGCGCAAAAGCAGGCCAGCGTACCAAGCGGAATTCAATGGGTCGATAAAGGGGGTGATCACCTTTGTCGCCAGATCTTGCTTCTCTCGGACCGTCTTCCTCAAACCAGTGAGTATGGTGAGGTTGAATCACGCCCTCTGCCTGATGATTTTCTATCGCACCGCCACTACCGCTTTACCGTCACAATCTCTCCGACCAGACGGGATAACCAGAGCCGTCAACTCAAGCCAGTGAAAGGACGCGAGGCCATTGCCGACTGGTTTATAGAGCGCGCAGCTACAAACTGGGGCTTTTGCATAGACCCTGTACGTCTTCAGGTCGATGACGTGAGAGTGGCCCAATTCAAGGGCAAAGCTGAGCGAGCCATCACGCTGCAGCAGGCAACCCTGAGCGGCTATATCACCGTGACCGATCCCGAACATTTCGCCCTGAGCGTGGCCAGCGGGCTGGGCCGTGGCCGCGCCTTTGGCTGTGGCCTCCTGCAAGTCGTTCCCCTTATCGAACAACCCCTTTTCTGACAAGGAATCATCATGAATAACGCGCTGAAAAATACCCGTATCGAGTTTCACATCCTCCAGTCTTTTCCCGTTACGTGTCTGAACCGGGATGATGTAGGAGCCCCCAAAACGGCCGTCGTAGGTGGCGTAACCCGCGCCAGAGTCAGCTCCCAATGCTGGAAGCGTCAGGTGCGTTTGGCCCTGCAAGAGTTTGGCGTCAAGCTGGGTATTCGTACCAAAAAGGTCGCCGAACTTGTCACCGAGCATTGCATCAAACTGGGTGCAGCACAGGAACCTGCCCAGTCGTGTGCAAGTAAGATAGCCGAGCTGCTGGCCGACGATACTTTGCTGTTTATCAGCGACAGTGAGGCCGAAGCCTTTGCTGGCTATGCCAAAGAGCAGGAGTTCGATGCAAGCAAGATCAAAGATAAAGAGCTGGCAAAGCTTGCTAAAAAAAGCCTCAACCCAGCCCTGGATGCGCTCGATATCGCTCTCTTCGGTCGCATGGTCGCCAAGGCAGCAGACATGAATGTCGAAGCTGCCGCCTCTTTCAGTCATGCCATCTCGACCCACAAGGTGGCCAATGAGGTGGAGTTCTTCACAGCGCTCGATGATCGACAAGAAGAGCCCGGTTCGGCCCACATGGGAAGCCTGGAGTTTAACTCCGCCACCTACTACCGCTATATCAGCCTGGATCTGGGCCAGCTCGCCGACACCATGGATGGGGATGAACTCAATAAAGAACAGTTGAAACAGGCCATCGCCGCCTTTACCAAGGCGCTGTTTGTCGCGGTTCCCGCAGCTCGTCAGACTACCCAATCCGGCGCCAGTCCGTGGGAGTTTGCCAAAGTGCTGGTTCGTAAGGGGCAGCGCTTGCAAGTGCCATTTGATGCACCGGTAAAAGCCGCTGGCCATGGCTTTTTAGTCCCTAGCGTTGAAGCACTCAAAGGCTATCTCTGCAAGAAAGAGGCGCTCACCGGCAGCCTGTTTGGCAAGCTGGGAGATTACGAGTGGGGCGAGGACGAGACATTCAGTTTGGATCACCTGATCGCTAAGCTGCAAAACCATGTGGAGTAAGTCATGAGTCAACCCTACCTGTTGCTATGGCTGGAAGGGCCGCTACAAAGCTGGGGCCACGACTCCCGCTTTGGACGGCGTGATACCCTGCACTTCCCGACCAAGTCCGGGGTACTCGGGATGGTCTGCGCTGCCCTGGGGGCTGGGGGCCCCCAGACATCCCTGCTAGCCCGATTTGCCGATCTCGATATGCAGGTCCACAGCTTTGCCCGTCGTCACAAGAACGGGGAGCCAGCTCCCCGCGAGCCTTTGTTGCGCGATTTTCATATGGTGGGCAGTGGTTACGATGACAAGGACCCCTGGCAGAGTCTGCTGATCCCAAAAACCAGTGAAGGAAAGAAACCAAACGGAGCGGGCACAAAGATGACCTACCGCTACTACCTGCAAGATCAGGCGTTTGCCGTACTGCTCCAGGTCCCCGCTGACTTGCTAACCGAGGTCGCCCAGGCGCTGCAAAACCCGGTCTGGGATCTCTCCCTTGGCAGAAAAACCTGCGTGCCCACCGAGTTCATCTTTCAGGGACAGTTTGCCAACCGGGATGACGCACTGGCTGCGGCCCTCAATCTGGCCGAGCAGAAGCAACGAACCCGGGACTTTATGGTGATCCAGGGAGCCACTGAAGGGGGGGAGCTGCTGACATTAAACGATGTTCCGCTGCAATTTGGTCAGCATAAGCGTTATCGGGATCGGCAGGTGACGCTGATAAACGAGGGCTAAAACATGGGTGGTGGTCAGCGTCTATTCGTCAAGATCACGCGGGAGTCCCTGCCTCAGGTCAAGGATAAATATCCCTTTATCTACCTAGAGCGGGGGCGCCTCGAGATTGACGACAGCAGTCTAAAGTGGCTCGATGCCGAAGGCCAGGTCGTACGTCTGCCGGTAGCGACTCTCAATGCCATCTTGCTAGGCCCTGGCACCAGCCTGACTCACGAGGCAGTCAAGACTGCCGCTGCAGCCAACTGTGCTATCTGCTGGGTGGGGGAAGATAGTCTGCTTTTCTACGCGGCCGGTTTTTTACCGACCGCCAATACCCGTAACCTCAATCACCAAATGCGGCTGGCCTGCAATAAAAAGTCATCGCTTGAGGTAGCCCGTCGCCTGTTCGCCTATCGCTTTCCCGATGCAGATCTGGCAGGCAGGAGCCTCAAAGAAATGATGGGCATGGAAGGGAGCAGAGTACGAGCCCTCTATCAGCAAAAGGCGCAGCAATATCGGGTCGGTTGGAAGGGGCGTAAATTCACTCCAGGTAAAATGGACCTGAGTGATACGACCAACCGAGTGCTGACCTCTGCCAATGCCGCTCTCTACGGCATTCTCTGTTCGGCACTCCATGCCATGGGCTACTCCCCCCATATGGGATTTATCCACTCGGGCAGCCCGCTGCCCTTTGTCTACGATCTGGCCGATCTCTACAAAGAGAGCCTCTGCATCGATCTTGCTTTTTCACTAACGCGTGAGATGGCCGGTCGCTACGAGAAAGCGCTGGTCTCATCCCGCTTTCGGGAACGGGTGATAGAACAGGATTTGCTCGCACGTTTGGCACTGGATATTCCACAGTTATTGGGAGGGGATTGTGCTGATAGTGCTGGCGAATGATTTGCCCCCTGCCGTACGAGGACGAATGAAGCTTTGGTTTATCGAGCCGCGACCCAATCTCTTTGTCTCTGGCATTAAGGACTCAGTGGCTGACTCCGTTATCGAATACCTTTACCAGCACTGCTCACCCGCAGCAGGAGTGGTGATATTCAAGAGCATCACCAAAACGCCTGGTTATCAGATCCGCACCATAGGGTCACCGACCAAGACTCTCTGTGAGATAAGCGGCCTGCAGCTGGTGGTAGAAAAACTACTCAACCAGTAAGCCAACCACAATCTGTAGCTGGCTTGGCAAGATCTTTAACAATATATTGGTGTCTTCCCCACGCCCGTGGGGGTGTTTCCATGGCACTGCAACCCTATAAGGGCGCGAATACGTCTTCCCCACGCCCGTGGGGGTGTTTCTCAAGTCCTGCATCTGGTAGCCGACTTGCTGGGGTCTTCCCCACGCCCGTGGGGGTGTTTCCGAGGTACGCTATGTGCTCGTTGCCTGAATTGTGTCTTCCCCACGCCCGTGGGGGTGTTTCCGCGCTGATAGCCGAGCAAGCCGAAGCCGCTGAGTCTTCCCCACGCCCGTGGGGGTGTTTCCACCACAGATGGCCGTGGGGATGAGGTGGCCACGTCTTCCCCACGCCCGTGGGGGTGTTTCCGTGAAGCCGCCGAGCGAGGTACTGATCTGATCGTCTTCCCCACGCCCGTGGGGGTGTTTCCTTATAAGGTGGTATTCCTGAAGGGCTGGTATTGTCTTCCCCACGCCCGTGGGGGTGTTTCCGACATCGCGCCTTGCGGGCCCGCCAGCACGGAGTCTTCCCCACGCCCGTGGGGGTGTTTCTGGATGGAAGCCCCGCCATGGGGCTCCTTTTGTGTCTTCCCCACGCCCGTGGGGGTGTTTCTTGGTACTGTCCAGTCCTTCAGATTCCGCAAGGGTCTTCCCCACGCCCGTGGGGGTGTTTCCATGAGTGCAGGTATGAGCATGGATGATGCGGTGTCTTCCCCACGCCCGTGGGGGTGTTTCTGGAAGTATCACAAACTTCGTTCAAAAGGTTGAGTCTTCCCCACGCCCGTGGGGGTGTTTCCTTATGAGGCTGAGCCACCGCATAAAGCTGGCAGTCTTCCCCACGCCCGTGGGGGTGTTTCCAAGTGGACGACTGCCAGCTCCACCTTCTTCAAGTCTTCCCCACGCCCGTGGGGGTGTTTCTAACGGCGTGGATGCTACCGTTTCTGATGCCTAGTCTTCCCCACGCCCGTGGGGGTGTTTCCGACCCTGACAACCGCAACCTGGACAAGTACCAGTCTTCCCCACGCCCGTGGGGGTGTTTCCTCGTTAGTATCTGCGTCCTTACTATCGTCGATGTCTTCCCCACGCCCGTGGGGGTGTTTCCTATGGGGTGTCCGTGTTTGAGGATTACCTGCTGTCTTCCCCACGCCCGTGGGGGTGTTTCTCCCTGCTCGATCGCTGGCTGCTCGGCAGCTGCCGTCTTCCCCACGCCCGTGGGGGTGTTTCCGGCGGCGGTAACGGTAAGCAGCGCCAGCGGATGTCTTCCCCACGCCCGTGGGGGTGTTTCCATGACCATTCAAGCCATTTATTTAACTATCGGGTCTTCCCCACGCCCGTGGGGGTGTTTCCGAGCGCGACCAGCACCTCCTGACCGAGCGGGCGTCTTCCCCACGCCCGTGGGGGTGTTTCCCGGTGAGCTCGTGCTGGGCCCCGGCAGTGCCGGTCTTCCCCACGCCCGTGGGGGTGTTTCTCAGCGCCAGCTTGGGCTGTTTGACTGATGTCGGTCTTCCCCACGCCCGTGGGGGTGTTTCTCTATGGCACTGCTCAACATCTCGCTGTTGAAAGTCTTCCCCACGCCCGTGGGGGTGTTTCCCTCTGGGTTTGTTGTTGCTTGCCAAGGGGCAAGTCTTCCCCACGCCCGTGGGGGTGTTTCCATCATCAACTGGCGCACGGAGCGAGTCGGGTCGTCTTCCCCACGCCCGTGGGGGTGTTTCCGAGGTGGACGGGGCTGAGTTGCGCGCGGCTAAGTCTTCCCCACGCCCGTGGGGGTGTTTCTCGGTCAGACGCACAGTGGGCGGGCGCATGGTCGTCTTCCCCACGCCCGTGGGGGTGTTTCCACCTGGGCGGCCAGCTCTCGACTGTAACTCTGGTCTTCCCCACGCCCGTGGGGGTGTTTCTCGGTCAGACGCACAGTGGGCGGGCGCATGGTCGTCTTCCCCACGCCCGTGGGGGTGTTTCCACCTGGGCGGCCAGCTCTCGACTGTAACTCTGGTCTTCCCCACGCCCGTGGGGGTGTTTCCAGACCGTATGCTCAGTGCCCTGCTACACTAGCGTCTTCCCCACGCCCGTGGGGGTTTTTCCGCCATGGGGCAGGAATACACCTCGCGCGCCAAGTCTTCCCCACGCCCGTGGGGGTGTTTCCATGTTGCAGCCATGAATGCGTTGCCGTTGTTCGTCTTCCCCACGCCCGTGGGGGTGTTTCCGACTTCCCGATGTTGGACTCGCCGACCAGCTCGTCTTCCCCACGCCCGTGGGGGTGTTTCTTCGTCCCAGTCGTAACCGCGTGCCATGCCAGCGTCTTCCCCACGCCCGTGGGGGTGTTTCTTCTTTGTGCTGGAACTTTCTTACTCATGGGTGGTCTTCCCCACGCCCGTGGGGGTGTTTCCCCAAAGCCATATGATAAGCCGCGCCTTCTCTCGTCTTCCCCACGCCCGTGGGGGTGTTTCTGATAGTGTCCAGCTTGCGGCCAGTCTGCTGGAGTCTTCCCCACACCCGTGGGGGTGTTTCCGATCGCACTTGGGTTCGCTGGCCCAAGCAGGAGTCTTCCCCACGCCCGTGGGGGTGTTTCCACCCTTACTGGACTTATCCCGTCCCTGTATAAGTCTTCCCCACGCCCGTGGGGGTGTTTCCGGTACCAGCCCTGACACATCCAGTTCCTTGGCGTCTTCCCCACGCCCATGGGGGTGTTTCCCATGAGCTGGCGCAGCAGCTGCTCGACACAGCGTCTTCCCCACGCCCGTGGGGGTGTTTCCACCGGGGCCAGCGACGTGATCATCCCAGTGTGGTCTTCCCCACGCCCGTGGGGGTGTTTCTTGCGCTGGTCATGTGAACTTGACCATTACGCAGTCTTCCCCACGCCCGTGGGGGTGTTTCTCCAACGTCCCGCCCTACCGTTGGTGATCTCCTGTCTTCCCCACGCCCGTGGGGGTGTTTCCACCAGCGGCTTGAAGCTCGGCAAGCGTGGTATGTCTTCCCCACGCCCGTGGGGGTGTTTCCTGAAACGTCTGCGCCTGAGTGCGACTGATGCTGTCTTCCCCACGCCCGTGGGGGTGTTTCCTGACCGAGGCGATACGCCCGGCCTTCTGTTAAGTCTTCCCCACGCCCGTGGGGGTGTTTCCGGGTCAGGCCGCCCGGGCTTGTAGTCCTCCCAGTCTTCCCCACGCCCGTGGGGGTGTTTCTACTCTGCGGATAAGATTCCGCCAGCTGAGGGGGTCTTCCCCACGCCCGTGGGGGTGTTTCCATGCCTCTTTTTGCTGCTGTATGTGCGGCTATGTCTTCCCCACGCCAGTGGGGGTGTTTCCATGTCGATAATGGGCCCTGCAAAAGATGGGAAGTCTTCCCCACGCCCGTGGGAGTGTTTCCTATCGCAAAGCCGTTGGCGGTCTGACTGAGGCGTCTTCCCCACGCCCGTGGGGGTGTTTCTGCGGCGGCTGCGCAGTAGGGAACGGCCGGCGCGTCTTCCCCACGCCCGTGGGGGTGTTTCTAGCAGATCCCGTACTTGTTCAGGCGGTTGCCGGTCTTCCCCACGCCCGTGGGGGTGTTTCCGATGCTGGCCGCATGCTGTCTGGGATTTGGAGGTCTTCCCCAAAGGGAGCCAGCAGACAGCGCGTCAGCAGGTCTTCCCCACGCCAGTGGGGGTGTTTCCTATATGGGCCGGTTCGAAGGCTTGGTGATCTTGTCTTCCCCACGCCCGTGGGGGTGTTTCTATCGGCAGCCACCAGGGCAGCGCCGGCCGTGAGTCTTCCCCACGCCCGTGGGGGTGTTTCCCTCTTACTGGCTGAACCAGCAGAGCAAGCAGCGTCTTCCCCACGCCCATGGGGGTGTTTCCACTTCATTCCTGTCAAAAATGCTGACCATCTTGTCTTCCCCACGCCCGTGGGGGTGTTTCTGAGCGAGGCCGCCAGTGCCGCCGCCTGACGGTGTCTTCCCCACGCCCGTGGGGGTGTTTCCAAGTCATACCTGTTCGGTGTGGCTGGCCTGCAGTCTTCCCCACGCCCGTGGGGGTGTTTCCGGGTCTTTCCGCCATCATGGCGCCAAAGCGATGTCTTCCCACGCCCGTGGGGGTGTTTCTGAAAACGTGTACGATAGCGACCCGATTCCGTAGTCTTCCCCACGCCCGTGGGGGTGTTTCTCACCAGCTATTCACTGCCGAGCAGATCCGCCAGTCTTCCCCACGCCCGTGGGGGTGTTTCTATGCGTGATGTGGTGACATCACGGCGATCTCTGTCTTCCCCACGCCCGTGGGAGTGTTACTACGCTACGGCTAAATTCGGAGCAGTAGCATATCTGCAGTAGCGGTAGAGTGGGCTTAGCTAACTACGCAGAAAATCTATTTTCCGACTTCAATCGACAACAATAGGGATTTAAATAAGATGGTGGTTCACCCCGCTGATGTACATAAAAAACGCTCGCGCCGCCTACGCAAAAAACTGCATGTTGGCGAGTTTCAGGTGTTTGGCTTTGCTATTACCTTCACCATCAACAGGCAGCTGAAAAATTTTGACGATGCCCTGGATGGCTGGATAGATTACGTTGAATCACAAAGCTGGTGCTTTGGCGGCGGTGGTTCTGTATTGGACAATGAGATAGAAGGCTATCTCTGCCGATATGATCGTGGCTCGCTGACCGAATCAGACCGGGCTCTGGCCGCCTACTGGTTTGCAGAACAATCCTGGGTCACTGCGCACTGCCTCGCCCCGCTGAGCGATGTCTGGTATGGCGCTTGGGAAGATAACTCCATAGCCGATCCATCGGCTGGCCAAGAGGCCATTCATCAGAGAAAAACAATTGCTACAAATAAAACCGAGGTCTACTTTCCCCACGAGGTGGTAGGACTGCAAATCGAGCAAGGTTTTTCACTACTGGCAGCCTGGCGCTGTTACCGTGGTCTGAGTCAGGTAGAGTTGGCTGGCAAGTTGGGAGTTTCATTGACTGAACTGGTGGCAATAGAACAACCAGACCATAGATTCACCCCCCAGCAGGTCACTCAGCTGGTTAGCGTCCTCAACATTCAGGTCGAACATCTGCTCGGCTAGGTGAAAAATGCTCAGCCCCAATCATGCTCGAATTAAAGGTATCAAAATTGGTATCATGGGCACATAAACCACAATTCGGCACGCATACAATTAATTGATTTTAAAAGAAAAATTAATTTTTAACTACATTCAAATTCAGAACATAGAGTAATGGATGCAAGAAGCCCGTCAACGACGGGCTTCTACTCCATGCCTGCACCACACCGCTATTGGCTTGAGCCAGATCGGATTTTCATTCCTGTCCGACAGCATCTGACTCGCTTGTGCGGTATGCTGTCACGCTGATGCCCAACAACGACCTCTATTGAGGCCCGCCTTATGAAATACCTTGTAGTACAAACCAAACAGATAGGGGATGTGCTGATCTCCACCGCGCTGTGCAACAACCTCAAGCAGAACGATCCAAGCGGGGAAGTTCACTATCTGGTCATGGATTATTGCGCGGGTATGGCGCAGGGCAATCCCAATATTGATCGACTCCTCATCATAGAGAAAGCCAGGCGCAACGACTGGCGCTACATGAAAGACCTGCTGCTGGATATCCGCCGCGAACACTATGACGTGGTGGTCAACAGCCAGGGCCAGATGATAGGCCTGCTGACCTGCCTCTTCTCCGGCGCCAGGTTGCGGATAGGATTTGACTCCTTCCCCTGGCGGCTCGGCCACAACCGCATTGTACGCTTTCGCAAAGACACCGAATTCCAGGGTAACAGTACCCTGATCGACGACCGCTTCTCGCTGCTCAAGCCCCTCAACCTGGCCAAAGAAGATCGTAATTACCATCTCTGGCTGAGCGAGGAGGAGAAACAGCAGGGACGTGAAACCTTGCAGGCGGCCGGCATCGATCTCGCTCGGCCCTTGATCGCCATGGGGGTCAACTCGCTGGGGCACTACAAACGTTGGCCTATCGACTGCTTCGCCCAGGTTGCCCAGTGGCTCATCGAGCAGCACAACGCCCAGATCCTGATCTACTGCGGGCCAGGGGAAGAGGAGTACAACCGCGGTCTCAAGCCGCTGCTGCCCACCGCCTTGCAGGGCAGCGTGTTTGATCAGATCAAGACCCGCTCGGTGCGGGAGCTGGTGGGACTGTTCGCCCATTGCCAGCTGTTTGTCGGCAACGATACCGGCCCCCGCCACATGGCCCAGGCCATCGACCTGCCCCTGCTGACCATAGTGGCCCCCGGCGGCGACAAGATCATTGCCAATCCGGTCAACCACCCCCGTTATCAAGCCATCGATATCTTCGATGCCAAGGGGCCGGCCTTCCAGCTGCCGCAAAATGCGGAGAAAGACTTCATCGACGACACCCTGTTGCGCGCCATCACACCCGAACTGGTGATTGCCCGACTGACAGCGCTGCCTGATTGGCAAGCAACCACTGCCTGAATAGCCGGTCGAACTCGGTCAGGTTGAGAGAGTTGATGTCCTGTTCACGGAGATTCTCCGAGAACAGGACGGTCGCCAGTGGGGAATTGGGATGCCACTCCATGAAATTCTCGTTGCCGCCCCCTATATCCGGGTTGTAGAGACCCAGAATGGGTTGCTCCAACCCGGCCGCGATATGTATGGTCGCCGTATCCACCGAGATGAGACCCTGACTCTGGCGCAACTGGGCGAAAAGGCCCGCCAGCGAGGGCGCATCGGGTGACAATACCATCCGCTCGGGTCGGGAGAGCCCGGCCCGGATCCCCGCTACTTCAGCCTCCATGCCTGGTGGATAAAGCAGGCAGATAGCAAATGGGCAAGCGTCCAACATCCTCTCCAACATCTGCCGGATCAGCTCGGGCTTCAGACGGCGAGAGCTGCCGCTGCCATAAGGGTTGAAGCAGAGCACGACATCATCGGGCCACCAGCCCGCAACGGATGCCTCCTGGCCCGGAGCCGGGATGATGTAGCGCTGATCCGGGTCTGCCACCCCAAGTCGATTCAACAGCAGGGCAAACTTGTCGGAGAAGTGCATGCCGCTGGACGCGGCTCCCAGCTTGAGATTGATGGCCTGCAGGGCATCATCCATACCAGCGACCCAGTCTGCCCTGACCTGGCTGATGAAAAAGATATCCTTCATCTTCAACATCTTGCCAAAGTGAACCAGGCAACCGACCTCCCCCAGTGACTGTGCCAGCCGCCTGAGTTGACAATAACCGGGGCGCTTGGGCACCTCGATGACCCTATCCATGCCGAAATGATCGCGAAACAGGGGAGCCATGGCTGCCGTTGTCACGATCCATACCTCACGTGCCGGGTTGACTCGCTTTAGCTCACGGGCCACCCAGGACGAGACGATCGCATCGCCCAGTTTGGCATCCCAGCGCAGCAGAACGACTTTTCCCTCGCTATCCCTGGTGGGTTCAGGCCGTTTTCGATCAAACAGAAACCGTCCCACCTTGCGGCGAAGAATGTCACGCTTGAGTTGCAGGTCGTTGATTAATAACATGAATCTACCAGGATGGCCGTTGAATTGGGAAGATATGATAACAGGCTGACACCACTACAGTGTCATCAGGGCATCGACCTGACGGCTGATCTCGACAGGCGAAAGCGCGGAAAGGTTATCCGTGGTCGATCTCAGGATGAGATTGCGGCCAGAGAGCGGAATAAACGCATCGCGCCAGGACTCGTTGTTCATCAACACCAGAGTGGGCACCCCGAACGAAGACGAGATATGGATGATAGAGGTATCCGTCGAGATGACACCCCGAGCATCCTTGATGATCTTGGCGGCATCGAGAATGGTGTCGGGAAACAGAGCTGTCATATCCTGCCGCTGACATGCCAGAGGGCGCTTGGAGAAGACCAGGTAGGAAACCCCCGGATACACTGGCAATTGGGCCAGAATGCCGTTGATTTGCTCATCCACCATCGAATTGCCCACCTGACTGCCCGTCAGATTAACCAGCAGATAGGGGCCATAAGCACGGGTATCCAGCTGTTCATTGCAAGGTGACGGTATGGTGACCGGCACATGTGTTTGATCGCCTGTCATGCTGAGCATGCGATAGACAAAATGCTCCCGGATGGGGCGTGACGATACTATGGTGGCCTTTTGGTTGAACAGTGGCAGCACCCGCTGCTGCGCTTCGCTCTTGAAACGCAAGGGCAATGACTGCAGGCGACCATTGGCCAGAAACAACAGCTTGGCCATGGCAATGTCATCGGGCTCATCGAACAGGTTGATGACCATGTCATACTGCCGGTGCCTGAGCTCACGCAGCTTACACCACATACCCGCCGATAACAGGGTATCGTTCAAGGTGATCACATGGCATTCATCGATCCCGGCGACCGAGGCCGCCAGCATCTCGTTGCGCCTGCTGCACACCAGCTCAAGGCGAGCGGCGGGGTACATCTCCCTGAGCCGGGCAATGGCGGGCAGGGAGAGAATGAAGTCGCCGATGGCGTCATAACAAATCACCAGAACACGGGTCGGTTCCACTTCTACCGCACCTGGAATGGCAAGAGGCTGCCTGCCAATCATCCACTTGGCAATCTGATTGATGAGCAATTTTTTGAAATTCATACGTTATCCAAAATGCAACAGCCTATCTTCTACCCCGTGCTGTCAGGGCTATCCACTGCCATGACAGAGGCATTATTATTCAACCCATGCTTATTCCAGATAGTGGCCATAAGCCCGATCATCAATCGTGGTGGTAAAGAGATCCACATCCAGACAGCAGGGCTCAACGCCGGAAGCGGTCAGGCCAGTCAGCTGCAGGAGACCCGTCAGGTAGTCCGCCGGCATTCGCACCGGATAGGCCTTGGCCAATAATTTTTTGGCCCCACTCAGCGTCAACATGTAACCGGCAGCAGACAACACAGCACGCTTGGAGTGTTTGCTGGGCGTCCTGTATTTGGCAAGCCGGTAACCCTCTGGCAGGGCTCGCAAAAGAGGCCACTTTTTAGCCTTGCCATGGTGCAGAAAAGCAATGTCAGAGCTGTTGCATGAAACTATCCTTTCAACGATTTTTTTGAAGTGCATGTGTAGGTAAGCGTCATCTTCCAGAATGACGCAACGCTCGATTCCCTTTGCCACCATCATCTCGTAGAGCTTGATATGGCTCAGTGCACACCCTATCTCGCCATGACTCAGTTCATGGCCTGAAAAGGTCCTGGCTGCAACCATATCAACAAGCCCAACATCTTCCCCCGTCAAATTACGGCCATCAATGGCATCAAAAAAGCTGAACTCAATGCCTAGATGCTTCATCTGCTTGATCGCCATCTCTCGGCGTTCGGCGCTACGGGAAAGACTGATGACAAAAACTGGGATCATGTTATCTACCGTTCAGAAACCCCTCATCCAGTGAATAAGGGTGAGAAAATAGTCTATAAAAGCTCTCGCAACATCATATCAAACTCTCGCAAGACACTCTCGCTTGAATATTTATTAAGATCAATATTCGATATTTTAGAAGGTGGATTGAGAAGTGCATCTGTCAATGCTGATACATCCCCCATAGGAACCAGGGTACCAAGCCGCCCCCGCTCAAGGACCTCGCTGGGACCAACAGGGCAATCGGTAGAAATAACCCTGCCACACAACAATAGCGCCTCTACCAATACCAGACCAAATCCCTCCCCTCGGGAACTCAGCACGAAGGTATCAGCATGCTTCATCCATACATAAGGGTTGGCTTTAAGCCCGATAAAATGAATTCGATCATGCAATTTCAATTTTTCGGCTACAGATATTAGATGTTCCCTATCTGGGCCATCACCGATGATAACCAGTTTTTTATTCAGCCCACCATCCAGTGCTCTGGCATAAGCCAGGATCAGCCCCTCAATATCCTTGGTCTGCTCATCTAGACGAGAGACGCTCAATATATACTCCTCCTGCAGCAGCTTCCTGTCTAACGCAGAGTTTTCTTCATATTGCTCAGACTGATGAATAATTCGTAAAAAATCAAAAGGATTATATAAAACATGAGCATTCTTCAACCAACTCATCTGCTCTCTTTGAAGTTCTGCAAGCATATCTTGGCAGATCAGGATCACTCTATCATAACTTGCGCACCGCTTTCGCATATGGCGTTTACGTCCCTCAAGGTTATAAAAACTTGAGTGTAACCACATCACCTTTGGCTTAGGGCAATCATTCAAATACTTGAAGAAATCGCCATCAAGAAAATCAATTACCAGATCGCTACTCTCAACCAATTTATTAATAGCATATCGCTTTTTTATTGACCCATTCAATTTTGCAAAAAATGAATTACCAATTTTAAAGTCGAGATTAACTATCTCTGCTACCTTGGCGATCTCCTTAGCAACAACATATTCACTACTATCCTCGTTGGTAACAATAGTAATATGGTATTCATAATTATCCACCAATCCTTTTACGTATGTGAGCAGTACTTTTTCAGCCCCCCCCATACCTAGAGAATGAATAAAAAACAAAAGGCGTTTAGTCATAAGACAACCTTTTCATTGAATCTGCCTTCGTTCTTAAAAAAGATAAAAAACAAAGAAATCAAATATATATAAAGAGTGTTTTGGTGTTCTATCGGAACATCAGTAAGAGCACAAACAAATGTACTCAGTGTAATTATAAAACCTACAGAGACCAATTTTGATTGTTGCCAAAATAACCACATCGGATAAACCAATATGGCCAATGCTGCTAGCAGCCCCAAAATGCCTCTGATTACCATATTTTGAATAAATTGGTTATGAGCATGATACATGCCATAATCAACATAAAATTTATTTACTATGCCATCCAAGAGTTGTTGCTGCTGCATGGTTTTAAATCCATCCAACCCAACACCTAGCAATGGGTTATCAACAAACCCAGCCCAGGCACTCCTCCAAGCCATTAATCTTAGTCCCCATGATGATGTATAGTCGTTGCTCTCCATCAGATTAACTTCAGAAATACTTTCGAGAATCCGGGCTCTTAACATATCACTCTCATAGAAAGTAATTACCAGCACGCAAGATAGTATTAAAAACCACGAAAAATATTTTATTGGCTCTTTTATAGCTTTAACAAAAAGTACAAATGTAACTACGACGACCAGTGCCAGCCATGCACCTCGACTCTGAGATAGATATATAGCTGAAATTGCAAATATCGAGCTGATAATATAAAGACATCTAGCCAAAAGAGATGATGATTCCTGTGCGAAAAAACTATTCAAGATGGCCAAAATAAGTGCACCTTGAGCAAACAGGATAGCATTGGTAAACCCTTCAACCCGAAGCATTCCATTATGATATTGCCATATAGCAAGCAAACCAATAGCAATCCCACCGACCAAGGAACCCAGTTTGAATACACTAACCAAAACTGGCTCTCTTGGCATTAATAAAAAGAATGCCAAAATATATAATAAGTTCCTTATCAACCAGCTTTCATCATCGTGAACCAGTCTACTGATGCCAATTGCCACAATGTAAATTAACACACACCAGTAAAGATTTTTTGCTGAGACACCAATCAGCTCTTTATTCCCTACAAAGTAATTTATCACCCCTATTATGGATGATAAAACCAGCAACTTAGTCAAATAATGTTGGCCTAATGGAACAATAAATAGCCCACACAATGTGAAAAACAACGTCATTGAACAGAGTACAATGCTAATTCTATGAACGTATTTTGTAACTAGCGTCATAATCATGCCTTTCTAAAAACATAATTCCCGCGGATCTTACGCCACAGCCCAAAAACATCGGTACGAGGGAAAATGGCGATGCGCCGGATCCGGTAAGGATCTTGATGCATTGCTCTGGGACCACTGTTAGTCGCGACGGCAAAACGATACCCGGCGGCGATGGCTTGCTCCTTGGCGCTGTCGTTAATATCCCCGTACGGATAGGCAAACGAGACCAGCGAATAACCGAGCAGGGCTTCCAGCTGACGTTTATTTTCCTGTATTTCATGAGCTTGTTGCTCGGATGAAAGCTGACTCAGACGGGGATGAGTCAGGGTATGGCCACCAATCTCCACATGGCCTGAGGCCACCAGGGCCTTTATCTGCTCCCCATTCATCAAGGAAACCTGGGAATCCGGGTTGGTCGGGTGCTCCACATCCCAGCGATTATGTGCCTCTCCGGTCACCACATACACCACAGCTTTGTAACCATATTTTTCCAGCAGTGGCAGCATGCGCGTCAGGTTGTCCTGATAGCCGTCATCGGCGGTGATCATCAGGTACTTCTTGCCGTATTCAAGGCGATGGATAAAACCCTTGTCCGCCAGATCGCGGAACGTCAGGGTCTCGTAGCCGAGCCACTTCATCAGTCGCAGATGCTTCTCGAACATGGCGATCGGCATCCAGGTGCCATGCACCCCCTTCTCGCTGTCATGCTCGATGAAACGGTGGTACATGATGACCGGCATCTCACGGCGCAGGGTCTCCACCACCGCATCCTGATAGATAGCTTCCAGTCCGGATACAACCCCCTGCAAGCCGTACTCATCCTGAATGCACAGGCGAATGGCCTCAGGCACACGCTTGCTGGTCAACGCGAGCGCTATCTCTGCCCTCAAGGTGGTGAAGTTGATCGCCAGATCCTTGGGGCCTATGTCACCAAAGTTGCTCGCCAGCGCCTCTGCCAGATTCTGTTCAGTCACCAGACCAATCGCCTTGGCCTCACCGATGGCAAACGCTGGGCGCCCGCACAGCAGCGCCTCCATCGCCACCCGGCCAGCACCGATCACCAAATCACATCCCGCCATCAAGGCAGGGACATCGTCCACATAACCGACGAAATCGACCTGGTGCTGGAAGCGGTGGAAACGCTCGGGCAACTGGCTGCCGCTTACCACCCGTACCTGACAGGCATCCAGATCCAGTACCTCGTCCAGCAGGCGATAGCAGAGCTCCCCCTTGGGGCCGCTCAGCCGCCCAATGATGGCGATCACCGGCTTGGGATTATCCGGCGCGGGTACGGGCTGAAACTTGTCGGTTTCAATACCGTTGCGCAGCACCTGCACAATCTGGGGATCCACCCCCAGGTTGTCGATGATCTGGTGTGCAATATCCTCACAGACGGCAACCGCCCGATAGCCAAGGGCGTGGAACGCCTTGCGTGACGCGTGTACCGGCTGGCGACCGTGCACCGTGGTGATCATGGGAGTACCGGTCAGCTTGCAGGCCACATAACTACTCCAGCCAGAGGCGCGGGAGTGAGCATGCACCAACTGGATATGGTGCTTCTTGATGAGATAGATGAGGTAAAATACGTGCCAGAAGCGGCGCAGTATGCTGCGCTTGTTGAATCGAAGCTTGAAGACGGGACCAAGGGTCGGTTTGGTCAGGGTATCTGAAACATAAAAAACGTTGTGACCACGCCGGGTCAGTTCGTTACCGACCGTGGTGGCATAGACCTCAGCTCCCGTCACTTCGAGCTGGGAGAGTGCCATCAATACATTCATTGCGCGGTTACCCGGTGGAGAAGAGAGGAACGACAAGCCGTGCCAGACGCCAGAAACCGGAAGCAAGCGAGTGTCTGCTTCCGGTTTTGCGCTCAAACGGTCGCGTTGTGCTCACCCGTTAGCGGTTGAGCCAGGCCATGTAATCCGCGACCCCTTCGGCAACGGTTTTGAATTCGGCATCATAACCGACACCGCGCAGCTTGGTCATGTCTGCCTGGGTGAAACTCTGATAGCGACCCTTGAGGTGATCCGGGAAGGGAATGTACTCGATAGTCCCTTTCTGGTGATGCTGGATCACGGCTTCGGCCACGTTCTGGAACGGCTCGGCACGACCGGTGCCGCAGTTGAAAATGCCGGAGTGTTGCGGGTTCTGCCAGAACCAGAGGTTCACCTTGCAGACGTCATCCACATAGATGAAGTCACGCATCTGGCCGCCGTTCGGGAAACCGTCACAACCTTCGAACAGCTTGGGTTTTTCGCCCTTCTTCACCTGGGTATTGAGGTGAAAGGCAACGGAAGCCATGGGGCCCTTGTGCTGCTCACGCGGACCGTAGACGTTGAAGTACTTCAGACCCACAACCTGGGAGTTGATCTCCGGCATCCAGCGGCGTACGTACTGGTCGAACAGCTGCTTGGAGTAGCCATAGACGTTGAGCGGCTGCTCGAACTTGGGATCTTCGATGAAGTTGTCGTTGCGGCCACCGTAAGTCGCGGCGGAGGAGGCGTAGATGAACGGAATCTCCCGCTCGATGCAGTAGTGGAACAAATCTTTGGAGTACTCGTAGTTGACCTCCATGATGAACTTGCCATTCCACTCAGTGGTCGCGGAGCAGGCGCCTTCGTGGAAGATCACCTCGATACCGTCGCCCCACTCTTCAAATTCGTCGCCGGAGACGATCCGCGCCTGGAACTCGTCCTTATCCATGTAATCGGCAATGGTCAGATCGACCAGGTTGACGAACTTGGTGCCATCGGTCAGGTCATCGATGACCACGATATCGGTCCGTCCTTGAGCGTTCAGCTGCTTGACCAGATTGCTGCCGATAAAGCCAGCACCGCCAGTTACTACGATCATGGAGTTTGCCTCGCGTACGTTGATGGTCACGTGTGACTGCTTGTTAAAGCTGTGTATAGTGAACCAATTTGAAATTGCCGAAAAGTTTATCACGGGCCGCAAGGGGATTCGACCTTGATGCAACGGGCCCGCCAGAGGGAACAGTGATGAAAACCAGAGACAGGATCATTCACAGCGCCACCGAGCTGTTCAACGATCAGGGTGAGCGCAACATCACCACCAACCACATTGCCGCCCATCTTGGCATCAGCCCTGGCAACCTTTATTACCACTTCAGGAATAAAGAAGACATCATCCACTCGATTTTTGATCAATACGCCCGCCACCTGAGCGAGAGCTTCACCCCCGCGCGCAGTAACGAAATCAAGCTGGAAAACCTGATGGGCTATCTGGATGCCATCTTCTATCTGATGTGGCAGTTCCGCTTTTTCTACGCCAACCTGCCGGACATTCTGAGCCGCGACGAACCGCTGCAGCAGAAGTACCTCAAGGCCCAGGAGCAGATGCGCTCCTCCGTGGTCGCCCTGCTCAGGAGCCTGCGTGAAGGGGGCATCATAGACGTCAACGACGCAGACCTGCCCGATCTGGGCCAGACCATCAAGATGGTGGTGACCTGCTGGATCCCTTTCCAGATTGCCCAGGCGCCCAATACCCGCATCACCAAACCGCTGCTCTATCAGGGGGTGTTGAAGGTACTATTTTTGCTGCGCCCCTATATCCAACCGCAGGTGGCCGGACAGATCCAGCAGCTGGAACAACACTACCGTCAGCTGGCCCAACCAGCTTAGTGAGATCTGTTTCACACTTGTTGAATATCAGCACAATCATTTGAATTTGCCGCAACAGATTGCAGTAAAATGTTGCCCTCTGTTGATACGCAGCTGAAATAGCCAATAAGGATCGAGGATGTCTAACGGATTCTATCGTCACCTGACCGAGCAACTGAACCAGGTGCAAGCTGAGGGGTTGTACAAGCAGGAGCGCATCATCACCTCCGCCCAGCAAGCCAGCATCGCCGTCGGCGGTGAGCAGGTACTGAACTTCTGTGCCAACAACTATCTGGGGCTGGCCAACCACCCGGATCTGATCGCCGCCGCCCATCAGGGGCTCGACAGCCATGGCTTCGGCATGGCTTCGGTGCGCTTCATCTGTGGCACCCAGGACCAGCACAAAGCGCTGGAGCAGAAGATGTCGGCCTTCCTCGGCACCGAGGACACCATCCTTTACTCCTCCTGCTTTGATGCCAACGGCGGCCTGTTCGAGACCCTGTTCGGCGCCGAAGATGCCATCATCTCCGATGCCCTCAACCACGCCTCCATCATCGACGGCGTGCGGCTGTGCAAGGCCAAGCGCTATCGCTACGCCAACAACGACATGGCCGAGCTGGAAGCCCAGCTCAAACAGGCGGATGCCGATGGCGCCCGCTTCAAACTGATCGCCACCGACGGCGTCTTCTCCATGGACGGGGTCATCGCCGACCTCAAATCCATCTGCGATCTGGCCGACAAATACGATGCCCTGGTGATGGTGGATGACTCCCATGCCGTCGGCTTCATCGGCGAGAACGGTCGCGGCACCCACGAATATTGCGACGTGCTGGACAGGGTCGACATTATCACCGGCACCCTGGGCAAGGCACTCGGCGGCGCCTCTGGCGGCTACACCTCCGGCAAGAAGGAGGTGATCGACTGGCTGCGTCAGCGCTCCCGCCCCTACCTCTTCTCCAACTCGCTGGCCCCCTCCATTGTCGCCGCCACCATCAAGGTGATCGACATGCTGGCCGACGGTCACGACCTGCGCGCTCGCCTCAAAGAGAACAGCCGTTACTTCCGCGAGCGGATGAGCGCCGCCGGTTTCACCCTGGCGGGGGCCGATCACGCCATCATTCCGGTCATGCTGGGAGATGCCAAGCTCGCCTCCGAGATGGCGAGCCGCATGCTGGCTGCCGGCATCTATGTGGTGGGCTTCTCCTTCCCGGTGGTGCCCAAGGGTCAGGCACGCATTCGCACCCAGATGTCTGCCGCCCACACGCGCGAACAGCTGGACAAGGCGATCGACGCCTTCATCCGCATCGGCCGTGAACTCGGCGTTATCTGATTTGAATCAAGGGGCTGCAGCCCCTTTTTTCTGCATTCATCGTGATTGACTGGCATGAAGGAACAACCATGAAAGCACTCTCCAAACTGCACAAAGAAGTCGGCATCTGGATGACGGACGTACCGGCCCCCGAACTCGGCCACAACGACCTGCTGATCAAGATCCGCAAGACCGCCATCTGCGGCACCGACATCCACATCTACAACTGGGACGACTGGTCCCAGAAGACCATTCCGGTGCCCATGGTGGTTGGCCATGAATATGTCGGTGAAGTAGTCGCCATCGGCCAGGAAGTCCGCGGCTTCGCCGTGGGAGACCGGGTATCCGGCGAAGGCCATATCACCTGCGGACATTGCCGCAACTGCCGTGCAGGCCGCACCCATCTGTGCCGCAACACCATTGGGGTCGGCGTCAACCGCCCGGGCGCCTTCGCCGAATATCTGGTGATCCCGGCCTTCAATGCCTTCAAGCTGCCGGACAACATCCCGGACGAGCTGGCTGCCATCTTCGATCCCTTTGGCAATGCGGTGCACACCGCCCTCTCCTTCGATCTGGTGGGTGAGGATGTGCTCATCACCGGCGCGGGTCCCATCGGCATCATGGCTGCCGCCGTTTGTCGCCACGTGGGCGCCCGCCATGTGGTGATCACCGACGTCAACGAATACCGGCTGGATCTGGCCCGCAAGATGGGCGCCACCCGCGCCGTCAACGTGGCCAAGGAAAAACTCTCCGACGTGATGACCGAGCTGGGCATGACCGAAGGCTTCGACGTGGGGCTGGAGATGTCCGGCGTGCCCAGCGCCTTCCAGGATATGATCGATAAGATGAACCACGGCGGCAAGATCGCCATGCTCGGCATCCCGCCTGCCACCATGGCCATCGACTGGAACAAGGTGATCTTCAAGGGTCTGTTTATCAAAGGGATCTACGGTCGCGAGATGTTCGAGACCTGGTACAAGATGGCCAGCCTGATACAGTCCGGATTGGATTTGTCCCCCATCATCACCCATCGTTTTGATATCGATGACTTCCAGCAGGGCTTCGATGCCATGCGCTCCGGCCAGTCCGGCAAGGTGATCCTCAGCTGGGATAAATAAGCCTCCCGGCGGCTCAATCCCATGAAACCCGGTGAAGACCGGGTTTCTTTTTCTGCGCCTCTCCTCGCCAGTTTGTGATCTGACGAAGAAACTTTGCACGCAGAGTGCTTAACACTTCACACACAAGCGTTTAAATGGCTGTAACTATTCGGTTATAATCCCGTCGTTTTCTAGGGATAATAAAAGCCTGCTGGGAGTACATGAGCGTGTTGAAAAAACTGAGCTATTTGCTGGTTGTCGGGATGACGGCTGCCAGTCTGTCCGGCGTGGTGTTTGCTGCCGATGATATGTCGCCGGAAGCGATTGCCGAACGGATAAAACCTGTCGGTCAAGTCTATACCGCCAAGGATCTGGAAGGGATTGCGACCGCAGGCGCAGCTCCTGTGGCGGCAGCACCATCCGGCCCACGTGATGGCGAGGCCGTGTACAAGGGTGCGTGCTTTGCCTGTCATGACATGGGTATTGCCGGTGCCCCCAAACGCGGCGACCAGGCAGTGTGGGAACCACGCATCGCCCAAGGCATCGATACATTGAAGAAACATGCCATCGAAGGCTTCACTGGCAAGGCGGGTGTCATGCCGCCACGGGGGACTTGCGCCACCTGTAGCGATGAAGAGATCGAAAACGCCATTCACTACATGATCGACAAGCTCTAAGTGATTGAAAGGGCCGCACTTGCGGCCCTTTCAATCTGTTCACTTCCGACTACTCTTTGTAGGGTAGGCACATTGGGAGTTTCTATGTCAGCGCAACCCAGAGCATCACAGTATTCGACTCCCTTGCTGGCGTTAATGTCCGCCATTATGGATTTTCCTGCCCCCTCCTCTGCCACGCCCAAAGAGTACGACACCCTGATCCAGCAATTGGACCAGCTCTGCCCGCTGCAGCATTTCGGCATGCTGGGGTTGTCAGAGTCTGGGCTGCACTGGGTATGTGAACATCAGATTTCCGATAGTTTCAAACTGCAGCTGGGGCTGGAAGCGTCACTGCTCACTGAACAGCTAACCCAACTTGATGAAGCCCAGGGCTGGTGTGTATTTCCCATCGAACATGGTCAGGTGCAGTGGTTGCTGGCCTGCAGCCAGCCCAAGGAGCTACCCACCCTACGCTTGCTGCTGGAGTGCCTCGCCACACGATTGAATGAAACCCAGGCCGGCTCGCAATTCTCGGAGCTGGCTTCTCCGCTCATCCGCAAGGACCCGGACTGGCAGAAAAAAATCGAGAGCATCAATCGCATCATTCGCTTGGCCAATACCCTGCCCAGCCAGGCCCTGTTCTCCCAACTGGAAGCCGTGCTGCGCCAGATGCTGGCCATTAAGGACGTGCTGCTGGTACGCATCGACAGCCACCAGTTGGAAAAGATCTATCCCGAGCTGCCGCTGCACGGCGATGAGTTCATCGCGGGCATGTGCCACAGCACCAACAACATAGAGCAGCATAAGGAGCAGCTGTTTTGGTACAGCCAACCCCTGCGGCTACAGCAGCAATATTTTGCCCATTTCATCATCAGCACCCCGCAGCTGCTGGAGACGGACGATCGGCTGTTCCTTGACTTCTTGCGCAGCCAGCTGACCCTGCTGCTGGAGCTGAGACGGATCCGTCAACAGCTGCACGACATCAACTCGGAAGACTCCATCAATCAACGCCTGCAACAGCTGCGACAGACCAACCTCAGATTGCAGAAGCAGCTCAAGCAGCATCAGGAACAGGAACGCAGGCTTCAGTTCGATGCCCTGCACGATCCGTTGACCCAGTTGCCCAACCGCGCCCTGTTGATGAACCACCTCAACCACGCCATGACCCACTTCCACCGTTACAAGTCACCCGGGTTTTCGCTGATCTTCATCGATCTGGATCACTTCAAGCAAGTCAATGACACCCTGGGACACGGCGCTGGCGATCAACTGCTGAAGGAGATGAGCCGCCGCCTGCAAAGCTGCATCCGGCAAAACGACATGGTGGCCAGACTGGGAGGGGACGAGTTCGTCATCTATCTGGATAGCAGCAAAAACGAGGAGGATATCAGCCCTGTGCTCAACCGCATCATCAGCCGCCTCTCTTATCCCTTCCGGCTGCAAGGCAACGAGCTGAGCATCACGGTCAGCCTCGGGGTGGCTAGCGTATCGGAGCAGACCACCGACATCAGCCAACTGCTGCATCAGGCTGATCTGGCCATGTATCAGGCCAAGCGCAACGGACGCAGTCGCATCGTCAGCTATTCGGAGGAGTGTTCTGCCCAGACCTGGGCTTCACCAGAAGAGATGCTGGCCAAGGCCCTGCGGGAGGGCCGCATACTGCCCTATTTCCAGCCGGTGATCCGGCTCAAGGACAGCCGCCTGACCGGACTGGAGGTGATGGCACGCTGGATCACCGAAGAGGGGGTGCTCAAGGATGCCTTCGACTTCATCCCGTTGGCGGAACAGTGCGGCCTCATTCAAGAGCTGGATTACCAGATACTGCGCCACACCTGCCAACAGTTGAAAGCGTGGTTGCCCATCTCAGGCCAGTGCAAGTTCAAGGTCGCCATCAACCTCTCCGGCAAGCATCTGGTCAATCACGAGCAGATCATGCGGCTGATGGACATCATAGAAACCGAGGGGATAGCGCCTGGCTATCTGATCTTTGAATTCAACGAGCGGGAGCTGTCGCGGCAAGATTCCGACGCCCTCACTTCCCTGCACGAGCTGAGGGCCAAGGGCATTCAGATCAGTCTGGATGATTTTGGCACCGGCTTCTCCTCCCTCAACGCCCTGTTCCACTTCCCGGTGGATTACATCAAGGTGGATGACAGCTTCACCCATCGCATGCTGCAATCCCCCAAGGATTTGGCGCTGATCCGCGCCATGCGCGATATCTGCCAGGATCTGGACTTCACCCTGGTGGTCGAAGGGATCGAGAACCAGCAACAGCTACAGAAGCTGATCGACATGGGTTGCCTGATGGGACAAGGGCGCTACATCTCCCCCCCCATGCCGGGAGCCGATATCACACCCCTGCTCACCCAGACCAAGGGTGAGCGTGGCTAGCCGCCGGCTCAATCCTTCTTGAACAGCGCCCTCAGGTTGGCAACCCCGACTTGCCCCTTCTGCTGGCGCTCCTCGGCCGTCACCTTCTTCTGGTTCTCCCACTCCAGATCGTCCTGAGGCAGCTCCAGCAGGAAGCGGCTCGGCTCGGGCCGCACCGATTCACCATACTGGCGCCGCTCCTTGCAGAGGGTGAAGGTGAGCTCGGTCTGGGCGCGGGTAATGCCCACGTAGGCGAGACGCCGCTCTTCCTCCACGTTGTCTTCATCGATGCTGGTCTGGTGGGGCAACAGGCCCTCTTCCATCCCCACCATGAAGACGTAGGGGAACTCCAGCCCCTTGGAGGCGTGCAGTGTCATCAGCTGCACCTGATCCGCATCATCCTCCCCCTCGTTACGCTCCATCATGTCGCGCAGGGTAAGACGGGTCACCACCTGGGCGAGCGTCATCGACTCCTCCAGTTCATCCCCTTCCAGCATCTCTGTGATCCAGCGATAGAGGGTGGAGACGTTCTGCATCCGCATCTCGGCCGCCTTCGGGCTGGGGGAGGTCTCGTAGAGCCACTCCTCGTAGTGGATCTCCTTGATCATGTCCCGCACCGCCTCCACCGGGTTGCCGCGCTGCGCCTGATCGCCGAGTCGCACCAGCCAGTTGGTGAAGGCCTGCAGGGCCACCAGACCACGGCCGGAGAGCGATTGCTCCAGCCCCAGCTCGAAGCTGGCGGCAAACAGGCTCTTGCCGCGCTGGTTGGCATACTGACCCAGCTTTTCGAGCGTGGTGGGACCTATCTCCCGCCGTGGCAGGTTGACCACCCGCAGGAAGGCGGTGTCCTCGTCCGGATTCACCAGCAGCTTGAGATAAGCCATGATGTCCTTGATCTCGGTACGGGAGAAGAAAGAGGTACCGCCCGAGATGCGATAGGGGATGCGGTTGGTCATCAGCGCCTTCTCGAAGATGCGCGACTGATGGTTGCCACGATAGAGGATGGCGTAATCCTTGAAGCGGGTACGGTTCATGAACTTGTGGCCCATCAACTCGGCGGCGATCCGCTCCGCCTCGTGCTCCTCATTTTTGGCAAACAGCACCTTGACCGGCACCCCGTAATCGAGCTCGGAGAAGAGCGCCTTGTCGAACACGTGGGGGTTGTTGGCGATCAATATGTTGGCGCATTTCAGAATGCGCCCCTTGGAGCGGTAGTTCTGCTCCAGCTTGATGAGCTTGAGGCTCGGAAAGTCTTCGTTGAGCAGCACCAGATTTTGCGGCTTGGCGCCACGCCAGGAGTAGATGGACTGGTCATCGTCCCCCACCACGGTAAAGCGAGCCCGCTCGCCGACGATCTGCTTCACCAGCTCGTACTGGCTGGTATTGGTGTCCTGATACTCATCGACCAGCAGGTAGCGGATCTTGTTCTGCCAGCGGGTGCGTACCTCGTCATTGCTCTTGAGCAGCAGGGTCGGCATCACGATAAGGTCATCGAAGTCGAGCGCGTTGTAGGCCACCATCTGGCGGTGATAACGCTCGTAGAGCTGGGCCATCAGTACTTCTTCCGGCCCTTGGGCGATACGCATGGCGCGCGCCGGCAGTATGAGGTCGTTCTTCCAGTTGGAGATCTGGCTGATGAGGGCAGACAGCTTGTCCTTGTCATTATCCAGCTCAGCCTCGGTCAGCTCCTTGAGCAGCGCCAGCTGGTCGGTATCGTCGAACAGAGAGAAGTTAGCCTTGAGATTCAGACTCTTGTGCTCACGGCGTATGATATCGAGGCCCAGGGTGTGGAAGGTGGAGACCATGAGTCCCCGCGCCTCCTTGCGACCCAGGGTCTGACCGACCCGCTCCTTCATCTCCCGCGCCGCTTTGTTGGTAAAGGTGACGGCTGCTATGTTGCGGGCGTTATAGCCACACTGCTGTACCAGGTAGGCGATCTTGTTGGTGATGACGCGCGTCTTGCCCGATCCGGCTCCCGCCAGCACCAGGCAAGGGCCGGAGACAAACTTGACCGCTTCGTTCTGATTGGGGTTGAGCTTCATGGGCCGGATCTCTTGGCTTATGATGAGGGGCGGCATTGTAACAGAAATCAGCGGGTGAGCCGCATCGCTGCGCCACACACCATCAGTCGGCTAGCATCGTGCGCCTTGTGTTCGAACGCCATTTTCAGGATCATGGCCGACTTTTCCAGATGATGACGAGGGGAGCATGAATCAGCAACAGCACGCCCGACTGCGCGGCCAGTTTCCGGCCTTGGCGCAGGAGGTGAACGGCCACCCTCTGGTCTATCTGGACAACGCCGCCACCACCCAGAAGCCGCAAGCAGTGCTGGATGCCATCGCGCACTACTATCGGGCCGACAACGCCAACGTGCACCGCGCCGCCCATGCCCTGAGTGGTCGCGCTACCCGCGCCTTTGAGGCCGCCCGCGAGGCGGTCACCCGCTTCATCAACGCCCCCCACAGCCGCGAGGTGATCTGGACCCGTGGAACGACTGAGTCGATCAACCTGGTGGCCCAAAGCTGGGGAATGAGCGAGCTCAAGGCGGGGGACGAGATCGTCCTCAGCACGCTGGAGCACCACGCCAATATCGTCCCGTGGCAACTGGTCGCCCAGCGCACCGGCGCGGTTATCCGGGTCATTCCCCTCGATGAGCGGGGCGATCTCGATCTGGCCGCCTATCACGCTATGCTGGGGCCAAGGACCCAGCTGGTGAGCGTGGCTCACGTTTCCAATGCCCTCGGTACCGTCAATCCGGTCGAACAGATAGTGGCGGCGGCCAAAGCGGTGGGCGCCGTGACGCTGATCGACGGCGCCCAGGCGGTGGCTCATCTTGAAGTGGATGTGCAGGCCATTGGTTGCGACTTCTACGCCTTCTCCGGCCACAAGCTCTATGGCCCAACCGGGATCGGTGTGCTGTGGGGTAGAACCGAACTGCTGGAACGCATGCCGCCCTGGCAGGCGGGCGGCGAGATGATCGACAGAGTCAGTTTCAGCGGCACCACTTTCAATACCCTGCCCTTCAAGTTCGAGGCGGGCACCCCCCATATTGCTGGCGCTATCGGCCTCGCCGCCGCCGTCGACTTTGTGATGGGGCAAGACCGGAAATGGCTCGCCAGCCATGAGCAGGCGCTGACCGACTATTTGGTCGCTGGCTTGCAGCAGGTGCCGGGGCTGCGTCTGGTCGGCGAGCCCGACCAACGTGCCGGAGCGGTCTCTTTCCTGCTGGAGGATATCCACCCGCAAGATGCCGCCACCCTGCTCGATATGCAGGGGATCGCCCTGCGAGTCGGCCATCACTGCGCCATGCCACTGATGGAATCACTCGGGATCGGCGGCACCCTGCGCGCCTCACTGGCCTGTTACAACAATCGGGACGATGTCGACGCCTTGCTGGCCGCCCTGCACAAACTCAGTGACTTCTTCTAAGGCAAACCACCGAATGAACAGCCTCGTAACCTATACCCAAATCGGCCTTGAGCCCAACGCCGACACCATCCGCCAGCAGTTTGCCGCCGCTCACGGCTGGGAGAACCAGTACCGGCTCATCATCCAGCTCGGCAAGCGGCTGCCTGCACTGCCGCCCGAGTGGCAGCAGGAGGAGTTTCGCCTCAAAGGGTGCGAGAGCCTGGCCTGGCTAAAAGGAGAGAGCTCCGAGGATGGATGCTGGCACTTTGCCTGTGATTCCGATGCCCGCATAGTCCGCGGCCTCATCGTCATCGTACTGGCGGCGCTCAACCACCAATCCGCAGAAGTGATTCAGGCCTTTGACATGGAGGCTTATTTCACCGAGCTGGGGCTGGAAAAACACCTGAGCCCGTCACGGGGTAACGGGCTCAGGGCTATCGTGTTGGCAATCCGGGATCAGGCGTCGGCCTGATCACTGGCCAAGGGTGCTTCTATCGCTGTTGTCGTTTCACTTGCCAGACGTTCGGCTCTAGCGCCCCGTTCGGCAATCTTCTTCAATACCCGGGAGGCGGCAACCAGCCCAAAGGTCGCCGTCACCGGCGTCACGGCCCCGAAGCCAGAGGCACAATCCATCTTCATGGAGCCATCGCTGGCCGCCTTGGCCTGACAGGTGCCACCCTGACCATCCGGGTAGCTCAACTGCTCGGTTGAGAAGACACACTCCACCCCGAACTTGCGAGCAGGATTCTTGCTGAAGTTGTGCAGCCGGCGCAGATCCGAGCGTACCTTGGCCGCCAGCGGATCCTGAATGGTCTTGGCCAGATCGGCCACAGTGATCTGGGTCGGATCCATCTGCCCGCCGGCACCACCCGCCACAATCACAGGGATCTTGTTGCGCTTGCAGAAGGCAATCAGCGCCACCTTGGCCTTGACTGAATCGATGGCATCCACCACATAGTCAAACTCCCGCTTGATATGCTCGGCCAGGTTGTCGGGCGTGACGAAATCATCCACCTCGATCACCTCGCAATCCGGATTGATGGCGCGAATGCGCTCTGCCATCACCTCGGTTTTGAGGCGACCAACCGTACCCTGCATGGCGTGGATCTGGCGATTGGTGTTGGTGATGCAGATATCATCCATGTCGATCAGGGTGATCTGGTTGATGCCGGCACGGGCCAGCGCCTCCGCCGCCCAGGAGCCTACCCCGCCGATCCCCACCACGCAGACCCTGGCCTGACTGAAGGAGCCAAGTGCGCTCTGACCATAAAGACGGGCAATGCCCCCGAATCGCTGTAGATATTCTGCTGTCATACCATCACCTTGCTTGAGGGCGGCCATTATAACGACAACTAAAGCCAGCGGCGATCATCAAGATGGCTCGGCATAGAGAAAGGAAGAGGGGGGGGATAATGGTAAAAGCGGGTGTCGAATGGTCGGAAACGAAAAAAGCCCAGTCGTTAGACTGGGCTTCTTGTTACTGGCGGAGCGGACGACCGCTATAAATAAGCCCGACACACTCCAACCAAATTCATTTCACCAATCAAAATCATACACTTACACTGAAACCTTGTTCATCCCTGTCCAATCCCACTTAACCATAACCAACTCAAAGTGGCATACTGAATGGCATACCATGCCTTTATCAAGGATCTGTTATGGCACTCCTCTCTGATGCGAAAGCACGTAGCATCAAACCCGATGACAAGCCTCTACCTCATGGCGGCATTACCGGCCTTACCCTGCATCCCTCAACCACGAAAGGGCGTGGGAAATGGGTATTACGCTATGTCAGCCCTATGACCGGCAAACGACGTAACGCAGGGCTCGGTATCTATCCTGAAATTTCTATTGCCGATGCGGGCAACCAGGCTCGCCTGATGCGCGAACAATTGGCCAAGGGACTGGACCCCTTGGAGATAAAGAAAGAAGAAGCCAGTAAGCCTGCGATACCCACAGTGGAAATTGCGGCTCGTCAGGTGCACGAGCAGTTGTTACCCGGCTGGCGTAACCCCAAGCATGGGAAGCAATGGATCTCGACCCTGGAGCAATACGCCTTCCCGATCATCGGTCGGCAGCCTATCAACGCCATCACCCCGGCACATATCGCCAGTGTACTACAGCCTATCTGGCTGGAAATCCCGGAAACCGCCACCCGCGTGAAACAGAGACTTCATGCTGTGATGGCCTGGGCATGGGCTCATGGCTTCTGCCAAGCAAACCCTGTCGATGTCGTGGATAAGCTTCTGCCACTACAGCCCAGTAAAGCAATCCGCACTCAGCACCAACCAGCGATGGATTGGCGGATACTGCCAGCGTTCTACCAACAGCACTTGGCGAATGCAGAGCGCTTTGATGTCAGCCGAGCCCTACTGTCGTTCGTGATCCTGACCGGCTGCCGCTCTGGTGAAGCGAGAAGCATGCGCTGGGAAGAACTCGACCTAGATGCTGCAACCTGGACCATTCCGGCTGATAGGATGAAGACCCAAGTCATTCACCGCATTCCGTTATCTCTTCAGGCTATGGCCGTATTGGAGAAGGTGCGGGGGCTGCATGGTGAATGGGTTTTCCCGTCCCCACGTAAACAAGTACCGCTCACAGATATGGCACTGACCACCCTGCTCAGAAGAGTCGAGGCCCCAAGCACGACGCCTGAACGGCTGGCTACTGCTCATGGCTTTCGTTCAACGTTCCGGGATTGGTGTAGCGAACAAGGCTATCCCAGGGACTTGGCTGAGCGAGCACTCGCGCACCTTATCCAAAATAAGGTGGAAGCGGCATACCACCGCACTGACCTGCTGGACCAGCGTAGGCCTATGATGGATACCTGGGCGGAGTTCGTCGAAAGTGGATTACCAGCCGCATAAGGAAGCGGCCCATAAGGGCCGCTTCCTTTATTTTTTGTCTCGCATGAGAGGCTGATATACTGCGGCTCCACCTGACAGGCATAACGCTGATGCGGCGCCGTCCATGGCCATTAGCCTTGCTCGTCAGGTGGTTTGCTGTAAGTGATCCTGATAGATCCTCTGCCACTTGGCATGCTCAGCCTCATCGCCTCTAGCCTGCCAAAATCCACAGATGCTGCAAGCCAATTCAGCCGCCATGGCATGATCGCCATCACGACGGCAGACCAGATAGTGGGCCAACCAGTTTTGATACTGCTTCATTGATACCTCTTAAATCGTTATCCAAATCAATTGACCGGATCAATAGCTGTCTATGACTGCGCAGTAGAAACGGTGAGTCAACACAGGGCATTCATCAACGCAGAGCTCCTGTTAAAGAGGGCTTTGCCACATTGGTAATAAGTGTACGCTCAACTCAATCGCACAGCGGATCGGTTGTGCCGTCCGCGTTCACATCGGCTATCCCCCAGTGGCAGGAGAGTTGACGTGTATCGGCCAAAGTAATTGACTTCTAATACCATAGGAACCGTTCAAACAAGATGAACATACCCAAAAATCGTGCGCGATCTCACCCAGAGGGCGCCCCCCTTGTTTATTCAGGTTGTTTTTTATGCAATTTTTTCACATAGAGGGAAACGCATGTATCAATGTTTTCTTCTAGACATACTGCAAACGCATTTTGGGATGCTGAAAACTTTAAATAAAAACTGTAGTCCTGTATGTCTGACATAGGGCTGTCAAAGCAGTCATGGCCTCTATTGTCTGATAAAACTGATTCATTTAATTTATAAAAACCTGAGGCTGTCGGGGTAGGGCTAATACTGTATTTTAACTTTAGAAATTGATTTGCCGCACTGGCATATGCAATACCATCTTTTCTGAAGTCACGTATTTCATGACAATTTATGCCAGGGATCTTATTCTCCCACACACCTAAAACATTGCTTTCTATGTCTTCGTTTTCAGGGTTGTGCTGACTAGCATAACCACTAATGCTGCATATGAATAAAGTTGCAAAGAAAAATTTACTTTTCATAACCCTTCCTGACAAAGGTCCTGTGTTAATAATATTTCCAATCAGTTTCAGCAGAAACCGACAGTCTTAAGTACAAGCCATGATTTATAATGGCCAGCTCATCCGCTTCACAACCATCAAGCCTTTTCTTTCTTTTGTTAAACTCGAAACTGATCTTACCGTTATTTACCAAGACGAACAGGACATCAAATTTCTTACCTGATTTAATGCGATGCCCACTTGAACTTTGCACTTATTCACATAGCGGACCACTTCCCATCCATGTCGATGCATTCTTGATGAAGTTGTTCCCATTTTTGGGATTGAGCAACTCGATAAAATCGAAATCCCATATTGACATAAAATGATTCCAATACACGTAATTTACGAAGTACGTGATGCCCGATTTGTTCATGAGTCAGCGCTGTCGACATTTCCAATTCAGTAATTGTGTCATCAATTACCGAGCCATAACGAAGACGGAAGTCATCCAATGTATAATTAAAAATTTATATCTAAGAGTCTTGAGATCTTCTTGATTCAACGTTGAATATTCTTTAATTTTGGTAACCATACCATCACAGTTAGAACTGGTACTTGGTGAGTTTGCCGCCAATACAACAAGAGGAAAAAAAACCAGCAAAAGTAATAAACGCATCTAGTATACCTTATTCATGATTAGCATTTATATCGACCATTACTCATTACAAGCTATTTTTAATACCATCACTCGATCTCATTGCAGCAACTAACCACCTTCTAAGGACCTCAACGCGAGCTCCCCACTCCCGGTGGTGCCTGCCAGCAGACGTTCGATCTGCTGATAACCCGCTAACGACTCTTTTGGGTATTGGTAACCCAGATTAGGGTAGGTATCTGCCTTCGTAATCGCATCCTGACGATGCCGCCTGGCATTCGCTGGCACTGCCACTTATACAAGCCTTCAACAACGTTTCGTCACTGAGCGCATCTTTAAAGTTCAGCGCGGCCAGTCGCTCTTGCTGCGCCTCTGTCAGATTGCCTTTTTGAGCCTCTCGCAGCAGGCTGTCCCGTTCCGATCTCTCCTTATGTTCCAGATAGTTATACCGATGCACCGTCTCTGCCCGATCTGCCCCGGTATCAAAGTCGTGCTCATCGCCAGTGATGGCCGCTGCTGCTAGCCCACCCAACACCTTGTTCAGGGCAACTTGATACTCCTCGTTGCCACCAAAGGCCCCGAGGCTCCAGTTGCTGGCCAGCTCAGACATGGCACCGCCTGCTGCGCCTGCCGCAAACTTGCCACCGGTGATTTCAGCGATGGCGCCGCTGGTTACTCCGTGGGCCACCACTTTGCCAGCCTCGCCCAATGCATTGCCGTTATCGCCGATAACGCCAGCAACCGATTTGCCCACTTGCCCCTGAATATTGGCCAGCAAACTGTCTTTAAACGCATCGCCAAAGCTGCCACCGTTGATGGTGGTGTGTTCGCGGCGTCCAATTACACTTCGTTAATCGAACCAGCAGCTCTCAATATCTCAAGAAAACGTTGGTAGGCGCTTGGGTCTGCCTCCACTAATTCATCAAGAATATTCTCTTCAATCAAGGGTTTATAAAACACCCCATCATCCATATACATATAGTCACTTCCTAATTCAGGTTCTAACACCTCGACTTCACTTGCGTCGTATGCAAGCAAACCTTCATATCCTTTTGAAAGGCCATAAAAATATGTTTTTCCATGAAGCCAATAAATAGCAAATACCATTATCTCCGTTTCTGATTTCTTTATTTTCATTAGTTTCCACCCACAATAGAGTTACCTGGCTGAAGATTTTTTCGCTCTGGTGTTGTTATCTTCATATCGTAAGCCTTACCTGTATTCAAGTTATATTGGTAATGGATCGTTATGTTAGTCCCATCAGGTAACTGGTGTGTAGCCTGCATTTTCTGAAATCCAGCATCAGTAGGGAAGCGAGGATCTTTATTCATACCTCTTAGTGGCTGGCCCAATGAAGGGGTATCAATAACTAAATTCCAGAGCACCTGCTCATTCAAGTTACGTGGAGCAGTAAATTGCACGCCTGGCTTAGCCGTAGAGATAACTTCTGCATTTTTAATGAGCTGTTGAGAGTCTATTGACAACTGGGTTCTACTACCCAAAATTAACGCATCACTAACCCCCTCTTTCACCAACTTGGCAGTGATTTTCTCGGTCAGCAGCGCCCCGCCTTTGACTACGCCTACGCCCCCAGCGGCCAGCGAAGCCCCCTCAGCCAGCAGTTTGCCATACTCCACACCAGCATTGAACGAGCCGCTGGATCCTGCCTTCTGGTATTGGGCCTCAGCTGCCTCAATCCGAGCCAAATAACTCTGCTTTATTGCCTCTTTGGCATTACCAAGAATTTCGCCTTTGTTGATTAATTCCTTCAACGCCCCCAGCGTCTGAGCGGGGTTCAGCCCCAGTTGCACCAACCCTTGTACGCTATCCACTACCCCAGCGGGAACACCAGCCAACATGCCCGCACCAAAGCTGGTTTCTTGCAAGAGACTGATGGCCTCCCACTTTGCTCCATGTTGGGCGATACACAGCAGTTCCCCCTGACACGAGGCAAAATCCTGTTCTCGGGTCGCTTTCTGTTGGTGGCTTAAGTAGTTATACCGATGCACCGTCTCCGCTCGGTCAGCCCCGGTATCAAACTGGTTTTCATCGCCAGTGACGGCCGCGGCAGCAAGGCCACCCAGCACCTTGTTGAGGGCAACTTGATACTCCTCGTTGCCGCCAAAGGCACCCAGGCTCCAGTTGCTGGCAATCTCAGACATGGCACCGCCAGCAGCCCCTGCAGCAAATTTGCCACCGGTGATTTCAGCAATGGCGCCGCTGGTCACTCCGTGGGCGGCGATTTTTCCAGCCTCTGCCAACGGGCTGTTGGCAGCATCAAATTTAATGCCTTGATCCCCTATCCAATTGGCAGTGGCTTTACCCACTTCCCCCTGAATATTGGCCAGCAGGCTGTCTTTAAACGCATCGCCAAAGCTGCCACCGTTGATGGTGCTATTGATACCTGCACTGAGGGTGGCGTGGCCGGTTACCCGATTGAAGGTGTCCCAGCTCATCAAGTCCGCCGCCCCCGGTTGGGCAAACGGGTTGTTGGCTTGCTTGGCCGCACTGTCGAGCCCTGCCCACTGGTCAAAGCCGCTTAGCGCTCCCGCTGTCGCGACCGAGATGGCCAACTGCTTGATATTGGCGCTGCTGCCCAGCTCTTTGAGCACTGCAGAGAGGTCGCCACCGTGCAGCACCATGGACTGGGCTGCCTGGGTCGCCAACGTGGCAAAGGCGGTGTTGGCCATGGCGGTGGTCGCAGCTGTCTGTGTACCCAGTAAGGCCGCACCAGTACCGCCCGAGGCGGCCGCCACCGCAATCGCAATCACCGACGCAACGATGGGGTTGAGGCTCTGCTGCTTGTAATCCCACTGCTCATAGGCCTCTTGCACCGCCTCCATCTTCACGCCCGGCATCTGGCTGACCTGATTGACCCAGGCCATGCCCGGTTCGTTTGCCAGTGCTGTGAGGTTCGCTTGCAGGGTCTCCCCCTCCCGCTGACCGACTTGCAGCAGCACGCCCTGGCCTGCGTTGATGGTGATGTCGCCTCCCTCGAGCTGGTTTTGCCGCTCGGTAGTCGAGCTGGTGCCATTGCCCTGAGCGGTGACAGTGAAGCCCTTCTTCTGCTCATCCTTGCGGTAGAAGTGCTCGTCAGTGGCGGTTAACAGGTTGAGCTGACCATCGGTGTCAATAGCAAGGCTATCTGTGGCCTTGATATCGCTGCCTTTGAGGGTCATGTCCCCTTGGCTAGCGAGGCTTACATTGCCACCTGCTGTGATGGTGGTGCCCTGCGCCGTCACATCCCGCTGCTCTATCTCGGTGGTTTTGGATTTGAAGGTGCCACCACTCTTGCTCTTCTCGAAGTGATAAACCTCGTTGTCAGCCGTGAGCAGTTGCAGTTCACCACCGGCTTGCAGGCTGGCATTGCCTTGCGCCTCGAGGGTGCTGGCCTGGGCCAGCAGGTTGTTGCCTGCGCTCAGACTCACGTTATCGCCAGAGATGGTGGCGCCGACCTGGGTGGTGGTGCGGTCGATGGTGTGCTTGCTGCCCTGGCGCACATCGTCGCTGGTCTGGTTCGCTTCACTGGCCAGTACCAGGTTATTGCCCGCACTGAGGCTCACATCGCCTTTGGCCTCAGCCGTTGAGGCCACCAGGTTTAAGTCATTGCCCGCAGTGAGGGAGAGATTGCCACCGGCATTGAGCTCGCTCATCAACTGGTCGATGCGCGAGAAGCGGTTTTGTCCCTCTTCCCAGGTATGGCGGCTCTCGGTGCTGCCGATGGTGATATCGTTACCCGCCAGCAGGGCCATATTGCCGCCCGCCAGCAGCTCGGCGGCAGAGAGGTTGATATCCTTACCCGCCTGCAACAACAGATTGCCAGCCGACGTGATACTGGCGGCATCACCAATGTCGGTGCGGCTAAAGCGGGTCTGGTCGCTCAATACATCAGAGAGGATGCCATTGACATCCACATGGCGCTGCGCAGTCTGGGTCTGGTTGATGATGCTGCCGTTGGCGCTGGCAAGCGTCACATCCTGGCCGGATATCTGCCCCTGGTTGAAGAGGTCATCCATCGCCAGCAAGGTGAGGTCGCCACCGGCTTGCAGCGCGCCCTGGTTGGTCAGGGTACTGCCACTTTTAAGCGACAGGGTACCATCGGCCAAGAGGGTACCGCTGTTGTTGATGCCACCGGCTTTGAGGTCGATATTGCCCGCGGTGATGACACTCCCCGAGAGGTGGCGTTTATCGGCCTCGGTCAGGTAGAGCTTGGGCGCCAGTACGATTTGGCCGTTGAACCACACCGGCTCCCACCACACCATGCTACGGCCGAGCTGTGCCACTTGGGCGGCCGTCAAGGCGACGCCCGGCATCAAGCCCAGTTCACGCTGGTTTTGCGCAGCGTTATCAATCAGAGCGCGCATCTGTGCTAAATCAGAGCCCATCTCACCATTGATAAAGCGACGGCCAGTTTGGGCCAGCACCGCATCGCGGATAACGCGGGTATCGAAGGCTGCATCACCCAAGAGCTTGATATCGCGCTCCGGGTTGTACCCAAGCTGCGCAAAGAAGTAGTTAGAGCCCAAGAAAGTGCCAAGGTCCGTCCAGGTCGGGTTTTGCTCGACAGCGGGTGCCTGAGTCAGTGCCGCGCCATCGGGTAGCGCGTCTGGCTGCGCGGTGTTAATGGTCTGCCAGCTATCCCATTGGCCACTGGCCTGCGCGGCGGCGGCCAGCGCCTGGTCGATATTGGAGAGCGCGGCATTGCCCGCCGAGCCCAGCTCGCTAATGAGCGGGTTAACCTCTATCAGATATTGGCTATCGGGCTTGTCGGTGACCACAAACAGGCCACTGCCACCGCCCGGCACCGGATAATCCGGCAGCGGCACGCCGTTGGGTTCGCCCACCGGGGTGAAGGTGACTTGCTGGGCATTCGGGCCTGCCTGCCAGCTCGGGCCATTCGGGCCGTCAACCGCAACATTGGCAAGCTCAGGGCGAGTCGTGGTACTGGAAACGGGACCCGCATTGGCTTTGATGGTGACGTTGTCAATCATGCCGGCCACGGTGCCGTTCAGATTGCCGCCTGCGGATATAAGGGCGTTGACACTACCTGTATCGGTCTGTTCTTGATGTGTCCCTGTTAACTTGTAATAAAGTTCAGCATCAGGAAAACCATATTCTGGTGGACTAGAAGGCCCTCCCTGATACGAGGCTCCGGCATCTTTTAACCCCTGAAACTCATAATCCGCATACTCAATACTGCCGCCGAGTGCATAGGACTTATTGAGAATGCCGCCAGCATGAATGGTCAGGTTTCTCCCAGCACTTATCACACTGGCATCATTCGTTAATGCTCCAGCATCAATGATGAGATCATCACTCGACAATATAAGGCTCGCAGAGCTACTACTGCGTACTTCCTGCGTTTGTTTGGATAACTGGAGCTTGACATCTTGCTCGCCCGAAAACGTCACCGAGCGACGCCAATAAAAACTAGCACTAGGCTGAAAATGGCTGAATGACCACACAACCTGATGTTCCGGTAGCAATGAGTCACCCGCGGACAAGTACAAGTTCAACGGCAATTGCTGATTTGATGACTCTCGGGTGGTCGAGATATCAAAAACAGCGCGCTTATTGATAACATCCCGAGCTGACAACCACAGCTCACCATTACCCGCATCAATGGTGCCTGATGCGTTGATAAGCTGACCCTGATTGACCTTGAGCGCAGCGCCCTGTTCGGCAAGCAGAGTACCGTACTGGTTGGTCAGGTTGCTGTTGGCGGTCAGCGACAAATGGCCACCGCTGTAAAAAGTGCCTTCGTTATAGAGCGTCTCGCCCGCCCAACCTTGGTCACCCAGACTGGCTATCATGCCCGTATTGTGCAGCGCCCCGCTGGTATCAAGACGTAGCGTGCTGCCCGCCTGCAAACTGCCGCTGTTATCAAGGCTACTGGCGCCCACTTGCAGGGCGCCGGTGCTGATAAGTTGCCCCCGGTTATCAAGTGCGCCAGTGGTCGTGGCGCGCAGGCCATTGCCCGCCACCCACTGGCCTTGGTGTAGCCAGTCCCCCTGCACGTCCAACTCAAGCTGGTTCTTGGCGCTGATGCTCCCCTGACTTGTCAGGCTGCTGCCGACCTTCAGCGCCAAATCGCCCCCCGAGAGCCATTGGCCAATCTGGGTAATGCGCCCGGTATCGATGCCTAACTTGCTGCCTGCCAGCAGTTGACCGCTGCCATCGAGCGTGGTGCTGGTGACCAGCAGTTGGCGCAAGCCAAACAGGATGCCCGCACTGCTGAGGCTGGTGTCGGCGCGCAGGGTCAGGGTATCGGCACTGATTAGGCCGCTGGCTTGGTTGCTGAGGGTATTGCCGCTGATTTGCAGGGCACCTTGGGCAACCAGTTGACCGGCATTATCGAGCTGCTGCGCATTGATAATGCCATTGGTTTGGCTGCGCAGCTGTGCCCCTTGGCCATTAGTTAAGGTGGTGAGGGTCAGGGTTTGCGCCCCGGCCTGCCACTGTCCCAGGTTGCCCAGTCGCTCGCCAGTGAGGGTCAGCTGGTTTTGCGCCAGTACGCTGCCACGGTTGTTGGTTTGGCTGGCTTGCAAGTGGATATCGGTGGCCTGAAGTTGCCCACTGTTATCGAGCTGCTTGCCCTGATAGCTAAATTGCCCGCCGCTCAGCCACTTGCCTTGTTGGTTAACGGTGCGGGCATTGACCAGGCTGTTGCCTGCAACGACCTCACCTTGCTGGTCAAGTTGGTCTGCACTGATGGTGAGGCTTTGTTGCCCCATCAGCTTGCCCATCTGTTTCAACATGCCTTGTACGGTAAGGCTGACATTACCTTGCCCCAGCAGCTCGCCGCGCTGGGTCAGGGTGTTGGCGGTGATGCGAATATCGCTGTTGCTGCTGACACGCCCCCCCAGCTCGCCATGGCCAGTGAGGGTCGCATCGATTGTGCCAGCCGCTTGGGTTGAACCCTCCGCTTGCCAGCTATCTGCCTGCAAATGCAGCTTACCGCCCGCCACCAGGTCACCGGGTTGGGTGAGTTGATGGGTGGTGACGGTGGCATCCGTGCCTGCCTGCCAGCGTCCAGCTAACCGCAGGGTCGGCGCGGTCACCGCGAGCTGAGTGCCTGCGATGACCTTGGCACTGTCGCTACTGCCCAGGGCGGAGCTGGCGTTGAGGGTAAGCCCGGAGAGTGCCGCCAGGGTGCCACCCAGTTGCAGGGTGTCGCCGCGCAGGCTCGCGCTCTCTTTGGCGAGCCAGGTGCCGTCTTGTGCAAGCTGGTTGGCGTTCACACTGAGTGCTTTCTCGGCGTAGAGGTCACCGTTACCATCCACGCGCGCCGCACTGACCGTAATATGATTGGCGTTAATGCGGCCATTGTGGTGCAGACTGCTTCCCAGTTGCAGGTTGGCATCTTGCAAGGTAGTGAGGGTGCCATTGAGCGTGGCATTGGTGGCGCGAAGATTGAGCGCGCCCTTGCTGTAGCCACTGCCCGCCAAGGTCAATTGGTCGGCGTCGAGGGTCAAGGCATCGTCGCTGTGCAGTTGCCCATCGACGGTGAGGGTTGTCGCCTTGAGGGCCAGGGGGCCTTTGGCCGAGAAGACACCTTGCCCCGTCAGGGTGGTGGCATCGATGGCGAGGGCGCTGTTGCTGGCGGTGATGCCGGTTTGCCCCTGAATGACGGTGTCAGCCTTGACACGCAAGGCATCCCCAGCCGCCCACTTGCCATGATTGGTCAGCGTCGCGCCCTGCAGGGCGAGGGTGGTACCCGCAGCCGTGGTGCCGCTGTTGGTAAAGGTGCCGGTAGTGATAGCCAGCGCCAAGCCGCTGATAAGCTGGTTGCTATTGAGCAGCTCGGTGGTGTTAAGGGTAAGGTCACCGCCTGCCTGCAGGCGTCCCTGGTTGTCCAGGGTCTGGCTCGTTATCTGCCCGGCTTGCGCTGCCAGCAGCAACCCGCTGCTGCGCAGTTGTTGCGCGTGTATATCCAGCGTCTGGGTTGAGAGGGTGCCGCTATTGACCAGGGTGTTACCCTGATAGCGAAGCGTTGCATCACTGGCCAAGGTGCCACGGTTAAGCAGGGTGCCGATGTTAACACCCATCCCCCCTTTGGCGGCCCAGGTTCCCTCTTGCACTGCCTCGCGAGCAGTCACGTTGAGGGTGGTTTGAGAAAGCAATTGCCCCTGCTGGCCACTGGCTATCTGGTCCGCCTCAAGCGTGACACGCTCACCTTGCAACGTACCATCAAGCACCAGCTGATGGGCCTTGATGGCAATATCCTGCCCTTTGGTAATGCCGCTCAGTAGCAGTAACTGGCCGCCGATGGTGAGAGCGTCATCGCTCACCAGTTGTCCTGATGAAGAAAGTTCGCGGCCGGTGAGCGCAATGCCATCGCGCCCAAGCAGCATGCCACGGCTGTCCAGCCGGTCCGTGTCGAGGGTCAGTCGGGCGCCACCCAGGGTACCGGTATTGAGTAAAGCGCCCTTATTGGTAAGCGCCAAGGCACCTTCACTGACCACCTTGCCCTGGTTGGTCAGCGTATCGGTGGTGACAGTCAACGGCCCTTTGGTCAGCAACTGGCCAGCTTGCCCATTGCTGAGTTCAGCGAGCGTGAGCTCACCATTGCCATCGGCCGAGAGGGTTCCCTGGTTATCAAGTTGTCCGCCACGCCAGCTCAGTTGCCCCTGGCTGTGCATGACACCTTGTTGCGTAGCGCGCTCCGCATTCACTGCTAATGCTTGTCCCGCCGTGACACTGGCATCGCTGGTGAGGGTCTTGGTGTTAATCGCTATCTGCTGGCCCTGCATCCGGCCAGACAGGGTGACCTCATCCGCGGCAACATCGACATGACCCTGACTTTCAAGAGTGGCATCCTTACCTTGCACCCAGCGACTACCTCCCTTGATAGTCACGGGGCCTGCCGCCGCCAGTGTGCCTTGCAGGTTCGCCCCCTCGCTGGCGGTGACCGTTACCCCGCCACCACTTTGCTGGCGACCGGTAAGGGCGACCGTTTTTACCAGACAACTCCAGTCGCTCAGCAGCGCTCACCTCACCACCCTGCGTCAGGGTCTCTTTGGCAGCCAGATTGACGGTGCGGGCATCCACCCGACTGCCTGAGAGGGTGACCTGCTTGCCCGCCAGCTTGGCACTGTCGGCAGCCAGCTGGCTCTGCGAGAGCGTGATATCGCCCGTGGCATTGGCCGTCAGTGCACCCTGTGCTGCCAACTTGCCACCGAGCTCGGCATTGCCCTGTGCATTAACGGTTAATTGCCCCTGCGCAGCACTGTCACGCAGCCGAACGCGGCCATTGGCATCCAGGGTCAAATCCCCTTGTTTGGCCACCAGGTTGGCTAAATTGACCCCCACACCTTGTTCAGTAGAGACCAGACGGATTTTGCCCGCGTACATGCCGCCCAAGGCGGCGGTATCGATAGCGACCTCGGGTACAGGACCATTGCCTGCCTGGGCGACGACTTCCCCTGTCTGGCGATTAACCTTGTTGGCCCCCGCCACCACATTGACCGTCTGGCCATGCAAGGCACCATTGAGCTGAACGGCGCGCGCGACCAAGTCGACCGATGCCTGGCGGCTGCCATCCAGCCCCTTACCCCCCACTGTCAATGCCCCTTGTTTGACATCCAGCATCTGCAGCTGACCATGGGCATCCAGCACCGGCTTGCCGGTCGACAACGTCACATTGGGGGTATTGATAAAACCGCAGCCATCGCAGGTGAGGCCATTGGGGTTGGCCACCACCACCCCGGCCTGCTGCCCCGCCACTTCCAGATAGCCCTGCAACTGCGATGGGTTGGCGCCCACCACTTCATTGATGATGAGGTTGGCCGCCTGGCCATTGAGGTGGGGGTTGTTTTGGATCAGCCCCCCCAGCTGGGTCTGAGTCAGCTGGCCGGTGGCGTTGTTGAGGATGACGCCCACCTGACCGACATTGAAATCGTGATAAATATTGTGGGATAACCCGGCGCCATTGGGCGTAGCAATATCGACGATGGGGACACCGTTACCGGCCTGATTGAGGGTGGTGTTACCGGTTGCAACCGCAATCCCTCCTGCAAATGCAGGATGTGCTGGCTGCAGAGCCATCATCAGACAAAGCTGGTAAACCACGGCGCGACATACCAGAGAAAACCGGGGCTCACCTTGCTTCGTTGCTTTTGCATCCATCTCAACCACCCTCATCAAATTCGCTTACGTCTTATTGCCACGTCACGGCTTTCGCCGCCTTGCTACCAACCGCTTTTGCTAAAACGCCACACTGGCCCGGTAATAGAACACCCAGGGGTCAGCATTGAGCCAAGCTGGCGCGCTGAGTGGAAAGCCCACGCTGACATTGCCGATGAAGTGGCGGTAACGCTGCTCCCAGCCAATGGCTGTGCCTACCATGCCACGCCACTCATCACCCTGATTACCCATGTCCACCCGCCCCATATCCAGCGCCAGCCAAGTACGCCATTGGCCCAGCCAGGCCGGTGTCGCCCCTTGCCAGCTCGCTTCGTTGCGAAGGTATCCACCCACATCACCGCTGATACTCTGCTCCTTGAATCCTCGCACCGATGCCTCACCACCCAGTGACAAACGCTCCACGCCATAGAGCCGGTCCGGCGTCCACTGGGCGCTGAATGTCGAGAGCCATCCCCACCGCTCGCCCGCGGTGCTGTAGCTGCCAAACAGCCCCCACTTCTCAAACTGGGCCTGTGGCAACAGGGCTGAGCGACCACTGTCTTGGTCAGCACCGAACCAATCGGTGCCGAGGGTCAGCGCCGGGTTTAACGTGAAGAAGTGACGGTCTGCACGCGTCGCCAGATTGAGGCCTAGCCGCAAAGAGGAGAGCTGATAGCTGCTGGTTTCCAGCAACTGGCTCATGATGAAGTTGCGACTCTGGCGATGGGTAACACCCAGCACACCGGATACTTTGCTCTGCCCATCGCGATAGAGGGTTCGCGTAGCCGTACCTGTCGTGGTGCGCGTCTCACCCCGGCTTTCATAGACATAGCCACGAGAGACGATATCGTTGCGGTAATCACTGTATTGGTAGCCCGCATCAAACAACCAGAAGCCATAGGGCAGACTTAAACCGGCCTGCCAGTTGGTGGCATTGTGGCTCGCACGCCCATCCGTGCTGCTGCCTGCCAGCAGGGTCCACTGCTCGGCCAGTGACAGCAGGCTATCGGCAGTCAGCGAGAGTCGCCCCTGCTCCTCACCGGTACTCTGCTGACCACTGTTGTCGAACTCCAGCGCCCCTTGCAGGGGCACACCTTTGGCCCCTTTCAGATTGACCACGGACTGGCCGGGCGCACTACCCGGCTGGATATCAAGCTGATAGGAGAGCGAACGCAGGCGAGAAAGATGGTCCACCCCCTGCTCCAGGTCACGCAGATTGAGCACCTGCCCGACCAGTCCAGGAAAGAGCGTCCGCGTGATGGAATGAGATTCGCCATTGACCACAATGGCTTCGATACGTCCCTCAAGCACCGCAATAGTAAGCGTCCCCGTCGCCAAATCCTGCTCAGGTAAAAAGGCTCTGCTGGTGACGAAACCAGCTGACAAATACCACTGACTGATATCTCGGATAAGGGCATTGATATGGGAGAGCCCCATACAGCTATTGAGGTAGGGTGAGGAGAGCTGAACCTGCTGGTTAGCGGAAAGCTGGGTACTCCCCTCAAAATTGATTTGGCTCACCTCAAAACAGGGGCCTTGCGCTTGCGGCACCTGCTCGACTGGCTCTGCGGGCAGTGACAGTGGACGGGCAACTTCATCACGCTGACGGGCAGCCCCTTCCAGCAAGGCCCGCTGGCGCTGCTCAATCTCCTGCCGTTCGGCAGGGGAGGCAGCGAACGCGAATGACCCATGCAGTGTGCATAGCGCAAATAACAAAACGGTGCGCCAAACCAACGCTGGGCGCAAAGAAGAGAGGAGACACATTTATATTAACAACCCACCGCACTTATTATTTTTGATGCTTTGCAGGTTACCCTCACGCCTGTATCCCACAGTCATGAAGCCGCAACCTAGCTAGCCTGAACATTTATTTGGCTCCGATTAAATACACACTGAGCACAAAAAACAACCTGGAAAATATGCAAGGGTCACAAACGAGATAAATTCAGATAAATCTGACAAAAGGGTTAATATGCGGCGATATTATTGACAATTAAGGTATTAACATCGGATATAGCATCAGTACTCAGTTTGTGTCTGGTGATTTACCAACTGAATAAGCAGGAAGCGGCCAGATGGCCGCTTCCTGCTATGTTCTTTTTTTAGCGTTTCCTGACGGTTAATAACATCTTGCCAAACCAGTGTTCCGACAACTTCTGAGCCTGTTTGACTTCCGGTTTGGTCATCATGGCCTCCAGCTCATCACGGGCCTGCATGGCTTCAGGCATCCCTTCGGTGGCGGCCAATGAGAGCCAGGCATAGGCATGTATCCGGTTGCGCGGAGCCCCCAAGCCTTTTTCACGCAGTGTCCCCATCCGGTATTGGGCCATGCGGTCACCTTGCTGAGCGGCCAGGCGATACTGCTTGAGAGCCAGCGTGTAATCCTCTTTGCCACCTTGGCCCAAACGCAGCATTTCACCGTAGGCGTATTGCGCTACAGTGTGTCCCTGTTGAGCGGCCTTGGCATAACTGGCTCTGGCTTGCTCCAAAGCCCCTTGGTCCTGCTGTAGCTCCGCCAGCTCAAACCACGCCTTGGTTACGCCACCGTCAGCGGCCAGCGTTAACCAGTGGGCCTGCTGCTCCCGGTCTACCTGCAGCAAGCTCAGTTGGTACTCGGCTTCGTGGGAACCGTGTCCGGCTGCCAGCTCCAGCCAATAGCGCCCCAAAGCAGGATCTGCGGGGACTTGCTCCCCTGCCAGATATGCCATCCCTAGCCAGAGTTCAGCCTCGGCAGAGCCCGCATTGGCTGCGCGCTGATAGGCAGCGAAAGCATTAGAAGGAAGCGCCTGTTTAGCTTGCAGCAACAAGGCGTCCGGTTGCTGTTGGGCAGCGGCTTTATCATTCCAGCGCTGGGCAATATCCGGCCGTTTGGCAACCCCTTTGCCCATTTCATAGCGCTGACCCAGCAGGTACTGGGCATCACGGTTGCCCAGTTCTGCCGCTTTTTCTAACCATTTGACGGCATCAGCACCCGGTTGTTTGCTGTACCACAGTGCCAGGACTAACTGCGCTTCGGCATGATCCCGCTTGGCGGCCTGCTCGAACCAGTCGAGGCATTCACTCGCCAGCTTGCCTTGATGCTGCTCCTGGCACATCACTCCCAACCTATAGCTGGCATGGGTGTTACCAAGACGCGCAGAACGTTGCCACCACTGGGTAGCGAGCGCCGGATTTTTGGGCTCACCGAGCCCAGCCTGATACCAGTCACCCACTTGCCACGCGGCATTAGCGCGGATCTGCTGATCGGCGGCCAAAGGGCCAGACTGCTCTGCCGCTTGCTGCATCCAGTGCATGGCGTTGGGGTAATCTGGTTCGCTAGCCAGACGTTTAGCCAGCTCGTATTGGGCTCGGCCATCCCCTTGCTTTGCTGCTTGGGATAACTCGGCGTCAGTGAGTGACGCAGTGGAAGTACAGGCTGCAAGCATACTGGCTGCCAGCGCCAGCCATAAGGCTCGGTGTGTCATGGGGAAAATCTTCGCAGAGTGAAAAGTGACGGATGAGGCACTGCTGTCTTGCGGGCTAATCCGTTATGCTACGCAGCCACCTGATGGGCACAAAGTTGATGCGGCGCCTTCCCTGGCCATTAGCCTTGCCTATCAGGTGGTTTTTTATCGGTGATCCTGATAGACCTTCTGCCACTTGGCATACTCAGCCTTATCGCCTCTGGCCTGCCAGAAAGCACAAAGGCTCTAAGCCAATTCTGCGGCCATGGCATGATCGTTATCACGACGACAGTTCAGATACTGGGCTAGCCAGTTTTGGTACTGCTTCATTGATACCCCTTAAACCGCTATCCAAATCAGTTGACCGGATTGGTATCCGTCTTAGGCTGCGCCGCACGGTAAGCGTCCATGATCGGAGCCCAGGCCATGCCGCTGGGAACGGGATATTGTTTGTAGACGTTGCTGTATTTCGCGTCAAACTCTGCCCAAGCATTTTTATACTGGCTGGAGAGCGGGAAGCGCTGGTCAAAGGGATCATCTGTGACCTCTTTGGCAATCCCCCTAGCCAGTAGGATATCGGGAGTTACACGAGGGTCTCTTAGAAATGCTTCTACATAGCCACCAGTCGCCATACCCAAACCAATGTTATCCCGCCGCTCGTCGCGCCATTCTTTACCAACCTTTACTCGGTAACGTTGCACGATCATGTTCTCCAGCTCTGCTGGCAACGTAAGGCTGATGCGGTAGCGTTTCTTGTCATGAGCTGACACCCACTCCACTTCGACCCGATCGGGCGCGGGATGAATATCGCGGCGGCCAGCCGTTATTAGCCACCGGTAGTCCTTCTCCCGCAACGATTTAATATCAACACGACTAGATGCACCATTGCGTGACGCGTCAACTAACTTGCCCTGACGATAAAAAAGCACTTGAGTTACCCATATCTCATCAGCATTGGAACCCACCATATGGCGCCAGTCCAAGTCTCTGGGTGATGCCTGTGTGGATTGACAAGCCGTCGCAAGTGGTAACAGCATCAGTAGTAATAAAACCCGATGCATTAATAACCTCCCTTTTTGTTACCCGTCATCTTGCGAACCTCTTTATCACCCACAGTATTGGGCTTATTGACCAGTCCGGTATCTGCGCTGTAGTGCAAGTAACCCAACCGTAGCTTTTGATACACCTCGGAAGGTAAGGATCGGGCCAAGTTGACGACATCCTTACGGCGTTTTGCTGCATCCAGCCACCGCTTGTCGAGTGCCGTTAAATCTATCGTGGGATTGGAGATAGCACTATCGAGCATCAAATCGCGCCGACCAGGATCCCATGGTTTGAACGGTACTCCGACATCCCGCGCCGCCTCCACCATCATATGCAGCGGTATACGTGAATACTCGCCTTCCACCACCCGATGCAGCACCACATCCACCCTCATTACCCACGACTGTGCATCCTTACCGCCCCTCGGAACACGGCGAGGACGTACATTCAGACACCCAAGCTGAGTGGTATCACTATGGCTAGCCAGAGACACAACGCCTTTAGCCCAGCCTTGTCCAGCCCGCATTTTGGCATAAGCAGTGGCATCACGATATGCCTTCGAATCGCTGATCTTGCGGTGATATTCATCGGAGCGGAAGGTGGCGATCACCGTATTTTCGGTGATCACGGGTGAGGCGTAGTTAGGGTCACGCAAGCTCCAGCGACTGTAATAGCCCCCACCGATATCAGAGTGAGCACCGGGAATGATCACCTCGGTAAAGTTATCAGCGATATCAGTCCCGATAACATCCTCTGTGATACGAGTCAAATCGAAGTGATAGCGCCACTCATCAGCCGCCACGATATGCACCACTCGATCGGCACAGTCAGGATCCAGAATCACACTGCGCTTGCCCCACAGATAGGAACTGACCACGGTATCAAACAAGCCGACAAACTGAATGCGTACATCGTCACGACTCGCCCAGTCAAAGCCTGCTTTCAGACAAATTTCAGGGGTATTGGCGATGGCCTCAACCAGAGGGTGATCGCCCTTCTTATCGATACGATTCACAAACTGGCGGGCAGCTGAAGCTCCTCGGCTAAAGCCAAATACATCGAACTCGATCCTATGAATACACCCAATGCTAGAGATAAATTCATCCAATTGTTCCTTTATCTCGGCAACGATCTGAGTTTGGCAGGCTTGCTCAACCCGAGCGGCACTTGAGGTGTCTCCTTTGTCAGCAGCAAGGCCGGCTTTCGTATCATTAGTCCCTTTTGACGTCCCGATACCCTCGACATACACCTTCACGATCGCCGATTGTTTACTAGGGGGAAGATACAGGTCATGCGCCTTGCCGATATTGGTGATATCGTTCTTCTCGCTGTTATTGAGCTCGCTGGGTAGCACATCATTAAAGCACTGCTCCAGCAGATCCACTTGCTCTTCCAGGCTGCACTTGGCCAACGCAGTCTCCAGGGCAGGCTGACCCTCCTGGTGCTTGAAGGTGTTATTGGCGGTGCCGTCAAAGAATATCCCGATGCGCAGGGTGGTGAACTGATAGCCTTTCACCTCAATTACGTAGGAGCGCTTGGTGATAAAGCGTGGCGGCTGGGCCTGCCCGGCTTTGTGCCCTTCCGGTAGCGGCTGCTCTGGCTCGGTGAGGCAGAGGTCGCCGCTGGTCACCTTAACGTGCTCGCGTTTCACGTCGCAGTGTCCCCAAAACTTCTCGGTGTAGGCGGGAACTTTGCTGGTTTCGCCCTCCTTGAGGGCTTCACGGGACTGCGCGGCTTTGAGCCAGGGCTGGGTTTCCAGCTTGACCGTCACCGGACCCACCGCAAAGCCTTGCACCAGGGTCGGACCGTCTTTCAGGGTCACGGTTTGGGTTTTGCCTGCAGCGTCGGTCAAGGTGGCCTTTTGCCCCTTGAACGAACGGCTCTGTTCATCACAAACGTCTATCTCAATCCAGCAGTTACTTTGCTCACAGGGGATACAGTAGGGAGAAATAGCCATTAGCAAGCTCCTATCAATTCAGGGTGTTTGTTCAACCAGTTATTCACCTGAGCCATTTCGTCGTTAGTCAGCATCAATGGCGCTCTAATGGCATCAAGCGCCATGCTTGCCTGCAGCGAGAGAGCACCAGCCACAACGCCATCAAGGACGTCACCTGCCAGCCCAGTTTGATTGGCCTGCTTGAGGATGGTGGTAATGGCGGCTTCCGGATTGGGATGACGCGCCATCATATCCTCCATCCGTTGCCAAAAGTGGCGAGAGAGGATGTAGGCGTGACGGCTTTCGTCATACAGCGGCGTCATGTGGTGAGGCTGAATGCGAAACCAGGGGGCTTGGCGAGGGATAAATTCTGCATCAGGCGTGCGTTGCCACACACTGTCGGTGGCCCACAGGCTTGAGCAGGGCCCCAGTACATCATCAATCTCCTGCTGACTCATTGTGGCCAGCATCTTGGGAAAGACCCGATTATCGGCATAACGCAGCCACATCACTTCCCCTTCGAAGGCTACCTCTATCAGGCTTTGCCAGTGCTGCTGGATTGCATCGATAGCAGCATCGCTTGTGACGTATACGCCGCCCAGTTGTGGGTGAGCCGCGATAAACTCGGGGGTGGGGTTGGGCAATAGCCAGGGGCCTTGTTCGGCTTGGTCTGCAAATGCAGTACCGGCAAACAAGGGGATGGCATTGGTACCGCCCTGGTTGCAGTAGTCCGCCACGGCGGAGGTATCGAGAGCAGCATCGACGATGGCAAACAACTGGCCGGGGTATTGGTTACGCCACTCTTGCAAGGTCATGCCTTACCCCCTTGTGCAAAGGGGCAGGGCTTCACCAGTGGGGCTATGGACTCCATGCTTTTTTGAATGGCACTCGCGGGGATAGTGGCAGGGGGGGCTGGCGGCACGCTGACTGCGCCAGGTAGGCCGGGCATCTGACCCGCCCAGCCAGAACCATTACCAGGGCTGCCGCCAGAATTCATCTTGATGGAAGGGCCAACCAGGGTGACGCCACTGGGGTCAACCTTCACAAAGCTGCCGCCGACCTTGAGGGTCAGCTCGGAGCCTGCTTCCAGCACAATCTTGTTACCGGCCTTGATGTGGACTTCTTGGCCAACCTCAACCAGCAGCGATTGGGCCAGCTTCTGGTGCAGGGAAGCATCGACCGTGAGGGAGTAGTCCGCCTTAATGTGGTCGCGTTTCTCCCCCTCGACCGTCAGATGGTCGTTGGCCTTGATGCGGGTCACCCGCTCGTTGTCGATATCGGTGTGCTGGTCGTGCTTGATATGCCAAGCGGCATCGTTCTCTATCGCTACGTTCAGGTCTTTCTGACCGTGAATGTAAATCTCTTCCTGCCCCGCCTGGTCTTCAAAACGCAGCTCGTTGAAGCCCTCGCCCTGGTGGGTTTCGGTGCGCAGCACGGTGCGGGTCTTGTTGGCTGGCAGCTCGTAAGGCGGTCGGTTGGTGGCGTGGAAGGTGCGACCGGTGACGATGGGCTGGTCGGGGTCCCCTTCCAGGAAGCTCACGATGACCTCGTGGCCGATGCGCGGGATGGCCATCATGCCGTACTGGCCGCCTGCCCAACCCTGACTCACCCGTACCCAGCAGGAGCTCTGGTCGTTGCTCGAGCCGTAACGGTCCCACGGGAATTGCAGCTTCACCCGGCCATGCTCGTCGCAGTAAATCTCTTCCCCTTCAGGGCCCACCACGATGGCGATTTGTGGGCCATCCACCATCGGCTTGTGGGGGGCCTCGGGGCTGCCGATACGGGCACGCCAGGTGGTGCTCGCTTTCACTACGCCAAATTCGTTGTGGTAGACGGTCGGGCCGCTGCCCCCTTCCTCTTCCAGCGCCTGCGGCTGTTCACCGGTGTGGCGGATATGGACGATTTGCCAGTCGGTATTGAGGCTGCCGTTGGGGTGTTCGGTGAGTGAAAATGTCTGGCCCGGCAGCAGGGCTGCGCTGTTGGACTTGCCACTGCCGCTGACCGCGTCATTACGCAGCGCATCGAGCCGGTGCTGGGCAAACGCCTTGCCACTGCCGTCCTGCTTGTAGCGGCCCGGATAGTCAAAATGCTGGTAGGTATCCCGTTGGTGCTCCAGCTCTGCGCCCTGCTTTTTGTGAGATAGGCCATAAGCCGGGGTCTTGAAGCTGTAGTCCTTGAGCTCCACATCTGAAGGGCGCACTGACTCGCGGTAGTGGAACTGGCGAACATAGGCACCCTGTTCCAGCGAGCGGTTGCCGAGGTTGAAAAAGAGCTCGGGGCCAGCAGTCAATGCAGCCGCATCGTCGGCAAATACAATGCGATGTTTGCCTGCTTCAAACTCATGGAAGTAGAACAGCCCCTCTTCGGCGGCCAAACGGTTCAAGAAGTCGAGGTCGGTCTCGCGATACTGAACGCAGTATTCCCTTTGGGCATGCTCGTTTTTCAGGGCAAAGGCGTAGTCGGTGATGCCATGTTCTTGCAGCAAAATGGAGAGGATTTCGTCAGGCTTTTGCGCCTGAAATATGCGGGAGTTCTGGCGAAGGCCCAATCGCCACAGCGCCGGTTTGACTTCCAAGCTGTAACGGGTGCGGCGAAAGCCGCTATCCCCTTGCGCAAACTCGCTCACCACCCCGCACACTCTGCGCTGCAGCTCGCCGTGGTACCACACCAGCAGCTCGCAGGGCTGGTCCAGCACAGCGCCAAAGTCGATGTCCGGTTGGTGACTGGCGACGTCCAGTTTGAGGCTAAACGGGCTGTTCAAGCCCTCATCCAGTTTGAAGCTTGCGACCGCAAAGGTACTGTCAGCCAGTGCGCCAACCTTGACGGTGAATTGTAATCCGGTGTTATTGGCCATATCGCGCCTCATTGAGCGATGCGCCTATGGCGCAGTAAAAACAAAGCCGCCAAGAGCGGCAAAAATCTCGTGTTGGATGAAGGTCGCCAGTGACAGATAACCTAACGGGAGAAAAGTAAAAAGGATAAACGGGCCTAAAGTGGCCCGGTGGACTCAGGACAGGTTACGCTGGATGTAAGTCGCAATTGCCTTGCTACGTTCATCACCCCGAGCCTGCAGCTCAGCAAGCACCTCTCGCACAACACCACGATAAATCATGGAGCCTCTCTGCAAAGTCCGATGGTTATGCCCCACATCAGTGAAGGTGGCGCCCCCTCGATGCAGGTGCAGGTGGGGCTCTCTGTGATCCGGATAAAAACTATCTCTCGGCATAATATTCTCCTGTAAGACAAGGGGGCATCTGCCCCCTTGCAGGTTATCGCAATATTAAGCCTCGATCGGCGCACGCCAGTCATCAGCACCAGAGGTACCGGCAACAGTGTGTTCCCAGTCAATCTTGCGATAGGCCAAGGAGACCTGGATCAACTGGGTAAAATCTGACATGGCCGGATCCTGGCAGTGCGGCATCTGGCAATCGATATCCACAATGACGGCATCGGTCAGCACGGTAGAGAAGAAGTGCTCCTGCTTGCCCTCTACAGAGGTGCGGTACCACTTCAGGGCCACCTTCGGCAGCATTTCGCCGGACGCCAGCGCGTTGTACATCAGCGGCACGGCTTTGTTCAGTGCAACGGTGAACTTGAACGGCTTGTGGACACGCTGACCAGCAGGCTGACCGGATTGCGGGTCAGTCGGTACAGTTACCTGGTGATTGAACTCTTGCACCAGCATCTCGTCTTCGTGACCTTGTACGAAGATGTTACCGACGGAGTCGGAGGTGAAGGCACCGGCAGTGATGTTGCCCTGAGTTTTACCTTCAATGCTGATATAACATGGAGTTGGCATGGGTATGCTCCTAAATAGGTGGGTTAAATGAACTAGCACTCGACCAAACCCTTAGCAGTGACCGTGCCAACTTTTCACCTCATTATTTATCAATGACTTACCGCCACTCCATAGTCTCAACCGCACAGCCCTGAGCAAGTTTTTGCTCAAACTGCGCAGATATCTCAGCAAATATTGCTCAAACAGTGATTTAGCCCAATATGCGGGCAATAAATTGTGCCAGTCAGAATTATTGACCGTCCTCATCAACGTTCCCCACTAACGCAGCATCGATATTGAGCCGCACCAGCCCCTGCTTGAGCGCCCAGGATATCGCCTGGCTTTTATTGCTGGCTCCCAGCTTCTCGGCAATACGCTCCAGGTGAAAGGTCACCGTTCTAGGGGTGATGCCCAATATCTGGGCAATATCGCTCACCTGCTTCCCCTCTGCCGCCCATTGGCAGACCTCCAGTTCCCGCAGACTCAGCGCATCCCGAGGGGGTATATCGGACAAGCAGACCCGAACGACCGCCTCAAAGATGTGCACCGATAGCCAGCTCAAAAAGGGCGTGGCCGTCAGCCATTGGTGTTCAGTACGGGGTGTTCGGGTAATGAATGACAGCAACCCCACATGGCCGTTGGCCCCATGCCAGGGGAAGGTGATGCCATCGCGCAATCCCGCTTCATGAGCCTGCAGCATCACCTCCACACCAGCTGTATCCTGTTGCTCGCAGCACTCGGTGATGAGATTAGCCCACAGGATGGGCGTGCTCTGCGTCATCCCCTTGCGCACCACTGGGTCTACCGCAAAGAAGCGCTGCGCGTCATAGGCCTGCACCCACTGGGCAGGACAGCCATTGAAAATGCGCACCTCGGGACGCTGGATAGAGCTTGGCGAGATGAACCCCAGCCGAAAGTAGTCAAAGCCCATCTGCTGGCTGAGGGTAAGCAACAGCGCGACTATGGTGTGCTCGTCAGTGGCCGTATCGAACTGGGTGATGAGCGTCAGTGCGTCGGCAGTATTGAGAAAATGAAACGGGGTAGTGGTCAAGCATTCAGCTTATAAGCGATAAAATGTACTAAATAGTACCAACAATCAATCAGATGGCGCAATCTATCACCCGCTAATGATAGATAGCAGGCCGCATCGAGTATTGATGCGGCCTATACGTTCAGATGAGGAACTCGTCCAATTGGCGGCCTTGCTCGAGCTGCTCAGCCAAGAACTTGGGCGTGCGACCCTGACCGGTCCAAGTATGCTCTTGCCCATTATCAACATAGCGGTATTTCGGTGGACGAGGGGCTCGTTTAGCTTTGGCCGTAGTCGCTGCTGCTGGAGCACTACCGACCAACTCAGTCGGGTCGATACCAGCTTGAGCCAACATCGCTTGGAACTCGGCCAGCTTTTGCTGGTGCTCAGCTTGGGCTGCCTGTTCTTTTTCGGCCTGCTCCAGACGCTCCAGATAAATCAGTTCGATTTTCTCGTGGGCTTCGTTGAGCTGCTCCAGAGACAACTCGCGCAGTGCTGCTCGCAGACTACGGACGTTCAACAACACTTTCAAAAATTCACTCATAGATATCCTTTAATTAAATACGCAGGGATTGTTCTATAGCATACTAATGAGCACTGATGTGCTCAAGTATCTTATCGTAATTGGCTACAACCAAAGTTACGCTGCCCACCCCCAACCAATTTGGTTCTTACCTTGCTAAAATAAGCTATGCGATTCAGAAACTTCATGTATCCAGACGAACGCAATAGCACCTCTTTCCTATCGAATATATACTCACAATTTTTGGGGAAGTGAACCAGCCCTGCATATTTAGGGAAAGGCAGCCCCAACGCGCTGCACCATGCCTTTTGGACCCTCGTTGCCATATTGATGCCATCCGGCTTGGTATAGTCGCCCAAGGTTGTATAGCGGTCTTTATTGAATAAAAGCACAATGTGATAATGAGGGTGGTCCCCGGTATCTTGCTCTCTCACCCAGATATATTTCACCTCTGAATAGATGTAACGACGCCTCTTGCGTTTACTCACCTCTCTGAGCTGACTCTTCAGGGACTCAATAAAGCGAGTGATGACCTGTGAGTCCGTGCGCTGGAAACGAGTGGGGTGAAAGATATCACACCCAGAATTCACCTTAGCAAAACGAACATCAACGCGTATCGCAAACACCCGCGACCATTCTTTCAACGTTGAATCAACCACTGCCAGGCTACGTATCAGATACGGAGAATGGATATCGCCATACATGTCCCTTACCTGTCGAAGTAGCTCTGCTACCTCAGTAGCGTTCATTTCATAGACGCCATTGGCATTCATCGGCATATTTACTATTCCATAAATAGGGCATAAGGAGGCTTATGCCCTGTTAAGGGCATTTCAATAACTTTTTGTTGATACGTGCAGGTTACATGTAAATTGTGCTTACATTTATCAATGTGCTTTAGCAATTGATATTTATAGATGACAGTTACAGATACTTTATAAGGCTAGATGTAATCATCACTAGCACAATTATTTACTTACTGCTTTATGCCGCCTCAGCATTACCTTGTATTGTTCCTATGCCTATATTACTTTATACCGAACACTTGGTCATTCTCACATCATCGGCATACTCGGTAAAGTAGCATCAGAAATACAAGACGTAACCGAATAATCTTATCTGCCGTTTTTACAAAATCACTCTGAAGTTATTTTTAAAGCCCTGACCGACCAGAAGAAAAATTGATAAGCCTAACATACGTTGTTCTGCCTTTCTTATAGCAACTCACCTGACCCTTGAATAGTAAATTATCCAAAGCACGAGTGAGCCGCGCCCGATCCCTCAAGCGGTTAGGCCCATATTTGAGTAGATGGTTTTTAGGTATGTCGTGGATAAAATGATGTCCATACTTATCATGCAGCCAGTTTTCCAGCAGTAACGCATCTTCCATATCTTCGGGCAGGCTATCATCCACCATCAGCTGGATGAAGGAATGCAGGTAGTAATCAGCCAACCGAATAGCAGCGTACATGGTGTGCTCCGACACAACAGAGTGACCCGTAACAAATGCCTCCAAAACACCTGCAATTCTCGCGACATGTTCGACTTGCTTGGAGGCATAGTCACGATATTCACGTAGTGCACCATTCTGACCACACATCAGTTCAATCCGGTCGTACTCGGCATACCACATGGCCGCTGCCTCAGGTGACAGCGTCAAACAAGTACGTGCTGCGTTTTCTTCCCGGCGTTCAAAAGATTGGTTCAAGCGTTCCTGCACTCGCGCATGAATCCATTCCAAATGGTTGCTGGACACAGGGGGGCGCGGGAAGAACTGTTGCTGTCCATGGAGCCGTCCGCCAATGGTTGATGTCGGCTGACACAGCAACATCCTGGCAAAGAAACCAGAGGCCCGAGCATGTCGCCCCTGGCGGTTGACATATTCTTTGAACAAGGCAGGCTGCACCATCAACATCATGCCAAAACGTGCATCTTCGACACGCAAGGCGTCTTGGGTTGCTCGGTCAATTTCAAGAGGCTGAGCCCCCCACAGTGAGTTCAACAAAGGTGTATCATGGAGCAGCTCACCACTCAGGATGCTTCCTGCTTCATCCGAGAGCAGAACCAGAGAAGGCCAACCTTTGCCCAGTGCCTGCTTGACCGCAGCTCTGGTCACATCGCTCACCAACATACGCTTACGCAGTGGCGCTGAAGGTTTACGAGCGAAGCACTCCTCAAGTCGCTGTGCACTCTCTTGCGAAGGCTCCCCTTTAGTCACCGCCCGTTCGAAAGCTTTCTCCAAGGCCTTCCGCTCTACTTGCCAGCGACACATCGCTACATCGTACAGTTTCTTATCCTCTTGATACTGCGCCTCCAACTTTCCTTCAAGGTCACGAACAGGCGTCATGAGTAGTTTATCAACTGTGGACTTGCGCTCCCCGGACTCTGCCAGCACCACCTGATAGAGAGAGATAGGGAAACGCAAGTTGTCCTTGGGGGCGATATCAAAAAGATCCTGGCAAGCCAACGCCATCACCCCGAGCACGGAGGAGGCGATTAAACCTGAAGGTGCTTGTGTTTCTTGCTGGATGTAGTGAATAACCTTCTGCAACTCGTCGGGCAATACATTCACCGGCAGCTCTTGCGGTATGGACAAACAGGGTTGCGCTTGAACTTGCCCAAAAAAATTCGACAGGGGGGAAAAATGATTCATGGCAATCACTCCTTGGTCACTGTAATAGGGTGGGCTTGCGGGCGACTGGCAATCCAGGCCATAACCTCACTGAGATTCCAACCCACTGACGCCAGCCCGAGCTTGATTGGCCTGGGGAAGCTCGGGTCAAAGCGCTTGGATTTGGGGTTCATGCGGTCATAGATAGTGGACCGGCTAAGCCCTATCAGCCGGGTCAGCTCTTTAAGCCGGATAACTCTGGTACAACACTCTGGTTCCGGGGCACTGCTCTGATTACTTGTACTCATCAACATCGTTGGATCTCCTGTCATGCGGTCATGGTTGTTGGTGGCGCAGGATAGTGTTTTGACAACGACGTGAACACGACGGTCTGCCCCCCCACCAGATCGTCGTTGACAAAGAGCCATTCATTTTCGTGAGCCAAAACAATTACATAAGTCCATTTTGAGCAGAGTGACGGCAGATAGGCAGTGCTGGCTAACTTGCCAACGCTCCATCCCAAAATAACTCGATAATAAAACTATTATTTAGAGTGTCAGGCTCTGTTTATAACTGAGCTGAGATGGTTTTTTGTGTTCAAAATTGAGTGAGTTTGGTATATTTAAATCAAATCATAAATCAGCTTGTTTAATTAAGGCTTTCGCTATGAACACAGAAGAGTTTATCCACACGGAAAAGTATCAGCGCATTCTGACTAATGTATTAGAGCGGTTATTGGATTTCTATATTATCTTATACTCAGCCAAATGCATGAATGGCAACATCGTCACTCATCTTACTGAAATAAAAAATGACATTGAAAGCAATTTCTTGAAAAAGCAATTAGATAAGGAGATCTTGACGAAGTTGAATGCCGTTGACGATACGCTAGATATCATGCAAGTAAACTATTCATATTGCCGAGTTCTTACTACAAAAGAAATAATGGCAGACAATGCATTGAAAATGGCCTATCAAAAAATCGCAATTATTGTGTATGAAAGGAATTCTGGAAAACGCGTTGAAATGGTGAATGGAAGGCCTTGCATTCAAGAAGAAATAATTGCTGAACAACTCAGCGCCAAAGACTTCATGCCACAATTGAAGATGATGTACCCATGCTTACACCTTATAAGAATTGTTGATATAATAAACGCCCCATCATTAGAAATAGTAATCCCTCTCATTGAAAATGCTGTCAAGTCCTACCTCAGACTCAACCGTATCAATGCCAATCAGCAAAGAAATGTCATCGATGCTGCGATAGACGACCTGACCAAACTTGTCAGATTTTATCCCGAGCGACTATATCCAGGTCTGCAATATCGTTTCCCGCAATATAATGGGAATGACGATTATGAAAATCTCGCCCTTTCTTTTAATCACCGCACTTCAAAAAATGACATGCAAGATGCATTAATTGATGTCAGCTTTCAATTTGAACGATTCAAAGCCTATTATCACCACAAGGCTGGTTTTACTGATGAAACCAGACTAATGCGACTGGAACCTTTCGCCTACAAATATGTAAGGGAGAACGGGTACATTAAGCAACTGAATAGCATTGAAGGTACTTTCCATGCATTACTAGCATGGCAAAAAATTCATTTTGATAAGAAATCACAGGCCAGTGCCATTGATGAAATATATCGTTCCCTTAACAAATTACCCAATGTATCAATACAAGAGGGAAAGTACAAAAAGAGGATAAGAGACCGTCTTTCAGTGGTTTCAGAATTTGTGAAAGACAAAATTTCATACATAAATAAACTATCAGATGATGACTTGGCAATATAAGGTCAATACCAAAATTGGTCGCAATTTCCGCTACAGCTGCTACTAGTAGCAATTGTAGCGGGAAGTATACCACGCAAGACGCTTGATTGTGTGGTTGTGACGTGGTAGCCATCCGCAACTACAAGTAAACCATTTCTAATAAATTTCACACCTATATTGCCTTGTTGAATCAACTCCAAATATAGGATGTCAATATGTCACACTTAATTGATACCTTGGCCTATACCGGCCAAACTCCCTGGCATGGCCTCGGCAATATATTGCCCCCACAACAATCCTTAGATATCTGGCTTAACGCAGCAGGGATGGATTGGACCATTGAGCAGAGCGATGTAATGTTTAACGTCGCATCCGATGCCCTGCATATTCGCCCTTATTCAGGTAGCAAGGTGCTTTACCGTTCTGATACGCTGGCACCACTCTCGGTCGTCTCCAAACGTTATCATGTGGTACAACCTCATGAGGTATTACATTTCTATCAGGATTTGGTACAAGCCGGAGGGTTTGAATTAGAAACCGCTGGCGTATTAAAAGGCGGGAAGAAATTGTGGGCATTGGCCAGGGCGGGACAGAACATGAAGCTGAATGGCGGCGATACCGTGAAATATTATTTATTACTTGCGACCAGTTGTGACGGCACACTTTGCACTACCGCTCAATTCACTTCACTCAGGGTGGTTTGTAATAATACATTACAGATGGCACTCAATGATAACGCCGATGCAATTAAAGCACCTCACTCAACCCAATTTAACCCGGAACAAGTCAAAGAAGCGCTTGGTCTTGGTTTGGCAAACTGGGACCTGTTCCAACGTAATATAAATGCGCTGAGTCAGCGCTCAGTGTCTCCTGCTGAAGCAATGATGTTTTTCAGTGACTTGATTAATGACCCATCAGATGATGATGGCAATATTGTCCTCAGTCGCCCTACCAAAAAATTACAAGAACTCTACCAAGGGGCAGGGATGGGGTCAGACCTCGCCAGTGCCAAAAATACCGCCTGGGGGCTGGTCAATGCGGTAACAGAATACGCGGACCATCACCGCCGCGCTCGCAGTCAGGACCATCGGCTCGATTCCGCCTGGTTTGGTCAGGGCGCACAACTCAAATCCCAAGCCCTGAACCAAGCACTTACCCTGCTGCAGTAATTCCACTTCCCTATTCAAACCGCATAACGACCTCACCCGGACTGGCGCAAGCCAATCCGGGCGTAGCCATTTATGCCGTCAACAAGGCATCGTCATGAAAGCAAAAGCCAAATACGGTCAATGACGCCGTCACGGCGTGATATGTCAGTCACAAAATAGCTCGCTGGTTGGCCAAAACACTGGTTTGGAGTCAATAGAGCAAGCCCTAGTGACACTCACGAAATCGGCACCTTTTTAAACAATAACCCTCCCTTTTCAGGTCAATAAGGTCTCTTTGAGGCTTTTGACCAAGGGGGTCAGTGTACCTTGCCCTATTGACCGGGAGGAGACCATGGCACTGGTAGGTTACGCACGCGTCAGCACGGTAGGTCAAAGCCTGGATACCCAGCTTCGAGCGCTTGCCGAGTGCAATCACGTTTTTCAGGAGAAGGTCAGCGGGGCCAGTGATGACAGGCCCCAGCTTGCCCGGCTGCTGGACCATGTGAAGGCAGGGGATGTGGTGGTCGTGACCAAGCTGGACCGCTTGGCTCGCAATACCCGTCACCTGTTGGACATTTCGGAATCCCTGCAGCGAAAGCAGGTGGCCCTGCGCATTTTGAATCTCGGCATCGACACGGCAACCCCCACTGGCAAGTTGATGCTGACGATGATTGGCGCCATTGCCACCTTCGAGCGAGAGCTGATGTTGGAGCGGCAAGCGGAGGGGATTGAGCTGGCCAAACAGCGCGGGGTCTACAAAGGCCGTAAACCGACCGCGATGGCAAAAGGGGGTGAGGTGCTGGCGCTGGTCAAACGCGGGTTGCCCAGGGCGGAAATCGCCAGACAAACCGGCATCAGTATCTCCAGCGTGCAACGCATTCTCCGGGCAACAGACAAATAGCGCCGGGGAGTCCCCGGCTAACTGGATTTATCACCAAGGAACAACCTATATGAAAAAACATTACCCACTTACCCTCATCGCGGCGCTGGTGCTCAGTGCCTGTGGGGGTGGCGGCAGTGACAACGGCGATAGCAGCCCCGCCACAGTCACCTTAACCGGTCGCGCCCTTTCAAGTGACTATCTGGCTGGGCAAACAGTTTGTCTGGACTTCAATGCCGACCAGCAATGCGACAACAGTGCCCCACGAACAACCACCGACAGCCAGGGGCGCTTTACCTTCACCCTGCCCGAGGCCCAACAGGCTACCGCCAGGCAGGCATGGGTCATCGTGGCTCCACCTGCAGAGCCAGCGGGCGCATTGCATAGCGCAGCTCGCTCAATCAGCAACGCAATGACGACGCCCATGATGCTGGGCTACTTTGACGGGACCCAGTTTGCTATCAGCCCCTATACCCACCAGTTGGTCATTAGCACCAATCAGGCAGAGCGCCAACACCAGTATCAATCCAGCATTGCGGCCAAGGAGAAACAACAGATTGCCACTGAACTGGGACTAACAACCCTGGCGGCCAATGCGCAAAAACTGTTTGGCGACTACCTGGCGGCGGGTGATGCACACAGCACAGCCCTGGCTGAAGTCGCGGCTACCAAAGCGCAACAACTCCTTGAAGCGAGCACACTGCAAGCCCAGCTGGCCGACTCGTTAGCCAGCAACAATCCGCAAGGCTGGACATCGGTACAGGTCAACGTGCGTAACCTGTGGTCACACAGTTTCCATCTGCACACCATGCTGCACCTTCGCCAACAAGACGTTATTTACAGTAAGCGCGTCGGCGCCATCGAAACCACGAAGACCGAAGGGACACAGTGGCTGCTTGATAAAGAGGGCGACTACACCCCCTCGCTAGCGCTGCAACGTTATACCAACGAGGTCACTAAAGATTGGGAGCAAAAACATTACCGCGAGTGGGCTAGCTGGGCATTGGATTACAACCAGGACGGGAACGCCAGTTTCAAGGGGGAGAAGGCAAGCCTAGGTACCTTCAGTCAGGATGCCAACGGCCTATACAGCTACCACACCATGGAGTTCTACAACGAGGGAGACCCGGCATCTGAAGGCGCGGGCTCACGGCCTGAGCTGGCCTATTGTGATGGGTTCGACATTCAGGCGGAAATGACCCGCTGGAGCGCCGACCCAGACAACATCGCCGTTGACCACTGCGTGGCCTTCGTGGAAAAGCGGGATATCGTGGAGAGCGTGGATGCCCAAGGGGCCTGGGTCAACAACGACACCATGACCGAATGGCACAAACCCGGTAACGTCAACAGCTGGCTGGTGAATGACAAGTTGCCTCCCAGCTACTACGAACCCCGTAGCCAGCGTGTCACGGCGCAGGGCGATATGCAGCGTCTCACCCAATATGACTGGCACGCCCTCACCCTCAACGCCCCTGGTCTGGACCAATCGCCGTTTAACGTCAGCCATGATGAGCTGCAACAGCACAACGGTGATAAGACCATCAAGCTGAGCCAACCCCTGTGGCGTTATGGCAGCAAGCTCGGTAACAGCATGACCGGCTTCGAGCGGGTGGAATTACAAAACTACAACCCAACCCGCTGGGGACGTTATAGCGATGCCTACATCGAGCAGAGCTACCAGCAACAAGCTGGCGGCTTTACCCTCCAAAACCGCTTCTTCCAGCTGGACGAGCGTCAACCGGAAGGTGTCGCGCAACCCCTGAACCTAAAGTTCGCGGGCAATGTCACCCCGTTCACGACCCAGGATTGGCAGTTTGATAACGCAACCCAAACGCTGAAAGTGAAACATCACTACCAACCGGTGACCGGGGAAATTGTGTTTGTGCTGCCTTGGCCCCGGTTCGTCATTGAGGGCAATCCGATGGAGCTGGAGGCATCCATCCAACTGCAACCAGCAAGCGGTCTGCCGAACGCTATGCAAGTCACCCGCGTAGATGATGGCCAGCCAATCAGCACGCCCACCTTTGCCCAGGGGCTCTTTAATTCCCCCCTGCGCTGGACTGTCACACCCTCCACCACCGAGCCAGATGTGACAACCCTGGTCGAGTTGCTCTTTGGCCAGGCGCCGTTTGGCTTTACCGCCGACCGGGATACCAGCGCACTTCGGCAGTGTGAGTTGGGTCGCAGCGACACCAGCGTCCAGCAAAACCTGCTGTTTGCACCGATTGGCGGAGATATGGTGCTGAACGTAACCTGTCACGAAACAAGCGGTGATTGGGTCATGGAGCAGTATCTGCTGCGCATCACTACCCCCTTTAACGGCACGGCCTTCCAAGCAGAGCTGCTGGACTATGCCGAAGGGGCCAACATCTACCGTGATGAGCCACGCCAGCGCTATCCGCTGACCTTCATCAAGCAGTCATAGCCACAACCCAGCCCCTGGCCGATGTGTTTGGGCAGGGGCGTTTATCACAAAAGAGGAGTAACAATATCCCATGGAAAAAATTCATTACGATGACCTGGATACTGACAAGTTAACCACGCTCATCAGCAACCGATGCTCTTTTGAAGTGACCGGTTTGTCTGGGCGGATGAGTAGCGCTGTCAGCAAAATTGAAAATGCAATTGAACCTGCCGGATTGAAATGCAGGATTTACACTAGGGGGCGCATTGCCGCCGCAGGCGCAAGCCTTCTTGGTGGCCCTGCCGGGGTCGCGGGTGTTGTCTCCGCTGCTGGCATCGCGGTTCACAATCTCGCCACCTACAATCCGGACTATGAAATTGCCAAGCATTTAGTCGATAACACCCTCAGCGTGCTTTACAAAAAATAATCACTGAAGGGGTATCCGGGTTCCGCCGTACGGACCACAGGAGAGGTACGGGCCGCGTATTTCGGGAAATCGCACAGCCATTTCGGCAATCCGAACGGTGATTTCGGAAATGGGGTAAATAAACACCGCAGGCCCCACCCAGCAACCACCGCAACTCGCGAGGAGGCATTTGCCTCCTTTTTCATACCCCCAACACCAAAGCCATCCACACGGCTTTCCATGAATCCACCCAACCATCTATACATCTGCCCAGCCGAGAGGTGTTTTATGCCACCTTCTATCTCCCCTGATAAACCATTTGACCACGATGGTTTTTGGCGCAAGCTCAGGGCGTTTGCCAAACGCGTCGGACGACCGCTTATCGAGGTCTGTTTGTTACTCTACTACACCAGTAAAAAGGAAGACTTGCCGCTCTGGACCAAGCTACTCATCTACAGTGCCTTGCTCTACTTTGTCTCCCCCATCGATGCCATACCGGACCTGCTGCCACTTGGACTCACCGATGACTTTGCGGTGCTAAGCGCCACATTGGCCACGGTCAGCACCTTTATCGACGAACAGGTACGCCAGCTCGTTGCCCACAAGCTGACCGAGCTATTCGGCGACGTCTGATTTCCACTTACCTCTGGAGACACATATGACCATTCCCTTCTTCCGGGACGGCTTTGCCCTGCCCGTCATCCCAGCGCTCCTGACACAACTTCATCAGGCGCTCACCAATACGACACTTGACCAGGAACGTCTGACCCAGCTTACCCTCAACTTCCGCAGTCCCACCTATAGCCCTGAGCAAGGAGGTGTTCACCCGGTCGAGATACGCCTGATACGCGGTCTGGATGGCTGGCTGTTCGATTACGTCACCGACTTCAGCTACCAGGGGCTGGGCCAGGATGCCGAGCTCGACAAGGAGCTCGATTTCAACTTCCTCGATGGTGAGCACTATCTGCAAGGCTGGGGACCGCTGCCCACGGCAGAAGCCCAAGAGTTATTCAACATGTGGCAGAACAGTTTTCTTGCCTACGCCCAGCTGGGCTTTTTTACCGTCACTGTCAGTGGTGACTGAGGACTACTGATGTCCAAACAACCGATAGCCGTTGAGCTCGAAGCTATTAACCGAGAGGGCGAGACGCAGGTGGTGCGTGACAGTGGCCTGACCGTGCAGGGCTACAGCGTCTACCTGCGAGCGGTAGAGTCTAGTGGGTTGGCCCTGGCTACCTGGGTGGCAGACTACGCCACAATCGGCCCTGCCTATGAACTGGCGGAACGGCTGAGTATTGCGCTAGCTATCCCGCTGAACGTATTGGTACCGGAAAACCTGATGCCGATACAGAGTGAATCCGTCGACACGACAGGCCCCATCACGACGGACAGCTGAACACCCCTCAAGATGAACCAACAACCTCTCTGCATTTAGCCCCGGTATGCCTCGCGCTGCCGGGGTCTTTCTTTTTCTGGAGACCACTATGCGTTACCACAAACTCAAAGCCGGGGAATGCCCCGGCACTTATGTCGTCACCGAGCCGGTGACCGAGCAAGACCTGCTGCGCATCGCCAATCAGATTGCTCGCAAGCGTCTGGCCAAAGGCTCCGCCATCACCAGTACCACGGAGGCCGCCGAGCGACTGCAAACCTTGCTGCAAGAACGGGAACATGAAGTGTTTGGGGCACTGTTCCTTGACTCCCAACATCGTGTACTGGCCTTTGAGGAGCTGTTTCGCGGCACCCTCGACAGCGCCAGCATCTACCCACGGGAAGTGGTCAAGCGGGCCCTACTACTCAACTGTGGGGCCATCATCGCGGTGCACAATCACCCCAGCGGTGACCCAGAACCCAGCCACTCAGACCGGGTCTTTACTAAGGCCCTCAAGGAGGCCTTGGCACTGGTCGATGTTCGGCTGCTCGACCATCTGGTAGTTGGCGCTGAGGGTGTAGTCTCGCTGGCCGAGCGAGGCCTGCTATGAGCATTCCCCCTGGCAAATCACACCTCACCGTCCTCGATATCCTCATCGAGTTGCGTTGCTGGCTTGCAGACAACGTCCAGATGCAGGCAGCGCCCGCTATCGTGGCTCACCTGCCCAACGGTTACCAACTCACCCAGGCCGACTGTGTCGAAGCCATTGATGCGCTGCTGCATCAGCTACGCCATTAGCCAACCCAAGAAGGGACAAGCACGATGCGATTACCCAACCCCTATTCCCTTGAGGAAACGCTGGGCAAGCTGCGCCATAGCCTGGCAGCTACCTGCAACGAGGATGCGCTGACGTTGCTGGAAAAGGCCATCACCAAGGCTAGTGACGACAGGGCCTACACCAAGCAGTTTGAAGAAGCTTTGCTGCAAGGCTCCACCATCGAGATACGCGAGTGTCTCAACTGCTTTGGTGACTACTTCGAGTGCTCCCGAGACGCACCGCCCTATTACCCATACCACGATGCCGTCAACGGCATTGATTCCGCACTCTACGCCATCCTGTTCAATGCCGCTCACCCAGAAGCCGCTCAGACGCACGAATAGCACCAGCATCCCCAAACCCGGATCATCACTGCCAACATCATGATCCGGATATTCCGACATCACCCCAAGGCCACCTCACCGAAGGTGGCCTTTTGCATTTTAAGGAACCATGCCCATGTCTGCTTTCATGATCGACCGCCAGGACTATTTGGCCTTTGCCGTGCAGTTGCACCGTTTTTGTAATGCCCCGATGCCACCGCACTACACCCTTGAGTTACTGCGCACCCTCTGGTGGATACCTCCAGCAGACACGACCAGTACCTGGACGTGGCGGGTTGACCGGTTAGCACGGTTGATGATGCTCGCCAACCGCCGTGCAGTCTGGCATCGCTATCAGCGGGGGCGTCAGCAGGACCACAAGGAACCACGTCAGCACCGCTCGAACAAACTGAGCCCTCTTAAACCGACCCACCGTTACCACCAGGCACCACTCACCGATGCCGAACTGCTAGCCCTCTACAAATTCACCTGCTGCGCCCTGTACCAGTCGAGCGAATGGACCGGGAGCCCAGTGCAGGCACCACGGCTGGTTAAGGTGATGCAGCAGTTGCAACAGGCTCTCGCACAAGACGTGCTGACCCGGCTGTCACTGTGGGAGCAAGCACCTTGGGGGGAGATGTGATGGGTCTATCCATCACCCTGACGGTGACGGGTTCACCACCGAGCTCAACCGCCCATATAGCCCATATAGCCCATATAGCCCAACGTATCGCCAATGACATGGCACACCTGCATCACCGTCTAGGAGATGGGGTCAGCGATGAACTGGGCATCAGTATCAGTTATCTGGTCGAACAGTTTGCGCTGCTGGCAACGGCTTACCGTTCACCGGAGGAAATGGAGAAACAACAATGATTACGTTCAATGACAGCTTTAGCCAGGCCGCCGTGGCGGAGGCCATGTGTGCCCATCCAGCACTTGCCAAACTCATCAATCAGCAGTTGATGCTGCAGGGCTTTGCCTATGCCCACGATGTGGAGGGGAGACGTATTGGCGGCCCACTGGTCGCCCCCAACCCTGTACTGCACAAAACCACGCTCTTTGTCAGTCCACGGGATATGCGTGAGCACCTGCCACGAGAGATTAACTTCGCCCGCTTTCGCTGTGCCTGTAATGCTGCGGGTCAGCCGGTCGGCGAGTGGCAACGGGTGATAGTCGGAGCCTACGTCAACCATGGCAGCAACGACGCGCCGGATTGGAGTAGCCACACGTGACCATGACAACGCCCACTGCATCACCCATGGGGACAGAGGCCGCTATCGCCCGTCTCCGAGCCCATATCGAGGAGTTCATTGCACTGGAGCTGACCGGCAAGCTCAATGCACAACTAGCCAGTCTGGCGCGCTCCGGCGTGCTGGACCTGGATAGCTGGGACGGGGCAAATCTGGTCCTGCCTCGTACCGTGACCACGGCGCTGCTGGAGGCTGCTGCCGAGCGGGTGATTTGGCATAGCCACCGCCGTCGCTATCAGCGAGACATCAACCGCCTCAAGCAATCGCTGTAGACAATCATCCCCCAAAACAGCACACCACCACCCCACACAGCCCCTCACACCGAGGGGCTGTTTGCATTTTAAGGAACCCACCCATGCACGACCTGCGTGATTACAAGACCCTGACCGCTCGGCAGCTCACCACTGCCATCGGTCAGCTCAACCACAACACTGCGCCGAAGATAATGACCCATCTGGCCTTGCGGGCCACACAGCAGCATCCGCTCGGTAATCAACGCAGCAGAGCCAGGGCGCTCAAGCTGCTGCGCCGCGTCAAGAAAGCACACACGGCGGGGCGTATCCCGCTCGAGCTCACCGTGACGGGTTGCCGCATCGACCGAAGTAGCCATCAGGCAGACCGCTACTACTACGACCGAACGCTGCTGGCCCAAGGCTGGCAACAATACGACACCGAGGAGGACGCCTGGTACTTCGGTATCTGGATTAACACAGAGAAGCGCGAGACCTTTACCTACGCCGAGGGGGATACCCACCATGTGATTGCGCCGAACGTCGAGGCGTTTCGTGCCGAGCTGGCGCGGCTCTATCAGTACCACCCGCAAGCCCCGGCGTTTATCAGTATCGACCCAGAGGCGGGCGTTGTGACCCACCATTTTGAAACCAAGCCGGAGGTGTGAGATGGCCAAAAACATCACCATCAAGGTGCCCGGCAAACATCCACAAACCGGGGAACTCACTACCTTCGAGCTCAAGGGGCAACGCATCGATATCGACATCGGCGGGCAAGCAGTGCCCTTTCTCATTCACGGGAGGGGGATAGGAACGTCGCTCACCCACATCCCGAGTGGCTATCGCATCGCGCTGCTCGGTGGCTGGCTCACCGCTCGTTACGCAGTCCCTGAGAATAAGCCCAGCAGAACGGCCTGTGCCCAGATGGCCATAGACCGACTGGTGGCTCAATACGGCTCGCTGCATCTGCTGGACCGGCTCAATGGCAAACCGGTTATCAATAAGCTGTAACAACGCACAGCTCAAGTGCTCACGCTCATCAATGCTCAGAGGGCTCGACAGCCAAGACAACAAGGAACGATGCAATGACCAACCCCCTACCTGCAACAACGAACCCACTGGCAGGACATCCCGTGATGCAGATGCTGGATGTTGCCATGAGCGCCATCGTTGGCGATTACGATGACGCAGACCAAGTGCCAGAATGGCAATGGGTCAAGCAAATGGCCTCCCATGAACATGTCGGCATGAAGGATGGCTCCTCCTATGAGTACACCTTGAACCTGGCCATGGAGCTCGATGCCATCCCGCCAGCGCTGCAACCCTTGCTCACTTCCGCCCAGCAGGCTGGCGTGAACTACATCCTGTTTTACAACGGCTAGCCACCGCGACCTGGTAGCGGTCAACAGCCACAGCAAGACAGCCCCGCTCATCCACATACAGCATAAAGGGCCAGCCCTCACAGGCTAGCCCTTTGCATCGTCGGACTAATTTCTCATGACTCGCCTTATCACCGGGCTCGAGGTGCATCGCTATGCCCCTGAGCTCAACAAACTGCATCTGCGTAACCGGCAGACGTTACCCGCTCCCGGCATCACCACCATCAAGCAAGCAAAAGCACGCCTGTTTGGCTGTTGGCAGCCGGGGCATCAGGTGACCATCACCGTGAGCCATCCCGACTACGTCAATATCTCCCGGCTCTATCGGGGACGGCTGGCCAGACTGACCGATCTCCCAGAACACCTGACCAGATTGCGACAGCGCCACAACGTGCCCGGCACAATCATCGACATTCAACTGAGGTATCGCTAATCATGACCATGACAACCACCCACACCAACGACCAACACCCTGTAGCGCCAGACCAGCCCACCCGGATTTGTGCGCAGTGGGGCTTGCCTCATACCGTTACACCGCGCTTTGGTGCCCGTCTTATCCAGGAGCACCACCGGCTGCACTTTCTGTCAGACCGCGCCTCACTGGTAGGCGAATGGGCAGAGGAGGCAATAGACCAGCTGGAGGCAATCTTCCCGGCCATCATCAAGGCACTGGAAGCCAAGCTGCTGAGCGGCGAGCTAGATGCCCGACGCCAGCACTGCATCACTATCCAGCACGGCGGTTTCACCTGTGAAGCCGATAGTCATAGCCTTCATGGTGGTCGCCTCTCTCATCAGTGGGAACTTACATTCGCCACTTTGGCACTCATATGCCGTTTTGGGGAGGGGCGACCATCCCATTAATGCCCCCGAGGGTTCGTGCAACGTCAGTCACCGGCCGCCCGCGCTCGGTGATTTGTTTAACCGCTTCGATTTTGAATGTTTCTGGATAACGCTGACGGGTCATAACACCTCCAATAATTACCTCATTTTAAGGCTGTAAGGTGTCTAGGGAATTGGCGCGATTCACTGAATTGCTTGTCTGAACCGGAATAATGGAGAGGCTGGTACAGGCCTTAGTTAATTTGGCTAACAATGTCCATCTAAAAACAAAAACCTATTAATAACAAAGCCTTGAAATGAGCCTTAAATGAAGTTCTTCTTAATTCCCTGTACATAAATGGATTCTTAAAATGTGGGAATGTTACTCATGATGAAGGCGAAATCCACTTGTTCACACCTTCCCTAACCAACTAACCAAGGATAACAATCATGTCGGAAAAAACCTTGTTTTCAGGTGCTTCAGCTGTGTTGTTAAACCGCGCTGGCTATCAGTCTGTCTTTGATATTATTCGTCAGGAGCGCGCGGTTTTTGTGCAGTCCTTGCCCGACGTTCAGGAAATTGAGTCACAACACATCTACCATGAAGCCCGGCAACGGGCAGAAAACCTCAGGTCTTTGTATCGTGCCTGGCAACTGCGTCAGGAGCCGGTCATTGGCGGCTTGAAAAAGCTCTCGACCACCTCATCCCAACCGTTACATGAAACACTGACACGCAATATTGCCGGGGATGGAGACTTTTCTGACCTGCTGTCACGCAGCAGTGACTATGCGGATGCCGCATCCATTCAATCCCTCTTTTCCCCGGGGCGTTATGCGGCTGCTTTGTACAGGGTTGCCAAGACCCTGCATCAGGAAAATTCTGCGCTGCACATCGACCAACGCCGCCCCGACCTGAAAGGCCTTATTCTGAGCGAGGCCGCGATGAACCAGCAGGTGACAGCACTGGATATCCTGCTGGAGGTTTTACAGAGAGGGGAAGCCGGACTGGTGACGTTGGCGGATACCTACTATCCGATGACCCTGCCTTATGACGATAACCTGATGCAAATCAACGCCGCGTTGAGCGCACAGGGACGCACCTTGAATGGCTTGGGGGATACACTGTCTGATGCCATGGGGGCGGCATTCGCCACCATGGCATCACCCCGCCTTTTTGTAGCCCCTCGCGTCATTGCAGGCCAGCATGAAGGCCAGACATTTTATCTGAAGGCAAAGAAAAGTGGTCAGAATGCCGCTGTATGCCTTTCCAGCCCTTCGACAGCAGGCACGGCGAACAGTGCGCATCTAACGCTGGGTCAGCCTTTGTCGGTGGCGGTCCCACTAAGGTTTACCTGGGTCCCAGAACATAACCGCAATACGCTGTATTTGGGGGTAAGCGGCGAGACTGCCGTTGAAGGCACCACATTGACGGCGAATTTCCTGAAGGGAGATAGCGGTCAAAATAGCGGGCAGACCGGACGATATGCCTTGATGGATAATCTCAACGGGTCTGGGCTGTCCGTTGGCCACCATCTGCTGGTGACTATTGAGCCGCATCATGACGCAGGTGCCATCAAACTCAAAACCCCCCAAGGCTACATTGGGTGGGAGCCAGAAGCCCCAGCCACGGACGGTGCAGATCCCCTGATCTTGGACGCGCCAGAAGGCGAGGCACTGGCTTTTATTCTTTGCAAAGATGCCAATGGTACCCCGATGGAAGATACCACCGAGGTATTTCCGCTAAGGGCAGACACGCAACCCTCACCGCCCACTCGCAACACGCTCAAATTGACTCCAAACAGCTTTCAGTTGCTGGTGCAAGCAGACTTGACCTTGGAGAATGTCACCACCCACTATGGTCTGAATAAGTTGCAGAATGAAGCCGCCCTTGCAACAACGCTGAACAATATTGGCACCTATTGTCAGAGAACCGGGCTGACGTTTAATCAATTGCTTGGCCTGACCGCTCAGCGCTCATTTACTTGCAATGCCGATGCCCCCGCCAGCCGCTATAAGCAATTCGGCGCATCGAGCCATGCATCAGTCCAAAGTTATGGGGCCGTCTATCTGAATGGGGCTATCAATAATAAAGATACCCCCCACTTCCTGTGGGTGCAGTCCGATGGGGAGACGTTGAACTTTCAGGCCAGTACGGTCGTAGAGCTGGCCGGGCGGGCTGGGAAACTGGTTCGCCTGAAGAACCAGACCGGACTTTCGTTCGAGATGCTGGATTGGCTGATAGTCAATGCCAGTCGCAGCGCCAGTACGGCCGACCCCGTTCGAGGGCAGAAGGCGCTGTTGGACAGACCGGTGCTCGATATGCTGGCGACCTACGTCAGCTTGCAGCAGCGCTACGGAATTGACGTCAATACCTTTGTCTCTTTTATCGGCGATATCAACCCATATGCCCCGAGTCAGGAAAAAAGCTTCTTCGAAACCTGCTTCACGTCGCTGGACGGCAATCGCTCTATTTCGTTAAACCAGCATGTCAGCACCACAACAGGAGAGCTCACAGCCATCTGCTATCAGGCACTCGGGGTGACCAGTGACGAATTTACTCGAATTACGGCCTATTGCTTTGGCGGCCCCCAAGACTCTATCACCCTCACCCCGGGGAATGCTGGCAGGCTTTACCGCTTTGGTGCCATTCCTCGCATGCTGGGGCTGACGTTTGCCCAAGCAGAGCAACTGTGGCGATTAATGGCGGGAGGGCAGGATAGCTTGCTGCGCCAACTGGGAGCAGCAGACACACTCAACGCCCCAACTCTGATCGCCCGTACCGAGCAAGTGCTGGCCTGGATGCACGATACCGGCCTTAATCTAGTGCAGTTACAAGGGATGGTCAGTGAACAACACAGCGCCACGGCAACAGCAGAAATGTTCACCTTCCTGCAGACCATCATGAACAGCGTTCATCCGCGCTCAAATCAACCACCGTCTGAGGATGCCGCCCTGGCGCAACAATTGCACCGCACACTGGCCAGTGGTTTCAACCTGAAGGCCAATGTCATGGCCAGGTTGTTGGACTGGCAAACCGCCTTGCGCAGCGGTGATGATGAAGATGTGTTTACCGTCGATGCCTACTGGCAGTCCATTCAGGCGCTATTCAATGGCGACGCCTCCATCGATCAATTGCAGCAAAAGACAACCCTGGTCACCTGGACCCAGCAACTCAGTCAACTGGTGGTGATTGCACACTGGCTATCGCTGACGGAACTGGATTTACAATTGCTGACAAAGACTCCCACTCAGTTGCATGGCGACTGGAGCCAGCCCCCCTCACCATCACTTGCGGTGTTGCTGCTGTTGTCACGCTTCAAAACCTGGCAAACCCAGGTCACGGTATCCCGTGATGAAGCTCTGCGTCTGCTGGAGCAGCTCAACGAAAAGAGCATGTGCGCCGAGGCTGCACATGGTCTGATTGCCGCCATGCACCAGCAGGATGAAACCACGACACAGCAGGTGATGGCCCACCTATTTGACGCAGGCTGGCCGCAGGATTTCGCCTCGCTTTGGCAATTGCTGACTTGGTTACGCACCGGCGTTGCCTTGAATGTGGGAGCTGCGACACTTGGTGACCTGCAGACCATGATGCACCCCACCCCAGAGGCCGAAGAATGCGACCTGATTAAGTCCGTCAGCCGCAACCTGAGTGCCGGCATCAGCCAGCGTTAACCTTGAAACTGATATTAGAAGGATAACCCCATGTCTTCCGCATTGTTTACTCAGCAGTTGAAAGAAGCCCGCCGGGATGCACTGGTCAGCCATTATATCGCCAACCATGATTTCAGTGGCTGTAACGGCAGCATCAATAACGCCAATGACCTGTACGAATACCTGCTGCTGGATACCAAAATCAGCGACCATGTCATTACTACGCCATTGTCTGAAGGCATTAACAGTCTGCAGTTGGCAATTCACCGGGCAATGGAAGGTTATGACGGCAATTTGGCCACAACCGCACAGTCTTGGTTCGCCGAGGATGCATTTTTGGCTAACTGGGACCGCTACAACAAACGTTACAGCACCTGGGCAGGCAAGGAAAAACTGCGCTTTTATGCCGGCAACTATATTAACCCGATATTAAGAACCAATAAAAGCTCACAATTCAAAGAGGCGGAGAATAGCGTAAACAGAGGAAAGCTGACTGCCAACTTGGTGGAGAACGCTTTATTAAATCACGTCAGTAACTTTGACAGGATAGCTAGTATAAAACACCTTTGCGCCAGCATTGCGAACTCGGAGCTAACCCATCTATACATTACTGGCCGACAGAATAATGGCCAATACTACTGGCGTGAAGTCTGGCTGGATAAGTCTATCCATAAATTTAGCAAGCCCATCCACTGGAGTTGCTGGCAGTCTCTGCCAGCAGCAATAAAATCCCCTATTAATGATAATGTTGTTATGACGAATAGCCCTCAAGGCGTGCTCTGCTTATGGAGTGCAATGGAGAGAATCCAATCCTCAGAGAGCACAGCTAAAGATGTTGAAGTCTCTTACTGTTGGCTCATGAGGCATGAAGGGCAATGGGAGCAGTATGAAGACGCGATTCAGCTTACGCTTTCCGCCCCGAAAGATGGGTGGGGTCGTATTATTCCTGTAGAATTCAACAGTTATAATATTGAACGCAAGAGCGGTTCTTTGCATCACGATGTTAACGGCACTGTTAAGTGGGACGACAGGAGAAAGGCACTGACAGTCAGCGTGACGGAAATTAATAACCCTACATATATGTCAGGCCTGGCAGTATGCACCCTCCATAATCATGGTTCGTACTATACAATAAAAAAGCGACTCCTAACCATAGGTAAACATGAAACCAAGTCAATAGCGATTTCATTCGAGAGCGACGAAATATATGCATTGGGCGGCTGGAGGGCGGATGACTATTTGGAATACTCCGCCCCGTTAATCATGTCTCTTGAAAACGCACAGCCAACTACTTGGCAGTACGGCAATTTCAAAGTGGATGACAATCTAAATGTCTGGCTCAATTTCAATTCAAGCTCTACCGCTTTCACTGTCGCGTCTCCCTCAGTCTCACTGAACAGTTTACTGAAGAATGGTATTGAAAGCTTTCTGAGTTACAACAATCAAAAAATGATTGCAGAGGAAGGCACATGGCTTTACAAATCTGAATTTAGTTATCTAAATCCAATTAAAGGTGGTGATGCATTTACCGGACCGTATGGACTGTGCCTGTGGGAAATTTTCTTCCATCTCCCGTTCCTGTTCGCCACCCGCTTGCAGACCGAACAACGCTTTGAAGAGGCATACATCTGGTATAAATACATTTTCAACAGTGCAGGTTATCGCGATGCCGATGGGAAGTTGTTGCTCGATGATGCCGGTTCTCCGCGCTACTGGAACTGTTACCCGCTGCAGCACGACACCGGCTGGGACAGTGAACTGTTGCCCAGCAGTGACCCGGATGCGATTGCCATGGCTGACCCGATGCACTACAAGCTGGCCATTTTCCTGCACACCCTTGACCTGCTGATTACCCGTGGCGATACGCTATATCGCCAGTTAGAGCGCGATACGCTGGCGGAAGCCAAAATGTACTATATGCAGGCCCAGCAGTTATTGGGCCCCCGTCCGGATATCCGTCAGACCAACAGATGGCCTGATCCGACACTCAGTGAGGAAGCTGGCAATATTACCACCCCGCTGACCGCTGGCGAGACCGTGACGTTCGTTCAGTGGCTGCGGGCTGGTGATGCTCACGACATGGGCGACGGCCACTTCCTGCCACCCTATAACGACGCCCTGCTGGCCTACTGGGACAAGCTTGAATTGCGGTTGTATAACCTGCGCCACAACCTGAGCCTGAACGGCCAACCCCTGAGCCTGCGGCTGTATGCCACACCGATGGATCCGGCAGAATTGCATCGCCAGCAAAGCGGCGGAGATGGCCCTCAGGGTGAGGTTGCACCAGGCAATCATGTAGCCACCGGTTGGCGCTACCCCTTGCTGTCCGAGTTTGCCCGCTCGGCGGTCTCTCAATTGATGCAGTTTGGCAGTTCGCTGCAAAACGCCCTGGAGCGGCAGGACAATGAGCGAATGACCCTGTTGCTGCAGACACAGCAGGTATCGGTGCTGGGCCAGCAGCAGGAGGTGGCCCAGAAAAATCTTGACAGCCTCACTGCAAGTCTTAAAGCCCTGAGGGTCAGTCACGAGACGGCCACGCTGCATAAGACCCATTACGACAACCTGCTCAATGGCGGGCTCTCGGCGGGTGAAATCGCCGCACTGACGCTGCGCAGTACCAGCATGGCCAGCAACCTTGTATCGATAGGCACCGCCATTGCCGGCGGGGCGCTCAGTGCCGTGCCAAATACCTTTGGCTTGGCCAATGGCGGCGGCGACTTTGGTGCGCCACTGCATGCGGCCACGCAGGTCACCCAGACCCTCGCCCATACCCTGGATCAATCGGCCACTATCAGCGACATCACCGCCGGTTATCAGCGTCGGGCGGAAGAATGGATGTTGCAGCGCAATAGTGCCGAGAAAGAGCAAGCACAACTGACGGCACAGATTGACAGCTTGCAACAGCAAATCGTCATGGCACAAAAACAGATGGCACTGAACGAGCTGGAGGCGGCCAACGCCCAGGAACAATACGAGCTGCAGGTCAGTCGTTTTACCGGGCAGGCCTTGTATAACTGGCTGGCGGGTCGATTGTCCGCCCTGTATTACCAACAGTATGACGCGACGCTCCCCGTCTGCTTGCAGGCCCGGGCGGCTCTGGAGCAGGAGTTGGGCAAGGGGTTGACTGACAAACTGTTCAGAACCCCGGTGTGGGATGACCTGTGGCAGGGGTTGCTGGCGGGCGAAGGTCTGAATGTGGAGCTGCAGAAACTGAGCAATATCTGGCTGGAAAACAGCGCCAAAGGACTAGAGGCGACCCGGACGGTCTCTCTTGCAGCCCAGCGCGAGGAGCCCAGTGGCAGCCTGCGGATGACCATCAGCCAAATACTGGCCGATAAGCCGGATACACCCACTCGCGGGGTGGAGCTCAAGCTGAAGGATGGCATGTTCATTGCCGAACTGACGCTAGCCGAGTTGGGGCTGGGCACGTCTTACAATATGGACCACCTAGCCAAAACGCGGTTCGTTAAAAATATCGCGGTGACCTTGCCGACGCTGTTGGGCCCTTACCAGGACATCGAGGCCACCCTGCAGTTGGGCGATGAGATAGCCACCTTGTCTCACGGCATGAATGACTCGGGCCGATTTGTCACCAATTTCGTGGGCAGTCAGTTCCTGCCGTTTGAGGGGGCAGACCCCACCACCGGCACGCTGACACTGACATTGTTTAACGTCAAGAAAGACGGGGCACCTGCAGCCCAATACGCCACGGTGGAAAACTTGAGCGATATTATTTTCCACATCCATTACATCCTGCGCGACAAGGCGTAACCCCTTCCACTTGAATAAGACAGACCGCCTGCGGGCGGTCTGTCGGGAGTTAGCTATGCAAAATTCAGATGAACTGCGTCAGGGTGCACCCACGCTGCCCAAGGGGGGAGGTAGCCTGACGGGGTTGAATGGTACTTTGAGTGCTATCGGCCCCGACGGCGCGGCCGGATTGACACTTCCGCTGCCGATTTCTGCTGGCCGAGGAGAAGCCCCTACGCTGGCCTTGCATTACAGTAGCCATGCAGGCAATGGGGCTTTTGGCATGGGGTGGGACCTGAGCCTGCCGCGCATCAGTCGCCGAACCCGCGAGGGCGTGCCCACCTACCAAGACAGTGATGAGTTTGTGGGGCCAGACGGTGAAGTGCTGGTGCAGGTCAGTCATGATGCAGGTGCCCGTTTCCGTGACACCTTGTTGGACATTGCACTGGGGGCGGAGTTTGCTGTCACCACCTACCGCTCACGAATCGAGCAAGACTTTGGTCGTTTTGAATACTGGTCCTCGCGGGAGGGGAATACCGAGGATTTTTGGGTGCAGTATGCCCCGGATGGTCATATCGCCCTGCTGGGGAAAAACTCTCACGCCCGGTTATCCAACCCGGAGAACCCCGAGCAAACCGCACAATGGCTGCTGGAGTCTTCGGTGTCCGTGACCGGAGAGCAATGCTATTACCGTTACCGGGCTGAAGACGAAGTAGGCAGCACGCCCAATGAGGTCAGCGCCCACCCTTCGGCTTTTGCGCAGCGCTACCTCACCGCAGTGTACTACGGTAACCTGACTGCAGGGCGCGAGCCTCCTGGGCTGAGGACAAATGCCCTGTCCGCAGAGGACTGGCTGTTCTGCCTGGTACTGGACTATGGCGAGCGAAGTTTGGCTCTGTCTGATATCCCCCCCTTTGCCTCTTTGGGGGACTGGTTATGTCGACAGGACAGTTTTTCTCGCTATGAGTACGGCTTTGAGGTTCGCACCCGCCGCCTGTGTCGTCAGGTCATGATGTTCCATCGACTGGAGACCTTGGCTGGTCAGGCTCAAGATGATGAAACACCCACGCTGGTCAACCGCTTGCTGCTGGAATATGAAGAAACGCCCACCGTCAGTCTGCTTACCGCCGCGCGTCAGGTAGCCTATGAGCCTGATGAAGACGGCACATTACGGACTCTGCCTCCGCTGGAGTTTGGCTGGCAGACATTCGCCCCCCCCGCACAGCCCGATTGGCAAGTCTGCCATGACCTGCAAAACCTGAATGCTCAACACCCTTATCAACTGATTGACTTGCACGGAGAGGGGGCGGCTGGCGTGTTGTATCAGGACCAGGGTGCCTGGTGGTACCGCGCACCGCTGCGACAGTCGAGCAGTGATGACAAGGAGGCCATCACTTGGGCAGCCGCAACCCCATTACCATCCATTCCTTCGCAGCAACAGGGGGCCATGCTGCTCGACCTTAGAGGTGAGGGACGACCGCAGTGGGTGGTCACTCATTCTGGTGTCGCTGGGGTCTACGACCAAACTGTGTCGGGAGGATGGCAACATTTTGCTCCCCTGCAGGCATTACCGGTGGAGTATGGACATCCTCGTGCCAAGTTAGCAGGCCTGCTGGGAAACGGGCGGGTTGATGTTGTAATGATTGGTCCCCGCAGCGTTAGACTTTACGCCGGGACGGGGTCGGGTTGGCAGCCAGCGCAAACGGTGTTGCAATCTGCCGGGGTGATACTGCCTATTCCTGATGCAGACCCGCAAACGCTGGTGGCCTTTAGCGATCCGCTGGGGTCTGGACAACCCCATTTGGTGCAGGTTCGCTCAAATGGGGTCACATGCTGGCCTAACTTGGGACAAGGACGGTTTGGCGCTCCGATTGACATTGACGGCTTCAGTCAACCAGCCACCACGTTTAATCCGCAGCAGATCTATCTGGCTGATATTGATGGTTCTGGAACAACGGACCTGATTTATGCGCATGCCGACCGGCTGGAAATTTATTTGAATCAAAGCGGTAACCGCTTTGCGGCTCCGTTTAGCGTAACGTTCCCTGACGGAGCGGCCTATGACCGAACCTGCCAGTTACAGGTTGCAGATATCCAAGGGTTGGGGGTGGCGAGTCTGCTGCTGAGCCGTCCGCACCCGACACCGCAGCACTGGGTCTGCCATCTGACCCTCACCAAGCCTTGGCTGCTAAACGTGATGAACAACAACATGGGGGCTCAGCACAACCTGCATTACCGCAGTGCAGCCCAATTCTGGTTGGATGAAAAGGCGTTGCGTCAATCTCAGGGAGATGTGGCCCCGGCCAGTTACCAGCCGTTGCCGTTGCACTTGTTGTGGCGCAGTGAGTGGCAGGATGAGGTGACGGGTAACAAAGTGGTCAGCGAAGCGCGTTACCGACATGGTGTCTGGGACAGTCGGGAGCGGGAGTTTCGTGGCTTCGGATATGTTGAGGTACAAGACTCTGAATTGATGACCAGTCAGGGGACTGGGGCAGGACGGGCACTGCCGACATTGACTCGTCAGTGGTTTTCGACCGGCTTTTCTATTGTCGACAAGCAGCTGCCATATGAATACTGGCAGGCCGACAAGCAGGCTTTCGGACCGTTTTTTCCCCGTCTAACGATAGGGGAAGGGGAAGAGGAATCGGTCTATACGCCAGAAGATAACGAGGTTTTCTGGCTGAACCGAGCAATGAAGGGGATGCTACTGCGCAGTGAAGTGTATGGGATGGACGAGAGTGCGCAAGCCAGCGTGCCCTATACGGTTACCGAAAATCGGCTGCAGGTTCGTCTGATTGAAACGGATGGCCCATCTGTGGTGGCTTGGCCATCCAGTGCCGAAAGCCGGACATATACTTATGAGCGCATCATCAATGACCCACAATGCCAACAACTTATCGTACTGGCCAGTGATGCGTATGGGCAGCCATTACGTCAGGTGACGGTAAATTACCCACGGCGGGCCAAACCAGCAACCAGCCCTTACCCGGACAGTATACCGCCGACCCTGTTTGACAGCAGTTACGATGAGCAGCAGGCGATGCTGCGGCTGACGCTGCAGCAATACAGCTGGCATCACCAGATTGATACAGACAACGGCATCCGGGTACTGGGTTTACCGGACAGGTCACGCGGGGATGCCTTTACATACGCTGACGCACTCCTCCCTGTTGCCGGTGTGACGCTGGAAAGCCTGCAGGACAGCGGCGGCCTGATTGCAGGCTCGCAGCCTTACGCGTTTATTGGGCAACAGCAGATCTGGTATCAGGACATTCAGGGGATCCCAACCACCGAAAGTCCCACGCCTCAGGCTCTGGTCGCCTTTACCGATATCGCCATCTTCGATGAAGATATCGTGCTGAGCCTGTCTGACAGCATTACCACCGACCAACTGACAGCGGCCGGCTATCAGCAGTCTGACTATCTGTTTGCCCGTCCCGGGGAGTCTCTGCTATGGACCGCTCGCCTAGGTCACACTGTTTATGACTCGGCTGCGCACTTCTGGCGTCCTGTGGCTTTTCGTGAAACGGCCTTGACAGGGGCAAGTACCCTGACCTGGGACCTCCATCACTGTGTGGTGACAGGACATCAGGATGCCGCTGGGCTCACCACCTCTGCCCATTATGACTACCGTTTTCTGATACCAAACCAACTCACAGATGTGAATGATAACGTCAGTGTTCTGACATTGGATGCCTTGGGAAGAGTGACCTCAAGCCGCTTTTGGGGCACTGAAGCAGGACGAGACATCGGCTACAGTCAACTCCCTATTACGCTGCCGGAAAATATAGACCAGGCACTGCAACTGACCGCGCCGCTCCCCGTGGCCAGCTGTCAGGTTTACGTGCCAGACAGCTGGATGCCCGTGGTCAGTCAGATACAGTTAACGCGCGCCGGGTTGACGCACACGGATGCCCTGACTCAGCGAATTCTGACCGAGGATGGCCGACTACGGGCACTGGCTGGCATCCGAAATGGACCAAGCGCCCTGTCAACACCGCTACGTCGCTTGCTTGCCGAGACGTCACGTTTACCTCCCCATGGATTGGCGTTGGTGACTGACCGGTACGACTGCGACTCACAACAACAAATCCGTCAACAAGTGACGTTTAGCGATGGATTTGGTCGGGTTCTACAGATGGCGGTACGTCATGAGGCCGGAAATGCATGGCAGCGCAATGAAGATGGCAGTCTAAATGTGGACGAGATGGGGGGCCTATTGAATGACGCTACCAACTTTCGCTGGGCGGTTACCGGGCGGACTGAGTACGACAATAAAGGGCAACCTATACGGACCTATCAACCCTATTTCCTCAATGACTGGCGTTATGTCAGTGATGACAGTGCGCGTCGGGACCTGCATGCAGACACCCACTGTTACGATCCGCTGGGGAGAGAATGGCAGGTCATTACCGCTAAAGGCTGGCTACGTCGAGCGCAATTCACCCCCTGGTTCGTGGTTAGTGAGGATGAAAATGACACCCTCGTGACGGACGGCAACAAAGAGTGAACCGGATACCGGCAGTTCACCTGCCGGTTTTTATCATGACGTTATGGGAAAAAATAATGAACACATCGCTTTACAGCAACACCCCGACGGTTACGGTCCTCGACAACCGTGGCCTGACCGTCCGTGACATTGCGTACCACCGCCATCCTAGCTCGCCGCGCGTCACGGATGATCGTGTCACCCGCCACCAGTTCGATGCCCGAGGCTTCCTAACGAAGAGCGCTGACCCACGCCTACACGATACCGGGCGGGTGAACTTCAGCTACCTTACAGACCTTTACGGAACCACTTTGCGTACTCAGGGCGCCGATGACGGGACCACCCTGGCCCTGAGCGATGCCGCTGGCCGGCCGTTCATCGAGGTCTGCAATATCCGCACTGCGGATGACGGCACGCAGGACAGCGGTCAGGCCGTGACCCGCACCTGGCAATATGAGGAAACGTCACTACCCGGTCGTCCGCTGAGCATCACGGAGCAAGTCACCGATGAAGACGCGCGGATTGCTGAGCGGTTCGTGTATGCCGGCAACACTGATGCAGAGAAGATCATGAACCTGGCCGGACAATGCGTCAGTCACTATGATACCGCTGGTCTGGTCCAGATGGACAGCGTGGCACTGACCGGCGAGCCGCTATCTGTCACCCGCCGCCTGCTGAAGAACGCGGATAGCCCCGACGTCGTGGCCGATTGGCAGGGCGCAGATGTGTCCGCCTGGAATGGCCTGCTGAATGGTGAGGTATATACCACCCTGACCACTGCGGACGCCACCGGGTCGGTGCTGACCACCACGGATGCAAAAGGTAATAGGCAGCGGGTGGCGTACGACGTGGCGGGCCTGCTGTCGGGCAGTTGGCTGACGGTGAAAAAAGATGGTGTAGAGAAAGTTATCGTGGAGTCTCTGACGTATTCAGCCGCTGGGCAGAAGTTGCGTGAGGTACACGGTAACGGCGTGGTCACCACATACACGTATGAAGCTGAGACGCAGCGCCACACTGGGATTAAAACAGAGCGCCCTGCCGAGCATATCTCTGGAGCTAAGGTGCTGCAGGACCTGCGCTATACGTATGATCCGGTGGGCAACGTACTGAAAATCAGCAACGATGCTGAAGAGGCGCGCTTCTGGCGTAACCAGAAAGTGGTGCCGAAGAACACTTATACCTACGACAGTCTATACCAGTTGGTCAGCGCCACCGGGCGTGAGATGGCGAATGCCGGCCAGCAGGGCAGCGGTTTACCACCTGTTACCGTTCCCCTGTCCACTGACAGCTCCACATACACAAACTACACCCGAACGTACACCTACGACGAAGCTGGCAACCTGACGCAAATACGCCACAGCGCCCCGGCCACCAACAACAGTTACACCATGGACATCACGGTCAGCAACCGCAGCAACAGGGGTGTGCTGAGCACGCTGACGGAAAATCCTTCAGACGTGGACGCGCTATTCACACCAGGCGGCCAGCAGATGCAGCTATTGCCGGGGCTGAGTCTGGTCTGGACACCACGTAGCGAGCTGCTGAAGGTAACGCCAGTTGTACGTAATGGCAGTGAGGATGACCGTGAAAGCTACCGCTATGACTCGGGCAACCAGCGACTCCTGAAGGTTAGCGTGCAGAAAACGAATGCCAGCATGCAGACGCAGCAGGCAATGTACCTGCCGGGGCTAGAGCTGCGCAGCACGAAAAGCGGTAAAACAGAAACCGAAAGTCTGCAGGTCATTACCGTGGGCGAAGCCGGCCGAGCGCAGGTGCGGGTACTCCACTGGGAGAGTGGAAAGCCGGCAGAAACACACAATGACCAGATGCGTTACAGCTACGACAACCTCATCGGCAGCAGTCAGCTTGAGCTGGATGGCACTGGCAACGTCATCAGCATGGAGGAGTACTATCCGTACGGTGGTACGGCAGTGTGGACCGCCCGCAGCGCGGTGGAAGCGAACTACAAGACAGTGCGGTACTCAGGCAAGGAACGCGATGCGACGGGGCTGTACTATTACGGCTACCGCTACTACCAGCCGTGGGTGGGACGGTGGCTGAGCGCGGACCCGGCGGGCACAGTGGACGGGCTAAACCTGTTCAGAATGGTTAAAAATAATCCGTCATCAGGATTCGATGTTCAGGGGTTGATGTGGAAAGCAGTTGCTTCAGGTGCTGTGGCAGCTGCAACTATGGGTTATGAGGTCTATAAACATTCGGCACCGCCAAAATCAGTTGAACAGACATCATCTTCCTCTTTTGGAAATGATCGAATTCATGCTCTAAATGTCAAACACACGGAAAAACAAAACAAGTTTTCCCTGATGGAAAAGATTAGTAAAAATCTCTCTGGCAGGGGGGGCGTTCTTAGTGACCTTAGCCAAGGTAAATTGCCTGCACATGAATCCATCAAGAATCAGAAGGAAAACATTACTGCATTAGCCGAGTTTTCTCAGACAGGAAACATCTCGCAACTGGACGTTAAACCCATAATAAAAAAATCAATTTCTGATGCACAAAACAATATCCCCACACGTATTTTCCAGGCTGTTAAGGGGTTTCGCACTGTCACTACGGTAGATAAAGAAGGGATCAAGGAGTTAATGGACACTAAAAATATAATTATTGATGAGGTCAAAGACACCGCGGCAGTGGGCGTGTCTATTGGTCTGGCAGGTAATGCAGTTCTGACCGCGGCAAAGGTTTTAATGCCTGTAGCGACTATACCAATAATAGTAGCCCAGGTCGCTTGGGCGGCATCTTCAGTAGGCAAAATCGTTAATGAATCAAATGCAGTAGTAAAAACACACCTTGAAAAATCAGACATAACTCACAAAGGCAGAACAGAGGCACTCAACCAAATTAAATATATAAACATACAAAACAGAAATGAATTAATTAGTGAGGTAAAAAAGTTTATTCCAAGAATGGAGTAGCTTTTACTAAACTATATAAATCCGCATCTTAATTAGCGTTACATCATGTACAGTACCTTAAACAAAGACATTAATTAAAATGTCATTCAAGGTCCTGCTTTTATTGATTTGATGTGTTCGGCGAGTATTTTTTGACAGGATATCGACGACCGACATGGTGAGTGGGTTCCTCAGATCCATGACTGGTGTGGTGGTTATCTGGGAGGTCTTGAGCTGGCTCCATGGCCCACGCTACCGGCGCCAGAAGCTGCTGCACTGGCGATGATAAGTGAACGAGCTATGGTCATTTCTGGTGTACGGAGGGATAGAAGAGGTGGCGTATCCTGCTGATTGATTCCCGCGAAGAATCTCAATCAACAGAGGTGATACGCCATGACCAATTCTACCCTCAGAGCCCTGCCTCAACCAGAGGCCGAGTAAACCGACCCGCTCACGGACCTGCTGCGTGCAGGAGCCAGAGACCTGATTGCCCAAGCTGTGGACGCTGAGCTTCAGGCTCTGCTCGAGCACCACGCTCAGCTCAAGCTCCCCGATGGCCGCCAAGCTGTGGTGCGCAACGGCTTTTTGCCTGAGCGCACCATCCAAACCGGGATCGGCGATGTCGAGATCAAGGTGCCCAAGGTGCGCGACAGAAGTGGCTCAGGGATCTGCTTCAACAGCTCGCTGCTACCGCCCTACCTCAAGCGCTCCAGCAGCATAGAAGAGCTGCTGCCATGGTTGTACCTGCGGGGGATTTCCACTGGGGACTATCAAGAGGCGCTGGGCGCGTTGCTCGGTGAGCAGGCCAAGGGGTTGTCGGCCAACACCATCAGCCGCCTGAAACAACACTGGGGTGATGAGCACCGGGAGTGGAGCCAGCGGGACCTGAGCCTGAAGCGGTATGTGTACTGTTGGGCTGACGGGATATACAGCAACGTGCGCATGGGAGACCGGCTCTGCTTGCTGGTGCTCATCGGCGTGACAGAGCATGGCCACAAGCGGTCGAGGATGGCCTGAGGGAGTCGGAGGCCAGTTGGACAGAGCTCTTGATGGGGCTGCGAGCCAGAGGGCTGGACAAGGGCCCCAAGCTTGCCGTCGGTGATGGCGCCCTGGGTTTTTGGCGAGCGCTGGCCAAGTGCTACCCGGACACGGTCCATCAACGGTGCTGGGTGCACAAGACCGCAAACGTGCTGGCCGCGTTGCCTAAATCAGTGCATGCCAAGGCAAAGGATGCGCTGCATGAAATCTGGATGGCCGAGACAAGGGATGAGGCGCACACGGCGTTTGACCGTATCTTGGTACGCTTTGAAGCGAAGTACCCGAAGGCGATGGAGAAGCTGACGAAAGACCGGGAGGAGTTACTGGCGTTCTATGATTTTCCGGCGGAGCACTGGGTGCATATCCGGACGACGAACCCGATAGAGTCGACGTTTTCTACAGTCAGGCTACGAAGTAAAAGAGCGCGGAACTGCGGGTCTCGGGAGACCACGCTGGCGATGGTTTACAAGCTGCTTGAAGTGGCACAGAAGAAGTGGAAGCGGCTCAAGGGATTTGTGCTGCTGACGTTGGTGGTAAACAACGTGAAATTCAAGGACGGAGTACAGGTGCTGGATGAGTCAGACAGGAATGCCGCCTGACCGACTCCATACACCAGATTTGACAATAGCTCTAAGTGAACCGCTGGAGACCATGCCTACATCGCTGGAAGCTCTCAGCAATGAGCATCTGCAAGAGCAAGCCACCAAGGCCCGCTTTGCCGCACGTATTCTACATGCCTACTTTCTGGCACAACGTGGCGAGCGAGCGGTACGTTCTCAACCAGTGGTGGCACCCATCAAGATTGGCCGCAACGAGCCGTGCCCCTGTGGCAGCGGCAAGAAGTACAAGCACTGCTGTTTGCACTGACCAACAAAATAGATAGCCAGAGAGGGCCACAGGCCCTCTCTGGCTTTGGTTAAACTGAAGGAGTAATGACGATGACCTGTCCAAAGAGATGCTATCGTGGAGAAGGGCAGCCAAGGCCCTGTGGCACACTGTGTGGCATACCCAAATTTCAGGCAAGAAAAAAGCCCAAGCGATTCAATCACTTGGGCTTATATAGTGGCGGAGCGGACGGGACTCGAACCCGCGACCCCCGGCGTGACAGGCCGGTATTCTAACCAACTGAACTACCGCTCCGCTATTTGGTTAGCTTTTCGCTAAATCTTCTGCCGATTATCAGAGGTGTCATCCTCTCGGCCAATGACGTGATTCTTCACATCACTGTTTAATTGGGTGCCTGGCAGTGTCCTACTCTCGCATGGCGAATGCCACACTACCATCGGCGCTACCGCGTTTCACTTCTGAGTTCGGCATGGGATCAGGTGGTTCCACGGCGCTATGGCCGCCAGGCAAATTCTTAATCCAGAAAGCTGACGTGAGTAATGATGTTGCCCCTGGCTTATCACTATCACTGAATTAGGTAAGTAGTTCGTTCATTCGCTACAAGGCCAGAAACACTTCTTGGGTGTTGTATGGTTAAGCCTCACGGGTAATTAGTATGGGTTAGCTCAACACATCACTGCGCTTACACACCCCACCTATCAACGTTGTGGTCTCCAACGGCCCTTTAGGACCCTCAAGGGGTCAGGGATGACTCATCTCAGGGCTCGCTTCCCGCTTAGATGCTTTCAGCGGTTATCGATTCCGAACTTAGCTACCGGGCAGTGCCACTGGCGTGACAACCCGAACACCAGAGGTTCGTTCACTCCGGTCCTCTCGTACTAGGAGCAACTCCCTTCAATCATCCAACGCCCACGGCAGATAGGGACCGAACTGTCTCACGACGTTCTGAACCCAGCTCGCGTACCACTTTAAATGGCGAACAGCCATACCCTTGGGACCGACTTCAGCCCCAGGATGTGATGAGCCGACATCGAGGTGCCAAACACCGCCGTCGATATGAACTCTTGGGCGGTATCAGCCTGTTATCCCCGGAGTACCTTTTATCCGTTGAGCGATGGCCCTTCCATTCAGAACCACCGGATCACTATGACCTACTTTCGTACCTGCTCGACCTGTCCGTCTCGCAGTTAAGCTGGCTTATGCCATTGCACTAACCTCCTGATGTCCGACCAGGATTAGCCAACCTTCGTGCTCCTCCGTTACTCTTTGGGAGGAGACCGCCCCAGTCAAACTACCCACCAGGCACTGTCCGCGAGCCCGATTCAGGGCCCTGCGTTAGAACATCAAACATACAAGGGTGGTATTTCAAGGACGGCTCCAGCGCAACTGGCGTCACGCCTTCAAAGCCTCCCACCTATCCTACACATGTAGGTTCAATGTTCAGTGCCAAGCTGTAGTAAAGGTTCACGGGGTCTTTCCGTCTAGCCGCGGGTACACCGCATCTTCACGGCGAATTCGATTTCACTGAGTCTCGGGTGGAGACAGCATGGCCATGGTTACACCATTCGTGCAGGTCGGAACTTACCCGACAAGGAATTTCGCTACCTTAGGACCGTTATAGTTACGGCCGCCGTTTACCGGGGCTTCGATCAAGAGCTTCGCTTGCGCTAACCCCATCAATTAACCTTCCGGCACCGGGCAGGTGTCACACCCTATACGTCCACTTTCGTGTTTGCAGAGTGCTGTGTTTTTGATAAACAGTCCCAGCCATCTGGTCACTGCGACTCCCAACTGCTCCATCCGCAAGGGACTTCACTGTCAGGAGCGAACCTTCTCCCGAAGTTACGGTTCTATTTTGCCTAGTTCCTTCACCCGAGTTCTCTCAAGCGCCTTGGTATTCTCTACCCGACCACCTGTGTCGGTTTGGGGTACGATGACTTGTAATCTGAAGCTTAGAGGCTTTTCCTGGAAGCAGGGCATCAATGGCTTCACCACCGTAGTGGCTTCGTCTCGTGTCTCAGTGTTGTGTCTCCGGATTTGCCTAGAAACACCACCTACGCACTTTCACCAGGACAACCGTCGCCTGGCCCACCTAGCCTTCTCCGTCCCCCCATCGCAATTACAAGTCGTGCAGGAATATTAACCTGCTTCCCATCGATTACGCCTTTCGGCCTCACCTTAGGGGTCGACTCACCCTGCCCCGATTAACGTTGGACAGGAACCCTTGGTCTTCCGGCGAGGAGGCTTTTCACCCCCTTTATCGTTACTTACGTCAGCATTCGCACTTCTGATATCTCCAGCATACCTCTCGATACACCTTCGCAGACTTACAGAACGCTCCCCTACCACTCACACATAAGTGTGAATCCGCGGCTTCGGTGCCTGGTTTGAGCCCCGTTACATCTTCCGCGCAGGCCGACTCGACTAGTGAGCTATTACGCTTTCTTTAAATGATGGCTGCTTCTAAGCCAACATCCTAGCTGTCTGAGCCTTCCCACATCGTTTCCCACTTAACCAGAACTTTGGGACCTTAGCCGGCGGTCTGGGTTGTTTCCCTCTTCACGACGGACGTTAGCACCCGCCGTGTGTCTCCCGGATATTACTTACTGGTATTCGGAGTTTGCATGGAGTTGGTAAGTCGGGATGACCCCCTAGTCCAAACAGTGCTCTACCCCCAGTAGTATTCGTCCGAGGCGCTACCTAAATAGCTTTCGGGGAGAACCAGCTATCTCCGAGTTTGATTGGCCTTTCACCCCCAGCCACAGGTCATCCCCTAACTTTGCAACGTTAGTGGGTTCGGTCCTCCAGTTGATGTTACTCAACCTTCAACCTGCCCATGGCTAGATCACCCGGTTTCGGGTCTACACCTTGCAACTAGACGCCCAGTTAAGACTCGGTTTCCCTACGGCTCCCCTATACGGTTAACCTCGCTACAAAATGTAAGTCGCTGACCCATTATACAAAAGGTACGCAGTCACCCCGAAGGGCTCCCACTGCTTGTACGTACACGGTTTCAGGTTCTATTTCACTCCCCTCACAGGGGTTCTTTTCGCCTTTCCCTCACGGTACTGGTTCACTATCGGTCAGTCAGGAGTATTTAGCCTTGGAGGATGGTCCCCCCATATTCAGACAGGATGTCACGTGTCCCGCCCTACTCGATTTCACTTCAAGGTCGTTTTCATGTACGGGGCTATCACCCTGTATCGCTGGCCTTTCCAGGACCATTCCACTAACTTCCAAGAAACTTAAGGGCTAATCCCCGTTCGCTCGCCGCTACTGAGGGAATCTCGGTTGATTTCTTTTCCTCGGGGTACTTAGATGTTTCAGTTCTCCCGGTTCGCCTCTATTACCTATGTATTCAGTAATAGATACCCAGCTTATGCTGGGTGGGTTTCCCCATTCGGAAATCTGTGAGTAATAGCGTCTCTTACCGACTTCTCACAGCTTATCGCAGGTTAGTACGTCCTTCATCGCCTCTGACTGCCAAGGCATCCACCATGTACGCTTAGTCACTTAACCATACAACCCCAAGAAGTGTCGTCGAAACAACGCGTCTTGTTGAAGTACAACAAGGACCAAAATAAATTTTGGTTTTCGCCAAGAAGTTTCCAAAGCACTTGTAACAAATGTTTGAGAACTACTTTTTA
>NZ_CP149129.1:85000-212500 GCF_037818705.1 Aeromonas popoffii | reverse complement strand
GCCAAGATGGACTTGCGACTGAGACCCTACAAGGGAAAACGCCCGCAACTGGGCAAGCGGGTGTAAGTAGATCCCTATACAACCCTGGTGGTAGACATCCATCTGATCCCACAACACTGTGAATAAGTACTAACGATTAAGTCGCGCTCAGGGGTAGCGCTATATAGATGACGTGAGATCGCGAACGAGTAATAGTTGAGGCAGTTGAGGCAGTTGAGGCAGTTGAGGCAGTTGAGGCAGTTGAGGCAGTTGAGGCAGTTGAGGCAGTTGAGGCAGTTGAGGCAGTTGAGGCAGTTGAGGCAGTTGAGGCAGTTGAGGCAGTTGAGGCAGTTGAGGCAGTTGAGGCAGTTGAGGCAGTTGAGGCAGTTGAGGCAGTTGAGGCAGTTGAGGCAGTTGAGGCAGTTGAGGCAGTTGAGGCAGTTGAGGCAGTTGAGGCAGTTGAGGCAGTATCAGAATTCATTAAAAGAAAAGCCGGGACAAGCCCGGCTTTTTCTTTATCACTCAGCAGCTGCTTCAGCAGCGGCCGGGCGGTCTACCAGCTCAATGTAAGCCATAGGGGCGTTGTCGCCTGCACGGAAACCGCATTTCAGAATGCGAGTATAACCGCCGGCGCGCTCCAGGTAGCGCGGGCCCAGTTCATTGAACAGCTTAGCCACGATCGCGTTATCGCGAGTACGGGCAAATGCCAGGCGACGATTAGCAACGCTATCAGTCTTGGCAAGGGTGATCAGCGGTTCAACTACACGACGCAGCTCTTTTGCCTTAGGCAGAGTCGTCTTGATGATCTCATGACGAACCAGGGAGCTGGCCATGTTGCGGAACATAGCCTGACGATGGCTGCTGTTCCGGTTCAGTTGACGACCACTCAAACGATGGCGCATGACCTTATCCTTCTAACTAAATCTGTGAAACCCGTAATCTGGATTACTCGTCAGCGATGCTGGCGGGCGGCCAATTCTCGAGGCGCATGCCAAGAGACAGACCACGGGAGGCCAACACGTCCTTGATCTCAGTCAGGGACTTCTTACCGAGGTTAGGAGTCTTAAGCAACTCAACTTCGGTACGCTGTACCAGATCACCAATATAGTGGATAGCTTCTGCCTTCAGACAGTTCGCAGAACGAACTGTCAGCTCCAAATCATCGACAGGACGCAGCAGAATCGGATCAAACTCGGGTTTCTCTTCTTTCTTCTCGGGCACGCTGACATCGCGCAGATCCACGAAAGCTTCCAGTTGTTCGGCCAGAATAGTGGCTGAACGACGGATGGCTTCTTCAGGATCCAGAGTACCATTGGTCTCCATGTCGATGACCAGCTTGTCCAAGTCGGTACGCTGTTCCACACGTGCTGCCTCAACATTGTAGGCAATACGAACGATGGGGCTGAACGCGGAGTCCAGCAGCAAGCGACCAATCGGACGCTCTTCATCATCGTTGTGAACACGAGCAGAAGCAGGCACATAACCACGACCGCGCTGAACTTTCAGGCGCATGCTGATTTCAGCATTGGCACCAGTCAGGTGGCAGATTACGTGCTCCGGGTTTACGATCTCGACTTCATCACCGTGAGTGATATCACCAGCGGTAACGGGGCCTGTTCCAGACTTGGTCAGGGACAGAGTTACCTCGTCCTTGCCTTCCAGCTTTACAGCGATACCTTTCAGGTTGAGCAGGATTTCAAGAATGTCTTCCTGTACACCTTCTTTGCTGCTGTACTCATGCAGTACCCCGTCAATTTCGACTTCAGTAACTGCACAACCGGGCATAGATGACAGCAAAATACGACGCAGAGCATTGCCCAGCGTGTGACCAAAGCCACGCTCAAGTGGCTCAAGAGTCACTTTCGCATGAGTCGGGCTAACTTGCTCGATGTCAACTAGCCGCGGTTTAAGAAAATCTGTTACAGAACCCAGCATTGTGTCCTCTCTTTAGAAGCTAGCTTTACTTGGAGTAAAGCTCGACGATCAGCTGTTCGTTAATGTCGGCAGACAGGTCGGAACGCTCTGGCAGACGCTTGAAAGCACCCTCCATTTTAGCGGCATCAACCTCTACCCAAGTCGGCTTCTCACGCTGACCAGCAACTTCCAAGGAAGCTTTGATACGCGCTTGCTTCTTAGCCTTCTCACGAATGCAGATCACGTCCTCAGGGGAAACCTGGAAAGAAGGAATGTTCACAACGCGACCGTTTACCATAATGGCTTTGTGGCTCACCAGCTGACGAGATTCAGCACGAGTGGCGCCGAAGCCCATACGGTAAACAACGTTGTCCAAACGACCTTCCAGCAGCTGCAACAGGTTTTCACCGGTGTTACCCTTTTGACGGGCAGCGTCGCGGTAGTAGTTGCGGAACTGTTTTTCCAATACGCCGTAGATACGACGAACTTTTTGTTTCTCGCGCAGCTGAACACCGTAGTCGGACAGACGCGCTTTACGCGCACCGTGCTGACCAGGGGCGGTGTCAATCTTGCACTTAGAATCAATCGCACGAACACCAGACTTCAGGAAGAGGTCGGTGCCCTCACGACGGCTAAGCTTAAGCTTAGGACCGATATATCTTGCCATCTTCTTTCTCCAACAATCCTAGACCAAGTAGCTACAGCGTTATACGCGGCGCTTCTTGGGAGGACGACAACCGTTGTGCGGGATCGGAGTCACATCAGTAATATTAGTGATGCGGAAACCAGCCGCGTTCAGAGCGCGGATGGAAGACTCACGACCGGGACCCGGACCTTTGACCATGACTTCCAGGTTCTTCACGCCGTATTCTTTGGCGATCTCACCAGCACGCTCAGCAGCTACCTGGGCAGCAAACGGAGTGGACTTACGGGAACCACGGAAACCTGAACCACCGGAGGTAGCCCATGACAGAGCATTGCCCTGACGGTCAGTAATGGTCACGATTGTGTTGTTGAAAGATGCATGAACGTGCGCAATACCGTCGCTCACTTGCTTTTTAACGCGCTTGCGAGCACGAGTCGGAGTTTTAGCCATTTTCTACCTTCCCGTTACTTCTTGATAGCCTTGCGCGGACCCTTACGGGTACGAGCGTTGGTCTTGGTACGTTGACCACGAACAGGCAGGCTACGACGGTGACGCAAACCACGGTAGCAACCCAGATCCATCAATCGCTTGATGTTCATGGAAATCTGACGACGCAGGTCACCTTCAACGGTGAATTTACCTACTTGTTCACGCAGACTCTCAATCTGAGCTTCGTCCAGGTCTTTAATTTTCACATTCTCAGCGATACCGGCTGCGGCACAGATGGCCTTGGAGCGGGTACGACCGACGCCATAAATCGCAGTCAACGCAATGACTGCATGCTTATGGTCAGGAATGTTAATGCCAGCGATACGGGCCACTATTCACTCCTACATATAGTAGATTACGACCACCACAAAGCCCGTGAGCGGATACGTGGCGGTCAACCAATACACAACAAAAGTTGGCTGGCTATATTAGCCAGCACAACTATTTGTTGCAAGTACTAACCGTAAAAAATTAGCCTTGGCGCTGTTTATGCTTTGGCTCGCTGCAAATCACACGCACCACACCGTGACGCTTGATGATTTTGCAGTTACGGCAGATTGCCTTAACGGAAGCACGAACTTTCATTGCTTAACTCCGTAACTACGCCGACCTTTAGCGGCCGTAGCCCTTCAGGTTGGCCTTCCTCAGGACGTCGCCATATTGATGAGACATCATATGGGTTTGTACCTGAGCCATGAAGTCCATGATAACTACCACGATAATCAGCAGCGAAGTGCCACCGAAGTAGAACTGTACGTTCCAAGCAGTCATCAAGAACTGGGGTACCAGACAGATAAAGGTTATATAGAGCGCACCTGCCAATGTCAGGCGAGTCATAACCTTATCGATGTAACGTGCTGTCTGCTCGCCCGGGCGGATCCCCGGGATAAAGGCTCCACTCTTCTTCAGGTTGTCTGCTGTCTCGCGGGGGTTGAACACCAGCGCGGTATAGAAGAAACAGAAGAAGATAATGGCTGCTGCATACAACATCTCATACAAGGGCTGACCCGGCTGCAGGACCATAGAGACCTGTTGCAGGATATCAGCGATCTTGCCGTCGCCCTGACCAAACCAAGAGGTAATGGTCCCTGGGAAAAGGATGATGCTGGATGCGAAAATCGCAGGAATCACACCGGCCATATTCACTTTCAACGGCAGGTGTGTGCTTTGCGCGGCAAATACTTGGCGGCCTTGTTGACGCTTGGCGTAGTTAACGACGATACGACGCTGACCACGTTCCACGAACACCACAAAGTAAGTCACTGCGAAAACAATCAAGCCCAGCAACAACAACAGCAGGATGTGCAATTCCCCTTGACGTGCCTGTTCGGCCGTAGCACCAATGGCATGCGGCAAACCAGCAACGATACCCGTGAAAATAATCAACGAGATACCATTACCGATCCCACGCTCGGTAATCTGTTCACCCAACCACATCAAAAACATGGTACCGGTGACCAGACTCACAACGGCCGTGAAATAGAAGCCCAAACCCGGATGAGTCACGAGTCCCTGCATCATATTCGGCAGACCGGTTGCAATACCAATGGCCTGGAAAGTTCCCAAAACCAGCGTGCCCCAACGGGTATATTGGCTAATCTTGCGACGGCCGGATTCACCTTCTTTCTTGAGTTCAGCAAGAGCGGGGTGAACCACAGTCAGTAGCTGGATAATGATCGATGCCGAAATGTACGGCATGATCCCCAGCGCAAGAATAGAAGCACGCGAGAGTGCACCACCACTGAACATGTTAAACATCTCAATGATGGTGCCCTTCTGTTGTTGGAACAACTCGGCCAGTACGGCGGCGTCAATACCAGGAATCGGCACATAAGAGCCTGCACGGAAAACGATAATCGCCCCGAGAACGAAGAGCAGACGGCTCTTCAGTTCACTCAGACCACCCTGTGCTTTAACATCCAATCCTGGTTTCTTAGCCATTGTACTGATTATTCCTCGATTTTACCGCCAGCGGCCTCGATGGCTGCACGTGCACCTTTGGTGACGGACACACCACGAACGGTCACAGCACGGTCAATGTTGCCAGACAGAACAACTTTAGCGAAAACGATGTTCTTAGTAACAACACCGGCTTGCTTCAGAGTGCTCAGATCGACCACATCACCTTCTACCATGGCGATTTCGTTCAGACGCACTTCGGCAGACACCAAAGATTTGCGAGAGAAGAAACCGAACTTCGGCAGACGGATTTTCAAAGGCATCTGGCCGCCTTCGAAACCAGCGCGGACTTTACCGCCACCGGAACGAGAGGTTTGACCTTTCACACCACGACCACCAGTCTTGCCCAAGCCGGAGCCGATACCACGGCCACGACGTTGTTTTTCAGGCTTGGAACCAGCGGCCGGAGACAGAGTATTCAGACGCATGCTTAGCCCTCCACCTTAACCATGTAATAAACCTGGTTGATCATACCGCGTACGCAGGGAGTATCTTCCAGCTCAACGGTGTGACCAATGCGACGCAGACCCAGACCACGCAGAGTCGCCTTGTGCTTTGGCAGACGGCCGATAGAGCTGCGAGTTTGAGTTACTTTTACAGTGTTAGCCATGTCGCATTACCCCAGAATTTCTTCAACGCGCAGACCACGCTTGGCAGCGATCTGGGCCGGGGATTGACCCTGTACCAGAGCGTCTACAGTTGCGCGAACAACGTTGATTGGGTTGGTGGAACCGTAGGTCTTGGCCAGCACGTTGTGGATACCAGCAACTTCCAGAACAGCACGCATGGCGCCGCCTGCAATGATACCAGTACCTTGTGAGGCCGGCTTCATGAACACGGAGGAACCGGAGTGAACGCCACGCACCGGGTGGTGCAGGGTGCCATTGTTCAGTTCTACCTTGCTCAGGTTACGTTTAGCCTGTTCCATCGCTTTTTGAATAGCGGCCGGAACTTCACGGGCCTTACCGTAACCGTAACCTACACGGCCGTTACCATCACCCACCACGGTCAACGCGGTGAAGGACATGATACGACCACCTTTAACAGTTTTCGAAACACGGTTTACTGCAATCAGCTTTTCTTGCAGTTCGCCGGCTTGAGATTCGACTTTAGCCATCTTCGACTCCTAGCTTAGAACTGAAGACCAGCGTCACGAGCAGCGGTAGCCAGAGCGGCTACACGACCGTGATACTTGAAACCGGAACGATCGAAAGATACGTTCTGAACGCCTTTGGCAATAGCACGCTCAGCGATTGCTTTACCCACTGCGGTAGCTGCATCAGCATTACCGGAGTGTTTGAGCCCTTCACTGATGGCTTTCTCTACTGTAGAAGCAGAGGCCAGAACTTCGGAACCGTTGGCTGCGATAACCTGCGCGTAGATATGACGCGGGGTACGGTGAACAACCAGACGGGTAGCTCCCAGTTCCTGCATCTTCTTCCGAGCACGAGTAGCACGACGGAGACGAGCTGCTTTCTTGTCCATAGTGTTACCTTACTTCTTCTTAGCTTCTTTAGTACGCACTTGCTCGTTGGCATAGCGTACACCCTTGCCCTTGTAGGGCTCCGGAGCGCGGTAAGAACGGATATCGGCGGCGACTTGGCCAACCAGCTGCTTGTCCACACCACGCAGAACGATCTCTGTAGCGGTCGGGCATTCAGCGGTGACACCAGCCGGCAGCGCATGCTCTACCGGGTGAGAGAAGCCCAGGGCCAGCGCGACAGCATTGCCCTTGATGGAGGCTTTGTAACCTACACCAACCAGCTGCAGCTTACGCTCGAAGCCTTGGGTAACACCGATTACCATGTTGTTAGCCAATGCACGTGCAGTACCGGCCTGAGCGTCAGCACCAGCGATGCCGTCGCGCGGGGCGAACTTCAGTACATTGTCTTCTTTGGTCACTTCTACACCGGCGTGGATGGAACGAACCAGAGAACCTTTACCACCTTTGATGGACAGTTCCTGACCGTTCAGAGTCACCTCTACGCCAGCAGGAATAGTGACGGGTGCCTTAGCAACGCGAGACATTTCCGACCTCCTATTAAGCGACGTAGCAGATGATCTCACCGCCCATGCTTGCCTTGCGGGCAGCACGGTCGGTCATCACACCTTTAGACGTGGACACGATAGCAACACCGAGACCGCCCATAACTTTCGGCAGATCAGTAGTGCGCTTGTAAATACGCAGGCCGGGACGGCTCACGCGTTGGATCAGTTCTACAACCGGCTTGCCCTGGAAATATTTCAATTCAATTTCCAGTTCCGGCTTCACATCACCCGCTACGGAGTAGCCAGCGATGTAACCTTCTTCTTTCAGCACTTTGGCGATTGCCACTTTCAGCTTGGAAGAAGGCATGGAAACCGCAACTTTGCTCGCCGCCTGACCGTTACGGATGCGGGTCAGCATGTCCGCGATCGGATCTTGCATGCTCATAGTCTAACTCCCGAGATTCTTACCAAGAGGCCTTTGTGAGGCCTGGAATTTCGCCCTTCATGGCATGCTCACGCACCTTGATGCGAGACAGGCCAAACTTGCGCAGGAAACCGTGCGGACGACCAGTAATATTGCAACGGTTACGCTGGCGGGACGGACTGGAATCACGGGGCAGCTGTTGCAGTTGCAAGACAGCATCCCAACGCGCTTCTTCAGAAGCGTTCATATCAACGATGATAGCTTTCAGCTCGGTTCGCTTAGTGGCGAACTTGGCTACCAGCTTCGCACGCTTTGCTTCACGTGCTTTCATGGATGTTTTAGCCATAACCCTAACCTTACTTGCGGAATGGGAAGTTAAAGGCAGCCAGCAGAGCACGGCCTTCTTCATCGGTATTCGCGGAAGTGGTGATGGTGATATCCAGACCACGAACGCGATCGACTTTGTCATAGTCGATTTCCGGGAAGATGATTTGCTCACGCACGCCCATGGAGTAGTTACCACGACCGTCGAACGCTTTAGCATTCAGGCCACGGAAGTCACGGATACGCGGTACGGAGATGCAAATCAGCCGTTCCAGGAACTCCCACATACGCTCGCCACGCAGGGTTACTTTACAACCTATCGGGTAGCCTTCACGAATCTTGAAGCCCGCAACAGATTTGCGAGCTTTGGTGATCAGCGGCTTCTGACCGGAAATGGCAGCCATATCGGCAGCGGCATTTTCCAACAGCTTTTTGTCAGAGATAGCTTCACCAACACCCATGTTCAGGGTGATTTTCTCGATCCGAGGGACTTGCATGATAGTCTTGTAACCGAACTGTTTGGCCAGTTCATTTACTACATCGGATTTGTAGTAATCATGCAGTTTCGCCATCGTTAAACTCCAATTACTTCACAAGTTCGCCGGTGGATTTGAAGAAACGAACTTTTTTGCCGTCTTCAATCCGGAAACCAACGCGATCAGCCTTGCCAGCGGCAGAGTTGAACAGCGCTACGTTAGAAACGTCCATTGGGGCTTCTTTGCTGATGATACCGCCAGCCTGACCCAGTGCGGGTACCGGCTTTTGGTGTTTCTTCACCAAGTTGATGCCTTCAACGTATACCTTACCTTCGCTTACCAGGACTTGAGTGACTTTGCCACGCTTGCCCTTGTCTTTGCCGGTAAGAACAATCACTTCGTCTTCGCGACGGATTTTAGCTGCCATCGTTCGACTCCTTACAGTACTTCGGGTGCCAGGGACACAATCTTCATGAACTTCTCATTACGCAGTTCACGGGTCACCGGGCCAAAAATACGAGTACCGATTGGCTGTTGGTTGCCGTTAAGCAAAACAGCCGCATTGTTGTCGAAACGGATGACTGAGCCGTCCGGACGACGAACGCCTTTACGGGTGCGTACGACCACCGCATTATATACATCACCTTTCTTCACTTTACCGCGAGGAATGGCTTCCTTGATGGAAACTTTGATGATGTCGCCGATGCCGGCGTAACGGCGGTGCGAGCCACCCAGAACCTTAATACACATTACACTGCGAGCGCCGGAGTTGTCGGCTACGCCCAGCATACTTTGCATCTGGATCATTTTAGTGCTCCGCTTTGTTTACTTCTTATCCCTCTCGGGATCTGGCTGCCTTCAAAAGGCGCGAAACTATAACACAGGATTTTTAGAAAAGGTAGCCTAAAAAACAAACGGCCCCGCTAAGGGGCCGTTTGGGCTAAAAAGTACCGATTAGGCCTTTTCTAAGATTGCAACCAGGGTCCAGGACTTGGTCTTGGACAGCGGGCGGCACTCGCGGATTTCCACGAGATCGCCAGCTTTACACTCGTTGTTCTCATCATGTACGTGCAGCTTGGTAGTGCGCTTGATGATCTTACCGTAGATCGGGTGCTTTACCTTGCGCTCGATAGCAACAGTGATGGATTTCTCCATCTTGTCGCTGATTACACGACCTTGCAGAGTACGGATCTTGTCAGTCATTACGCACCTGCCTTCTCAGTCAGTACAGTCTTGATACGTGCGACGTCACGACGCACTTGTTTCAGAGTGTGAGTCTGAGCCAGCTGGCCGGTGGACGCTTGCATGCGCATGTTGAATTGCTCACGCAGCAGGCCCAGCAGCTCCTGGTTCAGTTCATCGACGCTCTTTTGACGCAGATCTTGGGCTTTCATCACATCACCGTCTTAATTACGAAAGTGGTCTGAACAGACAGCTTAGCTGCGGCCAGGGCAAACGCTTCACGCGCCAGAGCCTCAGGTACACCGTCCATCTCGTACAGAACCTTGCCAGGCTGGATCGGGCAAACCCAATATTCCACGTTACCCTTACCTTTACCCATACGAACTTCGAGGGGCTTTTCGGTGATGGGCTTGTCCGGGAATACGCGGATCCAGATCTTACCTTGACGCTTAACGTGACGGGTCATGGCACGACGGGCTGCTTCGATTTGACGAGCAGTCAGTTGGCCACGAGATGTCGCCTTCAGGCCAAAGGTACCGAAGGATACTTCGTTACCAGAGGTGGCCAGACCGCGGTTACGACCCTTGTGGGTCTTGCGGAATTTAGTACGCTTAGGTTGCAACATTTACCGAATCTCCTTACTTACCGCGGCGTTTGTTATCGCGCTTGGGCTTTGCAGGAGCTTGCTCTTGAGCAGCGGCAGCATTAACTGCAGCCAGACCACCCAGAACTTCGCCCTTGAAGATCCAAACTTTAACGCCGATCACACCGTAAGTGGTGTGGGCTTCAGAAGTTGCGTAGTCGATGTCGGCACGCAGGGTGTGCAAAGGCACACGACCTTCACGGTACCATTCGGTACGCGCGATTTCAGCACCGCCCAGACGACCAGACACTTCCACTTTGATGCCCTTGGCACCCAGGCGCATTGCGTTTTGTACGGCGCGCTTCATAGCACGACGGAACATAACGCGACGTTCCAGCTGGGAAGTGATGCTGTCGGCAACAAGCTTGCCATCCAGCTCCGGCTTACGGACTTCGGAAATGTTGATCTGAGCAGGCACGCCGGCAATCGCGGCTACAGCTTTGCGCAGTTTCTCAACGTCTTCGCCTTTCTTACCGATCACAACACCCGGACGAGCGGTGTGAATGGTCACACGGATGCTCTTGGCCGGACGCTCGATGGTGATCTTGGACAAGGACGCATTTTTCAGTTCCTTGGTCAGGAACTGGCGTACTTGAAAATCGCTGTACAGGTTGTCAGCGAAGTCTTTGGTGTTCGCGAACCAGGTAGAATTCCAAGGCTTGGTAATACCCAGGCGAATGCCATTAGGATGTACTTTCTGACCCATTGCTTATCTCCCAGCCTTAGCGTCGGATACCACTACAGTGATGTGAGCGGTACGCTTGAGGATACGATCCGCACGACCTTTGGCACGCGGACGGATGCGCTTCATGGAGGGACCTTCGTCGACCATGATAGTAGCAACACGCAGGGCGTCGATGTCGGCGCCTTCGTTGTGCTCAGCGTTTGCAATGGCAGATTCCAGCACTTTCTTAACCAGCACAGCAGCCTTTTTCGGGCTGAAGGTCAGGAGATTCAGAGCCTTGTCTACGGACAGACCACGTACTTGATCGGCTACCAGACGAGCTTTCTGGGCAGAAGTACGGGCATAACGGTGTTTAGCGATAGCTTCCATCATTTATCCCTTAGCGCTTCTTAGCCTTCTTATCAGCAGCATGGCCGCGATAAGTACGAGTCGGTGCGAATTCACCCAGTTTGTGACCGATCATTTCTTCGGTAACGAAAACCGGAACGTGCTGACGACCATTATGGACAGCGATGGTCAAACCGATCATGTTCGGGATGATCATTGAACGACGGGACCAGGTCTTAACCGGCTTTTTATCCCCGCTTTCCACCGCTTTCTCTACCTTCTTCAGCAAGTGCAGGTCAATAAATGGACCCTTCTTGAGAGAACGTGGCATGGTGATTCCTCTATGTTAACAATTACTTGTTACGACGACGTACGATGTACTTGTCGGTACGCTTGTTCTTACGGGTCTTGAAGCCTTTAGCCTTCTGGCCCCATGGGGACACAGGCTGCATGCCCTTGTTACGACCCTCACCACCACCGTGCGGGTGGTCGACCGGGTTCATCGCCATACCGCGAACGGTCGGACGAATACCACGCCAGCGGTTGGCACCGGCTTTACCCAGTTGACGCAACATGTGCTCGGAGTTACCGACTTCACCGATGGTGGCGCGGCACTCGGCCAGAACTTTACGTACTTCGCCGGAACGCAGACGCAGAGTTACATAGTTACCTTCACGAGCCAGGATCTGGATGAAAGTACCAGCGGAACGAGCCAGCTGGGCACCTTTACCAGGTTTCATCTCAACGGCGTGAACAGTCGAACCGACCGGGATGTTGCGCATCGGCAGGGCGTTACCTACCTTGATTGCGGCATCAGCACCAGAAGCGATAGCGTCACCAGCTTTCAGACCTTTCGGAGCCAGGATGTAACGACGCTCACCGTCTGCATACAACACCAGAGCGATGTTAGCGGTACGGTTAGGATCGTATTCCAGGCGCTCTACTTTGGCCGGGATACCGTCTTTGTCGCGCTTGAAGTCGACGATACGGTAATGCTGCTTGTGACCACCACCGATATGACGGGTAGTGATACGACCGTTGTTGTTACGACCACCGGACTTGCTCTTGCTGTCCAGCAGAGCGGCAAAGGGCTTACCCTTGTACAGCTCTTGATTGACGATCTTAACGACGTGGCGGCGGCCCGGAGAAGTAGGCTTGCACTTAACGATTGCCATTTTTCAGAACTCCTCTTACTCGGCTGCGCCCATGAAGTCGATGTCCTGACCAGCTTTCAGGGTCACATAAGCCTTTTTCCAATCGGAACGACGGCCTACGCGTGCACCTGCGCGCTTGGTTTTACCCTTCATGTTCAGGGTACGGACGGTCTCAACTTCGACCTCGAACAGTTTCGCAACTGCAGCTTTGACTTCCGCCTTGGTGGCGTCGACAGCAATTTTGAACACGATAGTGTTCTGCTTCTCGGCGACCATGGTGCTCTTTTCAGAGATATGCGGAGCCTTCAGAACTTTCAACAGACGCTCTTCGCGGATCATGCCAGCATCTCCTCGATTTGCTTAACTGCATCAGCAGTCATCAGAACCTTGTCGAAAGCGATCAGGCTGACCGGGTCAATACCGGCAACATCACGCACGTCAACTTTGTACAGGTTGCGAGCAGCCAGGAACAGGTTCTCATCGACTTCAGCTGTCACGATCAGAACGTCAGTCAGTTCCATCTCTTTCAGCTTGGCGATCAGTTCTTTGGTCTTCGGCGCTTCGATGCCGAATTTCTCGACAACGATCAGGCGCTCTTGACGTACCAGTTCGGACAGGATGCTACGGATAGCGCCGCGGTACATCTTCTTGTTTACTTTTTGGCTGTGATCTTGCGGCTTAGCAGCAAAAGTCACACCACCGGAACGCCAAATGGGCGAACGGATGGAGCCAGCACGGGCACGACCAGTACCCTTCTGACGCCACGGCTTTTTGCCGCCACCAGACACTTCAGAGCGAGTCAGCTGCGCGCGAGTACCCTGACGGGCACCTGCGGCATATGCAACGACGACCTGGTGAACCAGAGCTTCGTTGAATTCGCGCCCGAAGGTAGTCTCGGAAACTTCAAGAGCGCTCTTGGCGTCTTTCATTACCAATTCCATTACTATCTCCTCAGACGTTACGCTTTGACGGCAGGTTTGACGATCACGTTGCCGTTGGTTGCACCTGGGACTGCACCTTTGATGAGCAGCAGGTTACGTTCAGCGTCAACACGAACCAGTTCCAGGTTCTGAGTCGTTACACGCTCAGCACCCATGTGACCAGCCATCTTTTTGCCCTTGAATACACGACCCGGAGTCTGGTTCTGACCGATAGAACCCGGAGCGCGGTGAGACAAGGAGTTACCGTGGGTCATATCCTGGGTGCGGAAGTTGTGGCGCTTAACAGTACCAGCAAAACCTTTACCCTTGGATGTGCCAGTAACGTCTACCAGCTTAACGTCAGCGAGAAGATCTACTTTCAGCTCGCTACCAACAGTGAAAGCTTCACCGTTGTTCAGGCGGAATTCCCACAGACCGCGACCGGCTTCTACACCAGCTTTGGCGAAGTGGCCAGCTTCCGGCTTGGTCACACGGCTGGCTTTCTTGGCGCCAGTGGTAACCTGAATAGCGTTGTAGCCGTCGGTTTCTACAGATTTGACCTGAGTTACACGGTTAGCTTCAACTTCGATAACAGTCACCGGGATAGAAACGCCATCTTCAGTGAAGATGCGAGTCATACCCACTTTGCGACCTACAAGACCGATTGTCATTGTTATCAACCTCTTTCCGTAATTAACCCAGGCTGATCTGGACGTCTACACCGGCTGCCAGATCCAGACGCATCAGAGCGTCCACGGTCTTGTCAGTCGGCTCAACGATGTCTACCAGACGCTTGTGAGTGCGGATCTCGTACTGATCACGCGCATCTTTGTTGACGTGCGGGGAGATCAGGACGGTGAAGCGCTCTTTGCGAGTCGGCAGCGGAATAGGACCGCGAACCTGCGCGCCGGTGCGCTTTGCAGTTTCAACGATTTCCGCAGTGGATTGATCAATCAGGCGATGATCAAAAGCCTTCAGGCGGATACGGATTCTTTGGTTCTGCATTGACAGAGCTCCAATAGATAAAAGAACATAAACCAACACCGCCCGACCGGGAGCGATCCCGCCAGAGGTGTGATTTTTCACGTTTCCCCCCATATCGGGAGGACTGTATGGCTGGCTCTCGTAAACGAGGAACTCAGCAGCAGACATATCGTCTGGCTTACCTCATGGGTAAGCGGAGGGGATTATACGGATTTTTCAAATTTTCGCAAGGGAGAACGAACAGATTGTGCGCAGTTTTATGTGGCAGATGGATCTCGCCGGCGGTGACACCATTTCCTGCCAATCGGGGGTAACGACAATCTTACAAACAGGCTGGTAGACTCTGCGCCTGCCTCCGTCAGTGGAACGACATCCAATGCTCAAAGATCAAAAGAAAGCCTATCAGTATGGACTCTGCGCCGTTGCCCTCTGGTCGACGGTTGCCACCGCCTTCAAGATTTCCCTCGCCTACTTCGAACCTGTGCAATTGCTGCTTGTTGCCGCCTTCACCTCGACCCTGACTCTCGGCGCTATCGTAGCCAAACAGGGCAAGCTGGCGCTGCTGCTGAGTTACCTCAAGGCTCGCCCCTTCTATTATCTGGCGCTGGGGGTATTGAATCCCTTCCTCTATTACCTGTTGCTGTTCAAGGCCTATGACCTGCTGCCCGCGCAGCAGGCGCAGACCCTCAACTACACCTGGGCCATCACCCTCAGTCTGCTGGCCGTTCCCTTTCTCGGCCAGAAGCTGCGCCGCCGCGACGGGGTCGCAATAGTACTGGGCTACTTCGGCGCCCTGGTGATCGCTACCCGGGGAGATGTGCTCGGCCTGCAATTCGACAGCCCGCTCGGGGTAACGCTGGCGCTGGTATCGACCCTTATCTGGGCCAGTTACTGGATCCTCAACACCCGCAATCAGGGGGACCCCATCGTCAGTCTGCTGATCGGCTTCATCATCAGTCTTCCTTTCATCATCGCGGCGACCTGGCTGCTCTCCGATTTTGCCATGACCGCCTGGCAGGGCTGGGTCGGCGCCATCTATGTGGGCCTGTTCGAGATGGGCTTCGGCTTCGTGCTCTGGCTGATGGCCCTGCGCCACGCCACCAACACGGCCCCCATCAGCAACCTCATCTTCATCTCGCCATTTGCCTCCCTGGTGCTGCTCAACCTGCTCATTGGTGAAACCATACACCCGGCCACCCCAATAGGGCTTGGGCTGATCGTGGCCGCCCTGCTGATCCAGCAGCTCAAATACGGCAAGCGCTACCGCAAGAGCGCCGAGCCGCAAGCCTGACAATGCAAAAGGGCGTATCCATGGATACGCCCTTCTCTCAATCCATCCACTCCAGTGGCTGATTCTTGGGTAGCCGGATCTCCACCAGCAAGCCCCCCAGTTCTGAGCGCCCCAGCCGTATGGTGCCATGGTGCTGGGAGACAATCTTGGCAACTATGGCCAACCCCAGGCCACTGCCACTGCCGGTGCGGGCCTCGTTGCCCTGGGTAAACGGCTTGAGCACCCGGTTGTAGTCCTGCTCCGGAATGCCGGGGCCATTGTCTGACAGCCGTAGCCTCACCCAGTGGCCATCATCCTTCAGCTCGGCCTGCAAACAGCTCGCACCATAGCGCAACGAGTTACCAGACAAGTTGTTGAGGATGCGCCGGATGCTGATGGGATTGCAGGCCACACGCACCGCCTCTTCCGGCAATTCGAGATCCACCTCCAGCCCCTGATCGGTCTGCACCAACAGCACGTCGTGGATCAGCTGGGTCAGGTCGATTTGCTGGGTATCCAGCCCCTCGTCCGGCCGAATGTAGTCGATGAACTGATCTATGATGCCGTTGGACTCGTCAATGTCCGCATTGATGCTCTCCTTGAGATACTCATCCCCGGAAGACATCATTTCAGTCGCCAGCCGGATGCGGGTCAACGGGGTGCGCAGATCGTGGGAGACCCCGGCCATCATCAGATTGCGTTCCTCGATCAACCCCTTGATCGAGCTCGACATGTGGTTGAAGGTGCGGGTCAATCGGCGAACCTCCCGCGAGCCGAGCTCCCCCAGTGCATCGGGGAAGTTGCCACGGGCCACGGCCACGGCACCGGCCTCCAGATCCTCCAGCGGACGCACCAGCTGGCGGGCAAAGCGCCAGGCCGCGAACAGGGTCACCACCAGCAACACACTCATGTAGAGGAGCAGCGGCTCTATGTCGTCATCCTCGATCTCGGTCAGCGGGATGCGAACCCACACCCGATTGGCCTGGGGCGGCTGGATCCAGATGATGTAGTGATCCTGGATCTCGACCCGCACCTTGGTCTTGCCCCCCAGCTCGCGGCTGATGCTCTCTTCCAGATAGGCGTAGGGCTTGGAGGCATTGAGCCCGTGCTGCTCCGCCTCTGTCTGGGTATAGATGTCGCTACCGGTCGCCACATAGACCAGCGCCTCGGCATCTTCGCTCAGCGCCAGCTGGTTGCTTTCGACCGGAAAGATGAGTTTGACCTGATTGGCCAACAGGTGGCTGATCTGCTTGACAGTCGGCGCCAGCAGATAGTTGTAGAAGGTGGCATAGGAGACAAACTGATAGACCACCAGGACAGCGGCCAGAAACCAGAGCATGCGGGAAAACATGCTGCTCACTTTCTTCATGCGCCATCACCGTCCGGCACGAAGACGTAACCCAGCCCCCAGACGGTCTGCAAGTAACGGGGTTGGGCCGGGTCCTGCTCCAGCAGGCGGCGCAAACGGGAAACCTGCACGTCGATGCTGCGCTCGGTCGCCGTATATTCACGGCCCCTGGCCAGGTTCATCAGCTTGTCGCGGGAGAGGGGCTCACGGGGATGGCTGACCAGCACTTTGAGCACGGCAAATTCGCCACTGGTCAGGGCCACCGGCTCACCATCACGACTGAGTTCACGCGTCGCCAGTTTGAGCTGATAGTTGCCGAAGGTCACCATCTTCTCGGCGGTCGAGGGAGCCCCGGGCAGTTCGATTGTATGACGGCGCAGCACGGCGCGGATCCGCGCCAGCAATTCACGCGGGTTGAACGGCTTGGGCAGATAGTCGTCGGCCCCCATCTCGAGCCCGACGATGCGATCCACTTCATCGCCCTTGGCGGTGAGCATCAGCACCGGGATCTGGTTGCCAGCCTCGCGCAGGCGACGACAGATGGAGAGGCCATCCTCCCCCGGCAGCATCAAGTCCAGTACCATCAGGCTGAAATTTTCACGAGTCAGCAGGCGATCGGCCTGTTCGCCATTGGCAACGCCACGAACCACGAATCCCTGTTCGGTCAGATAGCGCTCCAACAGGGAACGTAATTTCAAATCATCGTCGACGACCAGAACCTTGTATTGCTGACTCATTGCTTGCCTCTCCTCTCGATATGTTGCCAATACTAGGGCTCGAGCTCCCAACGGCAAAGCATAAATATGTTACTGGTTATTGCCCATGGCAGCCGCCTTGTGGCCCTCATGCTACGCCTGCAGGCCCCGTCCCCCCCATGACAACACAGGTTTTGCTCGACAGCGAAGCAACAGCGGATAAGATCGGCCGGGCCATAAGAGGCCCATCAGCCCACATTGACGCAGGTACTTGATATCCATGAAGACCAAGCTGATCACCCGCGAAGGCTACAACAAGCTGAAAGAAGAGCTCGATTTCCTGTGGCGTGAAGAGCGCCCCGAGACAACCCGCAAGGTAGCCTGGGCCGCCAGCCTGGGCGATCGCAGCGAGAATGCCGACTACCAGTACAACAAGAAGCGGCTGCGGGAGATCGACAGGCGGGTGCGCTACCTGCGCAAATGCCTCGAGGAGCTGGGGATCGTCGATTATGCCCCCGCCCAGGAAGGCAAGGTGTTCTTCGGCGCCTGGGTCGAGGTGGAGAACGACGAGGGCGAGACCAAGCGCTTTCGCATCGTCGGTTATGACGAGATCTTTGGCCGCAAGGATTACATCTCCATCGACGCCCCCATGGCCCGCGCCCTGCTCAAAAAAGAGGTGGGGGATGAGGCCATAGTGCCTACGCCAATCGGTGACGCCTGCTGGTATGTCACCGAGATCAGTTATCCGAAGTGACGGGAAGCCCTCGCTTCCCCACCATGGATAACGGCTGATACCCTTCCCGTCCACGTAACGAGCCTCCATGACGGGGATCCGGGCCGTCCGCCTCCTCTCCTGCCATTCGGCCCGACGGCCATGCATGTCACCGGGGTGGCATAGCGCCGCCCGACCTCATATAGTGCTCACATTTAGCGCCTTGGGTGCGGGCCTGTCTCGGCGACGCTCAATCCACACCATGCGGCCCCCTAATGATGTAGAGAAGCAGCAAGCTGACGAGCGGCATACCCGGCCGCAGCAAGTCGAGCCCCCCAGGCTAGTTGGATAGAAGCGACCACAGAGATCCCAGATGCACAGCCATATCATAGAGAGACAGATTGCCGGTGAGCTGAATGCCCGTCCGGAACAGGTGCAGGCGGCCGTGCGCCTGCTGGATGAAGGCTCGACCGTGCCCTTTATCGCCCGTTACCGTAAGGAGGTGACTGGCGGTCTGGACGATAGCCAGCTGCGTACCCTGGAGAGCCGCCTCGGCTATCTGCGTGAACTGGAAGATCGCCGTCAGGTGATCATTCGCTCCATCGAAGAGCAGGGCAAGCTGACCCCCGAGCTGATGCGCGAATTGAATGGCGCCGACAGCAAGACCCGGCTGGAAGATCTCTATCTCCCCTACAAGCCCAAACGCCGCACCAAGGGGCAGATGGCGATCGAAGCCGGGTTGGAGCCGCTGGCCAACCTGCTGCTCAGCGACCCGATGCAGGATCCCGAGCAAGCTGCGGCCGCCTTCCTCAATGCCGAACAGGGCATTACCGACAGCAAAGCGGCTCTTGATGGCGCCCGCTATATCCTGATGGAGCGCTTCGCCGAGCAGGCCGACCTGCTGGAGAAGCTGCGTGACTACCTGTGGCAGAATGCCACCCTGCGCGCCCGCGTGGTAGCAGGCAAGGAGCAGGAAGGGGCCAAGTTCAAGGACTATTTCGAACACGACGAGCCTCTGCACAAGGCCCCTTCCCACCGTGTGCTGGCCATGCTGCGCGGTCGCAACGAGGGCATCCTCAATCTGGCGCTGATCACGGGTGACGACGAGGGCACCAGCCCCTGCGAAGGCATCATAGCCCACCACCTCAAGCTCAATCTGCAAAACCGCCCGGCCGACAAGTGGCTGCAGGGGGTGGTGAGCTGGACCTGGAAGATCAAGCTCTCCTTGCAGATGGAAACCGAGCTGATCGGCCGTATCCGCGAATCAGCAGAAGACGAGGCCATCAAGGTGTTCGCCATGAACCTTCAGGATCTGCTGATGGCGGCGCCGGCAGGCATGCGCTGCACCATGGGGCTGGATCCGGGCATCCGCACCGGGGTCAAGGTGGCCGTGGTCGACGCCACCGGCAAACTGGTCGATCACGCAACCATCTATCCGTTCGAACCAAAACGCCAGATTGATCAAAGCCTCAAGACCCTGAGCGAGCTGTGCCAGAAGCACAAGGTCGAGCTCATCAGTATCGGCAACGGTACCGCTTCGCGAGAGACCGACCGGCTGGTCAGCGATCTGTTCGAGCGCTACCCCGCAGCCAAAGCACAGAAGATAGTAGTGAGCGAAGCGGGGGCATCTGTCTATTCCGCCTCCGAGCTTGCCTCCCTGGAGTTCCCGGATCTCGACGTCTCGATCCGTGGCGCCGTCTCCATCGCCCGCCGCCTGCAGGATCCCCTGGCCGAACTGGTCAAGATAGATCCCAAGAGTATCGGCGTGGGCCAATATCAACACGACGTCGGCCAGAGCCAGCTGGCCCGCCGACTGGATGCCGTGGTCGAGGATTGCGTGAACGCGGTCGGTGTGGATGTGAATACCGCCTCGGTCGCCCTGCTGAATCGGGTTTCAGGTCTATCCCAGACGCTGGCCCAGAACATCGTCGCCTACCGGGATGAGAACGGCGCCTTCAAGAGCCGTCAGCAGTTACTGAAAGTGAGCCGACTCGGCCCCAAAGCCTTCGAACAGTGTGCCGGCTTCCTGCGCATTCGCGGGGGCAGCAATCCCCTCGACAGCTCGGCGGTGCACCCGGAGTCCTATCCGGTGGTAGAGCGGATCCTCGCCAAGCTGGAGCAGACCGTCACCAGCCTGCTTGGCAACGGCAGTCTGCTGCGCAGCCTGAAGCCGGCCGACTACACCGATGAGCAGTTCGGTCTACCCACTGTCACCGACATCATAGGTGAGCTGGATAAACCGGGCCGCGACCCGCGACCCGAGTTCAAGACCGCCACTTTCAAGGAGGGGGTGGAGAAGATAAGCGACCTGGTGCCCGAGATGATATTGGAGGGGGTGGTCACCAACGTCACCAACTTCGGCGCCTTCGTCGATATCGGCGTCCATCAGGATGGACTGGTGCATATCTCCTCCCTGACCGATCGCTTCGTCAAGGATCCCCGCGAGGTGGTCAAGGCAGGTGACATAGTGAGGGTCAAGGTGCTGGAGGTGGATGCCCCGCGCAAGCGGATCAGCCTGACCATGCGACTGGACGAAAAAGCCGGACAGCCGGCTCGCAAACCTGCGGAATCCCGCAACGTGAATGCTGGCAGTGCCAAGCCGAGACCAGCGCCGCAACCAAGTACGCCAGTGGGCGGCGCCATGGGCAACGCCTTCGCGGCAGCCCTCTCCAAAGCAAAGAAATAAACCGCCAAGAAATGAAAAAAGCCCCGAAAGGGGCTTTTTTTGCAAGAGGCCCAGGCTCATTGAGTGAGGGCGGCCAGAATAGTGTCAGAGTCCTGATGCCGGGCCAGCACCTCTCGCAGTCGATTGAATGCCTTGCTGGCCTCCTGCGGGTACTTGCCATAGGAAACCACGCCGGTATGACTCCAACCGGCCGCCAACAAGACCTTCTTCTTGAAATGAGTGCCTTCAGTTCCGCCACCACCAAGCTGCATCAAAAATTGTTCCATCTGAAGGTGAGAAGGGGGAACGCGGGAGAAGATGGCAAAGTCTTCCGGTTTGACTTCATCAAAGTGCATGACGACTCCTGTGAGGATGAATGGGATTACCCCCAGATTAGATGCAAATACCCGGGGCGTGAACGAAAAGTCAGGGGGAAGAGGCGGCGCGGCACTCAGACGTTCAGACTGACACCCTGTTGTGCAGCAGGCTTGACCGCCTGTTGATAACGCTGGGCAATGACCTGATTGCGCTGCTCCATGTAGCCGCTCAATACACCTCTCTTGGCGCTGCCATCGGCCGCCAGGGCGGTATCCGGATCGGATGAAAGCAGCGCCTTGCGGGCATGAGCCTCCTTGGCAGCGGCACTTCTGGCCACGCTCAGATCCTGTGCGGAAGGATCCGCCGGGGCCAGGGCGGCGGCACGTACCTGTTGCATCTTGGCAATGGTCGCCCTGGGATCGCCGGGAATGGTCCCGATATCAATGGAGACGCCCCCGCCGGTGGCGTAGCGCTTGCCATCCGGTCCCATCGAGAACTGATAGGTCGGACTACCGGCATACTGACCACCGGTAGCCTGATGGGCCTGCTCGTGGGCTCGCACCTCCTGATCCCTGTCTACCAGCGCCTTGACCTGCAGCTCCTGCTTCTGTTGCTGCTCCTGCTGCCTGGGATCCTGCTGTTGCTTGTTGCGCTGCCCGTCTTCCCCCGTAGCCTCAACGACGCGGTGATCAACCGGTGTTTGCGGGTTGCCGGTCTGGGAAGCTTCCCGCGTCTGCTGGGAACTCTGGTTGGGATTGGCCTGGCTGGCCTTGGACTTGTCTTTCTGTGAGCCGACTTCAGGCTCGGCATTAAATACCTCGCTCTGGCGGGTCTGGGGGATGAGGGCTGCACGGCGATTGTCAGTGCGTGCGGATTCCGTCTGCGGTTGCAGCTGATTAGGAATCATGGTCGGCAGACTGACATTGATGTTCATGTCACACCCGGATATCGATCAGCGTACCCATAACATCACTGGCGGTCTGGATCACCTTGGCAGACGCCCCGGCCTGTATTTCGGCCACCTTGAGGTTGACCAGTTCATCAGGCAATTGTACCTGGTCACCGCTCGGGGTGTTGAGCCGAGCGATCTGGCTGGATGCCTTATCGGCAATCTGTTCCGCTCGCTGAAACCCTTGTACACCGCTGTTCAATGCAGAATCTATACGCATGATGACTCTCCTCTGACGCTGGATTAATTATCCGTCACGCCAGAGGATTAATGAAGCAAATAGGTTGTTTTTCAACCAACAAAATGTCGAATGATTTCAACGAACTGCTGCGGATGGGAAATAAAGGGTGCGTGCGAGGCCTTTTCCAGCACCAGGCTGTGACTGGCCGGATAGCGTTCGTCCAGCAGCGGTATGGCCGCCTTGGGCACCAGCGAATCCAGCCGGCCATAGACCCGCAACCAGGGCAGGCTCAGCGTGGTCAGCTCATCGCGCAAGTCGACCTCCGCCAGCAAACCGAGTCCGGCCTCCAGCGCCGCAAGCTGGGGAGCCGGGCGCTCTGCCAACCAGTGGCGCAGCTGGCGGATATCATCCCGGGCATGTTCGCTGCCCATGGCCTGGATAGCGAGGAATCGTTCTATGGTCTGCTTGAAATCCCCCGCCAGCATCTGATTGAAACCGGTCAGCACCTTGGGGGCGATCCCCGGCCAGTCGTCACGGGCCATGAAACAGGGAGAGCTGGCTACCGTGATAAGCGAAAGGCATCGCTCAGGCTGGGTTAGCGCCAACTGGCTCGCCACCAGACCACCGAGGGACCAACCGAGCAAATGGCACTTCTGCGGCAAGACAGCGGCGACCTGCTCCGCCAGCCAGGGCAAGGAATAATCACTCCCATCAAGCAGCGAACTGTTGCCAAACCCGGGCAAGTCCACCAGATGTATCCGATACTGGGCCGCCAACTGCTGGGCAATACCATGCCAGACTGCGCCATTCATGCCCCATCCGTGCAACAGCACCAGGTCGGGCCCCTGACCAAATCGCTCTACCGATACGCTCATCTAGACTCAAGATCCCTGTTCATTCTCTTGGGGTCAGCATGTTAAAGCGACTGCTCGCCAAAGCAAGTCCGATCCTTGGCAACCATGCCGACTGGCAGGGCCACTGTCTGCTCTGCCAACAGCCTTGCGATGAACAGCCGCTGCTCTGCAGCTGGTGCCAACAGGCCCTCCACCAGCCCTATCACAAATGCAGATTGTGTGCGGCGCCCTTGCCGGAATCAGACGGGGAAGCCGAACCTGTCTGCGGACACTGCCAGCGCAGGCCACCGCCCTGGCAGCGGTTGCAGGTCATTGGCGACTACCAGCCCCCCTACTCCATGCTCATTCCCCAGTTGAAGTATTCTGGCCAGATCCTGCTGGCACCGCTGCTCGCCCGTCTGCTGGCAGATCATCTGGAGAGAGACGATCCCCCCGAAGCCATCATTCCGGTTCCCCTGCACTGGTGGCGGCAGTGGTGGCGCGGCTTTAATCAGGCAGAAGAGATAGCCATCACCCTCAGCGAGATCACCGGCATCCCTTGCGACACCCGGCTGCTGCGCAGAATCCGAGCCACTCCGCAGCAGACCCGGCTCAGTGCCGCTCAGCGGCGACGGAATCTGCGCGGAGCCTTCCACATCCAGCCTCACCACTATCGGCATGTCGTCCTGCTCGACGATGTGGTGACCACGGGGGCGACGGCGGGTCAGCTCACCCGCATGCTTCACGAGAGCGGCATCGAAAAAGTGGACGTGTGGGCCATGTGCCGTACGCTCAAACACATAAAATGACACTCGATATCTGTCCCGCAAGCGCAGGCACATCAGGCTGCCATAGGGATATTTGACATATGCTCGGCACCATCTGCATGCTACCCAAGCACTGCCAAGCGAGTTATCATGAATACCCTAGTCGTACACTCAGGTTTATGAGGATAGTGATGATCAGCATTTCCGACACCGCCCAGGCCCATTTCCGTAAACTGCTGGAAAAACAGCCTGATGGCACCAATATCCGGGTGTTTGTGGTCAATCCGGGAACCCAGAATGCCGAGTGCGGCGTATCATATTGCCCACCCGACGCGGTCGATCCGGAAGATCAACACCTGCCCTTCAGCGGCTTCGACTGCCTGGTCGATCCGCTGAGCACCCCTTTCCTGGTCGATGCCACCATCGACTTTGTTACCGATCAGATGGGCTCCCAGCTCACGCTGAAAGCCCCCAATGCCAAAATGCGCAAGGTGGACGACGATGCACCGCTGATCGATCGCATAGAATACGTGCTGATGTCCGAGGTGAACCCCATGCTGGCCGGTCACGGTGGCAAGGTCACGCTGGTTGAGCTGACCGAAGACAAGCTGGCCATTTTGCAGTTTGGCGGCGGTTGCAACGGCTGCTCCATGGTTGATTACACCCTGAAAGAGGGGATCGAGAAGCAGCTGCTGGAGAAATTCCCGGGCGAGCTCAACGGCGTCAAAGATGCCACCGAGCACCAGCGCGGCGATCACTCCTACTATTGATCGAATGCCAGTGGCGATCACCCGACAAGCTTGATCCCCCCTGACCACACATGAAAAGGCCCCGCCAATCTGGCGGGGCCTTTTGCTATCCAGCATCAGCGGATGGCTTATTCGTCGCGCTTGTCCCGGCTAAGCAGGGCGATGGCGGCCTCTTTCGGGTTCTTGCCCTGATAGAGCACCTGAAAGATCTGCTCGCAGATAGGCATCTCGACGCCACAACGGGCCGCCAGCAGATGCACCTCCTTGGTGTTGCGATAGCCTTCCACCACCTGACCTATCTCGGCCATGGCGGTATCCATGCTCTTGCCAGCCCCGAGGGCCAGACCGAAGCGACGGTTGCGAGACTGGTTGTCGGTACAGGTGAGCACCAGATCCCCGAGCCCAGCCATCCCCATGAAGGTTTTGGCGTCGGCACCCAGGGCCGCTCCCAGACGCTGCATCTCCACCAAGCCCCGGGTGATGAGCGCAGTTCTGGCGTTGGCGCCAAATCCCAGCCCGTCGGAGAGACCGGCACCGATGGCGATGACGTTCTTGACGGCGCCGCCGAGCTGCATACCGACGAAGTCCGGATTGGTATAGACCCGGAACGAGCGACCGCAGTGCAGCAACAGCGAGAGATCATCAGCAAAGTCATCGTGAGTCGACGCCACCGAGATGGCGGTCGGCAGGCCGGCGGCCAACTCCTTGGCAAAGGTGGGGCCGGAGATCACCGCCAGCGGGATCGCCTCACCCAGCACCTCACGTGCCACATCTTGCAACAGGCGGCCGCTGTCTGGTTCCAGCCCCTTGGTGGCCCAGGCGATACGGGTATCGGGGCGCAGGAAGGGCTTGACCTGAGCCAACACTTGACCGAACACATGGCTCGGCACCACCAGCAGCAGCACGGGAGCTGCTTGCACCGCAGCCTGCAGATCGGCGGTCAGTTGCAGATCAGCAGGGAAAGGGACATCCGGCAGAAAAGCCTTGTTGCAGCGCTCTTTTTCCAGCTCGGCGACATGGGCTGGGTCGTGACCCCACAGCAGGGTCGGATGACCGTTGCGCGCCAGAGAAATGGCAAGGGCGGAGCCATAAGACCCCGCCCCCAAGACCGAGATAGCGATCTGGTCAGCCATTATCAGGCTTCCGCTGTCGCCTGCTGGGCCTGTGCTTGCGCCATGTGCTGGGCAAACAGGGCATCGAAGTTGACCGGTGCCAGGTTCAGCTGCGGGAAGGAACCCTTGCTCACCATGTTGGCCACGGCTTCGCGGGCGTACGGGAACAGGATGTTCGGGCAGAAGGCTGCCAGGCAGTGGGCCAGTTGCGGCTCAGGCAGGTTGCCTATGGTGAAGATACCGGCTTGCTGTACTTCGCACAGGAAGGCCGTTTCGGTTTCCAGCTTGCAGGTCACGGTCAGGGTCAGCACAACCTCATACACGCCATCCGCCAGGATATTGGTCTTGGTGTCCATGTCCAGCTTGACGTCCGGCTGCCACTCTTTCTGGAAGATGTGCGGGGTATTAGGGGCTTCGAAAGAGACATCCTTGGTGTAAACACGCTGGATGTGGAATTCCGGTTGTACTTCCTGGTTGTTGATTTCGTCAGCCATTTCGTTTGATTCCTTTTAAGAAAATATGTGGGCGCAGGCCCTTCAATCAGCGTTTTTTGGTCACCGGCAGATTATCTGCACGCCACTGGGCCATGCCACCGCTGAGCACATACACCTGCTTGAAACCGGCCTTGCTCAGTTGGCGACCTGCGCCACCAGCGGTCATCCCCGACTCGCACACCACTATGATGGGGGCATCTTGATGCTTTTCAACTGGACCCAGGTTATTGCTCTGGATCTGGCTGAGCGGCAAGTGCTTGGCACCGGCCAGATGGCCCTTGGTAAACTCTTCCTGACTGCGAATGTCCACCACAGTGGCATTTTCGCGGTTGATCAGCAGGGTAGCCGTGTGGTTGCTTACCGTTTTAACCGGAGAAAAACGAGCACGCACAGTGGTGTAAACCAGGGTGCCTGCCAGGCCGAACCAAGCTGCGGTCAGCAGCGGGTTACGGGCCGCAAAATCCAAATACTCTTGCATCTTCTACTATCCAGGGACCAAGACAAGGACCCGAGTATACATGGGGACCCCACCAAGATCAGCCATCTTGGCGGCAAAGCGGGAGCGGGCTCCCATCGGGCAGGGGCGCGATAAAGGATCGGAATAAAAAATGGCGTCCGACGCTTTGGGGCGAGGATTCGTCGAGCAGGGAGACAAGCCGGCGACAAAGGGGAAACAGGCTGGCAACAGCCTTGAGCGACGGTGGCCGAGGCTTGGCTATCAGGTGACTATTTCGGCAGATGTAGTAATATTACGCTAGTTTCACTTCCCGCAATTCATTCCTATCCGAGAGGACATAGCCTTATGTCAACAGCTAAGAAACCTTTGGTTCTCGTCATCATGGACGGTTGGGGCTACAGCACCAAGCAAGAGCACAACGCCGTCGCTGCCGCCAAGACTCCCAACCTCGACCGTCTCGCCCGTGACTACACCAGCACCCTGATCTCCGGCTCCGGCCTGGACGTGGGTCTGCCGGATGGCCAGATGGGTAACTCCGAAGTGGGCCACGTCAACATCGGTGCCGGTCGCATCGTTTATCAAGAGCTGACCCGCATCTCCAAAGAGATCAAAGACGGCGACTTCTTCCAGAACGTCGAACTGGCCAAGGCTGTTGATGCTGCCGTGACCAAGGGCAAGGCCGTTCACATCATGGGTCTGATGTCCCCGGGTGGCGTACACAGCCACGAAGAGCACATCATGGGCATGATCGAGATGGCCGCCAAACGTGGCGCCGAGCAGATCTACTTCCACGCCTTCCTGGATGGCCGTGACGTACCGCCGCGCTCTGCCCAGTCTTCCATCGAACAGTTCGATGCCCTGTTTGCCCGTCTGGGCAAGGGTCGTTTCGCCTCCATGATCGGCCGCTACTTCGCCATGGACCGTGACAACCGCTGGGATCGCGTGCAGCAAGCCTATGACCTGATGACTCAAGGCAAGGGCGAGTTCACCGCCGACAGCGCCAGCGAAGCCCTGGCCGCCGCCTATGCCCGCGACGAGAACGACGAGTTCGTCAAGGCCACCCGCATCGGTGCCGCCGCCCCCATGCAGGATGGCGATGCCCTGATCTTCATGAACTTCCGTGCCGACCGCGCCCGTGAGATCACCCGCGCCTTCGTCGACAGCGACTTCACCGGCTTCGCCCGTGCCGCCACCCCGGCGCTGAACTTCGTGATGCTGACCGAATACGCGGCCGACATCAAAACTGCCTGTGCCTATCCGCCGACCGCCCTGGTGAACACCCTGGGTGAGTGGCTGGCCAAGCAGGGCAAGACCCAGCTGCGCATCTCCGAAACCGAGAAGTACGCTCACGTGACCTTCTTCTTCAACGGCGGCGAAGAGTCCTGCTTCACCGGTGAAGATCGCGAGATCGTTGCCAGCCCGAAAGTGGCCACCTATGACCTGCAGCCGGAAATGAGCTCCGAAGAGCTGACCGACAAGCTGGTGGCCGCCATCAAGAGCGGCAAGTACGACACCATCATCTGCAACTACCCGAACGGCGACATGGTCGGCCACACCGGTGTGTTCGATGCGGCCGTCAAGGCCTGTGAAGCGGTTGATCACTGCATTGGTCGGGTCACCGAGGCCCTGGCCGAAGTAGGTGGCGAATGCCTGATCACCGCCGACCACGGCAACGCCGAGAAGATGCTGGACGAAGAGACAGGTCAGGCGCACACAGCCCACACCAACCTGCCGGTTCCCCTCATCTATTTCGGTCGCAAGTCCGAGGTGGTTGAAGGTGGCAAATTGTCCGATCTGGCTCCGACCATGCTGACCCTGATGGGTCTGCCTGTCCCGCCGGAAATGACTGGCAAGCCCCTGATGATTCTGAAATAATCCTTCCCCATGCGGGGATGCGAAGTTATTTCAAACAAAACCAGTCGCGTCGGCCAGTTGGCCGGCGCGCTGTTTTTTTGCCTGTGGTTTATCGCGGGCAACGCCTGGGCTGCCAATCAGCAGCTCGGCACCATGCAGTCCCAGATCAAAGAGCAACAGAAGAGCATCAAGCTCAGCAAGCAGGAGCTGGCCAAACTCAACACCCAGCTCAAGGCCGATGAGCAGGCCATCTCGGCGGCCGCCGCCAAACTCAACCAGACCAAGCAGCAGTTGAAACAGAACCAGCAGAAGCTGGCGACCCTGCAAAAAGACAAGCAGGCACTGGAACTACAAGCAAAATATCAGAAACAGTTGCTGGCCAAGCAGGCTGAAAGCGCCTTCCAGGCGGGCAACCACGATTACCTCAAACTGCTACTCAATCAGCAGGACCCGGCCAAACTGAGCCGTTCTCTCGATTACTACGACTACCTCAACAAGGCCCGTATCGAGGCCATCGACGCCCTGCGTGTGACCCACACCAAGCTGGCCAAAAACCAGCAGGCCACCAAAGAGACCGAGAGCAAGCTGCAAGCCCTGCTAAGCGAACAGCAGGAGCACCATCAGGCCCTGCTTGCCAGTCAACAGAGCCGCGCCAAAGTACGCAACCAGCTGCAGCAATCGGTACAAAACGACGAACAAAAGCTGACCAAGCTGGTCAAGGCAGAGAAAGCCCTGAAAGCCCGGTTGGAAGAGCTGCGTCGCCAGCGGGAAGAGCAGGAGCGCCGTGAACGGGCCGAGCGGGAGCGGCTGGCCAAGCTGAAAGCCGAGCAGGAGCGCCAGCGCCGTCTGGAGGCACAGCGCCTGGCCGCCGAACAGAAGCGGATTGCCGAACAACAGCGGATCGCGGCACAGCAGCAGAAAGTCGGCGAGCAGCAACGGCTCGCAGCCCAACAGCAGAAAGTCACCGAACAACAGAACAGGGTAGCGGAGCAGCAAGCCGCCGCGCGGAGCACCAAGCCAAGCAGTGGCGGCTACGGCGGTCTCAGCACCAACGGCAGCCTGCGCTGGCCAGTGCAGGGCCCGATCCTCATCTCCTACGGCTCACCCCGCACCGCAGAGCTCAAGTGGAAAGGCACCCTGATCGGTGCCAGCGAAGGGACCCAGGTCAAGGCGGTCGCACCGGGCCAGGTGGTTTACGCCGACTGGCTGGATGGCTTCGGCATGCTGCTGGTGATCGACCACGGCCGTGGCTACATGAGCCTCTACGGTCACAATCAGTCGCTGCTGCGTCAGGTGGGTCAGAGCGTGGAACAGGGCGAACCCGTGGCACTGGTCGGCGACAGTGGCGGCCAGGACAGATCCGGCCTCTATTTCGAGATCCGCTATCAGGGTGAAGCCATCAACCCGACCAAGTGGTTAGCCAAACGCTGACCCCGCACACTCGATGACCACAAGCCTGCATGACGCAGGCTTTTTTGATCGTCGCCGACGGCCCTGTCAGCGGCATAGAATGACGGAAATTTACCCCGTTTTCGCCTGCTGGGATCAGGGGAAGACGATGAGGCCGAGTTGTTCGAGCAACCCCTGCTGCTGCTCTTCATTGATCTGCACCCCGTCCAGATTGACCCGACGCAGATCCAGCCCCGGCAGGTCGCACTGGCGCAAATCGCAGCCCTGCAGGTTGAAACTGGTCCACTCTATCTGGCCAAACGCTGAGCCGCTCAGATCGGAGCCGGCCAGCGAAGCACCCAGCAGGCTGGCTCCCTGCCAGCGATTGCCGGTCAGCTCGCAGCGCTCCAGCACACAGCCATCGAAGTTGGCGTAGCTGAAGTTATTGCCCGTAAGATGCGCTTCGCAGAAGTAGCTCTTGATGGTGATCTGGTTGGCGAAGCTGGCTCGGGCGAAGTTGATGCCCATGGCCTGGCAGTCACGCATCTCCAGCCCCAGACACTGGCTGCGGCCAAGATCCGCCAGGGTCAAATCACAGCGAAGGAAACTGGCCTCCCGCAGATCGCAGCCCTGCAGCTGGCAGCCCAGCTCGCGCTCCCGCTCGTAAAAACTGCAGTCGACGAAGCGGCTCTCGCTCAAATCCAACCAAGAGAAGTTGCAGTCGATAAAGCGGCACTCCGTGAAACACTCTCCCGCCACATCCTGCTGCTCGAAACGCGTCCCCTCGAAGCACTTGCCCTTGATCATGCGAATAGTCTCCTGCCGATGGCGTCATATGCTGACTTTGTTAAACAAAAACGGTAATGTTACCTGTAACATTTTTGCCGGATCCCGAGATGAACGATACCCGAAAGCGCCGCCCTACCCTGCAGGACATAGCCAACCTGACCGGGGTCACCAAGATGACCGTCAGCCGCTACCTGCGCGATCCGCAGGCCGTGGCCGAGGGCACCCGTGAGCGGATCGCCGCCGCGGTGGAGGAACAGGGCTACATCCCCAACCGGGCACCGGACATTCTTTCCAACGCCACCAGCAGGGCGATCGGCATCCTGATCCCCTCGCTCTCCAACCAGGTCTTTTCCGCCGTGGTGCACGGCATTGAGTCCGTGACCCGGCCTGCCGGCTACCAGACCCTGCTCGCTCACTACGGCTACAGCCCGGAACGGGAAGAGGAGCAGGTGGCCTCCCTGCTCTCCTATCACGTGGACGGCCTGATCCTCTCCGACAGCCAGCACACCGAGCGCACCCGCAAGATGATCGCCACCGCCGGCATTCCGGTAGTGGAAACCATGGATCTGCCGCAAGCCCCCATCGACATGGTGGTCGGCATGGATCATAGAGCCGCCGCCCGGGCCATGGTAACAGAGATGCTGCGCCGGGGCCGACGCAAGGTGGTCTATCTCGGCGCGCGGCTCGACGTGCGCACCCAGCTGCGGATGGAGGGTTACTATCAGGCGATGACCGACGTCGGCCTCACCGGCCAGCATCTGCTAACCGAGCAATCTTCCAGCTTCACTCTGGGTGGCCAGCTGCTGGATCAGGCGCTGGTGCGCTATCCCGACCTCGACGGTCTCTTCTGTACCAACGATGACCTGGCGGTGGGCGCCCTGCTGCAGTGTCAGGCCAAGTGGATCCCGGTGCCCCAGCAGATCGCCATCGCCGGTTGCAACGCCCTCGACATCGGCCACGCCATGACCCCCAAGCTGGCCAGTATCGCCACCCCGCGGGAAGCGATAGGTCGGGAGGCGGCCACCATGCTGCTGGCACGTCTCAACGGCCAATCCCAACCCGATACCCGCAAGGATATCGGCTTCTCCCTCTATGTCGGGGAAAGTCTGGGCTGACCCCCAGCCATCATGGCGTGTTTAACCGCTATGATGGCGCATCCTGCAACCTCTTATCACCATCCTCTGCTCTATGCTGGCCCGGCATTACAGCCACATTTCAGGAGCATAAAATGAACAACACCGAACGATTGCAAGCCTGCCTGCAGCGCGTTGTCTGCGATCCTCGGTTTACCCTGGCCGAGCTCGACCAGTGGTTCACACCGGATTACAGCCAGCAGGTGAATGGCGAGCAGCTCGACTACGCCGCCTTTCGCCAGCACATTGCGACGCTGAGAGATCATCTGGCCGAAGCCACCATCGAGTTTGTCGCCACCATCGCGCAAGGGGACAGGGTGCACTCGACCCATGTGGTACGAGCCACCCGCCACGATGACGCCCCGCTGGTCTGCAAGGTGAGCGGTCTCTTCACCTTTCGCGACGGCAAGATCTGCCAGACCGACGAGGTGACCTGCCTGCTGAGCGGCAGCGAGCAGGATGCCGACATAGGTTCACGACGCTGAGTCGCGCCCAGCGAAACGCTGGAGCGCGCGGGAGAAGGTGGCGGGATCTTCGTAACCGAGCAGGTCGGCAATCTGCGTCGATGTGAATCCCTGATACTGCAACTGGCGGGCCCGCCCCATCACCACCTGCTCGCGCCACTGGCGGAAGGTACAGCCCAGTTGCTGGAGGAAAAGCCGGTTGAGGGTGCGCAGCGAAGCACCGCAATCCACGGCCAGCTCGGCAAGCGTGGTGTTGATGGAGGGCGCCTGACAGAAGCGCTCCAGCACCCGCAGCAGGCGCGGGTCGAGGTTGGCCGCCAGCGCAGGCTGGGCCGCTTGCGGGGCAGCTCGCGCCAACTCGTGGCCAATCACCGTCAGATAGGCCTCCCGCTCGGCCCCCTCCTCCAGCTCGCCGAGGCGGGCAAAGAGGCCGGCCAGCAGCGGTGTCACCTGCCGCAGGCCAAAAGGGGCTGATACGGACGATGGGGTATAGATAAGCGAGAGGCGAGAGTGGCGCAGCACGCGAAATTCGTGCTCCCAGCCTGCCGGAATAAAGCAGAGCTGGCCGGCAACCAGCAGCTCGCTGGCAGCACCGCCGGTGATAACGCCGCCACCGTCGTGCATGTAGCAATACTGAGCCTGTGGATGGCAGTGCAGCGGAGTGAAGTGCCCTTGCGGGCAGAAGCGATGGAGAAAAGACATATCGGCCAGCCGGATAAGAAACCGACCACGACCATAAGGGAGCAGACGGCACCCTGTAAATGGCTTTTCCGCCGTCAGAATGGCCAAAAGAAGCAGGCCACCCGAGGGTGGCCTGTTTGGTTTTCTGCACAACTGAGGCTTAACGTTTAACCAGCTCAACCGCTTCGCGGGAGAGGCGGGTCACCTCTTCCCAGTTGCCGCTCTTGACCGCATCGGCCGGCAGCATCCAGGAGCCGCCGACGGTGGCCACGCACTTGAGCGCCAGATAGTCGGCCACGTTTTTCGGGCCGATACCGCCGGTGGGGCAGAACTTCACCTGGGGCAGCGGAGCGGCAATGGCGGAGAGCGCCTTGGTGCCGCCGTTCGCTTCAGCCGGGAAGAACTTCAGGTGGTCGTAGCCCGCTTCCAGCGCCTGCATCACCTCGGAAGGCGTGGCAACACCCGGGATCAGCGGCGCGGTACTCTTGGCCGCGTAGGCCAGCAGCGCCGGAGTCATACCCGGGGAGATGACGAAGCGGGCACCGGCAGCGACGGCAGCGTCAAACTGCGCGCAGTTGAGCACGGTACCGGCACCGACCATGGCGTCCGGCATCGCCTTGGCGATGAGGGCGATGGCGTCGAGCGCCACCGAGGTGCGCAGGGTGATTTCGAACACCGAGATGCCGCCAGCCTGCAGCGCCTTGGCCATCGGCAGGGCCTGATCCAAGTCGCTTATGACCATCACGGGCACCAGCGGAGAGGCGGCAAACACCTCGGCAGGGGTCACTTTCCAGTTCTGCATAACTCTTCCTTAATCAAAGATGGTGGCGCCGCACTCGGCGCTCGATACCGCGCGACGCATCACGCTGAACAGTTCACGGCCCCACCCCTCTTGTTCCAGAGTGAGGTCAATCTCGGCCTGGGTACGGCCACTCAAATCGGTCAGGCAGTCGAGACAACCAGTCACCGCGTCCACCCGCAGCAGATCGCCATCTTGCAACAGGCCGATGGCCCCGCCGTGCAGCGCTTCCGGGGTGACGTGGATGGCGGCCGGGATCTTGCCGGAGGCACCGGAGAGACGGCCATCGGTAACCAGCGCCACCTTGTGACCCGCCTTCTGCAGGTTGCCGAGCACCGGCATCAGCTTGTGCAGCTCCGGCATGCCGTTGGCGGCCGGGCCATTGTGACGCACCACGATAACGGCGTCCTGATTGAGATCACCCGCCTTGTAGGCCGCTTCCACCGCATGCTGGGAGGAGAAGACCCGGGCCGGGGCTTCAATCACCCGATACTCGGGGGCGACGGCAGAGACCTTGACCACGGCGCGACCCAGATTGCCCGCCAGCAGCTTGGTGCCTCCGGTGGCTTGGAATACGCTGCCAGAGGGTGAGAGCACGCTCGCATCGCTGCTTTCGCCCACCGGCTGCCACACCAGCTTGCCATCGAACAACGCCGGACGGCTGAGGTAATCCTGCATCTCGCCAAACACCGGGGTGGCATCCATGTGGATCAGCCCCTCTTGCGCCAGACGGCGCATCAGGCCGGGCACGCCGCCCGCCTGTTCGAAGGCGTTCACATCGGCCGGGCCGTTCGGGTACATGCGCACCAGCAGCGGCACCACGTCCGAGAGATCGCTGATGTCGTCCCAGGTCAGGTGCAGGCCGGCGGCCCGTGCCAACGCCACCATGTGGATGCTGTGGTTGGTGCTGCCGCCAGAGGCGAGCAGGGCCACCAGACCATTGACCAGGGCACGCTCGTCCAGCACCTCGCTCAAGGGGCGGTAGGCGGGAGAGCCCGGGATCATGGCGCTGATGCGGCGGGCAGCCTCTTCGGTGAGAGCGTGGCGCAACTCGCTGTGAGGATGGACGAAGGCAGAGCCCGGCAGCATCAGGCCCATGGCCTCGAACACCAGCTGGTTGGTGTTGGCAGTGCCGTAGAAGGTACAGGTGCCCGGTGCATGGTAGGCACCGCACTCCATCTCCAGCAGGGCGTCGCGACCCACTTCACCGGCGGCGTACTGCTGGCGCACCTTCACCTTGTCATCATTGCTGATGCCGCTGGCCATGGGGCCCGCCGGCACGAAGGCGGTGGGCAGGTGCGCGTGGGAGAGCGCCCCCATGATCTGGCCCGGGGCTATCTTGTCGCAGATGCCGAGCAGCAGGGTGGCGTCGAAGGTGTTGTGAGAGAGCGACAGCGCGGTCGCCTGAGCAATGAGATCGCGGGAAAACAGGGACATGTCCATCCCCGGCTGACCCTGAGTCACACCATCACACATGGCCGGTACGCCACCCGCCACCTGAGCGCTGTGGCCCAGTTCGGCCAGTGCCGCCTTGATGATGTCCGGGTAGCCCTGATAGGGCTGATGGGCGCTCAGCATGTCGTTGTAGGCAGTGACGATGCCGACGTTGGCGCGGGTCATGTCGAGGATGCGACCCTTCTCGTCACTGCTGCAGGCAGCCACGGCGTGCGCCAGGTTGCCACAGGCCAGCGCGGCGCGGGTCTTGCCCTGCTCTGCCTGACGCTGGATACGGGCCAGAAAAGCCTGGCGACGGGCGGCACTGCGCTCGCGAATGCGGGCGGTGACGCTGGAAATAACCTGATGGATCATTGGGCTTGCTCCAATGCTGTGACGGCCCTATCAACCACCTGTTCGAAGGTGCCGTCTATGTCGATGTGGAATACACCGGCCTCGCCATCCGGGCGCTCCAGGGTATCGAACTGACTTTGTACCATGGTTTCCCGCATGAAATGGCCCTTCCGTGCCCGCATCCGTTCGAGGATAAGCGGCTGATCACCATCCAGAAACAGGAAATGCACTGAGTCATTGCCCTCGCGGATCTGGTCACGGTACTGCTTCTTGAGGGCCGAGCAGACGATGACGCCCACCTCGTTCTTCTGCTCCAGGCTGTAAGCCGCGTCGCGGATCCGCTCCAGCCAGGGGGCGCGATCCTCGTCGTTGAGGGGCTTGCCGCCAGCCATCTTCTGGATGTTGGCCTTGGGATGCAGATCATCACCATCGATGAACTTGGCCCCCAGTGCCTGGGCCACCTTGAGGCCAACGCTGGACTTGCCGCTACCACACACACCCATCACAATAATGCTCTTGCCCGCCATTGTTTGACCTCTATCCCATTTTTCAAAAATCGTGCTGCTGATGGGTTCTAACTTATCACGTTACCGGTAACATGTTACCGGTAACAACAAGAAATGTGAAGTCTGCCACAGACTGAGCGAACTCACAGTCACCTGGGCAAGCAAGCTTGAGCCCTGGCCATAAATCTAAATAAATCATAAAGATATGGTCTGCCAACGGATCGGCAGGGTGTCGATACTGAATCTGGAACAAGGAACGCACAACAATGTCTGACCTATCCCTGATCATGACGGCCGCCGGCTCCATAGTGCTGCTGCTCTTTCTGGTGATGAAGGCCCGCCTGCACGCGGTCGTCTCCCTCATTCTGGTCTCCATGGTGGCTGGCCTCGCCGCCGGCATGAACCCGGCCGAGATCGCCAACACCATCCAGAAAGGGATGGGCGGCACCCTAGGTTTCGTGGCCGTGGTGGTGGCGCTGGGCGCCATGTTCGGCAAGGTGATGGAGGTCACCGGCGCCCTCGACCGGGTGGCCCATACCCTGCTCGGTACCTTTGGCGTCAAGCGCGCCAACTGGGCCATGTCACTGACCGGCTTCATCTGCGCCCTTCCGCTCTTCTTCGACGTGGCCGTGGTGCTGCTGATCGGGGTGGCCTTTGCCATCGTCCGCCGTGGCGGCGGCAGCGTGGTGAAGATAGGCATAGCGCTGCTGGCAGGCATCGCAACCTGCCAGGCGTTCCTTATTCCGGCGCCGGGCCCCATTCTGGTGGCATCTCAGCTGGGGGCCGATTTTGGCTACATGATACTGTTCGGTCTGATCGCCGCCGTACCAGCCCTGATCCTGGCGGGACCACTGTTCGGGGAACTGATCAGCAAGGTGGTGGATGTGCCGCTGCCCGCAGATGCCCAGAACAGTGCCCACGACGACTGCAAGACCCTGCCCTCGTTCGGGCTGGCCATGGGCCTGATCGGGCTGCCGCTGCTGCTGATAGGCCTCAAGACCATCGTCGGCCGCTTCGTCGAGGCGGGATCCACCCTGCACAACTGGCTGGAGTTCATCGGTCATCCCTTCACTGCCATCATGGTCGCCTGTCTGGCCGCCTTCTACCTGCTGGGGGTGCGTCGCGGCATGTCCCGTGACGAAGTGATGAGCGTCTGCAACAGCGCCATCCAGCCAGCCGGCGTCATCATACTGGTGACCGGCGCCGGTGGCGTGTTCAAGCAGGTGCTGGTTGATTCCGGAGTAGGTTCAGCTCTCGGCAACATGCTGGCAGATTCCGGCCTGCCCATCGTCGCGCTGGCCTTTATCCTGGCGGCCGCGGTGCGGGTCATTCAGGGTTCCGCCACGGTCGCCATGCTGACCGCCTGCGGTCTGGTGCTGCCGATGCTGGAGCCGCTCGGGCTTAACGGTGCCCAGCTGGCCGCCGTGACCATCGCCATCGGTGGCGGGGCCATCGTCCTCTCCCACGTCAACGACTCCGGCTTCTGGCTGGCCAACCGCTATCTTGGCCTCTCCGAGAAGCAGACCCTGCAGACCTGGACAGTGATGGAGACCATCATAGGCACCACGGGCGGCGTCATGGCGATGATCATCTACAGCTTCCTTTGAACATAACCGCAGTCAAAAAGGCCTCCGATGTGAGGCCTTTTTCATCTTTATGACGATTCTTTCTTTGGCTAACAGGTCGAGGTTGCTAGAATCGCCTATCCATCGCTCCGAGTGGAACGCTTAACGCAGTGATTTCAGGTTTCTCTATGCATTCATCGGCACATTATCGACAACTGTTGGCTCGTCTGCCCCAGATCGCCGTCGCCGCAGATCAGTTTCAGGTGCTCAATAGCGCCAGGGACTTCAAGAGCCGGATCCTTTCGCTCATCGCCAGCGCGACACACCGCATCTATCTGGTGGCCCTCTACCTGCAGGATGACGAAGCGGGACGGGAGATACTGTCCGCCCTCTACGCCGCCAAGCAGCGCAACCCGGCTCTGGACATCAAGCTCTTCGTCGACTTCCACCGTGCCCAGCGCGGTCTGATCGGCAAAGGCGAGCAGGGGGGTAACCACCTGATGTATCAGGACATGGCTGCCCGTCACGAGCACCAGATCGCCATCTACGGCGTGCCGGTGAAGGGGCGCGAGCTGCTCGGTGTGTTGCACCTCAAGGGCTTTATCTTCGATGACACCCTGCTCTACTCGGGTGCCAGCCTCAACGACATCTACCTGCATCAGCAGGATCGCTACCGTTTCGACCGTTATCACCAGATCACCAGCCCGGAGCTGACCTGCTGCATGGTCAACTATGTGGACGATCTCTTCCTCAAGAGCGAAGCAGTGCAGCGACTCGATCGCACCGACATTCCCACTGCCAAGCAGCTGAAGGGGCCGATCCGCCGCTTCAAGCAAAGCCTGCGAGTGGGCCAGTACCGCTTCGAGAGCATGCCGGTCAACAGCCAGGAGATCGCCATCACCCCGATGACCGGGCTTGGCAAGCGGGGCAATCAGCTCAACAAGATGATTCGTACCCTGGTGCGTGCCACCGAGCGGGAGATCTTCATCTGCACCCCCTATTTCAACCCGCCCAAGGAGTTGAACAAGGACATCGAAGCCCTGCTCAAACGCGGTTGCAAGGTGAGCATAGTGGTGGGCGACAAGACGGCCAACGACTTCTTCATCCCACCGGAGGAGAGGTTCACCACCATAGGCGGCCTGCCCTATCTGTACGAGACCAATCTGCGCAAGTTTGCCGAGCGCAACCAGCATCACATCGATGCAGGCCGTCTCAACCTGATGTTGTGGTGCTGCGAGCGCAACTCCTACCACCTCAAGGGGATCTTCGTGGATGACGAGTGGGCGCTGCTCACCGGCAGCAACCTCAACCCCCGTGCCTGGGCGCTGGATCTGGAGAACGGCCTGCTGGTGTATGATCGTCGCCATCACCTCCGCGCCCAGTTCAATGGGGAGCGGGAGAACATACTCTCCAACACCAAGCGGATCAGCCACTTCGATCAGATTGAGCAGATCAAGGACTACCCGGAACAGGTGCGCAAGCTGCTGGCCCGGATCCACAGGGTCAAGGCTCATATCCTGCTCAAACGCATCATCTGACGCCGGGGCGCATCCCGCCCGCAAGCCGCGACAAAAAAGGCCTCCCGTTTTTCGGCAGGCCTTTGTCACATATGGCCACCGCCTTTTTGCAGCCGCCCAACCGCCCTGCTCACTGCAACGCGGCTTGCATCGAGCCATCAACACCCCCTATCATCTGGACATATTTACAGTGTTTTCGGGCATCTAATTGATGAAATTGGATAAAATCTCCCTCGACAGCCTCAAGGGCGTCGGCAGCAAGATGCAGGAGAAACTCGAGCGACTGGGGCTGGCGACGGTACAGGATCTGCTGTTCCACCTCCCCCTGCGCTACGAGGACCGTACCCAGGTGTGGCCCATTGGCGATCTGCCACCCGGGCTGCACGGCGCCGTCGAGGGCGAAATCCAGGATACCCAGCTGGTGATGGGGCGTCGCCGCATGCTGGTCTGCCGCATCAGCGACGGCACCGGCACCCTCACCCTGCGCTTCTTCAACTTCACCGCCGCCCAGAAAAACAGCCTGGGCCAGGGCCGCTTGATCCGCTGCTTCGGCGAGGTGCGCCCCGGCAAATACGGGCTGGAGATGGCCCACCCCGAGTACAAGCTGCTCGGCGAAGAACAAGCTGGCCAGACCGAAGAGGCGCTCACCCCCGTCTACCCGACTACCGAAGGGCTGCGCCAGCTCACCCTGCGTAACCTCACCGATCAGGCGCTGGCTCAACTCGACCTCTATGGCGTGGAAGAGCTGCTGCCCGCCGGACTCTATCCCCAGCAGATCGAACTGGCCGCCGCCCTGCGTCTGCTCCATCGCCCGCCCCCCTCGGTGGCGCTGGCGCTGCTCGAAAGCGGCCAGCACCCGGCGCAGCAGCGACTGGTGCTGGAAGAGCTGCTGGCCCACAACCTCTCGGTACTGAAAGTCCGCGCCCAGGCGCAAACCCAGCTGGCTCGAGTCCTCAAACCGGCGCCAGCGCTGGTCGAACAACTGCTCGGCGCCCTGCCATTCACGCCCACCGGTGCCCAGAACCGGGTGGTGGCGGAAATCGGCCAGGACCTGCAACGCAGCTACCCCATGATGCGGCTGGTACAGGGCGACGTGGGTTCAGGCAAGACGCTGGTCGCAGCATTGGCGGCGCTGCAAGCCATCGGTAACGGCTGCCAGGTGGGACTGATGGCACCGACCGAGCTGCTGGCCGAACAACACGCCATCAACTTCGGCAACTGGCTGGCACCGCTCGGCATCGGGGTCGGCTGGCTGGCTGGCAAACAGAAGGGCAAGGCGCGAGAAGCTCAGCTCGCCGCCATTGCCGATGGCAGCGTCAAGATGGTGGTGGGCACCCACGCCATCTTCCAGGAGCAGGTGGTGTTCCAGCGCCTTGCCCTGGTCATCATCGACGAACAGCACAGATTCGGGGTGCACCAGCGCCTCGCCCTGCGCGAGAAAGGGGAGCGGGAGGGCGTCCATCCCCATCAGCTCATCATGACTGCCACCCCCATTCCCCGCACCCTGGCAATGACCGCCTATGCCGATCTCGACACCTCCATCATCGACGAGCTGCCACCAGGCCGCACCCCCATCACCACGGTCGCCCTGCCGGACAGCCGTCGCCAGGATGTGATAGATCGAGTCAAGCTGGCCTGTGAAGAGGGCAAACAGGCATACTGGGTCTGTACCCTGATCGAAGAGTCCGAGGTGCTGGAGTGCCAGGCCGCCGAGGATACTGCCGCCGAGCTGCAAAACCAGCTGCCCGGCCTGCATATCGGGCTGGTACACGGCCGGATGCGCCCTATCGAGAAGCAGCGGGTAATGGAGGAGTTCAAGGCGGGCATACTGCAGTTACTGGTCGCCACCACCGTCATCGAAGTGGGGGTGGACGTGCCCAACGCCAGCCTGATGATCATCGAAAACCCGGAGCGGCTCGGGCTGGCCCAGCTGCACCAGCTGCGTGGCCGGGTCGGTCGCGGCTCTGTGGCCTCCCACTGCGTGCTGCTTTATCATGCACCCTTGTCGAAGACGGCCCAGAGCCGGCTCGGGGTATTGCGGGAGACCAATGACGGCTTCCTGATCGCCCAGCGCGATCTCGAGCTACGCGGCCCGGGGGAACTGCTCGGCACCCGCCAGACCGGGTTGGCCGATCTCAAGATCGCCGACCTAGTGCGCGACCAGTCGCTCATCCCGCAAGTGCAGAAGATGGCGCGCTTCCTGATGGACAGACACGGCTCTCACGTGGACCCCTTGATCCGCCGCTGGCTCGGTTTACGGGATCACTATTCCAATGCCTGACCAAGGCAAATGCAGAGGATGGGCACATTGCCTGATGGACAGACACGGCTCCCACGTAGACCCCTTGATCCGCCACTGGCTCGGTTTACGGGATCACTATTCCAATGCCTGACCAAGGCAAATGCAGAAGATGGGCACATTGCCTGATGGACAGACACAGATCCCACGTAGACCCCTTGATCCGCCGCTGGCTGGGTCTGCGAGATCACCACTCCAACGCCTGACAACCATCCCAAAACAGGAGGAAAGGACCCATGAATTCCTGGTTACGCGGCCTGCTCTACCCCTTCGCCTTCCTGCTGCTGTTTGTCTGGGTCGCCCTCGGCCTGTTCGATGCAGAGCGGGCCAAGGACCCCATTGCCAGCTGGATCAGCCAGCAGACAGGTGTGCCCGTCACCATAGGGCGGCTGGTGTTCAACCCGCTCCACCCTTATACCCTGCTGGCCGAGCAGGTGAGCTATGGCGACGCCGTCACCCTCGACAAGCTCTATCTGGAGATAGAGAGCATCGACTGGCTGAGCCGGGATGTGCGCGTCGCCCATCTCGACCTGATCCGCCCCGTCATCAGGCTGCCGCTGCCCAACCAGCTGCCGAACCTGCCACTGCACTCCCTCACCATCCGCGACAGCACTATCGATCGGCTCAGCCTGCAAAGTGACGAACTGACCCTGAGCGGCCTCAACGCCACCCTCAACGACTGGCAGTTACTCAATCCGGTGCGGCCACCCCAGGCCAACCTGAGCCTCAACATCAATGAGCTGACAACCCCCACCTTTGCCCTCTCTCGCCTCAATCTCAAGGGCCGACTTGAAGGTCAGGTGCTGAGCACCGGCAAGCTGACAGCCAACCTGTTCGAGGGCCTGCTGGAAACCGGCATGACCCTGGACTGGCCCGCCCGCAGCCTGCGGCTGAGCAATCTGAAGGCGCAGGGCATGCGGATCGAGTGGGTAAAAGCGGGACACAAGGAGCTGCCGCTGCGCCACATCAGCCTGGACGTGGGACAGGTGCGTGATGTGAGCATCAGCGCCATCGAACAGGAGATCTCCCTCAACAACTTCAACGGCCAGCTCGCCGCCTTCAGCTGGCAGGCCGGCAGCACGCCGACCGGCTACTTCTCTGGCGCCCTCGGCGATCTAGGCCGCGGCCTGTTCCAGTTGGAAGATCTCAAGGGACGGGTCTCCTTCTCGCCCCAGCAGATCGACGCCGAGGTGCAGGGCAAGGCCTACGAAGGCGAATTCAATCTGGCGCTGGCACTGGATACCCAACAGCAGAAGCTGACCCTCAAAGACATGGCCCTGAGCGGCATGGACATCAGCCTGCCACAGGGGTGGTGGCAGGATTGGCAAAGTTGGCAGCCACCGCAGATCGACATCCGCAAGCTGGCATTCGACAAGCTCAAGGTGCTCTCGTTCGACGATGCCCTGCCGCTATCGCTGACCGGCTGGCAGTTCTATCTGACCGACCTCGGCCTGCGGGGCCAGCAGCCCGTGTCCCTGCTCGGCCGGGCCAGGATTGAGAGCCAGTGGTTCGAACTGGTGTGGGATGGCCTCAGTGCCCGCAACGGCACGCTGGATGGCGAACTGACCCCCAGCGCCTGGCGACTCAACAAGCTGACCAGCTCGCTGCCCGACGAAGGATCCCTCAGCCTGAGTGGCCAGTGGGGCAAGGAGCCGGGCCAGACCAGCCGGTTGCAGCTCAAGGGGGAGAAGCTGGATCTGGTGCAGTGGAGCAAACTGCTGCACTCCCCCATCTCCTTCGCTGGCAAGGCCGATCTGAGCGCCGACCTGCAAGCCCGGCACGGCAACACGCCAGGTGAGTGGCGCAGCACCCTGCAGGGGAGCTTTGCCCTCGATGCCAGCGACCCCTTCTGGGACAAGGTGCAGATAGATCCCCTGCTGGATGAGTGGTTCAAGGGCACCACCCCGCCCGCCCTCACCCCGGCTCAGCTGTGGCAGGCCATGCAGGGGGGCGACACGCCCTTCTACCACATCAAACTGCAGGGCAAGGTGGCGCAGGGCAAGTTGCAAATAGAGCAAGCCGGCGCCTCCACCATCACTCACCTGCTCGCCCTGCAGGGGGGCATAGATCTGGTCAATGAACAGTGGCAGCTGGATCTCGGCGCCCTGAATGGCCAGCGCTGCGCCGAGCTGCTGAGCCACTGGCGCGGCCCGCTCGATGCTCCTGAGCTGAGCTGGGAGTTCCCGGCCAAGCAGGCATCCTGTGGCTGGGAGGTAGGGGTGCGCTATCCGGCCCAGGGACGCAACAGCCCGCTCTGGCGACCATCACAGCCCGCCAACGCGCCCACGTCGGCCAGCGAGCCGTAAAATGAACAAGGCCTCATCATGAGGCCTTGTTGCAATCTTGCGAGAGAAAAAGCGTCAGGTCTGCTGACCGGGTCGTTTGATGGGCTGCACCACGTAGTGGCCGAGGAACTCGGCTGCCAGCTTGTCACCACTGAACAGCTTGATCTTGAGGCTGAATTTGGCCGACTCTCCCGCCTTGAGCGGCGCCAGCACAGCGGGCATTCCTTCACGGGCCACCCGCGCCTCCGGCTCCTCGTTGACCGGGCGGTAATACTTGATGTTGCCCTCCGCCAGCACAGTATCCCCCACCAGCCCCGCCTCCTTGAGCTGCAACCAGATGAGGCCCCAGCCCGCCAGCACGCACTGGCTGTAGCTGCTGCCGGCAAACATGGTGTCGTGCACATTGAGGTTGGCCGCCAGATTGGCCTTGAGATGGAACGTCTGGCCATCGTAGTGGGTGATGTGTACCCCCATCTTCTCGCTGATGGGAATGCCCCGCGCCCAGCGGGTCGTGAGATCCTGACACCACTCGGGGCGGTACTGGATGGTCTGCAAGGGGCTGAGGGACTTGATCATCTGACGGTGCGGAATGCGGCCGAAAGAGACGGGCCCTTCCCCCACCTCGAGGAAGCCGCACTTGCAATAAAACTCCACCGCCTCCTGGCGGGCGTTCATCACCAGCCGCTTCACCTTCTCGCTACGGGCCAGCTGTTCGAGATCTTCCACCATGCGAGCCCCCAGACCCTGACCACGAAACTCGGGGCGCAGCGCCATAAAGCGGATCTGGGCCTCGTCGCCACCGACAAACAGCCGGCCGACGGCGATCGGTGTGCCGTCAGGCGCCAGCATCAGGCGGTGGATGGCGACAGTATCGTATTCATCCCGTTCGGAACCAACGGGCAGATTGAAGGGTTTACGCAACAGTTCCCAGCGCAGCTGGTAGTAAGCGTCCAGCTCGGCTGCCGTTTGAGGAGTAACTACCCGGTACATAAAACGATCCTTGAGTTAGCGCCGATGGACAGATTGAAGGGCTTGCGCACCAATGCCTCCCAGCGCAACTGATAATAAGCATCCAGTTCACCTGCCGTCTGGGGAGTGACCACCCGGTACATAGTTCTATCCTTGAGTTACACTGGTCGAAAACCATCTTGCCGTGCAAATTCATGGACTTCAATCTGCAAGCGTACCAAGCCGACCACTTATTGCACCTGAGCGCCAAGCCGGAACGGCGCCTCTCCATTCTGGAAAATGCCCATCACCGCTGGCTGGAGATCGACGGCGTGGTGCAATCGGCCATGTCACTCGCCGCACCTGCTGACCTCTGTCTGCCCCATCAGCAGTGCATCGCAGACCTGTTGCCCGCCACCGCAAGCCGGGTGCTGGAGCTGGGATTGGGTGGTGGCGATCTGACCCGCCATCTGGGGGCTCGCTGGCCGGAGGCACGGCACGACTGCGTGGATCTGGATGAAGAGGTGCTGACCCTGTTTCAGGCATTCTTCCGCCACCCGACGGAACCCGCTGACCGAGCGTTGCACCTGCACCACGCCGATGCCCTCGCCTTTCTGCTGGCCCACGACGACACCTATGACTTCGCGCTGCTCGACCTGTTCAGCCAGGATGGCAACCCCCTGCTGCTGTTCCAGCCTCACCTCTATCAGACCCTGGCCGCCCGTCTGCGCGGTCCCCTCATCATCAACCTGCTGCCACGCACCCACAAGGAACTGGAGCAGGCACTCATGTTGGTCGAGGAGTGGATTGGCCCCACCCAGGCACACCCCGTGCCCGGCTGCATCAACGTGATCCTGCACACAGTTCCGCGCCACGTCGCCTAGACACGAGGCTCCCGGTGATGGCAGCTGACGCCCCCTCTCAGACCTGTAACCAGAAGGTCACAGGGCCATCGTTGAGCAGTGCCACCTTCATATCGGCGGCAAAACGACCGGTCTCGGTCGGCATGCCGCTGGCTTTTGCCTGTGCCACGAAGTAGTCGTATAGCCGCTCGGCCTCGGCTGGATGGGCGCCGCCGGAGAAGCCGGGTCTCATGCCTTTTTTGGTATCCGCCGCCAGGGTGAACTGGGAGACGACCAGCAGGCTGCCGCCAGCCTGGCTCACATTGAGGTTCATCTTGCCATTCTCGTCACTGAAAACCCGGTAGCCGCTCACCTTGTGCAGCAGCTTGTCGGCACTGGCCTCATCATCCCCCTGCTCCACCCCGAGCAGCACCAGCAGACCATTGGCTATGGCGCCGGTGATGACCCCCTCCACTGTCACGCTGGCCTCGGAAACCCGCTGGATCAATGCAATCACATCCCTCTCCTCTCAAAACAGAACGACCGCCTCCGTCTTGCTAACGGGGGCGGTCGTCGATGCTATCAATAAAGCAGCGGGCAAAACGATGGCTCAAGCCAGCTCTTCTGAGGCTGGCCGCTCATATTCACCGAGACAAGCGGTAGTTTCTGCGCCAAGCAAGACCACCAGCCAGCTGAGATAGACCCAAACAAACAGGATCGGAATGGTCGCGAGAGCGCCATAGATAGCCTGATAGGAGGGGAAGTTCGTGATGTAGATGGCAAATCCGCGCTTGGCCAACTCGAACAGGATTGCGGCCACCAAGGCACCGATGAAGGCGTGTATCAGCCGCACCTTGCAGTTGGGCACCACCGTATACACCAGCAGGAAGGTGAGCACAGAGAAGAGGAACGGCAACCATCCCAGCAGCAGGTAGCCGATACCAAACAGGCTCTCCGCCCCAAACAGCCGCAGCGAGAAAATGTAAGAGGAGATGGCGATGCTGGCACCTATGAGCACGGGGCCCAGCGTCAGTATCATCCAGTACATGGCAAACGCCTGTGCCAGCGGTCGGCCCTGGGTCGAACGCCAGATGTAGTTGAGATTCTTGTCGATGGCCAAGATCAGCATCAGCGCCACCACGATCAGGGCACCTATGCCGACGGCAGTGGTATTGGTGGCATTCGCCACGAAGCCATCTATGTACTCCTTGAGCATCTCACCCGCAGTGGGCACGAAGTTGTGATAGACGAACTGCTCTATCGCCTGCTTCAGGGTCTGGAACACGGGAAAAGCGGACATCATGCCGAACACCACGGCAATCATGGGCACCAGGGAGAGCAGAGTGACATAGGCCAGATAGCCAGCAGTCACTGTCAGCCTGTCCTGCTGGAAACGGCCCCAGACAAACTGGGCAAAGTGACCACCATCGTGGCGTAAAAAAGAGAGGGCATGACCGAGACGGCCACCGAATTTCTGCTGCATCGTGATTCCCAATGTCTTCATCATGCTGGCATTGTGTCAGATTGCATGGTCATTTGGCCACCCATGGGCCGGATAGATGCGATCTGTTCGGACATACTGACCAGCGATGCTCCGCCGGGCGACCATAAAAAAAGAGGCCATAAGGCCTCTCTCTGTCTGTCGATGAACAGATATCAAGCACGACCGGCGCGCTTGCGATCCATCTCGGTCAGCAGTTTCTTACGCACGCGAATAGCCTTGGGCGTGATCTCTACCAGCTCATCGTTGTCGATGAACTCGAGAGCCTGTTCCAGGGTCATGCGGATCGGCGGAGTCAGCACCTGGGCCTCATCGGTACCGGAGGCACGCATGTTGGTCAGCTGCTTGCCCTTCAGGCAGTTCACTGTCAGGTCGTTGGAACGGGAGTGAATACCGATCACCTGGCCTTCGTACACTTCGGTAGCGTGACCGATGAACAGACGACCACGGTCTTGCAGACCGAACAGGGCGAAGGTCAGCGCCTTGCCGGTAGCATTGGAGATCAACACGCCGTTCTGACGCTCGCCGATGCTGCCACCCTTGTGCGGACCGTAATGGTCGAAGGTGTGGTACAGCAGACCGGTACCGGACGTCATGGTCAGGAACTCGGTCTGGAAGCCGATCAGGCCACGACTCGGGATCATGAAGTCAAGACGGACACGGCCCTTGCCATCCGGGGTCATGTTGGTCATCTCGCCCTTACGCAGGCCGAGTTGCTCCATCACGGAACCCTGGTGAATCTCTTCCACGTCGACAGTCACGGTTTCGAACGGTTCGTGCAGAACGCCATCCACGGTGCGCAGGATAACTTCCGGACGGGATACTGCCAGCTCGTAACCTTCGCGACGCATGTTTTCGATCAGGATGGAGAGGTGCAGTTCACCACGACCGGATACGCGGAACTTGTCCGGATCTTCGGTCTCTTCCACACGCAGGGCCACGTTGTGGACCAGCTCCTGGTTCAGACGCTCCATGATGTTGCGGGAGGTCACGAACTTGCCTTCTTTACCAGCGAACGGTGAGGTGTTGACCTGGAAGGTCATGTTCACGGTCGGCTCGTCAACGGAGAGCGGCGGCAGGGCTTCAACAGCACCGTTATCACAGATGGTGTCGGAGATTTTCAGCTCGCCCAGACCTGTGATGGCGATGATGTCGCCCGCTTGCGCGTCAACAACTTCGGTACGGGACAGACCTAGGTAGCCAAGCACCTGACCGACCTTGCCAGTACGGGTTTTGCCATCGGCACCGACGACGGTGACTTGCTGGTTGGTCTTGACGCGACCACGGCTGATACGGCCGATACCGATAACGCCGACGTAGGAGTTGTAGTCCAGCTGGGAGATTTGCATCTGGAAAGCACCGACAGGGTCACCCTTCGGCTGCTCGACGTTGTCGACGATGGCCTGGAACAGGGGTTCCATGTTGTCGGACTCAACGCCTTGGTCCATGGTGGCCCAACCGTTCAGTGCTGAAGCGTAAACAACTTTGAAGTCCAGTTGCTCATCGGTCGCACCCAGGTTGTCAAACAGGTCGAATACCTGATCCATTACCCAGTCAGGACGAGCACCCGGACGGTCAATCTTGTTGATGACCACGATCGGCTTCAGACCCTGGGCGAAGGCTTTCTGGGTCACGAAACGAGTCTGCGGCATCGGGCCGTCAACGGCATCAACCAGCAGCAGCACCGAGTCGACCATGGACATGACACGCTCTACTTCACCACCGAAGTCAGCGTGACCCGGGGTATCAACGATGTTGATACGGTAGTCTTTCCAGCGGATCGCGGTGTTCTTGGCGAGAATGGTAATACCACGTTCCTTTTCCAGGTCGTTGGAATCCATCAGACGCTCTTGACCATCAGTGGTACGGTCCAGGGTTCCAGACTGCTGCAGCAGCTTATCAACCAGGGTAGTTTTGCCGTGGTCTACGTGCGCAATAATCGCAATATTGCGTAAATTCTCTAACATTCTCGCCTCAATCACCGGGTAAAATTGGGCGCTAATTGTACTCTCGCCTTTGTGATCTGCCTAGCAGAATTACAGTGCAATCTCGTATAACAGGGGTTCGGGATCATAGACCTTCCGCTCAAAGCCTGCTTAGATGGGGGCTGACCGTATACTGCGCACCATTTTAGTGCACCAAAACGATCCACTCTTGCACTATTTTGAGGCGTAACGCGCTGAGATGGCGGGTCTTGGGGCAGGGTTATAGTCGCAAATGCCCTGAAATCAAGCTGTCACAAACTTGGCACGATACTGGCTTATGTGAATAAGATGACGCATTCACCCTAAGAGTTTTAACACCGGAGGTTACTTAGCATGTCAGCCCAGAACGTTTTGGCCCTGATCCAGGAACACGAAGTCAAGTTTGTTGACCTGCGCTTTACCGACACCAAAGGTAAAGAGCAGCACGTATCCATCCCTTCCCACCAGGTCAACGAAGACTTCTTCGAAGACGGCAAGATGTTCGATGGCTCCTCCATCGGCGGCTGGAAGGGCATCAACGAATCTGACATGGTGCTGATGCCGGATGCGGCCTCCGCCAAGCTGGATCCGTTCACCGAAGAGACCACCCTGAACATCGTCTGCGATGTGCTGGAACCGGCCACCATGCAAGGTTATGACCGCGATCCCCGCTCCATCTCCAAGCGTGCCGAAGATTTCCTGAAAGCCAGCGGCATCGCTGACACCGTGCTGTTCGGGCCGGAGCCGGAATTCTTCATGTTCGACAACATCACCTTCTCGAACACCATGGGCCACAGCTTCGTGAAAATCGAATCTGAAGAAGCCGCCTGGAACTCGGGTACCGAGTACGAGCACGGCAACAAGGGCCACCGTCCGTTCGTGAAAGGCGGTTACTTCCCGGTTGCACCGGTTGACTCCTCCCAGGACATCCGCGCCGCCATGTGTCTGGTGCTGGAAGAGATGGGCCAGGTCGTTGAAGCTCACCACCACGAAGTGGCGACCGCCGGTCAGAACGAGATCGCGACCCGTTTCAACACCCTCACGCTGAAAGCAGATGAAGTTCAGGTTCTGAAGTACGTGATCCACAACGTGGCCCACGCCTACAACAAGACCGTCACCTTCATGCCGAAGCCCATGTTCGGTGACAACGGCTCCGGCATGCACTGCCACCAGTCCCTGGCCAAGAACGGCGTCAACCTGTTCGCCGGCGACCTGTACGGCGGTCTGTCCGAGATGGCACTGCACTACATCGGCGGTATCATCAAGCACGCCAAGGCCATCAATGCCTTCGCCAACCCAACCACCAACTCCTACAAGCGTCTGGTTCCGGGTTATGAAGCCCCTGTCATGCTGGCTTACTCAGCCCGCAACCGCTCTGCCTCCATCCGTATTCCGGTGGTGCCGAGCCCGAAAGCTCGTCGTATCGAAGTGCGTTTCCCGGATCCGGCAGCCAACCCGTACCTGGCGTTCGCAGCACAGCTGATGGCCGGTCTGGACGGCATCATCAACAAGATCCATCCGGGCGATGCCATGGACAAGAACTTGTATGACCTGCCGCCGGAAGAGGCCGCTGAAGTACCGACCGTGGCCGGCTCTCTGGACGAAGCGCTGGCCGCACTGGACAGCGATCGCGAGTTCCTGACCCGCGGTGGCGTGTTCAGCGATGACTTCATCAACTCCTACCTGGAACTGAAACAACAGGATGTTGACCGCGTGCGCATGACCCCGCACCCGCTGGAGTTCGAACTGTACTACTCCGTCTAAATCGGAACAGACTGCCCGTTTAAATCCGGTCAGCTTGCTTAATCGTGACAAAACCCGCCATCTGGCGGGTTTTTTCTCTGATAGGATTAAGCAAATTACCGTCTAAGGAGAGATGGATGAACAACAAGCACGGCATAGGGATACTCACCCTCATGCTGCTAACCTCGTTCGGCGTTGATGCGACCAGGGTCTACTCCTGGGTCGATAGCAATGGCGTCACCCACTTCACGGATGCCCCTCCCCCCGGCCAGAAAGCCAAAGAAGTGGATCTGCGGGTTGCCCCTCTCATTGGCAGCTCGCCGCGCTCGGTGCAGGTGGAGAACTTCAACAGCCTGACCGGCGTCGATACCAAGAAGGAGAAGGAAGCTGTCAAGCTGGCGATCGAACTGCTCTCACCAGAACAGGGCAGCACGCTGCGCGACAACACGGGCAACGTGGTGTTCCAGGGGCAGATCAGTCCGAAAGCACCGGCCCAGTATGACGTGCGCTTGCTCCTGAATGGCAAGGCGGCGCCCGTAGTCAAAAATGGCTTGGCCGTGCGGGTCGAGAACCTGGATCGCGGTGCCCACCAGGCCCAACTCGAGTTGTTGGCCAAAGACGGTACGATCCTTGCTGAATCCAAGGTAGTCACCTTCTACCTGCACCGAGCCAGCCTCAATCCGGCACCAAAAGTGACCCCCCGCCCCAACAGGGGGTGATCCTGTGCATCGATACGGGTAGACTAAATGCACCATACTGGTGCATTACTGGTGTATAGCACCGTTTTAGGGAGAAACCTGTGCCAGCCCGCCCGGATCAAGCCAAGATACTGCTCGATAACTTGCTGACCGCCGTCATCCTGATGGATGAGCGGCTCTGCATCCAGTTCGTCAACCCGGCGGCCGAACAACTGCTCTCCCTCAGCCAGCGCCGGCTGATCGGGATCGAGCTGCCCTATCTGCTGGAACACATTTCCCTCGATTTGCAGCGCCTCAAGCAATGCCTCACCTCGGGGCAGGGCTTCACCGACAGCGAAGTGACCCTGGTGGTTGAAGGAGAACCCAGACTGGTGGAGATGAGCGTGAGCCCGCTCGCCGACCATGAACAACGGCTGATGGTGGTGGAGCTGCGCAAGATAGATCAACAGAAGAAGATCAGCCAGGAGCTGCAACAACATGCCCAGCAACAGGCCGCCAAGGAGCTGGTGCGCGGTCTGGCTCACGAGATCAAGAACCCGCTGGGCGGCCTGCGTGGCGCGGCTCAGCTGCTGCAAAAAGAGCTGCCGGATCCGGCCTTGCGTGAATACACCGGCATAATCATCGAACAGGCCGACCGGCTGCGGGTGCTGGTCGACCGACTGCTCGGCCCCCAGCGTCCCGGCCGCCACCAGATGCACAATGTCCATTCAGTGCTGGAGCAGGTGCGCCGTCTGGTGGAGCTCGAACTGCCACCCTCGGTACGTATCGAGCGGGATTACGACCCCAGCATTCCGGAATTCGAGATGGAGCCGGATCAGCTGCAGCAGGCCTTTCTCAACATAGTGCGCAACGCCGCCGAAGCGCTGGGCGATCAGACCGGCCTTATCCGCATCAAGACCCGCACCGCCTTCCAGATCACCATCCACGGCCAGCGCTACCGGCTGGCAGCGGAGATCAAGATCATCGACAACGGCCCCGGCATCCCCGATGCCATCCGCGATACCCTCTTTTACCCCATGATCACCGGCAAGGAGGGGGGCACCGGGCTCGGCCTCTCCATCGCCCAGAACCTGATCGATCAGCACAAGGGGCGAATCGACTGTATCAGCTGGCCGGGTCACACCGAATTCACCCTCTTTCTACCGCTTCGCAAATAAGGGAACGTCATGACAGCAAAAGTGTGGATCGTCGATGACGACAGTTCTATCCGCTGGGTGCTGGAACGCACCCTCGGCAGCGAAGGCTTCGAGTGCGAGAGCTTCGCCGACGGCGAGGCCCTGCTGAGCTCGCTCGAGATGCGCTCGCCGGATGTGATCATCTCCGATATCCGCATGCCAGGCATAGACGGCCTCAGCCTGCTGGAGCAGATCCACCGCCGCCAGGCCGATCTGCCCATCATCATCATGACCGCCCACTCGGATCTGGACAGCGCGGTCAACGCCTACCAGCGCGGCGCCTTCGAGTACCTGCCCAAACCGTTCGACATAGACGAGGCAGTGACCCTGGTGCGCCGCGCCGAGAATCACCTGAAAGAGCAGCGTACCAAGCGCAAGACGCGCCCGCAGGAGACGACCACCACCCCTGAAATCATCGGCGAGGCACCGGCGATGCAGGAGGTGTTCCGCGCCATAGGCCGGCTGTCGCGCTCCAGCATCTCTGTGCTGATCAACGGCCAGAGCGGCACCGGCAAGGAGCTGGTCGCCCACGCGCTGCACAAGCACAGCCCGCGTGCCCACAAACACTTCATCGCCCTCAATATGGCGGCTATCCCGAAAGATCTCATCGAATCCGAGCTGTTTGGTCATGAGAAAGGGGCTTTCACCGGCGCCAACAACATCCGTCACGGCCGCTTCGAGCAGGCTGACGGCGGCACCCTGTTTCTCGACGAGATAGGCGATATGCCGCTGGATGTGCAGACCCGCTTGTTACGGGTGCTGGCCGATGGCCAATTCTACCGGGTCGGTGGCCATCAACCGGTGCAGGTGGACGTGCGGATCATCGCCGCCACCCACCAGAATCTGGAGAAGCGGGTCGCCGATGGCGAATTCCGGGAGGATCTGTTCCACCGCCTCAACGTCATTCGCATCCACATTCCGGCCCTCAAGGAGCGCCGCGAGGACATACCCCAACTGGCCCAGCACTTTTTACTGCGGGCGGCCAAGGAGCTGAGCGTGGAGAGCAAGAGCCTGCACCCGGATACCCAGGCCTACATCAGCCGTCTCACCTGGCCGGGCAACGTACGCCAGCTGGAGAACGTTTGCCGCTGGCTGACCGTGATGGCCTCGGGTCAGGAGGTGCTGGTAGGGGATCTACCCGCCGAACTGCTGACCCCCATCACCAGCACGGCCGAACCGGGCCAGCCAGCCCTGTCCGGCGGCTGGCAGCAGCAGTTGCAGGATTGGGTCGCCAGCAAACTGGCACTGGGGGAGACCGACATCCTGGCCGACGCCCTGCCCCAGTTCGAGCGGATCATGCTGGAGACGGCGCTGGATCACACCCATGGCCACAAACAGGAAGCCGCCCGCCTGCTCGGCTGGGGTCGCAACACCCTGACCCGCAAGCTGAAGGAGCTCGACCTCTCCTGAGTCCTCTGGAAAAACGATTCCCATCACGCCTTGGCACATCACTGACCAATAAGACCCCGTTTGATTTCAAACGGGGTATCTTTTTTGAGAGCCCTGCCTAGAATGACAGGCTTTCAAACCCGACTCGAAGAAGGCGCCACCATGATTGACAGATCTCTCCCCCTGACCGACCTGCACCGTCATCTGGACGGCAACATTCGTCCGCAGACCATCCTCGAGCTGGGACGTCAGCACAATCTCCCGCTGCCCGCCAATGAACTGGAGGCGCTGCGTCCTCACGTGCAAATTGTCGAGAACGAGCCGAGCCTGGTCGCCTTCCTGAAGAAGCTGGACTGGGGTGTTGCCGTGCTGGCCGACTATGACGCCTGCCGCCGGGTTGCCTACGAAAACGTGGAAGATCTGCTGCGCGCCGGTATCGACTATGCCGAGCTGCGCTTCAGCCCGGCCTACATGGCGATGGCCCACAAGCTGCACCCGCAGGGCGTGGTGGAAGCCATCATAGACGGCGTGGCTGCCGGCAGCCGCGACTTCGGCATCAAGACCAACCTGATCGGCATCATGAGCCGTACCTTTGGCACCGAGCAGTGTAATCAGGAGCTGGCCGCCTGTCTGGCCCACCGTGACAAGCTGGTCGCCATCGATCTGGCCGGTGACGAGCTGGGCTTCCCGGGTGAACTCTTTATCGACCACTTCCGCAAGGTGCGCGATGCAGGCATGCGCGTCACAGTGCACGCAGGCGAAGCGGCGGGCCCCGAAAGCATGTGGCAAGCCATTCGCGAGCTGGGCGCCGAACGTATCGGTCACGGCGTCAAGGCGATTGCGGATCCGGCCCTGATGGCCTACCTGGCGGAGCACCGCATCGGCATCGAATCCTGCCTCACCTCCAATATCCAGACCACCACGGTCGCCAGCCTGACCGAACACCCGATCCGCCAGTTCCTGGCAGCCGGTGTGCTGGCCTGCCTCAACACCGACGATCCGGCGGTCGAAGGCATAGACCTGCCCCACGAATATGAAATGGCTGCCCCGGCCGCTGGCATGACGGCCAGCGAGATCCGCACCGCCCAGCAAAACGGCCTGACCCTCGCCTTCCTGAGCGATGGCGAGAAAGCCGAGCTGAGCGCCCGCGCCGCCAGCCGCTGAGCCTTGACTCCTTTGCTTACCCCATAAAAAAACCGCCTGAAACGGCGGTTTTTTATCTTCAGTGCAGCGCTGCCGGTTCAGATCACCCGGGAGAACTGCTGCTGGCGCGCCTTGTTGCGCAGGTAGACATCGAAACACATACAGATGTTGCGAATGAGCAGCTGACCAGTGGAGACCACTTCCAGCCCCTCGTCAGTCATGCGTACCAGACCGTCGTCGATAAAGGTCTGCAACAGCTTGAGATCGTCGGCGAAGTACTCCTTGAAGACCAGACCATGGGCCTGCTCGACGGCGGCGAAGTTCAAGCGAAAGTCACAGATGAGGCGCTTGATCACCTCGCGGCGAATAAGATCGTCCTGATTGAGGGAGCACCCCTTCCACTGGGCATGACCCAGCGTTTCTACCTGAGCATAATAGGCCTTGAGTTCTTTCTGGTTCTGGGAATAGGCATCGCCGATCATGCTGATGGAGGAGACCCCCAGCCCTAGCAGATCACAATCCCCCTGGGTGGTGTAGCCCTGGAAGTTGCGGTGCAACTTGCCTTCCCGCTGCGCCACCGCCAGCTCGTCATCAGGCTTGGCGAAGTGATCCATGCCAATGAACTGGTAACCCTGACCGGTGAGGAAGCCGATGGTGTCCTGCAGCATGGCCAGCTTCTCCCGGGGGGCTGGCATGTCTTCCTCTTTCAGCTTGTGCTGGGCGGCGAAACGGCTCGGCAGATGGGCATAGTTGAAGATGGAAAGGCGGGCCGGATCCGTCTTGAGTACTTCTTCCAGGGTGTGGTGGAAGCTATCGCGATTCTGGTGTGGCAGGCCGTAGATGAGGTCCAGGTTGGTCGAGCGAAAGCCCAGTTCGCGAGCACGCTCCAGCATCGCGCGGATGAAGTCGTTATCCTGCTCGCGATTGACCGCGACCTGCACCGCCTTGTTGAAGTCCTGCACGCCGAGGCTGATGCGGTTAAACCCCACTTCGCGCAGCACATCCAGCATAGTGAGTTCGATCTCGCGCGGGTCCACTTCGATGCTTATCTCGCCTTCATCCGCGAACTGGAAGTGCTCACGCAACATGGCCATCAAGCGGCGAGTCTGGGATTCGTTCAGATAGGTGGGCGTGCCACCACCCCAGTGCAACTGAGTCACCAGCCGGTGTTTGAACAGGGGGGCCTGCGCTTTGATCTCCTGCTCGAGATAGTCGAGGTACTGATCGGCCTTGTGCTGATGACGGGTGATCACCTTGTTGCAGCCGCAGTAATAGCAGAGCTTGTGACAGAAGGGGATGTGCACGTAGAGGGACAGGTTGCGCGCCGGATACTGGCCTGCGGCGTGGACGAAGTCCGGATAACCGAAGCGCTCGTTGAACTCCAGCGCAGTGGGATAGGAGGTGTAGCGCGGGCCGCTGTAGTTATATTTTTCGATCAGGGCCTGATCCCACACAATCTGTTCTGCTTGCACGCTTGCTTCCTCTTTTTTGTTATCGGCTCACCGGCTTAACTGAAAATCCTTCAGTTGGGCCACATCCTTGAGGATCTGCGCCTCCAGCTCGGCCTCATAGCCACTGCGTTCGAGATCCATCTTCATCACTTCATTACGCTTGAGGGCACGTCTCGCCTCATGAGTCGGCATCTCTTTCACCTTCTCATAGAGAGCGTACAAACCCGGAAATTCGCTGGCAAAGGCGCGGCCGCCCTTGATCTGCAAAGCATCCAGCAAATTGGTCAGCCGGATGGCGCCTTCGGAATAGTCGCACTGACCGTCCCGCACCGCATGGGCAATCACTCGCACGCTGTCGAGAATGCGCTCATTGCGGGCCGCAATGGCCTGCCGTTGCATATCACGCTGGCGCTTGAGTCGGGCCAGCAGGGTACCGGCATACACGGCCAGCCCCAGCAAAATCAGGCCGCCCAACAGGGCGGCCAGCATCCATCCACTCATCACTTTTTCTTCGGCTCAGGCTTGGGCTCAGGCTGATAGTCAACCTGGGTGAAGCGATCCCACAGCTCCTCTTCGGAGGCTGGCTGGCTCGGCTCGTCATAGCTGGCATCGTCGAAGGAGCCATCGTCGTCTTCGTCATCATCGTTGTCTATGATGCCAAGCTCATCCATCAGCTCCTGATAGCGATCGACACGCTGGTCAACCCAGGTCTGCTCGGCCGCTTCCAGGGTCTCGCCGGCATCGAGGCGATCCAGCAGATCGTTCAGGCGATCATCATTCTCGATGGCGGCCAGCTCCTGCTCAGGCGTCATCACCAGCTTCTTCTCTTTCAACGGCTTGGGCGCAACCGGCTTGCCGCTCTTCTCTTCCACTATCAGGGCGACCGGCTTGCGGGAGCCGATACGCGGATCCTTGGCCTGCTTGCCATTTTTGTTGCTGGCCTGTTCTGCCTGCTGGCGGGAGCCCGCCTTCAAGCCCTTACGCTTGGCGGCGCGTTTGCGCTCACGGCCTTCCAGGGCACTGGCATCTGATTCTTTGCGCTTACCGGTAGGCTTGCGATTGGGTTGTTTAGCCGACATGAATGACTGACTCCGACAAATAACTGGATTGAAGCCGCTCCCGGGATGAAACCATCCGGGGAGGATACTGACACGGGGGACAGTGGAGCAGAAACAAGAGCGGGATCCTGCACCAACCCGACCATTTCTGGCGTCTGAACACCGCAGGATCGGCATCCTCTGGGCATGTTGCTGGTATTTTGACACAGAATGGCTAATCGGGTTAATGACCCAAAAGAAAAAAGGCAGCCGAAGCTGCCTCGATATGTTTATGCGAGTCCCATCCCTGGCTGCAAATCACCCTGTCCGTGGCGATACCTCTGCGCATCATATCTTTGTATATGGTCGTCCTGACCTTAATGGTCGTTCCTGAATGTGCGTGTGCTTGCTTAACCCATGGAGATGGCCTCCGGCCGTCATTCTGGGGTGGTTGCATCCCGCAGCCCCGCTCTTCCTGAGCAGTCACCATCCTGGTATTTCAATCCCTTGCCTGTCACTTGCCTGTTCCTGTGGCATCCCGCCGTATCGACATCCTGTCTTCACAACATCCCGGTCGTGAATCGCCCCGTGGGTCACTCCATGCATCCACTGTATCAACTTAATAAAATGACTCAATCCACCGAGAACGTTTTCAAACGGAGATAAATCGCTTGTTGTCATTTAACATATTGAAATTAATGAATTACTCAACATTATTGAAAAATGTTTAAGCCCTGGCCAGACCAATGAATGGGGGATCTCTTACAACAATGCGAGAAATAATTGGCCAAATGGAGTTAAAGGCCAAAAAGAAACGAGGAGCCGGTAGCTCCTCGTTAATATCAATGGGGTGCATCATCATGCGCTATCAGTGCAAGCCTGCCACGTATATGGACAAGGCCTCTATATCCTGATCGGTCAGCTTCTTGGCAACGTCCCGCATCATGCTGTTCGGGTCGTTATCACGGGCAGCCGCACGAAACGCGGTGAGCTGGGCCTTGATATAAGCAGGATGTTGGCCGGACAGACTCGGATATTTGGCCTGCTCGACACCCGAACCCCGTGGGCCATGACAAGCGGTACAAGCAGCCAGACCACGGCTCATGTCACCACCCATATAGAGCGCTTTACCCGCTGCTACAGCGTCATCAGGCACCGCAATCGGTGTTACCTTCTGGCTGGAAAAGTAGGCAGCGAGGTCTTCCATGTCCTGGTCGGACAAGGGGAGAGCCATAGGCCCCATAATGGGCGCAACCCGACCAATTTGGCCAGAAGCTGCAGCCTTCAGTTCAACTAATTGCTTTTTGATATATGATGCGTGCTGACCAGCAATCTTGGGGTACATATCGACAAGGCTGTTTCCGTCCGGTCCATGACAAGCCGCACACACGGCAGCCTTGGATTGTCCCGCAGCGGCATCGCCCTTGGCTTGTGCCATCCCCGTTACGCCAACCATCAGAGCAAGAGTAATGACTAGGTTCTTCATGGCGTTCCAACTTCTCGTTATTAGGCTTCCAGATCCCATGCCGCTGAAGGCATGTTAAAATAAACGCGTTTAAGCGGCGCCATTTTACACGATTTCACAAAAAAGTAACTCTATAACCCTCTATCTCTATGGGGAATTTACGTTGGATACACAAACTCTAAATTTCAATAAGGTGCATTTTGTGACCAGCGCACCCGACATCCGTCACCTGCCAAATGATGGGGGTGTCGAGATTGCGTTTGCCGGCCGTTCCAATGCCGGTAAGTCATCTGCATTGAACACCTTAACCAAGCACAAGAACCTGGCTCGCACCAGTAAGACCCCGGGCCGCACCCAGCTGATCAACCTGTTTGAACTGGAACCGGGCAAGCGTCTGGTCGATCTGCCGGGCTATGGTTATGCACAAGTACCGCTGGAAATGAAGCTAAAGTGGCAAAAGTCACTGGCAGAATACCTGCAGCGTCGTGAGTCATTGAAAGGCCTGGTGATCCTGATGGACATACGTCACCCGCTCAAAGATACCGACATGAACATGCTGGAGTGGAGCTCCCACCGTGAACTGCCGGTTATGCTGCTGCTGACCAAAGCGGACAAGCTAAGCCCGGGTCCCCGCAACAATCAGGTCATCAAGGTTCGTCAGGCCATTGCCGACCTGGGCCCGCAGATACAGGTAGAAGCCTTCTCCTCCCTCAACAATATCGGGGTGGAAAAACTGGCCCAGACCCTGTCTGGCTGGTATCTGGCCGGGGCAGACGAGATCGCCGAAGGTGATGAACAAGAGCAGATAGAGGAATAATGCATTCCTTCATCATTCTGCTCTTCCCTCCTTGCAATTGGCGGAGTTGACCCTCCGCTGATTGAAAAACTTTCAGTTGGATGACGTCCCGCCAACCCTCAATACCCGCCTATGCACTCCCACAAGAAATTTGATAAAAGCCCTTTTTAACAGTTTTGTGACAAGTTAATTTCCATTAGAAATCAACTTGTCATCCTCATGGCAACGTTTTCATATTTCTGCCATGGAGCAGAAGGCACATCACTCAATAAGTACAGAAATGAAATTTTATTACATGATGGTAGGGAGAGGGGGGATAAAAATGAGACCGGCACCACTGGTGCGGTATCGGCCTGCAACAATCAGCTCAAAAATGGGGAAGAGGCTAAATCTTGAGAACAAAAGGCAACTGGTTTTCCTCAAGAATCCCCTTCATTCTAACAAACACGTGGCAAGCTTAAAGCTTTTACTCTAATTGTCACACGTAAAAAAACACCCCGACGAATACTCATCGGGGTCGCTATTCAGCCACATTCAATTACGTGAAATAAAAGGTCTGAAAGATAGAACATCTAACCTCTGTACCCTACGTTGCTAACTGTATAGCAAAGCAGCAGAAAGTGAAAGTAATTTATGTAATTTAGTTTCACGTAAAATAAATTACAAAAAACACTCTGTTTTTCATATAGATAAAAAAATCCCCAGTACGAATACCGGGGCGTTATAAAGGTGACTAGCTAGCACTTCCTCAACTATCTAGTTAGTCAGCGGTATTCCACACAAGTTCCGCTGCTTTGAGAAAAAACTCTAAAAAACTTAGAGATAGATGGCCCCATCTTCTGCAAACTCTTGTTCTTCAATGAGTTTCTCAGCCAAGTCTTCAATGTCGAAGCGCACACTCTCGAAGGCGCGTAGTATGCCCTCCTCCCTGACGAGGGAGAGGCCAGTCATCTTTTCCAGACGCCGGCGACTGATGTAGCAATCGACCAGAGCCCCTCTCTGCTGGGCCGGAAAATGGATCCGCTGTTCGTGCGGTTGCCAGTCCGCCAGTTCGGGAAACAGTATGCCTTGGTTCATAGGGTCCCCAGATTTCGTTTGAGTTCTCTCAATACCTGTTTAGTCCCTGGCCGGATGCCGCGCCACACGGTAAAGGCCTCAGCCGCCTGCTCGACCAGCATGCCCAGCCCATCCATGACCTGGCAAGCCCCCTGCTGTCTAGCCCAGCCGATGAAGGGGGTATCCGAGGTACCATACATCATGTCGTAGATGGCAATATCGGCGTGGATCAGCGCGGGGGCGAGGGGTGGTAGCTCTCCTTGAAGGCTGGCAGAAGTGGAATTGATGATGAGGTCAAATACCCCCTCCAGCAGCTCATAGCGCTGGGCCATGACCCCCCCCAGATCGTGAAACTCGGCCGCCAGTTGCTCCGCCTTGGCGTGGGTGCGGTTGGCTATCACCAATTCGCTCGGCAGCTCGGCCAGCAGCGGTGCCAGCGCACCACGAGCCGCCCCTCCTGCGCCTAGCAGCAGGATCCGGCAGCCCGTCAGGATCACGCCGTGGGCCTTAAGATCAGCCACCAGACCGGCACCATCTGTATTGTCGCCCAGCAACACGCCATCATCGGTCAGCTTGATGGTATTGACGGCCCCCGCCCGCTTGGCCCTCGGGCTCAAGCGGTCAACCAGCGCAAACGCCTGCTCCTTGAATGGCACTGTGACATTGCAACCCTTGCCACCCTGAGCAAAGAAGCTACGCAGGCTATCGGCAAACTCGTCGACGGCGGGCTCGGCCAGACCATATTCCAACTCTTGCTGGGTCTGCCTGGCAAACAGGGTGTGAATAAAGGGGGATTTGCTGTGGCGCACCGGGTGGCCAAAAACCAGATAACGATCCATCAAAGAGTTCCATCAGAGGGCAATATTCCGATTTAACGGGTTTTCGCACTCAGGAACAAGCCGAATATCGGCCAATAAAAAGGGGCCGTCATGGCCCCTCGGGTCACAGCCACTCCCGCGGCGTGAGGTAATCGGTGTAGAGCAAAGCCTCCGGGCTGCCCGCCTCCGGCTGCCAGTCATACTCCCAGCGTGCCAGCGGTGGCATCGACATCAGGATCGACTCGGTACGTCCACCGGTCTGCAGCCCGAACAGGGTGCCCCGGTCATACACCAGATTGAACTCCACATAACGACCGCGACGATAGAGCTGGAACTCCCGCTCCCGCTCGCCATAGGCCAGCGCCTTGCGCCGCTCGACAATCGGCAGGTAGGCATCGAGATAGCCCTTGCCGACCGCCTGCATGAAGGCAAAACAATCCGCAAACGGCCAGCGATTCAGGTCATCGAAGAAGAGGCCACCCACGCCGCGTGTCTCGTTGCGATGCTTGAGGAAGAAGTAGCGATCGCACCAGGATTTGAACTCGGGGTAGACCTGCTCGCCAAAGGGTTGGCAGAGGTCGTGCGATACCCGGTGCCAGTGCTGCACATCCTCGGCAAATGGGTAGAAGGGCGTCAAATCGAAACCACCGCCGAACCACCAGATGGGATCTTCGCCTTCCTTCTCGGCAATGAAGAAACGGACGTTGGCATGGCTGGTCGGCACATAAGGATTATGCGGATGGATCACCAGCGACACCCCCATGGCTTCGAACTTGCGACCCGCCAGCTCGGGCCTATGGGCCGTAGCCGATGCAGGCATGGCATCGCCATAGACATGGGAAAAATTGACGCCCCCCTGTTCGATCACGGAGCCATGGCGCAACACGCGGGTACGACCACCACCGCCGCCCTCACGACACCAGGCATCTTCCACAAAGTGCCCGGTACCATCGGCCTGCTCCAGGCCACGGCAGATCTCGTCCTGCAACTGCAACAGGAAGGCCTTGACCTGGGCCACGTCCGGTTTGCTCATCTTGTCTCCAGTCAGGCAGGATCTTGAACGCCCTGTCCATTTTATTGTGATATCACACCCAGGGCTCAACGCCCATGCGCATTGCGGCGAAAAAGGATCTGACCTCCCGCTCAGGAGGGACGAATAATCGCACCGGTTCGGGCGTCCTTGATCTCGGAAGGATTGGCCTGGCCCCCCACCTCTCCGGGCAGGATATAGCTCAGCTGGCTTGCCAGCGCCTCACCGATATCAGCCAGCCGACGAGCAGGCTCCTCGCCGGTCAGGTTGGCGCTGGTAGAGACCAGTGGCTTGCCGAAGGCGCGGCACAGGGCCTGCACCTGAGGATGAGCCGTCACTCGCACGGCCAAGGTGTCGAACTGGCCTGTCAGCCAGATTGGCGTCGTGGCACGAGCAGGCATGATCCAGGTAAAGGGGCCGGGCCAGCTGGCCTCTACCCTGGCCTGCTGCTCGGCGCTGAGCTGGCTCACATTGATATATTCTTGCAGCTGCGCCAGATCGGCAGCAATCAGGATCAAGCCCTTCTCCACGGGACGCTGCTTGATAGCCAGCAGACGCTGCACCGCCAATTCGGAATCGGGATCACAACCCAGGCCAAACACGGCCTCGGTGGCATAGGCGATCACCCCTTCACTGTGGAGAGCGGCAAGCGCTTGTTCAAATTCATTGGGCATAGAAAAAATGCGGCAGCCAAGCTGCCGCCTCATCACTGATTGTAAGTTGGGCCTGCGGAGCAACAACCGCCGGTTCAGATGCATTTTCCCTGGAACGCAGAAAAATACGACCGGTCAGGCTGGCTGCCGCCTCATTACTTATTTGAGCAGTTGAGCCTGCAGGGCGGCATCCTTGGCCATCACCTCTTCGGCATTCTTCTGGCGTTCAGCACGTACCTTGGCCGCCAGTTCATCATTTCCGACCGCCAGCATCTGAGCCGCCAGATAGCCCGCGTTCTTGGCACCGGCCTTGCCGATTGCTACGGTTGCCACTGGCACGCCACCCGGCATCTGCACGGTAGAGAGCAGCGCATCCAATCCCTTGAGCGGGCCTCCATCAATGGGCACCCCAATCACGGGACGGGTGGTGATACCGGCAACAGCACCGGCCAAGTGAGCCGCCAGACCGGCAGCACAGATAAAGACCTTGCAGCCACGGGCTTCGGCATCGGTCACATACTGATGAGTCGCAGCCGGGGTACGGTGCGCAGAGGTAACCTTGACTTCCACTGTGATATCAAACGACTTGAGGATCTCAAGGGTAGATTGCATCACGGGAAAATCAGAATCAGAGCCCATCAATACGGCAACAAAGGGTTTATTCATGGTGGGAATTTCCTTACTCCAAATGGGGTTGAAGTTCGCCGAAAACGTTTCAATCTGGTTACGGCGGCGGGATTATACCTGCTCACTTTGATGGCCGCATTTCTTTTGCGGGCAGATCCACCTCAGATTTCCCCTTACTTTCTTCTCCACCATGATGCCCCAGCCACATTCGGGACAAGACATAGGGATAGGCTTGTCGTTCACCACATATTTACAATGTGGATACCCATCGCAGGAGTAAAACTGCTTGCCGTAGCGTGACGTGCGACTCACCAGATGACCCTTGCCACAATCAGGACAGAGGATCTGGGTATTGTCGCATTCCTGCAAGGATTCGATGTGCTGGCAGGCCGGGTACTGGGTGCACCCCACAAACAGGCCATAACGCCCCTTTTTGATCGCCAGCGGCTGGCCGCAATCCGGGCAGGCCGAGCCCTCAAGCACTTTCTCGATGTCGCGGCCGGATGGCGTCAGGGAACGGATATAGTCACAGGCAGGATAGGCAGCGCAGCCCAGGAAGGGACCATGCTTGCCCTGTCGGATCAGCAACTCGGCACCACACTGCGGGCACGGCTCTCGCTCAAATGCCTGCTCGTGGACAGAAAAGAGATGATGATCGATTTTTGACATGGGCCGCGCCTTGAAATCCAGATGGCCTGAATTCTACCAGCGCGGCACCGGACTGTCAGTGAATGACGCCGTCTGACTCATCAAACACCAGCTCTTCCATCTGCTGGTAGGCATTTTCACTGCCCGGTACGTTGAACAGCACCATCATGACGACCCACTTCAAGTCATCCAGCTCGATATCCGGCTTGTCCAGCTCGAGCAGGCGCTCGATGCAGATCTCGCGGGTTTCGGCATTCAGTACCTGAGCCTGTTCCAGGAAGAGCAGGAAGCCACGGCATTCGGTGCTGAGGCGAGTCAGCTCTTGCGGGGCATAGATACGCATCGAGCCTTGCGCGCTGGCGGTGACGTACACCTCCCGCTCGCTATCGTGCAGGTTGGCCAGTCGCTCCAGCCAGTCGAGCGCCTTGTCGATTTCTTCTTTATCGAAACCGGCTCGGCTCAACTCGTCGGTGAGCTCATCCTGCTCGACCATCACATCTGCATCGCTGTGGATGTAGGTCTCGAAAAGGTACATCAATACATCAAACATGATTCGCCCTCCTCGCTCTGACGTATCCACCGGCTACCGCCATCACTGCGCCGGAAAGCTCCAGCTCTACCAACCTGCCCAATACCACCTCGACAGGAAGCTGGGCCCGTTCGGCGACGGTATCCACGCTCGTGGTCTCATAATCTACGTTATCCAACAAATCGGCATAAGGCAATTCGCTATTATGCCGTTGCTCAGGCAATTCAGCCGGTTTCCGTGCCAGGCTGACCAATCCGGGAAACTCTTCCACTATATCGGCCGCGCTCAACACAAGTTTGGCCCCCTGCTGGATTAATTTGTTGCAGCCCAGCGCCTGCACATTCTGCGGCGCACCGGGAACGGCAAATACCTCGCGCCCCTGCTCCAGCGCGTAACGGGCCGTGATGAGTGAGCCACTCTGTTCGGCCGCCTCCACCACTAGCGTCCCTCGCGCCAGTCCGCTGATGATGCGATTGCGACGAGGGAAATGTTCGGCCAGCGGCCCCTTGTCCGGCGCCAGCTCGGAGATGAGCACACCCGCGTTCGCCAGGATCTGGCCAGCCAGCCCCTGATGACGCTTGGGGTAGAGGCAGTCGAGACCGGAACCCAGTACGGCGAGTGTAACACCTCCGGTCGCCAGGGCCTGCTGATGACAGACACCATCGATACCGAGCGCGAGTCCCGAGGTGATCGCCAGACCGCACGCCACCAGTTCCGCACACAGGCGGGCGGCATTATCCTTGCCGGCATAGGTGGGGTGACGCGTACCGACCATCGCCAGCTGTGGAACAGACAAGGCGGCAAGATTGCCACGACAGTAGAGCAGCAAGGGGGCGGCAGGGATCTCTTTCAACAAGTCAGGATAGGCGGGGTCATCGGGGCAGATCAGGTGGTTGCCAGGCTCGGTGGCCCAACGTAGCCCCTGATCAACCGAAGGTAGTGGCCATCTGAGCTGCCGGATCTGGGCCGAGTGCAGGCCAAGCACCCGTAAATGGCCATCATCACTCTCAAACAGGGCTGCAATATCGCCACCAAAGTGAGCAAGCAGGCGGGCGGCAGTGACTGGGCCGATACCGGTGACGGCATCCAGCGTCAACCACAGCGAGACCCGCTCGAGTGGAGGTGGCACGTTAGAAGTTACTGACCTGATAGCCGGAGCTGACCATGTCCTGGCTCTGCATGATGAGACCGTAGCTCAACTTGTCATACACCTTGAACAACATGACTCGGGCCACAGCTTCCGAAGGCAAGGGTTGCTTGCCGGTCGAGTAGAAGGCCTTGTTGTAGACGGAAGAGTACTCCTTGTATGACACCTTGCCGTTCTTGCCCACCAGCGTGGCGCCAGGACGCCGGACCTCCAGCACATCGCCGGGGGCAAGCTGATCCCGCAGCCCTTTGTTGATGAGCACGACATCAAACTTGCCACCACCACGGGCCTTGCTCGGCAGATCGACTATGTAACCCGGTGAAATCACGGGTGCCGCCTTCGGGGTGAACACGGCAGAGAGAGTTTCCTGTGGCGGCAAAGGTATCACCTTGTCTCCCTGATACACCTCTCGCTGATTGTGACTGAGGGTAACCCGGGTGCGATCATTCGGCAGCCGCTCCTCGGCTCTGGCCGTGCCGACAAAGACCGCCTCCTGCCCCAGCAGCTCACCGGTTTGCTTGTCCTTATAAACGACACCGGGATGATAGATGCCGTAGTCCTGACCTGGCGTCAGCGATCCCTGCACATAGAGGGTGTCGCCCTCCAGCATACCGATATGGGCCTCGTTGTTGCCGAGCACATAGGGCAGCTGTTTCGCTTGCTGGTTGTCGGCCAGAATGTGGTCGGTTTGCAGGAAGGGACCTATTTCGCTGAGCGGCAGCATCGGGACCGGATTGGCCTTATTCTCGACGCGGCTCTTGGGCGAGAGGTGGACTACCTGCTTGCCCCCCTCTGTCGCCTTGCCGAGCAGGGGGTAGCTCCAGTGCGGATTGGCAATCTGGGGATTGACGTTCCACAGGCGGTGCAAGAGCCCGGTCTCTGCCAGATACTGGCCAGCAATATCCAAGAGGGTGTCGCCTTTTTGAACGGTATGACGCTCGGGATAACCCACTTGCAATTTCAACTGATCGGCCAAGGCACTCTGGCTCAGAGTGGCCAGCAGGCAGGCGAGGATGGTTTGCTTCAGATACATAACACTCCCTGTTACTTCTGCGCGCAAAGTGTTGCTGTTTTTTGTCGGCGTAAATGACTAGAATTACGCCAATATTGACTGCATTTATACGAAACTAAAGAAAAAACTATGGCCATTCTAGATGTATTGCGTTTTCCCGATGAACGTCTGCGCACTGTAGCAGCCCCTGTCGAGACCTTTACACCCGAGTTACAACAGATTGTAGATGATATGTTCGAAACCATGTACGCGGAGGAAGGCATAGGCCTTGCCGCCACTCAGGTCGACATTCATCAGCGCATCATAGTGATCGATGTCTCTGAAAACCGTGAAGATCCTCTGGTATTGATCAACCCCGAGATCCTCGAGCAATCCGGCAGCACCGGCATCGAAGAGGGTTGCCTCTCCGTGCCCGAGCACCGCGCTCTGGTACCACGCGCCGAACAGGTCAAAATCCGCGCGCTGGATCGCAACGGCAAGCCGTTCGAGCTGGCGACAGACGATCTGCTCGCTATCTGCATACAGCATGAGATGGATCATCTGGTCGGCAAGCTGTTTGTGGACTACTTGTCCCCGCTCAAGCGCCAGCGCATTCGCCAGAAGCTGGAAAAGATGGCCCGTGAAGATCGCAAAATCCTCTGAGGATCTGCCCCATTGAATAAGCTGAAACTGATTTTTGCCGGTACTCCCGACTTCGCCGCCCGTCATCTGGCGGCGTTGTTGTCTTCCGACCACGAGGTCGTTGCCGTTTATACCCAGCCTGACAAACCGGCCGGCCGTGGTCAGAAGCTCACTGCCAGCCCGGTCAAAGAGCTGGCCCTGACCCACAATCTGCCGGTTTACCAACCCGCCTCGCTGCGCAATGAAGAGGCGCAGGCCGAACTGGCAGCTCTTGGTGCCGATCTCATGGTGGTAGTGGCCTATGGTCTGATCCTGCCCAAGGTGGTGCTCGATACTCCCCGTCTCGGTTGCATCAACGTGCACGGCTCCCTGCTGCCGCGCTGGCGCGGCGCGGCACCGATCCAGCGCGCCATCTGGGCGGGCGATGCCGAGACCGGCGTCACCATCATGCAGATGGATGTGGGGCTGGATACCGGCGCCATGATCCGCAAGGTGAGCTGCCCTATCGCCGCCGACGAAACCTCTACCAGCCTGTACGACAAGCTGGCCGGGCTGGGCCCGCAGGCGCTGGTCGATACCCTGAATGCAATGGCGACCGGTGACACGGCGGCCGAGCAGCAGGACGATTCTCTGGCCAACTATGCCCAGAAGCTCTCCAAGGAAGAGGCCCGCATTGACTGGTCGATGGAGGCCGTTGCCATCGAGCGCTGCATCCGCGCCTTCAATCCCTGGCCCATTAGCTGGTTCGAGGTCGCCGGCCAAACCATCAAGGTGTGGCAAGCCGAAGTAGTGGATAGCAACCATGGCCAACCCGCAGGCACCCTGCTCAAGGCCGACAAGCAGGGGATCGACATTGCCACCGGCAAGGGCGTGCTGCGCCTGCTGACCCTGCAACCACCCGGCAAGAAGGCCATGTCCGTCTCGGATCTGCTCAACTCTCGCCGCGACTGGTTTGAACCCGGCACGCAATTGAATTGAACCAAGCGGGGCCCAGGCCCCGACTTGCGCATCTAAGGTAACATTATGAAAACACGTGCACAGGCCGCTCTCGTTATTCAACAGGTGCTGGATCAGGGTCAATCTCTCTCCGCTGTTCTGCCTGCTGCCCAGGAGAAGGTTGCGCCCCGCGATCGCGCCCTCCTGCAAGAACTCTGCTACGGCACCCTGCGCTGGCTGCCCCGCCTCGATGCAGCGGTCAACGAGATGATGGACAAGCCGCTCAAGAACAAGAGCCGCATCTTCCACTATCTGATCCTGGTCGGTCTCTATCAGCTCATCTACACCCGCATTCCGGCACACGCCGCCGTGGCCGAAACAGTCAACGCCGTCAAGCTGCTCAAGGGTACCTCCTTGCGCGGCCTCATCAATGGTGTGCTGCGCAACTTCCAGCGCAGCGCCGAAGTCATTCTGCTACGCATCGACCGCGTCCCCAGCATTCGCCTAGGCCACCCCGAGTGGCTCACCAAGCGCCTGCGCCAGGCCTATCCCGAAGATTGGGAATTCATCATGGAGGCCAACAACCAGCGCCCGCCCATGTGGATCCGCAACAACAGCCAGCGCCAGAGCCGCGAGCAGATGCTGGCCCGCATGGCCGAAGTGGGCATCAATGCGGTGGCCGGTGAGGAAGGTGAAGATTGCATCCTGCTGGAACGCCCTTGCGACGTAACCAAGCTGCCCGGCTTCGAGGCAGGTGACTGCTCGGTACAGGATGGCGCGGCGCAACAGGCCGCCCGACTGCTCGACCCGCAACCGGGCGAGTGGGTGCTGGATGCCTGCGCCGCCCCCGGTGGCAAGACAGCTCACCTGCTTGAACGTCAACCCGCCCTGGCTGGCGTGGTGGCCGTCGATGCCGACGAGCACCGCCTCAAGCGGGTGCAGGAAAACCTGGATCGCATCGGCCTCAAGGCCGAGGTGATCCACGGTGATGCCAGCACCCCGGAACTCTGGTGGCCAAAGGGTCAGTTCGATCGCATCCTGCTGGATGCCCCCTGCTCTGCAACCGGCGTCATACGACGCCATCCCGACATCAAGTGGCTGCGCCGGGATCAGGACATCCGTGAGCTGGCCGAGCTGCAACGCCGTATTCTGATCGCCCTCTGGTCGAAACTGAAAAGCGGCGGTACTCTGCTTTACGCCACTTGCTCAGTGCTGCCGGAAGAGAACCGCGAACAGATCCGTGCCTTCCTGGCAGCCACCCCGGATGCCACCCTGGTGCCGCTGCACGAACAGGACACCCCGGCATGTCCGGGCCGCCAGTTCCTGCCGGGCGAAGCCGAAATGGATGGCTTCTACTATGCCAAGCTGCTCAAACGGTAAGCAGGGCAGTGGCCATGAAGATGACGGGTGCCGGTTGACGGCACCCATTACTGCGCAATATCGAGCACGCTCTCCCTATGAAAATCATCATGTTGATGACTGACCCTGACCATACTGGCAGCCGTTGCAACACATCCTCGTTCCCTGAGGGGTTCCTATGAAGATCATCATTCTGGGTGCCGGCCAGGTCGGTGGCACCCTGGCCGAGAACCTGGCCGGCGAGAACAATGACATCACCATCGTCGATACCGACAGCGACCGTCTGCGGGAGCTGCAGGACAAGTTCGACCTGCGGGTGGTGAACGGTCACGGCGCCCACCCCAAGGTGCTGCGCGAAGCGGGTGCCCAGGATGCAGACATGCTGGTCGCGGTCACCAACAGTGACGAGACCAACATGATCGCCTGCCAGGTTGCCTACTCCCTGTTCAACACCCCGAACAAGGTAGCGCGCATTCGATCGCCGGCCTATCTGGTGGAACGGGATCGCCTGTTCCTGCCGGAATCGGTGCCGGTGGATCACCTGATCGCCCCCGAGCAGCTGGTGACCGACTATGTTCGCCGGTTGATCGAGTATCCGGGTGCGCTTCAGGTGGTGGACTTTGCCGGTGGCAAGGTGGGTCTGGTGGCGGTCAAGGCCTACTACGGCGGCCCTCTGGTGGGCAATGCCCTCTCCACCCTGCGGGATCACATGCCGAACATAGAGACCCGGGTAGCCGCCATCTTCCGCCAGAACCGCTCCATACGTCCGCAAGGCACCACCATCATAGAGGCGGATGACGAGGTCTTCTTCGTCGCCGCCGCTGGCCATATCCGGGCTGTGATGTCAGAACTGCAGCGGCTCGAGAGCCCCTATCGCCGCATCATGATCGTCGGCGGTGGCAACATAGGCGCCGGCCTCGCGCACCAGCTGGAGAAGCGCTACAGCGTCAAGCTGATCGAGCGTAATCAGAAGCGGGCAGAACAGCTGTCGGAGCTGCTGGAAAACACCATCGTCTTCTGCGGCGATGCGGCGGATCAAGAACTGCTGGCCGAGGAGCACATCGATCAGATCGACGTCTTCATCGCCGTGACCAACGAGGATGAGGCCAACATCATGTCAGCCCTGCTCGCCAAGAAGATGGGCGCCAAGAAGACTATGGTGCTGATCCAGCGCAGCGCCTACGTGGATCTGGTGCAGGGTGGATCCATCGACATCGCCATTTCGCCGCAGCAGGCCACCATCTCGGCCCTGCTGACCCACGTGCGCCGGGCCGACATCGCCAACGTCTACAGCCTGCGCCGCGGTGCAGCCGAAGCCATCGAGGCCATCGCCCACGGTGACGAAAACACCTCTAAGGTGGTGGGCAAGACGGTGGGTGAGCTCAAGCTGCCGCCCGGCACCACCATAGGCGCCATAGTGCGCGGTGATGAGGTGCTGATCGCCCACGATCGCACCCAGATCCAACAGGATGACCATGTGGTGATGTTTCTGGTGGACAAGAAGTACATCCCGGAAGTGGAACGGCTGTTTCAGCCAAGTCCTTTCTTCCTGTAACCTGCCCATGCCCCCAGGCAACGCAAACCTGACCCGGCACAGCCTCCCAAACGGATTGTCCGGGTCTTTTGTCAATCAACGATCAGGTTATTCTGCATGATCAAGCTGCGTCCCATCATCTTCACCCTAGGGCTGGTGCTCTCCAAGTTGGCCCTGTTCATGTGGCTGCCCACCCTGCTGGCGCTGCTCACCGGCTCCGAGGGCTTCGTCGAGTTCCTCAAATCCGTGCTGATCACCCACGGTGCCGCCCTGCTCTGCCTGCACCACGGTCGCAAGGCGGAGTTTCACCTCGGCGTGCGCGAGATGTTCCTGCTCACCACCTCTGTCTGGGTGGTCGCCTGCATCTTCGGGGCTCTGCCCTTCTTCTTCTTCAACCACATCGACTTCACCGACGCTTACTTCGAGACCATGTCCGGCGTCACCACCACGGGTTCCACCGTACTGTCAGGGCTCGACGACATGGCCCACAGCATCTTGCTGTGGCGATCAATACTGCAGTGGCTGGGGGGCGTGGGCTTCATCGTGATGGCGGTGGCTGTGCTGCCCTACCTCAACGTGGGCGGCATGAAGCTGTTCCAGACCGAGAGCTCGGATTGGTCGGACAAGAGCGCACCGCGCGCCAAGACGGTGGCCAACAACATAGTGGTGGTCTATCTGGTGCTCTCCATGTGCTGCTTCCTCGCCTACTGGGTAAGCGGCATGACGCTGTTCGAGGCGGTCAACCACACCATGACCACTCTCAGTACCGGGGGCTATTCCACCTCGGATCAATCCATGTCGCACTTCTCCAACTCGGCACACTGGATCGGCACCCTCTTCATGTTCCTCGGCGGCCTGCCCTTCCTGCTCTATGTGCAGAGCCTGAGTCACCGTGACACCAGCCTGCTCAAGGATGCCCAGGTTCAGGGTTTCTTCTGGCTGGTGGTATGGGTCACGATCGTGGTCACCCTCTACCTGTGGATCAGAGACATTTACGGCTTTATGAATGCCCTGCGCGTCAGCAGCTTCAATATCGTCTCTGTGCTCACCACCACTGGGTATGGCCTCGGAGATTTTGGCACCTGGGGGCCGCTCACCAGCATCATCTTTATCATCTTGCTGGCACTGGGCGCCTGTTCCGGCTCCACCGCCGGCGGCCTCAAGGTATTCCGGGTACAGGTGGCGTTCGCCCTGTTCAAGAAGCAGATGCGCCAGTTGATGCACCCCTCCGCCGTCTTCCCGCAGAAGTACAACGGTCGCCAGGTCAACGACGCCATCATCCGCTCCATGATCTCGTTCGTGCTGGCTTACTTCGCCGTCATACTGCTTATCGCCGCCCTGCTCGCCGCCATCGGGCTGGATCCCCTGACGGCCATCTCAGGCTCCATCACGGCGGTGGCCAACGTAGGCCCGGGCATGGGCCCCATCATAGGTCCCAGTGGAAACTTTGCCACCCTGCCGGACTCGGCCAAGTGGATACTGTCGTTCGGCATGCTGCTGGGGCGGCTCGAGATCCTGACTGTGGCCGTGATCTTCTTCCCCTCCTTCTGGAAGCAGTAGCGCCGCCAATCAAGGCGGCGACACTGCCCGGCCAGACTCCAGATCGGGTGAGGAAATGCAAGAAGGGCAGCCAATGGCTGCCCTTCTTCATCTCATGCTGTGCGGGACCCTCTGCCTCACTCGGCAGACTCTTCCCGCTCCAGTGCGCGGTTGACCAACGGCTCGGGCAGCGTCTTGGTCACCTCGACCCCCAGCTCGCGAAAGCGCTCGGCCTGGGCGATCAGGTTGCCACGGCCGTTGACCAGCCGTCCCATCGCCTTGTCGTAGCTCTCCTGCGCCTTGTGCAGGCTACCCCCCATCTGCTGCATCTCCTCGACAAACAGCCGCAGCTTTTCGTAGAGGCGCCCGGCCCGCTCGGCAATCTGGCGAGCATTCTGGTTCTGCCGCTCGTAGCGCCACAGGTTTTCGATGGTGCGCAGCGCCACCATCAGGTTGGTGGGGCTCACCAGTAGTATGTTGTTGTCGAGGCCGTAGCGTACCAGGGAGGGATCGGCCTCCACCGCGGTGAGGAAGGCCGGCTCCACCGCCACAAACATCAGCACATAGTCGAGGGTGCGTACCCCCGGCAGTTGCTGGTAATCCTTACGGCCCAGCTCGCGGATATGGTTGCGCACCGAGGCAACGTGCTCTTTCAGCGCCACTGCCTTCTCCAGCACGTCGTCGGCGTTGTACCAGCGCTCGTAGGCGGTCAGCGACACCTTGGCGTCGATGATGATGTCTTTTTCCTGCGGCAAGTGGACTATCACGTCAGGCTGATAGCGCTTGCCCTTCTCCACCTCGATATTGACCTGGGTGTGGTACTCGTGGCCTTCGCGCAGGCCGCATTCGCTGAGGATCCGCGCCAGCACCACTTCACCCCAGTTGCCCTGCTGCTTGCTGTCGCCCTTGAGAGCGCGGGTCAGCGCCGCTGCCTCTTCGGTCATGCGGGCATTGAGCTCGGCGAGGCGCTCCAGCTCGAACTTGAGACTGTGGCGCTGGGCCGTCTCCTGGGCGTGGGTCTCCCCCACCTGACGGCGAAACCCCTCCAACTGCTCTTTGAGCGGGGTGAGCAGCAGATCGAGACTGTTCTGGTTCAGTTCACGGAAGTTACCGGAGTTTTGTTCGAAGATCCGGTTGGCAAGGTTCTCGAACTGCTGGCTGAGGCGCTGTTCCGCCTCCTGTTGCAGTTGCAGCTTCTCGGCGGCTGCCAGCCGCTCGCTGCGCAGGGTCGCTTCCGCATCCTTGAGGCGGGCGGTGAGCTTGATGAGGAGGGTCTGCTGCTGATCCAGCTTCTGCTGGCCCTGCATCCGCTCGTCCTGCAGCTCGTCGAAGCGATCCTGCAACACCTGGTGACGTTCCTGGCTCAGCAACAACGCCTGCGCCTGTGCGCTGGCGGCACGTCGCCCCGCCAGCCAGCCAACCCCGAGGGCGATCAGGGCGACCAGCAGTGCCGGCACCCAGCTCGCCAGGTCGATCATTTACGGCCCCGCTGACGCAGGAAGAGCTCGAGGTAACGGTTGAGCAATAGCCAGATCAGCACATAGAGGAGGTAGGCAGCCAGTACCACCCACTTGTGACTGTTAACCCCGGTGTCGAGCTCGGCGAACCCGATATCCTTGATGCGGCAGTAGGCCCACATCAACAGGGGGAAGATATACAACAGAGACGCACGCCACAGAAATAACCACATGAGTTCATTCAATCCCGCAAAAAGACTCGCCTAGCTTACACAAGGGCAACCCGGCTTGCGATCCTGCCCCGCGCTATTCTCTGGCTTGCCAGCGAAAACTTGGATAAAATTAACCCCTAATGGGTATAAGGGGTGGGCATGACTCATTTTTTCTGTCGATGGCTGATGCACGCATTGGGGGGCTCCCGCAAACCGGACGTGGTTTGTCACGAGGCACGCCCGCCCTGGGCCATCGAAGAGTCCCAGTACCTCTCCCTCTGCACCCGCTGCGGTGAATGCTTCAAAGCCTGTCCCAACCGCCTGCTCAAACCGGCAAGCCAATCCGAATACGAGGGCACTGCCATCGCCGGCACCCCTGTGCTGGATCTCGCCTGCGGCCAGTGCAGCTACTGTGGCAGCTGCGCCAGAGCCTGTCCGACCGGAGCCCTCGACCTGCAGTGGGGACGCCAAGTGCAGACCCGGGTGCAGATAGAGGCGAGCTGTCAGGCCAAACAGGGCTTTTACTGCCTGCTGTGCGAAGATGCCTGCCCCCAGCTGGCGATCAAGGCCACCGCCGACGGCGTCAGCGTCAACATGGCGGCGTGCGATGGCTGCGGTGCCTGCGGTCTCGCCTGCTTCCATGGTGCCATCACCCTGATCCCCCAGCTCTGACCCGATCCGCCACCCAGGTCTCAAACGCCAGAAAGCACAAAGGGGCACCAAGGCCCCTTTGTCAGTCCGGCACGGCGTTTATGCCATGACCAGAGTGGAATCCTGTTCGATACCGAGCAAGTGGCAGAGACGGGTCGGATCCCGCACCGCATCGGCCAGGGTATATTCCCCCAGCACCTCGAGGAAAGCGTTCATGGCGCGCCGTAGAATGCCCTGAATGCGGCAGCCACCGGAGAGGCGGCAGTTCTCGCGCTTGCAATCAACCGGGCAGAGCACGTGCTCCATGTCCATCACCACATCGCGCAAGTTGATGGAGACGGCAGAGCGACCGAGGCGGATGCCGCCATGCTTGCCACGTACCGTCTCTATGTAGCCCTTGATGCCGAGCTGATGCACTATCTTGACCACGTGGTTGCGGGAGATGGCAAAGGTATCGGCCACCTCTGTGATGGTCGACAGGCGATCTCCCGGCTGAACCGCCAAAAAAGTCAGGGTACGCAGGGCATAGTCGGTAAATCGTGTCAGTTGCATGGTCGCACTTGCCTCTTACTACAAGCCAGAAATCAGGACGACAACCTAAAGCTAAGAGGCGGGGCCGCGCTTGCGCTGGCACGGAGCACGCATCTTAATCTGAGTCGTGGAGTGACAAGGTTAAGAGCAGCTCAGGCGGGTGTCGATGAAGATGCACATAAATCAACACTTTCTTTGATTGATCGCAAACTTGCAGGCTTAGTCCAAGGTTTGGGGCATTTTTGGCGGCTAAATTCGCCTGTCCTCCCTCAACACCCGAGGGGATCGGACCACTCCATACGACACCTTGCTTCAGGATTCAGTGGGGCTGCCTGAGCCAGTTTTTCAAGGCACTGGAGGGAATCGAACTCTCGGAGGCGACCGCAAAAGCCCCCCAATCCACCGCACACTGCAAAGCATCCTGGATCGCCATGCCACGGGCAAGACCATGAATGAGGCCACCGGCGAACGCATCCCCCGCCCCCGTGGTATCGACCACGGACACCGGCCGCGCCGCCACCCGGATCTGCTCCTCGCCGTGAATGGCCACGGCCCCCGCCTTGCCTTCGGTCAGCACCAGCCACTCCAGCTGATCTCCCGCCAGCTGCCTGGCGTGCTGCCAGGGGTCGCCCACCTCGCCGAGATCGGAGCGGGAAGCGACCAGCACATGGCAGGGGCGGCGCGCCTGACCCCCCTTGGGATACTGGGCCACCACGAAGCTCTTGCCGATCATCTGGCGCATGTAGCCGATGATGGCGGTGCCGGGATAGTTCACGTAGAGGCAGTCCACCCCCTCCACCGGCAAGTCGCCGGGCAGATCGGGGCGACGCGGCCGCCTGAGGATGGTGCGCTCGCCGGTGGCGTCCACCAGGATCAGCAGCTCGCCTGTTTCGCCACCGAAACGCTCCACATGAGAGCAGTCCAACCCGTAACCCGCCGCCTGCTCCAGCAGCCAGTCGCCCGCCTCATCCAGTCCGATGCGGGAGGCTATGGTCACCTCGTGGCCCGCCCACACCAGCCCTATGCCGGTGTTGGCGGCGCCGCCGCCCAACCGGCGGCCCTGATCCACGTATTGCAGCCGGGCTCCGGCCACCAGAGGTTCGGAGAGGGAGAGCACATGATCACAGTTGAGATTGGCGAGCAGCAGAATACGGGACATGGAGAGACCTCACTGACAAGGGACCCCAGTATATGAGAAAGGGCCCTGACGGCCCTCCCTGAAATCGCGGGGTTTGTGAGCCCGCTCGACGTTTGCCGGCCGGCTTTACGCCGCTGTGTCAGCCCAGTACGGACTCGGCGCTGACGTACTCGTAGCCGAGCGCCTGGGCCACCGCGGCCTGGGTGACCTTGCCTTTGAACACGTTGAGACCGGCCCGCAGGTGCTTGTCATCCCTGAGCGCCTGGACATAGCCCTTGTCGGCCAGTGCCAGCACGAACGGCAAAGTGGCATTGGTCAGGGCGAAGGTGGAGGTACGCGCCACGCCACCCGGCATGTTGGCCACACAGTAGTGGATGATGCCGTCCACCACATAGGTGGGCTCCTCGTGGGTGGTCGGGTGGGACGTCTCGAAACAGCCGCCCTGATCGATAGCCACATCCACCAGCACAGAACCCTTGCGCATCAGCTTGAGCATGTCGCGGGTCAGCAGCCTGGGCGCCGCCGCCCCCGGGATCAGCACGGCGCCGATCACCAGATCCGCCTGGGCGATGCAGGCCTCGATATTGGTACGGGTGGAGTAGAGGGTCTTGAGGGCCGGGCCATACAGACTGTCCAGCTCCCGTAGCCGCGGCAGGGAACGATCCAGGATAGTGACATCGGCCCCCAACCCCAGCCCCATGCGCGCCGAGTTGACACCGACTACCCCGCCGCCCAGCACCACTACCTTGGCGGGCGCCACTGCGGGTACGCCACCGAGCAGGGTGCCATTGCCCCCTTGCGCCTTCTCCAGGCTGTGGGCCCCGGCCTGGATCGCCATCCTCCCCGCCACCTCGGACATGGGTGCCAGCAGCGGCAAGCCGCCGCGCTCGTCGGTCACCGTCTCGTAGGCGATGGCCACCACCCCCGAATGCACCAGCAGTTGGGTCTGCACCGGATCCGGCGCCAGGTGCAGATAGGTGAACAGCAGCTGATCCGGGCGCAGCAGTTCGCACTCCTCGGGCTGGGGCTCCTTCACCTTCACTATCATCTCGGCCCGGGCGAAGATCTCCGCCGCGCTGGCCACCAGCTCGGCCCCGGCCGCCTGGTACTCGGCATCAGACAATCCGATCGCCTCACCGCCCTGCTGTTGTACCAGGACCTTGTGTCCCCGGGCCGCCAGCTCCTGCACTCCGGCGGGAGTCATGCCGACCCGGTATTCATGGTTTTTGATTTCCTTGGGTACGCCAATAATCATGCTCGCTCTCCTGCTGTGATCCCGCCGGCCGCTCCTTCGCCACCGGGCAGTATGCCCAAAAATTGCAACAGCCACTGCATCATGGTAGCCGAGTCCACCTCCCCCTCCAGCGAGGAGAGGCTGCGCTGATAGCGGTCATCGGACAGGAAGTCCCGCCGCCGCTCGATCAACGCCCGGTTGTACTCCACCGAAAACTCCGGATGCCCCTGAATGGCGACGATATGATCCCCCTGCAAGAACATGAAGTTGGGGCAAAAATCGTTGCCCGCCAGCCGGATCGCGCCCGGTGGCAGCTGCTCGACCTGATCCTGGTGGCTGGCCAGGATCCGGATCGTATCCAGCCCGGGCTGCATCCAGGCTCCGCTCGCCAGCATGGGATGCACTGACACCCCCAGCCCCCACCCCTTGGTAGACTTCACCACTTCGCCACCCAGCGCCTGGGCGATCACCTGATGGCCGAAGCAGACCCCGGCCAGCTTGACGTCGGCATCGTGCGCCTGGCGGATCCACGCCCGCAGCGCCTGGATCCAGGGGATATCGCTGTAAGCATCGTGGCGCGAGCCCGTGATGAGCCAGGCATCACACTCGTGCAGGTCGTCCGGCAGCTCACCATCGAGCGCCGACCAGACCCGAAACTCCAGCTCGGGGGCCAGAGCCCGAAAACCCCTGATAAACATCTCGGAGTAAACGGGGCCAAAATCACCCGCCAAATCGGGATCCAGCCGGTCACAATCGAGAATTCCCAGTCGCATCTGTCACTCCTTTACAGAGGTTACCCCCGCAGACCGATGGCCTGCGGGGGCAATAGGTTAGGCCATGTCAGCGTGCCTGCGCGTCACTTCATGGTCGGCATGGAGAACTCCGCGCCAGCACGCAGGCTCTGTGGCCAGCGCGCCGTCACCGTCTTCATCCGGGTGTAGAAGCGCACCCCATCAGGCCCATGCATATTGAGCGGCCCGAAGATGGACCGCTTCCAGCCACCGAAGCTGTGAAACGCCATGGGCACGGGAATAGGGACGTTCACCCCTACCATACCGACCTGAACCCTGGCGGTGAAGTCCCGCGCCGTATCACCGTCGCAAGTAAAGATGGCGGTGCCGTTACCGTACTCGTGTTCGTTGATGAGCTTGAGCGCCGTCTCGTAATCCGGGGCCCGCACTATGGCAAGCACGGGACCGAAGATCTCCTCCCGGTAGATGCGCATGTCGGGGGTCACCTCGTCAAACAAACTGCCGCCGATAAAGTAGCCTTCCCCATGACTCACGCCGCGACCATCGACCCGCAACAGAGCCCCCTCGGCCACCCCCTGATCCACATAATCGCGCACCTTGGCCAGATGCTCGCGACTGATGAGGGGCCCCATCTCGTTTTCCGGGGTCTGACCCAGCCCCGGGCCGACTCGCAGTTTTTCCACCAGTGGCGAAAGTTTTGCCACCAGCGCATCGGCTGTCTCATCCCCCACCACCACGGCCACCGAGATCGCCATGCAGCGCTCACCGGCAGCGCCATAGGCCGCCCCCATCAGGGCTGAGACCGCCTGGTCGAGATCCGCATCCGGCATCACCAGCATGTGGTTCTTGGCGCCGCCCAGCGCCTGCACCCGCTTGCCGTGGGCCGAGGCGGTGGCGTAGATGTACTGGGCGATGGGGGTAGAGCCGACAAAGGAGACGGCGCCGACCCGTGAGTCGGTCAGCAGCACGTCCACCACCTCCTTGTCACCGTTCACCACGTTGAGCACGCCGTCCGGCAGACCGGCCTGCTTGAGCAGCTCGGCCATGCGCAGGGAGAGGGAGGGATCCTTCTCGGAAGGCTTGAGCATGAAGGTGTTGCCACAGGCGATGGCCACCGGGAACATCCAGAGCGGCACCATGGCCGGGAAGTTGAACGGCGTGATGCCGGCGCACACCCCCACCGGCTGCATCATGGAGTAGCTGTCGACCCCCCGGCCCACGTTGAGAGAGTGCTCCCCCTTGAGCAGGTGGGGAATGCCACAGGCAAACTCCACCACCTCAAGACCACGAGTCAGCTCGCCCTGGGCATCGGAGAAGACCTTGCCGTGCTCGCGGCTGATGAGCCGGGCCAGATCATCCCTGTGCTGCTCCATCAGCTCCTTGAAGCGGAACAGCACCCGGGCCCGCACCAGCGGCGGGGTCTGCGACCAGTCAGCGAAGGCACGCTCGGCGATGGCAATGGCCTCGTCGCATTCGGCGGCGGTACTGAGCACCACCTGACCCTGCTGCTGGCCGGTGGCCGGGTTGAAGATGGCGCCGAAGCGCTCGCTGCGACTCTCCGTCGTCTCGCCGTTGATAAAGTTGCTGACCCGATATGTCATAAATCCTCCGTGATGGCTCATCCGTCTCTACCTGCGCCGTCTCACGCGAGCCGGGCACAGGGAGATGGCGCCCACATCCGGGGCGCCATGCAGTGCAAGGTGAAAGTGGGTTACGCCTGCGTCTGCAACACGTCCTGCAGCAGGGTGAAGAGATCGTCGATCTGGCGGCGCTCCATGATGAGGGGCGGCGACAGGGCGATGATGTCGCCGGTGACGCGGACAAGCGCCCCCTTCTCGAAGCAGCGTACGAACACCTCGTAGGCACGCTTGCCCGGTGCATCCGGCAGGGATTCGAGCTCTATGCCCGCCACCAGTCCGTAGTTGCGCACATCCTTCACATGCTTGCAGCCCTTGAGGGAATGGGCCGCCTCCTCCCAGTAGCCCGCCAGATCGGCGGCGCGGGTGAGCAGATTCTCGTTGCGATAGATCTCGAGGGTCGCCAGCGCGGCGGCGGCGGCCACCGGGTGACCCGAGTAGGTGTAGCCGTGGAACAGTTCGATGGCGCCCTTGCCGGCGGCCATCATGTCGTCATAGATACCATTGCTCACCAGCACGGCCCCCATGGGGATGGCGCCGTTGGTGAGCCCCTTGGCACAGGTGATCATGTCGGGCAAGACATCGAACTCCTGAGCGGCGAAAGGGGAGCCGAGGCGGCCAAAGCCGGTGATCACCTCGTCGAAGATCAGCAGGATGCCGTGTTTGGTACAGATCTCCCGCAGTCGCTTGAGGTAGCCCTTGGGTGGCATGATGACACCGGTACTGCCGGCGATGGGTTCGACGATAACAGCCGCTATGTTACTGGCATCGTGCAGGAAGACGATCCTTTCCAGCTCGTCGGCCAGCGCCACATCCTCTTCAGGCAGCCCCTTGGTGAAGGCGTTTTTGGCGATATTGAGGGTATGAGGCAGATGATCCACCCCGGTCAGCAGGGAGCCGAACCACTTGCGGTTACCGGGAATCCCTCCCACCGAGATGCCGCCGAAGCCGACCCCGTGATAGCCGCGCTCGCGGCCAATCAGCCGGGTGCGGGTACCCTGACCCCGCGCCCGCTGCCAGGCCAGCGCGATTTTGAGCGCCGTGTCCACGGCTTCCGAGCCCGAGTTGGTATAGAAGACATGGCCCAGCCCCTGGGGGGCTATCTCCACCAGCCGGTTGGCCAGCTCGAACGGCAGGGGATGCCCCATCTGGAATGTGGGGGCAAAGTCGAGGTGAGAAATCTGCTGGGAGACCGCCTCGGCAATCTCGCGGCGACCATGGCCCGCGTTGCAACACCAGAGCCCGGCTGTGCCATCCAGTATCTTGCGGCCATCCTCTGAGTGATAATACATCCCCTCTGCCGACTTCAGGATGCGCGGCGCCGCCTTGAATTGCTGGTTGGCGGTAAACGGCATCCAGAAGGCGGACATATCGGAGGGCGTATTGATGTCGCTGATCGGTTTCATGGTCACCTCATCCTTAAGGTGTTTAGTAACTATCGGCTAACGCCTATTAAATTAAACACCTAAATTCCTAAAAAGGGGCTCATAATAGCCCCATTCGGTGCCACCCTTGGCTGATGCATGAGCAGGGTGGTATAAGATATTTAACACAATTTTAATAATAGTAAACAGTCAAGGAGTGTCTATTGATGGATATAGGTCACCGCCTCAAGGCGGTTCGCACCAAGGCGGCCCTCTCCCAGCGCGAGCTGGCCAAACGCTCCGGTGTGACCAACGGTTTTATCTCCCAGATCGAGAAAAATCAGGTGAGCCCCTCGGTATCCTCACTGCGCAAGGTGCTGGAAGGTATCCCCATGTCGCTCGCCAGCTTCTTCACCGAGGAGACCGAGATGGGCACCGAGGTGATCTTCCGCGCCAGCGACATGCCGGATCTCGGCACCCATCCCATCAGCTACCGGCTGATTGGCCACAGCCGCGCCAACCGTGCCATCGGCATGATGCAGGAGATACTGCCGCCGGGTGCCGACACGGGTGACGACATGCTGAGCCATGAGGGAGAAGAGTGCGGCATCGTCATCCGCGGCACGGTCGAGATCACCGTCGGCGAGCAGATCCACCAGCTGGCGGCGGGTGATGGCTACTACTTCGACAGCCGCACCCCGCACCGTTTTCGCAATGTGGGCGAGCAGGAGTGCGAGCTGATCTCCGCCAACACCCCGGCCAGTTTCTAAGGCCATTCAACGGCGTTCACGCCGATCGCTGTACCTTGCCCCGGCCGGTTTCTCGCTCATGGCGAGTGACAAGGATGGCCGTCATTGCCGGGGAGAAAGGGATGAGTGTTTAATGAATTGTTACAGAATGGATTTACAAGCGGCAAGATGTTTAGCATATTGATACGCAAAGACCAATTCTTTGCCGGTTCAAGGAGTGAACATGAGTGACCTGACCCTGGCCCAGTGGCAACACAAGGCCGTCCATCTGACCCTGCCCTCGCAAGCCTTCATTGACGGCAGCTACCGGGATGCCATCAATGGCGCCACCTTCGACTGCATCAACCCGGCCAATGGCCAGCTGCTGACCAAGGTCGCCGCCTGCGACGCCGCCGATGCCGAGCTGGCGGTGCAAGCCGCCCGCACCGCCTTCAGTGACAAACGCTGGAGCGGGCTGGCCCCGAAACAACGCAAGCTGATCATGCAACGCTTCGCCGAGCTGATGCGCCTGAACAAGGTGGAGCTGGCGCTGCTGGAGTCACTGGACATGGGCAAGCCCATTGGCGATGCCATGGGGTATGACGCCCCCGCCGCTGCCAACTGCATCGCCTGGAACGCCGAGGCCATCGACAAGATCTACGATCAGGTCGCCCCGGTGGAAGAGTCCGCACTGGCACTGGTGACCCGCGAGGCGCTCGGGGTGGTCGCCGCCATCGTGCCCTGGAACTTCCCGCTGGTGATGGCCTGCTGGAAGCTGGGCCCGGCGCTGGCCACCGGTAACTCCGTCATCCTCAAACCCTCAGAGAAGTCCCCCCTCACCGCCCTGCGCATCGCCGGGCTCGCGAAAGAGGCGGGCATTCCGGATGGGGTCTTCAACGTGTTGCCGGGCTTTGGCCATACCGTGGGCGAGGCACTGGCCATGCACATGGACGTGGATTGCATCACCTTCACCGGCTCCACCAAGATCGGCAAACATCTGGTGGAGTGCTCCGGCAAGTCCAACCTCAAGCGTGCCTTTATGGAGTGCGGTGGCAAGAGCCCCAACATCATACTGGCGGACGCGCCGGATCTGGACGCCGCCGCCAAAAGTGCCGCTGGCGCCATCTTCTACAACCAGGGCGAGGTGTGCACCGCCGCCTCTCGTCTGCTGGTACAAAACAGCATCAAACCACAGTTCATGGAGCGGCTGCTGGCCCATGCCAAGGAGTGGATTTCGGCCGACCCGCTCGACCCTGCCACCCGCATCGGCGCCATTGTGGACCACATCCAGATGGAGCAGGTGTTGCGCTATATCGAGATTGGCAAACAGGAGGGAGCCAAGCTGCTGCTGGGCGGCAACCGCACCAACACCGAGAGCGGCGGCTTCTATATCGAGCCCACCATCTTCGACGAGGTGACGCCCGAGATGCGCATCTTCCGCGAAGAGATCTTCGGCCCCGTGCTGGCGGTGACCGGCTTCGATACTCTGGAAGAGGCGATCGCGCTGGGTAACGACACCGACTACGGCCTGGCTGCGGCTATCTGGACGGCGGATCTCAACACGGCGATCAAGGGCTCCCGCGCCCTGCGCGCCGGCACAGTGTTCGTCAACAACTGGGATGGCGGCGACATGACGATGCCATTTGGCGGCTTCAAGCAATCAGGCAATGGCCGCGACAAGTCGCTGCATGCGCTGGAGAAATACACCGAGCTGAAAAGCACCTGGATCCAGCTCGAATAACATCAGAAATGACGGATATCCGCGAAAGAGGAGGAGAAATCCTCCTTTTTCATTTTTACCCTTTCATCGCCCGCCTCAATCGATATAATCATCAAATAGACAAGCCATTAAATATAAAGATAAAAATGTTATTTTTTCTGGGAAGTGTACTGTTTCTGGTGATAGGACTGCCGCTGCTGTTCTACCTGCTGGGACAGGGTGAGGCCTATGTGACCTGGGGTCCATGGATCTCCGCCATCGCACTCATGCTGTGGTTGCTGGCGGACGTCGAGAAGATCCGTCGCGGCGGGGGCCGCTGAGCAGAGAAGCCTGTCGTTAAAATCCGCTGATTATCATTTATTCACTTCTTTCCCTCCAAAAGGATCGCTACACTGATTTTTTTCGATGTTTTCCAGCATCCGACTCTCCAGTGAAGGTTATCCGCATGCAGCAACAAGCTCAGCGTCAGGGCATCATCTATGCCTTGTGCGCTTATACCCTTTGGGGCCTCGCCCCCATCTATTTCAAGACCATCTCAGCCGTACCGGCCCCCGAAATCCTGACCCATCGCATGATCTGGTCCTGCGTCCTGCTGATGGTGCTGACCTTGCTAGGCCGCCAGTGGCACAAGGTGCAGGCCGTGCTGCGCCAGCCAAAAGTGCTGCTCACCCTGGCCTTTACCTCAGTCACCGTCGGCGGCAACTGGCTGCTCTTTATCTGGGCCATCAACAACGGCCACATGCTGGATGCCAGCCTCGGCTACTACATCAATCCGCTGTTCAACGTGCTGCTCGGCATGCTGTTCCTGAGCGAGCGGCTGCGTCGCCTGCAGTGGTGGGCGGTGGGACTGGCGGTGATCGGTGTCGCCGTCCAGATCATCGCCTTCGGCTCCCTGCCCTGGATTGCGCTGGTGCTGGCCTCCAGCTTTGCCATCTACGGCCTCATCCGCAAGAAGCTGGCTCTCGATGCCCTCACGGGCCTGCTGATCGAGACCATGATCATGCTGCCGCCGGCCGCCATCTACCTGTGGGGATTCGCCGACAGCCCCACCAGTCACATGACAGAAAACGGCTGGCAACTGAACCTGCTGCTGATCGCCGCCGGTGCAGTCACCACGGCGCCCCTGCTCTGCTTCACCGCCGCCGCCACCCGGCTCAAACTCTCCACCCTGGGTTTCTTCCAGTACATAGGCCCCAGCCTGATGTTCATACTGGCGGTCACTCTCTACGGGGAAGAGCTGGCGCTGGACAAGCTGATCACCTTCGGCTGCATCTGGAGTGCGCTTGTACTGTTCAGTCTGGACGGGTTGCGCAGCGGCAAACGGCGCAGGGCGGCCAGCCAGAGTTGACGCCATGGCTCATCGACGCTGCAATAATCTACAAGCCAACATTCGGATTTCAGGTTATCAATAGTCGATGAGCCCTCCCCCATCCCGCATCCACTACTGGCAATCCCGGCTGTTGCCGGGGGTTGAACTCTCGCACTCCCACCACAGGGAGTTCAGCTATGGCCGCCACGTTCACCTGGACTATCACATTGGTCTGGTGCAGCAGGGCGGCCAGAAATTCATCCACAAGGGCAGCAGCCACCATCTGGTACGTGGCCAGCTCTCCACCGTCAACCCGGACGAAATGCACGACGGCCTCAGCCTGCAGCCAGAAGGGTACGAGGTGCGGGTGTTTGCCATTGATCCCGAACAGCTGGCACGTTGGCTGCCAGATAGCCCGGAACCCTTCTTCGACAAGGGCTTGCAGAGCCGCCCCGACCTCTATCAGGGCTTCGCCCAGCTGCACATGTATCTGGATAATCCCCAACCGGACGGCCTGCTGGCGGAGAGTCAGCTGCTCGGTCTGCTCGGCGAGCTACTGCACATAGCACCTGAGCGCCACGCCCTGGCGGATCCACAGCTCAGATACCTGCGGGACTATCTGCTGGCCCGCCTGGATGAACGCCACAGTCTGGAAGATCTGGCCGCCCTGTTCGGGCTGGATCGCTTCGCCTTCTTGCGCCAGTTCAAGAAAAAGACCGGCATGACCCCCTATGCCTGGCTCAAACGGCTGCGACTGGAGCAGGGCAAGCGCCTGCTCGGCAGCGGTCTGCCGGTGAGCGACGTGGCACTGGCGGTCGGCTTCTTCGACCAGAGCCACTTTCACCACGGTTTTCGACAGGCATTCGGACTCACCCCGGCGGACTACCGCCAACAGATGCAATCTTTTACGGGCCAGCCCGGCTAGATAAGTACCATGACAGCCCAAACCAGCTGATGACCGTCAGCAGATGCAATCTTTTACAATCTCCCCCAGCCCTGATCCCCCATGCTTCCCCCTCATACTGTCGTTGAGGTTTTGCCATGTTCACCAGCCTGTTTCTGACCATAGGTCTCATCCATCTTGTCGCCCTGGCGAGCCCGGGACCGGACTTCGCGCTGATCCTGCGCACCAGTCTGCACAGACCCACGGCCCTGGGGGCCGCGTTCGGCATAGCGCTGGCGATCCTGGTACACGCCACCCTCAGCCTGACCGGCATCAGCCTGCTGATCGCCGAACATCCCTGGTTGTTCATGGCGGTGAAGGTGGTCGGCGCCCTTTATCTCGGCTGGCTCGGTTGGGGGGCGATCAAGGCCGCCTGGCACAGTTCGGCAGCGCTGGCCTTCAAGGCGGGAGGTGAGCAACAGGGCTGGCGCAAGGGGGTATGGAACGGGCTCGCCACCAATCTGCTCAATCCCAAGGCACTGCTGTTCTTCATGGGATTGCTGGCGGCCATGGTGACGCCGCAGGTTGACGGGCTGACGCGCGGCCTGCTGGTGCTGGAGCTGTTCCTGCTCTCTTTGGTCTGGTTCGGCGTGCTGGCCTGGAGCCTATCCACCCCGCGGGCCCAACGCCTGCTTGGTCGTATCCAGCGCCCGCTCAATCTGGTCACAGGTCTGCTGTTCGGCGCCGTCAGCCTCTCCATCCTGACCGGTATGGCCGGCGAGGCATATGCTCTGGTCCCGCACTGATCTCCCCCTGGCTTCATGAAAAAGAGGGATGGCCTGAGCCATCCCTCTTTGCATTCACACGGATAAAGACCCGCATCACAATCTGGCTCACACCGAACACCACCGACGGTGGTGCTTGATGGCCAGGCTTATCCCGTCAGAACCACTGACCGTGGCGCTTGATGTAGATGGTCTTGATCGCCTGAGTCAGCCCCATGTAGGCCAGCATGGTGATCACCAGCCACATGAAGTACTTGGGCGCTTCCAGAGTGATAAAACCGAAGTGCTCCGCCAGCGGCGAAAACGGCAGGTAGCAGCCGATGGCGATGGCGATGGAGGTCGACAACAGCACCGGCAGGGTAGCCGTACTCTGCAGGAAGGGGATCTTGCGGGTACGCAGCATGTGCACCACCAGCGTCTGGGAGACCAGCCCCTCGATGAACCAGCCCGAGTTCATGATGGCCTGACCGTTGACCAGGGGATCCATGCTGCCGTTGGCAGTGGCATACATGGCACCGGCACCGAACACGAACCACATCAGGCAGAAGGTGCTGATGTCGAACACGGAGGAGGTCGGACCGAGCCACAGCATGAAGCGCTTGATGTTGCTGGCTTCCCACTTGCGCGGACGCTTGAGGAACTCGGGATCCATCTTGTCCCAGGGCAGCAGCATCTGGGAGACGTCATACACCAGGTTCTGGATCAGCATCTGCATCGCCAGCATGGGCGCCCAAGGCAACCAGGCCGAAGCGACCAGCACGGAGAAGACGTTGCCGAAGTTGGAGCTGGCGGTCATGTTGAGGTACTTGAGGATATTGCCGAAGGTCTCGCGTCCCTTGACCACCCCCTCTTCCAGCACCATCAGGCTCTTCTCCAGCAAGATGATGTCGGCCGTCTCCTTGGCGATGTCGGCGCCGCTGTCCACCGAGATGCCCACGTCCGCATCCCGCAGCGCCGGTGCATCGTTGATGCCGTCACCGAGGAAACCGACCGTGTTGCCGTTGGCCTGCAGCGCCTTCACCACCCGCGACTTCTGCAGCGGGGTAAGCTTGGCGAAGATGGTGGTCTGCTTGACCGCCTCGCACAGCGCCACGTCATCCATTCCTTCGATATCCTTGCCGAGCAGCGGCACACCGGGCTCCAGCCCCACATCGCGACACACCTTGCTGGTGATGATGGGGTTGTCGCCGGTCAGCACCTTGACCGCCACGCCATAGTCGTTCAGCGCGCGAATGGCCGGTGCAGCCGAATCCTTGGGCGGATCGAAAAAGGTGAGGAAGCCGCGCACCACCAGATTGACCTCGTCACTGGTGCGATAGCTCTGCTTGCACTCGGTGGCCGGGATATCGCGGGTCGCCACAATCAGCACCCGATAACCGTCGGCGTTGTACTCCTCGCTCTGGCGCAGCAGGGCACGGCGCTCAACCTCATCCAGCACGCGGATCTGCTTGCCGTCGTCAATGTGGCTGGAGACGGAGAGCATCTCCTCGACCGCCCCCTTGGAGACCATCAGCTGCTGGCCACCCTCATCCTGCACTATCACCGACAGGCGGCGGCGCACGAAGTCGAACGGCAGCTCATCCACCTTGCGGTAGCCAGCCGGCTTGCAGCCCGGTCCCAGCGCATCGGCGTGTTCGATCACGGCTATGTCCATCAGGTTCTTCATGCCGCTCTGGTGAAAGCTGTTGAGCCAGGCCAGCTGCAGGATCCTGTCGTCCCGATTGCCACGGACGTCGTAGTGGTGCTCCAGGATGATCTTGTCCTGAGTCAGGGTGCCGGTCTTGTCGGTGCAGAGCACATCCATGGCACCAAAGTTCTGCACCGAGTTGAGCCGCTTGACCACCACCTTGCGTTTGGCCATGGCCACGGCGCCCCGTGCCAGGTTGGCGGAGACAATCATGGGCAGCATCTCCGGGGTCAGCCCCACCGCCACCGCCAGCGCGAAGGTCAGCGCCGACATCCAGTCACCGCTGCTGACGCCGCTCAGCATGAAGACCACGGGCACCATCACCAGCATGAAGCGGATCAGCAACCGGGTGACGCTGTTCACGCCGCGATCGAAGCTGGTTTCGATGCGCTTGTGGCTCACCACGTTGCGGGCCAGCGAACCGAAGTAGGTGTCGCTGCCGGTCGCTACCACCACCGCCTTGGCGGTGCCGCTCACCACGTTTGTGCCCATGAAGCAGATGTTGGTCAGGTCGAGCAGGCCCACCTCCCCCGAGCTGCTGCCGTCTGCCGACTTCTCGGCAACCGCCCCCAGGGTGTCGTACTTCTCCACCGGCAGGGCTTCGCCGGTCAGCACCGCCTGACTGATGAAGAGATCGCGGGATTCGATCAGCTTGATGTCGGCCGGGATCATATCCCCCGCCTGCAGGTGCACTATGTCACCGGCCACCAACTCGACCATCGCCACCTCCTTGCGCAAGGAGGGGGCCCCCGGCGAAGGTCGGCGCTGCACAGTGGCGGTGTTGCGTACCAGCGACTTGAGGGTTTCGGCCGCCTTGGCCGAGCGGTACTCCTGCCAGAAGCGGAGCAGGCCGCTCAGGCTGACCATGACGCCGAGGATGATCACCTTGACCCAATCCTCATCACCCGGGTCGGCCATCAGCACGTCCATCACGCAGCTGACCAGTCCGAGCACGATCAGCACCATCACGAAGGGGTTCTTGAACGCCTGCATCAGCTGGAGCAGCGGATGGGGCGGCTTGTCGTGGGTCACCTCGTTGGGGCCGAACTGGATCAGACGGTTGGCCGCCTCGGTCGCAGTCAGGCCGTCGATATTGCCGCGCACGGCAGTGAGGGTGTATTCGAGGGACTTGTCGGCCTCGTCGAGCACCCGTGAGGAGAGCTTCTCATTGGCACGGCCAGGGGAGACGAATCCCTTTTGCTTGTGCCGGCTGGCGGTATGTTGTTGCTTCATAACTCTTTATCCTGATTTTCGCTTGTAGCAAGGCCCTGTCGCGGGCCAGGCCAGGCGTCAGTTCTAATGTGAGACAGGCAATGGGCCCCCGGTTGGCGCAGGCGCAGCATGGCGCCGCCAGACGGTATGTCTGTCGGGCAAGCTTGCCAGCAGGTAGGGGCTATCAGGGATCAGGACTCCGCATCCTGCTACCCGCAGGGGGATCAGGCGTGGGGAGGCGTGGACCCCGAGGGTCGAGGCTTGGGCTCTTCGGTCATACGATATCCTCCGAGTGGGGTGGAAAGAGAGCAGGACACGGCCACTGACAGCCAGATACACTGTCGCTGGCGAGCATGACCCGCGGGTCTGTATTATCGGCGGACGAGTCCGGTGATCCCGCCACCAGAGCGGCATACACCCATAAAGGAAATAAGGATAACGACGGCTTGAAATAACTGGATGCCGGTCAGAGAATAATGTCAGCGATGCCGGGCGGGTGAAGATAACGGAGAAAACCGCGCCCCATGGAAATATTACGACGCAACCTTTGCCACGACCGGAATATATTTATCAATCACGTCAATTATTTTATTTCGCAACCTGTCCTATCGAAAACGAATCTGTTTTAAATATGGTATTGTCCATCTTGTTATTTTACGCTCTATCACTTCCCGGCCACGGCACGGATGCACAGTTCCGACGCTGTGGCGGCCCTGACGGGCAGCGCCCGGGGCGCATGATGAAGCGTTCAATTGCAGGGGTCGCGAGGCGGCATGGCTCGCAGGTGAGCGGAACAATCCAGATTTACAACGACAATCCCTGATAAAGGCCGGGATTAAGCGGTTGTGAGAGTCGAAGGTGACTCATATAGATGCTGCACTCTATGCTGCACTCTGAGCAATCAGAGTGAGGGGGAAGAAAGGATATCAACCTCAGCTCTGGCAAGCCCACATCGCGATTTGCAATCGGCTACAACTGTCGCTTTCCATAATATCCTTCCATCTGTTGATAACACGCCGAGATTCTACCCAAAAGCATTCGAGGGCGCAAAATTTAAATTCGTTTTTTTAAAAATCAATTAAAAATAGCAATGTAATAATATTACGATGCCGCTGACCGGCTGCAATATCAGGCTGGTCAACCAGTCAGTTCCTTTCCCCATATACGTTCCCTCTCACTGAGCCTGGTCTACCATCCATGCCCTTCCCCACTACCGAAAAAGCCATCAAATACCGCGGACCGGGCCGTCTCTGAGGTTTCAGGGCGTTGGCTCAGGATAGGGCTATGCTATCCATGATATGGATTCGAATGGAGGTTACATGTTGAAGGCAATTCACAACCGCTCGCTTTTTTTCAGTCAAGCGCTGGGCATATTGATATTCATCGTATTGATATCAATCAGTTTTTTTGGAATGCACTCGGTAAAAAACGCAGCAGACAAGATGGGGGAAGGGAAAGATGTCGTCGCCGATATATTGCCTCCCCCGCTCTATCTAATTGAGTCCCAGCTACTGGTCTACACCCTGCTGCATGCCACGGCAGATGAACAGGAGAATCTGCTGCAATCCCTCGCCCGCCTGGAGCAGGATTTCAACACCCGCAACCGCTTCTGGCAGGAAAGCGCACTGGATGAAGATCTCAAGCGGAGCCTTCTTGGTGAGCAGCGCACACAGGGCGAGCACTTCTGGCAACTCCTCAATGGTCAGTTCATTCCGGCCATCAAGCAGGGCAATCTGGAGCGCGCCACCGCCATAGCGGCTGAACTGCACACTATATACAGGGCTCACCGGCTCGGGGTGGATGCCACCGTCACCCATGGCAACCAATTTGCGACCGCACAGTTGGAACAACTCACCCAGACCACCCGGATGAGCTATTGGTTACTGCTGCTCGCCGCCCTGATGGGATGTACTCTGGTCTTCTGGTTGGGACGGCCAACCCAGCAACGCCTGCTGGAGGCAGGCAAGGCCACCGCCGCCATTGCCGCCGGTGCGCTGAACTGCCCCATGCCAAACCCTGGCAACGATGCGATCGGTGATCTGATCCAACGGATTGGCAGCATGCGGGATCAGCTTTCAACGCTGGTGGCGTCACTGCAGCAGAGCGCAGGATCGCTGAACGACCAGGCCACCAGCCTGACCACCCTCTCTCGCCAGCATGTCGATGATAGCCAAACCCAAGTGGGGGCGGCCAAGCAGGTTGAGCAGGTCATCGAGCAGCTATATGCCCTGATCCAGGAGGGAGATGCACAGCTGCAGCAGGTCAGCAACCTGACTTCCCAGTCAGAAGCTCACGCCAGTGCCACCCGGCTGGTCATACAAGGGGTGGAGCAAGTGATCCAGGCCCAGGCTCACGGAGTGAAACAGGTCTCTGGCACCATTGCAGACCTGGCCGGGTTATCCCAGCAGATATCCGGCTTGGCGGGGGTAATCCACGGCATCGCCGAACAGACCAACCTGCTGGCGCTCAACGCGGCCATCGAAGCGGCCCGCGCCGGCGAACAGGGGCGTGGCTTCGCCGTGGTTGCCGATGAGGTACGTTCACTGGCCAATCGCACCGGCGAGGCAACGACTGAAATCACCGCCATCATCGGCAAGATACAGGATGTCAGCCAGAGAGCTGTGAGTGAAATGGATACCGAACTGACTCGGGTCGAGCAGACGGTAGGGCATGTTGCAGATGCCAAACAGAGCATTACCCGCATCGAGCAGAGCTGTGGCGAAATCTGCCTGCGGATCACCCAGGTCAGCACCCTGATGGGAGAAGAGAAAACACGGATCTACGGGATCAGCGGCAGCATCATTGAAATGTCACAGCTCGCAACCAAGGTCAACGACAACGCACGTCAGGCTGCGGAAGAAGCCGATACCGTGGCCCGACATTCACGAATCCTGACCCAACAGACCCAGCATTTTCACCTCGATACCCCCGCCAACCTCCGCAATTGACCATCTGGGACACGGCTAGCCCCCGTGTCCCGCAATCCTTACCATCAACCAAACCGATAGCATTGGACTCAATGTGGGAATAGGATGCACGGCTTCTATTCACTCATGACGCACAGGAAACAACATGAATCGAAAATGGTCGCTCCCCATCGTGGCACTCGCGGGGGGAGCGTTACTCTGGCTCGGCAACACCTTTGGTATGAAATGGGCCCTGATGGCCCTGATCGGATTCGGCTTCGGCTTCACCCTCTCCTTCAGCCGCTTCGGCATCGTGTTCGGTTGGCGCGAAATGCTGACCAAGCGCAACAGTTACTATGTGCGGGTTCACCTGCTCACCATCGCCATCGAGATCCTGCTGTTCACCGGCCTCCTCTCCTTTAGTCACGCCCTGTTTGGCAATGCCATGGTGGGCAACGTGATGGCCATCGGCATTCCCTTCATCGTCGGCGCCTTCCTGTTCGGCATCGGCATGCAGCTGGCGGGCGTCTGCGCCACCGGCACCCTTTACGGCTGTGGCGAGGGGCAGCCCCGCTTCTGGCTGGTGCTGCTCTGCTACGGCATCGGTACCCTTATCAGCAACCAGTTCCGCCCCACGCTGGATGCCACCTTCACAAGCCATGTGGTATTGGCCAAAGACCTCACCGGCAATCTCTGGAGCGGCATGCTGCTCAACCTGGCGCTGGTCGCCGTGCTCTTCCTGCTGTTTCGCAACAGCGAACTCAAACGCACCGGCGAGCTAAAGCCCCTCTTCAGCGGTGGCAACCTGTTTTGGCGCGACAGCCGTTTCACCGTGCTGACCGGCGGCATTCTCATCGCCCTGCTCAACTCCAGCGTGGTGGCCCTGCACGGCTCGGCATGGACCATCACGGGCGCCGTCTATGACATGGCGCTGCGGGGCGCCTCCCTGTTCGGCCTGTTCGAGGGAAACCCGAAACTGGCCCAACCGCTCTTTATCAATCCCATGGTCGGCATGTTCTGGCTCGGCATCCTGGGGGCCATGCTGGCGCGCTGCATCAGCGGGGGCGGCAACTTCGCCCCGATGCGGCTCGGCAACAGCCTGGCATCTATCATCGGTGGCCTGCTGATGGGGATGGGCGCCATGTACAGCGCCTGCAATCTGGGTGGCTTCTTCGATGGTACGGCGTCGGGCAGCCTGCACGGCTGGGTCTGGATGCTGATGGCCCTGGCCGGCAGCCTGATCGGCATTCGCCTGCGGCCGCTGTTCAAGCTCTGATCCTGCATCGCATAAACAACGGGGGGCCAGGCCCCCCGTTCGTGTCTTGGCAACCCCCACTCAGACCCCTTCACTGTTGGCAAAAGGCTCGCGCCCCCCTGCCCAAGACAGGAATAATGCCATTTTTCCCTCCTTGCATACGGAGTCAGTCCGGTGCCATGGTCTCGATACGGTGGCAATGCAATGGCACCAGGGGACAACCAAAGTCCAGGTGATAGATGCCCTGCCCACCCCGCGCCCGGTCAACCTGCGCTATTCGGCCAGGGAGTCCATGCCGCTGCGCCTCGGTTGCGGATCGATTACCCCAGCGACCACTGTCATGAGCTGGATCTGCCCGTATGAGAGGCAGGCCAGACCGGGATTACTCCCCGCGCAGCGTCGCCTTGCGCAGATAGACATAGCCCTCGCCCGGGCTGCCCCAACGCTGATGGGCCTCGTTGTCATAAGCCCGGTCCAGCAGCCTGACGCTGTCGGGGCCGATCCAGAGGTACTGCACCAGGGTGCTGGCGCCGCCAAAATTGGTGGCGCAGCTGCCGACCTTGCTGTGACCTGCGTACTCCCCCGAGGGTTGGCGGGTCAGCCAGATCTCGCAGCCCTGACGCAGGGAGAGCTGTTGCGGGGTGAGGGAGTTCAGCAGACTGGGATCGCGCCAGGCCCCGGCGAAGTCGACGGCTCTGGGCATGGTCAGTTCGGCCATCAGGATGCGACCATCAGGGACGGGAGAAAAGCGGTAGATACGCTGGCGAAACGGGCGCACCGCCCGCTCGGTCAGGAACTGCTCGGCATAGACCCAGCGAAAGCCCTTGTAGCCGGGCCAGATCTCCACCAACCGCAGCTCGGCACTGGTGAAACGGGTGTCATAAGTGGCCTGCTCCCAGCTGGATAACTCGCCGGAGAACCAGGATAGCAGCGGTTCCATACTGACCTGTTCCGTTGTCGCCCTGGCCGCTGACGGGCCGGTCGGGATGGCGACAAAGGGGGTGGGCGCCGCCCATACCAGGCAGGTCCAGAGCAGCCCGCACAGGGCCGCCATCAGCGTGACCATCGAATCCTTCCGAATCATTTTCATGGCGGCGATTATATGAGCGAATGGCCGAAATAACCGCAACCTTGATCAAATCCTTGCCAATACATTGAAAAAGCACAGTGTTAGCGAACAGAAGTGACGGCAGCGCCGGGTTCCATGGCCCAGTCACCTGTCGGCACTGAGGCGCGTCACCACGAGATCGTCGAGCCCGGCCATCGCACCAGCTGGCCCCACGCCGAAAAAACCGAGGATGAGTTCGTCCACGTACTGGAAGGCACGCCCGATGTCTGGCTCGATGGCGTGCTCCATCGGCTGCAACCGGGTGACTCGGTGGGCTTCAAGGCCGGTGACGGGCTGGCCCACACCTTTATCAACAACACCGACCAACCAGTGCGGCTGCTCTGCATCGGCGACACGGTTAGGGAAGGCAACCGCATCCACTACGCTGTCCATCCCGAACGCAATATCACCCTCGGCAAGCTGCACTGGAATGATGTGCCCCGGCGCGAACCAGGGGATCACGATGGCTTGCCAGACAAGCTGCGCGAGAGTAACGGCCCCTTCTGATCTGGCGGTCATACCGGAATGGCCCCGCGCTGACGACTATCCTTGATGCGGATCTCAACCAGAAGGCGTTGACCATGACGACGGGAACAGTACGACTGCACCGGGTGCTCAAGGCACCGCCGATGCGGGTCTATCGGGCCTTTATCGAGGCAGATGCGCTGGCAAAGTGGCTGCCGCCACACGGCTTCACCTGCCAGGTGGCGCAGTTGGAGGCCAGGGTCGGCGGCCACTTCCGGATGGCGTTTACCAACTTCGGTACAGGTCACAGCCACGCCTTCGGCGGCGAGTATCTCGAGCTCGAACCCAGTAAGCGCATCCGCTACACCGACAGCTTCGACGACCCCGGGCTGCCGGGAGAGATGCGCGTCACCATCAGCCTGACCGGAGTGCTCTGCGGTACCGAGCTTGCCATCGAGCAGGCCGGGATCCCCGAGCTTATCCCGGTGGAGATGTGCTATCTCGGCTGGCAGGAGTCCCTGACCCAGCTGGCCGCCCTGGTCGAACCCGAGATCCCGGCTGAGTAGCCGGGCACGGGCCCGAGCGGGTTGCGCGGGTCCGCCCGCCCAAAAAAGAGAGCCTGCCACATGGCAGGCTCTCTTCATTCCGGCAGCCCTGGGCCTTATTGCAGGTTCAACCCGCCCAGATAGTCCCGCTTGCCGAGATCGACCCCGGCGCGGCGCAGCAGGGCGTAGGCCATGGTGAGGTGGAAGTAGAAGTTGGGGATGCCGTATTCATGAATGCAGGTATGGCCATCCATCACCTTGCCACCGGCCCAGTGGGGCACGTAGCGGGCGCTGGCATACTGACTGTAGTCCGCGTCCAGCTTGCTCTGCAGATAGACGATGGTCCTGGCTATATGGGCGCGCAGATCCGCCATGGTCTTGGGATCATCCCTCATCACCGGCAACTCGCTGTGGCTGGCGGTGGCCACCACGGCCCGTGCCGAATCGCAGCAGATCAACACCTGCTTGCTGAAGGGCAGCATATCGACGATCAGCCGATCGCCGAAGAAGTTCTCCACACTGAACAGCTTCACCTCGGCATGCGCTACGGCCTTGGCCAGGCACTGGTCAAGGTTGGTCAGCATCTTGATAAACTGGGCGGTAATGTCGCGATTCATGAGCACTCTCCATCTTGTTGAAACAGCGGCCCGGATGCGCGGCCACAGTGAATGAGACTGGCTAATCGGCCACCAATATAACGCAACTTTCCATCGGATAACCCTCATTCCCCCATAAAGTCTGGATCTTGCTGCGACAGGAGTTGGCCGACATAAAATATCGAGTGTCTCATGCTTTTCATTGTGCGTGCCCCTGTCAGATCTACGCCTAAATTTGACCGATGCGTTTTTTGCCATCTGATATGGTTTTATTGGGTTTGCTACGGATATATTTAAGGAGTAAGGCGCAGAATATATTTGTAGCCAACCATATCTAGCTGCCTGATTCAGTAGCGAGATAGTTTTTTATATGCGCCTGTTTATACCAATGAGGGTTAAGCATGTCTTATATCGTGGAAATGACAGCACGGGCACTTGATAACGCTGACTGGACTCACGGAATGCCGGCAGGAAGTGGTTGGCAAGTCGTCAGTAATAAAAACAATGACCCCCAGGATTTCAATCAGGGAGCGGAAGGGAAATATATTTATATCTATTATCAGACTGGCACCAGCGGCAAGGGGGTCGCAGCCATGCGCTTTATTACCGGCAAAGATGCGACCGCTCCTACTGGCTGGCAAAAAGTGGATGTTGATCTTAATGACGGTGCTGGCGGTCAATATATCTATCTGTGCTATCAGAAAAATGCTGATGCTGACTATATCGCAACCTTGCAATCTGGATATGGTGATTCGGTAGAGAGTGCATTCTGCGATTTTGGCCGTAGCGCAGTGGTACTTGCTCAGGATCTGAATGAAGACGCCAAAGGCAAATTCATATATCTTGGATATTACTTCAATTAATCCAGCACCTATTTTATATCGGGAGCCTGCGATATTCTCGCAGGCTTTTTTACCAAAACTGCGCCGTAGCAATGGGGGCAAGCGTAGCCCAAGCCAGTCATAGACATGTCGGGGAGCTGGATGACCGGCAGAAGGTGACCAACCCGCCATGCCCGCTTTTACATCTCATGAATCTCTCTTTGCCCCTTTTTTGATCTGTGACATAAATCACCTTTTTCAGGGGCGTAGTCTGAAAGCCGTTGTCCTGGACACCAGCCAGTGTATCCACCAGGACCCAAGCAAAAGAGGATGTAATGAAGATCTATGACCGAAACCGAAATGTGTTGAACCTGGGTCAGCGCGTCATGATTGCCGCCACTGGCGCCGTCGATTGCCTGAAAGAGGCCCGCACCGACAACATGACCCCCTATCAGGCGGAGCATGAGAAGTGTGTGCTGCTGGCAAACACTCAAGAGCGTTATGCGCCCATCGAGTTGATTAGACTAGGCTGACTCCTACCCCTGTCACCCTACTCTTTACAATTCACCCGGCTCCGTCTGGCGGCCGGGTTTCTGATTCCCCTTCCGGTGTTGCCTTCCTGTTGGCTCAGCGCGCTCAAGCGTGCGGATGCCGATTTCCAGCCATAAAAAGACCCAAACTGAAGGCATCGGTTTGGGTCTGATTATCAGTCCATTGCATGACCGGGGGTCATCAGTTGCTACTGGTGTCATCCAGGATCAGCAACTCCGGCTCCACACCACCGACACTGTCAGACAGCGCTGCGGCTGTTAACACCTGACCATTAGCCAGGGTGACGGGCAAGGGGCCAATGACCGGCGTCTTGTCACCTGTCGCCGTGATGGTCACATAGTAATCCCCGGCAGCAATGGCAAGGTACTCACTGGATGCCTTGAAAGGCACTGCGGTGAGCGCCGGTGAAGCACCTGTGATATCCGAACCTGCGGTCAGATAGATATCGACGGCCGGGGCTGTGGGGGCAGCATGAAGCACCCGCAGTTGAGCCTCGGTAGCAACCGAACGCCCGGTATCAGTCAGTAACAGAGGCTCTATCGTTTCGCCGGATGGGGTCAGCAGCTGGCCCACGGCAAACAGGGAGTAACGAGCGCCCGCCTTGAGCGATACATCGCTGGCATTGATCACCTCCGGGGTGGCTGAGCCGGTTGGCGTGACCACAAAGTCATACGCGGCGGCGGCCAGGCCCAGGTACGAGGTGTTGCCCTTATAGACCAATCCTTGCAGCGGGGCTGCTGTCGGCGCCGCACCATTTACCCAGATATCGACGGCAGGTGCATCCGCAACGGCATGAACCACTCTCAGCTGTGCCTGCTCATCTGCAGACAAGATGGGCGTGGCACCATCACTACCGATAGCGAGCAGTTGTACCGGACTTGGCCCCGCCCCGAGGTTATCGATGGCCGCAATCAGCAGGTCGCTGCCCGCGCTGAGGGTCAGTGGTCCGGAGTCATACACAACGGTAACACTGCCAGGCAAGGTCAGCCTGACCTGATATTCACCTGCGGGCAGGGAAAGGGGGTCGCTGTAGGTCTTGAAGGGAATATTGGCCAGCGTCGGGCTGGTCAGTGCGGCCCCCGGAGCCGTGACATGGATGTCGACTGCCGGTGCACCGGGTGCGGCATGCACCACCTGCACACGAATATCGCCTCCCGTTGGCGTCTGGCTCGGCCGCTCAATCACCAGCGGGCCAAACGCGGTATCACCACTACCAGCCAGTTTGCCGACGGCCAGCACGTCATATTGAGTGTCGGGTTTCAACTCAAGCGACACCGGACCGATGACAGTTGTCGTACCGCCCGGCAAGATGCCATCTACCGCGACACGGTAGCTACCAGCCTTGAGCGGTTTTAGCCCGCTGCTGGAGCCATAATCAACGGCCGTCAGGAAAGCGGCGCCGTCAACCGTCACATCGACCTTGGGGGCATCAGGGGCCAAATGGCTGATCCTGATGGCGGTATTGGTATTGCTCGTGCTGTTGTCATTATCACTACTCCCGCAGGCTGCCAGAGCGAACCCCATGGCAATGGCGGCCAAACTCTGCATCCATTTCATCTGTTCTATCTCCTTTTGTTCAGTGGCCAAGGAGATATGGCTGTTCGGCGAGATTGGATCACTGCTTGTTGCCTCAATGTTGCCATCGCCCGCGACGCCTTGCTCAGAAAGGTGGGTGTCGCAGATTTCCTGATGGCCTGTCCGCAAGGAGGGTCTGGATTTGACCCCATAGATCCAGAAACTTTTTCCCGCTTAGAGTTGTGATACTCAGAAAGGTGGGTACCCCATATTTCCTATTATGGCAAATAAACGTCGAAAAAATTTACTTAATATATAATGTAAGACGGGGTACTACTCAGGGCGAGAGCGTGAACATATTGTTAAAATTCACCCAATTTGTTGAGGCCAGCATTGAGTACCTTTTCCAGGTATTCACTGCTCATTCCTGCAATCTTTTGCTTCCGTCTGATGCTCGCTTTGCGTGAAGTTTCAGCCCTGAGCATGTTCAGCCCCATGTGCCGGATGCACGCAAGGATCTCTGCGGCATCACCGCGATAAATTGGGCAATCGTCCTCGCCCATCGTGACGTCCAGCACCCAGTGCAGGCTATTTTCGATGGCCCAGTGCCCACGTACCGCTCGTGAAAACTCATCCCGCGTCAGCGCTTTGGAACTGATGTAATAACGCTGTTCAAGAGTGATTTTTTCCATTTTTTCAATGCGATAAGAGATGGCCACGCCAATGCTGCACAACTGTTCCCAATGAGGAAACTGGGCAGCTAACTCACCCGCCGCCATGATATGGTACTCACGACCATCGATGCGCCCATGAGCCTTATCAAGTGTCATCGTTGCTGCGCATAATGGGGTAGCCGCCAGCGGGGCCAGGGCTTGCCGGACCGCCTCGAACAACTTGGGCTGGTTGCCTTTGACGGCCAACAAGTAATCGCCACTTTGCTGGAGGATGGTCTCGACGATCTCGGTTTGGCACCCCATCGCATCGATGGATACCAGGCAGCCTTTGATGTCGAGCAACGCCAACAAGTCGGGAATGGCGGTGATTTCATTGGACTTGGCGTCGGTTTTTATCTGTCCGAGCACCAGTTTATTAGCGGCGGCATAGGCGCTTACCATGTGAATGGTCGACGTTCGATCTTCACGGTTATAGGAACTGCGCAGGGTTTTGCCATCGATAGCGACCAAGGCGCCTTCGGTGTGCTGGTTGATGGCTTGAGTCCAACGTACGAACGCGGCCTGAAACGGCTCTGGTTTGATACCGGAGATGATCCTGGCGATGGTGTCATGGACAGGAATACCATTTTTAAACAGCCCCTTGGATTGAAACCAAGGAAGATGAACCTCACCGAAATCTTCAATATCTTCCCAGCCGTCTGCGCCACCGATCACTGCGCAGACGGTGAGAAACAGGACATCGTAGAAAGGATAATAAATCTTGGCATGCTGGCGAGGGTCGGGAATATCATCGAAAAACTGAGCAAAAACAGCATCAATAGACATGAAGGCACTCCTGAAAAAGGAGCATAAGATCACAGCTGGATCGCAGGGTCAAACCTGTTTTTCTTGGTCAAAAAACGTTCGCGATCTTGCCCTGGGGTACTACTGTGGGTGCCTCCATGGTTAAAGCATCATTCTCCAAAAAAGGTACATTCTATGAAGAAAATATTGCCAGTTGTTTTATTTGCAAGCTTGCTCTTTGCTCTTGATGTTTCGGCTAATTTCACTGGCCCCAGCGTGACAGGGCAGGTCAGCACGGTTCAACAGGTAATGAGTGCTCGTGTTGGGAGTTATGTCACTCTAACGGGGAATATTGTATCTCACCAACGCGAGGAGTATTTCACCTTCCAAGATGATACGGGAACCTTGCGGGTGGAGATAGGTAATACTGTTTGGCGGGGTAGAGATATTAGGCCAGAAACCCGGGTTAAATTGTTTGGTGAAATAGATAGCGGCCCAGCTGGGCGTTATCTGTGGGTAAAATCACTGGATGTGGTGAACTGAATTCATCACCCCGACAGGGGCTATTAACACCTAAGGAAGGTACGAACAAGTGGGTCGCACCTTCCTTAGCTAGACGTGGTTGAGATAGTGGCTGTAATCCTTGTCATCGCTTCCAGTAACGATATTATCAGGCCCCTTATTTTGTACGACATATTTGGCTTGTCTTCAGGTTGTTATCAACTGATAAGCAGCTTATTCACCTCGGTTAGTCTAATGGAGACCCATTGGTTCGAATAGCGAAGCGTATTCGGGCAGTCATATTGGGACACCCACCTTTTTGCTGGTCGACTGGACAGGGCGAGCCATCAGAACCGACAAACGGGGCCATATTGCGGCTCATCTTGCCCCCATCCTGCAACGACTTGGCCTTGATACCGCGCAATGGTTGCGACAAGTGACGATGTTTCGGCGGCAAGGCATCAGAGCTGTGGGTGACAAGGAGCATTGCCAACTGTTCGCACAGCACTGCGGCCAGCGGCGATGTCATCAGCCGCCTCTTTAAATCGCGAGTCCCCACTTCATATCACACCCCGGCATGTCATCCGATGCCGAGCATGATGTTGCATGAACAAGAGGCTTTAAAGGCCAGAACCATCACCTTGTTGCTCCCGAGCCTGCTCCCGAGCTAACCATCCGTCACCACATCCCCAATCTGGCTACGGCTTACCCAGAAAGATGGGTGTCCCAGATTTTGGTGTCGGCAACCATTTAGACATTAATGACTCCCATCTGGTGACGGGGCAGTATGCCGCGGTTCGCCGCACCGTCAAAGTGCCGCACCTGCTGATTAATTATTGGAATATTGAATCCCGTCACATCGACGGCGGTTTAAGTGGTTGCCCGGCGACAAAGCCTCATGCGAACCTTTCTTTTCCGTTAACCCACTAAAAAAACACTATGTTCAGGCAAATAATGATGAGTGCCGCCCTGCTGTCGGCGGCGCTGCTTTCCGGTTGTGCTTCCGTACCCATGGCCGATGCCACCGCTGACACCCAGGCCAAGCAGTTTGTTGCGCCCAAGGATGCGGCCAACCTCTATATCTATCGCAACGAGACCTACGGCACTGCCGTCAAGATGCCGGTGCTGGTGGATGGCTTTGCCGTAGGCGATACCGTGGCCCACAGCTATATCCTCAAGCAGGTGACGCCGGGCAGTCACACCATCACCTCCAAGTCAGAGATCGATGCCACCCTGACCCTTAGCACCGAGGCGGGTAAAAACTACTACGTCTGGCAGGAGATCAAGATGGGCCTGCTGATGGCCCGATCCAAGCTGAGTCAGGTCAGTGAAGAGGAGGGCAAACAAGGGGTGATGGAGAGTAAGTTGGTTAAATGAGCGGATAGAAGCCCGTTACTTCAGCGAGGTGGGGCATCGGATTTGCCAATTTGCCAGTTCCCTAATCGAAACCGCTATATTATGATGATTTTCAATTTTCAGTATGAAATATAGCTAGAAGAGGATTATTGGTGTGAATAACTTGGAAAGAGTCAGATATACAGCAAGTAATGTAATTCAGAATAAAACTAAGTTTTATTCACTTACGATGCCGACTGATATTTTGTCTAAGTGTTGTTTTGTTTCAAGCCGCGATGAAGATCCTGTCGCAGGATTTCAACGGACTTTAGATGAAAAACGAGCGCTGGAAATTGCGAATTACATTGACAATGAACAAGGGACCATTCCATCGGCCATCATATTGTCAGCTCAAGATGTTGCTGGTGTTGAAATTATAGGGAAAGGTAGAACCATAGAGTTTTTACCTGACCCAAGAGCTTTTCTAATATTAGATGGTCAACATCGAGTGTATGGATTTTCTAAAGCCAAATCCACACTTAGAGTACCCGTTATTATCTATGTCGGTTTGTCACGAAAAGAAGAGTCTCGGCTATTCATCGATATTAACTCTAAACAAAAAGGTGTTCCATCTGAACTATTACTAGATATTAAACGAATGGCCGAGTACGAAAACTCAACAGAGGGGTTGATGCGAGATATTTTTGATACATTCCATAGTGACCCTAATAGCGCACTTATTGGAAAGCTAAGCCCAGCAGCCAAATCAAAAAGCAAAATAAGTCGAGTTACATTCAATAGTTCAATATCACCTGTAGCTCAATTCTTTGGTGATAGAGATACCGATGAGTTATATGCGATTCTAAATTGCTATCTAAAAGCATTCATATATGGATTTTTTAAAGCAAACGATATTGAAGATCAAATTTGTAATTCGATAGTATTCAGAGCTCTATTCTCTGTGTTCCCTGAGGTTGCCTCAAAAGTAAAAGATAGGTTTGGCTCTGATTATTCTGTCGATAATTATGATGCTGTGATGTCTGATATGTTTAACAAAATCAGCCTCCAAAAAATAAAAAAACCGGGTAATTCATATAAAACATTGGCCAATCATCTTTCTAACTCTATGAACAGTAGCTTCACTCTGTAACATGTCTATAGCAATCGATGTTCTTCGAGCCCATATAATGCCTGGTTTAACAGGCATTGAGGCTATCCCTCAATTAACGTATCGTGGTTGGATAGCCAAAAAAAGCTATAGAATGAGCTTGCCATTCAAAAGCAAAGAGTTCATTTTAGACGTTTATAGTCATGATGAAATACTACTTCCGTATGCTTTTGATATAAACCGGATGGCCGCATCCGCATTTGAAAGTATACATGGAATTACCCCCGATAATGGATTGCCAAAGTCTACCGGGTGGCTAGTAATACGTTCGTACTATAGTTCATATTTTGCAATGCAAGCAATCTTAAGAATTTTTGGCATAAGCTGCAGTCAATTTGATTCAAATGAAGCAAAAGCTGTAACTGATGTTGCAAATATCTACTCTCTTCAAAATGGCTACACTGCTTCAACTGGTTATTACGTGTGTACTTACGATGTATTAACATCGAAGGCGCATTGCAAACACTTAAACAACACTCATCAAGATGTCTGGAAGATATTTTATGAACTTCTTGAGAAACTTGCCACGAAGGTTTCTACATCTGATTTTCTTAAAAAAGATAGGGATGCAGTCATACAGTATTTATTTAAATTAAGAGAGGGACTGTCTCATAGAAATACTCTAACCAGTGGTAGTTGGTTATCTAAAGTGAGAAATGAAGTGAACTACACTCACTCTATGGGCGCTTGGTATCCTTACCAAAATTCAGTCAATGAGCATGATAAAATGTTTCGTATCACACGCTCATGGAATAGGGTACCTACCCAGGATACAATTCATTCTGAGTTATCAAGTTGTGATCAACTACTTTTTGTTAGTACATGTGTGTCTATTGTATCTTTGTGTCATGCGTTACTCTCTGATATTTTCAAGTTAAATAAAGACGTTTACCTCAAAAATGGGGCAATGCGCCTTGCGAACCAATTAGATGGGGTATAAGAGGGCAGTGGGTCATAATAGAAGAGCTTATTCTGACGATCGCGTAATTAATGCTGCCTTGATCACAGAGATAAACACCAACCCGGCCTAAGCCGGGTTGGTTGTTTCAAAAAGCGGGAAAAATCAGAGCGCTTCCAATCTGGCATACGCCGTCACCAGCCACTTGGCGCCGACGTCGTCGAACTGGATCTGCACCCGGCTTTGCTGGCCGACCCCTTCGAAGTTGAGCACTATCCCTTCCCCGAATTTCGGATGGAGCACCCGCTGGCCGAGCTTGATGCCGCTGGCGTCAAAGCTCTGCTGCACCTCGTTCTGGCTAAAGCGGCCGTACTGGGTGGGTCTGCTCACCTGGGTGCGCAGCCGGATCTCTTCCAGACACTCGGCGGGGATCTCGCGGATAAAGCGGCTCACGCTGTGCTGCATTTCGCGGCCATAGATGCGGCGGCTCTCGGCATAACAGATGTAGAGCTTCTCCATTGCACGAGTCATGCCCACGTAACAGAGGCGCCGCTCTTCCTGCAACCGGCCCGACTCCTCGGCAGATTGCGGGCTGGGGAACATCCCTTCCTCGACACCGACCAGCAGCACCAGCGGGAACTCCAGCCCCTTGGCGCTGTGCAGTGTCATCAGCTGCACAGCGTCGGCATATTCGTCCGCCTGATTCTCGCCGGATTCCAGCGCAGCATGGGCGAGGAAGGCGGAGAGATCACTCATATCCTCCAGCTCGTCCGGGCGCTGGTATTGGCGGCAGGCGGTGACCAGTTCGTCCAGGTTCTCTACCCGCGCCTGGGATTTCTCGCCCTTTTCCGCCAGATACATCGCCTTGAGGCCGGAGTGCTGGATGGCGATATCCGCCTGCTGGTGCAGCGGCAGCATGGAAACCTGCTCTTCCAGCGCGTCGATGAGATCGACAAAGCCGCGCACCGCGTTACCGGCGCGACCGGTCAGCACCTTGTCGTTGAGTAGCCCCTTGGCTGATTGCCACAGGTTCTGCCCCTGATCCCGGGCGTTGCCGCGCAGGATCTCGAGGGTACGATCGCCGATGCCACGGGTCGGGGTGTTGACCACCCGCTCGAAGCTGGCGTCATCGCCACGGTTGTTGATAAGACGCAGGTAGGCCATGGCGTCTTTGATCTCTTGCCGCTCGAAGAAGCGCAGGCCGCCGTAGATGCGATAGGGCATGGCGTCTTGCATCAGCGCCTCTTCCAGCACCCGTGATTGGGCGTTGGAGCGATAGAGGATGGCGCAGTCGGCCAAGAGGCCGCCCTTTTCCTTCCAATCCTTGAGGCGGCCGACCACGAAGCGCGCTTCGTCCACCTCGTTGAAGGCGGCGTAGAGGGAAATCGGGTCACCTTCGGCCCCTTCGGTCCACAGCTCCTTGCCAAGACGCTCGGCGTTGTTGGCGATAACGCTGTTGGCGGCTTTGAGGATATTGGCGGTGGAGCGGTAGTTCTGCTCCAGGCGAATGGTTTCGGCCCCCTCATAGTCGGTCAGGAAGCGCTGGATGTTCTCAATCTTGGCGCCGCGCCAGCCGTAGATGGACTGGTCATCGTCGCCGACGATCATCACCTTGCCGCTGTTGCCCGCCAGCATCCGTAGCCAGGCGTACTGGATGCCGTTGGTATCCTGAAACTCGTCCACCAGTATGTTCTGGAAGCGATCCCTGTAGTGCTCAAGGATGTGCGGCTTGTTCAGCCACAGCTCGTGGGCGCGCAGCAAGAGCTCGGCAAAATCCACCAGACCGGAGCGATCGCAGGTCTCCTGATAGGTCTTGTAGATCTGCTGATAGGTGCGGGTGACGGGGTCGCCGTAGAGGTCGATGTCGCCGGGGCGCAGCCCCTCGTCCTTCTTGCCGTTGATGTAGCCCATCACGGCGCGCGGGGCCCAGTGCTTCTCATCGAGGTTGAGCGCCTTGATGACGCGGCGGATGAGACGGTACTGGTCGTCGGAGTCGAGGATCTGGAAATCCTGCGGCAGTCCCGCATCCAGATGGTGGGCGCGCAGCAGGCGGTGGGCGATACCGTGGAAGGTGCCAATCCACATGCCACGCTGCATGCTACCTAACACTTTTTCGACCCGGCCGCGCATCTCGGCCGCCGCCTTGTTGGTAAAGGTGACCGCGATGATGGAGAAGGGTGAACAGCGTTCCACCTGCATCAGCCAGGCAATACGATGCACCAGCACCCGGGTCTTGCCTGAACCGGCACCGGCCAGCACCAGCAGATTGCTACGGGGCGCCGCAACGGCATCTCTTTGCTTGTCGTTGAGCCCGTCGAGCAGGGTTGAAACGTCCATCACCACTCCTGTTTATTTATACAGGCGGGGATTATACGGCCTGTGGCGCCGCAGACCAAATCGGCGTGAACGAGCAGCGCGACTCTGGATGTCAGGCCTGCGTCGGGAGGGGCCAACATGGACGCAGAACACAAAAAGGCCCCAATAGAAGCCGCCCCTTAGCCGGCATGACGAAAACGATTGCTTATAACCATATGAATATAAACATAAATGTCATTTGACACCCAGTCATTTCAGAATTTAAATCTGAAAAAAGGTATTAAAACAACCACTTATAAATTTACCCGCTTATCTTTCAAACCGTTACCGCAAACGTTTTTCCCTTATCATTTGCTTGACCCGCATCGGGGCTGACTTAGAGTAACCCTGCGTGCTAGATAGCCTGCCCAAGTAGGCAAGTTCCCTCACTTAATAACAATCAAGGATACGATCGTGACTAAAGTGCTCAAGCTGGCCACCGTTGCCACTCTCACTCTCGCAGCTCTCTCTGCTCAGGCTGCTTCCCAACCCGCCGTCATCTACGACACCGCAGGCAAATTCGACAAGTCATTCAACGAAGCCGTGTTCCGTAACGGCGTCGAAGTCTATAACAAGGACAAAGGGGTCAAGGTCAAGGAGTTCGAACCCCAGAACGAAGCACAGCGTGAGCAGGGTTTGCGTCGTCTGGCCAGCCGTGGCAACGGCCCGATCGTCGCCGTCGGCTTCAACATGGGCTCGGCCGTCGAGAAAGTCGCGACCGAATTCCCGAACACCCAGTTCACCATCATCGACATGGTGGTCGACAAGCCAAACGTGCAGTCCCTCATCTTCAAGGAGCATGAAGGCTCTTTCCTGGTGGGTGCGCTGGCAGCCATCGCCTCCAAGAGCGACAAGGTCGGCTTCGTGGGTGGCATGGATATCCCGCTGATCCGCAAGTTCCAGTGCGGCTACGAGCAAGGTGCCAAGTACGTCAATCCGAAGATCGAAGTGTTCCAGAACATGACCGGCTCCACCCCGTCGGCGTTTGCTGACCCGGCCAAGGGGGCAGAGCTGGCCAAGTCCCAGTTCGCCAAGGGCGTCGACGTGGTTTACGCCGCTGCCGGCGGTACCGGTATCGGTGTTTACCAGGCAGCCAAGGATGAAGGCAAGTTCGCCATCGGCGTGGATTCCAACCAGAACCACCTGCAACCGGGTACCATGCTGACCTCCATGGTCAAATCCGTGGGGCTGGCCGCTTATCAGACCTGGGATGACGCCGCCAAGGGCACCTGGAAACCGGGTATCAGGAACCTGGGCCTGGCCGAGGGCGGTGTGGATTGGGCACTCGACAAAGACAACGAGAAGCTGATCACTCCGGAGATGAAAGCCAAGGTGGATGCCATCAAGGCCGACATCATCTCCGGCAAGATCAAGGTTCATGACTACATGAGCGACAACAGCTGCAAATACTGATTAACCGCTACGACTCTCAGCCCAACGACCGGCCCGTAGGGGCCGGTTTTTAGTCTCTCTTCATGACCCGCAAGGACTGCATCATGGACCAGACAGATCGCTATGCCATCGAATTAAGGGGTATCGATAAGCGGTTCGGCGACGTGTACGCCAACAAGCAGATCGACCTTAAGGTTCAAAAAGGCAGTATTCACGGTATCGTCGGCGAGAATGGTGCCGGCAAATCGACGCTGATGAGCATCATCTACGGTTTCTACCACGCCGACAGCGGCGAAATGTTCATCGACGGCCACCCTTTCAAACCCCATGGCTCACAAGATGCGATCACCGCAGGCGTGGGCATGGTGCACCAGCACTTTATGCTGGTGAACAATTTCACCGTGCTGGAGAACGTCATCCTTGGCGCGGAAAACGGCTGGCACCTGGGCCAGAGCCTGGCAGCGGCCGAGAAGCTGCTCGGCGAGCTGGCGCGGGACTATGGTCTCGATGTGCCGTTGCACGAGAAAGTCGAAGACCTGCCGGTGGGCCTGCAACAGCGGGTCGAGATCCTCAAGGCGCTCTATCGCGGTGCCCGCATCCTGATCCTCGATGAGCCGACCGGGGTACTGACCCCGCAAGAGGCGGATCACCTGTTCGAGGTGCTGAAAAAGCTGCGGGATCAGGGCGCGACCATCATCCTCATCACCCACAAGCTGAGGGAGATCCTGGCCATTACCGATCAGGTCTCCATCATGCGCCGGGGCGAGATGGTGGCCCACGTCGCCACCAAGGATACCGACAAGGAGCAGCTGGCCGAGCTCATGGTGGGCCGCAAGGTGCGCCTCAAGGTCGACAAGGGCCCGACCCAGCCGGGCGAGGCCAAGCTCAAGGTCAACGGGCTCAGTTACTTCGACGATGCCAAGGTGGAGCGGGTCAAATCCGTCAGCTTCGAGGTGCGGGCCGGGGAAGTGGTCGGCATCGCCGGCGTCTCGGGCAACGGCCAGTCCGAGCTGCTTAGCCTGCTTGGCGGCATCATCAAGCCCAGCAAGGGCAGCTTTACCATCACAAGCAATGGTCAGACGCACGAGGTGAGCGTGGCGCATCCGGCTGATCCCGAGCGGGTGCGCAACTACGGCCTCGGCCATGTGCCGGAAGACAGGCACAAGATGGGGCTGATCAACCGCTTCGAGGCGCAAGAGGCCTTCATTCTGGGTTATCACCGCCGTCCCCAGTACAACAAGGGCTGGCTGCAGAACAGGGAGGCGATCCTGCAGGATTGTCAGGCCAAGATGGACAAGTGGGACGTGCGCCCGCCCCATCCCGACCACAAGACGGCCAACTTCTCCGGTGGCAACCAGCAGAAGCTGGTGATCGCCCGGGAAGTGGAGCAGAACCCGGATGTGCTGCTGATCGGCCAGCCGACCCGCGGGGTCGATATCGGCGCCATCGAGTACATCCACCAGCAGATCATCGCCATGCGCGACAAGGGCAAGGCCGTGCTGCTGGTGTCGGTGGAGCTGGATGAGATCATGAGTCTGTCTGACCGGATCCTGGTGATTGCCGATGGCCGCATCGTTGGCGAGCTGGAGGCTGCCAAGGCGGATGAACGCACCATAGGACTGATGATGGCGAACATAGTGCCGGACGACGTTGCTGCTCTGTCTGGCGTAGCCAAGGAGGCTCGCTCATGAGCCAAACACGTATCCCTGCCTGGATCTCCGTGGGCGTGCTGCCCGCGCTCAACATACTGCTGGCCTTCCTGGTGTCGGCCATCCTGTTCTACTACCTCGACATCAACCCGGTCGATGCCGCCCAGATCATGTGGTACGGCGCCTTCGGCACCGGTGAAGGGGTCGGTTTCACCCTCTACTACGCGACCGGTTTCATCTTCACCGGTCTGTCGGTGGCGGTCGCCTTCCACGCCGGTCTGTTCAACATCGGTGGTGAAGGTCAGGCCTATATCGGCGGCCTCGGCGTCGGCCTGGTCTGCCTGCTGCTCGGCGACTCGCTGCCGTTTGCGCTGCTGTTGCCGCTGGCCATCATCGCTGGCGGCCTGTTCGGTGCGGCCTGGGCCTTTATTCCGGCCTGGCTGCAAGCCAAACGCGGCAGCCACATCGTCATCACCACCATCATGTTCAACTTCATCGCCGCCTCCCTGATGGCCTACCTGCTGGTCGAAGTGTTCAAACCGGCGGGCTCAATGGCGACCGAGAGCAAGGTGTTTGCCGAGGCGAGCTGGTTGCCCAAGGTCAGCGAGCTGGCGAGCGGTGTCGGCATGGAGATACCCAACAGCCCGCTCAACATCAGCTTCTTCTGGGCGCTGATCTGTGCGGCCCTGGTGTGGGTTTTTATCTGGCATACCCGCTGGGGCTACGAGATCCGCTCGGTCGGGGCCAGCCAAAGCGCCTCCGCCTACGCAGGCATCTCCTATCCCAAGGTGGTGATCCTGGCCATGGTGATCTCCGGCATGCTGTCGGGCTTCTTCGCCCTCAACGTGCTGCAGGGTGAACTGCACCAGATCAAGCTCAACTTCGTGGAAGGCTTCGGCTTTACCGGTATCGCGGTGGCGCTGATGGGGCGCAACCACCCGGTCGGCGTCATCATCGCCAGCCTGCTGTTTGGCTTCCTCTATCAGGGGGGCGCCGAGCTCAGCTTCGAGTTCGGGGTCGACCGTAACATAGTGGTGGTGCTGCAGGGTCTGGTGATCCTGTTCTGCGGCGCCCTTGAGCACATGATGCGTCCGCGCGTCGAGCAGCTCTATCTGGCGTTTGCCAACCGCTCATCCGCGCAAGCCAAGGGAGCCTGATCATGTTTGAAACTCTGATCCTGATGCTGGATGCCACCATACGAACCGCACCACCGCTGATCCTGGCCGCCATGGCGGGCATGTTTTGTGAACGCTCCGGTGTGGTCAACATAGCGCTGGAAGGCAAATTGCTGGCGGCGGCGTTCGCCAGCGGCGCGGCGGCGGCTGTCTCCGGCTCTGCCTGGATTGGGCTGGGTGCGGGTATGGGCGTCTCCATACTGTTCGCACTGATGCACGGCTTTGCCACCATCACCCACAGGGGTGATCAGGTGGTGAGCGGCATGGCCATCAACATTCTGGCGGCCGGTCTGACCGTCACCCTGGGCCGTTACTGGTTCGATCAGGGTGGCCAGACCCCGGCGCTGTCCGGTGCGGCCCGCTTCGCCCCCATCGACCTGCCCTACGCCAGGGAGCTGTGGGATGTGCCGGTGATTGGCCAGCTCTACAGCGAGCTGCTCAGCGGCCACTCCCTGCTGGAATACGTGGCGTTTGCCGCCGTGCCCCTGGCCTGGTGGGTGATGTTTCGCACCCGCTTCGGTCTGCGTCTGCGTGCCGTGGGCGAGGCGCCAGCGGCGGTCGACACCGCCGGTATTTCCGTGGTGCGGATGCGTTATACCGCGCTCATCATAGGTGGTCTGCTGGCCGGTATCGGTGGCACCTATCTGGCGGTGGCCCAGACGGCCCAGTTCATCCCCAACATGAGTGCAGGCAAGGGCTTTATGGCACTGGCAGCGCTGGTGTTCGGCAAGTGGCGCCCCTGGAATGCGCTGGCGGCATGTCTGCTGTTCGGCTTCCTCGATGCTGTCGCCATCCGCCTGCAAGGTGTCAGCATAGGTAGCTTCGCCATTCCGGTGCAGGCCATCGAGGCCTTGCCCTACATACTGACGGTATTCCTGCTGGCCGGCTTCATCGGCAAGGCGGTGGCCCCCAAGGCGCTCGGTACCCCTTACGTCAAGGAGCGGGAGTGATCTCCTTGCTGCCGGCAAGCCCCTTCTGGCGGGCCCCAGTGTACTGATACCCGCCAGGCCGACTAACCCAATAGAAATAACCCGCTCTGTTGCAAAGAGCGGGTTATTTCATAATGGGCGAGACGTCTTAGCCCAGTGTGCATGAGCAGAGCCAGTTTTTGGCTAGAACCATGCCTTTTTATTGATGATGTAAGTTTGCTCAAACTCTTCATCGGATTTAGAGATGTAAATAACAAACTCGATGAAAGCAATAAGCCCGATAATGACAGAGGGCAAACCAAGTAGAATAAAACCAAACAAGAAAATCAGCAGCATGAACACACCCTGCTTGGTGTAACCAAGATAAAACTTGTGTGCACCGAAGGCGCCCAGGAAAAATGCAAACAACGCTGCTGCCACTTTTTTGGATGCGCCAACCGTGGAGGAGATGGCGTAAATATCCTGTGCCTGCTCACCTTCAATAGAGAAATCCACTTTCAAGCCATTCTTCGGCAGTTGACTGCCTTTCCATTCAATAATGTCAAACTGATATCTATTGCTGTCATCCCCGGAAATAAAACCAGTGCGATCTGTTTCATTAAAGTTAATTACCGTGCCTTTCATTATTATCAGCCCTTTAGCAAGAAGAAGAAAAAAGACCACGTCTGAACGGGTCTAATTCAGTTGACAGGCTACACCAACAGAGGCTCATTTGAAACAAAAACCAGCCAGTACAGGCATGCCTGTCAACCAACCGGCCTCACCAGTGCAGGTTGATGGGGAGCACTCAGCCGCTCGGCCAGATAGTCCACCAGCAGCCGCACTTTGGGGGAGAGGTGGCGGTTGTGGGGATAGAGGGCCCAGATCCCCTCCTCCGGAGCACGCAGCTCGGGCAGCAGCTCGATAAGCTCCCCTCGCGCCAGATGATCGCTCACGTAGTAATCCGGCAGCTGGATAATGCCTATTCCCTTGAGCGCAGCATCCAGCAGGGCGTGACCGCTGTTGCACTGCAGCAGGCCGTGCACCCGCACGCTGTGGGGGTGAGCGTCCAGGGTGAAGTACCACTCGTCACTGTTGCCCACCAGACAGCGGTGGCGAGCCAGCTCGGAGAGGCTGTTGGGGATGCCGTGGCAGGCGGTGTAGGCCGGTGAGGCGCAGACATAGGGCACCCGCTGCGCCAGCTTGCGCGCCACCAGCGTCGAATCTTTGAGATGGCCGAGCCGGATCGCCAGATCGTAGCCTTCGTGCACCAGATCCAGCAGCTGATTGGTGAGGTTGAGGATCACCTCCAGCTGGGGAAAACGCACCATGAAGTCGTTCACCAGCGGGGCGATGCGGCTCTCGCCGTAGGAGACAGGCGCCGTGATGCGCAACGACCCTTGCGGCACCGCCTGATGGCGTCCCACCGCCAGCTCGGCTTCATAGAGGTTGTCCAGCAGCTGACGGCAGTGGCGGTAATAGATTTCGCCAAGCTCGGTGAGCCGCACCTGACGGGTGGTGCGCAGCAGCAGCTTGGCCTGCAGCCTGTCTTCCAGCTGTGCCACCTGACGGCTGACCTGGGCCACCGACACCCCCAGCTTGCGCGCCGCCGGGGTAAAGCCCCCCTGCTCCGCTACGCTGACAAATTCACAGATCCCTTCCCAGCCGAGCATTATTACCTGTGTGTAAAAGTGATTTGATATTTAGCCTTATTATCACCAAATAGAAGGGAAACTACACTGCATACCTGAGTTCATCTCTGTTCACCTACCGCAATAAAAAGGATGTCATTCATGGCACAGGTTCAAAGCATCAAGTGTAAAGCCGCCATCGCCTGGGGACCGGGCCAGCCCCTCTCCATCGAAGAAGTGGAGGTCATGCCGCCCCAGGCTGGTGAGGTGAGGGTACGCATCGTCGCCACCGGCGTCTGCCACACCGATGCCTTCACGCTGTCTGGTGAGGATCCGGAAGGGGTCTTCCCCTGCATCCTTGGCCACGAGGGGGGTGGCATCGTCGAGTCCATCGGCGAAGGGGTGACCAGCGTCAAGGTCGGCGATCACGTGATCCCGCTCTACACCCCCGAGTGCGGCGAGTGCAAATTCTGCAAATCCGGCAAGACCAACCTGTGCCAGAAGATCCGCGCCACCCAGGGCAAGGGACTGATGCCGGACGGCACCACCCGCTTCTCGAAAGATGGCCAGCCCATCTACCACTACATGGGCACCTCCACCTTCAGCGAATACACGGTACTGCCCGAGATCTCCATCGCCAAGGTGGATCCGGCCGCCCCGCTGGAAGAGGTCTGCTTGCTCGGCTGCGGCGTCACCACTGGCATCGGTGCCGTGATGAACACCGCCAAGGTGAAAGAGGGTGAGAGCGTCGCCATCTTCGGGCTGGGGGGCATCGGCCTCTCCGCGGTGATCGGTGCCCGTCTGGCCAAGGCTGGCCGGATCATCGCCATCGATATCAACGAGAGCAAGTTCGAGCTGGCCCGCAAACTGGGCGCCACCGACTGCATCAACCCGAACGATTACGACAAACCGATTCAGGAGGTGATCGTCGAGCTGACCGATGGCGGCGTCGACTTCTCGTTCGAGTGCATCGGCAACGTCAAGGTGATGCGGGCGGCGCTGGAGTGCTGCCATAAGGGCTGGGGCGAGTCGGTCATCATAGGTGTGGCCGGTGCCGGTCAGGAGATCAGCACCCGTCCGTTCCAGCTGGTCACGGGCCGGGTCTGGCGCGGCAGCGCCTTTGGCGGGGTGCGTGGTCGCAGCGAACTGCCGAGCTATGTGCAGCGCTACATGCAGGGTGAGTTCCGCCTCGATGACTTCATCACCCACACCATGCCACTGGAGCAGATCAACGACGCCTTCGATCTGATGCACCAAGGCAAGAGCATCCGCACCGTCATCCACTACTGAGCATGATCACCCCGCCCACCTTCGTGGGCGGGGTGCAGGAGTCCTTCGATGAATCTGGAGATTATCAGCAGCAACAAGAGCGTCGGCGGCTGGCACAAGCGCTATCGCCACAGTGCCAGCCTGCTCGGCTGCGAGATGAATTTTTCTATCTATCTGCCGCCCCAGGCCCTCACCGGCCAGAAGGTGCCCGTGCTCTACTGGCTCAGCGGCCTCACCTGCACCGATGAAAACTTCATGCAGAAGGCGGGGGCACACCGCATCGCCGCCGAGCTGGGCATAGCTCTGGTGACGCCGGACACCAGCCCGCGCGGCGAAGGGATCCCGGACGATCCCGCTTACGATCTCGGCATGGGCGCCGGTTTTTATGTCAACGCCAGCCAGAGCCCCTGGCGCGATCACTACCAGATGTATGACTACGTCACCCGCGCACTGCCCGAGCTCATCGAGACCCACTTCCCGGTCTCGACCCGGCGCGCCATCAGCGGCCACTCCATGGGCGGTCACGGCGCACTGATCGCCGCATTGCGGGAGCCGGGTCGCTATCGTTCGGTCTCGGCGTTCAGTCCGATCTGCCACCCGAGCCGCTGCCCCTGGGGCCAGAAGGCGCTCGGTGCCTATCTCGGCCAAAATCCGCTGCTATGGCAGGAGTGGGACGCCTGCCAGCTGCTGCGCCACCAGCCAGTCACGCCACTGCCAACCCTGGTGGATGTGGGGCTGGACGACCCCTTCCTGGCCGAGCAGCTGCACATCGATGCGCTGGCAGAAGCCGCTGCCAGCAAGGGCTGGCCGCTGGAGCTCAACCGTCATGCCGGCTATGACCACAGCTACTACTTCGTGGCGAGCTTTATCGAGGCGCACCTGCGCTTTCACGCCCGCTATCTCTGATCGAGACAGGCCCGCCACGGGCCTGTCTCTTTTCTACGTTCGATGATTGGCTTGAGGCCAGCGGCTTCAACTGCCCTGGCGGGTCACGTCACCCGAGCCCGCGATCTTGCTCTCCAGCGTGGGATCACCCCAGTAGCTGACCGAACCGGATCCGGCGATGCCGACCTTGAGCCGCTCCCGGGCCCGCACCTCCACATTCCCGCTGCCCGCTATATTGACCTCAACCTTCTCACCCTTGATATTGGCCCCCTGCACATCCCCGGAACCGGCGATGTTCAGCTTCATGGCGGTGGCCGAGCCATCACCCAGATCCAGATTGCCGGACCCCGAGATATTGCCTTCCAGCCTGTTCAGCGCGAGCTTGCTGGCGACTATGTCGCCGCTGCCGGCCACCGACAATACCAGCTTGTCCCCCTTGAAACCTTGCAGGTCGCCGCTGCCAGAATCCGTCAGTGCCAGTTCATGGAGTTGGGGCAAGGTGATAGTGAGGTCCAGCGGCTCGGTCGGTTCGAGTCGATAACCCTCCTTAACCTCGATCTCCAGCTTGTCGCCCCGCTCGGTCAGCACCAGATAGGGCAGCAGGTTCTCCTGTCCCTTGATATGAATACCGCTCGCTTCCCCCACCACCAGATGAATATTGGCTGGCCCCCCCGCCAATACCCGGGTCACCTGCTTGTCCATGGGCTGATGCTGCTCGATAACGGCCCCTTTCCCTGTCACCTTGGCCTCATCCAGCCAACTGCAGCCACTCAGTCCGACGGCCAATATCATTTCAATTATCAATGTCATCACCTCTATCCTGATTGTGGCCTGGCACACAAAGCCCTTTTGGAACCCAAGCGTGTGCAAACATCGCGCAACAATATAAGCTAATGATTTTTATCTATTTTATAGAATTTCATTTATTGACACAAACATAAAAGGAGTCATTCAGGCCACACCTTGGTAAAGTTAACCATATCGACAGAGACAAATACCCGTCGATGTGTGGCTCGCATGCGGGGCCAGCCAAGCTGATGACCATAAAATTGTTAGTTGCCTCACCGACCGGTTGAGCCAATAGTCATACCTTGTGCGTATAGAACTCTCCATCGCGGTAATGTATTTACCACTGTCTTGTCAGTTTTCACTGCCAGCAAGGAGTCACAGCGTGCCCCACGTCAGCACCCAGTTTTCTACCGCCCTCGGCCTGCCTGAGCCGACTCGCACTCCGCTGCTGACCGGCAGCGATCCCGAGCAGAAGCGCCGTGAACTGCTCAGCTACTTCTGCCAGACCTTCGATCTCTATGACTCGCTGTTTGATTGTCTGGCTGACGAGCGCGCCTGGTTCAACAAGGCGATCCCGCTGCGCCATCCGCTCATCTTTTATTACGGCCACACCGCCGCCTTCTGCATCAACAAGCTGCTGGCCGCGCGACTCATTGACTGTCGTATTGATGCACGCATCGAGGCCATGGTCGCCATCGGGGTGGACGAGATGAGCTGGGACGATCTGGACGAGACCCACTACGACTGGCCCAAAGTCGCCGAGCTAAGAAGCTACCGTGCCAAGGTGCGTGCCCGTGTCATTGACTTCATTCATCGTATGCCGCTAAGCCTGCCCATCGACTGGCAGAGCCCGGCCTGGGTCATCTTGATGGGGATAGAGCACGAGCGTATCCACCTCGAAACTTCCAGCGTGCTGATCCGCCAGCTGCCACTGGCCTGGGTACGACCCCGCCCCTATTGGCCCGCCTGCCCCCGGGGACGCCATCAGATGGCGGACGTGCCTGCCAACAGCCTGATACCCATGGCAGGGGGTCAGGTGCGCCTCGGCAAGCAAGATGCCACCTATGGTTGGGACAATGAATATGGTGAGCGCCACCTAGAAATCCCCCCCTTCAAGGCCAGCCGCATGCTGGTCAGCAATGCCGAGTATTTCGCGTTCGTGCAGGCGGGGGGTTATGACCAGCAGCAGTGGTGGGATGAGGGAGGTTGGGGCTGGTGCCAGTATGCCAAAGCACGTATGCCCACCTTCTGGGTCGGCGATCCCGCCGAGCCCGAGCAACTGCAACTGCGGCTGATGACGGAGCGGGTGGCCATGCCCTGGGATTGGCCCGCCGAGGTCAATCAGCTGGAAGCCGCCGCCTTCTGTCGCTGGAAAGCGGCCCAGAGCGGACTGCCCATCCAGCTGCCGAGCGAGGGGGAGTGGGCCCTGCTGCGCAATCAGCTGGCGGGGGATCAGCCGGACTGGATCGATGCGCCCGGCAATATCAATCTGGCCCGCTTTGCCTCCCCCTGTGCGGTAGATACCTGTCCACAGGGTGACTTCTTCGATCTGGTAGGCAACGTCTGGCAGTGGACCAGCACCGCCATCGATGGCTTCGACGGCTTTCACATCCACCCGCTCTACGATGATTTCTCCACCCCGACCTTTGATGGCAAACACACCCTCATCAAGGGCGGTAGCTGGATCAGCACAGGCAACGAAGCGCTCAAATCGTCCCGTTATGCCTTTCGCCGCCACTTCTTCCAGCATGCGGGCTTCCGCTATCTGGTCTCACGTTATCAGGAATCCGTCATAGTGAATCCTTACGAAACCGACACGCTCGTAGCACAATACCTCGACTTCCAGTACGGCCCGCCCCACTTCGAGGTCGCCAACTACGCCAAAACCCTGGCCGATCTTGCCAGTGAGCTGTGCGGCAACCACCAGCGGGCGCTGGATATCGGCTGCGCCACCGGCCGCGCCAGCTTCGAACTGGCCCGCCACTTCCAGCATGTAGACGGGGTGGACTACTCGGCCCGCTTCATCGACGTGGCACTCACCCTCGCCAGCCAGGACAGCTTCCGCTATGCGGTACCACTGGAGGGCGAACTGGTGGAGTATTGCGAGGCGCGCCTGTCGAGCCATGGCCTGGGCGCGAGCGAGATCGAACGCATCCACTTCAGTCAGGGGGATGCCTGCAACCTCAAGCCCAAGTACGACCACTACGATCTGGTGCTCGCCGCCAACCTGATCGACCGGCTGCGCGAACCGGCCCGCTTCCTGCGCGACATAGCCCCCCGGCTGCGCAGCGGCGGCCTGCTGGTACTCACCAGCCCTTACACTTGGCTGGCCGACTACACCCCCAAGGCCAACTGGCTCGGTGGCATCCGTGAAAATGGCGAGGCCCTCAGCACCTATCAAGCGCTGCAACGGCTGCTCGCGGCAGAGTTCGAGGAGCTCTGCCCGCCCCGGGATGTCCCCTTCGTCATCCGCGAGACAGCCCGCAAATACCAGCATACGGTGGCGCAACTGACCGTCTGGCGTAAGCGCTAGCTCGCGCGTAGGCAAGCAGATGAAAAGAGGGAGGCCAACTGGCCTCCCTCTGGTTATGGCTGCAAAAACGGCGAGTGTATCAACGCCCCTGCGCGTGGTAGCGGCGGGCCAGCACGGCGCACACCATCAGCTGGATCTGGTGGAAGATCATCAGCGGCAACACCATGACGCCGACGCTGGCAGCCGGGAACATGACGTTGGCCATCGGCACCCCGTTGGCGAGACTCTTCTTGGAGCCGCAGAAGACGATGGTGATTTCGTCCGCCTTGTCGAAACCGAGCCGGCGGCTGACCCAGACATTCCAGCAGAGCACCAGCGCCAGCAAGACGCAGCTCAGCAGCACGATACTGGCCAGATCGTACCAGCCTACTTTGTGCCAAATCCCCTGCACCACCGCCTCGCTGAAGGCAACATAGACCACCAGCAGGATGGAGCTCTGATCCAGCTTGCCAATCAGCGGACGATGGCTGTCGACCCAGCCGCCGATGAGCGGGCGCGACAAATGGCCCACCACAAACGGCAGCATCAGCTGCATCATGATGGCCTGAATGGAGTGCCAGGTGTCGATCCCCTCCCCCTGCACATGGATCATCATCCCTACCAGCAGCGGCGAGAGGAAGATGCCGAGGATGCTTGAGGCCGAGGCGCTGCATACCGCCGCCGACACATTTCCCCCTGCCATCGAGGTGAAGGCGATAGCCGACTGCACTGTGGCAGGCAGGGCGCAGAGGTAGAGGAAGCCAAGGTAGATAGCGGGGCTCAACCACTGTGGCACCAGCGGAGTGAGCAGCAACCCGAGCAGCGGAAACAGCACAAAGGTACTGAGCATCACCACCAGATGCAGCCGCCAGTGGCCCAGCCCCGCCAGCAGGTTCTGGCGCGACAGCTTGGCGCCGTGCATGAAGAACAAGAGCGCCACCGCCAGCTTGGTCAGCAGACCAAACCAGACGGCCACCTGCCCCTCGCAGGGAAAAAAGGAGGCCAGGGCGACCACCGCAATCAGCACAGAAGTAAAGGGATCCAGACGCACGGGGAGTCTCCGTCAGAGGGCATCCTGCCTCCGTGGCGGAAGTCAGGAGCGGGGAGGACAAAAAACACAACAGGAGGTGTCTGGCACCCCCCGTTGAAACGAACCTCGAGCTTACCCCGATAACAGAGAGGCGCAACGTTGAGCGTTGGTAAATTGTTCATCAACGTTTGATACCAGGGGCCTGCGATAGGTTGATGTTGACGATCGGGTAGAATAGCTGGCGCCATCGGCACACGGGGCTGCAACAGCACACCCTGGCTCTCGTCCGGGGTCTCGGCGCAGAGCAACATGCGCTCACGCACCTCGCCAACCAGCCACTCGCGGTCTGTGGTGTCGTCGTAGCCCTGCTCGACCTGCAGCTCGTTCTTGGCAGCCCACTCCACCGTCTCTTCCCCTTCCAGGTAGTAGTGAACGTCGAAGTAACGACGCTGCCCCTCGAACAATGAGGTGGCCGGGCTGGCCCCCTCCTGCAAGCGGTAGGTGAGGGAATCACCGATGGAGTGGCAGATACCGGGCTTGAGGTTGCCACGGGCGATGGGCAGCCGGGTCGGGCCGATCGCCTTGCAGCGCGGGTACATGGCTCTGATGTTGCAGCCGTAGCCGGACTCGTTGCCCAGCGACCAGATGATGATGGAGGGGTGGTTCTTCTGGGCGTGCACGTGGCGCTCGATGCGATCCACGAACACCGGCTCCCAGAAGGGGGCGTCGGTAATACGGCTGAGAGCGCCGACGTTGGCGAAACCGTGGGTCTCCACGTCGGTCTCCGCCATCACGAACAGACAGTACTGGTCGCACAGCTCGTAGAAGCGCGGGTCATTCGGGTAGTGGGCGGTGCGCACCGAGTTGAGGTTGTGCTGCTTCATCAGCACGATGTCGCGTTCAACACGGTCCATACCGACCACGCGGCTCTTGAGGTGGTCGTTGTCGTGACGGTTCACCCCGTGCAGCTTGAGGTAGTGGCCGTTGACGTAGAAGAGGCCATCTTTGACCCTGATTTCACGCACCCGACCCGCTGCAAGATCACTTCCAGCAGCTCGCCCTGACCGTTGTAGAGGGAGAGTTGCAGCTGATAGAGGTAAGGATCCTCGGCACTCCACAGATGGGGATTGGCCAGATCCAATGTGAAGCGGCAGTCGCACTTGCTGTCGATGGCAAGATGATCGAGAGAGCCGCTGGCGATCTCTCTGTCCTGATCCAGCAGCGACCAGACCAGACGGTGATCACCGGCAGCCGCCCCCAGATTTTCTAGCTGGATGTCGCAGCTCAGAGTGGCGCTCTGGCTGGCAATCTGATTGCCATCGGCCAGAGCGGTGCGGATGGTGAAGGAAAGGTGCCGCACCACCGCGAGATGGTGCCGCTAAAACAGACGTTATTTTACTAAAGTTAGCGTGTAGTGCCACGCAGGGTCAGGCGACTCGGCACCAGTACCCGGAGGGGAATATCACGCTCGTCACGCAGCCGTTCGACCAGCAGATTGACTCCCTGGGAGCCCATCAATTCGGAGTGGATCCGCACCGTGGAGAGCGGCGGGAAGGTGAACTTTGCAGTGGGAATATCGTTGACGCTGATCAGCTCGATCTGCTGGGGAATGGCCAATCCCCTCTCGTGGATGGCACGCAGCACGCCGATGGCAATGGAGTCGGAGGCGACAAACAACGCCTTGGGCCAATCCCCTGCCAGCATCTCTTTTGCCAACCGATAGCCGGAAGCACTGGAGAAATCGCCGCGATAGAGATCGCTCTCCTGCACCACGCCCAGTCGCTTGCCATAATCCCGGAAAGCCAGCTCACGCAGGTCCGGATTCTCATCCTGTCCGCCGATATAGCCGATACGCTGGTGCCCCTGAGCAATAAAGTAATCAACCACTTGCTGGCTGATCAGGGCGAGATCCACGTCGACCGAGTCGAACTCCTCCATTGCCCGGCCATCGACAAAGACCAGCATGTTAGAGCAGGTTCGCAGCTGCGCCAGACGCTCGGCAGAGAGGCTTCCCACCACCAGGATGCCGTCCACCTCGGTCAGCTCGCGCCCTTCACCACTGTTGTAGAGGTGAGTCAGCTCGATATTGAGGCGGGCACTCTGGGTCTCGATGCCATAGCGAATGGCGAGATAGTAGGGATCGTTGACCTCGGTACTCTGCGGATAGGAGTAGACCACCAGAAAGTGCAGCTTGCTCTTGTGAACCCCCTTGCGAGCACTGCTGGTCTTGTACTCCAGCCGTTCGGCAATCTCGAAGATCCGCTGCTTGGTCTCTTCCTTGACGCTCAGGCTGGGATCCTCGTTCAGTACCCGGGATACCGTAGCGAGCGACACCCCCGCCTCCTGTGCAATTTCCTTCAACGTAGCCATCAATACCTCTCTGGCAGCATCACGTGTTAATCAGTAACGGCTAAAGAGTAACGGGCAATCCCTTGATAGCCCAGCATTTTTACTAAAATGCCGGGAGCAGAGCCAAGGCAGATTCTGGAACGCACAAATGCAAAAAGGCCTCCCGAATGGGAGGCCTCTTCTAAATAGGAGCCTGACAGTGTCCTACTCTCGCATGGCGAATGCCACACTACCATCGGCGCTACCGCGTTTCACTTCTGAGTTCGGCATGGGATCAGGTGGTTCCACGGCGCTATTGCCGTCAGGCAAAAAGCGTTAAAACTAACTTAAAACTGGTGCTGATACCCAGAGTCGAACTGGGGACCTCATCCTTACCAAGGATGCGCTCTACCAACTGAGCCATATCAGCACACTAACCGGTAAAGACCGCACTGCGTGCGTTATCTAAATCTTCTGTCCAACACAACCTGACGTTGTATCGCGACCAACCACATCGCTGTAGTTGCTTAATTGAAGCCTGGCAGTGTCCTACTCTCGCATGGCGAATGCCACACTACCATCGGCGCTACCGCGTTTCACTTCTGAGTTCGGCATGGGATCAGGTGGTTCCACGGCGCTATGGCCGCCAGGCAAATTCTTAATCCAGAAAGCTGACGTGAGTAATGATGTTGCGCTTGGCTTATCACTATCACTGAATTAGGTAAGTAGTTCGTTCATTCGCTACAAGGCCAGAAACACTTCTTGGGTGTTGTATGGTTAAGCCTCACGGGTAATTAGTATGGGTTAGCTCAACACATCACTGCGCTTACACACCCCACCTATCAACGTTGTGGTCTCCAACGGCCCTTTAGGACCCTCAAGGGGTCAGGGATGACTCATCTCAGGGCTCGCTTCCCGCTTAGATGCTTTCAGCGGTTATCGATTCCGAACTTAGCTACCGGGCAGTGCCACTGGCGTGACAACCCGAACACCAGAGGTTCGTTCACTCCGGTCCTCTCGTACTAGGAGCAACTCCCTTCAATCATCCAACGCCCACGGCAGATAGGGACCGAACTGTCTCACGACGTTCTGAACCCAGCTCGCGTACCACTTTAAATGGCGAACAGCCATACCCTTGGGACCGACTTCAGCCCCAGGATGTGATGAGCCGACATCGAGGTGCCAAACACCGCCGTCGATATGAACTCTTGGGCGGTATCAGCCTGTTATCCCCGGAGTACCTTTTATCCGTTGAGCGATGGCCCTTCCATTCAGAACCACCGGATCACTATGACCTACTTTCGTACCTGCTCGACCTGTCCGTCTCGCAGTTAAGCTGGCTTATGCCATTGCACTAACCTCCTGATGTCCGACCAGGATTAGCCAACCTTCGTGCTCCTCCGTTACTCTTTGGGAGGAGACCGCCCCAGTCAAACTACCCACCAGGCACTGTCCGCGAGCCCGATTCAGGGCCCTGCGTTAGAACATCAAACATACAAGGGTGGTATTTCAAGGACGGCTCCAGCGCAACTGGCGTCACGCCTTCAAAGCCTCCCACCTATCCTACACATGTAGGTTCAATGTTCAGTGCCAAGCTGTAGTAAAGGTTCACGGGGTCTTTCCGTCTAGCCGCGGGTACACCGCATCTTCACGGCGAATTCGATTTCACTGAGTCTCGGGTGGAGACAGCATGGCCATGGTTACACCATTCGTGCAGGTCGGAACTTACCCGACAAGGAATTTCGCTACCTTAGGACCGTTATAGTTACGGCCGCCGTTTACCGGGGCTTCGATCAAGAGCTTCGCTTGCGCTAACCCCATCAATTAACCTTCCGGCACCGGGCAGGTGTCACACCCTATACGTCCACTTTCGTGTTTGCAGAGTGCTGTGTTTTTGATAAACAGTCCCAGCCATCTGGTCACTGCGACTCCCAACTGCTCCATCCGCAAGGGACTTCACTGTCAGGAGCGAACCTTCTCCCGAAGTTACGGTTCTATTTTGCCTAGTTCCTTCACCCGAGTTCTCTCAAGCGCCTTGGTATTCTCTACCCGACCACCTGTGTCGGTTTGGGGTACGATGACTTGTAATCTGAAGCTTAGAGGCTTTTCCTGGAAGCAGGGCATCAATGGCTTCACCACCGTAGTGGCTTCGTCTCGTGTCTCAGTGTTGTGTCTCCGGATTTGCCTAGAAACACCACCTACGCACTTTCACCAGGACAACCGTCGCCTGGCCCACCTAGCCTTCTCCGTCCCCCCATCGCAATTACAAGTCGTGCAGGAATATTAACCTGCTTCCCATCGATTACGCCTTTCGGCCTCACCTTAGGGGTCGACTCACCCTGCCCCGATTAACGTTGGACAGGAACCCTTGGTCTTCCGGCGAGGAGGCTTTTCACCCCCTTTATCGTTACTTACGTCAGCATTCGCACTTCTGATATCTCCAGCATACCTCTCGATACACCTTCGCAGACTTACAGAACGCTCCCCTACCACTCACACATAAGTGTGAATCCGCGGCTTCGGTGCCTGGTTTGAGCCCCGTTACATCTTCCGCGCAGGCCGACTCGACTAGTGAGCTATTACGCTTTCTTTAAATGATGGCTGCTTCTAAGCCAACATCCTAGCTGTCTGAGCCTTCCCACATCGTTTCCCACTTAACCAGAACTTTGGGACCTTAGCCGGCGGTCTGGGTTGTTTCCCTCTTCACGACGGACGTTAGCACCCGCCGTGTGTCTCCCGGATATTACTTACTGGTATTCGGAGTTTGCATGGAGTTGGTAAGTCGGGATGACCCCCTAGTCCAAACAGTGCTCTACCCCCAGTAGTATTCGTCCGAGGCGCTACCTAAATAGCTTTCGGGGAGAACCAGCTATCTCCGAGTTTGATTGGCCTTTCACCCCCAGCCACAGGTCATCCCCTAACTTTGCAACGTTAGTGGGTTCGGTCCTCCAGTTGATGTTACTCAACCTTCAACCTGCCCATGGCTAGATCACCCGGTTTCGGGTCTACACCTTGCAACTAGACGCCCAGTTAAGACTCGGTTTCCCTACGGCTCCCCTATACGGTTAACCTCGCTACAAAATGTAAGTCGCTGACCCATTATACAAAAGGTACGCAGTCACCCCGAAGGGCTCCCACTGCTTGTACGTACACGGTTTCAGGTTCTATTTCACTCCCCTCACAGGGGTTCTTTTCGCCTTTCCCTCACGGTACTGGTTCACTATCGGTCAGTCAGGAGTATTTAGCCTTGGAGGATGGTCCCCCCATATTCAGACAGGATGTCACGTGTCCCGCCCTACTCGATTTCACTTCAAGGTCGTTTTCATGTACGGGGCTATCACCCTGTATCGCTGGCCTTTCCAGGACCATTCCACTAACTTCCAAGAAACTTAAGGGCTAATCCCCGTTCGCTCGCCGCTACTGAGGGAATCTCGGTTGATTTCTTTTCCTCGGGGTACTTAGATGTTTCAGTTCTCCCGGTTCGCCTCTATTACCTATGTATTCAGTAATAGATACCCAGCTTATGCTGGGTGGGTTTCCCCATTCGGAAATCTGTGAGTAATAGCGTCTCTTACCGACTTCTCACAGCTTATCGCAGGTTAGTACGTCCTTCATCGCCTCTGACTGCCAAGGCATCCACCATGTACGCTTAGTCACTTAACCATACAACCCCAAGAAGTGTCGTCGAAACAACGCGTCTTGTTGAAGTACAACAAGGACCAAAATAAATTTTGGTTTTCGCCAAGAAGTTTCCAAAGCACTTGTAACAAATGTTTGAGA
>NZ_CP149129.1:0-82500 GCF_037818705.1 Aeromonas popoffii | reverse complement strand
GTTTTATCATCATTTAAGTGGGTCTTCCCCCATTAAGGGATGCCATACTGGAACGGATAATGTGTCCCAAGTGGTCCATGGTAGCGCCCGGCTGGAAAGCTGGTTACCATGGAGGTGAATAGAGTGTTGCACCTTTTTTGCTTTCATTTACAAAAGGTCTTTAAAGATGAATTTATCCAAGTTTCCCGTTTATGTGCAGGCGGCCATCCTTGCCCTGGTATTGGCGCTGGTTGGTTATCTGGTTGCCCAAGCTCTGCAGTTTTCTTTGAAAGCCGAAGTGATTTTTGCTGTGGGTCTGGCCATTGGTGGTTTCATCGTGCCGCTGCTTCTTAAGCGGACACCTGCCGCCACGGCAGAGCTGGTCTCCGGCCAAGAGACTTGCACCTTATATGTAGGCAACCTGCCCTATCGCGCCAACGAGATTGCAGTACGCGAGCTGTTTGCCGAACAAGGTCAGGTAATCTCTGTCCGTTTGATGAAGGACAAGGCTACCGGCAAGCGCAGAGGGTTTGGTTTTGTGGAGATGCCCGCTGCCGATGCAGCCAAGGCAATCACGGCACTCAATGACAAGGAGTATCAGCAACGTACCCTCAAGGTACGCGAAGCCAACGACAAGCGGGATAAGGATGAGAGAGAAGGGAGCGAGGTCGACGCCTGATCCCTTGGCGGTAACGAACTAGTACCGAACCTCTTCGAGTGATGACAGCCCCCAAGCTTGCAAGGGGGCTGTCAGTTTTTGGGCTTCTGCATCCAGTCGGGTGCAATAGGCCCTCGCCTGCACCACGGCCTGGGAAGGTTGCCCAGCGACCGTGGCCAGTAGATGGGCCACCCGTCTTGCCACCGCGTCCCCTGAATCCACCAGCTGACATCCTGGCATCAGTTGCCGGATCTCGTCATTGAGCAGCGGGAAGTGGGTGCAGCCCAACACCAGTGTATCCGGCCTTGCCTCTCCTTCCATCCAGTCCATCAGCACCTCCTGCAACAGCGCCATGTTTACCGGCCGTCCCGCCAGCTTGTGCTCGGCTTCGATCACCAGCTCGGTCGCACCCTTGAGCAACACCCGCTGGCCCGGGGCAAACTGGGTAATAAGGTGGTGAGTATATTCACGGCTGACGGTGCCCGGGGTCGCCAGCAGACCGATACACCCATTTTGAGTCAAAGCGACAGCCGGTTTGATGGCAGGCACCACGCCGACAACCGGAATGGTCAGGGCCGCACGCAAGGACGGCAGGGCTATGGTGCTGGCAGTATTACAGGCAATCACCACCAGATCGATGGCATGCTCGGCCACCATCTGACTGACCAGCCGGGTGCAAGCCGTAATGAGGGCAGCCTCACTCAACTCGCCATAGGGGAAATTGGCGTTGTCGAAACAATAGAAGTAGTTGTGTGCTGGCAGCGCACGGCGGATCTCGCGATAGATGGTCAAGCCACCCATGCCGGAGTCGAACACTAGAATATTGGCCACCTGACCTCCCCCTTTGGTGCAAGGTGGCGATCATACTCCCGCCTGCCGCCAATAGAAAAGGCCCTGCACATGGCAGGGCCTCGCTTTTTCTCTTCTATATATAGCTGCGCTGGCAATCAGAGGCGGTAGTCCGCCGTCAGTTTGAACTCGGTACCCGCAGATGCGTAACCATAGGCCGGGGTATAGTCACGATCGAACAGGTTGTCGATGCGACCACCCAGAGTGAGCTGAGGCGTCACCCCATAGCTGGCCGCCAGATTGATCAGGGTGTAGGAACCCAGTTCTACCCGCTCTGCCGGGAAGCTGCTGAAGTTCTTGTCATCCCGCTTGCCCACATAAAGCAGTTCGGTTGAAAGATCGACCTGACCCAGCTGTACCTGGGTCAGCCAGCTGACCTTCTGCTTGGCGCGGCGCAACAGTTGCTGGTCGCCATCGTTCTTGTCTTCGGTCTTGGTGTAATCGAAGCTGACGTCGTGATGGAGCGGTCCGGTTTCCAAACCCAGCGCCACTTCCACGCCGCGGATCTCGGCATCCGTGTTGTCAGGCTCGCAGCTGGAGAACGCACTCTGACAGGCGATAAGGTTCTGGATCTTGTTGCGATACAGGTTCAGCGACCAGTCCCAACCGGTATAACGACCGCTGAAGCCCAACTCCAGGTTCTTGCTCTCCTCCGGTTTCAAATCAGGACTCTCATAACCGGGATAGTAGAGATCGAGGAAGGTCGGCGCCTTGAAGCCGGTGCCATAACTCAACCGCACATTGTGGTTGTCATCTATGTCCAGACCACTGGCGGCAGACCAGGTGTTGTGACGGCCATACTGCTGGTTGTCATCGGTGCGACCCGAAAGCTCCCACAGCAGAGCCTGCCAGCGATAGCTGCCCACCGCAAACAGACCCGTGTTGTCGCGATCGGGGGCATTGAACGCCTGACCAGCGCTGCGCGAGTTGGATTTCAACTGCTCCTGCTGCCAGTCTGCACCACCGGTCAGATTGAGCCCCTCAACGCCGCTCCAGCTGTTGATCCAGGAGAAACGGGTCAAGCCGGTGTGGATCGGCTGGGCGCTGGATTCCCCCTTGCTCTCCAGCCAGCTCTTCAGCTTGTTCTCGCCATAACTGGCCTCCAGCCGGCTGGTCAGCGTCTCGCTCTGAAACTTGAGACCGCCATCATACTGGAAGGCCTGTACGCGACTCTGATCGGCCGACTGATAGGCATCATCTATCTCGGTCTGGTTGTCGTAGCCCTGGGCGTTGAAGTCCGCACTCCAGGCATCATTGAAGGCGTGGTTCAGCCCGATCTGGCCGTGCAGACTGTCGAAGCCATCCCGATCCGGCTGCTGGGCATTGGCCACCACATCGAAACCATCGGTACGCTCGTATCCGATCATCATATTCATGTCGGTCTGCTGACCCAGGGCCTGCACGGTACGCGCCTGACCCTGGCCATAACCATTGCTGCCCACGCCACCTTTCAGGTGGGTCTCGTTGCCATGCTTGGCGGAGGTTTTGGTGATGAGGTTGATAACGCCACCGATGGCATCGGAACCATACACCGCCGCTCGTGGGCCACGGATATACTCGATGCGCTCGATATTGCCGAGCGGGATTTGGCTGAGATCGGGCGTGCCCGCCACCATGGCGGCGATGGGGCGCCCATTCATCAGCACCAGCGAATGGTTGGAGTTGGTACCGCGGATGAACAGGCTGCTGATGTGGCCCCGCCCTCCCAGAGTCGCCATCTGCACGCCAGGCAGGGTTTTCAGCAGATCAGGCAAACTCTGTACCTGACGAGATTCGATCTCGGCGCGCTCGATCACCACAACGGGCGCCAGCACCGAGCTGACCGGTTGTTCCACGCGATTGGCGGTGATCACCAGGGTAGGATTGACGGGGATGGTCGTCTGGGCGAAGGCAGCCGTTGGCAACAGGGCTGCCACCAATAATTTCTTGGACATGAGAGATCCTTAAGTTCGCGTAAGCATCTACTTCGTGGCCGGTTTCTCTCGGCCCGAAATATGAACTTTGGCAGGTCTTCGGGCTGAGGGGCTGATGGCCTAACGCGACGGCTTCCCACCTGACGGCAGTGCCCTGATGTCACTTCGTTCCCCCTTACCGCTGCGCGCCAGCTCCGGATTTTCACCGGATTCCCTATTAAGCATGATGCGCCAAAGCGGCGAGGATTATAGGCAGAGCCAGATTGGATGTATAGCCATCCAGATTTCTATTTATGCTTTTCCATCTCTACCAGCCGCTGTCTGGCGCCCTCTATCACCGCCTGTACACCGGGGTGGGAGAGTTGGCGGCCAGCAGAGACCAGATAATAGGAGAGCGTGACCTCGGGCAAGGTGGCGAGCAACTCGACGCCATAGAGGCGCTCAATCTCGTCACGCATCGCAAGGGGGGCTGGAAAGATCCCCATGCCCGCCTTGCCGAACGACTTCATCAGGGTTGAGTCGTCAAACTGACCGACCAGATGGGGATGTATGCCCTGCTGGCGATACCAGGCCAGCAGCCGGTCATGGGTGGCCGATTTCTCTCCGGGAATAAGCAGCGGTAACCCCTCCAGCGAGGCGGGAAAGCCATCCCGCGCCCGCGCCGCCAGCGCCGGGCTCGCAAACAGTGCCAGCGGGCTACGCCCCAGTTCATGGTTGTAGCCACGTACGCCGCTGTCCGGTGGCAGTGGGCGATCGATCAGCACCATGTCCAGCTTGTGGCGGGCCAGCTCGCTGAATAGCTGTTCGGCCCGCTCTTCATGGCAGATCAGCCGCACCGGCGTCGCCAGCGCCATGGCGGGGGCCAGCAGCTCGAACGCCAGGGTGCGGGGCACGGAGTCGGCAATCCCCACCTGCATGATCAGCTCCTGGCTGGCGTGGCGCAGGGTGTGTTCCAGCTCGGCCCCCAGCGAGAAAATCGCCCCCGCCTGCTCCTGTGCTTGCCGTCCGGCGACGGTCAGCACGAGGCGTCGACCCACTCTGCTAAACAGCGCGACCCCGAGGGAGATCTCCAGCTCGGCGACCTGACCGCTGATGGTTTGCGGCGTTAGATGAAGCTGTTGCGCCGCCTGCGTCACGCTACCGCAGCGCGCCACATGCCAGAAATAGTAGAGCTGTTTGTAGTTGAGCATGCCATCCCTTATCAGTTTTTACCGAACAACCATCAGTCACAATCTGATTTTATCGAAACATCGCGGGCTCTAGCATGCAATCATTATCTGCACTCCTCCTGCGAGCCATCATGCTGGATGTCGTTGTTCTCTTCTTTCTATTCGGGCTGCTGGCCGGTCTGGTGCGCTCCGAGCTGAAATTACCGCCCGCGCTCTACGATACACTCTCCCTTTTCCTGCTGCTGGCCATCGGCCTCAAGGGCGGTGTCGGTCTGGCCCAGCAATCCTTGTTGCCCCTGCTGCCACAGCTGGCGCTGGTAATCCTGCTTGGCGTGATGCAGACCCTGCTCGGCTTTGCCGTGCTGCGCATCAAGATGAACCGGGTGGATGCCGCCGCTACCGCAGCCCATTACGGCTCGGTCAGCGTGGCCACGTTTGCGGTCGGGGTGAACTGGCTGACCGAACGGGGTATCGGTTTTGAATCACAACTCTCTATCTTCCTGGCGGTAATGGAGATCCCGGCCATCCTGGTGGGGATAGTGCTAGCCCGTGGCATCAGCCGCGAAACTCGCTGGCGCATGCTGGCTCACGAATCTTTCCTCGGCAAGGGGGTGACCCTGCTACTGGGCGGTATGGCCATCGGCTATCTGGCAGGCCCCGATGGCGTTGCCCCGCTCAAACCGCTGTTCGTCGACCTGTTCAAGGGCGCGCTGGCACTGTTCCTGCTGGAGATGGGCCTCATCGTCGCCCGCCAGTGTCAGGACTTGCGCAAGCATGGCTTCTTCCTGCTCGGCTTCGCGCTGTTGATGCCGCTCGCTTCAGCGGGACTAGGATTGGCAGCTGGCCAGCTGATGGGGCTCTCCCTCGGCGGTCTGACCCTGCTGGCCACCCTGGCGGCCAGCGCCTCCTATATCGCCGTGCCGGCCACCATGCGTATCGCCCTGCCACAAGCCAACCCGGGGTTGTCCCTCAGCGCCGTGCTGGGGGTCACCTTCCCGTTCAACATCATGCTGGGGATCCCGCTCTACCACAGCTGGGCCCGCCACTTCACGGAGTAGCAACATGCAGACCGAGACCCGCACCCTGCTGACCGTTATCACGGAAGCAAATCTGGAGCCTACCCTGCTGCGCACCCTCACCCGCGAGGGGCTGCGCGGCTACACCATCACCGATGCCCGCGGCCGGGGTGATCATGGCGAGCGCAACGCCAGCTGGAGCGAGAGCGGCAACATCCGGCTGGAGGCGATCTGCAGCCGTGAGCAGGCGGAGCGGCTGCTGGCCCACCTGCAGAGTCGCTACTACCCCGACTACGCCATGATCGCCTTTCTGCAACCGGTCGAAATCGTGCGACCCGAGAAATTCTGAGCCGGCTTGCCGGCTCTTTTTGTTTACCAAAAGCAAACGTTTAACAGCAAGGAACCAACAAACATGAACACCCCTCCCCTGATTGGCCTGGTGATGGGCTCCGACTCCGACTGGCCCGTGATGCAGGCCGCAGCCCGCATCCTCAAGGAGCACGGTGTGCCCTACGAGGCGCGCGTGGTGTCTGCCCATCGCACGCCGGATCTGCTGTTCGAATATGCCGCCAGTGCCCGCGAACGCGGTCTGCGCGCCATCATCGCCGGGGCCGGTGGCGCCGCCCACCTGCCGGGTATGGTCGCCGCCAAGACCACGCTGCCAGTGCTGGGAGTCCCCATTCCCTCGCGTCAGCTCAAGGGGATGGACTCGCTGCTCTCCATTGTGCAGATGCCCAAGGGGGTGCCGGTCGCTACCTTCGCCATCGGCGAGGCGGGGGCAGCCAACGCCGGACTGTTCGCGGTCTCCCTGCTGTCGGTCACCCGGGACGAGGAGGCTCCCCGCTACCAGCAACAGCTCGACGACTTCCGTGCCAACGAGCGTGACCGGGTGCTGGCGCTGCAACTGGAGGAGCCGACATGATAGTGCCACCCGCCACCCTCGGTATGCTCGGCGGCGGCCAGCTTGGCCGCTACTTCGTGATGGCCGCCCACCGCCTCGGCTACAAGATGGTGGTACTGGATCCCGACCCGGCCAGCATCGCCGGTGCCGCCGCCGATCACCATATTGTCGCCTCCTATGACGACCAAACGGCCCTGCACGATCTGGCCAGCCGCTGCGCCGCCATCACTTGCGAGTTCGAGAACGTACCCGCCGCCACCCTGGCACTGCTGGAGCAACGCAAGCCGGTGCGCCCGGCCGCCAGCGCGGTGCGTATCTGTCAGGATCGCCGCGAGGAGAAAGCCTTTCTGCGCGGAGCAGACATCCCGGTTGCCCCCTATCTGGCGCTGCTGGCGGAAGATCCCATCCCCGCACAGGCCAGCGAACTCTTCCCCGCCATCCTCAAGACTGCCCGCGAGGGGTATGACGGCAAGGGGCAGTGGCAGGTAAACAATCTGGACGAACTGGCAACGGCGCTGGCAGGCAGTGGCGTGCCCTGCGTGCTGGAAAAGCGGCTGGCGCTGGAGGGGGAATTTGCCCTGACTCTGGCCCGCAGCCCAGGCGGCGCCATCAGCGCCCTGCCACTGGTGCAGAACTGGCACAGCGGCGGCATTCTCGACCAGACTCGCTCACCGGCCAATGCACCGGCGCTGGAGAGTGAGGCCAAGCGCATTGCCGAACATCTCATCGCCGCCCTCGACTACGTGGGGGTACTGACGGTGGAGTTCTTCCTGGTGGGCGGCCAGCTGTTGGTCAACGAGATGGCGCCCCGCCCTCACAACTCGGGCCACCCCAGCCTCGACAACGCCGAATGCAGCCAGTTCGAGTTGCAGGTACGCGCCCTCTGCGATCTGCCGCTGCCAGAGCAGATCGCTGTGCGGCCCGCCCTGTTAATCAACCTGCTGGGAGATCTCTGGAAAAACGGCACGCCAGACTGGGCCGCCCTGCTGACGCTGCCCGGTCTGCATCTGCACCTGTATGACAAGGGCAAACCCCGCCCCGGCCGCAAGATGGGCCACATCACCATCACAGGTGATAACTGGTCAACGGTGGAGAATACCTGCCGTCAGGCCCGTCTGTTGCTGGGGCTAGCGCCACGCTGATCGACCATCCGAAATGCAAAGACCCGGGCATAGCCCGGGTCTTTGTTATTGCTTGCTGTGGCAGTGAGGGTAATCAGGCCCGCGCCACCGATACCGGCGCCGGCAAACGGATGGTCAGGGAGAGCACCAGCGCCACCACCAGCAACACCAGGATCAGGTTGAAGGTCGCCATAAAGCCACCAAACAGGAAGGCCACGATGGAGCCGATGATGCTGCCCAGACCAAAGCCCAGATAGATGACGCCGTAGTTCTTGGTCAGGTTGTTGAGACCGAAGAAGTCACTCACCAGTGAGGGATAGACGGTGATGGTGCCACCGAAGCTAAAGGCCACACAGGCTACCGCCACGAAGAAGAGATTGGCATTAAGCGGCACGAACAACAGCAATCCCATGCCACAGAGCATGATCAGCTGGGCGATGGTGATGACCCGGATGCGGGACATCTTGTCAGAGAGGATACCCAGCACCAGTCGCCCCCCCAGGTTGGCCATGGCGATCACCGCGACCGCATTGACAGCCACTGCAGCCGACAGACCCACCATGTTCTCGCCGATATCCTTGGCCACACCGATGACATAGAGGCCGCTCATGCAGGTGGTGAGGAACATCAGCGCCAGCATCCAGTACTGCGGCTTGCGCATCGCTTCGGCCAGGGTGAAATCACGGCGCTCGGTCTGCTGCGCCGAAGCGGCCTGCTGGGGTGCATCCTTCATCAGCATGCCACCCACCAGCACCATGGACATGGTGATCAGCCCCCACAGCTGGAAGGTGGTCTCAAGGCCGGAGCTGGAGAGCAGCAGCAGGTTGATATATTTGAAGCCGAGACTACCGAGGCCATAGGCACCGATGGAGCAAGCGGAGATGAGCCCTTTGCGCTCCGGGAACCACTTCACGCAGTTGGAGAGGGTCATCAGATAGCCGGTACCGTTGGCAAAACCGACCAGAATGCCCGCGCAGAGATAGAGCATCACCAGATTGCTGGCGTGGGCGGTGAGGAAGAGGCCAATGCCGAGCAGCACGCCGGCCCCCAGGGTGACATTGCGCACCCCGAACCGCTCCTGCAGCTTGCCCGCCATGCAGGAGGCCACCGCCAGAGAGAGGCTGAGCAGGCCAAAGGCGAAGGCCACCTGGCTCACCGGCTCGTCCAGCTTGTCGGAGAGCTGGGCGTTGAACAGGCTCCAGGTGTAGACAGAACCCAGTGCGAACTGGGTGATGATGGTACCGATCAGTGTCAGGTACCGGGTGCGGTTCAGATCGATGGTCATGATGCGTCTCGGTCGATGGCCTTCAGGAAAGTGAGGCCACTATAGGCAAGACGCCGCGCGCGCCGACCGATTAAGGCATGAAATGCAGATCGGCGGGAATGAATGACAATCAGAGCCGCATCAGCTGACGGAACGCCTTGATGTTGCTGCGGCTCACCGGCACCTCGAACGGCAGATCATGGAGCCGGATGAGATAGGTGCTGTTAAACCAGGGCACTATCTCGCGGATCTTGTTGATGTTGACGCAGTAGGAGCGGTGACAGCGGAAGAACCCCTCGGCAGGCAAGCGGCTGACAAACTCGCTGATGGTCATGGTCATCACGTAGCGATCGGTGAGGGTGTAGACATAGGTGAGCTTCTCATCCGCCTCTGCGTAGTAAATCTGCTCGCAGGGGGTGACTATGATACGCTCCCCCTTCACCAGATTGACGGTGCGATTCTGCGGGCTGATCACGTCGCCGCTCGCCTCCCCCGTAGTGGCTGGCTGCGACTTGCCCGCATGCTCGAGCTTTTGCAGCAGATTGATGATGCGCGGCTCGTTGTAGGGCTTGAGGATGTAGTCGAACGCCTCCAGCTCGAACGCCTCCACCGCAAACTCCTTGTAGGCAGTGACGAAGACGATGTGGGGCGGGTGACTCGATTTGTGCAGGTTCTTGGCCAGCAGCAGGCCGTCGATGGAGGGGATCTGGATATCCAGAAACACCACATCCACCTCGTGATCCTGCAGGTATTTGAACGCCTCCAGCCCATCCTCGAAGCTCGCCACTATCTCGATGGTGCTGTGCTGATTCACCAGATAGATGAGCTCCTCGCGAGCCAGATATTCGTCTTCGACAATAATGGCTTTCAGCATGACAACACCTCTCGCGGCACACACTTATCCCCAACCATGATGGCACTCAGCATGGCATCGACTCCTGATCCGGCAGATAAAAACAGACTTCGGTACCCGGCTCCAGCCGCTTGAGCTGCAGGCCGTCGCCATAGAGCAGTTTGACCCGCTGATGCACGTTCATCAGACCGATGCTGCGGCTCTCTACCCGACCGGCGGCCACCCCGTCGATCACTGCCTGACTGATGCCATAGCCGGTATCCCGCACCGATACCCGGATGCCCCCCGCCAGCTGTTTCACCTCGATGGTGACCCGACCCGGCGCACTGCGAGGCTGGATGCCGTGCAGGATGGCGTTTTCCACCAGCGGCTGCAACAGCAGGCTCGGCACCTGGATGTGGACATCGTCCACCTCGAACACCACCTCCAGCTTGTCGCCGAAGCGGGCCTGCTCGATGGCCACATAGTCGCGCACCTGCTGCAGCTCCTCCTGAATGTCGATGAGCTCATCCCCCTTGTTGAGGTTGTAGCGCAGGTAATCCGCCAGATTGGCGATCAGCTGGCGTGCCTGCTGGGGCCGGATGCGGATGAGCGACGAGATGGCATTGAGGGCATTGAACAGGAAGTGCGGGTTGATCTTGCTCTGCAGCGCGGTGAACTCCGCCTTGCGGGTCATCTCTTTGAGTTGCTCGATGCGCGACACCTCCATCTGGGTAGAGATGAGCTGGGAGAGGCCCACCGCCATCTCCCGCAGCGAGCTGGTGATGCTGTGGGTGCGGCGATAGTAGATCTTGAGGGTGCCGCTCACCGCGCCGTTTTCCCGCAGCGGAATAATGATGACAGAGTGAAAATCGGAAAGGTGATATTGGCGCAGATCGTTGTTGATGATGATCTGGTCGAGCAGCACCGCCTGCTGGGTCATGCCGCTGATGGCGTGGTGCTCGTCCAGCTCGTAATAATCCTTTCCCACCCCCACGTAGGCCAGCACGTCATGGGTATCCGTGATGGCCACCGCATCGGCGCTGATATCGCGCCGGATCACCTCGCACACCTGACTGAGAGAGTGGCGATCGATGTTCTGGAAGAAGGGCAGCGTCTTGTTGGCGATATCCAGCGCCAGCTTGGCCTGCTTGGCGGCAATCAGCTCTTTCTCGTCATCCAGATCCTGCACCAACTTGATGATGAGGCCGATGCAGAGCGCCCCGGCGATCATCGGATAGGCGATGTGGTTGACGATCTCCACCCCTACCCCGTGGGGCTCGGTCAGCAGCAGGATCAGCAGCATGGTCAGTCCCTCGCACAGCATCCCCGCCAGAATGCCGTACAGCCAGAGTCGCGACTTGCGACAGCGCAGGTGCAACCAGGTAGCCAGCAGGCCGGCGATAATGCTGGCGATGAGGCAAGGGATCGAGGTGTGACCATCCATATCGATGAGGTAGCGGTGCAGCCCGGAGATGACCCCGGCCGGAATGCCGACCCAGGGGCCAAACAGGATACCGCCGGAGATGATGGCGATGATCCGCACGTTGATCAGCGCCCCCTCCACCGGAATGCCGGTGTAGGTACTGTATACGGCGAACAGGCAGAAGATGGAGGCCACCAGCACCAGCTCGGCCGGAGTGTGATCACGCTTCTGAAACAACCGCTGGAACGGCCGGGTGCGGGTCAGAAAGAACAGAGTCATCAGCATCAGCGCCGCCCGTTCGAATACCGCCAACAACATCATCTGATTTTCGAGCAAAACCGGGATCCCGTATCAATGCATGAAGATATGTGCCAAGGCCTGGGATCATACCCCGTATCCCGTGCCAGCTCATTGCGAATAACGGGCGTCAGGCTAATTGGCTCTGGTGGAAGAAACGGGCCATCAGGGTATCGCCAAAAATCAACAAGGTAAGGTAGACGAAGCTCAGGCGCTATCGGCAAAGCTGGCGAAAGCAGTTAGAGCAAGGGGCCGTGCTATGCTCGAAGCGCTACCGGGGGCGCTGTGAGTGGCTCATCTAAGGATGACAAGATACTGTGGCGGTTTATGAGTGAAGACAATATCCCACTGACAAACAACGAGGCGGAACGAGCGCTGCGTGGCTATATGCTGTGGCATAAAGGGAGCAATGGGGTGTGTTCACATCGAGGGGAACGGTTTCGCCAGCGAATACTGTCATGGGTGGAGACGGCCAAAAGAGTGGGGCCTGGTCCCCAGGAGTGGCTACACGCCATCGTCAGGGCTTGTATCGAGACAACGGATTACCCCATCCCTGTCAACTTGTGTGTATCAAGCCCCTACCGGTGAACGGTTACAATTTTAATGCCTCCTTCTTCTCTGAATTTCATTCAGGTTAAAAGAAAAAGTGTCCTATTTGATAACTGATTGGTAATACGATTAATCGTCATTCACACAGAGAAAGCTTGCAATGCCATTCGACTCTACAATGTAGTTATGTTTGTTTATACGGTAGATTGATATTAAAAGGTTACTGCCAACCGTAGACATAAAGGCAGGCAAGGGTACATATAAGTTATTTCTGTCTACCTCATCAGACATGCCAACTTCAATACCTGTGAAGGTTAAGATTAGATTGTTATCAATGTCAGAAATGTTAAATAGTAATCTTCTGGCTAAACGAGAAGATACTCCATCTTCGGTAACGTTACCGTTCAGGATCATAAACCCCTTGCTGTTATCAAAAGTGATTTCGATATTTGATTTAATGCTGTAATTTTTATTGTGAGTGTAATGCACACCATTGCAGTGAAGGATTTTAACACTTTTTTCATCAATGAAGTGAAAATAAAGGAAACAGGCTGAAATAATAAGAAAAACAGTGCCGAAAATTATAATATATTTAAGGTTGAGTTTCATCAAGTTCACCATAATTAATGAAAATTTCAGTTTTACAGTCGTTTTGCTCGGTGTAGTTCATATCATTCTTACATGATATTATTGATACTGTCGCATGTCGCTCACTATAACTGATATAAACATAAGGGTAATTTTCACATTCCAAAGGGAGTGTTCTAATTAAACGATTAACTCTCAGATTGTTTTCTATGCTTTTATTTTCTGTGCTATTAAAAACACTACACCCATTAATTTTTGATATAAATACAAAGTCCTTTGGGTAATGAGTAACCCTCCAGGGCGTGCTGCTATAGTCATAAAACAAAATGCCAAATAAAATAACAACCAGAGATGATGATAATATCAAATGATAAATAATAGGTTTTTTTTCTTTAACTGGTTCAGTTTTCTCTGGAGTGACTTCATTATTTTCAACATAATTCTCCGCTACACTGGTAACCGTAAAAACAAATCCCTTACCCCTGAGGGTTTTAAGTGATTCACTGGGGATGCCAGAGTCTTGAAGGGCTTTTCGTAACAGAGAGACATTCTGATATAAAGTGTTTGGTGTTACATTTACACTGTTTTCACCCCATACTATAGCGTATAGTTCTTCTTGTGAAACTGCCATCCCCATTCTTGTGATAAAAGCCTCGAATAACTGTGCAGTTGGCATGTTAATTTTAATGGTGTTCCCCGTTAAAGAAGACGATATGTCTCCACTTTCGGGGTAAAATAAAACGCTATCATTTATATTGTAACACTTAATCATCTCAATCGGCTTCCGATAACATCGATTAAAGCCTCATTATAGATAAATCACCATAATGCGCCACAATAATGAGCGGCTGTTTATCCTTTGAATGGGCGTTATTAGGCGTTGATGCCAAAATCGATGCGGCTTAAATGGAACCAACTGAAAACGTGGCAATCTGATCACCATCATTCCCTTCAAGTCAGCACTCATGGGCAAGCAGCTTCACCCCATATACGACAAGCCTCTCGTCCACCGTGGCTCTCTTACCTTCCGGGTTGATGCGGATGCCATGAACAACGGGTTCCACTACGACCATCGCGGGCGACGGGGCCGCAGCCAGCGCTACACCGACCGGATCATTTGTACCTTCCTGATACTCAAGTGGATTTTAAACCTCACCCTGCGGGCCGCACAAGGGTTATTTGACTCCCCGCCCCAGCTTATGAATGGTCATCGTTTAGCGAGAATGGGTTGACATGGGCGTTGCTTCCCAAATCGATGCGGCTTGAATGGAACTAACTGAAAATGTGGCGCTCTGATCACCACCATTCCCTTCAAGTCAGCATCATGGGCGAGTCGCTTCACACCATCACCAACTGGCCTCAATACAACAAGTCTCTGATTAACCCTGGCTCTCTCACCTTCTGGGTGGATGCAGACGCCATGGACAACTGGTTTCACGGGCGACCGGGACGTAGCCAGCTCTCCATCGACCAGACCATCTCTGCCTTCCTGATGATCAAGGGGATTGTCAGCCCCACCCTGCGTGCAACAACGGGGCTACTCAACTCCCTGTTCGCGTTGATGAATGTGCCGCTATGCGCCCCCGGTGACAGTTGCGTCAGCAAGCGGGCCCGCACGGTAAAGGTGGCGTATCGGCAGCCATCTAAAGGGAAGGTTACCAACTTGGTTATTGATTCAACTGGCCTGAAGGTGTTTGGCGAAGGCGAGTGGAAAGCCAGAAAGCACGGTGCCGAAAGACGGCGAGTGTGGCGCAAGCTGCATCTGGCGGTGGACCCAGCAACCCACGATATCGTGGCAGCAGAAGTGTCATTGGAGAATGTCCATGATGCCGAGGCGTTACCGACATTGCTCAATCCTCTGTGGCGCAAGCTGGGTACCATTTATGCAGACAGCGCCTTTGACAGCAACGCCAGCCATCAGCTGATAGCGCGCAGAGGGGCGACATCCGGTATCCCACCTCGCAAGAGCGCCGGGCTATGGAAAAAGGGACACGCGAGAAATGCGGCTGTACTGGTGATGCGAAAAGAAGGGCGGCCTCATTGGAAGAAGATATCGGGGTATGACCGTCGTTCGCTGGCGGAGACGGCGATGTTTAGATTCAAGCAGTTGATGGCGGGGAGAGTCAGCCTGCGAAAATATAACGGTCAGGTGGGGAAAGTGATGGCGTATGTGACGCGATAAACAAACACCCTTGGTCTGCCTGTCAGAAAACCCCAAGTGTGGCGGTCACTTGGGGTTGGGGACGTTGTAACCTGATGGCTGATATAGGAAATAACACCCGGTTGAGCGCCAACATGCGGCGCTGCATGTGCTTAGACCAGTGCTTTGGCTTTGAGTTGGGCATATTCATCGGCATTGATCGCGCCATTATCGAGCAAGACTTTGGCTTCCCAGATCTGCTGGGCCGATGATTTACCCGCCACTTGCCGAATATAGTCTTCGGTATCTGATTTGGCCCGCTGCATCGCATCACGTTGACGCCGGGCCATGCCTGCGCCGTTGCTAACAATGTAAATCAGCGCGGTAAACATCGGCAAAAATATCAGCCCGAGGATCCACAGAGCTTTAAATCCGCCGCCCATTTCAGTGTTGCGAAACAGATCGCCGACGATCTGGAACAGCACCAAAAGGTAAGCGATAAAGATAAAACTTGAGAGTATTAACCAGAAGAAATCCCAGAAATTGCTCATGTTAGAGCGGCTCCTTTACGTTGCCTAATTGGTAGAGGTGTCGCCGGCGCAAACTCGCCGGCGATAGTGTTACTCGGGCTTGCGCATCACGGCTTTTAGCCAGCCGCGCAGCAGCGACCAGAGTACGCTGCCGGTGAGCATGCCAAGCACGTAAACACCGACGATCAGCAGCGACGCCGGCAGCGTCAGGCTCATATTAAGCAGCGAAACGGTGACAAGGCTTATATTTTGAATTTTAAACAGCAAAACAGTCGTCGTGATGGCGATGATTAACGCGGCGTAAACGTAACGCATAGACCCCCTGTACTGATGATTAAATGTCTCAAAAATAAATTTAATATATAGCTTAATGTATGGGTAGGATATCTAGCCTGTTATTTTAGCACAGTATGTCATTGGCATTGTTTTTGTTGACAAATAATATCCTTTTTCATTTTTTGTCAACATAATCACCATGGTATTATCCGGGGTAATATAAAAATCCGAAAATAGCGTTCCTGATAAAGAAGTGATATCAATATCATCAACCTCCGTCTTCCAATTTCTTTTTGAAATCAATATGATATCACCATTCACAATGTTGACATCAAAAAGGACCCGGCGGCTAATTGCACCATGATAAATACCCTTGCGATAGATGTTCCCATCAATATAGAAAACGCCATTTTTATGACTCATTGAAAGTTCAACTTTCACATTGGCCGAAAGGTCAAGGCCGGCTCTGTTTATGAGCACATTTGCAGTGCATCTTGTTATTTCATCATGTTCATCATCACCCCAAAAGTTAGCGATAAAAATAAGTGGGACCATGATAAAAATGAAAGGCACAACCCCACCCCATCTTGATATTAACAATGGAATCACCTTTAATAATCATATTTTCTGGATAAAAGCCTTTAGCAAAGGCTAATCAAGCGAAAAATCTCTTGGATTATTTTTTATTGTTACTTCAGGGTAAATAATACCGCACCTTTTAATGCCAGTGAGTAATGATCGGCTATCACCGTCTGATCCCCATCAACCACCACATCAAAAGTGGCACTGTTTCCGCCATAATTCAGGATAATCCCTTTGCCTCCGTCATTGTCTGGCTGCCAGTCTTGATGCTCTATCCGTATGCGCAACTTATTGTTGCTGTTATTTTGCCCAATCAGCACATAACGGTTAGGCTGCGACCCTGACTTGGTAGCATCACTCCATACCTGAAAGCCAAGGTGCTCGCCGTCATACCCTATCCGCCCCTGGCCAATACGAAATTCACCGTTGATACGGCCAGAGAGCAGGCCACTGTTTATTTGCAGATTAAGCTGCGGGGTATCCGCAGCCTGTGCTAACGATAATCCAGCGCCGCAAACAGCGAGCCAGACGCCAAAACCCCAATAAAAAAACCGCTTTAGCATAATTGCCTCTCGTTACAGTAGCCTGCTTGGCAACTGCTCTGGTTAATTGCCGCTAACTGCACACTGAGTTCATGACATACATATCCGCAGAGCCACGCTCTTTCGGCAACTGGAAATTCACACGGCACTGTTGTTGTTGGCTTTGCCCCCACCTTACTGACAACTCCCCTTTTGCCGGTAAGCCGGTCAGATAAACCACGCCGTTATTATCTACAACCCCGGCAATCGTCGCCTGCTCTCCCAGCATGGCTATTGCCCCGAACGGCACGCTAGTACCATCCTCGCGGGTCAGCGTCATCAGCGCTCGCGCACCAATACGGGTGGCAAACGTTGCCGGGATCACCGCGCCCTGAGTGGGCACAACCGTCATATCCGTCTGCGTGATTTCCGCATTCGAGGGAAAATGGCTCGGATCCAGACTCACGTTGTTTTCCTGATACGGGTTGAGATTAGCCTGTGTGGTATAACCACGAAAATCTGTTCTCACACCGGGCCACCCGCCGACCTGAACGCCTGAAGCACCCGGAGCCTCCACCAATGCCACGGTATCACTCAGCGGCTGACCAAAGGTAACACCGTTACGGTGCATGACCATGCCGCCCGACACATCGGCCCCCATTTGTCGGATGTTGGAGCTATAGCTGTAGTTACCCCCCATCTGACCGTAACCACCGTGCCATCTCAGCTGCAGTCTGCTGTTGTCACGCTCACCACTATCCACACCCGAGCGATAACGCTGGCTAGCATCCCAAGACAACCGGCGATCAAACGCCAGGCCATTAAGCCCGACTTGTTGGGTATCATTGCCATTCGACGGGGAGACGAACTGGTAGGTCGCATGGGTGGTGCCACCCAGCAAGCGATGCAGCGGCATACTGAACATCACGCTGGTGATGTTATCGTTTTGTTGCTCACCGACAACGCTGGCACGTCGGTTCTGCGTCCAGTTCAGTGACAGGAATCCCCCGGCCACCCCAACACCATAGCTGGCACCAAACGAATCATTATTGCCAGAACGATCCCGGAAGCTGTCGCGGGTGCCATTCAGGTTGACATATCCCCACTCCCCCAGGGACTGGCTCAAGGTCAGCGTGGTGCTCGCTTTACGCTGATCCTGATTGTTGTCATAGCCATCGGCATTATTGCGATAGCTGCCCAACACGTCAGACAGCGTCCGGTAGCCAGACGAGCTGTACTGGGCATTAGACAACGACAGCGTGGTGTCGGTCGCGTCTACCGTTTTACTGTAACGCGTGCGCCAGGCTCCCCCCGTCTCGCTCTCCTCCCCCTGGCGTTGCCCGCGTGCTGTCGTGCTATCTACCGACACACCGCCCCAGCTCCCCAAAGAAACGCCAAGACCCAGTGCTGCCGATTGGTAATGATCGGCGCCTTGTGCGCCGCCATACACCGTCAGGTTCCAGGGCAAACCATACATCATGGTTGCCTGGCCAACCGTGGCTTCATCGACGGAGGAATCTGCCGCACGGTATTGCCCGGCCATCAGATTGTATTTGAGATAGCCTTCACGCAGCGCAATGGCTGGCGTGTTAAAGGGCACAGTAAATATTTGCGGGTTGCCGTCGGTTTCCCATACGGTAACCTGCAAATTCCCGCCAGACATACCCGGCGATAAATCATTTAACGCAAATGGGCCCGGCGCCACAGTAGCATTATATATAGTGAAGCCATTCTGTTTGACTTCCACCCGCGCCTGGGTGCGCGCAATACCACGCACCACGGGCGCAAACTCGCGCTGGTTAAACGGCACCATCGCCTCATCCGAACCCAGCATTGCCCCACGAAAAGGCACGCTGTCAAAAATATCTGATGGGGTATAACGCTCCCCCAGCGTTACGCGGCTTTTGAGGTCATACAACCCATACTCCGCGTAGGTATACGCCGTTTGCCATTTGCCTTCCTGCTCGCCCGACTTCTGCCAAGTCGTGGCATTACGCAAACGCCATGCCCCCAGGTTAGCGCCGGGTTGCAATTGAACAAAACTCGAATCGCTGCTGGCACTCGCCCCGGTGCGATATTCTGTCCGGTTAGTGTTGGCCTGATAGTTCATCAACAACACCGGAATGCCATCATCCCATAACTCTCTGGGCGCAATACCGGTCACCTTTGGCCGTAATGAGACCTGCGGAATGCTTAACAGCAGTTTTTGCTCATAGAACTGAAAATCCACCGTCGCGTGTGGAATAGCGGATAAGGTCGCACAGGCATCTGTTTGCGCATTCGCCTGTGGCTGCTTGCCCGCGGACAAAAGAGGATAGTTTTCAACTCTGACACCATAACGTGTCAGCATCTCCACACTCAGGCAGGGTTGCAGAAACGGCTGGCCTTGCGCATTGGTCTCCTGCCGGAACAGCACATCGCGGGAACCGACCCGATCACCATTGACCAGGATATCAACAGGGTAGACCCCCGGCAGTTGCGCCCCCTGGTTAAACAGGGCCACATCTACGTTGTCTATACCCAAACTGGATACATCAAAGGTATAAGTGCGCGCATCGACCGAGCAGCACACCAAGCTCACAGCCAAACCTGGCAATAAACACTTCATATTGCGTCTATCTCTCATCAAGTGACGTTGATAACCCGGCAGTGTCTTGCAGCCAACCCATGGCTAACCCTGCGACTAGAGCGATGTCTGATACATACGGCTCTGGCCGCCAACATCGGTAACCACTTGCCACTGCACTTGTCCAGCCGCCCCTTTGGGCAAGGTAAAGCTGTGTGAAGAGAAGGGGGCAATATGTTGCAGTTGTTCAACATTCACTCCCCCCACGGTCACCCGGCTCAGGTTCATATAGAAGGGGGTCGGATTATTGGCATTCAGGGTATTGCCCTGCCGCGTCCAGACCAGTGATGAGGCACGGTCCGCCAATTGCCCGATGCCGGAAGGGCGAACCAGCAGCTTGATGCAGCTCTGCACACTGACCTGCACATGCAGCTCCACCGCTTTAGGCGCTGCAGATTTGCCCTCTTTATCCGCGGCCCAGGCATCATCGCTCTGGGGGGGAATGCCGGTGACACACAACCAATGCAGCTTTTCACGATCGCCCGGCAGTGGGCCGCCGGTGTGCACCACCCGCAGGCGGCTTTGCTGCTGCCCATCCAACCGGAACAAGGGCGGTGTCACCAAAAACGGGGCCACTGTGGTTCTATCTTCGGCAAACACCTGTGAACGCACCAGAATAGGGTAGTTCTGCTGATTATGTACCGCGATGCTGGCACCACTGGCAGCCGGGTTATAGATAAGCCGGCTGGCTCCCAACTTCAGCTCAAACGCTTGGGTAGCGGTTTCCACCGGTTGCTCGGCTGCATAAACGGAGCCAACCGTTGCACAAAGCGGGCTCAGCACAATACCCAGTGCAAGTAATGGTAATTTACGTTTATTGTTTATATATCTTGTTATTAACATAAAAACACCCAATTATTAAACAAAAACTGAAAATTTCATTTTAGCTAAAATGGTGTAGCAAGGATTTATTTCTCTAGCAGGTTGTCAGAAGGGATTAACATATTAGCGCGGCAACAACCGTTACCGCGCTGTAAGTTTACGCTTCCCAGCTTTGAGCTTTAACCTGGATTTTATAAGTGTCCGGAGCTACAGTGATGCCACTCAAGAGATTAATCTGATAATTAAACATGGTAGTTGACGTCGCTTTCGATAAAAGCACAGATGAGGTATTACCTATTGTCTCCAAGGTTGTAGCAGTATCCCCGGCTACCGCGGTAAAATATACGGTAATTTTGTTGGTCGCGGTATTACCAGAGATCTCTCTCTGAAGAGGAGTACTCTTGTCCACTCCACTGACCCAATCAAGTCGCATCTTATTAGAAGTAGCAGCTGACAACACAATATTCCCTGTAGCTATCATTTTTGTCGATGGATTAAGCCCCGATGCAAGCCCGGTTACAGGTGTGAGGGCATGAGCAAACTCGTTAGCTGCTTGAAAAATGACGTTCGTTTCTGCCACTACAGGACTACCTACTGCGCCTGCAGCAGAGGCCGCGCCGGAAGAAAGTGCCATAGTCAAAGCCAAAAGAGACAGTGCATATTTTTTCATTTTGGTACCCTATATTAAAAGTAATGAATTAAAACCCACATCGAATATTCGATGCTTACTCGCCAACACTTTTTTACCTACACGCCCTGCGCTTTACCTACGCACGGTGCATACTGCACTGTTGGTTTCGATGTTGATACTGCCTCAAGCAGCCCAGAATGATGAGTGAACTCGTTTTATTAAGATTTAATAATATTGATAAAAACCAATGGGTTGAGCTGTGCGCTCGCCCGCAGCGGCCTGACCGCCGTGGTTTAGGGTATGCAGAACAAGCAGTTACCCAAGGTCCCTTGGTCTCTCTTTTTGAAGCCACCGAACATGGCAGGCGACTGTGGCATCCGTCACCAAACAGGCGAGAAAAGGGATAAATGGCTTGCACATCGACAACAAAGCCACGTTGTCGCCCCCGATGCCCGGGTTTGATGCACCCGCGCTGATGCCAGCGGCTGGTGATCGCACGCCGTGGCCCCTGTTTATGCCCCCTGCAACAATCTTATCTCTTCCTTATTCAGCAACCGTGAGCTGCTCAGAGAGACGTTCACTCTCTGTATGGCAATCTGCTTTTTCACAAAAAATACATAAAAATCATAAAGATAAATTTAACTTCAGGAATAGCGGCACGGTGCACTTGCTTGTGCCAAGGCACACGCCATGTTGGCAAGCACTTGCGGGGGATAAAGCGTGCCCACGCTGGCGCAGCAGCGACGCCGGCGACGGTAACGAGAGGCGGTGATATGCACGCGATTTTTATGGGGGGTTTGGGCAGTCTCACTGGCTGCTGGCGCGGCTGGATTGTCGTTAGCGCAGGCTGCGGCTATCCCGCCGCTTACTCTGCACATACACAGTGGCCTGTGCTCTGGTCATATCGCTCTGGTCATATCGCTCTGGTCATATCGCTCTGGTCATATCACTCTGGTCATATCACTCTGATCATATAAAGGGTGAATACCGTGTTGGCCAGCGGGGACAGGGTATAATGGCGGGCACCCCGGCTATCAGGGATGGCTTTTTATCATGCCAGCGATCATGTAATACGGACGGGATCATGCAACAGGCAAAGGGGGATAAAGAGACTGGCGCCTCTTTATTTCATGCCCCCAGTAAACGGTGACTTAACATGTGATAACGACATGCTCGATATAGCTATTGTTATAATGCATACAAATAGGCATTAATAACAAGTTGATATGTCCCTGCTGCCACCCTTTGCGAGTGAGCCGCACGCACGACGTAGCTCCAATCACTTTTTGGCTCAGTGGCCGATAGCACGAACGCATTTATCGCGTTATCCACTAAAAAAGTTTGCCCCGCATCAGGATTAAAGAAGGAGACTGTTAATGTATTATTGGGGTTTTCCAACGAAGGGATGATATGGCTATTCGTCGTATCTGGCGTTCCCGACGCCCAGGCTAACGCTATCGATGTTTCTTTAGGTATCGTTTGCACATACCCCAGGGCGACGGGTGTTCCTTCATTTAACTGGCCAGCAATCAACCCCCGCTCTGGCACCAAAGTGTGGCTGACACTTTGCGGATCTGAAATAATGATATCGGCGGTAGCCAAGGTCGGCACACTTAAATTCTCGGCTTGAGATTAAAAAGCCAGCGCCATCATAGCAATAACGGCCATTTTCATATATTTCATATCGCTCCCTAACGCCAAGGTTGAGCAAAGCAGGCTGCTTTTTTCAGGAAAACCTATCCTATGGCCAATAATAGCTACTCGCTCCCACTTTCATCACCCATTATTGTCATCAGCAACCATATTCATTATTGAAAATAACAAACCGTTGTAATATCCAACCATAATCGGGACAGGCGTCAAGAACATGGCCCGCTTGTGTCCTCCCCCCACAGAGGAACAAAGGAACAAAGGAACAGCTAAACACCAGGCTCAGGTCTGGATTGTCAGCGTCCAGGCGGTCCATCCCACCTTGCCCTTATGGCACGGCACATGCCGCAACGGTAACCGCCGCGCCTGACTCAACAAAGGGTATAAGGTAGCCCGTTGCCCGTTCTGCCCGCTGGGCACAGGCTCCGATCAGCAGTATTGCCCCGCCACCCAACCCGATGACCAGGCCCACTGGAAGTTGTAGCCACCGAGCCAGCCGGTCACGTCCACCACTTCGCCGATAAAGTAGAGACCGGGCACCTTGCGCGCCGCCATGGTCTTGGAAGAGAGCTCGTTGGTATCCACGCCCCCCAGCGTCACCTCGGCGGTGCGATAGCCTTCGGTGCCGTTCGGCAGGATCTGCCAATCCCCCAGCAGGGTGGCGATGGCCTCCAGCTCCCGTTCGTTGTACTGACGCATGGGCTTGTTATTCAGCTGGCCCAGCTCCACCAGCTTGTCGACGAAGCGCTTGGGCAGCTCGCGTCCCAACACTGTCTTCAGCTCCTGCGCAGGATGGGCCTGCGCCCATGCCTTGAGGGCCGCCGCAATATCCAGCTCGGGCAGCAGGTTGAGGTGGATCTTCTCCCCCGCCAGCCAAAACGAGGAGATTTGCAGTATGGCGGGGCCGGAGAGGCCACGGTGGGTGAACAGCATGGCCTCCTTGAAGCGGGTGCCATCTTCGGCGGTCACGGCCACCGGCAGGCTGACCCCGGCCAGATCGGCAAAGGCCTCCTTGTCGGCCTGATGGAGGGTAAAAGGCACCAGACCGGCGCGAGTGGGCAGCACAGCAAGGCCGAATTGCTCCGCCAGCTTGAAGCCATACGGGGTGGCACCGAGCTTGGGCATGGAGAGGCCGCCCGTGGCCACCACCAGCGAGTGGCAGCTTATCTCCCCCTGGCTCGTCGCGAGCACAAAGCCGGTATCAGACTGGCTGACGCTCAGGATCTCGGTCTGGAACTGCAGGGTCACCCCGGCCCAGTCGCACTCGGTGAGCAGCACGTCGACTATCTCCCTGGCGCTCTCGTCACAGAACAGCTGGCCCAGCGTCTTCTCGTGGTAGTTGACCCCGTGCCGGTCCACCAGATCGATGAAGTCCTGCTGGGTATAACGCGCCAGCGCCGACTTGCAAAAATGGGGATTGCCCGAGAGGAAGGCGTGGGGCCCGGTCTGATGGTTGGTGAAGTTGCAACGACCCCCCCCGCTGATAAGGATCTTGCGGCCCGGCTTCTTGGCGTTGTCGAGCAACAGCACGGAGCGGCCCCGATAGCCGGCCTGCTGGGCACACATCAAACCGGCCGCACCGGCCCCGATCACCACCACATCAACCTGCTTCATCATCACTCACTCATCCAAATAAAAACGGCCCCGTTATACGAAAGACCGTCATTGTACCCAGCAGAAGCCACCGCAGCGGTTTCATGGCAGCATCAATAGAAAACGGCCCCGTTATACGAAAGACCGTCATTGTACCCAGCAGAAGCCACCGCAGCGGTTTCATGGCAGCATCAATAGAAAACGGCCCCGTTATACGAAAGACCGTCATTGTCCCCAGCAGAAGCCGCCGCCGCGGTTTCATGGCAGCATCAATAGAAAACGGCCCCGTTATACGAAAGACCGTCATTGACCCCAGCAGAAGCCGCCGCAGCGGTTTCATGGCAGCATCAATAGAAAACGGCCCCGTTATACGAAAGACCGTCATTGTACCCAGCAGAAGCCGCCGCAGCGGTTTCATGGCAGCATCAATAGAAAACGGCCCCGATACGAGGGGCCGTTATTGTACTGGCTGAACACTAAGTGTCCACGACTATCAGGCGTTGCCATCCATGACGCTGGCAGGGGCGCCCTTGGCCAGCTCGGCCAGCTCCTTGTCGATGAAGTAGAGACCCTTGCCATCCTCACCCACCAGCGACAGACGGTCGACGATGCTCTTGAACAGCTTCTCCTCTTCATGCTGCTCGGCCACGTACCACTGCAGGAAGTTGAAGGTGGAGTAGTCCTGGGTAGTGAACGCCACATGGGCCAGGCCGTTGATGCACTTGGTGATGTGGTACTCGTGCTCCAGGGTGGTGCGGAAGATGTCACCCAGCGAGTTGAACTCGTGGGGAGGCGCACCTATGGCGCCCAGCATCGGCATGGCACCGGTCTCGCTCACGTAGGTGAACAGGCGCTCCATGTGCTGACGCTCCTCGACCGCGTGCTTACGCAGGAAGGTGGCGGCCCCTTCGAAACCCTTGTCCTCGCACCAGGCGCTCATCTGCAGGTAGAGATTGGAGGAATAGAATTCAAGATTAATCTGCTCGTTCAACTTCTCGATCATGGCTTTGGCCAACATGATGATTCTCCACTGTGATTTGGTCACGATTGTCGCCACTGTTTCATCACGAATCAACCAGATACGACAGCCCAGGCTCTTAGTTGTGACAGCTTGCACCTCATCCTGCCCCCCATACGGTTATAGAGAAGCAAAGAAACATGGTGTAGGTGGATTCAGCCATTATGATGGCCCCAGTGGTCGGGGAAAGGATTCAATGAGATTCATAATGGCACTGGCACTGCTCTGGATAACCCAGTTGCAGGCCACTCCCTCCTTGCAGGAAGAGGCTGAATGGCAGGCGGGGCGCGATCCCGTCGGCTATCTGCGGCGCCTCGATGCCCACCCACAGCAGGATATGGAGGAACCGGATAAGGCTCTCGCCCTGTTGACAAAGCGCAAGCCAACCGTCACCGACCACCTGATGCCGGACTCCGGGTGGCATGCCCTGAACGGGCTCGCCCTCTATCGCACCGGGCACGTCAGTGTCAGCAGCAAAGCGCTGCAAGCCAGATTGCTGGCCGATCAGGGGCGCTATCCCGAGGCCTATCAAGCGCTGATCGACTACATGCGCGAGTACAAGCAGCACTTCAACCAGACCCCGAGCCAGCATGCCGCCGCCTTCCAGGCCGAGATGGATCTGGCCCGCAGCGAGGCCAGCAACCGGGCGCTGCAACAGGAGAACGAGCGCCAGCGCAAGCAACTGCTGCATCAACAGAGTGCCCGCAACTACCAGCTGGTGCTGGTCGGCCTGCTGGCCAGCGCCCTGCTGCTGCTGGGGATCACCACCCACAGGCTGCACCGCAGTTCACGCCACCTCTACAAGCTCGCTACCTTCGATCAGCTGACCGATCTGCCCAACCGTCGCGCGCTGCTGGAACGGCTGGCCACCCGGTGGCAGCAGGAGGGCCCGCTCACCCTGCTCATCATCGACATAGATCACTTCAAGCAGATCAACGACCGCCATGGTCATCAGGCAGGGGACAGGGCGATCCAGCTGCTGGCGCGGGAGCTGAGATCCTGGGCACCCGACCTGCAACTGGTCGGGCGTTGGGGAGGCGAGGAGTTTCTGGTGGCGGTGCCGCTGCCGGCTGAGGATTGCTGGCACCTGGCCGAGCAGCTGCGCCAGCGGATTGCCCTGCTAGACAACCCCCGCATGACCATCAGCACAGGGGTGGCCGGGCGCTCACCGGCCGACGAGAGGCTGGGCCAGCTTATTCACCGGGCCGACATGGCCATGTATCAGGCCAAGCGCCAGGGCCGCAACCAGACCATATTGGCGACGATCCCTTCGGCGCAGGATGAACTGGCCAGCAGCGTGGCCTGAATAAACGGGAGGGATGGAGGATCATGGCACCAGATCGGTCAGTGAGGCCAGATCCACCGGTGCCCCGTAATCCACGCCCGGCAGCTCGAAACCATTGAGCTGCATGAAATCCTGCCGCAGCCCGGCGAAATCCCCCAGGGCATGGAAGTTGTCCGGCGTTACCTTGGACCAGAGGGTTGAGACAGCGGCCTGAATGGCCGGGTCAAGCTCGTGGTCATCCATCCGGATCAGCCGGTTGCCATCGGCCACTATCCCATTGGGCCCGTACATCTTGGCGGCAAACAGCCGCAGCATCTGCTCGATGCAGCCTTCGTGCACGCCGCGCTCCTTCATCACCCCCATCAACAGCCCCAGATAGACCGGCAACACAGGAATGTAGGCGCTCGCCTTGGTCACCAGCGCCTTGCAGACCGACACCCAGGCGTGACCACCGATCTCGGCTAGCTGCAGGTTGATGGTTTCGGCGGTGGCGTGCAGATGCTCCTTGGCGTAGCCGATGGTGCCATCCCGATAGAGGGGATAGGTGGATTCGGGGCCGATATAGGAGTAGGCCACGGTCCGGGCGCCAGCAGCGAGGCAACCCGCCTGCTGCAACGCCTTCATCCAGAGCAGCCAATCATCCCCGCCCATCACGGTGACGGTATCGCGGATCTCCTCCGGGGTGGCGGGGGCCAGCGACTGCTGCACCAGGGTATCCTGCTCCAGATCCAGCCCCCAGCCACTAAACGGCTGACCGGTGGTCTTGAGCACGGAGCGCACCTGAGTGCCAACCGGCAGCACCCGAATGCCGCTCGCCAGCGAGTAGATCACCAGATCCACCTGCCCCAGCTGCTGGCGTATGGTGTCGATGGCCTGCTGGCGCATGAGATCCGAGAAGGCATCACCGATCAGGTTGATGGCAATGCGTCCCTCCTGCTCCGCCGCCTTGCGAAACCAGATGTTGTTGTACCAGCCCGCGCTGCCGAGCCCCTTGTCAGACGGGCCCCGCTCGAACGAAACGCCGACGGTATCTGCACCGGCGCCGAAGGTGAGCGCGATGCGCGAGGCCAGCCCGAAACCGGAGGAGGCCCCCAGCACCAGCACCCGCTTGGGCCCGTTGAACCGGCCCGCCGCCCTGACGCTGGCAATCTGTTGCAACACGGCGGCGCGGCAGCCGATGGGGTGACAGTTGCGCGCAACGCAACCCTGGATCTGCGGGTGAATGATCATCAAGGGATCTCCAAAGGAACTGGCTACAGCATAACCAAGCAGCCACGGATTACCTTGATGTCGGGCGGGATATCGGCAGGAAGGGGGCAGAAAAACAAGAGGGAGCGCGAGGCTCCCCAAAGCGGTATTCAGATGCTTTTTGTTGTTTTGTGTTCATTGCGAAGCACGGGCACATCCTATGCCCGTCACCCCTTGCGGGCAAGCCGACGGGTGTGACCTGCTTCAAACTCCTGTTCGATATATAGACGATTTTTCGTCTACGACTGAAAGAGAGCCCCATAAGAAACTCTTCCAAATCCCGAAACTGTGCCACATACACCATTTTAGTTTCATCAGACATTGGTATAGTGGACTCAGGATCAGTGAGGAGAACTCCCATGAATGGAACCTATTACCAACACATACTGGCCGCGATCGACCTGTCGGAAGACAACCGCAAGGTGATCGACAAGGCGGTGGACAGAGCCCGATCCAACGGCGCCAAGCTGTCGGTTATCCATGTCGATGTGGACCTCAAGGATCTCTACACCGAGATGATCGATATCGACATCGACAACGTGCAGGATCAGGTGATCGCCGAAGCGAAAGAGAAGCTGGAGGCATTTCTGGCCTCGGTGGACTACCCCATCGAGAAGAAGCTGGTGATCTGCGGCGATCTGAGCGAGCGGGTCAATCAGGCGGTCAAGGAGTACGAGATCGACCTGCTGGTGTGCGGCCATCGTCAGAGTTTCTGGAGTCTGCTCACCTCCAGCGCCCGTCAGCTGATGAATACAGTGCCGTGCGATCTGCTGGTCGTCCCCTTGCAGAAGTGATGAAACCGGCGTAGTTTGATTTGCTATGAACATGACCACATTCAATCACAACTACTGGTGGTGCTGCTCCTAAACAGGCGGCACCGCGTTTCTATTCTAGATTTCCCAAAGAAAACACCGTGACCGCCGAGAGGCGGTCAACTGTTTTTATCCCTTTGTCGCCTCCCGGCTCACCCAACTGGAGAGAGTGACATGCACAACCCCGTTATCCTGACTGGCGATCGCCCCACCGGCAAACTGCACATAGGCCACTATGTCGGTTCCCTGCGCCAGCGCGTCGAAGCCCAGCACCACTTCCGTCAATTCGTGATGATCGCCGACTTGCAGGCGCTGACCGACAACGGCCACAACCCGGCCAAAGTGACCGACAATGTGCTGGAGGTGATGGCCGACTATCTGGCGGTCGGCCTCGACCCGGCCAAGACCACCTTCTGTTTGCAGAGCGCCCTGCCCGCCCTCGCCGAACTCACCTGCTATTACCTCAATCTGGTCAGCGTCGCCCGGCTGGAGCGCAATCCCACCGTCAAGGCAGAGATCCAGCAGAAGGGGTTCGAGCGCACGCTGCCGGCCGGTTTCCTGGTCTATCCGGTCAGTCAGGCCGCCGACATCACCGCCTTTCGTGCCAGCCACGTGCCGGTAGGGGAAGATCAGCTGCCGATGCTGGAGCAGACCAACGAGATCGTGCGCCGCTTCAACACGTTAGTTGGCAAAGAGGTGCTGACCGAGTGCCAGCCGATCCTGAGCGACACCGGCCGCCTGCCCGGCATCGACGGCAAGGCCAAGATGTCCAAATCCCTCGGCAACACCATCGAACTCGGCATGTCGGCGGAAGAGGTCAAACAGGCGGTGTTCGCCATGTATACCGACCCCAACCACCTCAAGGTGAGCGATCCGGGTCAGGTGGAGGGGAATACGGTGTTCGCCTATCTGGATGCCTTCCACCCCGACAAGGCGCTGGTGGCCGAGATGAAGGCGCACTATCAGCGCGGCGGACTGGGCGACATGCGCTGCAAACAGGTGCTCAACGACTGCCTGCAAACCCTGCTCGCGCCGATGCGGGAGCGCCGTGCCGCAGCCATCGCCGACAAGAAGATGCTGCTGGCACTGCTCTATCAGGGCACCGAGCAGGCCCGCGTCATCACAGATGAGGTGTTGGCGGAGGTGAAAAGCGCCATGGGGCTGGACTACTTCGCCAGCATCCGCTGAGCAGGCGTACCGAGCGCATCGTCGCCATAAAGGTCGAACACCAGCTGGTGCAGCAGGCTCTTGAACCAGCCGATCGCCTCATCGTGGGCGGTGAGCGGGTGCCCTGCCATCAGGTAGATGATGGGGATGGCGGGGTCGAGCTGGTGCATCCGCAGCGGATAGTAACGGCAGAAGTGGCGCCCGATCATCTCGGGCACCACCACCAGATAGCGGCCGGTTGCCATCAACGGTGGCACCGCCATAAAGCTCGGCAAGCGCACCCCCAGCTCCCGCTCCACCCCGAAGCGAGCCAGCCAGAGCTCCACCATCGCCTGACTGTGCCCCCAACTGGAGGTGTGGATATGGGGACGGCTCACCAGCTCGACCGGGGTCAGCACATCGGGCAATTCGCTACCAAGCGGCGACAGGCACACCAGCGGGTTGTTGAACCACTCCTCCCGCCACAAGCGGGGTGAGAGGTGATTCGCCCCGGCAAACCCGATCACCAGATCCAGCTCCCCCTTCTCCAGCTCCCGCTCGTAGTTGTTGTCTGCCAGCTCGCACACCTCAAGCCGACATTGAGGGGCCTGCCGATAGAGCCTGTCCACCAGCACAGGCACCAGCCCGTGCTCCACCGAACCCGGGGTGGCGATACGGAAAATTCGCCGCGCGGTGGCGGGATCAAACCCCTTGGCCTGCCGCAATCCCTGCTCCAGCATCGCCAATGCCTGGCGCACCGGTCCGGCCAGCGCCTTGGCCCGCTCGGTCGGCATCATCTCGCGTCGACTCATCACAAACAGCGGATCATCCAGCGCCACCCGCAGCCGACCCAGGGCATGACTGACGGTGGATTGGGAGAGATGCAGCCGATCGGCGGCATGGGTGACGTTGCGCTCCTGCATCAGCATGTCGAACACGGCGAGCAGGTTAAGGTCAAGACGGGCGAGTGAGCTATCCATCTATATTCGCCATAGTGAAATGCCAACAATTCATTTTTACCATAGTAACAGATTACCTAGAATGCGCTGGCTTAATACATCGGAGATTACAATGCGTAGCTATTTGTTATTGCTGGCCATTGGCCTGCTCTGGGGTTCCCAGTTCATTTTCATGCACCAGGCTGTTGCCGAGTTGCCCCCCATTCTGGTGGCTGCGGGTCGCGCCCTGTGCGGCAGCCTGACCCTGGGTCTGCTCTGCCTGTTTATGCGTCTCAAGAGTGAGCACACCCCGTGGCGGACCTATATGCTGATTGCCCTGCTGGATGCCACTATCCCCTTCATCATGGTTGCCTGGGGCCAACAGTATGTGGATAGCGCCATCGCCGCCGTGGTCATGGGTTGTATCCCGTTTGTGACCATTCTGGCTGCACCTCTGTTTATTTCTGGTGAAAGAATCACCAAAACCGGTCTGCTCTCGGTGATCATCGGCTTTGCCGGTGTGCTTACCCTGTTCTGGCCGAAACTCGCTCAGGGCATGAACGCTGGCCTGCTCGGTGCCGTCGCCATCCTGTTCGGTGCCAGCTGCTTTGCCATCGGCCTGTTGATGATCAAGCGCTTCGCCAAGGATCACCCTGTGGTCGTTGCCCGCAACATCCTGGTCTCCTCGGCAGCCCAGTTGCTGCTGGTCGCACCCTTCATGGTTGATCTCGGCAGCCTGACCATGCCGAGCAGCCAGGCCCTGAGCGCGATTACCGTGCTGGGTACTCTCTGTACCGGTCTGGTCTACTTCCTCTATATGGCGCTGATCCAGAAGGCTGGCCCGACGTTCGCCTCCTTCAGCAACTATCTGGTGCCGCTGTTTGGCGTGATGCTGGGTGCCCTATTCCTTGGCGAGCAGATCCACTCCACTACCGGTGTGGCACTGGCCCTGATCCTCGGCTCAGTCGCCATGAACCAGTGGGCGCAACAGCGTCGCATGCAGCGCGAGGTCTCCCTATGTCAGGCATCCTGACCACACTGTGCGGTGGTCTGGTACTGATCGCCAGCTGGCAATATCGCCAGCGCCTGGCCGGGATCATGGGCCTGCTGATGGTACTGCTGCCCTGGTTCTTCGACAGCAAGCTGCAAGCCATGCTGAGCTATGCCCTGCATGCCTGAAGTCCATCTCTGAATGTGTGACGAGAGTGTATCTCTCCTGTTTTTGGGACCGTTTTAAAAAACCTCCGATTTGTCCCCTGCTACCGGCGCTCTGCGCCGGTTTTTTTATGTCTGCCAGCGAGCGTCAAACCAGATAGCGATAACTGAGCCGCTCGTTCTTGCGCGGGCCGGTGATCTGCCAGCCGAGCAGAAAGCCGCCGTCGATCTCGGTCAGCTCGGCGCTGTAGTGGTCCGCCCCGCACAGATGCGGCTCGGCGGTCAGCCAGCGGCCATCCCCTTGCGGCAACAGCTCGAACAGTTCGACCGGCGCTTCATAACGCAAATGAGCGAGGCGGATCCCCCGCGCACTACGCTGCCACCAGAAGCGATTGTGAATGGCGAGTTCCCTTCCATGGGGTGTGGTGTAACGGCCCTGCTCGCTAAACAGCCAGCCACCCTGATGATCGGTCACCTGCACACTCCCCTCGCCCCGACCATTCCAGTCGGTCGCCGACCCCTCGCCATTGCTGGCGGTGAAGCTAAATGCTCCGACCTGTGGCAATCGCGCCCATAAACGCTGGATTGCCGCTTCCATCTCGGCCATCATAGCCCCCTTAAAATTGACAACTGACGATAAATCAATCACATGAACTACTTGATAGGGGTCACCCTGCTCTGGTCATTCTCCTTCAGCCTGATCGGGGTCTACCTCGCTGGCCAGGTGGATGCCTACTTCTCGGTGCTGACCCGCATCGCCCTCGCCAGTCTGGTGTTTCTCCCCTTCCTGCGTCGCCGCTGGCTGCGCCCCGATCTGGTGGCCAAGCTGATGACGCTCGGCGCCATCCAGCTCGGCATCATGTATCTCTTCTACTACCACTCCTTCCTGCTGCTGACGGTGCCGGAAGTGCTGGTGTTCACCATCTTCACCCCCATCTACGTCACCCTGCTCCACGATCTGCTGGAGGGGCGCTTCAAGCCCACCTATCTGTGGGGCGCCCTGCTGGCGGTGCTCGGAGCGGCCGTCATCCGCTTCGACGGCCTGACCGAAAGCTATGTGCTGGGATTTCTGGTGGTGCAGGGGGCCAACCTATGTTTCGCGCTCGGTCAGGTGGGCTACAAGGTACTGCTGGCGCGGGAGGCGGAGCAACCGCCACAGCGGGCAGTGTTCGGCTGCTTCTATCTGGGGGCCCTGGCTGTCGCCCTGCCCGCCTGGTGGCTGCTGGGCAAGCCGCAATACCCGACCAGCGGCTTGCAGTGGGGTATTCTGCTGTGGCTGGGGATAGGCGCTTCCGGCCTGGGTTACTTCCTGTGGAACAAGGGCGCCACCAGGGTCAGCAGCGGTGTGCTGGCCATCATGAACAACGCCCTTATCCCGGCGGGGCTGCTGGTCAACCTGCTGCTCTGGGGCAAGGATACCGATCTGACCCGGCTGACCATCGGCGGCCTGCTGATGCTGGCCTCGCTCTGGATCTGCCAGCGCGCCAACGCGAGCAAGCATTAACCAACGACGGTATTGTGCTCCCGTCTGGCCTGACCGTGACAGCTGGCCAGACGGGCCAGCAGGTGGTCGAGCTGCTCACCGCTCTGGCTCTGCACCAGCCCTATGCTGACGGTCACCGGCCGCTGCGGCAGCAGGCTGGCATCGGCGATCTCGAGGCGCAGCCGCTCGGCAATCTCCAGGCCACTCAGCCGATCTGTCTGGGAGAGCATCAGGATGAAGCCATCCTGGTCCCAACGGGCGAAGGGATCTTCCCGCTGCCGCTCGTGGCGTACTATGCGCACCAGCTTGGCCAGCATGGCATCACAGGCGGCCTCGCCAAACAGCTGCAGTATCTTGGCGCTGTGGTCCACGGTGAACTGCAGCAGGCTGAAGCTGCCACTCTCGGTCGCCAGCCGCTCGTCGAGCAGTTGTTCGAAGTGACTGCGGCTCTCCAGTCCGGTGAGGGGATCCATGCCGTGGCGTTCCTCCACGATCACGGCCAGCGGGTCGAGTTGGCGCACCACTCCCAGCACCTGACCGAGCTGATCGCACCGGGCCCGCTCTTCCAGCCGCACGTAGTGACCATCGTGATGCAGGATGCGGTATTCGAGCCGGATCTGGGCCAGTCGCCCACTCTGGCAGGCACCAAGCGCATCCTGCCGTGCGGCCACATCGTCGGGATGTACCCGTTCCAGCCAGCCGAGATCGTCCAGCCCGGTCTCATCCAATCCCAGCAGGCGCAGGCAGGAGATATCCCGCTGTACCCCCTGTTGCGGGCTCCAGCGCCAGAGTCCCGCCGCCAGCAGTGCCATGGCATCTGCCATCAGCGCCAGATCAAACCGGGTGATTGCGTCCCTCAGGGGAGCCTTGGGCGTGTCCATCGAGCGCCTCGAAACCGAATCGGAATACCTGCTCAATAAGTAACATTGGCTCTCGCGGCGAGCAACTGGGTCAGCTCGCTTTTCCTTGATAACCCTTCATCAAGGCCTGCCAGTTTTCCGGCACGAAGTGGAAACTGGTATGCAACTGGGACTCTTTGGTGAAAGAGCGCAGCAGCCGCTCCAGGTTGGCCTGCTGCCAGCTACCGGACGAGCGGATCGCCCCCTTGTCAAAATCGATGACCCACACCTTGCCCTCCTTGTCGAGCAGCAGGTTGTGACTGTTGAGATCCGCATGGTAGACACCGGCATCGTGCAGCTGGCGCACCGTCTGGCCGACCTTGTGCCACACCTCGCCAGCGATCGGTCCCTGCTTGAGCAGCGCCACCAGATCCTTGGCGCCGCGAATGCGCTCGATCAGGATATCGGCCCGATAGAAGGGGCCCTGCTTGGCCATGCGGGCCGCAAACGGGCGCGGCACCGGCAAGCCCTGCTCGCTCAATTTGGCCAGCAGACTGTATTCGGCCATGGCACGACTGCTCTCTACCCCCTCGAACCAGAATCGATCCCGCACCACCTTGCCCACCATGCCACCACGATAGTAGTGGCGTAGCACCAGGTGACGGGATTCATCCTTCACGAACCAGGTCACCCCGCGACCGATGGAGGAACCCACTACCTGGCGATGGGTCTGCCACCAGGCCGGATCAAACAGCTCGGGAGAAGGGTCACGAAAAACCCCTTCGGCGTACCAGCAGATCTGGTTGTGTTCGGTCTGTATTCGCATCTTGGTGATCCCGGTCGGTCAGTGATCGCAATGGTTCGATTCACGATAAAGCGGCTTGTCAGCACGAACCCGTGCTCCTTGTAAGGATCACGGCCAGTACCGGCGGCCAGTTGCGCGCAATTTTACAATCCACAGGGGAGTTTGCATAATGCCATCCATCCATTTTTCCACCATTGCGCCACATCATGCCGCTGTTCCCAACGCCGCCCTCTTCTATCTGCATACTGCGGCTCTCCGCCATCGGGGATTGCTGCCACGCGCTGGCACTGGTGCGCGTCATCCAGCGGGCCTGGCCCCAGACCCGCATCACTTGGATCACCGGCAAAATCGAAGCGACCCTGTTTGCCGACTTGCCCGGGGTGGAGGTGATCGCCTTCGACAAAAGCAAGGGTTGGCGCGGCTACCGCGATCTCTGGCAGACCCTCAAGGGGCGCAGGTTCGATGCCCTGCTCCACCTGCAAGCTGCCATGCGCGCCAGCATTGCCACGCTCGGTATCAAGGCCAGGATCAAGCTCGGCTTCGACAAGGAGCGCGCCAACGACGGTCAGTGGCTGTTCACCAACCACAGGGTGCCATCCCCCGCATCGCCCCATGTGCTTGACGGCTTTCTCGCCTTCGCCAAAGAGCTCGGCATCCAGGATCTGACCCCGGACTGGCAACTGCCCATAAGCCCTGAACATCAGGCATGGGCAAAGGAGAAGATTGGCGGCAAACCGACGCTGCTCATCTGCGCCGCCGCCAGCAAGGCATTCAAGAACTGGACGGCCGAAGGTTATGCTGCGCTGGCAGATCATGCCGCCAACAAGGGCTTTCAGGTCTATCTGTGCGGCGGCCCAGCCAAGCTCGAGCGGGATCTGGCCGCCGACATACAGCGACTGAGCCAGCGCAAATCAGTGGATCTGGTGGGGCAGACCAACCTCAAGCAACTGCTGGCGCTGATTGGCGAAGCGAGTCTGGTGCTGGCCCCGGATACAGGCCCCACCCACATGGCAACCTTGGTGGGCACACCGGTGATCGGCCTCTACGCCCATCACAATCCGGCCCGCACCGGCCCCTATCTATGCCGCGACTACGTGGTCAGCGTCTATCAGGAACTGATCGAACAGGAGACCGGCAAGCCGCTGGCCGATCTGAGCTGGCGCTCCCGCCTCAAGGACCCAGAGGCCATGAGCAAGATCACGAGTGAACAGGTCATCGCCGCGTTCGATCGGCTCTGCGCCGATCGCCATCTGCCAGACTGAGAAGCAACTCGGGAATTCCGAGCCATCAGGCAGGGATAACCTGATGGCCTCTACCCGCCCCCAAAGGCACAATGAGGACTGATGTGGGTTACGCTCCCGCAGCAAGCTACGAAGACTTTGATTGGCTGGAATATGATTCCGGCCGTTTTTTTATCCGCCGCCTTCTGTTAAAATTCGCCGCCTTTACATCCCCCTGATCCAAGAATTTTCCGCGTTTTGCGTTGGGCTGTCTCCCTTTCGGGCACAAGACGGCAGCCTCTGCTACAACCAAAACACGGGTTTCGATTAAAGGTAATCACATGGCGCAACAAGGCACTCTCTATATCATCTCCTCCCCGAGCGGGGCGGGTAAATCCAGCCTGCTCAATGCCTTGCTGGCCAAACATAACGTAGCAGGCAAGATGCAACTGTCGGTCTCCCACACGACTCGTGCCATGCGCCCGGGCGAAGAGGACGGGGTGCACTACCACTTCGTGCCGGTGGAGACATTCAAGGCGCTGATCGCGCGCGGTGACTTTCTGGAGTGGGCCGAAGTGTTCGGCAACTACTACGGCACCTCCCGCGCCGCCATCGAGGTCTGTCTGGCCAAAGGGATCGACGTCTTCCTCGACATCGACTGGCAGGGCGCCCGCCAGATCCGCGAGCAGATGCCGACCAAGTCCATTTTCATCCTGCCTCCCAGCCGTGCCGAGCTGGAACAGCGCCTGATCGGTCGCGGTCAGGACAGCAGCGAGGTGATCGCCGGCCGGATGGCGAAAGCCATTGCCGAAATGGTGCACTACGACGAGTATGACTATGTCATTATCAACGAAGACTTTGAGCTGGCACTGTTCCAGCTCAGGGCCATTATTGAGTGCCAACGGCTGGAAATGCATCAGCAACAGCAGGCCCAACAAAACTTGCTGCAACAGCTACTGGCAGAATAGGCCAAAAACAAGTAAACTTTTGCGTCATTTTTAAACACCGCTTTTCTAAACACAGAAAGCCCAAACACTGGAGTCCTGCATGGCACGCGTTACTGTAGAAGATGCTGTAAAACAGGTAGGTAACCGTTTTGACCTGGTGCTGGTCGCCGCCCGCCGCGCCCGCCAAATCGCGGTTCAAGGCAAAGATCCCCTGGTTGACGAAGAGAACGACAAGCCGACCGTGATCGCCCTGCGCGAGATCGAACTGGGTCTGGTGAACAACCAGGTGATGGACACCCAGGACCGCTACGAGCAGCAAGAGCAGGAAGCCGCCGAGTTGGCTGCCGTTGCTGCCATCGCCGAAGGCCGCGGTTAAGTCAGTTATTTCTCATAGTCGGCGCCCGCCCGGGTGCCGACTGTTCTTCCCATTTACAACCGCTCGAAAACCTCGCAAACTCGGGACTATACCCTCTATTCCACGGATTGCCGTTTAACCGCTGCGGGGACTGTCTTGTATTTATTTGAAAATCTTAAAGAAATAGCCAGTTCCTACCTGCCACCAGAGCAGGTTGAGAAGCTCAAGCAAGCCTATGTGGTGGCCCGTGATGCCCACCAGGGACAAATGCGCTCCAGTGGCGAACCCTATATCACCCACCCGGTTGCCGTTGCCCGCATTCTCGGCGACATGCGACTCGATCACGAAACGCTGATGGCTGCCGTGCTGCACGACGTCATCGAAGATACCCCCGTGACCAAGGCCGACCTGGCCGAACTGTTTGGCGATGCCGTCGCCGAGCTGGTAGCGGGCGTTTCCAAGCTCGACAAGCTGAAATTTCGCGATCGCAAAGAGGCTCAGGCCGAAAACTTCCGCAAGATGGTGATGGCCATGACCCAGGATATCCGGGTCATCCTGATCAAGCTGGCCGACCGCACGCACAATATGCGCACCCTGGGTTCACTGCGGCCCGACAAACGCCGCCGCATCGCCCGTGAAACCCTCGAAATCTTCGCCCCCATCGCCAACCGCCTCGGTATTCATACCATGAAGAACGAGCTGGAAGAGCTGGGCTTCGAAGCGCTCTATCCCATGCGCTCCCGCGTGTTACGAGAGTCGGTGCGCCGTGCCCGTGGCAACCGCCGCGAAATCATCGACTCCATCCAGAGCGAGATCGAGGGCCGTCTGCGAGATGCCGGTATCGACTCCCAGGTCAGCGGCCGCGAGAAGAACCTGTTCTCCATCTACAACAAGATGGAGAAAAAAGAGCTGCAATTTCATGAGGTAATGGATATCTACGCCTTTCGCGTCAGGGTGAAGGACATAGATACCTGTTACCGGGTGCTGGGGCAGATGCACAGCCTCTACAAGCCACGCCCCGGTCGCTTCAAGGATTACATCGCCATTCCCAAGACCAACGGCTACCAGTCACTGCACACCTCGCTGGTGGGACCGCACGGGGTGCCGGTCGAGGTACAGGTCCGCACCGAGTTCATGGATCAGATGGCCGACAAGGGGGTTGCCGCCCACTGGGCCTACAAGCAGGATGGCGACAGCTCGGGCACCACAGCCCAGATCCGCGCCCAGCGCTGGATGCAGAGCCTGCTGGAGCTGCAACAGAGCGCCGGCAGCTCGTTTGAATTCATCGAAGGGGTCAAGACCGACCTCTTCCCGGACGAGATCTACGTCTTCACCCCGGAAGGCCGCATCATGGAGCTGCCCACGGGCGCCACGCCGGTGGACTTCGCCTACACGGTGCACACCGACATCGGCCATGCCTGCGTTGGCTCGCGGGTCGATCGCCACCCCTATCCGCTGAGCAGCCCGCTGCATTCGGGTCAGACGGTGGAGATCATCACGGCGCCAGGGGCTCGCCCCAACGCGGCCTGGCTCAATTTCGTAGTGACTACCAAGGCCCGTTCCAAGATCCGCCAGTTCCTCAAGAACCTGCGTACCGAAGAGTCGGTGGTGCTGGGTCGCCGCCTGCTCAACCATGCGCTCGGCGTCAAGAACATCGAAGATATTCCGGAGCCGCGCATCAAGCAGGTGCTGACCGACACCAAGCATGAGAACCTGCAGGGCTTGCTGGCCGACGTGGGTCTGGGCAATGCCATGAGCGTCATGGTAGCGCGTCGCATGCTGGGGGATGAACTGCCGCCGGAAGAGCAGCCCAAGTCCAGCAGCAAGAAGATGCCGATCAAGGGTGCCGACGGCATGCTGGTCACCTTCGCCAACTGCTGCCGCCCGATCCCGGGGGATGCCATCATTGCCCACATCAGCCCGGGCAAGGGGCTGGTGATCCACCAGGAAGCCTGCCGCAACATCAAGGGCTACAGCCGCGAACCGGACAAATACCTGCCGGTACAGTGGGAGGTGGACAAGGATCAGGAGCAGGAATTCCGCACCGGTATCAGCATAGAGATAGTCAACCATCAGGGAGCGCTGGCCGAGCTGGCCAACGTGATTGCCGCCACCGGCGCCAACATTCACGCCATCAGCACCGAAGAGAAGGATGGCCGTGTCTATCTGGTCACCCTGCTCATCACCACCAAGAGCCGTATCCACCTGGCCAACATCATGCGCAAGATCCGCGTGATGCCCAATGTGCTCAAGGTGAACCGACAGAAGAACTGAATACAGGCGGCGCAAGCCGCCTGCTGCTTTATAGAGACACGCCATGACCCCCGAACGCCTCAAGCCAAACCGCACCATACTGACCCGGCGTCAGCCCGACCCGCTTGCTGCGCACTCCTGGCACACCCGACTCACCCAATAGAAACTGATATGACTCCTGAACGCTTTAAACGGATTTCCGACATGCTGGCTCAGCGCCAGCTCGACTTGACCGTCTGCATGGAAGAGGTCCACAAGCCTCACAATCTGGCTGCCATCGTGCGCACCGCCGATGCCATCGGCATCCACAGGGTGCATGCCGTCTGGCCAAAGAGCTGGATCCACAAACGCAAGGGCACGGCACGCGGCAGCCAAAACTGGGTAGATGTGAAACTGCACCCGGATATAGGCACTGCCGTGGCCGAGCTGAAAGCCGCCGGCATGCAGATCCTGGCGACCCATCTTTCAGAGAGCTCGGTGGACTTTCGCACCATAGACTACACCCGTCCCACCGCCATCCTGGTGGGCCAGGAGAAGCACGGCATAGGGGAAGCGGCGCTGGCGCTGGCCGATCACCATATCGTCATCCCCATGGTAGGCATGGTGCAGTCTCTCAACGTCTCCGTGGCCGCCGCCGCCATCCTGTATGAAGCACAGCGCCAGCGCGAGTTGGCCGGCTGCTATCAGCGCGGCTGCCCGCTCGACCTTGAAGAGCAGAACAGCATATTGTTCGAGGGGGGCTACCCCATCTATGCCCAGCTCTGTAAAGAAAAAGAGATGCCCTATCCCCAGCTTGGTCCGGCCGGCGAAATCCTGGCAGACGAGGCTTGGTGGCAACAGATGCAACTGACACGCAAGGGTTGGGCCGCACAGCAAGAAGAGTCCGAGTGGCAGGAGGAGTGATGTACTGCCAGCACCACGACCAAGGTTATATCGCCGTGTTTTATCAAACTTGGCAAACGGAGTGTGCCTGATGAAACCCCTCTCTATTTCCCTGTTGACCCTGACCCTGTTTTCTGCCGGAGCCCTTGCCGTGACCCATCCCTATCAACTGACTCCCGAAGCCGATGTGCCCACCCTCTATCAGCAGACCCTGCCCGACTTCTGGCGCGAGCACGCCGTCGAAGGGGAATTCAAGGGCAAGGATGACGTCACCATCCGCTATGCCACCCTGCGCCAGGCCAAGGTCGATCGCGCCATCCTGATCGTCAACGGCCGGACCGAGAGCTATCTCAAGTATCAGGAGCTGGCCTGGGATCTGTGGCGTCAGGGCTACAGCCTCTATCTCATCGATCACCGTGGTCAGGGCATGTCCGATCGCCTGCTGGACAACCCGGAGAAAGGACATGTCGACCAGTTCGACGACTATGTACTGGATCTGAAGCAATTTCACGACCAGGTCATAATGGCAGACCAGCCCGCCAAGCTGTTCCTGCTGGCCCACTCCATGGGTGGCGCCATCTCGGCGCTCTATCTGGAACGCTGGCCGGATGACATCAAGGCCGCCGTGCTCTCCTCCCCCATGATGGGCATCAACCTCAGCGGCCTGCCCAAGTGGCTGGCCCAGGGGCTGGCAGCCAGCATAGACAAGGTCGGCAACTGGCTGGGCGAACCGCCCTATGGCCCGGGTCAGGGCAGCTATCAGCCCCGCGAATTTGCCGAGAATAGCCTGAGCCACAGCAAGCCACGCTATCAGGCATTTCGCGAGCTCTACGAGCAACACCCGCAGATCAAGCTGGGTGGGGTGACGGCCCACTGGATCCGCGAGGGGATAGCCGCCGGCGACAGCGCCATCGCCGCAGCCGATCACATCAAAACGCCACTGCTGCTGCTGCAGGCGGGGGAAGACAGTGTGGTGGACAATGCCGCGCAGGATGCTTTCTGCACCCGGGCTCGGTGTGAAGGGGGCAAGCCGCTGCGGATAGAGGGCGCCTGGCACGAGCTGTTCATGGAGGCCGATCCCCTGCGTCAGGCGGCGCTGAACGCCACCCTGGCCTTCTTCGATCGCTTCTGACACGGGTTATTTTTTGGATCCCTAAATAAATGGGGTGACGCAAAACGCTGGGGTACACTGCCCCTGCGTTCAATTGATGCCGAGGTAATGATGTTCAAGGTAGTTGTATCCGATCTCGATGGCACCCTGCTAAACAAGCAGCACCAGATCTCCCCCCGCACCCGTGAAACCCTGCACCGTCTGGTGGAACAGGGGATCAAGTTCGTGGTGGCCACAGGCCGGCACCATGTGGACGTGCGCAGCATTCGCGACACGCTCGGGCTGGACATCTACCTCATCACCTCCAACGGGGCCGTGGTGCACGACAAGCAGGATCAGCTCATCTTCAATCAGGCGCTGCCAGCTACCGTGGCCGCCGAGTTGATCGCGCTGGAGCGCGACCCCTCTATTCACCTCAACGTCTACTATGACGACGAGTGGCTGGTGGAAGAGGAGGAGCCCTGGTTTTTGCAATTCCATGACGCATCCGGTTTCACCTACCGCCTGACCGACCTCGCCACCCACCCGATGGACAAGGTCAACAAGGTGTTTTACATCGGCGACCACGAGAAGCTGCTGCAGATCGAGGACCAGCTCAATCAGCATTATGGTGATCGACTCAACGTCACCTTCTCCCTGCCGGACTGTCTCGAGGTGATGCACGCCGGGGTGCACAAGGGTAATGCCTTGCGCGCCGTGCTTGAACAGAACGGGCTGGAGATGTCCCAGGCCATCGCCTTCGGGGATGGCATGAATGACTTCGAGATGCTGAGCATGGTGGGCCGTGGCGTGGTGATGGGCAACGCCCACGATCGCCTCAAACTGGCCCTGGCAGACCACGAACAGACCCTGAGCTCGGATGAAGATGGCGTCGCCGTCTATCTGGAGCAGCTGTTCGACATCAGTACCACAGGCGAAGCCTGATCCCTGCCGTCATGGATACCGCCTGTGGGTGGTATCCATGACGTTCCTACCTTTCGCTCCTAACGTTGGAAGCAGTGGTCGCACGCCCTGCACCGATATTGCCGTGAAATCTGGCGATCAATGGTGCGGCCGAGCCATAACCCCAGCCCGCCTCCAGTTGCGCCCCCCAACAAGGCCCCCCCCAGAGCACCGGCAATGGCGCCAATGGGCACGCCTATCCCTCCCAGGGTTACCCCCATGCCAGCACCAACCTTGGCGAAAGTGGCTGCACAGGCATAACCACCAGCAGCACCACATCCCATGGCGCAGGCCCGCCCCACCCGCTCATCCAATGCCTTCTCAACCCCTTCTTTCAGACACCTTGGACATCTCATGATGTACCCCTTCGCCGACACAATAGAATCCGCTGTTCACGCCCTGAACAAGTTTCGCTCTTATCTGTATCGGCCGCACTCGATAATGTACCGGTAATAACTCAAATTTTGACGGTTCCAGCCCGACTTTGAAACCCTCATATGAATCTCGCCAAAACGTCACACCCGTTGCACCGAGCAACGTCAGCACCGAGCTCAACCACCATCTGAGCGTCGTCGCGGGCTATGACAGCGCCATGCTGGAGAACCTGGAGATCATTCGCCAGACTGGTAGCCCGCTGGGGCCCAGGGCCAGCAACTGGCCACCACTGTGCCGCGATTCAAGCTCTGACCATTCAGCTGGCGGGCTTGAACTGCTCCTTGTCGAGATTGTGTTTCTTCATTCGCAGATAGAGCTTCTTGCGCGGGATCCCGAGGTAGTGGGCGGCCTCGGTCACCCGGCCGGAGAACAGGAACAGGGTATCTTCGATCACCCGCCGTTCAAACTCTTCCACCAGATCGTCCAGCGGCTCCTTGGCGCTGGCCAGCGGCATCGCCCGCTCAACGCCCGCCAGCTTGACGATGCCCACCGCATAGAGCTCGGCCACGTTCCGGAGCTCGCGCAAATTGCCGGGCCACTGATGCCGCTTGAGCGTCTCCAGATAGGCGCGGTCCACCGCTGGCACGGGCTGGCCAATCCGTTTGCAGCCCTGACGCAGAAAGGCCCGAAACAGGGGGATGATGTCGCAACTGCGTTCGACCAGCCGAGGCAACTTGAGCCTCACCTGAGAGAGGAAGTAGTAAAGCTCCGGCATCAACTGGTGTCGTTCCACCAGCCCCTCCGGCGACTCGTCAAACAGCGCTATGGTACGCAGGGACTTGTTCCCCTTGCGCTCCTGATCCAGCAGATGGTTACCCAGCCAGCGCTGGCACTCGGCCGTGAGTCTGGCGGGAGACTGCAACACCAGGGTCCCCTGCTCCACGAGAGCCAGACTGGCCTGTATCTCGGCCAGCGAGCCTGCCGACACGCAATCATGCAGATGGCATGGCTGTGCCTTACGCGCGCTGATCCTGTGCAGCAACAGGGCCAGCGTGTGCCGGCCAGAGCCGGCAGGCCCCTCCAGCATCAGATCCTTGTCGGTCTGTGCCAACTGGCTGATCTGGTTTCGAATGGCCACTATCTGCGGGCTGGTACCAATCAGCTCGTCATCGACTGCCGCCTGGATCTCGCTGCGGCGCGCCAGAGTGGCGCTGCGCTGATGGCAGGCTCGCTCCAACAGGGCCAGCAAGGCATGGGGGTTGAGCGGTTTCTCCAGAAAATCGAATGCACCCTGCTTCACCGCTCGCACCGCCAGGGGAATATCGCCGTGACCCGTGATCATGATGACCGGGATCTCGGTGTCTATCTCCTGTACCCGGGTCAGCAGATCCATACCGTTCATGGCGGGCATGTAGATATCGGATACCACCACGCCAGGCCATTGGGCAGTGAGCAGGGTCAATGCCTCGTGGGCCGAAGCGGTGGCTCTGGGGTGATAACCGGAGAGCCGCAGCAGGTGGCAATAAGACTCCAGCACGTCCTCATCGTCATCCACCAACAAGACGTTGGCCGGGCGGCTACGGGGTAACAACATCGACAGACCTCTCCTCGTTCATGTGCTCATCAGAGACTGGGTTCCCGGATGGGCAGAGTACACGGATCCCGCTGAACTCCAGGATCACCATGGCGCCACCCGTCAGGGCCGAGCCTAGCAAGATCCCGGCATCACAACGGGCCAGCAGGGAGCGACAGATGGTCAGCCCCAGTCCCAATCCCACCTCCTTGGACGTGGTGAAGGGGGTAAACAATCTGGGCAGGATGGCCTCACCGAAGCCGGCACCGCTGTCGGCGATGGCAATCTTGAGCTGACTGCCCCCCTGTTCCAGCAGCAACAGGCGGATCTCGCGGGTGGCCAACCCGGCGATGGCATCCATCCCGTTCACCAACAGATTGACCAGCACCTGCTCCACCAACACGGGATCGGCCTCGATCCAGAGCCCGGCGGGCAGCTCGTTCCTCAGGATGCAACCATCCCGTCTGGCCCTCGTCTCTAGCAGCAACAGAGCCTGTTCGGCCACCTCACCCAGATCGAGCCGGATGCGGGTCTCTTCGGTCGGCGACTTGCGCGCAAAATTGCGCAGCGCCGTGATAATACGACTCATACGCTGGCTAAGTTTCTCTATTTTGCCAAGGTCTTCGCCCAGCGTCTCGAACTGCCCGGCATCGAGCGCAGCCCGACTGGTGTAGAGATAGGTCATCATCGCCGACAGGGGTTGGTTGAGTTCATGGGCCAGACTGGTCATCGCCTGCCCCACCACTGCCATCTTGGCAGCCTGGATCAACTCATCCTGGGTCTGCAGCAGGTTGCGCTGGGCATGCTGCCGCTGCACCACCTCTGCTGCCAGCAGATGGTTGTTCTCGGTCAGCTCTCGGGTACGATCCTCCACCAATTGCGCCAACTCCCTGGCGGTCAGCTCCTGGCGGGTCACATCCGTGATGGTGATGATAAATCTGTGTCCCCGCCCCTGTTCGAAGCGACGCAGATTGAAGTGCAGGAAACGGGGCTTGCCCTCCCGCTCGCTGGCAACCGTGCACTCGCTATGACCGAGCTGATACAGCGGCTGTCCCGGCAGGAACTGGCTGGCCAGCACAGTCCTGGCTTCTTCGGGAACAGCCTGCCACAGCGGCTGATCCGGTTTGATGGTCGTCTGCTGGAACAGGGTCAGCGCACTCGGGTTGACCGACTCAATGGTGCCATCGGGATGACAAGTGATGAGACAGGCCTGGGTATTGTTGATGAGGTTCAGGGCGTTGGTCCGTTCCATCTGCTGCAGCTGTTGACAGAAATGGCGCAGGCTCTCCCCCAGCTGGCCGATCTCGTCCCGCCCGCTGGTTCTGACCGGCAGATCCATCTTGCCCGCCGCAACCCGTGCCAGATCCTGCCCCAGCACATCGAGCCGCCCGATCAGGCGACGACCGATCAGCACCACCAACACAAAGATGCTGAGCAAGATGGCGAGCGCAAGTACCACCAGAATCACCAGTTTGCCGGTCGCCACCATCTGGCTGCTGTTGTGCCCCAGCTTACTGAGAGAACGGTTTGCCTCGCTCACCGTCAGGCTCACCCGCTGGTGATAGCGCGATACGGCATCATCCAGCTGGGGCCGCAGAGCCGCCAGCCGCTGGTGAGTCAAGGCATCCGCCTGCAGCAGCTGGTGCAGCTGACCATCCGGCTTCACCAGGGTCACTATATCCTGCAGGATCTGGCGATAGCTGACGGTCGAGGGGTACTCTGCCAGGCGGGAAGTCAGCTCATCTATTTCGTCAATCTTGTAACCGATGAACAGAAATGCGCTTTCCAGATCCTGTTCATACCGCTGGGTAATGACCTCGTTGACCAGCGCCTGCAACTCGTTTTCCTTGAACGTCAGATCCTGCAGGACGGAAAACTCCTTGATGACACTGCCAAACTCGCCCATGTCATCCGAGCTGGCCACCATGCTGGTCAGATGCCACTCCACTTCCTGCAGCAGGGGGACGACGTCGTCCACCAGATCCTGATGCCGCCAGTTGCTGCGCTTTTGCAGCTGCTGCAGGGTTTCGAAGTGATCGATCTGCTGCTCTAGATAGGCGGCGTGCTCCGCCACCAGCGCGCTCAATTCATCGAACGTATGCCGCTGCGACGGCGTCTCCTGATCTCCCGGCGTACCCAGCAGATAGGCATTCTGGATATCCCGCAGGGTGGAGGAAACCGACCTGGAGAGCCGCTGGTACTGCACCGGATCACGGGTGTCTCGCAACTGGGCCAGCAGCAGCAACAAGCGGGAACTGGCGCGTTCCAGCTGATAGGCGCTACCGATGGCGGGCAGGCTCTCCTCGACAATCAGGTTGACCTGCTGTCCCAGCCGCTCCCATACCATGTAAGCGGCCATCCCCATGATCCCGGTCAGGGTCGTGATGGCCACAAAGGCGAGGATGAGCCGACGCCCCAGACTGCTCGGCATGCGCAAGCTGCGCCCCAGCCGGCTCATGGCTTGACCGCCTGCTCTACCAGTCGTTGTGCCTCGTTCAGTCGCCCCTCCATCACCTGACGCCACTGGTGCATTACCCGCTCTGCCTGCGGATTTCCCTGCTCTCGATCGTACATGCCATCGAACAACGCGAGCAGCGCCGGGTCCTGCGCCTGCTGTTCGTTCAGGGGGGGCATGCTGGCCTTGCGGCGCGCCTGCTCCAGCAGTTTGATCCGCCAGGGTTCCTGCTGGGTATCCGCTCCGTTAATCCCCTGCCAGGTCATTTTCAGCCTGGGCATCTGCTGGATAATGGTCTGTTCGAACAGCGCCTTGAGCAGGCCAGCTCGCCGATACAACAGCGCCTTGTCGGTAACATAACGGGTCTGCCTGGCCAGCGCCGGCTGACTCAGTGTGGCCTTGGCCATGCCGGGAGTCCCTATGATGGCCTGCCCCCTGGCTGACAACAAATATTGGATGAACAGGGCCCCGTTGGCCGGATTGGCACTGCTGCGGGTCACCCCCAGATAGGTCGGCAGGATCACGGAGTCCGGCATGATGTTGAAACCGACGTGATCGAAGCGGACCTGGCTGTTGAAGGCATAGCTGTCGATCACCAGTCCGGCGCCGGCCAGCCCGCGCGTGATGCCATCGCTCACCCCGAAACTGCGCGCAGTGATGGCCGACAGGTTGCTGCCGAGTCGCATCAACAGGGCCCAACCCTGCTCCCAGCCATACTGCTGCAGGACGCTCTCCACCATCATGTGGGTCGTACCGGATTGGGAGGGGGAGCTCATCATGACGTGCCCCATGAAAACCGGTGACGCCAGCTGTTGCCAGGTGGTGGGCAGGGGCAACTGATATTTGGTCAAATAGCGGCGGTTATACATGATACCGCTGCTGGAATATCCGACGACCGCCACTTTATTACTTAATCCCAGGGTATGCGGATTCAGCCAGTCTGGGGGAATAGTGGCGTTCGGCAAGGGGGCCAGCAAACCCGCCTTATCCAGCGTGTTAAAAAAAGTCGGCGACGATGACATGATAATATCAACGGGAGGCGCATCCGCCTCCGTTAATAATCGCAAGGATGGAGTGGTACGCCGATAAATAACCTCGACCCGGATTTCCGGATATTGTTCGGCAAAACCGTCGATCACCGCCCTGACCGGCGTCTCCGAGAAGGAGGTAAGCACGGTCAATGACGCGGCCTGAATGGATCTGAATGGCAACATCACCACGACCAAGCAGAGGGGAAGCAGTCGGCAAAATAGTGGCATAGGGTGTCTATCGGCTCGCTATCAATGTCAGATTATGTGCTGCACATCTAATATTCAGCACATGATAATATTTTATTAAATGGGGGGGTGAGCCAGTTCTGACTCATATCGCCCTGTCGGGATCACTATTGTTATTCATTGAATATCGATAGGACAGTCTGAATATGTCACTTTTGACTCATGCCCCCTTATGGTTGAGTCAGAGTTGACCCATATCTGACATTTTGCCGCCTGAAATTCTCCCTTCATATGATGGCAACCGCTATCAGAACTTCCTCTGAAACCATGCTGCCACATATAAACGGAGAACGACATGTTCAACTTTTTCAAGACGCGAGCAGACTTGCCGGTCATGGATGCCTCGCCCGATAAAATCCGCTCCATTTACCGCAAGTACCAGTGGCAGGTTTTCCTGGGACTGGTGCTGGGTTATGCCATGTTTTACGTGGTCAGAATGAGTCTTAACGTTGTCAAGAAACCCCTGCTGGATGCCGGCATAGTGACGCTGGAGGAACTGGGGGTCATAGGCTCCGCCTTCCTGTTCACCTACGCCGTCGGCAAGTTCTCCAATGGCTTCCTCTCCGATTACGCCAACATAGGCCGCTTCATGTCGGTCTCCCTGGGACTGTCATCCATCTGTACCATCCTGATGGGTATGAACACCGCGACCTTCTTTCTGGTACTGATGTGGGGTCTGAATGGCTGGTTCCAATCCGTTGGCTCGGCGCCTTCCTGCGTCTCCATCTTCCAGTGGTTCTCACCCAAGCAGCGGGGTTCCGTCTATTCGATATGGGGTGGATCACGCAACATAGGGGAAGGTATCTCCTGGATCCTGACCGCCACCGTCGTCAGCTACTTCGGTTGGCAAGCAGGTTTTATCGGGGCAGGTATTGCCTCTCTGATTGCGGCTCTGTGCATGTTCCTGGTACTGAAGGATCGCCCACAGACTTATGCCCTGCCGGAGCCAGCTGTCGCCTTTGGTGAGCAGGCCGAAATCGCCAAGAAAGTGGAGCCGGCCGAGATCCGCCGCGCCCAGCTGTTCATCCTCAAGCAGCCCACCGTCTGGCTCATCGCCGCAGCCTGCGCCTGCATGTACATGTCCCGCTACGCCATGAGCTCCTGGGCCGTGCTCTACCTGCAAGAACAGAAAGGTTACAGCCTGATCGATGCCGGTTTCGCCATGTCGGCCTACCCCATCGCCGGCTTCCTCGGTGCCATCCTGGCCGGGGTTATCTCTGACAAGATCTTCAACGCCAACCGCCACATCCCGACTCTGCTGTACGGTCTGGCCAACATAGCCGGCATGTGCCTGATGTTCTGGGGCCCGCAGAGCCGCATGATGGACGCGGTAGCCCTCGCCCTGATCGGTTTTGCCATCGGTGGTCTGGTGGTGTTCCTAGCCGGCCTGACCGCCTGTGACCTGATGCCCAAAACGGCCGTGGGCGCCGTGAAGGGATTCATCGGCCTCTGTTCCTACATCGCCGCCTCCGGCCAAGAGCTGGTCTCCTCCGCGCTGATCAAGACCAGCGTGATCGATGGCGTAACCCACTATGACTTCAGCAGTGCCCAGTACTTCTGGCTGGGAGCCTCGGTGGTCTCCATGCTGCTAGCGCTGACGGTGTGGAACGCCAAGAAAGTTGTCAACTACTGATACATGCCCAAGAAAAGGGTGGTCTGGTGACCACCCTTTTACTTTGTTGTCACAACAGGAGAACCCCATGCGCAAGACCAAAATCATCGCCACCCTGGGCCCGTCAAGCTCCTCCGCCACCATGGTGGAGCAGCTGATCCTGGCGGGAGCCAACGTCTTTAGGCTGAACTTTTCCCACGGCAGTCCGGCGCAGCACCTGGCACTGGCAGCACTGATCCGCACCACGGCGGCGCGCCTCAATACCCACATCGGCATTCTCGTGGATCTGCAGGGCCCCAAGATCCGCATAGCCAGCTTCACCGCGGGCAGCATCCAGCTGCAGGCGGGAGCATCCTTCGTACTCGATGCCGAGCTCAATGACAGGCAGGGCGACCAATATCGGGTCGGGATCGACTACCCGGCACTGGTGAACGAGGTGTACCCGGGTAACATCCTGCTGTTGGACGATGGCCGTATCCAGCTCAGGGTGGAACAGATCGAGGGGATGCACATCACGACCCGCGTGCTGGTAGGCGGCATATTGTCGAATCGCAAAGGCATCAATGTGCTGGGCGGCGGCCTCAGCGCCCCGGCGCTGACCGCCAAGGACAGGGAAGATATCCTGACTGCCCGTCAACTCGACGCCGACTTCGTGGCCATCTCGTTTCCCCGCTGCGCCGCCGATCTCGACGAGGCCAGAGCACTCATTCGTGCCACTGGCAGCAAGGCAGCCATCGTCGCCAAGGTCGAGCGGGCAGAGGTGGTCGCCTCGGTCGAGGCCATGGACGAGATCATCCACGCCGCCGACATCATCATGGTGGCCCGTGGCGATCTGGGGGTGGAGATCGGGGATGCCAGACTGCCCGGCGTACAGAAGAAGCTGATCAAGCGCTGCCGCGCGCTCGGTCGCCCCGTCATCACAGCGACCCAGATGCTGGAGTCGATGATCGGCAACCCCATGCCCACCCGGGCCGAAGTACTGGATGTGGCCAACGCGGTCATGGATGGCACGGATGCGGTGATGTTGTCGGCCGAGTCGGCGGCTGGGCTCTATCCGGTAGCAGCGGTCGAGGCCATGGCCCGCATCGCACTGGGAGCCGAACAGGAGATGGAGCCCATACCACCACGCTGGCGCAGGGGCACCAGCCAGACAAAGCAGTCCGGCCACTGTATGGCACTGGCCGCCATGACCTCCGCCTTCAGCCAGGACAGCGCCTGTGGTATCGCCGTACTGACCCGCCGGGGAGATGCGGTCATCGCCATCTCACGGGGCGGTCTCAACAACCCTATCTGGGCACTGTCAGACAACGGCCAGCTGCTCAATCAAATGGCGATTTTGCGCGGCGTCAGGCCGATCCACTATCTGGATAGCGACCCCCAGCACCATCACAGCCAGCTGATAGACACATTGCACCGGGCCGATCAGCTGAAGGGGATCCACTCCCTGCTGATCAGTCGCCTCGACTCGCTCGAGGGGTCTGGCCATGAGGATGTCTGTCGCCTGGTGCCATTGCCCGTTACGATACACCGGCCAGAACGCCCAATCACTGCCGCTCATTCACACTGAGGGGAGCCACTCTTTTACCTCAAAAGCCTCACCAGATGAGGCTTTTGAGGTTCAGCTGATCCAGAACACTTGTTTCACTCTTCCATTCGAAGCTCTGGTTGGCGCCGCCGTAACACTCCGCCAGCCGCAGCGGTGTGCCGGGCTTGTGACGGCGCCCGGCGACGTCCAGACACAGCTCGACCTTGCTGTTGAACAGGCGATCCGCCTGCCACTGCCATTGACGACTCTCGTCCTGACACTCCGTCATGACGAGCTCATTCCCCTCTTTGGCCACCAGACAACGCTGCTGGAGCTGCAAGGCGCCGGCATCCCAGCTGAACTGCTGGCGGGCAGTCTGGTCGCAAGACTGGGTGATCAGTTGATCCCGGGTATTTAATGCCACGCAGAAACCACCGCTGGTCACCAGGGTGGAGGGGGCATTGGCAGCCTGCCTGGGCACGGCGCCCATCAGGATCTCATCCTGCTTGGGTTTGAACGAACAACCGCAGAGGGTCACGACAACAAGCGCCAGCGTGCTGACGCGAACGAGATTAGGGTGCATATGACATGTTGGCCTGAAATGTGTTCAATGATGCCCACTTGCTGTGGGTCTGTGGCCCAGCATACCCGAAGCCGCGGCGAGAAAGTGCCAACAGAAGTGTAAACAGACGTGACAAGACGTAACGAAAGGAGAGATGGCAAACGCCAGAAAGCGAAAAACCCCGCCTAAGCGGGGTTTTTCTGAATATGGTCGGTGATAAAGGATTCGAACCTTTGACCCTCTGGTCCCAAACCAGATGCGCTACCGGGCTGCGCTAATCACCGAGACAATTTTCTTTACTTAAGTACTCTAAAGCACAAAGACAATCACTTTTGATCATCCTCGTCATACAGCAAGTATGGTGCGAAGAGAGGGACTCGAACCCTCACACCCGGGGGGCACTAACACCTGAAGCTAGCGCGTCTACCAATTCCGCCACCTTCGCATACCTGACAAGCTGTAAAATGGGGTGGCTGATGGGGCTCGAACCCACGACAACCGGAATCACAATCCGGGACTCTACCAACTGAGCTACAGCCACCACAGCTGTTTTCGTTCCACAACAACGCCCGTTTAACTGGCGCACGTTTTATGGTGCGCCCGACAGGATTCGAACCTGTGACCTCTGCCTCCGGAGGGCAGCGCTCTATCCAGCTGAGCTACGGGCGCTACGCTGTCGAACGGGGCGCATTATTGATGATGGGAGCATACTTGTCTACACTTTTTTGCCTGCCTTGAATCAACCGCTTGTTTTTCCATCGTTTATGACTGTTTTATGCCATTTTTCCTTCATTCAGGCTGGATCCAGTCCTCGACTGTTACTTTATCCCCCCACAGCAGAGTGGCCAAGCGCGCAGCAGCACTTGACTTGCCTCAAGGCAACCCTAAAATGAATGAACGTTCATTCAGCCGTTGCGATAATTGAGTCATGGACAAGAAAGAACGCATTTTCAATGCGGCGCATGAAATACTTGGCGAGCAGGGTTTCCACGGGCTATCCATTGCCATGGTGGCCAAGAAAGCCAAGGTCGCTGCGGGTACCATCTATCGCTACTTCAGCGACAAAGATGATCTGATCCGCCAGCTCTATCAGCACACCATACTCCAGTGTCATCCACTGGTCATGGAAGGGGTGCAGATAGAGGAGATGTCGTTTCAGCAATTTCGGCGATTGTGGCTCAACATCCACGCCATTTTTGCCGACGATCCCAACGCGCTCAAATGCAAGCTGCAGTATGAGAGCTCTCCACTGGGAGCCGAACTGGAGAAAGACCCGGTCATCATAGCCGCCTGGGCACCTCTGGATCGCTTCTTCGAACGGGGACGTGAACAAGGTCTGTTTATCGATCTACCCGTCCGGGCATTGCAGGTGCTGAGCCTGGATTGCGTGGGAAGTCTGGCGTTGCAACGCCAGGTTCATCACTTTGAACTAACGCAAGAACAGCTGGAAGCCGTCATCATGGCTAGCTGGAATGCCATTTTAAACCCCCATTTTTCGACCTCAGGAGCCTGTTCATGAAAAAGTGGATGGCCATCATGTTGCTGATAGCGCTTGCCCTGTTTGGCAGCGTCATCGGCTTCAATATGTTCAAGCAGAAGAAGATTGCAGAGTTCATGGCCAACCGGCCGGAACCCGAGTTCCCGGTGACCGCCATGGTGACCAAGGCGCAGGACTGGGTACCAACCATAGAAGCGATCGGCTTCATCGAACCGAACCAGGGGGTGACACTGTCCACCGAGCTGGCGGGCACCATCGATGCCATCACCTTCGAATCCGGCAAGCCGGTCAAGGCGGAGCAGCTGCTGCTGAGCCTGGACTCCAGTGTGGAGAAGGCCAATCTGCGAGCTTCCCAGGCAAAGCTGCCGGCGGCACGCGCCAAATACGAGCGCTTCCAGAACCTTTTCAAGAAGAGCTCCATCTCCAAGGATCAGCTGGATGATGCAGAAGCCAGCTACCGCTCGCTGGAAGCCGATATAGAGAGCCTGAAGGCGACCATAGCCCGCCGTGAAGTCCGCGCCCCCTTCAGCGGTGTGGTCGGCCTGCGCAACGTCTTCCTCGGCCAGTACCTGCAACCAGGTACCGATATAGTGCGGCTGGAAGACACCAAAGTGATGCGTTTGCGCTTTACCGTGCCCCAGACCGACATCTCGAACATCACCCTGGGCCAGATCATCAAGATCAACGTGGATGCCTATCCCCAGACCCAGTTTGACGGCTACATCACCGCCATCGAACCGGCCGTCAACTACCAGAGCGGCCTGATCCAGGTACAGGCTAACATCCCGAACAACGAGGGTCAGCTCCGTTCCGGCATGTTTGCCCGCGCCAGCATCATAATGCCCACGGTGAAAGAGCAGATTGTGATACCGCAATCGGCCATCACCTTTACTCTGTATGGCGAAAACGTCTATGTCATCCACGAGGTGGACGGCATGAGACGGGCCAAGCAGGTCGTGGTCAAGGCGGGAGAACGTCGCGGCAATGACGTACATGTGCTGTCCGGTATCAAGGCCGGGGACGAGATAGTGTTGTCGGGCCAGGTTCGCCTGAGCAACGACACCAAGGTGCGCGTTGTCGAAAATGATGCCCTGGCCGTTCCGGCACAAACCCCGATGCTGTAAGCGCGGAGATCTGCAATGCGATTTACTGACATATTCATAAAACGGCCTGTGCTGGCGATCTCGCTCAGCTTCCTGATCGCCCTGCTGGGCTTTCAGGCCATCTTCAAGATGCAGGTGCGGGAATACCCCGAGGTCACCAATACGGTGATCACGGTCAGCACCAGCTACTACGGTGCCAGTGCCAACCTGATCCAGGGCTTCATCACCCAACCGCTGGAGCAGGCGGTGGCGCAAGCCGACAACATCGACTTCATGACCTCCTCCAGCCAGCTGGGCAGCTCCACCGTGACGGCCTTCATGAAGCTGAACACGGATCCGAACGCCGCGCTGTCGGACATACTGGCCAAGGTCAACTCGGTGCGTTCCCAGTTGCCGAAAGAGGCGGAAGACCCCTCGGTTACCTCCTCCACCGGCTCCACCACGGCGGTGCTCTACCTCGGCTTCACCAGCCCGGAGCTGAACTCCAGCCAGATCACCGACTATCTGGAGCGAGTCATCAAGCCGCAGCTGTTTACCGTGAGCGGCGTGTCCAAGGTAGATCTCTACGGCGGTGTCGAGTTTGCCCTGCGGGTATGGCTGGATCCGGCCAAGATGGCGGCCTTCAACCTGACCTCAAGCGACGTGATGACGGTGCTCAACAGCAACAACTATCAGTCGGCCACCGGTCAGGCGACGGGTTACTTCACGCTGTTCAACGGCAATGCCGAGACCCAGGTCAGCAACATAGAGGAGCTCAGGCGACTGGTGGTTGCCACCCGTGACGGCAATGTGATCCGCCTCTCCGACATCGCCAAGGTGACGCTGGAGAAGAGCCACGACATCTACCGGGCCAGTGCCAACGGCCGCGAAGCCGTGGTCATGGCGGTCAACGCAGCCCCGACGGCCAACCCCATCAACATTGCCCACGATGTGCTGGCACTGCTGCCGAGCCTGAAGAGCAATATGCCGAGCACCATGCAGGTCAACGTGCTCTATGACTCCACCATTGCCATCAACGAGTCTATCCACGAGGTCATCAAGACCATACTGGAAGCGGCTGCCATCGTACTGGTGGTGATCACCCTGTTCCTCGGTTCGTTCCGGGCTGTCATCATCCCCATCATCACAATTCCGCTCAGTCTCATCGGCGTGGTGATGATGATGGACCTGTTCGGATTCTCGATAAACCTGATGACCCTGCTGGCCATGGTGCTGGCGATCGGTCTGGTGGTGGATGACGCCATCGTGGTGCTGGAGAACGTCGACCGCCACATCAAGCAGGGGGAGGAACCCTTCCGGGCCGCCATCATAGGGACCCGCGAAATAGCCGTGCCGGTTATCGCCATGACGGCCACCCTGGCCGCCGTGTATGCGCCGATCGCCCTGATGGGAGGCATCACCGGCTCCCTGTTCAAGGAGTTCGCGCTGACCCTGGCGGGAGCGGTATTCATCTCCGGCATCATAGCGCTGACCCTGTCACCCATGATGTGCGCCAAGATGCTCAAAGCCAACGAGCAGCCAGGCAAGTTCGAGCGCACTGTGCACCACCTGCTGGATCGGATGACAGAACGCTACGGCACTATGCTGCACGCCGTAATGCAGAAGCGCATCGTGGTCCTGGTGTTCGCCGTCATCGTATTCGGCAGCCTGCCGCTGCTGTTCAAGTTCATACCGAGTGAGCTGGCACCGGCGGAAGACAAGGGCGTCATGGCGGTGCTGGGTACTGCGCCCTCCAACGCCAACCTGGACTACATCGAAAACACCATGGCGGACGTGAACAAGATCCTGGATGAGCAGCCGGAAATCGCCTACTCCCAGGTCTTCTCCGGGGTATTCAACGCCAATCAGGCATTTGGTATCGCCTCTATGGTGCCCTGGAGCCAGCGTGACGCGAGCCAGAAAGAGGTGCTGGATCGGGTCGCCGGACTGGTGAAGGACATCCCCGGGATGGCCATCACCACCTTCCAGTTCCCTGAACTGCCGGGTGCATCGAGCGGCTTGCCGATCCAGTTCGTCATCACCACCCCGAACAGCTTCGAGAGCCTGTTCCTGATCGCCAGCGAGATGCTGGCGGCCACCCAGGCCAATGGCCAGTTCGTCTATTCGAATCTCGATCTGAACTACGACTCCGCCACCATGAGGATCAAGATCGACAAGGACAAGGCAGGTGCCTACGGCATCACCATGCAGGACATAGGCATCACCATGGGCACCATGATGGCGGACGGTTACGTCAACCGCATCGACCTGGATGGCCGCTCCTACGAGGTGATCCCCCAGGTCGAGCGCAAATACCGTATGAACCCGGAATCCATGAAGGGTTACTACGTGCGTGCGGCCGACGGCAGATCCATCCCGCTGGGTAGCCTGATCAACATCGAAGTCGTGGGCGAGCCCCGTGCCCTGCCCCACTTCAACCAGCTGAACTCCGCCACCATCGGCGCCGTACCGGCACCGGGTGTGGCCATGGGGGACGCGATCAACTGGTTCAAGACCACAGCCGAAGAGAAGCTGCCGCAAGGCTATCGCTACGACTTCATGGGTGAGGCTCGCCAGTTCGTGACCGAAGGCAACGCCCTCTATGCCACCTTCGCACTGGCACTGGCCATCATCTTCCTGGTGCTGGCCATCCAGTTCGAATCGGTACGTGACCCGCTGGTGATCATGGTGTCGGTCCCGCTTGCCATCAGTGGCGCCTTGATTGCACTAGCATGGGGGTTGGCCACGATGAACATCTACTCCCAGGTGGGTCTGATCACGCTCGTAGGCTTGATTACCAAGCACGGGATCCTGATCTGTGAGGTAGCGAAGGAGGAGCAGCTACTGAACGGTCTGAACCGGACCCAAGCTGTGATGCAGGCGGCCAAAGTGCGGCTGCGCCCCATACTGATGACCACGGCGGCCATGATCGCGGGCCTGATCCCGCTGCTCTACGCGGCTGGCGCAGGCGCAGCCCAGCGCTTCAGCATCGGCATAGTGATAGTGGCCGGTCTGGCGATCGGTACCATCTTCACCCTGTTCGTGCTGCCGGTGATTTACACCTACCTGGCCTCCGAGCACAAACCCTTGCCTGTGTTTGATGAATCCATTCCGCCCAAGGCGAAAGGGAGTCATTGATTACCGACTTGAATGCAAAAGGCCCCGATTCGGGGTCTTTTTTTATCCCACTAACGACACACGACATAAGTACATGAAGCAGTTAAACTAAATGGCATTATTTCCAGACCGCAAGGACGCCATGTCAGGACTTTTCTCCAAGACCGCGAGGGCCATCGGACGTAACGGGCTCTCATACCGCCTGCTCTCCTACATTCTGGTGTGCAGTACCGTATTGGCGATGATCATTACGGTGTTGCAACTTGCCTGGGATTACCGCAAGGACGTCGCCGTCATTGAGGACAGCATCGGCCAGATCGAAGCCTCCTTCCTGCAGCCCATCGCCGCCAGTCTGTGGAACCTGGACGAGGAGCAGGTCAAGGTACAGATAGAAGGCATCATGAACCTGCCCAACATGCAGTTCGTGATGGTCAAGGAGATGCTCGGCAACTCGGAAGTGCCGTTGCTGATCCAGGGGGTGGAGCGTGAAAGCTATGACATCTCCCGCGAATTCAATCTCACCTATCAGGGTGAAGTGGTCGGCAAGCTGTTCGTCGCCGCCTCCCTCGATCAGATCTACCAGCGCCTGATCGAAAAATCCGTGATCATCATGGTCACCCAGACCATCAAGACGCTGGTGGTCTCGTTCTGTATCCTGCTCATCATTTACTATCTGGTGGTCCGTCACCTCAACCGCATCGCCACCTATGCCCAGAAATTCAATCTGGATCGGCTGGCCATCGAGCTGACGCTGGAGGGGCGCCCCCTGCCCCGTAAGAAACCCGATGAGCTGGATACCCTGGTCGCCACCCTCAACCAGATGCGAACACGGCTGAACGACGAATTTGCGGCGCGCCATCAGGCGGCGGAACAGCTGCAACAAGAGCGGGACTTCTCCGCCACCCTGATCAACTCGGCCAACATGCTCATCTGTTGCATGGAACCCAACCTCACCATCGCCAGCATCAACCCGGCCGCCATACTGCTGACCGGCTACCACCAACAGGAGATCTTGCAGCACAGCTGGCTGGATCTGTTCGTCAGCCAGGAACAGCGTGAAGAGCTGGCTCTGATCCTGGCCGATCATGGATCCATCGAGGACAAAGAGATCATCATGTATGACCAGCAGGGCCATGAGCTGGTGTTGCAGTGGACCTTTGCCCCCTTCTACGAGGGCCTCAACCTCAAGTACCTGATCGGGTTCGGCTATGACATCACCCGCCTCAAGAAGGTAGAGCGGGAGATCATCTCCCTCAACGAACAGCTGGAAGGCAAGGTGGTGGAGCGAACCCGCAGCCTGAGCGACGCCAACAATCAGCTGGGCAAGGCCTACGACGACCTGAAACAGGCGCAGCAGACCCTGGTGGAATCGGAGAAGATGGCCTCCCTCGGATCGCTGGTAGCCGGGGTGGCACACGAGATCAACACCCCCATTGGCATCAGTGTGACCGCCTCTTCCTATCTGCAGGAACGGGTGGCCGACTTCAAGCTGCACATCGACTCCAAGCAGCTCTCCCGCTCCTATCTCAACGAGTTCACCGTCAATCTCGACGAGTCCATGCAGCTGCTGCAGGGCAACCTGAGGCGCGCCTCGGAGCTGATTGCCAGCTTCAAGCAGGTGGCAGTCGATCAGTCGTCCGAGGCGCGTTACAACTTCAACCTCGCCGACAACCTGCATCAGGTGGTGGTTTCCCTCGGCCACAAGCTGAAGAAGGCCCAGTGCGAGGTGGACATCCAGTGCGATTCCAAGCTGTCGATCTTCTCCTTCCCCGGCAGCTTCACCCAGATCTATTCCAACCTGATCCTCAACTCCATCAACCATGGTTTTGATGACTGGGACAAGCCGAAGAAGATCACCATCAAGGTGGAGCAGCAAGGTGAGGATCTGATGATCGACTACAGCGACAACGGCCGCGGTATCCCGCCCGAAATACTGCCGCGCATCTTCGACCCCTTTGTTACCTCCAAGCGGGGCCAGGGCGGCAGCGGGCTCGGCACCCACATCATCTACAACCTGGTGGTACAACTGCTGCGTGGCCGCATCAACTGCGTCAGTGAGCCAGGCAACGGCGCCCAGTTCCATATCCGTATGCCGATCCAACATAACTGAACGCTGGCTCTTGTGAGCCAGCCGCTTTATCCCCATCATGCTGTGATTGCATTCTTAATGAGCGGAGAACCTCGCAATGGCACAGCATTTTGACTATATCGCCATCGGTGGCGGCAGCGGCGGCATCGCCTCGGCCAACCGGGCTGCCATGTACGGCAAGAAAGTCGCCCTGATTGAAGCCAAAGAGTTGGGTGGAACCTGCGTCAACGTAGGCTGCGTGCCGAAGAAGGCCATGTGGTATGCCGGCCAGATCGCCGATGCCCTGAAATATGGTGCCGACTACGGCTTCGACACCACACTCAGCCACTTCAGCTGGACCAAACTGGTCGAGTCCCGCCAGGCCTATATTGGCCGCATCCACCAGTCCTATCAGAATGTGCTGGGCAAGAATCAAATCACTGTCGTCAAAGGATTCGCCCGCTTCGTCAATAGCAACACGATCGAGGTCAATGGCGAGCAGTACACCGCAGATCATATCCTGATCGCCACCGGTGGTCGTCCCGAAATACCCGCCATTCCCGGTGCCGAACTGGGTATAGATTCCGATGGTTTCTTTGACCTGCAAAGCCAACCCAAGCGGGTTGCCGTGGTCGGTGCCGGCTACATCGCGGTCGAGATCGCCGGCGTGATGCAGGCACTTGGCTCCGAGACCCATCTGGTGGTGCGCAAGCACGCGCCACTGCGCAACTTCGACCCCATGATCCACGAGACTCTGGTGGAAATCATGGCGCAGGAAGGGCCTAAACTGCACACCCATGCCATCCCCAAGGCGGTAGTCAAGAACGCCGATGACAGCCTGACCCTGCAGCTGGAAGATGGTCGCCACCTGACCGTCGATTGCCTGATTTGGGCCATAGGCCGCGTTCCGGCCACCGACAATCTCAACCTCTCTGCCGCCGGCATCGCGCTGGACGAGAAGGGCTTTATCCCGAGCGACAAGTTCCAGAACACCTCCGTCGCCAACATCTATGCGGTGGGTGACAACACGGGCCGTATCCAGCTCACCCCGGTGGCCGTGGCCGCCGGCCGTCGCCTCAGTGAGCGGCTGTTCAACAACAAACCGAACGAGCACCTCAACTACGATCTGGTGCCGACCGTGGTGTTCAGCCACCCACCCATAGGCACCATAGGGCTGACCGAACCGGAAGCCATCGCCGAGTATGGCGAGAGCCAGGTGAAGGTCTACCGCAGCCAGTTCACCGCCATGTATTCGGCCCTGACCCAACATCGCCAGCCTACCCGGATGAAGCTGGTGTGCGTCGGGCCGGAAGAAAAAGTGGTCGGTCTGCACGGCATCGGCTTTGCCATGGACGAGATACTGCAAGGCTTCGGCGTGGCCATGAAGATGGGGGCCACCAAGGCCGACTTCGACAACTGCGTGGCTATCCATCCGACCAGTGCGGAAGAGTTTGTGACCATGCGCTAAACGCATACAACGATATAACCCTTCACCCAAACCCGGCTCAGGCCGGGTTTTTTGATCCCTCCTCGCCAGTTCCCTCGCAACACCTGTGTTCTTTACGCCGATTTTACGCCTGCCCCATGGCGCTTTATGGCGCCTTTACGCCTGTTTTACATACCATTTCAGCGTCAATTACACCTATGGAGTCGATATGAATTGGCTATATCTGCTGCTGGTCCTCGCCCTGCTGGGTTATCTGTTGCGTGCGTTAACACGCAGCCACGAGTGAGGAACTGAATATGTGGCAAGAAGTGATTTATCCGGTGGCCTTTGTGCTGCTAATCCTGCTGCCGGCACCTCTGCTTGGCGGCTACCTGTATCGGGTATTCGAGGGGCAGAGCCGCTGGCTGTCGCCCATAGAGCGTGCCACCCTGGCCTGCTGCGGCACGGACGGACGGGAGCAAGACTGGAAGTCCTACGCCCTCAGCCTGCTGGCATTCAACGGGGCCGGTTTCGGCCTGCTGTTCCTGATCCTGATGGCGCAAGGCCTGCTGCCCCTCAACCCGCAGCAAATGCCGGGCATGAGCTGGCAACTCGCCTTCAACACCGCGGTCAGCTTTATGACCAACACCAACTGGCAAGCCTATTCCGGTGAAGCCAGTCTCTCCTACTTCAGCCAGATGGTAGGCCTGACCACCCAGAACTTCGTCTCCGCCGCCACTGGCGCCGCCGTTGCCGTCGCGCTGTTCCGTGGTATCGCCCGCCAACAGACCACCAACCTTGGCAACTTCTGGCAGGATCTGGTGCGTTTCTGTCTCTATGTGCTGCTGCCGATGGCGCTGATCATGGCGCTGCTGCTGGTATGGCAGGGCGTGCCCCAGACGCTGTCGGCCTATCTGCCATTCCACAGCCTGGAAGGTCAGGAGCAGCTGCTGCCACTGGGCCCTGCCGCGTCCCAGATCGCCATCAAGCAGCTCGGCTCCAACGGCGGTGGCTTCTTCGGCATCAACTCGGCTCACCCGTTCGAGAACCCGACCGCACTGACCAACTGGCTGGAGATGGTCGCCCTGCTCACCATAGCCGCCGCCATGGTCTGCACGCTGGGTCGCTACGTGAAGGACGTGGCCCATAGTCGCGCCATCCTCACCGCCATGACCATCATGCTGGTGCTGGGCCTTTCCCTCTCCCTCTCCCAGGAGATAAAGCCGGATCCCAACCTCGCTCACCTCACCACTCAGATGGGCAACTGGGAAGGCAAGGAGAGCCGCTTCGGCCCCGTGCTCTCCAGCATCTGGAAAGTGGCGACCACGGCCGCCTCCAACGGCTCGGTCAACTCCATGCACGACAGCGCTGCCCCCCTCGCCGGCATGGTCGCCATGATCAACATGCTGCTGGGTGAAGTGGTGTTCGGCGGCGTGGGTGCCGGTATCTACGGCATGATGCTGTTCGTGCTGCTGACCGTGTTCCTGTGTGGCCTCATGGTGGGTCGTACACCCACCTATCTGGGCAAACGCCTCGGCATCACTGAGATGAAGTGGGTGGTCGCCAGCATGCTGGTGATGCCTGTCGGGGTATTGGTGATCGGTGGCGTAACCCTGCTGATGCCGAATGCCGACACCGTCATAGGTCATGAAGGCCCGCATGGCCTGTCACGGCTGATCTATGCCTACGCCTCGGCTGCCGGCAATAACGGTTCCGCCTTCGCGGGCTTTGCCGCCGCCGATAGCTGGCAGTGCATCGCCATCGCGCTGGCCATGCTGCTCGGACGCTTCGGTTACATCATCCCGGTGCTGGCCATCGCCGGCCAGCTCGCCCGCGCTCCGCGCCAGGAGACGGGTGAAGGTGACTTCCCGATCCGGGGGCCACTGTTTATTACCTTGCTGATCATCACAGTCCTGCTGATTGGCGGCCTCTCCTTCCTGCCACTGCTGGCACTGGGACCCGTGGCCGAACATCTAAGCCTGATACAGGGAGCGTTCTAATGAGCAAATCCATCTCCATGACAGCCCGCACCGAGAAGGTGAAGGCCAAAAAACAGAAATCGCAAGTCATGCAGGCAATGATTGAAGCCCTTTATCGCTTCAATCCGAAGGCGTTGTTTGGCAGCCCCATACTGTTCACCCTCTGGCTGGCTGCCGTGATGGCGACCGTAGAATCGCTGCTGGGACAACCCTTCTCCGGGGTCGCCCCCAGCCTGGCCTGGCAGCTGACCGCCTGGCTCTGGCTGACCCTCTGGTTTGCCAACTTCGCCGAGACCCTGGCCGAAGGCCGCGGCAAAGCGAGGGCCGACAGCCTGAAGGCTGGCATGAGCCAGCTCAAGGCACGCCGGGTCACGGATGCCAAGGATGGGCAGGGTGAATGGGTGTCCGCCACCAGCCTGCGGAAAGGTGATCTGGTACTGGTACGCAGCGGTGAAATGATCCCGGCCGATGGTGAAGTGGTGGCAGGCATTGCCTCGGTGAACGAGGCGGCCATCACGGGTGAATCCGCCCCCGTCATCCGCGAATCCGGTACCGACCGCAGTGGCGTGACCGGCAACACCACTGTGGTCTCGGACGAGATCTGGGTGCGCGTCAGCAACAATCCGGGTGAGAGCACGCTGGATCGGATGATCTCGCTGGTGGAAGGAGCCAAGCGCCAGAAGACCCCGAACGAGATGGCGCTCGATGCCCTGCTGGTGGGTCTGACCCTGATCTTCCTGCTGGTGGTGGCTACCCTGCCCTGGTTCCTCAACTACAACGGTACCCAGGTACCCAGGATCTACCTGCTCGCCCTCTTCATCACCCTGATCCCGACCACCATAGGCGGGCTGCTCTCCGCCATCGGCATCGCCGGCATGGATCGGCTGGTGAAACTGAACGTGATTGCCAAGTCGGGCCGCGCAGTGGAGGCCGCCGGTGATGTACGTACCCTGCTGCTGGACAAAACAGGCACCATCACCTTCGGCAACCGCATGGCCGACGAGCTGATCCCGGCCCCCGGTGTGGATCCCTCCCTGCTGGCCCAGGCGGCCATGCTGGCCTCCCTCGGGGACAATACGCCGGAAGGCAAGTCCATCCTGACCCTGGCAGGTAAGAGCATGGCCAAGCCGAGCCAGCTGGAGAGTGACAAACTGATCCCGTTCAGCGCCGAGACCCGGTTGAGCGGGCTGGATCGCAACGGTCATCAATATCGCAAGGGGGCTGTGGATGCTGTGCTCAACTATCTCTCCCTCGAGCGCAAGGCGGTGCCCGAGCTGATCCTCAAGTCGGTCGACAACATCGCCCGCCAGGGCGGCACTCCACTGCTGGTCTGTACCCACGAGAAGTTGATGGGAGTTGTGTTCCTCAAGGACATCATCAAGCCCGGCATCAAGGCCCGCTTCCAGATCCTGCGTCACATGGGGATCCGCACCGTGATGATCACCGGTGACAACCCGCTGACAGCCGCCGCCATCGCCGCCGAGGCCGGGGTGGATGACTTCATCGCCGAAGCCACCCCCGAGAAGAAGCTGGCCTATATCCGCCAGGAGCAGGCCGATGGCCGCCTGGTCGCCATGTGCGGTGACGGTGCCAACGACGCCCCGGCGCTGGCCCAGGCCGACGTGGGTCTGGCCATGAACGAGGGTACTCAGGCCGCCAAGGAGGCGGGCAACCTGGTGGATCTGGATTCCAACCCCACCAAGCTGCTGGACGTGGTGCTGGTCGGCAAACAGTTGCTGGTGACCCGGGGGGCACTGACCACCTTCTCCATCGCCAACGACGTGGCCAAGTACTTCGCCATACTGCCAGCCCTGTTCATCGCAGCCTATCCGCAGCTGGGTGCGCTGAACCTGATGCAGCTGGGCAGCCCGCAGAGCGCCATCCTGTCGGCCATCATCTTCAACGCCCTGATCATAGTGGCGCTGGTGCCGCTGGCCCTGCGCGGTGTCAGCCTGAAGGGATCCCCCGCCAGCCTGCTGCGCCGCAACCTGCTGATCTACGGTGTCGGTGGTCTGCTGGTGCCCTTCATTGGTATCAAGCTGATCGACCTGGTCATCACTGGCCTGGGTCTGGTGTAACGCTATAGCGGGGAGCAAGCCTGGCTTGCCCCCCATCAACCTGTTTGGAGCAAGAAAATCATGATAGCAATCAGAACCCTGCTGACCCTGACCCTGCTGCTGGGCGTCGGCTACCCACTGGCGGTGACCGGGCTGGCCCAGCTGATGTTCCCCTGGCAGGCCAACGGCAGCCAGCTGACCAACGGTAACCAACAGCTGATCGGCAGTGCCCTGCTGGCGCAGAAATTCGATCGGGCCGAGTACTTCCACTCCCGCCCCTCCGCCAGCGACTTCGCCACCATTGGCGGCAGTGCCAGCAATCTGGGGATGGGCTCACCACTGCGCAGAGAGTTCGCCGAGGCGCAGGGCAATGTTCAGTCCCCCACCATGCTGACCCGCTCCGCCTCCGGCCTGGACCCCCATCTGCCGGTAGATGCCGTGCTGGCTCAGGTAGAAAGAGTGGCCAAACAACGAGGGCTGGATCCCGCCTTGCTGACGGAGCAGGTCAAGTCCAGAGTGCAAGCTGGTATCCTTGGCCCGCAAGTGGTCAACATCCTCCAGCTCAACCTGCAGCTCGACAAGGACGCTTGATAGAGAGGACGGGGATCCCACATTTTCGAACTGAGCCAGCGGTTGCTCGATAAGGATCATAATGCGTGATGAGGTAAAGGCTGGTGCCCTGATGGCAAGCATGGAGCAGGAGTCCTGGGATGCGTGATGAGGTGCGGGCCGACGCCTTGCTGGCGAGTCTGGAGCAGGAACACAAAGGCAAGCTGAAGGTTTTTCTCGGCGCCGCGCCCGGCGTCGGCAAGACCTACGCCATGCTGCAAGCAGTACGGGAACAGGCACGGGAAGGGGTCGACATCCTGATCGGCGTGGTGGAAACCCACGGCCGTCAGGAGACCCTGGCCCTGCTCGACAAGCTTGCCATCCAGCCGCGCAAGCTCCATCTCCATCGCCAGCAACGGCTCGAGGAGATGGATCTGGATGCACTGCTCGAACGCAAACCCGCCATCGTCGTAGTGGATGAGCTGGCCCACAGCAATGCCCCGGGCAGCCGTCACGAAAAGCGCTGGCAGGATGTGGAGGAGTTGCTTGGTGCCGGCATCGATGTCTACTCCACCCTCAACGTGCAGCACCTGGAGAGCCTCAACGATCTGGTGTGGCAACTGACCGGGGTCAGGGTCAAGGAGACACTGCCGGATCAAGTGCTGCTGGAGGCGGACAGCATCATACTGATCGACCTGCCTCCCAAGGAGCTGCTCGGCCGGCTCAAGGAGGGCAAGGTCTATGTGCCCCATCAGGCCAAGGCCGCCCTGCAATCCTTCTTCTCCCTCAACAACCTGACCGCCCTGCGCGAGCTGGCGATGCAGACCGCCGCCAGCCACGTGGAGGGGGATCTGCAGTTGCAGTGGCAGGCTGCGGGCAAGACCACGCTGCCGCTGCGGGGCAAGCTGATGGTCTGCCTCGGCGATCAGCACGGCTCGGCGCTGGTACGCTACGGCCACCGCTTCGCCCAGCGCCGCCAGCTGCCCTGGCTGGTGGTGCACATCGACAGCAAGGGGCAACGCTCCGCCGAGCTGGAGCAGGCGCTGGCGCTGGCCTCTCACCTCGGTGCCAAGGTGCTGACCCTCTCCAGCCCGGCGGTGGCCAATACGCTGCTGGAAACCGCAGAGCAGCAACAGGTCTCGCAACTGCTGCTTGGCAAACCCCACAAGGCCCCCTGGCGCCGTTCCCTGGTCCAACACCTGCTCAAGCAGGCGCAGGGGCTCGAAATCACACTGGTGGATACAGAGAAGCGCAAACCCGGCCTGGGACTGCAACCACTCCACCCCAAGGACATACGCCAGAGCCTGCTGGCCATCACCATCATGGCGGTGACCTCGGCCACCGCCTGGGGACTCTCCCACTGGCTGCCGCCCGCGTCCCTGCCCCTGCTGTTCGTGCTGGGGGTGCTGGCGACGGCGCTTACCACCAGCCTGGTGCCCGCCATACTGGCGGCCGTACTGGGCTTCGTCGCTCACAATCTGCTGTTCACTGCCCCCTACTTCTCCCTGAGCGTGGCCAGCCACAGCGATCTACTCACCCTGTTTGTGCTGCTTATCGTCGGCATGACGGCGGGACGACTCGCCTCCCGCCAGCGACAACAGCTGATCGGCCTGCGCGAGACTCAGCAGCTCGGCAACGCCCTGCTCTCCCTCAGTCAGGGACTGGCCACCGCCAGCAGCCCGGAAGAGGTGCTCAGGCAAGGCACCCAGGCCATTTCTCTGGCCTTGATCCAACCGGTCTTTGCCCTCGATCAGGATTATCAGCACAGGGCGGGATCGGCTCAGCACAGACCCGGACAGACCGACAAGGCAGCCATCGACTGGTGCCTGGCCCAGAAGCAGAGCGCGGGTGCCCACACAGCCACCCTCAATGCCGCCGAGGCGCAATATCACCATCTCACCGATGATCTGGTGCTCGGCATCCGGCTGGTCAATCCGCTCGCCTCTTCGGCTGAACACCAGTTGCAGGCCCTGCTCACCGACATCCGCGCCGCCCTGGCCCGGATCGACCTCAACGAGCGGCTGGCCGACAGCCAGCTGCAGGCAGAGACGGATCGGATGCGCGCAGCCCTGCTCTCGTCGGTTTCCCACGATCTGAAGACGCCGCTGGCAACCATCATGGGGGCTGGCAGCACCCTACTGGAATACGGTGATCGGATAAGCGCAGAGGATCGCAGCGAACTGCTCCATTCGGTGCAGGACGAGGCGCGCCGCCTGCACAGCTATGTGCAGAACCTGCTGGACATGACCCGCATAGGTTCGCCGGACTTCCAGTTGAAACGGGACTGGGTCGACCTGGCAGATCTGGTGGAGAGTGCCCGCAAGCGGTTGGACTCCTCCTGGCGCCAGCACAAACTGCTGGTGCACTTCGATCAGCAGATCCCCCAGCTCTATGTGCACGGCGCCCTGATCGAGCAGGTGCTGGTCAATATCTTCGACAACGCCTCCCGCTACTCGCCAGCCGGCACGCCCATCGAGTTCAAGGTAATGCTGGCAGACCCGGATCTCATCATCGATATCATCGACATAGGGGTCGGCATCGCCGAGTCGGATCGGGACAAGATCTTCAATCTCTTCTACACCCAGCCGGTCGGTGATTGCGGCAGTCGCGGCACCGGGCTTGGCCTCGCCATTTCCCGCGCTATGATAGAGGCTCATGGCGGTCGCATCTGGGCGTTTTCTGGCCCCAATGGCAACGGCACCTGCATGCGCATCTCCCTGCCGCTCACCCTCAACTCACCGGAGGTATGATGGATCCCATCCTTTGTCATAAGGGCTGTAGCGAGTTCATTCTGCCATAATATGTTCCCTACCCAACATTCGCCTCTGGAGGCTAGATGGCTCATATCCTGGTCATTGATGATGAAGCGGCGATCCGCCGCTTTCTGCGGATCAGCCTGATCGCCGAGGGGCATCAGGTCAGCGAGGCGGTGGGCGTCAATGAGGGACTGGAGCAATATCGCCACCTCAATCCCGATCTGGTGATCCTGGATCTCGGCCTGCCGGACGGAGACGGCATCCAGATTCTGCAGACGATTCGTGAGCACCATCAGCACCCGGTACTGGTGCTGTCGGCGCGGGATTCGGAGCAGGAGAAGGTGCGGCTGCTGGACGCAGGCGCCAACGACTACATGAGCAAGCCGTTCGGCATTGGGGAGATGATGGCCCGCATCCGCGTCTTGCTGCGCCAGCGAGTCGGGGTCAGCAGCGGTGAATGTCGCCACTTCCCCCAATGCGGCCTGACCCTGGACGCCAGCAGCCACAAAGTGACCATGAGGGATGAAGAGATCCCCCTGTCTCGCAAGGAGTTCGCCCTGCTGCAGGCGCTGGTGTGCCACCCTGGAAAGCTGGTAATGCAGACCCAGCTGCTCAACGACATCTGGGGACCGAGCCACAAGGAAGATACCCACTACCTGCGCATCGTCATCGCCAGCCTGCGCAAGAAACTGGGGGATAATCCCCAACAACCCAGTCTGATCGAAACCGAATCCGGCATCGGCTACCGTTTTATTGGTAACTGATGTTTCACGTGGAACGCCGTCCGCTGCACAGTACGGCCACCAGGCCACAGCCAAGGAGCAGCATACCCAGATCCTGCAAAGTGGCCGCCAGTGCCAATCCCAGGCTGAGCAGCAGGTAGTAGGCCAGCCCGAACAGGGCACCGGCGCTGCCTGCTACCTCCCGATAGCCCAGCAAGGCCTGACTCAACACATTGGGGATGGCAATCCCAAAAGCCACGACGACGCCCATCATGGGCAGCAGGAACCAAAGCGAATCCTGACTCGTCCAGACCAGCAGCCCGGCAACCAGCGCCAGCACGCAAGCCAGCCTGACCAGAGATGACGGCTGCCAACCTTTCCCCAGCAGATGCTTGTTCAGCAGGCTGCCGATCAGAGTCGCCAGCGCCAACACCAGGCCGGAATAGCCAAACTCACGGGCATTCAATCCCAATTCGGCAAACAGGAAGGGGGCCAGGCTGTAGTAACCAAACAGCATGGTATTGAACAGGGCGACCAGCACAGCGCAGCACCATAGTCCGCCATCCCGCACCATGCGACACGCCAATGGCCAGAGGGCAACCCGAGTGGTTATCACAGGACGGGTTTCCGGCAGCCGCCAACGGGCGATCCCCCCCAGTATCAGGGCCAGCAACAGCAAGCCACTGAAGACACCGAGATAGCCAACTGCTCGGCCAACAAGCCGCCGCTCACCAGCCCCAGCACAGGGCTCAGGGAGAGCGCTATGCCCATCACCGAGAAGACCCGCGCCAGCTCGCTCCCCTGATAGCAGTCGCGCAGCATGGTCTGGGTCACCACAGATCCCACTGCAGCGCCAAAGGCCGAGATGACACGGGCCAGTAACAGGGTTTCAAACTGGTTGGCCAGCAGCGCCAGCAAGGTGCCAACGCCATAGGTGAGCAGACCCGCCAGCATGGCGGGACGCCGCCCGATCAGATCGCAGAGCCGTCCCCAGCAGACCACCCCCACCGCAAACGCCAGAAAATAGACCGACAAGGTCTGGGATGCCTGTCCGTCGCTCACCCGAAACTGGGTAGCGATCTGGGTCAGTACCGGGCTGTAGATGGTCTCCACGATCTGGGGAAACATCATCAATCCCACCACCAGCCAGAGCGGTGGCAACTTGTTGTTCATGACAAACCTCCTTCACAAGAGGTCGCCATTCTAGAGAGATGCCGATTGTCTGATTACAATAAGCAGGACTATAAACATCAAAAATCGGACATATGGCCTTTATTCTTCCCGATCACCCTTTTGACCCTGATCAGCTGACGGGCAGCGTGATCGGCATTGCCTCCGCGCTCGGTTGGCACGACTCGGGCCTGCATCAGCATCAACGCCATCAGCTGCTGTTTGCCCAATCCGGCTGCATGACAATGGAGCTGGAAGGTCGGGTCTGCCTGCTGCCACCCACCCGCGCCGCCTGGCTGCCAGCGGGCACCGCCCACCGGATATTGATGCGTGGTGTGGTGGCCTACCGCTCCCTCTATTTCCAGCCGTACCCCGAGTTGCCCGGCACGGTGGAGGTGCTGGCGGTCAATCCGCTGCTGCACGAACTGATCGAGCGGATGGCGCTCTGGCCGTGGGACACACCGCAAGCAGAGCAGCAGCGAACAGTGGCGCTGTTTATGGAGGAGTTGGGGCTGGCGCCGCGAGAATCGTGGCAGTTGCCGCTACCGACAGATCCCAGACTGGGCGGCTGGCTACAGCAGTTGAAACGGGGAGATGCCCTGCCCGAGCGGCTCAACCGGCTGGCCGAACGGGTGGGTGCCAGTGACAAGACCATTGGCCGCATCTTCATACGGGAGACCGGCATGAGCTATCAGGCATGGCGTCAGCAGTGGCGGCTGTTGCGCGCCATGGAGTTGCTGGCAGAAAGCGAGCCCATCAGCCGGATTGCCGCTGCGCTGGAGTTCTCCAGCGACAGCGCCTTCATCAGCTTCTTCAAACAACATACGGGGCAGACTCCCCTGCGCTATCTCAGCTCTCGGGGTGAGTCGCCACCGCCTGACTCGCCTCCACCATCAGGGTATCCAGCGCCAGCGGCTTGAGGTTGTGCAGCGCATCCTGCACCACGGCATGGGATGCCTGCTGCAGCTCGCTCTGCACATCTTGCTCCAGCTTGGCACTCTCCAGCTCGGGTCTCGGGTTGTCGTTGGCCATCACGTTCAGGCTCAGGGCACTCACAATCAGGGTGGCTATCAGGGTTTTCATCTGGTTTGCTCCGGTGTGGTTGAGATGACCAGCTAGCTATTCCAATTGTTGTGCCAACCCTCAAAAAACATATAACATGATGATTTTGTTTAAATTTACCCTCTATCGATACCAAAATGAGTCGCAAAATGCATCCTGCTCGGTCATTTTAAAACCAACAGTTGGTGCTTTTAACCACGCTTAAATTTTTGGCCCTGTTCCACGTGGAACGTCCCGTTTTTTTGATCGACACCCGCTTTTAAACTGAGCTATGGTGCTACATCCCCGTAACTGACTCTGGATCCGTCACCGAATGGAATTTTCCTTGTTCGGCGAGAAGTTCACTCGCCACGCCGGTATTACCCAACTCATGGATGACCTCAATCAGGGGCTGACCAATCCGGACGCCATCATGCTGGGTGGCGGTAATCCGGCCCCCATCCCCGCCATGCTGGAGCGCTTTCAGGCCGAGGCCAAAACCCTGCTCGACAATGGTGAACTGGTCAAAGCCATGGCCAACTACGACGGCCCCCAAGGCAAGGACAGGTTCACCAAGGCGCTGGCAGCCCTGCTCAGCAAAGAGCTGGGTTGGGATATTTCGGCCCGAAATATCGCGCTGACCAACGGCAGCCAGAATGCCTTCTTCTATCTGTTCAACCTGCTGGCTGGCGAGTTCGCCGATGGCCGCAAGAAGAAAGTGCTGTTCCCGCTGGCCCCGGAATATATCGGCTACGCCGACTCTGCCCTCACCGATGACTACTTCGTGGCGTACAAACCCACCATGGAGAAGCTGCCCGATGGCCAGTTCAAATACCATGTGGATTTCGAAAGCCTGCAGGTGGGCGACGATATCGGGGTGATCTGCGTCTCCCGTCCAACCAACCCGACTGGCAACGTGCTGACCGATGACGAGATAGAGCACCTGGATCAGATCGCTCGCGACAAGGGCATTCCGCTGCTGATCGACAACGCCTACGGCGTGCCCTTCCCGGGCATCATCTTCAGCGAAGCCAAGCCGTTCTGGAACGCCAACACCATCCTCTGCATGAGCCTCTCCAAGCTGGGCTTGCCGGGCACCCGCTGCGGCATCGTCATCGCCGATGAGAAGATCATCCAGGCCATCACCAACCTGAGCGGCATCATCAACCTGGCGCCGGGCAGCCTGGGGCCAGCCATTACCATCCCCATGATCGAGAGCGGCGAGATCATCGCCCTGAGCGAGCAGGTAGTGAAACCCTTCTACCGGCAGAAGGCCGAGCTGGTGGTGCAGCTGCTGCGTGAGGCGATACCGGATCCGCGCTTCCACATCCACAAGCCGGAAGGCGCCCTCTTCCTCTGGCTCTGGTTCGAAGACCTGCCCATTCACTGTCAGGAGCTTTACGAGCGACTGAAAGCGAAGAACCTGCTGATAGTGCCGGGTCACTACTTCTTCCCCGGCATCGACGACCCCGAGTGGCGCCACAGCCAGGAGTGCATACGCCTCAACTACTCCCAGAGCGAGGAGCTGGTGCGCCGTGGCATCGCCATACTGGCGGACGAGATCAACGACCTCTACGGCAGCAACTAACCTGCGAGCCAAAAACAAAAAGGCCTGCAATCGCAGGCCTTTTCATTTCCCATGGCTTAGTTTGGTAGCGCCAGTGGCTCGGCTTTGCCGATGGGGATGGCGCGAGGCTTGAGCGCCTCCGGCAGTTCGCGTGCCAGATCTATGGTCAGCAGACCATGCTCGAGCTTGGCCCCCTGCACCTCAACGTGCTGACTCAGCTTGAAGGCGAGCTCGAAGTCGCGCTCGGCAATACCCTGATGGAGGAACTGACGCTCACCGGCAGCTGCCTTGCGCCCCTTCACCTTGAGGGTGCCGTTTTCGGTTTCCAGCTCCAGCTCTTCGCGCTCGAAACCGGCCACCGCGACCGTGATGCAATAGCCGTCGTGATCGCGCTTTTCAATGTTGTAAGGGGGGTAAGCGGCGGTCTTCTGATCGAACAGACCTTCCAGCTCACGGGCCATCCGCTCGAAGCCGACGGCATTGGAATGGAGATGAGAAAAATCGAGGTTACGCATAATCCTATCCTTCTAACAAGCAACAGGTTTGGTTCTCCACAGGCCCGTCATCGGCACCCGGGAAATTTGAAAATCGCAGTGAATTCGGGCTATCAGCCGTTGATCTCGATCTTGCGCGGCTTCATCGCCTCGGGCACTTCACGCACCAGCTCGATATGCAGCAAGCCGTTTTTCAGGTCGGCACCTTTTACCCGCACATAGTCGGCCAGCTGGAAGCGGCGCTCGAAACCCCGTTCGGCTATGCCCTGATACAGATAGTTGCGGTCGGTCTCAGCCTGCTTGTTACCCTTCACCGTCAGCAGATTTTCCTGGAAGCTCAGCTCCAGCTCTTCCTGGGTAAAACCCGCCACCGCCATGCTGATGCGGTAGTCGCTGTCACCCAGCTGCTCGATGTTGTAGGGGGGATATCCGGCATTGCCATTGCTGGCCGCAGACTCGATGAGATTGGCCAGACGATCGAAACCGATGGCAGAACGATAGAGCGGAGAAAAGTCGATAGAACGCATAGTATTACCCTCTTATGAGCGATAACGGATGGTTTGCCCTCCTGTCGGACGGGCGTATGGTCGAAACCTCTGTCGAGCGTTCCGGCCTTGTTACCTATATAGGGTCCGGCTTTTTGCTTTCAAGGGCGAGAATCAAAGAAATTTTTCGAGTTTGTCCAGCACACAATCGTATCGTTCAGCTGGCCCGATAGGATCGATAATCGACCCGCGGGCCACTCATGGCTCCCCGCATCCCCCGTCATACTGGTTGCACACCTCGCCGCTATCACGGAGCTACACAATGCAAATTACCCAGGTTCGCAACGCTACCCTGCTGATCAACTACGCCGGCACCCGCTTTCTGATCGACCCCATGCTGGCAGCGAAGGGCACACTGCCCGCCTTCGCCGGAACAGCCAACAGCCACCTGCGCAACCCGCTGGTCGAGCTGCCTCTATCCCTGGCGGAGATACTCGATGTGGATGCGGTGATCGTCACCCACGATCACCTGGACCACTGGGACCCGGTCGCTCAGCAGCAGCTCCCCAAGCATCTGCCGCTGTTTGTACAACATCAGAAAGATGCCGACACCATCAGCGCCAGCGGTTTTACAGATGTGCGCCTGCTGAGCGAGCAGGCCGAATTTGCCGGCATCCTCCTGCAACAGACCGAGGGGCAACACGGCAACGATCAGGTCATGGCTGTGTTGGCCGAGCGGCTGGGTGAGGTGTGCGGTGTGGTCTTCTCCCACCCGCAAGAGAAAACCCTCTATCTGGCGGGTGATACCGTCTGGAACGAGATGGTCGCACAGAGCCTGCGGCTACACGGGCCTAAGGTGATCATCCTCAACTGCGGCGATGCCCAGGTGCCGGGGCTCGGTTCCATCATCATGGGCAAGGAGGATGTCGCCGCCGTTTATCAGGCCGCACCGCAAGCCACGCTGATCGCCAGCCATATGGAGGCAGTCAACCACGCCCTGCTGTCACGCAAGGAGCTGCGCGACTATCTGGCGAAACAGAGCATGATGGATCGGGTACGGGTGCCACAAGATGGCGAGGTGATATCGCTGTGATCCGCAAGAGGGCGGAGGGCCATGCCAGACATGGCCCTTCGGCTTTCACTGCCGAACGCTTATGATGAGGGGTCTGCGCGCAGAGAGGAGCCAACACCATGACCACCCCGATCGTTGCCGTGGTGACCTTCGATCACTTCAGCCCTTTTCACTGCGCCATCCCCTGCCTTATCTTCGGCAATATCCTGGCCGAGCTGGTCGGCTTCAAGAGTGCCACCGCCCTGCGCAATCACTTCCGGGCCTGTTTTGCCATCTCCCCCAGCGAGTGGCGACGCGCTTTTCACGGCCACAACCCTTTATGACGCCCGCTGTACCCGCTCACCCCGCTATGGCAGGCTAACCAGAGATCCCGAGGAGTCACACCATGTCCCGTTCCGAACGCCTGCTGGCCCTGCTCCAGCTGCTGCGCGGCCACCGTTACGCCATCACCGGCACAGAGCTGGCCAGCCAGCTTGGCATTAGCCTGCGCACCCTCTACCGGGACATGGCGACCCTGCAGGCGCAAGGTGCCCATATCGAGGGTGAGCCGGGTATCGGGTATGTGCTGCGCCCCGGCTTCATGCTGCCACCGCTGATGTTCAGTGAAGAGGAGCTGGAAGCGCTGGTGCTGGGTTCCCGCTGGGTGGCCGAACATACCGACAGCGCCCTGAGTGCCGGTGCCCGCAGTGCGCTGGCCAAGATAGAGGCCGTGCTGCCCGACGAGTACCGCCAGCAGCTCCACGCCAATACCCTGCTGATCGGCTCATCCCGCCACGACGCCTGCACCGATGAAGCCCCCCTGCGCAGTGCCATTCGTCAGCAGCGCAAGATAACCCTGAGCTACCGCGACCTGAGGGAAGCGAGTTCCGAGCGCACCGTCTGGCCATTTGCCCTTGGCTACTTCGAGCAGGTGCGGGTACTGGTGGCCTGGTGCGAACTACGGCAGGATTTTCGCCACTTCCGGGTGGACCGCATCAGCCAGCTGACACTGGAGCAGACAGGCTATCCCAGGAGCAGGGCTATCTTGCTCAAGGAGTGGCGCGCCGCCCAGCAGATCCCGCAACCAACATTCATTGCTGACAGAAACTGACAGCAGGTAGCGCCATGCTGACGGGGTCGGCGCAGATGCGCCCTCCCCGAATCAAGGAGCGTCACCATGTTGTTAGTCCCGCCATTCACCATTCTCTATGTCGCCAATCCGGCTCTCAGCGCCCTCTTCTATCGCGAGCTGTTTGGTCGTCCGCCAGTAGAAGAATCCCCTACCTTTGCCATGTTCGTATTCGAATCGGGGGCAAAACTGGCGCTCTGGTCCAGTGCCACGGTCGCGCCCGCCGTTACCCAGAGTGCTGGTGCCATGGAGCTGGCCTTCCCGCTGCCAGATGAAGCCAGTGTTGATACTGGCTTGGCCGAATGGCAGGCGCGCGGCCTGACCATCATCCAGCAGCCGAGCCGAATGGAGTTTGGCTATACCGGCATGGCGCTTGACCCCGATGGTCATCGCCTGCGCCTCTACTGCCTGGCTCCGGAACTGGGCTAAGTCGGTATCATCAACACCAAGGCGGTTTCACGTTTCACGTGAAACGTACGATTTCCCCGCCCCTGAAAACGAGAAAAGCCGCTCACAAGGAGCGGCTTTTTGCTGTCTGACTGCGTCGATTAGACGTCGAGGTTGGCGACCCGCAGGGCGTTGGTCTCGATAAAGTCACGACGGGGCTCTACTGCATCACCCATCAGGGTGGAGAAGAGCTGGTCGGCACCGACGGCATCGTCTATGGTGACGCGCAGCATGCGACGCGCTTCCGGATCCATGGTGGTTTCCCACAGCTGGTCCGGGTTCATCTCGCCCAGCCCTTTATAGCGCTGGATGTAGATGCCGCGCTTGCCTTCGCCCATCAGCCAGTCGACCGCTTCCACGAAGTTGGCAACCGGCTTGACCTTCTCGCCACGCTTGATGAAACCGCCTTCCTCGATCAGGTTGGCGATCTCCTTGCCAAGTGAAACAAGCTGACGGTACTCACCTGACTGCAGGAAGTCGTAGCTGATCGCGTATTCACGGTCGACCCCGTGCTGACGCACCACGGCATGGGGGACGAACAGACGACGCTCTTCGTCACGACGCACCTGGATCTGGTACTGGATACCATGGTTGCTCTCGTTGAGCACGGCCTCCATGCCCTGACACCAGGCCAGCAAGTCGCTCTCGCTGGCCAGCAGGGTTTCGTTCAACTCAGGCTGATAGATCAGCTGGGTCAATACGGCATCCGGCGCCCGACGGGACATACGGGTGATCAGGTGAGACACGGCACGGTGCTGGTTGACCAGACGCTCCAGCGCCTCGCCACCGATGGCCGGGGCAGACTCGTTGACGTGCAGGGTTGCACCATCCAGCGCCATGGCGGTCTGGTACTGCAGCAGTGCATCTTCATCTTTCAGATACTGCTCCTGCTTGCCCTTCTTGACCTTGTACAACGGCGGCTGGGCTATGTAGATGTAGCCACGCTCGATGATCTCCGGCATCTGACGATAGAAGAAGGTAAGCAACAGGGTACGGATGTGCGCACCATCGACGTCCGCATCCGTCATGATGATGATGTTGTGGTAACGCAGCTTGTCCGGATTGTACTCGTCACGACCGATGCCGCAGCCCAGGGCGGTGATCAGGGTGCCCACCTCTTGCGAGGAGATCATCTTGTCGAAACGGGCCTTCTCCACGTTCAGGATCTTGCCCTTGAGCGGCAGAATAGCCTGGTTCTTGCGGTTGCGACCCTGCTTGGCGGAGCCGCCAGCAGAGTCCCCTTCCACTATGTAGAGTTCGGAGAGGGCCGGGTCTTTCTCCTGGCAGTCTGCCAGCTTGCCGGGCAGGCCGGCGATGTCCAGCGCACCCTTGCGGCGCGTCAGCTCGCGCGCCTTGCGGGCCGCTTCACGGGCACGGGCCGCATCGATGATCTTGTTGACCACAATCTTGGCATCGCCCGGGTTTTCCAGCAGGAACTCGCCAAGCTTCTCGCCCATCGCCTGTTCAACCGCAGTCTTCACTTCGGAAGAGACCAGCTTGTCCTTAGTCTGGGAGGAGAACTTGGGATCCGGTACCTTGACCGAGATGACCGCAATCAGACCTTCACGCACGTCGTCGCCGCTGGCGGCCGACTTGGCCTTCTTGCTGTAATCCTCTTTGTCCATATAGGTGTTGAGGGTGCGGGTCAGCGCGGTCCGGAACCCTACCAGGTGAGTACCACCATCCCGCTGCGGGATATTGTTGGTAAAGCAGTAAACCCCTTCCTGATAGGCATCGTTCCACTGCATGGCGACTTCGACGCCGATGCCGTCCTGCTCTATGGAAAAGTGGAACACCTTGGGGTGGATCGGGGTCTTGTTCTGGTTCAGGTATTCCACGAAGGCCTTGATACCGCCCTCGTAGCAGAAATGCACCTCGCGGCCATCCCGCTCGTCCTGCAGACGGATGGAAACACCGGAGTTAAGGAAGGAGAGCTCGCGCAGACGCTTGGCCAGGATCTCGTAGTGATACAGGGTATCGGTAAAGATGGTCGGGCTCGGCCAGAAGCGCACCTCGGTACCCGTGCCACTGCTGCTGTCGCCAATCTGCTTGAGCGGCGCCTGCGGCTCACCCAGGTGATAGGTCTGCTCGTAGACATGGCCGTTGCGACGAATGGTCAGCAACAGCTTGTCAGAGAGGGCGTTAACCACTGAGACGCCCACGCCGTGCAGGCCACCTGACACCTTGTAGGAGTTGTCATCGAACTTACCGCCAGCGTGCAGCACGGTCATGATGACCTCTGCGGCGGAGCGGCCCTCCTCTTCGTGCATGTCTACCGGGATACCCCGGCCGTTGTCACGCACGGAAACGGAACCGTCGGAATGGATCTTGACCAGAATATCGGAGCAGTAGCCAGCAAGAGCCTCGTCAATGGAGTTATCGACGACCTCAAACACCATGTGGTGCAGACCTGAGCCATCATCCGTATCGCCGATGTACATCCCCGGGCGCTTGCGGACCGCATCCAGGCCCTTCAGTACCTTGATATTCGAGGAGTCGTAAGTATTTTCACTCATAGCTTACTCTCTGCCTTCTCTAACGTTTCGGAGATCTTGCCTTGTTCCACGTGGAACAACTTGCAGTCATTCGCATCCATCATGTCTGCGAGCTGACCGGTATCGATGGCGGTGATAAACACCTGGGACGCACACTGCTTCAGCCTTGCGGCCAGCAAGCGGCGCTTGTCGACATCCAGTTCAGAGGCAAAATCGTCAATTAAAAAAATACAGCCACGGCTGCTATGTTGATTCAAATAGAGCCCTTGGGCCAGTCGCATGGCACAGACCAACAACTTCAGCTGACCCCTGGACAAAATATCCTGAGCGGGCACACCATTCGCCTTGAGTCGCACATCAGCCTTCTGTGGGCCTACCCCTGTGTAACCCAGCGAACGATCCCGCTCAAACCCCGCCTCCAGCAAGTCGCCGAGGGGAGTCTCTTTCTCCCAGCCCCGATAGAAACCGAGACTGATGTCGAATTCCGGCAGAAAATCTGCCGTCATCTCCTTGATCAGGGGCGTAATGGCCTGACAATAGCTCGCACGGAACATGGCCAGTTCCCCCCCGAGCCGCACCAGCTCCTGATCCCAGAACGCCAGCTGGCGATACTGGGTACTCTGACGCAGCAGGGCGTTGCGCTGTTTCAACAACCGCCGCACTCGTCCCCACAGGGAGAAAAAGGTCGGTTCCTGATGGAAGACCCCCCAATCCAGCCAGGCCCGGCGAGCCTGGGGACCGCCCGTCAGCAGGTTGAAGCCATCAGGATGGATCAACTGCACCGGCAACAGCTCGGCCAGATCGGCCAGTCGCTGGGCCTGGGCCCCGGCGATCTTGAGCTGGGTCTCGCCACTCTTGTCCTTGGCGAGTCCAATGGGTACCTGACGCCCCTCCAGTTCGCACTGGGCAAACAGGGTAAAGGCCCGCTCCCCTTGGCGGATGACCCGCCCGGTCAGGTGAGTACGAAAGGAGCGACCAAGGCCAAGGTAGTGAATGGCTTCCAGCACGCTGGTCTTGCCACTGCCATTGCACCCTACCAGGATGTTGAGGCCGGGGGACAGCTTGAGACTGGCCTGCTGGATATTGCGAAAGTCGCTGAGCTGGAGTTTGACCAGGGCCACGACTAGATCCGCATCGGCATCACCACATACTGAGCATCCTGATGATCAAAATCCTCAATAATGGCACTGCTGATGGAATCGCTCAGGCTAATCCGAATTTGGTCACATTTTAACGTATTCAGCACGTCCAGCACATAAGAGACGTTGAAACCTATCTCCATCTCGCTGGCCTCGTATTGTACGTCAAGCAGCTCTTCGGCTTCTTCCTGTTCCGGATTGTTGGCGGTAATGCGCAGCAGGTTTTCCTGCAGATTGAGACGCACTCCACGGAATTTCTCGTTGGAGAGGATGGCCGCACGGGCAAATGCCTGACGCAGATCCTCACGACCGGCGATCAGGGCCTTGTCGCTGTTGCGCGGGATAACCCGGCGCCAATCCGGGAATCGGCCATCCACCAGCTTGGAAGTGAAGATGAAGCCGTCCAGCGCAGCGCGCAGGTTGCTGCGACCGATCTGCAGCCGTACCGGCTTGTCTTCCGCTTCCAGCAGACGCACCAGCTCCAGCACACCTTTACGGGGCAGGATAACCTGATGATCGGGCAGCGATTCTTCCACTACCTCGCGACGGCAGGTCGCCAAACGGTGGCCATCAGTCGCCACGGTGCGCAGGCCGTGGCCCTCGCTCTCGAACAGCATGCCGTTCAGGTAGTAACGCACGTCCTGGCTGGCCATGGAGAACTGGGTGGCATCGATCAGCTTCTTCAGCTCCAGCTGGCCGATGTCGAATTCGAGCACGGATTCCCAATCCTCGATATTCGGGTATTCGCTGGCCGGTAGAGTCGACAGGTTGAAACGAGAACGACCGGAACGGATGATCAGGCGCTCGCCTTCGGTGTTGAGGCGGATGTCCGCCCCTTCCGGCAGGCCGCGACAGATATCCAGCAGCTTGCGCGCCGGCACTGTGGTGCGGCCATCCTGGCTCTCATTATTGAGATAGACCTGACCTATCATCTCAACTTCCAGGTCAGTCCCGGTCAGCGACAGCAGACCCTGGCTGACATCAAGCAGCACATTGCCAAGGATCGGCAGGGTCGGCCGGCCACCCAGGGCACCGGACACCAGTTGCAGAGGACGTAACAGGGCCTCACGGCTAATTTCGAGCTGCATCTGTGCTCTCCGTTCTTATCAGGAGGAAAGGGTTCGGATCAGGTTGGAATAGTCTTCCTTGATGTCGTGGCTCTCCTCCTTCAGCTGCTCGATCTTGCGGCAGGCATGAAGAACGGTAGTGTGGTCACGGCCACCAAAGGCATCACCTATCTCCGGCAAACTGTGGTTGGTCAGCTCCTTGGCCAGTGCCATCGCCAGCTGGCGTGGACGGGCAACGGAGCGTGAGCGGCGTTTTGACAGCAGATCCGCCAGCTTGATCTTGTAGTACTCCGCCACCGTCTTCTGAATGTTGTCGATGGTGACCAGCTTCTCCTGCAGCGCCAGCAGATCGCGCAGCGCTTCGCGCACGAAATCGATGTTGATGGCACGACCGGTGAAGTTGGCATTGGCGATCACCCGGTTGAGGGCGCCTTCCAGTTCACGGACGTTGGATCGCAGACGCTTGGCAATGAAGAAGGCCACTTCGTCCGGCAGGTGGATCTGGTTCTCATCCGCCTTGCGCATCAGGATGGCGACACGGGTCTCCAGCTCCGGTGGCTCGATCGCCACCGTCAGGCCCCAGCCGAAGCGGGACTTGAGGCGATCCTCGACACCATTGATCTCCTTCGGATAGCGATCCGAGGTCAGGATGATCTGCTGGTTACCTTCGAGCAATGCATTGAAGGTATGGAAGAACTCCTCCTGGGAGCGCTCCTTGTTGGCAAAGAACTGGATGTCATCGATGAGCAGGGCATCGACGCTACGGTAATAACGCTTGAACTCTTCAATGGCGTTATTCTGCAGCGCCTTCACCATGTCCTGCACAAACCGCTCGGAGTGCATGTAGATGACTTTGGCGTCTTTCTTGCGCTCCTTGATGGCGTTGCCAACGGCGTGCAGCAGGTGGGTCTTGCCCAGGCCGGTACCGCCATAGAGGAACAGCGGGTTGTAAGCGCCACCCGGGTTGTCGGCTACCTGACGGGCAGCCGCACGGGCCAACTGGTTGGACTTACCCTCGACGAAGTTCTCAAAGGTATAGTTCACGTTGGTGTTGCTTTTGTGGTTCGGCTCAGGCTTGGCTTCAGCCTTGCTTTCCCAGCTCTTCTGCAAGTTATTCACAGGCGCAGCACCCCGCGCCGGCGCTCTTGCGACCGCGACAGGATGGGGACGATTACCTATATCAAAACGCAGGGTGGGGCCGTCGACCCCACAGAGTTCGTTGATGATGCCATTAACCCGGATGAGATACTTGTCTCGTACCCAGTCCAGAACAAAGCGATTCGGTGCATACAGGGTCAGAGTATTGTCACTCAACTCCGCTTGAAGCGGCCGGATCCACATGCTGAATTCTGCCGAGGGCAACTCATCTTGCAGCCGGTTAAGGCACTGCTGCCATAGCGAAGCAGTCAC